>NZ_JAKVIL010000009.1 GCF_022601675.1 Ancylobacter gelatini | reverse complement strand
ATGGCGGCCATGTTCGATCCCCAACCTAGAAAACCCAGCCTTAACGCAATCTGGAGCCGGTATTACAGTTTGGTAACATCACGCGGGCGTGTAGAGCGCCCGCGATTACTGTCCTTCCAGCTTTGCGGGCACCTCGCGCGAGGTCATCGAGCCCAGCACGAAGGCGAGGCTCGCCGCCGCGACAAGCGAGGCGGCATGGGCGTCGGCGCGCGCCTGCCGGGCATCGAGCAGCCCGCTATTGGCCATCGTCGCGGCGGTCACCGTGCCGAGCCCGTTGCGATAGGCGTCGAGCGCGGCGTCATAGGTGATGGCGGCGGCCTGTGCGAGCTTGGAGGCGGCGCGGTAGGATTCCAGCGCCGAGCGCAGCGTGTCCGCCGCCACCACGATCTCGCGCACCGCGAGGTCCTGGGTCTGGGCAAAGGTCGATTCGGCGATCTTGGCGTCGGATTCCGCCTTCTTGAGCTGGGCCGCGCGCAGGCCGGCATCGTAGAGCGGCACCGTCGCCCCGATCATCATGCCGGTGGTGGAGCCCTGCGTGCCGATGGTCGGCAGGCCGCCCGCGCTCAGATTGCTGTTCTGCGCCGCCGCCACCCCGGCCAGGAACACCTTGGGCATGAACTCGGCCTCTGCCGCCTTGATGCCGGCATGGGTGGCGCGCAGCGCGGCATAGCTCGCCAGCACGTCCGGGCGCTGCGCCAGCGCGAACTTGATCAGGGGCTCGGTCGGCAGTTCCATGGCGCCGGGCAGGGGGCGGCCACCGGAATCGGCGACCTGGATCACGGTGAGCGGCGAGATGCCCATGGCGGAAATCAGCGCCTGGTAGGCATCACGCGCCAGCCCCTTGGACTGCACCACCCGCAGCTCGGACTGGGCGACCTCCTGGCGGGCCTGCGCGGTCTCGACCGTGGTGCCGAGGCCCTTCTCCTCGCGCGCCTCCACCGCCGCCGCGATGGCGCGGCTATTGGCGAGCGCCTGCCGGGCGATCTTCTCGTTCACCCGCGCCGCGCCATACTGGTAATAGGTGCGGGTGACGTCGTAGATCAGCTTCTGGTGCATGCCGTTGAACGTGATGTTCGCGGCATAGGAGGCCTGCCTGGCGGCATCGAGCACCGCGCTGCGCTGGCCGAAATCGAACACCAGCCATTGCAGCGCCACCAGCGGCACCACGCCTTCCGCCGTGGTGTCGAAATAGCGCTGGTTGCCGAGCGGGGCCGGCAGCGGGCTGGTCACGGTCTGCCGCCCGCCGATCACGCTGGCAGAGATGGTCGGCAGGAAGGTCGCCTCCGTCACGCCGACCGCCAGCGCCGCCTGCCGCGCCTGTTCCCACGAGACGCGGGTGAGCGGGTTGTGGGCCTGCGCGACGTCGATCAGTTCCGGCAGATGATAGACCCGGCCCGGCACCAGATCAGGCTGGGCCGGCAGCACCGAGACCGCGGGATCGGCCGGCACGGCGAACCGGCGCACGCCGTCTGCGTCGAGATCGACCGAATGGCGCGGCCCCGGCAGCAGGGCGCTCGCGCCCTCCTCGCTCGGCTGCCACGGCTCGGAGGCCGAGCCCGGCGCGCGATCCAGCGCATTGGGGGCGCAGGCGGCAAGGCCCAGCAGCGCGAGGCCGAGCATGACGGCGCGACCGCGCGCAAGCGCGCCCGTCCATCCCTGCCTCATTGCGAAATCGCCTGCGTCCAACCCTCAGCCCGCCAGCAAAAGCCCGATCCGCGTCGCTCGCGTCCCGAGTTCGTCGCCGCCCCCCTGTTCAATAGGGGGGATGGTGCCAAGAGGCAAAGCCGCAGGGCCGCTTCCGGCCACGGCGGCCTCCCCCTGTTGCCGCAGCGCCACCCCGGCAGCGGCCAAGGCGGCGGCGATATCCTCGCGCCGCTCCGGCGCGATGAACAGGGAAGGCCCCAGCGCGCGTGCCTGCCGCGCGGCCTCAGTGAGCCGGCGGACCTCCGCGAGCGGCGGCTGGAGCCGGGCGGGCTCGAAGGCCAGAACCTCCAGCCCCGCCTCGGCCGCCGCCAGCTCGGTGCCAGCTTGCGCCGCGACATTCACCGCGCGCCGCCGCTCCTCCGGCGCCAGCGCCGCAAGGCCGGAGAGCAGCGACAGCGCGCTGGCGAGGCGCAGCCGCACGTCCTCGACCGCGCTTTTCGGCCAGACGCTGGTGAACACGACATAGACCACGAGGTTGCCGACCAGAATGCCGATCACACGGTCGCTGGCCACACTGAGATCGGTCGAAGGCTGGAAGCCGTTGAGCACGGTAAGCAGGAAGGCGAGGCCGATCTGCACGCCGGCATAGGAGATGCGCTCCGGGCCCGAGGAGACCCAGGCCGCCGGCAGCACGCCGAGGAACACCAGCACCATCAGCCCGTCGATCGCGGTCAGATGCGGCGCGATGAAGATGATCGAGGCGATCCCCATCGCCGCGCCCACCAGCGCGCCGGAAATGCGCAGCAGCAGCTTGTGCACGGTCTCGCCGGTGGTGCCGAGCGCGGCGACGTAGCAGGTGATCATCGCGGTGTGGATGCCCTGCCAGCTGGCGCTGGAATAGAGGATGTAGGCCACCACGGCGGCGGCGGTGACCTTGAGCGCATAGCGCTGATATTCGGGATTGCTGAAGGCGTCGGGCTTGAGGAACGGCACCTTGCGCGGCGCGGCACCGGCATCGGGCGGGGGCACCGCGAACTCGGCGAGCGCCTCGCCGATCAGCCCGAGCGCGCGGCCGGCCTGGCCGTCGGAGGCACGGCTGCCCATGGCCAGCTCAGGCGGCGCCGGTGGGACGGTCCGGGCGCGGATCGCCGCAGCGGCGGCACGGCAGGACGATGCCAGCGCGCGCGCCTGCGGCGAGCCGGCCCAGCCCTCGCCGGACTCCGGCAGCGCGGCGGCAGCCAGCAGCAGGCGGTAGCTGCTCTCCACCCGCGCGGCCAGAAGCCGGGTCGCCTCGCGGCGGGTCAGCCCCATCTGGCTGGACATCTGCGCGAGCTGGAACGAGGCGTCATTGCCCTCGCTGAGCCATGCGCCGAGACGCGCGCGCCCCGCCGGGCCCGGCCGCTCCAGCACATCCGCCACGGCGTTCAGCCGCGCCGCCAGCCGGCGGCGGATCAGGCGCTGCGGCGACCAGCCGAGCGCCAGGCAGAACACCACCATCAGCGCCATCGGCATCGAGGCCATCTGCCAGGCATAGAGCAGGCCGCGCGTCGCCACCTCACCGACCGGCACCATGTCGACCAGCGTCAGCACGAAGGCCAGCACCAGCGCAATGATCGAGCCGATCTCGCCCAGCGCGCTCGCGGCGCCGAAGAACACCGGCACGAAGGACAGGCCGATGATCGCCAGCATGCGCAGGATCTGCGATTCGATCGTCACGTTCACGATCGGCACCAGCAGCAGCACGATGATCGAGACCAGCACGATCAGCCCGAGCCCCTTGCCGACGCATTCCGCGCCATTGGGGTTCATCAGGAAGATGATGAGGTAGCAGCTCAGCGCCGGTTCGGGCACCTTGTAGACCATCGCCACCATCGCCACGATGGCGCACAGCAGCGCGATGCGCCACGTCATCCCGGCCCGCCCCTCAAAGGGGGAGAGATCGTGCCTCACCTGGGCGGCGAGGCCGGAAAAGGTCCAGCTAACAGCTCTTGCCATGATCGATCTGCACGATCGCGGAGGCGCCCACGCGCATCAGCCCTTCGGGAGGATCGAGAAGGCGCACCCGCACCGGGAAGCGCTGCGCGACACGCACCCAGTCCAGCGTCTTCGGCACATAAGGCAGGCTGCGCGGAATGTTGATCGCCTCCTCGGAGGCGACGCCCCAGCCGATGCCCTCGACCTTGCCGGTGATCGCGATCGAGCGGTCGGCCAGCGCGTAGACCGTGGCGCAGTCGCCGACCTTGATGTTGGCGAGGTCGGTCTCGCGGAAGCCGGCCGAGGCGAACCACGCCTCGGTGTTGATCAGCGTGAACACGGTCTGGCCGGTGATGACGAACTCGCCCGGCGACACCGACAGCCCGACGACGCGCCCGTCATTGGGCGCGCGCACCTGGGTGTCCGCCAGCGCCTTTTCGGCAATGGCGAGCGCGGCGCGGCGCGCATCCACCAGCGCCTCGGCGGCGGCGACGCTGCTCACCAGCGCATCGGCGGCCGCGGCCTGCTGCAGCGCCTGCCGCAGGCTGACCTCGGCGTCGCGCTTGGCGGTGGCCGCGTCGTCCACCTGCTGGGCGGAGACATAGCCCTTGGGGCGCAACGCGACGAGCCGCGCCAGCGTCTGCTCGGCCAGCGCCAGATTGGCCTGCGCGCGCGTCACCTGTTCCTGCGCGATCACGGCGTTGGACTGCTCCGCCTTGATGGTGCGGCGCTGCGTCTCCAGCGTCGCCTCCACCGCGCGCAGGTCAGCGGCGGCCTGATCCACGGCGAGCTTGAAGCTCGCGGGATCCAGCGCGAACAGCAGTTCGCCCTGTGCCACCTTGCCGTTTTCCGCCACGCCGAAGCTCTGGATGCGACCGGGCACGGAAGCGGCGACATGCACCACGTCCGCCGTCAGCACGGCGTCCTCGGAGAGCGGATTCAGCTCGGCATGGCGCAGATTGCCCCAGACCAGATAGGCCGCGCCGGCGATGATCGCGACGCTGACGATGACGCCGAGCGCGCGGGTGGGACCTTTGCCGGATGCTTCCGTCACGTTTCTAAAGCCCGAAGAGCAAGGAGGAGGCGAGGACGGCGAGCGCGACCGCGAGCGCGGTATACACCGCCAGCGGCCAGGGCAGCACGTCGTCGAGCCCGATACGGATGAAGACCAGCCGCGCGATGACCGCGCCGAAGATGCCGAGCGCGGCACAGAGCAGCCAGGCCGGAAAAAAGGCACCGAAGGCCGGGATGGCCGGCGCGCCCGCCACCTGAGCCACCGCCGGAGACGCCGCCATCGCTGCCGGCAGTGCCAGCAGGCCGCCACGGCGCCTCCACCCGCCACGTCCGGAGGGGACGGTGCGGGCCACCGCACGGACGGATCGGACAGGGGGATGACGGCACGATTCGGGCATCACGGACATGTCGGCCATCTTATACCGTAAGCCCCGCGGATTTCATCAACCGGCGTCCGGCACGGTTACGAAATGATCCGGACCGATGTGTCCCGGTGTCAGCCTGGGTCGCCTCCGATGGTCCCCGACGAGCCCGCTTCCTGCCGGTTTATGCTAAGCGGGTGTGAAGGCATCACGTAATCGACGAGGGATTTCCGCATGTTCGACCCGGACGAACTCGAATCGGCCCGGCTTCCCCGGAGCGAGACCCCGCGCGGCTTCTGGCTCGCGGAACTGCCGCATCTGGCGATTCTGGCTCTGACGGTCGCCGGCGTCGGCTATGTCAGCCTGACCCGACAGCCCATCGCGACCTATTGGGCCCTGCTTGCGGTCATCATCTGCGGCATCGGCATCGCCATCGGCTGGCCGCGCGCCCGCGCGAATGGCCGGGGCTGGCGGCTGGTCTGGACCCAGGCGCTGCACTGGGCGGCGTTCCTGATAGCCATGAGCCTGGTGTTCGCCCCGAGCGTTCAGGCCATCGCCAATGCCGACATCACCAGCCTGATCGTTCTGATCCTGGTGGCGCTCGGCACCTTCGTCTCCGGCGTACACACCGCCTCGTGGCGGATGTGCGCCAACGGGGTGGTGATGGCGCTGGCTGTGCCGACCATCGCCTGGCTGGACCAGTCCGCTTTGGTGATGGCGCTGTGCGCGGCGCTGGTAACCGGCATCGGCGTGCTGGTGCTGATTCGGTATTTCCGCGCCTGACGCCGTGGTGAAACGACAGATCCCATCCCGGGCCCGCGGCCGGAATGGGATCTGACAGTCACGAAAGCACCGGCGTCGCGTCTCAGGCCTTGAGCAGCGGATCCGGCTGGAAGTCGTGGCCGGGAACTTCGGCGACGCCCCAGCTGCGCTTCACCGAGTGGAAATGCACATCGCGCGCGCCATTGCTGGTCAGCGCCTCGATGATCTTGGCGTCCTTGGCGCCTTCCGGCGCATGCACCCACAGCAGGATGCCGCCATTGGCGATGTCGAGCCGCACGCGCTCGGCGTGGAACTTGCCGAAGGCGCGGCCGAGCAGCAGGCCGACCGTGCCGGCCGCCGCGCCGCTGCCGCAGACCACCGCGAGGGTCGGGATCAGCGCCAGGCCGCCGCTGGCGACCACCGCCGCCGCGCCGAGGCCGACCGCCAGCGCCGGGGCGCCCGCCGCCGCCGCAAGCCCTTCCGAGCGGGTGCCCGGCGAGACATAGGCGGCGTGCGGCACATTGTCCGCATCTTCCAGCTCCTTGACCGACTTGCCGGACAGCGTGCCGGCATCGGCGAGCAGGCTCATATCCTCCGGCGCGAGGCCAAGCTCCAGCAGCGCGTCGACCGCCTTGTTGAGCGCGGCTTCGCTATCGAAGAGCGCAACGGCCTCGCGCTCCTCATACATCTCTTCCCCAGCGACGTTTTCCCGGATGTCTGCGCTCATTTTCTTCCCCTGCGACATCGCCGTCGCGGCGCCGGCCGGGCCGCGCCCGCGCCGGGCGCACCGGACGGCTCCCTCTTCGGAAGGCACCTTAAATGGCGTCGCGCGTCGGGTGCAAGGCTCGGACACCGACGATCCAGCCGAGATGGAGCGGCTGCGGCGCCATGTCCGTGTCGGGACCCGCGTCGAAACCTCCGGGAAGCGCCCCGGCCGGCTGCGGCATCCCACAGGCCCGATCCGGCGCCGCTCAGAAATCGCGCAGCAGGCGCTCCAGATAGTCGAGTTCGAGCTGCGGACGGAAATTCTCGCCGAAGCGGCGGCGCAGTTCCTCCAGCACGCGGCGCGCGCGCTGCATGTCGAACTCGTCCGGCACCTTCACCGTGGTGTCGTCGCCATAGTCGCGGGAGCGCAGCGGGCGTCCGAGCGGGTCGTTGCGCTCGGCCATCTCGCCGGAGGGCGAGCCGGGGCCGCCATCGGGGCCGCCCTGCTGCTGCATCGCCTCGGCCATCTGCTGGGCGCCCTTGCGCAACGCCTGCAGCGCCTCGCTCTGCGCATCCACCGCGCCGGTGCCGTCGCCCTGGCCGAGCGCCTGCTCGGCTTCGCGCATCGCCTGCTCCGCCTCGCCAAGGCCGCCATCGCCGGGCTGTCCCTGCCCCTGCTGGCCCTGTTGACCCTGACCTTGCTGGCCCTCGCCGGGCTGGCCCTGTTCGCCCTTCTGCCCCTGCTGGCCGCGATTGCGCATGGCCTGCTGCATCTTCTCGCGCAGCTGGCGGAGCTGTTCGCGCAGCTGTTCCTGATTCTGCTTGAGCTCGTTGAACGCCTGCTCGCCCTGCTGCCCCGGCTCGCCCGATTCACCCTGCTGGCCGGGCTGCTGGCCTTCCTTGAAGGTGCGGTCGCGCAAGCGCTGCTGCTGGCGGATCATGTTGCCGAGCTCGTCCATCGCCTGCGACATCTGGCTCTGGCCGCGGCGCTGCTGTTGCTGCTGGCGCCCGGCCTGCAGGCCGTTCAGCATGTTCTGCAATTCGCTCAGCATCTGGCGGGCGCCATCGCGCGCACCGTTGCGGGCCATGTCCTCGATGCGGTCGAGCATGCGCTGCAAATCCTGCGGGCGCAGCGTGCGGGTATTCGGGTCCATGGGCTGGCTGGCCATGTCGCCATTGCGCTGGGCCTGCTCGGCCAGCGCCTTCATGAATTCCTGCATCGCCTCGCGCAGTTCCTGCGTCAGCTTGGCGATCTCCTCGTCGCTGGCATTGTTCTCCAGCGCGCTTTGCAGCGCCTCCTGGGCATCGCGCAGCCGCTTCTCGACATCGGACATCTCGCCGTCCTCGATGCGGACCGCGACTTCCCAGAGATAGTCCACCACCTCGCGCAGCTCATCGTCGTTGCGGGCGTTGGCGAGGCGCGTGGTCGCGGTGCGCAGGCCGAGATAATGCGAGACCTCGGGCGTGAAGCGCTCGGGCGCGATCGCTAGCGCGCGCAGCGCGGCCTCGACGCGCTCGCGCTCATTGACGTTGAGCGCGAGGTCGCGCCGCTGCTCGATCAGTGCGCGCGCCAGCGGATTGGAGAACACGCGCGCCGGCAGCACGATGTTGCGGGTCGGCGCCACGCCGACATTGCCGGCCTCGTCGCGCGCTTCCAGCGTCATCGCCACGCGGGCGCCGGCCCACGGGCTCTCGGTCAGGTCCTTGGTGGTCTGGCTGGCGCCGGAGCGGGTGCGCCCGCCGGGCAGCGGCAGCGCGAAATCGGGCGCCGCGACCAGCGGGCGCGGCTCCGGCCGGGGCGGGGCATTCTTCAGCGCGTGAAGCGACGGCGCGGGCGGCAGTGCCGCGAAGCGCGCCTGCGCGCTCACCACGCCGTAATCATCCTCCACCTTGTAGGCCAGCATCATCGCCGTGCGGCCGGAGGCCTGCGGGTCGCGCGCCAGCGCGATGCTCGGGGGTGCGTCGGGCTGGGCTTTGAAACTCCAGGCGATGCGGCGCCCGTCCGGCCCTTCGATCCGGGCCACGCCGTCCTGCGCGATCACGTAGCGCTGCTCGCCATTGGCGGCGCGGGCAGTGTCGGCCGGCGGCGTGGCCGCTGGCGCGCCTGCCGCCGGGGCCTCGCCCTCGGCCGGTTCCGGCAGCGCCGCGGCGATGCCGCCTTCGAGCGTGAGCCCGGCGCCCGGCAGGCCGGTGACGCGCACCACAAGCTCGCTGCCGGCCGGCACCGTCATCGCGCTCGCTTCACCATCCAGCGCGGCGACATCCCGCGGCTCATCGACCATCGCGGCGTTCTGTGCGGTCTCCTGCGAACGCAGGCCCGGCAGGATGATCGGCGCGCGGCCGGTATAGGCCGGCGGCGTCACCCAGGCGTCGATGCGGTAGGGGGTCGGTGGCACGCTGGCATGCCAGTCGAAAGCGGTGGCGATGCGACGCACATGGTCGCCCGGCGCCATGAAGAAGGTCGCGACCACGCCGAGCACCACCAGTGCCCGCACCGCGCGCGTGTCGATGGCGGCAAGGCGCGGCGAGGGCAGGCCGACGCGCAGCGCGCCGATCTGGCTCGACACCCGCGCCATGTGCGCGCGCCAGAGCGCGCTGGCTACCGGGTCGTCCGGCTTGCCGGCGAGATGGTCGGACAGGGCAGTCGCCGGGCGATGGGCCAGCCCGCTCTCGCGGTCGAGCCGGGACAGCGCATCGGCGTCCGAGGGAAGGCGGATGCGCAGAGCCGGGATCAGCGCGACCGCCAGCGCGACGGCGAACAGCGCAATGCCGATCATCCGGCCGGCGGGCGAAAGCACCAGCCACAGGCCGAGCCAGGAGGCGATGAGAAACACGCCCAGCGCGACGCCGAGCGCCACCAGCGCCGGCCAGACGCGCTCCCACAGCAGCGCGGCCTGGGCGCGTCGAAGCGCCCCCGCCATGCGCCGCTCGATGCGCAGAACCGTCGCGTCGGGCCCCGCCTCGCCGCTGTCCGATTGTCCTTCCGGTGTCGCCGTCACGCGTGCCGAGCCTCCGAAAACCAGCTCCGATACACCAGCCCCAGGGTCAACCTAGCATGAGCGGGCCCCGGCGCCAGCCCCGCCCGCCCGATCAAATTGCCTAGACGATCATCACCGCGTGAACGCGGGTAAAAAATGACCACCCACCGCCGCTATGGTCCTGACGCCGCCGCGAGCCAGGAATTCGGCGCCGGGTCAAGGCTTTGGCCCACGTGTGGCGCGCTGCACGAGCCCCTCAGGGCGGCGGCGCGGGGGCGCCTGGGGCGACGTTGCCGAACGCGCCGCCGAAGGGCGAGGGATTGCCCGGCGCGCTGCCCGAGGAGGCTGGCCCGGCGGGCGGCATGCTCGCGGGCGGGGCCGCCGGAACGGAAGGCGTCGCCGGCCCGACATTTCCGAAAGCCCCGCCGAACGGAGACGGGTTGCCGGGCGCACTGCCGGACGGTGCCGGCGCGGCGGGGGCCGGGGGTGCGGCGGGGCCGACATTGCCGAACGCGCCGCCGAAGGGCGAAGGATTGCCCGGTGCGCTGCCGGCCGCCGGCGCCTGCGGGCGGGCGGCGTTCTCCTTCATGCGCCGTTGCTGCTCCTCGATCAGCCGCTCCTGCTCGGCGCGCTTGCCCTCCATGATCCGGCCCTGGCAGGCGCCGGACTCATGGTGCATGCCGCCATAGACCGCAAAGCCGGCGAGACCGACCAGCAGCGCGAAAACGGTGAGCGGGTGCACGGCGAGCCGGCCGAGCCGGTTGGCGTATAGCCCGGATTTGGCCGGGCCGGCGACCAGCGCCTCGCCACGGCGTGTATAGGCCTCGTGCACGATCGCGCCGATCAGCGTCACCGCGATGATGATCACCGCCAGCGCCGAGAGCGAGGGGTCGGTGCCGTAGCGCACCTTGGAGGCCAGCGCGGTGGTGAAGGTATTGTCGGCGAGGATGGTGAAGACGGTGGTGTTGTAGTTCTCGAACGAGGCCAGCAGCGTGAGGAACGCCGCCGAGCCGATCGCCGGCCGCAGGAACGGCAGCAGGATCTTGCGGAACGCCTGCCCCGGTGTGGCGCCGAGATCGAGCGCGGCCTCGGTCAGCGTCGGGTCGAAGCGCTGCAGCCGCGCCGAGAAGATCAGCATGGCATAGGCGGCGATGAAGGTGACCTGCCCGATGACGGTCAGGAAGATGCCGTTGAAGAACAGCGTCGAGAAACCGCCGCCAAGCGAACGGCCGAGATCGCCCCAGAACACGATGGTGGAAATGCCGAGCACCACGCCGGGAATCAGCACCGGGGTGATCAGCACCGTGTAGAGCGCCGAGCGCAGGCTGGGGGTGATTTCCGCCAGCGCCAGCGCGCCGGCCAGCCCCAGCGGCACCGAGATCGCCACCACGCCGACCCCGATGATGATCGAGGTGACGAGACCCTGCATCAGCCGCGTGTTGGAGATGAGCACGCCGAACCAGTCGGTGGTGAAGCATTCCCACGGCGTGATGCGCGGGAAGGAAGACGAATTGAACGCCGTCGCCGACATGATCAGCAGCGGGCCGAACAGGAAGGCGAAGAACAGAAGCGTGTAGCCGACGGAAAAGACCCGTCCGGTGGCGTTTCCCGTGCTCATCGGCCGATCGCCCCGATCGGCACCTTGAACACCTTCATCATCAGCAGGACGAAGGCGAGGCAGGTGAACAGCAGGATGATGGCGTAGGCCGAGCCTCGCGCCCAGTCGCCGGCATCGTTGAACCATTGGTAGATCAGCTGTGTGAACCACAGGTTCGACGGCCCGCCGAGAATCTGCGGCGCCGCCAGCGCGCCGGCGGTCAGCATGAACACGATGGTCGCGCCCGAGGCGATGCCGGGCTTGGCGACGGGGAGCACGATGCGCCAGTGCACCCGCCACCACGCGGCGCCCATGTCGCGCGCGGCCTCGATCTGGTTGCGGTCCAGCGCCTCGACCGCGTTATAGATCGGGAACACCATCAGCAGGATGTAGGAATAGGTCAGGCTGGAATAGAGCGCGACATCGGCGCGGATGAAGTCGACCGGCGCGTCCCACAGGCCGAGCCCGAGGCCGATGCCGTTGATCAGCCCGGTGGCGCCAAAGATCACGCGGAAGGCGAAGGCGCGCAGGATCTCGTTGACCCAGAACGGCACGATCAGCCCCAGCACCATCAGCCGCGCGGCGACGCCGGTGGCGGAATGGGCGAGGATGAAGGCGATCGGGTAGCACAGCAGCACATCGATGAAGGTGACCACCACCGCCGCGAGGATGGTTTTGCCCAGCACCCACATGTCGAGCGTGTTCAGTCCGTCGCCGCCGCCGAACAGGAAATAGCGGTAGTTCACCAGCGTGTAGACGTCCGCCTCGCCGCCGCGCATGGGCGGGGGCAGGTTGTTGCGGAAGGAGTAGTCCAGCATGGCGAGCTGCGGCAGGGTGATCAGCACGATCACCCACACCAGCACGCCGATGCCGATATAGAGCGCGACGCCGAGCCCGTGCTTGCCGCTGAAGTCGCGGAAAATCCGCGCCACCGCGTTCACGCCCGCGCCCCGCTGGCCGGCAGCACGGTGCTGCGCGTGTGGTCATAGCTGAGGGCGATGCTCGTGCCCGGCGCCAGCGGCGCGCCGCCGCCCACGCGCGACAGCCGCAGCGGCGTGCCCGCGCCATCGAGGAAGACGTGGCGCAAATTGCCCTCGAACTCCTCCTTCACCACGGTGGCGGAGAACGCGCCCGCCGCTTGCACCGAAAGCTGCTCGGGCCGGACAAAAAGCAGGCACGCGTCCCCGACGGAGAAATGCCGCCCGCCGCCGGCCATGCCGGAAAGCGGCCCGAGCGGGGTGTCGAGCACCACGTCGAGCCCGGATTGCGACATCACCTTGCCAGCAATCGTATTGGTTTCGCCGACGAAACCGGCGACGAACGGGGTTTTGGGCCGCTCATAGATCGTCACCGGGTCGTCGATCTGCTCGATCACGCCGGCATTCATCACCGCCACCCGGTCGGACATGGTCAGCGCCTCACCCTGGTCGTGGGTGATGTAGATGAACGTCAGGCCGACCTGCTTCTGGATGGCGCGCAGCTCGGTGCGCATGTGCTGGCGCAGCTTGAGATCGAGCGCGGAGAGCGGCTCGTCGAGCAGCAGGATGTCCGGCTCGACCGCGAGCGCGCGGGCGATGGCGACGCGCTGGCGCTGGCCGCCGGAGAGTTCATAGACCTTCTTGTCGCCGAGGCCGGGCAGGGCGATCAGTTCCAGCAACTCGTCAGCGCGCCGGCGGCGCTCCTTGCGCCCGACGCCGCGCACTTCCAGCGGGAAGGCGATGTTGTCGGCGACGCTCATCAGCGGAAACAGCGCGAGATTCTGGAAGATCAGCGCGGTCGGCCGCTTGTTGGGGCCGACGCGCGCCATATCCTTGCCGCCGATCAGCACCCGGCCTTCGGTCGGCTCGATGAAGCCGGAAACGCAGCGCAGCAGCGTGGTCTTGCCGCAGCCGGACGGGCCGAGGAAGGAGAAGAACTCGCCGCCCTCGATGGTCAGCAGCGCATTGTCGACCGCTATATGCGCGCCGAACCGGATCGTCACATGGTCCAGCCGGACATCCCGCGTTGTCATGGGCCTCCGAACACTCGAAACTGAGCACGCAATTAAGAGGGCCGGCCCGGAACCTGTCCGGGCCGGAAGCTTGGCGGAGCGTGGGGCGTCCGCGCTCAGGCGCTCATGAACTTGTTCACGAACTCGGTGCGCGTCTTGGCGTACCAGGGCGCTTCGGCCGGCCAGGCGTTGAGCTTGGCCAGCGCGTCGCCCGGATAGGCGTCGGCGAAGTTCTTGGCATAGACCTCGCCGCCGAACTTGTCGGCGCCGATCACCGGCGAATTGTAGCCGTGGGTCTTGATCGCGGTGCCGGCCAGCTCGGGGTCGTAGCAGGCGGCGATGAAGGCATAGATCTGATCGGTGTTCTTGGCGCCGATCGGCATGGCGAGGCCGTCGATCCAGGCCATCGCGCCTTCCACCGGCGCGCGGTACATCACCGGCTCGCCGGCGGTCTTCAGCGCGATCGGCGGGCCGTCCCAGGTCTGGCCGACGATCACGCCCTCATTGAGCAGGCCATTCTTCTGGGTGTCGGCGTCGTTCCAGATCAGCTTGAGGTTCTTCTTCTTGGCGATGGCGGTCTCGGTCAGCTTGGTCCAGACCTCCTTCATCTTGTCCTCGCTGGTATAGGCCGCCCAGACCGAGCCGGGCGCCAGCTCGCCGCGCCGCTCCATGCCGAGGCCGAGGCCGAGGATGGAGGAATGCGCGCGGCCCATGGTCTTGCCGGCATTGGCCTCGTCCCAGGTGTCGTAATAGCTCGGGAACTCGCCCGCCGGGGTGAACTTGTCGGTGCGCCAGGCAATGCCTTCGGTGCCCCAGATATGCGGGATCCAGGCGGTGCCCTTGCCGCCGAAGTTCCAGTACTTGTCACCGATCGCCATGGCGGGGTTCACCTTGTCGATGGGAACGCGCTTCATGTCGAAGGGCTGCAGCAGGCCGAGATCGGCCCAGAGCGGGTTGCGGTTCACCGTCGGGGTCACGATGTCGAAACCCTGACCGTTGGTTGCCTTCATCTTGTTCAGGATGTCGTCGTTCGAGCCGATGCCGGTGAAGTTCACCTTGATGCCGGTCTTGTCGGTGAAGCTCTTGACGAAGCTCTCCGGCAGGTAGTCCGACCACATCATGATGTCGATCTCGCCGGAGGAGGCGAGGGCGCGCGGGCTGATGATGGCGGGCATGGCCACCGCCGCGCCGGCCGCTGCCGCGCCCTTGAGCAGGGTGCGCCGGCTGACGGATGCCTTGAACTGCGAACTGAACATCGAATCGCTCCGCGAATGAATCTGGATCTGGCGTCGGGTGCCAGATGCATGATCCATGCCGGAACCCCGCGCGGGCGGGTGACCTCCTCGTTCAGGACGAGAATTCGGTTTCGTGGCGCAGCGCGTCCTCGGCCTCGGGGTTGAGCGGGCGGGCGATGCGCTCGGGCGGCACCAGCGGCTCGGGCTCCATGGAGCGGCGCGGACCGCGGTCGATGCCCTCCTCCGCCTGCCGCCTGAGCCGTTCGAGGTCCCACACCCGCACGTCCTTCACCGTCGCCTGCGCCGTGTCGGCGTCGATGCCGTTGGCGCGCAGCGTCGCCTCGCCAAAGGCGAGCGCGGATTCGAAGGTCTCGCGCATCTCGAAGTCCACGCCCTTCGCCCGCAGCTCCAGCGCATGGGTGCGGTCGAACGAGCGCACATGGAGCCGCGCGGCCGGCACATGGGTCGCCAGCATGTCGACGATGCGATCGGCGGTATCGCGCCGGTCGACGCAGATCGCGATCACCCGCGCCCGTTCGGCGCCGGCGGCGCGCAGCACGTCGTAGCGGGTGCCGTCGCCATAATAGATGCGGAAGCCGAAGCGCCCGGCGCTCTGGATCATCTCGACATCGTTGTCGATGATGGTCACCTCCAGCCCGCGCGCCAGCAGGCATTGCGAGACGATCTGCCCGAAACGGCCGAAGCCGACCACCAGAACCGAACCGTGGGCGTCGCTGAAATCCTCCACCGGGTCCTGCCGCGCCTCCCGGCGCTCCAGCCAGCGCGCCAGATGCTCGCCCACCAGCGCCACCGGCGGACCGAGCATCATGGTCATGGCGGCGCAGGCCGCCAGCATCGCCGCCTGGTGCTCGGTAAGCAGGCCGAGGCTCAGCCCGATGGGGAACAGCACGAAGGAGAACTCGCCCGCCGAGGTGAGTACGGCGCTGGCGCGCACCGCATCGGCCTCGGTGCCGTGGGCGACGCGGAACACCGCCCAGATCGACACCGCCTTCACCACCGTGACCAGCAGCGTGCCGGCGATCAGCAGCGGCGCGTTGGCGAGCACGATATCGAGGTCCATCGACATGCCCACGCCCATGAAGAACAGCGCGATCAGCAGGCCGCGAAATGCGTCGACATTGGCTTCCAGCTCATGGCGGAAGCTGGATTCCGACAGCATGACCCCGGCGAGGAACGCACCGAGCGCCATGGACATGCCGACCGAGGCCATGATCGCCCCGGCGCCCAGCACCACCAGCAGCGCGGCCGCGGTCATCACCTCGCGCGCGCCGCTCTGGGCCAGCACGCGGAAAAGCGGGGTCAGCAGATAGCGCCCGGAACCGATGACCACCGCCAGCGCGGCCAGCACCACCAGCACATGCTGCGCCGCGTCCAGGAAGGACTGGTCCTCATGGGTGCCCGGCGCCAGCAGCGGCATGAAGGCGATCAGCGGCACCACCGCCATGTCCTGGAACAGCAGCACCGCGAAGGCGCGCTGGCCATAGGGCTGGGTGAGCCCGTTCTTTTCCTCCAGAAGCTGGAGCGCGATCGAGGTGGCGGAGAGCGCCAGCGCCAGACCGGCAATGATCGCCGCGCGCCAGTCGAAGCCGTTGCCGGCATAATGGGTGAGCAGCGCGATCGCACCGCCGGTCAGCACGAGCTGCATGGTGCCGAGGCCGAAAATGGCCTTTCGCAGCGCCAGCAGCCGCGAAATCTGCAGTTCGAGCCCGATGATGAACAGCAGCAACACCACGCCGATCTCGGCCACGGTGATGATGCGCTCGGGATCGTTGAAGGCGCCGAGGCCGGACGGCCCGATGGCAACGCCCGCAATCAGGTAGCCGACGATCGGCGACAGTCCCAGACGGCGCGCGACCGGCACGGCGATGACGGCGGTGGCCAGGAAGATCAGCGCCGCGATCAGAAAACCTTGCCCGTCCGCATGCATGTAGTGTCCGCTCCCGCGATCCGTCCCGCCCCTACCCGCTTGCTCCCTCCAGATGGCGGAACAATGGTGCACTGCGGCGCGAAACGGTCACAGAGCTTAACCCAGCCGGACATTCCGGCCGTGTGGGGTGCGGCGGACGATTTGAGCAGGTTTTGGCGGCGCGGGTGAGAGGCCGGGGCCGCTACTTTTTCGCGGCCGCACGGCCGGACGGTGGAAATCCGGCCGTCCGCACGACGCCCATGGCTCGGGCGCCCGCACGCATCGCCGCGCTCAGTGATGGCTGCCGGTCGGGCCGGGGGGATGCTCGGTCGGGTGAGCGGCGGGAATCGTGTCGCGCGAGACCGGCGGCAGCGTCTTCAGCGCCTCGAACACCACCGGCATCAGGCCTTCGCCACCATGGGCGATATGGTCTTCCATCTTGGCCCGCATGCGGGGGTCCCAGAAGTCCCTGATGTGCTTGGCGATGCCGGGGATGATCTTCGCCTCCGGCTGCGCCGAGAAGAACGTGCCGATCTGGTTCGCCATATAGACGAGGCGGTCCATGGTATTAGCCGACATGGGCGACCAACTCCTTCTCTTCCCCGCTGGTCGCGATGCGATGGGGGTGGGTAAAAATCTCGAAACCATCGTCGCGGGCGATAGCCACCAGCGTGATGCCCGCCGCCGTCGCGGTACGCACCGCCAGCGCGGTGGGCGCGGAGACCGCCACCAGCACGGTCGCCCCGAGCATGGCGGTCTTCTGCACCATCTCGATCGACACCCGGCTGGTCAGCAGCACGAGGCCGCCTTCGGCGTCATGCCCCTTACGGGCAAGATGACCGACCAGCTTGTCCAGCGCGTTATGTCGCCCGACATCCTCGCGCACTGCGACCAGACCCGCCGCCGGCTCCCAGAACGCGGCGGCGTGGACCGCGCGCGTCTCGTGGTTCAGCAGCTGAGCCGGCGGAAGCGAGGCCACCGCCCGTGAAATCTCCGCCCGGGTGAAGCTCCGGCCCGCGCCGACATGGCGCGACGGCTTCACCGCAAGCTCAAGACTCTCAACGCCGCACAGGCCGCAACCGGTGGGACCGGCGATCTGCCGGCGCCGCGCCGCCTGCCGGCCGGCAAGCTCCTCGTCCAGCCAGAGCCGGACCTCGACGCCGCTGACCCCGGCCTCATCCTCGTCGAACTCGAGCACTTCGAGCGACAGGATATCGGAGGGCTCGGCGATGACGCCTTCGGTGAGGCTGAAGCCGACCCCGAAATCCTCGAGGTCCGCCGGCGTGGCCATCATCACGGCATAGGTCGAGCCGTTATGGACGATGGCGACCGGCGTTTCCTCGGGGATGGCCCGCGCGCCGTCCCGCACCCCATCCGGGGTGCAGGCCAGCCGCGCGACGCGCGCCACGGGCGCAATCATGACAGCGACCTGCCGCTCACTCCGCCGCGACGGCGATGCGCCGGCTCTGGCGGGTGAAGGCGTCGTAATCCTCCTGCCATTCCGACGGGCCGTTGGAGCGGGCGATCTGCACCGCGGTCACCTTGAACTCGGGGCAGTTGGTCGCCCAGTCCGAGAAGTCCGTGGTCACGACGTTGGCCTGCGTGCCCGGGTGATGGAAGGTGGTGTAGACCACACCCGGCGCCACGCGGTCGGTGATGTCCGCGCGCAGGGTGGTGGAGCCGGCGCGGCTGTCGATGCGCACCCAGTCGCCCTGGCGCACGCCGCGCTGCTCGGCATCGTGCGGGTGGATCTCCAGCACGTCCTCGGGATGCCACGCCACATTAGCGGTGCGCCTGGTCTGCGCGCCGACATTGTAGTGCGAGAGGATGCGGCCGGTGGTCAGCAGCAGCGGGAAGCGGGCGCCGGAGCGCTCGTCCGTCGGCACATATTCGGTAACGACGAACTTGCCCTTGCCGCGCGCGAAGCCGTTGATGTGCATGATCGGCACACCTTCCGGGTTCTGGTCGTTGCACGGCCACTGCACCGAGCCCATCTCGTCCAGCTTCTTGAACGACACGCCGGCGAAGGACGGGGTCAGCGCCGCGATCTCGTCCATGATCTGCGCCGGGTGGGTGTAGTTCCAGTCGAGGCCGATCGCCTTGGCGAGCATCTGGGTCACTTCCCAGTCGCCATAGCCGTTCTTCGGCGCCATCACCTTGCGCACGAGCTGGATGCGGCGCTCGGCATTGGTAAAGGTGCCGTCCTTCTCAAGGAAGGTGCAGCCCGGCAGGAACACATGCGCATAGGCCGCGGTCTCGTTCAGGAACAGGTCCTGCACGATCACCAGCTCCATGGCCGCGAGGCCGGCGGCGACATGCTTGGTATCCGGGTCGGACTGGAGGATGTCCTCGCCCTGGATGTAGATCGCCTTGAAGGTGCCGTCGACGGCGGCATCCAGCATGTTGGGAATGCGCAGGCCGGGCTCGGCGTCGAGCGGACGGCCCCACATGGCTTCGAACGTCGCGCGGGTGGCGTCGTCGGAGATGTGGCGGTAGCCCGGCAGCTCATGCGGGAACGAGCCCATGTCGCAGGAGCCCTGCACATTGTTCTGGCCGCGCAGCGGGTTCACGCCGACGCCGCGACGCCCGATATTGCCGGTCGCCATGGCGAGGTTGGCGATCGCCATCACCGTGGTCGAACCCTGCGAATGCTCGGTGACGCCGAGGCCGTAATAGATCGCCGCATTGCCGCCGGTGGCGTAGAGCCGGGCCGCGCCGCGGATCAGCTCCGGCGCCACGCCGGTGAACTTCGAGACCTCTTCCGGCGAGTTCTTCGGGTCGGAGACGAAGGCCGCCCAGTCCTGGAACTCGTCCCAGTCGCAGCGCTCGCGCACATAGGCCTCGTTCACCAGGCCCTCGGTGACGATGACATGGGCCAGCGAGGTGACGATGGCGACATTGGTGCCGGGCTGCAGCGGCAGGTGGTAGTCCGCCTTGATATGGGGCGAGCGCACCAGATCGATGCGGCGCGGATCGACCACGATCAGCTTGGCGCCGTCGCGCAGGCGTTTCTTCATGCGCGAGCCGAACACCGGGTGGCCGTCGGTCGGGTTGGCGCCGATCACCAGGATGACGTCGCTGTCCTCGACCGAATCGAAGTCCTGCGTGCCCGCCGAGGTACCGAACGCCTGGTTCAGGCCGTAGCCGGTCGGCGAGTGGCAGACGCGGGCGCAGGTGTCGACATTGTTGGTGCCGAAGCCGGCGCGGATGATCTTCTGGACGAGATAGGCTTCCTCATTGGTGCAGCGCGAGGAGGTGATGCCACCCACGGCCTTGCGGCCATAGCTGTCCTGGATGCGCTTCAGCTCGGAAGCGGTATGGGCGATCGCCTCGTCCCACGACACTTCGCGCCACGGGTCGGTGACCTTCTCGCGGATCATCGGGTTGAGGATGCGGTCCTGGTGCATGGCATAGCCCCAGGCGAAGCGGCCCTTCACGCAGCTATGGCCGCGATTGGCCTTGCCTTCCTTCCACGGCACCATGCGCACCACTTCCTGGCCGCGCATTTCCGCCTTGAAGGTGCAGCCGACGCCGCAATAGGCGCAGGTCGTCACCACCGAATGCTCGGGGGTGCCGATCTCGATCAGCTTCTTCTCGGAGAGGGTGGCGGTCGGGCAGGCCTGCACGCAGGCGCCGCAGGACACGCATTCCGAGGTCAGGAACGCTTCCGACTGGCCGGGCGACACCCGCGAATCGAAGCCGCGGCCGGAAATGGTGAGGGCGAAGGTGCCCTGAACCTCTTCGCAGGCACGCACGCAGCGATTGCAGACGATGCACTTGGCCGGATCATAGGTGAAATAGGGGTTCGACTCGTCCTTGGGCATGACGAGTTCGGAGGTCGGGGCGAAGTGGTTCGCGCCCTCCATGCCGTAGCGCACTTCGCGCAGGCCGACCGCGCCGGCCATGTCCTGCAATTCGCAGTCGCCATTGGCGGCGCAGGTCAGGCAGTCCAGCGGGTGGTCGGAGATGTACAGCTCCATCACGCCCTTGCGCAGCTGCGCGAGGCGCGGGGTCTGGGTGTGCACCTTGATGCCCGGCGCCACCGGCGTGGTGCAGGAGGCCGGGGTGCCGTTGCGGCCCTCGATCTCGATCAGGCAGAGGCGGCAGGAGCCGAAGGCGTCCAGCATGTCGGTGGCGCAGAGCTTGGGGATCTGGGTCCCCATCTCCATCGCCGCGCGCATGATGGACGTGCCTTCCGCGACCGTGACTTCCACGCCGTCAATGGTGAGCGTCACCATCTTGTCGGTGCGGGGGGCGGGCGTACCGTAATCAATCTCATGGACGAGAGACATGATGCGTCCTCCTCATTCGGCGGCTTCGAGACGGCGCGGGGTATCGCCGAATTCTTCAGGGAAATGGGTCAGAGCACTCAGCACCGGATAGGGCGTGAACCCGCCCAGCGCGCACAGCGAACCCAGCTTCATGGTCTGGCAGAGGTCCTTGAGGACCACGAGGTTCTGCTCGACCTTCTCGCCACTGGCGATGCGGTCGATCACCTCGACACCGCGCGTCGAGCCGATGCGGCAGGGCGTGCACTTGCCGCAACTCTCGACCGAGCAGAACTCCATGGCGAAACGCGCCATCTTCACCATGTCCGCCGCTTCGTCGAACACGACGATGCCGCCATGGCCGATCAGCGCGTCCTTGGCCGCGAAGGCCTCATAGTCGAAGGGCAGGTCGAACTGCCAGGTCGGCACATAGGCGCCGAGCGGGCCGCCGACCTGCGCGGCCTTGACCGGGCGGCCGGAGGCCGTGCCGCCGCCAATGTCGTTCACCAGCTCGCCGAGCGTGATGCCGAAGGCGGTCTCGAACAGGCCGCCGAACTTCACATTGCCGGCGATCTGGATCGGCATGGTGCCGCGCGAGCGCCCCATGCCGAAATCCATGTATTTCTGCGCGCCATCGGCCAGGATGTGCGGCACCGCGACCAGCGAAAGCACATTGTTGATCACGGTCGGCTTCTGGAACAGGCCCTTATGCGCGGGCAGCGGCGGCTTGGCGCGCACCGTGCCGCGGCCGCCTTCCAGGCTGTCCAGCAGCGCGGTTTCCTCGCCGCACACATAGGCGCCGGCGCCCATGCGCACTTCCATGTCGAAGCTGTGCTGCGAGCCGCCAATGTTCATGCCGAGCATGCCATGGGCGCGGGCGATCTCGATCGCCTTCTCCATCGCCCAGATGGCGTGCGGATATTCCGAACGGGTGTAGACGAAACCCTTGGTGGCGCCGACGGCGATACCGGCAATGGTCATGCCTTCGATGAGCTGGAAGGGGTCGCCTTCCATGATCATGCGGTCGGCGAATGTGCCGGAATCGCCCTCGTCGGCGTTGCAGACGATGTATTTGCGATCCGCCTGGGCGTCCGCCACCGTCTTCCACTTGATCGCGGTCGGAAAGCCGGCGCCGCCGCGGCCGCGCAGGCCGGACTTCTTGACTTCCTCGATGATCTCCGCCGGGCCGAGCTGGAGCGCGCGCTCCAGACCCTTATAGCCGCCATGGGCGACATAATCCTTGTAGGACGCGGGATCGATGATGCCGCAGCGGGCGAAGGTCAGCCGGGTCTGGCGGGCCATGAAGGGATGCTCTTCCGGCTTGCCGATGCGCAGGCCGTGATCGCCGCCCTGCAGCAAGCCGGCCTCGAACAGGCCTTCCACGTCGCCTTCTTCCACCGGGCCGTAGCCGATGCGGCCGGCCGGGGTCTCGACTTCGACCAGCGGCTCCAGCCACAGCATGCCGCGCGAGCCGGTGCGCACGATCTCGACGGCCTGGCCGCGCCGGAGCGCGGCGGCCTCGATGGCGGCAACCACCTCGTCGGCGCCGCAGGCGATGGCGCAGGCGTCCTTGGGAACAAAAAGCCGAATGCTCATGGAACCAGTGCTCACGATTGCGCCTCCGCGATCAACGCGTCGAGACGGCGTTCGTTCAGCCGGGCCACGATGCGCCCGTCCAGCATGGCGGACGGCGCCGTGGCGCACAGGCCGAGGCAATAGATGGGCTCGACCGTGACGCGGCCATCGGCCGTGGTCTCGCCGAGCTTGCAACCGAGCCGGTGTTCGGCATGGGCGGCGAGCGCGTCGCCGCCGGCAGCCTGGCAGGCCTCGGCGCGGCACAGCTTCAGCACATGCTGCCCGGCGGGCTCATGGCGGAAATCATGATAGAAGGTCACGACGCCGTGCACTTCGGCGCGCGAGACGTTCAGCATCTCGGCGAGCATCGGAACGACCGCGTCCGGCACATGACCGAAGGTCTCCTGCACCGCATGGAGCATCGGCATGAGGGGACCTTCGAGATGGGCGAATTCGCCGATCACCGTGCGGGCCCGCTCTTCGCTCCAGGGTTCGTAATGGGGCATTTTCTCCCGGACCTTCTTTTTGAAGTTTTCCAAAAGGAAGGATGGGCCAGCCCGAAAGTAAAATCAATTCAAGTGTTTCGTCTCTTGATAGAAGAATTCTATCGTTCGAATCCGCCGTCGGAACGGGTGGCCTGACACCCCCGGCGACCAAATGTTCTCATAATGTTCTTGACGGTGCGGTGCGCGTCCCTAGACTGCCGGTATTCAAGGGAAGAGAGCGGCGGGCGGAACGCGGCATGGTCCAGCGCGTGGCGACGGTGGCGTTCGAGGGGGTGGAGACCCGCCCGGTCGACGTGCAGGTGCAGATGAGCCCCGGCCTGCCGGCATTCAATCTGGTCGGGCTGGCTGACAAGGCGGTGACCGAGGCCAAGGAGCGGGTGCGCGCCGCGCTGATCGCCTCCGGCCTCGCGCTGCCGCCCAAGCGCATCACCGTCAATCTCGCCCCCGCCGACCTGCCCAAGGAGGGCAGCCATTACGACCTGCCGATCGCCCTGGGGTTGATGGCGGCGATCGGGGCGATCGGGACCGATTGCCTCGAAGGCTTTACCGTCGTTGGGGAATTGGCGCTGGACGGCCGGCTGGCATCGGTCGCCGGCGTGCTGCCGGCCGCCATCGGCGCCAATGCGCGCGGCCACGGGCTGATCTGCCCGGAGGAGTGCGGCGCGGAAGCCGCCTGGGCCAGTCCCGACATGCCGGTGCTCGCGCCCTCCTCGCTGATCCAGCTGGTCAATCATTTCGCCGGGCGGCAGCTGCTGGACCGTCCACGCCCGCGGCTGGAGGCCGCCTCCGGCGCGCTGGCCGACCTCGCCGACGTCAAGGGGCAGGAGAGCGCCAAGCGCGCTTTGGAGATCGCCGCCGCCGGCCGTCACAATCTTTTGTTCACCGGCCCGCCGGGTGCGGGCAAGTCGATGCTCGCCATGCGCCTGCCCTCGCTGCTGCCCCCGCTCGCGCCGGCGGAGCTGCTGGAAGTCTCGATGATTTCATCGGTCGCCGGGGCGCTG
This sequence comes from Ancylobacter gelatini, assembly GCF_022601675.1. Lineage (GTDB taxonomy): Bacteria > Pseudomonadota > Alphaproteobacteria > Rhizobiales > Xanthobacteraceae > Ancylobacter > Ancylobacter gelatini. The sequence goes on along the minus strand of NZ_JAKVIL010000009.1, from coordinate 164,748 downwards.
CAGGGCGGGGCGCTCACCAATCGCCGGCCGTTCCGCGCGCCGCACCATTCCGCCAGCATGGCCGCCATGGTCGGCGGCGGCGCCCGCGCCCGGCCCGGCGAGGCCTCGCTCGCCCATAATGGCGTGCTGTTCCTCGACGAACTGCCGGAATTCTCGCCGGCCGTTCTGGATTCGCTGCGCCAGCCGCTGGAGAGCGGCGAGGCGGTGATCGCCCGTGCCAATCACCGCGTGACCTATCCCGCGCGGTTCCAGCTCGTCGCCGCGATGAATCCGTGCCGTTGCGGGCGAGCCGGCGAGCCTGGTCACAGCTGCCGGCGCGGGCCGCGCTGCGCGGCCGACTATCAGGCCCGGCTCTCCGGTCCGTTTCTTGATCGCATCGACATCCATCTCGACGTCCCCGCGGTCTCCGCGCTCGATCTGGTGCGCCCCGGCCCGGCGGAATCCAGCGCCAGCGTCGCCATCCGGGTCGCCGAGGCGCGGCAGGCCCAGCGGGAACGCTTCGCCGCGCTCGGCCGGCCGGACCTGTTGACCAATGCCGAGGCCAGCGGCCCGCTTCTGGAGGAGATCGCGACGCCGGACACGGCCGGCACCGCGCTGCTGGCCGATGCCGCGCGGATCATGCGACTTTCCGCACGCGGCTATCACCGGGTGCTGCGGGTGGCGCGCACGCTGGCCGATCTCGCCGGCGCCGAATCGGTGGGCCGCGCGCATCTGGCCGAAGCGCTGGCCTACCGCTCCGCCGCCGATCGCATGGCAGCGGCCTGAGACGCCGTCGCGCCGAAGCGGATGAGCCCGGTCGGCGGGCGGAGCCGAAGGCGGGCCTGCCTTGCCGGTCGGGAACCAGGGCACACGGAACAATGCCGGCTGCGACGCGGGGGCTACACGGCTGGAGTAGGACCCCGCACGGTGCGGCTTCGGAAGACCGGAGGGAGACGTCCGCGCAAAATCCACGACCGGGCGGCGCCACTGCCCCGCATCGTCCGGGAGCCGAATCACGAGTGAGTGCGGCGCCGCACTGCCCTTGGGAAGTCGTCGTTTGATCGCGCGGCAGCTCGGGTGCAGGGCGCCCGCCCGCTCCATATCGCCGACGCCGAGAGGCCGCCGCGTGGCGGCCGCCGGCACGCGGAGTTGGCACGGTGCAATGTGGCTCCCTCCCACCCTGCCGCCGCGACCCATGCGGAACAGGCCGCGCGAGGCCGGGATGCAAGCCGCCGCCCGCTTCACCCCGTCGTGGCACAATCGGATGCGCGATGGTGACCACACGCGGCTCGCGAGCGCGGACAATGTCCGTTGCGCTCTTCCGTCCCGGCATAATTTATTCCGGAAACGTAACGATGCATGAGAGCCCGGAGCATCGTCACGCGGCGCTCACCACGGCCGCCCGAAACCCGCGCAGGCAGTCAGGGCGGGCCCCCGCTCTGTGTTCTTATCCGCGCGCGCGGGCCCGTCCCGCCCGCGACCTCTGTCTCTGGCACGGATTGTCACATATCAGTCGGGGAAATGTGATTCCTATCCTCGACCGGGCTATAGTGGCGGCAGGGTGGAGGCAGGTTGATGACGGATGTGCTTGCCGAAGGCGTCAAGGAGAAGACCGTCGGCGCCGTTTCGCCGCTCGCCCAGTTCTTCAAATCCACGCTGATGAAGCCGCGCACCGGCGAGATCGCCACGCCGCCGCAGGGCTTCATGTCAGCCGCGCTCGATCCGTCGCGTTTCATGCCCGCCCATTTCATGCCGTCCCGCTTCATGCCGGCGCTGCGCTCCTATTCCGGCCTGCGCCACCGCGACAGCGGCGCCGATCGCGCGCCGGAAACGCTCGGCCGCATCGGCACGCTGGAAGTTCGCCTCGCCGTCACCGCCAAGGATGTGCGCCGCGCCCAGCGGGTGCGCTACGAGGTGTTCTATGAGGAAATGTCGGCGATCCCCGTCGCCGCCGCCCGGCTCGCCCGGCGCGACTTCGACGCGTTCGACGCGGTGTGCGACCATCTGCTCGTGGTCGACCATGCCGAAATCCACACCACCGCGCGTGGCAAGAAGCGGCCCAAGGTGGTCGGCACCTATCGCCTGCTGCGCCAGGAGGTGGCCGTGCGCCATGGCGGCTTCTACACCCAGAGCGAATTCGACATCGCCCCGCTGATCGCCCGCCACCCGCACCGCCGGTTCCTGGAGCTCGGCCGCTCCTGCGTGCTGGCCTCCTACCGCAACAAGCGCACGGTGGAGCTGCTCTGGCACGGCATCTGGGCCTATGTCCGCCGCCATGGCATCGATGTGATGTTCGGCTGCGCCAGCCTGGAGGGCACCGATCCGCAGGCGCTGGCCCGCCCGCTGGCCTTCCTGCACCATTTCGTGCCCGGCGCGCCGGAATGGCAGGCCTGCGCCCTCGCCCGGCACGCCACGCCGATGGACGTGATGCCCCGCGAGGCGGTCGACGCCAAGGCGGCGCTGGGCGAACTGCCCCCGCTCATCAAGGGCTATCTGCGCCTCGGCGCCCAGATAGGGCGCGGCGCCGTGGTGGACCGCCAGTTCGGCACCACGGATGTGCTGATCGTGCTGCCGGTCGAGAACATCAGCCCGCGCTATCTCGGCCATTTCGGCATCAATGGCGAGCGCCACGCCGCCTGATCCGGCGCGGCTTCCGATCGTGCGCGACTGATTCGCTGCACACATCTTGCGCACCCCACCGACCTCCCCCATATCTGCCGGCAACGGGATGCCCATGACGGGGTCCCACCAACGCAAAGTCGCTTAAAGACAAGGACTTTGGGAATGTCGCGCATACCCTCGCTGTCGAGCCCCTTCCTGCTCGGCTTTGACGAGGTCGAGCGAGCGCTCGACCGGGTCATGAAAGGTTCAGAAGGCTATCCGCCATATAATGTCGAGCGGATCGCTCCTGCCGGCCAGCCGGAAAGGCTGCGCATCACACTGGCCGTCGCCGGTTTCACCCGCGACCAGCTCGATGTGAGCGTGGAAGAGAATGAGCTCGTCATCCGGGGCCGCCAGATCGACGATACCGAGCGGGTCTATCTTCACCGGGGCATCGCCGCACGCCAGTTCCAGCGCACCTTCGTGCTGGCCGACGGCATGCGCGTGCTTGGCGCCGAGCTGAAGAACGGTTTGCTCTCCGTGGATCTGGTCCGGCCGGAACCGGAACGCGTCGTCCGGCGTATATCCATTGCGACGGACGATTGAGGGATCCCGAAGCCGGTCTCGGCAGCTAGTAAAGGAGTCGCGGACCATGACCAACGAATTCGCTCACAGCAGCACTTCCGCTGGCGCCGGCCATCCGGCCGTCCTGTCGCCGGAAGCCTTCGCCAATCTCGGCGGCGGGCACATCGCCTATGTGCGCCCGATCCGCTCGGAAGACGCGGCGGAACTCTTCCCCCAGGCGCAGCTGGCGCCCGGCCTGAAGCTGTTCACCCTGCACGCCGCGGACGGCACGCCGATCATGCTGACCGACAGCCGCGAGGCCTGCATCGCCTCGGCCATGCAGAATGAACTCGCCCCGCTGAGCGTGCACTGAGCTTTCGGGTTCCTGAACCGTCGAAAGGCGCCGTCCCGGCCGGGACGGCGCCTTTTATTTGTGCCGATCAGGAGGCCCAGTTCAGCGCTTGGCCTCGATCGCGTCCCACACCTTCGCCGCGATGTCCGGCCCGCCGAGACGGCGAATGGCGCGGATGCCGGTCGGGGCGGTGACGTTGATTTCGGTGAGATAGCCGCCGATCACGTCGATGCCGGTCAGCAGCAGCCCCTTCTCGCGCAGCGAGGGGCCGAGCCGCTCGCAAATCTCGCGTTCGCGCGCCGACAGGTCGGTCTCCTTCGCCGCGCCGCCGCGTACCATGTTGGAGCGCAAATCGCCCGCGCTCGGCACCCGGTTCACCGCCCCGGCGAACTGGCCGTCGACCAGGATGATGCGCTTGTCGCCCTCGCTCACCGCCGGCAGGAAGCGCTGGATCACCCAGGGCTCGCGGAACACGGTGGCGAACAGGTCGTAGAGCGAGCCGAAATTCAGGTCGTCGCGCGTCAGGCGGAACACCGAGGCGCCGCCATGGCCGTAGAGCGGCTTGGCGACGATGTCGCCGTGCTCGTCGCGGAATGCCTTGATCTCGTCGAGGTCGCGCGTGATCAGCGTCGGCGGCATCAGGTCCGGGAATTCGGTGACGAAGATCTTCTCCGGCGCGTTGCGCACCTGGGCGGGGTCGTTCACCACCAGCGTCTTCGGGTGCACGCGCTCCAGCATATGGGTCGCGGTGATGTAGTTCAGGTCGAAGGGCGGGTCCTGGCGCATCAGGATCACGTCGAAGCTGTCGAGCCGCACCCGCTCGCGGGGCTGAAGCGTGAAATGGTCGCCCTTGACGTCGCGCACCTCGATGGGCTCGACGGTGGCGAACACCTCGCCGTCGCGCATGGCGAGGCGGTCGGTGGTGTAGTAGCTGAGGCGATGGCCACGCGCCTGCGCTTCCAGCATCAGCGCGAAGCCGGAATCCCCGGCGATGTTGAGGCGGTCGATCGGGTCGGTCTGTATGGCGACGTTGAGGCTCATGGAGACACGGTTCTCATGAAGGGGTGCCGGGCTGCCGGCTTTCGGGCTCCTGTTTAGACCCTGGTGACCTCCGGCGTCACGCGCTCATTCCGCCTCGAAGGCCCCCGGCAGATGCAGGGCTGGCGCGCCCGGCGCGATCAGTATGGCGTCGAATCGCATGTCGAGCCCGGCAAGCTCGGGATGGCCGGCGAGATAGATCTCGGCCGCGGCGGCGATACGCCGGCGCTGGCGCGGCGAGACCGCCTCGGCGGCGGTGTCCAGCCGCGCGCGGGCCTTCACCTCGACAAACACCACCAGATCGTCGCGCCGTGCGATCAGGTCGATCTCGCCGCGCGCCGTGCGCACCCGCGTTGCCAGCACGGCAAAGCCCTGCGTCGCCAGCACCGCGCCGGCGGCCGCTTCGGCGTCGACGCCGCGCGCAAAGGCGGCGCGGCGCGCCGGGCTCGGCTCAGTCTTCCGCGTCGGGCCGGTCATGGGGAACCTGAAGCGCCAGCGCGCGGGCATAGACCGCGCGGCGCGGGTGGCCGGTCGCGGTCGCCACCGCCGCCGCCGCATCCTTCACCGAGAGCGTGGCGAGCGCGGCGCGCAGCGCGGCGTCGATATCGGCCTCGCCGGCTTCCTCGACGGCCGGCGGGCCGATCACCAGCACGATCTCGCCCTTGGGCGAGCCGGCCTCGAGGTAATGGGCGGCGAGCTGGTCGAGCGGGGCGCGGCGCACCTCCTCGAAGGTCTTGGTGAGTTCCCGGCACACCGCGGCGGGGCGCGGGCCAAGCACCGCGGCGAGGTCGGCGAGGCTTTCGGGCAGGCGCGGCCCGGATTCGTAGATCACCAGCGTCGCCGGCAGACCCTTCATTTCGGAAATGCGGGTGCGCCGCGCGCCGGTCTTCGGCGGCAGGAAGCCCTCGAAGAAGAAGCGGTCGGTCGGCAGGCCCGCGCTCACCAGCGCCGCGAGGCTCGCTGAGGCGCCGGGCACCGGGATCACACGGAAGCCGCCCTCGATCGCGGCCTCCACCAGCTTGTAGCCGGGATCGGAGACCAGCGGCGTGCCGGCATCCGAGACCAGCGCCAGCGCCGCGCCTTCCTCCAGCCGGGCCATGAGGCGCGGGCGCATGGTGGCGGCGTTGTGGTCGTGATAGGCGACCAGCGGCGTCTCGATGCTGTAGCGCTCCAGAAGGCGGCGCGTCACCCGCGTGTCCTCGCAGGCGATGAGGTCGGCGCCGGCCAGCGTCTCCAGCGCACGGATCGTCACATCGCCCAGATGCCCGATAGGCGTCGCGACGACGTGAAGCCCGGCCATCGCCCGGGGGGCGGGCAGCACATGGCCGGCGAGACGGAACTGGCGAGGGGCAGGCGGCGGAGCGTTCATGAGCTGCGCACCATAGTGCGGCGAGCGCCCGCCGTCATGCCGCCCGGTGGCGGAACGGGTGGATATGTCGGACGATTCAGCCGCGTGTGCCGCAGGCATGCGTGACAGCACGCGCGGGCACGGCTTAATAAGGGTTAACGACCCGTGTCGGATCGGTGACAGGAGCAGGTGCGCAGGCCGATGAGCGAACCAGACCAGCGGGCGCCGGCGGTGTCGGTCGGGGCTCCGCGCTTCTCCCGCCTGAGCCGTCGCGGCTTCCTCGTGCTCGCCGGCAGCACCGCGCTCACCGCCTGCAGCTCGATCCAGGATTCGGCTCCGCCGCAGGCCGCCCTGCCGCCCGCCGAGCCGGAAGCCCCGCCGCAGCCGGCCAATGTGCTCGGCACCGGCACGGTGCGGATCGCGCTGATCCTGCCGCTGGGTGCCAGCGGCAATGCCGGCCTCGCCGCGCAGTCGCTGCGCAATGCCGCGGAAATGGCGATCGCCGAATTCACCGGCGCCAATATCCAGATCCTCGTCAAGGATGACGGCGGCACCGCGCCGGGCGCGCAGGCCGCCGCGACGCAGGCGATCGACGAAGGCGCGCGGGCCATCATCGGGCCGGTCTTCGCCCATTCCGTCGCCGGCGCCGGGCAGGTGGCGCTGTCGCGCGGCGTGCCGCTGGTCGGCTTCTCCACCGACACCAATGTCGCCCGGCGCGGCGTCTATCTGTTGAGTTTCCTGCCGCAGACCGATGTCGAGCGCGCGGTGCGCTATGCCGCTTCCACCGGAAAGCGCGGTTTCGTCGCCCTGCTGCCGGACAATGCCTATGGTTCGGTGGTGGAAGCGGCCTTTCGCGAGACCGTGCCGCAGGCCGGCGGGCGCATCCTTGCCATCGAACGCTATGCCACTGGCGGAAACGCCTATGCCGAGGCCGCCCGGCGCCTTGCTCCTTCCGCGACGCAGGCCGACGCGATCTTCCTGCCCGACGCCGCCGACATGGTGCCCCAGCTGATCCAGGCGCTGGCGGCGGCGGGGGTGAACCCGGCCGGCAAGCAGCTGATCGGCACCGGTCTGTGGGACGATACCAAGCTGTTCCAGGCGCCCTCCGTGGCGGGCGGCATCTTCGCCGCGCCCGATCCCGCCGGCTTCCGCGCCTTTGCCGAGCGCTACCGCGCGCGCTTCTCGCGCGAGCCGGTACGGACGGCGACGCTCGCCCATGACGCGGTGTCGCTGATGGCGGCGCTGGTGAATTCCGGCGGCGAGGCCGGGCTCAACGACACCGCGATCCAGAACCCCTCCGGCTTCAGCGGCATCGACGGCATCTTCCGCTTCCGCGAGGACGGCACCAACCAGCGCGGCCTCGCCATCATGCAGATCGCCAACGGCCGCGCCGACATCGTGAACCCCGCCCCCCGCAGCTTCGCGCAGGGGATGTAGGCACTGGATGTAGCCCCTGCCTGACGCCTCACGCCGCCAGATCGGCGACGATAGCGTCGAGCACCGGGAAGCCCGTGGGCGTCACGCGCAGGCGCCCGCCCGGCAGTTGCTCGACCATGCCCTCCTGCACCAGCGCGGCAATGCGCGCCGGGTCGAGGTCGCGGCCGGCGAGGCGGGCGAAGCGGTGGTGGTCGATGCCCTCATTGAGGCGCAGCCCCATCAGCAGATACTCGTCGCCCTGCTCGGAGCGGGTCAGCCGCTCGTCGGACACCGTGCCATGGCCCGCGCGTTCGACAAGGCCGGCCCAGTCCTCCGGCCCGCGCTCGGTCGAGGTGGCGAAGCGCCCCTCCGGCGTGTCGAGCCTTCCATGGGCGCCGGGGCCGACGCCGGCATATTCGCCATAGCGCCAGTACAGCAGATTGTGCCGGCTCTCCTGCCCCGGCCGGGCATGGTTCGAAATCTCATAGGCCGGCAGCCCGGCGCCCGCCGTGGTCTCCTGCGTCGCGTCCCACAGCGCGCGGGCGAGTTCGCCATCCGGGGTCTTCAGCTTGCCGGCACGGTGCAGCGCGGCGAAGGGCGTGCCGTCCTCGATGGTGAGCTGGTAGAGCGAAAGGTGGTCGCCACCCTCGGCGATCGCCCGCAGCAGCTCGGCACGCCAGGCTTCCGGCGTCTGGTCGGGGCGGGCATAGATCAGATCGAACGACACGCGCTCGAAAGCCGCGCGCGCCACCGCCACCGCCGCCAGCGCCTCGTCCGCCGTGTGCATGCGCCCGAGGCTTTTAAGCGAGGCATCGTCCAGTGCCTGCACGCCGAGCGAGACGCGATTGACCCCGGCGGCTCGATAGCCGGCGAAGCGGGTGGCTTCCACGCTGGTCGGGTTCGCCTCCAGCGTGATTTCCGCACGGGCATCGATCGGCCATGCCCCATGGATGGCGTCGAGGATGGCGCCGACGGTTGCCGGTTCCATCAGCGAGGGCGTGCCACCGCCGAAGAACACGCTCTGGGTCCGGCGCTGGCCATTGCGCGCGCGCATGTGCGCGATCTCGGCGCGGAACGCCGCGACGAAGCGCGCCTGGTCCGGCGGGGCGTGCCGGACATGGGAATTGAAGTCGCAGTACGGGCATTTGGCCTTGCAGAACGGCCAATGCACATAGACGCCGAAGCCGGGATCCGCCGGCGGTTCAGTCGCGACCGCGCTCATCGAACCGGGCGCCGAAACAGGATTCCGCCAGCGAAATGAAGGCGCGCGCGCGATGCGACAGGCCGCGGCCGAGCGGCGGCAGGCCGTGCTTCTCGGCGCCGGTCATCTCGCCGAAGGTGCGCTCATGACCGTCGGGCTGGAACATCGGGTCATAGCCGAAGCCGGCCGGCCCGCGCGGGGGCCACACCAGCGTGCCCCACACCACGCCCTCGAAATCCTCGGCATGGCCGTCCGGCCAGGCGACGCAGAGCGCGGAGATGAAATAGGCACGGCGAAGGCCGGGAAGATTGGCGTCGGCGTCGCGCAGTTCCTCCTCCACGCGGGTCATGGCCGCCATGAAATCCTTCTCCGGGCCGGCCCAGCGCGCGGTATAGAGCCCCGGCGCCCCGCCGAGCGCTTCCACGCACAGGCCGGAATCATCGGCGAAGGCCGGCAGGCCGGTGAGCTTGGCCGCCGAGAACGCCTTGATGCGGGCATTCTCGCCGAAGGTCAGCCCGGTCTCCTCAGGCTCGGGCAGGCCGAGATCGCCGGCCGACACCGCCTCGACGCCGTAAGGCGCCAGGAGGCCGCGCATCTCTTCGAGCTTGCCGGCATTGTGGGTGGCGATCACCACCCGGCCTTCGAGGCGCCTGCTCTCAGCCATTTTGGGGCCTTCCCTCACGCAACCGCGAGCTTCTGGAGGTCGACCAGCTTGCCGATTCCCTTGCGGGCGAGACCGAGCATGGCGTTGAACTCGTCCTCGGTGAAGGGCGTCTTTTCCGCGGTGCCCTGCACTTCGACGAAGCCGCCGGCGCCGGTCATGACGAAGTTCACGTCGGTATCGGCGTCGGAATCCTCGACGTAATCGAGATCGAGTCGGGGCTCGCCCTTGACAATGCCGCAGGAAACGGCGGCGATATGGTCGCGGAGCGGCACGGTGGAGATCATGCCGCGGGTCTTCATCCAGCTCAGGCAGTCATGCAGCGCGATCCACGCGCCGGTGATCGAGGCGGTGCGGGTGCCGCCATCGGCCTGGATCACGTCGCAATCGACGGTGATCTGGCGCTCGCCGAGCTTTTCGAGATCGACCACCGCGCGCAGCGAGCGCCCGATCAGGCGCTGGATTTCCTGGGTGCGGCCGGAAGGCTTGCCGGTGGTCACCTCGCGGCGGGTGCGCTCATGGGTGGCGCGCGGCAGCATGCCGTATTCGGCGGTGACCCAGCCACGGCCCTGCCCCTTGAGCCATGGCGGCAGGCGCTCTTCCAGCGTCGCGGCCACCAGCACATGGGTCTCGCCGAACTTCACGAGGCAGGAGCCTTCCGCGTGGCGCAGCACGCCGCGCTCGAAGCTGACGGCTCGCATCTCGTCGGGTGTGCGGCGGGACGGGCGCATGGTTTTCTCCTGAACGAATTGGAGCGCCCTTGTAAGGGTGGCCGGGCGGGCACGCAATGCGCGGCCTTGAACGCGGGGCGACGAATGCCGATTATTGGGATTCGCCGTCCCTGAGGAATACGTCGCCCATGGCACTCGATCCCCTGCTGGCTTCCACCGCCCCCTCGCTCGCCCGTCTGGACGAGCGCTCGCGCGAGATCTTCCGGCAGATCGTGGAGACCTATCTCGCCACCGGCGAACCGGCCGGCTCGCGCAACATCTCGCGCCTCATTCCCATGACGCTCTCCCCGGCCTCGGTGCGCAACGTGATGGCGGATCTGGAGGCCGCCGGCCTCATCTTCGCCCCCCACACCAGCGCCGGCCGCCTGCCGACCGAGCGCGGCCTGCGCTTCTTCGTCGACGCGCTGCTGGAGATCGGCGACGTCTCCGAGGACGAACGCAAATCCATCGAGGCGCAGGTCCGCGCCGCCGCCCGCGCTCAAACGGTGGAGGGCGTACTCTCCGAGGCGTCCACCCTGCTGTCGGGCCTGTCGCGCGGCGCCGGGGTGGTGACCACCACCAAGAGCGACACGCGGCTCAAGCATATCGAGTTCGTGGCGCTCGATCCCACCCGCGCGCTGCTGATCCTGGTCTCGGAGGATGGCGAGGTCGAGAACCGGCTGGTGCCGCTGCCCACCGGCCTGCCGTCCTCGGCGCTGGTGGAGGCCACCAATTTCCTCAATTCCCGCACCCGCGGGCGCACGCTGGCCGAGTTGCGCGTCGAGGTGGAGCGCGCGCTGGCCGCCCGGCGCGCCGAGCTGGACGAGATCACCGCCCGCGTGGTGGAAACCGGGCTGGCGAGCTGGTCCGGCGGCGACAAGGCGGAGCGACGGCTGATCGTGCGCGGCCAGACCCGGCTGCTGCAGGACCTCAAGGCCATCGAGGACCTGGAACGGGTGCGACTGCTGTTCGACGACCTCGAAGCCAAGCAGGAGGTGGTCGACCTTCTGGGCCGGGCCGAGGACGCGCAAGGGCTGCGCATCTTCATCGGCTCGGAGAACAAGCTGTTCTCGCTGTCGGGTTCCTCCACCATCGTCGCGCCCTATACCGATGGGCAGGGACGGGTGGTCGGGGTGCTCGGCGTGATCGGGCCGACCCGGCTGAATTATGCGCGAATCGTCCCGATGGTGGACTTCACCGCGCGCGTCGTGAGCCGCGTGTTGTCGGGCTCCGGCATCGACGCGGCTTGATTTTTCGCCCCCGGACCCCGATATGGCAGGCGTTGCGCGGCAATGCGCCCGCGCCGACGATCTTCAAGTTCCCGACGAGGTTTTCATGAGCGACGATACCCGCAACCCGGCGGAAGACCCTGACGCGGCGGCGGAAGCCTCCCTCCAGGAGGGCATCGCCGTCGATCCCGCGCAGGAAGCGGCCGCCGAGGCCACCGAGACCGTTGCCGCGCAGTTCGCGGCGGAGAAGGAGCGGCTCGAGGCCGAGGTCGCCGCGCTGAAGGACAAGTTCCTGCGCGCCTTCGCCGAGGCCGACAATGTACGCCGCCGCGCCGAGCGCGAGGTGGCGGACGCCAAGGTCTATGGCATTACCGGCTTTGCCCGCGACGTGGTGACGGTCGCGGACGATTTCGAGCGCGCGCTCTCCACCATCGACCCCGAGGCGCGCGAGAAGGCCGACGGCACGTTGAAGACGCTGCTGGAGGGCATCGACCTCACCGCCCGCGCGCTGACGCAGACCCTGAGCAAGCATGGCGTGGCCCGGATCGAGGCGGAAGGCGCCAAGTTCGACCCGAACCTGCACCAGGCGATGTTCGAGGTGCCCAATACCGAGCTGCCGTCCGGCACCGTGGTCCAGGTAATCCAGTCCGGCTACACCATCGGTGGCCGTGTGCTGCGCCCGGCGCTGGTCGGCGTGTCCAAGGGCGGGCCCAAGGTCGCCTCGCCGTCGGACAGCGGGACCGCCGAGACCAAGTAAGCACGATCTTAGACCAGCCGGCGGCGAGACGCCTCGCTGCCGGCCGGCGCGCCGGCAACATGCCTCAGCGCATCTCAACCGCGTCGCGCAGCCCGCGCAGGCGGGTGAAGTTGTCCTCGAAGCTCTCCTCGGGCGTCACCCCGACCATGCGCAGATAGCTGCCGCGCCCGAAGCTGAGCCACTGCGCCACCTTCACCGGCTTGCCGGTCTGCGTCTCGATGCCCTTGGCGATGATCTCGATGCCGGGCTGGCCGGCGATCCGGAGCGGGCCGCCGCGCTCGGGGCGGATGTCCTTCACGCCGGGAATGCTGCCCAGCGCGCGCTTGGCGAGGCTTTCGCGTTCTTCTTCCCGCACATCGCCGCGCGCCACGCCGACGATGAAATAGGGCAGCACATTGCCGCCCTTCTCATCGGGGCGGGCTCCGGTCAGCAACACCGCCGACCCGCCGAGCACCCGCAGCACGCGGAAGCCGCCGAGATCGGAAATGGCGAAGGGCAGGCGCGCCAGCATTTCCTCTTCCGTGGGCGGCGCGCGGAACGCCAGGCTGCGCAGCGCGGTCTCGATCGCCTCGTCGGAATAGCGCCCGGCGGATTCCTCGGGGAACTGCACGGTGATCATGGCGGTCTGGCCCTTGCCTTCCGCCAGCATGATCCATTTCTTCAGAGCGATGGCGCCCACGCTCTGGTAGCCGGTGAGCAGCACCGCCTTGTGCCCGTCCGCCAGTTCGATGTCGCGGCGGTCCTCGACCGTCACGCCCTTGGACTGAAGCGCCTGTGGCTCGAAGGTCTGGAGGATGGCGTCATAGGCGCCGGGCGGCATCTCGACGATCAGGATCGAGGCCTTGGCGGCGCGGTCCTCGAAACCGCCGACGCCGGGAATTTCGGTCATGCCGGCCGGCGGAACCAGGCCGATCGAGCCCTGATTGGGGAACACGACCTGTGCCGCCGCCGGAAAGCTCAGGCCCAGCAGCAGGAAGATGCCCAGAAGGGCCTTGGCGAATCGGTGCAATCCAGTCTCCTCGAGGCTCGACGATATCGGCGGCCGCAACCGCTCCCAGCCTTATAACGCGCCGGTGGCGGCGTCATCAGCACGATGCACCCGCCGTAACGTCAGATTGATCCGCCCGGGCTGTTTCAGCAGCGTCGACGAGCCCGGCAGAATGCGGTCGATGCCGTGAAACGCCAGCCGGCTCGGGCCCGACAGCAGCAGCGCGTCGCCCGAGGCGAGGCGGATCGAGCGGGTGGGGTCGGTGCGCTTGATACCGCCAATGCGGAAGACCGCGGTATCGCCCAGCGAGAGCGAGAGCACCGGCGCGCCGAATTCCTCCTCGTCGCGGTCCTGATGCAGCCCCATGCGGGCGCCCTCGCCATACCAGTTGATCAGGCAGGCTTCCGGCGGGGCGGGACAGGCGGCGAGTTCGCCCCAGGCGCGCAGCAGAACCGGCGGAAAGGGCGGCCAGGCCCGGCCGGTCTCGGGGTGGAGCGGCTGGTAACGATAGCCTGCCGCGTCCGACACCCAGCCCAGCGGCCCGCAATTGGACATGCGCACGGAGAACGGCTTGCCGGTGCGCGGCATGCGCGGGGTGAACAGCGGCGCCTCCGCGAGCAGCGCGCGCAAGTCATCGGCCAGCGCCTGCTGCTGGTCCCGCGACAGCCAGCCTTGCCACCACAGGCAGCCGGGGGCGAGTTCGATCGGGCTTGTCATGGCGCTCTCCGTTCCCGCCGGCACCGCGCCGGTTCAGAGCTTGCGCAGCGCCACCGCCTCGACCTCGTGATCGCCGCCCTTGTGCAGGATCAGGTCGGCGCGCTGGCGGGTCGGCAGGATGTTCTCGCGCAGGTTCACCAGATTGATGGTGCGCCAGATGCCGCGCGCCGTGGCGTCGGCCTCATTGTCGGTGATGCCGGAATAGCGATGGAAATAGGCCGCCGGGTCGCGGAAGGCGGTGGCGCGCAGCCGCATGAAGCGCTCGACATACCAGCGCTCCAGTATCGCCTCGTCGGCGTCGATATAGATCTTGAAGTCGAAGAAATCGGAGACGAAGGGAATGCCCTTGCCGTCCTTGGGCGGGCGCGAGGTCTGCAGCACGTTCAGCCCCTCGACGATGAGGATGTCCGGCTGATCGACCTCGACCATCTCGTTCGGTGTCACGTCGTAGTTGAAGTGGCTGTAGACCGGCGCGCGCGCCGGGCGGCGGCCCGCCTTGATGTCCGAGAGGAAATGCAGCAGCGCCGGCAGGTCGTAGCTTTCCGGGAAGCCCTTGCGCTGCATCAGCCCTTCGCTCTCCAGCACCGCATTGGGCAGCAGGAAACCGTCGGTGGTGACCAGCGCGACCTTCGGCGTGTTATGCCAGCGCGCCAGCAGCGCCTGCAGCACGCGCGAGGTGGTGGACTTGCCCACCGCCACCGAGCCCGCGACGCCGATGATGTAGGGCATCTTGCCACCGGCCTCCGGGCCGAGGAATTTCTGCATGGCGCGGTACAGCTTCTGCGCCGAGCCGACATACATGGACAGCAGCCGCGACAGCGGGAGATAAATTTCCTCGATCTCCGCCAGCGACAGCCGGTCGTTCAGGCCCTGAAGCCGGGCAATCTCGGCATTTTGCAGCGGCTGGGGCGTGTCGGCACGCAGCGCCGCCCATTCCGCGCGTGTGAAATTGCGGAAGGGCGAAAGCCCCACGCTATCGAGCTTCAGGTCCATCGGCGCTTCCCCAGATCGCTCGCCCGGACATTTAGGCCGCCGGGCATTGGTCGACCATATACCAAATGATGAGCCGGCAAGGAACCAGGTCGCGCGACGGGGATGTCAGTCCCGGCTTCGCGCCGCTTTTTCTTCAAGCCCGCTCTGGGCCGTCCGCCGGCCAAGTTCGTCATAAACGTCTTCCAGCGGCACACCGCGCACCTGCAGCAGCACGGCCAGATGGTAGAGAAGATCGGCCGCCTCGGAAACGACCGCTTTGGTATCAGCGGAAACCGCGGCGAGCGCGGTCTCGACCGCCTCCTCGCCGAGCTTCTGCGCGCATTTGGCAACGCCCTTCTCGATCAGGCTGCGGGTATAGGACGAGCCGGCATCGGCCCGCGCGCGCTGCGCCACGATGGTGGCGAGCGCGTCGAGATCCACGCGGGACTTGGTCTCACTCATGATCAGCCCTCCATTCCGGCGGCGCGCACCGGCAGCCCGGCCTCGGCGAGCCGCCTTTTGGCCTCGCCGATGGTGAAGGTGCCGAAATGGAAGATCGAGGCCGCGAGCACCGCCGACGCGCCGCCCTTGGCGATGCCGTCGACCAGATGGTCGAGGACGCCGACGCCGCCCGAAGCGATCACCGGCACCGGCACGGCATCGGAAATGGCGCGGGTCAAGGCGAGGTCGAAGCCCTCGCCGGTGCCGTCGCGGTCCATCGAGGTCAAAAGCAGTTCACCCGCGCCCAGCGCCACCACCTCGCGGGCGAATTCCACCGCGTCGAGGCCGGTGCGGTTGCGCCCGCCATGGGTGAAGATTTCCCAGCGGTCGGGCGCGCCCTCGGCCGAGACCTTCTTGGCGTCGATCGCGACCACGATGCACTGCTCGCCGAACTTGGAAGCCGCCTCGCGCACGAACTCCCGGCGCGCCACCGCGGCGGAATTGATCGACACCTTGTCGGCGCCGGCATTCAGCAGCGCGCGGATGTCCTCCACCGTGCGCACGCCGCCGCCCACGGTCAGCGGCATGAAGCACTGTTCGGCGGTGCGCGACACCACGTCGATCATGGTGCCGCGATTCTCGTGCGTGGCGGCGATGTCGAGGAAGCACAATTCATCCGCACCGGCCGCGTCATAGGCCTTGGCGGCCTCCACCGGATCGCCGGCATCGCGCAGATCGACGAATTTCACACCCTTGACGACGCGCCCGTCCTTCACGTCGAGGCAGGGGATGACACGGACCTTGAGCAGCGACGCGCTCATGAGGCGCGTCCCGCCGCCATCCCCGCCACCAGCGCCAGCGCGGCATGCGGGTCGAGCCGGCCGTCATAGAGCGCGCGGCCGGTGATGGCGCCTTCCAGCTTTTCGGCGCGCGGCTCCAGCAGCGCCTTCACGTCCTCGATCGAGGCAAGCCCGCCAGAGGCGACGACCGGAATCGAGATCGCCTCCGCCAGCGCGATGGTGGCGTCGAGATTGAGCCCCTTGAGCAGCCCGTCGCGCGCGATGTCGGTGTAGACGATGGCGCTCACGCCGGCATCCTCGAAGCGCTGCGCCAGTTCCAGCGCGGTGAGGTCCGAGGTTTCCGCCCAGCCTTCCACCGCCACGCGCCCGTCCTTGGCGTCGAGCCCGACCGCGACGCGGCCGGGGAAGCGGCGCGCCGCCTCCTTCACGAAGGCCGGATCGCGCACCGCCGCCGTGCCGAGAATGACGCGGGTGATGCCCTTCTCCAGCCAGCCTTCCACGCCCGAAAGGTCGCGGATGCCGCCGCCGAGCTGCACCGGCATCGACACGGTTTCCAGGATGCGGTCCACCGCCTGCGCGTTCACCGGCCGGCCGGCGAAGGCACCGTCGAGATCGACGATGTGCAGGTAGCGGAAGCCCTGGCGCTGGAACTCGGCGGCCTGCTGGGCCGGGTCATGGTTGAACACGGTGGCCTGCGCCATGTCGCCCTGCTTGAGGCGCACGCACATGCCGTCCTTGAGATCGATCGCGGGAAAGAGGATCACGGCGCCCACTTCAGGAAATTGGCGAGGAGAGCGAGGCCGAGGCGCTGGCTCTTCTCGGGATGAAACTGCGTGCCGGCGAGATTATCGCGCGCCACCATGGCGGTGACCTTGCCGCCGTAATCGGCGGTGGCCACCACATCCTGCGGCCGCCGCGCGGCCAGATGATAGGAATGGACGAAATAGGCATCGAGCCCGTCCGGCCCGGTGGGAATCCCGTCAAGCAGCGCATGCGCGCGGCGCACGTCGAGCGAATTCCAGCCCATATGGGGAATCTTGAGCGCGGCATCGTCCGGCTCCAGCTTCACCACATCGCCCTCGATCCAGCCGAGGCCCGGGGTGACGCCATGCTCCAGCCCGCGCGAGGCCATGAGCTGGAGACCGACGCAGATGCCGAGGAAGGGCCGACCTTCGCCGATCACCGTCTCGGTCAGCGCCTCGACCATGCCGGGCACCGCGTCGAGGCCGCGCCGGCAATCGGCATAGGCGCCGACGCCCGGCAGCACCACGCGGTCGGCGCGGCGCACCGCGTCCGGGTCGGCGGTGACGATAACCGGGCGAGCGCTGCCGCCCTCGCGCGCGGCACGCTCCAGCGCCTTGCCGGCCGAGTGCAGATTGCCCGAGCCGTAATCGATCAGGACGACGGAATTATCGCGGCTCATCGGCCCGTCGCCTCCGGGAACAGGCCAAGCACCGTGCGCGAGGGCGTGCGCGTCCGCAAAGGCACACCGCCGGCCTGCCCGTCGAAGAAACGCTGCTCGGCGGCATCCAGCGTCGGGGCGATCAGCGCGCCGACTTCCTCATAGCCGTGGGCCGTCAGCTTGGCGCGGCGCAGCGCCGGCAGCTCGAATGCGACCACCAGATGGGCGAAGGCATAGAGCACGTCACCGGCATCGCCGAGTTGGAGCTGGTGGATCGCGAAGGCCAGGCCGCCCTGAAACGCCACATAGCCCAGCACCGCCAGCCACAGCCGGTGGCGCAGCAGCACCAGCGGCGCGAACAGCAGCGCGAGCCAGGAAAACTTCTCGCGCACCAGCACCACCTGCTCGGCCCATTGTGCGCCGACAAGCGCGTTGTCGCCCTCGTCGGGCACGAAAACGGTCCACACCGCCATGGTTCACACGTCCTTCAGCGCTCAGCCGCCGAGGCTGCCCTTGGTGGAAGGGATTTCCCCCGCCGCCGCCGGATCGATCGCCACCGCCGCCCGCAGCGCGCGGGCGAGGCCCTTGAAGCAGCTCTCCGCTATATGGTGCGCATTGGCGCCGTACAGCGTCTCGACATGCAAAGTGAGCCCGGCATTCATGGCGAAGGCCTGGAAGAATTCGCGCACCAGCTCGGTGTCGAACTCGCCGATCTTCGGCACGGCGAACTCGGTGCGGAACACCAGGAACGGCCGGCCGGAAATGTCGAGCGCGACGCGGGTCAGCGTCTCGTCCATCGGCAAATGCAGGCTGGCATAGCGGGTGACGCCGCGCATGTCGCCCAGCGCGGTCTTCACCGCCTGGCCGAGCGCGATGCCGACATCCTCCACCGTGTGGTGGAAGTCGATATGGGTGTCGCCCTTGGCCTTGATCTCCATGTCGATGCGCGAATGGCGCGCGAGCAGGTCGAGCATGTGATCGAAGAAGCCGACGCCGGTTGCGATAGTCCCCTTGCCCGTGCCGTCAAGGTTCACGGAAAGGCGGATATCGGTTTCCTTGGTGGCGCGGGTGATGCTGGCCGTGCGCATGGCAGATAAATCCTGGGCGGATTGGGCTCCCGGAAAGAGCCGGCGTCTTAGCAGCATTGTGACGTATGCGCCATATCAGGGCGTTAAGGCGCCGCGCCACCTTTCGACCACGCCCCTTGACGATCTACCTACCAGAAGGTAGACGTAGCTCATGACCAGCATCTCCACCCATGATCTCATCCTGTCCAGCGCCCGGACCCTGATCGTCTCGGGCGGCTATAACGGGTTCAGCTATGCCGACATCGCCACGGTGGTCGGCATCCGCAAGGCGAGCATCCACCACCACTTCCCCACCAAGGCGGAACTGGTGCGCAGTCTCGTCGCCGGCTACCGCAAGGAGGCGGAGGCGGGGCTGGGCGCGCTGGAGGGCGCCGTTGCCGATCCGGCCGACCGGCTGCGCGCCTATGTCGGCTACTGGCAGCGCTGCATCGCGGATGCCTCCGCGCCGTTCTGCATCTGCGCCCTGCTGGCGAGCGAGATGCCGGCCTTGCCCGAAGAGGTCGGCGCGGAAGTGCGTGCTCATTTCCGCACGCTGGCGGCCTGGCTGCGCACCGCACTGGAGCAGGGCGCCGGGCAGGGCCGTTTCCGTCTGGAGCGGGACGCGGCCAGCGAGGCGGAGGGCTTCATGGCCACCATCCATGGCGCCATGCTGTCCGCCCGTGCCTATGGCGACGCCGCCTGCTTCGACACCATCACCGATTCCCTGCTGGACCGTCTCACCGCCCGGCCATAGGCACGGCGGGAGCGGGTCGGCTTTTACCCTCTAAGCCTACCGACTGGTAGGTAGATAAAGGATCTTCCAATGTTCGGCATTTCTCCCCTCGGCTGGCTGCACACGCTGGGCAGCCTTCCCGCCATTCCCGTCGCGTTCTACATGTTTGCCCGCTATGGGCGCATCGTGCCGCGCTCGGTGCCCGGCGCCATCTATTTCGTCGCCATGCTGATCGGCGGCGCGAGCGTCTTCCTGGTCACTCATGTGTCGGTCGGCTACGTGATCGGTGCGGTCACGCTGGTCGTCGTGCTGGTCGGCTACGGCGTCGGGCCGCTCCTCGGCACGGGCCGCGTGAGCCGCTATGTCGAGACCATCTGCCTCAGCCTGAGCGCGTTCCTGCTGATGCTCCCGGCGGTGTCCGAGACACTGCGCCGGGTTCCGGACGGCCATCCCATCGTCACGGATCCGTCCGCGCCGCTGCTGCTCGGCACGCAGGCCGGCCTGCTCGTCCTGCTGCTGGTCGGGCTGACGGCACAGATCCTTTATCTGCGCCGCCGCCCGGCGGTGTGAAAGGTCGCGGGCCCGCCCCGCGTCCGGATGTTGCATCGGGGCAACGGCTTCCTAAGTATGGGCTCTGTACCGGAGTCCCTCATGAACCATTCCCCCGACACCATTTACGGCACCACCATCGTCTCCGTGCGCGAGGGTGGCCGCGTGACCATTGGCGGCGACGGCCAGGTGACGCTCGGCGCCACGGTGATGAAGTCCAATGCCCGCAAGGTGCGCCGGCTCGGGCGCGGCGATGTCATTGGCGGCTTCGCCGGCGCCACGGCCGATGCCTTCACCCTGTTCGAGCGGCTGGAAGCCAAGCTGGAGCAGTATCCCGGCCAGCTCCAGCGCGCCGCGGTCGAACTCGCCAAGGACTGGCGCACCGACCGCTATCTGCGCCGGCTCGAGGCGATGATGATCGTCGCCGACGCGAATATCACACTGGTGCTCACCGGCACCGGCGACGTGCTGGAGCCGGAGAACGGCATCGCCGCCATCGGCTCGGGCGGCTCCTTCGCGCTCGCTGCCGCCCGCGCGCTCGCCGACAGCGGCAAGAGCCCGGAGGAGATCGTGCGCAAGAGCCTCGCCATCGCCGCCGACATCTGCATCTACACCAACCAGAACGTGGTCGTGGAATCGATCGGCTGATCCCGCCCGGTCGCCTCCCCGCGTGAAGGAACCCGCATGACCAATTTCTCGCCTCGCGAAATCGTCTCCGAACTCGACCGCTACATCGTCGGCCAGCACAAGGCCAAGCGCGCGGTGGCGATCGCCCTGCGCAACCGCTGGCGGCGCCAGCAGCTCGAAGGCCATCTGCGCGAGGAGGTTCTGCCCAAGAACATCCTGATGATCGGCCCCACCGGCGTCGGCAAGACCGAGATTTCCCGCCGCCTCGCCAAGCTGGCCGGCGCCCCCTTCCTCAAGGTCGAGGCCACCAAGTTCACCGAGGTCGGCTATGTCGGCCGCGACGTCGAGCAGATCGTGCGCGACCTCGTGGAGATCGGCATCGGGCTGGTGCGGGAAGTCCGCCGCAAGGATGTCGAGGCCAAGGCGCATCTCGCCGCCGAGGAGCGCGTGCTCGACGCTCTGGTCGGCGCCACCGCCTCGCCCGGCACCCGCGAGAGCTTCCGCAAGAAGCTTCGCGACGGGCTGCTCGACGACAAGGAAGTCGAGGTCGAGATTTCGTCCGGCGGCGGCCAGGGCATGCCGATGTTCGAGATACCCGGCATGCCGGGCGCGCATATGGGCGCAGTGAACATCGGCGACATGCTCGGCAAGGCGTTTGGCGGCCGCTCACGCCCGCGCCGCGTCACCGTCAAGGAAGCCCATCCGCTGTTGCTGTCGGAAGAGGCCGACAAGCTGATCGACCAGGAAGCCACCGTTCAGGAGGCGATCCGCGCGGTCGAGGAGAACGGGATCGTGTTTCTGGACGAAATCGACAAGATCGCCGGTTCCGAGCGCCGCGGCGGCGCCGATGTGTCACGCGAGGGCGTGCAGCGCGACCTGCTGCCGCTGATCGAGGGCACCACCGTCTCCACCAAGCACGGCCCGGTGAAGACCGACCACATCCTGTTCATCGCCTCGGGCGCGTTCCATGTCTCCAAGCCGTCGGACCTGCTGCCCGAGCTTCAGGGCCGCCTGCCGATCCGCGTCGAACTGGAAGCGCTGACCCGCGAGGACTTCAAGCGCATCCTCACCGAGACCGAGGCCAGCCTGGTCAAGCAGTCGGTGGCGCTGATGGGCACCGAAGGCGTGACGCTGGAAGTGACCGAGGACGCGGTCGAGGCGCTCGCCGACATCGCGGTGCAGGTGAACGGCTCGGTCGAGAACATCGGTGCGCGGCGGCTGCAGACCGTGATCGAGCGCGTGCTCGACGACCTGTCCTTCACCGCCACCGACCGTTCCGGCGAGACCGTGGTGATCGATGGCGCCTATGTCCGCGACCGGGTGACGGACCTCGCCAGCAACACCGACCTCAGCCGCTTCATCCTCTGATTCGGTCACGAAACGATACCCCCCGGCCTCGCGGCCGGGGGCGGTTTCACGTGAAACGGCGCCCTCAGCCCGGCCGGCTCAGGATCTTCAGCCGGCCGAGCAGCTCGGCGACCGCCTCGGGCGGAAGGATCGCGATCTGGCGGGCCAGCAGATTGGCAAGCTCGGTCGCCTCGGGCGACAGGCCGGCGGTGTCCACCACCACACGCGGGTCGGACATCTCCGCCAGCATGCGCAGCGCCTCCGCCTCGTCCCAGATGACGTTGAAATAGGTCATGATGCGCTGGAGCATGAGCCAGGTCGGCTGGCCGCGCTTGCCGTGCTCCAGCGCCGAGAGATAGGCGGCCGAGACCCCGATCTGCTCGGCCATCTGCGACAGCGTGACCCCGCGCTCGGCGCGCATTTCGCGCATGCGGCGGCCGAACGGTGTCATCGTCCGTCCCCTCGCATCCGGCGCACCCGCACATAGAGCGCGCCCTCGCCGCCATGGCCCCGGGCGGCGGTCTCGAAGCCGATCACGATGCCGCGCATCTCCGGCGCGGAGAGCCATTGCGGCACCAGCCGTCGCAGAACGCCGCGGCCCTCGCCCTGAAACAGCATCGCGCCCTCCGCGGGTCCGGACGAGCCCTTGCCGGTGATCACCAGCACCAGCGAATGGCCCGCGCCCTGCGCGCCGCGCAGGAAGGCATTGAGCCGGGAATGGGCGGCACCCTGTGTCAGGCCGTGCAGATCGAGCCGGGCATCGACCTCCGCCCCGCGCGACAGGCGGCGGCGGGTCTTCGGCTCCAGCGGCGCCAGCGGTGGCGGAGACGGCGTTTTCGGCGGCGGAACGGGCTTCAGGGGCGCCGCCTTCGCGGGTTTGGCGAGCTTTTCCGGCGGCGCGGCAGCCGCCGTCACCGCCTCCTCGATCACCGGCGCGGCGGGACGGCGCTTGGGCGCCGGGCGCATCTCGCGCACGGAGCGGGTGACATGCTCCCAGAGCTGCTTCTCATCCGGCCGCAGCGGGCGCCGCCGGCGCGGGCCAGACGGTTTCTCGTCCCCTTCCGCCATCATTCCGCTCCCGGAATGTTCGGGCGGGCGGGCGGCAGCGGCGCCCTGGCGCGGGTGAAGTCGAGTGCCTTGGGCAGCAATATGGCGAAGCGGCCGGGATGGCGGATGCGCCCGGCGATCGAGCCGGCCTCGTCGCCGGCGCCGAAGAAGATGTCAGCCCGCGCCGGCCCGACGATCGCCGAGCCGGTGTCCTGCGCCACGGTCAGCCGGCGGAACGGCTCGATCGCCCCGTCCGCGCCGGTCGGCAGCTCGGCATCGAGATAGAACGGCGTGCCGTAGACATGAAGGTTCCGGTCGACGGCGATGGAACGGTCCGGCGTCAGCGGCAGACCCTGCGCGCCCACCGCGCCGTCGTCGCGGCCGAGTTCGTGCGCCTCGCGGAAGAAGATGAAGGAGCGGTTCTGCCGCATCAGCTCGCGCCCCTCCTCGGGGTGCTCGGCAATATAGGCCCGGATCGCGTCCATCGACATCTTCTCGCGCGGCACCAGCCCCCGCTCCACGAGCAGCCGGCCGATCGGGGTGTAGCTCTGGCCGTTATGGCCGTCGTAATTGAGCCGCAGCACCCCGCCATCGGGCAGCCGGACCCGGAGCGAGCCTTGGATATGGGCGAAGAAGGCGTCGGCCGGATCCCTGATCCAGGCGATCTCCAGCCCCTTCTCCTTCAGCGCGCCGTCCTCGATGGCGGCCCGGTCGTAATAGGGCACTAGCCCGTCGCCCTCACGCCGGAACGCCTCGCCCTTGTTGGCGGGTGGTCCATCGGAAGGCGGGGCGCGCAGCACAAGGTCTTTCGGCCGGGCATAGAGCGGGGTGGCGTAGATGTCCGAGCGGGTGCGCGAGCCGTCGACTTCCGGTTCGTAATAGCCGGTGAGAAATCCCCCCGGCTCGCCGATCGCGGTGATGAGGAAGGGGCGGAAATGCTGCTCGAAGAAGGCGCGTGCGCGCGCCTCCGAGGGCTGGCGCGGCAGGGATGCGGCGTGCCGGCATATTCCGCGCAGCGCCGCGAACATCGGGCGCGGAGGCGTCGCCGCATCGGCACCACGCTGCAGCACACGGCAGCTCTTGCGGAAAGCGGCGAGCGCGGGTCGCGGATCGTCGGCCTCCCAGCCGTCGAGGGCGGCGAAGCGGGTCGGCTCCAGCGCGGCCTGGGAGAACAGCGGGGCGGGCAGCGGACGATGCCCGGAGGCGAAGGCCCCGGGCGCCGCAATCAGTCCCGCTATGAGGCCGGACGCAAGGAGGATGACGAGATGAGCGCGCACCTCGTCATGTTCTCACGAAGCCGCTTCGGTGGCGACCAGCTTCCAGTTTGGATCGCGGGCACCGACATCGCGGGAGAAGGTCCACACATCGGTGACGTCCACCACCTGCTCGGCGTCGCCGTCGATCACGGCGCCGGCCTTGTCGCGCGTCACCGAGATGAGCTGCGAGACGAAGCGCAGCGTGATCTGCGCGGTGCGCCCGCGCACCAGCGCCTCGATGATGTCCGCCTTCTGGATGCCGACGAAGCGCGTCTCCATCTTCTCGCCACGCGATTCGCGCTCGGTGATGGCGGCGTTGAAGCCGTCATAGACATCCTTGGCCAGCAGGTTCTTCAGCGTGGCGCGGTCGCCCTCGGCGAAAGCGACCACGATCATCTCGTAAGCGCCGCGCGCGCCTTCCAGAAAGTGCTTGGCGTCGAAGCCGCGCTCCTGGGCGGCGATGGCGTCCAGCCCGTTGGCCACCGCCGAGCCCACCTCGGCGACACCCGTCCACCGCGCAGGCGCCGGCTCGTCAGCATCCACGGGCTCCACCGGCTCGGGCACACCCGCCGGCTCGCCCTTGCGGTCCGGGAAGTTCACCACCTTGTCGGCCGCGCCCGTCGGAGCGTTGGCGGCATCGCGGCGGGAATAGGGATCATAGGGCGGCCGCTCGCGCCCGGTGCGCTGTCCGAGCACGCTGCGCAGCCGTATGAAGATGAACACGGCCAAGGCCAGGAAGATGATCGTATAAATATCGAACACGTTGTTCTTGCCGCTGCTCGTCACCCCCGGAATTCCGGGAATGCTCGGTGTCTGGTGAGGCCGCCTCCTGCGCCCGAACGGGCGCGAGAAACGGTCCATGAATGCCTATGTACGACGTTTAGCCGATTTGGCCAGTCTTGCCGTGCCGCTAGGTCACATCCAAGCACGCAAGAGTGACCTCCGGGCGGCGATTCATTGTGACACTAGTGCAAGCGGGCACCCTGCGCCAAGGGGACGCGGCCAAGGGAACGCGAGGACGCGGACGCGGCCATAGGGCGGCGGCGCGGTGGCCTGGCGCCTTGTGAGCGACCATCAACCGTGTTAGCGACACGCGCCCTTCGCTTGAAAAGACCGGCCGTGGCGGTTTGACCGACCCGGCGGCACATGCGCCGGCGCGCACGCGCCGACCAAGGCGCACCACGGAGATTTAAGATGGCCGAGACCGAAAACACCACTGCGATGCCCACGCTGCAGGTGCTGACCCAGTACATCAAGGACCTGTCCTTCGAAAATCCCGGCGCGCCGGAATCTCTCGCCGGCGGCGGCCAGCCGCAGATCGGCATCCAGATCAATGTCGGCGCCAAGCCGGTGCGCGAGTCCGAATTCGAGGTCGAGCTGAAGATCGAGGCCAAGGCCGAATCCGGCGGCAAGACCCTGTTCGCGCTGGAACTCTCCTATGCCGGCATTTTCCGCGCCCAGAACGTGGCCCAGGAAACCGTGCACCCGTTCATCATGATCGAGTGCCCGCGCATGCTGTTCCCGTTCGCCCGGCAGATCGTCGCCGACACGGTGCGCAATGGCGGCTTCCCCCCGCTGATGATCGACCCCGTCGATTTCGTGACGCTGTATCGCCAGCGCATGGCCAAGACCCAGCCGAGCAACGTGCTCGCCTCCTGAGGCTCGGACGTCTCCCGGCCGGCGGCGCGGGCTTACGCCTCGCCGGCCGTGTATTCCTTCCAGAGCGCGGCCTCGCCCAGGCTTGCGACGAAGGCCGTGTGCGCCGCCAGCTCCTCCGCGCTCAGCCGCGGCGGGAGTGGCGCCGGGCGCCGGCGCGGCCCCGCCTCGCGCCGCTCGGCGATCTCGGCCCGGCTCTCCGTCACCATCAGGCCGAGCGCAGTCTGCCGGCCGCCGCAGAGCTCCGCATAAACCTCCGCCAGCAGTTCCGAATCCAGCAGCGCGCCATGCTTGGTGCGCCGCGAGGAATCGATGCCATAGCGCGACATCAGGTCATCCAGCCGGTTCGACTGTCCGGGATGGCGGCGACGCGCCAGGCTCAGCGTGTCCACCACCCGGTCGAAGGTCAGCGGCGGCTTGCCGAGCCGGCCTAACTCGGCGTTAAGAAAGCCGATGTCGAAGGCCGCGTTGTGGATCACCAGCGGATCGCCGCCGATAAAGGCGAGGAAGTCGTCCGCGACAGCGGCGAACAGCGGCTTGTCGGACAGGAACTCCGCGGAAAGCCCGTGGACGTTGAACGCCTCGACCGGCATGTCGCGCTCGGGATTGACGTAGACGTGGAAGGTCTGGCCGGTGGGAATCCGGTTCAATATCTCGACGCAGCCCAGCTCGACCAGCCGGTCGCCCCGCAGCGGGTCGAGCCCGGTGGTTTCCGTGTCGAGTACGATTTCACGCATCGTCGTCTCCCGCGCACAGCCGCGCCGCCAGCGCCGCCACCTGCCGGCGGGCATCGTCGAGCCCCCGGCTGGTGTCGATGATAAAATCGGCGCGAGCGCGCTTTTCCGAATCAGGCATCTGCCGCGACAGGATCGCCGCGAATTTGTCGTCCGTCATGCCGGGACGGGCAAGAACCCGCGCGCGCTGCACAGCTTCCGGCGCCGAGACCACGACCACCGCGTCGACCCGGCCCGTCGTGCCGTTCTCGAACAACAGCGGAATGTCGAGCACGGCCAGCGGCGCGCCCTGCTCGCGCGCGGCTTCCAGAAAGGCCCGTTCGCGCGCGCGTACCAGCGGATGCACGATGGCCTCCAGCCGCTTCATCGCCGCGTCGTCGCCGAGCACCTTCGGGCCGAGCCGCGCGCGATCGATCCGCCCATCGACCGCCACGCCGGGAAACGCCGCCTCCACCGGGGCGACGCCCTCCTGCTCATAGATCGCGTGGACGGCGGCGTCGGCATCATGGACCGGGATGCCGAGTTCGCGGAACAGCGCGGCGGTGGCGGACTTGCCCATGCCGATCGAGCCGGTGAGGCCGAGCCGGAAGGGGACGCGGGCGCTCACGTCAGCTGTCCCTTGGCGGCAAGGTCGGCGAGGGCGAGCGCGCGCAGCTCCGGCGTCACCTGCGGGCGCACGCCGAACCAGCGCTCGAAGCCCGGCACCGCCTGGTGCAGCAGCATGCCGAGCCCGTCGACGGTGGCAAGGCCCTGCGCCTTGGCGGCGCGCAGCAGCGGGGTTTCCAGCGGCACATAGACCGCATCGCTCACCAGCGCGTCCGGGGAGAGCGGCGACAGATCGATATCGAGCGGCGGCTGGCCCTTCATGCCGAGCGAGGTGGTGTTGACCAGCAGCCGGCAGCCGGCGAGGCGGCCCGGCAGGTCGCGCCAGGCGACCGGGTGGACGCGCATGCCGAACTGTTCACGCAGCGCCTCGGCGCGGCCCAGCGTGCGGTTGACCACCGCCACCCGCCCCACGCCGCGCTCCAGCAGGCCGTGGACGATGGCGCGCGAGGCGCCGCCGGCACCCAGCACGACCGCCTCGCCCAGCGAGCGCGCCCAATCGGGCTCCGCCGCGTCGAGATTGGCGAGGAAGCCATGAACGTCGGTATTGGCGCCATGCAGCCGGCCATCCTCCAGCCACAGCGTGTTCACCGCGCCCAGCGCCGCCGCAACCGGATCGAGTTCGACGGCCGCGCGGAACGCGGCCTCCTTATGCGGAACGGTGACATTGGCGCCGACGAGGCCGCTGGCTTTGAAATCGCTGAGAAAGGCGTCAATGGCCTCGGGCGCCACGTCGAGCCGGCTATAGGCGCCGTCGATGCCGTGCTTTTCCAGCCAGTAGCCATGGATCAGCGGCGAGCGCGAATGCGCGACCGGATGGCCGATGATCCCGGCGCGGCGGGTGGTCTCACTCACAGCACATCTCCATGCCGGCGCAGAAAGGCCAGCAGCGGCAGCAGCGGCAGGCCCAGAATGGTGGAATGGGCGCCCTCGACCGTCTGGAACAGATGAATGCCGAGCCCCTCAAGCTGGTAAGCGCCGACACTGGACAGCACCGCATCCCCCGCGGCGTCGAGATAGGTCGCGATCACATCGGGACCAAGCGGGCGCATGGCGAGATGCGCGGTGTCTGCGGCCTCGAACAGCACCTCGCCGTCGCGGGCGAGCGCGAGTGCGGCGTGCAGCTCATGAGTTTTTCCGGCCAGCCGGGCGATCTGCGCAGCCGCGGCGGCGCGATCCGCTGGCTTATGGAAAGCCTCGTCGCCCAGCGCCAGCGTCTGGTCGGCGCCGAGCACCAGCCGGCCGGGCCGAGCCGCGCTGCCGGCCAGCGCTTTCGCCGCCGCGAGACGCGACGCGACGCCGGCAGGTCCAACCCCTTCCGCGACCGCAGCCGCTTCCAGCGCGCGCTCGTCGACCGGGGCATCCACGGTCTCCACCGGAATGCCGGCGGAGGCGAGCAAGGCGCGCCGCGTGGCGCTTTTCGAGGCCAGCACCAGCGGTTCCTGCGCCCGCCACAGCGAATATCTCACCGCGTCACTCACCTAGCGCGCCTCGGAACGCTTGCGGCGATGCTCCTGCAGCAGCCCGATGATCGCCGCCGCTGTCTCCTCGATGGAGCGGCGGGTAACGTCGATCACCGGCCAGTCATGCCTGGCGCAGAGCCGGCGCGAGAAAGCGATTTCTTCCGCCACTGAATCGCGGTCGGTGTAGGCATCGTTTGGCTGGGCCGCATTGAGCCCGAGCAGGCGGTTGCGGCGGATTTCCACCACGCGCTCCGGGCTCGCCACCAGCCCGACCACCAGCGGATGGCGGAGTTCCGAGAGCCCCGCCGGCACCGGGAGACTCGGCACCAGCGGGATGTTGGCGGTCTTGATGCCACGATTGGCGAGATAGATCGCCGTGGGTGTCTTTGAGGAGCGCGAAATGCCGAGCAGCACGACATCGGCCGCTTCCAGCCCCTCGGTGTGCTGGCCATCGTCGTGCATCACGGTGAAATTCATCGCGTCGATGCGGCGGAAATAGTCGCCATCGAGCTGGTGCTGGCCGCCCACGCGCGGTGTCGGCACACCGCCAAGATAGGCCTGGAACAGGCGAACGACCGGCGCGAGCACCGAGAGCACGGGAACCGAATTGTCGGTGCAATAATTCTTCAGCCGGTTGCGCAGTTCGGGATCGGTCAGCGTGTAGAGCACGATGCCGGGATAGGCCTCGATATCGCTGATCACCTTGTCTAGCAGCTTGTGGCTGCGCACCAGCGGATAGATGTGCTCGATCGGTTTCACGCCGCTATATTGCGCCGCCGCCGCGCGCCCGACGCTGATCAGCGTCTCGCCGGTGGAATCCGACACAAGATGAAGGTGATAGTAGCTTTCCGTGGGCCGGGTGCCGTCCGTCACGCTATCCATCCACAGGCCTGTGCATGGAACAGGTAAAAGCCATGGCTCGGCGCGCTTAGCAAGCCCGGGCTGGGGAGAACCCTGAATTCCCTCCACAGGCCACGGGCTGTGCAAATCTGGGGGGCGGGCTTTGCGAACTACGAGGATAACCCGATGCTGCCAGCCAGCGTCTTGATAGACAAGGATTTCACGCGCCAACGGGCCGCGCGCCCCGCCTTGATGGCTGGGGGCCGGTTGTGGGCCGCGCGTAACAGGGCTAATGCCCCTATCTAAACAACTACGACTCTCCTTCAGAAGAGATTAATTAAGTATGAAAGAGCCGGTGGATGAGCGTTCGCACCCGAACGGGGTGCTCTCGGCCCTCGATGGTCACGTCCCTTCGCGCACGCCGATCTGGATGATGCGCCAGGCCGGGCGCTACCTGCCGGAATATCGCGAGCTGAGGGCCAAGGCCGGCGACTTCCTCACCCTGTGCTACACGCCTGAATATGCGATCGAGGTCACGCTCCAGCCGATCCGTCGCTTTGGATTCGATGCGGCGATCCTGTTCTCCGACATCCTGGTGGTTCCTCATGCGCTGGGCTGCTCTCTGGCCTTCGAGACCGGGGAAGGACCGCGGCTTGGGCCAATCACCGACCTTGCCGGGCTTAATGCGCTGAGGACCGATCTGGATCCCTTGAAGATCGACCGCGTTCTGGAGGCGGTGTCCGGCATCCGCGCGGCGCTGCCGAAGGAAACCGCGTTGCTCGGCTTCTGCGGCGCGCCGTGGACGGTCGCCACCTACATGATCGCCGGACGTGGCACCCCCGATCAGGCTCCGGCACGGCTCGCCGCCTTCCGCGATCCGGCATTCTTCACCGCGCTGATCGACCGTCTGGTCGAGACCTCGGCGGGATATCTCATCGGCCAGCTTCGCGCCGGTGCCGACGCGGTGCAGATTTTCGACAGCTGGTCGGGCGTGCTGGATCCGGTTTCGTTCCGGCGCTGGAGCATCGAGCCGGTGCGGCGCATCGTGGAGAAGGTGCGGGCGCAGGTCCCGGGCGCCCGTATCATCGCCTTTCCGAAGGGCGCGACCTTGCCCGGCATCACCGAGCTGGTGGCGGCGACCGGCGTCAATGGCGTCGGGCTGGACTGGAGCGCCGACCGCAAGGCCACACGGCTCGCCGTGGGCGGCAAGGTCGCGCTTCAGGGCAATCTCGATCCGCTGGCGCTGATCGCTGGCGGGCAGGCGCTGGACGGGGAGATCGACGCGCTGATGGAGGAGTTCCGCGGCGCCGCGCACATCTTCAATCTCGGCCACGGCATCCGGCCGGAAACCCCGATCGCCCATGTCGAGCAGATGCTGAAGCGGGTACGGGGCTGAGCGGGTAGGTTTAAGCGATGCTCTATGACTGGATCAAGGCGCTGCATGTCATCGCGGTCATCTCCTGGATGGCCGGGATGCTCTATCTGCCGCGGCTCATGGTCTATCATTGCAGCGCCGAGCCGGGGTCGGTGCAGTCCGAAACCTTCAAGGTGATGGAACGCCGCCTTCTGAAGGCGATCATCAATCCCGCGATGGTGGTCACCTGGGTCGCCGGGCTCTGGATGGCGTGGGAGGCCGGCTGGTACACCGCTCCCTGGTTTCACGCCAAAATCGCGCTGGTGCTGGCGATGAGCGGTTTTCACGGCGCTTTATCGCGCTGGGTCAAGGACTTCGCGGCCGACCGGAACATCCGTCCGGCGCGGTTCTATCGCATCGCCAACGAGGTGCCGACCCTGCTGATGATCGCGATCGTGATCCTGGTGATCGTTAAACCTTTTTAATGATCGTCCAATCCGTCGCTTGCAGGCTTGCGTGGAATCACGCGCTTGCCTATGGTGCGCTCTCTTCCACGAAGCTGGCTGACGCCCTTTTCGTGTCGGCATCCTCCCCGTTTGCCGGCCGGAGCGTCGGACAAGGCGGCAGAAAACTGTCCCGCCAGGTCCACAGACCAGCGCTTCCCTTGATCCTTATTGCCTGGTTTGAGTGTTTGCTTGACCGGGGTAATCCAACTTCCGAGGCCTTTTCCCATGGGGGAAATGAAGCTCCAGGACCTCAAGTCCAAAACCCCGGCCGAACTTCTCGTGTTCGCCGAGGAACTCGAGGTCGAGAACGCCAGCACGCTGCGCAAGCAGGAGCTGATGTTCGCCATTCTCAAGCAGCTTGCTTCCCGCGAGACCGATATCATCGGCGAAGGCGTCGTCGAGATCCTCTCCGACGGTTTTGCCTTCCTGCGCTCGCCGGATGCCAATTATCTGCCCGGCCCGGACGACATCTATGTGTCGCCCAGCCAGATCCGCCGTTTCGGCCTGCGGACCGGTGACACGGTCGAGGGCCAGATCCGCTCTCCGAAGGAGGGTGAGCGCTACTTCGCGCTGCTCAAGGTCAACACGATCAATTTTGAAGACCCCGAGAAGATCCGGCACAAGATCAATTTCGACAATCTGACGCCGCTCTACCCGGATGAGCGCTTCAAGCTCGAGATCGAGGACCCGACCCGCAAGGATTTCTCGGCGCGGATCATCGATGTGGTCTCCCCGATCGGCAAGGGGCAGCGCGCGCTGATCGTCGCCCCGCCGCGCACCGGCAAGACCGTGCTGCTGCAGAACATCGCGCAGTCCATCACCACCAATCATCCCGAATGCTACCTCATCGTGCTGCTCATCGACGAGCGCCCCGAGGAAGTCACCGACATGCAGCGCTCGGTGAAGGGCGAGGTGGTGTCCTCCACCTTCGACGAGCCGGCCCAGCGCCATGTGCAGGTCGCGGAAATGGTGATCGAGAAGGCGAAGCGCCTGGTCGAGCACAAGCGCGACGTGGTCATTCTGCTGGATTCGATCACTCGTCTTGGTCGTGCCTACAACACGGTGGTGCCGTCCTCGGGCAAGGTGCTGACCGGCGGTGTCGATGCCAACGCCCTGCAGCGCCCCAAGCGCTTCTTCGGCGCGGCGCGTAACATCGAGGAAGGCGGCTCGCTGACCATCATCGCCACCGCGCTGGTCGATACCGGCTCGCGCATGGACGAAGTGATCTTCGAGGAGTTCAAGGGCACGGGTAACTCCGAGGTCATCCTCGATCGTAAGGTCTCCGACAAACGCGTGTTCCCGGCGATCGACATCACCCGTTCGGGCACCCGCAAGGAAGAGCTCCTGGTGCCGGCAGACGTGCTCAAGAAGATGTATGTGCTGCGGCGCATCCTCAACCCGATGGGCACGGTTGACGCGATCGAGTTCCTCCTCGACAAATTGCGCCAGACCAAGACCAATGGTGACTTCTTCGATTCCATGAACACCTGACAAAAGGTGCCGGCGGGAGGGCGGCGGGATGAAGCGCTATTTCAATGGTGGTCTCGTCGCTGCTGCCCTATTCGCGCTGACGCTTCCGGCGGGCGCGACCGGGATGGCCGAGCGCGAGCCGCCGGCCGTCTCGATGTGGCTGATCATGATCGGCATCGCCATGATGAGCTGGGTGATGACCTATCGCCGCTGGTGGCTGCCGCTGGCGATCTGGGTGCCGGCGGCGCTGTTCGTGTCCACCCTGATCGCCGATTTCGCCGATCCGGTCATCGGTCCGGCGGTGCGCGAGGAACTGGGCAGCCTCTACATCTTCCAGATCGACCTCGCCGGCGCGTTGATGCTGGTGGCACCGTTGATGTTCGCCAACCAGCGTTTCAGCCGACAGAAGTAAGTCGAAACGGACCGCAATCTTAAGGCGAAGTCTGACCATTCAGTAACTTCAGGTATCGTTTCGGCTCCGGAAATATATCGTCCACATTTGCCCACAGGCGGGCGTTCGATAGGTCGGCCGATCCATTGGTTGCAAATGAATCAAACGCCGCCAGCGGTCATTTCCGTGGATTCCAGAGGCTAACACCCCCGCGCTGTCGGAATTATCCACAGGCCTGTCCACAAGCTATCCCCATGACGGCCATCGCTATGGCTTTTGGCCTCAACTGGTGGCGCTTGCCTCGGCAAGTGCGTGGACAAGTTGATTCGTATCCGTAACGGGAAGCGAACAGGCTCCGCCCGCACAAACGAACGCCGCCGCGCCGGCGATGCTCATTGCCTTGGCCCTTGCGGGATGACCATCCGGCAGGAGGGACGGATCGCTGACGCGCTGGATCGTGACGTCGAGCCTCGCAACCTGCCGCGCGGCTTCCAGCAGTGCGGAGGCGGCCGCGCCGTCTTCGCCGACGATCACGATCTCCGGCCCGCGCAGCCGGGTATCGAGTGCGTTGAGCAGGCCGGCGTGGCTGTAGAGGCTCGGCTGCGCGCGCGGCATCAGGCCGTCGAACAGCCGGTCCGCGCGGTCGCGATAGGCATCATCCCCGGTAAAGCTGGCGAGCCGGATCAGATTGCGGGCGATCAGCGCATTGGGATTGGTCACCGCATCGTCCGCGGTGGCGTCGGGGCGCAGGATCAGCCCTTCGGCATCGTCGGCGGTGAGATAGTAGCCGCCATCCTCCGCGCCGTGGTGACGCTCCAGCGCGGCGGCCCATTCCCGCGCCTTGGCCAGATAGCTACCCTCCCCGGTCGCCTGATGGAGACCCAGTGCCGCCCCGATCATCGCGGCGTAATCGCTGGAGAGGCCAGGAAACACCAGCCGCCCTTCGCGCCAGCTATGGCCGAGCCGTTCGCCTTTGGCCATTGATTCGGAAATGAAACGGAAGGCGCGCGCGCCGAGTTCCACCCATTCCGGCCGATCCAGCCGCGTCCCAGCTTCCGCCAGCGCGCTGATCATCAGGCCGTTCCAGTCCGCCAGCACCTTATCGTCGCGGCCCGGCGGCACGCGCTTGGAGCGTGCCTCCAGCAGCTTGTCGCGCAGCACGGCGAGGCGCAGCTCGTCGGCTCCACTGCGCTCCACCTCCTTCAGGCGGTTCGGGATCGAGACGCCCTCCCAATTGCCGAACGGGGCGATGTCGTAATGGCGCGCGAAGAATTCGGCATCCTGCGCGCCGAGCGTGTCGAGAACCTGCTTGAGCGTCCAGACGTAATGGCGGCCTTCATGGCCTTCCGAATCGGCGTCGAGGCTGGCGGCGAACGCGCCCCCCTCGACGATCATCTCGCGCTCCAGCCACGCCACGGTCTCCTCGGCGCGGGCGCGGAACAGCGGCTCGTGGGTTTCGTTGAAGGCGAGCGCCAGTAGCGGCAGCAGCTGGGCGTTGTCGTAGAGCATCTTCTCGAAATGCGGCACCAGCCAGCGTTCATCGACCGAATAGCGCGAATAGCCGCCGCCGATATGGTCGTAGATGCCGCCCTCGCTCATGCCATCCAGTGCGTGGAGCGCGGCATTGCGGAAGCTCTCTCGCCCGCTGCGCTCGAAGGCGCGCCACAGCAGTTCGAGGAACGGCGTGTTCGGGAATTTCGGCGAGCCCTGCAGGCCGCCATGCTCGGTATCCATGATGCCGAGCACCCGGGTCGCCACATCGTCGAGCTCATTGAGGCCGATCGTCACTCGCCCGGCAGGCCGCGCCTTCTGGCGCAGGCGCTCCAGTATCGCGACGCGATTATTGCCGATGCGCGGATCACTGGTGGCATAGGCATTGGCCATGGTCTTCAGCACGTCGGTGAAGGCCGGCTGCCCGTAGCGCGCCTCCTTCGGGAAATAGGTGCCGCCCCAGAACGGCGCGGCGTCGGCATCGAGGAACATGGTCATCGGCCAGCCGCCCTGCACGCCGAGCTGCTGCAGCGCGGACATGTAGATCTGGTCGACCTCGGGCCGTTCCTCGCGATCGACCTTGATGTTCACGAAAAGCTCGTTCATCACCGCCGCCGTGGCGTCGTCCTCGAAGCTTTCATGTGCCATGACGTGGCACCAGTGGCAGGCGGCATAACCGATGGACAGCAGCACGGGCCTTCCACTACGGCGCGCTTCCTCGAACGCCGCCGGTTCCCATTGCCACCAGTCGACGGGGTTGTCCTTGTGCTGGAGCAGGTAAGGGCTGGCGGAATCCTTGAGGCGGTTCGGCACGATGCGTCTCCGATATTCTCGAACTCTTTTCCATGTAGGGCGTAGCGTTTGGACGGACAGGAGAAAAGCATAATCGCGAACGATACGATCGCGGCCGTCTCAAGCGGCACCATGGCGGCGGCGATCGCGGTGATCCGCGTTTCCGGTCCCCGCGCTGGCGAGGCCGTGCGGGCGCTTGCCGGCCGCCTGCCGGAACCGCGCCGCGCACTGCTCGCGCGGCTGCGTCATCCCCTCAGCGGCGAGCGTCTCGACGAGGGCCTCGTGCTGTGGTTTCCCGGCCCGGCCAGCGCGACCGGCGAGGACATGGCGGAGTTCCAGGTCCATGGCGGCCGCGCGGTGGTGGCCGCTGTGCTCGATGCGCTGTTTTCGGTGCCGGGTATCGTGGCCGCCGAGCGGGGCGACTTCAGCCGCCGCGCCTGGCTCAACGGCAAGATGGACCTGACCGAGGCGGAGGGCCTCGCTGACCTGATCGCCGCCGAGACCGAGGGCCAGCGCCGGCAGGCCCTTGCCCACGCTTTCGGCCATCTCGGCCGGCAGGTCGACATCTGGAGGGGGCGGCTGATCCGGGCCATGGCGCTGGTCGAGGCGGGGATCGATTTTTCCGACGAGGACGATGTGCCGGCGGAGGCCCGCGCCCTTGCCCGGCCGGAAGTGGAGATGCTGCTCGCCGAGCTGGAAGCCGCGCTGGCCGACCGGCGCGGGGCCATGGTGCGCGAGGGCGCGACCATCGCCATTGCCGGCCGGCCCAATGCCGGCAAGTCGTCGCTGATGAACGCGCTCGCCTTGCGCGAGGTCGCCATCGTCTCCGACGAGCCCGGCACAACGCGCGATGTGCTGGAAGTCGCCCTTGATCTCGGCGGCTACAAGGCGACGCTGATCGACACCGCCGGCCTGCGGGAAGCCGAGGGCAAGGTCGAGGCCGAGGGCATACGCCGGGCGCAACGGCGCATCGGTGAAGCGGACCTCGTGTTGTGGGTTCACGATTTCAGCGGGCCGGAGGCGCCGGAGATCGCGGTCGATTCGGATGCGGAATTCTGGCTGCTGGCGAACAAGGCGGATTTGGCCGCGGTTCCAACCGCTGCCCTCCCCGCGCTCGGCCTTCCTCGCGCGAGCCGGCATTTCCTTGTGTCGGCGGCCAATGGCGCCGGGCTGGATGAACTGACGGCCGCGCTCGAGCAATTCGTTGCTGCGCGGGCGCGGGGCGGCGAGCACCCCGCTTTGATCCGGGCCCGCCAGCGCGAGGCCGTGGCGCTCGCCAACGGGCATCTTCGTGCCGCACTCGCGGCCTGGGATGAAATCAGCGAGGAGCTTCTCGCCGAAGAGCTGCGCCTTGCTGGCCGTGCGCTATCCTCCATCGCCGGGCGCATCGGGGTGGAGGATCTGCTGGATGTCGTCTTCCGCGAGTTCTGCATCGGGAAATGACGGCGCCGTTTCACGTGAAACAGGGATGCCGCGACGCCCGCCCTGCAGCGAATCGGCGCCGTAACTGTTTCACGTGAATCACCCCGCGCTTGACGTGGCGCGGCGAAGCGCGTTTCAAACGGGCTCGATCCCTGTGAGAGAAATCATGTCCGAACTCAGTTTCGATGTCGTGGTGGTGGGTGGCGGACATGCCGGCACCGAGGCGGCGGCGGCTGCCGCCCGTCTGGGCGCGCGCACGGCTCTGGTGACCCATTCCCACGCCACCATCGGCACCATGTCCTGCAACCCGGCGATCGGTGGCCTCGGCAAGGGCCATCTGGTGCGCGAGGTCGATGCGCTGGACGGGTTGATGGGGCGCGTCGCCGATCAGGGCGGCATCCAGTTCCGCGTGCTCAACCGGCGCAAGGGACCGGCCGTGCGTGGCCCGCGCGCGCAGGCCGACCGCAAGCTTTATGGCGCGGCGATGCGCGCGGCGATCGATTCGCAGCCG
Organism: Ancylobacter gelatini; assembly: GCF_022601675.1. Lineage (GTDB taxonomy): Bacteria > Pseudomonadota > Alphaproteobacteria > Rhizobiales > Xanthobacteraceae > Ancylobacter > Ancylobacter gelatini. The sequence continues at coordinate 127,713 of NZ_JAKVIL010000009.1, read as the reverse complement.
AACCTTTTCGTCGTCGAGGGCGAAGCCGGCGATCTGCGGGTCGTGAACGGCCAGGTCTGCGGCCTCGTGCTCAAGGATGGCCGGCAGGTGACATGTGGCGCCGTGGTCATCACCACCGGCACCTTCCTCAACGGGCTCATCCATATTGGCGACCGGCAGATGCCGGCGGGGCGGATGGGCGAGCAGCCGGCGCTCGGGCTCTCAAGCGCGCTGGCTCGGCTGGGCCTGCGGCTCGGCCGCTTGAAGACGGGCACGCCCCCGCGGCTTGACGGACGCACCATCGACTGGGCCAGCCTTGAGAAGCAGGAGGGCGACGAGACGCCGGAACCCTTCTCGATGCTGACGAGCGCGATCACCAATCCGCAGGTCGCTTGCGCCATCACCCGCACCACGCCGGAAACCCACGCCGTGATCCGCGCCAATATTGCGCGCTCCGCGATGTATTCCGGGAACATCCAAAGCGTGGGTCCGCGCTATTGCCCGTCGATTGAGGACAAGATTGTCCGCTTTGGCGAGCGCGAAGGGCACCAGATCTTCCTGGAACCGGAGGGGCTGGACGACCCGACGGTGTATCCGAATGGCATCTCCACCTCCCTGCCGGAGGATGTGCAGGCGGCGATCATCGCCTCCATCCCCGGGCTGGAGAAAACCGTGATGCTGCGGCCGGGCTATGCCATCGAGTATGACCACGTCGATCCCCGCGAGCTTGAGCCGACGCTGGAGACCCGTGCCGCGCGCGGACTGTTTCTCGCCGGGCAGATCAACGGCACCACCGGTTACGAGGAGGCCGCCGCGCAGGGCCTGGTGGCCGGGCTCAACGCCGCCCGCCGCGCCGGCGGTCGGGAGGGTGTGACCTTCGATCGCTCGCAGGCCTATATCGGGGTGATGATCGACGATCTGGTGACGCGCGGGGTGAGCGAGCCCTACCGCATGTTCACCTCCCGTGCCGAATATCGCCTCTCGCTGCGCGCGGACAATGCCGACCAGCGGCTCACGCAGGCTGGCATCGATATCGGATGTGTGGGTTCGCAGCGGGCGCGCGTCTTCGCGGCCAAGCAGGAGGCATTGGCGCGCGTGCGGGAGTGGAGCCGCTCGGTCTCGCTCACCCCGGCGGAGGGCGAGCGCCACGGCCTGACGTTGAACCGCGACGGCCAGCGCCGCACCGCCTTCGACTTGCTGTCCTATCCCCTTGTCGACTGGGCGACGATCTGCCGGATCTGGCCGGAGGCCGGTGCCGAGCCGGCGGCGATCGGCGAGCAGGTGGAGATCGACGCCAAATACGCCGTCTATCTTCATCGGCAGGAGGCGGACATTGCCAGCTTCCGCCGCGAGGAATCGGCACCGCTGCCGGAGGTCGACTATCGCGCGCTGGCTGGCATCTCCAACGAGATCAAGGCCAAGCTGGAATCGATTCGGCCCCGTACCATTGGCCAGGCCAGCCGGATCGACGGCATGACCCCGGCGGCACTGGCGCTGCTCGCCGCCCATGCACGGCGCGCGCGCTGACCGCACCGGGTAGATCGTGCTGCGGCACGCCCCGCGCGCGCGTCCGCGCGAGGCGTGGTACAAGAAGGCATGAACGATCCTGATTCGACCGACCGCGCCCGCGCCCTCAAGCTGACCCCTGTTTCACGTGAAACAGAGGACCGGCTGGTGGCGATCGTGGCGCTGCTCGAAAAATGGCAGCGCACCATCAATCTGGTCGCGCCTTCCAGTCTCGCGCATGTCTGGACCCGCCATGTCGCGGATTCCCTCCAGCTCGTGCCGCTGGCCGGCGATGTCTCGCGTTGGGTCGACCTGGGATCCGGCGGTGGATTTCCGGGGCTACCCGTCGCCGCCGCGCTGGCGGAGTTCACCGAAGCGGACATAACGCTGGTGGAAAGCGACAGCCGGAAGGCGGCGTTCCTGCGCGAGGCCGCTCGCATCGCCGAACTGCCGGCGACCGTATTGCCGGCGCGGATTGAACAGATTGCGCCGAAGATTGCGCAAGGGGTGGAGGTGGTTTCCGCCCGCGCGCTTGCTCCGCTGCCGCGGCTTTTGGAGCTGGCCTATCCCTTCCTTGCACAGGGAGCGAAAGGGCTGTTCCTCAAGGGACAAGATGTTGATAACGAATTGACCGAAGCCTCTAAATCTTGGAGAATCGAGGCCTCGGTTAAGCAGAGCCTGACTGACCCGAGTGGCCGGGTCCTGATCGTGACCAGAGCCGAGCCGCTCAAATCCGCGACGTGATTGAAGACGGTGCCTGTGCCCTTCGCCGGGCCTTTCGAGGTCGAAGCCATGACGGAAAGCTGCGATACGACACTCGACGCGCTCGCGAGCCCGCGCCCGGTTGGTCAGCCGCGGGTGCTCGCCCTCGCCAACCAGAAGGGCGGCGTCGGCAAGACCACGACCGCGATCAATCTCGGCACCGCGCTGGCCGCGATCGGCGAGACGGTGCTGGTGGTCGATCTCGATCCGCAAGGCAATGCGTCGACCGGCCTCGGCATTGATCGCCGCAGTCGTCGGGTCTCCACCTATGACGTGCTGACCCAGGATGTCAGCCTGCGCGAGGCGGTGCTGCACACGGCGGTGCCCCGGCTGCATATCGCGCCATCGACCATGGATCTCTCCGGGCTTGAGCTTGAACTCGCCACCGCACGCGACCGCGCGTTCCGTTTGCGGGATGCGATCCGGTCCCTGAATTCGATTCAGGAGCGAAACGATGAACCGGCCTATAGCTATGTGCTGATCGACTGCCCGCCCTCGCTGAACCTGATAACGGTGAATGCGATGGCGGCGGCGAACGCCATTCTGGTGCCTCTGCAATGCGAGTTCTTTGCCTTGGAGGGGCTTTCGCAGCTGCTCAGTACCGTCGAGCAGGTGCGGGTGACGCTCAATCCCGGCCTAACCATTCACGGCATTGTCCTGACGATGTTTGATGCCCGTAACAATCTTTCCAACCAGGTGGTGGAGGACGTGCGGCAGTTCATGGGGGAGAAGGTCTACGAGACCATCATTCCTCGGAATGTGCGGGTGTCCGAGGCGCCGTCCTATGGCAAGCCGGTGCTGCTCTACGATCTGAAATGCGTCGGGTCGCAGGCCTATCTTCGTCTCGCATCCGAAATAATCCAGCGCGAACGCAATCTGCGCGCGGCAGCGGCCTGAGGAGGGATTGATGGCAATGGCGGAAGATGGCGGACGTTCGCGTCTGGGTCGTGGCCTCGCTGCCCTGATCGGCGACATGGGCGAGATTTCGGAGATCGGTGCCGAGCGTCCGCGCCCGGTGACCGGCCAGCGCAAGGTTCCGCTCGCCTTCCTGCGCGCCAATCCGAAGAATCCCCGCCGCAGCTTCGGCGAGGAAGAACTGGAAGACCTCGCCGCCTCGATCCGTGAGCGCGGCGTCATTCAGCCGATTGTGGTGCGGCAGGTGCCTGGCGAGCGTGAGGCGTTCGAGATCGTCGCCGGCGAGCGTCGCTGGCGCGCCTCGCAGCGCGCGGGCATTCATGAAGTCCCGATCGTGGTTGTCGAGGTCGACGATCGTGGCGCGCTCGAAATCGCGATCATCGAGAACGTGCAGCGCGCCGATCTCAATCCGCTGGAAGAGGCGACCGGCTATCAGGCACTGGCCGACCAATTCGGCTATTCGCAGAACGATGTCGCCCGTGTCATCGGCAAGAGCCGCAGCCATGTCGCCAACACGCTGCGCCTGTTGAAGCTGCCGGATGCCGTGAAGACCTATCTCGCCGAGGGTCTGCTCTCCGCCGGCCATGCCCGCGCGCTGCTGACCCAGGACGATCCCGAGGGCCTGGCCAAGGTCATCGTCGAGCAGGGCATGAATGTGCGCGCCATTGAGGCGCTGGCGCAGGAACTGAACAACGCGAAAGCGGAAGCGGCGGGCAAGCCGGCCCGCAAGCCCCGCGTCGCGCCGGAAGTCGATGCCGACACACGCGCGCTGGAGCGCCGGCTGTCCGATGCGCTGGGCTTGAACGTCTCGGTGCGCCATGAGGGCGAGGCGGGCGAAATCCGCATCCGCTATGCCTCGCTCGACCAGCTTGACGAGGTGTGTCGCCTGCTGGCGGGCGGCTGAGCGGCCTCAACCGCGGCGGGCGCCCGCCGCGAGCTGGAACAGCGCCCGTTCGGCAATGGCGGGGCCAAGCCCCGCATTGCGGCGCGCCGCGAGCAGTGCGTCGTCCAGTGTCAGCAGCGCCTTTTCCAGCCGCGCTGCGCTCCAGCTCCGAAGAGCCTTTTCAATCAAGGGTTTACGCCGGAAGTGGATGGCCGGCCGCGCTCCGTCGATCGCCCGCTCGACGCTGCCGCCGGCCTCGATACCGAGCCGCATCGCGTGCAGCGACTGCATCGCCCGCCCGACCGCGCCGAGCACAATGTCGGGTCGCATGCCCTCCCCTGTCGCCTTGGCGAAGGCGCCCGCCATCTCGGCCGACTGCCCCGCCAATGCGGAATCGGCGATCTCGTCCAGCGCGAGGCTGGAGGCGTCGCCGACAATGGCGCGGACATGGGCCCCGGTGATGGAGCGCTCCCCGGCGGCGTAGAGCAGGAGTTTGGCGACTTCGCCACGCGAGGCGGCACGGTCGCCGCCGAGCAGACCCATCAGTTCCGCCTTGGCGTCGCGCTCGATGGCGATACCGGCTTCCATCGTCATGGTGTCGATCAGCCGGGACAGATCGCGGTCGCTGTCGGCGTAACAGGCGATGGCCAGCGCCCGCGGCGAGCCTTCGCACAGCGCGCGCAACCCCATGCCGCGCTTGAGGTCGCCGGCCTCGATGACCACCACCGCGTCGGAAAGCGCGGCGCCGAGCAGTGCTTCGACTGCCGGGCCGATATTCTTGGAGCCGGCGCGGACCGAGATGACGCGCCGCCCGCCGAACAGCGCGATGGTGCCGGCCTCGTCGACCAGCCGACCGGGATCGCCGGCGATCTCGTCGCCGTCGATCCGTACCAGACCGAACGGATCGGTCGAGCCTTCGCCGGCCTTGGCAAGATAGGCGCGTGCGCGCTCACGCACCAACCCGCTATCGGGTCCGAACAGCAGCACGACGGGGCGCAGCGGATCGAGCCGGGAGAGCGTCGCCTCGACGTCGCCGGGCCTGACCGCGACCATGAAGCCTCAGCTCTTGGGAGCGCGGGACAGGAAATAGGAGGCGAGCTGGCCGCGAATCATCTCGGCGGCCATCGTTGCCGACCGGTTCTGCGCGTCGCGGATAGCGCGCGCACGCGCGAAGCGCTGATAGCCGCTGTCCAGCGAGGCGGTGCCGAAGCCGTTTCCGGTCGTCAGCGGAACCTTGGGGTTTGCGTTGTCGAAAAGCTGCCAGCCGACGTCCACGCGCACGATCTCGACCTCCGGAAGGCCGGTAACCGAGTTCACGACGGCGGAAGACGAGGTCGCTTCCTTGACGTTCACGACCAGCTTGTAAGGCACGCCGACCGGATTGCCGGCACCGCCGGTGAGGCCGAAGATCAGATCGTTCCGAACCTCGTTTCCGACGCGGCCCTGGACGAACACCACCTCGATGTCGTCGAAGGTCTGCGCCAGCGTGCCGCCATCCGTGCCGGGCACGGTCTGGGCGTACATCGGCTGAAAGCAGCCAGCGGTCGAGGCTGCGAGCAGCCCGACGACGGCGAGGCCGAGCAGACGGCGGGCGTTCAGGCGAGCGAAGCGGCCCTGCCGGGAGCCGGCCTCCGGGCGGGCTATGGTCATCGGGTCAGACAACGACATTCACGATCCTCTGCGGAACCACGATGATACGCTTCGGCGCGCGTCCGTCGAGTACCTGTATCACGGCATCGAGCGCGAGCACGGCCTGCTCGACCTCGGCAGTCGAGGCGTCGGCGGGCACGGTAACATCGGCGCGGCGCTTCCCGTTGATTTGAATCGGCAGCGTAACGGTGTCGTCGACCAGCAGCGCGGGATCGGTCTCCGGCCAGCCGGCCTCGACGGCGAGACCCTGACGCCCCAGCACCACCCAGCATTCCTCGGCCAGATGCGGCACCATCGGCGCAATGGCACAGACCAGGAACTCGGCGGCCTCGCGCAGGGCGTAGGCGAGGTCCGGGGCAAGCGCGGGTGCCTTGCGGGCCGCGTTAAGTGCGTCGCCGAACACATTGGCGAAGGCATGGACGCGCGCCACCGCCACATTGAAGCGCAGGCGCTCGACGTCGTCGGCGGTCTGGGCGGCGAGCTTGTGCGCGGCGCGCCTCAGCGCGGTCGCTTCCGGGGCGCAGGCCGGGGGCACGGCAAGCGCGTCGGGGGCGAGGGCCACGGTGTCGCCAACCAGACGCCAGATGCGCTGCATGAAGCGCCAGGCGCCCTCGATGCCGCGATCGGTCCATTCGCTGTCGCGCTCGGGCGGGGTGTCGGAGAGCATGAACCAGCGCGCGGCGTCGACGCCATAGGTGTCGGCGACGATCTCCGGCGGCACCACGTTCTTCTTGGACTTCGACATCTTCTCCGGCGGACCGACCGTGACCGGTTCATCGGTCCCGACCTTCACCGACGTGCCGTCGGGCCGCTTCTCGACCTCTTCGGGGAACAGCCATTTGCCGGCTGAATCCTTGTAGGTCTCGTGGACGATCATGCCTTGCGTGAACAGGCCGGCGAAGGGCTCGTCGACCGAGACCCGGCCGATCTTCTTCAGCGTGCGGGTGAAGAAGCGCGAATAGAGCAGGTGCAGGATCGCGTGCTCGATACCGCCAATATACTGGTCGACGGCGAGCCAGTGATCGGCCGCGCCCTTCTGCAGCGGCGCGGTATCGGGCTCGGAGGCGAAGCGCGCGAAATACCAGGACGAATCCACGAAGGTGTCCATGGTGTCGGTCTCGCGCCGCGCCGGCCGGCCGCAGTTCGGGCAGTTCACATGCTTCCATGTCGGGTGACGATCGAGCGGGTTGCCCGGCGCGTCGAAGCTGACATCCTCCGGCAGGCGCACCGGCAGCTCGCCCTCGGGTACCGGAACCGGGCCGCAGGCGTCGCAATGCACGATCGGGATCGGGCAGCCCCAGTAGCGCTGGCGCGAAATGCCCCAGTCGCGCAGCCGGTAGTTTACCGCCCGCTCGCCCACCGGCTCGCCGCCCAGCATCTGCGTTTCCAGACGCGCGGCCACCGCCTCCTTGGCCTCGGGAATCGACAGCCCGTCGAGGAAACCGGAATGGATCAGCGTGCCCTCGCCGTCATAGGGCAGGCTTTCCATGCCGAAGCTCGCCTCGTCAGCGCCCGGCGGCAGCACCACCGGGGTGATCGGCAGGCCGTATTTGCTGGCGAAGTCGAAATCGCGCTGGTCATGGGCGGGGCAGCCAAAAATGGCGCCCGTGCCGTATTCCATCAGCACGAAATTCGCCACATAGACCGGCAGATGCGGGCCCCCCAGCGGGTGGCGCACCTTGAGCCCGGTGTCGAATCCCATCTTTTCCTGGGTCTCGATCTCGGCGGTCGAGGTCCCGCCGCGCCGGCACTCCTCGACGAAGCCCTTGAGCGCGGGGTTGTCCGCTGCCAGTGCCTCGGTCAGCGGGTGTCCCGGCGAGAGCGCGAGGAAGGAGGCGCCGAACAGCGTGTCCGGCCGCGTGGTGTAGACCTTGATCTCCTGCTCGACGCGGTAGGGCGCGTTCTCCAGCACGAAGCGCACATGGAGGCCCTCGGAGCGGCCGATCCAGTTGCGCTGCATCAGGCGCACCTTGTCGGGCCAGCGCTCCAGCGTGTCGAGGCCGGCCAGCAGCTCTTCGGAAGCGGCGGAGATGCGGAAGAACCACTGCGCCAGCTTTCGGCGCTCCACCAGCGCGCCCGAACGCCAGCCGCGCCCGTCGATCACCTGCTCATTGGCGAGCACGGTATTGTCGACCGGGTCCCAGTTCACCTCGCTCTCGCGGCGGTAGACAAAGCCGGCCTTCAGGAATTCGAGGAAGATGCGCTGCTGCTCGCCATAATAGGACGGGTCGCAGGTCGCGATCTCGCGCGACCAGTCGAGCGACAGGCCGAGCAGCTTGAGCTGCGCGCGCATCGTGTCGATGTTCTCGTAGGTCCACTTGCCGGGATGGGTGTTGCGCTCGATGGCGGCGTTCTCGGCGGGCAGGCCGAACGCATCCCAGCCCATGGGGTGCAGGACGTTGAAGCCCTTCATGCGCTTGAAGCGCGCCACCACGTCGCCCATGACGTAGTTGCGCCCGTGGCCGATATGGATGCGCCCGGACGGATAGGGGAACATCTCCAGCACGTAATATTTGGGACGGGGGTCGTCGTTCCGGGTGCGGAAGATGCCGCGCTCGTCCCAGACTTGCTGCCAGCGGGGTTCGGCCTCGCGGGCATTGTAACGCTCGGTGCTCATCGGACGTGATCTTGGGCTTCGGGATATCGGGGCTTCAAGGATGGGATATCAGGCGCAGAACGCGGCCATGCGCCCGGCTGGACAGGCCAGCGCCGGCGCCAGGCCGATGGGCCGGGACTAGGACACGAAGTCACGCGCCGGGTCAACCTTGGTAGGCCGGTCCCGAACCTCAGGAGACATTCGAGGCGCGCACCTCGAAGGGGGGCGCCGAGCGCACCGTGTTGCGGCCGGCTTCCTTAGCGGCATAGAGCGCCTTGTCGGCGGCCTGGTGCAGGTCGGCGCTGGTGAAATTCGGCCCCGGCCGCCCGGCGGCGCAGCCTATGGAGATGGTGACGACGCCGTTCTGGCCGCCGCTATGGGGAATGGCGAGCTGCTCCACCGCCAGGCGCAGCCGCTGGGCTACTTCCTGAGCGGGTCCGATGTCGGCGCCCGGCATGATCACCGCGAACTCCTCGCCCCCGATCCGCGCGATGACGTCGGTGCCGCGAATGGTCGACATCATGGCCTGCGCCACCCGGCGGATGCACTCGTCGCCCTTGCCGTGGCCGTAGCGGTCGTTGAACAGCTTGAAGCGGTCGATGTCGATCATCAGCATGGCGAGGTTCGGCGACGTGCTCCATTGCAGGGCCAGCACTGAATCGAAGCTGCGCCGGTTGGCAATGCCGGTCAGCGGATCGAGGCTCGCCAGCGAATTGAGACGGCGATTGGCGCTGCGCAGCGCGGTTTCTCGGCGGGTCAGCTCGTCCGCCATTGCCTCGAAGGCGACGACGAGCGGCTGCAACTCGGTGATCAGCGTGCCATCCTGTTCGCGCTGGTCGTCCTCGCCGCGGCCGAAGCGGGCGAGGCGGGCCGCGAGCGTCAGCACCGGGGCGACGATGAGACGCTCGCCGGCGATCCAGAGGCCCAGGAAAATGATGAAGCTCGCCGCCAGCAGTGTGGTCGCGGCGCGCCAGGTGGCGCTCTCGACCTGAGCGGTCAAGGCATTCCTGTCGAGCCCGACAAGGAGATGCATGTTGCTGGAGGGCAGGCGCAGAAAGCCATAGATCCGGCTCACGCCGTCCACGCCGTCGGCGATGACCGTGCCGCGGGTACGGCTGAGGGCGCGGGACACGAATTCGGTCGAGCGCAGATTTTTGCCGACGAGGCCCGGCGAATCCGGCTGTGCCTGGATCACCACGCCCTCGGGGTCGACCATGATGATTTCAGCGTTCGGACTGATGCGCCCGATCGCCGAGCGCGGGAACATGTCATTCAGCGACAACCGCGCGACGAGAATGCTGGTGACGTTGCCGCCTTCGGCGATCACCGGCTGCGAGGCGTAGATAGAGGGGGCCGCCGTGGCGTAGCTGCGGGTGACCGTCGTCAGCGAGGGCAGGCCCTTCATGCCGATGAGATAATGTTCGCGCGACGACACGTCGAGTCCGATGCCGACCTCCTGCGAAGAGCAGGTGACCACGCCGTCGAGGTCGACGATGGACAGCGATTCCACCAGGGAGGAGGCGTCCACCACATGGTGGAGCATGCTGCAATTCTGGGCAGCTGTCAGGTGCGGGGCTTCGGCGGCCAGCGTCACCAGGATGGAGCGGACCCCGGTGAGCACCTTCTCGTAATGGCCGGCGCCCTGCTCGGCGAGGTCGAGGACCTCCCGCTCCTTGGCTTCGAGATTGGTGGCATGGAGGCTGATGATGCCGATGACGCGCTCGGCGATCAGTACCGTCATCGCCACGATGGCGAGCGCCACCAGGCGGGTTCGCAGGCTGACCACGCGCCGGGGAAACCGCCCTCGTGCGAAGGCGAATCCTTGAGCTGGTCGCTGTTCCGGCTTGGAGAGGGGCGCTCCGCCAGCGTCCCGATCTTCGGTCACGTCGTGTTGTTGCCCGCAGGATAGGAAATCGCCCAAGGCCGACGTTAACAATGCCGCGTGCTTGCCGCAAGGAAACTTCGCACCGGGATATTCCGCCGGCTATTGACAAGCCGGGCGCCGGTTCCCAAGCGTTCGCGCTGGGCCGGAACGGGGAGTGTGGGCAGATGGGCGTGGCGGATCGTCTCGAGGAAGTGCGCGCGCGGATCGCCCAGGCCTGCCGCGATGCCGGGCGCGCCCCCGATGCCGTGGAGCTGATCGCGGTCTCCAAGACCTTCGAGGCCGAGCACATCGTGCCGGTGCTGGAGGCCGGCCAGCGCCTGTTCGGCGAAAACCGCGTCCAGGAGGCGAAGGCAAAATGGCCGGGCCTGCGCGAGCGCTTCGCCGGCGTCGAGCTTCATCTGATCGGCCCGCTCCAGACCAACAAGGTGCGCGAGGCGCTGGCCCTGTTCGACGTGATCCACACCGTCGACCGGCCCTCGCTGGCGAGCGCGCTGGCGAAGGAGATCGCCCGGATGCCGGAAAAGCCGGCGCCGCGCCTGCTGGTGCAGATCAACACCGGCGAGGAGCCGCAGAAGGCCGGCATCGCGCCGCTGGAGGCCGACGATTTCCTGCGCGACTGCCGCGAGGTGCATGGGCTCGCCGTCGAGGGGCTGATGTGTATTCCGCCCGCCGACGAGCCGGCGGCACCGCATTTCGCGCTGCTGGCCAAGATCGCCGCGCGCCACGGACTGACGACGCTCTCCATGGGCATGAGCGGGGATTACGAAACCGCGATCGCGCTTGGCGCCACGCATGTGCGCGTCGGCAGCGCGATCTTCGGCCACCGCTAGCGCTCAGCCGACGCGGATCACCGAGCGCGGCGAGAGGCGGGCGAGGACGCGGCGGAAATCGCCGGGCCGGAACGCAATGCAGCCGGCGGTGGGCTCGAAGCCGGGGCGCGCCAGATGCAGGAACACCGCCGAGCCGCCGCGTGCCTTGCGCGGGCGCCTGTTGTGATCGAGCACGACGACCAGATCGTACAGCCCGTCCGCGCGCCACATCTCCTCATGGGAAGCCCGCATCGGCAGCCGGGTCGGGCGGTTATAGGCCGGGCTCAGGGGATCATCGCACCAGCCATCCGCGCGCCGGGTCTGCCGCGCCGGCAGGCCGGTGGCGGGACGGGTGCCGCGGTCGGCGCGCCAACGCAGCTCCACCGGATGCCAGCGCCCGGCCGGCGTGGCGCCATCGCCCTCGCGCTTGTCGTGCCGGATGCCGGAGCGGCCGAGCGCCACGGGAATCATCCGTCCATCGAGCAGCAAAAAGCCGCGCGTGGGCGCTCCCGGACGGGGTGCCACTTTCAGCAGCCGGGGCCGCCAGGTGGCTTTTGTTGCTTTTTCCTCACGAAAGACCTTCTTCTTCACGCGATTTCCGTTCACGATCACGTCAGGGGTGACACGGTGCCGGCCTGGCGCGGCTTGCCCTTGATGCGCAGACTGCCCTACTTCCGGAGACAAGACGGAAATCGACCCCATGTCACCTGCCATTCTGCCGAAGGGCGGCGGGCGCGCCGGGTGGTCGGACAGCGTATTGGGAAGCGTAGATGGCGAATGCTCAACGGGTTTTGGTGGTCGACGACGACAACGAACTGCGCGAGGCGCTGGTCGAGCAGCTGGCGCTGTATGACGAGTTCGAGGTCGTTTCGGCCGATACGGCGCAGGCTGCGATCGGCGAGGTCGAGGCCAGCCGTATCGATCTCGTGCTGATGGATGTCGGCCTGCCCGACCGCGACGGACGCGAGGCGGTGCGCCAGATGCGGCAGAACGGCTTCAAGGCGCCGGTGATCATGCTCACCGGCCACGACACCGACAGCGACGCCATCATGGGGCTGGAAGCGGGCGCCAACGACTATGTGGCGAAGCCGTTCCGCTTCGCGGTGCTGCTGGCGCGGATCCGGGCACAGATGCGCTCGCACGAGGCGAGCGAGGACGCGGTTTTCACCATCGGGCCATACACCTTCCGCCCCGGCGCGAAAATGTTGGTGACAGAACGCAACTCGAAGATCCGGCTTACCGAAAAGGAAACCGCAATACTAAGGTACCTTTATCGCGCTGGAAAGAAGCCGGTTGCCCGGGAAATCCTGCTTCAGGAGGTGTGGGGTTACAATTCCGGCGTGACGACGCACACGCTGGAAACGCACATTTACCGGCTGCGCCAGAAGATCGAGAAGGACCCCTCGCATCCAAACCTTCTTGCCACGGAGGCGGGCGGGTACAAATTGCTGCCATGAGCGCGCCGGGCTGATTCGGCGCGCCGCCTGCCGGAGTGTTGGCTCGCCCGATGCCGATCGACGACGACATAGCGCTGCTGGAGCGCGTGCCGATGCTGCAGCTTCTCGGACGCGAGGGGCTGCGGGCGATCGCGATCAGTGCCGACAGTCGCAGCCTTGCCGAGGGCGAGGTGCTGTTCCGCGAGGGTCAGTTTGCCGAATCCGCCTTTGTCGTCACCGCGGGCTCCTTTTCGGTGAGTCGCGACGAACCCGGCCATAGCCGGCGCGGCGCGCGGCAGGTGGCGGGGCCGGGCGTGCTGCTCGGCGATATCGCACTGATCACCGAGACCAAGCGCGGCACCACCGCGATCGCGCTGGAAACATCCACCGTGCTGCGCATTTCGCGCGTCATCTTCATGCGCACGGTGGAAAGCTACCCCGAGGCCGCCGCCCGGCTCGCCGCCGCGCTGCGCGATCAGGTCTCGAACATGCTCGGCGAGCTCGACATGGTGCGCCTGCACCTGGAAGCGATCGAGCCGCCGGCCCGCCCCTCGGCGCGACGCTGACCCCGCCGTGATCCCGATCGCCCCACGGGTGTTTCTCGACGAGGACGAGATCGTCGAAACCTTCGTGCGCGCCTCAGGGCCCGGCGGGCAGAACGTCAACAAGGTCTCGACCGCGGTGCAGCTGCGCTTCGACGTGCGGGGATCGAAGACGCTACCGGATTGGGTGAAGGAGAAGCTGGAGCGCCTTGCCGGACGGCGGCTGACCAATGAGGGCGTGATCGTCATCGTCGCCCAGCGCTACCGCACCCAGGAGCGCAACCGCGAGGACGCCCTCGCCCGTCTGGTCGAGCTGGTGCGGCAGGCGTCCGTGGTGGAGGTGACGCGCCGCCCGACCCGCCCGACGCTCGGCTCGCAGAAGCGCCGCCTGGAGACCAAGGCGCGCCGTTCCGGCATCAAGGCGGGGCGGCAGGGCAAGCCGGTGCGCGACGAGGATTGACGCCCGTCGCTCACCCCTTGCGGGTCAGCAGGAACACCGCCTGCTCGCCGAGCAGGTTCCACACCCACCACGGCATCTTGAAGCGCACCGGATGGCCGGAGGCGTCGAGCGCGGCGGCGCTTTCGATGCGGGCGCCGACCTCGTCCACCAGCGCCACGAAATCGCGGATGGTGCAGAAATGGATGTTCGGCGTGTCGTGCCAGCTATAGGGCAAATTGTCGGTCGACGGCATGCGCCCGTTCAGCAGCAGGTCCATGCGCATGCGCCAGAAGCCGAAATTCGGGAAGGAGATGATGGCGCGCCGGCCCACGCGCAGCATCTGCTCCAGCACCCATTTCGGCCGCCGCGTCGCCTGGATGGTCTGCGACAGGATCACATAGTCGAACGAATCGTCCGGGTAGTCGGCGAGGTCGATGTCGGCGTCGCCCTGGATGATGGCGAGCCCGCGCGCCACGCCCGCATTCACGCCCTCACGCGACAATTCGATGCCGCGCGCGTCGCAGCCGCGCGTGGTGGCGAGCAGTTCCAGCAGCTCGCCGTCGCCGGAGCCGACATCGAGCACGCGCGAGCCCGGCGTCACCATCTGCGCGATCAGCAGCAGGTCGACGCGGGTTCCCGAGGCGGCGCGCGCGGCCTCGCGCATGGTGAGGTCGTGAGCGAGCTTCTCGCGGGGGGACATCATGCGACACCCGTGGCGCGCGCGGCGGAATCGAGGAAGCCGCGGGTGATGGCGAACAATTCCGGCTCTTCCAGCAGGAAGGCGTCGTGCCCCTTGTCGCTCTCGACCTCGGCGAAGGAGACCGGGGCGCCGGCGGCGTTGAGCGCATGAACCACCGCGCGCGAATCCGCCGTCGGGAACAGCCAGTCCGAGGTGAAGGAGACGAGGCAGAACCGCGTCTTCGTGCCCTTGAAGGCATTGGCCAGCACGCCGCCATAATCGGCCGCGAGGTCGAAATAATCCATGGCGCGGGTCACGTAGAGATAGGAGTTGGCGTCGAACCGCCCGACAAAGGCCTCACCCTGGTAGCGCAGATAGCTCTCCACCTGGAAATCGGCGTCGAACGAGAAGGTGTGGCCGTCGCGGTCCTGCAGCCGGCGCCCGAACTTCCGGTGCAGCGAGGAATCCGACATATAAGTGATGTGCGCGGCCATGCGCGCGACCGACAGGCCGCGGCGCGGGCTGGTGCCCTCATTGAGATAGCGCCCGCCGCGCCAGTCCGGATCGGCCATGATCGCCTGCCTGCCGACCTCGTGATAGGCGATGTTCTGGGCGGAATGGCGCGCCCCGGTGGCGATCGGCATTGCGGCAAACACGCGCTCGGGATAGCTCGCCGCCCATTGCAGCACCTGCATGCCGCCCATGGAGCCGCCGACCACGGCGAGCAGGCGCTCGATGCCGAGATGGTCGATCAGCATGGACTGCGCGCGCACCATGTCGCGGATGGTCAATACCGGCAGGTCGAGCCCGTAGGGCTGGCCGGTGAGCGGATTGAGCGAAGACGGGCCGGTAGTGCCCATGCAGCCGCCCAGCACGTTGGAGGCGATGACGAAGAAGCGCTCGGTGTCGATCGGTTTGCCCGGCCCGACCATGGTCTCCCACCAGCCTGGCTTGCCGGTGACCGGGTTGATATTGGCCGCGTGCTGGTCGCCGGTCAGGGCATGGCACAGCAGCACCGCGTTGGAGCGCGCGGCGTTCAGCGTGCCATAGGTCTGGTAGGCGATCTGGAAGGGGCTGAGATCGGTGCCGGCGTCGAGCGTCAGCGGCCGGTCCGCGCCGAAGGTCACCACGGCGGAATGGGGATGGTCCGCCTCCGCACGCGCCACGGTGATCGCGGCATCGGGACGGGAATCGGAAAGCTCGGGAACCGGATTACTCATGGGCCTGTCTGCCGTGCCAATCGTCCTACCGGACAAATAGTTCGATATAACGGACGATCCGATGATCCCACGGCGCCTGCTTGTCAATATGGAGCGCTTTATAATGGGGACGCAGATTTCATTTTGCGAGAGCCGCGCGCGGGTCTAGGACAACCGCCCATGGAGAAGACTGACGATATGCCGGCGGCCTCCCCCGCTGACTCCTTGAGCGGGCTGCGCGCCGAGATCGACCGTATCGACGCGCACATGCATGCGCTGCTGATCGAGCGCGGCGAGATCATCGACCGGCTGGTCGAGGTCAAGCGCTCGCGGGGAGCGGAGAGCGGCTCGGCCTTCCGCCCGGCGCGCGAGGCTTCCATGATGCGGATGATCGTCGACCGCCATCGCGGTATCCTCCCCGTCGATACGGTGGAAGGCATCTGGCGCGTCATCATCTCGACCTTCACCTATGTGCAGGCGCCCTATGCGGTGCATGCCGACCTCTCCTCCGGCGAGGCGCCGATGCGCGACACGACGCGCTTCCATTTCGGCTTCACCGTGCCGCTGGCCACCCATATGGGCGCGGCGGGCGTGGTGGCGTCGGTGGCGAGTTCCAAGGGCGATCTCGGCCTGGTGCCGGCCTTCTCCCCGCCCGGCGGTCATGCCTGGTGGACCGCGCTGGAAGGCGAGAGCGCGCCCAAGATCATCGCCCGCCTCCCCTTCGTCGAGCGCGCGGACCATCCCGCCGGCCTGCCGGTGTTCTGCATCGCCCATCCGGTGACCGAAGGCGCGGCGGCGGAGGTCGAGACCTGGAGCGTACGCGTCGCCGGCTGGAACGCCCATGCCGCCCGCGCCATCGCCCCGCTGGCGGACGTCATCGCGGTGCCAGATCGCGGGCTCGACGGCGCGGCGCTGCTGGTGTCGATCCCGCTTCAGCCGCCCGGCGGGCTGGAAGCCGTGCTCGGCGCCTTGCGCGCGTCCGGCGCCTCGGTGCGTTCGGCGGCCCTCGTCGGCAGCCACGCCAGCCGCTATACCCATTCGCCGCAGGGTTGAACCCACCCCGCCGCGCCTGCCCTTTCCCCATCTGGAGCCGTTTGATGTCCTCCGCCATGTCCTCCGCCGCATCCGTCCCGTCCCGTCCCGTCCCGCGTCCGGGCGTGCTGGCGATCGAGGCTTATGTGCCGGGCAAGGCGCATGCCGGCGGCGCGGCCAAGGTCTACAAGCTCTCCGCCAATGAGAACCCGCTCGGCCCGAGCCCGAAGGCGGTCGCGGCGTTCCACGGTGCCGACGCACTGGAATTCTATCCCGACGGCAGCGCGACCAAGCTGCGCGAGGCGATCGGCAAGACCTATGGCCTCGATCCCGCCCGCCTCGTCTGCGGCACCGGCTCGGACGAGCTGATCACGCTGCTGGCTCTGGCCTTTGCCGGTCCCGGGGATGAGGTGCTGTATTCGCAATACGGCTTCCTGGTCTACCGCATCGCCACGCTGGCCGCAGGCGCGACCCCGGTGATCGCCCCCGAGCGCGACTATCACAGCGACGTCGACGCCCTGCTGGCGGCGGTGACGCCGGCGACGCGCGTGGTGTTCCTCGCCAACCCGAACAACCCCACCGGCACCTATCTGCCCTTCGACGAGATCAAGCGGCTCCAGCAGGGCCTGCCGCCCAACGTGCTGCTGGCGCTCGACGCCGCCTATGCCGAATATGTGCGCCGCAACGATTACGAGGCCGGCATCGAGCTGGTGGCGACCTGCCAGAACGTCGTCATGCTGCGCACCTTCTCGAAGATCCATGGGCTCGCCGCGCTGCGCGTGGGCTGGATGTACGGGCCGGCCGAGGTGATCGACGCGGTGAACCGCGTGCGCGGCGCCTTCAACGTGTCCGCCGCCGGCATCGCCGCCGCGACCGCCGCGATCGAGGACGCCGCCCATGTCGAGGCGGCGGTGGCGCATAATGAGCGCTGGGGTTCGTGGCTCACCACCGAGCTGATCGCGCTGGGCCTCAAGGTGACGCCGAGCGTCGCCAATTTCCTGCTGGTGCATTTCCCGCTGGAGCCGGGCAAGACCTCGAAGGAGGCCGACGCCTTCCTGATGGAACGTGGGCTGATCCTGCGCCGGGTGGATTCCTACGGCATCCCGACCGCGCTGCGCCTGACCATTGGCACGGAAGAGGCCAACCACGCGCTGGTCGCGGCGCTGCGTGACTTCATGGGTGGTTCCCATGGTACTTGATCCGCCGCTGCCGCGCCCGCTGGTCGGCCGGCTGGTCGTCATCGGCATCGGGCTGATCGGCTCCTCGATCCTGCGCGCGGTGCAGGCCCGCGCGCTGGCGGGGGCCGCCGTCGCCTATGACGCGAGCGAGCCGGTGCGGGCCCGCGTCGCCGAGCTGGGCGTTGCCGACGAGGTCGCCGTCACCCCCGCCGAGGCGGTGACGGGGGCCGATCTGGTCATATTGTGCGTGCCGGTCGGCGCCATGGCCGCGGTCGCGCAGGCGATCGCCCCGCATCTGAAGCCGGGCGCCATTGTCTCCGATGTCGGCTCGGTGAAGGGCGCGGTGCTGAAGGCACTCTCCGCCCATCTGCCGGAAAACGTGCACATCGTGCCGGCGCATCCGGTCGCGGGCACCGAATATTCCGGCCCCGATGCCGGCTTCGCCACGCTGTTCCAGAACCGCTGGAGCATCGTCACCCCGCCGGACGGCGCGGATGAGGTCGCGGTGGCGGCGGTAAGCGCGTTCTGGCAGGCCATGGGTGCCAATGTCGAGACCATGAGCGCCGAGCACCATGATCTGGTGCTCGCCATCACCTCGCATGTGCCGCATCTGATCGCCTACAACATCGTTGGCACGGCGGCGGACCTCGAAGAGGTCACCCAATCCGAGGTCATCAAATATTCCGCTGGCGGCTTCCGCGACTTCACCCGCATCGCGGCGTCCGACCCGACCATGTGGCGCGACGTCTTCCTCAACAATCGCGAGGCGGTGATCGAGGTGCTCGGCCGCTTCACCGAGGATCTGATCGCGCTGCAGCGGGCGATCCGCTGGAATGAGGGCGACACGCTGTTCGACCTGTTCACCCGTACCCGCGCCATCCGCCGCTCGATCATCGAGATCGGTCAGGAAACCGCTGCGCCTGACTTCGGCCGCGAGCGCAAATAGGGGCGTCGACCTCAATGGTTGGCGTGCCCTCCCCGTGAGGAAGAGGGCACGCATGCCTCACCCGCCATTCGCCGCATAGACCCGGAGCCGGTGGCCGTCGGGATCGAGCGCGACGAAGGAGCGGCCGAAGTCGAGGTCGGTGGGCGGCAGCGCGATCGGCACGCCCTTGGCGGCCCAGCACTCATAGGCGGCATCGACCGCTGCCCGGTCCTCGACCGCGAAGCCGATCTCGTTGCCGCCGGCGCGCAGATGCGGCGTCGGCTTCACCCCGTCGCGCCGCCACAGGCCGAGCTGAACACCGGGCGCCAGCGGGAAGGACACGAAATCCGGGCCGGATTCGATCGGGTCACGCTCCAGCACATTGCCGTAGAACCGGGTGCTGGCGCGGGTATCGCTCACATAGAGCAGAATTTTGCTGGCGTGCTGCATGAAGAGGTCCCCTTGAAGAGGGGAACATATCGCGCCATGCTGCCAGAAACTGTCAGCAGTCAACGGTGCCTTATTCCTGACCGTGGTCCGGCATGTCGTGCTTCACGAGCTTCCATTGCCGGATGAGCTCCGGCCGCCGCGTCGGGTAGCGGAGCGGGGCCATCTCGGCGCTGGCAATGCGGTCGGTGCGGAAGCTGCGGAACGCGCCGCGCAGCTCGCACCAGCCGATCAGCAGCCGCACCTGATCGAAGAAGGCGAGGGCGAAGGGCCAGATCACGCGCTCGCTCGGCGTCCCGGCGGCGTCGCAATAGGTGAGCTGCAATTTGTGCTCGGTGCGGATCGCCTTGCGCAGCAGCGCGGCGTCGATGATGTCGGCCGGAATGTCAGGTCCGGGAACGATGAACAGCGAATTGGCGTCCATCTCTTCGCGCAGATCGGCCGGCAGCACCGCGCCGATGCGCGCCAGCGCCGAGCGGGCGGCTTCCGCCAGCGGGCCGTCGCCGCGCCCCGCTACCCAGCGCGAGCCGAGCACCAGCGCCTCGATCTCTTCCGGGGTGAACATCAGCGGCGGCAGCAGGAAGCCGGGGCGCAGCACATAGCCGACGCCCGGCTCGCCCTCGATGGTCGCGCCCTGCGCCTGCAGGCTGGCAATGTCGCGATACAGCGTGCGCAGGCTCACCCCGATCTCGGACGCGAGCACGCGCCCGCTCACCGGATGGCGGTGGCGGCGCAGCACCTGCACCAGGTCGAAAAGCCGTTCGGAACGCGACATGGCGCGAGGATAGCACGGCTACTGACGGAAACTGGCAGCGGAAAAGCCATGTTCGGGTGCGATAGCGACCGTTCCCGCCACAGGAGACACGCCATGACATTTTCCGCCCGTTCTGCGGCCCTCGCCCTGCCGCTCGTCGTCAGCGCCGCGCTGGCGGTGCCGGCCTTCGCGGTGCCGGCCGAGGCGAAAACCGAGGTGACGCAGGCGCTGGTCGGCCGGGTCTGGGTCGAGGAGAAGCCCGGCAACGGCCTGCCGGGCGTGATGCGCATCTTCCTCGCCGACGGCACGCTGGTCATGGATTCGTGCTGGGAGACCTACACGCTGCGCAAATGGCAGCGCACCGGGCCGGACAGCCTCGCCTGGGACGAGGAAGGCGCGCGGCTGACCGCGAAGGTCGCGATGCCGGCAAAGGATGTGCTGGTGCTGAAGGTGAAGGCCGGGCGCGACACGCTGGAGCAGCGCTATGTCGCCGCCACCGCGCCCTATCTGTGCCCGGATATGAAGCGTTGAGCGCGGCACCGGCGAGCTTCGAGGCCGGCCGGCGCCCTCGCATGACGCAGGGATGCGGAAGATCGTCATCCCGGCCCGGCCGCCTCGGCCGTCCGGGATGACGCGTTTCAGCGTTGGGCGATGTCACCCCGTGGTCGGCATCACGAACTGGGCGCCCTCGCGGATGCCGGTCGGCCAGCGGGCGGTGGTGGTCTTCATCTTGGTGTAGAAGCCGACGCCCTCCATGCCGTAGACGTTGCGGTCGCCGAACACCGAGCGCTTCCAGCCGCCGAAGGAGTGGAACGCCACCGGCACCGGGATCGGCACGTTGATGCCGATCATGCCGGCCTTGGCGTCGCGGTCGAAGGCGCGGGCGGCGTCGCCGTCGCGGGTGAAGATGGCGGCGCCATTGCCGTATTCATGGTCGTTGACCAGCTTGAGCGCGTCGTCATAGCGGTCGACGCGCACCACCGAGAGCACCGGGCCGAAGATCTCTTCCTTGTAGATCTTCATGTCCGGGGTGACGTTGTCGAACAGGCAGCCACCGAGAAAATAGCCGTTCTCGTAGCCCTGCAGCTTGAGGCCGCGCCCGTCCACCACCAGCTCGGCGCCCGCCGCCACGCCGTCATCGACATAGGCCGAGACCTTGGCGAGGTGCTCCTTTGTCACCAGCGGGCCCATCTCGCTGTCCTTGTCGAGGCCGGGGCCGACCTTGAGCGAGCGCACCTTGGGAACGAGCTTCTCCATCAGCGCGTCGCCGACGCCGCCCACCGCCACGGCGACCGAGACCGCCATGCAGCGCTCGCCGGCCGAGCCGTAGCCCGCGCCCATCAGCGCATCGACCGTCTTGTCGAGATCGGCGTCCGGCATCACCACGAGGTGGTTCTTGGCGCCGCACAGCGCCTGGGCGCGCTTGCCGTTCGCGCAGGCGGTCCGGTAGACATATTCGCCGATCGCGGTGGAGCCGACGAAGCTCACCGCCGCCACATCCTTGTGGGACAGCAGCGCGTCGACCGCCACCTTGTCGCCCTGCACCACGTTGAACACGCCGGCCGGCAGCCCGGCCTCGGCCAGCAACTCGGCGAGCATCAGCGAGGGGGTCGGGTCCTTCTCGGAGGGCTTGAGCACGAAGGCGTTGCCGCAGGCCAGCGCCACCGGGAACATCCACATCGGCACCATAACCGGGAAGTTGAACGGGGTGATGCCGGCGACCACGCCTAGAGGATGGCGGGCCGAGAATACGTCGACGCCGCGCGCCACCTGCTCGGTGAAGTCGCCGCGCATGAGATGGGGAATGCCGCAGGCGAACTCCACCACCTCGATGCCGCGCATCACCTCGCCCTTGGCATCCTCGAAGGTCTTGCCGTGTTCCTTGGTGATCGCGGTCGCCAGCGCGTCGATGTCGCGCTCCAGCAGGCTCTTGAACTTGAACATGATGCGGGCGCGGGTGAGCGTCGGCGTGTCGGCCCAGGCCGGGAACGCCCTGGCCGCAGCGGTCACGGCCTCGTCCACCGTCGCCCCGGTGGCCAGCAGCACCTCGCCCGACTGCGCGCCGGTCGAGGGATCGAACACCGGCGACGAACGCCCGGCGGTGCTGAGGGCGGTGGTAACGATCTTGCCGTCGATGTAGTGCCCGATGACCGCCATGCGCTGCTCCCGCTTGCCTGAAGGCGTGATTGTGTGACGCTGTTGTGCGTTGTGAAACTTCCCACTTCAACGGCCAGTTTCACCCATCCGTTGTGCAGCCATGCCGGAACTGCTATCGGCCGGGAATGGATTGGGATCATCTGCGCATCTTCCTCGCGGTGGCGCGGGCCGGCCAGATGCTGGCGGCGGCGCGCCAGCTCGGGCTGGATCACGCCACGGTCGGCCGCCGGCTTGCCGCGCTGGAGGCCGGGCTGGGGAGCAAGCTCATCGAGCGCCGCACCACCGGCAGCGCATTGACCCCTGCCGGCGAGCGGCTGCTGCTCCATGCCGAGCGGGTGGAGACCGAGATGCTGCAGGCGCAGTCCGCGCTCGGCAATGTCGACCTCGCGCTGGCCGGCACGGTGCGGATCGGCGCGCCGGACGGCTTCGGCACCTATTTTCTCGCGCCCCGCCTCGGCGCGCTGGCGGAGGCGAATCCCGGCCTCACCATCCAGCTCGCCCCGCTGCCCCGCAGCTTCTCCCTGCCCAAGCGCGAGGTGGACATCGCGGTCACGCTCCAGCGCCCCTCCGAGGGCCGGCTGATCGCGAGAAAGCTCACCGATTACAGTCTGGGGGTCTATGCCAGCGGCGATTATCTGGCCCGCACCGGGCCGGTGGAGAGCCTCGCGAGCCTGAAGGACAGGCTGCTGGTCACCTATGTGTCCGATCTCGTCTATTCACCGGCGCTGGATTATTTCGAGGCGTTCCGCGAGGTCGAAGCGCGCCGGCTGGAGTGTGCCAGCGTGGTCGGGCAGATGGAGGCGGTGCGCGCGGGAGCCGGCATCGGCATCCTGCACGACTATGCCGCGCGCGGACATGACGAACTGGTGCGGCTGCTCCCGGAACTGAGCTTCCGCCGCGCCTACTGGCTGGTCACCCATGCCGATATTCACGACCTCCGGCGTATCCGCGAGGTCGAGAACTTCATCGTGGAGGCGGTGCGCGCGGCGCGCGGCCGGTTCGTCAGTGCCGAAGACGGCGGGCCATAGGCTGGCGTCAGCCGAACCGATACTCCGTCACCTGCCGGTAGGTCTCGCCCGGCCGCAGCCAGGGCGAGGGGAAGCCCGGCTGGTTCACCGCATCGGGAAAGTTCTGCGCCTCGAAGCAGATGCCGGCGTGTGGCCCGTGGGTCAGCCCGCCGAGGCCATGCGCGGTGGTGACGAGATATTGCCCGTCATACATCTGCAGTCCCGGCTCGGTGGTCCAGACTTCCATGGTGCGCCCGGTGACGCTGCTGCGCGCGCGGGCGGCGAAGCGCGGCTCGGCGCCGCCCGCCGTGCCGTCGAGCACGAAGTTCATGTCGTAGGCGGCCGGGTCGGCATCGAGCCGGCGGGGGCGGCGGAAATCGAAGGCCGTGCCCGCGACCGGGGCGATCTCGCCGGTCGGAATCTTCAGCTCATCCACCGGCGTGTAGCTCGCGGCGGCGATCTCGACCTCCAGCTCGCGCACCGAGGTCTCGGGGTCGAGCGTGAAATAGGAATGGTGCGCCAGATTCACCGGCGTCGGCGCGTCGGTGGTCGCCTCCATCACCACGCGCAGCGTGCCGGGGGCGATCAGCGAATAGGTGCAGCTTGCGGCAAGCGTGCCGGGATAGCCTTCCTCGCCGTCGCCGGAGCGATAGGTGAGGGTGACGCTGGCGGCGTCGAGCGCGCCGATTTCCCAGGCCCGGCGCGAGAAACCGCGCCAGCCGCCGTGAAGATGGGTGACGCCGCGCTCGTTGAGGCCGAGCTGGTGCTCCTGTCCGTCGAGGCTGAAATGACCGGCGCGAATCCGGTTGGCGACGCGCCCGCAGGTGGCGCCGACCGAAGACAGGTTGGCGAGATAGGAATCGAGGTCGTCATAGCCGAGCACGACCCGGCGCAGCGTTCCGCCGGCATCCGGCACCTCAAGGTCGCGCAGCACCGCGCCGAATGTGAGCACCCGCGCCCGCGCCCCGGACGGGCCGGCCAGGGCGATGTCGTTGATCGGCACGCCGTCGGCTTCGCCGACCTGCCGCGCTTCTCCGGGAGCGGGTGATCCGGCCGCCAGGGAGAGGATTTCGTTCATCGCGTGCCTTTCCCCATATGGCCGCCCGCCATATCGCGCATGGCCGTATCGCCCGTACCCGTATCGCCAGCGTCCACGTCGCCGTGCCGGGTCTCGCCCGCGCGTTGCCGGTCGAGGAAATCGAGCAGCGAATCGCAGGCTCCGAGAATATGGTCGCGGGTGAGCCTTGCCGCCAGCGCGGCGTCGCGCGCGATGCACGCGTCCAGAATGCCCTGATGCTCGCGCCGGGCCCGATCCATGCCGGCGGTGAGCACCAGCTGGGCGCGCAGATAGCGGTCCACCCGGTCGAGCGCGGTCGAGATGGTCTGGAGATAATAGGGCCGGCCGGCTTCTTCATAGAGCGCGTAATGAAAGCTGCGGTTGAGGTCGCCCCAGCGCGCGCCGTCGGTCTCGGTCGCGAAAGCGCGGGCGAAGCGCCGCGCCTTCTCCAGCGCGTCGTCGGTCATGCGGGCCACCGAATAGCGCAGGATCTCCGGTTCCAGCAGCGCGCGGAACTCGAAGATTTCGCGGATTTCGTCGATGGAAAGCCGGGCGACCACGGCGCCACGGTAGCGCTGGGTCGAAACCAGACCCTGTTCTTCAAGCCGGGTGAGGGCCTCGCGCACCGGGATGCGGCTGACATTGAACATGCGGGCGATGTGGTCCTGACGGAGCGCCTCGCCCTCTTTCACGTCGCCCTGGGCAATGGCCTCGCGCAGCGCCTCGAAGATCACTTCGGACGCGGAGGCCATCTGGCCGATATCGGTTGCCTTGAGCTTCATGCTTTCCCCTTCCGCCTCGCCTGCCCGTAGAACAGAACGCGGCGATACGGATTCTTGCCCGCTCGCGAAGGAATCCGCAACGGATTGGCAAAAAGGATATTGCAAATTGGATCCAAAAAATAGATGCTCTCGTCAACCGCGGGCTGCCCTGATCTGAGATGCGGGCCGGCCGATCAACCGACAGGAGCTGCTGCCATGTGGTCTGGTGTCCTTCCCGCCGTCACCGCCAAGTTCACCGAGGACGACCGGCTCGACTTCAAGGAAATGGAGCGCTGCTTCGCGCTGCAGATCGCGGCCGGCGTCGACGGGCTGATCGTCAACGGCTCGCTCGGCGAGGGGCCGATGCTCTCCCATGACGAACGGCTCGACGTGCTCCATGTCGCGCAGTCCGTCGCCGGCGGCCGGCCGGTGCTGATGACCATTGCCGACGCTTCCACCCGCGACTGCGCGAGCCTCGCCGCCCGCGCCGCAAAGGCCGGCGCTTCCGGTCTGATGGTGGTGCCGAGCCTCGTCTACCACACCAACCCGAAGGAGACGGTGGCGACGCTTTCCGCGGTGGCCGCCCGCGCCGATCTTCCGGTGATGATCTATTCCAACCGCATCGCCTACCGGGTCGACGTGACGCTGGAGATCATGGAGCAGTTGGCGAAGGATGAGCGCTTCGTTGCGGTGAAGGAATCCTCCGACGACATCCGCCGCACCGTCGAGATCCAGAACCGCTTCGGCGACCGCTTCGACGTGTTCACCGGCGTCGACAATCTCGCCTTCGAGGCGCTGGCGCTCGGTGCCGTGGGCTGGGTCGCCGGCCTCGTCATCGCCTTCCCGGAGGAGACGGTCGCGATCTACCGGCTGATGAAGGCCAAGCGCTATGACGAGGCGCTGGCGATCTATCGCTGGTTCCGCCCGCTGCTCGACCTCGATGTCTCCACCTACTTGGTGCAGAACCTCAAAATGGTCGAGGCCATGGTGATCGGCACCAATGAGCGCGTGCGCGCCCCCCGCCTGCCGCTGGAAGGCGAGCAGCGCGCCAAGGTGGAGCAGATCGTCCGCGAGGCGCTGGCGACCCGCCCGCAGCTCGCCAAGGCCGCCTGACCGCATCGCTCTTCCCCCCCGCGCTCGAATCGGGTCAATCGCTCGATTCCCGCGCCGGGTCGCGGCGCGATGACGGGCGAAGGAGACAAGGCCGCATGAATGAGGACGTCGCCATTGTCGGGGCCGGCATTGTCGGCCTCGCGATTGCCCATCACCTGCAGAATGAAGGGCGGCGGGTGCGGCTGATCGAGCGCGGCGGGGTCGCGGAAGGCGCGAGCTTCGGCAATGCCGGCGCCTTCGCCTTTTCCGACATCATGCCGCTGGCCTCGCCCGGCATCCTGCGGCAGGCGCCGAAATGGCTGCTCGATCCGCTCGGCCCTCTGGCGATACCTCCCACCTACCTGCCGCGGATCCTGCCCTGGCTTGCGCGGTTCTGGCGCGCGAGCCAGATGGACCGTTTCCGCCAGTCCATCACCGTCCAGAGCGCGCTGATGCGCGTCGCTTCGCAGGCGATGGAACTGATGGTGCGCGATGCCGGCCTGTCGGCGAAGGTGCGGACCGACGGCAATCTCCAGCTTTATGAGAGCGAAGCCGAGCTTGCCGCCGCGCAGCCGGGCTGGGAGATTCGCGCGGCCGAGGGCATTCCGTTCCAGCATGTGCGCGGCGTGCGGCTCGCCGAGCTGCAGCCCGGCCTGTCGCCCCGCTTCATTGCCGGCACCTTTACGCCGCACTGGAAGACAGTCGACGATCCCTATCATTTCGCCCTCGCGCTGTTCGATCAGGTCATGGCGCGTGGCGCGGCCATCGAGCCCGGGGAGGTGGTGCGCATCGAGCCATCGGGCGCGACGGTGCGGCTGCATCTGGCGGACGGCGCCCATCTCACCGCCTCCCGTGCGGTGATCGCGGCCGGCGCTTGGTCGCGCCCACTGGCGCGGCAGCTCGGCGACGCCGTCCCGCTGGAGACCGAGCGTGGTTACAACACCACCCTGCCGCCGGGCGCCTTTGATCTGAGGCGCCAGCTCACCTTCGGCGGCCATGGCTTCGTGGTGACGCCGCTCTCCACCGGCATCCGCGTCGGCGGCGCGGTGGAGCTGGGCGGGCTGAAGCTCGCGCCGAACTACAAGCGCTCGGCCGCCATGCTGGCCAAGGCGGCCGCGTTCCTGCCGGGGCTGAACACCGAGGGCGGGCGGCAATGGATGGGCTTCCGCCCCTCGCTGCCGGATTCGCTTCCCGTCATCGGTCCGTCCAGCGCGTCGAGCCGGGTGCTCTATGCGTTCGGCCACGGCCATCTCGGCCTGACCCAGAGCGCGGCGACGGGACGGCTGATTGCCGATATCATTGCCGGGCGCACGCCGCCTTTCGACCTCTCCCCGCTACGGGCCAACCGCTTCTAGCCCCTCACGAGCACTCACCATGGCGCGACACAGCTTCTTCTGCATAGACGGCCACACCTGCGGCAACCCCGTGCGTCTCGTGGCCGGCGGCGGTCCGGTACTTCAGGGCGCGACCATGATCGAGAAGCGCGCGCATTTCCTCAAGGAGTTCGACTGGATCCGCACCGGCCTCATGTTCGAGCCGCGCGGCCACGACATGATGTCCGGCTCGATCCTCTATCCGCCGACGCGGCCGGACTGCGATGTCGCCATCCTGTTCATCGAGACGTCGGGCTGCCTGCCCATGTGCGGCCACGGCACCATCGGCACGGTGACCATGGCGATCGAGCACGGCCTCGTCACCCCGAAGACGCCGGGCGTGCTGATGCTCGACACGCCGGCCGGCGTGGTGAAGGCGGAATACCGGCAGGAGGGGCAATATGTGGAGGAGGTGCGCATCACCAATGTGCCCGGCTTCCTCTATGCGCAGGGCCTCACCGCGCAGTGCCCCGGCCTCGGCGAGGTGAGCGTCGATGTTGCTTATGGCGGGAATTTCTACGCCATCGTCGAGCCGCAGGACGCCTTCCGCGACATGGCGGATTTCACCGCCGGCGAGCTGATCGGCATGAGCGGCGCGCTGCGCAGGGCGCTGAACGAGAAATACGAGTTCGTGCACCCCGAAAAGCCGGAGATACGCGGCCTCTCGCACATCCTCTGGACCGGCGCGCCGGAGCACCCCGAGGCTCATGCCCGCAACGCGGTGTTCTAT
Source organism: Ancylobacter gelatini (assembly GCF_022601675.1). Lineage (GTDB taxonomy): Bacteria > Pseudomonadota > Alphaproteobacteria > Rhizobiales > Xanthobacteraceae > Ancylobacter > Ancylobacter gelatini. The sequence continues at coordinate 99,920 of NZ_JAKVIL010000009.1, read as the reverse complement.
GGCGACAAGGCGATCGACCGCTCGCCCTGCGGCACCGGCACCTCCTCTCGGATGGCCCAGCTCGCGGCCTTGGGCAAGCTCAAGGTCGGCGACGAGTTCATCCATGAGAGCATCATCGGCTCGCTGTTCAAGGGCCGGGTCGAGGCGGCCGTGAAGGTGGGGGATCGCGACGCCATCATCCCCTCCATCGGCGGCTGGGCGCGCATGACCGGCTACAACACCATCTTCATCGACGACCGCGATCCGTTCGCGCATGGTTTCGTCGTCGTGTGAGGACCGACGTCGGCGGCGATAGATAGCCGGCTCATTCCCAGCGGGATGATGAGCGCCACGGCGCCCGTGAGGGAGGTTCCCATGCGTTCCACGAAAATCATCCACATCGTGGGCTGCCATGCCGAGGGTGAGGTCGGCGATGTCATCGTCGGCGGCGTCGCGCCCCCGCCCGGCGAAACCCTGTGGGCGCAGTCGCGCTTCATCGCCCGCGACCGGCGGCTGCGCGATTTCGTGCTGCAGGAGCCGCGCGGCGGGGTGTTCCGCCATGTGAACCTGCTGGTGCCGCCGAAGGACCCGCGCGCGGACGCCGCCTTCATCATCATGGAGCCGGAGGATACGCCGCCCATGTCCGGCTCCAATTCGATCTGCGTCGCCACCGTGCTGCTCGACAGCGGCATCGTGCCAATGACCGAGCCGGAAACCCGGCTGACGCTGGAGGCCCCGGGCGGGCTGGTCGAGGTCGTGGCGCAGTGCCGCAACGGCAAGGCGGAACGCATCCGCGTGGTCAACCATCCCTCCTTCGTCGATCGGCTGGGTGCTGCGCTGGAGGTGGAGGGGCTCGGCACGCTGACCATCGACATCGCCTATGGCGGCGACAGCTTCGTTATCGTCGACGCGCAGGCGCTCGGCTTCTCCATCCGTCCCGACGAGGCGAAGGACCTCGCCGAGACCGGCATGCGGATCGTGAAGGCGGCCAACCAGCAGCTCGGGTTCCGCCATCCGGTGAATGCCGACTGGAATCACATCTCGTTCTGCCAGTTCGCCGCGCCGCTGACCTATGAGGACGGCGTGGCGGTCGGTGCCAATGCGGTGGCGATCCGCCCCGGCAAGATCGACCGCTCGCCCACGGGCACCGGTTGTTCGGCGCGCCTCGCCGTGCTGCATGCGCGCGGCATGCTGAAGACCGGCGACGCCTATATCGGCCGCTCGATCATCGGCTCGCAATTCCACTGCCGGATCGAGGGCGAGACCCGGATCGGAGATAAGCCGGCTATTATTCCCTCGATCGAAGGCCGCGCCTGGATCACCGACACCCGCCAGCTCCTGCTCGACCCCGCCGATCCCTGGCCGGCGGGTTATCGCCTCGCCGACACCTGGCCGTTGTGGCGGGAGGGGTGATCCCGGCCTCCGCGAACGGTGTCACACCATGCGGTGGTGCGCGCATTTGCCGTGATCGGCGAGGATGTCGATCACCCGGCACTCGCCGACATGCCCGTGCGAACAACCCTCAACCATGCGCTCCAGCTCGGCGCGCAGCGCGGAGAGGCTGGCAATGCGCCGCTCCACCTCGATCAGCCGCTCGCGGGCGATGGCGTCGGCGGCGGCGCAGGACTGGTCCGGGGTTTCCTGCAGCGCCAGCAGGGTGCGGATCGCATCCACCTCGAAACCCAGCTCGCGGGCGTGGCGGATGAAGCTGAGCCGGTCGAGATCGGCCCGGCCATAGGAGCGCCGCCCGCCCTCGGTGCGCGGCGGAGGCGGCAGCAGGCCGATCTCCTCATAATAGCGGATGGTCGGCACCTTGACGCCGCTCGCATTGGCGGCGTCGCCGATGGTGAATTGCGCGTCCGGCATTTCGCCCTTGCTCCTCTAGTCGCTAGAGGAAGTAGGCTCGGCCCCGACATCTAGCAAGAGGGCCTGTCATGTCGACGCTGAAGAGCCGCTACCGGATCGAGGGCATGGATTGCGCCTCGTGCGCCGCCAAGATCGACACCGCGGTGCGGCGGGTGGCCGGGGTGGAGGAGGTGGCGGTTTCGGTTACCGCCGGCATCATGACCGTGGATCACGAAGGTGCGGACCTCGCTTTGGTGGAAAAGCGCGTCTCCAGCCTCGGCTACCGCATCGTCGCGCTGGCCGCGGCGCCCGCCCCTGCCCTGGCCGGGCACGCGCCGCACCATGAGCACGGCCCGTGCAGCGGGCACGATCACGACGACCACCACCACGCCCATGAGCATGCCCATCATGATCATGACCATGCTCATGGTGACGCCCACGAGCATTCCCCCGCCGCGACGCCGCCGACAGCGCAAGGCCATGACCACGCCCATATGGAGCCGATGGAAGGCGGCTGGTGGCGCACCGCCAAGGGCCGGCTGACTATCGGCTGCGGCGCGGCGCTGGTGCTGGCCTATGGCGTCGGCCATCTGTTCCCCGGCCTCGATTTGTGGGTGTTCACCGCCGCGATGCTGGTCGGGCTGGTCCCGATCGCCCGGCGCGCGATCATGGCCGCGCTCAACGGCACGCCGTTCTCCATCGAGATGCTGATGACCATCGCCGCCATCGGCGCCGTGTTCATCGGTGCCGGGGAGGAGGCCGCCATGGTGGTGTTCCTGTTCCTTGTCGGCGAACTGCTGGAGGGCGTCGCCGCCGGGCGTGCGCGCTCCTCGATCCGCGCGCTGACCGCGCTGGTGCCGAAGACCGCGCGCCTCATCGAGAACGGCCAGACCCGTGAGGTGCCGGCCGAGAGCCTTGCCGTCGGCGCGACGCTGCTGGTGCGCCCCGGCGAGCGCATTCCCGCCGATGGCGAGGTGCTGGAGGGCGCCGGTTCTGTGAACGAGGCCCCGGTCACCGGCGAAAGCGTGCCGGTCGCCAAGCAGGCGGGCGATCCCGTCTTCGCCGGCACGGTGAATGGCGAGGCGGCACTGACCATCCGCTCCACCACCGCGCCGTCCGACAACACCATCGCCCGCGTGGTGCGCCTCGTGGAGGAGGCGCAGGAAAGTAAGGCGCCGACCGAACGCTTCATCGACCGCTTCTCGCGCTGGTACACGCCGTTCGTGGTGGTGCTGGCGGCGCTGGTCGCCACCGTGCCGCCGCTGGCCTTTGGCGGGGCGTGGGACGAGTGGGTCTATAAGGGCCTCGCGATACTGCTCATCGGCTGCCCCTGCGCGCTGGTCATCTCCACCCCGGCGGCGATCGCGGCGGCACTGGCGGCGGGGGCAAAGCGCGGCCTGCTGATCAAGGGCGGCGCGGTGCTGGAGAATCTGCGCGGCGTCGATGTCGTCGCGCTCGACAAGACCGGCACGCTTACCGAGGGCAAGCCGGTGGTGACCGATATCATCGCTTTTGACGGTTTCGACGCGGCCGGCGTGCTGCGCCTCGCCGGGGCTCTGGAAGCGGGCTCGACCCATCCGCTCGCTGCCGCCATCCTTGGCGAGGCCGCCACGCGGGGCCTCGCTTTGCCGGCGGTGCAGCAGGCCGGCGTGGCGGGCGGCGAGGGGGTGAGCGGCGCCGTCGAGGGCCGCGCTTTGTTCCTTGGTTCGGCTAAAGCCGTGCAGGCCCGCGCCGGTCTCTCGCCCGCCCAGCAGGCCGCGATCGATGCCGCCACCGGCGAGGGCAAGAGCGTCTCCGTGCTGCTCGCCGACGGCGTGCTGGCCGGCGTCATCGCCATGCGCGACGAGCCGCGCGCGGACGCCGCCGCCGGCCTGCGCGCGCTGGGCACGCTCGGCCTGCGCACCATCATGCTCACCGGCGACAATCCACGCACCGCGGAAGCGATCGGCCGCGATCTCGGCATCGAGGTCCGCGCCGGGCTGATGCCGGCCGACAAGCAGCGCATCGTCAGTGAGTTGCAGGCGCAGGGATTGAAGGTCGCCAAGGTCGGCGATGGCATCAATGACGCGCCCGCGCTCGCCGCCGCCAATGTCGGCATCGCCATGGGCGGCGGCACCGATGTCGCGCTGGAGACGGCGGACGCCGCGATCCTGCACGGGCGCATCGGCGACCTCGCCGCCATGGTGAACCTCGCGCGCCGCGCCATGGCCAACATCCACCAGAACATCGCCATCGCGCTCGGGCTGAAGGCGGTGTTCCTCGTCACCACGCTGCTCGGCATCACCGGTTTGTGGCCGGCGATCCTTGCCGATACCGGCGCGACGGTGCTGGTGACGATGAACGCGCTCCGCCTGCTCGGCAGCGGCGGCAAGGCCTGAGGCGCGGCCGCTTCCCTTGGTGTCCCGCTCTTCACGCGGCGGGCAAACCGCGCTAGCAGCGGAGTATGACAGCCAGGAATGCGACGATGTTCGAGACGGCAGCGACCCCGACGGCGGCGATCGACCGGCTGGAGGCGCTCTATCATGAGGCCCGCGAGGCGTTGCGTGCCGATCTGCAGCGCTTCTTCGAGACCGGCCGATCGCCGAGCCCGGCCGAGCGCGCGCGCTACCGCTACCCGCTGCTGCGCGTGATTTATGAGCCGAACGGCGCCCGCCCGCTCGGTGCCCAGCGCGGCTATGCCAAATTCGCGGTGGCCGGCCTGCACCAGACCACGGTGACCCAGCCCGGCGAGTTCCGTGCCTATCTGCTGGACCAGCTCACCCCGCTGGTCGAGGAATATGGCGCGCGGATCGAGACCGGCCTCAGCGAACAGGAAATTCCCTACCCTTATGCCCTCGACGGCGGCGACGAACTCGGCCGCGGCGCGGTGACGGCCACCGAGCTCGCCCGGCATTTCCCGACGCCGCTGCTGTCTCTGGTTGGCGACGAGATCGCCGACGGCACGTTCGATCTGGTGGAGGGCGAGCCGCGCCCGCTCTCGCTGTTCGATGCGGTGCGCACCGATTTCTCGCTGCGCCGACTGGTGCACTATACCGGCACCGATTGGCGGGCGTTCCAGCCCTGGATCCTGCTGACCAATTACCACCGCTATGTTGACCAGTTCGTCCGGCTCGGGCTGGAGGAGGTAGCGGCGGGTACGGCACAGGCGCTGGTGGCGCCCGGTGGCGTGCGGATCGACCGCGACAGTCTCGACACCGGCGCGGTGGAGCGCGTGATGACCGCGCCGTGGCACCGCTACCAGATGCCGGCCTATCATCTCGTCCGCGCGGGTGGTGCCGGCGTGACGCTGGTCAATATCGGCGTCGGCCCGTCCAACGCCAAGACCATCACCGACCATCTCGCGGTGCTGCGTCCGCATTGCTGGCTGATGGTTGGCCATTGCGGCGGGCTGCGGCTGACCCAGACCATTGGCGATTATGTGCTGGCCCATGCCTATCTCCGGCAGGACGGCATTCTCGACGAACTGGTGCCGCCCGACATCCCGATCCCCGCGCTGGCCGAGGTGCAGGTCGCGCTGCAGCAGGCGGCGGGCGAGGTGACGGGGGAGGAGGGCGACCAGCTCAAGCGCCGCCTGCGCACCGGCACGGTGGTGACGCAGGACGACCGGAACTGGGAACTGCGCTGGACCCAGGAGCGCCGCCGCATCAACCTGTCGCGCGCCATCGCGGTCGATATGGAATCCGGCACCATCGCCGCGCAGGGCTACCGGCTTCGCGTGCCCTACGGCACGTTGCTCTGCGTCTCCGACAAGCCGCTGCATGGCGAGATCAAGCTGCCCGGCGCCGCCAACGCCTTCTATGAGCGCGCGGTGAGCGAGCATCTCAAGATCGGGCTCGCGGCGCTGGAGAAGCTCAAGGCCGCCGGCGCGATCATCCATTCGCGCAAGCTGCGCTCCTTCGATGAGCCCCCGTTCCGATGAGCGTGCGCCCGATCCTGCGCTGGCCCGATCCCAAGCTGCGCCTCAAGGCGGCGCCGGTGACGGCGTTCGACGCCGACCTGCGGGCGCTGGCCGACGATCTTCGTGACACCATGCGCGCCGCGCCCGGTATCGGCATCACCGGCCCGCATATCGGCGTGATGGCCCGCGTGGTGGTGCTGGAGCTTTCCGAGGCGAGCGGGGTGCGGGTGTATGTGAACCCGGTGGTGGAATGGACCTCGCCGGAGCAGACCCGGCACCCCGAGGGCAGCGTCTCCATGCCCGGCGTCACCGAGGAGGTGGAGCGCCCCGCGCGGGTGCGGATCGCCTATCAGGACCTTGATGGCGCGGCGCGGGTGGAAGAGGCCGACGGGCTGCTGGCCGTCTGCCACCAGCACGAGATCGACCAGCTCGACGGCATCTTCTGGCTGCACCGCCTCTCGCGCCTGAAACGCGAGCGGGTGATCAAGCGATTCGAGAAGCTGGGGCGCGCTTGACCATCATCATCCCGGAACGGCCGTCCGGCCGAATCCGGGATCGCTGCGGATTGACCCGTCATCCCGGCTCGTCGCTATGCTCCGGCCGGGATGACGACAGGCCGTGAAGCTTCACCCCTTCGCCAGCTTCTTCAGCCAGCCCTTGGCCTGCGCGCGCACGTTCTTGGGTGCGGTGCCGCCATAGGAGACGCGGCTTGCCACCGATTTCGTGACGGAGAGCACGCCGAACACCTCGTCGGTGATGCGCGGCTCCACCTCCTGCATGCGCGCCAGCGCCACCTTGTGCAGCGGCAGGCCATCCGCGCTCGCCAGCGCCACGATGCGGCCGGTGACGTGGTGCGCCTCGCGGAACGGCAGGCCGAGCACGCGCACCAGCCAGTCGGCGAGGTCGGTGGCGGTGGAATAGCCGGCGCCGGCGGCGTCCTTCATCTTCTTCTCGTCGGGCACCATGTCGCGCACCATGCCGCTCGTCGCCGCGATCATCAGCGAGAGCGAGGAGAACGCGTCGAACGCGCCTTCCTTGTCCTCCTGCATGTCCTTGGCATAGGCGAGCGCCAGGCCCTTCATCACCATGAGCAGCCCGGTGAAGGCGCCGGCGATGCGGCCGATCTTGGCGCGCACCAGCTCGGCGGCGTCGGGGTTGCGCTTCTGCGGCATGATCGAGGAGCCGGTGGTGAAGCGGTCGGAGAGCTTGAGCAGGCCGGTGAGCGGCGAGGTCCAGATCACGATCTCCTCGGCGAAGCGGGAGAGGTGCATCGCGCAGATCGCGGCGGAGGACAGCGCCTCCAGCACGAAGTCGCGATCCGAAACCGAATCCAGCGAATTCGCGGTCGGCCGGTCGAAGCCGAGCGTGCTGGCGGTGGCGAAGCGGTCGATCGGGAACGAGGTGCCGGCCAGCGCGGCGGCGCCGAGCGGGCATTCGTTGAGCCGCTTGCGGGCATCGGCGAAGCGCCCGCGATCGCGCGCGATCATCTCGACATAGGCCAGCAGATGATGGCCGAAGGTCACGGGCTGCGCGGTCTGCAGATGGGTGAAGCCGGGCATCACCGTGCCTGAATATTCGAGCGCCTTCTCGGCAAGCGCGCGCTGCAGCTCGGCGAGCTGGCGGTCCAGCGTGTCGAGCGTGTCGCGGACATAGAGCCGGAAATCGGTCGCCACCTGGTCGTTGCGCGAGCGCGCGGTGTGCAGGCGCCCGGCGGCGGGGCCGAGCAGCGTGGCGAGCCGGGATTCCACGTTCATATGGATATCTTCCAGCGCGCGCTGGAAGGTGAAATCGCCGGCCTCGATTTCTGACAGGATCGTGTCTAGACCGGCGACGATCTTTTCGGCATCAGAGGCGTCGATGATGCCCTGTGCCGCCAGCATTGCCGCATGTGCCTTCGAACCGGCAATGTCCTGCGCGTACAGGCGCTGGTCGAAGCCGATGGAGGCGTTGATCTCCTCCATGATGGCATCCGGGCCGGTCTCGAACCGGCCGCCCCACATCTTGTTGCTCATGCTCAGCTTTTCTCCGCGAGGACGGCCATGACCGAACGATCCCAGGACAACCCCGAGGATCGCCCCGGACCCCATGACGGGGCAGGGCGGGCAAGGCGCGGGCGCCTCGTCCTTCTGGTGGCGGGCGCCCTCGTCCTCGGCGCCGCCGCCGGGCTTGCAGGCGTATACGGGATCAACGGGGCGCCGCGCAACGCCGATGCCGGCGCGTCCGATGTGGCCGATGCGCCGACGCCGGTCGCGGCGGCGGGAGAGGCGGCGCAATGCAAGGCTGCCAGCGAGACCGCGCGCCGTATCGCGGCCCTGGCGACCGGGGAACTGGCGGCCTTCGCCCCGACCCTGACACCGACGCGGATTCCCGATCTCGCCTTCCTCGATCCCGAGGGCAAGCCGCTTCGCCTTGCCGACACCGGCGGCGAGGGCGATGGCAAGGGTTTGCGCCTCGTCAATATCTGGGCGACCTGGTGCGTGCCGTGCCGCACCGAGATGCCGGCGCTGGACGAGCTGGAGGGCACGCTCGGCGGCAAGGATTTCAGCGTGGTGGCGATCAATATCGACACCCGCGATCCTGAAAAGCCCAGGAAATTCATGGCCGAGACCGGCATCAAGCATCTCGCGCTCTACACCGATCCCAAGGCCGCCGCCTTCCAGGAGCTGCGCACGGTGGGGCGCGGCTTCGGCCTGCCGACCACCATGCTGATCGATGGCAATGGCTGCGAAATCGGCCACATCGCCGGCCCGGCGGAATGGGCGAGCCCGGATGCGGTCAAGCTGATCCGCGCCGCGCTGGGGCAGGAGGGCGCCGCGCCCTGACGCGCCGACCGGCCAATTCGGCGCGCCGCCGGCGGGTGATCGGACATGCATCAGCACAATCGATCGATCCCATGCCGAATATTCATGGCCGGATCGGGTGGCACCGGCAGGCGCGAGGCCGTAGATGGCGTCTTCCCGCGTGAGGAGCCGTCATCATGTCCGCCGCCAACGCCCGGTCCATCCCCGCAGGGCTTCAGCCGATGGGGCCGATGGACTGGGCCGCACTGGGACTGCTCTCGCTGATCTGGGGCGCGTCCTTCTTTTTCGGCAAGGTGGCGGTGGCGGAAATCCCGCCCTTCACCATGGCGTTCGGCCGGGTCGCGATCGGTGCGCTGGCGCTGTTCGTCATCGCGCGGGCGCGGGGCATCGGGTTCCAGCTCACGCCGCGGCTGGCGGCCGAGTTCGGTCTCATGGCGGTCATCGCCAATATCATTCCCTTCGCCTGCATCGCCTGGAGCCAGCAGCATCTGCCGAGCGGGCTGTCCTCGATCCTCAACGCCGCGACGCCGCTGTTCACGGTGCTGGTGGCGCAGGGCTTTACCCGCGACGAGAAATTCACCACCGGCAAGCTCATCGGCGTGGTGCTCGGTTTCATCGGGGTGGCGGTGATGATGGGTCCGGCGCTGCTCGGTCAGCTCGGCGGGCACAATCTGCCGGCGCAGCTCGCGGCGCTGGCGGCGACGATTTCCTATGGCTTCGCGGCGGTCTATGGCCGGCGCTTCCGCGGGCTGCCTTCGGTGGCGGTGGCGATGGCGCAGCTCACGGCGTCGAGCCTGATCATGCTGCCCTTCATCCTGGCGCTGGACCGACCCTGGACGCTGCCGGTGCCGTCGGCCCCTGTCATCGGCGCCTTTCTCGGGCTCGGCGTGCTCTCCACCGGCATCGCCTATATCCTGTATTTCCGCATCCTGGCGCGGAACGGGGCGACCAATATCTCGCTGGTGACGTTTCTCGTGCCGGTCAGCGCGATCCTGCTGGGCGCGCTGGTGCTCGGCGAGGCGCTGGAGCCACGCGAATTTGCCGGCTTCGGCCTGATCGCGCTGGGGCTGGCCGCGATCGACGGGCGGCCGGCGCGGTGGGTGGCGCGGGTTGCTTAGCCCCGCGGGGCCTGAGACCATCCTGGTTCCTCAACCGGGGATGGCTCCATGGCGACGATGAATATCCGGCTTCGCAGCATTCCCGATACCCACGCCGCCCTTGGCTGGGCCGGCGGGCACACGGTGGTGGTCGACCGCGCGCCGGGCAAGGCCGGCGGCATGGGGCTGGGTTTCAATGGCGGGGAGCTGCTCGGCCTCGCCATCGGCGGGTGCCTTTGCAATGATTTGCAGTATGTTGCCGCCGGGATGGGCATCGAGATCGTCTCGATCGAGGTCGATGTCGAGGTGAGCTTTTCCGGCGTCCCCCTGCTCGCCACCCATGCCGCCGTGCGGGTTCAGGTCGCCGCGACTGATTCTCAGGCCGATGTCGATGCGCTGATCGAGCGCGCCAAGGCCGATTCGACAGTGAGCAACTCGATCCAGCGCGGCGTCACCGTCGAGGTGGCGCGGGCCTGATCCGCCTCTACCGCGTCGGCACCGGCTTTTCGCCGCGATAGTCGTAGAAGCCGCGCTGGGTCTTGCGGCCGAGCCAGCCGGCCTCGACATATTTCACCAGCAGCGGGCAGGGGCGGTACTTGCTGTCGGCGAGCCCCTCATGCAGCACCTGCATGATCGACAGGCAGGTATCCAGCCCGATGAAATCGGCGAGCTGGAGCGGGCCCATCGGGTGGTTGGCCCCGAGCCGCATCGCGGTGTCGATGGCGTCGACCGAGCCCACGCCCTCATAGAGCGTGTAGATGGCCTCGTTGATCATCGGCAGTAAAATGCGGTTGACCATGAAGGCCGGGAAATCCTCGGCCACCGCATAGGTCTTGCCGAGCCGGGTCACGAAACCCTTGGACAGCTCGAAGGTCTCGTCCTCGGTGGCGATGCCGCGCACCAGCTCGACGAGCTGCATGATCGGCACCGGATTCATGAAGTGGATGCCGATGAAGCGCTCCGGCCGGTCGGTGGTGGCGGCCAGCCGCGTGATCGAGATCGAGGAGGTGTTGGTGGCGAGGATGGTCTCGGGCTTGAGATAGGGGCAGATGGAGGCGAAGATCTTGCGCTTGATCTCCTCCTTCTCCACCGCCGCCTCGATCAGCAGGTCGACATCGGCCAGCGAGTTCGGCTGGTCGGAGCCGGTGATGCGGGCGAGCGCGGCCTGCCGCTCCTCGTCGCTGTACAGGCCCTTGGCGACCTGGCGCACCATGTTGCCGTTGATGGTGGCGAGGCCGGACTTGATGCGGTCGGCTTCGAGATCGTTCAGAACGACGTCATAGCCGGCGAGGGCGCACACATGCGCGATGCCGTTGCCCATCTGGCCGGCACCGATGATGCCGATGCTCTTGATCTCGAAACTCATGGTCCGGCGGTCCTGCCCCTCGCTGATGCCACCACTATAGAGCGGCCTCAGCCTTTTGCCTTAGCTATTTCCGCCGTCAGTTCCGGCACGATCTGGAACAGGTCGCCCACCAGGCCGAAATCGGCGATCTGGAAGATCGGGGCATCCTCGTCCTTGTTGATGGCGACGATGACCTTGGAGTCCTTCATGCCGGCGAGGTGCTGGATGGCGCCGGAAATGCCGACCGCGACATAGAGGTCGGGCGCCACCACCTTGCCGGTCTGGCCGACCTGCCAGTCGTTCGGGGCATAGCCGGCATCGACCGCCGCGCGCGAGGCACCGACCGCCGCGCCGAGCGCATCGGCCAGCGGCTCGATCACGGCGTGGAAATTTTCCTGCGAGCCGAGCGCGCGCCCGCCCGAGACGATGAGCCGGGCGCTGGCGAGTTCCGGCCGGTCGCTCTGGGCGATGTCCTCGCCCTTGAAGCGCGACAGCGCGGGGTCGGCCGCCACGGCAACCGGGCGGACCGCGGCGGAGTTGCCCTCGCCCGCCGCCGCGAAGGAAGCGGTGCGCACGGTGATGACCTTCGTCGCCTCGCCCGAGCGCACGGTCTGGATCGCGTTGCCGGCATAGATCGGGCGCTCGAACGTGTCGGGCGCCACCACCTTGATGATGTCGGAGACCTGCATCACGTCGAGCAGCGCAGCGACGCGCGGCAGCACGTTCTTGCCGACCGCGGTGGAGGGGGCGAGGATCGCGTCGTAATCGCCGGCGAGTGAGACGATCAGCGCGGCCACCGGCTCGGCGAGGCGGTGGGCATAGAGCGGGGCGTCGGCCAGCAGCACCTCGGCCACGCCGTCGAGCTTCGCGGCGGCCTGCGCGGCGGCGTCGGCACCCGCGCCGACCACCAGCACATGCACAGGGGCGCCGAGCGCCAGCGCGGCGGTCAACGCGCGGGCGGTGACGGGATTGAGCGTGGCATCGTCGTGCTCGGCCAGCAGCAAGGTCGCCATGTTCAGAGCACTCCCGCCTTCTTGAGGTTGTCGACCAGTTCAGTGGCGGAGGCCACCTTGATGCCGCCGCTGCGTCCGGCGGGCTCGGTGGTGGAGAGCACGGCGAGCCGCGGCGCGATATCGACGCCGAGTTCGGCCGGGGTGGTCTCGGCGATCGGCTTCTTCTTGGCCTTCATGATGTTGGGCAGGCTGGCATAGCGCGGCTCGTTGAGGCGCAGGTCGGTGGTGACGATCGCCGGCAAATTGAGGCTGACCGTCTGCAGGCCGCCATCGATCTCGCGCGTCACCTCGACCGTGCCGTCAGCGGGCGCGACCTTGGAAGCGAAGGTACCCTGCGGCCAGCCCAGCAGCGCGGCCAGCATCTGGCCGGTCTGGTTGCAGTCGTCGTCGATCGCCTGCTTGCCGAGAATGACGAGGGCGGGACCTTCCTGCTCGACGATCTTCTTCAGCAGCTTGGCGACGGCGAGCGGCTCGATCCCGGCCTCCTCGGTCTTCACCCAGATGCCGCGATCGGCGCCCATGGCGAGGGCGGTGCGGATGGTCTCATCGGTCTTGGCGGGGCCGACCGAGACGGCGACCACCTCGGTGGCGGTGCCGGCTTCCTTGAGCCGCAACGCCTCCTCGACGGCGATCTCGTCGAACGGGTTCATCGACATCTTGATATTGGTCAGCTCGACACCCGAGCCGTCCGCCTTGACGCGGATCTTGACGTTGTAGTCGACCACCCGCTTCACGGGCACAAGGATCTTCATTTTTCACTCTCCCGCCCACCGGCAGGAGCCGGGGTGGGCAGCCGCAATGTCTGAGCCTGGCGATGCCGCCGCGTGCGCACCGGCGAGAGGGAAGTCCGCGCGAAGCATCGACCGTCGGAAAACGCGGGGAAACTATGGACAGGCCCCAGTCGTGTCAACGTGGCCGTTGGTCGTTCCGGCGGGTGGAATCGTCGCCGCCCGCGCCGGGTCCCGCTTCAGACCGGCGGCGTGCCGCGGGGCGAGCCGTCGCGCGTCATCACCCAGAGCGGAACGCCGCGCCGGCGCATGAAGATCACCAGCACCGCGCCGGCGGCGAGTCCGCCAATATGTGCCCACCAGGCGGTTTCCGGGTCGGTGGTGGTGGCGAGGTTCCAGAGCTGGAACGCGATCCAGGCGCCGAGCGGCCAGATCGCGGGAATCCGCAGCGGCACGCGCAGGAACATCAGCACCCAGATCCGCACATTGGGGTGCAGCATGAGATAGGCGCCGACCAGGCCGGATATGCCGGCCGAGGCGCCCACCAGCGGCGAGGCCGAGTCCGGCATGGCCAGCGAATGGGCGAGCCCGCCGGCTATGCCGCACAAAAGGTAGAACACGAGGAAGCGGGCATGGCCGAGCGCGTCCTCCACATTGTCGCCGAACACCCAGAGGAAGGCCATGTTGCCGATGAGGTGCAGCCAGCCGCCATGCAGGAACATGTAGGAGACCAGCGTCAGCTCGGGCGGCAGCTTCACATATTCGGCCGGCAGCACGGCGGCATGGTTCACCACGGCCGGGATAGCGCCGTAGCCGAAGGCGGTGGCGATGTCGATCTCCGGCCGCCAGCCCTGCTGCACCAGCACGAAGACGAGGACATTGGCCGCGATCAGGCCCCAGGTCACATAAGCGTGGGTGATCTCTTCCAGCGGGTTGTCGTCGTTGATCGGCAGCAGCATGGCGGCCTCTAGCCCCCGCGCCCGGCCGCCGGCACCCAGAGCACATCGCCGCCCGCCGCCGCATTGGCGACCCGGCTCATGACGAACAGAAGGTCGGAGAGCCGGTTAAGATATTTCACCGCGGCGGGCGAGACGATCTCGCCGGGCTGGCCGGACAGCTCCACCACCAGGCGCTCGGCGCGCCGGCACACGGTGCGCGCGACGTGCAGATGCGCGGCGGCGGGGCTGCCCGCCGGCAGCACGAAGGAGCGCAGCGGCTTCAGCCCGGCATTGAGCCGGTCGATGTCGCGCTCGATCAGCTCGACCTGCGCGGGCACGATCCGCAGCGGCTCATAGGCGAGGGCCTCGCCGGTCTCGGGGGTGGCGAGGTCGGCGCCGAGGTCGAACAAATCGTTCTGGATGCGCGCCAGCGGGGCGTCGATCGCCGCCAGCGCGCCGGTGTGAAGCCGGGCGACGCCGATGGTGGCGTTGGTCTCGTCCACCGTGCCATAGGCGCTCACGCGCAGATCATATTTGCGCCGGCGCTCGCCGGTGCTGAGCGCGGTGGTGCCGTCATCGCCGGTGCGGGTGTAGATGCGGTTGAGAACGACCATGACGGCCCCCGGTACTCGGTTCCTGCCCTCAGCCCAATCGCATCAGGACGATGACCAGCAGCGCCACGCACAGCGCCACCGCCTGCAGCAGCACGCGCCACTGCATCAGCTTCTGCGAGCGCAGCGGCGAGCCGCCCCGTGCCATATTGGCAAGGCCGAGCACCAGTACGACCGCCACCGAGCCCATGGCGAGCGGCAGCACGGCGAATTTGGCGATGGTGAGCATGTCCATCGGGAAACGGTACCTTCAGAAAGCGGCGGCAGCCGGGCACGACCTCAATTGATCTGCCGGCTCAGTTCAGCCCGAGAATGGCAGCATTCAGCGCGGTCGCATAGGAGACCCACAGCAGATAGGGAGCGAGCAGCACCGCTGCCATGCGGTCGATGCGCATGCAGGCCAGCATGGTGGCGAGAATCGCCGTCCACAGCGCGAGGATCACCACCAGCGCCGCGCCGATCGCTTCCAGCCCGAAGAACACCGGCGACCACAGCGCGTTGAGCGCGAGCTGGAGGAAGAACAGCGTCACCGCCTGCCGCCGCTGCGGCGAGGGCGCGTGGAGCTGCCACAGCCGCCACAGCACCACGGCCATCAGGACGTACAGCGTGGTCCAGGCGATGGGAAACACCCAGTCCGGCGGCGTCCAGTCCGGCTTGGCAAGCGTCGCGTACCAGGTCGGGATCTTCGGCGTGGTGACCATCGATCCCAGCGCCCCGACGCCGAGGCACAGGCCGACCGCCAGCACGAGGCGGAAAAAGGAGAGCGTCTTCATCGGGTCTCCAGAAAGGTGGCGTTGCCTGTCAGTATGACCGAAACCGCGCGGGCGATCATCCCGTCGCCGCGCCACTCTGCCACGGAGCGCCGCGCCGGGCCTCGCCCCGGCCCGCCAACTCGCGGAACGAGGCGGAGGCACCATCGAGCCGGGCCGTCCATTGCGGGTCCGGCACCTGTCCGGCGATGGCCCGGTCATAGGTCTGCAGCAGGCAGGCAATGGAGATCGGCTCGATCAGCGCGCGCTTGAGGCTCCAGGCGAGCACGGCGGCAAAGGCCACGCCGAAGCCGGAAAGGCCCCCCGGCATCGCATAGGCCAGCGCGATCGCCGGGCCGAGCAGCAGCAGGAAAATCAGGATCGCGAGGGCGTATTCCATCAGCGCGATCCAGATGCCGTTCTTGAGCAGCATCCCCGCATTCTGGGCGTAGAGCACCAGCGCGTCGCGGGCGCTCTCGCCCGGCGGGGCCTCGCCATGGCGGATGATGTAGGCGAGGATCACCTCGTCGACGAGGCCGAGGCTGACGCGCAGCACCGCATGGATGAAGCGCGAGAGCTGGCCGCCGTCGGGCACCCAGAACAGCAGCAGGCCGGCCAGCCCCACCAGCGCGGCAATGGCGCCGCGGAGCAGTATGTCGAGCCCGAACAGCAGGTTCACCTCGATGAAGCGCGCCTTCACGATCCCGATGGCATGGCCGATCTGGCCCTGCCCCGCCGGCAGGCCCTGCCCGCGCAGCCGGGCATCGAGCGCGGCGACATGGCCGGCCTTCACCAGATAGAGGATATAGGCGCGCACCCACCACAGCACGCCGGCCACCATGAAGAAGCCGGCGAAGCCGCCGAGCGCGGCCCCGGTCAGCGCGCCGTCGTCGAAAGCCGAGCCGATGCCCCAGCCGGCGCCGATGCCGAGCCCGGCGCCCAGAACATAAAAGACGGCGATGCCGAGATAGACCGCGAGGCGCAGCAGCACGAAGGGCAAGGTGCGCGCCACCAGCGCGAGACTGGTCCGAAACGAGAAGTCCCACATGGCGGTTCGCGCTCCGGGCGGCGGGTGGTGGCGCATCGTCGCCGCCCGGCGTGCGGCAGGCAAGTCCCTGCCGGCAGAACGGCCGGCGGCCGATGCCTGCCGGCCGTTCACACCCGCCGGAGGGTCAGGCCGCCAGCAGTTTCTCGATCTCGTAGACTGGCAGCTTCACCATGTCGCGGTCGATCTCGGCGAGGATCGCCTGCTTGACGCCCTCGCCATAGAGCGGGCGCAGCATGCCGAGCGCGCGGGGCGAGGCGACGAGGATGAGCGCGGAGGTCTCGCCGCCGGCGATGGCGGCATCGAGCCGGCCGGCGACGCCGCGCAGGAATTCGCGCTCCGCCTCGTCGTGCCAGTCCGTGGTCTCGACCGAGGAACGCGCGGTGCCGACCGACTGATGGACGCGGCCGGGCGCGTCGGTGCCCTGTTCGCTGGCCGGCGGGTTCTCCTGCTCGTGCACTTCATGGGTGCGCAGATTGGGGAAGGTGGCGTCGCCCTTGTTGCACAGGATCAGCGCCTTGCGGCCGTCGCACACCACGACCCAGGTTCCCGCGGCGATCTTCATCCTGTCATAGCCGGTGCTCATGCGATCCTCCTCTTGCGTGTTGTCGCGCGTGTATTGGGCGCCGATCGCGGCCCGCGCGCCTTGAAGAAGATCAAGACGCAGGGAGCGGTGCGGGTTCCCGACGCGCGGTCACAAGCTGACGATGAGAGGAGGCTGCGGCTCAGTAATGGCCGTGGCGGTAGCGGCGGATCGCGGCGTTGAGTTCGCCGCCATACACGAAGATCGAGGCGGTGGTGTAGAGGAAGATCAGCGCGATCATCACCGAGGCGAGGCCGGCATACATGGTGACGTAATTGCCGGCGAATTCCGCCAGATAGCGCCCGAACGCCGCGCCCGCCGCCAGCCACAGGCCGAGCGTGACCAATATGCCCGGCAGCACGTCCGCCAGCTTCCGGCGGCCGGAGGGTAGCCACATATGCGCGACCACCAGCGCCACGATCAGGATCACCGACGTCGCGCCATAGCGCAGGAAGGTGATGATCCAGCCGAACGGCTCCAGAGCCGGCATCCAGCGCACCGCCGTCAGCCACAGCACGGGGCCGAGCACCACGAGGAAGGACAGCGCCAGCAGCCCCGCCGCGCCGACCAGCACATAGCCGATCGATTCAAGGCGCAGCCAGTACCAGGAGCGCATTTCCTTGACGCCATAGGCACGGTTCAGCCCGATGCGCAGGCTCTCGATACCGTTCGAGGAGAAGTAGATCGCGAGCAGCACGCCGAGCGTCAGCACGTCGGTGCGCACCTGGGTCAGCACGTTCTTGATCTCGCCGCCAATGGGCGCGGCAACCTGCGCCGGCCAGGCTTCCAGCATCAGCTCGACCGTCTCGTCGGCCAGATTCTTGAAATCGAAGAACGCGGCGAGCGAGGTGACGAAGATCAGGAACGGGAACAGCGACATCAGCGCCGAGAGCGCGATGTGGCTGGAAATCGCCCAGCCGTCATCCTCGACGAAGCGCCAGAATGCATCCCATGCGATGTCCCAGACACGCAGCACGCGCGACCATCTCCCCGGGTATTGACCGTTCCGTTCGACGTGACATCGGATGTCGCGCGGCAAATGGCAAGCTCGATCGGGCGGCGTGGTAAAGCCCGGAGGTAAAAAGCCCGCCGCGCCTTCCGGCGGATCGCGCTTCAATGGGCCGGCTGCAATTGGATTTGGCGCTCCGCCTTCCCATTGTGGTAGATAGGGCGCCTTCCGGTGCCGGGAAGCCGGCGCCGCACCTTGTGACCGCAGCCTTCGAGTCGAGCCGATGTCCGCCACCACGCTTCGTGCCGTATCCACCTCCCCCGACAATGTGAGCGCCGTGATGGCCGAGATCGGGCGCCGCGCCCGTGCCAGCGCGCGCCGGCTCGCGCTCGCGCCGCCGGAGGTCAAGCGGCAGGCGCTGCTCGCGGCGGCCGAGGCGATCCGCCGCAATGCGCCGGCCATCCTCGCGGCCAATGCGGAGGACGTCGCGAGCGCGAAGGCCGCCGGCATCAGCGGCTCGATGCTCGACCGGCTGACGCTGAACACCGCGCGGCTGGAAGCCACCGCCGCCGGCGTCACTGAGATCGCCGAGCTGACCGATCCGGTCGGCAAGATCACCGAGAGCTGGCAGCGGCCGAACGGGCTGGTGATGGAGCGCGTGCGCACCCCGCTCGGCGTGGTCGGCGTGATCTATGAGAGCCGGCCCAACGTCACCGCCGATGCCGGCAGCCTGTGCCTCAAGGCCGGCAACGCGGTGATCCTGCGCGGCGGGTCGGACAGTTTCCATTCCAGCCGGGCGATCCATGCCGCCATGGTCGAGGGCCTGGTCGAGGCCGGCCTGCCCGCCGATTCGATCCAGCTGGTGCCCACGCGCGACCGCGCGGCGGTGGGCGCGATGCTGGCCGGGCTCGACGGCAATATCGACGTGATCGTGCCCCGCGGCGGCAAGAGCCTGGTCGCCCGCGTGCAGAGCGAGGCGCGGGTGCCGGTGTTCGCCCATCTCGAAGGGCTGGTGCACATCTATGTCGACAAGGCCGCCGAACTCGCCAAGGCGCTTGAGGTGGTGAAGAACGCCAAGATGCGCCGTACCAGCGTGTGCGGGGCCGCCGAGACGCTGCTGGTCGACCGCGAGGCCGCCGGCGTGCTGCTGAAGCCGCTGGTGACCATGCTGCTCGACGAGGGCTGCGCGGTGCGCGGCGACGAGGCGGCGCAGGCGGTCGATCCGCGTGTCACCCCGGCGACCGAGGAGGACTGGCGCACCGAATATCTCGATGCGGTGATCGCGGTGAAGCTGGTGGACGGGCTGGACGCCGCCATCGAGCATATCGAGACCTATGGCTCGCACCACACCGACGCCATCCTCACCGAGGATGAGCAGGCGGCGTCGCGCTTCCTCGCCGAGGTGGATTCCGCCATCGTGGTGCATAACGCTTCGACCCAGTTCGCCGACGGTGGCGAGTTCGGCTTCGGCGGCGAGATCGGCATCGCCACCGGGCGCATGCACGCGCGCGGGCCGGTGGGCGCCGAGCAGCTCACCTCGTTCAAATACCGGGTGCGCGGCACCGGCCAGATCCGCCCATGACCGGACGCCTCGCGGCGGGCGCCGCGCCGCCGGAGGCGCTGCGTCTTCCTCCCGTCGCGCCGCGCATGCGGATCGGGCTCTATGGCGGCACCTTCAACCCTGCCCATGCCGCCCACCGCGCCGCGAGCCTGCTGGCGCTGAAGCGGCTGCGGCTCGACAAGGTGTGGTGGCTGGTCACGCCCGGCAATCCGCTGAAGGACAATAGCGGCCTGCCTCCGCTCGCCGGGCGCATCGAGCAGGCCCGCGCGGTCGCCCACCATCCCGCCCTGGTGCCGACCGGCTGCGAGGCGCTGCTGGGCACGCGCTACAGCTACGACACGGTGGCCGCGCTGGTGCGGCGCTTTCCGCAGGTGGATTTCGTCTGGCTGATGGGCGCGGACAACCTCGCCTCTTTCCATCGCTGGCAGCGCTGGCGGGCGCTGGCCGAACTGGTGCCGATCGCGGTGATCGACCGGCCGGGCTCCACCTTCCGCGCCATGGCCTCGCCGGCGGCCAGCGCACTGGCGCCGTGGCGGCTCGACGAGCGTCAGGCGCCCCGCCTCGCCGGCCTTCAGGCCCCGGCCTGGCTGTTCCTCCACGGGCTGAAATCGCCGCTTTCCTCAACCCTGTTGCGCGAGGCTGCGGGGCGGAATGACGTTCCATCGGGTGCGAATGCCCCTAAATGCGCCACGACGGTTGAAAAACATGCCGTTTCGGCATTATCTTAAAAGGGCATGAACGGCGCGGAGTATCCGCTGCCCGCTATGCATGTTGACGAGAGGATTCGGACCCCTGTCCACCATGGCGCTCTCAGCGGCCGCCTCCAGCCCGGCGACTGCCCCTGTCTCCGAGCCGCGCTACGACGCGGAGGAGATACTGGCTCTTGTGCTCACCCGTCTCGACGAAGACAAGGCCGAGGACATCATTTCCATCGAACTGCGCGGCAAGACCACGATCGCCGACTATATGGTCGTGGCGTCTGGCCGTGCGCAGCGTCACGTCGGCGCCCTTGCCGAGCACCTCGTCGAGGCGCTCAAGGGACGCGGCGTGAAGAACATCCGCGTCGAGGGCTTCCCGGCCTGCGACTGGGTGCTGATCGATGCCGACGATGTCATCGTCCACATCTTCCAGCCGGAAGTGCGGAGCTTCTACAATATCGAGAAGATGTGGTCCGGCGCCCATGCCGACGCGTCTTCCAAGATGCCGCGCGGCTGAGCCCGAAGGGTGCGGCTTCTGGTCTGTGCCGTGGGCCGGCTCAAAGCCGGACCCGAACGGGAGTTGTGCGCGCGCTATATCGAGCGCACCCGCAAGGGTGGCCGGGCGCTCGGCCTGAGCGGCCCGGACATCGCCGAGATCGGCGAAAGCATGGCGCGGCGCGCCGATGACCGCATGAGCGAGGAAGGCACGGCCCTCCTCGCCGCGCTTCCCGAGGAAACCGCGGTGCTCGCGCTCGACCCGCGCGGCACGGAACTCTCCAGCGAACAGCTCGCGGCCGATGTCGCCGCGCTGCGCGACCGGGGCGTGCGCGCGCTGTCCTTCCTGATCGGCGGCGCGGACGGGCTGAGCCCGGAGGTGCGCGAGCGGGCCGACCGGCTGGTCGCCTTCGGTCGTGCCACGTTTCCGCACCAATTGGTGCGTGTGATGCTCGCCGAGCAGATCTATCGCGTGACGACGATCCTCGCCGGCCATCCCTATCACAAGGCCTGAGCCGGATTCACATACCGCGTCACGGCGCTGAGACACGACTTGCCACCCGAACCGCCTGCCGGCAATGTCCGCGCAGCAGGATACGAGCCCGATCATGATGAAGAACCCCAGCAAGGCCGCTGCCGGCCGCATGGATGATCTCGGCCGCGCAGGCCTGTTGAGCCGCCGCTCGTTCCTTGCCGGCTCCGCCCTCGGTCTGGGCGCGCTGGGGCTTGGCGGCTGCGCGTCGATGGACGGCATGAGCCTTGCCGAGGCGCAGAAGGTCTACGGGCCGCTGCCGGAGGAGAAGTTTCCGATCCCCGGCGTCGATCTCTCCAAGGTGGACCGGAAATATTTCCGCCGGACCGTCGCCTATGCCTCCGACGAGGAGCCGGGCACGATCATCGTCGACCCGGCCAATTACTACGTCTACCGCATCGAGGGCGACGGCAAGGCGACCCGCTACGGCGCCAATGTCGGCCGCGACGGGTTCCGCTGGACCGGTGACGCCTATGTCGGGCGCAAGAGCGAGTGGGCGACCTGGACGCCGCCGAAGGAAATGATCAAGCGCCAGCCTGAAGCGGCCAAATATGCCGGCGGCATGCCCGGCGGCCTCGACAATCCGCTCGGCGCGCGCACGCTTCATCTCTATCAGAACGGCGTCTACACGCTCTACACCATCTACGCGACCAGCGCGCCCGAGACGATCGGCTCCGGCATCACCAGCGGCTGTGTCGGCCTGCTCAGCCAGGACATGATCGATCTGTATGACAAGACCCCGGTCAAGACGAAGGTCGTCGTCCTGCCGGCGTGACGATCCCGATCCGGCGCGCTCGGCGGTGCCGGCCTCCGGGCGGGAGAACGCCGGACGACCTGAACGAACGCGCCTTCCGTTAAGCGGCCATTAACCGACGCAGCCTCTCCTGATCCGATGCTCTTCCCGCCCGCCCGCCTGCGCTTCCCGCCGCCCCGCCGCCCGCGCCCGCGTGGCGGCCGAAGGGTCGTGCTGGCGCTTGCCCTCATCGCCGCATGGTCAAGCTTCGCGGCGGCTCAGGAGCCGGGCGCGACCTCCGGCGAGACGGACGCCGCCCGCGCCCAGCGGGAGCGCATCGAAAAGCTCGACGCCGACATGAAAGGCAGCGCGGCCGAACAGGCGCGGCTGCAGCAGGAAATCGCCGCGCTGCGCGGCGACCGCGCCAAGCTCACCAGCGCGCTGATCGACACCGCGGTGCGGGTGCGCGAGGTCGAGGAGAAGCTCGATGCCAGCGAGCAGCGCCTGGTGATTCTCGGCCGCGAGGCGCAGGACATCCGCGAATCGCTCGATGCCCGCCGCTCGACCCTCGCCGAGGTGCTGGGCGGGCTGGTCCGGCTTGGCCGCCTGCCGCCGCCCGCGCTGCTGGTCCGCCCCGATGACGCGCTGGATTCGGTGCGCTCGGCCATGCTGCTCGGCGCGGTGCTCCCGGAACTGCGGGCCGAGACCGATCTTCTCGCCGTCGAACTCGCCGCGCAGGAGCGCGTGCGCCGCGAAACCGCGAGCGCGCGCGACGCTCTCGCAGAATTGAAACTCTCGCTCGCCGAGGAACGCCGGCGCACCAGCGCCCTGATCGAGGAGCGCCAGGCCTCGCTGGCGGCCGGCGAGGCCGCGCTGGCCGAGGAGAAGGCGCGGGCCGAGCTGCTGGCCGCCGAGGCGGGCAATGTGCGCGAGCTGATGGCGCGCATGGAGACCGAAATCAAGGCCGCGCGGGAGGCCGCGGAGGCGGCACGGGCGGCGATCGCCAAGGAAAATCAAGGGCCTGCTGACAAGTTGGCTGCCCTGTCCAATCCGGGGCGCCTGACGCCGGGCATTCCGTTCGAGGAGGCCAAGGGCCTGCTGCACCAGCCGGCGGGCGGCACCGTGCTCAAGCAGTTCGGCACGCCCGATGCATATGGCGGGGCGGAGAAGGGGACGTCCTTCGGCACCCGCCTGCAGGCCCAGGTCTCGGCGCCGAGCGACGGCTGGGTGGTCTATGCCGGCCCGTTCCGCTCCTACGGACAGCTATTGATCATCAACGCGGGCGGCGGATACCATATATTGCTGGCGGGGATGGATAAGATAACGGTCGGTCTGGGTCAGTTCGTGCTGGCCGGCGAACCGGTGGCTGTGATGGGCAATGGCCCGCAGCTGGTTTCGTCGGTCGGCCTTGGAACCGCCCAACCTATTCTTTACGTCGAGTTCCGTAAGGACGGAAATTCGATCGATCCCACGCCCTGGTGGGCGACGAGCGAGAGCGAGAAGGTTCGCGGATGATGCGTAGGACGTCAGTATTTCTCATGGGTGTGGCGGCCGGTGCCATCGTCGCGGTCGGCGTTTCGCAGCCTCGTCTGCTGCTGGAGCCGGGCAAGGCGGTCGCGGCCGCTTCCGATACCTATCGGCAGCTCAACCTGTTCGGCGACGTGTTCGAGCGGGTGCGCGCCGACTACATCGAGAAGCCGGAGGATTCCAAGCTGATCGAGGCGGCCATCAACGGTATGCTCTCCTCGCTCGATCCCCATTCCGCCTATCTCGACCTCAAAGAATATCGCGACATGCAGGTGAACACCCGCGGCCAGTTCGGCGGGCTGGGCATCGAGGTCACGATGGAGGACGGCCTGGTCAAGGTCGTCGCCCCGATGGACGAGACGCCGGCCGCCAAGGCGGGCATCCAGGCCGGCGACCTCATCGCCAAGCTGGACGGCGAAGACGTCAAGGGCATGACGCTCAGCCAGGCGGTCGAGAAGATGCGCGGCGCGGTGGCGACCCCGATCAAGATCACCGTCATCCGCAAGGGCGAGGACAAGCCGCTCGAATTCACGCTGGTGCGCGACCTGATCAGCCTCAACACGGTGCGCTCGCGCGTCGAGGGCGAGGATATCGGCTATATCCGCATCTCGCAGTTCGCCGATCCGACCTCGGACGGGCTGAAGAAGGCGATCGCCGACCTGACGGCCAAGATCGGCGAGGACAAGCTCAAGGGCTTCATCATCGACCTGCGCAACAATCCCGGCGGCGTGCTGCCGCAGGCGATCGAGGTCTCCGACGTGTTCCTCGATCGCGGCGAGATCGTCTCGACCCGCGGCCGCGACCCGAACTCGACCGAGCGCTACAACGCCCGCCCCGGCGACCTCGTTAAGGGCAAGCCGGTGATCGTGCTGGTCAATGGCGGCTCGGCCTCGGCGTCGGAAATCGTGGCCGGCGCCCTGCAGGACCACAAGCGGGCCACCATTCTCGGCTCGCTCTCCTTCGGCAAGGCCTCGGTGCAGTCGGTGATCCCGGTCTCCGGCAATGCCGCGATCAAGCTGACCACGGCGCGCTACTACACGCCGTCGGGCCGCTCGATCCAGGCCAAGGGCATCCAGCCCGACATCGAGCTGATCCAGGACGTCCCCAAGGACGTGAAGGAGAAGGCCGAGGCCGCCGGCATCGAGACCACGCGCGGCGAAGCCTCGCTCAAGGGCCACCTGAAGAATGGCGAGGACGAGAAGACGGGTTCGCCCGCCTATGTGCCGCCGGATCCCAAGGACGACACGCAGCTCCAGCTCGCCATCGACCTGATGCATGGCGTGCAGAAGAACGCCGCCTATCCGGCCGATCCCAAGGCCGCCGTCCCCAACTGAGGACGTCGGGCACGCGCCGCAGGCCGATCCGCAGATAACGACCCCGCCCGGCACCGGGCGGGGTTTTTCTTTGTCGCAAGTTGTTGCCCGCGCGCCACGATTCCGGGTTCGCCTGCCCCGATGCTGCCTTGGTCCGGGGCGATAAGGCGGCATGGACATGCTTCGCAACACCACCGCGCCGCGCCTCCCGATCCTCGTTGACGACGACCGGCTTGCGGGTGGCCCCCTCGGGCGCGACGCCGGTCGCGACAGCGACCATAACCGGGCGGCGGTCGCGATCTTCGGGATTGCCGGCCTCGCCATGGTCGGGGTGCTGTTCTGCTGGCTGTCGGCGCGCGGGTCCGAGCCCGGCTGGACGGATCACCCCGCCCTGATGCTGCCGGGCGGGGCGCCGGTGCCGGCCGATGCGCCGATGCTGCGCCCCGGCTTCGATGCGGGTGCGGGCGGCGACGTCACGCTGCTGGATCCGGCCGAGAGCACGCGGGCGCGGCTGACCGCGGCACCGCTGCCGCTGCTCGCCGGCCAGCCCGTGACGCGCTGAGCGCGACACGCTACGCATCGGCGTCATCCTCGCCTATCATGATGCCTCTTTCCGCTTCAGCCGGTGCCGCCCCGCCATGACTCCTTTCGCGAACCTGCCCTACCGCCCCTGCGTCGGTGTTCTTCTGGTCAATCGCGACGGGCTGGTCTTCATCGGCCGGCGCAGCGGCGGCTCCGAGCATGTCGACGCCACCCATAGCTGGCAGATGCCGCAGGGCGGGATCGACGAGGGCGAGAGCCCGGCGGAGGCGGCGCAGCGCGAGCTGTATGAGGAGACCAATGTGCGCTCGGTGGAGCCGCTCGCGGAGGCCGCCGACTGGCTGGCCTACGACCTGCCCGAGCCGGTCGCGCGCGAGGCCTGGAAGGGACGCTATCGCGGGCAGACCCAGAAATGGCTCGCGCTGCGCTTTACCGGACCGGACAGCGAGATCGACGTGCGCCACCCCGGCGGCGGCAAGCACAGGCCGGAATTTCTGGAATGGCGCTGGGAGCGGCTGGAGCGCATTCCGGCGCTGATCATCCCGTTCAAGCGCGCGGTTTATGACCGGGTGGCCGGCGAATTCGCCGCGCTGGCGGTGCCGGCAGCCTGACCTTCCGATTTTCGGCACGCGGATCGATTAACCGTGATCGCCGCAAATCGTGCGAACGAACGTTCGTTCTTGACTCGGGTCTTGCTTCCGCCATAGATGCGAACGAACGTTCGCTCTCTATGGAGCCCGGAGCTATTGATGGTCGCCCTCGCCACTGCCCCGAAAGCCGATCCCCGCCGCCGTGTCCTTGACGCGGCGATCGCCTGTTTCACGCGGAACGGCTTTCACGGCACCAGCATGCATGAGATCTGCGCCGAGGCGAGCATGAGCCCCGGTGCGCTCTACCGCTATTTCCCGTCCAAGGACGCGATCATCATCGCGATCGTCGAGGAGGAGCGGACGCTGCGGGCGCGCCTGATGGAGCATCTGGAGAGCGCGCCGGATTTCGTCGGGGCGCTGACCGCCATGGGCACGCAGCTCTTCACCGGCGAGATGGAGATGGTCTGCGCCGAGCTTGGCCCGGAGATCGCCGCCGAGGCGATGCGCAATCCCGCGCTGAAGGTGATGTTCGACGAGGTCGAGGCCGAGATGGACCAGTCGATGCGGCGCGCGCTGCTGGCGGCGCAGGCGCGCGGCGAGGTCGATGCCGGCCTCGATCCCGACGCGGTGCTGGTGATGATCAACGCCATCGGCGACGGCCTCATGCTGCGCAACCGCCTTTCCCCCGAATTGCCGCTTGGCGAGATGATGCCCGTTCTGGGCGATCTGATCCGCCGCATGCTGGCCCCCCGCACCACCACTGCCACGGACGCCCGGTCATGAGTGTGAAGTCTCCCTCCGTTCGCGGGCGCGTCGTGCTTGCCCTGGGCCTGACCGCTGTCGTGGTCGGGTTCGGTTATCTCGCCTTTGGCGACCGGGTGGCGGACGGGCTCGGCCTGTCCGATACCGCGCAGGCGACGCCGAGCGTGCCCGAGCCCGCGCAGGTGCGCGGCATCTCGATTTCGGTGGTGCCCGCCGCGCGGCGCGAGGTCACCGAGAAGCTGCCGGTGACCGGGACGCTGGTCGCGCGCGAGGAAATCATGGTCGGTCCGGAAATCGACGGCTACCGCATCATGGAGATTCTCGTCGACGAGGGCGACCGGGTGGAGAAGGGGCAGGTTCTGGCCCGGCTGTCGCGCGACATGCTCGACACGCTGCTGGCGCAGAACACGGCGAACGCCGCCAAGGCGCAGGCCGCCATCGCCCAGCAGAAGGCCTCGCTCGAACAGGCCATTGCCCAGCGCATCGAGGCCGAGGCCGCCGTCGAGCGCGCGCGCACCCTGATCAAGACCGGCGCCACCTCGCAGGAAGTGCTGGACCAGCGCGAGCGCGCCGTGAAGGTGGCGAGCTCGCAGGTGACCGCGGCGCAGGAAATGGTGACCGCCGCCGAGGCCGAAGCCGACCAGATCAAGGCCGTGCGCGACGAGCTGCTGGTCCGGCTGGCCCGTACCGACATCAAGGCGCCGGAGGCCGGCATCGTCTCGGCCCGCGCTGCCCGGCTCGGCGCCATCGTGCTCTCGGCCAATGCCGAGCCGCTGTTCCGCATCGTCAAGGACGGCGCCATCGACCTCGACGCCGAGGTGCCCGAATCCATGCTGCCGCGCATCGCCACCGGCATGAAGGTCGCGGTGGTGCCCGCCGGATTCGAGACGCCGGTGATGGCCGATATCCGCCTCGTCGGCGCCAAGGTCGATCCGGCCACCCGCCTCGCCCGCGTCGCGGTGGCCATGCCGGCGGATGAGCGCCTGCGTCCCGGCGCCTATGCGCGCGGCACGATCGAAGTGGCGCGCCGCGAGGGCGTGGCCCTGCCGCAATCGGCGGTCCAGTTCAGCCCGCAGGGCACCTTCGTGCTGGTGGTGGCCGATGAGCGCGTCGAGCAGCGCCCGGTGAAGACCGGGCTGCAGGGCGAAGGCTTCGTCGAGATCGTCGAAGGTCTGACGGAGGGCGAAAGCGTCGTGGCGCGCGCCGGCGGCTTTCTGCGTGACGGCGACCACGTGACCCCGGTGCCGGTCGATCCGGCCTCGCTGTCCGCAAGCGCGAAGGGTGGCGCCTGATGGCTCTCAACATCTCCGCCTGGTCGATCCGCAAGCCGGTTCCCTCGATCGTGCTGTTCGTGGTGCTGACCGCGCTCGGCCTCTACACCTTCGGCAATCTGCCGATCACCCGCATGCCGAATATCGACGTGCCGATCGTCGCCGTCACCGTCGCCCAGCCCGGCGCGGCGCCGAGCGAGCTGGAGACCCAGGTCACCAAGCGCGTGGAAACCGCCATTGCCGGCGTGCAGGGGGTGAAGCACATCACCTCTTCCATCACCGAGGGCGCCTCTGTCACCACGGTCGAGTTCCAGCTCGAGACCCAGGTCGACCGCGCCGTGAACGACGTCCGCGACGCGGTGACCGGCATCCGCTCCGAGCTGCCGCAGAACATCGAGGAGCCGCTGATCCAGCGCATCGATGTCGAGGGCATGTCGATCGTCACCTATGCCGCCTCGGCCCCGGCGATGACGCCGGACGAATTGTCGTGGTTCGTGGACGATACCGTCATCCGCGCGCTGCAGGGCGTGCGCGGCGTCGCGCAGGTCAAGCGCGAGGGCGGCGTCGACCGCGAAATCCGCATCTCGCTCAATCCCGACCGGCTGGCCGCGCTCGGCGTGACGGCGGCGGACGTCAACCGCCAGCTCGCCGCCACCAATGTCGACCTTGCCGGCGGACGCGGCGAGATCGGTTCGCAGGAACAATCGGTGCGCACGCTCGGCGGCGCGCTGACCGTGAACGACCTCGCCCAGACCCATATCGCCTTGCCGGCGACCGCCACCTCCTCGGCGC
The DNA here is from genome assembly GCF_022601675.1 of Ancylobacter gelatini. GTDB lineage: Bacteria > Pseudomonadota > Alphaproteobacteria > Rhizobiales > Xanthobacteraceae > Ancylobacter > Ancylobacter gelatini. Next base: position 71,525 of record NZ_JAKVIL010000009.1, on the reverse strand, counting down.
GCCAGGTGCGGCTCGCCGATCTCGGCACCGTGACCGACGGCGCGGCCGAGCCGCGCATCTTTGCCCGGCTCGACGGCAAGCCGGTGGTGGCGTTCGGCATCTACCGCGCCAAGGGCTTTTCCGACGTCGTGGTCGCCGACCGGGTGGCGGAAGCGCTGGCCGCGCTGGAGAAGGCGCATGAGAATGTCGACATCACGCTGATCGACTCCACGGTGAAATACACCCAGGCCGACTATGAATCGGCCATGCACACGCTGGTCGAGGGCGCGATCCTCGCGGTGATCGTGGTGCTGCTGTTCCTGCGCGACTGGCGCGCCACCATCATCTCGGCGCTCGCCATCCCGCTGTCCATCCTGCCCACCTTCTGGGTGATGGACATGCTCGGCTTCTCCCTGAACGGGGTAAGCCTGCTGGCGGTGACGCTGGTGACCGGCATTCTGGTCGACGACGCCATCGTCGAGATCGAGAACATCGTGCGCCATATGCGCATGGGCAAGAGCGCCTATCGCGCCGCCATCGATGCCGCCGACGAGATCGGCCTCGCCGTGGTCGCGACCACGCTGACCATCGTGGCGGTGTTCATGCCGGTGAGCTTCATGGGCGGCATTGCCGGGCAGTATTTCCGGCAGTTCGGCATCACGGTCGCGGTGGCGGTGCTGTTCTCGCTGGCCGTCGCCCGGCTGCTGACCCCGATGCTCGCCGCGTATTTCATGCGCGATTCCGGCCATCGCGAAAAGCCGGACGGCCTGATCATGCGGTTCTATGTCCGGCTGCTGAAAGCGTCGGTGAAGCATCGCTTCATCACCACGGCCGGCGGCATCCTGCTGTTCATCGGCTCGATGTGGCTCTCCACCCTGCTGCCCTCGGGCTTCATTCCCAATGCCGACGTGTCGCGCTCGGTGCTGGTGCTGGAGCTGCCGCCGGGCTCGACGCTCGCCAGCACGCAGAAGGTGGTGGACGAGATTTCCAACGAGCTGCGCCAGCAGCCGGAGGTCGCCAGCGTGTTCGCCACCGCCGGCGGCGGCGCCAGCGCCGGGCCGGTGAACGCGGCCGGCGAGGTGCGCAAGGCGACCATGATCGTCAATCTGGTGCCGCGCGCCGAGCGTAACGACACCCAGAAGCAGTTCGAGATGCGCATGCAGGAGGAGATCGCGCGCATTCCCGATCTGCGGTTCAACTTCGGCGCCTCCGGCGGCGCCGGGCCGGGCGGGCGCGAATTCACCATCATCCTGTCGGGCTCCGATGGCGCGCAGGTCGAGGCGAGCGCGCTGGAGCTGGAGCGCGAAATCCGCGCCACGGTGAAGGGCCTGACCAACGTCGTCACCTCGGCGGCGCTGGAGCGCCCGGAAATCCGCGTGGTGCCCAAGCTCGCGGAAGCCGCCGAACTCGGCGTCTCGGTGGCCGACATCGCCGACACGGTGCGCATCGCCACCATTGGCGACGTGTCGCAGAACCTCGCCAAATTCTCCGCCGGCGACCGTCAGGTGCCGATCCGCGTGCAGCTCGACGAGGAGGCGCGGGCGACGCTCGCGACCTTCGAGACCCTGAAGGTGCGCACCGCTTCCGGCGCGGCGGTGCCGCTGTCCTCGGTGGCGGACCTCGTCTTCGGCTCGGGCCCCTCCAGCCTCGACCGCTACGACCGCGCGCGCCGCGTCGCCATCGAGGCGGATCTGGCCGGCGCCACCCAGCTCGGGGAGGCGCTCGCCGAAGTCTACGCGCTGCCCGCCGCCAGGAACCTGCCGGCCGGCGTGACGCTGACGCAGAGCGGCGATGCCGAAATCATGGCCGAAGTGTTCAGCGGCTTCGCCACCGCCATGGGCGCGGGCGTGATGATGGTGCTGGCGGTGCTGGTGCTGCTGTTCGCCAATGTGCTGCAGCCCATCACCATTCTGGTCGCGCTGCCGCTGTCGGTGGGCGGCGCCTTCATCGCGCTGCTGCTCACCAATAATGCGATGACGCTGCCGGTGGTGATCGGCTTCCTGATGCTGATGGGCATCGTGACCAAGAACGCGATCCTGCTGGTCGACTTCGCCATCGAATCGGTGGCGGCGGGCCATGACCGCACCACCGCGCTGATCGAGGCCGGCCGCAAGCGCGCGCAGCCGATCGTGATGACCACGATCGCGATGGCGGCGGGCATGGTGCCGTCCGCCATCGGGCTCGGCGAGGGCGCCGCCTTCCGCGCGCCGATGGCGATCGCGGTGATCGGCGGCCTGCTGGCCTCGACCCTGCTGTCGCTGGTGTTCGTGCCGGCGGTGTTCACGCTGATGGACGATCTCGGCCGCCTGTTCGGCCGGATCTTCGGCCGCTTCGTCGGCGCCCGCGACGAGGCGGAGGACGAAGAAGCCGCGCCGCCGACATCCGTGCTGCCGACGGTCCACCGCATGCCGCCGCCGCCCATGGCGGCGGAGTAGGAGCCATCGCGCCCATGGCGGCGGAGTAAGACCGGGAGCGCCCCGGCCCCCTCTCGCGACCGAGAGGGTCGGGGCGGCCTCTCCCCGGCGGGGAGAGGGAATGAACGCGGTCCGCTTGTGGGCGCCCGCGCTATTGCAGCGGCGTCTCGTCGCCATCGCCGCTGGTGCGCGCCAGAGACATCTGCGTCACCGCGATCAGCATATCGGCGCGGGCGCCGAGATCCGGGGCTTCCAGCAGCGCCTGCTTCTCGCGCGCGCCGAAGGGCGACATCATGGCGAGCGCATTGACCAGCGCCTCGTTCGGCGCGTCCTTGATGCTCTCCCAGTCCGCCTCAAGACGGTTGGCGTCGAGATAATTGGCGAGGGTGCGCAGCAGCGTGCTGCGATCCACCTTGTCGGCGCCGGAATCGGGCGTGAAGTCGCTGGCGAACGGGTCGTAGTCGACCCGGGCCTGACGGTACGGGGTTTCGACGTCGAGCTCCTCGACCACGCGGAAGCGTGAAATGCCGGAGAGATTCAGCAGATAGCGCCCATCGCCGCTTTCCGCGATCTCGGTGATGCGCCCGACGCAGCCGACCGAGGCGAGCCCGGAGCGGCCGAGGCCGCGGATCGCCGCCGGCGCCGGCTGGATCATGCCGATCAACCGCGTGCCCTTGAGCGCGTCGTCGATCATCTCGACATAACGCGGCTCGAAGACGTTGAGCGGAAGCTGGCAGCGCGGCAGCAGCAGCACGCCGTCCAGCGGGAATACCGGGATGATTCCGGGGAGCTCGGAGGGGCCCTCATAGGGCCGGTTGATCGGCATGGGGGCTCCTCCCCTCAAGAGCGGCGCGGCCGGGCGGGAGCCCGGCTCACGCGAACAGGATGGAGGACAGGCGGCGCCGGCCGAGCAGCGTCATCTCGTCGGCCGGACCCCATGCCTCGAAAAACTGCACGAGCTGCTTGCGCGCACCGTCCTCGTTCCAGTTGCGGTCGCGGCGCACGATGGTGAGCAGCTGGTCGATCGCCTCCTCGCGCTTGCCATGGGCATTGAGCGCGACGGCAAGGTCGAAACGTGCCTGATGATCGAGCGGATCGGCGGCGACCCGGGCTTCGAGGTCCTTGACGTCGCCCAGCGCGGCGGCGGCCTCTTCCAGCTCGATCGCGGCACGCACGGCGGCGATGGCGGCGTCGTTCGCGCCCTTTTCCGGCACCTTGGCGAGGATCGCCTTCGCCGCGTCCAGCGAGCCGGCGGCAAGCTGGGTGCGGGCGAGGCCGGCGAGGGCCTTCAGGTTCTCGGGCTCCTCGGTGAGGATATGAGCGTACAGCTCGCTGGCGCCCACGAGGTCGCCCTCGTCAAGCGCGGCATCGGCGCTGAGCAGGATTTCCTCGGCGCTGTCGGGCGCGCCGGCGGTGAGGCGATCGACCAGCGCTTTGATCTGGCCTTCGGGCTGGGCGCCCATGAAGCCGTCGACCGGCTGGCCGTTCACGAAGGCATAGACCGTCGGCAGCGACTGGATGCCGAGTTGCTGGGCGACGGCGGGATGCTCGTCCGTGTTCATCTTGGCGAGGCGCACCTTGCCCTTGGCGGCGCGCACCACCTTTTCGATGACCGGGGTGAGCTGCTTGCAGGGGCCGCACCACGGCGCCCAGAAGTCCACCAAGACCGGGCGCTTGCGCGATTCCTCGACCACGTCCTGCATGAAGCTCTTGGTGGTGGTGTCGATGACGATATCGTCGCCGCCCGCCGCGCCGGGGGCGGGGTTTTCCGCAGGCTGGTTCAGCAGCATGACGTCTCCTGGCAATGCTCGCTCGCGCTGGTCGCGCCTCAAAGATGGTCGGTCGGGCCGCAAATGCAACCGTACGGAAGCCCGGCGTTCACGCGTCGGCCTCGCTTCGGCACGGGACGGCGAGGATCAGCGGCTCGTGCCCGGTGTCGCGCAGGAAGCGGATCAGGTCGGCGCTGGCGATGGTGGTGGTCGCGGTGTTCACCAGCGGATGGCAGTTGACCGTCTCATGCGCCATCAGCCCGGCATCGAGCACCACGGTGACGCGGCCCTGGCGGTCGTTGACCGGACCGAAGGCGGTGACGGCGCCGGGCTTCACGCCCAGCACCTCCTCCAGCAGTTCCGCGCTGCCGAAGGACAGCCGGCTCGCCGCGCCGAGCGGCTGGTGCAGGCTCTTCAGGTCGACCTTCGCCTCCTCCTCGACCACGACGAGGAAGAGATTGCCCTTCTTGTCCTTCAGGAACAGGTTCTTGGTGTGGCCGCCGGGAATGTCGCCGCGCAGCGCCTGCGAATCCTCCACGGTGAACAGCGGGGGGTGCTCGACGGTGCGGGTGGCGATGCCGAGCGCCTCAAGGCGGGCCAGCAGGGCATCACGGGAGAGCGGGGCGGTATCGGGCATCGGCGAACCTCTCGGATTGCCGCGCTTCTAAGCCGTCGAGCCATGCACGGGCAAGGGGTCTGGCGTGCGTGGACCATCAATCCGGTTGACAGGAACCGGCGGCCGATCCCACATCGCGGGACGTCAGTTACCAGAAATCGAGCGGCAATCATGCGTCCAGTGATCGGCATCATCTCCGATGTGAAGGCCAATGGCGGCCAGGTCGTGCACGGCGTCACCGAGAAATATGTCTATTCGGTCGCCAAGGGCGCGCAGGCGCTCCCCGTTCTGCTCCCCGGCACGGTCTCGGCGGTGGATGCCGACATGGCGCCTGAGCGGCTGGTGGTCGACGAGGTGCTGGAACTGGTCGACGCGATCTTCCTGCCCGGCAGCCCGTCCAATGTCGCCCCGCATCATTATGGCGACGCGCCCCATGATCCGCCGCTGCCTTCCGACCCGCACCGCGACGATCTCTCGCTGCCGCTGATCAAGGCGGCGCTGGAGCGCGGCGTGCCGATCTTCGGCGTGTGCCGGGGCTTTCAGGAGATGAACGTCGCGCTCGGCGGCACGCTGTTCCAGAAGCTCTACGAGCAGCCCGGCCGCTTCGACCATCGCGAGGACACGCGCCTCGACATCGCCATGCAATATGCGCCGGTGCACGAGGTGCTGCTGGAGCCGGGCGGGCTGCTGGCCGGCCTCGCCGGCGCCTCCACCTGGCGGGTGAATTCGCTGCACGGGCAGGGCGTGGCTCAGCTCGCCCCCAACGCCACCGTCGAGGCGCGCGCGGCGGACGGCACCATCGAGGCGTTCCGCATCGCCGATGCGCCGGGCTTCAATCTCGCGATCCAGTGGCACCCGGAATGGCGGTTCTGGGACGACCGGCTGTCGAGCGCGGTGTTCACCGCCTTCGGCGCGGCGGCCCGGCTCCATGCCGAGCGGCGTCGCGGTGGGCGCCGGCTGAACGCGGCCGAATAGCGCCGTCGATTGGCGCTGTCAGTCGAGCTGCGCGCGCAGATGGCCGATGCCGTCGCGTATGTCGGCCTCGATGGCGGCGCGCAGCCCTGCCTCGTCGCGGGCCTTGAGCGCGGCCAGCGCCTCGGCATGGCGATCGACCGGGTAATGCGCGTCGAGATCGGCCAGCGCCATGCGCATGAACGGGCCGATCTGCAGCCAGACCGATTCGATCAGGGGCAGCAGCACGCTGTCCGCCCGCCCGCCATAGAGCGCGGCGTGGAAGGCCAGATTGGTCTCGATGATCGCTTCGGTGTCGGCATCGGCCACCGCCTGGTCGGACGCGCGGTTGAGCACGGCGAGCCGGCGGATGAAGGCGTCGTCGGTGAGCGCCAGCGCCCGGGCGGCGGCCTCGCTTTCCAGCAGGGTGCGGGCGGCCACCAGTTCGTCGAAGCGCTGCGCGGTCATCTCCGGCACCCGCACGCGCCGGTTATCGAGCAGCACCAGCGCCCGCTCTGCCACCAGCCGGGCCAGCGCCTCGCGCACCGGCATGGCGGAGACGCCCATCGCCTCGGCGAGGCCGCGTATCGTCACCGCCCGGCCCGGCGGGAAGCGCCCGGCCATCACGGTGCGCCGCAGCCGCCGGAACACCCATTGCTGCACGGTTTCGCCGTGCAGGCGGGGCGGGTCGGCGATTTCGAGCGGCGTCGGGTCCATGGGTATCGATCCTAACGTCCGATACCGCCGCGCGACAGGCCCGGCGCGGTATCGCCGGTGGCGCGACGCGAGATTGTCAGCTTCGACGGCTACAAAATTCGATCGGGCGGCTATATCTCATCCCCGACGCCGCCGTGCCACACCTCTTCCGGAGCTCCCATGGCCGAGAAACCGCACCTGCCGCCCGCCGCTTCCCATCATGCCGGCCACGAGCTGGATCCCAAGCTGCTGGAAATTCTGGTATGCCCGGTGACCAAGGGTCCGCTGGATTATGACCGCGCGGCCCATGAACTGATCTCGCGCGCCGCCCGCATCGCCTACCCGATCCGTGACGGCATCCCGATCATGCTGGCCGACGAGGCCCGCCCCCTCACCGACGCCGAGCTGGCCGGGCGCTGAGCGCCGGTCCCCTTGAGCCTCCACAGGAAGCGACGCATGTCCGATCTCTCCGCCTTCCCGATCACCCGGCGCTGGCCGGCGACTCATCCCGACCGCTTGCAGCTTTATTCCTTCCCGACCCCGAACGGGGTGAAGGTCTCGATCATGCTGGAAGAGATCGGCCTGCCCTATGAGGCGCACACCATCAAGATCGGCGCCAACGAGACCTGGACGCCGGAATTCCTGTCGCTGAACCCCAACGGCAAGATTCCCGCGATTCTCGATCCCGACGGGCCGGGCGGCAAGCCGATCGCGCTGTTCGAATCCGGCGCGATTCTGGTTTATCTCGCGGAGAAGACCGGCAAGCTGCTGCCCGCCGACCCGGTGGCGCGCTACGAGACGCTGCAATGGCTGTTCTTCCAGATGGCGGCGGTCGGCCCGATGTTCGGCCAGCTCGGCTTCTTCCATAAATTCGCCGGCCGCGACTACGAGGACAAGCGCCCGCTGGAACGCTACCGCGCCGAATCGCAGCGCCTGCTCGGGGTGCTGGAGGCGCGGCTGGCGGGTCGCGACTGGATCATGGGCGACGATTACACCATCGCCGACGTGTCGCTCATCGGCTGGGTGCGCAACCTTGTCGGCTTCTACGAGGCGGCGGAGCTGGTGGATTATGGCAGCCTGACCCATGTGCCGGCCTGGCTGGCGCGCGGCCTCGCCCGCCCGGCGGTGCAGCGCGGGCTGGAGATTCCGCCGAGGGCGTGAGGGCTACAGCCGCTCCACGATCCAGCGCATCTGCGGGTCGTGGATGCCCAGTTCGACGAGGTGGCGGTCGGTGGCGGTGACGTAATCGGCATTGGGCCCGCCCACGCCGTGACCCTGCCGCACCAGATGCAACCGCTCCTCCGGGGTGAGCCGGCCGGCATATTGGGCGTGGCCGCGATCGACCAGGAAGACGAGGGCCGGCACGGCACGTCCGCTGCCGTCCCTCAGCCAGACCCGCTGGGTGGCTTCGCGGTAGATCTTCGTCACCTGCTCGCGCTCGCGCAGATAGTCGAGCGTCGCCCCGGCCTTGTCGCGCCCGACCCGGAACGCCATGCCGATGCAGCTTCCCCCGCGATCCAGCCCGAGCACGAGGCCGGGCCGCTCCGGCGTGCCGCGCCAGTGCACCGACAGCACGCAGAGCGAGCGATGCGCCCCGAGCAGCCGGCCCGGCGCGCGTTCCTCATAGTCGAAGCCCGGATTCCACATCAGCGAGCCATAGCCGAACACCCAGAGGTCCTCGGCGGGCGGGGCGGGATCGCGCAGGGTCATGATCTAATCATCACGGGTGGCTCATGAGCGGAAGAGGCCTGTTGCCGGCGGTTCCGGCCCGGCGGCCGCCGAGACTAGCCGCCTTTGCCGCTCGGCGGAATCACCCTGTCGACCGGATAAGGCACTTCCCTCAACGGTTTGAGCATAATCCGGCCGTATCGCGCCGCGATCATGACCGCGCTGGCTCCCGGCGGTTTGCACGGCGGGCCGGGCGTTCTACGGTGGGGCCGGCCGGCAGCCCGCCGCCTTGAGGAGACCAACGCATTGAGCCTTTCCGACATGCCGCCCGAGTTCCGCCATGCCGATGCACCGGATGCGGGACCTGAGACGCCCGCGCCCCGGCGCCGTCCCGCCTGGTGGGTCGCCCTGCCGGCGCTGGCGCTGGTCGCCGCGGGGCTGGCATGGACCGGGGCCTGGTACTATGCCGCCGGCCGCGCCGAGCGCGAGATCGACAACTGGATCGTGGCGGAAGGCGCGCGCGGGCGCGACTGGAGCTGCGGCAATCGCACCATTGGCGGCTATCCGTTCCGCTTCGAGCTGAGCTGCGACGGGCCGAGCGTGGTGCTGCAGGGGCCGACCCAATGGACCTGGAAGGCCGCCCGCGTTCACGCAGTGGCGCAGGTCTGGAATCCCCGGCACATCATTGCCGAGTTCACAGGTCCGGCGACGCTGAGCGAGGCGGCGACCGGGCGCACCATCACCGCCGGCTGGACCCTGCTGCAGGTCAGCGGTGCCGGCACGGGGCAGCGGCTGGAGCGTTTCTCGCTCGCGGCCAATGACTACACATTGGCCGAAGGCGGCGCGACCATCCTGTCCGCCCGCCATCTCGAACTGCATCTGCGCCAGCATCCGGGCGAGGCGGCGAATGGGGCGCTCGACATCGCGATGGAGGTGGACGACGCCACCGGCATGGCGCTGATGGGCGGCGCGCCGGCGGCCGGGGCGCAACCGGCGGCGCCGGTCGACGCGCTGCTTCAGGCCACGATCACCGGCGTGCCGGAGCTTGCCATCCTGCCGGTCGAAGCGCGGCTGCTGAAATGGCAGGCCAATGGCGGGCGGGTGAAGATCGATCAGGCGCGGATCAGCGCCGGCGGCGGGATGATGGCCGCCATGGGTGAGCTGGGGCTTGACCCGCAGCGCCGCCTCGACGGCATGGTCACGGTTTCCGTGGTCGAGGCCGGCAAGCTGCTGCCGGTGCTGGCGAGCGCGGGACTGATGCCCGATTTTCTAACCGCGCTGGCGCCGGTGCTGGGCGCGGCCGGCATGCCGACACAGGTCGACGGCGCGAATGCCAGCGCCTTCCCGTTCGTGTTCAGGAACGGGCGGGTGGCGCTGGGCATCCTGCCGCTCGGCAAGATCGGCCCGGTGTTCTGACCGGAAGGGAGCCCGGTCAGCCCAGCGCGAAAATGGTGGCGCCGGTATCCGCCGTGCCCACCGTCCCGCGGAACGCGCCGAACAATTCGCGCCCGACGCCCCAGTGCGAGGGCTCCAGATCGGCCGGCGCCGGGGTGCGGGCCGCCCATTCGGCCGGGTCGACCAACACGGTGAGCGTGCCGGCCACGGCGTCGAGCCGCACGATGTCGCCCTCGCGGATCAGCGCGATCGCTCCGCCATCGGCGGCTTCCGGCGTGACATGGATCGCCGCCGGCACCTTGCCCGAGGCGCCGGAGAGCCGGCCGTCGGTGACGAGGGCGACCTTGTTGCCGCGATCCTGCAGCACGCCGAGCGGCGGCATCAGCTTGTGCAGTTCCGGCATGCCGTTGGCCTTGGGGCCCTGGTAGCGCACCACGGCGACGAAATCGCCCTTGAGGTCGCCCGCCTTGAACGCCTTCTGCAGTTCCTCCTGCGAATGGAACACCTTGGCCGGCGCCTCGATGATGTGGCGCTCCGAGGCGATGGCGGAGGTCTTGATCACCGCGCGGCCGAGATCGCCCGAGAGCAGCTTGAGCCCGCCGGTGGCCTGGAACGGCGCCTTGGCGCCGCGCAGCACGGCCTCGTCGCCGCTGGTCGGGGTGCCGTCGCGCCAGGCGAGGCTGCCGTCCGGGGCCAGCGCCGGCTCCTGCGTGTAGGCGTCGAGGCCCGAGCCCCACACCGTCTCGACATCGCGATGCAGCAGCCCGTCGCCGAGCAGCTCGCGGATGACGAAGCCCATGCCGCCGGCGGCGTGGAAATGGTTCACGTCGGCCTTGCCGTTGGGGTAGACGCGGCACAGCAGCGGGGTGATGTCGGCGAGGTCGGAGAAATCGTCCCAGGTCAGCTTGATGCCGGCCGCCGCCGCCATGGCGACGACGTGCAGCGTGTGATTGGTGGAGCCGCCGGTGGCGTGCAGGCCGACCACGCCGTTGACGAAGGCCTTCTCGTCCAGCATGCGCCCGACCGGGGCATAGCCATTGCCCAGCGCGGTGATCGCCATCGCCCGCTCCGCCGCGGCCGTTGTCAGCGCGTCGCGCAGCGGCGTGTTGGGGTTGACGAAGGAAGACCCGGGCAGATGCAGGCCCATGATCTCCATCATCATCTGGTTGGTGTTCGCCGTGCCGTAGAAGGTGCAGGTGCCCGGCCCGTGATAGGAGAGCGATTCAGCCTCCAGCAGGGCATCGCGGCCGACCTTTCCTTCCGCGAAGAGCTGGCGGATCTTGGCCTTCTCGTCGTTCGGCAGGCCCGAGGTCATGGGGCCGGCGGGAATGAACACCGCCGGCAGATGGCCGAAGGACAGCGCGCCGATGACGAGGCCGGGCACGATCTTGTCGCAGATGCCGAGGAACACGGCGGCGTCGAAGGTCTGGTGCGAGAGCGCGACGGCGGTCGCGAGCGCGATCACGTCACGCGAGAACAGCGACAGCTCCATGCCGGCCTCGCCCTGGGTGACGCCATCGCACATCGCCGGCACGCCGCCGGCCACCTGCGCCACGCCGCCGGCCGCGCGGGCAGCGGCGCGGATCAGATCGGGATAGTGCTCATAGGGCTGGTGGGCGGAGAGCATGTCGTTATAGGCGGTGACGATGGCGAGGTTGGCACCCGAGCCCTCGCGCAGCATCGCCTTGTCGCCCGGCCCGCAGGCGGCGAAGCCGTGGGCCTGGTTGGCGCAGCCGAGCTTGGCGCGGCTCGGCCCCTTCTCGGCGGCGGCCGCGATCCGGTCCAGATAACGCGAGCGGTTGTCATGGGAGCGCTTGACGATGCGCTCCGTCACCTCGCCGAGACGGGCGTTCACGCTGGACGGAGTGGCGGAGGCTGCCATGCGGATCTCCTTCATGGATTCGGTTCGGCATTCGGGATGCCCGTCACGGGCACCAGAAAATTTCGGGCGGGCGCGGGGCGCGCAGCACGGCGCGCACCGGCATATCGGTCTCCGGCCCGTCCTTGAGCGCGGCGGCGAGCACGGGCCGCTTGGCGTCCCCCTCGATATGGAGCGCCAGGCGGTCCGCCGCCAGCAGCAGCGGCAGGGTCATGGTGACGCGCGGCTCGCCGGCCCCTTCCGCGCGCATCGGCAAGAGGCCGAGCGTGCCATCGGGGTCCAGCGCCCGCTCCAGATTGTCGCCGCCGGGAAAGAACGAGGCGGTGTGGCCGTCCTCTCCCATGCCGAGCACGGCGCAGGCGAGTGGCCAGTAGAGAATTTCCAGCGCCTCGTCGAGCGCGAACAGCCCGTCCTCCGGCGTCGCGGCATCATTGGCCAGGGGCACGAAGCGCGCGGCGCTCGCCGGGCCCTTCATCAGATGCTCGCGCACCAGCCGGGCGTTGGAGCGGTCCGAGGTCTCGCGCACCCAGCGCTCGTCCACCAGCGTGATGCCGATCTTCGACCATGGCAGGTCTTTCGCCGCCAGCGCCTCGAAGAAGCGCAGCGGGGTGCGCCCGCCGGAGACGGCGAGGCTCGCCCCGCCATCCTTCGCCAGGCGCGCCACCAGCGCCGCGCCGACATAATCGGCGAGCGCCGAGGCCAGCGCCCCGCCGTCCGGGAATTCGTGAAGCGTCGGCGCGGTCATGGCCGTCCTCCAGCCACAGGCGCGGTCACGCGCCGTCCTCCAGCCGCAGGCGCGGTCACGCGCCGTCCTCCAGCCACGTGCGGCCGTCGCGCTCGATCAGCGCGATCGAGGCCGACGGGCCCCAGGTGCCGGCGGTGTAGGGGCGCGGGGGCTCCTTGGAATTGCGCCACGCCTCGAGGATCGGGTCGACCCATTCCCACGCCGCCTGCACCTCGTCGCGGCGCATGAACAGGGTCTGGTTACCGCGCACCACGTCGAGGATCAGCCGTTCATAGGCGTCGGGATTGCGGACCTTGAAGGCCTTGGCGAAGCTCATGTCGAGCGGGACATGGGTGAGGCGGATGCCGCCCGGGCCGGGATCCTTGATCATCAGCCACAGCTTCACGCCCTCGTCGGGCTGCAGGCGGATGACGAGGCGGTTGGATTCGATCGGCCCGGCATTTTCGTCGAACACGGAATGCGGTACCGGGCGGAAACTGACCACGATCTCCGAGACGCGGGAGGCGAGGCGCTTGCCGGTGCGCAGATAGAACGGCACGCCGGCCCAGCGCCAGTTCGCCACTTCGGCCTTCACCGCCACGAAGGTTTCGGTCTGGCTGCGCGAGGAGCCGAGTTCTTCGAGATAACCCGGCACGGCGCCGCCGGCCGACGCGCCCGCGCGATATTGCCCGCGCACCGTCACCGCGCCGACTTCGTTCTCGCTGACCGGCTTCAGCGCGCGGAGCACCTTGAGCTTCTCGTCGCGCACCGCGTCGGCGTCCAGCGAGGAGGGCGGCTCCATCGCCACCATGCACAGCAGCTGGAGAATGTGGTTCTGCACCATGTCGCGCATGGCGCCGGCGGTGTCGTAATAGCCCGCGCGCTCCTCGACGCCGAGCGCCTCGGCGACGGTGATCTGCACGTGGTCGATATGGGCGTTGTTCCACAGCGGCTCGAACAGCGCATTGGCGAAGCGCAGGGCCATCAGGTTCTGGACCGTTTCCTTGCCCAGGTAATGATCGATGCGATAGACGCGATCTTCCGGGAAGATGCGGCCGATCTCGTCATTGAGCGCCAGCGCCGAGGCGAGGCTCTTGCCGATCGGCTTCTCGATCACGACGCGCCCGCCCTCGGCCATGCCGTATTTGCCGAGCTTCTCGCAGATCGGGCCGAACAGTTCCGGCGCGGTGGCGAGATAATAGACGCGGATGCGATCGCCTTGCCCGGCCATGCAGGCGGTGAGGTTGTCCCAGCCGGATTCGTCCGCCGCGTCCGCCGCGATATAGCTGAGCCGCGCGAGGAAACGGTCCACTTCCGGTCCGCCGAGTTCGTCGGCGGGAATGTGGTCGGTCAGGGCCTTGTGGGCGAAGGCACGGAACTCCTCGTCGGTCATCGCGCGGCGCGAGGTGCCCACGATATTGGCCTCGGGCGGAAGCTGCCCGTCGAGGTCGCGGTGGAACATGGCCGGTATCAGCTTGCGCCGGGAGAGGTCGCCCGTGGCCCCAAAAACGGTGAGCACGAAGGGAGCGACCGGAATTACGCGGCTGGTCATCGTCTGGCGTCTCCTTGACAATCGCGCCGGGGAACCGGTCGGCGCGGGCATTCCGGTCCTGTCGCCTGAGGTGCGTACATCATCATCCCTAGCCTGGAATTCCTAGCAAGAACGATTCCGCGGGGATCGAACCGCGAGGGTATGGCGGGGCGTCGGCCCGGAGCGGCGGGAATCGCTGTCCCCGGATCCCCGCATCCTCTGCCCCACGCGCGCGACATTCAATCCCACCACCATGCAGCGCGTGTGAAGGGGCGCAGGCCTCCTGCCGTGGCGGTAGCTGAATGATGTAAACGTGAGCGCCGGAGCACAGACAAACGGCGAAAAGACTTGAAACATCGTACATTTCGAAACTAATCTTGAGCTATCGTCGAGATAGATCACGCAGCTCAGCGCATGCAAAGGCAGCGTCGCATGATGAAGAGACGCCTCGACACGCACCTCGCTTTGGTCTTCGGTGTCACCGTCACCCTGGCGCTGGTCGGCATCATCTACTTCGTGAACAACCGCGCGGCAGCCATTCTCGAGGGCGCGACCTCGACGATGTTCGCGCAGATGACCAACCAAAGCCGCGCCAGTATCGACGACAGCTTCTCCAACCTGAACCTGATGACCGCGATGTTCGCGGCCGATCCGCAGGTCCAGAGCCGCACGCCGGAGAACGAGCAGGCGCTGGTGCGGCAGTTCAGCCTGATCATGAAGGCCAAGCCGTTCACCTCCGCGATGTATGTCGGCTATGACGATGGCGGCTTTATCCTGCTGCGCCAGCTCTCCTCCCCGGTGGCGCGGCGCAACCTCAGCGCCCCGGACACGGCCAGCTACCTTTTGCAGACCATCCGCAACACCGCGCAGGGACGGGAAACGCGGCTCGTGTTCCTCGACGCGGCGCTCGATCCGGTCGGGGAGCTGGACCGGCCTGATTTCTTCTACGATCCCCGCAATCGGCGCTGGTATTATGACGCCTTCGCCAGCGACGGCGCGATCCTGACCGACCCGTACCGCTTCTTCGCCACCGCCGAGAGCGGGGTCACCATCGCCCGCCGCATCGCCAGCAACCGGGGCGTGATGGCGATCGACCTCAGCCTCGCCGACCTGTCGCAGGCGCTGCGGCGGATGAAGAACACGCCATCCTCCGAACTCATCATCACCGACCCGAACGGCGCCGTGATCGCCGCCAGCAACCCCGCCGCCGAGCTGCCGACCGCCTTCCAGAACTCGCCCTCGCGCGGGCGGGTCACCGATGTCGCCTCGACCGTGGTGCCGACCATGCTGACCGCCGTGCGCGACCATAGCGGGGGCGACAAGACGTCGGTCATCAGCGACAACGGGCGCGCCTGGACCATGCATGTCGCCCCGTTGCACTCCGGCCAGTGGACCTTCGCCATGGCGGTCGCCATGCCGCAGGACGAGATCATGGCGGGCGTGCGCCAGATCGTCACCACGCTGGGCTGGATCAGCCTCGGCCTCATTCTGGTGGTGATCCTCGCCATCCGCTACACCGCGACGGCGGTGAGCCGCCCGCTGGTGGCCATCGCCGAGGAAGCCGCCGCGATCCAGTCGTTCAATTTCCAGGATCTGCCCGGCAATACGCGCTCCTCGGTGACCGAGATCGATACGCTGTCGCGCGCGATCCAGAATGCGCGGCTGACGATCCGGCGTTTCATCGAGATCGGCCGCGCCCTGTCCGCCGAGCGCGACCCGGACCGCCTGACCCGCCGGCTGCTGCAGGAAACCATCAGCATCACCTCGTCCGAAGCCGGCTTCATCTTTCTGAGCGAGGATAATGGCGCGACCTTCCTGATGCTGGGTGACCGTTCCGAGCGCCTTGCGCCGGCGGACGATGAGGGATCGGACGAGCCGGCCGCGGAGGAGCTTGGCCTGCTGACCGACGCCGCGTCCGGCACGGCGGCCCGCCTGATCCATGCGCTGCGCCGCCGCGACGTCACCCATTTCGACATCGCCGATCCCGCCCATGACGACATGCTGGCGCCGCTCACGCGCAGCCGGCCGCTCGCGGCCGGGCAGGTGCTGCGCTGCTCGGTGATCCCGCTGCTGAACCGCGCCGACGAGGTGATCGGCGGCCTGCTATTGTGCTCGCCCGCCCGCGAGGACGCGCCGATTCCCTATGAGAGCCTCGACCTGGCGCGGGCGCTCTCCGGCAATGCGGCGGTGGCGATCGAGACCACGCTGCTGCTCAAGTCGCGCAAGAAGCTGCTCGACGCCGTGATCCGTATGATCGCGCTCGCGACTGACGCCAAGTCGCCCTACACCAACGGCCATTGCCAGCGCGTGCCGCTGATCACCCACGCTTTGGCGCAGGCGGCCTGCGACAGCCGCGAGGGGCCCTATGCCGATTTCAACCTGACGCCCGAGGAATGGGAAGCGGTCGACGTGGCGAGCTGGCTGCACGATTGCGGCAAGCTGACCACCGCGGAATATGTGATCGACAAGGCCACCAAGCTGGAGACCATCACCGATCGCATCCACGAAATCCGCATGCGCTTCGAACTGCTCAAGGCGCAGGCGGAGACGGCGTACTGGCAGGCGCTGGCCAAGGGCGGCGACGAGGCCCAGCTTCGCGCCGTCCGCGACGGCGAATGGCATGAACTGGACGAGGATTTCGCCTTCGTCGCCTCCTGCAACGAGGGCGGCGAATTCATGGAACCGCACAAGATCGAGCGGCTGTACCAGATCGCGCGGCGACGGTGGACCCGCACGCTGAGCGACCGGATCGGCATTTCCAGCGAGGAGCGCCGGCGCAGGGAGCGCGTGGCCGAGCCGTCGCTGCCGGTTACCGAGCCGCTGCTTGCCGACCGGCCGGATCACATCGTCGACCATTTCTCCAACCAGCTCGACGATTTCGAGGCCAAGGCCGGCTTCAGCCTCAAGCGGCCGGACCACCGGCTCAATCTCGGCGAACTGCACAATCTCTCGATCGGTCGCGGCACGCTCACCGAGGAGGAGCGCTACGAGATCAACCGCCACATCACCCGCACCATCCTGATGCTCGAAGGCCTGCCGCTGGCCGGGCCGCTGGCCAATGTGCCGGAATATGCCGGCGGGCATCACGAGAAGATGGATGGCACCGGCTATCCGCGCGGTCTCGTGCGTGACGAACTGAGCCCGGTGGCGCGGATGATGGCGATCGCCGACGTGTTCGAGGCGCTGACCGCCGGCGACCGACCCTACAAGAAGGCCAAGACGCTGAGCGAGGCGATCCGCATCATGGGC
This sequence comes from Ancylobacter gelatini, assembly GCF_022601675.1. GTDB lineage: Bacteria > Pseudomonadota > Alphaproteobacteria > Rhizobiales > Xanthobacteraceae > Ancylobacter > Ancylobacter gelatini. Next base: position 54,654 of record NZ_JAKVIL010000009.1, on the reverse strand, counting down.
TTCATGAAGCGCGACGGCCATCTCGACCCGGACCTGCTCGACCTGTTCCTGCGCTCCGGAATCTGGCGCGACTATGCGCGCGAGCATCTTTCCCCCGGCCAGATCGACGAGCCGGACGTCGATGCCGTGCTCGCCATGCACCCGGTGCAGCGCGCGGCGTGATCCCGTGACCTGACAGCGGCGGCGCGTGGCTCTAGTCTCTGCCTCCCCCGCGCCGGCCGACGCCGGCGAGAACAGGATTCGGGCGGAAACAGGAGAGAACGCGGATGAACCTGCGCAAGAAGCTGATGGTCGCGCCGGGCGCGAAGGTGCGGCTCAAGAAGTTCGACCCGGCCTTTCGCGGCGACTACGGCTCAGCCGAGGATGCCCGCAAGGAGCTCGCCCGCAACGTCGCCCGCCTCGCCGACCTCCAGCAGAAGCTCTATGGCGAGAAGAAGCACGGGCTGCTGATCGTGCTGCAGGGCCTCGACGCCGCCGGCAAGGACGGCACGTGCTGGCATGTGGTTTCGGCGATGAGCCCGCTCGGCACCACCGTCACCAGCTTCAAGCAGCCGACCGAGGAGGAGCTGCGGCACGATTTCCTGTGGCGCGTGCATCCCCACACGCCCGGCCGCGGCCAGATCGCCGTGTTCAACCGCTCGCATTACGAGGACGTGCTGGTGGTGCGCGTGCATGAGCTGGTGCCGAAGGCGGTGTGGTCGACGCGCTATGACCGCATCAACGAGTTCGAGCGGCTGCTCGCCGATTCCGGCATCACCATCCTCAAATTCTTCCTCCACATCTCGCCCGAGGAACAGCTGGAGCGCTTCCGCCAGCGGCTGGAGGACCCGGCGCGGCAATGGAAGATCAGCGAGGCGGATTACAAGGAGCGCGCCTATTGGGACGATTACACCGAAGCCTATCAGGATCTTCTGGAGAAGACCTCGACGCCGCACGCGCCCTGGTTCGTCATTCCCTCGAACCATAAATGGTTCCGCAACCTCGCCGTGTCGGAGATCATCGAGGCCACGCTCGACGATCTCGATCTGAAGCTGCCGAAGCCCACGGTCGACCTCGATCGCATCCGCGCCGACTATCACGCGGCGGTGGCGCGCGGGCCGGCGGACGCTGACACCGGCGGAAAAGACCGCTAGAGCCTTTGCCGATCAGATGGACCCATCTGATCAAAGAGGACATGTTCCAGCGATCCAGAGCCTTTCCCGGTCCGGCCGATTCGCCGGGTCGACAAGGGCGAGGGCAGGCAATGAACGGCGTTGGCTACGGGCGCTATCGCAAGGGTGAAGCCCGATGGACCTGACGATCCTGATCTTCCTGCTGGTCTATGTCGCGATGGGCGTCGGCAAGCTGCCGGGCTTCAAGGTCGACCGCACCGGGGCGGCGATCATCGGCGCCATGGCCATGATGAGCGCGGGCAGCATCAGCCCCGCCGCGGCCTGGAACGCCATCGACTATCGCAGTGTCGGCATGCTGTTCGGCCTGATGGTGGTCTCCGCCGCCTTCGTCGTTTCCGGCTTCTATGGCTGGGCGGCGCGGGGCATCGCCACGCTCAGGGTGAGCCCGCCGGTCCTGCTCGGCGTGCTGGTCGCGGCGGGCGGCCTGTTGTCGGCGGTCCTGACCAATGACGTGGTGGTGGTGGCGATGACGCCGCTGCTGGTCTCGATCACGCTGGCGCGCGGGCTCAACCCGGTGCCGTTCCTGCTCGCCTTCTGCTTCGCCGCCAATAGCGGCTCGGCCGGCACGCTGATCGGCAGCCCGCAGAACATGATCGCGGCGCAGGGGCTCGGCCTGAGCTTCAACGGATTCCTTCGCGTCACCGCCCTGCCGGCGCTGGCGTCGCTGCCGATCGTGTGGGGCATCGTCGCGCTGCTCTATCGTGGAAAATGGGCGCTCGCCGCCCTGCCGCCAGGGCAGGGTTCGCAGATTGCCGCTCCCGCGCCCGCCGCGCCGCCGCCGCCGCTCGACCGCTGGGAAACGGCGAAGGCGGGGCTGGTGACGCTGGCGGTGATCGCCGGGTTCATCTTCTCCGACGTCTCGCGCGAGCTGATCGCGCTCACCGGCGCCGGGCTGTTGCTGCTCAACCGCCGGATTTCCTCGCGCGACATGCTGGGGCATGTCGATGGCGACCTGCTGCTGCTGATCGTCGGCCTGTTCGTGGTGAACGCGGCGCTGGCCGCCACCGGCCTCCCGCAATCGCTGCTGGCGGAGTTCCGCGCCGCGGGCTTCGATCTCACCCAGCCGCTGACCCTGTTCCTGGTGGGCGGCGCGTTGAGCAATGTGGTGGGCAACAATCCGGCGGTGATGCTGCTGGTACCGTTTCTCGAAGCCGGCGCCGATCACGCGGCGCTGGGCGCGGCGCTGGCGCTCGGCACCGGGTTTTCCAGCAACCTCATCGTGTTCGGCAGCCTTGCCGGCATCATCGTGGTGGAACAGGCGGCGGCGCAGGGCGTGACAATCTCGTTCCGCGAGTTCTCCCGCGCCGGGGTGCCCGTCACCCTCGCCTGCATGCTGGTCGCGGCCGGCTGGGTGCTGCTGCTCGGCTGAGCGGGCGCCGCCGGGAAGAGGCGCTACGCCCGCCGCCCGGCCGAGGGCGACCCTCTCACGCCTCCGGCGCGGCCTCTTCCTGCTCGTCCAGCAGGATGGCGCCCATGGACGAGACCAGGATCATGAAGCCGGTGCCGAGCACCCAGGAGAAATACCACGGCCCGCTCTCGCCCAGCAGCACCGCGATCACCACGGCGAGCGCCATGAGGAACAGGAAGAAGCAGTAGCGTAACAGCATGATGCGATCCTTCCGCGTGCTTAGAGGGCATGTTCCGAGGAGTCGACATGCGCCTTGTCGACCTTGCCGCGCATCACCCAGAACGCCCAGCTCGTGTACCAGAGGATGAGCGGCATGAAGATCAGGGTGAAGCCCAGCATCCAGCTCAGCGTACGCTCGCTCGATCCGGCGTTCCAGATCGTGAGGCTGTGCGAGGGGTTGGTGCTGGAGGGCATCATGAAGGGGAACATGGCCGCCCCCACGGTGGCGATGATGCCGATCCAGGCTAGCGCGCCGAACCACCAGGCGAAGAGCGGCCGCCGGGCGTTGAGCGAGAGCACGCCGAGCAGCGCGCCGATATAGCCGAGCGCCGGCGCCGCCCACAGCACGGGGTGATTGTTGTAATTGGTGAGCCAGTGGCCGGCCGCGCGTTCCACGCTCTGGTGCAGCGGGGTCTGTGCCAGCGCGGGGTCGGGCCCGCTGACCAGCATATAGCCCTCCAGCCGGGTCAGCCACAGCCCGCCAATGGTGAACAGCACCATGGCGAGGATGCCGGCAAGCATGGCGGCGCGCCGGGCGCGCTCCTGCACCGGGCCGTCGGTGGCGTTGGTGAGGATGGCGCCGCCCATATAGACCGACATCGACACCGCCATCGCGCCGCACAGAATGGCGAACGGGTTGAACAGGGCGATGAAGCTGCCGGTGTAATACGAGGTCAGGCGCCAGTCGAAGTGGAACGGCACGCCCTGCAGCATGTTGCCGACCGCGGCACCGAACACCAGCATCGGCAGGAAGCCGGAGAGGAACAGGCACCAGTCCCAATTGTTGCGCCAGGTCGGGGATTCGCGCTTGCTGCGATATTCGAAGGCCAGCGGGCGCACGATCATGCTCCACAGCAGCAGCAGCATGACCACGTAGAGGCCCGAGAAGGCGGTGGCGTAGACCAGTGGCCATGCCGCGAAGATCGCGCCGCCGCCGAGGACGAACCATACCTGATTGCCGTCCCAGTGCGGGGCGATGACGTTGATGGCGACGCGGCGCTCGCTGTCGGTGCGGCCGACATGGCGCAGCAGCGTGCCCACGCCCATGTCCATGCCGACCATGATGGAGATGCCCATCAGCAGCACGCCGAGCAGCAGCCACCAGATGATCTTGAGAGCGAGATAGATTTCCATGACAGGCTCCTCCTCTCTCGATCAATAGGCCGGAACGGCGGAGGCGTGGGGCGAGGCGCCGGGAGGCGCGCCGTCATCGGGTCCCTTCCGGATGAAGTGGACCATGAGATAGACCTCGATGATGGCGAAGATGGTGTAGAGCAGCACGAAGCCGGCTACAGAGAACGCCATGTAGGTGACGCTGTGGGTCGAGGCGGAGAGCCAGGTCGGCAGCACCTCGTAGACCGTCCAGGGCTGGCGGCCCATCTCGGCGACGATCCACCCCGCCTCGCAGGCGATGTAGGGCGCCGGAAGCATCAGCAGCGAGGCCCACTGGAACCAGCGCAGCCTGTGCACCTTGTTGGACAGGGTGAGCATGCTGGCCAGCACGAAATAACCGAGCATCAGCACGCCGAAGCCGACCATGGCGCGGAACGCCCAGAAGATGATCCAGACCTCGGGCAGCGTGTCGAGCGCCGCGCGGTCGACATCGGCGTCGGTGATCCTGGTCAGGTCGCCATCGGGCGCGTAGCGCTGCACCAGCAGGCCGTAGCCGACATCGGCGCGATGGGCGTTGAACTGGGCGAGGGCGTTGGCGTCGGTCGGATCGGCGCTCAGCGCCATCATCGCCTGCACCGCCGGCACGCCGTTCCGGATCCGGCCCTTGGCCTGCTCGACCAGCTGGTCGGCGGCGGCGACCTCCTGATCCAGCGAATGGGTGACGAGCAGCGAGAGCATGCCGGGAATCTGGATCGCCCAGAGATTGCGCTGCTCGCTCTGCGAGGGGAAGGCGATGACGTTGAACGCGATCGGCGGCGCCTCGGTCTTCCACAGCGCTTCCATCGCCACCAGCTTGGTGGGCTGCACGCGCGCGGCGAAATAGCCGAGCGAATCGCCCAGGGTCAGCGTGCCGGCGGTGCCGAGCATGCCGAACAGGGCGGCGATGCGGAATGAGCGCCGGGCGAAGTCGAGATGCCGGCCGCGCAGCATGTAGAAGGCGCTGATGCTGCACATGAACACCGCCGCGGTCACGAAGCCGGCGAGGCTGGTGTGCACGAATTTCGACTGCGCATCGCTGTTGAAGAACAGCAGGAAGAAGCTGTCCAGCTCCATGCGCATCGTCACCGGATTGAACGAGGCGCCCTGCGGGTGCTGCATGAAGCTGTTGGCGACCAGGATCCACAGCGCGGACAGGTTCGAGCCGAGCGCCACCAGATAGGTGACGAACAGGTGCTGCGCCTTGGAAAGCCGTTCCCAGCCGAACACCATCAGGCCGATGAAGGTGGATTCCATGAAGAAGGCCATCAGGCCCTCGATGGCGAGCGGGGTGCCGAAGGTGTCGCCGACGAAGCTGGAATAGTAGGACCAGTTGGTGCCGAACTGGAATTCCATGGTGAGGCCGGTGGCGACGCCGAGGGCGAAGTTGATCAGCAGCAGCTTCGACCAGAACTGCGTCATCTCGCGATAGATCGTGCGCCCGGTCACCACATAGACCGTCTCCATCGTGGCGAGCAGCACGGTCAGGCCGAGCGTCAGCGGCACGAACATGAAGTGGTAGAGGGCTGTGGCAGCGAACTGCAGGCGGGAAAGATCGACGACAAGGTCATTGACCATCAGGGACACTCTCGCTGCGGATCGAAACCGATCCGGATACGACCGCTGGCGAGCTGGGAACCCTTCCGGAATCCCCCCCGAAATTCCGCTCCACCTGTTACCTATAGTGCCGGTGCCCTGCGACGATGGCAAGACTGACAATGGTTCTAAACTTTTCGGATCGCATTGACTTCATTATCAAGTTCGCCCGATCCGGTCTTTTACCACCCTCGGCCTGACGGTTTTTAAATACCTCGTACAAGGCGCCCGTCGGTCAGGCGGACGGTGTCGTCGACGAGGTCGCGGACCTCTTCCGGACGGTGGGTGATCACCAGCAGGGTGCGCCCGGCCATCGCGTCCATGACGGCCTCCATCAATGCCCGCCCGGTGGGAGCGTCGAGACCCTCGGTCGGTTCGTCGAGGATGAGGATGGACGGATCGCGCAGCAGAACCCGCGCCAGCGCCAGCCGGCGGGCCTGTCCGAGCGAGAGCCGCACGCCGCCCTCGCCGATCCAGCTGTCGTAGCCATGGGGCTGGGCGGCGATGAAATCGTGGAGCTGGGCCGCGCGCATCGCCCGCTCCATCGCCGCCATGTCGGCGTCGGGCGCGGCGACCAGCAGGTTCTCGCGCACGCTGGCGTTCAGAAGCTGCGTGTCCTGCGACAGCACGCCGATGAGGCGGAACAGATCGTCCTGCCGGTAGGCCCGCAGATCGTGCCCGCCGAAGCGGATCTCGCCGCCTTCATAGTCCCAGAACCGCAGCAGCACCCGCGCGAGCGAGGTCTTTCCGGCGCCGCTCGGGCCGATCACCGCGACGCGCCGGCCGGCGGGGATGTCGAGGTCGATGCCGTCGAGAACGAGCGGGCCCGCCGCGTCATAGCGCATGCGAACGCCGTGGAAGTGGATCGACGAGTCGAGCGGGGTCGGCGACGGCGTGGTGACCGGGGCGATCGCCGGCACCTCATCCGCCAGCGCGAAGATGCGCCGCGCGGCGGCCGCGATCTCGCCGACACGCTGCATCGCCAAGGGTAGCGGGGCCACCGCTTCAAAGCTCGCAAAGGCGGCGAGCGCCAGCATCGGCACCTGCTCCGGGGCCAGCGTGCCGGCGCCGGCCGCGAGCATGGCGAGCGCCGCCGCGCTCCACGTCGCGAGATTGGCGCACAGCCCGACCATGCCCTCCGACAGGCTGCCCAGCCGCGCCACGCGGGACTGATGCGCGCCGAGCCGTTCCGAAACCCCGGCGATGGTCTCGGCCATCCGCTCCTGCGCGCCCTGGACGCGCAGGTCCGTCATGCCCTGCAGGGCGTCGACCAGCGCCACGCGCAGCGCGGCCCGCTCGCGGATCACCTGCGCGCCGGGGGTGGACGCGGCGCGGTACACCAGCCCCGGCACCAGCGCCCCGGCGACCAGCAGCAGGGCGAGCACCACCATCGCCACCGCCGGGCTGAACAGGGCCAGCACCGCGACCACCACCGCCGTGCCGACCAGCGCCACCACCAGCGGCGAATACAGCCGCAGATAGGCGTGCTGCAGCGTGTCGATATCGGCCTGGATACGCGAGACGAGGTCGGCGCCGCGATGGTTCTGGAGCTGCGCCGGGGCCAGCGGCACCAGCTTGCGGAACAGCCAGACCCGTAGCCGCGCCAGCAGACGGAACGTCGCCTCGTGCGAGACCACGCGCTCGGCATAGCGCCCGCCGGTGCGCAGGATCGCGAAGGCGCGGATGCCGGCGGCGGGCAGGAAATAGTTCATGAGCACGCCGGCCATGCCCGCGGTCGCCATGGCGGCGATGAACCAGCCGGCCACCGCCATCAGCGCCACGCTGGCGAGCACGGTGATGCTGGCGAGCAGGGCGCCGAGCAGCATCCAGCCGCGATAGGGCCGGAACAGCGCCAGCAGGCGCAGGAGAACCTTCAGATCATTCATGACCGGCCTCCGTCCCGCTCGAAACCACCCCAGTCTCGGCCACCCCAGTCTCGGCCACCCCAGTCTCGGCCACCCCAGTCTCGGCCACCTCCGCCTCGGCCAGCCCGGCGGAGGCCAGCAGCGCGGCATAGCGCGTGTCGCCGGCGGCCAGCGCCTCATGCGTGCCGTGCTCGACGATCCGGCCGGCCTCCATCACCGCGATGCGCCGGGCGAGCCGGACGGTGCGCAGCCGGTGGGCGATCACCAGCACGGTGCGGTGCTCCGCCAGACGGGCCACGGCCCTGGTCACCAGCGCCTCCGACGCCGCGTCGAGCCCGGTGGTGGCCTCGTCCATCAGCACCACGGGGGCGTCCTTGAGGAAAGCGCGGGCGAGCGCGATGCGCTGCGCCTGCCCGCCGGAGAGCGTGAGGCCGTGCTCGCCGAGCGGCGTGTCGTAGCCCTCCGGCAGCGCCATGATGAAGTCGTCGGCCTCGGCGAGGCGGGCGGCGTCGCGGACGCGCTCCAGCGGCGCCTCCGGCAAGGCGAGCGCGATGTTGTCGCGCACCGTGCCGGCGAACATGTGTGGGCGCTGCGGCACCAGCGCGACATGGGCGAGCCAGTGTTCGCTGTCCATGGTGGCGAGGTCGTGCCCGGCGATCAGGATGCGCCCGCCTTGCGGCCGCTCCAGCCCGAGCAGCAGGGCGAGCAGCGTGCTCTTGCCCGCCCCGCTCGGCCCGACCAGAGCGGTTACCGCGCCCGCTTCCAGCGTCAGGCTCGCGCCGTCGAGGGCGGTGCGGCCCTGCGGATAGGCGAAGCTGACATCGTCGCAGGCGATCTCGATGCGCGCCGGCAGCGCCGGGCGGGCCGTGCCGTTGGCGGGCGGTTCCGTCTCCAGAATCGCCACCAGACGTTCCGACGCGCCGATCGCCTCCATGCGGGCATGGTAATCGGCGCCGAGCTGGCGCAGCGGGGCGTAGAATTCCGGCGCCAGCAGCAGGGCGAAGAAGCCGGCCTCGAAGCCCATATGGCCATAGAGAAGCCGGAAGCCGATCAGCACCGCCACCAGCGCGATGCCGACGGTCGCGAAGAATTCCAGCATCAGCGACGACAGGAAGGCGACGCGCAGCACCTTCATCGTGCTGCGGCGGTATTCCTCCGAGACATAGGCGAGCACGCCGGCCTCGCGCTCGGTGGCGTTGAACATCTTCAGCGTGGTCAGGCGCTGCAGCGCGTCGAGCAGGCGCCCGCCGAGCTGGGTGAGGCGGCGCCATTGCCGCTGGTTCAGCTTTTCGGTGCCGAGCCCGATCAGGATCATAAAGACGGGGATGGTCGGGCCGGTGACCAGCAGGACCACGCCGGATATCCAGTCGCGGGGCATCACCACGACGAGGATCAGCGCCGGCACCACGGCGAGCGAGAGCATGTGCGGCAGGTAGCGCGTGTAATAGGGCTCCAGCGCCTCCACGCCGTCGAGCGCGGCGGTGGTGAGTGCGCCGCTGGCATGGCGCCGGACATAGGACGGCCCCAGTGCCTGGAGATGGCGCAGCAGCCGGTCGCGGATCGCGGCCTTGACCGCCGCCCCGGCGCGGATCGCGGCGCGGTCGGCGCCCTGGGCGAGGGCGAAGCGCAGCAGGTAGAGCGCCACCAGCGGCAGCAACCAGGGCAGGGCCTGCGCGAGCGTTCCGCCCTCGGTCACGATCGGCGAGATGGCGGCGGCGAGCAGCCAGGCCTGCGGCACCACGAGGCAGCCGGCCAGCGCGCCGAACATGCCGGCCCGCCTCAGCGCCGGCCCGGCGAGCGGGCGTTGCGCGCGCAGCCAGCGCTCCAGCTTTCGGCGCGCCGTCCGGCCCTGTTCGGGAGTGCCGTCCTCGGAATGGTCGGGCGTCTGGGTCATGCGTGCGGGCGGCCTTGTCCTGCGCCAGACCCGGCGGCGCGACCGGGCCGGTGCCCTGTTTAGCGGGCCGGCCGGGAACTGGGCCACAAAAAATCGTGTGCCGGCTGCGACACCGTGCGCCGGCGCAGGTTTCGCGCGGGCGGGAAAAGGCACGGCCCCGGCCGGGGTGCGGCCGGGGCCGATCAGCAGAGGCGGCCGGCCACGCCACCCATGTCGGGCGGGTGGCCGGCCGGTATCAGCTTCCGCCCACCATCCGGGCGAGATAGACCCAGAACGGCGCGGCGACGATGAAGCCGAGCACGCAGACCGCCAGCGTCGAGGTGCCGGTCCGGGTGTAGACCTGGAAGCGGCTGGAAATGATGATGCCCGAGAAGGCCGGCGGCAGGGCGACGCTCAGCACCAGCATCTGCAGGATCGTCGCGTCGAGGCCGCAGGCCCAGCCGGCGAGCAGGAACACGCCCGGCATCAGGATCAGCTTGAAGGCGGTGTTGTAGGCCACTTCCCAGTCCAGCTCGATCTTGTAGGCCGAGAGGGTGAGGCCGGCGGCGAACACCGCGACGCTGGAATTGGCCTGCGCCAGCAGGTTGAAGGTCGGGTCGAACTGATCGGGAACGCGCACGCCGATCACCACCAGCGCCACGGCGAGCACCGGCACCCACACCACCGGCTCCTTCATCGCCGCCAGCAGCGCGTTGCCGTGGGGGGCGCCATCGGCGGTCTTCTCGCCGCCGCCGCCGGCATTGAGCAGATACAGGCCGATCGGGATGGTCACGGCGTTGACCACGATGGCCACGATGGCGATCACCAGCCCGGTCTCGACGCCGGTGCCGTAGAGCGGATCGAGCACGGCATAGCCGAGGAAGCCGATGGTCGGCGAGCCGGCGATCAGCGCGCAGACCGCGCCTTCCGCCTTGGAGCGCTTGAAGAACCATTGCAGCGTGAAATAGGAGAGCATGAACAGGAACACGAGGCCCACCAGCGAGATGGCGCTGAGCGTCGCGTTCTCGACCAGCATGGCGCGGTCGGCCTTCACGATCGAGACGAACAGTGCCGCTGGCAGCGCGAAGTCGAGCACCAGCTTGTTCAGGACGCGGGCCTGGTCTTCCTGAAACACGTTGCGCTTGCCGGCGGCATAGCCCAGGGCCATCACGGCAATGATCGGTATCAGGTCCGACACCAGCATCTTCGACATGAATTCTTCCATGTCCGCTCCCCCTTATGTTCTGAGTGCCGCATCCAGGATGCCGGAAACTCGAAATGCGAAATCTGTGGCGACCGTCGCGCCGGTATCACGCCGGTCTTACCCCGCGTGATACCGCAATTTATACCGAACCTCGTTCAGGAAAGGTGCACGGGGCGGACATCCGATGGGGACATCCGCCCGTTGCGGGGCGCTAGCCCTTGACCACGGGTTGGCGGGTGGCGCGGAGCGAGGACATGAGCGGATCGCCGATATCGAGATGCCCCTCCACCAGATGGCGCGGCGTCAGCGCGAGCCAGTTGTTGAGCGAGACGTCCCGGTACTCGGCGGTGTGGAACACATTGAGCACGCGCACCGGCTCGTCGCCGGTGTTCTCGATGTAATGGGCGAGCGTCTTGGGGACGTAGCCCACGTCGCCGGCCACGAAATCGAAGGTCCGTGCGTTGCTCACCGCGTCGAACACGGTCATGCGGGCCTTGCCGCTGATGTAGTACTGGATTTCGTCCGCGTCCGGGTGCCAGTGGATCTCGCGCATGCCGCCCGGTTCGAGGTCGATGAACAGCGCGGCGAGATTGGTGACGCCGAAGCTGTGCGAATCGACCACCGTGGTCGCGCCGCCCGGATAGGGGGTCGGCGCGACCTTCGAGGCGCGGAACACATATTTGTCGGTGAAGGAAACCGCGCCCAGCTCCGAGCGCACCTGTTCGAGCGGCGGCGGCACCGGCTGGCGGAAGATGTACTTCTCCGAGGCCGGGATGCCCTCGAACGCCTCGACCGGGACGCCGAAATTCTTCGCCAGAACCTCGCGGGGGGTGTGGGCGAACAGTTCGGTCACCAGCAGGGTCTGGTTCTCGGAGAAATTGCCGTCGTTGAACACGAGGACGAATTCGGTGCCTTCCTCGAGGCCCTGGATCGCGTGCGGGAAGCCGGCCGGGGCGAGCCACAAATCGCCGGGCTCAAGGTCCTCGATCAGGGTCTGGCGCTGGTCGTCGATCAGGTAGAAGCGCACCCGGCCCTTCAGCACATAGGCCCACTCGGCTTCCTTGTGCCAATGCAGCTCGCGCACCACGCCGGCGGGCAGGCGCATGTTGACGATGGCCAGTTCCTTGAGCGAGCCCATTTCGCGCTGCGTGACCTCGCGGGCCCAGCCGCCATCCTCCAGCCGGTTGTGCGCCATGGCGAAGGGGAATTTGAGATTGGGGATGCCGCCATTGTCGGTGGCCGGCGGCAGGAAGATGTCGGGGTTCTGAGCCTCGACCACGAGGTTTCGCGGACCGACGATGTCGGCGCCCTTGCTGCCCCGGATCGGTTGCGGATTCGGCGTGTTGCTCATGGCGACCTCTACTGGATAAACCAAATAAAAATTCAGGACATGGACGGCCCGTGACGGGTTTTCCTGGAAAACCCGCGCCGCTCGCGCCGTCTTTCAAGATCGACGCGAGATGTGGCTCGCGATCGACATTGAGACTATTCCGACGTCTCCACCGGATCCGCCGCTCGCCGTCCGGTCCCACCGAACATGACAAGGTTCGCGACCAATTGAGACTGGCGTTGCACGCCCATTTTCTGAAACACACGCTTGAGAACCACCCGCGCGGTTCCTTCCGTGATGCCGAGCTCGGCGGCTGACTGGCGCAGGCTGTGCCCCGCCCCCAGTTGCGCCGCCAGCCGGGCCTCGCCGAGCGTGAGACCGAACACGTTGCGGATCACGGTCGGGTCGATGCTGCGCTCGCCATTGAGTGTCTGCACCAGCACCACGACCCGCTCCCCGCGCGGCACCGCGCCGATCCGGTCCGCGGAGGCGCCGACCAGCGGCAGGATCCACGCCACCAGCGGCGCCTCGCCGGTCGGCGTCGACAGTGTGATCGGCTGGGGGCCTTCCTTCTGGTCGTCGGCATCGCCGAGCGCGCTGCGGACCGCCGCGCTGAAGACCGCGCGCTCGCGCTCGGCCACCGGTACCAGCCGGCCATCCTCCTCGGTGAAATAGCGCCCCATCAGGCCGAGAGCCTGCCGGTTGATGTGCACCGGCCGCTGCTCCGGGTCGAGAATGAAGGTCGGGCGGTCCAGCGAATCCAGCGTGCGGGTCAAGGTGTCGTTCAAGGACTGCCCGTCGACGAGGCGCGCGGAAATGCGCAGCGACTGTTCGACATGGCGCGACAGCCGCTGCAGCGCGTCCATCTCGGCGCGGGTATAGGGACCCTTTTCGCGGGCGCGCTGCACCAGCAGCCCGGTGGGCGCGCCGAAATCGGAATGGATGATGGCGGCCATGTTCCAGCCAAGGCCGACGCTGGGCAGGAAATCAACATAGAACGGGTGGGTTTCGATCTCCTCGGGGGTGGCGACATCCTGATCGCGGTAGACGTCGCCGACCCTGTAGGCCGCCTCGTTGAGCCGCTCCAGCCAGATGTTGCGCGCCATCCAGGGCGAGGTGCGCACCGCCTTCATCGCCTGGTCGAGAGAGGTGGAGTTGAGCACCATCACCCAGTCCGTCCCGCCTCTCGCGGTGATGAAGCTGCCATCCGAATCGCAGAGCGAGGCCACTCCGTCCAAGGCGTCCAGCCAGTGCTGCGGGCTCAGAGTCGCTTGGTAAATACGGTAGACGGCATTACTAAAGGTAAGCACGGCTCGATCTCGTTCTGGGGATACCTCCAGCAAGACTGCCGCAAGGCCGCCGTTCTGTCCACCATGCAATGCGTTCAAGACACGGCATAATTTCCAGCGAATACCCATCAACTCGAATTATGTTCTGTATCCCATATGAGATATGCCTCAATGCACCGCGATGTTCGTGTGGTGTCGACGCTTATTTCTTTCGCGGATATTTAGAACTCATTGAATAAGTTCCCGCGTAGCGCGTGCCGGGCCTCCCCGCGCGTGCACCTCCGCGGAACGGGGTCGTTGCACGGGCGCAAGACGGGCCGGACAATCCGTCGCGCCGCGTGCCATTCCGTTGCCTACCGCGTTGCAAAAACGGCGTGGCAGTGGTTTTGTCGGGTGACCATTGTTTTGGGGTCAGACAACTTTTTGCACGAAATGCATTTGTCTCGGGGGCGTATTTAATGAAGATCGTCATGATCGGCTCGGGCTATGTCGGGCTGGTATCTGGTGTTTGCTTTGCCGACTTCGGTCATCAGGTCATCTGCGTCGACAAGGACGCCTCGAAGATCGACGCGCTCAACAGCGGCCGGCTTCCCATCTACGAGCCCGGCCTCGACGATCTCGTGGCCAAGAACGTGCGCGAGCAGCGCCTGTCCTTCACCACCGATCTCGCCGGCCCGGTGGGCGAGGCGGATGCGGTGTTCATTGCGGTGGGCACGCCCTCCCGGCGCGGCGACGGCCATGCAGACCTGAGCTATGTCTATGGCGCGGCCCGCGAAATCGCAGCGGCGGTGAAGGGCTTCACCGTGGTGGTCGACAAGTCGACCGTGCCGGTGGGCACCGGCGACGAGGTGGAACGCCTGATGCGCGAGGCCAATCCGGCGGCGGATGTCGCGGTGGTCTCCAACCCGGAATTCCTGCGCGAGGGCGCGGCGATCGGCGATTTCAAGCGCCCGGACCGCATCGTCATCGGCACCACGGACGAGCGCGCCAAGGCGGTGATGACCGATGTCTATCGGCCGCTGTTCCTCAATGCCTCGCCGCTGATCTTCACCGACCGCCGCACCGCCGAGCTCATCAAATACTCCGCCAACGCCTTCCTCGCGATGAAGATCACCTTCATCAACGAGATCGCGGACCTGTGCGAGAAGGTCGGGGCGGACGTGCAGCAGGTGGCGCGCGGCATCGGCGCGGACAACCGCATCGGCTCGAAATTCCTGCATGCCGGCCCCGGCTATGGCGGCTCGTGCTTCCCCAAGGACACGCTCGCTCTGGTGAAGACCGCGCAGGACAATGACAGCCCGGTGCGGCTGATCGAGACCACGGTGGCGATCAACGACCAGCGCAAGCGCGCCATGGCCCGCAAGGTGCTGCGCGCGGTGGGCGGCGACCTCTATGGCAAGAAGGTCGCCGTGCTCGGCCTGACCTTCAAGCCGAACACCGACGACATGCGCGAGGCGCCCTCCATCTCCATCATCCAGGCGCTGCAGGATGCGGGGGCCAAGGTGAGCGCTTATGACCCGGTGGGCATGGAGCAGGCCAAGCCGCTGCTGCCGACCAACATCGCCTATGCCGAGAGCGCCTATGAGGCGGCGGCCGATGCGCACTGCATCGTCATCGTCACCGAATGGGACCAGTTCCGCGCGCTCGACCTGCCGCGGCTTAAGGACGGCGTGGCCGATCCGGTCCTCGTCGACCTGCGCAACATCTACCAGCCGGAAGACATGGCGCGCCACGGCTTCCGCTATGTCAGCATCGGCCGCGCCGGCGCCTGATCACTCCGGCCCGTCGCGGGCCTCGATCCTGCCGATCCTCGCCCCTCGCGGCCCGCCGCGGGGGGCGAGTGCGTTTTGAGCCGCCAATTCAGGCCGTGCCGGCGATGCGCGCGGCCGCATAGGGTCGGCGATTGCCTTGGCGACGGGCCGAACGTACGGTCCGAATGCCGGCGCACAAGGCGGCCGATCTGTCCTTGAAACCTCCGCGCCTGTGGGCCGGCCCACCTCGTTCAGCCGCGCGGGCCGTTGGACAGACGAGGCCTCGATACCGCAAACTGACCATGCCGCCCCATCGGCCGCCGGAAAAATGAGGCATCGGGGCCAGTGAGGCGCGGCGAAATCTTTGCTGCAAGCGCGAAGACCGGTATGGTGGAGGACGGCGCAGCGCATTTTGGCTGCACCCGTCGAATTATTGCGAAATTTGTATTTTTGGGACGCCCATCTATGCCCTGTAAGGTACTTCATGTCAGTGAAGCGTTCGGCGGCGGTATCGTATCTTCACTCTATTCGTTTGCGGACAGCACACCCGAGATCGACCATCACCTGCTGGTTTGCGAACGGCAGGACCAGCCGCTGTCCAAGGACCTTTCTGCCCGGTTTTCCTCGATTTCGGGCATGCGGCGCGGCTTTGTCGGCGCGGTGATCGACATTCGCCGCAAGGTGGAGGAGGTCGAGCCGGATTTCGTGCACCTTCATTCCAGCTTTGCCGGCGTCTATGGCCGGATGGCGGGTATCGACCCCTCGCGGCTGGTCTACTCCCCCCACGGCTTTAGCTTCCATCGCCGCAGTGCCAATCCGGCGCTGCGAGGCATCTATTTCGTGGCTGAGAAGATGCTGAGCTCGCGCTCGGCCGCCTTCGCCGGTGTGAGCCTCAAGGAGGTGGAGCTGGCGCAGCGCATGAATCCGCGCACCCGCAGCGTCTTCATCCCCAACACCACCGATTTCGACCATGGCCCGATCCGGCATTTCGAGAATGACGGCCACGCCCATGTGGTCAGCATGGGCCGCCTGTGCCCGCAGAAGGACCCCGGCTTCCTGCTGCAGATCCTGAAGCGGCTGCCGGCGGGGGTGCGCGACAAATTCACCTTCACTTGGGTCGGCGGCGGCGATGAGCAGATGACGGCGGCGCTGAAGGCGGCCGGCGTCCATGTCACCGGCTGGGTGAACCATGCCGAGGCCCACGCCTATCTCGCCGAATGCGACCTCTATCTGCACGTCGCGGCGTGGGAGGGGTTCCCGATGACGGTGATCGAGGCGGCGGCGCTGGGGCGGCCGATCATCGTGCGGAATATCTCGGCCTTTTCCGGCTTCGACCTGCCCGCCGACGCGCTGGTCGATTCGCCGGCGGCGGCGGCGGAACGGCTCGGGGCCTGGGTTGATTCGCCGGACGCCCGCTCCGGCACCTACGACATGATCGGCAATATCCGCGACATCTGCTCCAAGGACCGCCAGCGCGCCGCGCTGAGCGACCTCTATCGCGCCGGCCTGGCGTAACGCGCCCGAGCCGATCCGCGACGCCGTGGGGGCGTCAGGGTCGGCATGGACGACGCCGATGGGAGGCGTGTCGCCCGGAAACGAAATCGAGCGAGGGGCGGTGGATTACGCCGCGTTGAATGGGGCGCCCGGGCCGGCGAAGCGGTCTTCGTCAGTTTTGCGCAGAGCCAGCGCGCTCCCCGTCGTGATCCAATGCCGCCGCCCAGAATAGTTCGGCGTGCCGCCGCCAGATGCTCTCGACGGCGGTCAGGCTTGGCGATCGCCCTTTGATCGCCAGCGCGGCGGAGCTTGCGACGCCCCGTGCCACGGCCGTGAGGCCGAAGAGGTGATGGTAGAGCGGCTGAGCGTCGCGTGTCTCCTCCATCAGGGCATGAGCGAGCCGCCCATCCCGGAATCTCTTCAGTCGCCCCAGGATGGCCTTGCCCTCGCGGGACCTCGCGAAGACGTCATAGCGGGCGATCGCGCCTTCAATGGCCGTCATGCAAGCCGCGACGTGCATGTCCTCCAGATCCGGCTGCATCGGCGTCCATCGCCGCGCGCGCTTGATCAGCGCGCCCTGGTTTCGCTTCTGCTTGAGCAGCCGCACCATGAGCGGGAGCGAGGCCACATCGCGCGTGTTCGGGTGACGGCTGAGGGTGCCGTGATCAAAGAGCCGGGCGAGCGATGTGGCGAGGCTTAGCGTCAGGCTCTGCTGGATGGTGCGATAGACCACAGCGCCCGGCCGCGCCGTGTTCGCGGTAGCGGTCACGAGATCATTCGCGGCGGCGAGCGATGTCCCGGCGGCAAGTGCGATCTGCACGTCCTCCAGGATCAGCGGCGCCATGCGCTCAAGCCGGCGCAGCGCCTCGACATTCGTGATCCGAACCGGCCTGCGTTTCTTCGCCATCCTGTCACCCGAATCAAATCGGCTCGCGGGCGATGAGAGCATCCGGGGAGGTGGCGACGAAATCCCCTGAGTCCGATGGGGCTGATCGGAGCGCGATGTCGGGCACTGAGCGCCGCGTGTCGCCGGTCTATCTGACTTGTCGGGGGAGATTTGGTGGAGCCAGGCGGAATCGAACCGCCGACCTCTTGAATGCCATTCAAGCGCTCTCCCAACTGAGCTATGGCCCCACCGGGGGTCGCCGGGCGGGCGCTTCCCCGCCGGAGCGGTTCGTCGCCTTGGGTGTCTCACCCGGCTTGTCGCGCCGGCATCAGCCGGTGCGGACGGTCGTAAAGCACATGGCGGGAGAGACTGCAACCCCTCTCGTGAAAGAGGGAAATTCTCTCCACAGCCGTCAGCTCTCCTCGTCGTCCTCGAGGCCGTCGCCGATCAGGTCGGTAACGTCGTCGTCGCCATCCTCGTCTTCTTCGAGGAAGGTGTCGTCGTCGTCGTCGCTATCGACCTCGTCGTCGATCTCGATGTCGTCATCCGTCGGCGCCGCCTTGGTGGGGGTGCCGGCGGCTTCCTCGTCGGCGTCCTCCAGCGAGACCAGCTCGACGTCGGGCGTCTCCTCCGCCTCGGTCTCCGTCTCGACGACGGAGGCGCGTGCCGGTTCGGCGCGCCCGCGGGTTACGGGAGCGGTGATCGGGACGATCTGGCCGGTATAGGGCGAGATCACCGGATCCTTGTTTAGGTCGTAAAACTTCCGCCCGGTGACGGGACAGATGCGCTTGGTGCCGAGTTCGGATTTCACCACTGTTTCGTAACCTCGGAAGGTGGTGATTGAAGGGAGGCTCCCATTGAACCGCGAGTTTGGCGGAGTCAAGACGCAATCGCATGGCGTGGCGACATTGACGGGCTCATGGTAGGAAGCGCCGCGACAAACCTGCCCATCGCCCGACCACCGAAAAGAGGCCCGATCGCATGACCGACACGCTTTCGCCGTCCACGGCTCAGACCGCGGCTCCTCCCGCTCACGGAGCCGGCGCGCCGGTTCCGGCGCTGGCGCGTCGCTCGGGTCCGCTGAAGGGCCGGGCCCGCGTGCCGGGCGACAAGTCGGTCTCGCACCGCGCGCTCATCTTCGGCACGCTCACTGTCGGCGAGACCCGCATCTCCGGCCTGCTGGAAGGCGAGGACGTGCTGAATACCGCCAAGGCCTGCGCCGCGCTCGGCGCGGTGGTGGAGCGGGTCGGCGAGGGCGAATGGCGGGTCAAGGGCGTGGGCGTCGGTGGACTGCGCAGCCCCGAGGGGCCGCTCGATTTCGGCAATGCCGGCACCGGCTCCCGGCTGATGATGGGCGTGGTGGCCGGCAACCCGATCATCGCCACCTTCGACGGCGATGCCAGCCTGCGCCGCCGCCCGATGCGCCGCATTCTCGATCCGCTGGAGCAGATGGGTGTCGAGGTTCTGGACGCCGCCGAGGGCGGGCGCCTGCCGGTCACGCTCAAGGGCCCGCGCGACCTGATGCCGATCATCTATGAGAGCCCGGTGGCCTCGGCGCAGATCAAGTCCGCCGTGCTGCTCGCCGGCCTCGGCGCGCCGGGCGAGACCACGGTGATCGAGAAAGAGGCGAGCCGCGACCATACCGAGCGCATGCTGGCCCATTTCGGCGCCGATGTGCGGGTCGAGCCCTATGGCGAGCATGGCCGCAAGGTCACGCTCAAGGGGCGGCCCGAACTCAAGCCGGCGCCGGTGCGCGTGCCATCCGATCCGTCTTCCGCCGCGTTTCCGCTGGTCGCCGCGCTCATCGTGCCGGGCTCCGACATCGTGATCGAGGGTGTGATGACCAATCCTCTGCGCACCGGCCTGCTCACGACGCTGAAGGAGATGGGCGCGGACATCACGCTGCTGAACGAGCGCATCGAGGGCGGCGAGAGCGTCGCGGACCTGCATGTGCGGCATGCCTCGCTGACGGGCGTCGTGGTGCCGGCCGAGCGCGCGCCCTCGATGATCGACGAATATCCGGTTCTGGCGGTGGCGGCCGGCTTCGCGCAGGGCACGACGCGGATGCGCGGGCTGTCCGAATTGCGGGTCAAGGAATCCGATCGGCTGGCGGTGGTGGCGGCCGGGCTTGAAGCCACGGGCGTCGTGCATCGCATCGAGGGGGACGATCTGATCGTCGAGGGCCGCGGCGTGGTGCCCGGCGCGGGGCCAGTCGCGACCCATATGGACCATCGCATCGCCATGAGCTTCCTGGTGATGGGGCTGGCGAGCGAGCAGCCGGTGACCATCGACGACATCAGCTTCGTCGCCACAAGCTTCCCCGCCTTCACGCCGATCATGCGGGCGCTCGGCGCGGTGATCGAGGAGACGCCGGCCTCATGACCATCGCCATCGACGGCCCGGCCGCCTCGGGCAAGGGCACGCTGGCGCGCCGGCTGGCCGCCCATTACGGGCTGCCGCATCTCGATACCGGCCTGCTCTATCGCGCGGTCGGGGCGGCGGCGCTGGCGCGCGGTGTCGCCTTCGACGACGCCGACGCGCTGGGCGAAATCGCCGCCGGACTGGATGTCGCCGCGCTCGATGCCGAGGCGCTGAAGGCCGGGCCGGTGGGCGAGGCGGCCTCCAAGGTCGCGGCGGTGCCACAGGTGCGCGCCGCGCTGCTCCGGCTTCAGCAGGATTTCGCCCGCCAGCCCGGCGGGGCGGTGCTGGACGGGCGCGACATCGCCACGGTGATCGCACCGGAGGCGCAGGTGAAGATCTTCGTCACCGCCAGCCCCGAGGTGCGGGCCGAGCGGCGCTACCGCGAGTTCGTCGGCCGGGGCGAGACGGCGAGCTATGACGAGGTGCTGGCGGATATCCGCCGGCGCGACGCGCGCGATTCCGGCCGTGCCAGCGCGCCGCTGGTGCGGGCGCCCGACGCGGTGCTGCTCGACAACAGCGCGCTGGATCGCGACCAGAGCTGGCAGGCGGCGCTGGCCATCGTCGAGGCGGCGCGCCAGGAAAGGGAGAGCCGGACATGACCGAGGAAGCGGAGAGCGAGCGGCTGGCGCGCGGCCGGGCGCGGCTGAAGGAGATCACCGGCCAGAGCGGCGAGAAGGTGATGGCGGCGCTGGCCGACATCGCGCCCGATTTCGCGCGCTACATCTTCGAGTTCGGCTATGGCGACGTCTATTCGCGCCCCGGCCTCGACCTGCGCACCCGCATGCTGGCGACCGTGGCCGGGCTGGTGGCGCTCGGCCATGCCCAGCGCGAGCTGGAGGTGCATATCGGTTCGGCGCTGAATGTCGGGGCCACCCGCGAGGAAGTGGTCGAGACCATCATGCAGATGGCGCTCTATGCCGGCTTTCCCGCGGCGCTCGATGCGCTGCTCATCGCCAAGGACGTGTTCGCCGCCCGCGACGGCCTGTGATGCGCCGCCTGCTGGTCATCGGCATCGGTGTCGGCAATCCCGATCACCTGACCTTTCAGGCGGTCGCGGCGATGAACCGGGCGGAGGTCTTCTTCCTGCTGGACAAGGGGGAAGCGGCCGCCGAACTCGTGCGGCTGCGCGAGGAACTGCTCGCCCGGCATATGCGCGGACCCTACCGCATTGCCCGCGCCGCCAGCCCGAAGCGCGACGCATCCGGCCCGTACAAGGCGGGCGTCGCCGACTGGCACGCGGCGCGCGCGGCGCTGGTGGGCGAGATGATCGCGCGCGAACTGCCCGAGGACGGCACCGGCGCCTTCCTGGTCTGGGGCGACCCGGCGCTCTACGATTCCACCTTGCGCCTTCTCGACATGGTGCGGGCGGCAGGGACGGTGGCGTTCGAGACCGAGGTGTTTGCCGGCATCAGCGCGGTGCAGGCGCTGACCGCCGCGCACGGCATCGTGCTCAACATGATCGGCGATCCGGTGGTGATAACGACGGGGCGGCGCGGCCTCGACGATCTGCGGCCCGACGCCACGCTGGTCGCCATGCTGGATGACGGATCGGGGCTGCGCGCGCTGATGGAGCGCGGCGACGTGCTCGACATCTGGTGGGGCGCCTATCTCGGATCGCCCGACCAGATGCTGGCGGCCGGGCGGCTGAGCGAGGTGGGCGAGACCATCTTGGCGCGGCGCGCCGAAGCGCGGGCGCGCAAGGGCTGGATCATGGATGTGTGGCTGGTGCGGCCGGCGCACCTGCCGCCAGCCTCGACGCCGGACGGCGCGGGCTGTCCTTGATGCGGACCGGCGCGGCACCGAATCGCTGCTGGCGCTGCTGGTAGAAGGCGATGAACCCCTCCGGCGGCAGCGGCTTGGCGAACAGCCAGCCCTGCGCCAGCTCCACGCCGCGTTCGTTGAGGTAATCGGCCTGGTCCTGCCGTTCGACGCCCTCCGCGACGATCAGCAGGTTGAGCGTCTTCGCCATGTCGATGATGTGCGGGGTCACCGAACTGGTCGCCGCGCCCCTGCCGATGGTGTCGACGAAGCTCTTGTCGATCTTGAGCGCGTTGAGCGGCAGGGTCTGGAGATATTGCAGGCTGGAATAGCCGGTGCCGAAATCGTCGATCGCGGTGCCGTGGCCGATGCGCCGCGCTTCGATCAGCGTCCGCCGCGCGCCCTCGACATCGATGAAGCCGCGCTCGGTGGCCTCCAGCAGGATCTGCTCGGGCCAGATGCCGGTGTGGTCCAGCGCGGCGGCCAGCACCGGCAGGAAGCGCCCGGTGCTGATGTCTTCGGCACACAGATTGATCGTGACATGGAGCGAGCGGTTCGCGACCAGCATCTGGTTGAGATCGAACACCACCCGTTCGATGACCTGATCGGTGATCGGCCTGATCAGGCCGGAGGTCTCGGCGAGCGGGATGAACTCGTCGGGCCGCGCCATGGTGCCGTCGGGGCGGCGCCAGCGCACCAGAGCCTCCGCGCCGATGCAGCGCCCGGTCTCCAGCTCGATGATGGGCTGGTAATGAACCACGAATTCGCGGTGGCGGACCGCCGCGGCCAGCTCGCTCAGCGCCGAATGCCGCCGGCGGGTCAGCCAGAAGATCACGCTGCCGCTGCAGGCGGTGATGATCACCACCAGCCACAGCAGCATCGGGCTTTCGGCGCGGACATAGGCCGTCAGGCCGATCGCCGGTTCCGTGGCGATCACCGTCCACCCGTCCTGCCGGACGACGGCATAATTGACGTCGTTCTCGGTGCCCGTTCCCTCGCGCGACGCCAGCGTCTGGACATTGATGGCGGCGTCCCGGTCGCGGGCGGCGATGAGCTGTCCGTCATCGGCCAGCAGCATCACCGAAATTCCGGGCGCGATCGCGTAGCCGAGCAGCAGCGAGGGATCGATGAGGATGGCATGGTCGCCGAACCCCAGCGCGATCACATCGACCTGCGGCGCGAAGCGGGACTGCACGCCGATATGGATGCTGACGCCGTCGGGACGCGTGACGTCGGGCGCGCTCTGGCGGCGCTGATCGTCGAAAAGCCCGAAGGCCGAACAGCGAAACACGCCGTCATGAACATAGGCGACGCCGACCGTGATCGGCGAGCTCACCATGAGCTGGCGCATGTGCCGGATATGCTGGTCCGAGCAGGGCGCATAATCGGTGGCGGCCATGGAGCGCAGGGCCGCCGTGGCCGAGCTGTAGATGTCCCCGGTGTGTTGGATCACCGCCTGCGCGGTGGTGGCCAGCGTCGCCCGCTGGCCCGCCGTGTCGACGCGCCAGGACAAGTAGACCGCGCCCACCGCGGCGGGAACCGAGCCCGCGAGAGCCAGCAGAGCGCTCAGGCCGAGGGCACGCAGACGCTTTGGCCGGATGCCGCCCGTCACGTTGAGCAGCCGCCCACGCAAGATGCGCCGAAACCAGCGTTTTGCGGAAAGCCGAGCTGGGCTTGCATTGTACATCGGCGTCGCGGCCCGGCTCCCGTCCTCTCGATCGCCATACAATCCGACATGTGCCGGTGAAAGGAAAGCGCGATCCGGCCGCCGCCCAGCCTCCCGTTTCCACCTCGTCAACGCCTTGCCTTGGCACGCATCCGGCGCTATATCCACGCGCGTCCGGGTGTCACACATGTCAGTGCGGCGGCCAGGCGGGCCGGGAATGCGGCAGACGCATTTTCGAAGCTTGGAGGCATGCCCGCCCTTGCCGCGCTTTCGGCGCCGGATCATCGAGAGTGGAATGGCAGGGCTTCTGCGCCTGGCATCGTCCGCCTCTCCTTCGACATATCCTGTCGCGCGTGTCACGGCCAATGCGCCGGGCCTTCGTCTTACCGCGAAGGCTGCGCCGGAAATGCCAAGTTCCGGTGCCCGTGGCACAGCGCGACATCATCAACCCCGTGCCGGCGCTTTGGCCATCAGGAGTTTAAATGTCCGCTACTCAAACCCTCGCTTCGGCGCGTGAAGATTTCGCCGCGATGCTCGAAGAGAGCTTCGGCCAGACCGAACCGGCCGAAGGTTCCGTCGTCAAGGGCATCGTCGTCGCGATCGAGAAGGACCTCGCCATCATCGACATCGGTCTGAAGACCGAAGGTCGCGTGGCGCTGCGCGAGTTCGCCGGCCCCGGCCGCGACCAGCAGATCCAGGTCGGCGACGAAGTCGAAGTCTATCTTGAGCGTGTCGAGAACGCTCTCGGCGAGGCCGTTCTCTCGCGCGACAAGGCGCGCCGCGAAGAGAGCTGGGTCCGCCTCGAGAAGGCGTTCAACGCCACCGAGAAGGTCACCGGCGTGATCTTCAACCAGGTCAAGGGCGGCTTCACCGTCGATCTCGACGGCGCCGTGGCCTTCCTGCCGCGTTCGCAGGTCGATATCCGTCCGATCCGCGACGTCGGCCCGCTGATGCACAACCCGCAGCCGTTCCAGATCCTCAAGATGGATCGCCGCCGCGGCAACATCGTGGTGTCGCGCCGCACGGTTCTCGAAGAGACCCGCGCCGAGCAGCGTCACGAGCTGGTGCAGAACCTCGAAGAGGGTCAGGTCATCGACGGCGTGGTCAAGAACATCACCGATTACGGTGCGTTCGTTGACCTCGGCGGCATTGACGGCCTGCTGCATGTCACCGACATCGCCTGGCGCCGCGTGAATCACCCGACCGAAGTGCTGAACATCGGCCAGACGGTCAAGGTGAAGATCATCAAGATCAACCACGAGACCCACCGCATCTCGCTCGGCATGAAGCAGCTGCTCGGCGATCCGTGGGAGGGCATCGAGGCCAAGTACCCGGTCGAGGCCCGCTTCAAGGGTCGCGTCACCAACATCACCGACTACGGCGCGTTCGTCGAGCTGGAGCCGGGGATCGAGGGCCTGATCCACGTCTCCGAGATGAGCTGGACCAAGAAGAACGTTCACCCCGGCAAGATCGTCGCCACCTCGCAGGAAGTGGAAGTCGCGATCCTCGAGGTCGATCCGGTCAAGCGTCGCATCTCGCTGGGTCTCAAGCAGACCCTGCAGAACCCGTGGGATGCCTTCGCCGAGAAGTATCCGGCCGGCTCCACGGTCGAGGGCGAGGTCAAGAACAAGACCGAGTTCGGCCTGTTCCTGGGCCTCGACGGCGACGTCGACGGCATGGTCCACCTCTCGGACCTCGACTGGAACCGTCCGGGCGAGCAGGTCATCGACGAGTTCAAGAAGGGCGACGTGATCAAGGCGGTCGTTCTCGACGTGGATGTCGAGAAGGAGCGCATCTCGCTCGGCGTGAAGCAGCTCGCCGGCGACCCCTTCCAGGACTCGGGCGAGATCAAGAAGGGCGCGATCGTCACCTGCGAAGTTATCGACGTGAAGGATGGCGGCGTTGAGGTGAAGATTGCCGGCACCGACATGTCGACCTTCGTCAAGCGCTCGGAACTGGCCCGCGACCGCGGCGACCAGCGTCCGGACCGCTTCGCCGTCGGCGAGAAGTTCGATGCCCGCGTCATCCTGTTCGACCGCAAGGCCCGCAAGGTCCAGGTGTCGATCAAGGCGCTGGAGATCGCCGAAGAAAAGGAAGCCGTGGCTCAGTTCGGCTCGCAGGATTCGGGCGCTTCGCTCGGCGACATCCTGGGCGCCGCGCTCAAGAAGGCCAACGAGAAGGCCGAGTGATCCATCACGGCGCGAGGGCCCACGCCCTCGCAGCCGGACGGTGAAAACGAAGCGGCCGGCGTGGCGACACGCCGGCCGTTTTGCGTTGGAGCTGCCCCTTTGTTGGAGCTGCCCTTTCGTCCGGGCTGGCCATTTGCCCAGGCCCGGCGGTTTATCTGGGGTGAGGTGGGCGAGTCAGCGTCGTGCCGTCGCGCGACTTGGCAGCGTCATGGCGATGACACCGGCGACCACGGCAATGAGACCGAGCCAGGCGGTCGGGGGCAGGGCCTCGCCGAGGAAGACGGCGCTGATGCCGACCCCGATCGGCACCCGCAGATAGGCCTGCGCGGTGGCGCCGAGCGCGCCCAGCGTCTGCACCAGGCGAAAGAACAGTACGAAGGCCAGCGCGGTGGAGAACAGCGCCAGCGCGACCAGCGCCGCGAGCGAGGCGGCGGAGGGCGACAGGGTCCATGGGCGGTCGACGACGAGGCTTGCGGGAAGCAACAGCGCGGCGCCGCAGATCATCGAGCCCGCTGCCGGCATCATCGGGTCCAGCCCCTGGAAGCGGGCGGAATACAGCGCGCCGCCGCCATAGCACAGCGTGGCCGCCAGCACGGCGAGCTGCGGCAGAAGCTGCCCGCCCAGCCCGTGCAGCGCCCCGGCGCCGACCGTGAGGCAGGCGCCGGCGAGCCCGCTCGCCACCCCGAACAGCCGGAGCCCGCCCACCGCCTCGCGCCGGCCGATCACACGCGCGATCAGGAACGCGAAGATCGGCGTTGTGGCGTTGAGGATCACCGCCAGCCCGGCGTCGAGCCTTGTCTCGGCCCAGGCGATGAGGGTGAAGGGCACCACGCTGTTCAGGCAGGCCTGGATGAGAAAATAGCGCCACGTCGCTCGCCCCGCCGGCATCCGCAACCCGCGCGCATGCAGCACCGCCAGCAGCACCGCGCCGGCGAGGAGCGTGCGCCCGGCCATGAAGGTGAGCGGGGGAAGGGTCTCCACGCCGACCTTGATGAAGCTGTAGGACGCCCCCCACAGGGTGGAGAGCAGCAGCAGCAGCGCCAGCTCGCGGGGCAGGGAGGGAGCCGGAACGGTGGTGGGATCGCCGACGGGGGTGGCAATGGGAGGGGAACCGGGCGTGGAACTTGGCGTGATCATGGTGTCCTCGAAGGCGACGCGTGGGGAAAGGATACCGGCGGGGTGGCAACCTTCTAGCGCGGCGGGACGGCGGGATGCTTCGGCCGTGGCCGAAACGTCGCCGGCTGACGGTCCGCCCGTGCGCTGCTAGGCTGGGGCCATGTCATCGATCGTCTCGGGCAACCAGATCGCAGAGATCGCCGCGCTTCTCGGCGACCCCGCCCGTGCCAACATGCTGCTGGCGCTGATGGGCGGGCGGGCGCTGACCGCCGGCGAGCTGGCGCGCCATGCCGGTGTGAGCGCGCCCACCACCAGCGGGCACCTGGCGAAGCTCGCCGGCGCGCGGCTACTGACGCCCATGCGGCAGGGGCGCCACCGTTATTACCGTCTGGCCTCCCGCGAGATCGCCGAGGTGGTGCATGCGCTGATCGTGGCGGCGGGCGCCGGCCCGGCGCGCCATCGCCCGGCGGGACCGCGCGACGCGGCGCTGCGGCTGGCACGCACCTGCTACGACCATCTGGCGGGCCGGCTGGCGCTGGCCCTCGCCGATGCGCTGCAGGACCGGGGGCTCGTGATGCAGGACGATGGCGGGGCGTGGATCACGCCGGCCGGCCGGGTCTTCCTCGAAGGTTTCGGGCTCGATCTCGAGGCCGGGGCTTCCTCGCGCCGTCCGCTGTGTCGCACCTGCCTCGACTGGAGCGAGCGCCGTCCGCATCTGGCCGGCCGGCTCGGCGCGGGCCTGCTGCACCGGCTGCGGGAACTGGACTGGGTGGCGGACCTGCCCGACACTCGCGCCCTGCGCCTCACCCGCTCTGGCGAGCGAGGGCTGGTGGAGCGCTTCGGCCTGCGCCCGGACTGGCGCTGCGAGGTGGTCGCGCCGGGAGGCGGCGGAGAGGGCTGAACGTCAGCCGCGTTCCATCTTGCTTCGCATATTTGCGGAACGGGTGCGATCGGCTGGGCACCTCGATCTGGCGACGAATCGGACCGCCTTTCGTCGTTGCCCGAAACCGTTCCACCTGTCGGCGGCGGCCATACGCGTCGTGAGAGGGCTACGATGTGTGGAGCGGGCCGCGCCGGCTTGCCGCACCCGCCCGCTCACCTCACCCGCGCGGGATTCCCCACCGCCGTCGCCCCGGCCGGCACGTCCTTCGTCACCACCGCGCCCGCGCCGATCACCGCGTCGTCGCCGATGGTCACGCCCGGCAGGATGATGGCGCCGCCGCCGATCCAGACATTGCGGCCGATCTTCACCGGTCGGCCGAATTCGAGGCCGGTGGCGCGGGTCTGAGGGTCGCGCGGGTGGTCGGCGGTGTAGATGTGCACGCCGGGCGCGATCTGGGTGGCGTCGCCGATGGTGACCTCCACCACATCGAGGATCACGCAGTCGAAATTGAGGAACACCCCGGCACCCAGCCGGATGTTGAAGCCGTAATCGCAATGGAAGGGCGGGCGGATGGTGGAGCCTTCGCCCATCGCGCCGAGCCGCGCGCGCAATATGGCGTCGCGCTCGGCCTGCGGCTGGCCGAGGGAGGCGTTGAAGCGCGCCATGAAGGCCGCCGCTTCCGCCTGCGCCGCCTGAATCTCGGCGTCGCCGGCGTGGTAGAGTTCGCCGGCGAGCATCTTCTGCATCTGGCTGCGGGTGGGTGTGGCGCTGTCGGACACGAGAGGTTCTCCGCGTTGGATCGCTGGGGGAACCTTCCTCGCCGGACCACGACCTTCGAGGCAAAACACGTTTGGTTTCGTGCTGATACGCGGAGCGCGCGTCAGTCGAGGTCGACCCAGCCGCGCAGCTCGCGCTTCACCACGGCCTCCAGAACCGCCATGCCGCCGTCCGAATCATTGAGGCAGGGGATGAAGTGGAACTTCTCGCCGCCATTGTGCAGGAAGATCTCGGCATTCTCGCCGCCGATCTCCTCCAGCGTCTCCAGGCAATCGGCGACGAAGCCGGGGGTGATGACCGCGAGCCGTTTCACGCCGGATTTCGCCAGCGCCTCCACCGTCTTGTCGGTGTAGGGCTGGAGCCATTCCTCCTTGCCGAAGCGCGACTGGAAGGTCAGCTTCAGCTTGCCCTCCGGCCAGCCGAGCTTCTCGCGCACCAGCCGCGTGGTCTGGTGACAATAGCACTGATAGGGGTCGCCCTTCGCGAAATAGCTTTTGGGAATGCCGTGGAACGAGGCGAGTACCAGTTCCGGCTCCCAGTCGAGCTTGGCGAGTTCCGTGGTGATGGAATTGGCCAGCGCCTCGATATAGGTCGGCTCATCGGGCCAGTGCGGGGCGACGCGCAGCACCGGCTGCCAGCGCATCTTCTTGAGCTGGTCGAAGGCGGCGTCGCACACGGTGGCCGAGGTGGCGGCGGCATATTGCGGATAGAGCGGCACCAGCAGGATGCGCTCGCAGCCAATTTTCTGCAGCGCCTCGATGCGCGAGGCGATGGACGGGGTGCCGTAGCGCATCGCCCAGTCGAAGACGAGGCGCTGGTCGAGCGGGGCGAGCGCGGCGGAAAGCTTCTCGGACTGCGCGCGGGTGATGGTGCGCAGCGGGCCCTCGTTCCGCTCCTTGTTCCAGATCGTCTCGTAATCCTTGCCCTTGGCCTGCGGGCGCCGGGACAGGATCACGACGTTCAGCAGGAACCACCACAGGACGCGGTTGACCTCGATGACGCGGCGGTCGGAGAGGAATTCGCGCAGATAGCGGCGCATCGACCAGTAATCGGTGCCGTCCGGGGTGCCCAGATTGACGATGAGCACGCCGATCCGCCCATAGGCGACCGGCGGGTGGCCGGCGGGCAGGGTGGAGTTGAGGGAATCGGCGCCGCGCGGCACCGGAACGGCCTTGTTCATCGGCAAACCTCGCCTGAAGGATCGGCGGAGCTTATAGGCCCTCGCGCCGGGCTTTCCAACCGGCGCGAAGGTCGCGGGACGCGTGCCCGTTCATCGCCGCGCCGGACCGGAAGGCGGTCGCGTCGCGGCCATCGGCGTCACGCCGTTTCGACGCGACGCCGTGGCAATGCCCGCCCTCAGCGCACCAGGATGTTGCGGAACTGCCAGGGGTCGGACGTGTCGATGTCCTCGGGGAACAGGCCGGGCCGCCCGTCGAGCGGGGTCCAGTCGGTGTAATAGCCCTTCAACGTGCCGAGATAGGGCTTCTGGACCTCAAGGCAGCGCTGGAAGTCCATCTCGTCGGTCTCGACGATGCCGGCCTCGGGGTTCTCGATCGCCCACACCATGCCGGCCAGCACGGCGGAGGATACCTGAAGCCCGGTCGCGGTCTGGTAGGGCGCCAGGTTGCGGGTTTCCTCGATGGTGAGCTGCGAGCCGTACCAGTAGGCATTCTTCTCATGGCCGAACAGCAGCACGCCCAGCTCGTCGCGGCCGTCGACGATCTCGTCCTCGGTGAGGATGGTCCATTCGTCCTGGAACCGGCCCTCATTGCCGAACATCTCATGCCAGGACAGCACGGCGTCGTTGCAGGGGTGGTAGGCGTAATGGCAGGTCGGCCGGTACGACACCTGCGCGCCGTTGCGCACGGTGAAATAATCGGCGATCGAGATCGACTCGTTATGGGTGACGAGGAAGCCGTGCTGGGGCCCGAGGCTCGGGCACCAGGTGCGCACCTTGGTGGCGGCGCCGGCCTGCATCAGGTAGATCGCGGCGCCGGAACCGAAATTGTGGGTGTGGCCGTTCGCCGGCATCCACTTCTCATGGGTGCCCCAGCCCAGCTCCGCCGGCTGCAGACCCTCCGAGACGAAGCCCTCCACCGACCAGGTGTTGATGAACTTGCCGAAGGGGCGCGGATCGCGGGCGCGCTGGGTGTCGCGCTCGGCGATGTGGATGCCCTTGACGCCGGCGCGGGCCATCAAATCGGCCCAGCCCTCGCGGGTGACGGGGATGGTGAAATCGAGGCCGGTGTCGGTCGCGATGTCGACGAGGGCCTGCTTGACGAACCACGACACCATTCCCGGATTGGCGCCGCAGCAGGACACGGCGGTCAACCCGCCGGGATTCTCGCGCTTGGCCTTGAGCATGGATTCGCGCAGCGCGTAATTGGAGCGGCTGGCCGGGGTGGCGTCCTTGTCGAAATAGAAGCCGAGCCACGGCTCCACCACGGTATCGATATAGAGCGCGCCGCATTCGCGGGCGAAGGTCATGATGTCGACCGAGCCGGTATCGACCGACAGGTTGACGAGGAAGCCGCGTCCGCCCGTGGTGAGCAGCGGCCCCAGAATCTCCCGGTAATTCTCCCGCGTGATCGCGGTCTGGAGAAAGCGGATGCCGCGTTCGTCCAGCAATGCGCGATTATCGTCCTTGGGATCGATGACGGTCAGGCGTTCCTTGTCGAAGTCGAAGTGCCGCTCCAGCAGGGGAAGCGTGGCGCGACCGATCGAGCCGAAGCCGATCATCACGATGGGACCATCGATCTTTGCGTAGACAGGCCAAACCGACATTCTCGGGGGGACTCCTTTGGTTCCGAGGGTAATAAAATTACGGGCGCACCATGGGTGCCCAAACCTGCGCCGTCAATGGTGACGGGGGCGTGACGGTGCCTTCCGGCCCGGTACCGGCGTGCGGCCGGCAGGACGGAGCGATCGCGTCGGTCGGGTGCGGGCTGTCAGTCTTCGGCGGCGAGGATGTGGTTGCGCACCAGCGGATAGACCTGGCCCTGCCAGCGCCGGCCGGAGAACACGCCGTAATGGCCGACGCCGGCCTGCATGTGGTGACGGCGCAGATGCGGGCGCAGGCTGGAGCAGATGTCCTGCGCGGCCACGGTCTGGCCGACCGCGCAAATGTCGTCGCGCTCGCCTTCCACCGTGAGCAGCGCGGTGCGGCGGATGGCGCGGAAATCGATCTTCTCGCCGCGATAGGTCAGCTCCCCGCGCGGCAGGTCGTGCTCCTGGAACACCTTGCGAATGGTCTCCAGATAGAATTCCGCGGCGAGGTCCAGCACCGCGAAATACTCGTCGTAGAAATTCTTGGCGGTGTCGGCCTTGGCGTGCTCGCCCATGGCGAGGTTCTCGAACAGCTCGACATGGGCCTTGATGTGCCGGTCCATGTTCATCGCCATGAAGGCGCCCACCTGCACGAAGCCGGGATAGACCCGGCGCCCCACCCCGGGGAAGCCCGGCGGCACGGTGGAGATCAGGTTCTTCTCGAACCAGTCCATCGACTTTGAGGTGGCGAGTTCGTTGACCTTGGTCGGGTTGATGCGGGTGTCGACCGGCCCGGCCATCAGCGTGATCGAATGGGGCGTGGCCGGGTTGTCCTCCTGCGCCATCACCGCGGTGGCGGCGAGCACCTGCACGCAGGGCTGGCACACGGCGAGCGCGTGGGCGCCCGGCCCGATGATCTCCAGGAAGCGGATGACGTGCTCGACATAATCGTCGAAGCCGAAGGCGCCTTCGCTGAGCGGCACGTCGCGGGCATTGTGCCAGTCGGTGATGTAGACGTCGTTCTCGGGCAGCAGCGTCTTCACCGTGCCGTGCAGCAGCGTGGCGAAATGGCCGGAGAGCGGCGCCACCACCAGGATGCGCGGCTGCGGCTGGTCGACATCCTTCCTGAAGTGCAGCAGCGAGCCGAAGGGCAGGCGCGCCACCACTTCCTCGATCACCTCCACCTCGCGATTGCCGACCTCGACCGTGCCGATGCCAAAGGCGGGCCGGGAATGGGAGAGGCTGACGCGCTCGAACATCTCAAGCGCGGCGGTGATGTTGCGCAGCAGGGCATTCTGGTGGACGAAGCCGGCCCCCCAGCCGGCACCCCACGCCGTGTTCATCATGCGTCGCGACACCCGAGCCGCGCTGCGCAGCGGGTCGAGCAGGTCGGCCTGAGCCTGATAGGCGGCATAAATCATATGCTTGAGGCTCGTGCGCGTGAGGCTCTTGGAGCGAAGGCCGGAACGGGACGCCCGCGGCCGAGGCTAGAACAGTTACGGGGTGCCGACGATACGACGATTGTCGCGCTTTCGTCATGCAAATCCTGCGAGCATCGCGCCGGCCGGCGCGCGCGATCGCGGACCGCATCCGGGATGGCACGAATAGTGATTGCCGATGCCGCGTTCATCTTCCCTCGCTGACCCGACAGGACCTTCTCACATGCCCGCCCCGACTTCCGCATCCAAGCCCGCATCCGGATCGGGGGCGACGTCCGCCAAGGCGAAGGCGCCCGCCGCGACCTCGGCTGCCGGCACCAAAGCCGCCGCCGCCAAGAAGCCGAAGGCCGCAGCGCCAACGCCGGATGCCGTGCTGACGCTGAGTAGCAAGAACTATTCCTCATGGTCGTTGCGCGGTTTCCTGCTGTGCCGGATGGCGGGGCTGGAGATCGCCGAGGCGCGTGTCTCGGCCGACGATCCCAGCATCCGCGCCGAGCTGCTGCTGCAGTCTTCGTCTTTCCTGGTGCCGCGCCTCGACCATGACGGCCTGCGCATCTGGGACACGCTGGCCATTGCGGAATACCTGCACGAACTTAAGCCAGATGCCGGGCTGCTGCCCAACGATAAGGCAGCGCGCGCGCATTGCCGCTCGATCAGCGGCGAGATGCATTCGGGCTTTGCCAATCTGCGCTCGGCCTTGCCGATGAACATCAAGGCGCGCCATCCGGGCTTCAAGGTCTGGACCGGGGCGCAGGCGGACATTGCGCGCATCCTCGCCATCTGGTCGGAGTGCTTCGAGACCTATGGCGGGCCTTATCTGTTCGGCAAGACGCCGACCATGGCGGACGCGATGTACGCGCCGGTCTGCTCGCGCTTCACCACCTATGACGTGAAGCTGGACGCCGCCTCGAAGGCCTACTGCGCGCATATGCTCGCCCACCCCGCCATGGTGGAGTGGAGCGAGGCGGCGGTCGAGGAGCCGGACGAGATGGAGGAGCTCGACGTCGAGTTCTGACCCGTTTGAGGGGAACCCGGCGGCGCTCGACCCCATCCCGTCCGAGGGGGCGGAGGGACGCGGCGCCTCGCGTCCGCGCTCGATCCTTCGCAGGAGAACGCAGGACAGGGCTCGACGCCTCCCTCCGATGGGAATGTCTCACATGAACGGTGCCTTCCCGGCCGCTGTCGCGCGGCCGGGACGTCGAAACTGGGGCCCGGCGGGAAAGCCGCCGGGAACGTCCCGCCTCACGCGATGCGCTTCAGCGCGCCTTCTTCCTCACGCACGATCAGATCGCTCAGGCTCGGGCTCGCGATTTCCGCGCCGGTCGCGCTGACCAGGCCGCGCGCGCCGGAAAGCGCGCCGGGGGTCAGCTCCAGCCCGAGGAAGCGGCTGCGGTCGAAGGCGCCCGGCAGCCACAGGCCCTCGGTCCGCGCGGCGTCGAAGCCGAAGCGGGCGTAATAGGGCGCGTCGCCGACCAGCAGGATCGCGCCATGGCCGAGCCGGCTCGCCTCGCAGATCGCGGTGGTCATCATCGCGCCGCCCAGGCCAATGGAGCGGAACCAGGGATGGATGGCCAGCGGGCCGAGCAGCAGCGCCGGGCGCGCCGGGCCGGCCGTGACATGCCACAGCCGCAGCGTGCCGACCACGCGCCCGTCCGCGCCATGTGCGGCGAAGGCGAGGCCGTCGGCCGGAAGGCGGCCTTCGCGCAGGCGCTCCGAGGTCTTGGCGAAGCGCGCGGCGCGGCCGAAGGACAGGTCGAGCAGCGCCTCGCGCTGGGCGATGTCGGCCGGGGTCTCCAGCGAGATCACGGGCGCGGGGGCGGCGACCACGGGGGTGGCCAGCGGGGCGACGACGTCGGTGGCGGCGAAGTTGTAGGTCATGGCGGCCTCAAACACCCGGATCGTCGGGCAAAAGAGGTGAAAGGGAATTGTGAAAGTCCCGTGCGGCGGGGTTGTTCCGCTCTAGCGGCTTGGTTCCGCCCGTCACGATGGCCTGAACGCTCGTTCAGGATGCCCTTGCCGGCGAGGCCGCCGGCGGAGCAGGACCGCCCCTCGGCCCGCCGGGCCGAAAGGCGCCCGGACCGTCCCCGGTCCGGGTCACAGGTGATCTGAGCTCGGCCTTTTGGCCGGGTGGCTCAGATCACGTAGGATCGGAGCGGGTCGAAACCGTTGAACGCCACCGCCGAATAGGTGGTGGTGTAGGCGCCGGTGGCCTCGATCAGCACCTTGTCGCCGATGGCGAGCGAGACCGGCAGGTAGACCGGCTCCTTCTCGTACATCACGTCGGCCGAATCGCAGGTCGGGCCGGCGAGAACGCAAGGCTCGGTCGCATCGCCGTCGCGCGGGGTGCGGATCGGGTAGCGGATCGATTCGTCCATGGTCTCGGCGAGGCCGCCGAACTTGCCGATGTCGAGATAGACCCAGCGCACCGTGTCGGTGTCGGACTTCTTCGAGATCAGCACCACTTCCGCCTCGATGAGGCCCGCGCCGCCCACCATGCCGCGGCCCGGCTCGATGATGGTCTGCGGGATCGAGTTGCCGAAATGCCGCGACAGGGCGCGGAAGATCGCCTCGCCATAGGCTTCCGCCGCCGGCACGTCCTGCAGGTAGCGGGTCGGGAAGCCGCCGCCGAGATTGACCAGGCTCAGCGAGAAGCCGCGCAGCGCGCATTCGTTGAAGATCGCCGAGGCGGAGGCGAGGGCGCCGTCCCAGGCTTCGACGTTCTTCTGCTGCGAGCCGACATGGAAGGAGATGCCATGGGCCTCGAGGCCGAGGCGATGGGCATGCTCCAGCACGTCGACCGCCATGTCGGGCTCACAGCCGAACTTGCGGGAGAGCGGCCATTCGGCGCCGGCGCCGTCGCACAGGATGCGGCAGAACACCTTGGAGCCGCTGGCGACGCGGGCGACCTTCTCGACCTCTTCCGTGCAGTCGACCGAGAACAGGCGCACGCCCAGCTCGAAGGCCCGCGCGATGTCGCGCTCCTTCTTGATGGTGTTGCCATAGGAGATGCGGTCCGCGGTCGCGCCGGCGGCCAGCGCCATCTGGATCTCGGCCACCGAAGCGCAGTCGAAGCACGAGCCGAGCTCGGCGAGCAGGCTCAGGATTTCCGGGGCGGGGTTCGCCTTCACCGCGTAGAAGACGCGGGTATCCGGCAGCGCGCGCGCAAAGGCGGCGTAGTTGGAACGGACGACGTCCAGATCGACGACGACGCAGGGACCATCCTCACGTCGGTTGCGCAGGAACTCGCGGATACGGTCGGTCATGGCGCTCTCCACAAACCTTCAAAGCTTCGACCCAGGACGATGGATGCGAACACCCGCGCGCGGCGTGAATGTGCCGCGCTCGTGGCGAGAATGCGCATCCGTTCGCCGGCCGCACGGTTTTTGCCGCAAGGCCGGATGGAATGGAGCCGTGGCACGGATGCGTTCGGGGGCGCATGTGGAGAGCGCTCACGTTCGTCCGATGCCATCGCTTGGTACGGGAGACCCGACCGCACGCCCGGCAAGAAGTAGTGCCTCTTCAGTGTCGCCGACCTTTGGAGGGCCGACTGAGACTAAAAAAGCCCGCTACGTCGTTGCTTCAAGTCACGTTCCCCGCTGAGAGCGAGGTGCGCCGGTTTCGCCTCCGGCTACCGATCTTCCTGGCGACTTTCCGGCCTCTTGTCCGGACTTCCGCCGATCGGCACGCGACCACAGGCACGTGCGAATATTGGGCGAGGGGTGATGTATGGATTTACGCCGTCACATGCAAGCGGGTTTTTCAAGTTTTTTCGGTGCGCCGGCTAAGTGTCGGGCCGGGATGCCGAAAACGACAATGGCCGGGGGGTGCCCGGCCATTCAAACCTCTCGGATGTTTCGCGCGAGGGCGCGGCCGGTCTCAGCCCTCGACAAAGGGCTCGATGCTCTTGGCCTTCATGATGAAGCGGTAGACGCCGTAGACCGCCAGCGCGGCGAAGATGCCCTCGAAGATCAGTTCCCAGATCAGGCTCGCCTCGAACAGGGCGGCGATCGCCCAGCCGGCAGCGAGGCCGGCGCCGATCAGCTCCGCGCCGAGCAGGATGGTGGCGCTCACCACCGTGCTGACATTGTCCCAGCGAATGCGTCGGCCCGTGCTCATCAGTTCCATTCCGCTTAATTGGCGGGGCGCAACCTGCTATGCCGCGCCGCGCGGGTCAAGCCACGCGGCTCACGTCGCGGGGATCCGCCACGATAACAGGTCCGGGAGAGCGTTGATGGCAGGTCAGGTTCACGAGAGCGTTCATGCCGGGCGAGGCATGGTGGCGGCGCCGCACTGGGCGGCGGTGGAGGCCGGGCGCGCCGTTCTCGAGGAGGGCGGCAACGCGGTCGAGGCCGCGCTTGCGGCTGCGGCGGCCATCGCGGTGGCCTATCCCCACATGACCCAGTTCGGCGGCGATGGCTTCTGGCTGATCCGCGAGCCCTCGGGGCGTGTCCGCTATATCGAGGCGACCGGCTATGCCGGCGCCCGCGCGACGCCCGCGCTGTATCGCGACGCCGGCTATGACGCGATTCCCCCGCGCGGCCCGCTCGCCGCGCTCACCGTTCCCGGCCAGGTCGGCGGCTGGCAACTCGCGCTGAACAGCGCGAAGGCCCATGGCGGGAAGATGCCGGTGCGCCGGCTGCTGGAGGCGGCGCGCGATCACGCCCGCGCCGGCATCGCCGTCAGCGCCTCGCAGGCCGGGCTGACCGCCGAGAAGCTGGAGGAGCTGAAGGACGTGCCGGGCTTCGCCGCCATGTTCCTGAAGGACGGCAAGGCGCCCGAGACCGGCGAGGTGATGCGCTTCGAGCGTGTGGCGGACATGCTGGAGCATCTGGGAGCCGCCGGGCTCGACGATTTCTATCGCGGCGATATCGGCCGCGAGATCGCCGCCGACATCGAGCGCGCCGGTAGCCCGATCACGCGCGCGGATCTCGAAGCCTACCGTGCTGTCGAGCGGGCGCCGCTGCACCTCAAGGGCCGGCACATGGAGCTGTGGAGCTCGGCCCCGCCGACGCAGGGGCTCGCCACGCTGATGATCCTCGGCATTTTCGAGCGGCTGGGCATCACGGAGCCCGAGGGCTTCGCCCATGTCCACGGGCTGATCGAGGCCACCAAGCGCGCCTTTCTGGTGCGCGACCGGGTGGTGACCGACCATGACCGCCTCACCCATGACCCGTCCCGGTTCCTCACCCCCGAGCGGCTTGCCAGTGAGGCGGCGGCCATCGATCCGCGCCGGGCGGCGCCCTGGCCGCAGCGTGCCGCACCGGGCGACACGGTATGGCTCGGCGCTGCCGATTCGAGCGGGCTGATGGTGTCCTATATCCAGTCGATCTACTGGGAGTTCGGCTCGGGTCTGGTGCTGCCCGGCACCGGCGTGCTCCTGCAAAATCGTGGCTCCAGCTTCTCGCTCGACCCGAAGGCGGTGAACCCGCTGGAGCCGGGCCGCCGGCCGTTCCACACGCTCAATCCCTGCATGGCCGCGCTGCCGGACGGGCGGGTGGTCTCCTTCGGCTGCATGGGCGGGGAAGGCCAGCCGCAGACCAATGCCGCCGTGCTCAGCCGCTACGCCCTGTTCGGCGCCCCGCTCGGCGAGGCGGTGGCGCGCCCGCGCTGGGTGCTGGGCCGCACCTGGGGATCGCAGACCGTGAACCTGCGCGTCGAGGGCTCGCTCGATTCGTCGGTGATCGACGCGCTGGCGCGGGCCGGTCACGATGTCGAGATCGTCGAGGACCTGCGTTCGCCGATGATGGGCCATGCCGGTGCCGTCGTGCTTCATGCCGGAAAAGGCGGGCTTGAGGGCACGCACGACCCGCGCGCCGATGGCGGGGCGGCAGGTATCTAGCCCCGGCTTCACGGTACGGTCACATCCTCATGCGAGAGGCGCGGCGAGGAAGCAGGACCCATGGAATCGATTCTGACCAATGCCCGCCTCGTTCTGGAGGATCGCGTCGTCACCGGCACGCTGGTCCATGAGAACGGCACCATCCGCGCGGTCGACGAGGGGCGCTCGCATCTGGCGTCGGCGCGCGACTGCGAAAGCGCGTTCCTCGCCCCGGGCCTGATCGACCTGCACACCGACGCGCTCGAAGGCCATTTCCTGCCCCGCCCGAAAGTTGTGTGGCCCGATGCCCGCGCCGCCGCGCTCGCTCATGATGCGCAGATGGCCGGCGCCGGGGTCACCACCGTGTTCGACGCGATCTGCGCCGGCGGCTTCGACCAGGCCAAGGCGGAGCGGCGCGCGCTGTATCCGGTGATGCTCGGCGTGATCGAGGAGGGCGCCGCGCGCGGCCTGTTCCGCATCGAGCACCGGGTGCATCTGCGCTGCGAGCTTACCGATCCGGCGCTGCCGGAGCTGGTGGAGGCCGCGATCGCGCATCCCGAGCTCGGCCTCGCCTCGCTGATGGACCACACGCCCGGCGCGCGGCAATGGCGCAATGTCGAGCATCTCAAGGTCTATCTCTCCGGTGTCGGCAAGAACGCGCACGAGATCGACGAGGAACTGACGGCCCGCGCGGCGCGCGGGCGCGCAGCGGTGGCCGGAAATTACGACGCCATGGTCACGCTGTTTTCCGGCAGCGGCATCGTGCTCGCGAGCCATGACGACACCACCCCAGCCCATGTCGCCGAGGCGGTGGAGGCCGGCTGCACCATTTCTGAATTCCCGACCACGGTGGAGGCGGCGCGGGCCGCGCGGCAGGCCGGGCTCGCCACCATTGGCGGGGCGCCGAATGTGGTGCGCGGCTTCTCGCATTCCGGCGGCGTCTCGATGCGCGATCTGGCGGGCGAGGGGCTGCTCGATGCGCTCGCCTCCGACTACGTCCCGGCCAGCCTGTTGCAGGGCGCGGTGTCGCTGACCCGGACCTCGCGCCTCGATATGGCGCAGGCTCTGGCTCTGGTCACCAGCGCGCCCGCGCGGCTGGCGGGACTTGAGGATCGCGGCCGGCTGGCGCCGGGGTTGCAGGCCGATCTGGTGCGGTTCTCCCTGATCGAGGACACGCCCGTCGTGCATGAGGTCGCACGGCAGGGGCGGCGCGTGTTCTGATGCGAATGACACATCATGACTGACTCCCGCTTGGCCGAACCCCGCTACGCGATCTATTTCGCCCCGCCGGCACAGAGCCCGCTCTGGCGCTTCGGCTCCTCGATCATCGGCTACGACGCCGAGACCGGCCGCGATCTGAGCCCACCCGCCATGCGGCGCTTCGAGGCGCAGGACTGGCGCGAGGTGACGAGCGAGCCGCGCCGCTATGGCTTCCACGGCACGCTGAAGGCCCCGTTCCGCCTCGCGCCGGGCCGAGAGGAGGCGGAGCTGCGCGCCGTCTGCCAGCGCTTCGCCGGGGACCGGGCGCGCTTTGCCTGCGCGGGGGTGCAACTGGTCACGCTCGGTCGGTTCCTGGCGCTGAAGACGGTCTCGACCTGCGCGGCGCTGGATCGGCTGGCGGCGAGCGCGGTGACCGCGTTCGACGAGTTCCGCGCGCCGATGTCGGCGTCGGAACGCGAGAAGCGGCTGCGCGCGCCGCTCACCGCGCGCCAGCAGGAATATCTCGACCGCTGGGGCTATCCGTATGTGTTCGACGATTTCCGCTTCCACATGACGCTGACCGGCCCGCTGGACGAGGAAACCCGCGCCCGCGCGCAGGCGGAACTCGCCGCGCTGTTTGCCCTGAGCGGCGCCGATGGGCCGCTGATCGTCTCCGAGATCGCGCTCTATCGCCAGGAGGACGGTCCGTTCCGGGTGCTGGCGCGCTACCCGTTCGGGAGCTGAGGCGATGAAGCTCGGCCTGGAGCCCGTGATCGACCCGAGCGCGCAGGTCACGGCCTCGACGCTCGGCCGCTACACGCAGGTCGGCGCGCGCACCAAGCTTCTGGAATGCGAGCTGGGCGACTATTCCTATGTCGTCAACGATTCCGACATCGCCTATGCCCGCATCGGCCGCTTCGTCTCCATCGCCGCGATGACGCGCATCAATCCCGGCAACCACCCGATGCAGCGCGCCAGCCAGTCGCATTTCACCTACCGCGCCTCGGCCTATTTCGACGATGCGCAGGATGAGCCCGATTTCTTCGGCTGGCGCCGCGCGCAGCCGGTGATCATCGGCCATGATGTCTGGATCGGCCATGGCGCCATCGTGCTGCCGGGCCGCCACATCGGCGACGGCGCGGTGGTCGCGGCCGGAGCGGTGGTGACCAAGGACGTCCCGGCCTATGCCATCGTTGCCGGGGTGCCGGCGCGGGTGGTGCGGATGCGCTTTCCCGACGCCATCGCCGCCCGCCTTCAGGCGCTGGCCTGGTGGGACTGGGAGCATAGCCGGCTGCGCACCGCCCTGGAGGATTTTCGCGGGCTGTCCACCGAGGCCTTCCTGGAAAAGCACGGCGGCTGAAAGCGTTACCCGCTACCTCCCGGCCGCTCCCGCGCCCCTCTCCCCTTGCCACTCCGCCGCATGGCCTTTACTTCCTGAACGGGCAGGCGAAGGAAAGAGGCGGACGGCCACATGGCAAATCGCGCGATCGAGGTCGACGAGGTGCTCTCGCGGCGCAGGTTGCGGCGGCGCCTCACTTTCTGGCGCCTGTTCGCGCTTCTGGTTCTGGTGCTCGGCGGGGCCGGGCTGTTCGCCTATATGAATGAGGGCGCGCTGCTGCCGCGCTCCACCGCCCATGTCGCCCGCGTGAAGATCGGCGGCGTCATCCGCAACGAGCGCGAGCGGCTGGAGTTGCTGGAGGCGATCGGCCGTTCCGGCGCCCGGGCGGTTATCCTGTCGATCGACAGCCCCGGCGGCACCGTGGTCGGCTCGCAGGCGCTTTATGACGGGCTGCGCCGTCTGTCCGAGCGCATGCCTATCGTGGCGGTGGTCGACGGTATCGCGGCTTCCGGCGCCTATATCGCCGCCATGGGCGCCGACCATATCGTCGCCCCGCGCAACGCGCTGGTGGGCTCGATCGGGGTGATTTTCCAGTTTCCGAATTTCGCCGGGGCGATGAAGACGCTCGGCATCTCCTATGAGGAGATCAAATCCTCCCCGCTCAAGGCCGCGCCGAACATGTTCGAACCGCCGAGCGATGCCGCGCGCGCCGCCGTCGCCTCGCTGGTGAGCGACAGCTATGACTGGTTCCGCGAACTGGTGGCCGAGCGGCGTCTGCTTTCCGGCGACAAGCTCGCGGAAGTCACCGACGGACGCGTGTTCACCGCCCATCAGGGCCTGCCGCTGCGCCTTGTCGACGAACTGGGCGACGAGCGCACCGCCCGCGCCTGGCTCGCCCGCGAACGGCAGGTCTCGGCCGATCTGCCGGTGCGCGACTGGCGGACCGGGCGGACGGGAGACGAATTCGGCTGGTTGCGGGGGGCGTCGATCCGGCTTATGTCCTTGGTCGGCATGGAAGAAATCGGCGGGGTCCTGCTCGGCTCCGCTGAAGGCGCGGCCGTTCAGCTACGCCTTGACGGTCTATTGGCCCTCTGGCACCCTCATTGAGGGGAAGGCTGGGCCAAGTTTTTCGAAAATATGACGTTTTCGGATTTGCGGCGATCCGGGCGTAATCAAGGGGGCGGAGCGTCGATGATCAAGTCTGAGCTTGTGCAGCGGATTGCGGAGGCAAACCCGCACCTTTATCAGCGCGACGTCGAGAACATCGTGAATGCGATTCTGGATGAGATCGTGGCGGCGCTGGCGCGCGGCGACCGGGTGGAACTGCGCGGCTTCGGCGCGTTCTCGGTGAAGAGCCGCCCCGCCCGCACGGGTCGCAATCCCCGTACCGGCGCGCATGTCGCGGTGGACGGCAAGGCGGTGCCCTATTTCAAGACCGGCAAGGAAATGCGCGAGCGCCTTAATGACGGCGTCGACCTCGAATAATTTTTCCTGAACGCGTCTGCGCATCGAGCGGCCATCCCCTGGGGCGGCCGGGATTGACCTGCGGTGAGGCGGCGCTTCGGCCGCTGGAGAGCATGCTGTGCTGAAACGAATTCTGCTGATCGTCGTCGCCCTTCCGGTCTCGATCGTGCTGGTCATGCTGGCGGTCGCCAACCGGCATCGGGTCGCGCTGGTGATTGATCCGTTCGGCGGCGTGGATTCGCTCAGCGTGCAGGCGCCGCTCTACATCGTGGTGTTTACCGCGCTGATCCTCGGCGTGCTGCTCGGCGGCGTCGCGGTGTGGGTGAAGCAGGGCCGTTATCGCACGGCCGCTCGCCGTGCCGGCCGCGAGGTCCGGCGCGCCTCCGCCGAGCTGGACGCCGTGCGCAAGGCGACCGGCACCGCGCGCGATCTTCCCGCCTTGTCCGACCGGCGCAGCGCGGCCTGAGCGATGGCGTCGCTCGCTTTCGTCACGGCGGCGGAGATCGACGGCCTGCTGAGCTTCCCCGCGCTGATCGACGTGCTGGACGCCGCGTTTCGCCGCAACATCGTCACCCCGGTCCGTCATCACCACGCCATTGCCCGGCCCGACGCCGAAGCGACGCTGCTGCTGATGCCGGCCTGGACCGCTGAGGGCACCGACGACGACGTGCTCGGCACCAAGCTGGTCACCGTGTTCCCCGGCAATGCCGCGCGCGGGCTCGACAGCGTGACCGGTCTCTATGTGCTGAATTCCGCCGCCACCGGCGCGCCGCTCGCGGTGATGGACGGGCGCGCGCTCACTTTGTGGCGCACCGCCTGCGCCTCCGCGCTGGCCGCGCGCTATCTGGCGCGTCCGGATGCCTCCCGCCTCGCGGTGATCGGCGCCGGCGGTATGGCGCCCTATCTCGCCCGCGCCCATGCCAGCGTGCGGCCGATCCGCTCCATCGCGATCTGGAACCGTACCCTCGCGCGCGCGCAGGCGCTGGCCGCCGAGCTGCGGGCCGAGGGCTTCGACGCCCATGCCGAGCCAGACCGGGCGCGGGCGCTTCAGGAGGCCGACATCATCACCTCCGCCACGCTGTCATCCGATCCGCTGGTCGAGGGGCGCTTTCTGAGGCCCGGCCAGCATGTCGACCTGGTCGGCGGCTTCACCCCCGCCATGCGCGAGGCCGATGACGAGGCGATTCGCCGTTCCCGGGTCTATGTCGACACCCGCGCCGGGGCCGGCAAGGAGGCCGGCGACATCGTGGTGCCGCTCAAGACCGGCGTGCTCACGCCCGAGGCCATTCTCGGCGACCTGTTCGAACTCGCCGCCGGCACCGCGCCGCTGCGCATGAGCGATGACGATATCACGCTGTTCAAGTCGGTCGGCACCGCGATCGAGGACCTCGCCGCCGCCGAGCTGGTGTGGAAGGCGCTCAAGCGCGGCTGAGCCTGTGCGGCGTGCGCCCGCTCAGTGGCCGGGTGTTCCGCCCAGCGCCCGGGTGCGCGCGGCGTCGAGGCGCTCGATGATCGCCTTGGCGACCAGCGTGAACAGCGCCACCAGCGTCAGCAGCGTCGCCACCGCGAAGGCGGCGATGGCGTTGTTGTCCTGGTAGAGCAGTTCGATCTGCAGCGGCAGCGTGTTGGTCTGACCGCGTATGTTGCCCGAGACGATGGACACCGCGCCGAACTCGCCCATCACCCGCGCATTGCACAGCGCCGCGCCGTAGAGCAGGGCGAAGCGCACATTGGGCAGCGTCACCAGCGTCAGGATGCGCCAGCCGCCGGCGCCCAGCGTCACCGCCGCCTCCTCCTCCTCCGAGCCCTGGGCGATCATCAAGGGGATCAACTCGCGCGCGACGAAGGGGGCGGTGACGAACAGGCTCGCCAGCATGATGCCGGGCACGGCGAACATGATCTTGATGTCATGTTCCTGAAGCCAGG
The DNA here is from genome assembly GCF_022601675.1 of Ancylobacter gelatini. Classification (GTDB taxonomy): domain Bacteria; phylum Pseudomonadota; class Alphaproteobacteria; order Rhizobiales; family Xanthobacteraceae; genus Ancylobacter; species Ancylobacter gelatini. The sequence continues at coordinate 10,656 of NZ_JAKVIL010000009.1, read as the reverse complement.
GTCCCAGCAGCCCCTGCGCGCCATAGACGAACAGATAGGCGACGCCGGCGATGATCGGCGAGATCGAGAACGGCAGCTCGACCAGCGCCACCAGCAGATTGCGCCCGGTGAAGCGGAACTTGGCGATGCACCACGCCGCCGCGATGCCGAAGCCGACATTGACCGGCACCACCACCACCGCGACGAACAGGGTGAGCCAGATCGCGTGCCGCGTGTCCTCCGAGGCGAAGGAGGCGAGATAGGCCGCCCAGCCATGGCTCAGCGCATGGGCGAAGATGGCGGCAAGCGGGGCGATCACGATAAACGCCGTCACCAGCAGCACGCCGCCGATCAGCAGCCGGCGGGTAAGCGCGCCGTCGCCGACCCGGATGCGGGCGCGGGTATGGGCCGGCGTCTGCGGTTCGGTGGCCATCGCGTTCAGTCCCCCGTCCCGATGCGGCGCTGCTGCCAGAGCTGGATCATGTTCACCACGAACAGCATGAGGAAGGCGAGGCCGAGCAGCGTGGCGGCGATCGCGGCGGCGGCGGGGTAGTCATATTCCTCGATGCGGATGAAGGTCAGCAGCGACACCACCTCGGTGCGCCCCGGCAGATTGCCCGCGATGAAGATGATGGCGCCGAACTCGCCGAGCGAGCGGGCAAAGCACAGCGAGGCCCCGGTGAGGAAGGCCGGGAAGATCGCCGGGAAGATCACCCGCGCGAAGATCCGCCGGTCCGAGGCGCCGAGCGTAGCGGCCGCTTCCTCGACATCATGGGCGAGGTCCTCCAGCACCGGCTGCACCGTGCGCACCACGAAGGGGATCGAGGTGAAGGCCATGGCGAGCGCGATGCCGAGCGGGGTGTAGGCGACATCGATGCCGATCGCCGCGAGCGGGCCGCCGAACCAGCCATTCTTCACGAACAGCGCGGAAAGCGCGATGCCGGCAACGGCGGTCGGCAGGGCGAAGGGGATGTCGACCAGCGCATCCAGCAGCCGCTTGCCGGGAAATTCGTAGCGCACCAGCACCCAGGCCAGCGCCAGCCCGTACACCGCGTTGAACAGGGTGGCGCCGGCGGCCGTGGCCAGCGTCAGTCGGAAGGCCGCCGCGGTGCGTGTGCCGGAGAGGATCGCGACATAGCGGTCCCAGCCAATATCCAGCGCCTGCCACACCAGCGCGCCCAGCGGCAGCAGCACGATCAGGCTGAGATAGGTGAGGGTGATGCCGAGGGAAAGCGGGAAGCCCGGCACGACACGGTTCACGGCGGCGATATCCTCATTCCGGTCGGGTCCCTGTCGAAAATGGCAATGGCCGGCTCCAGGCCCGGCGCCGCGTTCAAACGAACATGGCCGGGACAACCCGGCCATGCCGCAATCAGGAGAGGATGTCCAGCCTCGCGGCGGCATCCTGCGTCAGGCTGCAATGCGGCTCAGGGGGCCACGAACAGTTCGTCGAGCTTGCCGCCGGAGGCGAAGTGGGTCTTCTGCGCCTTGTCCCAGCCGCCGAACACGTCCTCCACCTTGACGAGGCGGACCGGGGCGAACTTGTCCTTGTTGGCCGCGGCGACCTCCGGATCGACCACGCGGTTGTTGAAGCCGGCGGCGATCTTCTGGCCTTCCGGCGAGTAGAGGAACGTCAGATACTCGGTCGCGATCTCGCGCGAGCCGCGCTTGTCGACCACCTTGTCGACCACGGCGACCGGGAACTCCGCCAGCAGGCTGACTTCCGGCACCACGACGGTGAAGTTCTTGTCCTTATAGGCGTCCTTGACGTTGATCACTTCGGCTTCGAAGGAGATCAGCACGTCGCCCTGGTCGCGCTCGACGAAGGAGGTGGTGGCGCCGCGCCCGCCAGTGTCGAACACCACGACATTGGAGAGCAGCTTCTTGGCGAAGGCGTCGGCCTGCGCGACGTCGCCGTTGAACTTCTCCAGCGCATAGGCATAGGCGGCGAGATAGGTGTAGCGCGCATTGCCCGAGGTCTTCGGGTTCGGGAACACCAGCTTCACGTCGTCGCGCACCAGGTCGTCCCAGTTCTTCACGCCCTTGGGGTTGCCCTCGCGCACCAGGAAGGCCGGGAAGGAGTACCAGGGAGAGGAGGCGTTCGGCAGGCGGGACTGCCAGTCCTTGGCGACATAGCCCTTGTCGGCAAGGAAGGTGATGTCGGTGATCTGGTTGAAGGTCACCACGTCGGCCTCAAGGCCCTCGACGATGGAGCGCGCCTGCTTCGAGGTGCCGGCATGGCTCTGGTTGATCTTGAGGTCCTTGCCGGTCTTGGCCTTGTAGACCGGCTCGAATGCCTTGTTCTCGGCCTCGAACAGTTCGCGGGCGATGTCATAGGAGGCGTTGAGGAGGCTGTTCGGCGCCTGCTGCGCATGGGCGGCGCCGGCGCCCAGAAGGGCGGTGGCAAGCGAGGCGGAAAGCAAGAGGCGGCGCGTGAGGCGCATGGAACTTCTCCGGGTCGGCGGCCGATGGCCTATTCACGAAATCTCAGGTGAAATTTCTAATTTCACAGTCAAACGTGAGTAGCACGTCCATCGCCATGACGGAAGGGCATAAACGCATGCGCTCGCCTAGCCCCCTCAATCCGTGCTAGGTGCAGGCCTTGAGGAGAGAGCCGCCGTGTCCATCGACATCAAGATCTGTGGCCTGAACACATGCGAGGCGCTGGACGCCGCGCTGGCGGCGGGCGCCGATATGGTGGGCATGGTCTTTTTTCCCAGAAGCCCCCGCCATCTCGACCTCGCCACCGCGGCAAAGCTCGCCGACCGCGCCCGCGGGCGCGCGACGATCGTGGCGTTGACCGTCGATGCCGACGATGCCGCGCTCGCCGCCATCGTCGAGGCCGTGCGCCCGGATGCGCTCCAGCTCCATGGCACGGAGACGCCCGCGCGCGTCGCCGACATCCGCGCCCGTTTCTCGCTGCCGGTGATCAAGGCGGTGGGCATCGCCACGCAGGCCGATGTCGCGCGGGCGATGGCCTATGCGGAGGTCGCCGACCGGCTGCTGCTCGACGCCAAGGCGCCGCCCGGTGCGGCGCTTCCGGGCGGAAACGGCCTGCCTTTCGACTGGAATCTCATAGCCGGCCTTGACCTCGCAAAGCCCTTCATGCTGTCAGGTGGCCTGACCCCGGAGAATGTGGACGAGGCGCTGCGCCTCACCCATGCCCCGGCGGTGGATGTTTCCTCCGGCGTGGAAAGCGCGCCCGGCGTCAAGGACCCGGCACGGATCACCGCCTTCATCCGGGCCGTGCGGGCCGCCGCCGCGACCGACCACGCAACCGCAGCCGGAAAGCCGGCGCTCTCTTCCAACCAGACGGGCATCGCTTCGTGAACGTTCCCAATTCCTTCCGCACCGGGCCTGACGAGAACGGGCATTTCGGCATATTCGGTGGCCGTTTCGTTGCCGAAACGCTCATGCCCCTGATCCTCGATCTGCAGACCGCCTATGAGGATGCCAAGGCCGATCCCGCCTACAAGGCGGAGATGGAGGCCGGGCTGAAGCATTATGTCGGCCGGCCGAGCCCGCTCTATTTCGCCGAGCGCTTCACCGAGCATCTCGGCGGCGCCAAGATTTACTTCAAGCGCGAGGAGCTCAACCACACGGGTTCGCACAAGGTGAACAACGTGCTGGGCCAGATCCTGCTCGCCCGCCGCATGGGCAAGCCGCGCATCATCGCCGAGACCGGGGCGGGCCAGCACGGCGTCGCCACCGCCACGCTCTGCGCGCGCTACGGGCTGAAATGCGTGGTCTATATGGGCGCGGTCGACGTCGCCCGGCAGGCGCCCAACGTGTTCCGCATGAAGATGCTCGGCGCCGAGGTGGTTCCGGTAAAGTCCGGCTCCAGCACGCTGAAGGACGCCATGAACGAGGCGCTGCGCGACTGGGTGACCAATGTGCACGACACGTTCTACTGCATCGGCACCGTCGCCGGCCCGCATCCCTACCCCGCCATGGTCCGCGACTTCCAGTCGATCATCGGCCACGAGACCCGCGAGCAGATGCTGGAGGCCGAGGGCCGGCTGCCGGACAGCCTGATCGCCTGCATCGGCGGCGGCTCCAACGCCATGGGCCTGTTCCACCCCTTCCTCGACGATCCTTCCGTGAAGATCTGGGGCGTCGAGGCCGCCGGCCACGGCATCCCCTCCGGCCAGCACGCCGCCTCGCTCACCGGCGGGCGCCCCGGCGTGCTTCACGGCAACCGCACCTATCTGCTCATGGACGATGACGGCCAGATCGCCGAGGCCCATTCCATCTCGGCGGGCCTCGATTATCCCGGCATCGGGCCGGAGCATAGCTGGCTGCACGACACCGGCCGCGCCACCTACATCTCGGCAACGGACCAGGAAGCGCTGAACGCGTTCCAGCTGGTCTCGAAGCTGGAAGGCATCATCCCGGCGCTGGAGCCGGCCCACGCGCTGGCCAAGGTGATCGAACTCGCGCCGACCCTGCCGAAGGATCACCTGATGGTGGTCAACCTCTCCGGCCGCGGCGACAAGGACATTCCGCAGGTGGCGGAGATTCTGGGGACCAAGATATGAGCCCGCGTTTTGAGGCGCGCTTCAAGGCCTGCGCCGCGGAAGGCCGCGCCGCGCTCGTCACCTTCATCACCGCCGGCGACCCGGACCGTGAGACCTCGCTGGCGCTGCTCAAGGCGCTGCCGGCGGCCGGGGCCGACATCATCGAGCTCGGCGTGCCGTTCACCGACCCGATGGCCGACGGTCCGGCGATCCAGGCCGCGGGCCTGCGCGCGCTCAAAGCCGGTCAGACGCTGGCCAAGACCATCGAGATGGTGCGCGAATTCCGCAAGGACGACGCCACCACGCCGCTGGTGCTGATGGGCTATTACAACCCGGTCTATATTTACGGCGTCGACCGCTTCCTCAAGGACGCGAAGGAAGCCGGCGTCGACGGCCTGGTGGTGGTCGACCTGCCGCCGGAAGAGGATGGCGAGCTGTGCCTGCCCGCGCTCAAGGCCGGGCTCGCCTTCATCCGCCTTGCCACCCCGACCACCGACGACAAGCGTCTGCCGGCCGTGCTCGCGAACACGGCGGGCTTCGTCTACTACGTCTCGATCGCCGGCATCACCGGTGCCGCGACGCCGGACGCCGACCGCGTGAAGCAGGCGGTGGCGCGCATCAAGCGCCACACCACCCTGCCGGTCGCTGTCGGCTTCGGGGTGAAGACCCCGACGCAGGCCGCCGAGATCGCGGGCGGGGCGGATGGCGTGGTGGTCGGCTCGGCGCTGATCGACGCGTTGCGCGCCACGCTTGGGGAGGGCGATACCGCAACGCCGGCGACGGTTCCCGCGGTCACCTCGCTGGTGAGTGCGCTGGCGCAGGCGGTGCGTGGTGCGCGCCGTGCCGCTGCCGAATAGCGGGCGACGCCTTTTCATCGCCCATCTCGCGCATTAGATGATGCGGCGGCGCGTCCGGGAGAGCCCTTCCGGGCGCCGCCGCGACCCCTTTAGCCGGAGCTAGCCCGTTGAACTGGATCACCAACGTCGTTCGCCCGAAGATCAGCAGCTTCCTGAACCGTCGGGAAGTGCCGGAAAATCTCTGGGTGAAATGTCCCGAAACCGGGCAGATGGTGTTCCACAAGGATCTGGAAGCCAATCTGTTCGTGGTGCCCGGCTCCGGCTTCCACATGCGCATGGACCCGACGTCGCGGCTGCGCTCGCTGTTCGACGGCGGCAAGTGGTACGACGTGGCGCTGCCCTCGGTCGTGCCCGATCCGCTGAAATTCCGCGACGAGAAGCGCTACACCGACCGCCTCAAGGATGCCCGCACCAAGACCGGCGCGCAGGACGCGGTGAAGGTCGGCTTCGGCAAGCTCGATGGCCTGCCGGTCACCATCGCGGTGCAGGATTTCGGCTTCATGGGCGGCTCGCTCGGCATGGCGGCGGGCGAGGCCATCGTCACCGGCATGGAGACCGCCGTCTCGCGCGGCACGCCCTTCATCATGTTCGCCTGCGGCGGCGGGATGCGGATGCAGGAAGGCATTCTCTCGCTGATGCAGATGCCGCGCACCACCTGCGCGGTGCAGGCGCTGCGGGAAGCGGGCCTGCCCTATATCGTGGTGCTGACCAACCCGACCACGGGCGGCATCACGGCGTCCTACGCCATGCTGGGCGACATCCACATCGCCGAGCCCGGCGCGCTGATCTGCTTCGCCGGCCCGCGCGTCATCGAGCAGACCATTCGCGAAAAGCTGCCGGAAGGCTTCCAGCGTGCGGAATATCTGCGCGACCATGGCATGATCGACCTCGTGGTGCATCGCCACGAGATGCGCGCCACGCTCTCGCGGCTGAGCCACCTGCTGATGCGCGCGCCCGCTCCCGGCGCCGCAAAGCCGAAGCCCTCCGAGATGCAGGCGCTCGAAGCCAACGCATCCGAGCCGAAGCCGGTGAAGGCCGAGGCCGTTCCGGCGTCGGCGACTTCGGCTTCCGACGCGCCGCTGCCGCCCGTCGTTCCCGTGGCCTGAGGCGGCGGCGATCATGCCTTCCGCCTTCCCTGCCGCCTCCGGCCCGTTCGGTTCCGGGGCGCGGGGGCGCCCGCAGGTCGATGCGCTGTTCGAGCGCCTGCTTGCGCTGCACCCCAAGCTGATCGATTTGTCGCTGGACCGCATGTGGCGGCTGCTGGAGCGGCTTGGCCATCCCGAGCGCCGTTTGCCGCCGGTGATCCAGGTCGCCGGCACCAATGGCAAGGGCTCCACCGTCGCCTTCATGCGCGCGGTGCTGGAGGCTTCCGGGCGCCGTGTTCACGTCTACACCTCTCCGCATCTGGTGCGCTTCAACGAGCGCATCCGGCTCGCCGGCCGTCTGGTGAGCGACGAGGCGTTGGGCGAGGCGCTGGCGCGCGCCGAGCGGGCCAATGAAGGCGAGCCGATCACCTTCTTCGAGATCACCACCGCCGCCGCCTTCCTGCTGTTCGCCGAAGTGCCGGCGGACATCCTGCTGCTGGAAGTCGGGCTGGGCGGCCGGCTCGACGCCACCAATGTGGTGGAGAGCCCGCTGGCGAGCGTCATCACCCCGGTCTCGATCGATCACGTCGATTTCCTCGGCGAGACCATCGCCGAGATCGCGGGTGAGAAGGCCGGCATCATCAAGCGCGGCGTGCCGGTGATCATCGGCCGGCAGCTTCCCGAGGCGCTGGCGGTGATCGAGCGGCAGGCGGCGCGGCTGCGGGCGCCGCTGCACATCGCGGGCGAGCAGTATCAGGCCTATGAGGAGGGCGGGCGCCTCATCGTCGCCGACGAGGACGGGCTGGTCGACCTGCCCCGTCCGCGCCTCGTGGGTCCGCACCAGATCGAGAATGCCGGGCTGGCGGTGGCCGCGCTGCGGGTCGCCGGGCTCAAGCTGCCGGTGTCGGCCTTCGAGGAGGGCGTGCGTGCGGCGGAATGGCCGGCGCGGCTCCAGCGGCTCGGCCACGGCCCGCTGACCCTGCGCGCGCCCGAGGGCGCGGATATCTGGCTGGATGGCGGCCACAACGCCGCCGGCGGCCAGGCGCTCGCCGGCGCGCTGGCCGATATCGAGGACCGCGCGCCGCGCCCGCTGGTGCTGGTGGTCGGCATGCTGGGCAGCAAGGATTCGTCCGCCTTCCTCGCCCCCTTCGCCGGGCTGGCGCGCGAGGTGATCGCGGTGCCGGTGCCGGGCGAGCACAAGGGCCAGCCGCCGGAAGCCGTGGCGGCGGCCGCGCGCGCGCACGGGCTGAACGCCTCGGTGGCGAGCAGCGTGGGTGCGGCGCTGGAAGGGCTGGGGACGGTGCCGGTCGGGCCGGCGCCCCGCGTGCTGATCTGCGGCTCGCTCTATCTGGCGGGCGCGGTGCTCGGCGAGAATGGCAGCGTGCCGGAATAGGCGGAAGCCGGGCCTTGTGAGGTCATCCCGGCCGCAGCGACGCGTCGAGCCGGGATCGCCTTAAGATGATTGGCGCACGATCCCGGAGATGGCCTCTCGGCCATTCCGGGATGACGTGACGGGCTCAGCGCGGCGCCAGGATCATGACCATCTGCCGGCCTTCGAGCTGCGGCTCGGATTCGACCTTGGCGAGGGTGGCCAGCTCTTCCTTGACCTTGTTGAGCAGCTTGTAGCCGAGTTCCTGATGGGCCATCTCGCGGCCGCGGAAGCGCAGGGTGACTTTCACCTTGTCGCCTTCCTCGAAGAAGCGGTGGATGGCCTTCATCTTCACGTCATAGTCATGCGTGTCGATGCCCGGGCGCAGCTTGATTTCCTTGATCTCGACGACGTGCTGGCGCTTGCGCGCCTCGTTGGCCTTCTTCTGGTTCTGGTACTTGAAGCGGCCATAGTCGAGAATCTTGCAGACCGGCGGCACGGAATTCGGAGCGATCTCGACGAGGTCGAGGCCAGCTTCCTGAGCCATGACGATGGCATCGCGAGTCGGCACGACACCACGGTTCTGGCCGTCCTGGTCGATCAGCTGGACATCGCGGATGCGGATATCTTCGTTGACGCGCGGGCCTTCCTTTTCCGGCGCGACGGGTCTCATGGGGCGACGAATGGCGGTTTTCTCCTCTGCCGTTTCGCTTGGCTCGTTCCACCGCGCCCAGAGATTTGCCGGCCGGCATGCTTGCGCGCGTGTAAAACGGTCGCAGAACATCGTGACAAACCCGGCAGAAGTCAACGGCGTTACGCAAGGGAAATCGCGTCGGAACGACGTTAAAAACGCTCGGGCGGCGATGGGGTCGCCGTGCTCTGGCCGCGTGGGGTATCAAGCTGTAGTGAAAATGGGTCGTATTTCCCGAATCGCAAGGCGCATCGGCGGCTTGCGTCGACATTATGCCAGTAAGGACGTGCCGCGATGAACGCTGAAATCCCCGCTTCCGAGCCGCAATTCCTCTCAGTGGGTGAGGAGGAGCGGCGGATCGCCGTGCGCGTGACGCCGGGTGTCTCGACGGAGGCGGCGCCGGGCGTCGTGTGGTGCGGGGGGTTCCTGTCCGACATGAAGGGCACCAAGGCGCAGCATCTGGCGCAGTGGGGCGAGGCGAGCGGCCGGCAGGTGGTGCGCTTCGATTATTCCGGCCATGGCGAATCCGGCGGCGCCTTCGAGGACGGCACGATCTCGCACTGGGGCGCCGAGGCGCTGGCGGTGTTGGACGCCTTCACGTCCGGCCCGCAGATCGTGGTCGGCTCCTCCATGGGCGGCTGGGTGGCGCTGCTGGTGGCGCGGGCGCTGGCGGCGCGGGGCGAGAGCCACCGGCTTGCCGGGCTGGTGCTGCTCGCGCCGGCGCCGGACTTCACCGAGGAGCTCATGTGGAAGGCGATGCCCGACGACGTGCGCGCCGCCATTCTTCATGACGGCAAGTGGCTGCGTCCGTCCGAATACGGCGCCGCGCAGCCGATCACCCGCGCGCTGATCGAGGATGGGCGGCAGAACCTCGTGCTCGGCGCGCCGTTTTCGGTCGGCTGTCCGGTGCGCATCCTGCAGGGCGTGGCGGATGCCGACGTGCCGTGGCGCCATGCGCTGCGCCTCGTCACCTGCCTGGCCGAGGACGATGTGGTGCTGACCCTCATCAAGGATGGCGACCACCGGCTGTCGCGGCCGGAAGATCTGGCGCGGATGATCGCGGCGGTGGAAGAGATCACCTAGGCGCGGCTTCAGCCCGGCGCGAGCTTGAGGAAAATGACTTCCGTCGCATCATAGCGCCGGCGCTCCATTTCCTCGAACCCCTCGGGCGCGGTGAACGCCGCGTCCACCGCCTCCTCGACGATGACCAGTGCCTCCGGCGCCAGCCAGCCGCCGGCCAATGCACCGGCAAGCGCCTGTTCGGCAAGGCCCTTGCCATAGGGCGGATCGCAGAACACGAGGCTGTAGCGCTCGCCGCCGGCGGTGGGGCCGAGCTTGGTGGCGTCGCGGCGGAAGATGCGGGTGCAGCCGCCCAGCCCCAGCGCCTCGACATTGGCCCGGATCAACGCGCGCGGTTCCGTCGCGTCCTCGACGAACAGGGCGAACGCCGCCCCGCGCGAGAGCGCCTCAATGCCGAGCGCGCCGGTGCCGGCGAACAGGTCCAGCACCTTGGCGCCGTCCGCCGCATCGTCATAGGCATGGGCGAGCACGTTGAACAGCGCCTCGCGCAGCCGGTCCGTGGTCGGACGCGTGGCGTTGGAAGAAGGGGTCTTCAGGGCGCGCCCCCTGAAGCGCCCGCCGACGATGCGCATCGCTCAGGTCCCGCCTCAGCCGCGCGGCGGCCTGCCGCCGGAAGGCTTGCCGCCGGAAGGGCGCCCGCCGGGCTTTCCACCGGATGGCCGGCCACCCGAAGGCTTTCCGCCCGGCTTGCCGCCGAATGGGCGTCCGCCCGACGGTTTGCCGCCGGGACGCGAGGTGCCCGGACGCGAGGCGCCGGTCTTGCCGGCAAACGCGCCGGGTTCCTTGCCACCGAAGCTCTTCGCTCCGTAGTTCTTGCCGGCCGGCCGGCCCGCGCTGCGCGGGCGCTCGGCCCCCTCGTCGTCGCGGGGCGGGCGCGAACCGGGCTTGCCGCCCGCCGGCCGCTCGCGGAACGAGCCTTCGGATTTTACCCGGCCGCTATAGGGCCGGTCGCTGGATTCGCCACGGAACGAACGTCCGCCCTCGGGGCGCGGAGTGCGCTCGCGGAACGGACGCTCGGCACGCTCACCTTCGGGACGCGGGGTGCGCTCACGGAACGGGCGCTCCGAACGCTCGCCCT
>NZ_JAKVIL010000008.1 GCF_022601675.1 Ancylobacter gelatini | reverse complement strand
GAGGCGCTGAAGACCGGCGGCACGGTGGCGCGCGGCTATGTCGGCGTGCAGATCCAGCCGGTGAGCGACGAGGTGGCCGAGGCGCTGGAGCTGAAGGACGCGCAGGGCGCGCTGATCGCGCAGGTCCAGCCGGGCACGCCGGGCGAGAAGGCCGGGCTGAAGGCGGGCGACGTGGTGACGGCGATCGACGGCAAGGCGGTGAAGGACTCACGCGAGATGTCGCGGGAGATCGCGCGCAAGAAGCCGGACACGGTGGTGAAGCTGAGCGTTCTTCGCGATGGCAAGTCGATCACGGTTCCGGTGACGCTGGAGCAGCTTCCGACGGACGTGGCCTCGGTCGACCCGAGCGGCGAGCAGCAGGAGAAGGCGGGCCGCGAGGTGCCGCGTCTGGGCCTGTCGCTGGCGCCGGCCAAGGGCGTCGCCGGCGCGGGCGAGCAGGGCGTGGTGGTGACCGAGGTCGACCCGAACGGCCCGGCGGCCGAGCGTGGCATCGCGTCGGGCGACGTGATCCTCGACGTGGCGGGCACCCCGGTGTCGAGCCCGGCCGAGGTGCGCGACAGTCTCGCCAAGGCGGCCAAGGACAACCGCAAGGCCGTGCTGATGCGCGTCAAGTCCGACAAGGGCACCCGCTTCGTCGCCATCTCCCTCAACGACGACAGCAAGGGCTGAGCCAGGCCCGCGCCTATAGACGACGGCGACATACACGCCGCCGTCCCACCCCATAGGCAGGTGCCCGGTCCTTCCCCCCCCGCCCCACCCTGGACCGCGGTGCCACCGGTCGCGGGACGCTCCCCTAACAAGGAGCGTCCCGTGCCTGAAGCAGGACATCCCTATCGAAATCGAGAGCCTCGATAGTCGGGAGACAGGAAATGGCGTACATGGAGAATGATCCGAATCCCGCCTCCGTTCTGTCTTCCCGGTCGGCCGAACGTCGCGACGCCTACACCGTCGAGCGTTCGGACCTCAAGAAAAGTGCTGAAGAATCCGCCATGCGCCTGCTTGTCGTCGAGGATGACCGCGATGCCGCCGAGTATCTGCGCAAGGCCTTCCATGAAGCGGGCCATGTGGTCGACATCGCCGGCGATGGCGAGGACGGGCTCGCTCACGCGCTGGACGGCGGCTATGACGTCCTGATCGTCGACCGCATGCTGCCGCGTCGCGACGGCCTGTCGCTGATCAGCGAGATGCGCGCGCGCGGCGACAAGACGCCGGCCCTCATCCTCTCCGCGCTTGGCCAGGTCGACGACCGCGTGACCGGCCTTCGCGCTGGCGGCGACGATTATCTGCCCAAGCCCTATGCCTTCTCCGAGCTTCTCGCCCGCGCCGAGGCGCTGGCGCGGCGCGGCGGGCCGAACGCGGCCGAGACCTTCTACCGTGTCGCCGACCTTGAGCTCGACCGGCTCGCCCATCGCGTCACCCGCGCGGGCCAGGAAATCGTGCTCCAGCCGCGCGAGTTCCGGCTGCTGGAATATCTGATGCGCCATGCCGGGCAGGTGGTGACCCGCACCATGCTGCTGGAGAATGTGTGGGACTACCATTTCGACCCGCAGACCAACGTGATCGACGTCCATGTCTCGCGCCTGCGCTCCAAGATCGACAAGGGCTTCGAGCCGCCGCTGCTTCATACGGTGCGCGGTGCGGGATACATCATCCGTGACATCGCTCGGTAGGCTGCTCCGCACCACCGCATTCAAGCTGATTGCGGCCTATCTGCTGGTGTTCGCGGTGTTCGCCGGCAGCGTCATCGCCTATCTCGGCTGGCACACCCAGCGCCTCGTCACCCGGCAGGCAATCGAGGCGATCGAGAACGACACGCGCTTCATCACCAGCCAGTACGACCGCGGCGGCATCAATCGCGTGCTGCAGGTGGTCTCCCGCCGCTCGCGCGCGCCGGATGCCGGGCTGATCCTGCTGACCAATTTCTCCGGCGAGCCGATGGCCGGCAATGTGCTGAACCTGCCGCTCAACTTCCTCGACAAGGCCGGCTGGCGCGAGATCGACTATGTCCGCGAGGAGGATGCCGGCAGCCGGCCGAGCCGCGCGCTGGTCCATGTCGTGTTTCTGCCCGGCGATTTCCGCCTGCTGATCGGGCGCGACATCGTGGAGCGCGAGGAACTGCGCCAGATCATCATCCGCCCGGCGGTGTGGGGGCTTGGAGTGCTGGTGATCCTCGGCGTCGCGGGCGGGCTGTTCGTCACCCGCCGCGTGCTCAAGCGCATCGACCAGATGACCGCGACCGCCGAGACCATCATGGCCGGCAACCTGTCGCGCCGCCTCGCTGTTGCCGGCACCGGGGACGAGTTCGACCGGCTCGCGCTCAGCCTCAACGCCATGCTGGAGCGCATCGAGACCTTGATGGCCGGTCTGAAGGAAGTCTCCGACAACATCGCCCATGATTTGAAGACCCCGCTGACCCGGCTGCGCAACCGCGCCGAGGACGCCTTGCGCACCGCGCAGGGCGATGAGCAGTGGCGGGCGGCGACGGAGCAGACCATCGAGGAATCCGACGGGCTGATCCGTACCTTCGACGCGCTGCTGATGATCGCCCGCGCCGAGACCGGGCAGGCCCGCGCCGGCATGGTGAGCTTCGACCTCGCCGAGACAGTCTCCAGCGTCGCCGAGCTCTATGAGCCGGTCGCCGACGAGCAGGGGCTCGACCTCACCGTTTCGGCGCCGGAGCCGCTTCGCGTGCACGGGCTTCGCGAACTGTTCGGTCAGGCGCTCTCCAATCTCATCGACAACGCGATCAAGTACAGCACGCCGTCGCTGCCGGGCGAGCGCGGGACCATCCGCCTGATGCTGGAGCGCCGGGGCGAGGAGGCGTGCCTCACCGTCGCCGATTCCGGCCCCGGCATTCCCGAAGCCGATCGCCAGCGCGTGCTGGAGCGATTCGTCCGGCTTGAGGCGAGCCGCACCCAGCCCGGTTCCGGGCTGGGCCTGTCGCTGGTTTCCGCCGTCGTGCAGCTCCATGGCGGTGCTATCGAACTGCAGGACAATGAGCCGGGCCTGCGTGTGGTGATCAAGATACCGCTGGAGGCCGGCAGCTCACCGGATAGTGCCTCCTGAAACGGCAAATGCCGAACCTGAGAGCACTTTTGCAACTATATTGCCCTAAGGTTCACGAAGCGGGTGGAGCACGGCGGGGCTGATGGCGGAAAAGCGCGGCAAGGCAGCAGGAAAGACGACGACCGATCGCGGAAACGACGGTCTTGCCGCCCATATGCGCCTTGCTTCGGCCGGGGAGCCCGCCGGCCGTGCGACCACCGCCACGGACAGCCTGCTGGCCGACGCCCCCGCCGCCCTGCGCAAGCGCTTGGCCGCGCTGCTGGCGGTGCATCCGGCGGCGCAGGCCGTGCTGAACGATGTCGCCGAGCACTCCCCCTTCCTGTCCGATCTGATGCGTGTCGATCCGGCGCGCCTGCTTCGCATTCTGGAGGCCGATCCGTGGGCCGGGCTTGCCGCCGCCCGGGCCGAGGCGCGCGCCGTGATCGACGCCACCGACGACGAGGCCGTCGTCATGCGCGCCGTGCGCCGGCTGCGGGCGGAGGCTGCGCTGACCATCGCGCTGGCCGATATCGGCCATGTGTTCGATCTCGACGCCGTGACCGCCGAACTCACCGACACCGCCGATGCCGCGATCGCCGCTGCGACCGGCTTCCTGTTCCGCGAAGCGGTCGCGGCGCGCAAGCTGCGCAAGGCGGGAACGAGCGGGCAGGGCTACACCGTGCTCGCCATGGGCAAGCACGGGGCGCGCGAGCTGAACTATTCCAGCGATGTCGACCTGATCGTGCTGTACGATCCCGAGATCGCTCCCTTGGCCAAGGATGTCGAGGCCGCACCGTTCTTCGTGCGGCTCACGCGGTCGCTGGTCCGGCTGATCCAGGAGCGCACCGGCGACGGCTATGTCGCGCGGGTCGACCTTCGATTGCGCCCCGACCCGGCCTCGACCCAGATCGCGCTCTCCATCGACGCGGCGCTCGATTATTACGAGCGCGAGGGCGCTACCTGGGAGCGCGCCGCCTACATCAAGGCGCGGCCGATCGCCGGCGACATGGAGCTTGGCCATCGCTTCCTGCGCCAGCTCTCCCCCTTCATCTGGCGGCGCTCGCTGGACTATGCGGCGGTCGCCGACGTCCACGCCATGAAGCAGGAGATCCACGCCTTTCGCGGCCATGAGGCGATCGCGGTCGAAGGGCATAATGTGAAGCTCGGGCGCGGGGGCATCCGCGAGATCGAGTTCTTCGCCCAGACCCAGCAACTCATCGCCGGCGGGCGCGATCCCTCGCTGCGCACCCCGCGCACGCTGGAGGCGCTGGACCGGCTGGCGGGGGAGGGCTGGATCAGCAAGGCCGCCCGTGACGAACTGGGCGAGGCCTATCTTTACCTGCGCCGCGTCGAGCACCGGCTGCAGATGGTCGCGGATGCGCAGACCCACACCCTGCCGGATGATGACGAGACGCTCGCCGGATTCGCCCGCTTCATGGGCTATGCCGATCGCGAGGCTTTCGCGGCCTCCCTGACCCGGCAATTGATGCGGGTGCAGCGCCATTACGCCAAGCTGTTCGAGGACGCGCCGCCGCGCGCGGCGGTCGAGGGCCGGCTGGACTTTCCCCCGGAAAAGGACGACCGCGAGACGCTCGCGACCCTGTTCAAGCTCGGCTACACCGAGCCGCAGGCCGCCAGCGCCATCGTGCGCGAATGGCTCTCGGGCGATTGCCGCTCGCTGCGCCAGGGCGCGGCGCGCGAAAGGCTCGCGGCCGTGGTGCCGCTGCTGCTGGACGCGCTGGCGCGGGGCGGGGCGCCGGACACGACGTTGAAGGCCGCTGACCGTTTTTTCCGCGAACTGCCCTCCGCGCTGCGCTTCCTCTCGGCGCTGGCCCGGCATCCGGACCTCGTGCGGCTGCTCGCCACCATTCTCGGCACCGCGCCGCGCCTTGGCGAGATGCTGGCGCATCGTCCCTCGTTGATCGATGCGCTGCTCGACCCGGCCTTTTTCGGCGCGCTTCCCGATGCGCCGGCGCTGGAAGCCCGGCTGTCCGCATTGCTCGCCGAGGCCGAGGACGAGGAGGACCTGCTCGACCGCGCCCGCCGCTTCCGCCAGGAACAGCATGTGCTGATCGGCGTGCGCATCCTCTCCGGCACGCTGCCGGCGGCGAGGGCGGGAGAAGCTTTCGCCCGGCTGGCCGATATCATCATCGGCGCCTTGGGGCGGCAGGTGGAGGCGCGCTTCCGCGAGGCGCACGGCACGATTGCGGGGGCGGAAGTCGCGGTGCTGGCCATGGGCAAGCTCGGCGGGCGGGAAATGACCGCGGGCTCCGACCTCGACCTGATCGTGCTCTATGATTTCGACGACGAGCACCCGGAATCCGACGGACCTCGCCCGCTTTACGGCGCGCAATATTTCGCCCGCCTCACCCAGCGCCTGGTGAGTGCGCTCACCACCCCCACCAATGCCGGCCAGCTTTATGAGGTCGACCTGCGGCTGCGTCCCTCCGGTCGCTCCGGCCCGGTCGCCACCCGCCTTGCCGCCTTCGAGCTGTACCAGCGCGATGAGGCATGGACCTGGGAGCATATGGCGCTCACCCGCGCGCGCATCGTCTCGGCGTCGCCCGCCTTCGCAACGCGGGTCGAGGCGGCGATCGCGAGCGTGCTGCGCCGTCCGCGTCGTGGCAACCATGTCGCGGCCGACATCGTCGACATGCGCGGCGCCATCGCCTCCGAGCGCGGCGACGACAATCCGTGGGACCTGAAGAACGCGCGGGGCGGGCTGATCGACATCGAGTTCATCGCGCAATATCTGGTGCTCACCTGCGCCGCGAAACATCCCGAGGTGATGGAGACCTCGACCGCCCGCGCTCTGGCGGCGGCGGTGAAGGCGGGCGCGCTCGGCACCGAGGACGGGCAGGTGCTGATCGCCGCCTGCAAATTGCTGCACGACCTCACGCAGGTGATGCGCCTGTCGCTTACCGGGCCGTTCGTGCCGGGCGATGCGAGCCCCGCTCTGCGCCAGTTGCTGGCGCGGGCCGGCGGCATGCCGGACTTCTCGACGCTGGAGGCGCATCTCTTCGAGACGCAGGCCGAGGTGCGCGCGATCTTCGAGCGGCTGCTCAACGAGGCGGTGTCCGCCCGCCCGCGCCGCCGGGCCTAACCGGCCCTGAGCTTTTCCGCGACCAGATCGGCGATGGCGAGGCTGGCGGTGAGGCCGGGGGATTCGATCCCGAAGAGCTGCACCAGCCCGCCGACGCCATGCTCGGCCGGCCCGTCGACGCGGAAATCCGCCCCGGGCGCTCCCTGCGGCGTGATTTTCGGCCGAATGCCGGAATAGGCGGGGGACAGCGCCCCGTTCGGCAGCGCCGGCCAGTAGCGGCGGATCGCGGCATAGAACACATCCGCCCGCGCCGGATCGACGTCGTAGTCGAGCGCTTCCACCCATTCGGTGTCCGGCCCGAAACGCGCCTGCCCGCCGAGGTCGAGGGTCAGGTGCACGCCGAGCCCGGCGGCTTCCGGCACCGGATAGATCAGCCGCGAGAACGGTGCCCGGCCGGGCAGGGAATAATAGGAGCCCTTGCAGAAATAGGCGTTCGGGATCGCGTCGGCGGGAATGCCGTCGATAGCTCGCGCCAGCGCCACCGCGCCGTGGCCGGCGGCGTTGACGAAGCTGCGGGCGTTCAGCGCCATCGGCTCCGCCCCGCCGACGTGCAGGTGAATGCCCTGCGCCGTCACCGTGCCGCCCTCGATCGGGGCGTTCAGCGCGATCATGCCGCCGGCATCCTCCAGATCGCCCTGCAGCGCCAGCATCAATCCGTGGCTGTCGATAATGCCGGTGGACGGCGACAGCAGCGCCGCATCGGCGTGGAGCGCGGGTTCCATCGCGCGCGCCTGCGCGCCGTCGAGAAAGCTCAGATCCTCCACCCCGCAGGCCCGCGCATGGGCGTTGATGCCCGCGAGCTTCTCGCTCTCGGCCGCGCCATTGGCGACAATCAGCTTGCCGCAGCGCCGATGCGCGATGTTGCGCTCCGCGCAGTAGCCATAGAGCCGGCGGCGACCCTCGACGCAGAGCCGCGCCTTCAGCGATCCGGGTGCATAGTAGAGCCCGGCGTGGATCACCTCCGAGTTGCGCGCCGATGTTTCCGAGCCGATCAGCCCGGCTGCCTCGATCACCAGCACCTCGCGGCCGGCCAGCGCGAGGGCGCGGGCGATGGCGAGCCCGACCACGCCGGCGCCGGCCACGACGCAATCGATCGCCTCGCCTTCCGGTTCGCTCATGGCGCTGTCAGTCCTGCTGTGCGGAGCCGCTGCGGTAGTGTAGCGCCGGCCGGCCATTCAGCGGCAGGCGAATAATTACGGTGGTGCCGACGCCCTCATTGGAGCGGATGCGCATGGTGCCGCCATGCAGTTCCACCAGCGACTTGGCGATGGCGAGGCCCAGCCCCGAACCCTTGTACGTCTTGGTGAACTGGCTTTCCACCTGCTCGAACGGCTTGCCGATCTTGGCCAGCGCAGCTTTGGGGATGCCGATGCCGGTATCCTCGATCACCAGCAGCGCCGCCTGCTTGGAGCGGCGGGTGCGCACCGCGATGCGCCCGTTTTCCGGGGTGAACTTGATGGCGTTGGAAATCAGGTTGAGCGCGATCTGCTTGAGCGCCCGCTTGTCGGCTTCCAGCGTGATCGGCGCGTCTGCCTCGCTGGTGACGCGCAGGTGCTTCTCGTCGGCCCGCACCGCCATGACGCGGATGGCATCGGCCAGCACGTCGTCCAGCGAGGTGGTTTGCAGCGAGAGGTGCATCCGGCCCGCCTCGATCCGCGACATGTCGAGAATGTCGTTGATCACGTCGAGCAGATAGCGGCCGGAATCGCGGATATCGCGGCAGTATTCGTTGTACTTGTCGTTGCCGAGCGGGCCGAACAGCCCGCCTTCCATCAGCTCGGAGAAACCGATGATGGCGTTGAGCGGCGTGCGCAGCTCGTGGCTCATATTGGCGAGGAATTCGGACTTGGCGCGGTTGGCGTCCTCGGCCTTGGTCTTCTCGTCGGCGTAGTTCTGGGCGAGTTCGGCGAGCTGGAGCGCCTGCATTTCCAGCGTCTGCTGCGATTTGCGCAGGTCCGCCACCAGCGCCATCAGCCGGCGCTCGCTGTCCATCAGCCGTTCTTCGTGGCGCTTGAGCGCGGTGATGTCGGTGCCGACCGAGACGAAGCCGCCATCCTTGGTGCGGCGCTCGGCGATCTTGAGCCAGCGCCCGCCCTCGATCTGCGCCTCGAAGGCGCGGGCGCCTTCCTCGGGGCGGTCTTCGGAGCGCAGCGGAATGCGCACCACCGGCTGGCGCGCCTGCGCCGCCACGGTCTCGAACGGCGTGCCCGGCACCACGGCGGTGTCGCCGAAGCCGTGCAGCGACTGGAACTTGGAATTGCACATCACCAGCCGGCCGCCCGCATCCCACAGCACGAAGGATTCCGAGATGCTTTCGATCGCGTCGCGCAGCCGCATGTCGGCGGTGGCGGTGCGCTCGGCGAGGCGGCGCTCCTCGGTGACGTCGACCGCGATGCCGACGAGGTGCGGAGGCTCGCCATTTTCCTGCGCGACCACCTCGGCCCGCGCGCGCAGCCAGACCCAGCGCCCGTCGGCGTGGCGCATGCGGAACATGCGGTCGATGGTGCGGCCCGGCTTGTCGGCGATTTCCTGCGCGACTTCATAGAGATTGGTGTCGTCGGGATGCACGAGGGCGGCGACCTCGGCGAAGGAGATGAGGTCGTCGCGCGGCTCGTGGCCGAGAATTTCGAACATGGATTCCGACCAGAACATGCGCCCGCGGCCCATGTCCCAGTCCCACAGCCCGCAGCGTCCGCGCGAGAGTGCGGTGTCGATGCGTGCGCGCACCGTGTCGTAAATGCCGTCGGCCTCGCGGGCGCGGGTGGCCTGCCAGTGGAAGGCGAAGCCGAGGATCAGCAGAACCGCGCCGGTGGTGGACAGCAGCGTGACGGTGAGGATGGTGTCCGATTGCCAGGTGGCCAGCGCCCCGCCGATCGGCTGGATCGCCACGAGCTGGAGCGGCAGAGTCTTGAGGTTGTGCACCGCCGCCAGCGCGGGCGTGCCGTCCGGTAGCGCGACTTCGAGCACGCCGGCATTCTCGGCGAAGATCGTCAGCGCCTGCACATTGGCGATGAGATGGCGGATGTCCTCGGCCGTGGTCGGCTGCGGATCGAGCGTGGCGACCACGCTGCCGGAGGAATCGATCAGCCCGTAGCGGCGTCCGTCCTCGTCGGCGCGGGCGGGAAGGCCGGCGCGAAGCAGGGCGTCCGGCGCATCGCCGGCCTTGGCGTGCGCGCGCATGTCGCTGGCAATGGCGAGGGCGAACAGGGCAAGCTCGTCTTTGGCGTCGGAAATGGCTTCGGCGCGATAGGCGCGGGTCTGCACAACCGCCGCGATGGCGACGATGGCGATGAACGCCACGATCAGCGCCGGCACCGCCTTGCGCATGAAGGGCTCGGCCTCGACCAGCCGCTGATAGGCCGGCCTTGCCACCGACCGGGCGAGCCCCCGCATGGCCTGCACGCGCACAGATGCGCCTACAGCGTTGGCGCGAGCCATCGCCGATCCCCCCAAATTCCCCATGTCCCAATTCGTGCGACCGGAGCGACGTCCCGCATCCCTCCGAATCACCTTGATTTGAATCGAAACGACCCCCTCCTGTCTAGAGTCCCGGGGAGTCAAGACGGCTGTCGAGACACGGAATTGTTGAGTGTTAACGGGTGCTTCGCCGCTAAAGCTGAGTCTCTTCCGGGGCTTGCGCCGGTTGTGATGGACGCAAACTTTCTTGGGGTGCTATTCGCTCGGGCCATTCGCATATCCCCTGGAGGACATAGTCATGAGCGAAATCTGGTTCCGCACCGGCGAGGCGACCGTTCTGGCCGCCGACGGACAGTTTACCGATGCCATGCCCGAGGTGCTGATCGGGTCGGTGCGCGGCCCCGCCGGCCATGCTTTCGCGTCGATGATGGGGCAGGTCCAGGGTCACACCCGCATGTTCGTGGTGCGCGATCTCAACCAGCAGGTGCGCCCCGCCACCATGATGACGACCAAGGCGACGATCCACACGCTGGAATATGTCGACCTGCTGGGCGGCGTGGTCCAGGGCGCCATCGGCGACGCCATCGTCGACGCGCTCAGCGAGGGAATCCTGCCGAAAGAGGCCGCCGACGAGATCTGCATGATCGTGATGATCTGGCTCGATCCGCGCTGCGCCGAGGATCCCAATCTCGACAAGGCCGACCTCTACCGCACCAATTACGAGGCCATGAAGCTCGCACTTGAGCGCGCCATGAAGGGCGAGCCCACGGTCGAGCAGCTCATCGCCAACCGCAAGAGCGTGAAGCACTACGCGCTGGACGGCGTGGTGGAGTACTGAGGCGCCGGACCTTACGGCCTCACGGCATCTGGCCATCGGCCGGCGGCGGGTCCACCGTCGCCGGCGCGGACCGTTCCGAGCGGGGCAGGAGGCGCATCGCCGCGCCTTCCTGCGTCGGCGCGATGGCGATCGCGTTGCGCCCGCCCTGCTTCGCGGCATAGAGCGCATTGTCGGCGGCACGCACCAGCGCGTTGAGCGACGTGGCCGGGCTCCGCATCTCCGGCCCGAGCACGGCGACGCCGATGCTGATGCTGACCAGATTGAACGAACTGCCGGCATGCGGCAGCTTGAGGGCGCGCACGGCGGCCAGCATGTTTTCCGCCACGGTCACGGCTTCCGCCTCGCCGGTTTCGGCGAGCACCGCCACGAATTCCTCGCCGCCATAGCGCGCCACCATGTCGCTTGAGCGGCGCGCGTTGGAGCGCAGCGCCCCCGCGAGCAGGCGCAGGCACTCGTCGCCTTCGGGGTGCCCGTACAGGTCGTTGAAATCCTTGAAATGATCGACGTCGATCATCAGCAGCGCGAGCGAGGAGCCGTTGCGCTCGCGCCGGCGCAGTTCGAGCGCGAGCACCTGGTCGAGCTTGCGCCGGTTCGGCAGTTCGGTGAGCGGGTCGATCTCGGAGAGCGCGGTCAGGCGCCGGTTGGCTTCGATCAGCTCGCTTTCCAGCGCCTCGCGCTGGCGCACGGTCGCGGAGAGTTCCTCCTCGATCTGCTTCTGGTGGCTGATGTCGACGCTGGTGGCGATCACGCGCAGCGGTGCATCCTGTCCGCTGTCATTCTCGACGACCTTGCCGCGGCTGAGAATCCAGAGCCAGCGTCCGTTCTTGTGCCGGACGCGGTAGATCGCCTCGAACTGATCGGCCTCGCCACGGATCAGCTTGTCGAAACGGGCCTGAACCTGGCGCCGGTCCTCCGGGTGAACGATGCCCCAGGCCACATTCTCGGCGCCGGCGACCGCTTCGTTCAACTCATAGCCCAGAACCAGCTTCCAGTGCGGTGACCGCCAGATCACTCCGCTGCCGAGATTGTACTCCCAGATCCATTGCCTGGCGCTCTGCAAGGCAAAGTTGCAGAGCTGCTCCATGTCCTGGAGCGCCTTTATCGCGGCCTGCTCCTCGGTGACGTCGAGCATGGCGCAGGACAGGGCGACGATCGCGCCGTCGGCGTCGCGGTAGGGATGCGCCTTGACGCGGAAGGTGCGCCCGGTGCCGGGAAGCTCGATCAGTCGCCGGGCGGTCAGCGCTTCGCCGCGATCGACCCGGCGGAAGCCTCGCTCCAGCAGCGGAATGGCGGCCGGAAGCACATCGCCGATGGCCGCGCCGACAAGCTCGGCGAGCGGCCGACCCAAGGATTGGGCGAGCCCCTCATTGGCCGCTATGCAGCGCATCTGCCTGTCCACGAGACAGAGCGCAGCCGGCGAGCTGCCATAGGCTTCGTCCAGCGAAACGGTATCGAGATAAGGTTTTAGTGCCTCGGTGCTCAAAGCACTCTCCAATACCGAAGGATTATCCTCGTAACATTAGCTCAGTATCCGTTGCTCCGATATCTGCCTTAACCGCACAGGTGATATTATGTTTTTCAGGGTGGATTATTGATCTTTTCAATCAAAAGATCCGGCCTGATCGGGAGTACATTTTCTCAATCAGGTCAGCGGGAGCTTTTTTCTTCGCGGGACGTCGATCAACTCTCGCGAAACGTGTGTCAGCCGAGCGAGCGGCCGGCAATGTCCGCCACATCCGGCGACAGGCCGGGCGTGCGGGAAACCCGCTGCAAGGCCGCCTCCGCCGCTTCCCGCCGGGGGGCATCCAGCGAGCGCCAGCTTCGGAACGCCGCCAGCAGACGGGCGGCGACCTGCGGGTTGATCGCGTCCAGCGTCAGCACGGTCTGCGCCACGAAATCGTATCCGGCCCCGTCGGCGCGATGGAACTGGGTCTGGTTGGCGGCCGCGAAAGAGCCGATGAGCGAACGCACCCGGTTCGGGTTGGTCATGGCGAAGGCGGGATGGGCGGTGAGCGTGCGCACCCGGTCCAGCGTGCCGGGTTCGGCGATCTGCGCCTGCAGGGCGAACCATTTATCGATCACCAGCGGGTCGCCCTGGAACATGGCGTAGAAATCGGCCAGCGCCGCCTCGCGCTCCGCCGGCACGGCATGGGCCAGCACGGAAAGCGCGACGAAGCGGTCGGTCATGTTGTCGGCGGCGCGGAACAGGCCGAGCGCCCGCGCCGGTCCGTCCCCGGCGCCGGCAGTCGCCAGCAGATCGAGGCAGGCATTGCGCAGCGCGCGCCGTCCGGCGGAGGCCGCGTCCGGCGAATACGGCCCCGGCACCGCGAAGCGCTCGAAGGCGCCGGCCAGCGGCTCGGCCAGCGCGCTGCCGATCGCCCGGCGCAGCGCGAGCCGCGCGGCGTGGATGGCGTCGGGGTCGACATCGCGGGCGATCTCGCGGGCGACGTCGCCCTCGGACGGCACGGAAAGCGCCTGCGCGATGAAGGCGGGGTCGAGCGCGGGGTCGGCGAGCACCGCGCCCAGCGCCTCCACCAGCGGCGCGGCATCCGGCGTCGCGCCGGCCCGCGCGGCGTCCACCAGCACGCCGAGCGCCAGCGTCTGCGCCGCATCGAAGCGGTTGAACGGGTCGGCGTCGTGGCGTGCGAGGAAGATCAGGTCCTGCGTCGACAGGTCGGTGACCAGCTTCACCGGCGCGGAAAAGCCGCGATTGAGCGAGGGGCGGGGGCGCTCGGTGACATTCTCGAACACGAAGCGCTGCCGCGCCTCGCTCACCAGCACGACCCCCGGCGCGCCATTGCTGCCGCCGGCCGGCTGGAGCGGCAGGTCGCGGCCGTCCTCGCCAACGAGGCCGAGCGCGAGCGGGATGAGCATCGGCTGCTTGTCGATCTGGCCCGGCGTCGCCGGCACGGTCTGCGCGACATCGAGCGTGAAGGTCGCGCCCGCCGCGTCCCAGTGGCCGGCAACCTCCAGCCGCGGCGTGCCGGCCTGCGCATACCACAGGGCGAACTGCGACAGGTCGGTGCCCGTCGCGTCCTGGAAGCAGGTGAGGAAGTCCTCGATGGTGGCGGCGGTGCCGTCGTGGCGCTCGAAATACAGGTCCATGCCCGAGCGGAAATTCTCCTCGCCCAGCAGCGTCTTGAGCATCCGCACCACTTCCGCGCCCTTCTCGTAGACGGTCGCGGTGTAGAAATTGTTGATCTCGCGATAGGAGGCGGGCCGCACCGGATGGGCGAGCGGGCCGGCATCCTCGGCGAACTGGTGGCTTTTCAGCAGCCGCACATCGGCGATGCGCTTCACCGCCCGCGAGCGCTGGTCCGAGGAGAATTCCTGGTCGCGGAAGACGGTGAGCCCTTCCTTCAGGCAGAGCTGGAACCAGTCGCGGCAGGTGATGCGGTTGCCGGTCCAGTTGTGGAAATATTCATGGGCGATGATCGCCTCGATATTGGCGTAGTCGGCGTCGGTCGCGGTCTCCGGGCTCGCCAGCACGTATTTGTCGTTGAAGACGTTGAGCCCCTTGTTCTCCATGGCTCCCATGTTGAAATCGGCCACCGCGACGATGTTGAACACGTCGAGGTCGTACTCGCAGCCGAACAACTCCTCGTCCCAGCGCATGGAGCGCTTGAGCGCGTCCATCGCATAGCCCGCGCGTCCCGCCTTGCCGGGCTCGACATAGATGCCGAGTTCGACCTCTTTGCCGGTCGCGGTCATGAAGGGTTCGGTGATGCGGTCCAGCCGGCCGCCGACGAGAGCGAACAGGTAGCAGGGCTTGGGGAACGGGTCGTGCCACACCGCGTAGTGCCGGCCGGTACCCTCCACCTCGCCGCTTTCCTGCAGGTTGCCATTGCCCAGCAGCACCGGCGCTTCCGCGCGCTCGGCCTCGATCCGGGTGGTGTAGACCGAGAGCACGTCTGGCCGGTCCGGGAAATAGGTGATGCGCCGGAAGCCTTCGGCCTCGCACTGGGTGCAATAGGTGCCGCTGGAGCGGTACAGCCCCATCAGCTTGGTATTGGCGGAGGGGTCGAGCAGGGTTTCGATTTCCAGCAGCACCGGCTGCTGCGGCGGGGCGAGGATGGTCAGCGCGGAAGGGGTCGCGACATAGGCGGTGCCGGCCAGCGCCCGCCCGTCGAGGCTTACCGCTTTCAGCACCAGCTCGTCACCGTCGAGCACGATGGGCGAGCCCGCGCGTCCCGCCGGGTTCGGGCGCATTGAGAGGCGGGCGAGGATGCGGGTGGCGCTCGGGTGCAGCCGCACGTCGAGTTCCACCGTGTCGACCAGCCAGTCCGGGGGCCGATAGTCGCTCAGGAGGATCGGCTGCGGCTCGGTGGTCGATGGCATGGAAGGCTCCTCAAGGCACGCGACCCACAAGATGTAGAGCCTCGCCGCGCCGACCGGAAGCCCCTCGGCGCACGCTTCGCCGGCTTGCCTGGCCGCCAGCCATGACGGAACCGCACCGGCCATCACCCGTTAGCGGGGGCGGGCGCCGTCGGGCGGCCTGGAAGGACAAGTCGATCGGAGACGGTAAGCATGAAGGCAGGCGGAACGCCGGAGCGGTTCGAGGCCCTGGATTCCTGGCGCGGCATCTGCGCGCTGGCGGTCGTCATTTATCACTTCGGCTATAGCGTCGATATCGAGTTCATGCAGTCGGCCGTGCTGTACAACGCCTATCTCTTCGTCGATTTCTTCTTCGTGCTGTCGGGCTTCGTGGTGTGCCATGCCTATCGCGACCGGCTCGGCTCTCGTCGTCAGCTCGGCGGCTTCCTGCTGCGCCGCATCGGCCGGCTCTGGCCGCTCCATCTCGTGGTTCTGTTCGCCTTGATGCTGGCGGTCACGCTGATCAACGTCGCCGGCTATCACCCGGATCGGCTCATGATCCATGAGGGGCAGGGCAATTACTCGCTGCACGCGCTGCTGCTGAACGTCGCGCTGCTCAATTCCATGGGGTTCTACGGCATTTCGTGGAACGGCCCGGCCTGGAGCATCGGCGCGGAGTTCTACACCTATGCGCTGTTCGCCGTGGTCGTGGTCCTGTCGGGTCGTCGCCTGCTGCCGGCGGCGCTGGCGATTTCGCTGGCGGCGATCGGTGCCATCGTGCTGTTCGCGCCGTCCTATATGAATTCCACCGCCGACTACGGCTTCATCCGCTGCCTTGCCGGCTTTTTCGCCGGCGTGGTGGCGAGCCATCTGCATCAGCGCCTGCGCGGCCTCCCGCTGCCGGGCGCGACCCTGTGGGAGCTGGCGGCGGTGGCGCTCGCCGGGTTCTTCATCGCGAAGGCCGGCGAGGGCGCGAACCGCGTCGGGGTGCAGAGCGTGCTGGCGCCAGCGGTGTTCGCGCTCGCGGTGCTGGTGTTCGCGCGCGAGGGCGGCCTCGTGTCGAAGGCGCTGCGGCTGCGTCCGTGGCGGGCGCTCGGCCAATGGTCGTTTTCGATCTATCTGATCCACATGCCGCTGCTGATCCTGCTGTCCTACGGGCTCTGGCTGATCGGCGATCTCTCCGGCACGGTCCTGCGCGCGCCGGTGCTGGTGAACGGGCGCGAGGCGCAGCTTTACGAGGTCGGCGGCCCGCTGGCCTCGGCGGCGCTGCTGGCGGCGTTTGCGCTGGCGGTGATCGCGCTGGCCGCGCTCAGCTTCCGGCTGGTCGAGGTGCCGTGGCGCGATTATTTCGCGCGGCTGGCGCGCACCTATGAGGCCCGCGGCCGCAGCTTCCGCCTGCTGCCCGCCCGCAGCGTCGGCGGCCGGCCGGAGGCGGTACGCGCGCGTTCGCGCTGATCCCTATCCGCGTGAACGGACGATCTCGACGCCGGCGTCACGGAAAATGCCGGCGATCGGCGCCGACGGCTTGTGAATCTCCACCCGCACCTTCTCGACGCGGGCATGGCGCTCCAGCACGGCGGAAGCGATCGCCTGGGCGAAGGCTTCCAGCATGTGGAAGCGCCGGCCGGACGAGACCTGGTGCACCAGCTCGAACACCTTCTCGTAGCCCACCGTCGCGGTGTAGTCGTCGCGCGTCGCCGCCGGGGTGGTGTCGAGCCACCAGTCGACATCGATGACGAAGCGCTGCCCAAGCCGGGCCTCTTCCTCGTGCAGCCCGTGATAGGCGTGCAACTCGACGCCACGGATGAAGATGCGGTCGGTCATGGGGGAAGGTTCCGTGAGGGGTCAGGCCGGGGCGAGCGCAGCGGAAAGCAGGCCGACCGCGACGGCCGGCGCGCAGTCGGCAGCGTCGCGGGCAAGTGCGGGGTCGTCGGTCAGCACGTCGGCGAGGTCGAGATAGGACAGGTCGCGGCGCTCCGCGATGCGGGCGGCGATGAAGCGTCCCACGCCCGCGCCCACCAGCCGCTCGATGCCGGTCTCCAGTCTCGATGCCACGCAGTCCAGCGCGTCGTCGATCAGCCGCAGTTGCGCTTCGGCGAGGTGCCGGGCGAGGGCGCGGGCCTTTAGGAACGTGGCAGGCGTGAGGTCCTGCCCCACCATCCGCAGCAGCCGGCGGGCGCTGGCCTCCTCGGTCTTCGGCCCGCCATCGGCGCTCGGGTGCAGGTCGGCGAGGTCCGGCAAGTCGTGGGTGAGGCGATAGAGATCGGCGCTGGTGGCGTAGTGCTCGGCCATCAGCGGCAGCCAGCGCCCGTTGAACGGCGCCTGCCGCGCCAGCGCCATCACCGGGGTGCGCGCCGCGCCGGTATAGATCAACTCGTTGGAGGCAAGCCGATCGGCATCGGTGAAGCCGCGCGCCAGCACCCGGCCGTCGCCGAAGGGGATGATGTCGGTGGTGGTCGATCCGGTGTCGATCAGGATGCCGCCCGGCAGCAGATGGGCGAGCACCGCGCTGGTGGCGTACCAGTTGGCGGAGCCGATGGTGTCGGCATGGGCGGCGGCCGCGTCGGGCGCGACGAACCCCTCCGGCCCGGCAAACAGCGCGAGCGGCGCGTTGCCGAGTTCGCGCATCAGCAGCGCCGTGGTGCCGACCACGCCGGCCGCCCGGTTCGGCCACAGGTCGGCGACCTCGGCGGTCATGGTGACGGCGGAGGGGATGCCCTCGGGAAACTCGGCGCGTAGCGTGCGCAGCGCCTCCGCCAGATGCTGCTCGCCCTTCCACACCGGGCAGGGCGCGATGCGGATCGCCGCCAGCCGGCCGTTCTCGGCAAAGGCGGCCAGCTTCACATGGGCGCCCCCGACATCCCACCCCAGACGTGCGATCGCGGTCATACCCGCACCTCCACCGGCAGCGCGGGCGGCATGTGCGGCAGGTCCGGCACCGCGCCGTCGCGAATGAACTCGGCGACGAACGCCATCGGATTGACCCCCAGCGCCGCGCGCAGGCCAGCATAGGACGTGGTGAGGCGGGCATTGACCTCGACCACGACCGGCCCGTAGGCGGTCTCGATATAGTCGATGCCGCAAATGCCGTGCAGCCCCGGCAGCGCTTCGCCGACCCTGCGACCCAATTCGCGCAACCCGTCGTCGAGCGCAATGCCGCCGACCGTCACCCCGTCGAAATGCAGGCGCCCGTCGATCCGGCCTATCACCTGGCGATTGGCGGCCAGCACATGGGCGCGCCCCTCCTGGCACAGCAGGCTGAGGCTGGCGGGCTCGCCCTCGACCAGTGGCTGGAGCAGGCCATTGGCCGGGTAGGGCGGCGCGGGCATGCGCTCGAACAGCTTCACATCGACCGCGCCTGCGCCATCATCCGGCTTGATGATGAAGGGACCTTCGGTTCCGGGAGGCACGTCCTCGATGCGCAGTGTCGGCACCACGGCGATTCCGGCCCGCCGCAGAACCTCGGCCACCCGGGTCTTGCTGGTGCACAGTTCCAGCGTCTCAGCGTCGGCCGCCACCACGCGGCGGCAGCGCGTGCGCAGCAGGGCGACGAAATTCTGCAGGATGCCGTCGGTCTCCGGCGCGACCGGCCAGACGCAGTGCGCTTCACCGGCGAGATCGGCCCAGATCGCGCGCCGGTCCTCGCCGGCATGGATCGGCCGGCTGGTCCCGCGCGGCGGCGCGGGCAGGCGCGCATCATGGGTCGTGACGACACGCACGCCCGGCAAATCTTCAAGATCGCCGATCAAGGCATCGCGCATCAGCGTGCCTTCGGCTATCAGCGATGTGGGCAGGTCGATATCGGCGAAGTCGCCGCCGGTCACTGTTTCGCAGACGAATACCAGCATCGTGCCGTCCGTAAGGGAGAAGTACAGGTGGAACTTATACCGGTCCTCGATCTGATGGGAGGTGCGGTCGTCCGTGCCCAGCGTGGCGACAGGGCGAATTACCGGCCGATCGTCACCCCGCTCTGTGCGGGGTCCGATCCGGTCGCCGTGACCGACGCGCTGCTGCATCTCGGGCGTTTCCAGACGCTCTACATCGCCGATCTCGACGCCATTGCCGGCGTCGGCGACCATGAGGGCGCGGTGGCGGCGCTGCGCGCGCGTTATCCCCATCTCGATCTGTGGGTCGATGCCGGCGAGGCGGATGAGGCGGGGCTGGATCGTCGCCGCGCCAACGGGCTCGGCCGCCCCGTGGTCGGCAGCGAAAGCGTGAGCGACCCCACCGCCAGCATCTCCGCCCTGCGCAATCATCACGCCCTGCTGTCGCTGGATTTCGGACCCGAAGGCCCGCGCGGCCCGCGCGAGCTTCACGAGGAGGCCGCGTTCTGGCCGGATGGGCTGATCGTGATGAGCCTTGCCCGCATCGGCGCCGGCGAAGGGCCGGACTATGATCGGCTCGCCGGCGTTATGGCGCGGGCGGCGGGACGGCGCGTCTATGCGGCCGGCGGCGTGCGCGGCCCTACCGATCTCGACCGGCTGGCGGCGATGGGCCTTGCCGGCGTGCTGGTATCGACCGCGCTGCATGACGGGCGTCTGTCTCCGCAGGACATTGCCCGTTTCATCGGCTGAATACCTCATCGCAGAAGCGTCGCCGCGAACAGCGTGGCGACGGTGAGGTCGGCGCTGGTGCCGGGGTTGAGGCCACGATCTTTCAGCGAGAGGTCGAAGGCATCGAGCACGCGGTGGCGCTGGCCTTCGGACGCGCTCCAGTCGATCCCGGCCGCGATGCCGGCCGCCTCGGTGCGCACCCGTTCCGCCGTCTCCACCCCGAACTTCCGGGCGATATGACTGTCGGGGAAGGTCGCGAGGAAAGCCATGTAGACCGCCTCCGTCCCCGCCCGCGCCGACAGCCCGTCGAGTTGCGGCAGGCCCAGGGTCAGCACATCCTCGAACCCGTTCACATATTGCGCGGCGATGCGGTCGCGGTGCGCGGCCTCGCCCATCGCATCGCGCAGCGTGATACGCGCCGGTTCGCGCACATCATGCGCCGACGGCGCGCCGATTCCGCCGGGATTCGCGCGCGAAATCGCCCGGAAGGCGGCATCGGCGTCGGCCACGGTGAGCCCCGCCAGCACCTCGCCAAGCCTCTCGCGCAAAGCGCCCCCGCGCTCGGCCGCCACCGCCAGCGGGGCGCAGAGCAGCACGATGCCGAGATTGGTGTTCAGTCCGGCCGCGGCGACGGAAGCCTCCACCGCCCCCTCGATCCGCTCCCCGACACCCGCGCCCGACGCTGCGATATGGGGCGCCGCCGCCACGGCCGCCGCCTCGAAATGCGTGATCTCCATGCTATGGCCGGGGCGAAAACGGTGGACATTACCGGGCTTTAGCGCGTCGAGCTCGGCCCGGCACGCGGCCAGGAACGCCTGCGCGAGGCGGTCCGGCGTCATTGCGCCGGCACCCGTCCGAGCGTCGCGACGAGATGGCGGGCAAGGGCCTGCGCGACATTGAGGCCGGTGGCGCCTTCCAGCCCCTTCCAGGCCGGCATGGAGTTGACCTCCAGCACCAGAAACCCGCCGCGCGGGTCTTCGATCAGGTCGACCCCCGCATAGTCGGCCCCGACCGCCACGGTCGCCCGGATCGCAAGGTCGCAGGCAACCGGATCGAGCGGAGCGGGCTCGGCGATTGCGCCCTGATGAATGTTGGTGATCCAGCCATCGGCTCGGCGGATCATCGCCGCGACCGCGCGGTCGCCGATCACGAAGACCCGCCAGTCGGAAAAAGAGCGCGCGCCGGGATCGCCGACGAAGTCCTGCAGGTAATACACCCCGCCGACTTTCTCCGGCTCGGGCAGTGTATCGCGAGGCGCGAGGCGGCGAATGCCACGCCCCTGTGCGCCGAATAGCGGTTTGAGCACATTGTCGCCCGGCGCCTCGTCGACCAGCGCCTGCATCGCCGCACGGTCCTCGCCGACGAAGGTGCGCGGGGTCGGCAGGCCGGCGCGGTTGATCAGGAAGCTGGTCATGCTCTTGTCGACGCAGCGCTCCACCGCGCGGGCGTCGTTCATCACCTTCACGCCGCATTCGCGCAGCGCGTGCAGCAGGCTGAGCCGTGCGGTGATCTGCTCGGTCGAGCCCTTGGCGATCAGCCGCACGAAGGCGGCGGCGGGAAGAGCGCCGTCCAGCCCCGGCAGCATCAGGCCGTGCGCGCTTTCGCCGATCGCGAAGCCGCAATCATTGAGCGAGAGCACGGCGACGCGGAGCCCCTCGGCTTCCATCGCCGCCTTCAGCCGGCGGGTGTGCCAGTCGGCATCCTCGGTGAAGATGACGGCGGTGTCGTCACGGCTCCTCATCCGAAGGAGCGGTCCAGCACCGCCTCGTGGAACGCGCCATAGGTGAAGCTGCGGCCGGTTTCCAGCGCGGTGACGGTGACGCGCGCGGGGCTGAACAGCATCGGGTCCATGGCGTAGAAATCGCCCTTATAGGCGGTGAAGATCTCGCCGAAGCTGCGGCCATGGTCGCGCGAGGTCGAGCTTGGCAGGCCGGCGGCAAGCTGCTGCGCCTCGTCCTCCGGCCCGTCCACGAACAGGTGCACCTCACCGCCATAGAGCGCGGCGTCGTTGGTGCGCCCCATGGCGGTGACGAAATCCGCGCCGGGCGGGGGCAGCGGCGCGCTGCCGATGCCGTCCACCACGCGCGTCAGCGGGTAGTGCAGCGCGTGTGCCTTGTGCAGCGCCACTTCGAGCACGCGCGCTACCACCTGCACCGTGCCGGCGAGGCTCTGCGTCGGGGTGAGGATCAGCGTGAGCCGGTCGGCGCCGAGTTCCAGATCATTGGCCAGCCGCTCGATCAGCGTGTCGGGCGGGAGGCGGTCGACCTCCAGCACCAGCGTCGCCGTGCTGCCGATATCGCGGTAGTCGATCTCGGCGAACAGGTCTTCCTTGGCATAATGCGCCCGGCCTGGGCCGGAGCCGAGCGCGAAGAAATCGCCCTCTGCCAGGCTCCAGCCGGCATATTGGCTGGCAAGGCAGGCCAGCACCGGATCGCTCGTGCGCACGGCCAGCAGCGTGCTCCAGCGCGCGAAACGGGGGCTGGGGGCGATGCTGACGGTGCCGAGGCCGCCCAGGCAGATTTCAGCGATGCGCCGGCCCGCCTCGATGCCGCCGCGCGCCTTGATGCCGGCATCGACGATGCAGGCGCCGCCATAGCCGCGGGAGACGTCGAGCCGCAGCGTGTCGGCGTGGGCAACAAGGGATTCGACGAGGGGATGGCTCAGCGCGCTCACGCTGGGACGCCGGTCGCGCAGGGTGGAGTCCATGTTCAGGTACCTTTGTCGGATCGCGGCCGTCAGAGCGACAGCGAGCGGGCGAGGCTGAACGCATCCTCGAACCCGATGACCAGAGGAGTATCAGTGCCGCGCATGCGCTTCAGAAGCTCGTGCTGCACGCGGTATTTGAGATGGCCGATGGCCAGCGCGCCGATGCCGACCGCATCGCCTCCGATGGACTTGCCATCGTCGAGCGCCTCGACGCCGGCGATGCCGGAGGGCGGCACGGCGTTGACATCCGCCGCCACCAGCAGCTTTCCGGCGCTGGCGAGGTGTTCGCGGGTGAGGATCTGCACGCCTGCCTTGCCGCAGGCCAGCGCCACTTCCGCGTCGGGCAGCAATGCCCGCTTTTCCGCGTCGTCACGGGCGGCGGCGGTGCCGAGCGTCACGTTGAAACGGGTCTTGAACTCGCGGGCCTTGGCCTCGACGGCCTCGATCTCGCGATGGGAGACCAGCGTGACATGCGCGCCGGCCTGGGCCGCGATCACCGCGGCGATGCCGCCCACAACGCCGGTGGCGCCGTAGACCTGCACCTTGGCGCCGCTCAGCCCGTCGGGCCGGGTCGTCTTCAGCTTCTTCTCGACTTCGGCGATCATCGCGGCCGCGGTGGTGAAGGAGCCGGCCGGGTCGACGAAGATCGAAATCTGGAATGGGGGGAACAGCGCGCTCGCCGCCTTGTCGGCCATGTCGAGCGCAAGCCCGGCATCCTTGCCGCCGATGAACAGACCGGTGCGCGCGGCATGACTCGGCGGGCGCGAGAACATCATGTCCTGGGTCAGGTCGGTCATCTCGTCGAGGCGCACGTCGGGATAGGGCACGATGGTCGTGTAGCCGGCATCCAGCGCCATGTTCACATCGAACGGGCTGACGTGACGAAGCGGCGAGATGACGTGAAGAATGGGGGCGATATCCGCCATGTCGTTTCGATCCCTAGGAAATATGGGCCATTACGGCCTCTGTTCGGAAAAGAGCGACGCGGGCTTTCGCCAAACCGTCGCCAGCGCTGCGAAACGCAGGCAGGCCCATCGCACCGCGCGCGGGCCGTTCGCCCGCCATGCCGCCGATAGCCGATGCCGGGCTGGGGGCCCGATCCGTCCCCATGGTAAGGCCGAGCGCCCCGCCACGACAAGCCGTCTGCGCCACCTGTTGTCAGGAAGTTTGCCGAGAGGCGGTTTTGCGTGCTACCGAATCGTCAAGTGCCGCCCGCGCCAAGAACGGGCGGACTGGCCGGGGAGGACGAGACGCTGTGGCGATCGATCCAAAAAAGACTATTGATGACAAAGAGATAGTGGCGCGGCTTGCCGCCGAGCTGCCGAAGTGGCGGCTTGAGGATGGCTGGATACGCCGTACCTACAAGACCAATGGCTGGAAGGGCACGCTGATGGTGATCAACACCGTCGGTCACCTTGCCGAGGCCGCCTGGCACCATCCCGACATCACCGCCTCCTATGCCTGGGTCGAGGTGCGGCTGATGTCGCACGACGCCAAGGGCATCACCGAGCGCGACATTCAACTGGCGAAAAAGATCGAAGACGTCGTGGGTTGGCAGCCCGGCACCGAGCCGGACAGCGCGCTCGAGGGCACGCCCCGCGGCGATCTTCGCTTCGCCTACATCAAATATGACTGAGCGCCATGGCTGATCATTGGACCGAGACTTTCACCGATGTCGTCTGCGCCTTCTGCGGGCTCGGCTGCGATGATCTTTCCGTCGAGGTGACGGGGCGCGACGTGCGTGCAATTGGCGCGGGCGGCGGCACCGTCTGCGCCGAGGCCGCCCGCCTGCTGCGCCGTCGCGACGTGGCCGATCCGGCTCCGGCCCTTGGTGGCGAGGCGGTTTCCGGCGCCGAGGCGGCGGCACAGGCCCAGGCCCTGCTGCGCGCGGCACGGGCGCCGGTCATTGCCGGGCTCGGCGTCGACATGGCGGGAGCCGGGGCGCTGGTCGACCTCGCCGCCCGTTTCGGCGGCGTGCTGGACCATTACGCCTCGCCCGCCCTGTTCCGGAACTATGCCGCCGCGCAGCGCACCGGCTGGCTGTCGGTGACGCTGGCTGAGGTGCGCAACCGCTGCGACGTGCTGCTGGTGGTGGGCGAAGACCCGACCCCGCATTTCGGGCGGCTGTTCGAGCGGCTCTACCCCGCTACCCCGCTGTTCGCGACCGGCGAGCGGCGGGTGATCTTCCTAGGGGGAGGACCGGGCGAGAAGGCGCGCGACCAGCTCGCCCGTGCCCGCGTGACGCATTTGGCGGCCGAAGATGCGGTCGCGGCGCTCGAAGCCATCTCCGGCCTGCTCGCCGGGCGCGCGCTGCCGGGCGAGGCCTATGGCGGCGTGGCGGTTGAGGCTCTCGCCGACGTGGCAGCGGCGCTCAAGGGCGCTGCCTATGCGGTGGTGACGTGGAATGCGGCGACGCTCGACGAGGGTGACCTCGTCGCCACCCGGGCCACCGCCCTCGTCGACGCGCTGAACGTGACGACGCGGGCCGGCGTGTTCCCGCTGGGCGGGCGCGACAACATCATCGGCGTCAACCAGCTGCTGCTGTGGCGGCTCGGCTATCCGCTGCGTACGGCAGTGCGGGCCGGCGGGTCCGAGCATGATTCGACCCTGTTCGAGACCGGCGCGGCGCTTGAGGATGCCGATCTCATGGTCTGGGTCAGCGCGCTGAGACCGGAGCCGCCGCCGCGCTTTTCCGGCAAGGTGATCGCCCTTGCCCATCCCGAGACGGTTTTTGAGGCGGCGCCGGACGTGTTCATCCCCGTGGGCACGCCGGGCGTCGATCATGCGGGCACGGTGTTCCGCATGGATTCAATTGTGAGCCTGCCGCTCGGCGCCCTGCGCGTCGCGACGCTTCCGAGCGTCGCCGAGGCTGTGCGATGCATAGCGGAGGGTTGAATGCGCATAAGGCTGAAGGGTGGGCGTGTGCTCGACCCGGCCCATGGCGAGAGCCTGGTCTCTCGCGACGTCGAGCTGGTTGACGGTCGTATCGTCGCCGGCACCGACCTGAAGGCCGATGTCGAATACGATCTCGGCGGCGACGTGGTGATGGCGGGCGGCATTGACCTGCACAGCCACATCGCGGGCGGCAAGATGAACCTTGCCCGCATGCTGATGCAGGAAGACCGGCGGGCCTTTCCCGAGCTGCCCGGCGCCTTCTGCGGCTGCGGCGGCGGGCGCGCGGTGCCGACCGCCCACGCCACCGGCTGCCGCTATTCCGAGCTTGGCTACACCACCGTGTTCGAGCCCGCCATGGTCGGGGCCAATGCGCGCGGCGCGCATCTGGAAATGGCGGACATCCCCAACCTCGACACCGGCGCCTATCTCGTTCTCGGCAACGATGATTTCCTGCTGAGGTTGATGGCGGCCGGGGCGAAGCAGGAGCAGATCAACGCCTATGTCGGCTGGATGGTGGAGGCGACGCAGGCCTTCGCCATCAAGATCGTCAATCCCGGCGGCATCAACGCCTTCAAGTTCAACGCGCGCTGGATGCAGCTCGACGAGGCGAACCCGCATTACGGGGTGACGCCGCGCACGGTATTGCAAACCCTGATCCGCGCGGTGACCGAACTCGGCCTGCCGCACCCGATCCATCTGCATGGCTGCAATCTCGGTGTGCCGGGCAATGACGAGACCACGCTGGCAACGATCCTTGCTGCAGAAGGCCGCCGGCTGCACCTCACGCACCTCCAGTTCCATTCCTACGGCACCGAGGGCGACCGGAAGTTCTCCTCCTCCGCCGCGCGTATCGCCGAGCTGGTGAACAAGAACCCCAACATCTCGGTCGATGTCGGGCAGGTGATGTTCGGCCAGACCGTGACGGCCTCCGCCGATTACATGTCGCAATACCGCAACCGCGGCATCGCGACGCCGAAGAAGTCGATCGGCATGGATATCGAGCTCGATGCCGCCTGCGGGGTCATCCCGTTCGAGTATCGCGACAAGTCCTTCGTCAACGCGCTGCAATGGGCGATCGGGCTGGAACTGTTCCTGCTGGTGGACGATCCCTGGCGCATCTTCCTGACCACAGACCATCCCAATGGCGGGCCGTTCACCACCTATCCGCACCTGATCCGGCTGCTGATGGACCGCGATTTCCGCAACGCCCAGCTCGCCACCCTACACAAGGCGGCGCAGGCGCACACCCTGCTCGGGCAGATCTCCCGTGAATACTCGCTGGACGAGATCGCCATCCTCACCCGCGCCGCTCCCGCCCGTATTCTCGGCCTGACCGACAAGGGCCATTTGGCGCCCGGCGGCGTCGGCGATGTCGTGGTCTATGCCGAGGAGAGCGACCGCGAGGCGATGTTCTCCACGGCGCGGCTTGTGTTCAAGGATGGCCGGCTCGTGGTGAAGGACGGTGCCATCGTCGAGACGGTGGCCGGCACCACCCATGTCGCCCGGCCGGAATTCGACCGGGGCATCGAGAAGGACATGCAGCGGTGGTTCGACGAGGCGGTGGGGCTGAAGGCCAGCCATTTCCGCATTGCCGACCATGAACTCAGAAACGGGGCCGGGCCTACGATCCTGACATGCGAGGGGGTGGCGCCATGATTCTCAACGGCGTCGAGATACGCGACACCTTCGCCGAGGCCTTCCCGATGGTCGGCACGCGGCTGATCATCACCGCCGACACGCCGGAATGGGCGATGATCGCCGGGCGCACCACCACGGGCTTTGCGACCTCGGTCATCGGCTGCGGCTGCGAGGCGGCGGTGGAGCGGGAGATTCCGGCGAGCGAGACCCCGGACGGGCGACCCGGCGTCGCCATCCTGATCTTCGCGATGGATTTCGGCTCGCTGAAGAAAGTCGTGCCGCTGCGCCTCGGCCAGTGCATCCTGACCTGCCCGACCACGGCCTGCTATGCCGGCATCGACACCGGCAAGCGGGTGCCGCTGGCCAAGACCATCCGCTATTTCGCCGATGGCTTCCAGATTTCCAAGAAGATCGACCAGAAGCGCTTCTGGCGCCTGCCGGTGATGGAAGGCGAGTTCGTCTGCGACGAGGACACCGGCTCGGTGGAAGGCGTCGGCGGCGGTAATTTTCTCATTCTTGCCCGCACCCGCGCGCAGGCGCTGCATGCCGCCGAGGCGGCCGTGAAGGCGATGACGACGGTGGAGGGCATCATCCTGCCATTCCCCGGCGGGGTGGTGCGCTCCGGCTCCAAGGTCGGCTCCAAATACAAGGGCCTGTTCGCCTCCACCAACGACGCTTATTGCCCGACGCTGCGCGGCGTCCGGCCCAGCGCACTGCCGCCCGAGGTCGGCTCGGTTCTGGAGATCGTGATCGACGGCGTGAGCTTCGAGGCGGTCTCTCAGGCCACTCGCGTCGGGATCGAGGCGGTGTGCGCCATCGGTGCCGACGGCGGCATCGTCGCGATCGATGCCGGCAATTACGGCGGCAATCTCGGCCCCTTCCACTTCAAGCTGCGCGAGATCATGGGCGCGGGCGCAAATCCGGGAGCGGCGTGATGAGCGGTGCGGTTCTCAAGCCCCGCGCGGCGCTGGAAGCGCGGGTGGACCTCTCCAGCGTCACGCCTGGCACCTTTGCCGGGCTCTCGCTGCGCGAGATCGAGCAGATGATGCTGCCCTGCGGCGGGCGCGCTGTGCCGCTGGCAGAGCTGTTCTTCGTCGAGCGCGGGCCGGAGGGCTCGCTGGTGATCGAGATTGGCGACCCCCGGCTCGATCATGTCGGCGCGAAGATGGATGGCGGCGAGTTGCTGGTCGACGGGCCGGTCGGTGCCTGGGCCGGGCATGGCATGTCCGGCGGCACGCTGCGCATTGCCGGCGGTACCGGCGATTTCCTCGGCGCCGAACTGTCCGGTGGGCGCATCAAGGTCGCGGGCCGTGCCGGGGCGCGGCTCGGCGCGGCGTCGTCCGGTTCGCGGCGCGGCATGTCGGGCGGCGTCATACGGATCACGGGATCGGCGGGTCCCCGCGCGGCCGAGCGCCAGCGCGGCGGGTTGATCGTGATCGAGGGCGACGCCGGCGAAGGCCTCGCCACCGAGATGATTGCTGGCACGGTCTGCGTGCTCGGCGCCATCGGCCCCCTCATGGGGCGCGGCATGAAGCGCGGCACGGTGCTGACGCGCACGGTTCCCGAGCTGCCGGCAGGCTTTGTCGATACCGGCACGCAGGAACTGATCGCGCTCCAGCTCATGGCCCGCCGTGTGCCCGACCTTTCGGGTTTCCTCGACAAGGCGACGCGCGCGCGCCGTCTGGTCGGGGATGTGCTCCTGGGCGGGCAGGGCGAGGTGCTGGTGCCCGAATAGACCGGGCACCCTCTCCCCGACGGGGAGAGGGCCGGGTGCGTGACCTAGAGCAGCGTTCCCGAGAGGATGGCCAGAGCCACCGAGAAGTAGATCACCAGTCCGGTGACATCGATGAAGGTCGCCACGAACGGCGCCGAGGCGCTTGCGGGGTCGAAGCCGAGACGGCGCAGCACGAAGGGCAGCATCGAGCCGAGCATCGAGCCGAAGGTGACGATCGCCAGCAGCGAGGCGCCGATGGTGGCCGCGATCAGCATCCAGTGCTCGCCATAATCGTGCAGGCCCAGCATCTGCCAGGCGGAGATGCGGATGATGCCGAGCGCGCCGAGGATCGAACCGAGCGCGAGCCCCGAGGGCAACTCACGCAGCGCCACCCGCCACCAGTCGCCGAGCTTGATCTCGTGCAGCGCCAGCGCGCGAATGATCAGCGAGGTCGCCTGCGAGCCGGAGTTGCCTCCTGAACTCATGATCAGCGGGATGAACAGGGTCAGCACGATCGCGCGCTCCAGCTCGTCCTCGAAATGCTGCATGGCGCTTGCGGTGAACATCTCGCCGACGAACAGGATGCAAAGCCAGCCGGCACGCTTCCTCAGCATGTTCAGGAAGCCGATCTCCATATAGGGCTCGTCCAGAGCCTCCATGCCGCCGAACTTCTGCACGTCCTCGGTCGATTCCTCGATGATGGCGTCGATCATGTCGTCGACCGTCACGATGCCGATCACGATGCCGGCGTCGTCGACCACCGGCACCGCCAGCAGATCGTATTTGGAGAACAGCCGCGCGACATCCTCCCGGTCCGCCAGCGGGCCAGTGGTGATCGGGTCGGGCGCGGCGGCGACGGAAAGGATGGGGTCGTCAGGCGCGCCGGTAATGAGCCGGCGTAGCGACACCGCCTTGATGAGCTTTCCGCTTGACGGATCCAGTACATAGATCGCGTAGACCGTCTCGCGGGTGCGCTCGACCTGCCGGATATGTTCCAGCGTCTGGCCGACCGTCCAGGTCGCGGGTACCGAGACGAATTCGGTGGTCATCAGGCTGCCGGCGGTGTCCGGCGGGAAGGTGAGCAGTCGCTTGATCGCCGCGCGCGTCTCCGGGTCCAGCGCCGCCATGAGGCGGGCTCCCGCGCGCTGATCCATCTCGGCGAACAGGTCGGCCGCGCGGTCGGCCGACATGCCGGCGACCAGGAGCGCGGCCTCCCCGGTCGGCAGCGCTTCGAGAATGCGCACCGACTGGTCGAATTCCGGGTGGTCGAGCAGTTCGATGACCTGCTCATGCGGCAGCCGCGCCACCAGCGTGGCGGCGGCGATGTCGTCGAGTTCATTCAGGCGGGCGGCGATGTCGGCAATGTGCTCGCGTGCCGGCAAGGCAGGGCCGGCCTCGTGCAGAACGTGGTCGAGAGTGGTCTCGTTACGCGGATCGCTCATTCGGGCTCTTCTTTCCGTCGACGGCCGCAGGGGCGGTCGCACGGAGAGCCGGATGCGCGGGGAGGATTACCCTTCGCGGATCAGGCCGCGGCGGCCACCGGCGGCATAAACAATCGACTTTGACTGTCGCTGGACATGGCTAGGGGGTTCCGGTTGCGCCGCGATGACGAAAGCGCGCGGCGGGGCGCTCAGTGGACCTTCCGGTGCGTCGAGTCAACCCGTCGCGGTGCCGGCCTGCGCCGGTAGCCGGGCGCGCACCTGCGCCAGCCGTGCCGGGTCCAGCGTCCCGGTGCGCCCCTGCGCGCATAGCGCTCCGCGAAAACCGAGATAATCCGGCCCCACCATGGCGAGCGGGGCGATGTCGTCGAGGGTCAGCGAGCCGGCAAGGCCGGTCATCAGCCCGTGCCGGCGAGCCTCCTGCACGAACTGGCCAAGCGTCAGCGGGTCGAGATGAGCGGTCAGCGGACCGGATTTCTTGTCGGCGGTATCGAGCATGATGCCGGAAAAGCCCGCCCGCCCCAGCGCGCCGACAACGGCGAAATCCAGCTGCTGGTCGGCGAACAGGACGCCGATCAGCCGGTGGGCGTCGGCAAGCGGCGCCAGCGCCTCGATGCACGCTTCCATGGAGGGCGAGGCGAACAGGCCGACCTTGACGAGGGGCACGCCGGTCGCCGCCACGCGCTCCGCGGCGGTGCGCAGCAGCACCGGCACCATGGGCTGGTCTCCGGCAGTGGCCGAGAGTGCGGGGGCGGCGGGCCCCCAGCCGCGCCAGAGCTGGACGGCGGAGATCAGCGCCTCGACGCTCCACGCGCCGAGCGCCCCGAAGGCGGGCTGCTTCAGGTCAATGATATCGGCGCCGCCGACCCGGGCGAGTTCCATCTCGGCAAGGTCCGCGACGCTGGCGAGCAGTCCGGTCGCAGGCGCCGCCGTGCCGTGTCCGGCGCTCATGATGCCCGCCTGCGGCGATGCTCGGCGATGGCCTCCTGCACCCAGCCCCACGCCTCCAGCTCGTCAGGCCCGGCGGTCTTCTCGACCGCGATGGCAAGATAGGCCATCTCCTGGTCGACCTTCTCGTCGGTGAGCATATCAAGCCGGCTCGCCAGCACTGCGGCTTCCAGTACCGCGGCCTTTGCGCGGTTCATGCCCTCGAAGCGCTTGTGATTGTCGCGGTAATAGGTCTTGCAGTAGATTTTCGGCCGGTGGGGATCCTCCTCGATGCGCTCCACCGTCACCTCGTCATTGGCGATGGCGTCGGACAGGCGCGGGCAGTCGAGATAGACCGACTTGCTGACATCCACATTCATGCGCCGCCCGACCACGCAGCCGGCGAAGATGCGCACGTCATCGGTGAAGTTCACCACCGCGATGCGGGTCGCGACCAGATTGTCCAGCGTGCGCGAGGGGCGGAATGGCTGGAGGAGATAGCCGCCCTCGATCACCGTCGCACCCATCGGCGCGATATGCGGCTCGCCGGAGGCCGAGCGGGTGGTGACGATGGTCTCGCGGATCATTCGGCTTCGCCCTTGTTTTTCTTCGCGGCCAGCGTCGTGCCGGCTTCCTTGAATGTCAAACGATGCGCCGCCTCGGGGCTACCGGCGATCTCGCCCGCCGCGCCCCATTTCAGCCCCTCGTCCTGCGCGTAGCGCTTGCCCAGCTTGTAGGCGATTTCCGCCCGGGCGGTCTCCACGCCGAGATAGAAGGCATGCGCGCCATCGCCTTCCACGCCCAGATGCGGGAACAGCGCGAAAGGTTCGTCGGCAATCTGATGACCGTCGCGATTATAGACATGGATACCATCGGCGGCGACATCGATGCGAAAATTGCGGTCGCGCACCTCGCTGGCGAGCCGGGCGATATCCTCCGGGCTGGCGGCGTGAGGCTTGCGATCGCGCAGCGCCATCAGCCCGCCGCCAAACCCTTGAGGCAGCGCGCCGGCCTGCCGGGCCGCGTAGAATTCCCGCCGCGCCCGGTCGAATTCCCGCACCGCCGTGCGGCAATGCGGGCTGACCTGCACCGCCAGCACCGCCTGGATGCGCAGCTCCGATATCATGCCCATCAGCAGCGCGTTGATGCCGGTGGTGTCGGCGTCGGTCAGTTCGGTGACATTGCCGATGCCCATCAGCATGGGAATGTCGGGAAAACGCCGCCTCAGCTCGGCATAACGCACGATGGACGGCGTGAAGCCGTAGTGGATCGGGTCGAGGATCGGGTCGGCATAGAAGGGCTGTCCGCTGGCAAGGCAGGCCTCGACGGCGCGGACCAGCGAGTCGAGGTCGCCCTGCTTTGCCGGCACCAGCACCGGCACGGCGGCGCCTTCCTTCGCGATGTCGAGATTGGTCTCGTTCAGGCTCAGCAGGAAATCGGCGCCGGCGCGGGTGGCGCGAGCGAGTTCGGCCGGGTCGAAGGAGTCGACGCTGACCCGCAGGCCTTCCGCCTGCAGCGCGGCGATGGCGTCTTCCAGATGCGGGAACGGCGTATCGGGCAGGCAGCCGAGGTCGATCACGTCCGCGCCCTCGCCTTTGAGGAAGCGCGCGCGCTCGATGAGGGCGGGAATGTCCATCCTGGTCGCGTCGACGATCTCGGCGAAGATGGTGACGTCGTGCTTCGACAGGTCGACCGCCCGTCGCTCCAGCCCGAAATAATCCGGCAGATCGGCCACCTCGTCCGGCCCGCGCG
Organism: Ancylobacter gelatini; assembly: GCF_022601675.1. Classification (GTDB taxonomy): domain Bacteria; phylum Pseudomonadota; class Alphaproteobacteria; order Rhizobiales; family Xanthobacteraceae; genus Ancylobacter; species Ancylobacter gelatini. Next base: position 176,390 of record NZ_JAKVIL010000008.1, on the reverse strand, counting down.
CAAACGGCACGCCGAAGAAGCGCTCCAGCCTTTCGAGGTCGCCGCGAAACCGTCCGGGCATCAGCACGCGGTCGGTGCCTTCGGGGATCTTGAGCCGGCGTTCCACAATCTCGGCGGTCATCAGTGCCGCGACCTTGACCCCGACACTCACCACGACCGGATCAAGGCTGGCATCGGCGATGTCGCCGGCGATCTTGGCGAGGCGCGGCTCGGCGAGTGAGCCGGTGACGAGGGCGACCTTTTCCGGTCGTGACGGCCGCTCCGCCGATGGGGGCTCAGCCATGCGCCGACGCGCCTTCACCCGCCAGCCAGCGGGTACGGGCCGCGATGGCGCTCGTCAGGTCCTCGATGGATTCGACCACCGTCGTGTCGTCAAACTCCTTGAGCTTGGCGGTGTTTTCGAGGTCGATGCGGCGCGGATAGACCGAGACCGGCCCCTTGGGCGCCATGGTGATCATCTCCGGCGCGGTGTCGCAGGCAAACACGATCGAGGGCACCCGGCATTTGCCGGCCTGCGCGAAGCAGTTGGTCACCAGCGTGTCGGAAATGCCGAACACGCATTTCGCCACGGTGTTGGACGAGGCCGGCGAGACCACGAGCGTGTGGTACAGGCCCTCATAGAACCGGCCGACCGGAGCGGAGCTGGCGGTGGTTTCCCTGAAGATGCGGGTGCCCTCCGGCAATTCCTGCTTGTACATCCGCAGGACCTCGTCCGCCGCCTTCGAGACGAACAGGTCGACGGCGGGCAATTGCTTGATCAGCGCGATGGACTCGGTGAAAAAATGCCCGGAGCCAGTCAGCGCCCAGCTCCAGCGCGGATAGGTCGTGCCGTTCGCGCCCATGTCGTCCGTACTCATGTCGTCCGTACTCATGCCGCCCGGCTCCCCTTTTCCAGAACATCGTCGGACGAGGCGGCTTCTAGCCTGCCGGCGAAGCGGCGGGCAAGCACCGGCACGTGAGGGTCCACCAGTCCGGCGGCCGCCCAGTCCCCGGGCGGGCCGTGCGGTTGAACGACCGGCGCCGATTTCACGAAGACCACCCGCGCCGCACCGAGCTGGATGCCCAGCCACAGCGCGAGGCTGTCCGATGTGACGTCCCAGCTTTCCGGCAGATCCTGCGCCGCGCGCGCCATGGCGGCCGGCAGCCACAGCGCGGCGCGGCCGTCATCATGGGCGCGGGAGATCGCAGCGGCATCCGCACAGGGGATGAGGCGCGGCTCGATGTCGGCGAAGGCGAGGGCGGTCTGTTCCATGGCGAGGATCGCCATGTGATGGGCGGTATGGCCGGACAGCGCGAGCCGGGGCTGGAGCGCGCGCACCGCATCCGCCAGCGGGCCGCCACCCGGCACCAGCACCACCGGCGGGCCGATTTCGGCGTAATGAGCCAGCAACGCCGGCAGGCGCGCCGAGGCCGTGAGGCTGCCGCCGAGCTTCACGATGTCGAGGCGGGGCGGGGCGGCTGCAGGATGTGGTGTCGGGTTCGGCATCGGGAGTGCCCTGTTTCCCGTGACGCTACGCCAAACCCGTCCGCCCGGAAATGGCCCGCGACCTGCGACATCGCCGCCGCGCGGATAAAAAAAAGCCCGAAGCAGAGCTTCGGGCTTTTGAAAGTGAACGGTCATAAAGACGGCGTGCCGTCTGGTATTACAAGTACAAGCATGCGCGCTGCCGGGCCGATTGTCGAGCGTGATTCGCACGTTCAAGCGGGCGTGATCACCCAAAGGTAAGTTGGTGTAGTGCAATCCCGCAACTGGTCGCGACATTGAGTGAATCAAAGCCGGCTTTCATCGGTATTCGCACCGTGCGCGTGCGTTCCAGTATGTGGGGGCTGAGTCCCGGACCTTCGGCGCCCAGCAGCAGGGCGGTGCGTGGCTGCCGTTTTACCTGCGAAAGTACATGCTTTCCCGCCGGGCTGAAGGCAAGAAGCTCGAACCCGCTTGCCGCCAGTAGATCCAGAATGCGCTCTGCCACGCCCTCGCGGGCGAACGGCACGACAAGGCTTCCGCCGACCGAGACGCGGATGGCCTTGCGGTAGAGCGGATCGCACGAGGCGAAGTCGAACAGCACCGCATCGGCCCCGAAGGCGGCGGCGTTGCGCATGATGCCGCCGACATTGTCGTGATTGGTGATGCCGAGCGGAACCACCACCAGCGCCTCGTCCGGCAGCGCGGCGATGGCCTGTTCCATCGACCGCGCCTCGCCGCGCAGGCCGATGCCGAGCATGCCGCGATGGATGTGGAAGCCGGTAATGCCGTCGAGAATGTCCTGCGAGGCAGTGTAGACCGGCAACTCGGCCGGGGCCTGCGCCAGCAGCGGCGCCAGCGTGGAGACGCGGCTCTCCGCGATCAGGAGCGAATCCAGCGCGAAGCGGTTGCGCGGAGAGAGCGCGACGTCGAGCACGGTGCGCCCCTCGACGATGAACCGCCCGCCGCGCCCCACCAGATCGCGCTCGCGAATGGCATGATAGGGCGCGATGCGCGGATCGTCGGACGAAGCGAGGGGGATGAGGGACGGCATGTCAGCCTAACCCCCCAGTTCCTCGCGCAGCATTTCCAGCTCCAGCCATTGCTCTTCCATCTTGGCGAGGTCGGCCTGGGCCTTGGTCAGCTCGGCGGTGGCCTTCTGGAAGCCGGCAGGGTCGCGCGTGTAGAAGTTCGGCGTGGCGAGACGGTTGTTGAGCCGGGAAATATCCGATTCAAGCTGCGCCATCTGCCGCGGCATCTGTTCCAGCGCATATTTCTCCTTGTTGGAGAGCTTGCGCTTGGATGCGGCGGGAGAAGCTTTTGCGGTCGCGCCGGCCGCGCTGGCTGCGGGCTTGGCCGGCGCGGCCGCAGCCGCTTTCGCCTTCACGCCATGGCCGCGCTGCGCCACCATGTCGGAATAACCGCCGGCATAGACGTTCCAGTTGCCTTCGCCCTCATAGGCGATGGTGGCGGTGACGGTGCGGTCGAGGAAGTCGCGGTCGTGGCTCACCAGCAGGACGGTGCCGGCATAGTCGTCGATCATCTCTTCGAGGAGATCGAGGGTCTCGAGGTCGAGATCGTTGGTCGGCTCGTCGAGCACCATCAGGTTTGAGGCCTGCGCCAGCGCACAGGCCAGCAGCAGCCGCCCGCGCTCGCCGCCCGAGAGCGAGGACACCGGCGTGCGCGCCTGTTCCGGCATGAACAGGAAGTCCTTCATATAGCCGATCACATGGCGCGGATTGCCGCCGATGAACACCTGGTCGCCGCGCCCGTCGGTCAGCGTGTCGCGCACCGAGCGTTCGGGGTCGAGCGCGGCGCGGCGCTGGTCGAGCGTCGCCATTTCGATGTTGGTGCCGATCTTGGCGGTGCCGCTGTCGGGTTCGAGTTCGCCGGTGAGCATCTTGAGCAAGGTGGTCTTGCCCGCGCCGTTCGGGCCGACGATGCCGATGCGGTCGCCGCGCTGGATGCGGATCGACAGGTCGCGCACGATCACCCGGTCGCCATAGGACTTGGCGATGTGCTCGGCTTCCATCACCAGCTTGCCGGAAACTTCCGCCTGGGTGGAGGTCAGCGACACGGTGCCGAGCGCATGGCGGTGCTCGCGGAACTGCTTGCGCAGGTCGGCGAGCTGGCCGACGCGGCGCATGTTTCGCTTGCGCCGGGCGGTGACGCCGTAGCGCATCCAGTGCTCTTCCGCGACGATCTGCCGGGCAAGCTTCTGCTGGTCGCGCTCCTCTTCTTCGAGGACCTGGTCGCGCCATTCCTCGAAGAATTTGAAGCCGCGTTCCATACGGCGCGTCCTGCCGCGATCGAGCCAGACCGTGGCGCGGGTGAGATCCTCAAGGAAGCGCCGGTCATGGCTGATCAGCACGAGGGCGGAGCGCGAAGACGCGATCTCGGATTCCAGCCATTCGATGGCCGGCAGGTCGAGATGGTTGGTCGGCTCGTCGAGCAGCAGGATGTCCGGCTCGGGCGCCAGCACGCGCGCAAGCGCCGCGCGCCTCGCCTCGCCGCCAGAGAGGGTGGAGGGATGCTCGTCGCCGGTGAGGCCGAGTTCGTTCAGCAGATAGAGCGCGCGATACTCCTGGTCGCCCGGTCCCATGCCGGCCTCGACATAGGCGAGCGTGGTCTCGAAGCCCGAGAGGTCCGGCTCCTGCGGCAAATAGCGCACGGTGGCGCCCGGCTGCACGAAGCGCGCCCCGGAATCGGCCTGAACCATACCCGCGGCGATCTTGAGCAGGGTCGACTTACCCGAGCCGTTGCGCCCGACGAGGCTGACGCGCTCGCCGGCGGAGACGGAAAGTTCAGCCCCTTCCAGCAGCGGGGTGCCGCCGAAGGTGAGGCGCGTGTCTTGAAGCAGAAGGAGAGGGGGTGCCATGGCGGTGGGGATAGGGGCAAAGCCGCGCGGGGGCAAGGGGCGAGCGGCGGCAGCGGTGCCGGGAGGCTCGGCCTTCCACGTCGTCGCTTGGATCAGCGGGCGCCGGCCGGGGGAGACAGTGGCCGGCGGTCACGCGGTCACGGCCCGCGAAGCCCTGCACCCGGCGCGCGGGTGCGCGGGTTGCCGCGACGTGTGGCGCGCCGGTCGTCAATGCCGCCGGGTGCGTCGGCGCCAGCATCTGGCGATGGCGACCTTGCCTCTGGCGAAACCGCCCATATGGTGGCGGGCGACGTGGGCGCGAGCGCCCTTCACCATGGAATGCCGCATGTCCTCCTCTCCCGACCTCTCCGCCCTTCTCGCCGTCATCGCCCAGCGCATCGGTGCCCAGCATGTGCTGACCGATCCGGCCGATACGGCTGCCTATCTGCGCGAGGAGCGCGGGCTTTATGACGGGCGCACCCCGGCGGTGCTGCGGCCGGGTTCCACCGAGGAGGTCGCGTTCATTGTCGCCGAATGCGCGAAGGCCGGGGCGCCGCTGGTGCCGCAGGGTGGCAATACCGGGCTGGTCGGCGGGCAGATGCCGTTCGGCGAGCTGGTGCTCTCGCTGGCGCGGCTCGACCGCATCCGCAATGTCGATCCCGTCGACCTGACCATGACCGTGGAGGCCGGCTGCATCCTCGATACGGTGCACAAGGCGGCGGAGGAGGTGGACTGCCTGTTCCCGCTGCACATCGCCTCGCAGGGCTCCTGCCGCATCGGCGGCAACCTCGCCACAAATGCCGGCGGCACGGCGGTTCTGCGCTACGGCAATGCGCGCGAGCTGGTACTCGGCCTTGAGGTCGTGCTGGCGGATGGACGGGTGTGGAACGGGCTGCGTCGCCTGCGCAAGAACAATGCCGGCTACGATCTCAAGCAGTTGTTCCTGGGAACCGAGGGCACGCTCGGCATTATCACTGCCGCGGTGCTGAAGCTGTTCCCGCGTCCGGTGCAGCGTTCCACCGCCTTCCTCGCCGTGCCGGACCCGGAATCCGCGCTGGCGCTGCTGCACCGGCTGCGCAGCCTCGCGGGCGACGCGCTCACCACCTTCGAGCTGATGGCCGAATTCGGCATCCAGACCGTGCTCCGGCACATGCCCGGCACCACCCGCCCGCTTGGCGAGGTCTATGACTGGTACGTGCTGGCCGAATTCTCCTCGCCGACCCGCACCTTCGAACTCGGTCCGCTGATGGAGGAGGGGCTGGGCGCCGCCTTCGAGGCCGGCGAACTGCTGGATGCGGTCATCGCGTCGAGCGAAGCGCAGGCCAATGCGCTGTGGCGGCTGCGCGAAGATATGTCGGAGGCGCAGAAGCACGAGGGTGGCTCGATCAAGCACGACGTCTCGGTGCCGGTCTCCCGCGTCCCGGAATTCCTCGCGCGGGCGCTGCCGGCCTGCATGGCGGCGCTGCCGGGGCTGCGGCCGTGCCCGTTCGGCCATGTCGGCGACGGCAATATTCATTTCAACCTGAGCCAGCCGGTAGGCATGGACAAGGCTGACTTCATCGACATGTGGGAGCATTTCAACCGCATCGTCCACGACATCGTGGCGGCCATGGATGGCTCGATCGCCGCCGAGCACGGCATCGGGAAACTCAAGCATGAAGAACTGGCGCATTACGCCGATCCGGTCAGTCTCGACCTGATGCACCGCGTGAAGGTGGCGCTCGATCCCTTGAATCTGCTGAATCCCGGCAAGGTGATCTAGGTCGATATCTTCCGATTTCAGAGTTTAGAATTATAAAAAACAAGCAGATTGTGAGGTATTAATCTGTTTTGAATGGTTCTACAGTTTGGCGATTTGGCTTTTTCATGTTGTCGACGTCACGCTTGCGGGTTTATGGAAGCCGATAACAGACAGGGCCGGCCTGCACGACACGCCGTCATGCGATCTGCCGCCGGCTCCGAGATTTCGGGTAGCCCAATGCCGATGCTTCGTAGAACCGCTCCGTTCCATGCCTGCGCGAAGGTGTTCGTCGTCGTGAGCCTGCTCTGCGGACCCACGGCGCCCGCCTTCGCCCAGCAGCCCGACCCGGCCGCGCCCGTTGCTGCGCCTTCTGTTGCCACGCCGGCTTCCGAAGCTCCTTCTGTCGCCGCGCCTGCCGTCGTGGAGCCGCTGGTGCCGGCGATGCCGACACCGACGTCCACCGCGCCGACGTCCACCGCGACCGGCGCCGGCGGCGCTCCCGAAGCATCCCCGAACCCGTCTCCTGTGGAGGCCGCCGCACCCCTGCAGGCCGGCGACGTGCCTGCCGATCCCATGGCCGGCCCCGCTGAGATGCCGGCGGCGGCGGAAGATGCCTCCGCTCCCGCCATTTCCGCCCAGCTTCCGCACGACCTGTCGCCCTGGGGCATGTTCATGGCGGCGGACATCGTGGTGAAGGCCGTGATGCTCGGCCTCGCCTTCGCCTCGGTGGTGACCTGGACGGTGTGGCTGGCGAAGACGCTGGAACTGATGGTGGCCCAGCGCCGCCTGCGCAGCGCTCTGCGCGGCTATCTCGCGAGCCCCTCCCTCGACGCCGCGCGCAAGGTCGGCGCCGCCGGCCCGGCCGGCGCCATGCTGGCGGTCACCGACCTGGAGCTCAAGCGCTCGGGAGACCTGCCGGCCGAGGGCATCAAGGAGCGCGTCTCGATCTCGCTTTCCCGCATCGAGGTCGCGGCGGGGCGCGCGATCACCCGCGGCACCGGCCTGCTCGCCACCATCGGCGCCACCGCGCCCTTCGTCGGCCTGTTCGGCACGGTGTGGGGCATCATGAATTCGTTCATCGGCATCTCGAAGGCGCAGACCACCAATCTCGCGGTGGTCGCCCCCGGCATCGCCGAGGCGCTGCTCGCCACCGCCATCGGCCTCGTCGCCGCTATCCCGGCGGTCGTGATCTACAACCACTTTTCGCGGCAGGTGTCGGGCTATCGCGTGCTGATGGGCGATGCCAGCGCAGAGGTGCTGCGCCTGCTTTCGCGCGATCTCGACCGCCGCGATGCCGGTCATCGCGACCCGCGCCAGAAGGGCGTCGAGTCGTCCGTGCGCCTGCGCGCGGCCGCCGAATAATCCGGCGCGTGCGAGGGAGACGCCGCCATGGGCGCTAAGCTGCAAAGCACCGATACCGACGATATGGTCGAGAACCACGAGATCAACGTCACGCCGTTCATCGACGTGATCCTCGTGCTGCTGATCATCTTCATGGTTGCCGCGCCGCTCTCCACCGTCGACGTCGCGGTTGACCTGCCGGCTTCCAACGCCGCCGTGCAGCCGCGCCCGGACAAGCCGGTCTATCTGACGGTGAAGGGCGACCTTGGCCTCGCGCTCGGCAATGAGGATGTCTCGCGGGAGGGGCTCGGCGACGTGCTGGCCCAGACCACCGAGGGCAAGAAGGACACCCGCATCTTCCTGCGCGCCGACAAGGCGGTCGCCTATGGCGATCTGATGGAGGTGATGAACCTCCTGCGCACCGCCGGCTATCTCAAGATCGCCCTGGTGGGGCTGGAGGCGGTTCCGGGGGCTGCGCCCGCTCCCGGTGCGGCGCCCGCTCCCGGTGCGGCCCCCGCCCCGGCCGGGCCCGCCGCGCCATGAGCCTGATGCTGCTGAAGAGCGGGTCGCGCCACCGCGCGGTGGAGGCCTGCGCGTGGCTGGGCTGCGCGGCGGTGGTGCTGGCGGTTCACGGCGGCGTGCTGGCCTATCTCCTTGCCGCGCCCCCGGTGGTCGCCGCCGAGGAGCCCGCCGCGATCATGGTCGAGCTCGCCGAACTGCCGGTCGCGCCGGTGGCCGATCCGATCGAGGTGCCGCCGGGTCCGCAGATGATGGAGACGCCGGAAAAGGTTGAGGAGGAAATTCCCCCCGATCCGCTCGCCGAGGAAGAAGACGCCCCGCCACCGGAGCCGCTGCCCGATCAGGAGCCGGTGCCGGAAGTGATGGAGAGCCCGGCGCCCGATATCGAGGTGCCGCTGCCGCCCCCGCCGCCGCTTGCCTCCGAACTGACCCCGCCGGAGAAGAAGCCGGAGCCGCCGAAGGAGCGCCCGAAGCCCAAGCCGAAGAAGAAGGAAAAGAACGACAAGCCGCCCGCGCCCAGGACCACGGCCCCGCCGGCGGTGGATGCCGCACGCGCGGACCGCGTGGCCGCGCCGTCGGCCGGCTCCTCCTCGTCGCGCTCGATGGCGCAGGCCAATTGGCGCTCGCGGCTCATGGGGCATCTCAACCGCCACAAGCGTTACCCGGCCGAGGCGCGTGCCGCGGGCCATCAGGGCCGTCCGCGCGTCGCCTTCTCGATCGACCGTTCGGGGCGGGTGCTGTCGGTGCGGCTGGTCGGGTCGTCGGGCAATGCCAGCCTCGATGCGGAAGCGGTGGAGATGATCCGCCGCGCCTCCCCGGTGCCGCCCCCGCCGGCAGATGTTTCCAGCCTGAGCTTCTCCGTGCCGGTGCTGTTCAACATGCGCTGATGCTGCCCGGCGCAGGCGCCTCAGGGCGAGCGTGCGGGGAGCGGAAGCGGGAGAGCTGCGCGAGCACCGGCGCAGTTCGCGCGGGCTATCGCATTGGGCTAGCCGCTCCTCGCGACGACGTCGTCATGCCGTTCGCCTATTCCGCCGCCCAGCAGGCGACGCGGCCGGCGCCCTTGCGCTCCAGCGGCGGCATCTCGACCCTGCAGCGGTCCATCACCAGCGGGCAGCGCGGGTTGAACGGGCAGCCCTTGGGCGGGTTGAACGGCGAGGGCAGTTCGCCCTGCAGCACAATGCGCTCGCGCCGCGCCTCCGGATCGACCTGCGGTGTCGCGGAGAGCAGGGCACGGGTATAGGGATGCTTTGGCGCGTCGAACATCGCGTCGCGCGGGCCGTGCTCCACGGCATGGCCGAGATACATCACCAGCACCTCGTCCGCCATGTGGCGTACCACGCCAAGGTCGTGCGAGATGAAAATATAGGCGACGCCGAGCGTTTCCTGCAGCTCCACCAGCAGGTTGAGCACCTGAGCGCGGACGGATACGTCGAGCGCGGAGACGGGCTCGTCGAGCACAAGGATCTTCGGCCGCATCACCAGCGCGCGGGCGATGGCGATGCGCTGGCGCTGGCCGCCGGAGAACATGTGCGGGTAGCGCCCGTGATGCTCGGGCCGCAGGCCTACCCGGCGCATCATGTCCTGCGCGCGCTCGCGCCGTTCTGCGGCGGAGAGCGGGGTGTTGACCAGCAGCGGCTCCTCGATGGCGGCGCCCACGGTCTGGCGCGGATTGAGCGAGCCATAGGGGTTCTGGAACACCATCTGCACCTCGCCGCGATAGCGCCGCAGGGTGCGGGCGTCGGCATCGGCGACATTGATGTCGTCGAACCGCAATTCGCCCAGCCCCGGCCGCTCGATCAGCGTGAGCATGCGGGCCAGCGTCGATTTGCCGGAACCGGATTCGCCGACGATGGCGAGGGTGGAGCGCGGCTGGAGCGCGAAGCTGATGCCCGCCACGGCCTTCACCGTCGCGGTCTTCGAGAACAGGCCGCGCGCGACCTCGTAGGATTGCGAAAGCCCGATGGCTTCCATCACGGCATTGGTGGCCTCACTCATGCCAGCGTCTCCAGAACCTGCGGGACCCCGGCGACCAGCGGGGTGTGGCACAGGGCAAAGCCCAGTTCCGCCCCGGCGCGCGGCGGGGGAACCGTGCGACAGCGCTCGGTGGCGAAGCGGCAGCGCGGCGAGAACAGGCAGCCCGCCGGGCGGTCGGCAAGACCCGGCACCACGCCGGGGATGGACGGCAGCAAGCGCCCGCTGGCACGCTCGGGCAGGGCGGCGAGCAGGGCGCTGGTATAGGGGTGATGCGGGTCGCGGAACAGGCTGACCGTCTCCTGCATCTCCACCTGCTGGCCGGCATACTGTACGCAGACGCGCTGCGACGTTTCCGCCACCACGCCCATGTCATGGGTGATCAGCACCAGCCCGAGGCCGCGCTCGCGCTGGAGCTTCAGTAGCAGGTCGAGAATCTGCGCCTGGATGGTGACGTCGAGTGCGGTGGTCGGCTCGTCGGCGATGATGAGCTTGGGGTTGCAGGCGAGCGCCATGGCGATCATCACGCGCTGGCTCATGCCGCCGGAAAGCTGGTGCGGAAAGGCCTTGAGCCGGCGCTCCGGCTCGGGGATGCCGACCAGTTCCAGCAATTCCACCGCGCGCGCCTGACGCTGCGCGCGGGAGAGATCGAGATGTGCGGCCATGGCTTCGCGCAGTTGGAAGCCGACGGTGAAGCACGGGTTGAGGCTCGACATCGGCTCCTGAAAGATCATGGCAAGGTCGCGCCCGATGATCGAGCGCCGCTCGCGGGCCGAGATGCCGATGAGGTCGCGCCCGTCGAACATCATGCGGTCGGCGGTGACGGTGGCGGTCCACGGCAGCAGGCCCATCACCGCCAGCATGGCGACCGACTTGCCGGAGCCGCTCTCGCCGACGATGGCGACAACTTCGCCGGGCGCGACATCCAGATCGACGCCTTCCACGGCGCGAAACGGGCCGCGCGAGGTGTTGAAGGACACCGAGAGATTGCGGATGGAGAGCAAAGGCGAGGTGTTCATCGTCGTCAGCTCCGCCGCAGCTTGGGGTCGAGCGCGTCGCGCAGCCCGTCGCCCATGAGATTGATGGCGACCACCGTCACGAGGATGGCGAGGCCCGGCAGGGTAACGATCCACGGCGCAGAGCGGATGAACTCGCGGCTATCCGCCAGCATCGCGCCCCATTCCGGGGTCGGGGGCTGCGCGCCCAGTCCGAGGAAGCCGAGCGCGGCGGCTTCCAGGATGGCGTCGGAAATGCCGAGAGCGGCCTGCACGATCAGCGGCGCCAGGCAGTTCGGCAGCACGGTGACGAACATCAGCCGAAGCTTGCCCACGCCCGCCACCCGCGCGGCGACGACATATTCCTTGGACAGTTCGGCGATGGCGGCGGCGCGCACGAGGCGGACATAGCGCGGCAGGTACACCACCGTGACCGCGATGATGGTGTTGACGAGGCTCGGGCCGAGCACCGCGACGATGAGGATGGCGAGCACAAGGCTCGGGATCGCCACCACGAGGTCCATCACGCGCATGACCACGCTCTCGACCACGCCGCGCAGGAAGGCGCTGGCGAGGCCGAGCACAATGCCGAGCGTGACCGACACCACCATCACCGACAGGCCGATGCCCAGCGAGATCCGCGCGCCGTATATCAGCCGCGAGAGCACGTCGCGGCCGACCGCATCGGTCCCGAACGGGAACGCCCAGCTGCCGCCAGCCCAGATCGGAGGCTGCTGCACATGCTGGCGGAACTGCTCGATCGGCGAATGCGGCGCCACGAACGGCGCGAACAGCGCGAGGAAGGCGATAAACGCCACGACAATCAGCCCGAGCAGGGCGCCACGATTCTCGCGGAAGGCCGACCAGAAGGCGCGCAGCGAGGACACCTCCGGCGGCACGCTCTCGATGACGATGCCCCCGGTCGGGGGAGCCAGGATCGGGTCATCCGCCATGACGAATCCTCGGGTTGATCGCGACATAGGTCAGGTCGACGATGAGGTTCACGAGGATCACAATGCCGGAGATCAGCATGATGCCGCCCTGCAGCGCGGGATAGTCGCGGCGCGAGATCGATTCGATCAGCCATTTGCCGACGCCCGGCCAGGCGAAGATGGTCTCTGTCAGCACCGCGCCGGCCAGCAGCGTGCCGGTCTGAAGGCCGATCACCGTCACCACCGGGATCAGCGCGTTGCGCAGCGCGTGCAGCCCGACCACCCGCAGCGGCGAGAGGCCCTTGGCGCGGGCGGTGCGCACATAGTCCTCGCCCAGCACTTCCAGCATGGAGGAGCGCGTCATGCGGGCGATCACCGCCAGCGGGATGGTGCCGAGCACGATGGAGGGCAGGATCAGGTGGGCGACCGCCGAGCCGAACGCGCCTTCCTGGCCGGACAGCAGGCTGTCGATCAGCATGAAGCCGGTGACCGGCTCGAAATAGTAATTGATCAGGTCCATGCGGCCGGACACCGGGGTCAGCCCGAGATATTCCGACATGAACATGATCAGCAGCAGGCCCCACCAGAAGATCGGCATGGAATAGCCGGTCAGCGCGACCGTCATCACCGTATGGTCGACGGCGCCGCCGCGCTTCACCGCGGCGAGGACGCCGGCCGGAATGCCGAACACCACGGCGAAGATCAGCGCACACAGCGACAGTTCCAGCGTCGCCGGGAACAGGATGGCAAATTCCTGGATCACGGGTGTCTTGGTGACGATGGAAACGCCGAAGTCGCCATGCAGCAGGCCGCCCGCATAGTCGAGGAACTGCTGCCAGACCGGCTGGTCGAGGCCGAGTTCGTGGCGAAGCTGCGCGAGGCGCTCGGGCGCGATGCCGCGCTCGCCGGTGCGGGCCTCGATGGGGTCGCCGGGCACGAGGCGCACGGCCACGAACGTGACGAACATCAGTGCCACGAAAGTCGGCACCGTCAGCGCGACGCGACGTATGAGGAAACGGAACATGAAGATCCCGGGCTGGGCCGTGCCGCGGCGTGGTCGCGCGCTTCCCTCGGGAAGCGGTCGCCGCTCGATGCAGGCAAGAAGGCAACGCGCCGTCCGCCGGGCGCGCCTTGAACATCGGCGGGCCATAGCGCGGGACGGGCGGTGCGGTATTGCAGAAAAGCACGGTGCCGGCGAAGCGCTCCCTCCGCCGGCACCGTCTTCACGTCACTTCAGGTCGACGCCGTAGAATTCGTGGCGGCCGAACGGGCTCACCTTGTAGTCCACGACTTCCTTGCGGGTCGGCTCGTACACCACCGAATGGGCGATGGTGAACCACGGCGCCTCTTCCTTCACGATCACCTGGGCCTGCTCATAGAGCTTGGTACGCTCGCCCACGTCCGAGATGGTCTTCGCCTTGTTGATCAGGGCGTCGAAGTCCTTGTTGCACCACTTGGCGAGGTTCTGGCCGCCCTGACGGGCCGCGGTGCAGCCGAGCAGGAAGAAGAAGTTGTCCGGGTCGCCATTGTCGCCGGTCCAGCCAAGCTGGCCGGTCATGTGCTCGCCCTGCTGCATGCGCTTGCGGTACTCGCCCCACTCATAGGACACCAGCTTCGCGTTGACGCCGATCTTGGCGAGATCGGACTGCATCATCTCGGCAATGCGCTTGGCGTTCGGGTTGTAGGGGCGCTGCACCGGCATCCACCACAGGTCGATGTCGAGCGGGGTCTTGACGCCGGCTTCCGCGAGCATGGCCTTCGCCTTCTCGGGGTCGAACGGGTAGTCCTTCACATCCTTGTTGTAGGACCAGATGGTCGGCGGGATCGGGTTGATCGCGGCCTGGCCGGCACCCTGGTAGACGTCCTTGATGATCGCGGCCTTGTCGACCGCCATGTTGAAGGCCTGGCGGACCTCCTTCTTGTCGAAGGGCGGCTTCTCGTTGTTGAACGCCCAATAGGCGATGTTGAGCCCCGGCTGGGAGATCAGGTTCACCACCGGATCCGTCTTCAGCGCGGCGATGTCGGCCGGGTTCGGCGCGATCATCACGTGGCACTCGCCCTTCTTCAGCTTGGCGTAGCGGGCGGTCGGGTCCGGGGTGATGGCGTAGACCAGATTGTCGAGCGGCGCCTTGCCGTCGAAATAGCCCGGGAACGCCTTGTAGCGGATAACCGCGTCCTTCTGGTAGTTCACGAAGGAGAACGGGCCGGTGCCGACCGGAATCTGGTCGAACTGCTCGGGCGTACCCTTCTTCAGCAGGTAGTCGGCATATTCGGCCGACATGATGGTGCCGAAGTCCATGGCGAGGTTCGCCAGCATCGGCGCGTTCGGCTCGGTGAGGGTGAACTTCACCGTGTAGTCGTCGACCTTGTCGATCGACTTGAGCAGGTCGGGCATGCTCATGTCGTTGAAGTAGTCATACGCGCCGCCCGTGACCTTGTGGTACGGGTTTTCCGGCTTCCACTGGCGCTCGAACGAGAACAGCACGTCATCCGCGTTGAAGTCGCGGGTCGGGGTGAAGCCGTTGACGCCGGAATGGAACTTGACGCCCTTGCGCAGCTTGAAGACCAGCTCCAGCCCGTCGGGGCTGACGGTCCAGCTTTCGGCCAGGGACGGGACGACCTCGGTCGTGCCGCGCTTGAATTCCACGAGCTGATTGTACACCGGACGGGCCGCATCGAAGCTGGTGCCCGTGGTGTTCAGCGCCGGCGTGAAGTTCTCGGGGCTGCCTTCCGAGCAGTAGACGAGCGTCTTGGCCGCGTAGGCCGGCGCGGAAAGCGCAGTCAGCACCGCGGCCGCGATGGCCACTTTGGCATTAAGTACCCGCATGATGAAATTTTCCCTCTAAGGACTGGTTCGGCACCTGCCCAGTTTGTGGGCCGGATTATTGTTTGGGCTCCGCCGTCCAATAATGGGATCCAATCACGCCTCTGGAAATTGTGCAATCTCACCCCACCCCCCGACCAAAGTCTTAGATCTTTGGATTGCCGCTTCCTACAGGACCCGCGAAGTCATCCCGGATGCGCGTCGGCGTGCGACGTTGTATGACCGGCGGGCCGGTCCGCATCGCCGGCACGGTCTGGAGAGTCCCCATGAGTGCCGCGTTCGCCAAAGCCGTTTTCGACTGGGCCGATCCGTTCAATCTCGACGGCCAGCTCACCGAGGAGGAGCGGCTCGTGCGCGATACGGCGCGCGACTACGCACAGGAAAAGCTCCTGCCGCGCGTCGCCTCCGCCTATATGGAGGAACGGTTCGATCGCGACATCATGGACGAGATGGGCGAACTCGGCCTGCTGGGGCCGACGATCCCTGAGGAATATGGCGGGGCGGGGCTTGGTTATGTGTCCTACGGGCTGGTCGCCCGCGAGGTGGAGCGGGTGGATTCGGGCTATCGCTCGGCCATGAGCGTGCAGTCCTCGCTGGTGATGCATCCGATCAACGCCTATGGCAGCGAAGCGCAGAAAAAGAAGTATCTGCCGAAACTTGCGCGCGGCGAGTGGGTCGGCTGCTTCGGCCTGACCGAGCCGGATGCCGGTTCCGATCCCTCCGGCATGCGCACCCGCGCCGAGAAGATCGACGGCGGTTACCGTATTACCGGCACGAAGATGTGGATAACCAACGCGCCCATCGCCGACCTCGCGGTGGTGTGGGCGAAATCGGCTGCCGATGACGGCGCGATCCGCGGCTTCGTGCTGGAGCGCGGCGCCAAGGGGCTGTCCTTCCCGAAGATCGAGGGCAAGCTCAGCCTGCGCGCCTCCATCACCGGCGAAATCGTGATGGACGGCGTCGAGGTGCCGGAGGAGGCGATACTGCCGGGCGCCGTCGGCCTCAAGGGACCGTTCGGCTGCCTGAACCGGGCGCGCTACGGCATCGGCTGGGGCACGATGGGCGCGGCGGAAGCCTGCTATGCCTCGGCGCGGCAATACACGCTCGACCGCCGGCAGTTCGACCGTCCGCTCGCCGCCAACCAGCTCATCCAGAAGAAGCTCGCCGACATGGCGACCGAGATCACGCTCGGCCTCCAGCTCGCCTTGCGCGCGGGCCGCATGTTCGATGCCGGCGAACTGCCGGTCGAGGCGATTTCCATGCTGAAGCGCAACAATTGCGGCAAGGCGCTGGAGATCGCCCGGCAGGCCCGCGACATGCATGGCGGCAACGGGATTTCATCCGAATTCCCGGTGATGCGCCACATGATCAATCTGGAGACCGTGAACACCTATGAAGGCACGCACGACATCCACGCGCTGATTCTCGGCCGCGCGATCACCGGGCTGCAGGCATTCTTCTGAACGGGCTTCGCTCAAACGCCGCGCGGGCTTGGCTCATCCGTGCTGCCGCAGGCTGGCGATCACCATATGCGCGGTGGATTCGTTGAGCGCGAGCGGGATGTCGTAGACCAGCGCCACCCGCATCAGCGCCTTGACGTCGACGTCGTGCGGCTGCGCGCTCAGCGGGTCGACGAAGAACACCAGCGCGCGGATGCGCCCCTCCGCGATCAACGCGCCGATCTGCTGGTCGCCCCCCAGCGGACCGCTCTTCAGTCGCGTGAGGCGCAGTTCCGGGCAGGCTTCGAGAATGCGCCCGCCGGTGGTGCCAGTCGCCACGATCTCGAAGCGCGCGAGCACCTCGCGATGGGCCAGCGCCCACGCGACCATTTCGTCTTTCTTGCTGTCATGGGCGACGAGGCCGATCAGGCCGGACGGTAAGCTCATATGTTGTACATCAGGTCGGCGTTGGGGGTTTTTCCGAACACGATCATGTCGTGCAGCGACATGCCGTCGAGAATGTCCGACATGGCGTCACGCACCTTGCTCATGGTGATGCGTACCGCGCAGCTTTCCAGGTCCTGGCAGTCCTGGCAGGGCACATAGGCGCTCTTGCTGGCGCAGGAGAGCGGGGCGAGGGGGCCGTCGAGCGTGCGGATGATATGGCCGATGCGGATGTCACGCGGGTGACGCGACAGTCCATAGCCGCCGCCGGGGCCCTTCTTGGAGCGCACCATGCCGGCATTGCGCAATTCCAGCAGAATGGCGTCGAGAAACTTCTTGGGGATGTTGTTGGCGCTGGCGATCTCCGCGCCCATCGCGCTGCTGCCCGGCTCCAGACGTGCCAGATGCAGCATGGCCTTGAGGCCGTATTTGCCCTTGTTGGTCAGCATGCGCGCCGCCTGATCCCGCTCACGGCCGACGAATCCCGCTCTGTGGCGCCAGCTCCCCATATAAATGGTAGATCAGGCCGACTTTTTCCAGCGCGTCGCGGTGAATTGCCGGTCGAAACGCCGGATATCAGGGTGCCGGGTTCTCAAGAGCAGCCATCGGAGGCGTTCCCGCCAGCAGGCCGGGCAGCGGATTTCCGAACAGAACGGCCGCCGCGATCGCGCCGTAAGCCAGCGCGAACAACAACTTGTCTCGGGTGCGGCGCAGGCCGGGCTGGCGGAGGAGCTTTCTCATGTCCATAATCTATCAACAATATGGACTATGTAAAGACCGTTCAGCCGTCGCTGTGGACACGAAGGCCAGCGGCCTCGAAAGCGGCGCTGAACGCGGCGACGCGGCGGTCGATTCGAATGTCGCTACTCCGCAGCGGGCGCACCAGCGACAGCCCTTCGAGCGATCGGGCGCGCGAGAGTGCGACATAGGCCTGCCCCGCCGCGAATGCGCCGGTGTCGAGGTCGATGCGCACGTCTTCCAGCGTCAGGCCCTGTGCCTTGTGCACCGTCACCGCCCAGGCCGGCACCAGCGGGATTTGGGTGTAGGTGCCGACCACCTTGGCGGCGATCTTTCCGGTCGCCTCGTCCCAGTCGTAGCGGATGCGCTCCCAGCTCGTGCGCTCGATCTCGGCGACGCCGCCGGCATCCAGCCGCACGAAGGCGCGGTCCGGGCTCAGGCCGAGCACGGTGCCGACCGACCCGTTCACCCATTGCTTCTCGGGATCGTTGCGCACCGCCATGACGCGGGCGCCGACCTTCAGCGTCAGTACTTCCGGCACCGGCAGGCGGTCATTGGCGAGGTCGAACTCGCCCTCGCTGCGCCCTTCATAGAGCCGCCCGCCATCGGCGAGCTGCTCCATGCCGCGCCGGTTATAGGCGTCGACCCGCGTATTTGTGGGCGCCAGCACCACGGGGATGCGCCCCTCGCGATGGGGACGCATCGAGGCAGCGTTGATCGCGTCGACGGCCTCCATCACCCCGCGCCCGGCGCGCAGGGCGGCGAGATGCGCCACGAAATCGGCGTCGCTCTGGCGGTAGACCGTGGTGAACGGCAGGCGGGCGACGTCGACCTCGGTCAGTACGCGCGCATCGAACGCGAAGGGCCCCTCATAGCCGAGATGTCCGAGCAGCTCGCGCTCTGTCGTCGGCACCACGGGCGGCAATTGCAGGAAGTCGCCGACGAGCACCACCTGCACGCCGCCGAACGGTTCGGGATTGCCGCGCGCGATCCGCAGGGAACGGTCGACGGCATCGAGTACATCGGCGCGCACCATGGAAATCTCGTCGATGACGAGGCGTTCCAGCTTCTTCATCAGCGTGCGCTTCTGCGAGCGCGGCTTCACCTGCTCGGGGTCCATCAGGCGCGGGGGCAGGCCGAAGAAGGAATGGATGGTCTGCCCGCCGAGCTGGAGCGCGGCCACGCCGGTAGGCGCCAGAAACGCTTGCCGCGAGCCGCCATGCCGGCGCAGCGCATGCAGGAAGGTGGTCTTGCCCGTGCCAGCACCGCCGAGCACCATGATCACCGGCGCGCCGTCCTGAACGACGGAAAGCGGCCCGGCGAAAGCATCGGCCGGCAGCATCTGGGGAGTGGAGCGAATCGTGGCGCGGGCATCGGTCATGGGGCCAATTGAGCACAGCCCGGCCGATGGCGCGAAATTCAGTGCAGCTTGATGAGCATCAGCCCGGCCACGATCAGCCCGGCGGCGAGGATGCGCTCGCGGCGCAGCGGCTCGCGAAGCACCACGACCGCGATGACCGCGCCGAACAGAACGCTGGATTCGCGCACCGCCGCGACGAGGCCGATGGGCGCCCGCGTCATGGCCCAGATCGAGATCCAGTAGGCCGATAGCGACATCGCCCCGCCGGCAAAGCCCGGCCCGATGAAGCCCAGCACGGGCTTGAGCGCGCGGGGGCCTTTCCAGGCGAGCGCGAAGGCCGTGATCATGATGCTGTCCATCACGAACAGCCAGGCGGAATAGAGGTGCGGGCTCGCGGCCGAGCGCGCGCCGAGCCCGTCGACCAGCGTATAGGCGGTGATCGAGACCCCGCACACCAGCGCTAGCCGCAGCGCGGTGCGATCGAATTTCGCCCCGGCACGTCCCCAGGCGATTGACAGGATGCCGAGCGTCAGCAGCAACACGCCGCCGAGGCCCTGAAGATCGATATCCTCGCCGAGCAGGAGCAGCGAGAGGATCGTGGTCATCAGCGGCGCGCTGCCGCGGGCGATGGGGTAGACAAGGCCCATATCCGCCAGCCGATAGGCGCCCGAAAGCGTGAGGTAATAAACGAGGTGGATCAGGATCGAGGCGATGATCCACGGCCAGACATGGAGTTCCGGCAGGCCGAAATAGAGTGCCGGCGGAAGGGCGATGATGCCGCAGGCGGCATTGACCAGCACCACGGCGAGGAACGGGTCCAGCCGGATCTTGAGGATCGCGTTCCAGCCGGCATGCATGGCGGCGGCGGCGAGCACCGCGAGAAAGACGCTGGGTTCCATGGGGCCGGTCGGTCACGCGGCCGGCGGGGGCCGGCGGGGAGGGAAAGCCGGCTCTATAACCCATCGCGCGCCGTCTGCCGAGCGCGGCCAGCACATGGCCCTCGCGTGCTCAATGCAGCTTGATCAGCGCGAGCCCGCCCACCACCAGGAAGGCGGCGACGATGCGCTCGGCATGGAGCTTCTCATGCAGCACGACCACCGCCATCAGGGCGCCGACGAGCACGCTGGATTCCCGCACCGCCGTCACCAGCCCGATCGGCGCCCGCGTCATCGCCCAGATCGAAAGCCAGTAGCTGACAAACAGCAGGGTTCCGCCCCATAAGGCGAGCGAGAACATGCCCGGCGCCATCACGGCAGCGCGCCGCCGTGGCGAGGCGAGGACGAGCGCCCCGACCAGCACCGCGTCGCAGACGAACAGCCAGGTAGTGTAGGCATTGGCGGAGCCGGCAAGGCGGGCGGCCGTGCCGTCGATCAGCGTATAGCCGGTGATCGCGACGCCGGAACCCATGGCGAGCAGCAGCGCCTGCCCCTCCAGAACCCGGCCGAGCGAGCGGCGGGCCAGCACAACGATGCTGGCCGCCAGCAGTGCGATTCCCACCACGCCCAGAACACCGATCGGCTCATGGAGAACAAGAATGGCGACCGCCGCCGTCATCAGCAGCGCGCTGCCGCGTGCCACCGGATAGGCGAGGCCGAGCTCGGCGCGGGCATAGGCGCCGGCAAGGCAGCCATAATAGGCCATGTGGCAGGCGACCGAGGCCGCGATCAACGGCAGCACCGCCGCATCGGGCGGCCCGAACCACAGCGCGAATGGCGCCGCCGCGATGCCCGCTCCGACGACCACCAGCACCAGCGCCTGAAGCGGATCGACGCGCAGCTTGAGCGCGACGTTCCACCCGGCCTGCATCACGGCCGAGGCGAGGACGACCAGGAAGACGGTGAGATCCATGATGGCATCGGACGGAAGGGAACCCTATCTTGGTACCTGAATATTCCGTGCCTGCCGAGTGGGCGCGCGTCGCTGCCGACGAATAAAAATCCCCGGAGCGCGCCGCTCCGGGGACGTTGCCGTCCATCTGTCCCGGGGCTCACAGCCCGAGCGTGGTGACGAACTTGGTGTTCACATAGGCGTCCATTGCCTCGATGCCGCCTTCCGAGCCGAAGCCGGAATCCTTGATGCCGCCGAACGGCACTTCCGGCAGAGCGAGGCCGTGGTGATTGACCGACACCATGCCGCTCTCTACCCGGCGGGCGAACTCGTCGGCGCGCTTGTGCGAGGTGGTGTAGGCATAGGCGGCGAGGCCGTAGGGCAGCCGGTTCGCCTCCGCGATCACCGCTTCCTCGCTGGTGAAGGGCATGATCGGCACGATCGGGCCGAACGGCTCCTCGTTGAGGATTCGGCTGTCGGCGGCGAGGTCGGTCAGCACGGTGGGCTGGAAGAAATAGCCCTTATTGCCGATGCGCGCGCCGCCGGTGCGCAGGGTCGCGCCCTTGGACACGGCGTCGGCGGTGAGGGCTTCCATCGCATCCACCCGGCGAGCATTGGCGAGCGGACCCATGCGGGTGCTCTCGTCGAGACCGTCGCCGACCTTCACGTTCTTCGCCGCTTCGGTGAAGCCGTCGACGAAGCGCTCATAGAGGTTCTCATGCACGAGCAGCCGGGTCGGCGAGACGCAGACCTGGCCGGCATTGCGGAACTTGGCGCCCGAGAGCAGCTTGATCGCGTGGTCGAGATCGGCGTCCTCGAACACCACGGCCGGGGCATGGCCGCCGAGCTCCATGGTCACGCGCTTCATATGAGCGCCCGCGAGCGCGGCGAGCTGCTTGCCGACCACGGTGGAGCCGGTGAAGGTCACCTTCTTCACGATCGGGTGCGGGATCAGATAGGACGAAATCTCCGCCGGCGAACCGAAGACCAGATTGACCACGCCCTTGGGAATGCCGGCATCCTCATAGGCCTTGATCAGCGCGGCGCAGGAGGCGGGGGTCTCCTCCGGGCCCTTGAGGATGATGGAGCAGCCGGCGGCGAGCGCAGCGGAAATCTTGCGCACCGCCTGGTTGATCGGGAAGTTCCACGGGGTGAAGGCGGCGACCACGCCGACCGGCTCGCGGATCACCTGCTGGTGCACGCCCTCGGCGCGCGGGGCGATGACGCGGCCATATTGCCGGCGGCCTTCTTCGGCGAACCAGTCGATGATGTCGGCGGCGGCAAGCGTCTCGACACGGGCTTCCGGCAGCGGCTTGCCCTGTTCCATGGTCAGGATCGGCGAGATGGCCTCGGCGCGCTCGCGCAGGATCTCGGCGGCCTTGCGCATCAGCTTGTAGCGCTCATGCGCCGGAACGCGCTTCCACACCGCAAAACCCTTTTCGGCGGCGGCGAGCGCATCGTCGAGATCCGCGCGGCTGGCGTGGTGCAGCGTGCCGATCTCTTCTTCCGTCGCGGGATTGAGGATCGGCTGGCTGGCCGGCTTGCCCTCGTGCCGCGAACCTTCGCGCCATACGCCGTCAATGAACAGCAGGACGTCGGGGAAGCTGTGGGCAGGGCTGGCGCTGGACATGAAAGGACCTTTCAACCGGGAGGCGGAGGCGCGCATGGGGCGCTGAAGGGAACGAAAACGTTTCACACCTAATGCCCCGCGCGCCGCTTAGAAAGGGGGGCATGGGCCGAAACGGCATATCTTTGGATGAGTTGGATACCCATGGGCCGCGACACCCGGAAGACGCTGGGGAAAGTGCCGCACGCGGGGAACGGCACGGCTCCGGCATCGTTCTCCTCAGGAGATACCTGCAACAAAGCGGAGTTTCGCATGAGCACGGCAGAACGATTGCGTGCCGACATCGACCGGGGGCGCACCGGCGACAAGGTGCCGTTCTCCGATCCGGCGGCGGCCCCTTTGGGCACGGACGACGAGGCCGCCGGCACGCCGCCCGGCGCGCGCGAGATCGCGCTGGCCCGCGCGCAGGAGACGGGGGGCGACCCGGATCGGGCACCGGGTGCCACCGGCGAGGACCGGCGGCCCTATAATGACGAAGCCGCGGACAGCATGCCCGGCGAGATGCCTACCACCAGGCCTCCCGTCCCGCGCAGCCGCACCCGACGGTCGATCGCCATCCTCATAGGAGCGGCCGTGGTGATGGGCGCGCTGCTGACGCTGTGGGCGACGCTGGTGGCGTGAGGGCGCACCCTCAACGCCCGCTGCGGGAATCCATCAGGATTTCGCGCTTGCCGGCATGGTTGGCGGGGCCGACCAGACCCTCGTTTTCCATGCGCTCCATGATCGAGGCCGCCCGGTTGTAGCCGATCTGAAGCCGGCGCTGGATGTAGGACGTGGACGCCTTGCGGTCGCGCATGACGACGGCTACGGCCTGATCATAGACGTCGCCGCCTTCCTCGCCCATCGCGCTCTTGTCGAACACCGCCTCGTCCTCGGCGGGGAGTTCCTCGTCCTCCTCGGCGGTGACGGCTTCGAGATAATCCGGCCGGCCCTGCGCCTTGAGATAGTCCACCACGCGCTCGACCTCCTGATCGGAGACGAACGGGCCGTGGACGCGGGAGATCCGCCCGCCGCCGGCCATGTAGAGCATGTCGCCCTGACCCAGCAGTTGCTCCGCGCCCATCTCGCCGAGAATGGTCCGCGAGTCGATCTTCGAGGTCACCTGGAACGAGATGCGTGTCGGGAAATTCGCCTTGATGGTGCCGGTGATGACGTCCACGGAGGGACGCTGCGTCGCCATGATCAGATGGATGCCGGCGGCGCGGGCCATTTGGGCGAGGCGCTGGATTGCGCCTTCGATGTCCTTGCCGGCGACCATCATCAGGTCGGCCATCTCGTCCACGACGATCACGATATAGGGGAGGGGAGACAGATCCATGATCTCCTCCTCCTCGGTGATCTGGCCGGTCTCCCGGTCGAAGCCGGTCTGCACGGTGCGGGTGATGATCTCGCCCTTGGCCGCCGCTTCTGCCACGCGCGCGTTGAAGCCATCAATGTTGCGCACGCCGAGGCGGCTCATCTTCTTGTAGCGGTCCTCCATCTCGCGCACCGCCCATTTCAGGGCGACGATGGCCTTCTTCGGGTCGGTGACGACCGGGGTGAGGAGGTGCGGGATGCCCTCATAGACCGAGAGCTCCAGCATTTTGGGGTCGATCATGATCAGCCGGCACTGGTCCGGGCGGTGCCGGTAGAGCAGGCTCAGGATCATGGTGTTGATGGCGACTGACTTGCCCGAACCCGTGGTGCCGGCGACCAGCAGGTGCGGCATGCGGGCGAGGTCGGCGATCACCGGCTCGCCGCCGATGGTCTTGCCGAGCGCGATGCCGAGCTTGGCCTTCGCGGAATCGAACTCGTGGCTCGCCAGCATTTCGCGCAGCCACACCGTCTCGCGGCGCTGGTTGGGCAGCTCGATGCCGATGACGTTGCGCCCTTCCACAACGGCGACGCGGGCGGAAATCGCGCTCATGGAGCGGGCGATGTCGGCCGAGAGGCCGATGACGCGGGAGGACTTGATGCCGGGCGCCGGCTCCAGTTCGTAGAGCGTCACCACCGGGCCGGGATTGGCGTCGATGATCTCGCCGCGCACGCCGAAATCATGCAGCACCTGCTGCAGCTTCACCGAATTGCGCTCGAGGAACTCCTCCGAAAGCTCATAGTCCGGCTCGCTGCCGGGCGGTTCGGCCAGCAGTTCCAGCGGCGGCAATTCGTATTCGCCCAGCCGCGCGATGGCGACGGGAGCGGGACGCGCCGGTTCAGGCGCCGGAAGGGGCGCAGCCACCGGTGCGGCGGCCTGCGCGGGACGCGGCGGGGCAGCAACATGCGCGGGTTCGCGGGCCGCCGGGGCGGGCTGGGCGCCGATCGTAAAGACCGGCCAGGAGAATGAGACTTCGGCAGCGGCCACGGCATAGCTGCCAAGGCTCGCGGCGGGCAGCTCCAGCATGTCCGGCGCCGGTGCGGCGGGCTCCTCGGGCTCCGCCGCATGCTGGCTGGCGGCCTCATGCAGCAGCGCCTCCGGAGTGAAGCTCTCGTCGAAGGTCAAATCATCCGCAAGGTCGTCGTCGACAAGGACGTCATCGGCCAGGAACTGCTGGGCGGACTCGGCCTCGTCGGCCGCGACCATGTCCATTTCCGGGGACCATGCCGGCTCCTGCGCGGGGGAGTGGTCCTGATGCGAGGCGGGCACGGGCGGGCTGTCCCAGCCAAGCTGGATCAGGCCGGCAATGCGCTGGATCGAGGAGGGGGGCTCCGCGGAATCGAAGGTGGGCGCGGCGAGGCCGATGGTTTCAGCCCTGACCGGCTCGGCGGCGATCGCCAGCGCGGCGGCGCTGGTCGCGGTATCGTCGCTCGGGCCGCTCTGTGCCGGCGAGGCGGGCGGCTCCATGGCGACGCTCACCGGTGCCGGCGACACGGCGGAGGCGACGCGCAGCGGCAGGGTGGCCGGGCCCAGCGGCGGCTTGCGCGGCGGCACCCGCAGCACCGGGGTCTGGCTCTGGCGAGACGGGGCGGCGGTTTCGTCCACGACCTCGGCAACCGGCGCGGGGGCGGCGGCCGGGGGCTGGCGGAGCAGATAGTCCGGCGTCCGCGTGAAGCGGGTATTGGACGGCATGGTGAATGGCTGGAGCCAGCTTGGGATCAGGACGCGGCTCTCCGGCGCGCTCGGCATCTTGGCGCGCGGCGGGGTCGGCGCCGGAGCGGCCGGCTTGCTGGCCACCTTGGGCGCAGGGGGAGCGGCAGGCTTTGGGTTCGCCCGCGACAGGAAGCCGGGAGCGCGCGGCGGCGCCCCCGTCGGCTCGGAAGACGTGCTGTCGCTCGAATCGGAAGGGCTCGCCGGAAACCGCATGGGACGTGAAAACCTGTGCCGAGAATGACCCTGGAACGGGAACGTGGTCCCGCTCGTCTGTTGGCCCCAAGGGTGAGGCAGACAGCGTTAATGAAGGGTATGGACGCACGGGTTTTCCCACGGCGATGCACGCGGGACACACTGCCTGACCGGCAGGTGGAGGGAGGCGGGCGCACCGGCGCCCACCTCGGTACGGCTCAGACCGGGAGGCCGAGCGTGGTGCGGATTTCCGGCGCCATCAGGTCGTGGGTTTCCGGGTGCTTCATCATGTAGCGCCCGAACACCGAGCAGCGCGGGATGACCGACAGCCCGCGCTGGCGCGCGCTGGCAAGGCCGGCTTCGACCAGCTTGGTGGCAAGGCCGCGCCCGCCGAGTTCGGGGGGCACCTCGGTGTGCGTGAAGATGATGTGATCGGGCGCCAGCACATACTGGGCGAAGGCGAGATGACCCTCGACCTCGATCTCGAATCGGTCGGCGGCGCGGTTGTCGCGCACCTGGACTTCGCCGTTGATAGCGTTCATGGCAGGCTCCTTGGGAAATCGTCCCGCTTATCGGTTGGTGGGCGTGCGGGATGGTGATGGGATATTGTCGACCAAAACGCCGACGAAGTCGCCCCCGGTAGGCGAGGAATTTTGCCGGGACCTTCCGGCAACGTCCGGAATCGGCCAAGGGTTCCGCAGGAGCGGCCCCCGCGCGTCCGTAGCGCCGGCCCGAGAGTGGAGTTGAACCCATGATCCAATCCCCCGATGCCGCCTCACGTTCCGAGGAAGCGCTGGCCCTGATGGAGCGCCGGCGCTCGGTCGCCGCCGCCGGCCTCATCGAGCCGGGCCCGACGCCCGAGGAGATGGACCGGCTGCTGGCCGTGGCCGCGCGGGTGCCGGACCATGCCATCCTCACCCCCTGGCGCTTCATCGTGATCGCGGACGTGGCGCGGGCGGAACTCGGGGCGCTGCTGGCGGGGGCCTATCGCGCCGGCAATCCGGAGATGGAGCCGGCCAAGCGTGAGAAATTCGCCGGCATCATGTCCCGCCTGTTCCCCGCGCCGGTCGCTGTGGTGGTGGTGAGCCGGCCGAACCGCGAAACGATGATCCCGCCCATGGAGCAGGAGCTTTCCGCCGGCGCCGTCTGCATGAACCTGCTGCACGGAGCTAACACCCTGGGATTCCACGGCATATGGGTGACCGGATGGGCGGCCAACAATCCCGAGGCGCTGCGGCTGCTCGGCCTTGGCGAGGGGGAGCGGGTGGCGGGCATCGTCCATCTGGGCACCGCGCGCGAGGTGCCGCCGGAGCGCCCGCGCCCCGACCTCGCGGCACTGGTCACGCGCTGGCGGGCGCCGGAACGGGTGTGAGCCTCATCGGGCGGCGCGGCCTCCTATGGCTCCTTCACGGTGGCGAGGATCCAGTCGATCAGCGCCCGCGCCGGCTCCGACAGGGTATGGCCGGGCTTGAGCCAGTAGCCGCTCTCCGCACGTGACAGCGCAGGGCCGATCGCGACCAGCGTGCCGTCGGCCAGCGCGCCGTCGACCAGGCCGGCCCAGCCCAGCGCGACGCCCTGATCCGCCATCGCCGCCTGCAGCACCAGCCCATAGGTGTTGAAGCGCAGGTCGCTGGCATTGGAGCCGCGCTCTACCCCCATGGCGTGGAACCAGTCGCCCCAGACGAACCAGCGCGGCTCCGGCGTGCTGTCGAGATGCAGCAGCGGCATGGCTCCGACCCGGCCCGGCTCGCCCGCCAGCCCGTGCCGCGCGGCGAAGCCCGGCCCGCACACCGGATAGACCGTTTCCGGGAAGAGCTGGATCGCCTCGGCGGGAAAGTCCCGGCGCCCGCCGAACAGCACCGCCACGTCCTCCGCCGCCTCCATTCCCGGATCGGCCGCCGCCGAGGCGATGATGTGGACATCCGCTTCCGGGCGCACCTGACGGAACGCGGCGACGCGCGGCATCATCCAGAACGAGGCGAAACCGTAATCGGTAAACAGCCGCACGATCGGCCGGGCGCTGGCGCGGCGGATGGCGCGCGCGGCGGCGTCAAGCTCGGCAACGGCGGCGCTGGCGGCGCGGTGCAGCGTTTCCCCACCCGGCGACAGGGTGCAGCCCCGATGCCCGCGCACCAGCAGAGGGCCGCCGACCTGCTCCTCGAGCTGGCGCATCGTGTAGCTCACGGCCGGCTGCGACAGGCCCAGCTCATGGGCCGCCGCCGTGAGGCTGCCGAGCCGTCCCACGGCGTCGAAAACCCGGACCCAGCCGAGGTCGAGCGGTCGCGTTGCCATAAAAAATCCTGATGTCGATTATCGAAAAAATCCCGCTTCACAGGCCTTGGCATATAACGATTTGATGACACATCGATCAAGGCGGAGTGACGGCCTCCTCCGGCGCTTCATCCTGCGATCTCCCGCCCCTTCATCGCGCAGAGGCAGACCATGAATCGCATCCAGCTTGCCGCTTCCGCCCTTTCGCTGCTCCTTCTCGGCGCTCCCGTCGCCGCTTCCGCCGCCGACGCGCCTGCCTGCAAGTCGGTACGGATGTCCGATCCCGGCTGGACCGACATCACCTCCACCAATGCCATTGCCGGCGTGCTGCTGCAGGGGCTTGGCTACAAGCAGGAGCTGAAGCTGCTCTCCGTTCCGATCGGCTACGAGTCGATGAAGAACAAGGAACTGGACGTGTTCCTCGGCAACTGGATGCCGGCTCAGCAGAAATTCATCGACGCGCTGAACGAGGCCAAGGCGATCGAGGTGCTCGGCACCAATCTCGCCGGGGCGAAGTTCACGCTTGCCGTGCCGACCTATGTGGCCGAGGCCGGGGTGAAGGATTTCAAGGATCTCGCCGCCCATGCCGACAAGTTCGACAGCCAGATCTACGGCATCGAGCCCGGCGCGCCGGCCAATGCTAACATGCAGAAGATGATCGATGCCAATGACTTCGGCCTCAAGGGCTGGAAGGTGGTGGAGTCGGGCGAGCAGGCCATGCTGGCGCAGGTGAAGCGCGCGGAACGCGGCAAGGATTGGGTGGTGTTCCTCGCCTGGGCGCCGCACCCGATGAACGAGACCTTCGCGCTGACCTATCTCTCCGGCGGCGACGCCTATTTCGGTGCGAATTACGGCGGGGCGGATGTGCGCACGCTGGCGCGTACCGGCTGGGCGGGGCAGTGCCCGAATGCCGCGACGCTGTTCAAGAACCTGAAGTTCGACCTGGCCACCGAGAACGCCATGATGGGCAAGATCCTCGACCAGGGTCTGGAGCCGGACGCGGCGGCCAAGGCGTGGATCAAGGCCAACCCGGCCGCGCTCGGCCCGTGGCTGGAAGGTGTGACTACCCTGGACGGCCAGCCCGGCCTGCCGGCGGTGAAGGCGTCGCTCGGCCTTTGAAGCGTGCCGGATCGGACAAACCGGCGCGCCGACCGGCGCCGCCGCCGTGCCCAAGCGTCGCGTGAACAGGTGGACCATGACGCGCCCGAACATTCTCGTCCTCATGGTCGACCAGCTCAACGGCACTCTGTTCCCGGATGGACCGGCCGACTTCCTCCACGCCCCCAACCTGAAGGCGCTCGCCGCCCGCTCGGCGCGCTTCGCCAACACCTACACGGCGAGCCCGCTCTGTGCGCCGGCGCGGGCCTCCTTCATGTCGGGCCAGTTGCCGAGCCGTACGCGGGTCTATGACAACGCCGCCGAGTTCACCTCGGACATTCCGACCTATGCCCACCACCTGCGCCGCGCCGGCTATCACACCGCGCTGTCGGGCAAGATGCATTTCGTCGGGCCGGACCAACTCCACGGCTTCGAGGAGCGGCTGACCACCGACATCTACCCGGCCGATTTCGGCTGGACGCCGGACTACACCAAGCCGGGGGAGCGGATCGACTGGTGGTATCACAATCTCGGCTCGGTCACCGGCGCCGGGGTGGCGGAGATCACCAACCAGCTCGAATATGATGACGAGGTAGCCTACCACGCCACCCGGAAGCTCTACGACCTCGCGCGCGGGCAGGACGGGCGGCCGTGGTGCCTGACGGTGAGCTTCACCCATCCCCATGACCCTTATGTCGCGCGCAAGCAGTTCTGGGACCTCTATGAGGACTGCCCGGCGCTGGAGCCGGAGGTGGCGCCGATCCCGTTCGACGCGCAGGACCCGCATTCGCAGCGCCTGATGCTGGCGAGCGACCACGGCAACAGCCATGTGACGCCGGAGGATGTGCGCCGCTCGCGCCGGGCCTATTTCGCCAACATCTCCTATATCGACGAGAAGATCGGCGAACTGCTCGACGTGCTGGAGCGCTGCCGGATGGCGCAGGACACGATCATCCTGTTCGTCTCCGACCATGGCGACATGCTTGGCGAGCGCGGGCTGTGGTTCAAGATGAACTTCTTCGAGGGCTCGGCGCGGGTGCCGCTGATGATCGCGGCGCCCGCGCTGCCGGCCGGGCGGATCGACCGCGCCGCCTCGACGCTCGACGTGTTGCCGACGCTGGCGGAACTGGTCGGGCTCGACCTTGCCGGGGTGATGCCGTGGACCGATGGCGAGAGCCTCGTCCGACCCGCGCGCGGTCTTGGCGGGCGCTCCCCGGTGCCGATGGAGTATGCGGCGGAAGGCTCCTACGCCCCGCTGGTCGCGCTGCGCGACGGGCCATGGAAGCTCGTCCTGTGTGAACTGGACCCGCCGCTGCTGACCAACCTCGTTGAGGACCCGCACGAACTCACCAACCGCGCACAGGACCCGGCCTGCGGCGGCGTGCTGGCCGGGATGACCGGTGCCATGATGGCGCGCTGGGACCTCGCCCGCTTCGACGGCGAGGTGCGTGCCAGCCAGGCGCGGCGGCACGTCGTCTATGAGGCGCTGCGCAACGGCGCCTATTACCCTTGGGATTTCCAGCCGCTGCAGAAGGCATCGGAGCGCTACATGCGCAACCACATGGACCTCAACGTGCTGGAAGAGGCCCAGCGATTCCCGCGTGGCGAGTAGGCCACGCGCGCCGCGTCCGGTTGAAATCCTGCCTCCGATCTTTCGCGCCCGACCTGACGCTTTTTGCGCGAGGATGTAACAATCCGCGACGTTGGAGCGTAACGCGGAAGACCCAGGTGAAACAGGACGGGCCGGAACTGGACTGGGCCGAACTCATGCGTGCGGCGCTGGATGGCGACATGACCGCCTATCGGCGTTTTCTGCGCGAGGTCACGCCCTATGTGCGGGCCGTGGCGCTGAACCGCTGCCGCGCGGCCGGCGCGCCCGAATCGGAAGGCGAGGATGTGGTGCAGGAAGTGCTGCTGGCCATCCACCTCAAGCGCGGCACCTGGGACCGCGTGCGGCCGATCCGCCCCTGGATCGCGACCATTACCCGCAACAAGCTGATCGATGCGCTGCGCCGGCGCGGCCGCCGGGTGACGGTGCCGATCGAGGACGTGATCGACATCCTGCCCGACGAGGCCGCTGCTCCCGACGCGCTTCCTTCCGGCGAACTCGACGAATTGATCGCCCGGCTGCGCGAGCCCCAGCGCAGCATCGTGCGCTGGATTTCGCTGGAGGAGCGCTCGGTGCGCGAAACCGCGCAGCGGCTCGCCATGAGCGAGGGCGCGGTGCGCGTGGCCCTGCACCGGGCGCTGAAGACGCTGGCGGCGCTGTACCGTGAACAGGCCGCCTGAGGCGCGGGCATCCTCGATGCGCGGCCCGAGCCGCCCGCCACCGCGCTTGGCGTGATCGACGGCATCGGCGTGTCGAGCAACGACCCGGGCGAGCCGCCTGCGCCGCGTTGGGCAGTCTGCGGGCCGGCGCGATTCAGGCGCGGGTGCGGATGGGCGCTGGCGCCGGCTGGGCCTTGCTCCGCGCCGTGTCGTCCATCAACTCGTACCACATGGCGTTCAGCACCGCGAAGGCGGCGGCGAGCGGCAGGCCGAGCAGCCAGGCGAAATACCACATGTCCGTTCTCCTTCTTCAGTAGGCGTGGCTGCCGTCGCGCTCGATCTCGCGCGGCTCCACCTTGCCCCACAGCACGCGGTACACCCACGTCGTGTAGGCGGCGATGATCGGCAGGAAGATCGCGGTCGCGACCAGCATGATGAACAAGGTGAGATGGCTCGACGAGGCGTCCCACACCGTGAGGCTGGAGCGCGGATCGACCGAGGACGGCAGGATGAACGGGAACATCGACAGGCCCACGGTCGCGATGATGCCGAACACCGACAGCGCGCTCATGAGCAGCGCGCCGAGTTCCACCCGCGCCCGAAGCAGGGCGAGGCTGCCCAGCGCGCCGACGAAGCCGAGCGCCGGGCCGGCGAGCATCCAGGGATGGGCGTCGTAGTTCGCGAGCCACGCGCCCGGCGCCAGCGCGACGGTCTTGGCGAGCGGGTTGGAGGGGCCGCCCTCAAGGATCGGGCTGGTGATGGCGTAGCCGTCGATGCCCGCCCCGAGCCACAGCCCGCCGAGCGCGAACAGCGCGATGGTGAGCATGGCGGCGACGCTGCCGGCGGTGCGGGAGCGTTCGGCGACCTCGCCGCTGGTCTTCAGCACCAGCCAGCCGGCGCCATGCATCACCAGCATCGCGACCGAAAGCAGGCCGCACAGCAGGCCGAACGGGTTGAGCAGCTCGATCAGCGTGGTGCCGTCGTAGAAGATGCGCAGGTCGTTGTTCAGGTGGAACGGCACGCCCTGCAGCACATTGCCGACCGCCACGCCCATCACCAGCGCCGGCACCAACCCGCCGATGAACAGCGCCCAGTCCCAGCTCGCGCGCCACAGCCGGCTGTCGCGCTTCGAGCGGTACTTGAAGCCGACCGGGCGCAGGATCAGCGCGAACAGGATCGCGAACATGGCGAGGTAGAAGCCGGAGAACGACACCGCGTAGAGCGGGGGCCAGGCGGCGAAGATCGCGCCGCCGCCGAGGATCAGCCACACCTGATTGCCTTCCCAGACCGGGCCGATCGAATTGATCACCACCCGGCGCTCAATGTCGCAGCGGGCGACGAAGGGCAGCAGCATGTCGGTGCCGAGGTCGAAGCCGTCCATGACCGCGAAGCCGATGAGCAGGACGCCGAGCAGCAGCCACCAGATGACGCGCAGCGTGTCATAGTCGATGAGGGTGTGAAGGATCATCGTCTCACTCCGCGGCGACAAGGTTTTCGGGGATCAGCGTGGCCTCCGGCGCGTCGTCCGGCTCCGGGCCCTTGCGGATCGCGCGCAGCATCAGCGCCATCTCGATCACGATCAGCACGGTGTAGAGCGCGGCGAAGCCGATGATGGTCATCAGCACCGTGCCGGCGCCGAGACTGGAGACCGCCGCGGCGGTGGGCAGCACGCCCTCGATGATCCACGGCTGGCGGCCGAATTCCGCGACGATCCAGCCCAGTTCCGCCGCGATCCATGGCAGCGGGATCGCCAGCACCGCCACCCAGAGCAGCGGGCGGTAGCGGTCTAGGGTGCGCCGGGCGGAGAGGTAGAAGAAGGTGGCGGTCAGCGCGATGAAGAACATGCCGAGCCCGACCATGATGCGGAACGACCAGAACAGCGTCGGCACATGGGGCACCGTGTCCCACGCCGCCGCCGCGATCTGTTCCGGCGTGGCGTTGCGGGGATCGTCGGCATGGCGCTTGAGCAGCAGGGCGTAGCCGAGGTCGGCGCCGTGATCCTCGAAGGCCTGCTTGACCTCGGCGGGAATGTTGGTGCTGGAGCCGGCCGCGCGGATCTTCTGCAGCGCGTCGAAGGCGATGAGCCCGCTCTCGATGCGCTTCTCCGCCTGCGCGACCAGCTCGGTGATGCCGGGCACCACGGTATCGAGCGAGCGGGTGGCGATGAGGCCGAGCGCCCAGGGAATCTGCACCGCGTAATGGGTCTCGCGGTCCTGCTGGCTCGGCAGGCCGAACACGGTGAACGCCGCCGGCGCCGGCTCGGTCTCCCACATCGCCTCGATGGCCGCGAGCTTCATCTTCTGGTGCTCGGTGGTGAGGTAGCCGCTCTCGTCGCCCAGCACGACCACGGAGAGCGACGCGGCGAGGCCGAAGGAGGCGGCGACCGTCATCGAGCGCTTGGCGATCTCGACATGCCGGCCCTTGAGCAGATACCAGGCCGAGACGCCCAGAACGAAGATCGCGGCGGTGACATAGCCGGCGGAGACGGTGTGCACGAACTTGGCCTGCGCCACCGGATTGGTGACCACGGCGAAGAAATCGGTGATCTCCATGCGCATGGTCTGAGGGTTGAACGCCGAACCGATCGGGTTCTGCATCCAGCCATTGGCGATGAGGATCCACAGCGCCGAGAAGTTCGAGCCCAGCGCCACCGCCCAGGTGGCGATGAGGTGGCCGACCTTGGAAAGCTTGTCCCAGCCGAAGAAGAACAGGCCGACGAAGGTCGCCTCCAGGAAGAACGCCATCAGCCCTTCAATGGCGAGCGGGGCGCCGAAGATGTCGCCGACATAATGGCTGTAATAGCTCCAGTTCATGCCGAACTGGAATTCCATGACGAGGCCGGTGGAGACGCCGAGCACGAAATTGATGCCGAACAGCGTGCCCCAGAACTTGGTCATCTGCCGCCAGATGCGGCGGCCGGTCATGACATAGACCGTCTCCATCACCGCCAGCAGCACGGAGAGGCCGAGGGTGAGCGGCACGAACAGGAAATGGTAGAGCGCCGTCATTGCAAATTGCAGGCGCGAGAGGTCGACGACGTCGAGTTCCATGATGCGTTCCGGTGTTTCCGGTGATCCGAAGGCGCGCGGGGAGGCGGGCGCGTCAGCCGCCGTCTTCCCCGCCCTCCGGCCGCGAGGCGGCGCGCGCGGGGGCCTTGCGGCGGCCGAGCGAGACGATGCGGTCCTTGGTTTCCAGCAGGCGGGTGATCTTGGAGCCGAGGCTCAGCAGATTGGCGAGGCGCTCGGTCTCCAGCTTCTTGACGTCCTCGTACCAGTTGGTGAGCTGCTCGATCAGGCCGTGCATCTCCGCCATCCGGGTCTGGGCGAAACGCTCGGTGTCGCTGCCGGGCTGCTGCATCAGGATTTCGCGCAGCACCGACAGCGTGGGGTCGACCTCGCGCTTCTTGCGCTCCTCCGCCAGCGTGCGCAGGATCTGCCATACATCGTCCGGCGTGGTGAAGAAGTCGCGCCGGTCGTTCGGCAGATGCTTGAGCACGACGAGGTTCCAGGTCTGCAATTCGCGCAGGCTCATGGAGACGTTGGAGCGGGAGATGCCGAGCGCCTCGACGATCTCGTCGGCGCAGAGCGGCTCGGGCGAGACATAGAGCAGGGCGTAGATCTGGCCGACGGTGCGGTTAATGCCCCAGCGGCTGCCCATTTCCCCGAAATGCAGGACGAAGGACTGGATGAGTGGCGGCAGGTTCATGGCCATGCCCTCCGAGGGCGCTGATTGGCGTTTCTGAAATTTCAGTAATTTCTGAAATAACTGTTCGTGCTGTAGCCTATTTCGGAAGCGGGGCCAATCCCGCCGTGGGGTTCATCCAGGATTTGTGATGGCGCGGCTCAGCCCTGCGCGTCGCCGAGCCGGCGCGCCGCCCACATGCCCGCCAGCATGGCCGGCACGAACACCAGTGTTCCCGCCGCGCCGAGGCCCAGCGCGGTGAAGGCCGGGCCGGGGCAGAAGCCGCCGAGCCCCCAGCCAATGCCGAACAGCGCCGGGCCGACGATGAGCCGAGCGTCGATGTCGCGGCGCGTGGGCAGGTGGAAACGCGGCGCCAGCACGGGCGCCTCGCGCCGCAGCACCAGCCGGAAGCCGATGAAGGCGACCAGCACGGCCCCGCCCATGACGAAGGCGAGCGAGGGGTCGAACGTGCCGAACAGGTCCAGGAAGTTCAGCACCTTGGCGGGATCGCTCATGCCGGACACCACGAGGCCGATGCCGAACAGCAGGCCGAGGCCGAGATTGACGAGGAGGGTCATGGCTCAGTTCCCCAGCACATGGCGCACGACGAACACCGTGGCGAAGCCCGTCGCCATGAACACGGCGGTGGCGACGGCGGAGCGTGGCGAGAGGCGCGCCAGCCCGCACACGCCATGGCCCGAGGTGCAGCCCGAGCCCCAGACCGAACCGAAACCGACCAGCAGGCCGGCGGCGGCCATCAGCACCGGATCCGCCGAGACGGTCTGCATCACCGGCTGTCCGGTAGCGGCCGCCACTATGAAGGGCGCGGCGATGAGGCCGGCGATGAAGGCGAGGCGCCCGGCAAGCCCGGCGTCGCGATAAGGCGGCAGCAGCCGGCTCGCTATGCCGCTGATGCCGGCGATGCGCCCTTCGAGCAGCATCATCAGCACGGCGGAAAGGCCGATCAGCATGCCGCCGATGAGGGAGGCGAGGGGGGTAAAACTGGTCATGGCGGGCTCCCGTCTGCGCCCGCCGTCGCGGTATCCGGCGCGCAGAACAGCGCATGCATGGTGGTGATGAAGGTTTCCACGCGCGGATCGGCGAGCCGGTAGAACACCTGCTTGCCCTCCTTGCGCCCGGTGATCAGCCCGGCCTCGCGCAGCCCGGCGAGCTGCTGCGACAGCCCCGGCTGGCGAATGCCGAGCGTGTCTTCCAGCTCGCGCACCGAGCGCTCTCCGGCCACCAGCGCGCAGGCGACCAGCAGCCGGTCGGGGTTGGCCAGCGTCTTCAGGAAGGCCGAGGCCTCGCCGACCTGTGCCTTCATCTGTACGATTTCGCTCGCGAGCGTGTCGGTCATCGAATCCATCCCAGTTCGCGTGCAGCTTACTGGAGGAAGCCGGCGACGATCACCTGCGGGCCTTGAGCGGGCAGGTCGACAGGCCGAGGATCGAATAGGCTGGGCAGGTGCCGAGAGCGGCGGTGAGCAGCGGCACCAGTCCGATCAGCCCGAGCCAGCGCAGATCGCCGTCCAGCAGGAAGAGCAGCGAGAGCAGCGCAAGGCCGAGCAGCACGCGCAGCGCGCGGTCGAGATTTCCAACATTGCGGGTCATGGATCATAGCCCCCGAAATCGACGGCAGGTCCGTTCCCGCCGCGTTCAGGAGTATAATAATTGCAAATATTTGCAATCATTTTAATGCAAGTATAAATACCTAGGCATCAGCCGGATTCGCCGGGAATGAAGGTGACCGGCAGCGTGCGCTCCATGACAGAGAACCGGCCGGCATCCAGCCGCTCCAGCAGCAATTCGCCGCCCGCCACGCCCAGCTCATAGGCCGGCGACCGGATCGTGGTCAGGCTCGGGTCGGCGAAGGCGCTGAAGGCAAAGCCGTTGAAGCCGTAGACCGTCACCTCGTGCGGGATGATGAGCCCGCGCGACTTCAGCAGCTTCATCGCGGCGAGGGCGATCTGGTCGTTCTGCCCGACCAGCGCGTCCGGCAGGCCCTCGCGGTCGATATGGGAGGCGACGGCGCGCGTGATGTCGTCGATGCGGCTGTCGTCGCAGGTCGTGATGTTCAGCATCACGCCCGCCGGCGCGAGCACGGAGCGCAGCCCCAGAATGCGCTCCTCCACCGCCGGCCAGGTGACATTGGCGATGAACAGGCTGACCCGTTTCGAGCCCCGCGCCAGAATGCGCCGGCCGAGCGCCGCGCCGCCGCTCCGGTCATCCTGACGCACGAAGCAGGTGTCGGGCACCTCGGCATCCGGCGCTTCCTGAAAGGCCACCAGTGGCTGGCCGAGGCTTGCCAGCAGGCGGACGATGGCGCGCCGCTCGCGCGGCGTGCCGCAGCACAGCGTGCACAGCCCGTCGACATCGCTGCGCTTGACCAGCAGCGATTGTTCGAGCTGGCCCGGCTTCACCCCCTGGATCAGCAATCCGAAGCCGTGCTGGCTGAGCACATTGGCGAGGCCCGCCACCAGATTGGTGGTGAACGGATCGGTGAGGAAGGTGGGGGAGGGGTCGACGATCGCCATACCGATCGCCGAATGGCGCAGGGTGCGCAGGCCTCGCCCGAGCCGGTTCGGCCGGTAGCCGAGCTGCTGGATCGCGTTCTCCACCCGCAGGCGCGTCGCCTCGGATACCCCGGCCGTGATGCCGTTCACCACTTTCGACACCGTGGCGATGGAAACCTCCGCGGCAGCGGCAACGGTGTGAAGCGTGGGGCGAGACGGCATGGCGACTCCCGGTTGATCGGCCGTCCTATTTAGCCGCTTGACGGGTCCGGGAAACAAGCCTAGCGTGATTAAACGTTTAATCTTTTTGTTTTCAACCGCCCATGCCACTGGAATGCCCCGCTGATGCCCGTGACCGACATCGATTTCGCCCATCTCAAGACGGTATTATATTCCAGTGTGCTGTCCGACGTTCTGGATGATTTCGGCCGCCGGGAGCAGGCGATGCGCCCGTTCATCCGTCCTCTCGACGAGGAGGCGGTGATGTTCGGGCGGGCGCGCACCGGGCTGTACATGAACGTCTATGCGGTGGGCGAGGGCGAGAATCCCTATGACATCGAAATCGCGCTGGTCGACGATCTCGGGCCCGGCGACGTGGCGGTGTTCGGCTGCGACGGGCCGACCGAGCGGATCGCGCCCTGGGGCGAATTGCTGTCGACCGCCGCGCGGATTCGCGGGGCGGCGGGTTGCGTGACGGACGGGCTGGTGCGCGATGTCCGGCACATCCGCAAGATGGGCTTCCCGGTGTTCCATGGCGGCATCGGGCCGCTCGATTCCAAGGGGCGCGGCAAGATGATGGCCAAGGACGTTCCGGTCGCCTGCGCCGGCGTGCTGGTCCATCCCGGCGACCTGGTGTTCGGCGATGTCGATGGCGTGGTGGTGATCCCTGCCGACATCGCCCTTGAGGTGATCGCGGCCGCGCTCGCCAAGATCAATGGCGAGAACCAGACGCGTCAGCACCTCGAAGAGGGGCTGAAGCTCGCGGATGTCTACGCGAAATACGGCGTGCTCTGAGCCGCCGCCCATCGTCTCGCACCCCGGGCGGCGGAGCGGCGCCGGGGATGCGCGTCGTTCGCCACCGCCCCGCCGCCAGAGGAAATTTCCATGCCGCATTATTCGTTCGAGCGCTCGCGGGCGCTCATCGCCGAGGCCAAAAACTACATGCCCGGCGGGGTGAGCAGCTTCGCGCGACTTGGCGTCTCGCCGACGCCGCTGGTGTTCGAGCGCGCGGACGGGCCGTATCTTCACGACGTCGATGGCAACAAGATCATCGACTATTACATGGGCCTCGGCCCGATCATCATCGGCCATCGCCCGCCGGAAGTCATCGCGGCGGTGCAGGCACAGCTTGAGCGTGGCGTGCTCTATAGCGGCCAGACCGAGCTCGAATTCGAGGCGGCGCGGATGATCTGCGAGATGGTGCCCTGCGCCGAGCGGGTGCGCTTCGCGGTGTCGGGCACCGAGGTGGTGCAACTCGCCCTGCGCCTCGCCCGCGCCGCGACCGGCCGCAGCACCGTCCTGAAGTTCGAGGGGCATTATCATGGCTGGGCCGACAGCGTGCTGTGGAGCGTCTCCCCGCCGCTCGACGGTGCCGGCCCCGAGCAGGGCCCGATCGCCGTGCCCGGCAGTCTCGGGCTGGACCTGCCGGCCGGCGAGCATCTGGAAGTGCAGTCGTGGAACCGGCCGGAATTCCTGCTGGCCCGGCTGAAGCGGGGCGATGTCGCGGCGGTGATCATGGAAGCCTCCATGTGCAACACCGGCGCGCTCCTGCCGATCAAAGGCTATCTGGAAGCGGTGCGCGAGGCGTGCACGCAGACCGGCACGCTCCTGATCTTCGACGAGGTGATCACCGGCTTCCGCGTCGCGCCGGGCGGGGCGCAGCAGTTTTTCGGCGTCACGCCGGACCTCGCGACCTTCGCCAAGGCGATCGCCAACGGCTTCCCGGTGGCTGCGCTCGCGGGCAAGGCGGAGGTCATGGACCTGCTGGCCGGCGGTACCGTGGTGCATGGCGGCACCTACAACGCCCAGCCGGTCGCCATGGCCGCGACGGTGGCGACGCTCAAGCTGCTGCAGGCGCCCGGCTTCTATGAAGGGCTGACCGCGCGCGGCACGCGACTGATGCAGGGCATCGAGGCGGCCTGCCGCGCGGCGGGGTTCCCGGTCTGGGTGAAGGGCTTCCCGCAGATCTTCTATGTCGGGCTCGGCATGGACGAGCAGCCGGTGAACTATCGCGGCATGGCCGAGTTCGACCGCGCGCTGTACGTCAAGTTCACCACCGCGCTTCTGGAGCGCGGCGTGCGCACCACCGAGCGCGGCGCCTGGTTCCTGTGCGCCGAACATGATGACGCGGCGATCGACGCCACGCTGGACGCGGTGAAGGGCGCGCTCGCCGCCATTTCCTGAGAGACCGTCGTTCAAACGACAAGGGCCGGAGCGGGCATCCCCGTTCCGGCCCTTTTGCTTGAGCGTCGCTCAGTGGCCGCCGCTGCGGGCGATCTTGCGTTCCAGGCTCTGGCTGTAGAGCGAGAGCGAGAAGCAGCACACGAAGAACACGAACGCCGCGAACACATAGCCCTCGCGCCCGAGGCCGAGCCAGGCCGGGTCCTTGGTCGACTGGCCGACAATGCCGAGAATGTCGAACAGGCCGATGATCGAGACCAGCGTCGTGTCCTTGAACAGGTCGATCACCGTGTTGACGATGCCCGGCACGATCAGCCGGAACGCCTGTGGCAGGATGATCAGCCGGTGCGCGCGCCAATAGCCGAGCCCGAGCCCGGCGGCGGCCTCGTACTGACCCTTGGAAATGCCCTGGAGCCCGGCGCGCACCACCTCCGCCATATAGGCGGCGACGAACAGCGACAGGCCGAGAATGGCGCGCACCAGCCGGTCGAGCGTCAGCCCGTCGGGCAGGAACATCGGCAGCATCACCGTCGCCATGAACAGCACGGTGAGCAGCGGCACGCCGCGCCAGATCTCGATGAAGCCGATCGACAGCCAGCGCACCACCGGCAGGCGCGAGCGCCGCCCCAGCGCCAGCAGCACGCCGAGCGGCAGCGCGATGGCGGTGGTGGCATAGGTGAGCACCACGTTCAGCGTCAGCCCGCCCCATTGGTCGGTCGGCACCAGTTTGAGGCCGAACACCCCGCCCACCAGCAGCACGCCGGCGATCAGTGGGCACAGCGTGACCAGCAGGATCACGCATTCCGTGCGACGGGGATTGCGCGGCCACATCGCCCCCGCCGCAAACAGCGCCAGCACCAGCGCCGCGAGGTTGATGCGCCAGCGCTCGGAGGGGGCATAGCGGCCATAGAAGAACTGGTCGAACCGGGCATCGATGAACGCCCAGCACGCCCCGGCCCCGCACACCGAACGGTCGGCCCCGGCATAGACCGCGTCGAGAAACGCCCAGCGCAGCAGCGGCGGCAGCGTCAGGGCGAGCAGCGCCAGCATCACCAGCGTGAGGAAGCCGTTGAGCCGCGAACTGAACAGGTTGGCGTGGATCCAGGAACGAAGGCGCTCGGTCATGGATCAGCGCTCCTTCAGCGCGGTGGCGGCGTTCACCCGCTCCAGCGCCGCGGAGGCGGCGAGGTTCACGGCGAGGAACACCAGCATGACGATGACCATCACCTCGATGGCGCGGCCCGACTGGTTCAGCACCGTGCCGGCGAAGATCTGCACGATCTCGGGATAGGCGATGGCGGCACCGAGCGAGGAACTCTTGATCAGGTTCAGGTACTGGCTGGTCACCTGCGGGATCATCACCCGCAGCGCCTGAGGCAGCACGACGAGGCGCAGCGTCAGCCAGGGTTTCAGCCCGAGACTGCGCGCCGCCTCGGTCTGGCCCTTGCCGACGCCGGCGATCGAGGCCCGCACGATCTCGGCGATGAAGGCGGCGGTGTAGAGGGTGAGGCCCGCCCACAGCGCGACCAGCTCGGGCGGCAGGGTGATGCCGCCGGAAAAGTTGAAGCCCTGCAGCTTCGGCACGCTCCAGCCGTCCAGCGTGGCGATGAGTGCGGCGAGCAGCGCCGGCGGCACCAGCCACAGCCAGCGGGTCCGGCCGCGCGCATCCGGCAGGCGATGGCGGATCAGCGGCACGGCGACGAGAGCGAGCACCAATGCCGCCAGCAGCGGGAGCGTGGCGGGCGAGGCGAGCGGGGCGGGCACGAACAGCCCGCGAATGTTGAGGAAAACGGTATCGGCCAGCGAGAGGCTCTGGCGCGCCTGCGGCAGCACCTGAAGTACGCCGACATACCAGAACACGATCTGAAGCAGTTGCGGCGTGTTGCGCACCACCTCGACGATGACGCCGGCGGTGTTGCGCACCAGCCAGTTGGCCGAGAGCCGCATGATGCCCAGCGTCAGGCCGAGAGCGGAGGCGGCGAGGATGCCGAGCACCGCGACCAGAACCGTGTTCAGGAAGGCGATGCCGAGGGCCTTGAGATAGGTGTCGGTGGAGGCGAAGGGCAGGATGTGGAACGGGATGTCAAAGCCCGCGGTCTGCCCGAGAAAGCCGAAGTCGAGGCTCATGCCGCGACGGGCGAGATGCTCGGCGGCATTGCCGCCGAACCAGAGGGCCAGCAGCCCGGTGGCCAGGAGCAGCACGCCCTGCCAGAGCAGGGCGTGCGCGTTCTTCATCGGCCAGAGCCCGGTACTGCTGTCCTTCATGACGTGACGCGCCCGATCCGATCAACGGAACGGCAGCGGGTAGTGCAGGCCGCCATTGGTCCACAGATTGTTGAGGGCGCGCGGCAGGCCGAGGGCCTTGGGTCCGAAATAGGCGTCGTAGATCTCGGCGTAATTGCCGTCGGCCTTGATCGCGCGCAGCGCCCATTCCGGGTCGAGGCCGAGCAGCTTGCCGAAATCGCCCTCCGAGCCGAGCAGGCGCATCACGAAGGGGTTCTTCGAGGTGGTCTTCAGATCGTCGGCATTGGCCTTGGTCACGCCGGACTCCTCGGCTTCCTTGAGGGCCGCGTCGACCCAGAAGGTGACGTCGCGCCAGCGCTCGTCGCCGTCGCGCACATGAATGCCGAGCGGCTCCTTGGAGATGACGGTCGAGAGGATCACCCAGTCGTCCGGCACCTTCATGGTGGAGCGGGCGGCGGCGAGCGAGCCGGTGTCGTCGGTGTAGCCGTCGCAGCGGCCGGCCTCGGCGGCGGCGAAGGCTTCCTCGGTCTTCTCGAACAGCAGCGAGTTGATGGTCACGCCCTTGGCGCGGGCATAGTCGGCGATGTTGAGTTCCAGCGTCGCGCCGGTGACCATGCACAGCGTGGCGCCGTTGAGTTCGCTGGCCTCCTTCACGCCGAGGCTCTTGCGCACCATGAAGCCCTGGCCGGCGTAGAAGTTGATCGCGACCTCGGTAAGGCCGAGCTGGACGTCGCGGGAGAAGGTGAGCGTGCTGTCGCGGATCAGCACGTCGATCTCGCCGGCCTGCAGCACGGTGAAGCGCACCTTGGCGGTCAGGCCGACATATTTCACCTTCTCCGGATCGCCCAGCACGGCGGCCGCGATGGCGCGGCAATAGGCGACGTCGAAGCCCTTCCACTTGCCGGCGGAGTCCTGGAACGCGAAACCGGGAATGCCGGCATCGACGCCGCAGATGAGTTCGCCGCGCTTCTTGATCGCCTCGACCGTCGGGCCGGGGGCCGGCAGCGAGCTTTGCGCCATGGCGCCGGCGGTCGTCACGGCAAGCGCCGCCGACACGCCCGCGCACAGCGCAAGCCTCTTCAATACGTCACGAGCACGTTCACGCATGGCCAATCCTTCGGGTGAAGCGGGGGATAGGGAGGGGGTCAGTCTTCAGAGGGAAGGTCGTAATTCACCGGCTCGGCATTCCACCCGGCCGCGCGCCTGGCCCAGTAGGTCTCGCGCAGGCGCTGGGTGAGCGCGCCGGGGCGGTCATTGCCGAGAATGCGGCCGTCGAGCCGGGTCACGCCAACGACGCCGCCGGCCGTGGTGGAGAGGAACACCTCGTCGGCGTCGCGCAGTTCCGCCAGCGGCACGGTGCGGATCTCGCAGGGAATGCCCAGCTCGGCGCACAGGTCGATGACCGACAGGCGGGTAATGCCTTCGAGCACATTGGTCGCCGGGGTGGAGACCACGCCATCGGTGACGCAGAACACGTTGAAGCCCGGCCCCTCGGTGACGTTGCCGTCATGGTCGAGCAGGATCGGGTTGTCC
This sequence comes from Ancylobacter gelatini, assembly GCF_022601675.1. Taxonomy (GTDB): domain Bacteria; phylum Pseudomonadota; class Alphaproteobacteria; order Rhizobiales; family Xanthobacteraceae; genus Ancylobacter; species Ancylobacter gelatini. The sequence goes on along the minus strand of NZ_JAKVIL010000008.1, from coordinate 133,047 downwards.
GCGCCCTGGTCATGGGCCTCGAACAGGCCCGCGGTCATGTCCGCCCAGTGGAAATTCTTGGCGCGGGCGTCGACGCTCGACTGCGGGATGCGCGGGGTCGAGGCGACGATCATGTGGGCGCCGCGGTCCACGATCTCCGGCGCCATCAGCCAGACGAAGGGCACGGCATAGGCGCTGAGATAGTTGCGGGCGTTGACCGGGTGATACTTCATCCCCGGTTGCGGGCGCCCGCGCAGGCAGTCCATCGCGACATAGGCGTTCTTCAGGCCGGACAGCGCGACGAGGCGGTGCAGGATGGCGCGGATCTCGTCGTCGCTCTCCTTCGGCTTGAGGCGCATCGACTCCATCGAGGCGCGGAAGCGGCGCAGATGGTCGTCGAGGCGGAAGAAGCTGCCGTCCCACACGCTCACCACGTCATAGGTCACGTCCGAGCGCCGAAAGCCCCAGTCGGTGACCGGGATGCGCGCCTCGGACACCGGCATGTAGGCCCCGTCCATGTAGGCGGCGCCGGCCGGCCACCGGGCGGGGGTCGCGGCATCGGCGGGCGCAGCGCTCAGAACGGTTTCGGCCGGCATCGAAGTCTCCACGGGTCGGGTGACGTAAACGGCTGCACGCGGATAATTAAACGTTTAATCATGATAGTTTCGGCCAGCTTTGGCGTCAATACGGATTCCGCGCGTTTTATAGGCATGGACAAAAGCCGTGCATGCGCCTCTTGTCGGGTGTTGCCCTTTACAGGGCAGCGCGACGCGCAAAAACACGGCGCGCGACCCGTCTGTGCGACAGGCCGCGCGATGGCGTCAGACAGGTGGAGGGGGCGAAGTCCGGCGGCTCAGCTTCGCAGGCCGGGGGCTTCGCGTCCGGTGCGGGCGACATATTCGCTGTAGCCGCCGCCATATTGGTGGATGCCCTCGGGCGTGACTTCCAGCACCCGGTTCGACAGCGCGGCGAGGAAATGCCGGTCATGGCTGACGAACAGCATCGTGCCCTCGAAATTCGCCAGGGCGCCGATCAGCATTTCCTTGGTGGTCATGTCGAGATGGTTGGTCGGCTCGTCGAGCACCAGGAAGTTCGGCGGATCGAACAGCATCTTGGCCATGACGAGGCGCGCCTTCTCGCCGCCGGAGAGCACGCGGCAGCGCTTCTCCACGTCATCTCCGGAAAAGCCGAAGGCGCCGGCCAGCGCGCGCAGGGAACCCTGCGCCGCCTGCGGGAACGCGTCCTCCAGCGACTGGAACACGGTGCGCTCGCCGTCCAGCACCTCCATGGCGTGCTGGGCGAAATAGGCCATCTTCACGCTGCCGCCGACCGCCACCGAGCCGGCATCCGGCTCCGCCGCGCCGGCCACCAGCTTGAGCAGGGTCGACTTGCCCGCGCCGTTGACGCCCATGATGCACCAGCGCTCGCGGCGGCGGACATGGAAGTCGAACCCGTCATAGATGGTGCGCGCGCCGTAGCTCTTATGCAGGTTCTTGATGCTCACCACGTCCTCGCCGGAACGCGGGGCGGGCTGGAACTCGAACGCCACGGTCTGGCGCCGGCGCGGCGGCTCCACGCGCTCGATCTTGTCGAGCTTCTTGACCCGGCTCTGCACCTGCGCGGCATGCGAGGCGCGCGCCTTGAAGCGCTCGATGAAGGCGATCTCCTTGGCCAGCATGGCCTGCTGGCGCTCGAACTGCGCCTGCTGCTGCTTGTCGGTCAGCGCGCGCTGCTGGGCATAGAACTCGTAGTCGCCGGAATAGGAGGTCAGCGCGCCGGCATCGATCTCGATGATCTTGTTGACGATGCGGTTCATGAACTCGCGGTCATGCGAGGTCATCATCAGCGCGCCGTCATAGCCCTTGAGGAAGCTTTCCAGCCAGATCAGGCTTTCGAGGTCGAGATGGTTGGACGGCTCGTCGAGCAGCATCACGTCCGGGCGCATGAGCAGGATGCGGGCGAGCGCGACGCGCATCTTCCAGCCGCCCGAGAGCTTGCCGACATCGCCCTCGATCATCTCCTGGGAGAAGCCGAGCCCGGCCAGCACCTCGGAGGCGCGGCCCTCCAGCGAATAGCCGTCCAGTTCCTCGAAGCGGGCCTGTACTTCGCCATAGCGCTCGATGACGGCGTCCATCTCGTCGGCGCGGTCGGGATCGACCATGGCGGCTTCCAGCTCGCGCAGCTCGGCGGCGATCGCGCTCACCGGGCCGGCGCCGTCCATCACCTCGGCCAGCACCGAGCGGCCGGAGGCCTCGCCGACATCCTGGCTGAAATAGCCGATGGTAATGCCGCGATCGGTCGAGACCTGCCCCTCGTCGGGCGCCTCCTCGCCGGTGATCAGCCGGAACAGCGTGGTCTTGCCGGCGCCGTTCGGCCCGACCAGCCCGATCTTCTCGCCTTTCAGCAGCGCGGCGGACGCTTCGATGAAGACGAGCTGCTTGCCGTTCTGCTTGCCGATATTGTCGAGACGGATCATGCGCGGGAGACCTCAAGGCAATGGTGCCGCGCACATAGAGCACGCGCCGATCAGATTGAAGACAATCTGATCGGATAACGCGTTCTCTGTGAGCATATTAGAGACTGATTCACCGATCAGATTGATTCAATCTGGTCGGATCAGGCTCTAGAGCCTTTTTCGCGGTTGCGAAAGGGGCGGGGCGTCGCGGGTGGAAAACCATCCGGCCTTGCTATCGGCCCGGCGCGCCCCGCGATAGATTGGCGGCGGCGCGTTTTGCCGGCCTGTGGCAGTCCCATGAAGATCCTTCTGCTCGAAGACCATCCCTCCATGCGCGAGATCATCGCCGACCACCTGACCCGCAGCGGGTTCGTGGTCGATGCGGTCGGCACCGGCGACGAGGCGCTCGCGGCGGTGGCGACCAGCGCCTATGACGCCATGGTGATGGACCTCGGCCTGCCGGACATTGACGGCATGGAGGTGCTGCGCCAGGTCCGCGCCCGCACCGCCGACCGCCTGCCGGCCCTCATCGTGACCGCGCGCGACAGTCTGGAGAGCCGGTTGAGCGGCCTCAATTCCGGGGCCGACGACTACATCGTCAAGCCGTTCGAGCTGGTGGAGCTGGAGGCGCGGCTGCGCGTTGTGCTGCGCCGTCCCGGCCAGCGCGGCGCGGTCACGCACAGCTTCGGTGGCCTGTCCTTCGACACGCTGTCGCGCGAGGTGCGGGTCGACGGCGTGCCGGTCGAGTTCGCCCGCCGTGAACTGGCGCTGCTGGAGGAACTGCTGCGCGCCTCCGGCCGCGTGGTGGTGAAGGACGCGCTGGAGGATCGCCTCTATTCGATCGATCGCGAGGTCACGGCCAATGCCATCGAGGCGGCGGTGTCGCGGCTGCGCAAGAAGCTCGCCGCCGCCAGGTCCGGCGTGGTGGTGAACACGGTGCGCGGCATCGGCTACCGTCTGGCCCTGGGAGGCGAGAATGAGGCGTAGCTACAGCCTGCGCCGCCGGCTGGTGGCGGCGATGTCGCTCACCTTCCTGCTCGGCCTCGGCGGGGCGATGGTCTATTACTATTTCGAGGCCTATGCGGTCGGCGCCGCGCTGGACGAGCGCACGCTGCAGAGCCAGGCGCGCGAACTCACCGCCGGCATGACGGCTTCCGCCGACGGCACCATCGCCTTCCACCTGCCGCCCATGCTCGCCCGGCTCTATCAGGGCGCGGAATCGACCTCGTTCTACACGGTCTTCGATCCCGCCGGCCGCGGCATGCTGCGCTCGCCCAACCTCACCCTGGACCTCCCGCTGGTCGAGGCGCCCGCGACCGGCGGCTATAGCGAGATGCGGTTCATCGATGCCGAGCCGGGGCAGGTCGCGGCGCTCTCGGTGCGGATCAATCAGGGCGACACGCTGGTCGTGGGCCGCGCCAAGCCCGACGAGGACGCGCTGGCCTTCACGCTGATCGAGGAGGAGCTGGAAGGCTTCTTCATCGTCATGGTGCCGTTCGTCCTGCTCTCGCTGCTGATCATCTGGCAGATCACGCAATGGAGCCTGCGCCCGGTGGCGCGGGCCTCCGAGGAGGCGATGGCGATCGGGCCGGGCAATGCGTCCGGCCGCATCGCGGTGGAAGGGCTGCCGGACGAGATCCGCCCGCTCGCCGACGCCGCGAACGGGGCGGTGGAGCGTCTGGCGCGGGCCTATGCGGTCGAGAAGCGTCTCACCGCCGATGCCGCGCATGAACTGCGCACCCCGCTGGCCGTGCTCAACCTGCGGCTCCAGCAGGGCCGCATGACCGGGGTGGTCGACTGGCCGAGGCTGGAACACGAGATCGCGACGCTGAACAAGCTGGTCAACCAGTTGCTCGACCTCGCGCGCAAGGAAAGCGCGGAGCATGATGCCAGCCCCGTCGGCACCACGCTGGTGAACCTCTCACGCATCGTGCGCGAGGCGGCGGCGATGGTGCTGCCGCTGGTCGAGCAGGCGGGCCGGACCATCGATATTGTCGAGCCCACGGAAGCGCATCTGCGCGGCCAGCCCGACGACCTGCGCGACATGTTCCGCAACCTGATCGAGAACGCGCTGCATCACGGGCGCGGGCGGATCGCGGTCCGGGTGCAGCCGGTGCACACGCCAGCGCATGGCTTCGTGGTCGAGATCGAGGATGAGGGCACGGCCGTCATTGACGACGCGCTCTTCACCCGGTTCAGGAAGGGCAACCCGGCCTCCAGCGGCACCGGGCTCGGCCTCGCCATCGTCCGGCAGGTGGCGCGCAATCATGGCGGCGAGGTCGCCTTCGTGGCCGGGGCGGTCCATACCTGCGTGCGCGTGTTCCTGCCCACCGGTCAGCGCTGAACGCGGGCGGCTCAGTCCTCCGCCGGGCGGAAGCTGTCCGGCACCATGCCCGCCGGCTCGCCATAACGGTCGAACCAGCCGGCCGGCTTGCCGTCGAATTCCCGGTCGCAATAGAAGGCCAGCAATTGGGTCGCCCCGCTGCGGATCCAGTAGTCGCCGCTGCACCCGCAGGCGTCGAGCGACGGCGCGAACCATCGGATCGGCAGCCAGCCCTCCGCATCCGGCATAGGCCCATCGTCCCGCCGCGCATCGTCTCGCCATGTGCCTGCCGATGGCGCGTCGGCGATGGTGGCGCGCGCCGGCTCCGCGACGGGGCTGTGGGGCGGGACCGTCCGCCAGCCGATACGGCGCAGCAGGTGAAAGGAGGGGCTCAGTTGGGGCATGGCAGCAATCTCCTTCCCTCGCTTACGGCAGCGAGCCGATGGTGGTCGCGGGTGTGCCGACCGCGCCGGTCGATGTGGCCGCCGGGCCGCGATAATCGTAGCCGATGCGGTAGAAGAACCGGCCGGCCGGCTTGCCGTCCTTGAGGATGGTCTGTTCCACGGTGTCGCCCAGCCGGCCGAACTGGCCCGCCAGCCTGTCGTCATCGATCTGCCGGCGCTTGAAGGCGAACAGCACGGCGGGGCGGCCGCCCAAGGGCTCCGCACGGTGCCAGTAGTCGTACATCAGGCTGGGCAGGCCCAGGACGCCGCGCCCGACCGAGTTGTCGACGCCCTCGCCATCCCCGCTGTTGCTGTAGAAGGCGAGCTGGCTGGCGATGTTGTAGGTGTCCATGCCGATCATGAGCGGCTCCTCGCCGGTGGCGTTCTCCACCTGCCGCTCCAGCGTCTCGGCCTCGCGGCCGAATTCGCGCCACGCCACCGGAACCCCCGGCAGGCTGGCGACATAGCCGAGGCCGGGAAGCCCGAGCACGAGATAGTTGAGGCCGAATCCATATACGACGAGCGTGACGGCGACCGTCGGCACCCAGGCATGGCGCAGCCGGAGCTGGAGGCGCGAAGAACGCTCGGCAGCCGCCACGATCGCCGCCGACATCGCCGGCAGAACGGCCAGCCAGCTCGGGCCACTCCAGTTCAGCTTGATGGTGTGCGTCAGGCTGAAGACGACGAACACCGCGAGCGGGGTGAGAGTGAACACCAGGATGAACCGCGAGAAGCGCCGCGCGCCGGGGTCGGGCTGGCGCGCGCCGGGGCGCCGGCGCCGGTCCCACAGCGCGGCGATCGCCGCCATCAGCCCCGGCGGGGTGAGCAGCGCCGCCGCGCAGAGGATCAGCGCCGGCAGCGAGAACCGCGCGGCGGCATCGATGCGCCGCGTGCTCTGGAAGGCGAAGGAGGCGAGGTCGTGCTCCAGGTTCCAGATGATCACCGGCGAGAAGATGGCGAGCGCCAGCAGCGCCGCCAGATAGGGCTCCGGCCGCTTGAGCCAGTCGCGCGCCCGCACGTCGGCCAGCAGGAAGATGAGCGTCGCCGGACCCAGCAAAGCGATGGTGTATTTCGACAGCATCCCCAGCCCGATACAGACGCCCGCGCCCCACCAGGCCGAGCGGCGCCCGCCCACCAGCGCCCGCTCCAGGAAGAACAGCGCACCGGCCCAGCACGCGGTCAGCGGCGCGTCCGGCGTCATGATCAGGCCGGTGGCGAAGTAGAACGGCAGCACGGCCACCAGCAGCAGGCTGACGAAGGCCGCCGACTTGCCGAACATGCGGTGGGTGAGGCGGAAGCTGAAGAAGGCGGTGGCGAACCAGCCGAGCCAGGCGCCGATGCGCACGCCGAATTCGGTGTTCCCGAACAGCGCGGTGCCGGCATGGATCAGCCACGCCACCATGGGCGGGTGATCGAGATAGCCGATATCGAGGTGCTGCGCGTAGTTCCAGTAATAGGCCTCCTGCGGCAGCAGGTCGGCGAGGCCGATGAACAGGAGGCGGAGCACCACGACATAGGCCGCCACCCCAATGGCCGCGACGCGCCAGCGAATGTCATGGGGCACGCGCGGATTGACCGAGGGAAACACGAAGAAGGCCGAGCCGAGATAGCTCACCACCGCCGCCGCGCCGATGGCGAACAGGATGGCGATCTGCGGCTGGAGATGGAACAGCGTCGTCCCGCCGGCCAGCACGCCGCCCCGTATCGCGAGCGCCAGCAGGCAGACCGTGAAGAACCGCCGGTAATGGCCGCTTCCCTGCGCGCTCGCGGGTTTCGAGCTGTCGGCGAAGGCCCAGCGCGCATTCAGCACGTAATTTGACACCGTGGCGATGCCGAAGCTGCCGATTTGCGCGGTCATCAGCCCGGCATGGAGCGCGAACAGCAGCTCGAAGACCAGCAGATCGACCGCCATGCCGATTAGCCCCACCAGCGCGAAGCGCGCGGCGCCGCCGGCCGAGACCGCGCCGCCGGCCAGCACCAGCAGCCGGCGCAGATAGGCGACCATCTGCGCCTTGCCGATCTTGGATTCGCCGTGGATGCGGTCGGGGAACACGATCGGCACCTCGCGTACCTTCAGCGCGCCGCCGCCATGGGCGATGACCTCCAGCCCTATCTTGAAGCCGGCGGCTTCCGGGTCGACCGCGAGCAGCCGCTCGCGGCGCACCGCGAAGAAGCCGGACATCGGGTCCTTGAGCTCGGTCAGCGGCCAGGCCAGCAGCCCGCCGAGCCGCGAGAGCAGCAGTCGCCGCAGCGGCCAGTCCGGCGTCGCCCCGCCCGGCACGTAGCGGCTGCCGACCGCCATGTCGCAACTGCCGTCGAGCAACGGCGCCACCAGCGCTTCCAGCCGCTCGGGCGGGTGGCTGAGATCGGCATCCATCACCACGACGATATCGGTCCGCGCCTGCCGCGCCGCGCACAGCACGTCGCCGGCGAGGCCCCGCCCGCCACCACTGGCGACGAGGCGCACCTGCGCCGCCTTCTCCCATTCGCGCACCCGCTCGACCGTGCCGTCGGTGGAGCCGCCATCGGCGACCAGCACCTCGAAGGCGAGGCCGGGATTTGCCTGCGCGAAGATCGCGGCAAGCAGCACGTCAATATTGTCGACTTCGTTGAGGGTGGGAACGATGACCGTGGTGAGGACGGCAGTCTGGGAGGGAGCGAGCACGGGGAAGCCCTGGATTGGACACGGGACACGCGTCCGGACCCGGAGGCCGTCCGCACCGTGACCATCGGGGGGCTAGCTGACCGCAGCCTGACGTCCCCGATCCATGGCTTCCTCGCCGGGCTCAGGCGGCGGCGGGTGTGCCCTGCGGCGCGGCCTTGGCGCGCAGCAGCATGCCGAACAGGTCGCGCGGCTCGTCGGGGTCGGCGAGCAGGTCCAGCTCCTCGTAGAAGCGTGTCCCCGCAAGCTTTTCGCGCACATAGCGCAGGGCCGAGAAGTCCTCGATCGCGAAGCCCACGGAATCGAACAGCGTGATCTGCCGGGGATCGCGCCGGCCCGGCGCCGCGCCCGCGACCACCCGCCACAGCTCGGTGACCGGGTGATCGTGTGCGAGCTGCTGGATTTCGCCCTCGATCCGGGTCTGCGGCGGGAATTCCACGAAGATGTCGGAGCGCCTGAGAATGTCCGCCGCCAGCTCGGTCTTGCCGGGGCAATCGCCGCCGACCGCGTTGATGTGCAGACCCTCGCCGACCATGTTGTCGGTCAGGATGGTGGCGTATTGCTTGTCGGCCGTGACGGTGGTGACGATCTGAGCGCCTGCCAGCGCCTCCTCGCCGGAGGAACAGATCGCGATGTCGAAGCCGAGCCCGTCGAGATTGCGCGCGCATTTCTCGCTCGCGCTCCGGTCGAGGTCGTAGAGCCGCAGCCGGTCCACGCCGAGAATGGCCTTGAAGGCCAGCGCCTGGAACTCGGACTGCGCGCCATTGCCGATGATCGCCATGGTGCGCGCCCCCTTAGGGGCGAGGTATGTCGCCGCCATGGCCGAGGTCGCGGCGGTGCGCAGCGCGGTGAGGATGGTCATCTCGGAGAGCAGCACGGGATAGCCGGACGCGACTTCCGCCAGCACGCCGAAGGCGGTCACGGTCTGGCGGCCGTCGCGGGTGTTCTTGGGGTGGCCGTTGACATATTTGAAGCCGTAGACCGCGCCGTCGCTGGTCGGCATCAGCTCGATCACCCCGTCGCTGGAGTGCGAGGCGATGCGCGGGGTCTTGTCGAACAGCTCCCAGCGCCGGAAATCCGCCTCGATGAAGCCCGCCAGTTCGACGAGGAAGCGCTCGACGCCGATGGCGTTGACCAGCTTCATCATGTTGTCGACGCTGACGAAAGGCACGATGTTGAGGTGTCGCCCGTCGCTCATGGCTCAATAACTCCGTGTGGGCCGGTCGAGCACGCGCCGGCCCATCAGGCTGCCGACCAGATCGACCATCAGCCGCGCGGTGCGTCCGCGTTCGTCGAGGAAGGGGTTGAGCTCCACCAGGTCGATGCTGCTCACGCGCTCGCTCTCATGCAGCATCTCCATCACCAGATGCGCCTCGCGGAAGGTCGCCCCGCCCGGCACAGTGGTGCCGACGCCCGGCGCGATGTCCGGGTCGAGGAAATCGACGTCGAGGCTGACATGGAGCAGCCCGTCCTCATCCTCCACGCGCTGGAGGAAGGGGCGCAGCAGCGCGGCGAAGCCGAACTCGTCGATGGCCCGCATGTCGTGCACGGTGATGCCGGAGCGCGCGATGGTGCGGCGCTCGGCCGGGTCGACGCTGCGAATGCCCATCATGCAGATGCGCGAGGGGTCGAGCGGGGCGTGGAGCGGGGGGAAGATGCCCGCGAAGCCGGGTTGGCCGGTGGCATAGGCCATTGGCACGCCGTGCAGATTTCCGCTCTCGGTGCTGTCCAGCGTGTGCAGGTCCGGGTGGGCGTCGAGCCAGAGCACGAAAAGCGGGCGCCCCAGCTCCGCCGCGCGGCGCGACAGGCCGGACAGCGTGCCGGCCGCGAGGCAGTGATCGCCGCCGAGCGTGATTGGTACGCCTTCCGCGCTGGCCTCATAGACCGCCTCAGACAGAACCTTGGTCCAGCCGACCACCTCGCGGAGCGACTTGATCGCCGGATTGCCATGGGCGAGCGCGGGCGCGTCGGCCGGGGCGAGGTTGCCGCGGTCGATCACCTCATAGTCGAGCGCGCGCAGCGCGCCGGCGATGCCGGCGGCGCGGAAGGCGCTCGGCCCCATGTCGCAGCCGAGGCGGCCGGTGCCCTCCTGTACGGGGGCGCCGAGAAGGATGCAGGTGCGCGGCATGTCGGTCTCCGGTGTCATGGCAAAAGCCTAGCGACGGTCGCTGGCGGAATGAACATTGAATATTGGCAATTAGCGCAGATGAATTTATCAAAGTGATGGCATAATCTGCCAGAACGGCAGGATGTTGAAACGGTGGGGCATGGACGATCTCGACCAGAAGCTGCTCGCGCTGCTGCGCCATGACGGGCGGCGCAGCGTCTCGGATCTCGCGCTGGAAACCGGGGTGTCGCGCGCCACGGTGCGGGCGCGGATCGAGCGCATGGAGTGCGAGGGCGATATTGTCGGCTACACGGTGATCCTGCGCGCCGACGCCATCGCCATGCCGGTACGCGGCATCATGATGATCGAACTGGAAGGGCGCACCGCGGACCGGGTGGTGGATGTGCTCGGCGGCTTCCCGGAAATCTCGGCGGTGCACACCACCAACGGAAAGTGGGACCTCATCGTCGAACTCGGCACCGAGAGCCTCGCTGACCTCGACGCGATCCTGCGCCGCATCCGGCTGATCCCGGGCATCATGGCGTCCGAGACCAATCTGCTGCTCGCCACCCCGCGCACCACGCGGGCACGGCTGTAGGCGTCGAGAGCCCTTTCCGATCAGACGGAATCGTCTGATCGATAAGAAAGTGCTCTCGATTCAAAGAGCTGGAGCATTTTCTCTTCGTGAAAGTCGATCAACTTTCGCGGAAAATGCTCTAAATCCGCAGCCACGCGCCCGAGCGGATCGCCGCCGCGATGGTGAGGCCATAGACCACCAGCGCCAGTGACAGGGCGGCGAACAGCGCGTAGAGCGAGCCGGTCAGCGCCAGCACCAGCCAGCCGCCGCCGAGCGCGATGACGATGCGCGCGATCCCGGCGACGATCGGCCAGAACAGCCGCCCCGCGCCCTGACAGGCGAAGTAAAGCGACAGGCCGAGCCCGAAGAAGCCGTAGAACGGGCCGACCACCCGCAGATAGGCGCTGCCCGCCGCGATCATCTCCGGCTCCGCGCTGAACATCGACAGCCACGCCTCCGGGAACAGCGCCGCCGCAACGCCGATGGTCTCGGTCAGCACGAAGGTCAGCCCCGCCCCGGCCCAGGCGATCTTCATCGCCCGGTCGCCGTGTCCGGCGCCGATATTGGTGCCGACCATGGCGACCATCGGCGCGCCCATGCCGAAGATCAGCGGCAGCAGCAGATATTCCAGCCGCACCCCGGTGCCGAAGCCGGCCACCGCCTCGACACCGGCCGAGGCGGCGACCAGCGCGGTGGCGCCGGCAATGGTGATGTTGGTCTGCAGCGAGGTGAAGGCCGAGAGCATGCCGATGCGCAGGATGCTGGCGAGCGGCGCCCAGCGCAGGCGCACGAAGGTCAGCCGCGCCGGGTTGCGGCCGGACAGGATGTACCAGGCCATGGCCAGCGTGCCGCCGGCGAAATAGGCGAGCAGCGCCACCGCCCCGCCGGCAATGCCCAGCGCCGGAATCGGGCCGAAGCCGAAGATCAGCATCGGCGAGGCCGGGATCAGGAACACCACCCCGCCGCAGATCACGCTCGCGGGAAACAGCATGTTGCCGGTGCCGCGAATGATGCTGGCAAGCCCGTTCATCAGCCAGATCAGCACGATGCCGGCGAACAGCGTGTTGGAGTAGAGGAGCGCCGCCTCCAGCTCCCCGCCCGCGCCGCCGAGGAAAGCGTAGATCGGGCGCCCGAACAGCAGGAAAATCGCCGAGAAGCCCAGACCGAACATCAGGCTGATGACGAGCGCGTGCAGCACCAGCGCGTCCGCCGTGGCGCGGTCCCCCGAGCCGAGCGCGCGCGCGACCGCGGAGGAGATGCCCCCGCCCATGGCACCGGCGGAAATCGCGGTCATCAGCATGAAGGCGGGAAACACCAGCGCCATGCCCGCGAGCGCATCGGTGCCGAGCCGCGCCACCCACCAGGTCTCGATCAGGCCGGTGGAGGCCTGCGCCAGCATGATCAGCACATTCGGCCAGGCGAGGCGGATCAGCAGCGGCACGATGGGCGCCTCGATGAGGCGCTGGGTGCGGCGATCGATGCTGTGATCCATGGAAGAGCCGATCGCCCCGGTGGTGCTGCTGGTCCGACCCGTTCTATCGCCCAAGGCGGGCCCGGCGCCAGTCATGCCGCAACGGCAGACGGACGGCGCTCGCGCACCGCGACGATGGCAATGGCGGCGACGAGGCACAGAACGCCGGCGACGAAGAAGGCCGGCAGGTAGGTCTGGTAGAAGGTCCGGCTGAAGCCGGCGCCATAGGCCGCGGAGGCCGCGCCGAGCTGGTGGCCGGCGAAGATCCAGCCGAACACCAGATTGGCGCGGTCGCCGAACTTCTCGGCGGCGAGCTTCACCGTCGGCGGCACCGTCGCCACCCAGTCGAGGCCGTAGAAAACCGCGAAGATCGACAGGCCGTAGAAGCTGAAATCGCTATAGGTCAGGTAGATCAGCGACAGGCCGCGCAGGCCGTAATACCAGAACAGCAGCCAGCGGCTGTCCACCCGGTCGGAGAGCCAGCCGGACCCGACCGTGCCGATGAAATCGAACACGCCGATCAAGGCGAGCATGCTTGCCGCCGTCACCGCCGCGAGCCCGTAATCGCCGCAGAGCGAGACGAAATGGGTCTGCACCAGCCCGTTGGTCGAGGCGCCGCACACGAAGAAGGTGCCGAACAACACCCAGAAGGTGCGGGACTTCGAGGCGTCGCGCAGCGCCAGAAGCGGCGAGGCCAGCATGGCGGTGAAGGTCGTGGGATGGGCCGGGTTCGGCGTCGGCGTGCTGGCGCCATAGGGCAGCAGGCCGAGATCGGACGGCCGGTCCCGCATCAGCACCAGCACGACGATGGCGGCGACCAGCAGCATGGCGAGTACGAAGGTCAGCGCCCCGCGCCAGCCGACGGCTTCGGTGAGCTGCGCCAGCAGGGGCAGGAACACGAGCTGCCCGGTCGCGGTACTGGCGGTCAGCAGGCCCATGACGAGGCCGCGCCGCTGCGCGAACCAGCGCGTGGCGACGGTGGCGCCGAGCACCATGGCGGTGAGGCCGGTGCCGAAGCCGACCACGACGCCCCAGAGCAGCAGCAAATGCCAGACCTTGGTCATGAAGAACGAGCCGAGCACGCCGGCGCCGATGAGCGCGAGCGCGACGGTGGCCACCGGGCGCAGGCCGAAACGGTTCATGAAGGCGGCGGCGAACGGACCCATCAGCCCGAACAGCACCAGCCGCACCGCGAAGCCCGAGGAGATGTCGGCGGTCTCCCAGCCGAATTCAGCCTGGAGCGGGCCGATCAAAACACCCGGCGCGCCGACCGCGCCGGCGGTGACCAGCATGGTCAGGAAGGTCACGCCCGCGACCACCCAGCCATAATAGATGCCGCGGCGGGCGAAGAAGGCGGGAAGCGCGGCATTCGCGGCCGGGGGCAGCGGGCTCATTAGCGGGTCCTTTTTTACGGGTATATGCCCGTATGAGGTTCATAAAATCAGACGGCGGCCACGATCTGCGACAAGGCATCGAGACTTGCGGTGCCGACCTTGGCCTCAAGCTCGGCCTGGCACTCCTGCCAGCGCGGAACGGCCTGCGCGAGAAGCTCTCCTCCCGCCGGTGTCAGCGCGACCACGGCCTCGCGCTGGTCGTCCTCGCCGCGTGACGTGGCGACCAGTCCCAGGCGCTCGACCACGCGCACATTGCGCCCGATGGTCGAGCGGTCGAGTTCCGTCAGCTTGCCGAGCGCGGTCAGGCTTACCGGCTGGTGGCGCTCGATTTTCCGCAGCAGCGAATATTGCGCGATGTTGATGCCGAGCGGCGCCAGCGCGGCATCGTAGCGGGCGGAAACCTTGCGGGTCGCGAGGCGCAGCAGGTTGCAGTGGCAGCTTGTGGACATGAAGCGTGTATATACCCGCGTCGTTCGCTTGTCCATGCGCGCGGTGCATTGCCCGCCTGCATCGGGCGCTCCGCCCTTGAACACGCGCGCGCCCTCGCTTAGCGATCGCTGGCGGGAGAAGGGCGGGAGGTCCTCATGTCAAAAGCCACGCGCGCCACCCGGGCGCTGGAGCAGGCCGGGATCGCCTTCACGGTCCACAGCTATGACTACGACCCCGATGCCGAGCATATCGGCCTTCAGGCGGCGGAGGCGATCGGCGAGGAGCCGGCGCGGGTGCTCAAGACGCTGATGGCACTGGTCGACGGCAAGCCGGTCTGCGTAATCGTGCCGTCCGATCGCGAGGTCTCGATGAAGAAGCTCGCCAGCGCGTTCGGCGGCAAGGCGGCGCAGATGATGAAGCCCACCGATGCCGAGCGCGTCACCGGCTTCAAGGTCGGCGGCATCAGCCCGTTCGGCCAGATGAAGCGGGTGCCGACCGCTATCGAGGCGCAGGCGATGGCCCATGCGCTGGTCTATGTGAATGGCGGCCAGCGCGGCCTTCAACTCCGGCTCGATCCCGCGGATGTGGTGGCGACGCTCGGGGCGCTGGCGGTTCCGGTGGTGGCGTAGCGGCGGCGTGCGAATGCGCTGCCCGGCCGGCATTGCCGCAAGACCGGGGCGGCCTCACCCGTCAGGATGACGATACGCGCATCGCGTGTTCGGAATTCACCGCCGGACCTTCCGGCAACGGGAGCTGTCATCATGATGAACCGCCGTCATTTCGTTTCCCTGCTCGCCGCAGGGGCCGCCGTCTCCGTCCTGCCGCGCATCGCCGCCGCGCAGGCCGTTCCCCCAGTGCGCAACGTCGTGCTGGTGCATGGCCTGTTCGCCGACGGGTCGTGCTGGTCCGAGGTGATCGCCCGCCTTCAGGCGCGCGGCCTCAACGTCACGTCGGTGCAGAATCCCCTGACCACGCTGGACGAGGCGGTGGCGGAGACCAACCGCGTTCTGGCGCGGCAGGACGGACCGACCGTGCTGGTCGGCCATTCCTTCTCCGGCATGATCGTGACGCAGGCCGGCATGGCGCCGAATGTCTCCGCGCTGGTATACATCGCCGCCCGTGCCCCCGATGCCGGCGAGGACTATACCGCGCTCGCCAAGACCTTCCCGACCCCGCCGGCTTCCGCCGGTATCCTGTTCGACGGCGATGAGGGGCGATTGAGCGAGGAAGCCTTCCTGCGCGATTTCGCCGGCGACCTGCCCGAGGCGAAGGCCAAGGTGCTCTATGCCGTCCAGCAGCCATTCCACAAGGCGCTGCTCACCGGGCGCACCACCGAGGCGGCGTGGCGCCACAAGCCGAGCTTCTACGCGGTCTCGACTGAAGACCGCACCATCAACCCCGATCTCGAACGCTTCATGGCCAAGCGCATGAACGCGACCACGATCGAGCTGCAATCGAGCCACCTCTCGCTGATCTCGCATCCCGACGCGGTGGCCGGGCTGATCCTCAAGGCCGCCGGGCAGGGCAATGGCTGAGCGCGCTCAGGCCGGCCGGTCCGCGAGACGGACCGGCGCCAGCCCCGGAAGATCCGGCCCGAGCGGGATGATGCCGTTCGGGTTCAGCGCCTTGATCGAGTAGTAGCCGCGCTTGATGTGGTCGATGCTCACCGTCTCCCGCACGCCGGGAATGTCGAGCACGCGCATCATGTAGCCGTGCAGCCCGGCATAGTCGGCCAGCCGGCGCAGATTGCACTTGAACAGGCCGAAATAGGCGGCATCGAAGCGCACCAGCGTAACGAAGAGGCGGATATCCGCCTCGGTCAGCCGCTCGCCGGTGAGGAAAAGCCGGCCATCGCTCAAGCGCGCCTCCAGCTGGTCCAGCGTGGCGAACACATCCGCGAAGGCTTCCTCATAGGCGATCTGCGTGGTGGCGAATCCCGCGCGATAGACCCCGTTATTCAGGCGCGGATAGATCGCGGCGTTGAGCGCGTCGATCTCGGCCCGCAGGGCGGGCGGGTAGAGGTCGAGCGCATCGTCGGCAAGCGCGCCGAAGCCTTCGTTGAAGATGCGGAGAATATCGGCGGATTCATTGTTCACGATGGTGCCGCGCGCCTTGTCCCACAGCACTGGCACGGTGGCCCGGCCGGTGTAATGCGGGTCGGCGCGGGTGTAGAGCTCATGCAGATAGGTGGCGCCGTTCACGCTGTCCGGCGTCGCGCCGGGAGTGTCGCCGAAGCGCCAGCCCTGATCGGTGAGGGCGGGTTCGACGATCGACACCGACACCACCTCGTCCAGGCCTTTCAGCCGGCGCGCGATCAGCGTGCGCGAGGCCCACGGGCAGATGAGCGCGACATAGAGGTGATAGCGCCCGGCCTCGGCCCTGAAGCCCGAGCCGCCGTCCGGTGTCACGACATGGCGGAAGCCGGAGGTCTGGCGCACGAAGCCACCCTTGGCATCGGTCGCCTGCACGGGGTGCCAGTCCGCTGTCCATTTGCCGTCGACCAGCATTGCGTCGCTCCTCTCAGGCCGCCACCAGCGCGATGCGCGTACCCCACGGGTCGGCCAGTTCCAGCCGCGCCGTCGCCGCGCCGGCGAGGCCCGCAAGCCGCGCGGCGCCGAGCCGGATCTCGACTTCCGCGAGGCCGGTGGAGGGGTAGGCCCGCTCCCCCGCGCCGCGGCTGTTCCAGATATTGGTCGCGATGTGGTGATGATAGCCGTTCGCGGCGTAGAACGTGCCGCCGGGATAGCGGCAGGTAATGTCGAGGCCCAGCCTGTCGGCATAGAAAGCCTCGGCCGGGCCGAGCGCGCCCACCTGAAGATGGACATGGCCGACGCTGGCGCCTTCCGGGAAGCCCTGCCAGGGCGCCGCGCCCGCCGCCGCCACGAGGCTTTGCAGGTCGAGCGCCTCGGTGGCCATCTGCACCGTTCCCTCGCTCCAGCGCCAGTCTGACGCCGGCCGGTCGGCATAGATTTCCACGCCATTGCCTTCCGGGTCGGTAAGATAGATCGCCTCGCTCACCAGATGGTCGGAGGCGCCGACCACCGGCGGGCGCGTTTCCATGGCGTGCTTTGTCCAGCGCCCGAGATCGGCGCGGGTCGGCAGCAGGAAGGCGGTGTGGAACAGGCCCGCCTCGCGGGGGGAGCGCCGCCGGGCCGCGCGGTCGGCGCGCAGCTCCAGCAGCACCGCGCCCTGCGTACCGAGTTCGGCCGTCTCGCCATCCTGCCGCAGCAGGTGCAGACCGAGCGCCTGCCGGTAGAAGCCCGCGACCTGTTCGAGGTCGTTCACGGTGAGTGCGACGCGGCCCATGGCAAAGGACGTGTCGCCGCTCGGGGCGGGTTTTGCGGAGTCAGAGACGGCTGAAACGGTCATGGCAATTCTCCTCGGCGTCGGCAGATCCTAGCGCGAACCGGCCTTGCCGCTCGGCTTGAGAGCGAAGGGGCCGTCGCCGGTGAGCGCCAGCGCGAGCAGCGCGACGATCCACAGCGCCAGATATTCCCAGCCGCCATTGGGGTTGCTGAAGAAGAAACCCGCCGGCCCGTGCACGGTGGCGATGGCGCCCACGAGGATCGGGATCAGCGCCAGCGCCGCGATGCGCGGCCAAAGGCCGAGAATCAGCGCGGCCGCGCCGACGAGTTCCCACAGGATGGTGACATAGGCCAGCCAGCCGGGCAGGCCGATCGAGCCGAAGAAGCCGGCAGTGCCGGCGGGGGTGAACACGAAGATCTTCAGCCCGGCATGAGCGAGGAACAGGATGCCGAGCGTGAGGCGCAGCAGCAGCGCGGCATAGGGGGCGGTACGGGTGTCGATCATGGCAGCCTCCGGTTGGGGTGTGAGCTGCCGCGGAAGATGACCCCTCCCGATACGGATGATTATCCGGTCCGGGAGGGGAAGTTTCCTTCCATAATGGAAATGATGAGCGGCGTCCGGCGGCCGGTTCTGCCCGGCCGCCCGCTCACGCGGCGCTATGGGCGCGCAGCTTCACCGGGATCGACTTGTAGGCCGGCACGCCGCATTCGCGGTCGTAATCCCCCGCCGCCACCAGAAGATTGGCCTCCGGGTAATAGGCGCCGATCGAGCCGCGCGCGATCGGGTAGGCGACGGCGGTCTGCCCCGCCAGCACCTGGCCCTTGCCCGCCACCAGATCCACCTTGTCGCCATGGGCGAGGCCCAGCGCTTCGAGGTCGTCGGCGTTGACAAACACCACGTCGCGCCGGCCGGTGATGCCGCGATAGCGGTCGTTCAGGCCGTAAATGGTGGTGTTGTACTGGTCGTGGCTGCGCAGCGTGGTGCACACCAGCGTGCCCTCGTCGCGGTCGTCGTCCTCGTCGGTGCCGGCTTCCGCGAGGAAGTTCGCCTTGCCGCTGGCGGTGTGCCACTTGCGCTCGGTGGGCGGCAGCGGCAGGCGGAAGCCGCCGGGTATGCGGATGCGCTCGTTGTATTTGTCGAAGCCCGGTATCACCGCCTCGATCTTGTCGCGGATGCGGTCATATTCGGTGCTCAGGCCCTCCCAGTCGACCGGGCTCGACGGCAGCGTCGCCCGCGCGATGCCGGCGATGATCGCGATTTCCGACAGCAACTGGTCCGAGGCCGGGTTCAGCGTGCCGCGCGAGGCATGCACCATCGACATCGAATCCTCGATGGTCACCGCCTGAAGCACGCCGTTGCGCAGGTCGCGCTCGGTGCGTCCCAGGCAGGGCAGCACATAGCTGTGCGTCGCGGTCAGCAGCGTGGTGCGGTTCAGCTTGGTGACGATCTGCACGTTGAGGTCGAGCTTGCGGAACGCGGGGAAGGCGAAGTCCGGGTCCGGCATCGCCACCGCGAAATTTCCACCCAGCCCGATGAAGGCCCGCGATTCGCCGTTGCCGATCGCCGCCAGCGCGTCGACCGCATTATGGCCGTGCTTGCGGGGCGAGGTGATGCCGAACGCCGTGTCGAGCCGCGCCAGAAACGCTTCGGTGGGAATTTCCGTGATGCCGACGGTGCGGTCGCCCTGCACATTGGAATGGCCGCGCAGCGGGCAGATGCCGGCGCCCGGCTTGCCCATATTGCCGCGCAGCAGCAGCAGGTTGGCGATCTGGCGCACATTCTCCGTGCCGTGGCGGTGCTGGGTGATGCCCATGCCATAGCAGGCGATCACGCGCTCGGCGTTCCAGTAGACTTCCGCCATGCTCTCGATCGCGGCGCGGGTGAGGCCCGAGCGATGCTCGATCTCCTCCCATGTCGTCTCCTCAACGTCGGCCTTCAGTTCCTCGAAGCCGGAGGTGTGCTCGGCGATGAAGGCGCGATCCAGCAGGCCGTCGCCGCCGGTGCCGAGATTGACGGCATCGGCCGCCAGCAGCGCCTTCATCATGCCCTTGAGCATGGCGACGTCACCGCCGACCTTCACCTGATGATAGGCCGAGGCGAGGCGGGTCGAGGAGAACGTCGCCATCTCTACCGGGTCTTGCGGCGCGGCGAAGCGTTCCAGCCCGCGCTCCTTCAGCGGATTGGCGACGATGATCGGCACGCCGCGCTTGGAGGCCGCGCGCAGGCTGGTCAGCATGCGCGGGTGATTGGTTCCGGGGTTGTGCCCGATGCAGAAAATGGCATCGGCGTGGTCGAAGTCCTCCAGCGACACAGTCCCCTTGCCGATGCCGATCGATTGCGGCAGGCCGACGCTGGTCGGCTCGTGGCACATGTTGGAACAGTCGGGGAAGTTGTTGGTGCCGAACTCCCGCGCCAGAAGCTGATACATGAAGGCGGCCTCGTTCGAGGCGCGGCCGGAGGTGTAGAACTCGGCCCTGTCGGGCGAATCGAGCGCGTTGAGCCGGGCCGCGATGCCGGCGAAGGCCTCCTCCCACGACACCGGCACGAAATGATCGGTGGCCGCGTCGTAGCGCAGCGGGGTGGTGACACGCCCGGCATCCTCCAGAGCATGGTCGCTCCAGCTCCACAGTTCGGAAACCGTGTGCGCGGCGAAGAACTCCGGCGTCACCCGCTTCCAGGTGGCCTCCCAGGTCACGGCCTTGGCGCCGTTCTCGCAGAACTCGAAAGACGAGGTGTGCTTGGGGTCCGGCCAGGCACAGCCCGGACAGTCGAAGCCGTTCGGTTGGTTCATGTGCAGCAGCGCGCGCGTGTTGGACGCGTCGGATTCCATCTCGTGCCGGACGGCCTGCGCCACCGCAGCCAGTGCTTCCCATCCCCCCGCAGGACCGGAAAACGGCTTGACGCCTTCTGGAGAGTTCTTGGACATAGGTTACCTCTCGAAGCTGCCCCCGGACGAAAGGTAACGCCCTCTTCGCCGCATTAGAACCTCTCAATGCGCGGGCATCGTGCGTCCGCACGAACGGAGGCGGCCTCAGCCCGCCGCGCCATCCGCGCAGATAAGCCGGCTCATGAGTGCGCGCGCACGGTCCTGCGCGGCCGAGCGGGCCTGCCCGGCGCTGTCGCCGGTGGCGAACACCGTGCACACCGGGTCGCCGGCACGGAACGCCGCGCCCTGCGGCGGGCAGTCGGCCACCCACTCCGGTAGCGGCTCCGCGCCCAGCGTGAATGGCACGGGCGCATAGAGCAGGCCGGCCGCGCGGGGCGGGGGGAGGGCTGCGGGCGGTGCCGGCAGGTGCCCCGCACAGGCTTCCAGATGCAGCCGCAGCAGCGGCGGCAGCGGGGGATGGTCGAACACATCCAGGCTGGCGCCGGGGCGCGGGTTGATCTCGATGAGATGCCAGCGCGATCCGTCCACGATCAGGTCGGCGCTGGCAAGGCCGGCAATGCCGGCGGCGTTGGTGACCCGCTCCAGCGCGGCCGCGATCGCATGTTCCATCGGCGGTTCGAGCTGGATCGGGCCGGCCGCGCCGCCATAGCGGAACGGGACGCCGGGTGCCGGATCACACCATTGCTCGGAAAAGCCGATCAACCGGGCGCTCCGCCGGTCGCCGAGAAAAAGCGCGGAGACGGCGCGCCCCGGCAGACGCTCCTGCAGATAACGCTGCCGCCCGCTCACCCGCCGCGCGGGACGGATATGCTGGCCGCCCGCCCCGCCAACGCGCTTGGCGAGGGCCGGGACGCCCGCCGGCGCTTCCCGCTCGAACAGGCGCGGATGCGGGATGTCGAGTTCGGCGAGCAACTCGGCGAAGGCGCGGGGCTGCTTGAGAAGCCGCAGCGTCCGGGCGTCGCTGCCCATGAGCGAAAACCGGCTCGCCAGCCGCTCGACCAGCCGTGGCCGGTGCTCGAAGCCGCTGGACAGCACGACCGGCGTATCCGGGCCGATATGGCGGGCGAGCTGGTCGAGCAGATCGGCCGCCTCGATCGTCAGCCCCCGCCCGCGCCGCAGCGTCACGCTCTTGGCCGCGAGGCGAAGGGTATCCATGTCGGCGAACAGGTCGAGCGCCAGCGCCGCGAGCCCGGCGCGCCGGGCCGCCGTCACCAGGGCGCGCGCGGACAGTCCGATCACGGCAATGTCGAATGCGCGCTCAGATTGCATTCAGGCGGCTGGTGACGGCGCAAGCCGTTCGATCTGCGCGCCGGCGTTCCGCCCGCGCACGCAGTCGAAGCGCAGCGTGGCGTGCCCGGCATAGCGCTGGCGCAGCGCGTCGAGAAGCCGCTCGGCCTGCGCGGCATCGCCGATGAAGGCGAAGCCGGTCGGCCCCCAGGAACTCTGGCCGACACCGGCGATGCCCTGCGACTCCAGCCAGCCCATCGCCTCGCCCACCGCCGCGCTGGTGTAGCGCCCGCCCTGCGCCTGCGCGTAATGCTCGCCGAGCCGGTGCTGGATTTCGCCGATGGCGGCACCGAACGGGCCGATCTCCTCCTCGACCAGCGCCGGCAGCGCCTGCATCAGCGTGAGCCTGGCGAGGTGGCCGGCAAGCGAATCGGGGAAGGGTGGCAGCGTGTCCATGGCCGTGACCTCATCCGTCCCGGAGAGGCCGCTATGGCCGTGATCATAAGCGAGGATCACCCGCCAGTGGCTGGGAAAGGCATGGCGCGCCAGTAGGGGAGGCGCGGAATTGTCTTGAGAGTTCAGTTTCTTGCCGCCATCGAGCAGAAAGCCTCCCTCGGTGAAGGCCCCGATCCCGATCGCCGAACGTGCTCCCCGCCCGAGCGCGGCGCCGATCTCGCGCAGGCTCATGTCGCGTCGGTGCAGCGCCGCCATGCCGGCTGAGACCGCGAGGGCGAGCTGGGTGCCGGAGCCAAGCCCGGCATGCGGGGGCAGGGCGGTGTCGATGGTGATGTCGGCCCCGCCGGAAATGCCGAGCCAGCCCAAAGCCTTCTCGGCGGCACGCCTGGCGCGGTCGGCGTCCGGGCCGCTGGCGTCCAGCGTCGGCGAGGGGCGCAGCCGCAGCACCAGACAAGGCCGCTCCAGCGTCAGCCCGAGGCTGCCGAAGCGTCGGCCGAGCGTGCCGGCAAGGTCCAGAAAGCCGAGATGCAGCCGCGCCGGCGCCACCACGCGGATCGTGGCGTCGCGTTCGCTGTCGGGTGCCGCGGTCCGCTTGAGCGTGGTTTCGTTCACGGGCGTTTCCTCACGCCTCATCGTAGGGCGAGCGCGGGGCGCAGGACAAGCGGCCGTGACGCGGAGCAAAAACGCAATCAATGATTGCAAATAGCGGCATAAGCTGCGGCGAAACGGCCCACGGCAAGGCGGCGATTCTTTTGGGGCTGGACCTTTCACGTTCTGTGATCATTCTAATATCAGGACGCCCGTCGCGGTGCGACCTTCGATGAAGTGCCGCAGTCGACGGCACGCTCGCATAATGATGCCTGGGAAGGAAAAACATGTACCGGCTTCTGATCACCGCCGCCCTGCTGGCAGCTGGTTCCACCGCCGCACTGGCTGATGGCGACGCCACCAAAGGCGCGAACGTCTTCAAGAAATGCATGGCCTGCCACGCTGTCGGCGAGGGCGCGAAGAACAAGGTGGGGCCTGAACTGAACGGCATCATCGACCGCAAGATGGGGTCGGTCGAGGGCTTCAAATATTCGGACACGCTGCTGGAGCACAACGCCAAGGGCGATGTGTGGACCGCCGACGTGCTGAGCCAGTACCTGCAGAACCCGAAGGGCTTCATGCCCGGCGTGAAGATGGTGTTCGCCGGACTGCCGAAGGACCAGGATCGCGCCGACCTGCTGGCCTATCTCGCGCAGTTCGACCTGAACGGCGTCAAGAAGTGATCCCGGCCGCCGCCCGGCAGACCGGGCGGGGCTGCGGGATGGAGGTTGCGCGATGGCCGATCCGCTTCGGCCGAATCGGCGGCACCTTTTGACACTCGCCGCCGCCCTGGCGGCGGGTGCAAACCTGCCTGTGGCGGCACAGACGCTCGCGGAGAGCGGGTCGGCCGATGGCGATCCCGCTGCTCCGCTACCGCTGGAGCGCGTCGCCGACGGTGTGTTCGTCTATCGGGCGCCCTATGAGCTGCTCGCGCCGGAAAACGACGGCGCCATCGCGAATATGGGGCTGGTGGTGGGCTCGGAAGCCTGTGCCATCATCGATACCGGCAATAGCCGCCTCGCCGGCGAGCGCATGCTTGCAGCCGCTCGCGGGGTGACGGAGCTCCCGCTCCGCTACGTCATCAACACCCATATGCACCCCGACCACACGCTGGGAAACGCCGCCTTCGAGGCCACCGGCGCGCGATTCGTGGCGCACGCGAAAATGCCCCGCGCGCTGTCGATGCGCGCCGAGACCTATCTCGCTCAAGTCGAGCGGCTGCTGGGCCCCGCTGCGCGCGGCACGCGAATCGTTCTGCCGGACCTTCTCGTCGAGCGCGCGCTGGAACTGGATCTCGGCAACCGTCCGATTCGGCTCGAAGCCCATCCCACCGCCCACACCGACAACGACCTGACCGTCCGCGACATGGCCAGCGAAACCTGGTTCCTCGGCGATCTGCTGTTCTCCGGCCATATCCCCACGCTGGACGGCAGTCTCAATGGCTGGCTTGCGCTGCTGGACGTGCTCGTCGAGCGGAAGGCGCCGCGCGTGGTGCCGGGACATGGCCCGGCCAGCATGGTCTGGCCGTCGGCCAGCGCGGATGAGCGGCGCTATCTCGAACAGGTGCGCGCCGACGTGCGGCGGCTGATTTCAGAGGGCGCCACCATGGCGGATGCGCCGGAAGGTGTGGCCCAGTCGGAACGACCGAACTGGGCACTGTTCGACGAGTTCAACCCGCGCAACGCCATCGCGGCCTATCACGAAGTCGAGTGGGAGTGATTTACTGCATTGCAGCATAAGCAAGCCATCGCAGCATGAAAGCCCGCGAACGCTTGAAAGCGCTCAAGCAACCGGCCTGATAATAATGTATACCAATTCGCACGTGCAGCAAAATCATAATAAGACCGATTTCTCTTAAGTGTTTTTATTGCGCGCCTGAAAAATTCAGACTAGCCTCACTTACGTCGTCGGCTTCAACGGTTATCGGAGACCTAGTTTCCGTGATCCGGCTCGTAGGCCAGCTTGGGGCAGATGCCCCCGTGAGATCCGGCTGCCTCTCCCCCAGCCGGTCGTGACACGCTGCCGAGGACGAATGGTCAGAACGGCATAAAGCCGCGCCGGATCAGCCTGTAGACGGGTTGGTCCCGGAGGATCGCGTTCAGGAGGAGATAAGCATGCGCAAGGTAATTGCGGCAGCACTGATGAGTGTTGCGGCGGCCTATGCTTGGCCCGCTGTGGCCAATGACGGGCTGATGAAGATCATCAACGACCCCAAGCAATGGGGCATTCAGACGGGTGACTACGCCAATACCCGTTATTCCAAGCTGGACAAGATCAACGCCGGCAATGTCGGCAAGATGCAGGTGGCCTGGGGCTTCTCCACCGGCGTGTTGCGCGGCCATGAAGGTGGTCCGCTGGTGATCGGCGACATCATGTATGTCCACACGCCGTTCCCCAACATCGTCTATGCGCTCGACCTCAACAATGAGGGGCGCATCATGTGGAAATACGAGCCGAAGCAGGACCCGGACGTCATTCCGGTGATGTGCTGCGACACGGTTAACCGCGGCCTTGCCTATGCCGACGGCACGATCTTCCTGCACCAGGCCGACACCAAGCTGGTGGCGCTCGATGCCAAGACCGGCCAGGAGAAGTGGTCGGCCATCAATGGCGACCCGAAGAAGGGCGAGACCAACACCGCCACCGTCATGCCGGTGAAGGACAAGGTCATCGTCGGTATCTCCGGCGGCGAGTTCGGCGTGCGCTGCCACGTCACCGCCTATGACATGAAGTCCGGCAAGGTCTCCTGGCGCGCCTACTCGATGGGCCCGGACGACGAAATGCTGATGGACCCGGAAAAGACCACGGTCCTCGGCAAGCCGGTCGGCAAGGATTCCTCGCTGAAGAGCTGGGAAGGCGACCAGTGGAAGATCGGCGGCGGTTGCACCTGGGGCTGGTATTCCTATGACCCCGAAACCAACCTCGTCTATTACGGCTCGGGCAACCCCTCGACCTGGAACCCGTCCCAGCGCCCCGGCGACAACAAGTGGTCGATGACCATTTTCGCCCGTGACGCCGATACCGGCGTGGCGAAGTGGGTCTACCAGATGACGCCCCATGACCAGTGGGACTATGACGGCGTCAACGAGATGATCCTCACCGATCAGCAGGTCAACGGTCAGCCGCGCAAGCTGCTCACCCACTTCGACCGCAACGGCTTCGGCTACACGCTCGACCGCGTGACCGGCGAACTGCTCGTGGCCGAGAAGTTCGATCCGGCCGTGAACTGGGCGTCCAAGATCGACATGGACAAGAGCAGCCCGACCTTTGGTCGCCCGCTCCTCGTCAAGCAGTACCAGACGCTCGAAGAAGACGTGAACACCAAGGGCATCTGCCCGGCGGCGCTCGGCACCAAGGACCAGCAGCCGGCGGCGTTCTCGCCCAAGACCAACCTGTTCTACGTGCCCACCAACCACGTCTGCATGGACTATGAGCCGTTCCGCGTGAGCTACACTGCGGGCCAGCCCTATGTCGGCGCCACCCTGTCGATGTTCCCCGCGCCGAACAGCCATGGCGGCATGGGCAACTTCATCGCCTGGGACAACACCAAGGGCAAGATCGTGTGGTCGCTGCCCGAGCCGTTCTCGGTGTGGTCGGGCGCTCTCGCCACCGCCGGCGACGTGGTGTTCTACGGCACGCTGGAAGGCTACCTGAAGGCGGTCGACGCCAAGACGGGCAAGGAACTCTACAAGTTCAAGACCCCGTCGGGCATCATCGGCAACGTCACCACCTACGAGCACAAGGGCAAGCAGTACATCGCCGTGCTCTCGGGTGTCGGCGGCTGGGCGGGTATCGGCCTTGCGGCCGGCCTGACCGACCCGAATGCCGGCTTGGGGGCCGTGGGCGGCTATGCGGCGCTGAGCAACTACACCAACCTGGGTGGCCAGCTCACCGTCTTCGCGGTGCCGGACTGATCGAAGCGGCCGGCGGGCTCCTCGGGCCGCGCCGGCCGGACTTCACCTGAACACGGGGATTGCCTGCTTGGGGCCTGGCCGTCGGAAATCCGATGGGCCAGGCCCCGGCGTCTCGGCACCCTTGGCCTTATGAATTTCTTAGAAGAATTCCACATCGCGATGCGCCGCGCTGGCGCGCATCAGATCCTCCACCTGCCTCGTGATCGGCGCCCCCGAGCGGCGCCTCCAGGAGTGTGCTTCATGAAAAATAAGATCCGCGGATGGCTTGTTTCCGGTGTTCTTCCGGCATCCGCCCTGCTGCTTGGCCTCTCCCTCATGGTTCCGGTCGCCGCCGTGGCGCAGGACGCGACGGCTGCGGCTGCTGCGCCGGAGGGGGGAAAGACCAAGGACGAGCTCGGTAAGTACACGCTGCCGGATGGCACGCCGACCTATTTCATCCAGCCCGACGGCACGATCGACTGGTACGCCTATAGCGGCTACCGGCGCTATCACGCTGAATGCCATGTCTGCCACGGTCCCGATGGCATGGGCTCCAGCTATGCGCCGGCCCTCGCCAATTCGCTCAAGACCATGAGCTATGAGAAGTTCATGGAGATCGTGGTCAACGGCAAGAGGGAGGTCAATTCCTCGCAGAACCAGGTCATGCCGGCCTTCGGCGAGAACAACAACGTCATGTGTTATCTCGACGACATCTACATCTATCTCAAGGCCCGCGCCGACGGGGCGCTCGATCGCGTGCGTCCGAGCAAGCGCGAGGACAAGACGAAGGCGTACACTGCCAATGAGAACCAGTGCTTCGGTCGCCCGGGCTGACGCGATGCGTCGTCTCGCCGGCATAGCGGGCGCTGTCGCGCTCGCGCTTTTCGCCGGTGGGCCGGCGCGCGCGCAGGTCTCCGATCTCGTGGATCGCTCGACGCTGCGCGTGTGCGCCGACCCTGCCAACATGCCCTTCACCAATCAGGAGGGCGAGGGTTTCGAGAACAAGATCGCCGAACTGCTTGGCGAGAAGCTGGGCCTCGCGCTCGACTACACCTGGTTTCCGCAGGCGACCGGATTCTATCGCATGACGCTTGGTGCCAAGCGCTGCGACATCGTGATGGGCTATGTCGCCGGCGGCGACCCGGTGCTCAATACCAACCCCTATTACCGCTCCGCCTGGGTGCTGGTGACGCGCAAGGGCGGCGATCTGGAGGGGGTCGACACCCTGTCCGATCCGCGGTTGAAGGGGCACCGGATCGGCGTCGTCGCCGGTACGCCGCCGGCCGACCTTCTGGCGCGCAACGGCCTGCTGGCGCTGGCGCGGCCCTACTCGCTGATGGTGGACCGCCGTTTCGAGAATCCGGCGGAGACCATGATCAATGATGTCGATTCCGGCACGGTGGACGGCGCCATCATGTGGGGCCCGATCGGGGGCTACTATGCCAAGCGCTCCGAACTGCCGCTGAACGTGGTGCCGCTGGTGAAGGAGACGGGCGATCCCTCGCTGATCTACCGCATCACCTTCGGCATAAGGCCGGGCGAGCTGAACTGGAAGCACCAGCTCAACGGCTTCATCGGGCAGGAGCAGGCGGCGATCAACCGGATCCTGCTCGATTACGGCGTGCCGCTGCTGGATGACCGGAACAAGCTCATCGGTGCCGCACCAGGCGGGGCCACCCCGGATGGTGCCTCTCCAAAGGCCACCTCACCATGAGCGCGCGCGCGTCGGAACGGGAAGCGCAAGCACGCCGGGCCGCCGCGCAAGAGACGATGCACGAGACGAGGCCCGAGACGAGACCCGCGCGCGGCGACATCTCGCTCAAGCGGCTGGCGTGGCTGGGTATGGCCGGGCTGCTCGCGGTCATGCTGGCATTCTCGCAGCGGCCAGCCGTCAGCGCGGAGGTGGTGCCTGAGCCCGACGGCTACCGTATGGACAGCTATCGCGCCCCCACCCCTCCGACGCTGCGCGGGGCGGCCGTGCTCGACACGGCCGCCGCCGAGGCGCTGTGGCGGGCGAAAGGCGCGCTGTTCCTCGACGTGATGCCGCGCGACGTGAAGCCGACTAATCTTCCGCCCGGCACGATCTGGCGCGACAAGCGGCGCGACCATATTCCCGGCAGCGTGTGGCTTCCCAATGTCGGCTATGGCGCGCTGAGCCCCGAGATGGACGCTTGGTTCCGCAAGAGCCTGGGTGATCTCACCGAGGGGCGGCGGGATGCGCCCATGGTGTTTTACTGTCTGACGGATTGCTGGATGTCGTGGAACGCGGCCAAGCGCGCCATGGATTATGGCTACAGCGCGGTCTCCTGGTACCCCGCCGGGAGCGACGGCTGGGCGAAGACCGGCCTGCCCCTGGAGCAGGCGACACCGCGACCCTGAACAGCGGCTTTTTGCGGGCCGCGAACGGCATCTCATCCGTCGCCCTGCCGCCTCCCGCCTTGCCGGTACCGGCGATCACGCGCACAGGCTCGGCGGGCGGCTCCTTCTCCTGCTGATCGTCGTCGCGGTGGCGCGCCGCGCCGTCCGCTACTGCATGACGTTCTGGATCGCGCGGGCGATGGCGAAGGCGCGCTGGTCGAGGATCACCGGGCTTTCGCACACCGCGGTCATGGCCTGCGCACGGGTGTCATAAATGCGGGTGTCCCACAGCACCTGCTGCTCGAGCTGGGCGACCTGCGCCTTGTCAGCGGCAGTGTCGGCCGCCTTCTTCTTGTGCGCGAGGTCCAGGCTTTCCTGCTTGATGCGCTGTGAGAGGTCGAGCTGATGCTGGGAGTAGCGCTCGATGCCTTCCATGATGCGTGAGCGCAGGGCGTTGATCTGCTCGAACGTGCCGGCGAACAGCAAAGTGAGCTTGGCGTTGCGGTCAGCGCCGGCATCCTGCGCGAAGCTCTCTATGTGCTGCGTGGCGTCCTCGATGGAGGTGCGCCGGGCGGCGAGCACCGGCACCAATTCGGCGACGTCGGCGTCGGCGTGCCAGTCGAGATTCTCGATCGGCGGGCCGGCCCACATCTGCCCGCTGGCCAGCGTCGCGACCTTGGGCTGGATGCAGGGCCACAGGCCGACAGGGGCAGCGGCGGCAGCGGGGCCGGCGACCAGCAGGGCGGCCAGCGCGGCGCCACAGGACAGGGGCGCGACCGCGATCCGGTGAGGCGGCATGCGTGTGATCATGGACATCTCCTCGACATCACCCGGCTCTGATGGCCGTGATTTCATTATTGTTTTCCCGCATCCGGCCCGCCCCTGCGGGCCATGATCCCGGCGGAGGGATCATAGGCCAGGATCGAGCCGGCGAGGAACAGAATCGCACATGATCCCACCACCAGCGCCGCGAAGGGCTCGAACTGCCCGTAGAGCGCGAAGCGGATCAGTTCGACCGCATAGGTGAAGGGATTGAGCGTGCAGATCCACCACAGGACGAGGCTGCTCTCCTGCACGCGCCACAGCGGATAGAGCGCGGAGGAGGCGAAGAACATCGGGAAGATCACGAAGTTCATTACGCTGGCGAAGTTCTCCATCTGCCGGAACACCGACGACATGACGAGCCCCATGGCGCCGAGCATCATGCCGGTGAGCAGCAGCGCCGGCAGCACGGTGAGGTAGCCGACGGGCGGCAGCTCGACCTCCCAGAACCACGCCACCAATAGAAAGGCATAGACCTGGAGCAGCGACACGCAGATGCCGGCGGTGAGCTTCGACACCAGCAGGAACCAGCGCGGATAGGGGCTGACCAGCAGAATGCGCATCGCCCCCACTTCGCGGTCATAGACCATGGAGAGCGAGGACTGCAGGCCGTTGAACAGCTGGATCATCGCCACCAGCCCCGGGGTCACATAGACCTCGTAGAGCACATAGGTCTCGTAGGGCGGGATGATCGAGACGCCCAGCACGGAGCGGAAGCCGGCGGCGAAGATGAACAGCCACACCAGCGGGCGCACCAGCGCCGAGAGGAAGCGGCCGCGCTGGTTGAGAAAGCGCAGCCCCTCGCGCCAGCAGATGCCGGCCATGCAGATCGCGTAGCCGGAAAGCGGCAGCCGGAAGCGGGACGCACTCATGCCGCTTCTCCCGCGCCGTCGTCGACGAGGCTGAGGAAGGCGGCGGAGATGTCTTCCGTGGCCGTCCGCCGCAGCAGGTCCTCATAGTCGCCCTGCGCGCGCACCCGGCCGCGATGCAGCACGATCACCCGGTCGCCGGGCGCGATCTCCTCGATGATGTGGGTTGCCCACAACACGCCGATTCCCTCCTCGGCCACCAGCCGGCGCACCTGCTCCACCAGCGCCGCGCGGGAGGCGATGTCGAGGCCGACGGTCGGCTCGTCCAGCAGCAGCAGGCGGGGGCGGTGCATCAGCGCGCGGGCGATCTCGACCCGGCGCATCTGACCGCCGGAGAGGTTGCGCACCTTGTCGCGCGCGCGCTCGGCAAGGCTGGCCTGTGCCAGCACCTCAAGCGCGCGGCGGCGGGCGCTCGCGAAGCCCATGCCGTGCAGCGTGGCATGATAGACGAGGTTCTGCATGACGCTCAGTTCGAGGTCCAGCGTGCGCGCCTGGAACACCACGCCGAGCTTCGCCAGCGCCGCCGCCGGCTCGACCCGCACATCGTGGCCGAGCACATGGATGGTGCCGCTGCGATTTTCGTAAAGCCGGGTCACCAGCGAGAACAGCGTGGTCTTGCCCGCGCCGTTGGGCCCGAGCAGGGCGGTGAAGCTGCCGGCGGCGACCGAAAAGCTCACGGCGTCCAGTGCCTTGCGCGCCCCGAAACTATGGCTGACGCCCTCGATGGCGAGAGCGGGAGAGAGGCTGGCCGCGGCCTGAGGCACGAGGTTTCTCCTTGGAGGCGGGTGGCCTTGATGGTCTGAGGACGCCATCATCCCCGGGGTTGGCCCGGGGATGACAAATCATGTCGCAGTCGCGACCTGCGCGTCCAGGCGGCTCACTTCACCACGAATTCGCCCTTCATGCCGCGCTCGTCCATGCCCTTGCAGAACCAGGGATAGGTGCCCGGCTTGAGCGGCACGAAGAACAGCTCGGCCTCGCCTTCCTGTTCCATCTCGATCTCGGTGAGGCCGATCGCCTTGATCTCGACCTCCTCGACCTCGACCTTGCGCAGGAAGATGCTCTGGAAGAAGGCGGGCGCCTGCCAGGCGCATTCCTTCTTGCCGGTCGAGGATATTTCGAGGCTGTAGGCCTTGCCGGTCTCCAGATTGTAGGTCTTCTCCGAGACGCCGTAGCCGGCATCGCCGAGGCCGACCTTCAGCGGCTTCAGCTCGGTCGGCTTCAGCGTCAGGTCGCCGGCGGCGAAGGCGGTGCCGGAGACGGCCAGCAAAGCGGCGGCGACGAGGGTGCGGACGAGGGGGGCGGCGGTGGTGCGGTACGTCATTGGTTGTCCTCCCGGAACATTGTTTTGTCTGGTTGAAGTTTCAGGCGTCACGGCACCACGACCACGCCCCACGGCAGGCGGCCGACGGGCACGGATTTGGTGACCTTCTCGCTGGCGACATCGATGATCGAGATGTCGTTCGAGTTGCCGTTGGTCGAAATCAGGAACTTCTCGTCCGGCGTGAAGCCGAGCTGCCAGACGCGCTGGCCGACTAGCAGGTACTTCTCGACTTCCAGCGTCTTGGCATCGACCACCGCCACGCGATTCGCCGGGCCGAGCGCGATGAAGGCCTTGGAGCCGTCCTTGGTGAGGCGCACGCCGACCGGCTGGATGGCGTCGTCATTCACGCCGGGGATCTTGAAGCTGATCTTCTTGATGATCTTCCAGCCATCGGTCGGATCGACCACCGCCACCGTGCCGCCGACTTCCGCCGAAACCCAGAGCTGCTTGCCGTCGGCCGAGAACTCGGCGATGCGCGGGCGGGAATCGACGAGGATGTTCTCGATGATCTCGTTGGTCGCGGTGTCCACCACATGGGCCATGTTGGTGGTCTCGGAGGTGTTCACCATGAACTTGCCGTCCGGGCTGATACCCATGCCCTCGGGCTCGACGCCGACCGGGATTTCCGCGATCAGATCGTTGTTCTCGACATTCACCACCGTGACCATGTTGTCGTCTTCATTGGCGATGTAGAGCGGGTTGCCGGAGGGGTGCAGCACGAACAGCTCCGGGTCCGGCCCCGAGCGCAGCGTCTTGACCAGCTTAAGCGTCTTGGCGTCGTAGACCTCGACCCGGTTGTCGTCGGAGGCGCACAGATAGATCAGCTTGCCGTCCGGGCTGGCGATGATGCCGCGCGGCCGGCGTCCGGTTTTTATGGTGTCGATCACCTTGAGCGTGTCCATGTCGATCACGCTCATCGTGTGGTCGCGCTCGTTGGAGACGAAGGCGCGGGCCTGCGCGAAGGCAGGGGCGGCGTCGACGATCAGCACTCCCGCCAGCGCCAAAAGGCCGGTGGAGAGCGTGAGGTGGCGTTTCATTCGTTCCTCCTGAGCGTTTCTGATTTATCTCGTTGATTTAATTCAGTTTGCAGACGCTTTCCGGCTGATCGACGCCGAGCGTGTCGAGCGGTGTGCGCTGGTGCAGGAAGCCGGACTGCGGCGAGAGCGTCACCGTGTTGGTGGCATGGGTCAGCAGGATCGGCTGGCGCAATTGCTGGTCCCATGGGCGGAAGCTGGCGGCGACGCCCTTGAACACCGGCAGGTCGTAGTCGGGCGCCAGCATCTGCGCCTTCACCTTGGCCGGGTCGCTGGAGCGCGTCTTCAGGCTCGCCGAGCCGATGGAGAACACGCCTTCCCACATCTGGAAATCCAGCGGCTGCATCAGTCGCTTGTGCTGCTTGAAGAAGCGGCTCTGGAGTTGCGAGGCGCCCCAGTTCTCCATGGTCGGGTGCCAGGACAGCGGCATCAGACCCTGCGTCCCGGCAATGGGGCGCGACAGCCAGGTGTTATAGGGCAGGATATCGCCGAACTCGCCGAGTTCGTCCGCCACCACCAGCATGTCGTACTCGCCGACCTGGGTGCCGCGCGGCACCTCGGCCTGCGCGGTGGCGCGGGCGTCCGGGCCGTAATCCCAGGTCTTCTCCGCGACGATCTTGGCGCCGAACTTCTTCGCCGAACGCTTCAGCGCCTCGGCATAGAGCTTGTCCGCATCGGTGCGGCCGGTCATCAGGAACCAGTTCAGCCAGCGCTTGGTCACGAGGAACTGCGCCAGCGCGTCGGTGAGCATGGCGCGGCTGGGGGCGATGTGGAACACATTCGCCCGGCAGTCCTGCTGGCGCAGCACGTCATCCGTGGCGCCGACATTGATCAGGATGACATCCTTGTCCTTAACCGCATCGGCGATGCGCACCAGATCCTTCGCCAGCACATCCAGCAGGATGAAGTTGTTGCCGTCCGCCACCAGCTTCTCGACTGCCGGCAAAGGGTCCTCCCCAGTCGGGACGACCTCGGTGCTGAGCTTGTAGTCGAGCTTCACGAAGCGGCCGCTGGTGAGATTGTCGCGTATGCCGAGTTCGGCGCCGGCGATGCCGAGATCGTCGGGCGGCATCTGGAGCGGGGCGATCCAGGGCGGCGGCTCGGGAATCTGCCGCACCACGCCGATGCGGAACGTCTGCTCGGGAGCGATGACGGCGGCGGCTTTCGGGCCAAGCGGCGGCGCTGCGTTCTGCGCCAGCGCCGGCAGTGCGGTGCCAAAGGCGCAGACAAACGCCAGCGCCACGCCGGCGGCGTTCGTTTTCAGTCCCATCAGCATTTCATCCCAGGCGATTTTGTTTGTCGGGAAGCTTTCCGCTTCCTCCTCGGGAAGAAATGTACCAAATAAAACTCTGGTATCAACACAATAGAAAACATAAGAAATTAATAAGACGCGCGTCTATCCTTTATATTTAAGGATTTACTGTCTGTATTCATGACGCGGACGTGATCGATATCAGTTGCAGCGTTCCGGCCGGCAGCTATGATCGCCTACCAGAGCGGCGCCAAGCCGCCGGACAACACGTTCGCCGCCGGGAGGCGACCCGAGATGATCACCCGCCATCGCCGCGCGGCTGCCCTCGCAGCCCGCGCCGCCCTTGCCCTGTTGCTGCTGGCTCCCGCCGGCTTGATCCCTGCCGCGCAGGCGGCAACCCGCGTCGCCGTGTTCGATTTCGAGCTGCTGGACACCAGCACCGAGGCCGATATCCGCGGGCCCAAACCCGAGGAGGCGAAGCGGCTCGCGCTGATTTCGCAGGATCTGCGCCAGCGTCTGGCGCAGGCCGGCTATACCGTGGTCGATCTCGCGCCGCAGGCCGCGCGCCTCGACAAGGCGTCGCCGCTGCGCAACTGCAATGGCTGCGAGCTGGCCATTGCGCGGGATCTGGGCGCGGATATCGAGGTGATCGGGCTGGTGCAGAAGGTCTCGAACCTCATCCTCAACATCAATTTCCAGGTGCGCGACGTGTCCGACGGGCGGGTGCTGCGCGCCGCCAGCGCCGATATTCGCAACAACACCGATGAAGCCTGGCTGCGCGGCATCTCCTATCTGGTGCGCAACCGGCTGCTTGATCCGCCCATGACCGGCAAGGGAGCGCCGTGATGACCGTGACGCTCTCACGCCGCGCGCTGCTGGCGACCGCCTCGCTCTGCGCGCTCTCCGGCGTCGCCGCGCCGGTGCACGCGCAGGCGCCAGCTCTTTCCTTGCGGGTCGGCGCGCTGAAATTCGGCACGCTGAACTGGCTGATGGCGGCGATGACGGCGCAGGGGCAGGCCGCGCGGGAAAAGCTCAGCGTCGAGAGCGTGGATTTCGCCTCCGGGCAGGCCACCACCGTCGCGTTGCAGGCCGGCGATGTCGACCTCATCGTCACCGACTGGCTGTGGGCGATGCGCCGGCGCAATGATGGCGAGCGCATGCAGTTCGCGCCGTTTTCCAACGCGCTCGGCGCGGTGATGGTGGCGCCGGGCGGGCCGGTGAAGACGCTCGGCGACCTCAAGGGCCGCAAGATCGGCGTCGCGGGCGGGCCGCTGGACAAGAGCTGGCTGCTGCTGCGCGCCTATGCCAAGGCGACGCTGGGCGTCGAACTGGCGGACATCGTCGAGCCGGTGTTCGGTGCCGCGCCGCTGGTGAGCGAGCAACTGGCGCTCGAGCGTGTCGATGCGGTGCTCACCTTCTGGCCCTATGCGGCGCGGCTCGATGCGCGCGGCTTTGCTCGCCTCATGGACATGACGCAGGTGATCACGGGGCTGGGCATCGCGCCCGTTCCCCCGCTGGTCGGCTTCGTCTGGCGCGGGGCGATCATGGGGGAGAAGGGC
Organism: Ancylobacter gelatini; assembly: GCF_022601675.1. GTDB lineage: Bacteria > Pseudomonadota > Alphaproteobacteria > Rhizobiales > Xanthobacteraceae > Ancylobacter > Ancylobacter gelatini. The sequence goes on along the minus strand of NZ_JAKVIL010000008.1, from coordinate 97,632 downwards.
GCGGCGCTGGCCGCCTTCCTGCGCGCGGCGGCGGCGACCAACAAGGTGCTCGCGACCTCGGATGCGGCATGGGAGCCGGTGCGCCCGCTGATGCAGGCGACGGACGAGGCGGAGTTCGTCAAGCTGCGCGATTATTACCGCTCGGGCATTCCCGGCAGCTTCGGCGAGGCCGAGCGCGCCTCCTGCGCCCGGCTCTACGAGGTGCTCGCCAGTCTCGGCGGGCCGGCGCTGCTCGGCCCCAATGCCGCCTATGATCGCGGCCTGTTCATGCCGGTCGGCGAGTGAGGCGGGCGTGAGTGGAGCGGCGCGTCTCGCGGTGACTCTCGGCTCGCTGCTGGCGCTGATACTGGCGTGGCAGGTCGCGGCGCTGCTGGTCGCCTCGCCGCTGCTGCCGGGACCGCCGCAGGTGGTGCGCGCCATGATCCGCGCCTCGGCGGACGGGGAGCTGCCGCGCAACATCGCGATCACGCTGGCGCGGGTGGCGGTGAGCTTCTTCCTCGCCATGGCGATCGGTTCAGTGATCGGCATCGTTCTCGGACGTTCGAAACAGCTGGACGCGGTGTTCGGGCCGTGGGTTCTGGTGCTGCTCAACCTGCCGGCGCTGGTGATCATCATCCTCTGCTATGTCTGGTTCGGCCTCACCGAGGCGGCGGCGATCACGGCGGTGGCGGTGAACAAGATTCCCAATGTCGCGGTGACCATGCGCGAGGGCGCCGCCGCACTCTCGCGCGACCTCGACGAGATGGCGCGGGTGTTCGCCGTGCCGCGCGCCCGCGCGCTGCGCCATGTGGTGCTGCCGCAACTCGCCCCGTTCTTCACCGCCAGCGCCCGCTCCGGCCTCGCGCTGACCTGGAAGATCGTGCTGGTGGTGGAGTTGCTCGGGCGCTCCAACGGCGTCGGCTTCGAGCTGCAGACCGCGTTCCAGATGTTCGATGTGCCGATGGTGCTGGCCTATGCGCTGGCATTCACCGCCGTGGTGCAGGTCATCGAGATCGCGCTGATCCAGCCGCTGGAGCGGCGGGCGAACCGGTGGCGGCGATGAGCGAGATTCGCATCGACATTCGCGAGAAGCGCTTTGCGGCCGTCGCGGGCGGTCCTGAGCGGCTGGTGTTCCGCGACTTCCGGCTGGAGGTGCGCGACCGCGAGTTCCTGGTCCTGCTCGGCGCATCCGGCCTCGGCAAAACCACGCTGCTGAACATCGTCGCCGGCCTCGACACGGCGTTTACCGGGCGGGTGAACTTTTCGGGGACCAAGCCGCGCATCGGCTATGCCTTCCAGAATCCGCGCCTGCTGCCGTGGCGCACCGTGCTGGAGAATGTCGCGCTGCCCTTGCCGGAGGGCGAGGCCGGGCGGGCGAGCGCGCTGGCGATGCTGGCGGAGGTCGGGCTTGCCGATCTCGCCGGCGCCTATCCCGAGCGGCTCTCGCTCGGCCAGCAGCGGCGGGTCGCGCTGGCGCGGGCCTTCGTGATCGCCCCCGACCTGCTGCTGATGGACGAGCCCTTCGTCTCGCTCGACGAGGCCAACGCGTTCCGCCTGCGCGAACTGTTGCGCGCGCTGCTGGAGAGGCACCCGGCGACCGTGATGTTCGTCACCCATGACCGGCGCGAGGCGCTGGAGGTGGCGACGCGGATCGTGACGCTGGAGGGCACGCCGGCGCGCATCGCCAGGGATGTGCCGGTCGACCCGGCGGTGCGCTTCGACGCCATTCGCCGCGGCACGGTGAAGAAGGCGGCGCCCTGAGGCGCGATGTCCCGAAGGCTGGAATGAAAAAGCCCGAGGCGCGAGGCCCCGGGCTCTGAAGTCGGCTGGCTGAAGGGGAGTGGCCCTTCGTCTGAGAATATCGAGGCGGACCCGCCGCCGTCACTTGTTCAGAAAGATCGCCGCCAACCGCTGGAGCAGGCCCTTCGGATATTGGGCCGCGGGCGGAGCTTTTGTCTGCCCAGGGTTGTCCCCGATCTAAGCGGCGAAGGGGTGCTTGGCGGAGGAGGCCTGCGCGACCACGTCCTTGACCTTCGGCTCGCCGTTCACGGCGCGCTTGAGGGCTTCCTTGGTCGCTTCATAGTTGAACTGCTGGATCTTGGCGTCGTCGGCCGCTTCCCAGTGGATGAACACGCCGACCGAGATGAACAGGTCGTCGGCTTCGTCTTCCGGGATGGTGCCGTCGGCAACGCAGTCCACCACGGCCTTGGCCACGGCGTACTGGGCGGGGCCGAACATCTGGACGGCCTGACGGGCGTCCTTGATCGTCACCTTGTTGAACAGGATCGTGTTGGGCTTGGCGAGCAGGTTCGGCGTGACCACCGCGAGAAGCGAGGTGAAGCCGTCCTTGTTGTTGGTGAGCGCATTGACGAAGGCACTCTCGGCCGCGCTGCCGCGCGGTCCGATGATGAGGTCGATGTGGGCGACCTCGTTGCCGTCGCCGACCAGCGACTCGCCGATCATTACCTTATTGATCTTGGCCATCTAATTCCTCCCGAACGGGTTGCATAATCGAGAGACAGGAACCGTCCCTCTCCCAGAATGTCCCGGCTATCTTTGTTGCAGCGTTTGAAACACCAAACCGGTTGGCCCGATAGCTCGACCAGACACGTCACGGGTGAGAGACTAGAGCCGCTTCGCCTTAGCCTGCAAGGGAATCTTCCGTGCATGACAGGCATTTCCGCCTTTTGTCGCGGGTCTCCCGGTCGGAGCCGTCCGTAACGGCAAGCGGTCTGCACCTATTCGGGCAATGGCTAATTAATAGCCTTTTTCGCCGGGCCGCGCTCAATCCTTGGCCGCGCTCCGCCGGGCGGTCCGATGCCGGCGCCGGGCGGCTTTTCTGCAATCAGGGGGCGCATATGGCATTGCGTTTGCTTGGACTGCGCTTAAGGGTCGGACCAGGGGGAAATTGCTGCCTCTTGCGTTAGAGTGACGTTCGGCCGAACGCATTGGGAAACGCACGGGCAGGCTGTCCTCACGCCTTAGGGACCCGTTATGGAATTGATTTTGTCCATCTGCCTCATCACCAATCCCGGCACCTGCCGGGAGGAGGCCGTTTCCGTCAATCTTGAACAGCCGACGATTCCGGTCCAGTGCATGATGGGTGCGCTCCCCGTGATTGCCGAGTGGAGCGAGAGCCATCCCAAATGGCGCGTCACCAAGTGGCGCTGTGGCCGGCCGGGCGCCGGCGGCCGCGAGATCTGACCGGCCTTTTCCCCGGCGCGGCCCTGCTATAGCGCGCTCCTGTTGCACTGCGGCGTGCGCAGGCGGTGAAGACGTGAAATCATTCCCGCTTCCTAAAGGAAAAGCTTCGGGAAGTTACCCGCATGGGGCGCGTCTTACTGTCTTCGTTACGCGCGCGGTTTTTGTCGTCGCTGCGCGCGCGCATGGCGCTGCTGCTGGTGGTCGCCGTGCTGGTCACGGCCGCCTCGGCGGGGTTGCTGGTGTTCACGCTCGGCGCGGCAAGCCTGCAGCTCGACCGGCTGGTGTCCGCGCAGAAGCGGCTGGACCTGCTGTCCGCCGTCTCCGGCCGTATCGGCGATTACGCGCTGGTGGCGTTGCAGGCCGCGCAGGAGGGGCGGGGGCTTGGCCGCGACGGGCTGAACGCCGCGCGCCAGCGCACCGATATCGCCTTCGAGCGTTTCGAGACCACGCTCGCCGCCGATGTGATGCGGCTCGGCGACGAGGAGCAGCGCACGCTTATGGCCGCGCGCAGCCGCATCGTCGCCCGGCTTCGCGCCCAGTTCGAGGTGATGGACCGTCAGGTTCGGGCCGCGCTGACGCAGGACAATCCCGCGGTCGGCGTACGAATCGCGCTCGATGTCTTCGCCGCCGGCTTCGGCGCGCCGCTCGGCCATGCGATGGAAGAGGAGCGCATGGCGGCGCAGGCGGCGCAGGACGAGGTCGAGGCGCTGCGCGTGCGCACCATGCGCTGGGGGCTGCTGGGCGTCGCCGCCGCGATCGTTCTGGCGGTCGCGCTCTACCAGCTTCTCGCCCGCTCGCTGCTGCGCCGTGTCTCGGATGTCGCCACCGCCGCCTCGGCCATTGCGCGCGGGCGCTCCGACACCCGCCTTCTGGTCACCGGCCATGACGAACTGAGCCTTGCCATGGCGCGGTTCAACCGCATGGCCGCGCATCTGGCCCGCCGCGAGGCGCGGCTGGTGGCGGACCAGCGGCACCTGCAGGAGACCGTCGATTCACGCACAGCGGAACTGCGGGCCGCCAATGTGCGGCTGTCCTCGATCGATGTCGCGCGCCGGCGATTTTTCACCGATGTGAGCCATGAGCTGCGCACGCCGCTCACCGTGATTCTCGGCGAGGCCGAGGTGTCGCTGCGCCCGGCGGAGCCGCGAGCCGACGACATGCGCGCGGCCTTGCTGGTGATCCAGAACCGTGCGCGCAAGCTGCATCGCCGCGTCGAGGACCTGCTGCGTATCGCCCGTTCCGAAAGCGGGCAGATCGAACTGGAGCGCTCGCTGTTCCCGGTCGCCGGGCTGATCGACGAGGTGCGCGAGAGCATGCGCCCGGTGGCGCGCGCGGCGGGCGTGGCGCTTGAGACCGATGCGCCCGAGGACCTCGTGGCCGATGGCGATCATGACTGGCTCCGCCAGACGCTGGATGGGCTGGTCGCCAACGCCCTGCGCCATTCCGCCCCCGGCAGCCGCGTGACCATCTCCGGCCGGCTGCAGGACGGTCAGGTGGTGCTCAGCGTGAATGACGAGGGCAGCGGCATTCCGCCGGAGGAATTGCCGCATGTGTTCGAACGGTTCTGGCGCGGGGCGGGGCAGACGAGCGAGGGCAACGGCTTCGGCATCGGGCTGGCCCTTGCCAAATGGATCGTCGACCGTCATGGCGGAACCATAGAGATCGAGAGTCGGACCGGCAGCGAGGCCGATGGCGCGGCGGGAACGCGCGTTACCATCCGCCTGCCGCTCACGGTACCGGACGAGACGCTGGAGGCCGCGCAGTGACTATTCTCATCGTCGAGGACGACGCCGATATCGGCTCCCTGCTGCGGCGCGGCTTCGCGGCCGAGAGCTACCAGGTCGAACTGGTGGCCGATGGCGAACAGGCGCTGAAGGCGGCGAACGGCGCCGCGCTGGAGGCCATCATCCTCGATGTCATGCTGCCCGGCCGCTCGGGGATCGAGGTGTGCAAGGCGCTGCGGGCCGGCGGCCAGACCGCGCCGATCATCATGCTCTCCGCCCGCTCCAGCGTGAACGAGCGCACCGAGGGGCTGCTGGCCGGGGCGGACGACTATATCGTCAAGCCCTTCGCCTTCGAGGAATTGCTGGCGCGGGTGAAGGTGCAGGCGCTGCGGCGCTCCAGCGCGGATGGCGAGCCGCGCACGCTCACCGTCGGCCCGCTCACGCTCGATCTCGACACGCGCCAGGTGCAGGCCGGTGCCACGCGCGTGCGCTTCACCGAGCGCGAGGTCGAACTGCTGGCGCTGCTGATGCGCCATGCCGGCGAGCCGCTGGCGCGTCCGGACATCTTCGCCGCCCTGTGGGCCGGCCATGGCGGCGCCTCGCTGAACGTGGTCGACGTCTATGTCGGCTACCTCCGGCACAAGCTCGCGGACGTGACGCCGGAGGGCGGCAACATGATCGTCACCGTGCGCGGCCGCGGCTTCATGTTCGAGCCGCCGACGGAATGACTTCAAATATTCGCGTGACGAATAGTGCACTGCAATATTGGTATAATGTCGACCTGTCACTATTCCTTGAGGCGTTCTTGACGATTCAGGCCAGAGTAGCCACACTAGTCTAGCGGTGTGAAAAGCCGTTAATTCAACTGTTCTCTTATGAACTTCTTATGAGATCATCAAGAGACAAAGAACGTCAGGAGGAAGAAATGGCCTGGAATACTCCTCGCATTGTGGAAGTCTGCGTCGGCATGGAAGTCAACGCCTACTATCCGGCGGACTTCTGATCGACTGACGGCGGGCCGGCGCGCGCGGCATCTCAATGCTCACCACGTCGCCCCGCCTTCGTCTTGCCATGCTCGGCTCGGCTGCCGGCGGCGGCTATCCTCAGTGGAACTGCCGGTGCCGAGTATGTGCACTCGCCTGGGAGAACGATCCGCGCGTTCGCCGCCGGACTCAAACTTCCATGGCCGTGAGCGCCGATGGCAGGAATTGGGCTCTGGTGAACTGCGCGCCGGAAATCCTTTCGCAGATCCAGGGCTTGCCGGCCCTGCACCCGAAAGCCCTGCGCCACAGCCCGGTGGCAACCGTGTTGCTGACCAATGCCGATATCGATCATGTGGCGGGTCTGCTGAGCCTCAGGGAGGCGCAGCCTTTCACGTTGCTGGCCACGCCCGCCGTGCATGACGTGCTGCGGGCAAGCGCCGCCTTCGATGTGCTGGCGCCGGAGGTTGTGGCCCGCAAGCCGGTGGAACTCGGTACCTCCTTCGATCTGGTCGAGGGCGTCGTCGCCGAGATTTTCCCCGTTCCCGGCAAGATCGCGCTTTATCTCGAAAGCGGCGACATTCGCGCTCATGGCGAGGTCCAGACCGCGATCGAAGGCGAGCAGACGATCGGCGTCGAACTGCGGGCGGGCGGGGCGCGGGTGCTGTTCATTCCCGGCTGCGCGCGCATGACCGACGCCCTGCGTGCCCGTATCGACGGCGCCGACGCCGTGCTGTTCGACGGCACGCTGTGGCGCGATGACGAGATGGTGCTGGCCGGCGTCGGCACCAAGACCGGCCGCCGCATGGGCCACATGTCCATGGACGGTGCGGAGGGCTCAATGGCCGCCTTCGCCGGGCTCAATGTCGGCCGCAAGATCTACGTGCACATCAACAATACCAACCCGGTGCTGATCGATGGCTCGGACGAGCGGCTGGCGGCCAACCGGGCGGGATGGGAAATCGCCGAAGACGGAATGGACATCGTGTTATGACCACGCTCCTCTCGCCTGCCGAACTCGAAGCGCGCCTGCGCGATGTCGGCACCCGCCGCTATCACAGCCTTCACCCGTTCCATAAGCTGCTGCACGGCGGCAAGCTCGATTTCGGTCAGGTCCAGGCCTGGGCGCTAAACCGCTATTACTATCAGGCGATGATCCCGGTGAAGGATTCCTCCGTCCTCGCCCGGATGGAGGATGCCGAGCTGCGCCGGGTCTGGCGCCAGCGCATCATCGATCATGACGGCGACCATGAAGGCGAGGGCGGCATCGCCCGCTGGCTCACGCTCACCGACAGCCTCGGGCTTCCGCGCGACTACGTGACCTCGCTGCAGGGCCTGCTGCCGGCGACGCGTTTCGCGGTCGACGCCTATGTGCATTTCGTGCGTGACAAGAGCCTCTTGGAGGCGATCGCCTCCTCGCTCACCGAGATGTTCTCGCCGGGCATCATCGGCGAGCGGGTGGCCGGGATGCTCGCCAATTACGATTTCGTCTCCAAGGACACGCTGGCCTATTTCGACAAGCGCCTGACGCAGGCGCCGCGCGATGCCGATTTCGCGCTCGATTATGTGAAGCGGCACGCCCGCACGCCGGAGCAGCAGCAGGCGGCGATCCGCGCGCTGGAGTTCAAGTGCGACGTGCTGTGGGTGCAGCTCGATGCGCTCTATTTCGCTTATGTCGATCCGAAGATGGCCTATCCCGGCGCGTTCGTGCCGAAGGAGGGCTCAGGCGCCTCCGCGCCGCGGGAGACCTGAATGGGCCAGCATTTCGCACCGACCGGCACCCCGAAGCTCGCGCGCGGCGTCCGCCTGCGCCATGACGAGGCGCGCGGCCAGTGGGTGCTGCTGGCGCCGGAGCGCGTGCTCAATCCCGATCCGGTCGCGGTGGAAATCCTGCGCCGGGTGGATGGCGAGCGCAGCATTGCCGGCATCGTCGATGAACTGGCCCAGGCGTTCACGGTTGAGCGCGAACGGGTCGAGGCCGATGTCGACGACTTCCTCAAGGGCCTCGTCGACAAGGGCATGGTGGAGGTTTCGGGATGAACGTCGCGACCCCCTCGCTCGCGGATCTCGCCGGGCAGGCCAAGGCGCTGGTGCGCCCCAAGCCGCCCGCGCCCTATGGCATGCTGGCCGAGCTGACGCATCGCTGCCCCCTGCAATGCCCATATTGCTCGAACCCGGTCGAACTCGACCGGCGCAATGTCGAACTCGACACCGCGACCTGGCTGCGGGTGTTCGAGGAGGCGGCGAAGCTCGGCGTGCTTCAGGTGCATCTGTCCGGCGGCGAGCCGACGGCGCGGCGCGATCTTGAGGCGATGATCCGTCATTGCGTGGAGGTCGGGCTCTACACCAACCTGATCACCGCCGGCGTCGGCGTCACCGCGGAGCGGCTGCAAAGCCTCGCCGATGCCGGTGTCGACCATGTGCAGCTCTCCTTCCAGGGCGCGGACGCGGCGATGACCGCCCATGTCTCGAACATGAAGGACGCGTTCGAGCGCAAGCTGGCCGTCGCCCGCGAGGTGCGCCGGCTCGGCCTGCCGCTCACGGTGAACGCGGTGGTGCACCGCGCCAATATCCACCAGATCCCGGATTTTCTCGAACTGGCGCAGCGGCTCGGCGCGCGGCGCATCGAGATCGCCCACGCGCAATATTACGGCTGGGCGCTGCGCAACCGCGCCGCGCTGATGCCGACGCGCGAGCAGGTGTTCAAGGCGCTGGAGATCGTGGACGAGGCACGGGTGCGCCTCGACGGCATCCTGACCATCGACGCCGTGGTGCCGGATTATTATGCCAAATATCCCAAGCCCTGCATGAATGGCTGGGGCCGGCAGTCGCTCAACGTCACGCCGTCCGGCAAGGTCCTGCCGTGCCACGCCGCCGAGACCATTCCCGGCCTCGATTTCTGGAACGTCGCTGAGCATTCGCTCAGCGAGATCTGGCTGGACTCACCGGCCTTCAACGCCTTCCGCGGAACGGACTGGATGCCGGAGCTGTGCCAGTCCTGCGAGCGCAAGGAGAAGGACTGGGGCGGCTGCCGCTGCCAGGCCATGGCGATCGCTGGCGATGCCAGCGCCACCGATCCGGCCTGCCACAAATCCCCGCTCCACGCCCATCTGCTGGCGCTGGCCGAGGAGGACGCGGCGGCGGGCGTGGACCAGTATGATTACCGGCGCTTCACGGTGCCGGAGACGTCGCAGTAATCGGCCGAGACCATAAAAACAGCCGGCCGAGCAGGGAGAGATGACCCGTCCATGAAATCGCTCGCTTTCGGGCTCTGTGCCCTATTGCTCGCCGGCGGCTCCGCGATTGCGGACCCGTCCGCCACGAAACTGTTCTTCGATACGCCCTATCTGTCGAATGTCGCGCCGGGTACGCGCATCGATTACGCCTATCACCACAAGACCGACGAAGCGAAGCTCGGCGAGAGCTTCGACGAGACGCTGGCGATGAACGTCACCGCCGAGCCGAGCGATCCCGCCCGGCGCGTCGCCGAGGTCGACATCACCCGCGGCGAGCGTCATGCCGAGGCCGGACCGTTCCCGACGCTGAACGGCAACCCGGTCTCGCTGATCCTGCTGGAGCGTGACGTCAAGGAGATGGCGCAGCTGTCCAAGGGCAGCCCGTTCTACCTGCGCAACCGGGTCCGCGACCACATCGCGACCGGCAAGGTCGAGCCGGCGCGGATCGATTTCGACGGCCGCGCCGTCGAGGGCTGGAAGCTGACCATGACGCCCTTCGCCGACGATCCCAACAAGGACAAGCTGCTGGAGCTGGCGGGCCGGCGCTACGAATTCCTGTTCTCAGAGGCGATTCCCGGCGGGCTTTATTCCATCACCGTGGTGACGCCCAAGGCCGATGGCAGCGGCAACCTGATCGAGACCAGCCTGACGCTGACCGGCACCGGCCCTGCCGCGACGGCGGCGAAAGAGGGAGCGCCCAAATGAACCCGTTCTTCAGGCGCCTCGTCCTTCTCGCCCTGTGCGCCGCGCCGCTCGCGGCGCTGCCGGGCGCTTCGCTGCGCGCGCAGGGCGGGGCGAACACCGTGGCCGGGCCGGCAGGTCCGATCACCGGCCAAAGCATGAACCCGGCGCAGGGAGCGGCGGCGGGCCTGATCAATGATTACCCCACCGTCGCCCGCGCCGATTACGTGTTCGGCTGCATGGCGGCGAACGGGCAGACCCGGCAGGCGCTGGAGAAATGCTCCTGCTCGATCGACACCATCGCCACCATCCTGCCCTATGAGAAATATGTCGAGGCCGAGACCATCCTGTCGGTCGGGCAGGTGGCGGGGCAGTCCTCGGAACTGTTCCGCAACACGGCGATGTTCCGCGACATCGTGGCGGACCTGCGCCGCGCGCAGGCCGAAGCCGAGTTCACCTGCTTTCGCTGAGGCGGGCTCCCGGATCGGCCTGCCGCCGTCCGGGATGACGGCGCGCAGGCCTCAACCCGCCGGCTTGAGTTCGCCCTCGAACTTGCGGCCCTCAGTGTCGGCGGCCTCGACCTGAAGCGCGCCGCCGGTAGGCTCGTAGGAAAAGCGGATCGCCGGATCCTCGCTCAGCGAGATGCCGCCCTGCATCGAAAACACCAGCTCCTCGCCCTGCTTCACCACGATGTCGTCGACGAACATGGCGGGCGTGTAGAGCCGCGTGATCGGGTCGATCTGCAGGCCGGAATAGTTGGGGTGGCGGATCATGAGCTGGATGCGCGAGACGCGGTTCGCCTGAGTGGCGTCGCCCGTCTGGCCGTCATTGGCCACGCGCAGCTTCATCTGGCCGATATTCTTCAGCGCCGCTTCCTCGTCCTTCATCGCCGGGGCGGAACAGCCGCCGGACGCCTTCACATAGCTTTCCGCCATGTGCAGCCCGCCGTCGCTGGTCTCGGCGATGGCGCGGACATAGCTGTAGCTGTTGACCCGCAGCCGCGTGCCGAGGGCGATATCGTGGCGCGCGCCGCCGAAGGTGAAGGTGGCGGCGACCGGGGCCGGGTTCTCGTCCACGATCAGGGTCAGCTTGGCGATGGTGCGTGGGTCGCCCGCCGGCAGCATCACCTCGACGTCGATCGGCACCATGGCCGCGTCCTCGGCGCGCTTGGGGGCCGTCAGCCGCACCAGCGGGCTCTGGGCCTCGATGGTGCGCTCGCCGAACACGTCGGGGCGCAGCGACAGCCAGGTGGCGTCGGCGCCCGCCTCCTGCGCGGCGGCGGCGGTGGAGGCGAGGCACAAGGCTGCCAGCGCGATCGGCCAGGCGAGGCGCAGGGGACGGCGGATTTCCGGCAGATGCGGCAGATGGATGTCCGGCAAATGAAAATCTGGGCGGTGCATGGCGTTGCTCCCGGGCATGTACCGGGTCTTTGGCCGCCCGGCTGACCAGCTTATCATACACCATGGCGGCGTGGATTGCAGGTCACGTGATGGCGATCCCCCCGCGGCGGGCCGGATCGGCGCCAGCGGGCGAGGACCTGAAGCAAAGCCTCGGGACGCAGGGCAAATCCGGGCGCCGCCTCAGGCACCAAATCCGGCCTGGGCTGCACCTATGTCTTATTTTCGTTGGAGTCGGCTGGTGGTACTCGCACCTATATGGGTACCCTGCGCGCGACCTCACCCTGAAGGGACGACATGTCGACACCCAAGCCCGCCGCCTTCCGCCCCGCTTCGCCGTCCCCGGACAAGGCAACCGCCGCGCCAGCGGCAGAGGCGGGAGAGGCCGCGGCGGAGATGACGGACCGCACGCCGGTCCTCGTCGACCTCGCCCTCCAGGGCGGCGGCTCCCATGGCGCCTTCACCTGGGGCGTGCTGGACCGTTTCCTTGAGGAACCGTGGCTGAAGATCGACGGCATCTCCGGCACCTCGGCCGGCGCCATGAACGCGGCCGTGCTCGCCCACGGCTTCACCCGAGGCGGGGCGGAAGGCGCGCGCGAGGCGCTGCGCAGCTTCTGGACCAAGGTGTCGGAGGCCGCGCGCTACAGCCCGTTCCAGCGCGGGCCGGTGGACCGCATGCTCGGGCGATGGACGCTGGATTCCTCGCCCGTCTTCGTGGCGATGGACCTGATTTCCCGGCTCTATTCGCCCTATGATCTCAATCCCGGCGGCTCCAATCCGCTGCGCTCCATCCTTGAGGAACTGATCGACTTCGAGGCGCTGAAGCTCTCGCCGATCCGCCTCTTCATTACCGCCACCAGCGTGCGCACCGGGCGGGGCAAGGTGTTTCGCAACGGCGACATCACGCCGGACGTGCTGTTGGCCTCCGCCTGCCTGCCGACCATGTTCCAGGCGATCGAGATCGATGGCGAGAGCTATTGGGATGGCGGCTATGCCGGCAACCCGACCATGACGCCGCTGGTGCGCGAGCTGGATTCCGACGACACCATCCTCATCCCGATCAACCCGATCGAGCGCGATGGGGTGCCCGACACGGCGCGCGACATTCTCAGCCGGCTGAACGAGGTCTCGTTCAATGCCGTGCTGCTGAAGGAGCTGCGCATGATGGCGCTCATGCGCCAGGTCGCCGATCCCGGCCACACCGAGGGCGCGCTCTGGGCCAAGATGCGCATCCATATGGTGCACAACAAGGTGATGGGTTCGCTGGGCTATTCGTCCAAGCTCAATGCCGAGCAGGACTTCCTCGACATGCTCCACCGCGAGGGGCGCGACGCGGCTTCCAAGTTCCTCAGCAAGCACGGCGACGACATCGGCAAGCGCTCGACGCTCGACATCGATCAACTCATCGAGGGGGTGTGAGCAGATGGAGGGCAACGCGCTCGGGCTTCTCGGCATCCTTGCCGGTCTCGGCCTTCTGATCTTCTTCGCCTTTCGCGGCTGGAGCGTATTGCTGCTGGCGCCGATCGGCGCGCTGGTGGCCGCCGCCTTCGCCGGCGAGCCGCTGCTGGCGAGCTGGACCCAGACCTTCATGGAGAGCGCCGCGCGCTTCGTCGCGCAGTTCTTCCCGCTGTTCCTGCTCGGCGCGCTGTTCGGCAAGATCATGGACGACAGCGGTTCGGTGACCACCATCGCCCGCTACATGACCGAGAAGCTCGGCACCGAGCGCGCCGTGCTCGCAGTAGTGCTGGCCGGTGCGCTGGTGACCTATGGCGGCGTCAGCCTGTTCGTCGCCTTCTTCGTGCTGGCGCCGATGGGGCTCGCTCTGTTCCGCGCCGCGAACATTCCGCGCCGGCTGATGCCGGCTGCTATCGCGCTCGGCACCTCGACCTTCACCATGTCCGCCCTGCCGGGCACGCCGTCGATCCAGAACGCGATCCCCATGCCGTTCTTCGGCACCACGCCTTTCGCGGCGCCCGGGCTCGGCATCATGGCCTCCGTCATCATGCTGGCCTTCGGCCTGTGGTGGCTGAGGCGCGTGGAAGCGAAGGCGCGCCTTGCCGGCGAGGGCTTCGGCGACGACGTGCCGGCGCCGGTGGACGCGGCGGCGGACGATCCGATCGTGCGCGAGCGGGCGACCACCGCCCACGAGTTCGACCCGGCGGAAATCCATAACGGCATGCACGCCTTTTCCGAGCCGCCGATCGTGCTCGCCGCCCTGCCGCTCATCGTGGTGGTGGTGGTCAATCTGCTGATGTCGATGCTGATCCTGCCGGCCATGGACGTTTCGTTCCTTGCCGAGGAGCGCTGGGGCGGCATCTCGCTCTCGGCCGTGGGCGGCGTGTGGTCGGTGGCGACCGCGCTGCTGGCGGCGATCCTCACCGCGCTCGCCATCAACTGGCGGCGCCTGCCCTCGAAGCGCTCGACCATCGATGCCGGCGCCAATGCGTCGGTGCTGCCGATCTTCTCGGTGGCGAGCCTGGTCGGCTTCGGCGCGGTGGTGGCCGCGCTGCCGGCCTTCGAGCTGGTGCGGCAATGGGTGCTGGGCATCGAGGGCGGGCCGCTGGTGTCGCTCGCCATCGCGACCAACATCCTCGCCGCGCTCACCGGTTCGGCCTCCGGCGGCCTGACCATCGCGCTCGACTCGCTCGGCCCGACCTACATGAAGATCGCCGCCGAGATCGGCCTCGATCCTGCACTCCTGCACCGCGTGGCGGTGATCGGCTCCGGCACGCTGGACAGCCTGCCGCATAATGGTGCCGTGGTGACTTTGCTCGCGGTATGCGGCACAACGCACAAACAGAGCTATTTCGATATCGTCATGGTGGGCATTGTCGGCGCGATCGTCGCGCTGGTGGCGGTGATCATGGTCGGCTCCGCCGTCGGGTCGTTCTGAGCCTCCGGCGCCGCTCCACCCTTCAGACGATCGACCAATGCGAGAGACCATGACCAGCATTCAGACGCCGGGCCTGCTGAGTTTCACCATCGCCATCCTGGTGTTCTTCGCCGGTGCCGGCCTCAATCGGGCGATCGAGCCGCTGCGGCGCTTCAACATCCCCGAGGCGGTGACGGGTGGCATGCTCGCGGCGCTGGTGACGCTGATCGCCTATGAGTTCTTCGACGTCGAGATCAGCTTCGCGCTGGAAGCGCGCGACATGCTGCTGCTGTATTTCTTCACCGGCATCGGCCTCAACGCCAAGCTGGACGACCTGATTTCCGGCGGCCGTCCGCTTCTGGTGCTGCTTGTGCTGACACTGGTCTATCTGGTGCTGCAGAACTTCATTGCCGCGACCAGCGTGGCGGTGCTCGGCCTGCCGCAGGGGCTGACCGTGTTCCTTGGCTCGGCCTCGCTGATCGGCGGCCACGGCACCACCATTGCCTGGGCGCCGCTGATTTCCCAGCGCTTCGGGATCGCCAACGCGCTCGAAGTCGGCATCGCGGTGGCGACGCTCGGCCTTGTGGTGGCGAGCCTTGTCGGCGGCCCGATCGCCAGTTTCCTGCTCAAGCGCCATCAGCTCAAGGGCCCGCGCGCCGAGGATGCGGTGGTCGGCCTTCCCGACCGGCTGGAGGACCGCCAGCGTGACGACATGAGCCATGTCGCCCTGCTGCGCACGGTCCTCGTGCTGAACGTCACCATCCTGATCGCCTTCGTGCTGGAAGGGCTGATCGAGAGGCTGCCGATCAAGCTGCCGATGTTCGTGGTGTGCCTGCTGGTCGGCATCGTGCTGACCAATACCGTGCCGCGCCTGTTCCCGCGCATGGTCTGGCCGACGCGCACCCGCGCGCTGGCGCTGGTCTCCGACCTGTCGCTGAACGTGTTCCTGGCGATGTCGCTGATGAGCATGCAGCTCTGGACGCTGGGCGGGCTCGGCATCGCGCTGGTCATCGTGCTGGCGATCCAGACCGTGGCGGCGGTGGCCTACATCATCTTCGTGGTGTTCCCGACCATGGGGAAGAACTACGAGGCGGCGGTCATCTCCGCCGGCTTCACCGGCATCTCGCTCGGCGCCACGCCGACCGCCATCGCCAACATGACGGCGGTGACCAAGGCGCATGGCGCGGCCGCGCGGGCCTTCATCATTTTGCCGCTGGTGTCCGCCTTCTTCATCGATATCGCCAACGCCGCCATCATCGGCTTCCTGGCCCGCTGACCGTCCCCGTGACCTGAGAGACACCGCCGATGCTGTCCCGCCGCTCCCTGCTCAAGGCCCTGTTCTCCGCCGCTGCCATTCCGCTGGCGGCCGGCCTCTCCAGCGAGGCCGAGGCGCAATATTACGGCCCGCGCGGCGCTCCGCCGCCGCCGCGCCGCGAGCCGCGCCCCCCGGCGCGCCGGGGCTATACCTGGGTGCCCGGCCATTGGAACTGGCGCCGCGGCCCCGGCTGGGTATGGCAGTCCGGCCATTGGGAGGAAAACCGTCGCGGCTTCGTCTATGCCGGGCCGCGCTGGGTGCTGCGCCGTGGCCAGTGGGTCTATGAGCCCGGCCGCTGGGTGCGCCAGCGCTGACCGGCGCCGGATCACGCCGCCGAGTAACAAGGCCGGGATGTCCTCCCGGCCTTCGTCATATTCAGAAGCGCGCACTCGTCAGGGCTGCGTGCCGGGCTCGCTCACGGTCTCGTTCACCGAGCGGCCGAGCTGCTGCATCTGGCCCTCATAGCTGCGCCGCGTCTTCGGGTCGAACACCGCGATCGGCGCGCTGATGGCAAGGCCCGCCGCGCTGCCGACCGTCTGGCCGACGCCCATCGCCGCCGCGCCGATGCGGTCGCCGAGGCTCACCTCCGAGTCGGTCACGGTCTGCCCGTTCACCAGCCGTGTGCCGATGAGTTGCACCACCTCCGGCGAGGAGGCGAAGACGCCGTGATTCAGCGTCTCGTCGGTGCGGACCCTGGTCAGGTCGACCACGAAGATGCCGGCCTTGGTCAGTTCGGCATAATGGTCGTCGGCGTTGATCTGGCCGAGACGCTCGACATTGCCGGCGATGCGCCGCGAGACCTGAAGCGCCCGGTCATTCTGCGAGACGAAGAGGGTGAAGCGCGCGGACGGCCGGTTCAGCGCCATCCACTGGGTGGTGAACACGTCGACGTCGACATCGGGCGAGGCGAGGATGACGTTGGTGATCTTCTTCGGCAGGCTGCCGCGCCGGATCGCCATCTGGCGCAGCCCTTCCATGGCGAGCCACGCGCCCATGGAATGGGCCATGATCGTCACGTCCTTGACGTCCGGGTCGTTCGCGACCTCCCACACCACCTGCTCGAAGGCGTCGCGCGAGAAGATCGTGCTTTCGCGGTCGAACAGATAGTCGAACACCCGCGCCCGCGAGGGCCAGGTGAACAGCACCGGCGCCACCTCGGCCCCGGAATCATGGGTGATCTGGGCGAAGCGGTAGACCGCATCCTCGAAACGGTTGTTGAAGCCGTGCACGAAGATCATCACGCGCTTGCTCGGCGGCAGGTGCTCGCGCAGCCAGGAGCGCGCGGCGTTCTTGCCGTCCAGCGGCTTGACCGCGATGGTGGCGAAATCGGTCATCGGGTTCGCCGGCAGGCTGCGCGGCCATTGCACCTGACCGATCTGCCGGTTCGCGTCCGGGGGGATCGAGATATCGAAGGCCGAGAGCGAGACGCCGGAGCCGCGCTCGCCGGTGTAGCGTACGTTCGGGTCGTCCGACGGCGCGCGGGTGGTCGCGACCAGCATGTTGACTTCGGTGGCGTCGGGGTTGGTCTGCGCCACGGGGCCGAGCACGCCATTCGGCCGGCCCGCACAGGCGGCCACGGCCAGGCACAGCACGGCTGCCGCGACGGCGCGGGTCCAGCGCCGGGCGCTCCCCGCTGTGCATTGTGGTCCGGCGTGCAACACCTTGACGCTACCCTGGTCTGAACAAGCCTGCCCGACGGCACGTCGCCGCCCCTCTCGTTACAGGCTCCGCGCCTGTCCCTCAAGCATTGCGACCTCTCACCCGGCCCGGAGGGGTCCGATTCCCGCGGAGAGTTGCAGCGCGGCACCAAGCAGGAGGATCACCAGAACCAGCAGCGCCCCCGCCACCGGCCAGCGCCGGATCAGCTCGTCGAGCCGCTCGGCGCCGGCACTCGCCTGCCGTGCCAAGGGCACCAGCGCCTCGCCGAGAACCACGGCATCGCCTTCCGGAATGCGCGGCAGCCGGCCACCCAGACGCCGAAGCGGCAGGTACAGCGCGGCGCCGAGCAGCATGGGCCACGCGGCCTTCCAGAGCGCGGAAGGAGCGATCAGCGCGCCATAGCCGGCGCCGCTCGCCACCGGAAACAGCACCCAGAGCGCCACGAGCGAACTTGCCGCCACCGCGAGCCAGGGGGCGAGCAGGGCGGTGCCCGCCGGCTTGGCATCCGGCGCACGGGCGAGGCGACGCAGGAAATGCAGCATCAGCAGCGTGCTTCCCGTCGCCGAGAGCGTGACCAGCAGCAGGGCAAAGCCGTCGCCGAACAGGTCCTTCACCGCATATTTCGCCAGCATGCCGCTGGTGAAGGGCAGGCCGGCGAGGCTGAGCGCCAGCAGCGCCATGATCGCCCGCTGCCACGGCAGGGCGCGCCCCGCCGCCACCCCGACCCCGAGGAACAGCGCGCCTTTCACCAGCAGGTGGTGCAGCGCGTAATAGGCGGCGAGCGTGCCGGTCCGCGTGTCGCCGAGCGCGAGCCCGGCGCCGAGCACCGCCGCGATCACCCCCATCTGGCTGACGGTGGAATAGGCGAGCACCACCTTGGGGTGGTGCTGCGTCACCCCGACCGCGACCGCATAGAAAGCGGTGAACAGGCCGAGCGCGACCAGCACCGTCCCGGCGGTCTCCAGCCCCGCCTCGAAAGGCAGGAAGCGGATCAACCCGATCACGCCCGCCTTGACGATGATGCCGCTGAGCGCCGCCGAGGCTGGCATCGGCGCGACAGGGTGGGCAAGCGGCATCCAGACATGCAGCGGCACCAATCCCATTTTCAGGGCGAAGCCGAGAATGAGCAGGGTGAGGATCGCCCCGCGCCAGGGCGAGGTCGGCAGCCGCGCCACGGCTTCCGCGATCATCGGGTTGCCGGCCGCTTCCCCGGTCGCCAGCATGACGAAGGCCAGCAGCAGGAAGGCTTCGCCAAGCAGCGCCAGCACCATGTAGAGGGTCGCCGCGCGGCCGGCGGCGGGCGTGCGCTCATGGGCGACGAGGCCATAGGCGGCAAGGCTCGCCAGCGAGAAGGCGAGGTAGAAGCTGGCAAGGTCCGCCACCAGGAACAGCGCGAGGCTGCCGGCCATGGTCGCCAGCCACCAGGCAGCGAAGCCGGTGCGGCGGGCATCCCTGGCCATGTAGCTCGCGGCATAGAGGCCGGCGAGGCTCCACAGCAGCGCGGCTCCGCCCAGCAGCATGGCGCCGGGCAGGTCCAGCGCCAGCGTCAGCCGCAGCGGATCGGGCGCCAGCACCAGCGCGCCCCCGGGCGCCAGCAGCGCGGCGAGCAATGCCGGCAGCGGCGCGAAGGGCAGCAGCCTCATCAGCCGCGCGCGAGGCCCGCGCCACAATGCGCTCGCCAGCAGCGCCAGCGGCAGGCCCGGCGCGGCGGCGAGCAGGAGCCCGGCGAGGTTCAGGCTCCCGCTCATGGCAAGACCTCGCGACCGATGCCGAGCAAAGCGAAGGGCTGGAGCGGCACGAAGCCGAGCGCCACCGCCACCAGGGCGAGCGCCAGCACCACGAGTTGCCGGGCGAGCGGGGAGGGCGGGCCGCCGGCCTCGCCCGCGGGTCCGTCCGCCATCGCCGCGCCGAGCACGCGGAACACATAGCCCGCCGCCAGCATGCCGCCGGCAAGGATCACGGCGGCGATCCACCATTGCCCGCTCGCCGCCGCGGCGCTCAGCAGCAGCAGCTTGGCATTGAAGCCCCCGCTCGGCGGCAGGCCCATCAGCGACAGCCCCGCCAGCGCGAAGGCGGCGACGGCCACCGGCAGGCGCCGCGCGAGCCCGGCGAACTCGCCGATCCGGTCATGGCCAAGCGTCTCGGCGATCAGCCCGGCGGCGAGGAACATCGCGGCCTTGGCGAAGGCGTGCGAGACCAGTTGCAGCACGCCGCCGGTCCAGCCGATGGTCTCCCAGAAGGCGAGCGGACCCGCCGCCAGCGGGAACATCAGGAACAGGTAGCCGATCTGCGCCACCGTGGAATAGGCGATCAGCAGCTTCAGCCGCGCCTGCCGCAGCGCGACGAGCGAGCACAAAAGGATCGCCCCCGCGCCCAGCGCCGCCAGCAACTGCCCCGCCAGCGGGCTCGGCAGCGGCGGCAGCAGGTCGAACCACAGCCGCAGGATGAGGAAGAACGGCGCCTTCACCACCAGCGCGGAGAGCACCGCGCTCGCGGCCGGTGGCGCGCCGGCATGGGCGGGCGGCAGCCACAGATGCAGCGGAAACAGCGAGGCCTTGGCCATCAACCCCACCGTCATCATCGCCACCGCCGCCAGCGTCACCGGATCGGCCTGCACCAGTTCGTGCAGCAGCCCGATGTCGAGCACGCCATAGCGGCCATAGATCAGCGCCACGCCGAGCAGATAGAGCACCGAGCCGAGCAGGGCGAACAGCAGGTAGCGCAGCGCCGCGTGCAGCGTCGCCGTGCGCCCGTCGAGGCACACCAGCGTCACCGCGCTGAAGGTGAGCAGCTCCAGCGCCACGAAGAAATTGAACAGGTCCTCGCCGAGAAAGACGAGGTTGAGCGCGCTCCACATCGCCATCAGCATCGACCAGAAGGTGAAGGGCGCCCGCGTGTCGCCGGCGATGCCCTCCGGCGTGCGGAACTGGCGCTGCGAGAACAGCGCCGCGGCAAGGATGATCACGGCGGAGAGCACCAGCATCACCGCCGACAGCCCGTCCGCCCGCAGCCTCAGCCCGAGCGGGGGCTCCCAGTCGCCCAGCGTGTAGTGCAGCGCCTGTCCGCCGGTCCACACCTCGACGAGGACCGCCACCGCCAGCGCGACGCCGAGCGGCACCGCGACGCGGGCGACGCGCTCGGGATGCAGGCCGCGCAGGCCGAGCATGGCGCACAGGCCGAGGATCGGCAGCAGCACCGCGAGCACGAGGAGGAGGCTGGCCGCATCGTTGACCGGAACGGGCATCATGGCTCGTCCTTCCCGCCGTCTTCGGGCTCGTTCTCGGCATCCGAGATCTTCAGCAGCAGTGTCGCCGCGAGCGCCGTGGCGGAGAAGGCGACGACGATGCCGGTGATGACGATGGCCTGCGGCACCGGATCGCCGTCCAGCCCCGCCGCCGCGCCGCGCCGGCCGATCACGCCGAACAGGATGAACACGCCGCTGCCGAGAATGTTGAAGGCCAGCAGCTTGCGCAGGGCGTCGGGCAGCACGATCAGCCCATAGAGCCCGATGCCCACCATGCCGGAGGCGCACAGCCCGAACAGGGTGGCGGCAGAGACGAGGGGCGTCATCGGCGCGGCAGCCTTTCCGCCGGCCCCGCCACCATCAGCGCCAGCGCCGCCACGATGGAGACCGCTAGCGCCGCCTCGATCAGGATGATCAACGGCTTGGCGAAGGCGTCGGGGTAGGCGAGGAAGCCGTCGGCCCACCAGAGGCCGGCGAAGCCGATGGCGAGGAACACCAGCGGCCCGGCGACCAGCGCGGCGCGCAGGCCGCGCGCCCCGGTGCGCGGTGGCGGGGCGAGGCCCGCCATCATCGCCAGCAGCCACATGGCGGCAAGGATGGTGCTCGCCTGAAATTTGCCGCCCGGCTCGTCCGCCCCGATCCAGAACAGGTAGCCCGCGATGACGATGCCGAAGGGCGGCAGCACGCGGGCGAGGAACACCAGCGCCGGGGAGGGCGGCCCGGTGCGCCACGCCGCCGGCTCCCCGCCCCAGAACCGGTCCGCGCCCAGAGACCACACCCCGATCAGCGCCAGCAGCAGCACGATGATCTCAAGGAAGGTGTCGAGCGCGCGATAGGCCAGCAGCACGGCGGTGACCGGATTGCCGAGGCCGGTACGGCCAATCGGCTCCATGGCGGCGGCGGCGAGCGAGGGCGCGGGATCGGGCAAGGCGAGCACCAGCGCCATCAGGGCGAGGCTCACCCCGGCGCACAGCACGCCGGCGATCCAGCGCGTCGCAAGGCCCGGCGGGGCGCTCATGCCACGGATCGAGCCGAGCCGGGCCGATACCCGCAGCAGCAGCACGCCGGTCGCCCCGCCCCCGATGGCGGCTTCCGTCAGCGCCACGTCGACGGCGGCCAGCCTTATCCACACCAGCGCCAGCAGCAGCCCATAGGCGATGAAGCCGAACACCGCCGCCCGGCGCTCGCGCACCGTGACGATCCAGCCGGCGGTGAGCAGCACCAGCAGCGTCAGCAGCAGGGCGAAAGGCTCGCTCATGGCGCCTCCTCGCGCGTTTCCTCCGGCTGGCGCTTGGCGAGCCCGGCGAGGAGCTGGCTGGCGCCGGCGCTGGCGATCTGCACCAGCACCCAGATGAACACCAGCTTCAGCCCGGCCAGCACGCTGCCAAGCTGCGGCAGCAGGCCGAGCACCACGAGCCCGAGCCCGAGATTGTCGGCCTTGGTCAGGGCGTGCAGCCGGGTCAGCGTGTCGGGAAAGCGCAGCAGCCCGACCGTGCCGGCGAAAAAGAAGAACACGCCCGCGCTCACCGCCAGAATGGTGAACAGGTCGGCGAGGAGGCTCATGGCGCGCCCTCCCGCTTGCCGGGCGTCCGCAGGCTTCGCGAGGCGAGCCGGCCGGATTTCAGGCTCATGGTGGCGGCGGCGAAGGCGGCGAGCAAAGTGAGCACCAGCGCGACGTCGACGATCGCCGGCGCGTCGGCGGCGGTCGCCGCCAGCAGGCAGATCGCCGCGCCGGAGGAGCCGAGAAGCTGCGCCGCCATCATCCGGTCCACCGGCGCCGGGCCGCGCAGCAGCGCCAGCATGCCCAGCGTCATCATCAGCGCGACCAGCATGGCGGCGCCGAGCAGGAATTCAGCCATCGGAGCGCCTCCCGGGCATAGGTGTCCTCGATGGCAGCGTGATCCCGGCGGCGCGTGCGAACGCCGCCTCTTCCGCCGCGAAGACCGCCAGCACATCCGCGTCGGTGTCGAGGCAATGGATGAGGAAGCCGTCGCGCGCCTCGTCCTCGGTCGGCAGCGTGCCGGGCTGGAGACTCATGATCGCACGGAACGCATCGCGCGCCGGGCCGTGCGGCAGGCGCACGGAATAGAACAGCAGGCCGGGGCGCAGCGCCAGGCGCGGGGAGAGCGCGCGGCGGGCGACATCGACGCCCGCGACCAGCGAGCCCCACAGGAAGCGCAGCGCGAGCCGCGCCAGCGCCGCGAGGTTGAGCCGCGTGGCCATGGGCGGCTGTAGGCGCAGGCTCGCCCAGGTCGCTGCAAGCGCGGTCAGCACGCCCGCCGGCAGGTCCGCGCGGCGCCCGCCGGTGAGCGCGAGCCAGACGCACAGGAACATCGCCGCCCGAAAGGCAACGCTGGCGAGCCGGTAGCGCTCTTCTGTCCTGCCGCGAGCCACGCCGCCTTCCACATTGTGCCGAGGCCTCACTTATGGTGCCATGGTGCGAGCCGCGCAATACGCGCCTCATGAAGCCCTCCGCGCCCGCAAGCCCCTGAAAGTTCTGATTCGCCGCGCCGCTCCGGCCCGCCCGGCCGCGCATGCCGCCCGGCGCCTTGCACCTGCGTCCCAATCTGGGACGCGGGGCCGTATCACGGTGTCGCCGGGCCGCGCCCGGGTACTTTTTTCCGCAGGCTGATGTCCGGAAGTCGCAGCGATGGACGAAGGGCGCCGTCCCCAGCCTTTTTCCAGCCAGACTGCCGCGGCGCTCGAGCCGGGAGGGGCAGTATGATACCTGATCCCGCCTCCGCGCCACCCCGCCTCGTGGGTGGGTTCGAAAGAGAGACTTGTAACTGTCGTTGATGCGATGACTACTTGGCCGCAGGATACCGCCCCGCTGCGCGGACCGGGCGCCTGTCGTCATGTGCGATGATGGGGCGTTGCCTGTCCCCGCCAGCCGAGATCGGATGGGTCGATCGTGAGTATGAAGAACCGCAGGATGCCGATGATCCATCACCGCAATGCCCCCCGCCCCCTGGTCGCGCTGGCCGCCGCCGCCGCGCTGCTGCTCGGCGCCTGCTCGCCGGAGAGCGAGGCCGAGGCGCCGCAGGTCCGCCCGGTCCGGGTGGTGACGGTGGAGAAGGGCACTGGCGGCAACGTCGCCACGCTCACCGGCACCGTCGAGGCCGAGGACGAGGCGGCGCTGGCGTTCCGGGTTTCCGGGCGGATGATCGAGCGTCTCGCCAATGTCGGCGACCGGGTGACCGCCGGGCAGGTGGTCGCGCGCCTCGACCCCCAGAACGCGCAGAACGGCCTGCGCTCCGCCCGCGCCGCGCTCACCGCCGCCGAGGGCCAGCTGGTGCAGGCCAGCAATCATTTCGACCGGCAGGAGCGCCTGCTTGGCAACGGCTTCACCACCCGCGCGATCTATGACGACGCACGGCAGGGCATGCTGGCGGCGCAGTCGCAGGTCGAGAGCGCCGAGGCCCAGCTCAAGATCGCCGAGGACAATGTCAGCTACACCGAACTGACAGCCGACGCCCCCGGCGTCGTGACCGCGCGCGGCGCCGAGCCGGGCGAGGTGGTGCAGGCGGGGCAGATGATCCTCCAGCTTGCCCGGCAGGGTGGACGCGACGCGGTGTTCGACGTGCCGGCGCAATTGCTGCGCAGCGTGCCCGCCAGCCCGATCATCAGGGTGTCGCTGGCCGACCAGCCGTCCATGACCGCCACCGGGCGGGTGCGCGAGGTGGCGCCGCAGGCCGATCCGGTCACCCGCACCTTCCGCGTGCGTGTCGGGCTCGACAATCCGCCGGCCGCCATGCTGCTCGGCTCCACCGTCAACGGCGCGGTCGAACTCGACAGCACCCCGACCATCGAGGTGCCGGCCTCTTCGCTCACCGCCTTCAACAATGCGCCGGCGGTGTGGGTGGTCGATCCCGCCACCTCCACCGTTTCGCTGCGCAATGTCGAGGTGCTGCGCTTCAACCCGGCGACCGTCGCCATCGCCTCCGGCCTCGCCGAGGGCGACGTGGTGGTGAGCGCGGGCGTTCAGGCGCTCTATCCCGGCCAGAAGGTCCGCCTGCTGGGTTCGGGGGCGTGATGCGTTTCAATCTCTCTGAATGGGCGGTTCGCGAGCGCTCGCTGGTCATCTTCTTCATGCTGGCCGTGGTCGGGGCTGGGCTGTTCGCCTATACGCGGCTCGGCCGCGCCGAAGACCCGTCCTTCATCATCAAGACCATGGTGGTGCAGGCCGCGTGGCCCGGCGCCAGCGTCGAGGACACGCTGCAGCAGGTCACCGAGCGCATCGAGCGCACGCTGCAGGAAACCCCGCATCTCGACAGCCTGCGCAGCTATACCCGGCCCGGCGTCACCACGATCTTCGTGAATCTCGATGGTGCCGCCTCCGCGCAGGAGGTGAAGGACACCTGGTACCATGTGCGCAAGAGCGTCGGCGACATGGCCCACACCCTGCCGCGCGGGGTGATCGGGCCGGGCTTCAACGACGAGTTCGGCGATACGTTCGGCCTGATCTACGGCTTCACCGCCGACGGCTTCACCCATCGCGAGTTGCGCGACTATGTGGAGGGCGTGCGCTCAAAGCTGCTGCATGTGCCGGATGTCGCCAAGGTCGAGATCCTCGGCGCGCAGGACGAGCAGATCTTCGTCGAATTCTCGATGCGCGAACTCGCCAGCCTCGGCATCAACCGCGCCGCTCTGGTCGATGCGCTGCGGGCGCAGAACGTGGTGCAGCCGGCCGGCACCATCCAGACCGGCGACGAGAAGCTCGCCATCGAGGTTTCCGGCGCCTTCGGCTCGGAGCAGGACATCGCCAACATCAATTTCGCGGTCGACGGGCGGATGCTGCGCCTGTCCGACATCGCGACGGTGCGGCGCGGCTTTGTCGATCCGCCGCAGCCCTT
Organism: Ancylobacter gelatini; assembly: GCF_022601675.1. Classification (GTDB taxonomy): domain Bacteria; phylum Pseudomonadota; class Alphaproteobacteria; order Rhizobiales; family Xanthobacteraceae; genus Ancylobacter; species Ancylobacter gelatini. The sequence goes on along the minus strand of NZ_JAKVIL010000008.1, from coordinate 72,488 downwards.
GTTCCGCGTCAACGGCCAGCCGGGCATCGGCCTCGCCATCGCCATGCGCGACGGCGGCGACATCCTCACGCTCGGGCGCAATATCGACGAGGCGATGCGCATCATCACCGCCGACCTGCCGATCGGCATCGAGCCGCATCTGGTGGCCGATCAGGCGGTGACGGTGCAGGGCGCCATTGCCGAGTTCATGGAATCGCTGTGGCAGGCCATCGCGATCATCCTGGTGGTGAGCTTCATCGCGCTCGGCGTGCGCGCAGGGCTGATGGTGGCGCTCACCATCCCGCTGACGCTGGCGGCGGTGTTCGCCATCATGTGGCTGACTAATATCGACATGCAGCGCATCTCGCTGGGCGCGCTGATCATCGCGCTGGCGCTGATGGTCGACGACGCCATGACCACGACTGACGCCACGCTGAGCCGGCTGGCACTGGGCGAGAAGAAGGAAGTGGCGGCGGTCTACGCCTTCAAGACCTATGCCTTCGCCATGCTGGCGGGCACGCTGGTGACCATTGCCGGCTTCGTCCCGGTGGGCTTCGCCGCCTCCTCGGCGGGCGAGTACACCTTCACGCTGTTCGCGGTGGTGAGCATCGCGCTGCTGGTGTCGTGGCTGGTGGCGGTGCTGTTCGCGCCGCTGATCGGCATGGTGATCCTCAAAGCCCCGAAGAATGCCGGCGGCGAGCCGGGCCGGGTGATGCGCATCTATCGCGGCTTCCTCTCCGCCGCGCTCACCGCGCGCTGGGTGACGGTGGGCGTGACGCTGGCGCTGTTCGTCGGCGCGGTGCTGCTGATGCCGCTGATCCCGCGCCAGTTCTTCCCGTCTTCCGATCGGCCGGAACTGCTGGTGGATCTCAGCCTGCCGCAGAATTCCTCGATCTACGCCACCGAGACCGCGATGAAGCGGCTCGACGACGTGCTGCGCGACGACAAGGATGTCGAGCATTGGAGCGCCTATGTCGGCCGCGGCGCGATCCGCTTCTACCTGCCGCTCAACGCGCAATTGCCGAACGACTTCTTCGGGCAGGCCGTGGTGGTGGCCAAGGACGTTGCGGCACGCGACCGCTTGCGGGCGAAGCTTGAAAAGGTTCTGGCGAACGACTTCCCGAACGTGGTCAGCCGTGTCTCGCCGCTGGAACTCGGGCCCCCGGTGGGTTGGCCGATTCAGTACCGCGTGGCCGGGCCGGAGCTTGGGCAGGTGCGTGACATCGCGCTGAAGCTCGCCGAGGTCCTGGCTTCCGATCCGCTGACCCGTATGGTCAGTTATGACTGGATCGAACCGGCACGTGAGATCCGCATCCGCGTCGATCAGGATCAGGCGCGGTTGCTGGGCCTCTCCACAGAAGCGATCGGCTCGGTACTGAACACGGTGATTTCCGGCGCGCCGGTAACGCAGGTGCGCGACGACATATATCTCGTCGACGTGGTGCTGCGTGCCACCGACGAGCAGCGCGTTTCGCTCGACACGCTGCGCACGCTTCAGGTGCCGCTACCGGGAGGGCGCACCGTGCCGCTCTCGCAGTTCGCGACCTTCGATTATGAGCAGACATACCCGCTGGTATGGCGTCGCGACCGGCTGCCGACACTGACCGTGATGACAGACATCGCTGACGGCTATCTGCCCGAGACGGTGGTGCGGCAGCTCACGCCGAAGATCGAGGAACTGTCGAAGACGCTGCCCTTCGGCTACCGCATCGAGGTCGGCGGCACGGTAGAGGATAGCGCGGAGGCGCTCGGCTCCGTGATGGCGGTGGTGCCGGTGATGATCCTCATCATGTTCACTGTGCTTATGTTCCAGCTCAAGCGCTTCTCGCTGACCTTCCTGGTCATCAGCGTGGCGCCGCTGGGGCTGATCGGCGTGGTGATGGCGCTGCTGCTGTCGAACCGTCCGCTCGGCTTCGTCGCCATCCTCGGCGTGCTGGCGCTGATCGGCATGATCATCAAGAACGCGGTGATCCTGATCGGCCAGATCGAGGCCGAGCGTGCCGACGGCAAGAATGTGCGCGACGCGGTGACCGCGGCCTCCTGCGCCCGCTTCACGCCGATCATGCTGACCGCGGTCTCCACCGTGCTCGGCATGATCCCGATCGCGCCGACCGTGTTCTGGGGACCGATGGCCTTCGCGATCATGGGCGGCCTGCTGGTCGCCACCGTGCTGACGCTGATCTTCCTGCCCGCGCTTTACGTCGCGACCATGAAGGACACGCCGAAGGAAGCCCCCGCCACCGCCTGAGAGGGGTCGACTGACACGCTTGCGACGGAGGGCGCGCCGCGGCGGAAGCAATGCACCCGTGACGGGTGATGTTAGGGAGTGAACCGAATGATCAAGAAGATTGCCGTTATTTCGCTGGTCGCGCTGGGGGTTGCCGGCTGCACCACGACGGAACGCCGCGCCGGCACCGGCGCGCTGATCGGCGGCGGCGCGGGCGCCATCATCGGCGGTATTGCCGGCGGCGGCACGGGCGCGGCCATTGGCGCGGGCGTCGGCGCGGCCACCGGCGCGGTGGTCGGTGCGGCGACCTCGCCGCGCGAGTGCTGGACCCGCGACCGCTGGGGCAACCGCGTCGCGGTGCGCTGCTGATCCGGCAAGATCCCCCCGCGCGGGGTTAGGCAAGATCTCTGGCGCGCCGCGCCGGGACAGATGACAAGACGGCCGCGTCCTCCCCGGGAGGCGCGGCCGTTTTCATTGGCCGGTCCGGATGCCTCTCAGGGGGCCGGCGCCTTGAGCGTGGCGGCGATGCCCTCGTCGACCCGCTGCTGGACATAGGGGAAGAACGGGTTCGACGACATGCGCGAGAGCGCGTCCATGGCGACGATCAGCGCCCCGCGCTCGCCCCGCACCGCCATCGCCCCCAGTTGCAGCCCGAAATCCTCGTCCGGCGCGTCGGAGGGGTCCGTCCCGTACAGCCCGTCGCTCGACGGGAAGGGCAGGGCGACATGCGACAGCGAGAACACGTCCGGCGGGTAGAACAGGCCGAGCGGGCGCTCGGTGGTCTGGGTGGCGCCCGCCTCGGTGACGCGCTCCAGCACTTCGCCGGTATCCGGGTCGATATTGGTGATGATCACGGTACGGAAACGGCGCGGCAGCGGCGGCAGCGTGCGCGCCAGTGCCGCCGGGGAGGTGGTGGTGGCCAGAAGCGGGCCGAGCTTGGTGTTGCGGTTGAGATCGAACAGCACCAGCTCGCTGCCATTGTCCGGCAGGCGGTTATAGAACGCGGTCAGGATCGCGCGGGTCGAGACGGTGAAGTCCATCACCGACTGGAAGGTGAGGGCCGGCGGAAGCTCGCCGAGCGTGCCATTCGCCGCGTGCGCGGCGATCGAGGCTTGCAGCGCCTGCGTCAGCCGGTGCGACTGGCGCGCGCCATTGACCGGAAACGAGTTGTATTTGAACGGGTTGAACTCCGGTATCACCGAGAGCCACGCCGCCTTGGCGAAGGCAGGCAGGAAGGCGGGAAGGCCAGCGAGCCCGGCGAAGCGGGCAAAGCGCGTGATGCCGATCATCGGCGAGATCAGCACCAGCCGGTCCGGGCGGGTGAGCGCGGGATCGTCCAGCGCGTCGAGCGCGTATTTCAGCGCCAGCGCCCCGCCATTGGAGAAGCCGACAATGTGCAGCTTGCCCTGCGGCCCGGCGAGGCGCCGCGCCTCGCGCATGGCGAGCCGTGTGGCGGCGAGCCAGTCCTCCCATTCCGCCTCGGTCAGGCCGGCGGGCACGGTGCCGTGGCCCGGCATGCGAGGCGCCACCACGGCGAAGCCGTCGCCGGCGTAGCGCTGCGCGAGGTGGCGCAGGCTGTAGGGCGAATCCGTCAGCCCGTGCAGCAGCACCACCGCGCCCTTCGGCTCGCCCTCAGGCATCAGCGTGTAGGAGCGGTTCCAGTCATGGGCGAAGGAGGGCGGATAGACCACGCTGCCGGTGAAATAGCGGTTCGAGGGAACGCGGTCATGCTCCGGCAGCTGCTGCGTCACCTCGCGCGTGACATCGGCGAAGATGCGGTCCTCTTCCTTCAGGAAGGTCGCCCAGTCGCCCTTGTCGAGTTCGGCAATGGTCATCTCGCGCGGCACATAGGTGTGCCACGGCTCCAGCGGCGCGCCGCTCTGCGCGAACCAGACCCGCGTGCCGAGGAAGGTGACGAACATGATCACCCCGGCGAAAATCAGCCATTTCGCCAGTCGCAGCAGGCGGGCAGGGTGCAGCAGCTTGAGCGGCATGTCGCGTTTTCTCCAGAAGGTTCAGCCGTCGGCCGGCGGGCGGCCGGACAGCAGGCGTGCAATCGGGCGGCTCGCCTCGTTCTGCTCGCAGACGGTGAGCAGGGCGATCACCAGCGGCACGCCGATGAACGCGCCGGGCAGGCCCCACATGAACGCCCAGAAGAACACCGCCAGCAGCACGATGAACGGCGACATGGCCAGCGCCCGCCCGGCGATACGCGGCTCGATATAGGAGCCGGAGAAGAACTGGATGATGTTCATCCCGGCGAACACCGCGATCGCCATCTGCCAGCTTTCGAACTGCGCGACCGCGAACAGGGTCGGCAGCAGGGTCGCCACCAGCGGGCCAATGAACGGAATGTAGTTCAGCGCGAAGGCGATGACGCCCCAGGCAAAGGCGAGGTCGAGCCCCGCCGCGGCGGCGAAGCCCCACATGGCCAGGCCGGTGAGCAGGCTCATCGCGGTGCGCACCAGCATGTAGCGGCGGAACTTGCTGGCGATCTCCCGCGAGGCGTCGAGCAGCTTGCGGCCGAAGGCGCCGGCTTCCCCGCTTGCCAGCTTGCGATGGAGCACGTCGATTTCCAGCAGGCCGAGCATCACGAAGATGAAGGTGACGACCGCAAAGCCCACCATGCCGTTCAGCCGCGTCGCCACGCTCTGGAAGAAGCGGATCAGCCAGGAGACGTTGAAGGTCTCCATCAGTGTGCCGGCGGCATAGAGCCCATGGCCCTCCAGCCATTCCGCGCCCTGCATGTAGAGCGTCTGGAACCGCGCGGCATTGGCCACCAGCCATTGCGCCGCGCGCCCGAAGCCCCAGGCGGTCATGGAGACCAGCACCAGCAGCACGACGATGGTGACGATCAGCGTGATGAACAGGGCGAGCAGCTTGGGCAGCGGGCGCTGCAGCGCGCTTTGCAGCGGCCAGACCAGCGCGATGATGAAGAAGGCGAAGGCCACCGGCGCGAAGATCGAGCGCGCCAGAAAGAGAGCCGCCGCGACGAGGATCGCGGTGGAGATGCCGATCATGATGGCGATGCCGCGCTGGCTCATTTTGTCCTATCCGGGAAAAACTGTCCTCGCCGCATAAGGCCAAGTGATACCGGCGACAAGGAGAATAGAGCCCACCGGCGCCTTGCCGGCTATGCATCGCGTGCCGATCGCGGCGGAAGATGGCCGCATCCCCTTGAAAACAGGGCGTGTTCTTTTGTCTATCCGTCCTGGTGCCCGCTTGCTGCGGTGCCGGAGAAATAGGCGAGGGCGCGTCACCGCCGGCATTTCGCTGGCGCGGCTCTTGTTCTAGACAGCGCGCAGCGCAAGGCAGGAGGTGCTCATGGCCGTGACCATCTACGGAATCAGGAACTGCGACACGATGAAGAAGGCGCGGGCCTGGCTGGACGCCCGTGGCGTGGCTTACGGCTTCCACGACTACAAGGCTTCGGGCATCGACGCCGCGCATCTGAAGGCCTGGGCCGGCAAGGTCGGCTGGGAGGTGCTGCTGAACCGTGCCGGCACCACCTTCCGCAAGCTTCCCGAGGCGGACAGGCAGGGGATCGACGAGGCGAAGGCGCTGGCGCTGATGGAAGCGCAGCCTTCGATGATCAAGCGCCCGGTGCTGGACAAGGACGGCGCGCTGATCGTCGGCTTCAAGCCGGAGGTCTATGAGGCCGCGTTCGGCGGCTGACGGCAGCGCCGCCGGAGCGGAGGCGCGTGCGACACGTCCGCTATGTCGCGTTCGCCGCAAGCGTGTGCGCCACCAGCGCGTTGGCGTGACCACGGCCCATCCCGTGGTCGTTCTTCAGCATGGCCACCAGCTCCATGTGCTTGGCCGGCAGATGCGCCCGCACGATCCGCTGCCACTCGGCGATCGGACGGCCATATTTCTTCTCGATGGCGGGGAAATAGGACGCGGGCCCCTTGATCGGTGCGTCGGTCATGGCCTTCCTTCTCCACGCTGCGGGCAGCCCCAGCCTGCCGAAGCGGCGGGGCCGGCGCAACCCGGATTGGCCCGCTCCGAACCGCGCGCGCCGGAAACCCGCCTGAGCCCGCCGATGGCGAGCCCGCTCGCCACGTGCCGGAAATGCGCGGCCGCACCTTCCGCGCCTCTTGAACCCGCCACGCTTCCCTGCCATGTCGGCGGGCATGAACGCACTCTCGAACTCCGCCGCTTCCCCGATCGCGCTCGAAGTGGCGCGGCGCCGCACTTTCGCGATCATCTCGCACCCGGATGCGGGCAAGACCACGCTGACCGAAAAGCTGCTGCTGTTCGGCGGCGCGATCCAGCTCGCCGGACAGGTGCGCGCCAAGAAGGACCGACGTTCCACGCGTTCGGACTGGATGGCGATCGAGCGCGAGCGCGGTATTTCGGTCGCGACCTCGGTGATGACCTTCGAGTTCGGCGGCCATGTCTTCAACCTGCTCGACACGCCGGGCCATGAGGACTTCTCGGAAGACACCTACCGCACCCTGACCGCGGTCGATGCAGCGGTGATGGTGATCGACGCCGCCAAGGGCATCGAGGCGCGCACCCGCAAGCTGCTGGAAGTGTGCCGGCTGCGCGATATCCCGATCATCACCTTCATCAACAAGATGGACCGCGAGAGCCGCGACCCGTTCGAGATCCTCGACGAGATCGAGAAGACGCTGGCGCTCGACACCACGCCGATGACGTGGCCGGTCGGGCGCGGGCGCGATTTCGTCGGCACGGTGGACATCGCCACTGGCGGCGTGCGGCTTCTGGAAGGCGACGAGGGCAAGACCGGCCCGCTGCGCGAGATGAGCGCCGCGCAGATCGCCGCGCTCAACGTCACGCTGAACGCCGAGGATCTTGCCGAGGAACTCGGCCTGGTGCGCGAGGGCTGCAACCCGTTCGAGCTCGATTCCTTCCTCGAAGGCCACCTGACGCCGGTCTATTTCGGCTCGGCGCTGCGCAATTTCGGCGTCGGAGACCTCCTGGAAGGGCTCGGCCGCTTCGCCCCGCCGCCGCGCGCGCAGGATGCCGACAAGCGCCGGGTCGAGGCGGAGGAGCCGCGCATGACGGCCTTCGTGTTCAAGATCCAGGCGAACATGGACCCCAACCACCGCGACCGCATCGCCTTCGCCCGGCTGTGCTCGGGGAAGATGTCGCGCGGCATGAAGGCGAAGCTGGTGCGCACCGGCAAGCCGATGAGCCTCGCCACCCCGCAATTCTTCTTCGCGCAGGACCGCCAGCTGGCCGAAGAGGCCTATGCCGGCGATGTGGTGGGCATTCCCAACCACGGCAATCTGCGCATCGGCGACACGCTGACCGAGGGCGAGGAGATCAATTTCGTCGGCGTGCCGAGCTTCGCGCCGGAAATCCTGCGCCGGGTGAAGCTCCCCGACGCGATGAAGGCCAAGAAGCTGAAGCAGGCGCTTCAGGAAATGGCCGAGGAAGGCGTGGTGCAGGTGTTCCGCCCGACCGACGGTTCGCCGGCGCTGGTCGGCGTGGTCGGCCCGCTGCAGCTCGACGTGCTGAAGAACCGGCTGGAAGCCGAGTACGGGCTGGAGGTCGGCTTCGACATGTCGGAATTCCAGCTCGCGCGCTGGGTCTCGGCGGCCGATCCCAAGCGGGTCGAGGAGTTCGCCGCCGGCAACCGCCTCTCCACCGCCGAGGACCTCGACGGCGATCTGGTGTTCCTCAGCCCGTCGGCCTTCATGATCGGCTACACCGGCGACCGCTGGCCCGGCATCGTCTTCTCCGACATCAAGGACGTGAAGAAGACGGCTTGACGCTCTGGTCCGACACGATGCGGACGGCGGCGATCAGAGTGCGGTCCCGTCCCTCGCGCTTGGCCTGGTAGAGCAGGCCATCGGCGGCGTTCAGCGTCGCCTCGAACTGATGGCCGTTCGGCCCGACGAAGGCGATGCCGGCGCTCGCCGTGCAGGGGATGCCATGAGTGGCGGCCATCTGTGCGGCGAAGTCGTTGCGGATGGCATCGGCCCGCGCGACCATCTGGTCGGCGGTGGTCCGGCGCAGCACCAGCGCGAATTCCTCGCCACCGAGCCGTGCCGCCAGATCGCTGCCGGCGCAGTGGCGGTTCATCGCCTGCGCGAATTCGACGATGACCCGATCTCCGGTGGCGTGGCCGTGCTGGTCGTTGATCGCCTTGAAACTGTCGATGTCGAACACCGCCACGGCGGCGTCGCCCGCGAGCGGCGTGTCGACGACCGCATCAAACAGGGCGCGCCGGTTGAGCAGGCCGGTGAGCGGGTCGGTCATGGCGCTGTGGAGATGCTGGCGCGCCAGCCGCGTCTGGTTCAGCGCGAGTGCCAGTGCGCCCACGCTCGGCACCGCGGCGACGACCGCGATGGTGTTGAACTTTTCCGCCCAGTTGTCCGGCGCTGCCGACAGGATCCAGTTGCCTTCGGCCAGCAGGACGCCGGCGCAGCAGGCGAAAGAGATCGCGACCACCAGATAGAGCACGCACAGGCCGGCGATCGCCATCGGCGCCTCCGCCCGCCCGCGCCAGAACTCAAGGGCGGCAAAGCAGAGCAGCAGGCTGGCGAAGCTGTTGGTGAGGATGAAGCCGATGCCGTTGAAGCCGAGCACGATAGGGAGCAGGGCCACCGGTATGCTGATGGCGGCCATGCTGATGATGGGAAACGGCGGCCCGCCGAGGCGAAACTGGCGGGCCGCGCCCAGCAGCGTCGACATGCAGGCGAGCATGAGGCCGAAGGACAGGACGATCAGCGTGTCATCGGGACCGCTGATATAGATGCTGTAGGTGATCACCGCGCCGACGATCATCAGGGCGGCGACGGCATAGGTCAGCAGGAACCCGTCCCGGCGGGTGGCCATCGAACTCGCGAACAGGATCAGCGCGAGGCACAGGGCGGAGAACCCGGTTCCCGCGAGAAGCGATGAATAGTCGAGCAGCATGACGCCTCGGCGGCTGTTTCTGCCATCCGTCAGGCCTGACGGCGTGCGGCACAATAACACCGATGCCGTTTCCCCGCATACGCCCGCTATCGCGTGATGACGATCCGGGTATTGCCCTTGCCGGCGGCGCCGACCAGCGAGAACAGGCGCGCCGCATTTCCGGGGTGCAGCCGGATGCAGCCATGGGAAGCCGGGCGCCCGAGCCGGTTCAGGTCGTTGGTGCCGTGTATCGCGTAGCCGCCATGGAAGAAGATCGAATAGGGCATCGGCGAATTGTAGTATTTCCGCGAGAAGTACCGTTTGTGCAGGCGCTGCGGGCGGTAGGTGCCCGTCGGCGTGCCATGGCCGCGGCGGCCGGTGGAGACCGGCCAGCTATGGTGCCGGGCGCCGTTGACCCACACGTCCATGCGCTGGGTCGAGATGTCGACATAAGCCACCACGTCCGACGCCTTCGCGCCCGCCGGAGTGGCGAGCAGCAGGCATAGGCAGGCAATAGCCGCGGCGATGCGTGTCATCGGCGCCCCCCGTATGGTCGTACCCCCATGCGCAATGTGACACAGCCATGGCGATCGTGGGAGACTTCGCTCGCCTCAAGGTTAAGGCGAGGCGGCTATTTCCCCGAGATGTGAACGGGATGCCGGCTCCCGGCCGGCGCAGCGCGCGGTTTCCATGAGCCGAACGTCGCGGCCGTGCGCCATGGCGCGCGCTCTGGAAACTCTCTAGTGTCGCGGCGAATTCGATCCCGTGGAGCGCACCATGATCCTGATGCTGGCCGGCCTCGTTCTGTTCGTCGCCGTGCACGTCTTCTCCGCCCGCCGCGACCTGCGCGCCGTCGCCGTCGAAAAGTTCGGCATCGTTCCCTATCGTGCGATCCACGGCATTCTGGCGGTGGCCGGTGTGCTGATGATCGCCTACGGATTCGGCATGTGGCGCGCGTCCGGCCCGGCGCCGCTGTGGGACCCGCCGACAGGCCTGCGCCATTTCACCTTGCTGCTGATGCTCGTCGCCTCGATCGCGGCGGTGGCGGCACTGGTGCCGAGCCACATCAAGGCGTGGCTGAAATTCCCGTTCCTGGTGGCGATCAAGACCTGGGCGCTGGCGCATCTTCTCGCCAATGGCGACCTGCCGACCATCGTGCTCAGCCTCGTCATCCTCGGCTGGGCGGTCTATATGCGCATTCAGGCCAAGCGCCGCGGCGCCCCGCTTCCCGTCGCGCCCAAGGGCTGGGGCGGCGATCTCGTTGCGGTGGTCGGCGGTGTCGTGCTTTATGCCGCGCTCGCCTTCTGGTTCCACCCCTATGTGGTGGGAGTGCCTGTCATGCCGGGCTGAGCCGGCTACAAAAGAACCGAGGAACACTCGACGCCATGTCCGTACAGTCCGCGCCCGGCAAGCCCGCCGCCGCCCGCCGCCTCACCGCTCCCGACATCCGCGCCCGCAAGGGCGGTGAGCCCATCGTCTCGCTGACCGCCTACCACGCCCACACCGCCCGCCTCGTCGACCCGCATGTCGACTTCATGCTGGTCGGTGATTCGCTCGGCATGGTGATGCACGGCATGGAAACCACCGTGCCGGTGACGGTCGAGATGATGATCCTGCAGGGGCAGGCGGTGATGCGCGGCTCCGCGAAGGCGCTGGTGGTGGTGGACCTGCCGTTCGGCTCCTATGAGGGCTCGCCGCAACAGGCCTTCGCCACCGCCTCGCGCGTGCTCAAGGAGACCGGCGCCGGCGCGGTGAAGCTCGAAGGCGGACGCCGCATGGCCGAAACCGTGCGCTTCCTCGCCGATCGCGGCGTGCCGGTGATGGGCCATGTCGGCCTCACCCCGCAGGCGATCAACACGCTCGGTTCGTTCAAGGCGCTGGGCCGCGACGAGGCCGGCGCGGCAATGATTCTCGACGATGCCCGCTCCATCGCCGATGCCGGCGCGTTCTCCATCGTGCTGGAGGCGATGAGCGAGCCGCTCGCCGCCCAGATCACCCGTGAGGTGGCCCCGCCGACCATCGGCATTGGCGGCTCCTCGGCCTGTGACGGCCAGATCCTGGTGCTGGAGGACATGCTGGGCCTTTCCGACCGCGTGCCGCGCTTCGTCAAGAAGTTCGCCGATATCGGCCCGGCCATCGGCGCCGCCGTCGAGGCCTATGCCAGCGAGGTGCGCGCGCGCAGCTTCCCCGGCCCGGAGCATGTCTACGCCCCGAAGAAGGGCTGACGCGGCGCCCCGCGCCGTCGATTGCCTTGTTGAGGCCGCATCGCTAGTTTACGCGGCCCTGAATGGCGGCAGGCCTTCTGCCTTCCGCCTCTTCATGTTTTCCGCCCTTCCGATTGGGCGCCTGCCGGCGCTCTTCGATCCTTTGCCACGACGGACCGCGACATGGCTGACATCTTCCACGAGATCGACGAGGACCTGCGTCGCGAACGCTTCAGCCGGATCTGGAGCCGCTACGGCCTCTACATCATCGGCCTCGCCGTGCTCATCGTCGTCGCCGTCGCCGGCTGGCGGGGCTATGAATGGTGGAAGCTCAGGGAAGATCAGGCGTCGGGTGCGCGCTTCGAAGCCGCCATGCAGCTCGCCGAGCAGGGCAAGAATGCCGAGGCGGAAGCCGCCTTCGCCGCGCTGGAGAAGGACGGCACGTCGGGCTATCGCCTGCTCGCCCGATTCCGCGCCGCCACCGACCTCGCCCGTACCGATCGCACCGCCGCGATCGCCGATTATGACGCGATTTCCGGCGACGGCAGCGTGCCCGGCCTGATGCGCGACGTCGCGACCATCCGCGCTGCGCTGCTGCTGGTCGACACAGCCCCGCTCTCGGAGATCGAGGGTCGGGTCAAGCCGCTCGACACGCCGGATGGGGCGTTCCGCCATTCCGCGCGCGAGATCCTCGGCCTGGCCCAGTACAAGGCCGGTGACACCGAGGCTGCCAGCGCGACCTTCACCGCCATCCTCGGCGATCCCGAGAGCCCGCCGGGCCTGCGGCGCCGCGCCGAGCTGATGCGCACCCTTGCCGCCGGCGGCGCGCCGATGGCCGCCGATGTGGCCGCTCCCGCGCCCCTCACGCCGGAGGTCGCCGTCCCCGCGACGGCTGCGCCCGAGGTGCCCGCTCCGGGCGAAGCCGTGCCCGCTCCCGCCGCCCCCGCCGTACAGTAGGAGAGCCCAGCATGCCGACACGGATGCCGCGTCTCACCCGGGCGGTCCTCGCCGCCGCCGCAATCTCGCTGGCCTTCGCAACCGCCGGCTGCGAGACGCTGGACAAGATGAACCCCTTCGGCGAGAAGGAAAAGAAGCTGCCGGGCGCCCGTAGCCCGGTCTTTCCCGAAGGCGTTCCCGGCATCGATTACGGCGCCGCGCCGCCGCAGCCGGCCAATTCCACCTATTACGAGCCCGAACCCACGCCGCCGGCGCCGGCTGCAGGGCAGGGCGCGGCGCAGTAGCCAGCGCCGCCGCGCGGTGCTGGGAGGCACCTGACCATCATGACCATGACCGTTGCCATCGTCGGCCGTCCGAATGTCGGCAAGTCGACGCTGTTCAACCGGCTTGTCGGCAAGCGTCTCGCGCTGGTCGACGACCGGCCCGGCGTCACCCGCGACCGCCGCGAAGGCGATGCTCGCCTGGGACACCTGTCGTTCCGGATCATGGACACGGCCGGGCTTGAGGAAGCGAAGGCCGAAAGCCTCGAAGGCCGCATGCGCGCGCAGACCGAGACCGCGATCGCCGACGCCGATATCCTTCTGTTCATGATCGACGCCCGCGCGGGCATCACGCCGTCCGATCGCTCCTTCGCTGATCTCGCCCGACGCTCGGGTAAGCACACGATTCTGGTGGCGAACAAGAGCGAGAGCCGTGAGGCGGCTGCCGGCAGCTTCGAATCCTATTCGCTCGGCCTCGGCGATCCGGTGGAGATTTCCGCCGAGCACGGCGAGGGCATGGGCGAACTGCTGCGCGCGCTGATGCTGTGCCTGCCCGATGAAGGCGACGAAGACGACGAGCACGAGGAAGGCGACGGCCCGCGGCGAATCCGCGTCGCCGTGCTCGGCCGCCCCAATGCCGGCAAGTCGACCCTGATCAACTCGCTGCTCGGCGAGGACCGGCTGCTGACCGGCCCGGAAGCCGGTATCACCCGCGATTCCATCTCGGTCGATATCGAGCGCCACGGGGTGCAACTGCGGGTGTTCGACACCGCCGGCATGCGCAAGCGCGCGCGCATCGACGACAAGCTGGAGAAGCTCTCCGTTGCCGACGGCCTGCGTGCCGCGCGCTTCGCCGAGGTGGTGGTCGTGCTGATCGATGCCACCCATCCGTTCGAGGAGCAGGACCTGCGCATTGCCGACCTCGCCGAGCGCGAGGGGCGGGCCGTGGTGATCGTGCTGTCGAAGTCCGACCTGGTGAAGGACCAGCCGGGCCTTGCCAAGCGCATGCGCGAGGAGGCCGATCACTGGCTGCCGCAGCTCAAGGGCATGCCGGTCGTGCTGCTGTCGGCGCTGACCGGCGAGGGGCTGGACAGGCTGGTGCGCGCCATTCAGTCCGCGCATGAGGTGTGGAACCGCCGCGTCGCCACCAACCCGCTCAACCGCTGGCTCGGCGAGACCACGGACCAGCATCCGCCGCCGGCTGTGTCCGGCCGCCGCATCAAGCTGCGCTACATCACCCAGCCCAAGGCGCGCCCGCCGAGCTTCGTGCTGTTCTGCTCGCGCGCCGACGCGCTACCCGAAAGCTATACCCGCTATCTGGTCAACAGCCTGCGCACCACCTTCGACCTGCCGGGCGTGCCGATACGGCTGACGCTGCGCGAGAAGGACAATCCCTACGCCGAGAAGGACTGAGCCGGGGCTTTCCGGCGGTCTTTCCTTTGGAGCATGTTCGCACGAGGCGCACTGCCCTTCGCGCGAGGGAAATGCGCGAGGCGCCGGTTTCGCGCGGCGGCGCCGGCTGCTAATCGTTTGTTTTGGCGCGTTTTCTCCACGCGAACCGGTATCCACTTCGCTCGAAAACGCTCTATAAGGAGGCCGCTCCTTCCGCGCGCCCGTTTCCGCGCCGGACCTTATTCGGAATTCACGCATGCTGATCGGCATCCTCGCCGGCCTCACCACGGGCGCGCTGTGGGGGCTCGCCTTTGTTTCGCCGCGCGCCGTGGCGCCGTTCTCGGCCTGGGATCTCACGCTGGCGCGCTACGTGCTGTTCGGCCTCACCTCCGCCGTGCTGATGATCCTGCCGCGATTTCGGCCGGTCATGTCGCGCCGGCAGCTGGTGCTCGGCTTCCTGCTCGGGGGCTTCGGCAATGTCGGCTATTTCCTTTCGGCAGCCTATGCCGTGCAGTTCGCCGGCGCGGTGCTGCCGCTGCTCATCATCGGCACCTCGCCCGTGGTGCTGTCGCTGATCGCCAATCTGCGCGAGAAGGCGGTCTCGTGGCGGGCCCTGCTCCTGCCGTTCGCGCTGGTGCTGGGCGGCATCCTCACCGCCCATGCCGGCATGCCGCAACCGGCGCAGTCCTCCCTCGACGACCGCACCTGGCTCGGCATTCTCGCCGCGCTGAGCGCGGTGGGCATCTGGGTGGTCTACGGGCTGGGCAATTCGCAGATCCTGCGCGCGCCCGACGCGCCCGACGTGCTCGGCTGGACCGGGTTGCAGGGGCTGGGCGCGGCCGCCGGCGCCCTGATGCTGGTTCCGCTGCTGGGCCTGCCGAATCCCGAGGTGGCGAGCGATGCCGACATGCAGCGCTTCACCGCCTGGGTGCTGGTAACATCCTTCCTGGGCTGCTGGTTCGCCACGCTGTGCTGGATGGTGGCCTCGAACCGCCTGCCGATGGTGCTCACCGCCCTGCTGATCGTCGCAGAGACCGGCTTTGGCCTGCTTTACGGGCTGATCTTCGAGCAGAGGCTGCCGACGACGCCGGAGGCGGTCGGCATAGCGATGCAGCTCTCCGGCGTGATCCTCGCCATTCTGAGCTTTACGAGGCGCCCGGCGGCGATCGAGACGATCGCCATCGGCGAGATTGCCCCCCGGTAAAGGCGGCTCACGCCGGCGGCTGGAAGCTGAGCAGCTTGCGCGAGGGGAAATCGTAGAGCCGGCCGGTGTCCTCGAAGGAGGGCAGGCACAGCGCGAGAATAGCCTGCGCCACGTCTTCCGGGGCCGGCAGCGTCTCCGGGTCCTCGCCGGGGAACGCCTTGGCGCGCATGCGGGTGCGCACCGGGCCGGGGTTCAACAGGTTCACGCGCAGGTTCGACAGGTTCATGGTCTCGGCCGCCCAGGTGCGGCCAAGCACTTCCAGACCGGCCTTGCTGGTGGCGTAGACGCCCCAATAGGCCCGCGCCTTGGACGCCGCGCCGGACGACACCAGAACCGCGCGGCCAGCGGTGGAGAGCCGCAGCAACGGGTCCAGCGAACGAATGAGACGCCAGTTGGCGGTGAGGTTCACCGCGATCGCGTCGTCCCATTCCTTGGGCTCTACCTGCGAGAGCGGCGTCATCGGGCCGAGCACGCCGGCATTGCCGACGAACACGTCGAGCCGGCCGAAGCGCTCATAGAGCGCGCCGCCCAGCCGGTCGATGCCCGGGCCATCCTTGATGTCGAGCGGCACCAGCGTGGCGGTGGAGCCCGCCTTCTGGATGGCGTCGTCCAGCTCTTCCAGCGCGCCGGCGGTGCGGCCGGTGGCGATGACATGCGCACCGGCTTCCGCGAGGGCGAGGGCGGTCGCCTGGCCGATGCCGCGCGTGGCGCCGGTGACGAGGGCGTAGCGCCCGGAAAGCGGGCGCGCGGGCGTGTCGGTCATGGCGGGTTCCTCAAGCCTGGGAATCGTCCGTCAGCACCACGGACGGCGCGGAGCGTCGCGCCGGGCCGTGATACACGGCTTCGATGTTATTGCCTTCGGGGTCGAGCACGAAGGCGGCGTAATAGCCGGGATGATAGTCGCGAAGCTCCGGCGCGCCATTGTCGCGCCCGCCGGCGACCAGCGCCGCCGCATGAAAGCGCTGCACCATGCTTTCGTCGGCGGCCTGGAAGGCGAGATGCGCGCGGCCGGTGAGCGGGGTGCCGGGCGTGACGAACAGCTCATCGGCGAAGAAGTAGCCCTCGCCCTCCACCAGCGGCACGCCCAGCACATCGAGGATCGCCGCGTAGAAGCGCTTGCACGCCTCGAAATCGGCGACCACGAGCTGGATGTGGTCGATCAGCCGGCCACGATGCCACTGGTTGAGCTCGACCATCCGTCGTTCAGCTCGCCTCGGCCAGCAGCGAGAGCTGGCGAGGCGAGACTTCGCCCAGTCGGTCGGTCAGCGGCGTCGGGTATTCGCCGGTGAAGCAATGGTCGGTGAACTGCGGGCGGACCGGATCGCGGCCCTCATAGCCCATCGCCTTGTAGATGCCGTCGATGGACAGGAAGGCGAGGCTGTCGGCGCCGATATAGCGGCGCATGCCTTCGAGGTCATGGGTCGCGGCCAGCAGCTTGTCGCGGTCCGGCGTATCGATTCCATAATAGTCGGGATGCGTGATCGGCGGGGAGGAGATGCGGAAATGCACCTCGCGCGCGCCGGCCTCGCGCATCATGCGCACGATTTTGACGGAGGTCGTGCCGCGCACCAGGCTGTCGTCGATCAGCACGATGCGCTTGCCCTCGATCACCGAGCGGTTGGCCGAATGCTTCATGCGCACGCCCTGATCGCGCACCGCCTGGGTGGGCTGGATGAAGGTGCGGCCGACATAATGGTTGCGGATGATGCCGAGCTCATAGGGAATGCCGGCAGCCTGGGCATAGCCGATGGCGGCGGGCACGCCGGAATCCGGCACCGGCACCACGACGTCGGCATCGGCCGGCGCCTCGGCGGCGAGCTGGAAGCCCATATTCTTGCGGACCTGATAGACCGAGCGGCCGCCCACGACCGAATCCGGCCGGGCGAAATAGATGTACTCGAAGATGCAGGGGCGCGGGGGCACGGAGCCGAAGGGACGCAGCGTCTCCACCTTGTCGGAGGAGAAAACGATCACTTCGCCGGGCTCCACGTCCCGCACGTAGCGCGCACCGATTATGTCGAGAGCGCAGGTCTCGGAGGTCAGGATCGGGTGGCCGTCGAGTTCGCCAAGCACCAGCGGGCGGATGCCGAGCGGGTCGCGCGCGCCCACCAGCTTCTTGTTGGTGAGGCCGACAAAGGCATAGGCGCCCTCGATGGCGCGCAGCGCGTCGATGAAGCGCTCGGTGAAGCGGGCGCGCTTGGAGCGGGCGACGAGGTGCAGCATCACCTCGGTGTCGGAGGTCGACTGGCAGATGGCGCCGTCGCGGATGATCTGCCGGCGCAGCGTCAGGCCGTTGGTGAGGTTGCCGTTATGGGCGATGGCGAAACCGCCGCCGTCGAGCTCGGCGAACAGCGGCTGGACGTTGCGCAGAATGGTGGCGCCGGTGGTGGAATAGCGCACATGGCCGACCGCGATGGCGCCCGGCAGCCGCTTGATCGCCTCGCCGTCGGAGAAGGCGTCGGAGACGAGGCCGAGACGGCGCTCGGAGTGAAAACGCTGGCCGTCATAAGTGGTTATGCCGGCCGCTTCCTGTCCACGATGCTGGAGCGCGTGCAGGCCGAGCGCGGTGATCGCCGCCGCATCCGGGTGTCCGTAAATGCCGAACACGCCGCACTCCTCGCGGAGCGTATCCCCGTATTCATCGAAGCTGTCCTCGATGGCAGGGCTCGATTTGAACAGGTCGTCGACGGCTATCTCGGTCATGAGACCTTCGCTCCGCTCTCACGCGGCCATGAGGGCCACGTCCGCTTCACAGGCTGAACATCGAACGAAGCAACCGCCGGGACCAATGAATCCCAGCGGGCGTTCGCACATCACGGCGCCGGAGGCGTCGACGTACCCGGGTTGAACGGTTCCGGCGGCGGCTCGATCGGTTCGGCATCCTTCGGGCTGCGAATGTCGCGTATCAGGCTCTCGGGATCTTCCGGCAGCACGGAGATGAGCCAGTCACCCGCACTTTGCAAGACCACCTTGGAACGCGCGTCGCGAATCCACTCCGGCTGTCCCTGCTCATTCTGGACCAGCCAGTTGAAGAACAGGAACGCCACAACCATTATAAGGAATCCGCGGGCGAGACCGAACAGGAATCCCAGCGTGCGGTCGAGAGCACCGATGCGGCTGTCGAGGATGAGGTCCGAGATGCGCACGGTGATGATCGACACCACCAGAAGCGTGATCAGGAACACGCCGCCGACCGAGGCGGCCATCGCGAAGGTGTCGTTGCTGATGTACTGCTTCGCATAGGGCAGTACATGCGGGTAGGAATAGAGCGTGACCACCGCCGCGATCACCCACGAGGCGATGGCGAAGACCTCGCGCACCAGCCCGCGCACCATGGCCAGCAGGCCGGAAATCACCATGACGGCGATGAGGATGATGTCGAGCAGGGTCAAAATGGCCCACCGTGAGCAAGCGAATCTGCGGTCTGGAAGCTCCCTCGGGAGCCGCGCGAGGTATAGCGCGGCCCAGCGGTGACGTCATCCCTCTTGCGCGGCCTGCGCGGGTCTCTGCGCCCGGCGCGGCGATCTGGCGGCGATCCCGGCGACCAGATCGCCCAGTGACGCAACGGATTCCAGCGCCAGCGCCGACTCCGCGGGGTCGCGGGGAGACGATTTGCCGCCTGTGGATTTAGCCTCGGGCGCAACCGCACGGGTGAAGCCGAGCTTGGCCGCCTCCTTCATCCGTAGCGGGGAATGGGAAACCGCGCGTACGGCGCCGGTGAGGCTGATCTCGCCGAAATGCACCGTGTCCACCGGCAGCGCCGCCCCGCTGAGCGAGGAGACGAGGGCGGCCGCCACCGCAAGGTCCGCCGCCGGCTCGGTGATGCGGAAGCCGCCGGCGACGTTGAGATGCACGTCATGGCCGCCGAGCTTGATGCCGCAGCGCGCCTCCAGCACCGCGAGCACCATGGACAGCCGGCTCGGGTCCCAGCCGACCACGGCACGGCGCGGCGTGCCCAGCGAGGTCGGCACCACCAGCGCCTGGATTTCCACCAGAACCGGCCGCGTGCCCTCCATGCCGGCATAGACCGCCGTGCCCGGCGCGCCGCGATCGCCCTGCGAGAGGAAAAGCTCGGACGGATTGGCGACCTCGCGCAGGCCGAGGCCTGTCATTTCAAACACGCCGATCTCGTCGGTCGGCCCGAAGCGGTTCTTCTGCGCCCGCAGGATGCGGAACTGGTGGGCACCATCGCCCTCGAAGGACAGCACGGCGTCGACCATGTGCTCGACCACGCGCGGGCCGGCGATCTGGCCGTCCTTGGTGACATGGCCGACCAGGATCACCGCTGCGCCGGCGCGCTTGGCGTAGCGGATCAGAATCTGCGCCGAGGAGCGCACCTGCGTGACCGTGCCCGGGGCGGATTCGGCGGAATCCGTCCACATGGTCTGTATCGAGTCGATCACCACCAGCGCAGGTGTGCGCCCCTCCGCCAGCGTCGCCACGATGTCCTCGACATTGGTCTCGGCGGCGAGTTCGACCGAGGAGCCCGACAGGCCGAGCCGTTCGGCGCGCAGCCGCACCTGCGCCACCGCCTCTTCGCCCGAGACATAGATGACGCGGTGGCCGGCATCTGCCAGCGCCGCGGAGGCCTGGATCAGCAGGGTCGACTTGCCGATGCCGGGATCACCGCCGATCAGCAGCACCGAGCCTGCCACCAGTCCGCCGCCGGCCACGCGGTCGAGTTCCTCAATGCCAAAACGGGTGCGCGGCGCGTCGGGCGAGCTGCCGGACAGCGCCTCCAGCGCAATGAGGCGACCCTTGCGGCCGGCGCGCTGCGAGGACGGCACCGAGCCGGTGACGGTCTCCTCCTGCGAGATGCTGTTCCACGAACCGCAGGAATCGCAGCGGCCCTGCCAGCGCGCATGGACCGCGCCGCAGACCTGGCAGACGAAGGACGTGGCACGTTTCGCCATTGAGGCACTCCAACCAAATTTCGACATTCCGTCACGCGGAGTGGCGAGATACCTACTGGTTCAATCGGGCAAAAAGGTAGACGGGTAGGCGCAATAGAGGTATCTTGGTGCCATTGTCGTGTCGCGTGGGCCGGCTGTCTGAAGGATCGGGCGTCATCAAAAGGTCGCGTTCCGAGAGGGAGAATCGACAGAAAGGACGGGCTGAATGAGATGGTCCGTATATTGCTTTCGAGTTTGAAACGATTTTTTGCCTTTTAATATTAGAACGAATTTTAAGTGGAAAATAATGGCAAATATTCAGGCACGTCCAAACGGACGATTCACAACGTTTATTTTGATATTGGCACCGCTTACGCTGGGTATCGGCAGCGTTGCCCTATGGTTTTGGCATCGGTCTTTTGTCAAATCCATCGACGAGAGCGGGATTACACTCGTGTCCGGGCGCAGGGTTCCCTGGAATAAGGTTCTTAGCTTCCACTCTCGTAAGAACCACAGCAGCAATGATGGCGAACGCAAGGTCACCCGCCTCGACATACAGCTCGAAGAGGGCCACGCCCTCATTCTGCCGAACTGGCTCGAGAATGGCGAGGAGATGATCGAGGCGATCAAAATCGGCGCCCGCGAGGCGATGCCGGCCGATGCCCGCATGCGGGTTCAGTACACCCAGCGCCGGTGATAGCGCCGGCCGAGCGAGGTCAGCACCTCGTAGCCGATGGTCTGGGCCTGGCGGGCAAGGTCATCGACCTCCAGCCCATCGCCCAGAAGCGTGGCCCAGCCGCCCGGCACCACGGCCTCTTCCGGCAGGTCGGTCACATCGACCGCCATCAGATCCATCGAGATGCGCCCAACCATCGGGCAGCGGTGCCCTGCGATGATGACCTCGGCGCCGCGCCGTTCATTGGATGATCCCACCAGACGGGGAATGCCGTCGGCATAGCCGCCGGAGAGGATAGCGATGCGGCTCGGCCGGTCCATGACCTGCGCGCCGCCATACCCCACGCTCTCGCCGGTATGGACCTCGCGGGTCTGAACGATCCTCAGTTCCAGCCGGATCACCGGCCGCAGTGGCTCGACATCGGCCTTGGCACGGGCGCCGTAGATCGCGACACCCGGCCGCACAAGGTCGAAATGCATCTCTGGATCGCTGAACACTCCGGCCGAATTGGCGAGCGAGGCACGGATGCCGGGGAACAGCGCGGCCACGGCGCGGAAATCCTCCAGCTGGCGCGCGGTGAGCGGGTGGCCCGGTTCGTCGGCGCAGGCGAAATGGCTCATCACCAGCACCAGAGGAAAGCCGAGCTCATCCAGGCCCTCGGCGATGTTCACCGCCTCGGTCGCGGTCACCCCGAGCCGGTTCATCCCGGTGTCGACATGGAGCGCGGCGGGAAGACCCGTGCCGCAAGCCTCGCAGAAGGCCTGCCAATGCGCGACATCGGCCGCGCTGCCCAGGACCGGGCGCAGGTCGAACTCGCGATAGATATCCCCCGTCCCCGGAAACACGCCGTTCAGCACGAAGATTTCCGCCTGCGGCAGCAGATTGCGCAACTCGCGCGCCTCGCTCAGCAGCGCGACGAAAAAGGTCCGCGCGCCGGCCTGCCAGAACGCGGTCGCCGCCTGCGGCAGGCCGGTGCCATAGGCATCGCCCTTCAGCACCGCGGCGCAACTCGCCGGCGCGACGCGAGCGGCGATTTCAAGGTAGTTCTCGGCCAGGGCCTTGAGGTCGATGGTCAGCCGGCCGCCGGCCTCGTTAAGCGGAATGGACGCCTCGGTCATGTCACACAAACTCACCGCGTGGGAAGGTGCTCGTCTCTCGCCAGCGAGGAGAAGCGCGTGAATTGCGGCTCAAAGGCGACCTTGACGGTGCCGGTCGGGCCGTGGCGCTGTTTACCGATGATGACTTCCGCGACGCCGTGCGCGGCTTTCATCTCGGTATCCCACTTGAACCATTCCTCCGTGCCTTCTTTCGGCTCTCTGCTTTTGAGATAGTATTCCTCGCGATACACGAACATCACGACGTCCGCGTCCTGCTCGATCGAGCCGGATTCGCGAAGGTCGGCCAGTTGCGGGCGCTTGTCGTCGCGTGCTTCCACCTGACGCGAGAGCTGCGACAGCGCCATGATCGGCACGGCGAGCTCCTTGGCGAGCGCCTTGAGGCCGGTGGTGATTTCGGTGATTTCCTGCACGCGGTTCTGCGACGCCTTGGCGGACGAGCCGGACAGCAGCTGGAGATAGTCCACCACCATGAAATCCAGCCCGCGCTGGCGCTTCAGCCGGCGCGCGCGGGCACGCAGCTGGGCGATGGAGATGCCGCCGGTATCGTCGATATAGAGCGGAATGGTCTGCATGACCTGCGCGCCGGCGGCGAGCTTATCGAATTCGTGCTCGCTGATGTCGCCGCGGCGGATCTTGTAGGACGGGATTTCAGTCTGCTCGGCGAGCACGCGGGTTGCGAGCTGCTCGGCCGACATTTCCAGCGAGAAGAAGCCGACCACGCCGCCGTCGATCGGGCGGATCGAGCCGTCCGGCAGGGTCTCGGAGCGATAGGCGGCCGCGACGTTATACGCGATGTTGGTCGCGAGCGCGGTCTTGCCCATGGCCGGGCGGCCGGCGAGCACGATCAGATCGGAGGGCTGCAGCCCGCCCATCATGTGGTCGAGGTCGTCCAGCCCCGAGGCGAGGCCCGACAGATGGCCGTCGCGCTGGAAGGCGCGACTTGCGACGTCCACCGCTTCTTTCAGCGCGTTGCCGAAGGACAGGAAGCCGCCGTCATAGCGGCCGGTCTCGGCCAGTTCGTAGAGCCGCTTCTCGGCCTCCTCGATCTGCTCCTGCGGGGTGGAATCGATCGGGGCGTCATAAGCCTCGTTCACCACCTCCTCGCCGATCGCGATCAGGTCGCGCCGCACCGACAGGTCATAGATGGTGCGGCCGTAATCCTCGGCATTGATGATGGTGGTGGCTTCCGCGGCGAGGCGGGCCAGATATTGCGGGGCGGTCAGCCCGGCGATGTCGATCCCGGCCGGCAGGAACGTCTTCAGTGTGACGGGGGTCGCGACCTTGCCGGCGCGGATCAGGGCGCTGGCGGTCTCGTAGATTGCGGTGTGCACGGGCTCGAAGAAATGGCGCGGCTCCAGAAAGTCGGAAACGCGATAGAACGCCTCGTTGTTGACGAGGATCGCGCCCAGCAATGCCTGCTCGGCTTCGACATTGTGCGGAGCCGTGCGGTAATGCGGTTCGGACGCCGCCGGTTGGCGGGCGGAGGAATCGAGCATGGCTTTTCCGGGCGCTGTGTTGGCCAACAGCTAACGGCACAAGGGCGCGCGAGTCCGCAGCGAATCGTGTCGCGTCATCTTTGTCCTGTGGACCGCCTGTGGAAAGCTGAATCTGGCTTGACGGCTTTTGGCCCTATTCGCCCGCCAGCCGAAGCCCCGGCCGATTGGCTTTCTCCATCGCCTTGAGATCGCTCTCGGCCTTGGCGATGTAGTTGCGGGTCATCGGCACCACGCCCTCGCGCTTGGCCAGCTGAATCTGGAAGACCATCATGCCCTGATGGCGGAACGCCATTTCGGAGGAGGCGAGGTAGAACTCGAACATCCGCACGAAGCGCCGGTCATAGAGCCGCTCCACCTCCTCGCGATGGGCGAGGAAGCGCTCGCGCCAGGCCTTCAACGTCTCGGCATAATGCAGGCGCAGGATCTCGATATCGGTGACGAGCAGCCCCGCCTTCTCGATCGCCGGCAGCACCTCGGACAATGCCGGGATATAGCCGCCGGGAAAGATGTATTTGGCGATCCACGGATTGGTGATGCCTGGCCCTTCCGAGCGGCCGATGGCGTGGATCAGCGCGACGCCGTCATCCTTCAGCAACTCGGCGATGCGGTCGAAATAAGTGCCGAAATGGCCGACCCCGACATGCTCGAACATGCCGACCGAGACGATGCGATCGAACGGACCCGGGGTGAGCCGGTAATCCTGCAGCCGGAACTCGGCACGTGAGGCCAAGCCGCGCTCCTCCGCGCGGCATTGCGCGACGCCGAGTTGCTCCTGCGAAAGCGTGATGCCGGTGACGCGCGCGCCGGTATTCTCGGCGAGATAAAGCCCCATGCCACCCCAGCCGCAGCCAATGTCGAGCACGGAGAGGTCTGGCCGGTCGAACAGCAGCTTGGCGGCGATGTGGCGGCGCTTGGCGAGTTGCGCGTCGTCCAGCGTCTGGTTCGGCGTCTCGAAATAGGCGCAGGAATATTGCCGGTCGGCGTCGAGGAACAGCGAATAGAGACGGCCATCGAGATCGTAATGATGAGCGACGTTGCGCTGCGAGCGGTCCGGCGGATTGAACTGCGCGAGACGGCGGACCAGATAGCGCAGCCGCATGAAGGTCTTGGCGGTGAAACTCGGCACCATGAGGCCGACCTGGGCCATCAGCAGGGCAAGGACATCGGCGATGTCGCCGGTCTCCACCACCATGCCGCCTTCCATATAGGCCTCTCCGAGCTTCAGCTCGGGGTCGAGCGCCACCTGACTTTGCCAGGATGTCGAGGTGAACCGGATCGCGAGAGGGGGAGCGCTGCCGTCGCCCAAGGACACACGCCTGCCGGAGGCCAGAACAACGTCGAGCGAACCCTGTCGCACGACGCGTTCAAGTACACGCTGTAGCAACCCTTCCATCAGGCCTCCTCCACGATGCGGGCAGCCTTGCGGTTGAGGGCTGCGTGCGTAATGACGGGGCAGTTCTCATTGTGATGAAAGCGATTGCATCACAACATCGAAGGGTCGGCAACCTGCCGATTTCGTGAAGGCATCACAAAAAAGCCCGGCCGTTACCGGCCGGGCCTGGAAATCGGGAGTATTCCCAAAGGGAATATCTCAATCGGGAGCACACCGCATAGAAGGCGGTGGCAGGAGCCTGATCAGGCCTCTTCTTCCTCGGTGGCCTCGACGGCCTCCTCGACGACTTCTTCCTCGATCTCGTCTTCGTCATCGTCACGGGCGACCGAGAGATCTTCGCCGCGGGACTGGCGCACGGCTTCCTCGGCGCTGCGGGCGACGTTCGCCTTCACGGTGACTTCGACTTCCGGGTGCAGGGTCACCGGGACATCGTGCAGGCCGATGTTCTTGATCGGGTGGTTGAGGACGATCTGGTGACGGGCGACGCTGAAGCCCGATGCGGTCAGGGCGTCGGCGATGTCGCGGGTCGACACCGAGCCATAGAGATGGCCGGTCTCGCCAGCCTGGCGGACCAGGACGACTTCGGTGCCGTTCAGCTTCTCGCCGACCTTGGCGGCTTCGGTCTTGAGCTCGAGGTTGCGGGCCTCAAGCTGGGACTTCATCGAATCGAAGCGGGTCTTGTTTTCCTTGGTGGCGCGCAGGGCCTTGCCCGACGGCAGCAGGAAATTGCGGGCGAAACCGTCCTTGACGCGGACCACTTCGCCCATCTGGCCGAGCTTGGCCACGCGTTCCAGCAGAATGACTTCCATTTGAGTTCTCCGTTTGATCGTTCGATAGCGGGATTGGTGAGGCGTCAGCCGTCATTGGCGGCCGGCGGGCCGCCGGCGGGGCGGCTGCCGCGTGGAAAGCGGCGGCGGACGCCGAACAGGGTTTCGATAAGGCCGAGCAGCGCGAGGGCAAGAAACGGCCAGCCCAGCGCCAGCGCAGCGATCCAGACCGTGCTGATGACCAGCGTGCGCCCGGCCGCGCCGCGCGTGACCCAGTGGATCACCGCCAGCCCGATAAAGCCGAACGCCACGATCAGCGTCGCGCCAAGCAACTCGGCGAGCAGGCCGACAAAGCCGGAGGTGAGCATGGCCCCGATGACGGAGCCGGCCAGCAACGCGGTTGCGGCGCGCGGCAGTTCGACCGCGGCCAGATCGGGCCAGGGTCGCATCAGCCGGCCGGAAATCCGCGCGATATGGGCGGCCAGCCACAGATTGGCGATCTGCGTCAGCATGGTGATGATCGCGGCCGCCGGCGGCATCACCGCTACCAGCAGCGTGACCAGGCGGTCGGTGTCGCCACTGGTGGGTGCGCCGTTCTCGGCCAGCATGGCCTGGAACAGGCCGCGCAGAGCATCCTGATAGCCTTCGAGATCGCCCGCGATCAGCGGGATCAGCGCGACAACGCCCAGGCAGCCGAGAAGCGCCGCGGCGATCAGCACCCGGCCGACCGGGAACCACTCTACCTCACCGTCGGGTCCGGTCTGGCGGGCCATCAGCGCGAGATAGGCGAGGACATAGGCGGGAAGGCCCACGCCGGCGACATAGGCCACCAGCAGTTCCATCCCGAAGAACACGCCGATCAGCACGCCGGCCGTGGAAGCGGCGACCAGCGCGATCAGATGCGACCAGCCGAGGCCGGCAATGAGGATAGGAAGCGGCGCAAGATAGAAAAGCGGCAAGGCGAAAGCGTTGCCCGACGCCACGGAGGCGACCAGCAGGGCGGACGCCGCACCGGCGCCAAACGCTATAAGCCAAGACTGTATCATCGACGAGCTGTCCCGCGCATGAAGCGGTTAGAAGCGGATCATGTCCGCCTCAACGACCGGCCGGGCCAATCCCGGAAGGTCTGTCGGCAAGGAATTAAGGCGAAGAACGTCCCCGGCGCGGGGCCGGGGACGGCATTCAACGCGCGATCAGCGGATCACGAAGGGCAGCAGGCCGAGGAAGCGGGCGCGCTTGATGGCCTGGGCCAGCTCACGCTGCTTCTTGGCGGACACCGCCGTGATGCGGGACGGAACGATCTTGCCGCGCTCGGAAATGTAGCGCTGCAGCAGACGCACGTCCTTGTAGTCGATCTTCGGCGCATTGGCGCCGGAGAACGGGCAGGTCTTGCGACGACGGAAGAAGGGACGGCGCGCGCCGCCGCTTGCGGACGGGCCGCCAGTACCACCGAAAGCCATCACTCAGTCTCCACGTTGGCAGGGGCCTCATCACGGTCACGGCGCGGGCCGCGATCGCCACGGTCGCGGTCACCGCCGAAGCTGCGCCCGCCGCCGCCGAAGCCGCGGTCGCCGCCGAAGCCGCGATCACCGAAGCCGCGCTCGCCGCGGTCGTCGCGGTCGCGCTTCTGCAGCATGACCGACTGGCCCTCTTCGAGCTCTTCCACGCGGATGGTGAGAACGCGCAGGACGTCCTCGTCGATCCGCTGCTGGCGCTCGAGCTCGGCCACCGCCGCCGCCGGGGCGTCGATGTTGAGCAGCGAGAAGTGCGCCTTGCGATTCTTGCGGATGCGGTAGGTAAGCGTCTTCACGCCCCAGTACTCGGCCTTGGTGACCGAACCGCCATTCGCCTCGATAATGCCCTTGAACCGGGCGGTGAGTTCCTCGACCTGCTGCGCCGTAACATCCTGGCGCGCGAGGAACACGTGCTCATAAAGAGCCATGTCTCGTGACCTTTCCTTGTCGTTTCCGCATGATTGCGGGCCATCTTCCCGGCGACGAGCCCTTCGAGCCTTGCGGAAAGGCCCGAAACATTCTCGAAGGCGGGGACACGGGACGAGCGGAAATCCGAAAATTTCCTGAGCTGCAGCAAAGCGCAGCCGTCCGTTCAGCCCCCGGCCGGGACAGACAGTGCGCGGGCTTATACGCGCAATGCGTGGAAAATCAAGAGGAGACGGGCCTTGGGCCGGTGGCTTCGACCACCGTCAGACGGGGCAGTTCGAGGCAGCCCCGGTTCCGCCCCAACTCCTTGGCGCGATAGAGCGCCGCGTCGGCTCGGGCCAGCAATGTCGCGAGATCATCCTCCGGCCGAAGCTGGGCGACGCCCAGGCTCACAGTGATGGGGATGCGGAGGCCTTTCTTCTCCATCACGGTGTGCTCAATGGTGAAGCGCAGCCGTTCGGCGAGCGCGCCGCCCTGTTCCAGCGGCGTGTGCGGCGCTACCACGACGAACTCCTCGCCGCCGATGCGGAAGGCCATGTCCTCCTCGCGCTTGTGGACATCCAGCAGGCGGCCGATATGGCGGAGCACTTCGTCGCCCCATTCATGCCCATAGCGGTCATTGACGCGCTTGAAGTGATCGATGTCGAGCATGACCATGGTCAGCGCCTGCTTGCGCCGGCGAGCGAGTTCCATCCGGTCCGGCAGCTGCATGTCGAAGCGGCGGCGGTTGGGCAGGCCGGTGAGCGCATCGGTAAACGCCGCGACTTCCAGTTCGGCATTGAGCAGGACGTCTTCGGCGGTGAGGCGCGACAGAAGCGCGACGGCGAAGATGAACACGGCGCCGGACAGGTTGACCAGGGATTCGATCAGCACCACCGAGCTGAACGCGATCTCCATGTATCGATCGACGGTGGTGTAGGCGCCAAGCACCAGTGTCACCAGGAGCGCCCCCGCCATGGCGGTCCACGCGACGCGTAACCGCGGCCGCGGCGCGATACGCGCCAGATGGCGAACATGATGGATGGCGCCACCGACCAGCACGAGGCCCAGCGCGCGGAAAAACAGGATGATGATTTCCATCTGCGTGCTCTCGAATACCCAGGATCGGCGGCGGCGGAACCGGCGGCGCACACAGGCGCGGACGGCGTGCAACTTGACACGAGGCGCGCAGCGGTGTTCCTGCGCCCGCCAATTCTTAGCGGATGGGTTTCGTTACGTCATGAGCAATGCGTTTGTTTTTCCGGGGCAGGGCAGCCAGGCCGTCGGCATGGGCAAGGCCCTTGCCGGCAATTTCGCCGTGGCGCGCGCGGTCTTCGAGGAGGTCGACGAGGCGCTCGGTGAGAAGCTGTCCGTCATCATGTGGGACGGCCCTATCGAGACGCTGACGCTGACCGCCAATGCGCAGCCGGCACTGATGGCGGCCTCGCTGGCGGCGGTGCGCGTGCTGGAGGCCGAGGCTGGCCTCGATCTCACGCGCGACGCGGCCTTCGTCGCTGGCCATTCGCTGGGCGAATATTCGGCGCTGGCCGCTGCCGGCGCTCTCTCGATTGCCGATACCGCCCGGCTGCTGCGCCTGCGCGGCACCGCCATGCAGGCCGCGACCCCGGTCGGCACCGGGGCGATGGCAGCGATTCTCGGCCTCGACGCCGACAAGGTCGCCGAAATCGCCGCCGAAGCCGCCGCCGGCGAGGTCTGCGATCTCGCCAATGACAATTCCCCTGGCCAGGTCGTGGTTTCCGGCAATGCAAGCGCCGTCGAGCGCGCCTGCGAGATCGCCAAGCGTGAGGGCGCCTCGCGCGCCATCCTGTTGACCGTCTCCGCGCCGTTCCACTGCAGCCTGATCGCCCCGGCCGCCGAGGTCATGCGCGAGGCGCTCGCCGGTGTTGCCGTGGTGTCGCCGGTGGTGCCGGTGGTCGCAAATGTGACCGCGGCGCCGGTGACGGACCCGGACGAAATTCGCGCGCTGCTGGTGCGTCAGGTGACGAGCACGGTACGCTGGCGCGAATCTGTTGCGTTCATGGCGGATGCCGGGGTGACGCGTCTGGTGGAAGTCGGCTCCGGCAAGGTGCTGTCGGGTCTCACCAAGCGTATTGTCCGTACGCTGACCGCCACCAGCGTGGGCACGCCCGAGGACGTGGCGGCCTTCGCAGCCGTCGCGACGGCCTGAGTGCCAGAGGCGAGAGAGCCCAAGGAGATTTCATGTTCGATCTGACAGGTAAGACGGCCCTCGTCACCGGCGCGACCGGCGGCATCGGCCGGGCCATCGCCGTTTCCCTGCATGCGCGGGGCGCCAGCGTCGGCATCTCCGGCACGCGCCGCGAGGTTCTGGAAGAGCTGAAGGCTGAACTGGGCGAGCGCGCCTTCGTGCTGCCCTGCGACCTTTCCAACACCGAGCAGGTCGAAGCGCTCGTGCCGCAGGCCGAGGAGGCCATGGGCTCGGTCGACATCCTCGTCAACAATGCCGGCATCACCAAGGACGGGCTGTTCGTGCGCCTGACCGACGAGATGTGGGATCAGGTGATCGCGGTGAACCTTACCGCCGGCTTCCGTCTGACGCGCGCCGCTGCCCGCTCCATGATGCGCAAGCGCTATGGCCGTATTATCGGCATCACCTCGATCGTCGGTGTGACTGGCAATGCCGGGCAGGGCAACTATGCCGCGGCCAAGGCTGGCATGATCGGCATGTCCAAGGCGCTGGCCAAGGAAGTGGCGGCGCGCGGGGTGACGGTGAACTGCATCGCGCCCGGCTTCATCGCCACGCCGATGACGGATGTGCTGAACGCCAAGCAGAAGGAAGCGATTCTTTCCGCGGTCCCCGCTGCCCGACTTGGCACCCCTGAAGATATCGCGGCGGCGGCGGTTTATCTCGCCTCCGACGAGGCCGGCTATGTCACGGGGCAGACGCTCCATGTGAATGGCGGAATGGCGATGATCTGAGCCAAAGCCGCGGAACTCCGGCCTTTCAGCGTCTCGTCGAGCGCTGGTTTTGCCGGATGAAGTGTGCTAACGACCGCCTCGGCTCACAGGGTCGGACGACGCCAACAACATGTGGCTGACATCCGGTGCTTCCTGTAATCGGGGCATGAAAACAGGCCGCCGACCGTGCCCTAGGGTGCGGGGGCAGAGTGAAACAACGTAGCAACCTCCGGATACGGACGAGGGTGGACCTATGAGCGATATTGCCGAGCGCGTGAAGAAGATTGTGGCCGAGCATCTGGGCGTGGAGCCCGAGAAGGTTACCGAGAACGCGAGCTTCATCGACGACCTCGGCGCGGACAGCCTCGACACCGTCGAGCTGGTCATGGCCTTCGAGGAAGCCTTCAACTGCGAAATCCCCGATGATGCCGCCGAAACGATCCTGACCGTCGGCGATGCCATCAAGTTCCTTGAGAAGAACGCCGCCTGAGGCGGTTTTCGTGCAGCTGCGACGGCAGATTTCCGTCGCAGCTTGCCCTGCTTGCCCTAGTTTCCCGGAGTGTTTTCGATGAGGCGCGTCGTCGTTACCGGCCTCGGCATGGTGACGCCGCTCGGATGCGGCGTTGAAGCCACCTGGACGCGGCTTCTCGCCGGTCAGAGCGGTGCCAATCGCATCGAGAATTTCGATGTTTCCGACCTGCCCGCCAAGATCGCCTGCCAGATTCCGCGCGGCGACGGCACCGACGGCACTTACGATCCCGACCAGTGGATGGAGCCGAAGGAACAGCGCAAGGTCGACGAGTTCATCGTCTATGCCATGGCCGCGGCCAAGCAGGCGCTGGACGACGCGAACTGGCATCCCACCTCTTATGAAGACCAGTGCGCCAGCGGCGTGCTGATCGGCTCGGGCATTGGCGGCCTTCAGGGCATCGCCGAGGCCAGCCTGCTGCTTCAGGAACGCGGCCCGCGCCGCATCTCCCCCTTCTTCATTCCCGGCCGCCTGATCAATCTCGCGGGCGGCTATGTGTCGATCGCCCACGGGCTCAAGGGTCCGAATCACGCCGTGGTCACCGCCTGCTCGACCGGTGCGCATGCCATTGGCGATGCCGCGCGGCTGGTGGCGTTCGGCGATGCCGACGTGATCGTCGCGGGCGGCACCGAATCGCCGATCAACCGGCTCGCTCTTGCCGGCTTCGCCGCCTGCCGCGCACTGTCGACAGGCTATAACGACACTCCCGAAAAGGCCTCGCGTCCCTATGACAAGGACCGCGACGGTTTCGTCATGGGCGAGGGCGCCGGTGTCGTGGTGGTCGAGGCGCTTGAGCACGCGCTGGCGCGCGGCGCCAAGATTTACGGTGAAGTGGTCGGCTACGGCCTCAGCGGCGACGCTCACCACATCACGGCTCCCTCCGAGGACGGCGATGGTGCCTATCGCTGCATGCAGGCGGCGCTGAAGCGCGCCGGTATCACGGCGTCCGAGATCGACTACATCAACGCCCACGGCACCTCGACCATGGCCGATACGATCGAACTCGGCGCCGTGGAGCGGCTGCTCGGCAACAACACGGCGCGAGCCTCGATGTCCTCGACCAAATCGGCGATCGGGCATCTGCTGGGCGCGGCTGGCGCGGTGGAGGCGATCTTCTCGCTGCTGGCGATTCGCGACCAGATCGCGCCGCCGACCCTCAACCTCGACAATCCCGACGTCGAGACGTCGATCGACCTGGTTCCGCACACGCCGCGCGCGCGCAACATCGAGTACGCGCTGTCGAATTCCTTCGGCTTCGGTGGCACCAACGCCTCGGTGGTGTTCAAGCGCTACGCGAACTGATCGCCACGCGCCTCGGGCCGGGAAAACGCCGTGTTTCTCCGGTCCATGACTTCCCGCTTTCGCCATATTTGGCGGTAGTCTGCCTGTGCGTTGCGCGGCCCTGCGGACGCCGGCAGCCCCGTCGCCGGATGGGGTTTCTGGATGCAACACAATGAGGCCGGTATCCGCCGATGTGTCACGCATCGACGGGCGGGCCTCCGGCGAGGCACCCGATGACCGACCAGACCCCTCCGGCCACGGAAACTCCCGTTCCGGCTACCCCTGCCGAACCTGCCGCCGCCGCGCCGCCCCCGCCTGCGGCCGCTCATGCCGCGCCTCCTCCTCCTCCGCCGCCGCCCAAAAAGCCGGTTCGCAAGTCCTCGCGCTGGGCCAACAACGCCTTCGTGGTAGGGTTGAGCTGGGTGTTCACCCTCGTGACCGTGGCGATCATCGTCGGCGGGGGCGCATTATGGTTCGGCAAGGCCGAATATGATGCCCCCGGCCCGCTGGCGCAGGACACCGCCGTGGTGATTCCCGGCGAGTACGGACTGATGGATATCGCCGACCTGCTGGTGAAGAAGGGCGTGATCGGCGAGAAATGGGTGTTCGTCGGCGCCGCGCTCGGCACCCGCGCCTCGGGGAAGCTGAAGGCTGGCGAATATGAGTTCCCGCAGGCGTCGAGCCAGCGCCAGGTGCTCGCCAAGATCGTCTCGGGGGACGTGATCGAGTACAGGGTCACCATCCCCGAGGGGCTGACCAGCGACCAGATCGTCGAGCGCCTCGCCGAAGTCGCGGAACTCTCCGGCGCGGTGCGCCAGGTGCCCCGCGAGGGCAGCCTGATGCCGGACACCTACAAGATCACCCGCGGGACCTCGCGCGAGGACATGCTGCGGCGCATGGCGCGCACCCAGCAGGCCACGCTTCAGGAAATCTGGGCCAAGCGCGATCCGGACCTGCCGCTGAAGACCCCGGACGAACTCGTCATCCTCGCCTCGATCGTGGAGAAGGAGACCGGGCAGGCGAGCGAGCGGCCGGAAGTGGCGGCGGTGTTCGTCAACCGTCTCAACAAGAAGATGCGCCTGCAGTCCGACCCGACCATCATCTATGGTCTGGTACGCGGCAAGGGCCGGCTCGACCGGCCGATCACCCGCACGGACATCACCACGCCGACGCCGTTCAACACCTATACCATTCCCGGCCTGCCGCCCGGACCGATCGGCAATCCCGGCCGCGCCTCTCTGGAGGCCGTCGCCAACCCGGCCAAGTCCAAGTCGCTGTATTTCGTCGCCGACGGCACCGGCGGGCACGCCTTCGCCGAAACACTGGATCAGCACAACCGCAATGTTGCGCGCTGGCGCCAGGTCGAACGCGAGCAGAAGATCGACCCGACCCGGGCGCCCGCTGGTGTCTCCGGCACGACCGGCGCCACGGCGATCGATTGATGCGGCCCGTGCTCCCTATCGCGGCTTGAGGCCGGCGCGCGCGGTGTCTATGGTCCGCGCCGTCGGCGGCGATGTGTGATCGGGGCCGCGTGGGGGATTGAATAGATGGCACTTGCCAGCATGACGGGCTTTGCCCGGGCCCAGGGCGTAAGCGGCGCCTGGAGCTGGGCTTGGGAGCTCAAATCGGTCAACGGCAAGGGCCTCGACGTCCGACTGCGGCTTCCCATCGGGTGGGACGGGCTGGAAGCCGGGCTGAAGCAGTCGGCCTCCCGCCTGCTGGCGCGCGGCAACGTCAATGCCAGCCTCACCATGACCCGTACGGATGCTGGCGTCAGCGTCCGCGTCAACGAAGACATGCTGCGCGCCATTGCGACCTCTCTCCGTAGGGTCGCCGCCGAGCTGGAGGCACCGCCGGTGCGGCTGGAGGGGCTTCTCAATCTCAAGGGTGTGCTCGAAATCGCGGAGGCCGAGGAAACGACGGCTGAGCGCCGCACCGCCGAGCAGGCGGTGGCCGCGGGCTTTGAGCAGGCGCTGGCCGAGCTGGTCACGATGCGCGCCAGCGAGGGCGCGGCGCTGGCCGGCGTTCTCGGCGACCGGCTCGATGCCATCGCAGCTTTGACGGCCGCGGCAGAAGCCAATCCCGCCCGCCGGCCGGAGGCGATCCGCGCCAAGCTCGCCGAGCAGATCCGCGTGCTGACCGAGACCAGCACGAATTTCGACCCGGACCGCCTGCACCAGGAAGCCCTGATGATGGCGACCAAGGTCGATGTGCGCGAAGAACTCGACCGGCTGGTCGCCCATGTCGCCGCGGCCCGCGTCATGCTGGCGGAAGGTGGCCCGGTGGGGCGGCGGCTGGATTTCCTCGCGCAGGAATTCAACCGAGAGACCAATACGCTGTGCTCCAAGGCCAATGATGTCTCGCTGACCGCCATCGGGCTGGAGCTTAAAGGCGTGGTCGAACAGTTCCGCGAACAGGTTCAGAATATCGAGTAGGGCGCATGAAACACTCCAATGTCGACCGTCGCGGGCTGATGCTGATCCTTTCCTCACCCTCTGGCGCGGGGAAATCGACTCTGGCGCGCCTGCTGCTGGAGCAGAACCCGGACATCTATCTGTCGGTTTCCGTCACGACGCGTGGCCGCCGCCCGAGCGAGGTGGAAGGCGTGCACTACCACTTCCTCACCCGCGAGCGCTTTGAGCGCATGCGCGATGCCGGCGACCTGCTGGAGCACGCCGAAGTGCACGGCAATTTCTATGGGACACCGCGCGATCCTGTGGAGGCGGCGCTGGCGAGCGGGCGCGATGTGCTGTTCGACATCGACTACCAAGGCGCCGAGCAGCTCTACGCCAAGATGCGCGAGGACATTGTCGGCGTGTTCATCCTGCCTCCGTCGGCCGCTGAGCTGAAGATGCGGCTGGAGCGCCGCGCGGAGGACGCCTCGGGCGTGATCGAGAAGCGGCTGAAGAACGCCCGCACCGAGATCGCGCACTGGGAGGACTATAATTACGTCCTGGTCAACGAAGACCTGAACAGCACGTTCGCCAATCTGCGCAACATCCTGCTGTCGGAACGGCTGCGGCGTGAGCGGCAGATCGGCCTGCAGCCGATCATCGCCCGGCTCGACGAGGAACTGAGCGCGCTTACAGTGTAAGTCGGGATCCTCGTCACACCGCCGGGCCTGACGCGGTTATCGTGGCCGGTGCCGGCGTAAATGATCCTCTGGATCGCGCTTGGGGATGACGTCCGGGAGGCGGATCGCTCACCCGCCCCGCGCGGCGATCCATGCATTGGCCAGCGCGACGAAACCTTCCACCGGCACGCGTTCGGCGCGCTCGGTCGGCTCGATGCCGGCGGCTTCCAGCAGCGGCAGCGGATCGGTACCCAGGCTCTTCAGGCTCTGGCGCAGCATCTTGCGGCGCTGGCCGAACGCCGCCTCCGTCACCCGCTCCAACGCGGCGAGCGGGCAGGGCAGGGGCGTCGCGCGCGGGACGATATGCACGACCGAGGACGTCACCTTTGGCGGCGGCACGAAAGCGGATGGCGCGACGTCGAAGGCGATATGCGCCGTGGCGCGCCAGCCGGTGAGCACGGCGAGGCGACCGTAATGATCCTCGCCGGGCGCGGCGACGATGCGCTCGGCGACCTCGCGCTGGAACATCAGCGTCAGGCTCTTGTACCAGGGCGGCCAAGGGTCGTTGGAGAGCCAGCCGACCAGCAGCGGCGTCGCGATGTTGTAGGGCAGGTTGGCGATGATCGCGGCCGGCGTGCCGTCTGGCACCAGCGTGGCGAAGTCCGTCTCCAGCGCATCGCCCTCGACGATGTCGAGCGTGCCGGGATAATGCGCGGCCACCTGTTCCAGCGCCGCGATGCAGCGCCGGTCGCGCTCGATGGCGATCAGCTTGTGCGGCCCGAGCGCGAGGATCGCGCGCGTGAGCCCGCCCGGCCCGGGGCCGACTTCCACCACCGTCACCCCGTCCAGCCGCCCGGCGGTGCGCGCGATGCGCGAGGTAAGGTTGAGGTCCAGCAGGAAATTCTGGCCGAGCGATTTCAGCGCGGAAAGCCCGTGCTCGCGAATGACCTCGCGCAGCGGAGGCAGGTCGTCGATCGCGCCCATCAGGCGGCTTTGTCGTGGCCGGCGCGGTCGCGATCCGACAGCCGCCGGGCAAGGCGCAGCGCCTCGATCAGGCTGGCAGGATCGGCGCGGCCGGTGCCGGCGATATCGAAGGCGGTGCCGTGATCCGGCGAGGTGCGCACGAAGGGCAGCCCCAGCGTCACATTCACCGCCCGGTCGAAGGCGAGCGTCTTCACCGGGGCGAGGACCTGATCGTGATAGGCGCCGATAACCACGTCGTAATTCGGCCGCGCCGCCGCGTGGAACAGCGTGTCCGCCGGGAACGGGCCGCGCGCGTCGATGCCCTCGCGGCGCAGCGCCTCCACAGCGGGCCGGGTAATCTCCTCGTCCTCCCGACCGATCGTACCCTGTTCGCCGGCATGCGGGTTCAGCCCGCAAAAAGCCAGGCGCGGGCGTGCAAGGCCGAAACGATGGACAAGATCGTGGGCGGCGATGCGGCCGGTTTCGACCAGCAACTCCTGCGTCAACGCGCGGGAAATATCGGCAACGGGAATATGGATCGTCGCCGGAATTACCGCGAGCTCCGGCGACCAGATCATCATGACCGGACGCGGCGCCGGATCGCCGGCCAGATGCGCCAGATATTCGGTGTGCCCGGGGAAATTGAAGCCGGTGGAATAGAGCACCGCCTTGGAAATCGGATTGGTGACCACGGCGGCGGCCTCCCCCGACTGGGTGAGGCGCACCGCAGCATCGATCGCCGCACGCGCGGCCGGTCCGCTGGTGGCGTCCGGCGCGCCCGGAGCTGCGGTGGCGCGTGGCCCGGCCGCCACCACGGGGAGGGCGGTCGCAAAGGTTTCGGCGGCCTGTGCCGGGACGGTGCCGCGAATGTCGACCGACAGGCCCAGAAGCCGCGCGCGCTCACGCAGGCAGTGCTCGTCGCCGGTAACGAAGAAGGCCGGCAGTTCGGCTTCCACGCGGCGGGCCCATGCCATGAGCGCGATGTCGGGACCGATGCCGGCCGGCTCGCCGAGCGAAAGCGCGAGGACAGGCGCACGCGAGGAGATCATGGGGTTCTCAGCGATGCTGGATCATGGCGGCCTTGCGGGCCTCGTCGAGCAGGCGACGCGACAGGCTCTCGAACTGTTTGCTCTGCAGTTCGTTGCGCACCTCGCGCTTCTTGGCGCTCTCGCCGACAATCTCCCGCTTGGCGCAGATCGCGACCAGTTCGACGCCGACCTGGGTGATTTCCGGCGGGGTGGTCTGGCCGATCGGTGTATCGTCCATCAGCTTGCGGAGCGGCGCGGACATTTCCGCCGAAGTGCGCAGCACCGGTTCGCGCACCACCGTTTCCCGGAGCTGGCGCGCGGCAGCGATGCCGCTCTCGCAATCGGTGAATGCCTTGCGGAGGTTATTGGCCTCCGCCATGCGCTGGCCGCGCGTGGAATCGGAATCCGTGCGCGAAATCACGAGGACAATCTGCCGAATGGTGTATTCGGTGGTGCGTTGCGCCTTCACCGTGTCTTCGCCCTTGTCTTCCAGCGCCTGGAAGATGTCGGAATCGCGCACCGTCGTTGCTGACGAGAAACGCCCGCGCACGTAATTGTTCCAGACGAAATCGGCGCGCATCTTGTTCTTGAGGATGCGCGCGTCGATACCGTTCTGCCCCAAGGCCTGGGTGAG
The DNA here is from genome assembly GCF_022601675.1 of Ancylobacter gelatini. Taxonomy (GTDB): domain Bacteria; phylum Pseudomonadota; class Alphaproteobacteria; order Rhizobiales; family Xanthobacteraceae; genus Ancylobacter; species Ancylobacter gelatini. The sequence continues at coordinate 34,689 of NZ_JAKVIL010000008.1, read as the reverse complement.
TTGTTCGGGCGTGCGGCCGGAGCGGCTCGCCATGTTGGTGAACAGCTTGTCCACTTCCTCGGTGTCTGCGGTGATACCGTAGCGCTGCGCGGTGAAGATCTTGAGCCGCTCGTCGATCAGTTCGTCGAGCGCCTGCTTCTGGCTGAGCGTGCGCCGCTCGGTGAGCTGGGCGAGCTTGATGCGCTGGGCGACGTCGAAACTGGTGATCGGGTCGCCCTGCACCATGACCAGAATCTGCTGTGCCGCCGCCGGGACCGGATAGCTCGCGGCGAGCGTCGCGGTGCCAGCCATCAAGAGGGCAAGAGCCAGCGAGCGCCCCAGACCCCCCGCATAATTCCGGCGGTGGTGAAAGCGGGATGTGCTCCTGCTGTGCATTCGTGCCTCTGCTCCCCTTGTCGCCGCCGCCTCCGGCGGCTGCGTTTGTGCTGTCTCAACCGTCGGGCCGTTCTGCTTGGCGCTTGTGGCGTCAATGCGACCAAACATGCGCCGGCGCGCCGGGGGTGCCGTCAGTCCTCGCCGGAGCCGACCTCGGTCGAGAAGCCGGCACCACCGAGCGTGCGCAGGTTGAACGTCAATAGAACCGTATCAACTCGTTCGCGATTGCCGCTCTCGGTGTAGTCGGACTTGTAGCTGAGTGTCAGGCCGAAGCACTCGTCGGCATAGGAAATGCCGAACAGCGTGTAGTCGACTTCATCCTCGTGCAGATTGTAGCGCGCCGCGGCCTGGACGCTCCAGTTCTGGTTGATCGTATAGGCGGCGCGGCCGAGGATGCCCTCGCGGTTCTCGTAATAGCCGAGTTCCGGCTGCGCGGCGTAGAGCCCGTAGATCGCGCTGAGCGACAGCGCCGAAACCTGGGTTCGCGCCTCCAGCTCGTAGCGCTCGACCGTCCAGTCGTCATTGTCGAAGCGGAAGCGGTTGATCACCGCGAAGTTGGAAGTCGGCGCGAACATCGCCCGGGCGACATAGTCGGAGGCGTCGTCCTGAAGGCCGGATTCGGCACCTGTATTGGCCATGTCGACGTAATCATACGAGTTCTTGCCGAACAGATGGTACGACTGACCGAACAGCGCGTTGACAATGCCACCACTGTTCAGGTTGGCCGTGTACTGGATGCCGACATTGGCGCGGCCGCCGCCTTCCACACGGTCGTAACCCGAATATTTGCTGATCTCGAACAGGTTGGTGTCGTCAAAGATCAGGCTCTGCGCGTCTTCGTTCGGGAACTTGCCGATATCGGTCTCGTTCGGACGGGCGATGATCTGCGCGATCGGCTCGATGGTCTGCGTGCCCCAGGAGTGCACGGCGATGAACGGGTAACGATATTCAAGGCCGACCGCCGGCATGGCCCGGATCAGCTGCGCATCGCCGCTGGGCAGCCACGGATAATCCTGAGATTCCGGCTGCACCGACGCGACGTCGACGCGCAGATTGACGAAGGGGGTCCACACCTGACCGACATTGTCGATCAGGCTGCGGCGCCAGGTCGCCTCGCCCGACAGGCGGGTGTAGGAGCCGGCCATGCCGCGCATCAGGCAGTCCTGACGCTGCTGTGCCGCCGAATCCGCACTGATCGCCGCCAGATCGCACTGGTTCATCGGGCCTTCGGTGATCACGGCCGGAACATATTCCTGCGACGTGGCGCGAAGGTCCGCCTGATCACGTGTCAGGCTGGTCAGGTTGAAGGCGTAATTGAACTCGCCGCCGAAAATCGAGTCGCCGAGGGTTTTGCTGTAGTCGAGCACCGGGTGGATGACCGGGAGCTGCTCCTGGTCGTCATAGGACGTCAGGCCGGTGAAGTACTGGGCGCGCAGGTCGAAGTAACTGCGGTCGCCCTGTCCGACGAGGTAGATCTGCGAGGTGACTTCCTTGACCGTGTCGTTGATCAGGTCGTAGTCGTCGAGGAAGGTCTCGTCCGACGTCAGCCAGCCGTCCCAGCCCCAGTACCAGTGCTCGTTGATATTGAACTGGCCGTGGGTCTCGATCATGCCGCGCTGGTCGCGATAGCCCGGCTGGCCCTCGAACGCGTCCTTGTCGAGCTGGTCGATACCCGCGGCGCGGATGCGCCAGGTGCCGGTCTCCAGACGCTGACGGAATTCGGCGTCGAGCATGACGCCCTGCTTGGAGACGAACAGCGGCGAGAACGTCACGTCCATATTGGGCGCGATGTTCCAGAAATAGGGGATCGTGGCGCCGTAGCCGATTTCCGAATTGTTGATGAACTTCGGGGCCAGGAAGCCGGACTTGCGCTTCACGGTCGGATCGGGCGCGGACATGTAGGGCGCCCAGGCGATCGGCACGCCAAGGAATTCGAGGCGCGCGTCCTCGAAATAGATCATCTGCTCTTTTTCTTTATGGATGATCTTGGCGGCCTTGACCTGCCAGAGCGGCGGCTTTTCCGGGTTTGTCTTACAGGGTTCGCAAGGCGTGTAGGCGCCGCTGGTCAGAACCGTGGTGTCACCATTCGAGCGGTCGGCCCGGGCGGCGGCGAAATGCATGTTGTCGACGGTGTCGATGCGCAGCGAATTGACGAAGCCGTCGGTGAACTGCTGCGACAGATCGAGGCTCTCGGCCGAGATGACCTGCCCGTCCTTGTCCTTCAGCCGGACGCCGCCCTCGGCCTTCAGCCGGTTGTTGTTGCGATCATAAACGACGCGGCTCGCCTCAAGGACGGACCCGTCATAGTAGATCTGGACATTGCCGTCGGCGATGACCTCGTTGCGCGTGTAGTCATAGACCAGCTCATCGGCGGTCACGAGCATCTTGGCGTTTGGGTCGACCTGACGATCGCCCAGAAGCTCACGCGCAATCACCGGCGCGCCACCCTCTTGGGCAGACACCTCCTGCGCTGGAACCAGAACGCCCAGCGTGCCCGAAAACACCGTTAAGAACAGCCAACAAGCGAGCTGATTCCGCCGGCGCGAACGCTGGTGAACCTTTGAGCCCGCCTGGCCGGCGTATACGCTGCCGACCTTCATCCGTCCTCCCGGTGAAGCAGGATGAGAACACCCATCAATGCCCCAACGACTGCTGGAAACCACGCTGCGATAATGGGATTCACGATCCCGGCCTCACCGAGGTCTTCGGCGAGCTTGGTCGACACATAAAGCAGAAACCCGGCGGCCACGCCACCCAGAATCGTCTGGCCGATACCGCCGAAGCGAAACACGCGCAGGCTCACCGACGCCGCGATGAGCACCATCGCCAGCAGCAGCATGGGGCGGGCCAACAGGCTCTGGTACTGCAGCCGGTAGCGTTCCGCGCCGAAACCGACGCGTTCGGCGGCATCCACAGCCTGTGGAAGATCCCAGAAGGAGACGGACTCGCTCTGCAGCGTGTCCTGGACCTGGTGGGGGGTGAGATTCGTGGCGACCATGTACGTATGGTAGCTCATCAACCCTATTCCAGGAGTTAAGACGCGCGCGTCGCTTAGCCGCCATGAACCGGATTCGAGCGTCGCGCTACGCGACTCGATGCGCTCCAGCAGCTTTCCATCGTGCCCGAACACGAAAACGTTGACGCCGGAAAGCTCTCGCCCACCGTCGCTCTTGGCGGCCGCCTCGATGATCGCCTCGCCGTCGACGCTCTGCTGGCGAATCCAGAACCCGCTTCCCGTTGAGGAAAACAGGCCGCTCTGGCGGTTGAAAATCTCTGCCTCGATCCGATTCGCGCGTTCCTTGAAGTCCGCCGAGATCGGATTGTAGACCGTGGTGGACAGCACGCCGAGCAGCACCGCCAGAAAGCAGGCTGGCGAAATGAACTGCCATGCGGAAATGCCCGCCGCACGTGCCACCACCAGTTCAAGACGCCGTGACAGGGTCAGAAACGTGCCGATGGAGCCGAACAGCACGGCGAAGGGGAGCAATTGCTCCGTGAAGAACGGGGCGCGGTAGACGATCACCAGCATCAGGGTGAGCGTGTCGATATCGCGCTCGCCCACGCGCCGCGACATCTCCAGGAAGTCGACCAGCATGATCAGGAAGGCGCAGCCGAGGAAAATCCCCAGCACGGAGTTGAGGAAGCGGCGGCCGAAATAGATGGCGAGCGTGCGTCCGATCACAGCCGGACCTCGCTTGCGCGGTGCTGCTGGTCACGCCCGCTCAATTGACCGTCTCGCGAACGACGCGCTGCGCCAGGTTGTCGATGTAGCGACGCATCGCCCGCGGCATGCGCGGCTTGAATCGCCCGGTGAGCGACAGGATGCTGCCGATGATCACCAGTATGGGCACCAGATAGACCAGTGGCACCAGATCGGCATTGTTGCGCACCTGGTTGATGAGGCCGAAGCTCATGACCTGCAGCATGATCACCCACGGCGCCGTGGCGGCCAGCGCGAGGCCGCGGCCCTCGCGTGTGGTGCGCGGCTCCGCCAGCGCGGCAACCGCTATGCCGAAGAAGGCCAGCACATAGAGCGGCAGCGAGAGCCGTCGATGGATCTCTTCGGTGAACCGGCCCGGGTCCTTCTGATAGGCCGGATCGTCCGGCGAGCGCGCCAGCAATTCGCGGAACGAGCGTTCCGGGGCGCGGTACACCGCCATGTCGCTGCTCGACGTGAAGGGCGACAGGTCGAAGGCATAACGCTCGAACTCGACGATGTTGGTGTCGGGCTTGCCGGGCGTGCGGCGGTGGATCGCGCCCTCTTCCAGAATGAGGAAGGTGCCGGTCTCCGTGTCGACGACCTGCCCGCGATCGGCGAGATAGGTGTTCACCTGATCGGGCTCGCGCGCATCATTGATGAAGATGCCGCCGAGAACGCCGTTGGAGTTGCGCTCGCGCACGTTGAACACCATGCCGGGCGCCAGCATCGTGAAGCGCCCGGGCTGGGCGATGAAAGCCACCAGATCCGCGCGCACGCGCGTGATCTCATATCTGAACTGCCGCATCGCGGCCGGCACCATCTCCATCGACAGGGCGGTGCAGCCGGCAGCGACGAGCACGGCGAGGATGATCAGCGGCCGCAGGAAGCGCCAGGTCGAGATGCCGGCGGCACTCGCCACCACGATTTCCGAATCGCTGTTCATGCGGAACAGCGTGTGCGCCACGGCCATGAACAGGGCGGCGGGCGCCAGCGCCAGCACCAGAGCGGGCAAAGCCAGGCTGGTGATGAAGACGAAGGCGAGGATGGTCTGGCCCTGCGTGGTCATGATGTCGAGCTGGCGCAGCGCCTGAGTCACCCAGATCATGCCGGCAAGCACGCCGAGCACACCGACGAAGGCGAAAGCCGCCGAACGAAACACATAGCGGTCGAGCCGGGTCATCAGGCGGTCTTCCTCAACAAGCGTCGCAGAGCGACCGCCCCTCGGCCCTCGATCATCATCTTCGATGCAGATGAATAAGCGGGCCGGGCGCCGCGTGCAAATCATACCCGGCTCAAATGCTGCGGCGCAGCGGTATGCGGCACTCGTCGCGCGCCATGGCATCGGTTAAGAAGGCAGGGAAAACCGACGCCAACCAAGGTGCGAGAGCATGCCCGAGAATGTGAAGATCAGTTTCGCCAAATTGCCGGCGGCCCCTGAAGGCGTGGTGGTCCTGCTGGCCGTCGAGGTGGCGGGCGGCGTTCCCGCGCTGGCGCCGTCCGGCGATGCGGTGCTCGCGCCCGCGGGCGATCTGTTCGTCAGGGCTGCGGGGGCCGACCGCTTCGAGGGCAAGAGCGGCAGCGCGCTCGACCTCATCTCCCCGCCCGGCATCGGCGCCTCGCGCGTCCTCGTCGTCGGTGCCGGAAAGGCCGCCGAGATGAAGGCGCTGGATTGGCTGAAGCTCGGTGGCGCCATCATGGGCCGACTGCCGTCATCGGCGAAGGAGGTGAGCCTCGTTCTCGACCTTCCCGGCCTCGACGTGCCGCCCGAGGCTGCCGCCGAGATTGCGCTGGGCCTGCGCCTGCGCGCCTATGCTTTCGATCGCTACAAGACAAAGAAGAAGCCCGAGGAGGCGACAGCCAAACTCAAAGCCACGCTTTATGTTGCGGATGATGCGGCGGCGAAGCGCGCGTGGAAGAAGCGCGAAGGGGCGGGCGAGGGCATCGTGATCGCCCGCGATCTGGTCAATGAGCCGGCCAACGTGCTGACCCCGACCGAATTTGCCAAGCGCGCGGGCGACCTCGCCAAGGTGGGCGTCGATGTCGAGGTGCTCGGAGAGAAGGACCTCAAGAAGCTCGGCATGGGTGCGCTGCTCGGCGTCGGCCAGGGGTCGGCCGAGGAGAGCCGGGTCGTGGTTATGCGCTGGAACGGCGGCAAGGAGGGCGTTGCCCCGGTCGCCTTCGTCGGCAAGGGCGTGGTGTTCGATACCGGCGGCATTTCCATCAAGGGGGCGGCCGGCATGGAGGACATGAAGGGCGACATGGCGGGCGCGGCCTGCGTGGTCGGCCTGATGCATGCGCTGGCCAGCCGCAAGGCCAAGGTCAACGCGGTCGGCCTGATCGGCCTCGTGGAGAACATGCCCGATGGCAAGGCTCAGCGCCCGGGCGATATCGTGACCTCCATGTCCGGCCAGACCATCGAGATCATCAACACCGACGCCGAGGGCCGCCTCGTGCTCGGTGACGTGCTCTGGTACGCCAAGGAGCGGTTCAAGCCGCAATTCATGGTCGACCTCGCGACGCTCACCGGCGCGATCATGGTCGCGCTCGGCACCGAGCATGCCGGCCTGTTCTCCAATGACGACACGCTGGCCGGCCGGCTGTTCGCCGCGGGACAGAACACCGGCGAGAAGGTGTGGCGCCTGCCGCTCTCTTCCGACTACGACAAGCTGATCGATTCGCGCTTCGCCGACATGAAGAACACCGGCGGCCGATTCGGCGGCTCGATCACCGCCGCGCAGTTCCTGCAGCGATTCGTCGGTGACGTGCCGTGGGCGCATCTCGACATCGCGGGCACCGCCATGTCCTCGCCCGCCAATGAGTTCAACAAGAGCTGGGGCGCCGGCTGGGGCGTTCGCCTGCTCGACGATCTGGTGGCGCGGGACTACGAAGCCTGAGAAACGAAGCGCGAAGGCCGGAACCGGGTTCCGGCCTTCTTCCTTTATGGGGGCCGCCATGTCCGAGGTGTTCTTCTATCATCTGCAGGGCCGTCCCCTGGAGGCGGCGCTGCCCCAGCTTCTGGAGAAATGCCTGGAGCGCGGCTGGCGCTGCGTGGTGCAGGCCTCCTCGCAGGAGCGGGTCGAGGCGCTCGATCAGGCGCTCTGGACCTATGACGAGGCCTCGTTCCTCCCGCACGGCACTGATCGCCAGCCGGAATCGGCCCGTCAGCCGATTCTCCTGACCACCAGCGAATCGAATCCCAATGGTGCCGTGGTGCGCTTCCTCCTCGACGAGGCCGCGATTCCCGACGCGAGCGCCTACACGCGCGTGATTCATATGTTTCAAGGCGAGGAACCCGCCCAGATCGACCATGCGCGGGCGCAATGGCGTGCCGCGAAGGCGGCTGGCCACGAGGTCGCCTATTGGCAGCAAACGGCCGAGGGCCGCTGGCAGCGGCGCTGAGCCCACAGGCCGGAGAAAGGGGCGGCAATGCGGCTCGCCCCGCCATATTTGCCGGATGACCGAGTCGCGCGCGACGGCATTAATCTTTGATTTACCTAGTGTTTTTTCCAATATTACCGTCGATGCCCGCGAAGTGCTCCGGCTTTCGAAATTGTGTCTGGATGGCAACACTTCGCCGCGTAATGCCTTGGAGAGGCCTCAAACGGCCACTTTGCCTTTGCGCATCGGAACCGTTTCCAACAATATCATCAACGGATGCCGCGGTTGCGGTGGGTCCTGACAACCGAAAACCCAACATTGATCCAATTTGGGGGAGAATGAAGTGAAGACGGTCATTAAGAATGTGCTGCTCGGTTCTGTTGCCGGGCTTGCTATGGTCGGGACTGCTGCGGCGGCCGATCTGCCTGTGAAGGCGAAGGCTGCGGAATACGTGAAGATCTGCTCCACCTACGGCGCGGGCTTCTACTACATCCCCGGCTCGGATACCTGCCTCAAGGTCGGTGGCTTCGTGCAGACCGACTACAACTACCAGGATTACTCGGGCACGGATGAGTCGTTCTACGACGACACCTACTTCCTCGCTCGTGGCGCGATCCGCCTCGACGCTCGTACGCAGACCGAATACGGCACCCTGCGTTCGTACATCGAATATCGCATGACCTACGGCGATGACTACTCGGGCAACTTCGGCGAGAGCACCACTCCCGCGCTCGATAAGGGTTACATCCAGTTCGCTGGTTTCACCTTCGGTAAGGTCCAGTCGTTCTTCGACTACTACGCCGACAACAACATCTGGGGTATCGACTCGGTCGAAATCACCTCGGACGAGAACGCGATCGTCGCGGCTTACACCGCTGACTTCGGCAATGGCTTCACGGCCACCTTCTCGATCGAAGACGACACCCAGCGTTCGAACGGCACCGACTTCGGCGGCCTCTACACCGAGACCGACATTCCGGCCTTCATCGCCAACATCAACTACGAAGGCGAGTGGGGCGGTTTCCAGGTGTCGGGCATGGTCAAGGCGCTTGACAGCGACCTGACCGGCTTCGAAGTCAAGGACAACGTGGGTTGGGCCGTCCTCGGCGGCGTGAAGTTCAACCTGCCGTCCTTCGGCGATGGCGACACGCTGTACATCGAAGGCACCTACGGCAAGGGCGCTGCCGAGTACACCGGTATCCTCGGTGGTTACTCGACCCTCGGCGACTACTCGCTGGTCGACCTGTACCTCAACCCGCTCACCGGCGAGTTTGAGGCTTCGGAAGCCTGGACGATCGCGGGTGAATTCACCCACTACTTCTCGTCCAACTTCTACGGCGTCGTGTTCGGTAACTACGGCGAAGCCGAAGTTCCGGTCAGCTACGCTGGTCTGGCGACCCCGAGCTACAACCTCTTCACCGTCGGCGCCAGCCTGAACTGGAGCCCGGTCAAGAACCTGCTGTTCGTCGCTCAGTACACCTACGGCGAGACCCAGTACGACAGCCCGGTTATCGACGAGCTCGGCAACGCCACCAGCTCGACCGACAACAACCAGGTCATCCTGTCGGTTCGTCGCTCCTTCTGATCTCTTCCAAGAGATTGGTTCTACGGAAAGCCCCGGCCTTGTGCCGGGGCTTTTTGCTTTTGCGGCGCCTCTTCACCTGAAGCCCTGCTCCGTCTGACCCCTGCGGTCGTTGAACAGCATGATCCGGTTCACGGCGTTTCGAGGCCGGTGGGTGCGGGCCCGCATGAGCGAAGGGAATGAGGAGATGGAAGGGCCGGGGGCGCGACGGTTTTCATGTCACGCCATCAATGGCAGGGACGTGCCTCTGCCGCCCGACACGCGGCCTCCTGCGCGATGGCCTATCCAGAATGCGGGGCCTAGGCGCTGGCGGCGTCGAGTTCCGACGAAAGCTGCAGCCAGCTTTCTTCCGTGGCTTCAAGAGCGGCGGCGGCCTCGCTGCGCTCGCGCGCCAGGCGCTGTGCGCTGGCAGGGTCGCGCAGATAAATCGACTGGTCGGCGAGCTTGGCGTCCAGAGTTTCAAGAAGCTTTTCGAGGCGATTGATCGCGGCCTCGGCATCCTTGATCTTCTTGCGCAGCGGCGCGGTTTCCGCCCGCTTCTCGGCGGCGCTGCGCCGCTCGCCCGCACGGGACGATGTTTCGCCGCGCTGCGAGGAGGCCGAACGCCCGACCACCAGCGTGCGATATTCGTCGAGATCGCCCTCATAGGGGCGCACCGTCCCGTTCGCCACCAGCCACAAGCGTTCGGCGCAGGCATCGAGCAGTGCGCGGTCATGGCTGACCAGGATCACCGCGCCGGGAAAATCATTGATCGCTTCGACCAGCGCCTGCCGCGAGGCGATGTCGAGATGATTGGTCGGCTCATCGAGAATGAGCAGGTGCGGCCCGTTGAACGCGGCGAGGCCGAGTAGCAGCCGGGCCTTTTCGCCACCCGAAAGCGCGGCAATCCTGGTATTGGCGGTGCCGCCGGAAAAGCCCATTTCGGCCGCTCGCGAGCGTACCTTGGCCTCCGGCGCCTCCGGCATCAGCCGGCGTACATGGTCGTACACCGTCTCCTCAGCCACCAGTTCGTCGAGTTGATGCTGGGCGAGATAGGCAATTTCCAATCCCGCCGCCTTCACCATGTCGCCACCCAGCGCCGGCAACCGGCCGGATATCATCTTGGCGAAGGTCGATTTGCCGTTGCCATTCGGCCCGAGCAGCGCGATGCGGTCGTCGTGGTCGATGCGCAATGTCAGGTTGCGCAGCACCGGCTTGCCGGGATCGTAGCCGGCGGACACGCGATCCAGCGTCAGAATCGGCGGGGAGGGGATGCGCGTCGGGTGGCGGATCGAAATCGCCGCGGCACTCTCCCCAACCTCCTCGCTGATCGGTGCCATGCGCGCCAGCGCCTTCAGCCGCGACTGCGCCTGCCGGGCCTTGGACGCCTTGGCACGAAACCGTTCGACGAACGATTCCATATGTTTGCGCCGCGCGTCCTGCTTGGCGCGCATCTTGGCATCGAGCACCTGCTTCTCGGCGCGCTGGCGCTCGAAGGAATCATAACCGCCCCGCCACAATGACAACTTGGCCCGGTCGAGATGCAGAATGTAGGAGACCGATTCGTTCAACAGTTCACGGTCATGGCTGACGATCAGCACGGTGCGCGGATAGCGCGCGAGATAATCCTGCAACCAAAGCGTGCCTTCGAGGTCGAGATAATTGGTCGGCTCGTCGAGCAGCAGCAGGTCGGGTTCGGCGAACAAGATCGCCGCCAGCGCAACGCGCATGCGCCAGCCCCCGGAAAATTCCGAGCAGGGCCTTTGCTGTGCGGCGTCGTCGAAGCCGAGCCCGGCGAGGATGCGCGCCGCCCGCGCGGGCGCGGCATGTGCGTCTATGTCGACGAGGCGGAGTTCGATCTCGGCGATGCGTGCCGGATCCTGGGTGATGTCGCGCTCGGTGAGCAATGCCGCGCGCTCCGTGTCGGCGGCGAGCACCACGTCGATCAGCCGCTCGGGGCCGGCGGGCGCTTCCTGCGCCACCTGTCCGATGCGCGCACCGCTGGGAATGCGGATATCGCCGCTCTCCAGCGCCAGATCCCCGGTGATGGCGCGAAACAGCGTGGTCTTGCCGGTGCCGTTGCGCCCGACCAGGCCGACCCGCGCGCCCTCGGGGATCGCCACCGTGGCGTGGTCGATCAGCAGGCGCCCGGCAACGCGCAGCGATATGTCGTGGAGAGTGATCACGCCCGCCTTTTGCACGGTCGTGCCGGCGGGGGCAAGGGGGTGGGGGATCGCGCGCTCAGCCGGTCCGCGCGCCGCCCGTGCCGGTCTCGCGCTGGAAATAGATGAGGTCGAGCGAAGGGCCCCCGGCATTGCCGAGAAATTGGGTCAGCAGCGTGTGAGCCTGCCCACGATGATGGGTCTGGTGATTGAAGAAATGGTCGAGGGTAGAGGCCAGCGGCTGCGCGAAGCGCGCGCCGCTCGAATTGGTGTAGCTCAGCTCCGTGGCGAGGTCCGCTGCAGTCAGCCTCCCGACATAGCCGACGATCCGCTCGTCCTCGCGCGCACGCTCACGCCCGAGTTGCTCCAGTTCCTCGCAGATGATCGCGTCGAGACGGCCGGCGGTCGGCCCCTCTCCCGTGAAGCGCGCCATCCATATCCGGTCCGCCGCCAGCAGATGGTTGAGCGTGCCGTGGATGGAGCCGAAGAAGGCGCCGCGTTCCTCGCGATACTCCGCGCGGGAGACCCGGGCGCAGGCGTCCAGCAGCCGAGCGTTCGCCCATCGATTATAGGCGGCGAGATCCCGGTAGCGCGAGAGAAGCGACACCGGGGCGGGCGAGGCGGGAGAAACGACCATATGGGAAATCCTGCGGATCGGCGGTGAGCCGGGCGATGATGCGCTCTCGCTGGGCCCGGCGCCAATTCACAGCGGTGATGACATTGATCGCGCTGGCGCAATGGAAGGCCCCGGCCCTGCGGACAGGGCCGGGGTGCGCAGCACGAGGTCGGCGAAAACCGGCTGCGCTCTCCAGAGGGTCCGGCGAACCGGAACGTCCTGAACATGCCACGCCGCGCCCGCTCGCAGGCTGAACGCGGCGTTGTCTGGTGTTCATCGGAAGGCGACGCAGCCCCAAGGCATAAAAAAGCCCCGGCTCCCTTGGGGGAAAGGAGCCGGGGCACGATAAGCTCGCGTGGGGCTTGGGGGAGTGGGGGATGCCGCGAGCCTATTTCATCAAACCTGTCGAATCCCGTTGGTCGGCCGCCTCAGTAACAAACCGGGCGGTCTACCTTCACCATTCGGCCCGCGTCGCTCATCCAGCGGCTCTGGATAACGCAGTCACCGGCGATTTCCTCTGCAGGCATCTCGACGCTCGCGAGCGTGGGCTGCCGCTTGAAATAGCCACTCGTCGAACTGGCGCCAGCGAATAGGGCGGTAGCGCCCATCACAGTGGCTATGGCGCTTATGAAAACGGTCCTGAGCATGGCATTCACCTTCACCACCTGTTCCGGTGGAAAGTGCCACCGGGCCGTTATGTCGTCATACGTCTGCGCTCGCCTGCGGTTACCCACACCTGGCACATGAACGCCGGTTCGCGCCTACCCCGTGGGGTTCTGCGCGGCAAAGAACGAGACCAGTTCCGTTCCTGCATGTCCGTCGTGTGCCCTGTGCGATCCGTTAACGTGCGATTAACGTGTGGTGTGGCGCGAAAGTTCCAAGGGACTTTCATGAAAACGTGATTAACGCCGCGTCGGCGTGCTTCACTCGTCCATCGCGCAGGCGTCATCTTGTCGGGACGGTAACGCGCCGCTATAAGCCGCTGCGAAATCACTCCCTCCCTAAATCTCCAAGGAACGACCGCCATGGCGCTCGAGCGCACCTTTTCGATCATCAAGCCGGACGCTACCCGTCGCAACCTGACGGGCGCCATCAACGCCACCATCGAGAAGGCGGGCCTGCGCATCGTCGCGCAGAAGCGCATCCTTCTCACCCGTGGCCAGGCCGAGACTTTCTACGGCGTCCACAAGGAGCGGCCCTTTTTCGGCGAGCTCGTCGATTTCATGATCTCCGAGCCGATCGTCGTGCAGGTACTTGAGGGCGAGAACGCCGTCGCCAAGTATCGCGAAGTTATGGGCGCCACCAACCCGGCCAACGCCGCAGAAGGCACCATCCGCAAGGAGTTCGCGCTCTCGGTCGGCGAGAATTCGGCCCATGGTTCCGACAGCCTCGAGAATGCCGCGATCGAAATCGCCCAGTTCTTCTCGGGTAATGAAATCGTCGGCTGAGCTGCATCCGCGGCTCTGACTGCTTGACCTTACGGCGCGCCTCGCTCCAGATGCTGGAGCGAGGCGCTGCTGTTTTTGCGCAGCAATGCAACCCTGTGCGGCCGCAGCATCATTTTGGCAGGAATTTTCCTGGATGGGCTTGGCCACACCATAGATTATTATGTATGTTGCTTGGATATGGGCGCTGCGGGGGTCCGGCCACGGAGAAGTGGCCCGCAGCGGGGATAGCCGTTTTGGCGCGCCACGAGCGCCCGGGAGTGGGCCCGCCGGAGCCACCTCCTCTTGCCTCACCTTAAACCGGCGCGCCAACGCCGACTTGAACCATATCAAAAGCCCGTCCCAACGAGGACGGGTGGTGAGGGGAAACTTGTATCATGAGCTATCTTGAGCCGCTGTTCTGGCTGGCACTTCTGAAGATCATCTGGATCAATATCCTGCTTTCGGGCGACAACGCAGTCGTCATCGCCATGGCCTGCCGGTCGCTTCCCGACCGTCTTCGCCGCATTGGCATGATCATGGGTGCCGCCGTCGCCGTCGGTATGCGTATCGTGTTCACGGCCATCGTGGCCGTGCTGCTCGGCCTGCCCTGGCTGCGCATCCTCGGCTCCATCGCCCTGATGTACATTGCCGTGGATCTCGTGGTTCCCGAGGGTGAGGAAGGCGAGGGCGTCCATGGCCATGAGAGCCTGTGGCGCGCGGTCGGCACCATCGCCGTGGCCGACCTCGTGATGAGCCTCGACAACGTGGTCGCCATCGCGGCCGTGGCTGACGGCAACTGGACGCTGATCATCATCGGCCTCGTCATCTCGATCCCGATGATCGTCGCGGGCGCGGCGCTCATCATGAAGCTGCTGTCGCGCTTCCCATGGCTCGTGTGGGCCGGCGCGGCGCTGCTCGGCTGGGTGGCCGGCGAGATGTTCCTGTCGGACGTCAAGGTGCTGGATTATTTCGGCGAGGCCATGGTGCACCAGTTCGAATACATCGCCGCGGCGGCCGGTGCCGCCATGGTGCTGTCCATCGGGTGGTTGATCGTCCGCTTCAAGAAGAGCGCCCACTCCCCGCACGCGGGTAGCTGACACGCGGCGGTTCCCCTCGCCGGAAAGTGCCCGCGGTTCGCAGCCGCGGGCACTTTCAGTTCCGGGGGGACGGTTTGGTGTAATTTATTATGTATACCAAATCTTCCACCTCCGACCGGCGAGGTTGGCTTACCTCCAGACCCTTAGTCTTTTGAAGGACCAGAGAGGAAACGATGGATTTCTCTAGCCCGATCTTCTGGGTATCCCTGCTGCAGATCATCTGGATCGATCTTCTGCTCTCCGGCGACAACGCGGTGGTCATCGCACTCGCCTGCCGTTCGCTCCCGGAAAAGCAGCGCAAATGGGGCATCCTTCTGGGTGCCGGCGCTGCCGTGGGCCTGCGCATCATCTTCGCGCTCGCCGTCTCCTACCTGCTCGGCGTTCCGCTGCTGAAGGTGGTCGGCGCGCTGCTGCTGTTCTGGATCGCGATCAAGCTCGTCCTCGACGAGGAGGGCGGCGATCATCACGTCGAGAGCGCGGACAGCCTTTGGAAGGCCGTGCGCACCATTGCCATCGCCGATGCGGTGATGAGCCTCGACAATGTGGTGGCGATCGCCGCCGCCGCCCGCGGGCATGCCGAACTGTTCATCTTCGGCCTGCTGCTGACCATCCCGCTGATCGTCTTCGGCTCGCAGCTGATCCTGAAGCTGATTTCGCGCTTCCCGGCCCTGATCTGGTTCGGCGCGGCGCTGCTCGGCTGGATCGCCGGCGAGATGCTGGTCAGCGACAAGATCGTGCTCGAAACCATGCAGACCATGGCGACGGGTCTGGTCGAGGTGGTGGCCGATCCCGAGGATCCGATCGGCCTGAAGCCGACGGCGCTGCCGCATTATCTCGCGGCGGTGATCGGCGCGGCTTTCGTGCTGTCCTTCGGCTGGATCGTGAAGAGCCGCCGCCGCGAGGCCGCCGCTCACTGAGCGCTCCTGTCCGAACGGACAGTGTAAAAGGGAAGGGCGCTCCGCTACGATGGTGGCGGAGCGCTTTTTCATGAATCAACATAACCCGATCCGCACCGGCTATTCCGCCTGTCCGCATGACTGCCCGTCGACCTGTGCGCTGGAAATCGACATTTCCGGCGGGCGCATCGGCCGGGTGCGCGGCTCGAAGGACAACAGCTACACCGCCGGCGTCATCTGCGCGAAAGTCGCGCGCTATGCGGAGCGCGCCAACCATCCGGACCGGCTGACCCGGCCCCTGCGCCGCACCGGGCCGAAAGGCAGCTGCGAGTTCGAGCCGATGGGCTGGGACGAGGCGCTGGACACCATCGCCGCGCGCTTCCGCGCTGCCGAGGCGACGCACGGGCCCGAGGCGGTCTGGCCCTATTACTATGCCGGTACGATGGGGCTGGTGATGCGCGACGGCATCAACCGGCTGACCCACGCTAAGGGCTATTCTCGCTTCTTCTCCACCATCTGCACCAACCCGGCCTGGAGCGGCTTTCTCGCCGGTACAGGGCGCCTTGCCGGCCCCGACCCGCGCGAGATGGCGAAGAGCGACCTTGTGGTGATCTGGGGCACCAACCCGGTCTCGACCCAGATCAACGTCATGGCGCACGCCACCCGCGCCCGAAAGGAACGCGGGGCGAAGATCGCGGTGGTCGACGTCTATCGTTCGCCGACCATGGAGCAGGCCGATATCCCGGTGCTGATCCGCCCCGGCACCGACGGCGCGCTGGCCTGCGCGGTGATGCATGTGCTGTTCCGTGACGGGATGGCGGATCGCGACTATCTCGCGCGCCATACCGACGATGCCGCGGGGCTTGAGGCGCATCTACAGCTCCGCACGCCGGAATGGGCGGCCGCCATCACCAGGCTGCCGGCTGCGGAGATCGAGGCCTTCGCCCACGCGATCGGCGCCACGCCGCGCACTTTCATCCGCGCCGGCTACGGCTTCACCCGCTCGCGCAACGGCGCGGTGAACATGCACGCCGTGACCTGCATTCCGGCCGTTACGGGCGCCTGGAGGCACGAGGGCGGGGGCGTATTTCACACCAATGGCGCGATTTTCGCCTGGAACAAGCAACTCATCGAGGGCACGGGCGGCCCGGCGTCGCGGGCGCGCATGCTCGACCAGTCGCGCATCGGCGCCATTTTGTGCGGCGATGCCGAGGTGCTGGGCGGCGGTCCGCCGGTCACGGCCATGCTGATCCAGAACACCAACCCGGTCTCGGTGGCGCCGGAGCAGGACAAGGTGCGGGCGGGCTTTGCGCGCGAGGACCTGTTCGTCGCGGTGCACGAGCAGTTCATGACCGAGACCGCGCTGTACGCCGACATCGTGCTGCCCGCGACCATGTTCACCGAGCATGACGACATCTATCAGGGCGGCGGAAACCAGTATGTGATCGCCGGCCCCAAGCTGGTCGACGCGCCGGGGGAGTGCCGCTCCAACCATGAGGTGATCTGCGCGCTCGCCGAGCGTCTAGGCGCCGAGCATGAGGGTTTCGCGCTCAGCGCCCGCGCGATCGCCGACCGTACCTTGCAGGCCAGCCGGCGCGGCAGCTTCGCCGAGTTGGAGGAGAAGCGCTTCATCGACGTGCAGCCCGATTTCGAGACCGCCCATTATGGGCGCGGCTTCAACTGGCCGGACGGCAAGTTCCGCTTGAGGCCGAACTGGCCGAAAGTGCCTTATGCCGCGCCGGCGAAGTTCGGCCCGGTCGCCGACATGCCGGAATGGCCCGATCATTGGGGCGTGATCGAGGAGGCGACCGCCGAGTACCCGTTCCGGCTGGTAACGGCGCCGGCGCGCTCCTTCCTCAATTCCAGCTTTACCGAGACGCCGGGTTCTGTGGCGCGTGAAAAGCGCCCGGAGCTGATGATCCACCCGCAGGACGCCGCCGGCCTCGGCATCGCGGCCGGCGATGTGGTGCGGGTGGAGAGCGCGCGCGGCGGGGTGGAACTGCACGCTCGGCTGTTCGACGGCCTGCGACGCGGCGTGGTGGTGGCGGAATCGATCTGGCCGAACGGCGCCCACCGCGGCGGTCGCGGCATCAACGCGCTGACCGGCGCCGATCCGGTTGCGCCGGTGGGCGGCGCGGCGTTTCACGACAACCGGGTGCGGATCATTCGAGAACAGGCGCCCGCGACAGGCTGAACGGTATCGGGCGCATGGAACTTCGCGGCGGTTCAAACGTCTTGTCCGCGACCCGTTCAGCTGCAAGGTGCCCGATGAAATTCCGCGTCTCCTCCCGCCTCGACTATGAGGTCAAGCAGCCCACGCTGTTCATCCTGAACGTCGAGGCCGCGGCGCTGCGCAACCAGCGCATCCTCTCGGAGAGCTTGGTGCTCGATCCTCCGCAGGCGCTGGACCGCCATGTCGCCAGCGAGAGCGGGACGCGTCTTGTGCGCGTCATGGTGCAGCCTGGGCCGTTCTCGGTGAGCTACGACGCCGAGGTCGCCCTCGACATGCACGACGCCGACCCGGCGACGGTACCGGAGGTGCCGATCGCCGAGCTACCGCTCGAACTCGCGCCCTATCTTAATCCCAGCCGCTACTGCCAGTCCGACGTGCTGGCGCGTTTCGCCCACCGCGAATTCGGCGCGCTGCCGCCGGGCCACGGCCGGGTGACGCAGATCTGCAACTGGATCTACGAGCATGTCGATTACCAGAGCGGCACCTCGGATTCGCAGACCTCGGCCTATGACACCATGGTGCTGCGTGCCGGCGTGTGTCGCGACTTCGCGCATCTGGCGATCGCCTTCTGCCGGGCGCTCGGCATCCCCGCCCGCTTTGCCAGCGCCTATGCCTGGCAGCTCGACCCGCCGGATTTCCACGCGGTGTTCGAGGCCTATCTCGGCGATGCCTGGTATCTATTCGATCCGACGCGCAAGGCCGCGCTTCAGGGGCTGGTGCGGATCGGGGTCGGGCGCGACGCGGCGGACGCCGCCTTCGCCACGATCTATGGCGAGGCCGAGATGACAGGCATGAAGGTCGCGATCGAGGCTTCCGATGCGCAGGACGAGGAGCAGCCCACGGTACGGGCGGTCGGGATCGCCTGATCGCGCCCGTTCAGGCGATCTTCCGCCGTGCCAGCAAGTACAGCACGGGCAGCAGCACGGCGTAGATCAGCGTGATGACCAGAAGCAGCCCGAAATTGTTCTTCGAGGTGTCGCCCGCTTCGAACGCCTCGCGGAAATGACCGTAGGCGACCCCGAAGGAGAACAGGCTATAATAGCCGACGACCGGCGCCTTGAAATCCAGCGAGCGCCAGAACGACAAAATCGCGATCACCCCGATGGCGGCGTCGGCGACGCCTATCTCGAACTGGAATGGGCTGACCTCCCAGCCGATGCTCGCCGCCGCCATGTGCGGGAACGCGATGTGGAAGAAGCCGGCCCAGACATAGGCAATGCCGGTTGCCAGCAGCAGCCATTCCAGAAGGCGGGCAGGATAATCAGCGGGCCTTCCGGTCAATGCCGCCATGACGAAGGCGCCGACGAACAGGATGGCCGGCAGATTACCCAATACGAAGGCGATGGCCGTCTGAAACATCGCTTTCCCTTGCCCCCGACGTCAGGTCGATGCGCGACTTCCGCGCGCAGAGGATCGAACGTTGCCACGCGTCCGGCAAGTGGTATCGAAGTAATTCACTGGATGTAGACCAGCGGCCTCAGCCCGCCGGAGGCACCACCAGCGCGGGCGGGACGATCTCGAACTCGTCGATGGCGACACGGTTGCCGTCGACGCGTGCGCGCCCTTCGCTCACCAGTCGCAGAGCCGCCGGGTAGATGACATGCTCCTGCGCCAGCACGCGCGCGCCCAGCGTGTCGGGCGTATCGCCCTCCAGCACCGGCACGGCGGCCTGGATGATGATCGGGCCGACATCCATCTCAGGCGTCACGAAATGCACGGTGCAGCCGTGGATCTTCACGCCCTCGGCCAGCGCGCGCTCATGGGTATGCAGGCCCTTGAAGCTCGGCAGCAGCGCCGGGTGGATGTTGATCATCCGTCCGCGCCATTTCTGCGTGAAACCGGGGGTGAGCAGGCGCATGAAGCCGGCGAGGCACACGATGTCGGCCTGGGCCTCTTCCAGAGCGACGTCGAGCGCGGCGTCGAAGCTCGCGCGGTCGGCATAGGTCTTGTGATCGATCGCGAGCGTGGCGATTCCGGCGGCCTCAGCACGCACCAGCCCATGAGCATCCGGCCGGTTGGAGATGACGCGCACGATCTCGGCCGGGTAATCCGGGTTCGCCGCCGCTTCCAGCAGCGACATCATGTTGGAGCCGCGGCCCGAGATAAGGACGGCGACGCGTTTGCGGGTCACAGCGGCGCGTCCAGCGCCAGCGTGCCGTCATAGACGGTATGCGCCGCGCCCTCGCCGGGCTCGATGCAGCCCAGATGGATGACTTCCTCGCCGCCATCAGCCAGCGCGTCCGCGACTGTCTCGGCGTCCTCGGGGGCGCAGACCACGACCATGCCGATGCCGCAGTTGAAGGCGCGGAGCATCTCCTCGGGTGCGACATTGCCGGTCTGCGCCAGCCAGCGGAACACCGGCGGCACATGGAGCCCGTCGAGATCGATGCGCCCGACCGTGTGCTTGGGCAGCACGCGCGGCAGGTTCTCGGTCAATCCGCCGCCGGTGATGTGGGCGAGCGCCTTCACCTTGCCTGTCGAGCGGATCGCCCCGAGCACCGACTTCACATAAAGCCGGGTCGGCATGAGCAGCGCCTCGCCCAGGGTCTGGCCCTTGTGGAACGGCGCGGGTGCATCCCAACCGAGCCCCGAGACCTCGACGATGCGCCGCACCAGCGAATAGCCGTTGGAATGCACGCCGGAGGAGGCGAGGCCGAGCAGCACGTCGCCGGGGCGCACATTGGGGGAGGGCAGCAATTCGCCACGCTCCACCGCGCCGACCGAGAAGCCGGCGAGGTCGTAATCGCCATCGCTGTACATGCCGGGCATCTCGGCGGTCTCGCCGCCGATCAGCGCGCAGCCGGATTCCATGCAGCCCTTGGCGATGCCGGCGACGATCTTGGCGCCAACATCCGGTGCCAGTTTGCCGGTGGCGAAATAGTCGAGGAAGAACAGCGGCTCGGCGCCCTGCACGACGAGGTCGTTCACGCACATCGCGACGAGGTCTATGCCGATGGTCTCGTGGCGGCCGGTCTCGATGGCGATCTTGAGCTTGGTGCCGACGCCATCTGTGGTCGCGACGATAAGCGGGTCCTTGAACCCCGCCGCCTTCGGGTCGAAGACCCCGCCGAAACCGCCGATATCGGCATCCGCGCCGGCGCGGCGGGTCGCCTTGACCAGCGGCTTGATCAGATCGACCAGCCGGTTGCCGGCATCGATGTCGACGCCCGCATCACGATAGCTGAGGCCTTTTTCCGTACCGCTCATCATTGGCTCCCGAGGATTGAGAGGCGGATTAGCCGCTTATCCGCCGCCTCGCAAGGCGCGGCGCGCGTGCAAGGGTGTCAGCGCCGCCCGGCATGGTCGATGCCGAGTGCGATCAGGCCGGCGGCAAGACCCCAGAATGCCGAACCGATGCCCGCCATCGAGACGCCCGAGGCCGTGACCGCGAGCGTCAGCACCGCCGGGAAGCGGCGGGCCGGATCGCCCATCGCGGTGCCCAGCGCGTTCACCAGCGGCCCCAGCAAAGCGAGGCCGGCGAAGGTGGCAATCAGTGCCGCCGGCAGGGCGGCGATCAGCGCCACCAGCGCCGCGCCGGCAATGGCGAGCAGGATATAGAACAGGCCGTAGCACGGGCTCGCCATCCAGCGCTTGGCCGGATCGGGATGCGCTTCCGGTCCGGTGCAGATCGAGGCGGTGATCGCCGCGAGATTGGTCGTCAGCGAGCCGAAGGGCGCGGTAATCAGCGAGGCGAGACCGGTCACCGTCAGAATCGCGCGGGTCGGGGGCGTGTAGCCGGCCGCCTGAAGCACCGCGAAGCCCGGCAGGTTCTGCGAGGCCATGGTGACGAGATAGAGCGGCAGGCCGATGCCGATCAGCGCCTGGAGGTCGAATTCGGGCCAGATCAGCGTCAGCGTCGGCAGCGGCATATGCTCCGGCAGCGGCGCGACCTCGCCGAGGAAGAAGGCGAAGGCGATGCCGACGCCCAGCACCGCGAGCACCGCGCCGAACGGGCTGATGCGCCGCGCCACCAGAAACAGCACCACCAGCGGCAGCACCAGCATCGGGTCGACCTGCGCGCTGCTGAACACGGCGGTGCAGAAGCGGAACAGCACGCCCGCGAGCATGGCGGCGGCCACCGCGACCGGCAGGCGCTGCACCAGCGCCCCGAGCGGCTTGACCGCGGCGGTAACCAGGATCAGCGCGCCCACCATGAGAAAGGCGCCGACCGCCACATTGATCGAAAGCCCCTGCGAGCCGGCCACGAGCGCCGCACCGGGCGTCGACCAGGCGGTGATGATCGGCAGGCGGTGGCGCCAGCCCAGAAAGGCGCTGGTCGCCGCCATGGACAGGCACAGCCCGACCACGCCCGAGGAAATCTGTCCCGGATCGGCCCCGGCCGCCTGCGAGGCGGCGACCACGATGGCGATGGTTCCCCCGAAGCCGACCAGCGCGGCGACGACGGCGGAGGTGAGGACTGAGAAGCGCATGGAAATCATCGCGGCAGGTACAGGGATCACCGCCTTGTGCCACGCCGCAGCCGCCGCGTCACGGGTCCGAAGGACGGAGCCGCCGGCCGGCGCGGTGAATGAAAGGCGCACGGGCGGGTTGTGCATCGCACACGCGGGATTTTGCTGTATCAATGGCCTCAACCGAACTTCCGCCCTGTCTAGGGTATTGAAGCGGTGGCGGTATCCCTCGGGGACATTCGGACGGTGGCATGATCTGGCACAAGCAGGTGACGTTCTGGCTTTCGATGCTGGCGGTGTTCGTCGTGGCCTGCTGGCTGCTATCCAGCGTGCTGCTGCCCTTCGTCGCCGGCATGGCGCTGGCCTATTTCCTTAATCCGCTGACCACCCGGCTGGAGCGCTTCGGCCTGAATCGGCTGCTGGCCTCGCTGCTCACCATCTCGGTGACGCTGCTGGTCGGCATCGCGCTGCTGCTTCTGGTGTTGCCGATCTTCTCCTCGCAGCTCGCCGCCTTCATCACCAACCTACCCGAATACATCGTGAAGCTGCAAAATCTCGCGACGGGCGAGAAGGCGGACTGGCTGCGCTCGGTGATCGGCGACCGCATGCCGCAGATCCGGCAGGGGCTGAGCGACCTCGCCACCCAAGGCGCGGCCTATCTGCTCACCCTGCTGCAATCGATCTGGACCGGCGGGCAGGCTCTGCTCTCGGTGTTCTCGCTGCTGGTCATCACCCCGGTCGTCGCCTTCTACATGCTGAACGACTGGAACAGCATGATCGACAAGGTGGATTCCTGGCTGCCGGTGAAGCAGCGCCCGCAGCTTCGTGAGCTGGCACTCCAGATCGATCACGCCATTGCCGGCTTCGTGCGCGGGCAGTCGGCAGTGTGCGTCATTCTCGGCGCCTATTACGCGCTGAGCCTCACTCTTGCCGGGCTGAATTTCGGCTTCGTCATCGGCCTCGTCTCGGGAATGATCACCTTCATCCCCTATGTCGGCTCGCTGACCGGGCTGGTGCTGGCGGCTGGCGTCGCGGTGGTGCAGTTCTTCCCGGACTACACCATGATCGTGATCGTGCTGTGCGTCTTCTTCTTCGGCCAGTTCATCGAAGGCTACATTCTCCAGCCCAAGCTGGTGGGCGAGAGCGTGGGGCTGCATCCGGTGTGGCTCATGTTCGCCCTGCTCGCTTTCGGCTACCTGCTGGGCTTCCTCGGCCTGCTGCTGGCGGTGCCACTGGCGGCGGCGGTGGGCGTGCTGGTGCGGTTTGGCATCCAGCAATATCTGGCGAGTCCGCTCTATACCGGCGAGGAGCCCCCCGCCGAAGACGGGCTGGTGAGCTAATGGCCGCGCGCCAGCTGCCCCTAGATCTGCCGCATGCGGAGAGCCGCACGCGGGCCGATTTCCTGCCTGCCCCTGCCAATGAGCCGGCGCTGGCGCTGATCGACGCCTGGCCGGTCTGGCCGGCGCGGCTGGTGGCGCTGAGCGGGCCGGAAGGCTCGGGCAAGTCCCATCTCGCGGCCATCTTCGCCGAGCAGGCCGGCGCGCCGGTGCTGCCGGCGGCAAAGCTGGAAGCGGCGGCGGTGCCTTCGCTGCTGGCCGGCGGGGTGCTGGTCGTGGAAGATCTCGGTGAGGGGCCTTTCGACGAAACCGCGCTGTTCCACCTCATCAACCTCGTCGGCGAGCAGCGCGCGAGCGTCCTCGTCACCAGCCGCCGCCTGCCGGCCGCGCTGGCGCAGGAAGTGGCCACGCCGGACCTCGCCTCGCGACTTCGGGCAATGCCGGCCGTGCAGATCGGCGCGCCGGACGACCGTTTGCTGGCCATGGTGGCGGTGAAACTTTTCGCGGACCGGCAGATTTCCCCGGATGACACGCTGCTGAGCTATCTTCTGCCGCGCGTCGAGCGCTCGATCGGTGCGCTGCGTGATCTGGTCGCGGCGCTCGACCGCGAGGCGCTGGCCCGCAAGCGGCCGCTGACCCGCGCATTGGCGGCCGAACTGCTGCGCGAGCGGGCGCAAACCGGCGAGGCGGAGGGCGACATGCCGTCCGCCGGCTTCCCATTCACCTGAATTGACCTAAGGTTAAGCTCTCAATGTCATCCAGCGGTCATGAAGCGCGGCGAACTTCCCGGCGAACCAAGCGGGTAGCGAGCAAGAGCAGGGGAGCCGACATCGTGGCCGATACCGAGATGCAGCCGGTGCTGGAAGTTGTACCGGAGACGGCGCAGGCGGTGCAGCCCGTGACCCTGGAGGCCGATCTGATGGCCTCGCCGGAGCGCTTCATCAACCGTGAGCTTTCCTGGCTTCAGTTCAACCGCCGCGTCCTGGAAGAAGCGTCGAACAGCGCCCATCCGCTGCTGGAGCAGCTGCGCTTCCTCTCGATCTCGGCGAATAATCTCGACGAGTTCTTCATGGTGCGCGTTGCCGGCCTCAAGGAGCAGGTGCGCGAGGGTTATGGCGGCAAGAGCCCGGACGGTCTCACCCCGGCCGAGCAGCTTCCGCTGATCAGCGACGCCGTGGCCGGGCTCGCCAACGACCAGCAGGCTCGCTGGCGCGAGCTGCGCGTCAAGCTGAAGGAGGTCGGCGTCGTGCTGATCGACGGATCGGACGTGCTCAAGGCCGATCGCGCGGTGCTCGACGAGTTTTTCCTCAGCCACGTCTTCCCGGTGCTGACGCCGCTGGCCATCGACCCGGCCCATCCGTTCCCGTTCATCCCCAATCTCGGCTTCTCGCTGGCGCTTCAGCTGGCGCGCATCACGGATGGGCGGTCAATGAACGCGCTGATCCGCGTGCCCGCCAAGATCGATCGCTTCATCCGGCTGCCGGACGGCGAGAACGGCATCCAGCGCTTCATCACGCTGGAACAGATGATCGGTCTGTTCATCGGCCGCCTGTTCCCTGGCTATCAGGTGAAGGGGCAGGGCGGCTTCCGCGTCATCCGCGACAGCGACCTCGAAGTCGAGGAAGAGGCCGAGGACCTGATGCGCCTGTTCGAGAGCGCGCTGAAGCGCCGGCGTCTCGGGACGGTGATCCGCCTTGAGGTCGATGCCTCCATGCCCGAGGAGCTGCGCAACTTCGTCACCCGCGAGCTCGGCATCAAGGCTGACGAGGTGATGCTGGTCGAGGGCGTGCTGGCCCTGAACGAGTTCAGCCAGCTCGTCGGTGTCGATCGGCCCGACCTCAAGTTCAAGCCGTACAATCCGCGCTTCCCCGAGCGTATTCGCGACCATGCCGGCGACTGCTTCGCCGCCATTCGCGAGAAGGACCTCGTGGTCCACCACCCCTACGAGTCCTTCGACGCGGTGGTCCAGTTCCTGCGGCAGGCGGCGCGCGACCCCAATGTCGTCGCCATCAAGCAGACACTGTACCGCACCTCCTCCGACAGCCCGATCGTCAAGGCGCTGGCCGAGGCGGCGGAGGCCGGCAAATCGGTGACCGCGCTGGTCGAACTCAAGGCCCGCTTCGACGAGGAAGCCAATATCCGCTGGGCGCGCGACCTGGAGCGTGCCGGCGTGCAGGTTGTGTTCGGCTTCCTGGAGCTGAAGACCCATGCCAAGCTCTCGCTGGTGGTGCGGCGCGAGGGCGGCTCGCTGGCGAGTTACTGCCATGTCGGGACCGGCAATTACCACCCGATCACGGCGCGCATCTACACCGACCTGTCGTTCTTCACCGCCGACCCGGTGATCGGCCGCGATGTGGCGCGCATCTTCAACTTCATCACCGGCTATGCCGAACCCGCTGAGCTGGAGGCGTTGGCGATCGCCCCGCTGACGCTCAAGAAGCGCATCATCGACCACATCGACGCCGAGATCGAGTTCGCCCGCGCCGGCCGCCCGGCGGCGATCTGGCTCAAGATGAACGCGCTGGTGGACCCGACGGTGATCGACGCGCTCTATCGCGCCAGCCAGGCTGGCGTGCAGACCGACATCGTGGTGCGCGGCATCTGCTGCCTGCGCCCCGGCGTGCCGGGACTTTCCGAGAACATCCGGGTCAAATCGATCGTCGGCCGCTTCCTCGAACATCCGCGGATCTATGCCTTCGGCAATGGCCACGGCCTGCCGCACGCGGAAGCGGCGGTCTACATCTCGTCGGCCGACCTGATGCCACGCAATCTCGACCGGCGTGTGGAATCGCTGTGTCCGATCACCAACCCCACGGTGCATATGCAGATCCTCGATCAGATCATGGTCGCCAACCTTCAGGACAATCAGCAGAGCTGGCGCGTGTTGCCCGATGGCAGTTCTCAACGCATAGTGCCGGCCGAGGGCGAGGAAGCGTTCAACGCCCAACAGTATTTCATGACCAATCCGAGCCTGTCGGGACGTGGAAAATCGCTCAAGGACTCCTCGCCCCGCAGCCTCGTCCGCCGTCGCGACCGCGCGTGACCGCATGAGCGATATGCTGAGCGGGGCCGCAAACGGCCTCGTTTCCGGGGCGCCGACCGCTGTCATCGACATCGGCTCCAACTCGGTCCGTCTGGTGGTCTATGAGCGCCTCTCGCGCTCGCCGACGCCGATCTTCAACGAGAAGGCCTCCTGCGGCCTTGGTCGCGAGGTGCTCACCACCGGGCGCCTTAATGCCGATGCCGTGGCCAAGGCGCTGGCGGCATTGCGCCGCTTCCGCGTGCTGTGCGACCGCATGGGGGTTGGCAAGGTCTATGTGCTGGCCACTGCCGCCGCGCGCGACGCGTCGAACGGGCCGGAATTCGTGCGCGCCTGCGCTGAAATCTGCCGCACCGAGGTGGAGTTGCTCTCAGGCAAGCGGGAGGCTCAGCTCTCCGCGCTCGGCATCGTCTCGGGCGTCTATCACGCCAATGGCGTGGTGGGCGATCTGGGCGGCGGCTCGCTTGAGTTCGCGGACCTGCACGGCCACAAGATCGGCAGCGGCGTTACCTTCCCGCTCGGCGGGCTGGCGCTTCAGGACACGTCCGGCCGCTCACTGAAGAAGGCCGACAAGATCGTCAAGGATGCCTTCGCCAAGGACAAGCACCTCGAACATCTCAAGGGCCGTACCTTCTACGCGGTGGGCGGCACCTGGCGCGCTCTGGCGCGGCTGCACATGTTCCAGCGTGGCTACCCGCTGCATGTGATGCACGGCTATATCGTGCCGGCCAAGGAGATGCTGGAATTCGTGCGCCTGGTGCGCCGCGTTCCCATCGACACGCTGTCGCGCATCGACACCGTGGCGGAAGGGCGCCGGCCGCTGCTGGCCTATGGCGCGCTGGTGCTGGAGCACATCATTCGTATCGGTAAGCCGGCGAACATCTTTATTTCCGCGCAGGGCGTGCGCGAAGGGCTGCTGTTCGAGCTGCTGCCCGAGGCCGACCGCCCGGTCGATCCGCTGCTGTCCGCCACGTCGGAGCTGAACGAGCTGCGCTCGCGCTCGCCGGTCCATGGTTGGGAGCTGATCGACTGGACCGACCGCTTCATGGCGTCCACCGGCATCGAGGAAAGCGCGGAGGAGAAGCGGCTGCGCCACGCGGCCTGTCTTCTGTCCGACATAAGCTGGCGCGCGCATCCCGATTATCGCGGCGAACAGGCGCTCAACCTGATCGCCCACGCCGCCTTCATCGGCCTCGATCATCCCGGCCGCGCCTTCCTGGCGCTGGCGATCTATTACCGTCATGTCGGGCTGATCGACGAAGATCTGTCGCCGCGCATCCGCGAGCTGGTCTCGACCCGCTTCCTCGACCGCGCGCGCATCCTCGGCGCGGTGATGCGGGTTGGCTACATCCTCTCGGCAGCGATGCCGGGCACGCTGCCGCTGGCGCCTCTGGTCGTGGATCGCGGCAAGCTGACGCTGCATCTGGAAGGCGATCTCGCCCCGCTGGCCGGCGACCGCATCAACAGCCGCCTGCGCACGCTGGCCCGGCTGATCGGCCGCGAACCGGTGGTGGTGACCTGAGCCTGGTCACCGCGGTTCATCGACGCCTGTCGTTGGAAGGCCCGTCCCGCGCCGGTGGTGCCCGGCGCGGAGATTTGCCGCGATCTGCGCAGCAAGAAAGCTGATTCCGTTCAGGCGGGCTTCGCCTCGCGCTCCAGCGCGATCACCCGGCCGCGCTGCATGGCGAGGGCGAGGCGGCCGGATTTCAGCGCCAGCGCCTGCTCGCCGAACAATTCCCGGCGCCACCCATGGAGCGGCTGCACGTTCGGCTCGTCCTCGGCGGCGATGCGTTCAAGATCGTCCACCGTCGCGATCACCTTGGCGGCGACGCCGTGCTGCTCCGAGGTCATGCGCAGCAGCACCTTGAGAAGCTCCACCGTCGCCGAGGCGCCGTTGGAGAGCGGGCGGTCGCGATCGATGCGCGGCAGCGTTTTCGGGTCGCGCGCAAGGCCGGCCTTCACCGCTTCGATGATCTGCTCGCCCGAGCGGGAACGCTCGAAGCCCTTCGGGATCGAGCGGAGCTGGCCGAGCCGTTCCGGGGTGGTGGGGTGCTGGGAGGCGATCTCCCCGATCACGTCGTCCTTAAGGATGCGCGAGCGCGGCATGTCGCGCGACTGGGCCTCGCGCTCGCGCCAGGCGGCGATCTCCATCAGCACGGCCAGATCCTTGGGCTTGCGTGCGCGGGCCTTCAGCCGCTCCCACGCCCGCTCGGGCTCCTGGCGATAGGTCTCGGGCGAGGTCAGCACCGCCATTTCCTCGCCGACCCAGTCGGCGCGGCCGCGCTTCTGGAGGTCGGCGTCGAGCTTGCGATAGACGTCGCGCAGATGGGTGACGTCGGCTTCCGCATAGGCGATCTGAGCGACCGAGAGCGGGCGGCGCGACCAGTCGGTGAAGCGCAGCGACTTGTCGAGCACATCGCCTGTGATGCGCTGCACGAGCTGGTCGTAGGAAATGGAATCGCCATGGCCGAGCACCATGGCCGCGACCTGGGTGTCGAACACCGGATGGGGAATGATGCCGGCGAGGTGCCAGACGATCTCGATGTCCTGCCGCCCGGCATGGAACACCTTCAGCACCTTCTCATCAGCCATAAGGGCGAAGAAGGGCGCAAGGTCGAGCCCGTCGGCGATCGCGTCGATCACCACCGCCTCGTCGGGGCTGGCGAGCTGCACGACGCACAGCTTCGGCCAGAAGGTGGTCTCCCGCAGGAATTCGGTATCAACGGTTACGAACGGGTGGCTGGCCAGCCGTTCGCAGGCCGCGGCGAGGGCGTCTGTCGTTGTGATCATATCCATGGCTACATGCTTCATAACGGAGTCGCGTGCGGGAGACGACAGGCAATTGCGCAGAATTGGTACAGAAGCGTTAACCATGCGCCGCTAAATTCGATGCCGGATTTGAGCCGGCAGAGGGGCCGGCCGAAGTGAGGAAACCACCATGAAGAATGTGCTTCTTGCTGCCGCCTGTGCGGTGGCCCTCGGCGCGCTGCCGGCCTCGGCCGCCGACAAGGTCGATGCTGGCGTGCTGGTTTGCAATGCCGGCACCTCGATCGGGCTGATCGTCACCTCCAAGCAGGAGCTGAGCTGCACCTTCACCCCCGCCGACAACAGCGCGGTGCAGAAATATGCCGGCACCATCGAAACGATCGGCCTCGATCTCGGTGTCACCGGCGGTGGCGTGATGACCTGGGGCGTGCTGGCGGTGGCCAAGCAGGTTCAGTCCGGCGCGCTGGCCGGAAAATATGCCGGTGCCACCGGCAATGTCGCGGTCGGCGTCGGCGTCGGCGCGAATGTGCTGGTCGGCTCCGGCAATTCCTTTGCGCTCAACCCGGTCTCGGTCGAAGGCAATGTCGGCGCTTCTCTGGCGCTCGGCGTCGCGGGCCTGACCCTGCGTTACGTGCCCTGAGAATAAAGCCGGATCATCATCCGGCTGCTGACAGGCGGCCCGGCCCGGTTGGCCGGGCTGGCTTTGGGGAGGGTGCGGGGGAGGGCTCATGTCTCCACTCGTCAATGGCTATGACGCACTGTCGATTGCGCCCAACCTTCTGCTGGCGGTGGCGCTGGGCGGCCTCGTCGGTCTGGAACGTCAGTTTCGCCAGCGCTTCGTCGGGCTGACCACGCACGCGCTGGTCGCCCTCGGCGCGGCTGCCTTCAGTTCGCTCGCTATGCTGATCGAGAGTTCCGTCGATGTTCGCATGGGCGGGCAGGTCGTCACCGGCATCGGCTTCCTCGGCGCTGGGCTGATCATGCGCGACGGCCTCAGCGTGCGCGGGCTCTCCAGTGCCGCGACGGTGTGGGCGACAGGGGCCATCGGCACGCTCGCCGGCTACGGCTTTCGGATCGAGGCAATGGAGACGACCGGCCTCGTCATCGCCATCAATCTCGTGCTACCCCGCCTCGGCGGCCTGCTGGAGCGCTACTCGCCGGAGCGCGAGGCCGTCGAGCGCTTCTACGTTATCGAGCTGAAGTGTTCCGCGAAGGACGAGGCGGAAATCCGCGCGCGCCTTCTGGCGGCGATGCAGGTACACGAATTGCGGCTTCACGCACTGGAAAGCCACGCCCTCGCCGCCACCGGCGCGGTGGAAGTCGAGGCCATCGTCTACAGCGCCCGCCAGGAGGATGAACTGGTCGAGCGCCTCGTCGGCGAGTTGAGCGCGTCGCCGCAGATCTTCGCGGCGAAGTGGACATCGACCGCCCCGCCGGAATAGCGGGCATGCTGCCCGGCCCGGTTGGACATTGACAAACGGCGTGCCGGCATGCACCCCTCCGCGCGCCCCGCGAGAGGGGTGTTGTCCTTTGCCGGCCTGTGATGGCCGGAAGCAGCCTCGGGAATACACCATGCACCGCTATCGCTCGCACACCTGCGGAGCCCTTCGCGCCGGCGATGTCGGCACCACCGCCCGGCTCTCGGGCTGGTGCCATCGCATCCGCGATCATGGCGGCGTCCTGTTCATCGATCTCCGCGACCATTACGGCCTGACCCAGGTCGTGGTCGATCCCGACAGCCCGGCCTTCAAGCTCGCCGAGACCGTGCGCTCGGAATGGGTGATCCGCGTCGACGGCCGCGTGCGCAATCGCCCGGAAGGCACCACCAACGCCGAGTTGCCGACCGGCGAGGTCGAACTCTACGCCACCGAGATCGAGGTGCTCGGCCCCGCCGCCGAGCTGCCGCTCCCGGTGTTCGGCGACATCGATTACCCGGAAGAGACGCGGCTGCGTTACCGCTTCCTCGACCTGCGCCGCGAGAAGCTGCACAAGAACATCATGACCCGCGGCGCCGTCATCGACGCCATGCGCGCGAAGATGAAGGGGCAGGGCTTCTTCGAGTTCCAGACCCCGATCCTCACCGCCTCCTCGCCGGAGGGCGCGCGCGACTTTCTGGTGCCGAGCCGCATTCACCCCGGCACCTTCTACGCGCTGCCGCAGGCCCCGCAGCAGTACAAGCAACTGATCATGATGAGCGGCTTCGACCGCTACTTCCAGATCGCCCCCTGCTTCCGCGACGAGGACCCCCGCGCCGACCGCCTGCCGGGC
The DNA here is from genome assembly GCF_022601675.1 of Ancylobacter gelatini. Taxonomy (GTDB): domain Bacteria; phylum Pseudomonadota; class Alphaproteobacteria; order Rhizobiales; family Xanthobacteraceae; genus Ancylobacter; species Ancylobacter gelatini. Next base: position 3,424 of record NZ_JAKVIL010000008.1, on the reverse strand, counting down.
GAGTTCTACCAGCTCGACCTGGAGATGAGCTTCGTCGAGCAGGAAGACGTGTTCGCCGCCGTGGAGCCGGTGATTACCGGCGTGTTCGAGGACTTCGCCAACGGCAAGCCGGTAAGCAGGAACTGGCCGCGCATTCCCTATGCGGTGTCGATGCGCAAATACGGCACCGACAAGCCGGACCTGCGCAACCCGCTCGAAATGCAGGAAGTCTCCGAGCATTTCCGCGGCTCCGGCTTCAAGGTGTTCGCGCGCATGCTTGAAGACACGAAGAACGAAGTGTGGGCGATCCCGGGTCCCGGCGGCGGTTCGCGTGCCTTCTGCGACCGTATGAATTCGTGGGCGCAGGGCGAGGGTCAGCCGGGCCTCGGCTACATCATGTGGCGCGAAGGTGGGGAGGGCGCCGGCCCGCTCGCCAACAACATCGGCCCGGAGCGCACCGAGGCGATCCGCCAGCAGCTCGGCCTCGGCGCCGGGGATGCGGCGTTCTTCGTCGCCGGCAACCCGGAGAAGTTCGTCAAATTCGCCGGCAGCGCCCGCACCAAGGTGGGCGAAGAGCTGAAGCTGGTCGATTTCGACCGCTTTGAGCTGGCCTGGATCGTGGACTTCCCGTTCTATGAGTGGAACGAGGACGAGAAGAAGGTCGACTTCTCGCACAACCCGTTCTCCATGCCGCAGGGCGGGCTGGACGCGCTGAACGGGCAGGACCCGCTGACCATCAAGGCGTTCCAGTACGACATCGCCTGCAACGGCTACGAGATCGCCTCCGGCGGTATCCGCAACCACCGTCCCGAGGCGATGGTGAAGGCGTTCGAGCTGGCCGGCTATGACGAGGCGACGGTGGTCGAGCGCTTCGGCGGCATGTATCGCGCGTTCCAGTATGGCGCGCCGCCCCATGGCGGCATGGCGGCGGGCGTCGATCGCATCGTGATGCTGCTGTGCGGCGTCACCAACCTGCGCGAAATCTCGATCTTCCCGATGAACCAGCAGGCGCAGGATATCCTGATGGGCGCGCCGGCGCCGGCTAGCCCCAAGCAGCTGCGCGAACTGCATATCCGCACCAACCTGCCGGAGAAGTGAGCGCCGCGCGCGCTCGTCTCCGATCGGAAAGAAGCCCGGCGGTGCTCCCGCCGGGCTTTTGCGTTACGGCGTATCGATGACCTCGACCTCGACCTCGTCGATCAGGCTGGTCGGGTCGTCCTGCAGCGCCTGCACCATGGTCAGCACGGTCAGCGCGTCACCGCGCGGGGTGACGCGCAGCGCGATCGTGCCCATGGGCTTCTGCAGAAAGGCGACCAGCGCCTGCACCGCCGGATCGAGTTCGGGGCGCTCCGAAACGGTCTGCCCGAGCAGGAGTTCCGCAAAGCCGGCGAAGAGCTGGCGCAGCGTCTCCGCCGGAATGCCCTGCTGCTGGGCCGCTTCGTCCAGCTTCTGCTGGTACAGCCCGGAATCAACCAGCGTGACCTCCAGCGAGGCGAGATTGGCCGCCAGCGCCGCAGCTGTCACGCCCTCGGGCTCGTCCGAGAAGATCGTGCTGTCGACGTCGGTAAAGACCGCGCTGGCATTGAGCGAGAAGGCATCGGAAATCTCCAGATAGACCGGCGTTACGCTCACGCTTTGCTCATCCGCGTTCCACTGCGCGTCAATATCGAGCGCGATGCTGGCGCGGGTGATGCCGCCGGGCAGGACCTGCGAGACCGGCTCATCGGATTCGAGCGCGTCAGTCGGGCCGGCGGCGCGCAGCGTGGCGGTGAACTGCGTCGGCAGCGCGCCCTCGGCGGCGGTCCAGGCGAGCTGGAGCTTGTCGATGGTCGCCGGGTCCTTGCCTTTCGTCACGGTCGCCCGGGCATTGAGGAGGTCGAACCGTCCCAGCAGGCCGAAGCCGCGCATGAGGAAGCCGATATCCCCGGTGGCGTGCGGATCGTCCACGCTATCGGCCGCCATGCGCATCATGGCGCCGGGGCGCAGGCCGCCCAGGGTCAGTTTTTCAAAACTCGCCGGCTTGTCGGGACCGTCCGTTCCGGTGAAGTCCTCCAGCGAGATCTGCGAGATCTGCCCGGCATCGAAGGCCCCGACCCGCATGGTCGCGAGTTGCGCCTTCGAACCGTCCGGCTGCGAGGTTTCCAGCCCGGAAAGGGTGGCGCCGCCGATGCGCAGCGCGTCATAGATGTCGGCGACGCCCCGCAGCAGGTCGGCCGTGTCGTCGGCCGAAGCCGGCTCGCCGCGCGCCATCTGAAGCTGCACCCGCTCGGCCGTCGCCAGCAGGCTTTCGGCCGGAACCGCCGAGGGCTTGATCGCGATGTCGCGCAGTTCGATCGCCTTCCAGCTCTGGTGAAGGCCGTTATCGGTGCCGATGTCGTAGCCGTCGACGGTGACCCGTCCGTAGAGCGTGCGAAATTCGCTCTCCGCCTGCCGCCGCGTGGGATCGAGCAGGATCAGGGCGCCGGCGAGGTCGACGCCGGACGCGGTGACGCGGCCGATCCGCCCGCTGCCGGCTTCGGCGCCTGCTCCGGAGATGCGAAAGCTCGACGGCTCCAGCGTGAGGGTTGCGATGAGGCCCTTGTCGAGCGTGTCGACGGTGATCGCGCCATGGGTCATGTCGGTCTCGACGAGATAGGCCCCGCTGCCAGCGTGGCTGGAGCCTTTGGCGCCGGGTATCGCGATCTTGCCGATCGAACTCGCCTCGAGAAGGGCGAGCAGGAGCTGCGCCGGCTCCGGCCCCGAGGCCACGACTTCGGTAGGCCCGTTCACGTCGGTCAGCTCGATCAGCGGCGCGTCATAGCGCCCCGCGACGCCCGGCGAGAACGGCAGCGGGCCGACGAAGCTCACGCCGTGGACGTCGATCCGCTGCGCCCCCATACGGGCCGGCGCCGGCTGGGACAGGCCGTCCGCGGTGACCCCGGCAATTTTCAATGTGCCTCGGCCCGGGACAGAAAACACGAGGTCGTCTATATCAAGCCGGCGGTCGAACAGGTCGAACTCGACCTTGCCGCTGCTTCCGTCGATACCGGCGGCCTTGAGGTTGAGAAAAAACGCGTCAACCTGTTGCCGTGCCTGGTAGCCGACATAAAGTGTGAGCCCGAAATAGCCGCCAACCCCGGCGGCGAGCAGAGCAATCAGCCCGATTAGAAACGTTTTGCGCATGCGATCACGACCTGGAGCGGCACCAGCGATCCGTGCTGAATCGCGCTGCCTCCCGGAAATCTTATTCCAACAGCCCGATCGCGGGCATTACAAAAACCGAGACTCGTTGTACGGCGGGGGCGAACCCCATTTTTCGCCGACAATTCGGGGAAGGAAACGCTATGGCCTCGTATATCTCTGACGACCTGCGCTCGGGTGCGATGATTTATCATCGCCTTCCGCGTCCTGGTAAGCTTGAAATTCAGCCGACGAAGCCTCTTGCGAACCAGCGGGACCTTGCACT
>NZ_JAKVIL010000007.1 GCF_022601675.1 Ancylobacter gelatini | reverse complement strand
GATATTGCTCCGGTGACAGGGCGGCCAGAGCGTCGGGGTTCTTTATGAAATGGGCGCTCTTCATGATTATCTCCTTCGATATCCATGTAGAACTTTCCGTTATTCGGCAGCAGCGCCTGACTTCGGAACCCTTCCTATCGTTTTACGGAAGCGGCGTGCGTGATGGTTGATCATCGTGGCGCCAGCGAAGGATCAGTCTTCCGCGCGACGTTCGAGATAAGCGGCGCGTGCCACATCCATTCGAGGTGCGTTCTCGACGACCCACTCCGCCAACGTCTGTACGGGCATCAGGAACTCGCGCCCCAGTTCAGTCAGGGCGTATTCCACCTGAGGCGGGTTGACCGGCGTAACCGTGCGAGTAACGAAGCCGTTCTGCTCTAGATCCCGCAGTGTCGATGCAAGAACCTTCTGACTGATCTCGCCGACTTCGCGTCGCAACGCGTTGAAACGGCGTGGCCCATGCCCGAGCACGCGAACCACCAGCAGGGTCCATTTGTCACTGATCCGCGCGAGCAGCCGGCTGATGTGTTCGCACCGGGCGGTATCCTCGTGGTCATCTGGTTTCGCGAAAGTGCCTCCTTGTCCCGGCATGAACACTCCTCGTAATCTGGTTACTATCGGATACCATTATATATGAGGATAGCATGAGTACCAAACCCCGCATTGCCGTCATCGTCGGTTCCACCAGGCCCACGCGTTTTGCCGATGTGCCGGCGCAATGGATTCTGAAGCAGGCTCAGGCCCGCGGTGACATGGATGTGGAGCTGGTCGATCTGCGCGATCATCCGCTCCCCTTCTTCGACGAGGTCGCCTCCAATATGTGGGCGCCGAGCCGGAACCCCGAGGCGATCCGCTGGCAGGAGACGATCGCCCGTTTCGACGGCTACATCTTTGTCACCGCGGAATACAACCACTCGATCACCGGCGTTTTGAAGAACGCGCTCGACCAGGCCTATAAGGAGTGGATCCGCAAGCCATTCACCGCCATCGGCTATGGTGGCACGGGCGGCGTGCGGGCGATCGAGCATCTTCGCTTGATTGCGATCGAGCTTCAGATGGTTTCGACGCATGCGACCGCCCATATCGGCGGGAGCGACTTCTTCGCCGTGCATCCGGCCTTCGGGAACAAGCCGATCGAGGAAATCGAGGCGAATCTCCTGCCATCGACGACGGCGGCTCTGGACGAACTGTTCTGGTGGGCCAAGGCGACCATGGCTGCCAAGTCCGCCGGCGCCTGACGCGCCGGACGAGCGCCTCCGAAATCGAAAAGGCTCGCTGACGATCGCCGCCCGCGAGCCTTTTTTGTGAGTATCGGCCAAGCTAGGCAGTCGGCCTCGCCGTCCGGCACTCACCCGCAAGGTCAAAGCACCTTCGTTTCGCCGCCGTCGATGCGGATTGCCGTGCCGGTGATCCAATGGCTTTCGGCCGAAAAGAGGAAGGCTATCGCGTTGGCGACGTCTTCGGGCTGCCCGTAGCGGGCGATGCCCACCTCGGCCGCACCCCGATCAATTGCCGTATCGAGTGAGAGACCGTGCGAGTCAGCATAGCCCTGAAGCATCATCAGGCGGCGGTCGGTCATGACCGATCCGGGCAGGATCGTGTTGACCTGCACCCCATCCTCAATGCCCCGGTCGGCAAAGGCCTTGGCAAGCGCGAGGATCGCCGCATTGATGGTACCTACGGCGGCGAGCGACGCCTTGGGCGTACAGGCTGACGTACCCGACATGATCGCGACCGAACCCTGCGTAGCCTTGAGCGCATCCCATGCCGCGAGTGTCAAACGCCGGGCGGAGTGGAATTTGAGCGCCAATCCGTCGTCCCATTGCTGGTCGGTCAGCGCGAACAGGTCTGCCGGTGAGACCGCGCCGGCGATGCAGGCGACGGCATCGATCTGCCCGAAGCGCTGGAGCGTCGCTGCGACGACCGCTCCCGCTGCATCCGGCTGGCGCAGGTCGTGGACCCGAACAAGCGGCTCTGCACCTGCCGCCCGGACCGTTTCAGCAGTCTCCTCCAAGGCCTCTCGGGTTCGCGCCACCAGCGCAAGGCCGCTGAAGTCGCGAGCCAGCCGCACGGCCGTTGCGCGACCGATACCGCGACTGGCACCCGTCACAATCGCCACACGTTCCATCAGACGCGAGCCTCGGCGATGGCCAGCGTGTCGATGTACTGGCGGAAGGTGGTGATCTTGCCGTTATGAATTGTCCAGACGTGGGCATAGCGGGCACGCGAGGTTTTGCCTGTCGCGCCATGCACGCCCGTGAATTCCCCCAGCGAGACGACGGTCTCGCCTTCAGCGATGAACTCCGCCGGCACCAGAGAGAAGCTCGACCATTCCGCCATCAGCGGCTTGAAAAGGCCCTCCGCGACCTTTTCCGGTCCACGCCCCTCTACTTTGTAGTGCCACATCGTCGTCCACTCGATGTCGGACGCCATAAGGCCAAGAGCGCCCGGCGCGTCGCCTTTGGAAAGCTTTTCGTAGAAGTCGCGAACGGTATCGCTAGCGCTGATCATGGTCTGTCTCCGAAGTATCGGACGGACGCGGCCGCCCCGTGCTCACTGAAATCCGGCGGCGACAGGAAGCAGCGCCCGAACCAGGGCCGATCACCCGATATGCCCGGCCAGAAACTCGCGCATTGCCGCGCCGATCTCGGCGGCATGGGTTTCGAGCGCGAAGTGCCCGCTGTTGACGAAGCGAACCTCCGCCGCCGGTACGTCACGCTTGAACGCCTCGGCGCCCGGCGGAATGAAGAACGGGTCGTTCCTGCCCCAGATTGCCAGCACCGGCGGCTGATGCTCGCGCAGATAGGCCTGAATGGTGCCGTAGAGCGCGACGTTGGTCTGGTAGTCGAGCAGCAGGTCGAGCTGAATCTCGTCATTGCCGGGACGCGCCAGATAGAAGTCGTCGAGGTTGCGCCCGTCGGGCGACACCTTGCTCGGATCGTCGACGCCGTGCGTGTACTGGAAGAGCGTCGTCTCCGGCGCCAGAAAGCCGCGCAGCGCGTCGCGGTTGGCTTGGGTCGGCTCGTTCCAGTAGGCCATGACGGGTGCGAAGGCGCCCGACACACCTTCGACATAGGTGTTGCCGTTCTGGGTGACGATCGCGGTGATCCGGTCGGGGTGCTTGACCGCGAGCCGGAAGCCAACCGGAGCGCCATAGTCGAAGACGTAGACGGCGAATTTGGTCAGACCGAGAACCTCGGTGAAGCGGTCGACGACGTTGGTGATGTTCTCGAACGTGTAGTCGAACTGGTCGCGGGTGGGCTGTTCGGTCATGCCGAAGCCGGGCAGATCCGGGGCGACGACATGGTAGTGCTCAGCGAGTTCGGGGATCAGGTCGCGGAACATGTGGCTCGCGCTCGGGAAGCCGTGCAGCAGCAGCACTGTCGGGCGGCTTGCGTCGCCAGCCTCACGGTAGAACAGCTTGAGGCCATCTACATCGACGGTGTTGAAACGAATGGTCATTGGAAGGCTCCTTGATTTCAGGGCGTGAAGAGGGGTTCGCGGGCCCGGCTTCGCGCCCGCATCGCTTCTTGCTGAGCTTGGGGTGAGGATCAGGCCGCCGCGGCCGTCCGGGCCGTCACGACCGGGAAGTCGATTTCGGTCTTCAGCGCTTCATTGACGTAGTTGGTGAAGGTGTTGAGCGCGACATGGGCGATGATTTCGACGATTTCCGCATCCGAATATCCCGCGTCCTTGAGCGCCCGGATATCGGCGTCGCTTGCCTGTCCGCGTCCGCGGGCGAGCTTGACGGCGAAGCGCACGGCGGCGTCCGCCTTGACGTCGTTGGAGGCGCCGTTTCGGTTTGCGGTGATCTCCGCGTCATCGAGCTTGGCGAGGTTACGGGCGATGTAGGTGTGAGCGGACAGGCAGTAGCCGCACTCATTCACCTCGGCGATCGCCAGTGCGATCCGCTCGCGGGTCTTCGCGGCCAGCGCGCCTTTGCCGAGGGCGCCGGAGAGGCCGAGATATCCTTCCAGAGCCGCCGGGCTGTTGGCGACGATACGAAACAGGTTCGGCACGGTGCCGAGTTGCTTCTGGACGGCAGCAAGCAGGGGCTGCGATTTTTCGGGGGCCTGTTCGGTGGCGGGGGTCGGGATGCGGGACATCGTGTTTTCTCCTGGATCGGTTGTTTCGCTCTCACCCAATTGGAGTACTCCCTTCCGAAACTGCCCAGCAGTCGCTAACGTCGAAAGCCTCACTTCCGCAAAACGAGAGGGAAATGGACAGGTTCGAGGCAATGCGCACGCTGGTCGCAGCGGTCGATGGAGGCAGCCTGTCCGCCGCCTCCCGGTCGCTGAACGTGCCGCTCCCAACCGTCAGCCGCCGCGTTTCCGACCTTGAGAGCCTGCTCGGTTCGCAGCTTGTTGTCCGCACAAGCCGCAAGCTCCTGCTCACGGAAGCTGGCACAGCCTATGTCGCATCGGCGCGAAGGGTGCTCGAGGAGTTGTCCGAGGCAGAGCGCGCCGCATCCGGCGAGTATCGCGCGCCGCGCGGCGAGTTGCTCGTCACCGCGCCTATCGCGTTCGGCGCGCTCAATGTCGCGCCGATCGTCCACGATTTCCTTTCGGCCTATCCCGATGTGACCGTCCGGCTTGTACTATCCGACAGCAACATCGATCTCATCGAAACTCACGTCGACGTCGCGGTCAGGATCGGCCGCCTGCCTGACAGCGCGCTGGTCGCGCGCAGGGTCGGCGAGGTCGGGTGGATCGTCTGCGCAAGCCCGGATTATCTCAAACGAAGGGGCGAGCCGGAAACGCCCGCCGCGCTGGTCGACCACGACTGCATCGCGTTCGAAGGACTGCGACGTTATCGGGAGTGGCCCTTCGTCGACGGGAATGCCACGCAGCAGGTGATGATCACCCCCCGCTTCTCGGTCAATACCGCAGACGGCGTCGTGGGCGGCGCGGTCGCTGGCGTCGGAATCGCCCGCGTGCTTTCCTACCAAGCGGCGGCAAGCATCAGAGCGGGGTCACTCTTGCCGATATTGGTGGAGCGGGCGCCTCCGCCCATGCCCGTGCATCTGGTCCATGCCCCGCACCAGCAACAGCCGCTGAAATTGCGTGCCTTCCTCGATTTTGTCGCGCCACGGCTGCAGCAGCGTCTCCAAGCCATATCGCATGACATTGCCGGTGCCGGGCAAGGCTCTTCGACACCCCCATAATCACGACACACGCGCGCCCATCACGGCGAGAAAGACCCGTCGGGCCCGAGACGATGCCACATGGGGCGGGCTGCATTCCTCGAAAGCGCTCAGCCTCATTGACGTAAGGCGCGATCCACGAGAGATAATCATCCTACTTGACAATGCGTGAGCAAGCAGTCATTTATTGCGCAAGGATGATGGCAAATGGCGCGACCCAGAAGCGAAGAAAAACGTGAGGCGATCCTGGCGGCGGCGATGGAATTGGTTGCCGAACAAGGTCTCGGTGCCGCGACAGCCGAAATCGCCAGGGTGGCTCACGTGCCGCATGGATCGGTGTTCACCTATTTCGGAACGAAATCCGCTCTGCTCAATGAGCTCTATGTCGCGCTGAAGACAGAGCTGTCTGAGACCATCCTGGAAGCGATGCCTGGCGACGGTGATGTTCGCGAGCAATTGCATCATCTGTGGGTGTGTTGGACGGGCTGGGGCGTTTCCAATCCATCGAAGCGGCGGGCGCTGGCCCAGCTCGGCGTCTCGGACCAGATTACCGAAGCTAGCCGAAAGGCGGCGGCAGTCGTCGCGGGCCCAGCCGTCGCAGTTGTAAATCGAGCACGATCGACCGGCGCGTTGCGGGATGCACCTCTGGCTTACGTGGGAGCGCTTGTCGAAACGATGGCAGGGACAACGATCGATTTCATTCTCCACGACCGTGGCAATGCGGAAGTCGTCCGCGATGCAGGTTTCGAAGCCCTTTGGCAGGCGTTGAGGTGAATTTTTCCGCCGTAAAAATGCGCGTCTGCTCAGTCATTATAGGAGTTGTTCCGTGAGAGCCATTCAAGCCACCCAGTTCGGCGGTCCGAGCGTCCTGACGGTGATCGACCTACCCGATCCGACCCCTGGACCGGGCCAGATCGCGATCGACGTCACTCACGCCGCGGTCGGTCTCATCGACCTCCTTTTTCGCCAGGGGCAGTTCAAGGATGCCCCCGGCATGGCGCAGCCGCCCTTCATTCCCGGCCTGGAAGTGGCCGGAACGGTGCGAGCGCTCGGCGATGGGGTGACCGGGTTTGCGATTGGCGAAAACGTCGTCTCGATGTCGGCCGGCGCCGGCACCGGCGGGTATGCCTCCGTGTATATCGCGCCCGTGCATGGCGTCGTGTCGATCGAAGGCTCCAATGTCGATCCTGCTCTCGCAGTCGCGATGATTCCCAATGCCGCGATGGCCCACGTCGCCCTCAGTCTGGTCGCCAAGCTCGGCAAGGGAGAAAGCGTGCTGGTGCACGGCGCCCTTGGCGGCTTCTCCTCCGCATTTCCCAGTATCGCAAGGCAGCTCGGCGCTTCGCGAGTTGTTGGCACGGTCCGTCTAGGCAAGCTGGAAGCAGCGGCGCACACGAAACTGCCCTACGATCGGATCGTCGACTCCGCCGAGTTGCCCGGCGTGCTTGAGGGCGAGAAGTTCGATGTGATCATCGATCCCGTTGGCGGTGCCGTCCGTGGCCAGAGCTTTGCGTTGATGAAGCCGGGCAGCCGTCTGATCGTCGCCGGCAATGCCAGCGGCGACTGGGCGCACAGCGTGAAGACCAACGATCTCTGGCTGGGCAGCACAACCGTGGCCGGCTTCAATGCGGGCGCCCTTCTGCCGTCGCACCCGCAGGCTTTACGGCGAGGCCTCGAGGCGGCCTTGAAAGCGGTAGCCTCGGGACTGTGCGACATTCCGGTTGATATACTCCCCTTCAGCGAGGCGGTAACCGCACACGAGCGGATGGAGAGCCGCGATCTGTACGGGCGCATCGTCCTCACGCCGCAACTGTGACTCGGCCAGGCCGGAATCGAACACGCTTCGCTGCGCGTCTGGCATGCTTTCTTTCGTCGGCTACATAGTTGAATGCAGAGTTATGCTGTTGCAAAATACCTGACGTGCACCAGCTGATCGCGTGGATTGATCTCATGGCTTACAATCATAACAAAAGCGCTCATCGGCGACGACGGGAATGCCGCTTGTTTAACGTCACAATAACATACAGCGGCGGAAGAGAGGACGCTGGCGCGCAATGATCGATCAGCCACTTACGCGCATTTCACACACGGATCTTGAGGAACTTCTTTCTACGCTGGAAGTCGATTTTGTGGATCTATTCGAATGTGTCGTAGGTGCTGGCTGGAAACTGGAGATGTCGGGTTCGCCGGCCCCAGGAATGCACTATAATATTTCCGGCGGCGGGCGTTTAATCATCGCTGGACGGGCGCCCATCGCGTTGGAGCCCCATACACTTGTTATTGTTCCGGCCCAGACGCCCCTCGTGATCGAAGGCCCTCCCGTTCGGTCGGAAAACTGGCAAACCGTTCGAGTGGGGGTGCCGGCGGGCGGACCTAACCATGTTGAGAGACTGGCCGCCGGGGACGGCACGTGTCCGCAACTCATGCTCGTGTGCGGTTACGTCAAGGCGAACTATGCAGGATCTCTTGATCTCTTTGCCGGTCTTTCAATGCCAATTATCGAAAGGTTCGACGAGACGACGGCGCTGACCCCTCAACTTAAAGCTGCGGTTGCTGAACTCATTCGCCAAGAAATAGGCATGAAGGCAATGACAGCGACGTTACTCAAAGAAGTCCTCATCGTGCTCCTGCGCCGATCAATGACTTCGATGAACGAATGGGTGGAGAGGCTTTCGCTCTTGCAAAGCCCGCAGATCGCGCGCGCTTTCTCCAATATGGTCGCGCGGCCCGAATTTGCCCACTCCGTTCAATCTCTTTCACAGAGTGCAGGTCTCAGTCGCTCTGCTTTCATGGCGCGCTTCCAGGCAGTTTTCGGCACACCGCCGATGACCACACTGCGTCAGATACGTATGAGACACGCAGCCTCGCTGCTCGCCATTGGCGATCTCTCGGTCGATCAGGTTGGACGTATTGTCGGGTACAATAATCGGAGCGGTTTTTCGCGTGTATTCCGAAAGACGTACGGTACTGATCCTTCGGAATATAGGGCCCACAAGCGGCAATCCCGTTAGGTTCAGGACCTGCGAATAGTGCTCGGGCTGGGATTCACGGCCTTCGATGAGAAGGCCGTGATGAGTGACCTATCCCCGCTGAGCCTGCGGCGGACGGAGCGGGTATCGCCGCTCTCCCCCTTGCACATGGCGTCCCGCGGGTTGATCACCGGCGAGTGGTGAGCGGGATGGTCTCTGTGATCCGCAATTGAAGGACGCACCGGCAGGCCACGGTCCCCACGGGCCACCTACAGCCGCTCATCCGCTGGAGCCGGCTCGGCGTCTCCAACCGCATCTTCGCCGGGCTTTCTGGCGACGAACCGCAAGCACGGCACACCGTGATCGACGCGACACATCTGAAGGCCCGCCTACAGCAGGCTCGTTCAACAGGGGGATGCTCACCGTTGTATCGGGCGAACCGACGACGGGCTGAACTTGAAGCTCCACACCGTTTGCGACGGCGACGAACCGGCGATCATCCTGCCGCTGGCAGGACAGATGAGCGGCCACAAGCTCAAAGACTGGCGGCGCTCGCCACCCGCTACGACCGATGCGCCCACAACTTCTTCCCGGCCACCTGCGTCACGGCAACCGTCATCTTCTGGCTCTGATCAATGTGTCGCGAGCCTGGAGTGAGACGGTAGGTTTTTCAATTCGTCCGCTTCACTTACTGAGCGGCGGGTAACCCCGTACGTAAATCCAGTCGGTCGATTTGGCGGGAATGTGGCAGCCCTGGCAGTCTGCGCGGTAATTTGTAGATGTCGTTTTCGTCGGCTTGTCGACATCGAACCAGGACCAGCCCCAACCGTCACCCCACAGCTTGTTCTCGGGAAATTTATTTGTGATCGACTTCACCATGACAAACCACCCTTCAAGCTTATCCTCCCGCGAGACAGTGCCCGTCGTCATGCGATCAGTTTTCGCCTGAAACACTTCTTTGACCAGAACAGCCCCCTCAGGGAACTTGCCCGTCTTCCGATATTCATCGATAACGCCGGGAGAGGCGTACACCGTGTGAATTTGCTCAGATCCAGCGGTCTGGCTCGCAGCAACCGCCCAAGTACCCAAATACTGATAGAGGGTCCGATACTCGGCGGGCACATGAAGATTGCCCTGAGCGTCGGCGATCGAGTCGACTGCAGCCACTGTCTGCGAATCCGCGGGATGCGATAGCAACCCGGCGACGATCCCAATCCCTACAATCACGGAAATGGATAGTACAAGACCTTTAGCTCGCATCGTTCCCACCTACGCCACCGCCACGATCATTATCGCCTTATTCTTCTGCGCGATAAGGGCCACGTTAATTATAATATATACGAATAAATAGCGCGATATGACACATAATTACTTGTTTTTATTGCCCATCGACATCACTTTTCTTATTTAATATAATTTTAGCCCGCGTATACCAGGGCCGTACGCAATCAACTCGTCGCTCCGATTTTAAGGCAGGAAGTCCGTCTATAGGTCCGAATTTGGTGACCAGACGTCTATAATTGACAGGTGCACTCCAGCATTTCCTTGAATCCCGGCCGGCAAGAGCCCGGGTCTTTTCATGCTTGATCCGAGACTGGCCTGTGTTGCCGCCGCTGGGGATCCCGACATGTCGCGCGCCGTTGCAGCGCTGGGAATTCGCAACAGGACTTGCCCGTCCCGATCAATCCAGTAGGAGCGGCGTCCCGACATGCACCGGCCCGGCATCGCTTCGAAGCCGATGGCCGCCATGCTATCCGCAGCCGGCTCCTCATCTTCCGATGAGGCTGCACGCAGATCTATGGTAGCGCAGCTCGGCGCCAGCCGCCTCGATCATCGCGCGGCCCCTTGGCTGGACAGTCTGCCACCGGCCCCATAGGTGCCCCAACCTAAGCTTGTGTAATCTCACCGCACCGCTTGCGCGCGGCCCCCCGGGGTTGAATTTGTAGTGTCGCCGGTGCCTTTGGCCGAGGGAACCGATCCCGGCTGCGCGCTGCGCCTGCGATCAGGGCTGCGCGAGCCGTCCAGCGGCGAAGTCGCGGGCGAGAGCGATGAAGGCTTGGAAGGCTGCTGAGGGATTGCGTCGATTGGAATAATAGAGGCAGAGGGGGACGAGCGGCGGCGTCCAGTCTTCGAGAATGCGGACAAGCCGCCCCGCCGCGATGTCATCACGGACATCGGTTTCCATGAAATAACCGATCCCCACGCCGTTCGTTACCGCGATCCGGGCCAAGGAGGCTTCGTCGAGGGTGATCGGGCCCTCGACGTCAAGTTGCAACTCTTCGCCGCCCTTCTCAAACCGCCATCGAAACAGTGCGCCAGTCGGAAGCCGCACGCGAATGCAGGGGAAATTGAGTAGTTCCTGCGGCACCTGGGGAATAGTCCTGCTTTGAAAGAAGTCGGGGGATGCGGCAACCGCCATGCGCCGCATCTGGCCCAGCGGAATAGCGATCGCGTCGCTGGGCACCAAATCCGCGCTGCGCACTCCGAGATCGAAGCCCGCCGCCACGACATCGACAAGGCGGCCCTCGGTGACCAGGTCGATATGAACCTGCGGATAGCGCTGTAGATAGGCTAGAACGAGTGGCGCCATGATCTCGCGCGCCGCCGTCGCGAAGGCGTTGATGCGCAAGGTGCCTGACGGCGTCTCCTGCTGGGAGCGCGCCGTGTTCATCGCCTTTTGAATGTCCTCGAGCGCTGGTTTGACCTGCCCGACGAAAATCCGCCCGGCGTAAGTGAGCGAGACGCTGCGCGTGGTGCGATTGAACAATCGCACGGCAAGCTCCCGCTCGAGCTTGCCCACCGCGTTGCTGATGGCCGTGGTCGATATGCCGAGATCGAGCGCCGCAGCACGAAACGAGCCGCACCGAACGATGGCAAGAACCGCCTCGAGCTCGATCAGTGAATGGCGGCGGCTCATTATTCCGTTTTTCGTGACACCTTATGCCGATTTGTCTCGATTATCAGGAGAAAAGTCCATGGCTAAATAGGCGCCATCACCGTCGAGGAGATGAACATGCCAATCAACCTACCCAAACCAGTCGCCGACTATATCGAGGCAAACGCCCGGCTCGATATCGACGGCATGTTGAAGCCTTTCTTGTGCGACGCCGTCTTCATCGACAATGGCAAGCACTTCGCGGGGCAGGCCGCGATCCGCCAGCTATTCGAGGAAGAAGTGATCCCGGTAAAGGCGATCTTCACGCCCGATACTGTTCGGAAAGACGACGGCGATGTCTTGGTTGAAGGTCCTGCCCATGGCGACTTCCCGGGCAGCCCGCTCCGCTTCACTTATCGCTTCACGCTGATGCACGGCGCCATCAAGACCCTGGAGACCACGGTATGAGCATCAAGGCCGATCCGACCGAGTTCGCCGGCAAGCGCGTGCTCGTCAGCGGCGGCACCAAGGGTCTCGGCCGCGCCACGGTCGAGCGCTTCCTCGCCGGCGGAGCGCGCATCATCACCGCCGCCCGGGCAATCAAGGATCCCATAGAAGGCGTCGAATATGTCCAGGCGGACCTGACCACGCCCGAGGGCGGCGAAACACTGGCCAAGGCGGCGCTCGAGCGGCTGGGCGGCATCGACATCCTTGCCCATGTTGTCGGTGGCTCGGCTTCGCCGGCCGGTGGCTTCGTCGCGTTGACGGACGAGCACTGGCTTGCCGAGCTTAATCTCAATTTGCTGGCGACCGTCCGGCTCGACCGCCTGCTGATCCCGCAGATGCTCGCGCGAGGCGCGGGCGTCGTCGTGCACGTCACCTCGATCCAGTCGGTCTTGCCGCTGCCCGAATCGACGACGGGTTATGCCGCCGCGAAGGCGGCACTAAGGACCTACAGCAAGTCGATCTCGAAGGAACTCGGTCCCAAGGGCGTGCGGGTCAACACCATATCGCCCGGCTGGATCATGACCGAGGCCACTGGGGACTTTCTCGAAATGCTTCGGGCGGCCAATGGCGGCACGATCGAAGACGCGCGTCAGTCCGTGCTCGATGCCTTAGGCGGGATCTCGATCGGGCGGGGAGCCGAGCCCGAAGAAGTGGCCGACCTTATCGCCTACCTCGCCGCCGACCGGGCCGCCGCGATCCATGGCGCCGAATTCGTCATCGATGGCGGGACGATCCGCACCATCTGAGGGTGACGCAAGACGCTCGCCCCCGAAGGGCGGGCGAGAGCCTGAGTGCAGCGATGTCCCGCAAAAGCCCGCTTCAGGTCGAGATAAGGTCGTGCCCGATTGGGATTTTCCGCGTGCGCTGTTCGACATCGAGAGACGGGATTGGTGCGCGTCGCGCGATTGGAAGGTGCTGACCGTCCGGAGCCGGCCCAGTAACAGCCGCGGAACGTCATTCCCTCGACGGAGGCGTATGGCGTGTGCCAACGGCCACACTGGGGTGGAAACGACGGGAGTTGCGGTTCACGGGAGCTTCCCCTCATGGGTTGGCGGGGTTCAGAACGCGCCGATTAAACGATCCGCTTTACTGTCTTCTGCATACGGCGGCGCCCAGCGTTGGGCGCCGCCTGTTCATAGGGTTCAAAGGTCCGGGAAGAGCCCCCGAACCGGACTCACGCTCTCCAGCAGCGAAGCCACATGCAGGATCGTGGACTCTGCGTGCCACGCGCCGACAACCTGCACGTTGATCGGCAACCCTTCCCGGCTCGTTCCAAACCGCATGGCCAGACCGGGCAGCCCGGTGACGTTGAGGGGTACGGTCGCTCCCTGAAGGTAGGTCGCGTCCACCGTCTGGCCATCGATGGTGAACTCCTCGACCCCGTGTTTGTGCGCCGGGATCGGCAATACGTGGGTGATCAGGGCATCGAAGCGGGCAAAGTAGTCGGCGTAGCCGTCGCGCAGCCTTTCGGCCGCCTGCTCGGCGTCGATGAAGTCGGACATCGACGTGTCGGGCAGCGACAGCATGGTCTTCGACATCTTGTACATCTCGGCTTCGTGGCCGCTCGTCGCCTCGCGGAACGCGGGCTTCATCTCCATGACATGAAGGCGGTTGAACACGTCGAGGGCGAAGTCGCGCTCCAGCGCCGGAATTCCCACGTGCTCGACGTGGACGCCCAGATCCTTCAGGGACTCCGCCGCGGCCTTGACGGTCGCCGCGACCTCGGCATCGACGGGGCCAAAGCCGGGACCGACCATCCAGCCCACGCGGAGCGGACGGCCCGGATTAGGTCCGATGCCCGCATCGAACTGGCCGGAGATGGCCGCAAACGCGTCCCGGCCGTCTGGCCCGGCGAGTTGCGCGAAGGCCAATGCGACGTCGCGCACCGAACGCGCCATCGGCCCGACATGCCAGAAGCGGCGCGGCGCCCGCGGCCAGATACCCGTCATGGGCACGCGGCCATGCGTCGCCTTCATGGAGGTGATCCCGGTCTGCGCGGCTGGCCCGCGTACGGAGATGGCAAGGTCGGTGCCCAGGCCTAGCGGGGACATGCCTGCTGCGATCGCGGCCGACTCGCCGCCGCTCGAGCCGCCCGGCGTGCGGGTCACGTCCCACGGGTTGTTCGAGCGGCCGGACAGGAGATTGTCGCTCTCGATCCAGTAGGAAAACTCGGGCAGGTTGGTCTTCGCCAGGAGGATGCCACCGGCCTTCTTCATACGGGCGACGCTCGTGGCATCCTCGTCCGGCGTCCGTCCCCGGAAGATCGGCGAGCCGCGCTGCGTGGGCACGCCTGCGGTGTCGATCGAATCCTTCACGGTGAAGGGGACGCCGTGCAACGGGCCGAGCTCCTCGCCGGCCATGACGGCCGCTTCCGCAGCCTTGGCCGCGTCGAGCGCGCCTTCAGCGACCGTGACGATCGCGTTGATCGGCGGGTCGATGACCTCGATGCGATCGAGGTGCGCCTGCATGACCTCAACGGGCGAGATCTCCCGGGTGCGGATGAGCTCCGCCAGCTTCGTTGCGTCGAAACGTGTGATCGGGTGTGTCATGTGCTGGTCCCTACCTGTCACTTGATAGGCAAGCTCTAGGGCTTCCCAAACCGGGCGTCAACGTCTATCTGTCACTTGATAGGTAGTCGGGACGAAGGTAGGCTATGGGCTCGAATGTGAGAGAGGACATCCTGGCGGCCGCAAAGCGTGCGGCGCAGGCGCACGGATACAGCGGTCTCAATTTCCGGGAGTTGGCGGCCGAGGTCGGGATCAAGGGCGCGAGCATCCACTACCATTTCCGGACAAAGGCCGACCTCGGCGCGGCCGTGGCCAAGCGCTATTGGGAAGACTCGCAGACCGTTCTGGAGGGCTTGTGGAACGACGGGGCTGATCCCGTCCGCGCCCTTGCGGAGTATCCGAACACGTTCCGCCAGTCGCTGGAAAACGGCAACCGAATCTGCCTGTGCAGCTTCATGTCCGCCGAGCACGACGACCTGCCGGATCCCGTGAAGCAGGAGGTGTCAAACTTCGCCGAGATTAACGTGGCATGGCTGGCAAAAGCCCTGTCGGTGGCGACCGACATGGAAGCGTCCGCGTGCGAGCGACGTGCCCGCGCCATATTCGCGGCCGTTGCCGGTGCCCAGCTCATGGCCCGCAGCCGTTCGGACATCTCCGTGTTCGACGCGCTGATCGAAGGCTATCGCGACGCGGGTCTATTGCCAGCGTAACGGCCGCGGCGAGGATGCGGCAGTTACATGTGTAACTTGACCGGAGACCCTTTTCTCCTCGGGCTTAGGAAGACGCCCGCGGTCTTCGCGCCCGCTTCCTGCTCCTTCAGCATCCCGATGATCTTTTCCTCGGTGCTGTTTCCCAGGCGCCCATGCTGTGGTGCCGACGGTCTGCGCCGAATGGAAAACGTGTAAACTGGCTCACCCGGACAGTCACGGCGCAGCATTTCAAGAACATTTCTAATATTTCCGAGCCGCATTGATGCATTCGACCTTTTCGCGCTACTGCGTTGCATCACCCATTTGGGCCGCGAACCGGAGAGGCGGATCGAGCCGATGTCCCGCAATGACGCATTGCGTGAGCTATTCGATGCCGAGCGATCGTCGATCCTGCGCTTCTTCCGGCGCGTGACGGGTTCGGCGGTTCAGGCCGAGGATCTGTCGCAGGACGTCTTCGCGCGGCTCGCGGCGACCAATCTCGCGGCGATTGCCAATCCGCAGGCCTATATGCGCAGCATCTCCGCCAATGTCGCGACCGATCTCATTCGCCGCGAAAGCCGGCGGCGGCTAAGCCATGCCGAGATCGACGATCTGCTCGATGCGCCCGACCCGGCGGCGGACCCGGAGGCCACGCTCATCGCCAAGGATCAGACCGAGCGGCTGATGGAAATGCTCGCGGAACTGCCGCCGCGCCGGCGTACCATCCTGCTGGCGGCCCGGCTCCACCGCACCCCGCACCGCGACCTCGCGCGCGAGCACGGGGTCAGCGTGCGCACCATCGAGATCGAGATCCAGAAGGCGCTGGCGCATTGCGCGCGTGCGCTGACCGACTGAGCGCAGCCATATTGTCCGCGCACCCTCCCATGACGCATATAGGCTCAGGGCCGCGCCTTCCGGGCGCGCGCGTCGCCGGCCATGGGGAGCAGGGCGCAGGCATGACGGGCAGTGACGGCATCGGCGACGCCTCGGGCGCGCTGCAGGACGAGGCCATTGCGTGGGTGGCGCTTCTCACCTCGGGGGACGCCACGCGCGACGATGCGGTTCGCCTGAAGGTCTGGCGTGCGCGCAGTCCTGCGCATGAGATCGCCTTTCGCCGCGCCAGCGCCGTCTGGCGCGGCGTGGGATCCGCCCCGGCCCCGTCCCGCCTGTCGCGCCGCCTCTTCCTCGCCGGTGCCGGTGCCGGTGCCGCGCTCGCCGCCGGGTGGGCGGGAACGATGATCGGCGTGCTGCCCGGTCTCGACCAGCTTCTGTCCGATCACGCCACGGCGGTCGGCGAGCAGGCCCGCATTGATCTGCCGGACGGCTCGCTTGTCGATCTCGACGGCGCCAGCGCGCTGGATGCCTCGTTCTCCGCCGGCGCCCGCGCCGTGACGCTCGTCGCGGGCGCCGCCGCGTTCGCGATCGCCACCGATCCCCGCCCGTTCCGCGCCGCGATAGGTCCGGGGGAAGTGACGGCGGCCAATGCCCGCTTCGCCGCCAGCGTCGGCGCGCGCCAGATAGTGATCGACTGCATCGAGGGCCGCATCGAGGTGCGGTGCGGGGGCGTGACGACCTTGCAGGCGGGCGAGCGCGCCCGGCTCGCCGCAGGATCGATCGCCGGAGGATCGCTCGCCGGGCGCGAGACGCTTGCGCCGGACGCGGCGGCTTCGTGGCGGCGCGGACTGCTGGTGTTCGCCGACCAGCCGCTGGCCGATGTCGTCGCCGACATCAACCGTCATCGGCGCGGGCGCATCGTTCTGGCACGGCCGGGATTGGGCGAGCGGCGCGTCGACGGCGTTTTCCATCTCGACCGGGGGGACGAGATCGTCACCAATCTCGCGGCGGCGCTGAAGCTGCGCGACACCTGGCTGCCGGGCGGCGTGGTGCTGCTGAGTTGAATTTTTTCGCCGCGGCGGATTCGGGTCTGCCGATCTGCATCGTCTTGTCCTTGTAGCGAATGCCGTGACGCATTCTGGGGCTCAAGGACGGGGACGGTCGGGTATGACGGGGATGGGTAACGGCCGGGCGCGGCGCGCGGCGCTGCTGGCGGGATGCGCGCTCATGGGGCTCACCCTCGGTGTCGGGGGCGCCTTGGCGCAAGGCGCGGCAGTGGTCGCGGTGGCGCCCTCGGCGCGCTACGCCATTCCTCCCGGCCCGGTCTCCGGCGCGCTGGCGGCATTCGGCGCGACCAGCGGCGTGCAGATCGTCTATGACAGTGCCATCGCCCGCGGCCTCGCCTCGCCCGGCGTGTCCGGCACCCGCTCCCCCGAACAGGCGCTGGCCGCGCTGCTCGCCGGCACCGGCCTCAACTGGCGCTTCACCTCTCCGCGCTCGGTCACCATCGAGGCTCCCGCGCCGAGCACGGCCTCGGTGGTCGTGGGCGAGGACATGATCGAGCTCGACGCCATCACGGTCTCCGGCGAGAAGCTGGCGCGCGATCTCTCCAATGTCTATTCCAGCGTCGGCGTCGTCACCGGCGAGCAGTTCTTCGACTACGCGATCGAGGACCTGCGCGGCGCGCTCAACAAGCTCGCCAACACACGTGTCTCGAGCGCCAATCGCGGCAATAGCGGCATCGTCATTCGCGGCCTGTCCTCGGACGGCATCACCCAGCCGACCAATTCCTCCCCGACCATCGCGCTGATCATCGACGGCGCCTCGCAGAATGGCGAGGGCATCCGGCGCGGCAATCGCGGCACCTGGGATGTCGCCGATGTCG
Source organism: Ancylobacter gelatini (assembly GCF_022601675.1). GTDB lineage: Bacteria > Pseudomonadota > Alphaproteobacteria > Rhizobiales > Xanthobacteraceae > Ancylobacter > Ancylobacter gelatini. Next base: position 207,990 of record NZ_JAKVIL010000007.1, on the reverse strand, counting down.
AGGTGTTCCGCGGGCCGCAATCCACGCTCCAGGGCCGTAACGCCATGGGCGGCGCGGTGGTGGTGAACACCAACGACCCGACGTGGAACTACGAGGCCGCGCTGGAAGGCGATGTCGCGGGCTCGTCGGATTCGGGCGATTTCAGCAGCGGCGCCTTCATGCTGTCGGGTCCGATGGTCGACAATCAGCTCGCCTTCCGTGTCGCCGGCCAGTATTTCAAGGACGAAAGCGGCATCGGCTATGCCGATCCGCTGAACGAGGATCTCGGGCAGGGGCATTTCGGCCAGCTGCGGGCGAAATTCCTGCTGACCCCCGCCGCACTGGACGGTTTCGAGGCGCTGTTCACCGTCAGCCACACCTCGGACCAGCCCTCCGTCTCGGCGGTGACCGGGCCGGACTTCTTCGCCCGCCGCTTCGATTCCGACGTCTCCGCCGTCGAGCTGCGCCAGACCGACGTGACCAGCGTCGTCGCCAATGTCTCGCAGGAGCTCGGCGCCGGCATCAAGCTGCGCTCGGTCACGGCCTATATCGAGACCGACGCGACGATCGAAAGCCCCGAAGGCGCGGTCGCCTTCATTCGCGACGAGGTGCGTCCCGGCAATGATTTCACCGAGGATCTCCGCCTCGAATTCGAAGAGGGCATCCGCCCGCTGAGCGGTGTCATCGGCCTGAATATCGGACGCTTCAGCTACAAGCGCGATTCGAACATCACGGTGACCAACGCCGCCTATGGCCTGTACGACATGCTGTATCAGGACATTCTGGGCACCAGCACGCTGACCTCATACGCGCTCTATGCCGACATGCGCTACGCCTTCGCCGAGCGGTGGTCGCTCATGTTCGGCGGTCGCCTCGGCTATGAGACCGTCGACGTCACCAATGCCGGCGAGGTGCTGAACCTGCGTTCCTTCGGCTACGACACCATCGATCAGGCCGCCTCCACCGACTACACGGTGGCGCTGCCCAAGATCGGCCTCGCCTATGAGATCGACGCGAAGCAGAACCTCGCCTTCACGGTCAGCGAAGGCTTCCGCGCCGGCTTCGCCGCCGTCGATACCTATGGCAATCCCTACGAGGTCGAACCCGAGACGCTGTGGGCCTACGAGGTGGCCTACCGGTCCAAGTGGTTCGACGACCGGCTCGAATTCAACGTCAATGGCTTCTACTACGAATACAGCGATCTGCAGGTCACGGTCGAGGATCCCAATCCGCTGTTCCGGCAGTCCATCACCATGAATGCCGGCAAGGCCCATGCCTATGGCGCGGAATTCGAGCTGCGCGCGCGCCTCACCCAGGAATTCTCCGCCTTCGCCTCGCTGGGTCTTCTGAAGACGAAATTCGACAGCGCGGTGACGGCGACCGGCGACTATACCGGCAACGAGTTCCCGGAGGCGCCCGCCGCCACCTTCAACATTGGCGGTGTCTATCGCCACGCCTCGGGTTTCTTCGCCTCGGCCGACCTGTCCTACACGGATAGCTATTATTCGGTGGGCGACGTCGCCAACACCGACGACGAGCGGGTCTCCGCCTTCACCCTCGTCAATGCGGCGGTGGGCTATGAGGCGAAGAACTGGTCGGTGACGCTTTACGCCAAGAACATCTTCGATGAGCAGTATCTGACCAGCATCTACATCGACGACTTCGGCTCGGAGGCGAATATCGGCGACGGCCGGGTGATCGGCGTGCGGGCCCGCGCGACGTTCTGATGCGGACAGCGGCAGAGCCTGCGGGCATGGACGCGCCACGAAGCGGCGCGGGCGAGACGACGGAGGCGGCGCGGATCATCGGCGCCGCCTTTGGCGTTCTCGCACGCCACTGGACGCTGCCGCAGGCCGATATCGGCCCGATCGAGCTCGGCTTCACGCCCCTGCCCGCGCTGTTCGGCGCCGAGCGGTTCCTGACGGCGATGCTGGCGCGCCAGCAGGCGGCAACGCCAGGCCTCGACGAGAAGGGGGCCGCGGCCTTCTTCATCTCCGAATACTCCAACCTGCTCGGCATCCTGGCGGCGGTGCCGTTCCTGTCGCACGGCTTTGTGCCGGACCTGTCGGCGGCGAACTGCGCGCTCTCGGCGCAGCTTCCGCCGGACGAGGCGCCGCATGTGCGGCTGCGTCTGCTGAAGGCGGGCGGCGTGACCGACCGCGCGCCCGCGCCGGCAGACGCTTCATTCCGGCTCGTCGATCATGACGGCCTGTGCGAGGCGCTGTCCGAGGTTCTCGAAGCCCATATGGCACCGCTGATCGACAGCCTGCACGCCCGCACCGATCTACCGCGCCGCGCGATGTGGCGGCTGGTCGGCGATGCCGTGGCGATGCGCTTTCTGGAAGCGAGCCAGCGCCTTGGCTGCGAAGCGGCGGCGAAGGAGGACGTGATGGCGGCGCTGATGCGGCCCGGCTCGCCCTTCGCCAACCGGCAACTGCACTTCTTCGACGTCGAAATCCGCGCCGACACGCCGCCGCGCGAGGTGCTCGCCCGCCGCACCTTCCGCGCGCGTGGCGGGTGCTGCCGCTTCTACACCGCGCCGGGTGGCTCGCTCTGCACCAGTTGCGTGCTGGTCAAGCCCGAGGAGCGACGCCGGCGCATCGAGGCGCGGATGCGCGCCGAACTCGGCCTGCACTCGCTTCCGCCGGAGCCGACCGACCCGCTCGACCCCACTACGCGACTTCCCGAGGGCGACGCATGAGTTTCCACCTTGTCGTTCTCACCCTCGCTCTCGCCGCTCTGGGCGCAGTCGCGCCCCCGGCACAGGCGTGCGACGGGCGTCTCGTCACATCGGCGGACATCCTGCACGCGCCAGTCTGCGTGCCCCTCGAACCCCGGCGCATTGTCGTGCTCGACCCGGCCTTCAGCCTCGGGATGGGGCTGGAACTGGAGCTGCCGCTGCTGGGCGCGCCGCTCGCCCTGATGAGCGATACGGCCCTCCGCGAGAAGGCGCTGGCGCGTGGCGTGGTGGATCTCGGCAGCTTTATGGAGCCCAGCGTGGAGCGGGTGGCGGCGTTGAAGCCCGACCTCATTCTCGGCACCGCGCTCGCCGACCGCGCCTATCCCCTGCTGTCACAGCTTGCGCCGACCGTGCTCATCAATGCCGGCGACTGGCAGGACTATCTGAAGCTCGTCGCGCAGGTCGCCGGGCGAACGGAGCGGGGACAGCAATTGCTGGATGGCTACCGAGCGCGCGTTGCCGCCCTGAAATCCCGCGTCCCGGACATTCGGGTTTCGATTGTACGCATCACCCCCTGGGATTTTCAGGTCTATCTCGACGGGCCAAAGGCCTATGGCCCCTTCGCGGTCCTGCGGGATGTCGGCGTGCGGCGCTCAGCCTATGAGACGACGACGGGCAGCGAGACCCTTAAGCGCCCGGACTGGGAGGCGCTGGCCGGGCTTGAGGGCGACATGCTGCTCTACATCGTGGGCGGCGTGAACAACTCGGCCACAAGCGGCCGGCACGAGGAGGTGCTCGCCAACCCGCTCTGGCAGATGTTGCCGGCCGTGAAGGCTGGGCGCGTGCATCGTCTCGATCCGGCGGTCTGGATGGAATTCAGCGGAGTCGGGTCAGCGCATCGCGTGCTGGATGATGTCGAGCGCTTCATCATCGCTCAGCCATGACCGCATCCGACGCGGCGCCCCTCCCCCAGCACCGACGGCCCCGCTGGCTGCGCGGCTTCGGCCTGATCTTGGCCGTCGCGGTCCTGCCGGTGCTCGCGCTATGGGCGCTGAACGTCGGCAACGCCGCCATTTCGCTCGACCGCCTGATCGCGGCCGCTACCGGGTTCGACGCCTCGCGCGAGCATGTCATCCTGTGGGAGGTGCGGTTGCCGCGCGTGTTGGCCGGGCTGCTCGTCGGCGCGCAGCTGGCGGTCGCCGGCGCCATCATGCAGGCGGTGACCGCCAACCCGCTGGCGTCCCCCGGCCTGCTCGGTATCAATGCCGGAGCGGCGTTCGCCGTCGTGTTGGCCATTGCGCTGGCGGGCATTGACGGCGCCGGCACGCTCATGTGGTTCGCCTTCCTCGGTGCCGGCGCAGCGGCAGTGGCGGTGTATGCGCTCGGTTCGGCGGGACAAGGTGGGGCAACCCCGCTCAAGCTCGCCCTCGCCGGCGCGGTGCTGACCGCTTTCCTCGCCTCGCTCACGACCGTGATCCTGCTGCGTGACCAGACCACGCTGGACAATGTCCGCCTCTGGTCCGTCGGCAGCCTGAGCGGCCGCCCGATGGCTGCCGTTCTCGCCATCGGCCCGTGGGGCCTCGCCGGGCTGGCCGGCGCCGTGCTGGCAAGCGGGCCGATCATGACGCTGAGCCTCGGCAGCGACCTGTCGCGGGCGCTCGGCCAGAGCATCGGCCTCTGGCGGGCGATCAGCGCCCTGATGGTGGTGCTCCTCGCGGGTACCGCGGTGGCGCTGGCCGGCCCCGTCGGCTTTGTCGGGCTGGTCGTGCCGCATATGGCGCGACTGCTGGTCGGCCCCGACTATCGCTGGGTCATCGCCTACAGCGCTCCCCTCGGTGCCGGGCTGGTGGTGATTGCCGACACGGCCCTGCGGTGGCTGTCCGGCGTCGACATACCCGTCGGCGTGACGCTGGCGCTGGTGGGAGGGCCGGTCTTCATTGCGCTGGTGCGCCGGCAGGGATGGAACCTGCGATGATGGCCGTGGCGCTGCCGGCTCTCCTCATCCTCCCGCTCGCGGCGCTGTCGCTTTCCTGGGGCGATGCCGGTCTGGCGCCGGGCGATGTCGCGGCGTGGCTGTCGGGCGATCCGGTGGCGGCGGTGCTCGTCGGCTCGCTGCGCGCCCCTCGCCTCGCCGCGGCGCTGCTCGTCGGCGCCTGCCTCGGGGTGGCCGGGGCGATCACCCAGGCGGTGATGCGCAACCCGCTCGCCGAGCCGGGCCTGCTCGGCATCAATGGCGGCGCCGGATTTGCCGTCATGCTCCTGATCGTCCACCCCACGGCACCGACTGGCCAGTGGCTTCCGGTGGCCGGCTTCGCCGGGGCGGCCGTGGCGGCGGGCGCGATCTATGCGCTGTCCTGGAATGGTGGCACCTCCTCGATCCGGCTCATCCTGATCGGTATCGGCGTGTCCGCTTTGACCGGTGCCGGCATCGCCTTCATCACCGCCTTCGGCGAGGTAAGCGCGGTTCAGCGCGCCATGAGCTGGATGGCGGGAAGCCTCTATGGCTCTGATTGGACGAGGGTTTCCGTTCTCCTCGCATGGGCGGTGCCGGCGCTGGCGGCGACCTGCCTGCTGTCGCGCGAACTGGGGCTGATGGCCTTTGACGACGACACGCTCCGGGGACTAGGCCTGCGTCTCCAACTGATGCGGGGTATGATGATCCTGTTATGCACCCTGCTTGCCGGCGCCGCCGTCGCCATGGCCGGCCCGATCGCCTTCATCGGCCTGATCGCCCCGCATCTCGCCCGCCTGTCGGCGAAACCCCGCTATCTTATTCCAATCACGGCCCTTTACGGTGCCATGTTGCTTCTCGCCGCCGATATAATGGCGCGGGCCCTGATGCTCCCCGCCGGCATCCTTGCGCCGCTGATCGGCGCTCCATTTGTGGGATTTCTCTTGCGGAAACAAACCCATGAGTGACGCAGCCGGGACGGCTCGCCTCCGGGCGCACGCGATCAGTGTCGGGTATCGCAGCCGGGATGTGCTGCATGATCTGACGCTGGCCGTGCCCACGGGCCAGTTTACGGCCCTGCTCGGTCCGAATGGCAGCGGGAAGTCGACCCTGCTTCGCGCATTCGCCGGCCTCACGACCCTGCGCGCCGGGGAAGTGACGCTCGACGGACACGCCCTCTCCACATTGTCACGCCGGCGGCTTGCCCAATATCTGAGCCTGCTGCCGCAAACACCGCACGCGCCCGATGACCTTGCGGTCGGAGATCTCGTCGCGCAGGGCCGCTATCCGCACCGTCGCCTGTTCACCCCCTGGAGTTCGCAAGATCAAGCTATCTGCAATGATGCCATGCGGTTGACGGATGTTGATGACCTCGCCGCGCGCCCACTCGGCCGTCTGTCAGGCGGCCAGCGTCAGCGTGCCTGGATCGCAATGACCCTGGCCCAGTCCGCCGACATCCTGCTGCTCGACGAGCCCACTACCTATCTCGACATCGCGCACCAGCTCGACATTCTCGATCTGCTCCGCCGACTCGTGCGCGATCAGGGAAAGACGATCGTCGCGGTTCTTCATGACATCAACCACGCTGCCCGCTTTGCCGATCGCATCTGTCTGCTGAAGGAGGGCAGGATCGTCAGCAGCGGCGCACCCCGCGACATCATCCAGCCTGACAGCCTCAAAGAGGTGTTCTCGATCGAGGCCACCATTCTTCACGACCCGCAAGATGGCGTTCCCGTCTGCGTCGCCCGACGCTGAGCCAGCACCGACAGCAGGGCCAACGTCCCAACATGCGGAACGCTGGACGGATCTTCGGGGCGCAGCCACCGTTGAAACCTTGCTCGACTTCATCAGGCCGCACCCGCGCAACTCGGCCGGACAGGGTGCCGCGGAATGCCTGCGAACGCCGCTTCAGCCCTGCTGCGGCGGTGGCTGTGAGCCCGTGAACCGGACATTCAGCGTATCGAAGGCGGTCTGGAACACGTTCTGATGCACGTTGGGGATCAACGTCAGGTCATCTTGCGGCGAGGCCACCCAGTCGGCCGTCCACACCGCGAGCGTGGTGTCATCGGCGGTGACCGGATAGAGCCTCAGGCCCGCGTGGTAATTGAGCCAGGGCATCGGGCTCAGGTTGATCTTGTAGCGGAACGCTGTGTCGCGATCGGAGAGATAGGTGAGTTGCTCGTGCAGCCGCCCGTCGCCGAAGAGGAAGTCGCGCACGCCGCCCACCTTGTCGCTTCGAGCCCCCTCCAGCATGGCCATTTCATGGATATCGGGGTGCCAGCGCGCCATGCCAGCGAAATCGCGAACCGCCGCCCAGGCGACGGCAAGGGGAGCGGTGAGCCGGGATGCGCAATAAACCTTGGCCGGCCGCAACCCCTGCCAGCGTGGGACAGCAGCCACAGAATGCGTCGCACCCTCAAGCTTCGCCGCCAGCGCCTCCAGCCCAGCAGCGAAGACACCATTTGAGATGATGTCGACATATTTGCCGGCGTCCTGGGGCGCCTCGTCGAAGCTTGCCTCCCAGATTGCCAACGTCTGCTCGCCGGTAGTCAGCGGGACGAGCGTGAATCGTGCCTCGTAGTTCTCCACCGGAAAGGCAGGGGTTTCGAAATTATAGGCGAAGACGTAGCGGCTATCGTCAAGCGTTAGCAGCCGCTCGCGCACAAGCGTGCCATCACCGAGATGAAACGCCCGGACACAGCCGACCACATCGGCGTCGCACCCGTCCTCGATGACGCTGTCCACGATCGCCGGGTGCCAGGCCGGCATGCCGTTGAAATCGCGCGCCAGCGCCCAGGCCGCCTCGACAGGCGCGGCAATGATACGGCTCGCATAGGCTTTTGCCATTGTTTTGTCCTCCCTGATCGCCGATCCGCGCTCAGCGCGAGATGGCCTTGAAGCGGCGGGTCTGGTCGGTCAGTGCCTGCTCGGTCGGCAGCCGCTCCATGCTGCTGGCGCCGTAGAAGCCGTGGATGCCCTCGCAATGGGCCAGCACATAGGCGGCATCGTCCGGCTCGGCGATCGGCCCGCCATGGCACAGCACGATGACGTCCTTTCGCACGGACCGCGCGGCCGAGGCGATGGAATCGATCCGCGCCACGCAGTCGTCGAGGGTGAAGGCGGTCTCGGCGCCGATCGCCCCGCCGGTGGTCAGCCCCATATGCGCGACGATGATGTCGGCGCCGGCCTGCGTCATGGCGCGGGCCTCGTCCTCGTTGAACACGTAGGGCGTCGTGAGCATGTCCTTCTCGTGGGCGAGGCGCACCACGTCGACCTCCAGCCCGTAGCTCATGCCGGTCTCTTCCAGATTGGCGCGGAAGGTGCCGTCGATCAGACCGACGGTTGGGAAGTTCTGGATGCCGGAAAAGCCCATCGCCTTGATCTGTTCGAGGAAGTAGTCGAAGGGGCAGAACGGGTCGGTGCCGTTCACCCCGGCGATCACCGGGGTGTGCTTCACCACCGGCAGTACCTCCCTGGCCATGTCGAGCACGATCTCGTTGGCGTTGCCATAGGCCAGGACACCGGCCAGCGAGCCGCGCCCGGCCATGCGGTAGCGGCCGGAATTATAGATGACGATCAGGTCGATCCCGCCGGCTTCCTCGCATTTGGCGGAAAGGCCGGTGCCGGCGCCGCCGCCGATGATGGGCTGGCCACGGCGCACCATGTCCTGAAATTTGGCGAGAAGGGTCGAACGCTCGATGCGTGCCATGTCAGACTCCAGGGCTCAAAGGCCGGGTGCGATGTCGCGGAAATGCGCGACGAGGGCGTCGGCGAATTCCGGGTCGTTGATGTGATGGGGAAGGCGGATCAGCCGCCGGCGATCGGTGGTGCGCACCGTCTCCTCCAGCGCCGCGAAGAGGGCGGCATCGGCCTCCGGGTCGTGGAAGGGCGCGCCGGGCGCGTCGATGGCCGAGACGCCGCCTTCGGGGATGAGGAAGCGCACCTCGCCCTCGCAGGCATTCAGCTTCTCGCCGATCCAGCGGCCCATGCGGGCGTTCTCCGCCGGCGTGGTGCGCATCAGCGTCACCTGCGGGTTGTGGATGTAGAACAGCCGGTCGGAATAGGCGGCGGGAACCGTGTCGCGGGCCCCGAAATTCACCATGTCGAGAGCCCCGCAGGAGCCGACATAGGGCAAACGCATGCGCGCCACGGCGCCGAAGCGGTCCGGTGTGCAGGGAAACACGCCGCCCATCAGGAAATCGCACACCTCGGTCGTGGTAGCGTCGATCAGCCCGGCGAGCAGGCCGGAATCGGCGAGCTTCTCCATGGACTGTCCGCCCGTGCCGGTGGCGTGGAACACCAGCGCGTCGATGCCCGCCCCCAGTCGCTCGGACACCTGGTTCACGCAGGTGGTGGTGACGCCGAACATCGAAATCCCGACCGCCGGCCGGCTGTCGGTGGCCTGCGGCGGGGCCGTGCGGGCCATGCCCGCCATGGCGTGGGCGGCATTGGCGAGAATGGTGCGCGAGAGACGGTTGAGCCCGGCGAGATCGGTCACCGCGTACATCATGGCGATGTCGCTCGGGCCGACATAGGGGGCGACGTTTCCGGAGGCGACGGTGGAGACGATCAGCTTCGGCACGCCGATCGGCAGCGCGCGCATGGCGGGCGCCACCAGCGCAGTGCCGCCGGAGCCGCCGAGCCCGACGATGCCGGCAACATCGGTGCGCGCGGCGATGAAGCGCTCGAAGGCCAGCGCCATCGCCGCGACGGAGCGGCCGCGGTCGCCGGTGAACACCGCGCCCGGACCTTCCGGATGCCAGCTCGCCACCTCCGAGGCGGGAATGTCCGCCCCCGCTCCCGCCTCGTGGGTCGACAGGTCGACGAGGATCGCGCTGACCCCCTCGGCCTCGATCCGCGCCTTCACATAGGCGAGTTCCTCGCCCTTGGTGTCGCAGGTTCCCGCGACATAGACCCGTCCCATGGCGTTCTCCTGAATGCTTTCTCTTGTTCCGGCCATCAGTGGGCGCTCACGCCGAGATAGCGGCGCTGCATGTCTTCGTTGCGGGTGATCTCGTCGGCGCTTGTCTCCAGCGCGATGCGCCCGTTGACCATCACCAGCACGCGCGCGGCGACGCTGGTGGCGACCAGGAAATTCTGCTCAACAAGCAGCAGGCCAACCCCCTCGCGGTTGATCGTGTGGAGCAGTTCGACCACGTGATCGACGATAACCGGGGCGAGGCCCTCGGTCGGCTCGTCCATCACCAGCAGGGTCGGGTTCAGCAGCAGGGCGCGTGCGATGGCCAGCATTTGCTGCTCGCCGCCGGAGAGCTGGGCGCCGCCATTGCCGCGCCGCTCGGCGAGGCGGGGGAAGGTGTCGTAGACCCGCTCGATGGTCCACGCCGCGCGCTCCGCCTCCCGGCCGCGTGGCGCGGTGAGCACGAGATGCTCGTGCACCGAGAGCGAGGGGAACACCCGCCGTCCCTGCGGCACATAGCCGATGCCCGCGCGGGCGATGCGCACCGGCCGCTGCCCGGTGAGTTCGCGCCCCGCGAGCGCGACGCGGCCGCTGCGGGTCGGCACCAGCCCCATGATGGCCTGGCACAGCGTGGTTTTGCCCATGCCGTTGCGGCCGATGATGGAAAGCGGTCCGGCCGGCAGGCGCAGCGAGACACCCTGCAGCACATGGCTGGCGCCGAGATAGACGTCGAGGTCGGCGACGTCGAGGAGCGGAATGGCGGGATCAGGAGACATGTTTGCCCATGTAGATGTCATGCACGGTGCGATCGGCCGCGATCTCCCGTGGCGTGCCCTCAGCGACGAGCCGTCCATTGTGCATCACGCTCACCTGGTCGACTGCGCGCAGGGCGATGTCCATGTCGTGCTCGATCATCACCAGCGTGATGGAGCGCGGCAGTTCCAGCAGCAATTGCAGCAGCATTTCGCGCTCGCGCGGGGAGAGGCCGGCGGCCGGCTCGTCCAGCAGCAGCAAGCGCGGCGCCCCCGCCAGCGCCATGGCGAGCTCCAGCTGCCGGCGCTCGCCATGCGAGAGGGTGCTGCACGGCGCCTCCAGCACCTCGGTGAGCCGCAGCCGCGCGGCGAGGCCTTCCCCGGCCTCCATCTCGGCGAGGCGGCTCGCCGGCCGCGCGATCGACATGCGCCCGCCGGACACCCCGCGCACCGCGAGGAACAGGCTCTGGCGCACCGTCAGCCCGCCGAACATCAGCGAGGTCTGGTAGGTGCGGCGCAGCCCGTCGCGCACCCGCTTCTCCACCGGGAGGCCGGTGACGTCGCGGCCGAACATGACGATCCGGCCCTGCGAGGGCGGGATATCTCCCGCCACCAGGTTGAACAGCGTGGTCTTGCCGGCGCCGTTCGCCCCGAGAATGGCCCGCCGCTCGCCGGCCGCCACCTTGATGGTGACGTCGCGCACGGCGTGCAGCGCGCCGAAGCGGCGTCCCACGCCCTCGATCGAGAGGGCGTGGGGAGTGGCCGCAGCCATTTGGGCGGTTGCGTGCATCGGGCTCACGGGCAGGAGGGGTTGTCGCGCGAGGGGCTGCCCAGCTTGGCATAGGCCGCCTCGGACAGGCCGAGGAACTGGTCCACATTGGGCACGCTCGTCACCGGATCGGTGGTGAGCACGCCGTCCTTCTCGACGATCTCGTTGATGAAGATGGTCGCGCTGGCCTGCCGGTTCTTGTTGATCGAGACCGGGCCGGTCGGGGTCTCGAAGCTCAGCGTGTCGAGCACCTTGCGGTAGGCCGCCGCGCCGTCCGACAGGTCGCCCTTGACCTTTTCGAGGCCAAGAAGCGCGGCCTTGGTGCTGACGTAATAGTTGAACGCGAACAGCGAGGGCGAGGGCAGTCCGTCGGGGAACTTCTTCTTGTAGGCGGCGACGAAGGCCTTCCAGGCCGGACTCGGGTCATTGTCCGAGATCGGGCCGGAGGACAGCACGCCCGGCAGCATGGCGCGGGCCGGCCCCTTGGCGGAAAGCACGGTCTGGTCGACGGTGATGGACCCGCCGATCATCGGCAGCTCGCCGCCCGACTGCGCGTACTGGGTGAGGAAGTTCACCGCGTCGGCACCGCCGAGCACCACGAACATGCCGTCGACCTCGCCCTTGGCGGGCAATTGGGCGATGACCGAGGAGAAGTCCTTGGTACCGAGCGGCACGAAATACTTGTTCGGAACCTCACCACCGGCGCTGCAATAGGTGCCCATGAAGCCGAAGATCTGGGCGTAGGGGAAAGAGTAGTCCTCGGAAACGACGACGACCTTGTTCCAGCCCTTCTCCTTCTTCACATAGGTGCCGAGCGCGGCGGTCCACTGCGCGCCTTCGGTGTTGAAGCGGTAGAAGTTCGGCGCCGGGTCGACCAGCGTGGTCTCGATGGCCGCCGACGAGCCGTTGAAGAAGGTCACCTGCGGCGCTGTCTTGGCGTAGTCGCGCAAGCGGATGCCCTCGCTGCCGGACAGCGGCCCGACGACGATCTGCGTCTTGTCCTGCTCGACCAGCCGGCGGACCGACTGTAGCGCGACATCCGGGTTGCCGTTCGACGAGGCCTTGATGAACTCGATCTTCTTGCCGGCCACCATGTAGCCGACCTCCTCGAAGGCCAGTTCCATGCCGCGGAAGGAATCCTTGCCGGGCTCGGCGAAGGGGCCTTCCAGCGTGGTCAGGCCGCCGATGCGAATGGTGTCCTGCGCAAGCGTGGGCGTCGGCACGAGAGCGGCGGCGGTAAGCGCGCCGGCAAGGCCGCCCAAAAGGGCGAGGCGACGGGTGAAGTGGGTCGGCATGTTGTTCCTCCGTTTCATGTTTTATCGTTGGCGGGGTCGGGACCGGCGACCGCGTCGATGGCCGGTCCCGACTTTTCGGACCTTGGCGCGAACAGCGCGCGCACATGGCGGACAAGACCGATCACGCCGTCGGGCGAAAACAGCACGACGCCGAGAAAGATCAGTCCGATGAGGGTGTTGAAGCGTTCGCGGTCGATGAAATCGATGGCGAAGTTCTGCACGATGACGAACAGCAGCGCGCCGACATAGGCCCCGACCGGGTGGCCCAGCCCGCCGAGCACGGCGGCCATCAGCACGTCGATGGTCGGCACCAGCGCGATCGAGCCGGGCGAGATCGAACCGTTCAGCCACAGGCCGAGCACGCCGCCTATGCCGGCGATCAGCCCGGCGACGCCGAAGGCGGCCACGCGCAGGCTGGCAACGTGATAGCCGAGCGCGGACAGCCGGCGCGGATTGTCGCGCGCCGCCTGCATGGCGAGGCCGAACGGCGTGGTGGCGAGATAGGTCACCAGCCCGTAGCAGCCCAGCGCCGCGCCGATGCACAGCCAGTAGAAGGCACGCGGTTCGGCGAAGGAAACGCCCGCAATATCAGGCGCGTCGACCTGCGTGAAGCCGGTGAAGCCGTTGAACAGCGCGTAGTTCTGCAGGGCGAGGTAGTAGAAGCCCATGGCGATGGCGAGGGTCAGCATCAGCGTGTAGATGCCGCTGGTGCGCACCGCGATCAGCCCGATCAGCAGGCCGGTGAAGGTCGCCAGCCCCAGAGCGATGGCGAGCGCCGCCGGCAGCGGCAGCAGCAGGCCGACGCCGGCGACCGGCGCGGTGAAATAGGCGACCGCGTAGCCGGCCACCCCCGCCAGAGCCATCTGGCCCAGCGAGAGCATGCCGCCATGGGCCGCGAGGAAGACGAGGCTGAGCGCGACAGTGCCGAGCCCCAGCGTCCGGCCGCCGATCTGCTGCACCCAAAAATCATTGGCGACGAACGGAAAGACGAGGAGCGCCAGCAGGACCAAGGCGCGGAACAGGGTGCCCGACCTCATGCCGGCCTCCCCATCAGGCCCTGCGGCCGCACCGCGAGCACGGCGACCATGATGACGAAGGTGTAGACCACGCCGTAGGTCGGCGTGTAGGCGAGCCCGTAGGTCTCGGCCAGCGCCACCAAGAGCGCGCCGATGGCGGCGCCGGAGAGCGAGCCCATGCCGCCGACGATCACCACGATGAGCGAGGAGAGCAGGTAGCGCGCATCCTCGCCCGGAGAGATCGACAGTACCGAGCCGCCGATCACTCCGGCGAGCCCCGCGAGGCCCGCACCGATGGCGAACACGCCGAGGAACACCTTGGGCACGTCGACGCCGAGCGCCTCCAGCATGCGCCGGTCGTCGACGCCGGCGCGTATCAGCAGGCCAAGCCGCGTGCGGTTGAGCATCGCCCACAGGCCGATGCCGATCAGCACCGCGAGGCCGATCAGCATCAGGCGCGGCATCGGGTAGCGATTGACCACCGGCAGCGGCACGAAGCTGCGGAAGATCGCGGGCAGGTCGAGCTGGTAGGCGGTGCCGCCCCATTGCGCCAGCATCAGGTCGGCGAGCACGATGGAGACGCCGATCGCCGCCAGCGTCTGGCGCAGGTCCTGCCCCTGCATCCAGCCGAAGATGCCCTTCTGCAGCAGCGCGCCGGCCAGCGCCGCCGCCCCGGCACCGGCGACCAGCGCCAGCAGCCAGGAGCCGGAGAGCACCGACACCTCGTAGCCGACATAGCCGCCGAGCAGGTACAGCGAGCCATGCGCCATGTTCACCACGCGCATCAGGCCGAAGATCAGGCTGAAGCCGCTGGCGACGATGAAATACAGCGCGGCCAGCGTCAGCCCGTTCAGGGTGACGGTAAGGAAAAGCCGTCCGTTGAAACCGGCCAGAAGGTCGATCATCCGCGCGTCCATCCGGACACGGAGGGTCGGCCGGGCGCTGCGCGCGTCCCGCGATCCATGGGCTTACTCCCTGATGTGCCGCGCCCTTGAACCGGACGCTCGCTTGGCCTTCAGGATCGCAAGAGCCGTGCCAGCGCAGAAGAAAGGCAATTGCTGCCGTTTCGGGCGATTCAGGGCGTGCGCGGCGGGTATAAATGGGTAAAATGGAAAATATATCCCAATTTTACCCAAATTGACCCAGGAGGCGGACATGCAAGGAGTCATCGTCGACAATCCGGCCTCCCCGTCCGCCGCGGCGGCGGAATTCGTCGTGCTCGCGCCCTATCTGGCCGGCCTCTCTCCCGAGGCGGCCGACATCGTCGGCATGATGCCGATCGGCTCGGTGAACGAGACGCTCCTCGCGGCGCTTCCCGTGGCGGGCCTCGCTCCGCCGCGAAAGCTGGTCGCCGCCGTCTTTCTGTGCGACCCGTTCCTGAGCGGGCGCCGGTTGTTCGAGCGGCTGCGCGCCCGGGGTGTGAGCGGAGTCGTGAACCTGCCGACCACCAGCCTCGTTCCGCCCGGCGTCTACCGGCAGGCGCTCACCGCCGCCGGCATCGATCCCGGCGCCGAACTGGCGGCGCTGGGCGAGGCCCGGCAGTCGGGGCTGGAGGTCATGGCGACGGTCGCCTCCTACGATCAGGCGGCGCGCGCGGTGGAGGCGGGGGTTGCGACGCTTCTGTTTCATCCCGGCACGCCGACCGGGGAAGCCGCGCTCGACCTGCGGCTGGTCGAGGGCGTCGTCGCCTCGATCGGACGGATCCGGTCCATGCCGCAACGCCCGCGCGTCGCCCTGTACCGGCATCCCGGCTTCGGCGGGCGGCTGGCACCGGCCGGCGATCTCGTCGAGGATGTGCTGGACTGGGCGGTGTCCGCGCCGCGGGTCGGGGTCGAGGCCGCCTCACCCCAGCCCGTATAGCCGCATCTTGTTGTAGAGCGTCTTGCGGGCGAGGCCGAGTTCCTCCGCCGCGGCACCCCGCCGGAAACGGTGGCGTCGCAGCGCATCAAGTATCCACTCGCGCTCTGTTTGTGCGCCGCTGTCGGCGGGGGACGGCGGCGGTGCGCCGGCGACCTGTTCTCTCGGCTCTGCGGGCCGCGACGTCTCGGCGAAGCGGGGAAGCTGCGCGAGCCCGATCCGGTTGCCGTCGCACAGGATGGCGGCGCGCTCCAGCACGTTCTTCAGCTCACGGATGTTGCCCGGCCAGGCATGCGCCATCAGCGCCCGCAGCGCCGGTCCGTCCACCGAATGGACGTTCTCGTTCACCGCCGGCACCGTTGACTGCAGGAAATGCTCGACCAGCAACGGAATATCCTCGATGCGCTCGGCCAGCGAGGGCACGCGGATCTCCATCTTGTTCAGCCGGTAATAGAGGTCCTCGCGGAAGGCGCCCTTCGCCACCATCTGGGTCAGGTCGCGATTGGTGGCGCAGATGATGCGCACATTGATCCGCCGCGACTGGTTGGAGCCCAGCCGGTCCACCATGCCGGCCTCCAGCACGCGCAGCAGCTTGGCCTGCAATTGCGGTTCGAGATCGCCGATCTCGTCGAGGAACAGCGTCGAGCCGTCGGCCTCCTCGAAGCGGCCGATGCGTGTCCTGGCCGCGCCGGTGAAGGCGCCCTTCTCATAGCCGAACAATTCGCTTTCCAGGAGGTCGCGCGGCAGCGCGGCGCAATTGACCGCGACCATGGCGCGCCCCGCCCGCCGGCTCCCGGCATGCAGCGCCTGCGCGACCAGCTCCTTGCCGACCCCGTTCGGGCCCTGGACGAGGATCGTCATGTCGGTGGCCGCGACGCGGTCGATCAGTTGCACCACCTCGCGCAGCGGCGGTGAGCGGCCGATCAGCCCGTATCGCCGCCCCTGGCCCAGTACCGCGTCCTGGATCGCTTCCAGCCGGCGGCTGAGCACGTTGACCGACTTGTATTCGGAGGTGGCGTCGGAGACCGCCGCTTCCAGCGGAAGGCGGTCGATGGTCGAGCCGCCGATATAGCCGTCCGCCTGCCCGGCCTGGCAGACGGTGGCGGCGTTTTCCGGCGTGTCGATCGGCCCGCCCTCGACGACGCAGAATATGTGGGGCCGCCGCCGCCGCACACGCTCGAAGATCTCCGAGGCGTCGGCCGCCGCCTCGTCGAGGCTGACCGTGCTCGGCAGGCTCTCGCGGCCGCCGATGTTCCAGCCGAAATTGAGGCAGATCACGTCGACCCCGGCGTCGGCCATCAACTCGGCCTGCTCGGCGGTGCGGACATAGCCGATCGCCATCAGCCCGGCCTGCTTGGCCAGCCTCAGCATGTCCACTTCGCGCTCGAACCCGAGGCCGAGCCGGGCCAGCCCAGCCTGCAGCAGCGGATCGAGATGGATGGAGGTCGGGAAATTGGCCATGCCGGCAAAGCCATCCGCCGTCACCCGTCCGACCAGTTCGGCAAGATCGGCCCTCGGGTCGAATGCCGAGGCGCCGAACACCACCGGCACGGACACCTTGCCGAGGATCTCGGCAGAGGCGAACGCCGTCACCATGTCGTTCGCGTTGTGGATCGGCAGCATGCAGGCGATCGAGGGAGCGCCCATCACCCGCACCCGGCCGGCATTAAGAGCAAGCAGGAAATCGGCGCCCCCGCGCTCGGCCGCTTTGGCGATCATGCCGGTGCCGATGGCAGCGCCGATGAGGAAGGGCTTGCCATCGGATTTGCCGTCATTCCCCTTAAGCCAGTCGGCGGCACCGTATGCCGTGGAGGGCCGTACACTGGATGAGGGCGATCGCACGATGGAAACTCTTGAAATAGGGAGCCAGTCCAGAGCTTAAACCGCATCTGCCAACAATGGGTAATATTGGCCTGCTGCCGGTTTCGTGGACACCTAGAGAAGGTGTTCACGTGGGCCCTGCCATTTTTACGGGAAGCTCGCGGAGGGCGGCGCGATCAGGAGATCGACAGAATCTCCAGACTCTTTGACCCTATCTGGACAATATCCCCAACCGCCTTCCCCATGAGCGCCACCGCAACGGGGGAGCCGTGCGAAATAGTGGATCGCGATGGGTCGGCTTCATCCTCGCCGACGATACGGTAGGTTTGCACGCGGCCATCATCACGCTCGAAGCGAACCGTGTGGCCGAACGCGACGACGTCATGTGAAGAGGGCGGCAATGAAACCCGCGCGGTCTCTACGCGCTGGGCATAGTAACGGATATCGCGGAGGGGGACCGCCGATTGCCGTCTCCTCTCGTTCACGTCTTCAAGCAAATTAGCGGCCTCGAGCGCGCGCTGAGCGTCCGCCAATTTTTCCTGCAGCATCTGAAGACCGAGTTCCGTGACAAAATTTATCCGATCGGAGATCGGGCGCGCCGGCAGAATGGTTTCCGATGCGGCCTCGGCACTTTCCTCTTTTACAAACGCCACACTCAATTCGCCGAACCTCCTGCAGGCCTTCCACTATGGACGCCACCGCTCGACGTAACACTACGATATGTTGGCGGCTATCGCTAAGGATGGTCTTTAGCGGCGACGTCGCGTGCGGTTAAGCGCCCCGCCCTTCCCGTGATCACGGCCCGCATACCACGCCGTCGCCGGCGCTCCTGCCACTGGATCACGCGCTTGACTCTCGTTCCGGATTGAGTCGTTTTAAATCGAACAAAACAGGAACATATATGCGCGCGACACACGACGTTTCCGCGCTGCGGCAGATGCTCGCCGGGCTGGAGGCGGAGCGTCTGCCCGGCGCTTCATCCGCCTTCAGCCTGGGCGCTGCGGGGCCCGACGGCGTGCTGGCAAACACGCTGGCGCGGGGCGCCCTGCATGAGATCTATGCCGCTGAGGGCGCCGACATGCCGGCGGCCTCCGGCTTTGCGTTGGCCTTGGCACTGCGGGCTGCGCAGGACGAGGCCCGGCCTCAAAACCGTCCCATCGTCTGGGTCCGGCAGGATTTTCTCGATTCGGAGGCCGGACGGCTCGACGCGCACGGGCTGAGAGGCTTCGGCCTCGATCCGTCTCGGCTCATCCTGGTGCGGGCGCGTGACCCGGAACAGGCGCTGCGCGCGGCCGGCGACGCGGCGCGCTGTTCAGCAATCGAGGCGGTGCTGCTGGAGCCATGGGGCGAGCCGAAGATGCTGGACCTCACCGCCACACGGCGGCTGGCGCTTCGGGCGGGGGTTTCCGGCGTCACCTTTTTCCTGCTGCGCATGGCGGAAAAACCCTCGGCCAGTGTCGCCGTCACCCGCTGGCTGGTGCGCCCGATCCTCTCCACCCCGCTGGCGGCGGACGCACCGGGCGCCCCCGCCTTCGCCGTCACGCTGCTGCGCCATCGTGGCGGCCTCCACGGCCATGCCTGGAATCTGGAGTGGGACCATGAGAGCTGTTCCTTCCGCGACATCGCCCCGCTATCTCGCGCTGTGGTTCCCGTTCCTGCCGGCAAACCGGCTCGACAGGATGCGGCGGCACAAGAAGCCACCGGGGATGTCCGGCCCTTCCGCCGTACCGGATGAGGCGCTGCCGCTGGTGTTCGTCGAGCGGGTGAAGGGCGCGCTGCGCCTGTCTGCCATCTCGCCGCAGGCGCGGGCCGTGGGGCTCGCGCCCGGCCTGACGCTGGCGGATGCCCGCGCGCGGATTCCGGCGCTCGCGGTCGCCGATCACGATCCCGTCGCCGACGCCGCCTTTCTTGAGCGGATCGCCGATGATTGCGACCGCTGGACCCCGCTGGTCGCGCTGGATGGGGTAGACGGGCTGGTGCTCGACATCACCGGCTGCGCGCATCTGTTCGGCGGCGAGGCGACGATGCGCACGCGGGTCACGGATCATCTCCAGCGTCACGGGCTGACGCTGCGCGCCGTGGTAGCCGGCACGCCGGAGGCGGCGCGCGCCCTCGCCCGCTGCGGCAAGGGCGGCGTGGTGCCGGAGGGGCGCGAGGCGGAGTGCGTCGCGCTGCTTCCGATTTCCGTGCTGGGCTTGCCCGGAGAGACGGTGACCGGGCTGTCCCGCGCCGGGCTGAAGACCATAGGCGATCTGGCGTCGCGTCCCGGCACGCCCCTTGCCGCGCGCTTTGGCGAGGAATTGCTGACCCGGCTGCGGCGCACGCTGGGCCATGAGGATGTGCGCATCGTGCCGCGCCGCCCGCTGCCGGCCTGTATCGCCGAGCGGCGCTTTGCCGAGCCGATCGCCCGCGCCGAGGATGTCGAGGGCGCTCTTGGCCTGCTGATCGACGACCTCGCCCTGATGCTGGAGACGCGGGGCGATGGCGGGCGGGCCTTCGAGGCCTCCTTCTTCCGCGCCGACGGCGCGGTGCGGCGCATCGCGGTGGAGACCGCGCGCCCCTCGCGCGATCCCACATCGCTTGGCCGGCTGTTTCACGAAAAGCTCGACGCGCTGGTCGACCCGCTCGACCCCGGCTTCGGCTTCGATCTGGTGCGGCTCGCCGTGCTGCGCGCGGAGCCCCTGGCGCCAGCCCAGGTGAACCTCGACGGCCGCGCCATCGAGGAGGAAGAGGTGGGCGCGCTGATCGACCGGCTGGCGGCCCGGATGGGCCGGGACCGGGTGCTGCGCTTCATGATGCGCGACACCCATGATCCCGCCCGCGCCGCCAGCCTCGTGCCGGCGGCCGATCCGCCGGCGCCCGCGTGCCCGATGCCGGAAGAAGGGCTGGCCCGCCCCCTGATGATGTTCGACCCGCCGCAGCCGATCGAAGCGCTGGCCGAGGTGCCGGATGGCCCACCCTTGCGCTTCCGCTGGCGCCGCGTGCTGCACGAGGTGGTGCATGCCGAGGGGCCGGAGCGCATCGCCGCCGAGTGGTGGCGGCAGGGGAACGGCGCGCCGACACGGGATTATTACCGGGTGGAAAACCGCGAGGGGCGCCGCTTCTGGCTGTTCCGCATCGGGCTGTACGACCGCGAGCCCGGCCCACCGCGCTGGTTCGTCCATGGGCTGTTCCCATGAGCGGGGTTTTCTATGCCGAACTGGCGGTAACGACAAATTTCTCCTTTCTGCGCGGGGCATCCCACGCCAGCGATCTGGTGGCGCAGGCGCTTCAGCTCGGCCATGCCGGCATCGGCATCGCCGACCGCAACACCGTGTCGGGCGTGGTGCGGGCCTATGCGGCGGTGAAGGAGGCGCAGGAGGCGTTTCGCGAGGAGATCGGCGACGCCGCGGCGACCCTCCCCTTCCATCTCGCGGTCGGGGCGCGGCTGGTCTTCGCGGACGGCACGCCGGATGTGCTGGCCTATGCACAGAACCGCGCCGGCTGGGGGCGGCTGTGCCGGTTGTTAACCATCGGCAACATGCGCGCCGCCAAGGGCACCTGCCTCCTCACCCTCGACGATCTGCTGACTGACGCGGGCGGGCTCTCGCTTATCCTCATGCCGCCGCGCGCGCTGGATGGGCTCGCCCCGCGGCTCGGCCAGCTCGTCGAGGCGGCCCCCGGCTCGGTGTGGCTCGGCGCCGACATGCCGCGGCGCGGCGAGGATCGCCGCCGGCTGGCGGGGCTGAAGGCGCTGGCCGCGGACGCCGGGGTGCCGCTGCTGGCGATGAACGACGTGCTCTATCATCACCCGTCCCAGCGCGATCTGCAGGATGTGCTCACCTGCATCCGCGAGGGCACCACGATCGAGACGGCCGGCCGGAAGCTGGAGGCCAATGCCGAGCGCCACCTCAAGCCGCCCGCCGAGATGGTCCGGCTGTTCCGCGACGCGCCGGAAGCGGTGGAAGAGACACGGCACTTCCTCGCCCGGATCGATTTCTGCCTGAGCGAACTGAAATATGAATATCCCAAGGAGCCCGTTCCCCCCGGCTATACGGCGGAAGCCTGGCTGGAGGAGATGACGTGGCGGCGCGCGGCGATCCGCTATCCGGACGGCGTGCCGCCCAAGGTGGAACAGCAGCTCCGGGAAGAGCTGGCGCTGATCGCGGAGCTGCATTACGCGCCCTATTTCCTCACCATCCGCGACATCGTCAGCTTCGCCGAGAAGGAGGGCATCCTGTGTCAGGGGCGCGGCTCGGCGGCCAATTCCGCCGTGTGCTACGTGCTCGGCATCACCGCGGTCGATCCGGCCGAGAGCGATCTTCTGTTCGCCCGCTTCATCTCCCGCGAGCGCCGGGAGCCGCCCGACATCGACGTCGATTTCGAGCATGAGCGACGCGAGGAGGTGATCCAGTACATCTATGAGCGCTATGGACGCCATCGGGCAGGCATCGCCGCCACCGTGATCTCCTATCGCCCGCGCAGCGCCATCCGCGATGTCGGCAAGGCGCTCGGCCTCACTGAGGATGTCACCGCGCGGCTCTCCAGCATGGTGTGGGGCAGCTGGGGCGACATGCTGCAAAAGGGCCAGATCGGGCAGGCGGGGCTCGATCCCGCCAATCCGTCGATACGCCGCGCGGTGGAACTCGCCGGCCGGCTGCTCGGCTTCCCGCGCCATCTCTCCCAGCATGTCGGCGGCTTCGTGCTGACGGAGGGGCGGCTCGACGCCATGGTGCCGATCGGCAAGGCGGCGATGGCAGACCGCACCTTCATCGAATGGAACAAGGACGACATCGACACGCTCGCCCTGATGAAGGTCGATGTGCTGGCGCTCGGCATGCTCACCTGCATCCGCAAGGCGTTCGATCTCATCAAGGCGCATGAGGGCGTCGACTACACCCTGGCCGATGTGCCCGGGGATGAGAGCGATGTCTACGACATGCTGTGCAAGGGCGATTCCATCGGCGTGTTCCAGGTGGAAAGCCGCGCGCAGATCAACATGCTGCCGCGGATGAAGCCGCGACGGCTCTACGATCTCGTCATCCAGGTCGCCATCGTCCGGCCGGGGCCGATCCAGGGCAACATGGTCCATCCCTATCTGCGTCGCCGGGAGGGGAGCGAGAAGGTCACCTACCCGTCGCCCAAACCACCGCACGACCCCGACGAACTGATCGGCGTGCTGGCGCGCACCAAGGGCGTACCGCTGTTCCAGGAACAGGCGATGAAGCTCGCCATGGTCGCCGCCGAATTCACCGAGGTCGAGGCCAACAAGCTGCGCCGGGCCATGGCGACCTTTCGCAATATGGGCACGATCGGCGAGTTCCAGACCCTGCTGATCGAGCGTATGAGCGCGCGCGGCTACGACCCGGCCTTCGCGGCGCGCTGCTTCGAACAGATCAAGGGGTTCGGCGAATATGGCTTCCCGGAAAGCCACGCCGCCTCCTTCGCCAAGCTGGTCTATATCTCCGCCTTCATCAAATGCCGCCATCCCGCCATGTTCGCGGCCGCGCTGCTGAACTCGCAGCCCATGGGCTTCTACGCCCCGGCGCAGATCGTGCGCGATGCGCGTGAGCATGGCGTGGAGATACGCCCGGCCGACATCAATCACAGCTTCTGGGACAACACGCTGGAGCGCCGCCCCGATGGCGCACTGGCCCTGCGCATCGGCCTGCGGCAGATCGACGGGTTCAGCGAGGCGTGGAGCCTCCGGCTCACCGCAGCGCGTGGCGGCGGCGCCTTCCCGGAGATTGAGACACTGGCGCGGCGCACCCGCCTGCCGGCGGCGGCGCTACGCAAACTCGCCGATGCCGACGCTTTCCGCTCCATTGGGCTTGATCGGCGCGAGGCAGCCTGGGCGGTGCGCCGCCTGCCCGACGACGACCCGCTGCCGCTCTTCGCTGCCGCCGATGCGCGCGAACTGGGCGAGGATGCCAATGCGCAACTGCCGCTCATGCCGCTGCCCGAGCAGATCGCGGTGGACTACCAGACCACCCGGCTCTCACTGAAGGGCCACCCGATGGGCATGCTGCGCGACATCTTCCGCACGGAGGGCATCGCCAGCAGCGCCGAAACCGCGGCAAGGCGCGACGGCAGCTTCATCCGAACCGCCGGCATCGTGCTGGTGCGCCAGCGGCCAGGCAAGGGCAACGCCATCTTCATGACGCTGGAAGACGAGACCGGCATCGTCAATGTGCTGATCTGGGCGCGGCTGTTCGAGTGTTTCCGCGCGCAGGTGATGGGCGCGCGCCTCGTCGTGGTGGAAGGCCGGGTGCAGAAGAGCAAGGACGGCGTCATCCATGTGATGGCCGAGCGGCTCCATGACCGCACCGGCGAACTCTCCCGCCTGTTCGACGATCCCCGCCAGAAAGGCGCCTATCCCTTGGCTCGTCCGCAGGTCGATCCCGGCGTCGACGAGCGGGCGAAGCCGGAGCCTCGCCCGGGCCACCTGCTGGCCGGCCGCCGCTCCACGCAAGGCCACCCGCGCCAGGTCCGCATCCTGCCGAAATCACGGGATTTCCATTGAGCGCAACGCCGGACTGGGCGGCCTGCCGCCTGAATGACGCTCTGCGGCACAAGCGGCCCGGCGGTTACTCTGGGGCGGGACGACCTGCGGCTCGGGCTTGTTCGAGCGAGGACATGATCTCGTCGGTCAGAATATCGACGACGATCCGGCCGATGCGAGACAGCGGCTTTTTCGCATCGATCGCGACGGAGACGGTTTGAGGCTCGGCCCCTTTGTCGCGCACCGGCAGGAAGATGAGCGAGCCGGTGGTGATTTCCGGTGCGGCGTCCAGTTCCGAGGTGAACGCCACATAGCCTCCACCGCGCGCGAGTTGCTTGACCAATTGCAGCGAGTTCGTCACCAGCGCCTTTTGCGGGTCGGAAAACAGCCAGCCATAGCGCGCATCGAGATAGCGGCGGATCATCAGCGCCTTGCTCTGCAGCGCAATCGGGTGAGCGACGACCTCCTGCAGGCTCACCGTTTCCCCGCGCGCCAGCGCGTGATGGGGCGCCACGACGCAGCCGAACGGCAGTTCCGCGCTCCAGTGGACATGAATGTCCCGGCGCGGTGTGAGATTGAAGATCGCCGCGATATCGGCGCTTCCAGCCAGCAAACCTGTGAGCGCATCGTCCGGGCTCGCAACCTCGACCTCCAGCGAGATGCGCGGCTGCTCGATCGCGAGGCGCTCGATGAGGCGCGGGAGGAAGCCATTGGCGTGACTGTCCATGGCGACCAGCCGGACATGCCCCTGATTGACGCCCTGCAACTGCTTGATCTCGGAGGCGACCCGCCGCTCGTCGGCTCGCCAGCGCCGGGCCAGCGTCACCAGCGCGTCGCCGGCCGCCGTCAGCCGCATGCCGCGCGGCAGGCGCTCGAACAGCTCGACATCGAGCGCCTGCTCCAGCAGCAGGATCTGCCGGTCGATAGCCGATGCGGCGACGTTCAGCTCCTTGGCAGCCTTCTGGATCGAGCCCGAGCGGGCCACCTGATCCAGATAGCGAAGCGAAGCCGGGACCAGTGAAGCGCGCGCCATCTGACCATCCTAATTATTCGAACAGACTGTTGCTCAATCTGCGCTGGACGGCAACGCGTTTGTGCCCGACCCTTCCATCACCGGCGAACATCGCAACGGCCGGGATCACGTCCGGCCTAGCCACAGGAATAGCCGATGAGCCGCGCCGACATCATCGACGTGCCCCCGCCTCTCTCGCCGGATACCGGCGTGGCGGGCGCAAGCTCGGAAGGCGGACGCCTGGAAGGCATGGCCTCGCGCCTCGTCGGTGCGGCCTGGAGCCTGCTTGCCGGCCGCTATACCGGCTATCTGCTGGTGGCGCCGACCGTGCTGTTTCTGGCGGTCTGGTTTCTGTGGCCGGTGCTGACCATGGTCCATCTCAGCCTCACCGCGCACAGCGTGGACGGTGTGATGATCGAGGGCTTCACGCTGGAGAACTACGCCCGGCTGTTCGCCTCGGACCTCTATTTCCGCATCCTGATGCGCACCATCCGCATCGCCTTGATGACCAGCCTGTTCGCCGCGCTGTTCGCCTATCCCCTGGCGATCGCCATCGCCCGCGGCGGCCCCACTCTCGCGCGGCTCGTGACGATCACCATTCTCGCGCCGCTGCTGGTGAACGTGGTCGTCCGCTCCTATGGCTGGCAGACCATCCTCAACAAGACCGGCGCGCTCGCCTGGGTGCTGAAGCTGCTGGGCGTCAGCAACCCGCCGGTGCTGCTCTATACCGAATGGGCGGTGCTGATCGCCTGCGTCCACGTCTACCTGCCCTTCGTGGTCATGCCGCTGGCGGGCGCCATCGGGCGCATCGACCGCACCGTCGAGGAGGCGGCGCGGGTCGCCGGTGCAACACGGTTTTCCGTTTTCCTGCGGGTGATCCTGCCCCTCAGCCTCCCCGGCCTTGCGGTCGGCGTCTCGCTGGTGTTCTCACTCAGCGCGGCGGCCTATGTCACGCCGCAGATCCTCGGCGGCAACTTCTCCCCGCTGCTCGGCACGCTGATCGAACAGCAGATCCTGACCCTGAACGACTGGCCTTTCGGCGCGGCGATCTCGACCCTGCTGATCGCCATGGTGCTCGCCTCCAACCTCGTCTTCCTCAAGCTCGTCAGCCGGCGCTTCGCGCGCTGGACGGCCGGCGCACGGTGAAGGAGCCCGCACGATGAACGAGACCGTCAGCCCGCTGCTCAAGATCGTCGTCGGCATCATCCTGCTGATCGTCGTGGCGCCGCTCGTGGTGCCGCTGCTGATGTCGATTTCCGACACGCCCTTCATCGTGTTCCCCCCGCAGGGCTTCACGCTGAAATGGTACGGCGCGGTGCTCGCCAACCCGGAAGCCCGCGCCAGCTTCCTGTTCTCGCTGGAACTCGCCGCCATCGTCACCGCGGTGTCGCTCGCGCTCGGCGTTCCCTGCGCCGCGGGGCTCACCCGCTTCAAGCTTCCCGGTCAGGACGCGATCCTCGGCCTGATCCTGTCGCCGCTGATCGTGCCGCTGATCGTCACCGGCGTCGCACTGCTCCAGCTTTTCGCAATGCTGGGCTCGCGCGCCACGCTGCTGCAGCTCGTCATCGGCCACACGGTGGTATGCCTGCCCTATGTGATCCGCTCGGTGTCGGCCAGCCTGCTGCTGGTGAACCGCAATCTAGAAGACGCGGCCTCCGTTCTCGGCGCCCCGCCCCACATCGTCGCGACAAGGGTGATCTGGCCGCAGGTGCGCCCGGGAATACTGGCGGGCGGCATCTTCAGCTTCATCGTCTCGTTCGACGACTATCCGATCTCGATGTGGCTTGCCGACGGCAACCACTTCCCGGTGCCGCTCTATCTCTACACCGTCATCGAGCGCTCGTTCGATCCGTCGATCGCGGCCATCGCCTCGCTGATGATCTTCTTCGCGCTGCTTCTCGTGCTCGTCATTGAAAAAGTCTTCGGGCTCAGCCTCGCGCGGCTTGCGAGCTGACGGCTGCCCATACCCAACACCAGACAAGGGGACCTCGCATGACCACTATTTCGCGACGCACATTCGGCAAGTTCGCGCTGGGCGCGACCGCTCTGGCCGCCCCCATGGGCTTCGTCCGCAACGGGTGGGCGCAGGGCAAGGAAATCCAGATCGGCATCTGGGGCGGCTCGCAGGGTGAATTCGTCAAGAAGAACATCATCCCGGCCTTCGAGAAGGATTTCGGCTGCAAGGTGACGGCGGAAGAGGGCTTCACCCTCGCCAATGTCGGCAAGATGCGGGCGACCAAGGCCAACCCGAAATTCTCCGTCATGTTCATCGACGACGTGGCGATCCCGATCTGCAAGACCGAGGGCCTGATCGAGCAACTGCCGGCCGCCGACATGCCGGCGCTCGCCAAGCTCTATCCGCGCTTCGGCTTCGACGGCTGGGGCACGGCGCTCGCCATCTCGGTGGCCAGCATGTTCCACAACACCTCGATCACACCGCCCGGCAGCTATGCCGAGCTGTGGAAGCCGGAATATGCCGGCAAGCTCAAGCTGGTCAGTCCGAAGAACACGCCGTCGGTCTTCTTCCTGATCGTGGCGGCCGCCGTGAAGTCCGGCAAGCCCTTCGCCGAGGCGCAGTATCTGGTGGATGACAGCTTCGACAAGGTCGCGGAGCTGAAGCCCAACATCATGAACCTGTTCGACAACGGCCCGCAGGCCGCCGCCGAAGTGGCCCAGGGCCAGGCCGCAATCGGGCTGCTGGAACTGTCCAAGTACATCTACCCCTACACCGCCAAGGGCGCGCCGGTGACGATGAGCTTCCCGAGCGAGGGCAGCTTCGCCGGCAATAACTGCCAGGTGCTGGTCAAGGGCGCGCCGAACAAGGATCTCGCCGTCGCCTTCATGAACCGCATGCTGGAGCCTGCCGTGCAGAAGGCGTTCTCCGAATATGCGCTGACCGCGCCGCCGGTGTCGGGCATCGAGTTCTCGGCCGAAACGCTGAAGTACATCGCCTACCCCGTCGACGAGATGGACCGGCGCGGCCTGTTCACGCCGGACTGGGAATACATCAATGCCAAGCGTTCGGGCTGGACCGAGAAGATGAACGGCATCTTCGCCGTCTGACAGCGCAGGACCCGCAGGAGGGAATGAGATGGCGACATCCAACGGGGCCGATGTGTGCCTCACCGGGATCTGCCGCAGCTATGGCGATGTCCAGGTGGTTCGCGACGTCAATCTGAAGGCGTCGGGCGGCGAGATCCTCGCCCTGCTCGGCCCTTCCGGCTGCGGCAAGACCACGACGCTGCGCATGGTTGCCGGCCTCGTCCAGCCCTCGGCGGGCGACATCACCATAGATGGCGCCTCGGTCACCGGCCTGCCGGTGCACCGGCGCAATCTGGGCATGCTGTTCCAGAACTATGCGCTGTTCCCGCATCTCACCGTTCTGGAGAACGTCGCCTTCGGCCTCAGCATGCGGGGCGTCTCCCGCGCCGAGACCGCCGAGCGCGCGCGACAGGCGCTCGCCCTCGTCCGCCTGACCGGCTTCGAGGATCGGATGCCGGCCGCACTCTCCGGCGGCCAGCAGCAGCGCGTGGCGATGGCGCGTGCCATCGTCTACCGCCCGCGTGTGCTGCTGCTCGACGAACCGTTCGGCGCGCTCGACAAGAAGCTGCGCGAGGAGATGCAGATCGAGCTGCGCCAGCTCTGCAACGAACTCGGGCTGACCACCATCCTCGTCACCCATGACCAGGAAGAGGCGCTCATTCTCGCCGACCAGATCGCGGTGATGCGCGGCGGTCGCATCGAGCAGGTGGCCGCTGCGCGCGTCATCTATGAACGGCCGGTCTCGCATTTCGTCGCCGACTTCATCGGCACGTCGAACTTCCTGCCGGCCGCCATCGTCGAGAAGATGGGCGGGCGGACGGTTTTGAAGAGCCCGCAGGGAGCGATATTCGTGAGCACGGTCCCCAATGACTTCAGCGCCCAGGACCGGGTGGCCGTCGCCATACGCCCCGAAAGCGTCAGGCTGACCGCGGGCTCGGC
Organism: Ancylobacter gelatini; assembly: GCF_022601675.1. Taxonomy (GTDB): domain Bacteria; phylum Pseudomonadota; class Alphaproteobacteria; order Rhizobiales; family Xanthobacteraceae; genus Ancylobacter; species Ancylobacter gelatini. Next base: position 179,478 of record NZ_JAKVIL010000007.1, on the reverse strand, counting down.
GCCGGCGGCGGCCAATACGCTCTCCGGCACCATCCGGCGCAGCCTGTTCAAGGGCCAGATCCTCTCGATCTGGATGGAGTTCGCGGCGGGGGCGGAACTGGTCGTGTCGGTGCCGATCGAAGAGGCCGGCGCCCGAAGCCCGGAGCCCGGCGAGACCTGGACCGCGCGCTGGTCTGAGGAGCGCACGCTCGTGGTGCGCGAACAGTGAGCGCTCATCACGCAGGCGTGCCCCACGCGATCGGGGTCATCGTGCCATCGTCAAACCGCATCGTCGAACGGGTGACGCGCGCCATTCTGGACGAACTGCCGGGCGTCGACGCCTGTTTTACCCGCGTCCCCTATGCCGGCCATCCGCCGGACGGCTACGACCTGGCCGCATTCCGGCAGGCCGCGGCGCTGCTGGCGCAGGCGCGGCCCGATGTCATCCTGTGGAATGCGACCCGCGGCGCCCTGATCGGCTTCGAGCCGGACCGCAAACTCGCGGCCATGATCGAGGACGAGACCGGCATTGCCTGCGCCACCACGGCGCTTGCCACGGTCGATTTCCTGAGAAGCCGCAATCTTCGCCGCATCGGTCTCCTCGCCCAGGGAGACGAGGATGACGGGATGCGGCTTCGGCACAGCTTTGCGCGCGAAGGCATCGAGATCGTCGTGGCGCACAATCTCGGCATCACCGACAATTTCGAGGCCGCCCGCGTCACGCCCGAGCAGATCGAAGATCATGCCCTTCGGCTGGCAGCCGAGACCGATCTCGACGCCGTGCTCATCTGGAGCACCAACCTCGCCGGACACGGGGCAACGGCGCGCCTACGCCATCGCCTGGCTATTCCGGTGCTGGATTCCGCCGCACTCGGGATACTGAACACGCTGCCGAGCGTGGCGGCCCCGCCATTGCCGCTGCCGGGCGTGGCGTAGCGACGGCCTCGGCCGGTCGTCTTCATACCGTTCACCGGCGGCCGCCCGAATGGCAGGGCGGAGGATGTGGTGAGGAGCTCAGCTTTTCGTCGCGGGCGGGGTGGCGAGCTTCAGCTCCACCAGCTCGGGCGCGGTGAAATAGAACATCTCCTGAGGCGGCGTCTCCATGGCATGGATCCAGACGCGCGGGTCCACCCCCATTCCCACCAGATGCCGCTGGCATTCCGCGGAGACCCTCTGGGCCTGCGCCATGCCCTCAGCGCCCGTGACGAAACGCGTGCCCGGCAGCCCCGCCCCAAATACCTGATGCACGCCGATCGTCGCGCCCGGCTCCGCGATGCGACGGGTTCCGCCGGCAAAGATCAGCGGGCACGAGGAGGCGCACAGCGCCGTGCTCTCCACCAGCGTCGCGAACTTTCGCTCGCGGACGAGCCGCGCCATGGCGAGCGCGTCACTGACGGAGCCTCCCGGGGAGTTGAGGACCACGGTTTTCACATAGTCGCCCCGCCGGTCTATCTCGGCTTTGAAGCGCTCGGCGGTACCGGGGGTGATGGTGCCTGTCGCCTCCAGCCGGCCGTCGGCGACAAGTTCAATCGTCATCGGCTTGGCGAGTTCCGACGAAGATGTCGCGCCGGGCCGGCGCTGCTCTTGCGGTGCCGCGCCGGGGCGAGCGGACGGCAGATAGGGCACGGCCTGTGTTTGCCCCGGTGTCGCCGGCGACACATCGGGCATGGCGGGCGGCGCCTCGCCCATCCGCTCATGCAGATCCCACCCCAGCACCAGCACGGTAGAGACGATCAGGCCGCGAAAAATCAGCCGAAGCAGTGCCTCGTCCGGCCGATCGCCTATGAGGCGTCGCCATGCCGGATGGCGTACCGAACGGTTCGGCGGGCCGGCGCTGTCGAGCGCGTTCACGGCGTCAATCCTTCTTGACCCGGCCCGCGGGAAGCGGCGTCACCGTTGCCGCGGGCGGGGTGTCGGTGTGCGTGGCCTCCAACTCCTCCACCATGGGCGTGGCGCGCTCGGCCTCGCCGATCTGCCGTGCCAGCCGCAGTGCCGAGATCAGCTGCGCCGCCGTCATGGTCTCCGCATCCAGCGGCTCGGCCTCCCGCCTTATCGCCGCGTGTACCACGCAGAGGATCAGAACCAGCACCGCCGGCAGCAGGTCGATGGAGATGGCGCCGGCCCAGCTCGGCAGGAAATCGCCAGCATAGCGCAGCACGGCCTCGGCCGTGGAGAGCGGCTGGAACCGGGCGGGTTCGACCGGCCCCGATCCGACGATCTTGTCGGCGGCCTGCGACAGGGCGCTGGCCTGCGCCTCCACCGCCTTCTCGACACTGCCGACCACCGCCGACTGACGCCCGGCGAGATCGGCGGTGCGGCCATCGGCGGCGGGCGCGATAAACCCGGCCGCGAGGTCGTCGGCGGCGCGCTTCACCGCTGGCGCCATCGAGGTCTGCTCCAGCGCGGCGATGGTTCCGATCAGGGTGAGCGCCTCCGCGCCGAAGCCGTCGGAACGCGCCTTGATGTCGCCCTGCCCCGAAACCAGCTCGCGCATCCGGGCGATCTGCGCGCTGCCTTCACCGTACAGCGCCTTGGCGCGCTCACCGCTGGCGACGACTTCCCGGCCGAGGTCATCGAGCTGGCTCGACATCTGGCTCAACAGCTGCACCACCGTGCCGGAGCCCCCGGTGCCGGTCAGCGCGCCGCCGCGCTCGGCGTCGGCAAGGCGGGCAAAGCGGGTCGAGGCGAGCTGGATATCGGGCAGCAGACTCTGCGCGCCCAGCGCACGATTATGCGCGGCGTCGAGGTCGCGCGTGTAGTTCTGCACCGTGACCGCCAGATGCTGCTCGATCGCCGCCGACCCGGCCAGCGCCGCGGCATTGAGCCAGGACGACATGGCGATGATCATCAGCGATCCCAGCACCATGGCCGCGAACAGCCATAACCGGCTCGCCACGTCGCGCACATGCGGAAGGAAGCGCATCAGGAACGCCCAGAACGCGTAGATCGCGATGGAGACGGCGGTCGAATAGATGATCGCCGCGAAAAAGGTAATCAGCGGCGATCCATCCAGTAGGTCACGCACGCCCAGATAGGTATAGACGCCCGAGGCCAGCGCCAGCACGGCCAGCGTGAGACGCATGGTCATGTCGAGCGCAGATACGCCCTCACGCAGAGCCGATGCCATGTGGTGGAAACCTTGATGGAGAACGTCACCTTACCCTGGCGATGTTCTTGCCCGCATTGTGACGCTGCGCGAGCTTACGTTGAACGCCGGCATCACACATGAGTGATGCCGGCGGCTTCCCCGAAACATCCATCAGGCGTAGCGCCGAACTTGCGCAAACTGTTGGAACCGCGGCGCCCGGCATGGCGCATGTGCGGCTCAGTCCGCCATCCCCTGAGCCCCCAGCATCACGATGCCACGCGGCCCGGCGCCGACGTGAACGCGCCGGACCACTGTCATCTTTGGCAGATCGAGGATCACCACCTCGTCCTCCGCCCAGTCCGCCACCAACGCGCGGGTGGGTGATGCCAGCACGATGCCTTCGGGAAACACCCCGATGCGGGCGCGCTCGATCTTGTCGGGGACGCCCGGCTCGATGATCGTGAGCCCGCCATTCTGCTGATTGGTCACCAGCACGCGCGCACCGTCCGGCGTCACCGCCACGCCGTAGGGCATAAGCCCGGCCTTGACCCGCGCGGTCTCCCGAAGGCGCGCCGTATCGATGATCGACAGATCGTTGCTGCGCACATTGCCGACATACAGCGCGCCGCCATCGGGCGCGAGCGCGAGCGCGAAAGGCGCGGTGCCGACGGTCACCTCGCCGACCCGCTTCATGCCTGCGATATCCACGACGCTGACGCGGTTGCTTTCGCGGTCGGCGACATAGGCGAGGTGCCGACGCTCATCCGTCACGAGATGGGCCGGCGAGCGCCCTACCGCCACGCGGCCGGTCTCGCGGCCTGTCGCGGCGTCGAGCCGGATCACGGCATCGGCCGACCAGTCGGTCACCAGCAGGTCGGCACCACCGCGCGCCAGGGCAAGACCGAACGGCTCCTTGCCGTGGGACACGTCCATGGTCACGGTCCCGGCGTCGAGGTCCAGCCGGGACACCCGGCCGAGATCGGGGTGCGAGACAAACGCGTTCTTGCCGTCCGGCGAGGCGACCAGCGAAGCCGGCACGCCCGGGACCTTGAAGCTGCGGAGCAGGCGGGCGTTATCGACGTCGATGACGCTGACCGTGCCGGCCTGCTGCGAGACCACGGCGGCATATGGCCTGGTCGCGCCAAGGACGGGGAGTGATGGCCATGCCGCCGCCGCGCCCGCGCCGAGCATCTGCGCGCAGAAGCGACGGCGCGAGGGGGCGTGCGGGGTCACGGCTGTTCCGCCTTGTCCTTCAATCCCTTGAGGCCCTCGGTGATGAAACCGGTCATGGCATCGATGGCCGCCTGGTCGTTCTTGTCCTCCGGCGGTTCGTTGGTGGTGTCCGCGCGATAGAAGCGCGCGCTCCAGACCACCTCGCTGCCGGCCGCTGCCGGCTTCACCTCGATGCTGCCGGTGTAGAAGCTGACCGGGAAGACGTCGACATTCTCCTTCAGCAGGCGATAGGAGATGCGCTTGCCCGCCGCATCCACCTCATCCAGCCCCTCGGTGATCTCGCCCTTCTCCAGCGTCAGCGTGCGCTCGGCGCCCGCCGCATTGCCGCCGGTCGCCACCACCTTCTTCACCAGCTTCTGCCATGTGCCGATGTCGCCAAAGGCGGAGACCAGTTGCCACACCACATCCGGAGGGGCGTTGATGGTGATGGTCTCGTCGGCCCGCTGCGGTGTCGGGCCATGGGCGAGCAGCGGCGGGACGCAAAGCAGAACGAAGCCTAACGCAAACGCGAGGGGGCGAAACATCGTCGTGTTATCCTTCAGTGCAGGTGAACAGGATCGCGGCGCGCGGCAGCGGCGCCGACGCCGAACAGCGCGGTGAGCGAGAGCAGGGCGAAAGCGGCGGGCAGCGCGGAGGTGTCCACCCGCACCTCCACCGGACGGGCGCGGGTGCCGGCCTCGACCGCCGAGATCACCGTGGCGGGCGTGCTCAGGGCTGCGTAGCCGAGCCCGGTCTGGGCGGCGATCGCGCGCAGATGCTCCGCGCGCATCGCGCTCAGATGTTCGGTGCCGGTCGCCGCCTCGCCGCCCCAGGGCGCGTTGCGCGGGTTGTAGCCGGCGCGGGAGGGGGCATCGGCCGGAGGCGGCCCGCTGCGGTTCTCCTGCGGGACGTCGCTTTCCCCATAGAAGCCGACCTCTCTGCCGTCCCGGTCGAATTTCGGGATCGGCGAAGGCTCCGTACCGCCGACGCCGACAAGAACGCCGGCAACCTTGCCCGGTTCGCCGTCGAAGGCCGGGAGCTCACCGCCGGCGAGCGGGGGTGCCTCGTGGCCATCGGTCAGGAAGACAAGATCGGCGCCGAGGCCCTGCGCCATGGCAATGGCGCCATGCACGCCGCGCGCGACATAGCTGTCGCCCTCCCAAGCCATGCGCCAGTCGAGGTCATCGATCGCCCCGTCAATGGCGGAGAAGTTCTCGCAGACCTCGGCCGGCTCGAACAGAAGGAAGCTGCGCCGCTCGGTGAAGATGCCAAGGCCGAGGCGCGACTGGCAGGGCAGGCCGGCGAGCAGCCGCCGCGCGCCCTCCTTGGCCTGCGAAAGCCGGGTTGCCGGCGGACCGCCTGGCCGGCCGTCGCGCACATTCATGCTGCCGGTGACGTCGATCACCAGAATGAGGTCCCGCGCCTCGCGTGCCATGGTGAGGCGCGGCGCGCCGATCGCGGCAAGCGTCAGCGCCAGCGCAAGGACCAGAAGCCAGAACCGCCCGTCGCGCGCGATAAGGTGAGCCCGCCGGGTCATGGCAATCCCTGTGGCAGGCCGGGCAGATCGGTCCAGAGCCGCTTGGCGGCTTCCGGCGGGATCTCCTCGCCATCGACATCGATCTGCGGGAAGTCGCGCACCAACCGCATCGCGATGTCGAGATTGTACTTGGCGTCCCAGAAGCCGGGATCGAGCGTCAGCGCGCGGCGATAGCCGTCCTTGGCGAGCCGCACCAGCGGTATGGCCGGGTCGATGTCATTCGTGCCGAGATGATCGATGGCAAGCCTCAGGCGCGCATTCGCCATGTCGTAGAGCGACGCGACCGCCAGCGGGCGGTTGCCGTCCACGGCCAGCCGGTTGAGCAGCGGCTGGGCCTCGTCCAGCCGGTCGCGGTAGGTGAAGAAGTGCAGCCGGGCGAACAGCACCTCAGGCGCGGCATCGGGCGAGACCGCAACCTCCTGCCCCGCCGCCAGCGCCGCGATGGTGGCGTTGTCGGCGCGCTCGGCATGGAGCCGGGCGCCGAACCACAGGGCGCCGGCAAGGCCGATCACCAGCACGGCGACGCTCGACAGGATGACAAGGCGGCCGGTTCGCCGGCGTTCGATACTCACGCCGCCCTCCTCGGTTCGTCGGCGATAGCAGAGGCTCGAACATCGGGTAGCCGAGAGGGCATGAGACGGCGTTCGGCGAGCTTGGCGATAACGAGCAATCCGAGGCAGAGCGCCGCGATAAGGTACGCCACCCGCGCGAGATCGCGGCGCGGCACGCGCTCCAGATAGCGGATCGGCCGGGTTTCCTGCCGGTCGATCTCGGTGATCGCCTGACCCACCGCTTCCGGGCTGGTCGCCTCGAAGGCGCGATAGGGTACGCCGAGGCTCTCCAGGAACAGGTGCAGATGCCGCTCCGGATTGGCCTGCGGCGTATCCTCGCCCGGTGGCGGCACGTCGAAAATACCCTTGGAGCCGCGCGAGCGCAGGAACAGCCAGTAGAGATGCACCGGCGTACGCGCTACGGCGTCGCGCAGCGCCTCCTGCACGCGGCGGTCGATCAGCGCGGCGCCGTCCGAGACCAGAAGCACGGCGCGCGAGCTCTCGTCGGTATCCTCGCTGAAATAAGAGAAGGCCAGCGCCAACCCGCGGCCGACATCGGTGAAGGCGAGGCCCGGCCGGTCGATCGCGGCAATGGCGGCATCCACCACGGCGTGATGATCGGTGAGCGGCAGCACCGGCATGGGCGAGGTCGAGAACGCAGCCACCGCGATGCGGTCATGCGGGCGGCGGGCGACGAAATCGGTCAGCAGTCGTTTGGCGGCGGCGGATTTCGATTCCTGATCGCCGGTCGGGGCGCGGTCGGCGAAGCTGTTGTCCATGCTGGAGGAGCGGTCGAGCAGCAGCACCAGATGCGCGCCCGTGCCCTCGCGCTCGACGCTCTGCTCACGCCGGTGCAGGCCCGCCATGCCGAGCACCAGCGCCAGTATCGCGACCATGCCGGCAAGGCGCAGCGCGGCGCTCATCAGGCGCGAGACGCGATCCTCCGGAATGAGGGCGATGGCCGGCACGCCGCCGCGCCGGAACGGCGTGGCGAGCAGCGGCAGCAGCGCGAGCATCAGCAATGCCAGCACGGCGGGATGATCGACGCCCCAATGGCCGCTCAGTCCGTCCCATGCCGTCGCCACCCATTTCATGACGCCTCCCGCTCGACCGCGCGCAGGCGCCGGGCAAGGGCGAGCAATTCGCCGGGTGGCAGTGCGCGTTGGGCGCCGGGCGCATCCCCGCCGAAGAACACATCGCGCGACACGGCGAACAGCCGCCGCACCTCGCCCTCGACGGCGCGGAAGGCGGGATGCGCGGCGAAGAAGCCCGGCAGATCCTCCGCGAACAGGCCGTGCCCGGCGGTGGTGTCGAAGGCGCGATGCAGCGCCATCAGCGAGCCGCGATAGGCGCTCTCCGAGGATGGGGACCCCAGCGCCCCCGCCATGGCCCGCGCGGCCATGGCGAAGGGACGCGCGCGGCGCCGATGGAACGGCCACCAGCCCATCTGCCAGGCGAGCACGGCCAGCGCGCCGAGCGCGATCACAAGCGAGGCCAACAGCGCGTGGCGGGTCCCGGCTGTCGGGATCATCCGCGGCGCAGTATCGGGCCGCAGCGTCATGGCCTGCCCGGGCGTGCTGGTCATCACCTCGCGCAGCGGCGAGGACAGGAACGACCAGCCCGGCACGTTGACCGCCACGCGCCGCGCGCCGTCAGTGGCCGAAAGCGCGATCGCGGGAATGTCGAGCCGGCGCGGCTCCAGCGGGGCGTAGAAGGTCTGGTAGGTCAGGCCCAGCGTGTAGCGGTGCTGGCCACCTTCGACGCCGTGATCGTCGAGACGGACCTCGCGCAGGTCAAGCCAGTAATTGAGCGCGCGCGGGGTCGGGAGCGCGGCGGGGTCGAGCGTGAAGGGAGCGTCGAGCGTGATGTCGGCCGTCAGCGTCAGCGCATCGCCGATGACATAGCCGAAGGCGCGCGGCGCATAGAGATCGACGGCGCGCACCTGCGCCGCGGCCGGCGTGGCGCCGGCGATCGCGAGCAGAGCGAGGAAAGCGAGCCGGAGGCGCCGCGCCATCTCACCCCTCCATCAGCCGGCGCGCCAGCGCATCGGGGTCGAAGGCGTCCTTGAGGTCGAGCGGACGCAGGCCACGCCGTGCGAACAGCTCGCCCAGCGCCTCGCGACGCCGGAGCGCGTCGGCGATCCAGCGTCGGCGCAAGCCGGGCCGCATGAACACCAGCCGGACGGCGCCGGTTTCCAGATCGCCAAGCTCGATCAGCCCCCAATTCGGCAGCGCCTCCTCGACCGCCCCGTCCCGCACCACGACCGGCACCACATCATGCCGCCAGAGCGCGTCGAGCAGGCGCGCGGTCTCGTCGAGCGGGGCGAGGAAATCGGAGACGAGAAACACCAGCGCGCGCCGGGCCGGCAGGCGCCCGGCGGCCTCGAACAGGCCGGCAGCGCCGAGGCCGGCGGGCTGGGCGGCAGCGAGCCTCGCGCGTACCTCCTCTTCAAGCCCGCGCCGCCGCGAGAGGGGAATGGAGATATCGTCGCGCAGGTGGGCATCGCAGCCGAACAGAGCGAAGCTGTCGCCCGAGCGCACGGCGGACAGTGCAAGCACCGAGCAAAGCTCGGCCACCCGCCCGGCCACCGCCGCGCCGAAGCGCATCGAGCCGGACAGGTCCACCAGCGCCGCCACCGGCACCGTTCGACGCGGCGCGAACTGGCGGACGTGGAGGTCGCCATAGGGATCGCGCAGCGAGGCGCGCAGGTCGATGCGGCGGGGATCGGGCTGGCGCAGCAGCGGAACGTGGCGGCGGAACTCGCCTTCCGCGCCATCGCCATGGCCGGGATGCGCGCCGGGGACGATTCCCTCCGGCCGCCAGCGCAGGCGATAGGGCAGCGGCGTCGGATGGGGTGGGCGAATGATCGGACCGCTCATGGCGCCGGCACCCGCTCGAACACGCGGGCGATGAGTTCGCCGACAATGCCCTCGCGGCGCAGCTCATAGACCGGATCGATGAAGATGCGGTGCGCCATGACCTCGGGAAAGACGGCGCGCAGATCCTCCGGCACCACCATGTCGCGCCCCTCCAGCCACGCGCGCACCCGCGCCGCGCGGATGAGGTAGCTCATGCCGCGCGGACTGGCGCCGCCGTGCACGAGCCGATCCATATCGACGCCATCAATGGCGATGCCGAAGGCGCGGGGCGCGCGGATCGCCTCCCAGAGCGCCAGCGTGTAGGTCTCGAGCGTCTCGCTCGTCCGCACGCCGGACTGGATGGCCCGGGCTATCGTTTCCAGCGTCGCCGGGTCGAGGCCGCCATGCTTCACCTCGGTGAGCAGCGCGTCGACATTGTGGAAGCGGGTGTCGAAGACCAGGGAGCGCCGCGCGGCCTCGTCGGCCGGCATGGCGACCTGCACCTCCATCAGGAAACGGTCGCGCGCGGCGGCGGGAAGCTCGAAGGTCTCTTCCCGCTCCACGCGGTTGCGGTCGGCGAAGACCTGCACATGGGGAAAATGATAGTCGCGGTTGAAGGCCGAGACCGAGCGCTCGGCCATCAGCCGCAGCAGCAGCGAATGCACCTGCGGGCGGGCGCGGTTGATCTCGTTGAAGAAGAAGACGGACAGGTCCTCGCCCTGACGCAGCAGCGGACCGGGATCGATGCGCGGCTTGCCGTCCTCGCCGAGATGGGCGTGATAGATGAGGTCGGCGGGCATCAGGTCGATGGTGCCTTCGATGCGCTCGAAGCTGCCACCGATGGCGCGGGCAAGGGCCCGCAGCAGCGTGGTCTTGCCGACGCCGACATCACCTTCCAGCAGCACATGGCCGCGCGCGAAGGTGGCGATGGTAAGCAGCCGTATGACCCGCTGCTGCCCGAGCACCACCCTGGCGATTTCGCGCTCGAAGCGCAGCGCCTGCTCCCGCCACTCCGACAGGACGGAATCCGTTTCGCGAACGACGCGCATCCGTAAGCCCTTCCAGCACGCGGGCACACGGCACGTGCCGCCCCCGAAAAGGGCGCGGCCCACGCAGACGGGAGACCCGTTTGACGTCGGCCGCGCCAGTTACCCACATTCCGGACTGAGTGCCCAGAGGATCGCGGGGCAGAAGGAGATGAAACTGCCGCCCCAAGTGGGTTCGTGAATTCAGGTCTGGAGAGGCCGTCAGTTCGTCGGAATCTTCTTCACGTCGTAGATGAACTGACCGGTCTTCTGGAAATAGGCGACGCGCTGGGCGTTCCGCTCTTCCATCTCCTTGATGGACTGCGACTGCTTGTTCAGTTCCTTGGGGTCGTGCTTGGGATCGTATTTGGAACCCGCGACCTTTTCCGGATAGCCGGGCTTGGCTTCCCAGCAATTGCCCGGCGCCTTGCAGTTGGTGCCGTCATAGGCGGCCGCGCTCACGACAAGGCCGAGGGCGAACACCCCGGCGCCGGCCAGAAGGCAGGTGAACTTCACGGTACGGTCGATCATCCTCATGCTGCGTCTCCTCGTTTCCACCTTGTTATGACGGGCCGTTTTGGGATCAGCCCGCCTGTCCGCCGCACTTGGGAGGCATCTCTTCGGATGGCTCGACGTGCTTGGCGTTGGCATTGAAGGGCTTGAATGTGCTGCGCTGCTCGCTGGTCAGCCACACCGCGTCCTTCGGGTCGTCCTTGTAGAGATGGCGCACCCAGGCCATGGCGAGCAGCATCTCGTTCATGTTCAGAGCGCCGTACATCGGCCCCATCTGCCCGTTCGCGCCGCCGAAGATGGTTTCGAACAGGCCCTGGTCAGTCTCGTTCTTCGGGTAGGTCCAGTAGGAATCGTTGAGACCTGGCCCGATCTTGCCCTCGCCGTAATGGCCGTGGCAGCCCGAGCACATGGAGAGAAAGATCTCGTGCGCCTTGGGCAGGCAGACCGGGTCCTCGTTGTAGATATTGACCCCGGTCTCGAGGAAGGTCTTCACCGCCTTGGTGTCGCGCCCCTCCTCCGGGGCTTCCGAGAGTTCGAGCGGCTGGCCGGTCACGGTGTTGGTCAGCATGATCGCGGCGCGCGCGCCGAAGCCGAGCGAACCGATGACGATGACCGCCACCGCGGCCTTTATGAGCGTTTTCTTGGTCATCGAACCTTTTCACATCGCGGGTGCGGAGCGTCCGGCACCGGCGGCGGGCCGCCGCCGGGTCGCGAGAACGGTCAGGTGTTGGGGTCCAGAAGCGGGATGCCCTCGTCGGTCAGGATCTGCTCGATCTGCCCGCGCGCCTTCTGCAGCCCGGCATTGATCTCGGCCAGCAGCGCCGCGTCGTTCTTCCGAACGCCGATCGCCTGGTCGTAATGCATGGGGATCGGCTTATCGTTCGGCCGGTCGACATCCGTGGAGATGACCGTCATGCGCAGCGGCGTGCTGGCCTTGGTCACGTAGCGGGCCACCTCGGGGGCGAAGGCGATGGCCACGTCGGCATCGCCGTTCGAGACTTCGGTGACCAGCCGGTCGCCGGGCACCTGAATCCACTGGTTGCGGCGCGATTTGAAGTTCACCAGCGAATACATGTACGCCGCGTTGTCCTCGAAGCGGCCGATGCGCTTCAGCATCGTTTCCGCCGGCGAGTAGAACCGCACGGCGAACCGCGTCTGGTCCTTGATCTGGGGGTCCTGCCAGTCGCTGGTGGTGATGTTGCGGTCGGCGCGGGTCACCAGCACGTAGCCGGTGCGGTAATAAGGGCTTGAGGTGAGCAGGCGCTCATCGCCCACATCCACGCCCATCACGACGTCGCAATTGTTCTTTTCGAGCTGGTCGCGCACCAGATAGATGCCGGGCTGGTCGCTGCGCACGAACACCGCCTTGCGGCCCATGGCCTCGGCGAGCGCCTTGGCGACGCGATCCTCGAAGCCGGATGAATCCGGCGTGGAGAACGGCGCCTCGACATTGGAGGCGCAGATGCGCAGTTCCTTGGCGCCCGGTGCGCCGGCGGCCGTTGCCGGAGCCGCGGTTCCGGTGGCGGCGCCCAGCGCGAGGCCGGCGGCCACGAGGGCAAGACGGCTGATGACGTTACGGCTGATGACATGGGCCAAAGTCATGCGGGGCCTGGACATGAAACATTCCTCCGAGACGGATGCACACGCATTCCCAAGGGATTTCAGGGCCGGTGCCGCCCGTCGCGCGGAGAACAGCGCGGCGGGCGGTTCCGGAGCGGACGATCAGTTGCTGGTGCGGATGATCTCGGTCGAGTATTCGCCGACCTTCGGATCGTCATAGGGACCCTTGCCGTCGAGCGAGAACACCATCACGCCGCCACCCATCTGGGTGTAGTGCTGGAGCTGCTTGAACGCGCCCACCGAGCCGAGGCCGGCGGTCGGGTCGTTCAGGTCGAACACCAGGCCGACACCCGGCCAGCCGCCGACACCGTAATAAATGGCGACGTACTGCGTGCCGTTATGGGTGTAGGTCATGGGATGACCGATGACGCCGGACGGCAGCTTGAACTTCCACAGCAGCTCGCCGGTGTCGCTGTCGCGGGCCTTGATGAAGCCGTCGAGCGTTCCGTAGAACACCACGCCGCCGGCCGTGGCGAGCGTGCCGCCCCAGGCCGCGAAGCGCTCCATCACTTCCCACTTGTACTTGTTGTTGATGGAGTCGTAGGCCTTCACCTGGCCGAGACCTTCATAGGTCTGGCGGTCGCCCTTCGGGCCGGGATACATCCACAGGGTCGCGCCGACGAAGAACTGGCCGGCACGGTAGGGAAGCATGAAGGGCTCCCAGTCCATGCAGATATGGTTGATGCCCATGAAGAAGGACTTGCGCTCCGGGTCGTAGGAGTCGTGGCCCTGGTTGTGGTAGCCCATCGCCGAGGGGCAGATGTCGCGGCCCTTGTGGTCCATGCGCGTGGCATATTCCGGGTCGCGCTGCGGCAGGCCGGTCTTGAGGTCGACCTGCTTCACCCAGTTGACCGTGTCGTCGATCTTGTCGGCGGAGATCAGGTCGCCATTCTCGCGATCGAGCGTGTAGACGATGCCGTTGCGGTCGGGATGGGTGAGAAGCTTGCGCATCTTCCCTTCCTTGTCCTGCTGCTCGGACAGCATCATGACGTTGACGCCGGCATAGTCCCATTCGTCGTGCGGGGTCTTCTGGTAGCCGAACTTGGCCATGCCGGTGTCGATGTCGCGACCCCAGATGGTCATGGTCCACTTGTTGTCGCCCGGCCGCATGGTCTCGTTCCACGGCGCCGGGTTGCCCGAGCCGTAATAGAACAGGTTGGTGCCCGGATCGAAGGCGTACCAGCCCCAGTTGGTGCCGCCGCCGATCTTCCAGGCCTCGCCTTCCCAGGTCGCCTGGCCGAGGCCCTTCTGGCCGTAATGCGGGTTGGCACTGTTGAAGTCGTCGCTGAGCCGCACTTCCTCATCCGGGCCGGTGGCATAGGCGCGCCACTTCTGGGCGCCGGTCGGGATGTCGTAGGCGGTGACATAGCCGCGCACGCCGAGTTCGGCGCCCGAGGAGCCGATCAGCACGGTGTCCTTCACCACGTAAGGCGCGATGGTGAGGGTGGAGCCGACCTTGATGTCGGAATTCTCCAGCTTCCAGTACTCCTCGCCGGTCTTGGCGTTGAGCGCCACGACATTGCCGTCGAGCTGGGTCTTGAGGATCAGCGGGCCGACCTTGTCATTGCCGGGCCAATAGGCGAGGCCGCGATTGACCACGTCGCAACAGGCCACCGCGCGGGCGGTCGGGTTCTGCTTGGGCTTGTGCTGCCACAGGATCTTGCCGGGATCGTCGAGACCGACGGCGAAGGTCGTGTTCGGGAACGGCGAGTGAATATACATCACGCCGTCGACGACCAGCGGAGTGCCTTCATGCCCGCTCAGCACGCCGGTGGAGAACGACCAGGCGGCCTTGAGGTTCTTGACGTTCTCCTTGGTGACCTGATTGGCCTCGCTGTAATTGTTGGCGCTGTAGTTCTTGCCGGTCATCGGCCAGTTGTCGGTATTCTTCGACAGCTCGACCAATTTGTCGTTCGCAGCCGCAGGCACCGAAGCGCCGAAGCTGACAGCGGCCGCCAGAGCGGCGACGACGGAGAGTGCCGACACTGAAGAGTGCAGTCGACTCATTGGACTTCCCTCGCGTTTCCATTTCCCAGGCCGTTCCGCCTCTTTCTCCGGCGCGTTGCCGCGAGCGAGGACGGATTTCTTCGATCCACTTCTTCCCGCCCCGCGGGTATGGCGTTTCCGCTGGGCGTTGTTTCTAAGGGGAAGTGAATTTCTTATGATCTTCTAATTATTTCGTTCGATCCTGATGTTATTGTTCGCGTCGAAGTTCATTCGTGTCTTTAGGCAAGATGGAAATTCTGGCCGGGAACTTTTCCCTGAGTCAGGAGCGTTTTCGCCGAAGCGGGCCGGAACGCTTGCCGCCGCCTCGCAAAAATGTTTCCATTCCAAAGTCTTGAACCTTACCGACCGCCGCCGCTTCGATTCCTCACGCGTCTCGGAATCGCGCGACTGGCCGACATCGAGGTAAAAGATGAGGATCGCTCAAGTAATATTTATAAGAACATCATAAGTATAAATGAACGCCAGATCGCCTCGCCTTGCCGGCGCCGTCCTTGGAGCGGTCGCCGCTTTTGCCCTCGCCGGCTGCTCCGACGAGGCGCAGCCGGAATCGCGCGAGCGCGTCACGGCGTCGGCCAGCAATGAGATCGCCCGCAAGACCTGGCTGCAGCCGACCGACGGAACACCGCCCGGGCTGTGGCTCGCAAGCCGGGATTCAGGGCACGATCTCTCGCCCGACGCACCCGCCGTCGCCGGCTGGCACGCGCGCCTTGCCGATGCCGATGAACGCTTCGGCGAAACGGACCGGATGATCGCCAATCGCGCGGTGCAACTCGAAGCCATGCTCGGCGAGATCGGGATCAAGGAGAGCGCCGAAGAGATCATCGCGGGCTTTGCCGCCTTTGCCGGAAAGGGCGCGCGGGCCGGCTTCAGCGATCTGTGCCAGCACTATTACAATCTGCGCGCCCAGGGCCTCTCCCGCGAGGCGAGCTTCGCCGCCTTGAAGGCCGAAGCGCAACCGGGAGGCGCGCCGTGATGGCCTTCGTACCGGGACCGGCTTCGGGATTCCCGCGCCACCGCTCGCTGCGCTGGCAGGTGATGACGGCGGTGATCGCGATCAATCTGTGCGCCGCGCTGGTCGCCCTGGTGGTGGTGATCGCCAATGCCCGGCGCGCCACGGAAGCCGAAATCCTGTCCTCGCTCGCCGTCGCCGAGCGTCTGGTGCAGGACCGGGTGGAGCGCGTCACCTCGGAGGGCGCGGGCTCCGATGCTCTCGCTCGGCTGCCGCTGCATCTCGGGGGTGTGCGCCATGTGCGCCTGCGCATCGAATCCGCCGATGGCCGGGTGATCGATGTCCCCTCCACAGCCGACGAGGGGGAACACGCGGCGGATGAACGGGAGGTGCCGGGCTGGTTCACCGCCCTCATCACCGTGGCGCGGCCCGAGCGCGCCTTTCCCGTGGTCGCGGATGGCCGGATGCTTGGCCGGGTCGTGGTGGCGGGCGAGGCCTCCGACGAGATCGAGGAGGTCTGGGAGGACATGTCGGCGCTCGCCTTGCTGGCGGTCGCCGTCAACCTCGCCATCCTTGCCGCGCTCTATGTCGTGCTGGGGCGGTTGCTCATGCCGCTGAAGACGCTGTCCGCCGGGCTCTCCGAACTGGAGGCCGGGCGCTTCGAGCATCGGCTGCCGACGCCGAGCGTGCGCGAACTCGCCATGATAACCGATCGTTTCAACGCGCTCGGAGCGGCCTTGAAGCTGGCGCGCGACGACAACGCGCAGCTCAACGAGCGGCTGATCCGGGTGCAGGACGACGAGCGCCGCGAGATCGCCTCGGAGTTGCACGACGAACTCGGACCCTGCGTGTTCGGCCTGCGCGCCAATCTGGAATCGCTGGTCCGCCTCTCCGCGCGGGCCGAGCCGGAACTCGCCCGCCGCATCGGGGAGCGGAGCGCGACCATGGTCGAGATCATCGATCGCATCCAGGGGCTGAACCGTCGCCTGCTGCGCCGCATCCGGCCCATGGCGCTCGGCCATGTGCCGCTGGCCGCGGTGATCGCCGACCTTGTCGCCGATTTTGAGAGCCACGCCCCCGACCGGCAGTTCCAGCTTTCCACCGAGGGCCTGGTGGAGCGCTATGGCGATTGCATCGACCTCACGGTCTATCGCTGCATTCAGGAGGCGGCGACCAATGCCCTGCGCCATGGCGGTGCGCGGAACATCTCGATAGAAGCGAAGAGCGAGGACGGGCGCATCGCCCTGCTCATTGCCGATGACGGCTCCGGCTTTGAACCCGGCGCGCTGCCGGGTTACGGCCTCATCGGCATTGAGGAACGCATCAGCGTGCTGGGTGGCAACTGGCGTATCACGCCGAACCAGCCCCGCGGGACCCGGGTTTCGATCAGCATTCCCACCCCTGCCGGCGACGCCGGCGCGACCAACCGGAAAAGGGCCTCCGCCTGATGACCAGCGTCCTTGTCATCGATGACCATCCCATCGTGCTGCAGGGATGCCGCCGCCTGCTGGAGGATGCCGGCGTCGAGCGCGTGCTGGAGGCGGGAACGGTGCTGGCGGGCTATCGCCTGTTCCGCCGCGAGAAGCCCGATGTGGTGATCATCGACCTGTCCCTGCAGGGCAACGGGCTGAGCGGGCTGTTGCTGGTGCGCCGCCTGCGCGCCCAGAGCTCGCGGATGCCGATCCTGGTGTTCTCCATGCATGGCGATCCGGTGATCGCCAGCCGCGCGCTGGAGGCCGGGGCCAATGGCTATGTGCTGAAGGACACCGCGCCGGGCGCCCTGCTGGAAGCCTTCGACCGGATAAGGCGCGGCCACCCTTATATCAGCCCCGACCTCGCGGTTCAGGTGGCGATGCTGAATGCCCGCGGCGACACCCCGCTGGGGGATGTCACGCCCCGCGAGTTGCAGACCCTTTCGCTGCTGGCCGAGGGCCGGGATTACACCCAGATCGCCGAGGAACTGGGCCTGAGCTACAAGACGGTCGCCAATACCTGCTCGCAGCTGAAGGTGAAACTCGACGCCGCCACGCTCCCGGAACTGGTCCGCAGGGCGATCCAGTACGTCTCCACCTCCCCCGGCCAGAGCGGGCGGGGATGGCGATGAGATCGGGCCGGCGTCAGCCGTCGGCGCGGGCGGGTGGCGCCGGCAGTGGTGACGGGGCCGGCGCGGTCAGCAGACGGCCGTTGGCCAATCGGTGGAGCGTGCCCAGAGCCACGATCAGCACGACGGCATTGGCGAAGACGAACAGCACCGGGGCGAGATAGCGGACCGTGCCATCGTCGCCGAGCGCGATGAGGCGGATCGGCGCGGTGGCCAGAGCGGTCACGCCGAAGGTGAAGGCCCAGTAGGACGGCGCGAAAGGCTCGCGCAGGATCCACGGCAACAGCCGCAGGATGATGAGCGCCTGCATCACGCCATAGCCGATCATGGCATGGGCGAACAGGAACGGCGCCTGCGGGGCCACCGCAATCAGCGACACCGCGCCCACCACGGGCGGCGCCAGCTGAATGCCGAGGGTCGGCCGCAGCGCGCTCGCCATGTTCGGCGCGGTCAGCATCCGGTGGAGCAGCACGGATTCGATGGCGAGCCAGCCGAAGAAGCCCATGCCGAAGAAAAACTGGCCGAGATCGGCGAGCCCCAGAGCGCCGCCCACCGTGCCGATGACAAAACTGCCGGCAACCGTCGGCAGATAGAGCACCGCCGTCGTGTGGCTGTGGTCGCGCTCACCGAGCCACAACCCGCCGGTGCGCCAGATGGCGAAGCCGAGCGTGAACACAGCGCCCGCGATGTAAAGCGCGAGGGCCGCACCATGGGAATAGGGAATAAGCCCGCCGGCCACCAGCATCGTCGCCACGCCCGCGAGGCCGATGAAGCAGCACTGGATCGGATGGGCGGCCTCGACCAGCGCCGCCTCCCGCGCCACGATCCATTTCAACGCATAGAGCGCGGTGACCACGACCCAGACCAGCCCGGCGATCAGCAGGATCACCTCGCCGACGAGGGAGGGCAAGCCCCAGGCAAGATGGGCGGCGCGCCACGTCCCGCCGAGCCCGGCGAGACCGAGAACCATGCCGAAATAGGAGGCGGGCACGAGAGGAATGCGGGGGCTGGCTGCGGGTGGGGTTGGCATGGCGTCTCTCTCGCTGCGGTCGGAACCTGCGGCCGCAGGCGGCACTGGATGGGCGGCCTCCAGCCTGCTCACTCCATCTCCCGTAGCCTTGCGATGTCGGCGGCGGTGAGTCCAGAGGGCGCGGCACCGAAGCGGGCGGTGACGTAATTGGCGACGGCGGCCACTTCCGCGTTGGAATAGGCGTGGCCGAAGCCGGGCATGTAGGGGTGGCCGGGCCAGGTCGGGCCGGAACCGTGCAGCACCATCAGCGCGACATTGGTGCCGCTCGGATCGTTGACGCCGCGCACGCCGGTGAGTTGCGCTTCGCTTCGGACCGCGCCGGCGCCGGTCCAGTCATGGCAGCTCGCGCAATTGCCCTGAAACACGCGCTGACCGACCGGGTTGTCGAGGCTGGCGAGAACCGGCGTGGCCGGGGCGGCGCCCGCCAGCGCCGGCAGGTCGCCGGCAACCGGGGGCACGCTCCTCAGATAGGTGACGATCGCGGCGATATCCGAGGGCGTCAGGTGCGACAGGCTGAGCTCGACCGCCTCGCCCATCGGGCCGGAGGCCGCTCCCCGCCCCTTCGCATGGCCGGCGGCGAGATAGGCGGCGAGTTGCTCGGCCGACCAGTCGCCAACGCCGCTGACCTTGTCGGCGCTGATGTTGTAGGCGCTCCAGCCTTCGGCGACGCCGCCGCCGAATTTCCGGCGCTGGTCGAGCGCCTGCATCAGGTTGCGCGGGGTGTGACACTCCCCGCAATGGCCGGTGGCCTCGACCAGATAGGCCCCGCGATTCCATTCCGGGCTCTGCTCCGGCACCGGCCGGAAGCGTTCATCCGGATTGAACAGCGTCGCCCAGATCGCCATCAGCCAGCGCTGGTTGAAGGGAAAGGCGAAGGTGTTCGGCTTGTTTTCCTGCCT
Organism: Ancylobacter gelatini; assembly: GCF_022601675.1. Taxonomy (GTDB): domain Bacteria; phylum Pseudomonadota; class Alphaproteobacteria; order Rhizobiales; family Xanthobacteraceae; genus Ancylobacter; species Ancylobacter gelatini. Next base: position 160,109 of record NZ_JAKVIL010000007.1, on the reverse strand, counting down.
CACCGGCTTCAGCGCGAACAGATGCGCCTTGATGGCCAGCACGTCCTCGTCGGTCATGAGGGTGTAGGAGGGATAGGGGAAGGCCGGGTAATAGCGCGAGCCATCCGGCGCGATGCCGCGATGGACGGCATCAAGGAACTGCGCGTCGGTCCACGTGCCGATGCCGGTCTCGGGATCGGGCGTGATGTTCGGCGTGTAGATGGTGCCGAAGGGCAGCACGAAAGGCCGACCGCCAGCGAAGGGCTGGCCGCCCTTGGCCGTGTGGCAGGCTTCGCAGTCGCCCATGCGGGCGATGTATTCGCGCGTCGTCGCCGGGTCCGCACTCGCAAGCTCGACCGGGAGGCCGGTCGGCGAGGCACCCTTGTAGTCGGCCAGGGCCACCGGGTCGCCACCGGCGAAGCCGTAGGGGCCGGGCTGGAGCACCATCCAGCCAACCACGCCGAGAGCGACGACGCCAATGACGACAGCGGCACCCGCCACCGAGAAGACCAGTGTTTTCGCGCGCATGGTTCACACCGCCTTGGCAATGCGGGCCGGGTCGACCGGCATCCGCGTCAGCTGCACGCCCGTCGCGGCGAAGATGGCGTTCGCGACCGCCGGCTGCACGATCACCGTGCCCGGCTCGCCGATGCCGCCGGGCTTTTCCGTGCTGCCGATGATCTCCACCTCGATAGCCGGCATCTCGTCGATGCGGATCAGCCGATAGTCATGAAAGTTGCTCTGCTGGATGCTGCCGCCCTCGATGGTGATGGCGTCGTGCAGCACGGTGGTGATGCCGAAGGTCGCGCCGCCCTGGATCTGCGCGACCACGATATCGGGATTGATGACGCGCCCGACATCGGCGGCGATGACCACGCGGGTCACGCGCACATCGCCGCTATCGGCGATCGCCACATCGGCGACGCAGGCGAGGAAACTGCCGAAAGCGTGCATCAGCGCGACGCCCCGCCCGACCCGCGCACCAGACGGCGAGGCCGGCGCCGGCGTGCCCCAGCGCGCCTTCGCAGCCGCCGCGTTCAGCACGGCGAGCGCGCGCGGCGTCTTGTCCAGCATGCCGCGCCGGAAGTCGACCGGATCGACGCCGGTCTGCTTCGCGATCAGGTCGAGGAAGCTCTCGGCCGAGAACACGCTGCTGTTCGGCCCGACACCCCGCCAGAAGCCGACCGGAACCGGGGATTCGTGGCGAATATATTCGACGAGCACGCTGTCGAAGCCGTAGGGCGAATCCACCGCCCCGTCGACGGCGTCGCCGTCGATGCCGTTCTTGAACGCGGGCGGCAGCCAGCGCGCGAGGATCGAGGCGCCGGTCACGCGATGATGCCACGCCGTCACCTTGCCGTTCTCGACGCGCGCCTTCAGCCGGTCGTGATAGAGCGGGCGCAGGATATCCTGCTTGATATCCTCCTCGCGCGACCAAGTGACCTTCACCGGCCCGTCGACCTTCGCGGCGATGCGGGCGGCGATCTTGGCGTAATCCGCCTCCAGCCGTCGGCCGAATCCGCCGCCGATGATGTGGTTGTTGACGCTCACCTTTGACGGATCGATGCCTAGCGCCTTGGCGGCGCCCATCTGGCAGAAGCCCGGCACCTGGGTGCCGACCCAGATCTCGCATTGCCCGTCATGCACATGCACGGTGCAGTTCAGCGGCTCCATCGGCGTATGGGCGAGGAAGGGCAGTTCATAGCTCGCCTCGAACAGCGTGCCGCCATTCAGCGCGGCCAGAGCCTCGCCCTCCTTCTGCGCGACGACGCCGGGGCCCTGCGAGGCCTTCTCGATGTCGGCCCAGAGCTGCGCCTGATCGAGCCCGGCATGCGGGCCGGCCGTCCAGTCGACGACCAGCGCGGCGAGCCCCTGCTGGGCCGCCCATGTGTTGTCGGCGACCACCGCGACCAGATCGTCCAGCACCACCACCTGCCGCACGCCGGGCTGGGCGAGGGCCGGCGCGTCGTCGACACGGGCCACGGTGCCGCCGATCACCGGCGAGGCCATGAGCGCCGCGAATTTCATGCCCGGACGGATGACGTCTATGCCATAGACCGTCTTGCCGACGGCTTTGTCCGGCGTGTCGATGCGGTGAGCCGGCGTCCCGATGAGACGGAACTGCGCGGGATCCTTGAGCGTGACCTCCGCCGCCGGCGGCACGGTGGCCGCCCGGTCGGCGAGCGCGCCGTAGGCGAGCGTCCGCCCGCTGCCGGGGTCCGAGACCATGCCCTTTTCCGTGGTCAGCGTGGCCGGATCGACGCCCCATTCGGCGGCGGCAGCGGCCACCAGCATCGCCCGCGCCGTCGCGCCGGCTTTGCGCAGCGGCTCGGTCCACGCCATTGTGGTGGTCGACCCGCCGGTGGCCTGCACCACGAAGAGCGGGTTGCCGTATTTCGGCTGGTCCGGCGGGGCATGGATCGCGATGATCTGGTCAAGGCCGATGTCGAGTTCCTCCGCAAGGCACATGGCCTGCGAGGTATAGGCGCCCTGCCCCATCTCGACCGACGGCATGATCAGCTCGACGCGCCCCTCGGGCGGCACATGCACGAAGGCATTGAGCGGCGCGCCGGTGGAAGCCGGCTCGTCGGCCCGGGCGCGACGCACCGGCAGTTCGATGCCGATCATCAGCCCGCCGAGAACCGCCGCGCCGCCGCGCAGCAGGGCGCGCCGCGACAGCGCCGGGCCGTGATTGTCCTCAAGATCGCGCAGCATGCTTGATCCCCTCGCGGATGCGTACATACGTGCCGCAGCGGCACAGATTGCCGGCCATCGCCGCATCGATGGCGGCATCGTTCGGGGCGGGATTGGCCGCGAGCAGCGCCGCCGCCGACATGATCTGCCCCGGCTGGCAGTAGCCGCACTGGATCACTTCGAGGTCGAGCCAGGCTTTCTGGACCTTCGCGCCCTCCGGGGTGGCACCGACGCCCTCGATAGTGGTGATTGCCTGCGTGCCCACATCGCCGACGGCAAGCTGGCACGAGCGCACCGCCACGCCATCGAGATGCACGGTGCACGCCCCGCACTGGGCGATACCGCAGCCGAACTTGGTACCGGTCATGCCCAGCACGTCGCGCAGCACCCACAGCAGCGGGGTCTCATCCGGGACATCGACGCTGCGGCGGGAACCATTGATGGTGAGGTCTGTCATAGAGCCCTCTTCAAGGAATGTAAGGCGCGCCGAAGACGCTATTCATCGGGGAAGTGACGGCCAGTCGCCCCACGGGGGAGCGTCATACTGAAGCGACGTCCTCAAGATTGGCCGCCCGAGGCGTAGCCCGGCGCATGAGACCGACAACGTCATGATGCCGTGATTTCAGATCATTCCAATGTAAATTGACCCAGAAGTTTTCGATCCGCACGGTCGAGGACGTAAGGGCTTCAGGACGAGGTGATGCGGCGTGCCCGCACACCGCTCTTCACATGCGATGGGTCATTCCGCGCCCTCCGAGCGCGTTGCCGATCTCGATAGCTTCAATCAGGAGGATGTCGCTGAAATCATTGACGATGGCGGATTTCATGCGAGATCCCGCCGTGCTGCGCGGGATTGCAGGATGACTAGCAGCGCGCCTCGTGCCTGCAGGACATAGATGTCATCATTCCCGCCACGCGGGTGGTGACAAGCCCGGAACGCAACCATCTTCGGCCGCGGGCATGAAGAGAAGGGAGCATGAAGATCGGTCTGGTGTCTGCCCGGACTTTCAGGTCATCGGGCTCGTGGCGTTCGCGGCGTTCGAAGTGGCCAATAAGAGGATGGGCGAAACCATCTATCAGCTCGACGTGCTGTCGGAGGAGGGAGGACCGATCATGTCCTCATCCGGCATGTCGGCACTCACGAAGGGGCTCTATGCCGATGTCTACGATACATTGATCGTCGGCGCCGGACTGGAGATACCGACCGCATCGCCGGGTCTGGTCAGACTGCTGCGGTCCTCCGACGAAAATGCCCGACGGGTCGCCGCCATTTGCCTCGGCGCCTTCGTCCTGGGAGATGCGGGGTTTTTGAGCGGCCGGCGGGCAACCACGCACTGGCGTTATGCGAAGGCGCTGCAGGAGCGTTTCCCGAGCTGCCGTGTCGATATGGACAAGATATTCATCGAGGACGGCACGATCTGGACCTCGGCCGGGATGACAGCGGGAATCGACCTCGTCATCGGCATGATCGAGCGTGATCACGGCAATGAACTGGCGCGCACGGTCGCGAAAAGCATGGTGATGTATCATCGCCGGTCGGGCGGACAATCCCAGCATTCCGCTCTTCTCGACTCCAACGCGCGCGAGGACAGGGTGCAGCGGGCCATGAATCACGCCCGCGCAAATCTGAGGACCAGGCTTCGAGGAACTGCCGATGCGGCGAGCCTCAGTCCTCGCCAGTTCGCCCGGTTGTTCAGGGACGAGACGGGCACCACGCCCGCCAAGGCCGTCGAGATGCGGCGTGCGGAAGCGGCGAAATCGATGCTGGAGCAGTCTCGCCTGCCGATCGAGGAAATCGCGCGCGAGGTGGGGGTCGAGAACAGGGAGCGGATGCGGCTCGCCTTCAGCCGCATGCATTGGCGAGATACCCCGATCGGTCCGAAGCGACGCCGCCCCCCTCGCGACCCGATAGCGCGACGCGCTAGCCAAGCCGAAGGTTGGAAAGGTCGATCAACACGACCAGCGGCTCGGGGCTGAAACTGCCATCCGGCTGCCGGGCGAAGATGCGCCGCCGGGTCGGAAAGCGGATGCCCGAGACCTCGACATAATCACTGACGAAATGCGCGCCGGGCGTGCTTCCGGCGATCTCCACATTGTAGTCGTGATGCCTCAGCAGGCCGTCGCCGTCGAAGTAGAGCGTTTGGAAGGTGCTGTGCGCGGCGATGCTCGCCGGGAAGCGGACCGCGAGGCGACGCCAGTCGCCGGTGTCGGTCGGCCAGGGCTCCAGTCCTCGGATTCCATGCCCGGCCAGGCGAGCAGGAACGGCATGGTGAGAGGTCCACATCGCGCAACCGGCGAAATAGGCAAGTTGCAGCTCGGTCCACGGGGTCTGGAGCGCATGGCCGTCAAAGCTCCGCCTCGGCTCGGCAAGCTCATCAAGGACCGTACCGTCATCGCCTTCCAGCGCAACGCGGCCGGCTGGCCCGACAGGGGGCGTGGGACGCCCACAGCTGCTTCAGGCCGACGGTGACGGTTGTGTGCTCCGGCGTCTGCGGATGCCCCTTCAGGCCCCACAATGCGCCCCCCTGAACCAGCACCGCCGGCACCTGCTCGAACTGCTCCCACAGCGGCAGCCCTCCATGGGCCTCGATGACGACATCCTTCAAACGGGACATGGCGGGCTCCGGCGACAGCACGAGGTCATGAAAAGGCGATCCGGGGCCGACCTTAAGGGATCGCCGGAAGCAGCCGAATGCCATGCTTTGTTTCGAGCCATGGGAAGAGGTGCGCGCCCCGGTGGCGTTTCTCGCGTCGCCCGACGGCGTCAGACCCGCCGCAGCGGCAACGTGCAGGCCAGCGCCGCCGCCAGCGCCGCCAGGGCGCCGATCAGCAGGAAACCGGCGCGGAACGCCTGGGCGATGTCCGCCCGGATCGCCGGCGTGACCGCCGCCAGCGCCGCTTCCTCGCGCCCCAGCAGATCGCTCAGCATGCTGGCGGCATCGCTGCCGGCGAGATTGATTATCATGAAGATCACGGTGCCGATCAATGCGGTGCCGAAGGCGGCGCCGAGCGAGCGCGACAGCTGCACCGACGCCGCCGCCCGCCCCAGATGATGCGTACCCGCCGCCCATTGCACGGTGATCTGAACCACCGCCATCACGCTGCCCATGAAGAAGGAGGTGACGCCGAGCATGATAGAGGCGGCCAGGGTGGACAGGCTCGGCGACAGCCAGGCGAAGGTCAGCATGCTCAGCGCCGCCAGCGTCAGCCCGATCGAGGGAAAGATAGCGGTGCGCCCGGTCTCGCTCACCAGTCGCCCGGTAAGAATCGAGCCCAGGCCGATGCACGCGGTCATGGGCAGCATCACCAGTCCCGCTTTCGCCGCCGAGGTGCCGTGCACGACGCACAGATAGATCGGGATGAACGTGATCAGGGACACCATGCAGGCCCCATGCAGGAAGGCCAGCGCATCGCTGCGCCAGATCGCCGGGGTACCGAGCAGGGTGAGGGGCAGCAGCGGCTGGCTCGCCCGCTGCTCCCGCCAGATCAGCAGCGGCAGGAGCACCAGCGACACGCCGATCAGCGTCATGAAACGCGGGATCGACAGCGAGGCGAGATCCTGTAGCTGTTCCATCGCGATCAGCGCGCTGGTGACGGTGAGCGCGAACAGGATCACCCCGGCATAGTCGAAACGGAAATTCTCGGCGGGCGCGCGATGCGCCGGCAGGCGACCGACCAGAAAAGCCGCCGCCGCCGCCACCGGCAGGTTGACCAGGAACACCGCCTGCCATCCGAAGCCCTCGGCCAGCACGCCGCCGAGCACGGGGCCGATGGTGCTCGCGGTCACCGCCACCGAGGCCGTGTAGCTCTGGAAGTGGCCGCGCTGGCGGGGCGGCACGGATTCGCCGATCAGGGCGTGCGAGAGCGTCATCAGCCCGCCGCCGCCCAGCCCCTGCGCGAAGCGCCCGAGCGCCAGCATCTCCACGCTGGTGGCGAAGGCGCACAGGACGGAGAAGAAGGACACGGAGCCGAGCGCCACCAGAAGCAGCCGCTTGCGCCCGAACGAATCGCCCAGAAGACCGAACACGGGTGCCGAGATCGTGATGGCCACCAGATAGGCCACCATGATCCAGGAAAGCCGTTCAACGCTTCCGAGGTCCTGGCCGATGCTCGGCAACGCCGTGGCGACGATCGTCTGGTCGACGATGCCGAGGAACATCGGGAGCATGATGGCCGGAAAGACGGTGAGGAACTGACTCCGGCCGGGTGTTGGGGCGTGCAAGGACTTGAACCATCAGTGGCGGACAGGTCTAAAGTGGTTCCGTGCACAAACACGTCCGGCCCGCGGGTGTCCAATTCCAAATGCAGGGCCCAGTATAACCCCCGGATATGGCAGGGCGTATTGGCCATGCCGGCCGTGTCGCCCTATCCTCATGCCCCGCAATGTCCAGAAAACGGATGGTTCGCCCGTGAGCGTGATGAATGTTCGCCAGATGGAGGTGTTCTGGGCGGTAATGCGTACCGGGACGGTCACCGGGGCGGCGAAGTTTCTGGGACTCTCGCAGCCGGCGGTGAGCAAGATATTGCAGCACACCGAGGACCTCATCGGCATGGCGCTGTTCAAGCGGCGCGGCGGCAAGCTGTTTCCGACACGCGAGGCCGAGGACCTGTTCGCGCTGTCGGAGAGCATCTTCGACACCGTGGAACAGATGCAGCGCGCGGTTCAGGACCTCCAGCGCGGCCATACCGGGCGGCTGCAGGTCGGGGTGCTGCCCAGCCTCGCCACCACCTTCCTGCCGGACCCGATCTCCGATTTTCTGGCCGAGCGCCCGCAGGTGAACTTTTCACTCAAGATATTGACCTCCCATGAAGTGGTGGCGCGGGTCGCGCGCAACCAGGTCGATCTCGGCGTGCTCTACGGACCGATACCTGACGCCTCCCTGCATGCGCTGGACCTCGTGGAGGTCGAGGTGATTTGTGCGGTCCCCGCAACCTCGCCGTTGGCGAACCGCCCGGAAATCACCCCGCGCGACATCGCCGGTGAGCGGCTGATCTCCTTCAACCTGACCTCGCCTTGGGCCGCGCGCGTGGCGACCGCGTTCGAGCAGTCGGGCTCGACCTTCCATATCGGCGTGGAATGCAACCATCCCTCGATCGCCATGTCGCTGGTGGAGGCGGGGGTGGGTATCGCGCTGCTGCCGGGCGCCTTCCTGCGCCTGCAGGATTATCCGGGAGTGAAACGGCTGCGCTTCGCGCCGAGGGTGTCGATCCGGCTTCACGCCATCTATCGCGCGGAGCGCCTGTCGCGGCTTGGAACCTCCTTCATCGACCACATGCGCAAGGAGTTGGAGCGCTCGGGCGGAAATCCGGTCGGCCCATAACTGTAGTTATGGACGCCCCCCGACTATTCATTTGTAGGAATGATCTTTGTCACTATCATTTCCCTCAACAACAAGGATGTCGGGGAGAAACGGTCAGCCGCGATAAGGGCATGGCTCACGCCATGAGGCCTCTCGCACACCGCGCAGTGCGGCCGGCCGGATAGCCAACCGTCAACGCCAGTTCATTCGCAGCACCAGAAGAGCGTGACGGCACCATGCCGTTCCACGCATGGAGAAGACTTGTGACTCGTTCGTCAGCCCAGATCGCGCCGGTGGAACAGGACCGGGACATGTTCAAGGATCTCAAGATCCACACGATCGAAGCGATTCCGCTTTCCTATAGGCTTCCCGAAAAGCATGTGATCCGCCGCGGCATCGGGCGCCCGATCAAGCGGGACTGCGTGATCGTCAAGGTCACCACGGAATGCGGCGTCGTCGGTTATGGCGAGGCCCATCACGGCCGTTCGCCCACCACGGTCGCCACGCTCGTCAACACCACGATGAGCTTCCTCGCCGAGGGCCACAGCGCGGCATCCACGGTCGCGGTCTGGGACGCCTGCTATCGCGGCCAGATCGCGACGCATGGGCTCGGGGCCGGCTCCTATATCGCGCTCAGCGGCATCGACATGGCGCTCTGGGATGCGCGCGCCAAATATCTGGGCGTGCCGGTCTACGCGCTGATGGGCGGCACGGCCAAGAAGGTTCCAGCCTATGCCGGCGGCGTCAGCCTCGGCTTCAAGGAACTGCCGGAATATATGGAGGAGATCACCGCGCTCTATGAGAAGGGCTACCGGGCCGTGAAGCTGCGCTTCGGCGATGCGCGCCACATGGACCTCAAGCGCCTGTGCGCGGTGCGCGAGAAATACCCGGACATCGCGATCATGGTCGACGCGAATTCGAGCTATTCGCTGGACGACGTGCGCTACGCCGCCCCGGTGCTGGCCGAAAACCGCGTCACCTGGTTCGAGGAGCCGTTCCCGGCGCAGGATTACCGCAGCTATCGCGAGGCCAAGGCCATCGTGCGCACGCCCCTCGCCGCCGGCGAGAACCATTATGGCCGCTTTGAATTCAATCGCCTGATCGAGGACGGCTCCGTCACCGTCATGCAGCCCGACCTCTCCAAGTCCGGCGGGCCGACCGAGGTGCTGCGCATCTCGCATCTGCTGTCTACCTGGAAGTTCAAGGTCAACCCGCACTCCTCGATCACCACCCTTAACCATTCGGCGGCGATCCATCTGCTCTGCTCGATCGATAATGGCGGCTATTTTGAAGCCGACGCGGCCGAGACCAACGACCTGCGCGATCTTCTCGGCAGCGCCCCGATCCAAGTCGACCAGGAAGGGTTCGTCGTGCCGCCCCCCGGAAACGGCTTCGGCATCGAGATCGACGAGACCGCCTTCGCCCGGTTCCCGGCGATTTCGGGTCCGGCCTACATCTGAGTTCACGCTACCAGAAGAAAAAGAGACCTAGGGAGAAGACACATGACCAAGGTGAAGGCGGCGCTGGCCGCTACTCTGGCCCTCGCCGCGTTCTGCACCCCGCTCACCATGGCGCAGGCGCAGGACAGCTACCCGACCAAACCGATCCGGCTGATCATCCCGTTCCCGCCGGGCGGCTTCAACGACGTCGTGGCGCGGCATGTCGCGAACGGGCTGTCCGAGCGCCTTGGCCAGCCCGTGGTGGCGGAAAACCGGGCGGGCGCCAATGGCAACATCGCCGGTGACTATGTCGCCAAGTCGCCGCCCGACGGCTACGTGATCACCGCCGTCAATCTGAGCATTCTGGCGATCAATCCGGCGCTTTACGCCCGGATGAACTTCGACGTACTCAAGGACCTCGCCCCGGTCGCCGGCACCGCCCAGGTCAACAATGTTCTGGTCGTCAACAAGAACCTGCCGGTCAACAACCTCGCCGAGCTGATCGCCTATGCCAAGCAGAACCCCGGCAAGCTGACCTTCGCCTCGTCGGGCAACGGCACCAGCCCGCACATCTCCGGCGAGCTTCTCAAGCAAAAAGCAGGAATCGAGGCGGTCCATATTCCCTATAAGAGCGCCGGCGCCGCGCAGACCGATGTGCTTGCCGGCCGCGTCAGCATGCAGTTCGGCAATATCCCGAACCTGATCTCGGCCATCGAAAGCGGCGACTTCAAGCCGATCGCCGTCACCGGCGCCGAACGCAGCAAGCTGCTGCCGAACGTGCCGACCTTCAAGGAAGCCGGCCTCGACATGACGATGAGCGTCTGGTTCGGCATCTCGGCGCCGGCGGGCACGCCCAAGCCGATCATCGACAAGCTGAACCGCGAGATCAACGCCGTGCTGGAGAGCAAGGCGACCGCCAACCTGCTCGATCCGCTCGATGCCACCGCCTGGATCACCACGCCGGAGGAGTTCGGAGCCTTCATCGTCGACCAGAAGAACCTTTGGCAGCCGGTGATCAAGGCGTCCGGCGCCACCATCGACTGATCGCGGGTAACCGGGCCGGCCTCGCCTCGGCGGGAGCCGACCCGGTTCTGTCCTCACGGCGGATCGCCCCGCACGCGCCCGCCCAGCCTGTCGCTCAAGGAGTTGCTCCTCATGCGGATGAATGTTCGCGATACGGTCGGAGGGTCCGTCGTGATCCTCGTGTCGGCCTTCTTCCTCTGGTTTTCCTTCGGCTATGAGATCGGCACCTCCCGCCGCATGGGGCCGGGCTATTTCCCTCTGGTGGTTTCCAGCCTCGGCGTCCTAATCGGGATCGCCCTCATCGCTTCCGGCCTGCGCTTCGAGGCCCCCCTGCCCCGCGTCGCCTGGCGCCCGGCACTCACCGTGAGCGCCGGGCTCATCGCCTTCGGCCTCACCGTCACCTCGCTCGGCCTGCTGCCGGCGACCGTGCTGCTGATCGCGATTTCCGCGGTCGGCAATCCCGAGAACCGGCTGGGCGCCGTGCTCGGCCTCGCGGTGGCGGGTACGGTGCTGGCCTGGCTCATCTTCATCGTCGGCCTGTCGGTTCCGGTGCCGTCCTTCGCGGGAGTGCTGTCATGGATCTGATCCTGCAAGGGTTCATCCACGCCGCGACGCTGGAAAATCTCAGCTACTGCCTGCTCGGCGTGACGCTGGGCACCTTTGTCGGCGTGCTGCCGGGCATCGGTCCGCTGGCGTCGATCTCGATGCTGCTGCCGGTCACCTTCTATCTCGATCCAACCACGGCGCTGATCATGCTGGCCGGCGTCTATTACGGCGCCGAATATGGCGGCTCGATCACCTCAATCCTCATCAACCTGCCCGGGGGAACCGCGAGCGCGGTGACGTGCCTCGATGGCTATCCGCTGGCGCGGCAGGGCAAGGCCGGGGTCGCGCTGTTCGTCACCACCATTGCCTCCTTCGTCGGCGGCTCGATCGGCATCATCATCCTGACGCTGCTGACGCCGCTGGTGCTCGCCGTCGGGCTGGCCTTCGGGCCGGCGGAATATGTTTCGGTCATGGTGCTGGGCCTGCTCGCCGCCGCGTCCATCTCGTCCGACTCGCCGCTGAAAGGCATCGGCATGGTGGTGATGGGCCTGCTGCTCGGCTTCGTCGGCACCGACATCAATTCCGGCGTCATGCGCTACACGCTGAATCTGAGCGACCTGTTCGACGGCGTGAGCATCGTGACCCTCGCCATGGGCGTGTTCGGCGTGACCGAGATCATCGATTCCGTGCTCACTCCCAAGGGCCAGATGATCGCCGGCAAGATTCGCCTGTCGTCGATGATCCCGAACCGCAACGAGGTCCGCCGCTCGGTGTTTCCCACCCTGCGCGGCACCATGATCGGCTGCCTCGCTGGACCGCTGCCCGGCGTCGGGCCGGCGCTGGCCTCCTTCGTGTCCTATGCGCTGGAAAAGCGCGTGGCGCGCGATCCGAGCCGCTTCGGCAAAGGCGCCGTCGAGGGCATCGCCTCGCCCGAGGCCGCCAACAATGCCGCGGTGCAGACCGCCTTCATCCCGACGCTGGCGCTCGGCGTTCCCGGCAGCGCCACCATGGCGGTGATGATGGGGGCCCTGATGATCCACGGCATCGCGCCCGGCCCCAATTTCATCGTCAAGCACCCGGATATCTTCTGGGGGCTGGTGGCCAGCTTCTGGATCGGCAACGTGATGCTGCTGGTGCTCAACATTCCGATGATCGGGGTCTGGGTGCGCCTGCTGCAAATCCCCTACCGCTTCCTCTACCCGATGATCGTCATGTTCATGGCGATCGGCGCCTACAGCATGAACCTGTCCGTGTTCGATATCTGGCTCATCCTGGCGTTCGGCCTGTTCGGCTACGGCATGCGCCTGCTCGGCTTTCCGCCCGCGCCGCTGCTGATCGCCTTCATTCTCGGCCCGATGATGGAGGAGAACTTCCGCCGCGCGCTCCTGCTCGGCGGCGGGGACTTCAGCATCTTCATCCTCTCGCCGATCAGCGGTTGCCTGCTCGCCCTCGCGCTGGCGCTGGTAGTCTGGTTCGTGCTGAACGGCCTGCGCCGCCGGCCTCCGCAGGAGCCGGATGGCGAAGGCGCGCTGTCCTCGGCGGAGTAAGCCGATGCGGTTCGTCACTTTCGAGCATGTCGGCGTCACGCGCGCCGGCATGCTGAGCCGGGACGGCGCGCGGGTGCTCGACCTCGGCCATCTGGCCGTCGCCGCCGCGCGGGGCGACACTCCCGCCGATGTCATGGAGTTCGTCGAGGCGGGGCTTGCGGACATTGCGGCCCGGATCGCCGCCAAGATCGCCGCCACCGACCTTCCCGCCGAGGCGTGGCTTCTGCTCACCGAGGTGAAGCTGCACGCGCCGCTGCGCCCGCACCGCATCTTCGCGGCAGCCTATAATTATCGCCGGGCGATCGCCGAGCGCGGCCTGCCGCTACCGGCGGAACCCGTGATGTTCCTGAAGGAAACCCGCACCGTGATCGCGCCCGGCGAGCCCGTGGTGCTGCCGCCGGAGGCCGGGGGCATCACCTATGAGGCGGAGCTGGCGGTGATCATCGGCCGACCGGCCTCCGGCCTCGATGCCGGCCACGCCCTCGAACACGTCGCCGGCTACACGATCTTCAACGACGTGACGGCAACCGAATGCGTCCGCGCCGACGGAAATTTCCGGCGCGGCAAGAATTTCGCGACCTTCGGGCCGCTGGGGCCGTTCCTGGCCAGCGCCGACGACATTGCCGACCCCGAGCGGCTCGAGGTCACGCTGCATGTCGACGGCCTCGAACGCCAGCGCGGCTCGACCGACGACATGCTGTTCGGCGTGGCCGAGCTCATCGCGCGGGTCTCGCGGCTCCACGACCTGCGCCCCGGCGACATGATCGCCACCGGCACGCCGGCCGGCGTCGCCATTGCCCACATCCCACCCGCCTGGCTGAAGCGCGGCACTGTGATGCGCGCGCATGTCGAAGGGCTGGGCGTCCTTGAAAACCCCGTCATCTGAAAGGACTGGATCGTCATGCACCGGGTACTTCTCACCGATCCGATCCATCCGGACGCGGAAATCCTGCTGCGCGGCTTCGCCGAGCCGGTGCTGCTGCCGGACGCCGACCACGCGACGCTGTACCGGCTCGCCGCCGAAACCGACGGCATCATCGTGCGCCGCAACCTGCCGGACGACATCTTCGCCCGTGCGCCGCGGGTCAAGGCCGCCGTGCGCCATGGCGCGGGCGTCGACATGATTCCGCTGGACGGCGCCCATGCCGCCGGCGTCACCGTCGCCAATGTGCCGGGCATCAATGCCCGCGCGGTCGCGGAATTCGCCATTGCCTGCCTCCAGCATCTGCGCCGGCCGGTCGCCGCGCTCGACGCGCGGTTGCGCCAGAGCAGCTGGGACGAGGCGCGCGCGCTGTCCGGTGGCTTCTCGCTGCTGGAGGGCACCACGCTCGGCATTGTCGGCCTTGGCAGCGTCGGCGTGCAGGTGGCGCGAATTGCCAACGGCTTCGGCATGAAGGTGGTTTCGCCGCAGCGCGCGCGCCCGCTGCCCGAGGGGGTGGACGCCATCGACCTCGACGCGCTGTTCGCCGCCAGCGACCACATAGTCCTCAGCTGCCCGCTGAACGCGGAAACGCTGGGCCTGGTCTCGCGGGACCGGCTGCAGCGGATGAAGCCGACCGGCGTGCTCATCAATGTGGCGCGCGGGCCGGTGGTCGATACCGCGGCCCTGATCGAGGCACTGACGCAAGGGCGCATCGCCGGCGCCTCCACCGATGTCTACGACGTGCAGCCGCTGCCGGCGGACAGTCCGTTGCGGGACTGCCCCCATCTGCTGCTCACGCCCCATTGCGCCGGCTCGGTGCCTAGCGTCGTGCGCGATCTCAGTCTGGCCGCCGTCGACGAAATGCAGCGCGTGCTGGCGGGCCAACCGCCGCGCAATCCCATCCGTCTCTCGAAGTGATCAGGTCTTCCATGCGCATACGCCACATCTCCGCCTTCCCGATCTCCTTCCGGGTGCCCGAGGGCCAGAACGTTAGGCTCGGCATCGGCCGCGCGGTGAAGCGCGACGCCGTGCTGGTGAAGGTCGAGACCGACGAAGGGCTGACCGGCTGGGGCGAGGCTCATCACGGCCGCGCGCCCGGCGCCATCGCACGGCTCATCGACACCACGCTGGCCGAACTCGTCACCGGCATGGACGCGCTCGATGTCGTGGGCATCTGGGAGCGCGTCTACCGCATGCAACTCGCGAGCCACGGCATGGGCGCAGCGGCCTCGATGGCGCTGAGCGGGCTCGACATGGCGCTGTGGGACATTCGCGGCAAGGCGACCGGATGGCCGCTGCATCGCCTGCTCGGCGGGCGAGCCAAGCCGATCAAGGCCTATGCCGGCGGCATCACGCTCGGCTTCCAGCCCGCCGCGGCCCTGGTGGAGGAGGCGCAGGGCTATGTCGAGCAGGGCTACCGCGCGCTCAAGCTGCGGGTCGGCGACAACCCGGCACGCGACATTGCGCGCGTGACCGCGGTGCGCGCCGCGCTCGGCGATGACGCGACCATTCTGGTCGACGCCAATACCGGCTACACCCTCGCCGATGCCCGCCGCGCAATGCCTGCCTTCGAGGAAATGGGCGTCGACTGGCTGGAGGAGCCGTTCCCCCCGCACGATCGACGGCTGTACCGCGAAGCGGCGGGCTTTGCGCGCGTGCCGCTGGCAGCGGGCGAAAACCATTTCACGCGGTTCGATTTCGTTCCGCTCATCGAGGATGGCGCGGTCGGCTTCATCCAGCCCGACCTGTCGAAGGCCGGCGGCATCACCGAGACGCTGCGCATCGCCGCCATGGCCTCGGGCTGGAAGCTCAGCCTGAACCCGCACACCTCGCTCACCGGCCTCAACATGGCCGCCAGCGTCCACCTGCTCGCTTCCGTCGACCAGCCGGGCTTTTTCGAGGCCGATCTGACCCGCCATAACCCGTTCCGCGACGAGATGGGCCGCGACGCCTTCAAGATTGATGCGGAGGGCTGCGTCATGCCGCTCGAGTTTCCCGGCATCGGGATTGAGGTCAATGAGGCCTTCCTCGCCCGCTACCCGCTGATCGACGGCCCCTGCTACGTCTGATCGGGCATCCCCTCCGAGGGGCGCGCCGCGCCGTGGAGGGATATCGCCAGATGCGCCCTCCCGGACGAGCCGGTGACGAGGGCGACGCGGCCGGTGACCGAGTGCGGATTTACCCCCGCCTCGATCCGCCGGACGCACGACGAGATGTTCGTGGAATAGTGGCGTCGCCCGCCCTTAGTTCGCCTTGAGCCGCTTCCGGCAGATGTCGATGATGCGGTTGGAGAGTTCGGGATCGTCGCCGCAGGCACGCGCCAGCACGATCGCGCCGATCAGGCTCGAATAGAGCGCGAGCGCCTCGTCCTCGTCGGCGCCGTCCAGCCCCATCGTCTTGCCGAGGCGCTCGGCCGCGCGGCGCACGCCCCGGGCCAGTGCCGCGCGAACCACCGGCGCGCCCCGCGCCGCCTCCGCGCCAAGCGCCGCGACGGCGCAGCCGATCTCGGGATGGTCGCGATGCGAGGCGGCGACATAGGTATCGACAATGGCGGCGACCGGCGTGTCCGACTGCCGCGCCGCCGCGTCCAGATAGTTAGAGGTCTCGCCGAGCGCGCGCTCGATGATCTCGGCGACCAGTTCGTCCTTCGACCCAAAATGCGCGTAGAAGCCGCCATGGGTAAGGCCGGCCTCCTTCATCAGCGCCGGCACGCTCACTCCATCAATGCCGTCGCGCCGGAACAGCGCACTGGCCTTCTCCAGAATGCGCTCGCGCGTCTCCGCCTTGTGTTCCTTGCTGAGAGGCATGTTGCGCTCCTTCTGCGGCGGCAGCCTGCGCCGCGATGTTTAATTATGATCATAATATCAAATGACCGGGATCTTTCCATGCCGAAACAGCGGCCGGCGCAGGCGCGACCCGGCGGTCCTGACGGCGCCCCGGGCATCGACGGGACGATCATTTAAAATGACGATCATCATTTTCCGCCTTGCGCAAATGTCGTCCGTCTCTTTATATTATAATCATAATTTAAAAATGCACCCCTAAATTTACCGAGGGACCCATGATCGCCTCCCAACGCATCGCCTTCGCCGCGGCGGCGCTCGCGGCCCTCCTTGCCGCCGGCTGCAAGCCGGAGGTTCAGGCCGATCCTCGTCAGGCGCCCCGCCTGGTCCAGACCGCGAACGTCCAGCCGGCCGAGCCGCCGCTGCGCGCCTTCACCGGCGTGATCGCCGCCCGTGTCGAGAGCAATCTCGGCTTCCGGGTGCCGGGCAAGATCACCGAGCGGCTGGTCGATACCGGACAGACCGTCGCGGCCGGCCAGCCGCTGCTGCGCATCGACCGCACCGATCTCGACCTCCAGATCGCCGCGCAGGAGCGCGCGGTCGCGGCGGCGGAGGCGCTGCGCACGCAGGCGGCGGCCGACGAGGTGCGCTATCGCGAATTGCGCGCCAATGGCTGGGCGACCCAGCAGCGCTACGAACAGGCGCGCGCCGCGCTCGACACAGCCAACGCCAATCTCGAGGCTGCCAAGGCCGAGGCGCAGGTGGCGCGCAACCAGAGTTCCTATGCGCAATTGCTGGCAGACCAGGACGGCGTGATCGTGGAAACGCTGGCCGAGCCCGGACAGGTGGTGTCGGCCGGTCAGGCCGTGGTGCGGCTCGCCCATGCCGGGGCGCGCGAGGCATCGGTCAGCCTGCCGGAATCGGTTCGCCCCGTCATCGGCTCGGTGGCGCGGGCCAGCCTCTATGGTGGCGACGTCACAGCCAGCGCCCGACTGCGCCAGCTTTCGGATTCCGCCGACCCGCGCACCCGGACCTATGACGCACGCTATGTGCTGGAGGGCGACGCCGCTCGCGCCCCGCTCGGCGCCACCATCACCATCAATGTCCCGCTCGGCGACCCGGCCGCCCTCACCTCGATCCCGATCGCCGCACTGAACGACGAGGGCGGCGGCTTCTTTGTCTGGGTCGTGCTGGAGGGCGGCAGGCTGGAGCGCCGCGCCGTCGAGGTCCGCAAGCTCGGCGCCGAGCGTGTCACCCTGTCTTCCGGCGTCACCGCGGGCGAGACCATCGTCGCCACAGGCGGGCATTTCCTGCATGCCGACGAGGAAATCCGCGTCGCCGAACAGAAGGCGGCCATGCAGTGAACCGGTTCAACCTGTCCGCCATCGCGGTCCGCCAGGGCAGCATCACGCTGTTCCTGATCATCGCCATCATCGTCGCCGGGCTGGTGGCGTATCTCTGGCTCGGGCGCGCCGAGGATCCGCCCTTCACCGTCAAGGCGCTGACCGTGACCGCGATCTGGCCGGGCGCCACCGCGCAGGAGATGCAGGACCTCGTCGCCGACCCGATCGAGAAGCGGATGCAGGAGCTGGATTATTACGATCGCGTGGAGACGCTGGCGCGCCCCGGCCTCGCGCTCACCACGGTGTTCCTCGGCGACTCCACCCCGCCCGACGCGGTGCCGGGCCAGTTCTACGAGGCGCGCAAGAAGCTGGAGCTGGGAGACCTCAAGAGCAAGTTGCCCCAGGGCACGATCGGCCCCTTCGTCAATGACGAGTACTCCGACGTCGTGTTCGCGGTCTACGCGCTGAAGGGCGCCGGCCTGCCGCAGCGCCAATTGGTGCGCCACGCCGAGACCATCCGCCAGCGCCTGCTGCATGTCCCGGGCGTCAAGAAGGTCACCCTGCTCGGCGAGCGGCCGGAGCGGATTTTCGTCAACTTCTCCTATTCGCGTCTCGCCACACTCGGCGTCAGCCCGAACGACGTCTTCGCGGCGCTCCAGCGGCAGAACGCCGTGGTGCCGGCCGGCTCGGTGGAGACCGCCGGCCCCGAAGTGTTCCTGCGGCTCGACGGGGCGCTGGACGACCTCGCGAAGATCCGCGAGACGCCGATCGTCTCCAATGGCCGCGTTATCAAGCTCTCGGACATCGCGACCGTCGAGCGCGGCTATGAGGACCCGCCGAGCTTCCTGATCCGCAATGACGGGCAGGAGGCGTTGATCATCAATGTGGTGATGAAAGAGCGTTGGAACGGTCTCGATTTGGGCGAGGCGCTGGCGCAGGCGGAGAAGACGCTCGGCGACGACCTTCCCGTGGGCGTGACCCTCTCGAAGGTCACCGATCAGGCGATCAATATCGAGGAGGCCATCGGCGAGTTCACGCTGAAGTTCTTCGTGGCGCTCGGCGTGGTGATGCTGGTCTCCCTCCTCAGCCTCGGCTGGCGCGTCGGCATCGTGGTCGCCGCCGCCGTACCCCTCACCCTCGCAGCCGTCCTCGTGATCATGATGGTGACCGGCCGCATGCTCGACCGCATCACGCTCGGCGCGCTGATCCTGTCGCTCGGCCTCTTGGTGGACGATGCGATCATCGCCATCGAGATCATGGTGGTGAAGCTGGAGGAGGGATGGAGCCGCGTCGAGGCCGCCTCCTATGCCTGGTCGCACACCGCCGCGCCGATGCTGGCGGGCACGGTGGTGACCATCATCGGCTTCCTGCCGGTCGGCTTCGCCCGCTCCACCGCCGGCGAATATGCCGGCAACATCTTCTGGATCACCGGCTTCTCGCTCATCACCTCCTGGGTGGTGGCGGTCTATTTCACGCCCTATCTCGGCGTGAAGCTGCTGCCGGAGATCAAGAAGATCGAGGGCGGCGCCTATGAGCACATCTACAACACGCCGAACTACAACCGCTTCCGGCGGCTGGTGAGCTGGTCGATCCGGCGCAAGTTCTTCGTCGCCGCCGCCGTGTTCGTGATCTTCCTGGCATCCCTCGCCGGCATGGGCGCCCTCAAGCAGCAATTCTTCCCGACATCCGACCGCCGCGAGGTGTTCGTCGAGGTGCAGATGCCGGAAGGCACCGGCATCAACGCCACCGGGATCGTCGCCCGCCGCGTCGAGGACTGGCTGCGCCAGCAGCCGGAATCGGAGGTGGTGACCAGCTATGTCGGCGCCGGCGCCCCGCGCTTCTGGCTCGCCTACAACCCGGAGCTTCCGGACCCTTCCTTCGCCAAGATCATCGTGCTCACGGGCAGCCAGGAAGCACGCGACATCCTCAAGCTGCGCACCCGTCAGGCGGTTGCCGACGGCCTCGCGCCGGAAGCGCGCGTGCGTGTCACCCAGCTCACCTTCGGCCCCTATTCGCATTTCCCGGTGGTGTTCCGGGTGATGGGGCCGGATGCCGCCACGCTCGGCACCATCGCCGACAAGGTGGAAGCGGTGATGCGCGCCGATCCCAATACCCGCATGGTCAACCGCGACTGGGGCGAGAGGGTGCCGACCGCGCATTTCGTGCTGGACCAGGACCGGCTGCAGGCGATCGGCCTGACCACGACCGATGCCGCCGAACAATTGCAGGTGCTGCTGCGCGGCGTGACCATCAGTCAGGTCCGCGAGGATATCCGCACCGTCGATCTCGTGGCCCGCAGCGATCTCGGCGAAAAGCCCGACCTCAGCCGACTGGACGACCTCACACTGGTGAACAGCGACGGCCAGCCGATCCCGCTCAGCCAGATCGGCCATGTCGAGGTACGCCCCGAGGACCCGGTGCTGCGCCGGCGCAACCGTATCCCCACCATCAGCGTGCAGGCGGACTATAATGAGGAGCTTCAGCCGCCGCAGGTCACCGCCGCCATCTGGACCGCGCTCCAGCCGGTGATCGCCGCGCTCCCGCCCGGCTACCGGATCGAGATCGGCGGCAATGCCGAGGAATCGAAGAAGGCGAACGATGCGCTGGCGCCGATTTTCCCGATCATGATCGGGCTCACTTTGCTGGTGATCATCCTGCAAGTCCGCTCGTTCTCGGCCATGTTCATGGTGTTCCTCACCGCGCCGTTGGGTCTGGTCGGCGTCGTGCCGATGCTGCTGGCGTTCCAGGTGCCGTTCGGCTTCAATGGCATACTCGGGCTGATCGGCCTGTCCGGCATATTGATGCGCAACACCCTGATCCTGATCGACCAGATCCACGTCAACGAGGACGCCGGACTGAGCCCCTATGAGGCCGTGGTGGAGGCGACGGTGCAGCGGGCGCGGCCCGTGGTGCTCACCGCGCTGGCGGCGGTGCTGGCCTTCGCCCCGCTCACCCTGTCGGTGTTCTGGGGATCGCTCGCCTACACGCTGATCGGCGGCACGGCGGCGGGAACCGTGCTCATCCTCGTGTTTCTGCCGGCGCTCTACGCCATCTGGTTCCGCATCCGGCCGGGCAGCGCCTCCACCGCGCACCCCGCGACAGAGCCCGTCCCGGCCGGCTGAGCCGCGGCGGAGGCCTCGCCCTCGGGAGGCTCCCGCCGCACATCACCGGCCGTCCGGCTCCATCTGGTCGAACACCGCGTCCGACAGCACGGCGAACCGCTCAGTGTCGACCCGGCCGATCAGCCCATCGGTGCGGCACCCGGCGGCGCGAGGCGGCTCAGGCCCGCCCGCGGGCCCTACCCGGACACCTTGGTCGGCACCTTCGCCGTACCGCCGCGCTCGTACCACCCCTTGGATCGGTTCACGATCCACACCACGGAGAGCATCACCGGCACCTCGATCAGCACGCCGACGACGGTGGCCAGCGCCGCGCCGGAGTGGAAACCGAACAGGCTGATGGCGGCGGCGACTGCCAGCTCGAAGAAGTTGGACGCCCCGATCAGCGCGGACGGGCCGGCGACGCAATGCGCCTCCCCGCTCGCCCGGTTCAGCAGATAGGCGAGCCCGGCATTGAAATAGACCTGGATCAGGATCGGCACGGCCAGCAGCGCGATCACCATGGGCTGCGCCAGGATCGCCTCGCCCTGAAAGCCGAACAGCAGCACCAGCGTCGCCAGCAGCGCCACCAGCGAGGCCGGCCCGAGCCGGGCCAGCAGCCGGTCGAGCGCCGGCTGCCCCCCGCGCGCCAGCAGGCGGCGGCGCAGCAATTGTGCGACGATCACCGGGATCACGATGTAGAGCACCACCGACAGCACCAGCGTGCCCCATGGCACGGTGATGGCGGACAGGCCCAGCAACAGACCGACGATGGGCGCGAAGGCCACCACCATGATCGCGTCGTTGAGTGCCACCTGGCTCAGGGTGAAATGCGGCTCGCCCTTGGTCAGGTTCGACCAGACGAACACCATGGCGGTGCAGGGCGCGGCGGCGAGGATGATCAGCCCGGCGATATAGCTGTCGATCTGGTCGGCCGGCAGCAGCGGACGGAACAGCCAGCCAATGAACAGCCAACCCAGCAACGCCATGGAGAACGGCTTCACCGCCCAGTTCACGAACAGGGTGACGCCGATGCCGCGCCAGTGGCGGCCGACCTCGCCCAGCGCGGCGAAGTCGATCCTGAGCAGCATTGGAATGACCATCAGCCAGATCAGCACCGCGACCGGGAGGTTGACCTTCGCCACCTCGATCGCGCCGATCGCCTGGAACGCGCCGGGCAGGACATGGCCGAGCGCGATGCCGACCACGATGCACAGCGCGACCCAGAGGGTGAGATAACGTTCGAAGCTGTTCATGGGTTTAAAAGCCGAGCTTGCGGGTCATGAGGGAAGCACTCGCCGGGCACAGCGCCGCGAACTGGCGGCTGGCGCGGATCGCATTCGGCGCCGCGTCGCGCGCCATGTCGCGGAAGCCGAGCTTGCCGAAGAACGGCGCGGCCGAGGTGGTGAGCAGGAAGGCCCGGCGCGCGCCGGCCTCATAAGCGCGAAACAGCAGCAGCGGCACGATGTTGCGGCCGATGCCGGCGCCGCGCGCGCCCGGCGAGACCACCACCGAGCGCACCAGCGCGTCGGGTCCGTGCAGTTCGAAGCCGCCATAGCCGACGCTCTCGCCCTCGAGCGTGTCATAGCGGAACAGCGCCGCCCACGGCTCGCCGAGATCGTCCACCGGCAGCCCCTCCGCCTCCAGCGCGGCACGCAGGCCGGCATCGTTGCCCGCAAGGCGCGTGTCCTTCAGGAACGGCACGCCCTCCTCCTTGAGCAGCCCGTCCGGAGGCGCGACGGGCAGCAGGTCGAGCACGACATCCGAGGGTCGGCACAGCTTCACGCCGCCGGGCGCTACCACGATCGGCCGGTTGATCAGGATGGGATGCGCGGCGATGGCGGCATGGAGCCGTTCCTCGTCGATCCCCGGCGCGCCGAGGCCCAGCTCCGCATAGGGCGTGCCCTTCTGCCGGATGAGGTCATGCAGCGGCAGGCCGATACGGCGGGCCAGATCGTCCAGCTCGGCGCGCGAGGGCGGCGTCGTCAGATACTCGATCACCCGCGGGTCGGCGCCGGCATGGCGCAGCAGCGCCAGCGTGTTGCGCGAGGTGCCGCAAGCCGGGTTGTGATAGATGCTGACGTCCATCTGCGGCCTCATGCGGCGCTCGGGCGCGGCTTCGTGGTGCCGTGGAGCTGCCCGATCTCGGCCAGCCGGGCGCCCAGCGTCATGCGGTCGAGGCTGGTGATTGGCAGCGCCGCGAACACGGCGATCCGGTTCTTGAGATAGCGGAACGCATCGGTGAAGGCGGCTTCCTTCTGGATGTCCATGCCCTCGACCGCCGCGGGATCCTCGATGCCCCAATGCGCGGTCATCGGCTGCCCCGGCCAGACCGGGCAGATTTCGCCGGCAGCGCTGTCGCAGACAGTGAACACGAAGTCCATGACCGGGGCACCGGGCTGCGCGAACTCCTCCCAGCTCTTGGAGCGCAAGTCCTCGGCCGGGTAGTCGCACGCCTTCAGCACCTTCAACGCGAAGGGGTTCACGATGCCCTTGGGCTGGCTGCCGGCGGAGAAGGCGCGAAACCGGCCCTGCCCGTCCCGCCTCAGGATGCTCTCGGCGAGGATCGAACGGGCGGAGTTGCCGGTGCAGAGGAACAGCACGTTGTAGACGCGATCGGCGGGGCTGGCCTCAGGCATTGGCGGTTCCTTTGGTGGGCGGGCAGCAGGAGGAAAGCGCGGTGACGGCCGGAGTGCACACCTCCGGATGCCCCTGGCAGCAGTCGCGCATCAGGAATTCGATGAGGCCGGACAGCGCGGGATAAGCGGCGTTGTAGATGACCGAGCGCCCGTCTCGGCGGGAGGCCACAAGGCCGGCCTGTTCAAGCTGGCCGAGGTGAAACGACATGCGCGAGGACGAGGCCCCGCCCATCGCCTCGCCGATGACGCCGGCGGGCAGCCCTTCGGGGCCGGCGGTCACCAGAAGCCGCACGATCCGCAGGCGGGTTTCCTGCGAGAGCGCCGCGAAGGCATCGAGGGCTTGCGCTTCGTTCATGGATACCTCAATATCTCAAGACTTATTGAGACAATGGATAATCGATCATGCAGCCGAACGCCAGCCCCTCCCATATGGATTTTTTTAACGGCGACGCCTCCACCGGCGGCATCCTGGCCGCGCTGGCGCCGCATGACGGCAAGGCGCTGGTCATGGAATATGGCGGGCGCATCATTCGGCCCGGCTATCACCTGACCGAGGTCAAGGCCGGCAGCTTCGTCACGCTGGACTGCGGCGGCAATCCCGATTCATGGCGCGAAACCGTGCTGCAGGTCGAGGACCTCGCGCCCGGGGGAGAGACGGCCTTCATGAGCGTTGGAAAGTTCCGCGCGATCCTCGATCAGGTCGGCCGGCGCATCGCACTCGATCCCGAGGCGCGGCTGACCTTCGAGGTCGGCCCACCCGGTGCGGCGATGCAGGTGTTCGATGCCGGCCGGCTGGAGATCGGGGACGAGCGCGTGACGCTTCGTCTGGTGCCGCGCGCGGCCATCTGCAAGCCCCGGCACCGGGAGGCGCTCGCGGCGCCGGCACCCGCCTGCTGCGCCGCGCCGGCCGCACGCTCGTCCTGCGGCTAATCTGCCGAGCGCGAAGGCGGCGCGACCGTGGCGGTCGGCTCGCGCGTGAACACTCCGCGCCGGGTGATGGCGACGGCGATCAGGCACAGCGCGCAGGCCACCGCCGCCGCGCCGATCAACGGTGCCAGCCCCAGCCATTCCGCCAGCATGCCGATCAGCGCCGCGCTCGCGGCCGGTCCGATCCGGAAGATCAGCCCGTACAGCGCCATGGTCCGGCCGCGGAATTCCCGCACGGCGAAGAGCTGCGCCAGCGACTGCATGCCGATATTGCACATCACATGGCCAAGGCCCGCCAGTGCGATCAGGACGATGGCGAGCTGGCCACTTCCGGCGAGGCAGAATCCGACCAGCGCCAGCGCCATGCCGATGCCCGCGCCATAGGTGACGCGGGCCAGCGCGGGAATCGGGCGCCGGCGCAGCATCCACGCCCCGCCCGCCAGCGCGCCGATGCCCTGCGCACTCATCAGCAGCGACAGCATGGCCGGCCCTCCGCCGAGCATCTTGCCGGCAATGGCGGGGAACAGCTCGGTGAAGGGGCGGCCGAGCAGCGAGAACGCCAGCACCATCAAGAAGATGGTCGCCACCGGCGGCGTATGGGCGATATAACGGTAGCCGGCGAAGACATCGTTCAGGAACGCGCTACGGCGGGCGGCCCCGGGCCGGTTCAGCGCCGGACGCAGGCCGAGCAGCACCAGCGCCATGACGCCACCCGAATGAGCGCGGCACTGACGTCGCTTCGTCTCGGCCAAGGGAAGCGAGAGGTGTCGGTCGTTCATTCCCGGCGCGGAGCGGGCGGGCCCTACGACGCGCTGGCGATTGCCGGGGGCAAAGCCGCACTGTGCGCCGCCATACTCGTCACACCCGCAACATGCGCTGTGCGCCCAGCACGGCGACCGAGATCCTCACCGGCCCCGACAGCGAGGAGGCGTTCTTCGACGATCTGCTGCGCGTCATCGGCGGCCAGACCAATGAGGAGTTGGCGCGCCACATGATCTGATCCACGAATCCAAGGAGATGCCGCACTGGATCGTGGAACAGGACGTGCGCTTCCAGCCTCTCTCGGCGGCACGCTCAGCCTCGGGCGCACCAACTCGTTCGTCCTTGGCGGCGGGCACGCCATGCTCAACGCGCTCTACCGCACGGCGGAGGGTCTCGGCGTAGAACTCGATGTCCAGAACGGTCGCTTCCGCGTAGCCCCCGTCCATCAGGAAGGGTACGATGCGCGTCGCGGCCGGCGCGCTGGTCGCAGCCGCCGGAGGCTTCGAGGCCAATATCGAATGGCTGAAGGAAGGCTGGGGCGACATCGCCGAAAACTTCCTGATCCACGCGCCCCCTATAATCGCGGCACGGTGCTGAAAATGCTGATGGGCGCCGGCGTCGATACGATCGGCGACCCGGCGCAGTGCCACGCCGTGCCGATGCCCGCGCGCCGAAATTCAATGGCGGCATCATCGCCCACCTGGACCGCGTGGTGTTCGGCATCGTCGTGAACCAGAACTGCGAGCGCTTCTCCAATGAGGGCGAGGACATCTGGCCCACGCGCTATGCCATCTGGGGTGGTCTGGCAGTTCCCGCCGGTCACCGGCGCCGGCATCAAGGAACTGGCGGGCAAGCTGAACCTCGATCCGGCGAAGCTGCGCGCGACCGTGGACGGCTTCAACGCCGCCATGCAGCCGGCACCTTCAACGACAATATCCTCGACGAATGCCGGATCGCGGGGGTGTCACCGCCCAAGAACCATTGGGCGCGGCGTATGGAGCAGAACCCGTTCTACGCCTATTCGGTGCGGCGAGGCATCACCTTCACCTATCTGGGCACGCGGGTGAACCGAGAGCCCAGATGTTCATGGCCGGAGGCGAGCCGGGACAGAACATGTTCGCCGCCGGCGAGATCACGGCCGGCAACGTGCTCGGCAGGGGCTACGCCGCCGGCATCGGCGTGACCATCGGCAGCGTCTCCGGCCGGATCGCGGGACGGGAGGCCGCCGACAATGCACGCCACTAATGCGCTCACCGAAGCCGACCGGCTAATGACGACCTGCAATTCCTGCCGCTCTTGCGAAGAGCTGTGCGCTGTGTCCCGGCCATGGATGCGGCGCTCCTTCGCCGATGGCGACCTGAACTACCTTGCCAATCTCTGCCATGGCTGTTCATGGAACTGCGCGCGCTCTGGCGCGCACCCGAGAGCGCGAGCCGGAGGGGTCGCGCTCACTCGGCATCGGCAGAACAGATGCCCACCAGGGCCGCTGATCATCAGCGACACCGTGTTCATGGTGCCGCGCCCGACCTCCGATCGTGTGATCCGGGCGATGGCTCTTTGAAGAAAAAAGCCGGAGCGCCGCGCACTCCGGCAGTAGGCCCTCAGGCAGCTTGTGTGACGCGCTTCTCCCGCGCGGGCAGACCCAGCATTTGCCGGGCTTCCGCCGGCGTCGCGATCGGGCGGCCATAGCCACGCGCGAGGTCGGCGAAGAACTTCACCAACTGGCCATTGGTCGGGTAGCCGAGCTCGGGATATTCATAATCGCCGATGCCGATCGAGATGTGGCCACCCAGTTCCATGGCAAGCGTCGCGGCGGGCAGCAGGTTGCCCTCCTTGCAGTTGCAGGTCCATTCGACCTGCTTGCTCGTCGGCATGGCGCGGATATAGGCCATCGCCTCGTCCGTAGTGCAGCGATGGCCGCCGACGATGCCGCCTTCGCAGAAGCAGAGCTGGATGAAGCCCGGCTCCTTGAACACCCCCATGTCGAGCAGCGCATCGGTCTGACGCAGGAACGGGATTGTCCAGCACGACAGATGCGGGCGGATGCCGTTCTCGTGCATGCGCTCGGCCAGGAACATGGTGGTCTTCACCGTGTTCACATAGGTATGATCGGTGGTCTCGAACTGCTTGCGGTCATAGTCGTAGACGTCGAGATTGGTGCTGCCTACGTCGATCGCCGCCATGTCGGCGCGGGCATTGGGGTCCTCGCCCATCTTCACGATATGTGCCGAGCGCGCCTCGTCGCCCTTGATCGTGTTCTGGCCCAGCGTCGAGTCGATGATCAGGTCGGTACGCTCGCGGATCTTGCGGACGATATCGAGGTAGACTTCGGGATCGTAGCATCTGCCGCCATCGGGATTGCGGGCGTGGAAGTGAATGATCGCCGCGCCCGCGGCCTCGCACTCCACCGCCGCATCGGCGATCTCGTCGGGTGTGAACGGTATATTCGGGTTCTTGTCCCGCATCTTGTACTCGTTCACCCGGGCGAGGATGATGAACTTCTTCTTGGAAATCGCGGGGATCATGTTGGTTACTTCCTTTCGTTAAGTCACGATTCCTGAGGGCGCGAGACCTGCGAGCCGTCGCGACGCTGCCGGAACTGCCGGTAGAGGGGATGGAGGATGAAGATCGCCGAGATGGTGAGCAGCCCGAGGCTGATGGGGTTCTGGAAGAACACCATGTGGTCGCCATTGGTGATGAGCAGCGAGCGCCGGTAATTGGCCTCGATCATGTAGCCCAGCACCACGGCCAGCACGAAGGGCAGGAACGGAAACCGCAAGGCCCTCAGCAGATAGCCGATCACGCCGATCGCCAGCACGAGATAGAGGTCGAACTCGCTGCCGTTGACCGAATAGATCCCCGAGAAGATGAGGCCGAAAATGCCGGCGCGCAGATAGGCGCGCGGGCGGTTTACCAGCCAGATGATCGGGCTGAGGATGACCAGGCCGAAGACGAACATGCCAAGATTGGCGACGAACAAGCCGCCGAACAGCTGGTACACCACATCGGGGTGAGCCGAGAACAGGTTCGGACCCGGATGCAGGCCGTGGATCAGCAGCGCCGCGAGCAGGATCGCCGCCGTGGCCGTGCCCGGAATGCCGAAGCTGAGCGTCGGGATCAGCGCGGTGAGCGCCACCACATTGTTCGCGGTCTCCGGCGCGATCACGCCTTCCTCGGAACCCTTGCCGAACTTCTCGGGCTCTTTCGACCAGCGCTTGGCCTCATTATAGGAGATGAAGGCCGCGATGGAGCCGCCGCCGCCCGGCGTCAGGCCTTCGATGGTGCCGAAGATGATGGCGATGATCTGCGGCACGCGCAGTTGCCACAGCTTCTTGAGGCTTGGCAGCTTCAGCCGCGAGGAGCGTTCCGTGATGTCCTCGGGATAGTCGCGTTCTCGGGCCTGCATCAGCAATTCGGTCACGGCGAACACGCCCATCATGACGATGATCACCGGGACGCCGCCCATCAACTCGGGAAAGCCGAAGGTGAAGCGCATCACCCCGGAAACCGGATCGGTGCCGATGGTCGCGACCATGAGGCCGAGCACACCGGCGATCAGGCCCTTGATCACCTGCCCCTCGGAGAGCGAGGCGATCACGCTGATGCCGAGAATGCCGAGCGCGAAATAGGCCGGCGGCGTGAACCAGAGCGCGACCTTGGACAATTGCTGCGTCAGCACGCTGAGCAGCAGCAGGCCGACGAACCCGCCGATCGTGCCGCCAACCAGCGAGAGGCCGAGCGCCTCGCCGCCGCGTCCCTGGCACTGCATGGCGTAGCCGTCGACCACCGTCGCCGCTGACGAGCCCGAGGCGGGCGTGCGGATCAGGATCGCCGGGATCGAACCGCCATATTCGGAGCCGATGTAGATGGCGCCGAGCAGTACCAGCGCCGCCGACGGCTCCATGCCGTAGGTAAAGGGCAGGACCAGCGACATGGCGATGGCGGTGGAGATGCCCGGCAGCGCGCCGCCGCACATGCCCCACAGCACGCCGGCGACTGCGGCGAGCAGAATGGAGGGGGAGGTCATCCCCTCCCAAACATAATAAAGATTGGTCATGCTCGATCCAATTCCCGACGGATCACGGCCGCGACGTGTGGAGAGCGGCGAAGAGATCGGGCCAGATCCCTTCCGGCATCCGCACCCCGAGCAGCGTGATGAAAATGAGATGGAAAACGACGGCGCCGATGACGGCGAACATTCCGATGCCGAGGGTCAGCCGGCGATTGTAGAAGACGCCGACCGTGATCAGCAGCAGCCCCATGGCCACCGTGTAGCCGACATAGGGCAGCAGCACGGTGTAGAGGATCGTCACCACCAGCAGGGCTGCTGCCATCAGATGACCGCGCCGCTCGGTGACCCGGTCGGCCTCGGTCTCCTCGAAGATGTCGGCCGGCGGGCTGGACGAGCGGGACAGCACGCCCTGCGCGATCAGGAGAAGCGACAGCCCACCCAGAGCGAACGCCAGCAATTTCGGAAGTCCGTCAGCTCCGACGCTGCCGCTCATCGGGCTCTTGGGTATGACATCGGCCTGGAACCAGTAGATTCCGGCCAATGCGACAAGTACAACGCCAGATATGATCTGCGTGGGCATGTCGTCATCCTCCCTTGGCTATCTCGTCACCCCTTGATCAGGTTGTTGGCCAGGAAGAATTCTTTCTGCTGAGTGCCGAAATTGTTGATGAACGCCTCGAAATCCGTGTGGTTCTGGAAGGCGGGGATCAGCGCACCCTCTTCGTACCACTTCTTGAACGCAGGGTCGGCGAGCATCTTCGGTACCGCGTCTTCCCACGCCTTGATGACTTCGGGGGAGACATTCCTAGGGCCGATGATGCCGCGGAACTTCTGGACCACCATGTCGATGCCCTGCTCGCGGGCGGTCGGCAGGTCGGGGAAGCCGTTGATGCGCTTCTCGGTATAGGCAGCGATGGGGCGGATCTGCCTGGCATCGAGCTGGCCGCGCAGTTCTGCCGCTTCGCCGATGGCGAAGTCCGCGGTACCGTTCAGCACGCTCAGGAGGGCATCGCCGCCGCCGTCATGGCTGATGACCGTGATCGTGGTGCCAGTCTTCTGCATCAGTTCGATCATGGTCTGGGTTTCCAGCCCGCCGGGCTCACCCACCGCCACCTTGACCGAATTCGGCGCCTTCTTCGCCGCCTCGACGACATCCTTGAGGGTCTTGTAGGGACTGTCCTCGCGCACCACCACGATCACCGAGTCCAGAAACAGGCGAACGATCGGCTGCAAATCGCTATAGCCGACCGGCGGCTTGCTCAGCAGGGACGTGTTCACATAGGTCGGCGACACGCCCATCAGCATGCTGCCGTCGCCCCGGCTCTTGCCGAGCAGCGCCATAGCCTTGGCGCCCGAACCGCCCGTCACGTTTTCAACCGCGAAGTTTGCAGCGATATGCCGGTTGGCGGCATCAGCGACCGCACGCAGAAACAGGTCGCCACCGGAACCGGGACTTGATTGCATTACCATGGTGCTGGTGGAGACCGGGTAGGGAATCTTGTCCTGGGCGAGCGCCGCACCGTTCATCGCCACGGCGGCAAACGAGGCCAGCGCCGCCAACTTCCACGTCGTCTTGCAGAGCGTCTTGGTCGTCATTGCTTCTTCCTCCTCTAAACCCGGCTATTGTTTCTTGCCGGTCTTTTTCACTGTCCGGCGCTTAGCCCCGGTTCAGCGGTTCCTTCTCCCTCAGCACCTGCAGTTCTTCCTGCGGCACCTGGATGGTGACCCCCGCACGCTCGGTCTGCAGCCTCATGGGGGATCGGGAATCATCGGCACCCCAGCCGCGATTGAGCGCTTCGGTCATTTCGGCGAAGGCGAGATTGGCGAGCCGCATCGGCACGCCGAGTTCGCGCGCGAGTTCCGTGGCGAGCGCGACATCCTTGTGCGCGAGGTTCAACGCGAAGGAAGGCGTCTCGAAGCGGGCCGGGAGGAACTGGTCGGCAAGGCGGTCAATGGTACTCTGGCGGCCGAGCGACCCCTGTCGCACCGCCGCGAACAGGTCGAGCGGCGGCACGCCAGCCTTGACGCCGAGCGAGAACACCTCGGCGAGCACAATGTTCATCGTGTAGTTCGCGCAGTTGTGGACCAACTTGGCGACGGTGGCGCTTCCGATGGCGCCCAGAAAGCGCACCTGGTCGCCCATGGCCTCCAGCACCGGCAGGCTGGCGTCGAACGCGGTGCGGCTGCCGCTGGTCCAGATGGCGAGCTTGCGCGAGGCCGCGCCCTTAGGCCCTCCGCTGACCGGCGCGTCAAGCATGTCGACGCCCCGATCCGCCAGCGTGTCGAACAGGCGGCGCACGACAGTCGGTGAATTGGTCGAGAGGTCGATGAAGCAGCTTCCGGGCCGCAGCCCGGCGAGCAGGCCGTCCCCGCCGGCCATGACCGCCTCCACCGTAGGAGGATCGGGCAGGCTGCCCAGCACCACGTCGCATTGCGCGGCGAGTTCGCGCGGGGCCTCGCTCCAGACGGCGCCCTTGGCGAGCATCGCCTCGGCCGATGCACGGCGCCGCGAGTGCACGAAGATGGGATAACCCGCGGCAATAAGATTGTTCGCCATCGGCGCACCCATGGCGCCGAGGCCGACGAAACCGACCTTCATAGTCCCTCCCGGGCCGAAGCGAACTGAGCCGCTTTCTGCTCCGCATGACCGCGCCGGCGTTTCCCGCCGTGCGCATCGTTTCCTCACGCTTACCCTCTCCCGACGATACTTTATTGTCAACAATGATTTTTACGATGCCGGGCAAATTTCAATCATATCGTCTATTTCAGGTTCGTTATTGGTCATTTCACGATGAGATTGTTGACATATCGAATTTCCGGTGCTCTTTTCGCCGCGGCATTGTCAACAATGGGCCGGCAGGAGCACCCCTCGGCCCAATTCGGGAGACGGAACATGAGCTTGCGGGATCGCATCGGCGTCGACCTCGGCCAGCGCAACAAGATCGAGGACGGGCTAGCGGCTGCGGTCGCGCACGGCATCAAGTACCTGGACCTCAAGATCGACGTGGCGCCCAACGCCATCGAAACCCTGACACCCGAGCGCATCAGGGGCATTCGCGACGTCTGCGACGCTCATGGCATCCATGTCGGCATCCACACCATGTCGGCCGTCAACATGGCCGAATACGCCCCCCATGTGCGCGACGGCGTGGAGCGCTACCTCACAGGACATATGGACGCCTGCAAGAAGCTCGGCGGCGAATGGATGGTGATCCATGCCGGCTACCACTTCACCTCCGACGTGAAGCTGCGCATGGAAGCCGGCCTGGAGCGTATCAAGCGCCTTGTCGACTATGCCGAGAAGATCGACCTCACACTGCTGCTCGAAAATATGAACTGGGAGCCCGACGACGCCGAGGTCCACTACCTCGCGCATAATGTCGAGGAGGCCCGGTATTATTTCGACCGTCTCGACTCGCCGAAGCTGCGGTGGGCCTTCACCGCCAATCATGCCCACATCGTGGAAGACGGGGTGGATGCCTTCCTCGAAGCCTTCGACATCCGCCGCTGCGACGAGGTCCGCCTCGCCGATTGCTGGCGCAACGGCAAGGAGGAGCACCTCCTTCCCGGCAAGGGCGATTTCGACTTCCCTCATCTGTTCCGCCGGCTGGACCAGCTCGGCTTCGAGGGCCACTACATGAACGCCTTCGGCACACTGCAGGACATGATCGACGGCCGCGAAAAGCTCGCCGAGCTCGGCGAAGCCGTGAACTGACGCAGCCGACCCGCATCCCAGGAGCCTCGCGCGGCGGCTTGCCTCTCTTTCCGCCGCGCCTTTTTTGGAGCCCGCCGTGTCACGCCCCGAAAAGCCGCTGATTGTCTTCCTCGATCGGGAAACGCTGCCCGACGACATTTGCGTCCCTGCTCCCGGATTCGATCACGAACTGAAGGTCTACGCGGCGACCTCGGCCGATCAGGTCGCCGAGCGCATTGCGGGCGCGCATATCGTGGTGACCAACAAGGTGCCGCTCCGTGCCGACGTCATCGCACGTGCGCCGAACCTGTCCTTCATCGCGATTGCCGCGACCGGCTACGATATTGCCGATGTCGAGGCGTGCCGGGTGGCAGGCATCAAGGTGTCGAACATCCGCAATTACGCCGCCAACACCGTTCCCGAGCACACTTTCGCGCTGATTCTGGCGCTGCGCCGAAGCCTCATTCCCTATCGCGCCTCGGTGGCGAGCGGCCGCTGGATCGAGACCAACCAGTTTTCCTATTTCGACTATCCGGTCCACGACCTGTCCGGCTCGGTGCTCGGCATCATTGGCGACGGCGTGATAGGTCAGGCGGTGGCGACCATCGGGCGCGCCTTCGGCATGACGCCGCTGTTCTCCGCCTATAAGGGCGTCGAGGGCATGGGCCCGCTCTACACGCCGTTCGAGGAGGTGCTGCGCCGCAGCGACGTCCTAACCCTGCACGCCCCCTTGATGCCCTCGACGCGCAACATGGTCGGGCGCGCGGAATTCGCGCTGATGGAGCGCCGACCGCTGATCATCAACACCGCGCGCGGCGGGCTGGTCGACGAGGAAGCGCTCGCCGAGGCGCTGGAGGCGGGCCAGGTGGCAGGCGCCGGCTTCGACGTGGCAACGGTGGAACCGCCTCCGCGCGCGCATGTCATGATGCGGCTGCTCGAGCGAGAGAATGTCATCCTGACGCCCCATGTCGCGTGGTCGAGCCGCGAAGCGATCCAGAGCCTCGCAAACCAGCTCGTTGAAAACATTGAAATGTTTTGGGCTGGCACTCCGCGGAACCTCGTCACGTGACGACGCATGCACAACCGCCCAAGGGGCGGTTTCATCGATCCGAGCAGGACTCTATACTGAGGGAGGCAGTTTCGGACACGATACGCATGTTGACGACCGAGAGCATGACGCGGGCCGACCGCATCTTTCGCGAGTTGGAGTTCGAGATCGTCAGCGGCAAGCTGTCGATGGGAACCAAGCTCGGCGAGGAAACTCTGGCGGCCCGGTTCGGCGTCAGCCGGGGGCCGCTGCGCGAGGCGCTACGCCGGCTCGAAGGCGGCGGCCTCGTGGTGCGCCTGCCGCATCTGGGGGTGCGCGTGGTGCAACTCTCCACCATGGACCTTGCCGAGATCTACGAGATTCGCGAAGTGCTGGAAGGGCTGGCCGCGCGGCTCGCCGCCGAGCGGATGACCGAGGAAGAGCGCGCGGCCCTCAAGACGCTGCTGCAGGAGCATCTCGACCTCGCCAATCACGAGGGCACAATCTATCCGCAGGCTTTCGGCGACGAGGACATCCATTACCGCATCGCCAAGGGCGCAAAGTCCTATCTGCTCAAGCGACTGCTGTGCGGCGACCTCTATTCGCTGATCCGCCTGTGCCGCTACCGCACCACCGGGCCAGACCAGGTTCCGGCCTATCGCGACCACATCCGCATCATCGAGGCGATCGCCGAGGGCGATGGCCAGATGGCGGAAATCCTCATGCGCCGGCACATCGTCGCCGCGCGCCACCGGTTGGTGCAGACCGAGAACGAACCGCCGGGCACGGCCCTCGGCTCCAAGGTCCCCGCCATGCTGCGCGATCTCAGGGAAATGGTCGAGACCATGCAGAAGCCCTCGGACATCTGAAGTCCGACGCGACGCCTGAACCTGCTTACGTGGACACGCATCGCGCGGCCTGCGCCTTTGCGCGTTCCGGGAGGCTTGAACCTATGCATTTGGGATATTTCGTGCCGGAAGCTTGGTGGAGCCGAGGGGATTTGAACCCCTGACCTCTGCAGTGCGATTGCAGCGCTCTCCCAACTGAGCTACGGCCCCACGCTTCAGGCCGCGCCTTGTACGAGGGCGGCGGCCTTGCTGTCAAGGCGCCTTAAAGGGCCGCCCACATCCTGTTGCGACTGCCGCGAATCCGCCAATGCCGGGCCTCGCGGAAGCGCTCGCGCGCTTAATCCTTCAGTTCCAGCACGACCTTGCCGTGACTGCCAGCCTCGACCGCCTCATGCGCTTCGGGGCAGCGCTCCAGCGGTAGCACGCACCCGATCGCCGGGCGGAACTCGGTCTGCGTCAACAATCTCGTCACCCGCTCCAGCGCCGCCGCATTGCGCGCCGGAGACAGGCGGTAGACGTTGAAGCCGTGGATCGCCAGCCCCTTCTGCCGGACATCGCGAATCGGCACCTGTGCCTCGTTTCGCGCCGAGCCATAGGTGACGATGGTGCCCTCGGACGCCGCCACCGCGACCAGGAACCCGCCGAGAGCGGAGAAATCGACATCGATGGACAGATCGATGCCCCGACCGCCGGTCGCCCGCGCCAGCTCCGTCGCCGCTTCCGCCCCGCTATCGGCGAGGATATGGCACGCGCCGATCGCGCGCACGCGCTCGCGGCGGGACGGGGCGCGCACCAGGGCGAACACGTTCGCCCCGGCGAGTGCCGCCAGCGCGACGGCATAGGACCCCACCGCCCCGCCTGCCCCGGTGATCAGCACGTTGCGCCCGGCAATGTCGCCATAACCGCCAACCGCATGGGCGGCGGTGACGCCGGGCACGCCGACGGTCGCGGCCTCGACGAAGGACAGGCCGGCCGGCATCTCGACGGCGAATTCCTGCGGCAGGGCGACGAACTGTGCGGCGGTGCCGAAGGCGCGCTCCTGCTGCGCCCGGTACAGGAGGACCCTTTGTCCGACGCGCTCATCCGCCACGCCAGGCCCGACGCCGACGATGATCCCCGCCCCGTCGCTGTGCGGGATGATGCGGGGATAGGGCTGCACCCGGCCTGGCGCGCCGGCGCGCTGCTTCACATCGGACGGGTTGACCCCGGATGCATTGACACGGACCAGAACGTCGCCCGACCCGGGTGTTGGCGGGTCGGTCTCGCCATACTCCAGCACCTCGCGGGCCGGGCCCTGCCGGCAATACCACACCGCGCGCATGGTTCAGGCCTCGACCGGCGTGGCGTGGGACAGTGCCACCGCGCGGCTATCCACCAGGCGGTCGATGGCGGCATCGCTCAGACCGAGAATGCCCTTGAGCACCTCATGCGTGTGCTCGCCGAGCTGCGGCGGGTAGCCCGGCTCGGGGCTTTGCGCCTCGGCGAAGCGGAGCGGATCGCCCATCACCCGGACGGAGCGCCCGCCGTCCTCAATTATGCGGATCATGCCGCGATGGAGGATCTGCGGGTCGTCCATCACCGCGTCGAGCGTCTTCACCACGCTGGCCGGCACCGCTTCACCCTCCAGCCGTGTCACCCATTCGGCGGCCGTGGCGCTGGCGAAGGCCGGCTCCAGCAGTGCCCACAGCGCCTCGCGATGGACGAAGCGCTCGCGATTGGTGCGAAAGCGCGGGTCCTCGGTCAGTTCGGAGAGCCCCAGCACCCGGCACAGCCCCTGCCACATGCGCTCGGTATTGGCGGTGATGACCACCTCTTGGCCGTCAGCGGCGGTGAAGGAGCGATAGGTCGGAATCGAATCGTGCCCGCTGCCCTGCCGGCCGGGCACATGCCCGGAATGCAGGAAATAGGCGCCCTGATAGGAGAGCATCGCCGCTTGGCAATCCAGCATGGCGATGTCGATGGCGTCGCCGCGCGTGGTCCGCTCGCGACGGAACAGCGCCCCGAGAATGCCGATGGCGGCGTACATGCCGGCGGCGATGTCGCCGATCGGGATGCCCGAGCGCACCGCGCGGCCTTTCGGCTCGCCGGTCAGGCTCATGCCGCCGGACAGGGCCTGCACGATCATGTCGTAGGCCGGCTTGTCGCGATACGGCCCGTCCTGCCCGAAGCCGCTGATCGAGCACCAGACCAGTTCGGGCCGCTCGGCGCGCAGGCGCTCCTGGTCGATGCCGAGCTTGGCGACCACGCCGGGGCGGAAGTTCTCCACGATCACGTCGCAGGACGCCGCCAGCGCGTTCAGGACCTCGCGCCCGGCGGCCGTCTTGAGGTCGACGGCCAGGCTTTTCTTCGAGCGGTTGACCGCGATGAAATACACGCTGTCGCGCCCGACGAAATGCGGCGGGATATGCCGGGCAAGATCGCCCTCCGGCGCTTCGGCCTTGATCACCTCGGCGCCCAGATCGGCCAGGATTTGCGTGCAGTATGGGCCGGAGAGAAATTGTGTGAAGTCGAGCACCTTGATGCCCGCCAGCGGTGCGTCCTTCATCCTTGCGCCTCGTTCTCGCTTCTGGACCGCCCGGCCCT
The DNA here is from genome assembly GCF_022601675.1 of Ancylobacter gelatini. Lineage (GTDB taxonomy): Bacteria > Pseudomonadota > Alphaproteobacteria > Rhizobiales > Xanthobacteraceae > Ancylobacter > Ancylobacter gelatini. Next base: position 122,943 of record NZ_JAKVIL010000007.1, on the reverse strand, counting down.
GGGGCCGGGCGCGGTCGCGGGTTTCAATCGTGTCAGCCGGCGCGCGCCAGCAGCCGGGACGCCGCCGCCTTCAGGCTGGCGACGTAGACTTCCTTGTGCAGGGGTTCGTAGCGGGACGCGGGTATGGTCAGGCCGAGCGAGCCGACGACGCCCGAACCGCTGACGCGCAGCGGCACGGCGATGCCCACCGCGTCGGCGACCTTCTCGCCCCTTGTCAGCGCATAGCCCCTGGCGGCGACCTCGGTCAGGCGCTCGCGCACGCTTGCCTCGTCAAAAGAGCCGTCGGAGGCCGAACGCCGCTGCGGCTGGCCCATCACCGCCTGCTGCTCGCGCACGCCAAGAAAGGCTAGGATCGCCAGACCCGACGCGCCCCACACCAGCGGCAAGCGCACATACATGTCGATCTCGTAGCGCAGCGGCTGCGGGCTGTCGGCCTTGGCCGCGAAGATCATCGCGCCGGAAGCGGGCTGGTGCAGCGCCAGCAGCGCGGTCTCGTCGCTCTCGCGCGCGAGGTCGGCGAGAATTGGCGCGGCGAGGCGCGGCAGGCTTTCCTGGCTGAGGATGCGGTTCGACACCCGCAACCATTCCAGCCCCGCGCGGTAGCGCCGGCGCTCCGGATCGCGCTCGACATAGCCCTCGGCGCTGAGCAGGTCGAGCAGCCGGTGAGCGGTGCTCATCGGCAGGTGAAGCGCGTCCGACACCTGCTTCACCCCCACTTCGCCGCCGGCATCGGCGATGGTGCGCAGCACCGCGAGCGCGCGCGCAACGGTGCCGCTGGCGTCGAGCCGCGAGGCCGAGAGCGGCTGGTCGTGAACGAGTTCCATCTTCGGGCGCGCCATGGTTCAGGCCCGCGCGAAGATATGGATGGCGCAAGCGCCATGGTCGAAGCCGGTGATGCCGCCGCCGGTGGCATGGCTCAGCCCGATCCGCGCGCTCTCGACCTGCCGGGCTCCGGCCTCGCCGCGGAGTTGGCGCACGATCTCCACCGCCTGCGCCGCGCCGGTGGCGCCGATCGGATGCCCCTTGGCCAGCAGCCCGCCGGACGGGTTGACCGGAATGCGCCCGCCGATCGCGGTCTCGCCCTCGCTGATCATCCGCCCGGCCTCGCCGCGCCCGCAAAAACCGAAGGCCTCGTAATAGAGCAGTTCAGCGATGGAGAAGGCGTCGTGCACCTCGGCGACGTCGATCTCGTCGGGGCCGAGACCGGCTTCCTCATAGGCCTCATGGGCACCACGCACGGTGATTTCGGGGATCGTCATGTCGCGATAGCCGGGCGTGTAGCGGCCGGAGGTCAGGTCGGAGGCGAGAACCTTGATGGCGCGATTCCCGAGCTGGGCCGCGACCTTCTCGCTCGCCACCAGCAGCGCCGCCGCGCCGTCGCCGGTCGGGCAGCATTGCAGCAGGGTGAAGGGATCGGCCACCGGGCGCGAGGCCAGCACCTGCTCGACCGTCACCGGTTCGCGCATCTGCGCGTCGGGATTGAGCGCGCCGTTCTTGCGGTTCTTCACCGAGACTCCAGCGAGTTGCTCCGGCGTCAGTTCGTAATCGTGCATGTAGCGCTGGGCGCGCATGGCGTAGAGAGCAGGCATCATCATGCCCTGGCTGACATCCCAGTCCTCCAGTTCCAGCGGCAGCACGCCGCCACCGAACTTGGTCAGCTTCTCGACGCCGAGCACCAGCACGACGTCATGCTGTCCGGCGCGCACTGCCGTCACCGCCTGCCGCAGCGCGGTCGATGACGAGGAACAGGCATTCTCGATATTGGTGACGGGGATGCCGGAGAGGCCGATATGGCCGAGCACGCGCTGGCCGGTCATCATGCCGCCGAAGGTGGTGCCGCAGAACGCCGCCTCGATCTTGCGCGGATCGATCCCGGAATCGGTGATCGCCGCCTTGACCGCCGGCCATGCCAAGTCGACCACGGTGCGCTGGGGGAACTTGCCGAACGGGACCATGCCGATCCCGATCACATAAGCGGTGCTCATTGCGGCTGCTCCCCGGCTGCGAACATGAAGGTGGTAATGGCTTCGCCCTCTGCGGAGGTTCCGACCTGGCCGAGGGTGAGGTGGACCGGCCCGCCGATCGCCAGCGCCGCCGAGTTGCGCAGGTGGGAGAACAGCCGCACCCCGTCGGGCAGGTCGACATAGCCGACGACCAGCGGCTTGTTCCATTGCGCCGGGCCGACATGAACCTGGGTGAAGCTGTAGAGCGTGCCTTCCGAGGGCAGCGGCGCGTCGGCCACGTCCTCGCTCATGCAGGCGCAGCATACGGTGGTCTTGGGGAACATCCGGGTGTGGCAGGCACGGCATTCGCCGCCGACCAGCACCGGCCGGCCCTGCGCGTCCACCGAGGCGGCCCCACCGGGCAGCCACATCGATCGGGTCTGGGGAGGAGAATTCATAGCGGCATCCTCATGAAGGCGGGTCTCGTGTGAAGCTGCGGCCCGTCGGGCCTCATTCCGTGGGCGGCCGATAGGTCAGGCCACCATCGAGGGTGAGCGTGGTGCCGGTGACGTAGGCGGCGCGCGGCGAGGCGAGGAAGCAGGCGGCATCGGCCACTTCCTCGGGCAGCGCCGGACGGCCGAACGGGTAGCTGCGCGTCAGCTCGCGCCAGCGCGTGGCGTCGCCCAGCTTCTCGGCCGCGCTCTTTTCCAGCCGGGTGCGCAGCCGGTCGGTCAGCACCGGGCCGGGATTGATGCCCACCACGCGGATATTGTCGGCCGGGCTGACCGAGCCGAGCGCGCGGGTGAAGGCGATCAGCGAGGCATTGCCGGTGCTGCCGACCAGAAAATGGCCATTCACGCGCTCGCCGGCATAGCCGATGATGTTGACGATGACGCCGCCGCCGCGCGCCTTCATCGCGGCATAGATCACGCGCGACATGCGGATCGTGCCGTGCACCTTGAGCGCCCAGCCCTCCTGCCACATCGCATCCGGTACATCGAGCAGATGGCCATGGGCGGCGGCGCCGGCATTGTTGACCAGTATGTCGATATCGCCGGCACTCTCGCCGACGGCTTCGACATCCTCCAGCCGCGACAGGTCGACCACGCGGGTCTCGACACGCACGCCGTGGCGCGCGTGGATCTCGGTCCGCGCCGCCTCCAGCGCCTCGGCGGAGCGCGCGGCGAGTACGAGATCGCAGCCCTCGCGCGCCAGCGCGTCGGCGATGGCGCGACCGATGCCGCGCGAAGCGCCGGTAATGAGGGCGCGGCGGCCCTTAAGGTTCAGTTCCATGACCCGCCCCTAGCCTGCCACCGCCGCGCGGCGGGCCCGGAAGTCCAGCGCGAGAGCGACCACGATGAGAAGAACCGACAGGCTGAGCAGCACCGCGCTGATCGGGCTTTCGATGAACACGGCCGGGCTGCCGTCCGAGAGCTGCAGTGCCCGGCGCAGATTTTCCTCGATGAGCGGGCCGAGGATGAAAGCGAGCAGCAGTGGAGTCGGGTCGTATTCCAGCTTGATCAGCAGATAGCCGAGCACGCCGAAAGCCATCATCAGCAGGACGTCGAACACCGAGTTGTGCACGCTGAACGCGCCGATGCAGCAGAACACCAGGATCATCGGCGCCAGCACCCGGTACGGCACCGCCAGCAGCTTCACCCAAAGCCCGATCAGCGGCAGGTTGATGATCAGCAGCATCACATTGCCGACCCACATGCTGACCACGATGCCCCAGAACAGCTCGGGCTGGCTGGTGATGACATGCGGGCCGGGCGTGATGCCCTGGATCAGCAGCGCCCCGCCCATCAGCGCCATCACCGCATTGGATGGGATGCCGAGGCTCAGCAGCGGAATGAACGACGCCTGCGCGCCGGCATTATTGGCCGCCTCCGGCCCGGCGACGCCCGCGACCGCGCCGCGACCGAACTGCTCGGGATGCTTGGAGACCTTCTTCTCCACCGCATAGGAGCAGAACGAGGACAGCACGCCGCCCCCGCCCGGCAGCATGCCGAGGAACATGCCGATGCCGGTGCCGCGCAGCATGGAGGGCAGGGCCTCGCGCATCACCTTGCGGCTCGGCAGCAGCCGCTCGATCTTGCGGGTGATGATCCGGCCTTCCGTGCCATGGGCATAGTTGGCGATGATCTCCGACACGCCGAACAGGCCCATCGACATCGACACGAAGCTGATGCCGTCGGAGAGTTCCGGCAGGCCGAAGGTCATGCGCGGCTCGGCGGTGATGAGGTCAGTGCCGACCATGCTGAGGAGGAAGCCTGCCATCAGCATGATCAACGCTTTCAGCATCGAGCAGCGCGACAGCACGATCACCGCGAGCAGGCCAAGCACCATCAGCGCGAAATAGTCCGGCGCGCCGAGCCATTGCGTGGCGACGGTAAGCGCCGGGCCGAAGAAGGCGATAGCGAAGGTTGTGACGCAGCCGGCGATGAACGAGCCGATCGCCGCCAGTGCCAGCGCTTCCCCTGCCCGCCCCGCCCGCGCCAGCGCGTAGCCATCGAGACAGGTGATGACCGAGGACGCCTCGCCCGGCAGGTTGACCAGGATCGCGGTGGTCGAGCCGCCGTAATGGGCGCCGTAATAGATGCCCGCCAGCATGATCATGGCCGAGGTCGGCGGCAGGCCGAAAGTGATCGGCAGCAGCATGGCGATGGTCGCCACCGAGCCGATGCCGGGCAGAACGCCGATCAGCGTGCCGAGCAGCGCGCCGACGAAGCACAGCAGCAGGTTCTCGGGCGAGAAGGCCGCCGAGATGCCGATCGAGAAATTGGTGATCAGGAGATCGAACATCACATCGCCATCGGTAGCTGGAGGAAATAGACGAAGAGGAAGCCGACCAGCGCCGCCATGCCGATGGCGACCAGGGCAACTTCCTTCCAGCGGAAATCGCGGATCGAGAGCGCGCACAGCACGACGACCGCCACGGTCGCCGCGAGCGCGCCGACGTGATCGAGCAACACGGCGAAGGCGACGCCGGCGAGGATCACCATGACCGGCGCGCGCACGCCCATCGGCTCCAGCCGGGGCGCGCCGGCCGCCAGGCCCGACACCATCAGTATGGTCGAGAGCAGCGCCAGACCGCCGGCGGCGAGGAAGGGAAAGAACCCGGGGCCCATCATTTCGGGCGTCCCGAATTCAAGTCCGCGTCCGTCGAAGAACAAGGCGCCGGCCACGAGCAGCATCATGAGACCGGCGAGGAAATCCCGCGAGAACATAGGCAAGCGTCCCGAACGTCGTGTGAAGGAGGAGACCGGGGCGGCACCCGCGCGGGCGCCGGCCGTCAGTCCCCGCTCAAGCTGGCCACTCAGTCCTGGCTGGCGCGCAGCACCGTCGACCAGCGGGCAATGTCCTTGTCGAGATAGCTGGTCAGGTATTTCGGGCCGAGTTCGGGAGGCGCGATCAGCCCGAGCTGGACGAAGCGCTTCTTGACCTCCTCGTCGGCAAGCGCCGCAGCGATGCCGGTGTTGATCCGGGCGATGATCTCGGGCGGCGTGCCCTTGGGGGCGTAGAGCGCGGTCCAGCTCGACGCCTCATAGCCCTTGAGGCCGAGCTCATCGAAAGTCGGTACGTTCGGCACCAGGGCCGAGCGCTCGCCGGTGCTGACCGCGATCGGGCGGACCTCGCCCGAATCGATATGCGGGGAGAACATCGTCACCGTGCCGAGCATGATCGAGATGCGCCCGGTCAGCAGGTCGTTCAGTGCCTGCGGGGTCGTACGGTAGGGAATGTGCTTGAACTGCACGCCGGCCATGCTCTTCACCAATTCGGCAGCGAGATGGGCACCGCTGCCGCGGCCGTTCGAGCCGAAGGTGAGCTGGTTGGGATGCTCCTTGGCATAAGCGACCAGCGACGCGAAATCGGTGATCGGCAGGGCCTTCGCGACGGTGAGGATCAGCGGCACGCCGGCGAGCAGCGATACGCTCTCCAGGTCCTTCTGAACGTCGATGCCCGACTTCGGATACAACTCGCCAACCACGCTGTGCACCGAGCCGTTGACCAGTAGCGTATAGCCATCGGGCGTGGCTTTCGCGACCTGCGAGATGGCGATCGTGCTGCCGCCGCCGGGCTGGTTCTCCACCACGACCGGCTGGCCGAGCGTGCGGGACATGTGCTCACCAAGGATGCGAGCGATGAGATCGTTGATGCCGCCAGCGCCGGAGCCGACGATCATGGTGATCGGGCGGGTGGGATAATCCGCGGCTGTGACGGGGGCGGCAAAGGCTGCGACAAGTGCGGCCACGGCGCCGAGCCGGGCCAATGATTTCAGCTTCATGACTGGCGCTCCTCCCAGAGCATTACGTAAGGGCCTGCTGGCCTCTTTGCCTTCATTCCGTTTATCGGAATATGTTATTATTTTATGGCTCTGAATTCCGGCCGAGCAAGCGTCGACATCCTTCTGCGGCAGCGAACTGCGATTATTATGAGAGCGGATTTCGTTTACCGGGATATGTGGTTCATTTATGCCCAAAGCTGCAAACCCCGACGTCGCCACGCCGGGATATAAGCCCGACGCCAAGCTTTCGGCGCTCGGCAAGGGGCTGGCCATCACCCGCGTGGTGGCACGCTCCAATGGCCCGGTGCACGCCAACACGCTTGCCGCCGAGCTGGGGCTGAGCATTCCCACCACCCATCGCGTGCTCACAGAGCTGGAAGTGCTGGGCTGGGTCAGCCGTCCGCCCGGCGGGCGGGGCGTGGTCGCCGGCCCGGAAATGCTGATGACCATGGCGTTGGTTGCCAGCCGGGACGGGTTCTCCGCGGGCCTGCGCGCCTCGATGCGGGAACTGATGGAGGCGACCGGCGAAACGGTCTGCCTCAACATGATCGACCGGCGCAGCGCCAGCCTCGTGGTGGTCGCGGTGGAGGAGCCGCGACGCCCGCTGAGCTACCGGCTACTCCCGGGCGAGACCTCACCGCTCCACGCCGGCGCCAGCGGTAAAGCCGCGCTGGCCGCGCTGGATGACGCCGAGGCGCGGCAGATCCTTGCCGATCACGCCCTGAACCCCATCACCGACGCCACTGTGGTCGACCCTGACCGGCTCCACGCGCAACTCACCGCCATACGCCGGGAGGGCTTCGCCTTGTCCTATGGCGAGCGTCTCGCCGGCGCCGTTGGGCTTGCCGTGCCACTGCGCACGCGCGCCGGCTTTGGATTCGGTTCGCTTCTGCTCACCATTCCCCAATTCCGCTTCCTGCCCGACACCGCACCCCATCTCGCACAGACCGTCATCTCCCACGCCCGCAGGATCGAGGATTTTCTCGTGTCCTGACCGCACGCCCCCCCCCCCGCACCGGGCACTGCCTTGCCACAACGGACGATCAAACCATCGCCACCGTGCCCGGCGCCGACAGACACCCCGAGGAAACGCCATGAGCAACGACACCAAACGCGCGATCGTCAGCCCCGTTACCTACGAATTGAGCCGCTACATGGCTGAGGCCGCATCGCGGCCGCTCCCGCCGGACGTGAGCGAGCGCGCCATACTGCACACGCTCGACACCCTCGCCTCGATGATCTCCGGCGGCGAGCTTCCCGCCGGCGAGCGCGGCTTTGCCTATCTCGACGCCGTGCCCGGCACACCCCTATGCTCCGTAGCCGGCTATGCGACCAAGGTCGGGCCACTGGAGGCGGCGCTGACCAATGGCATGCTGGCCCATGCCGACGAGACCGACGATTCCCATGCGCCTTCGCTGTCGCATCCCGGCTGCGCCGTGGTGCCGGCGGCTCTGGCGATCGGGGAATGGAAGGGAGCCAGTGGCGCAGCCTTGCTGCGTGCGGTGGCGCTCGGCTACGATGTCGGCTCGCGGGTGACCATGACGCTCGGCATACGCCGCTTCTTCGCGCAGGAACACAAGAGCACGCACAGCGTCGCCGGCCTGTTCGGTGCGACGGCGGCAGCGGCGAGCCTTGCCGGCTTCGACGACCGCAAGATGCGCTGGGCGCTGGACTATGCCGCGCAGCAATCCTCCGGCATTGCGGCCTGGCAGCGCGACCCCGACCACATCGTGAAGGCCTTCGTGTTCGGCGGCATGCCCGCGCGCAATGGCGCAGCCGCCGCGCTGATGGTCGATGCTGGCTTCACCGCCGTGGAGGACCCCTTCGCCGGCGCCGACAATTATTTCCTCGCCTATGGACCCGACTGCGACCCGGCCGGGCTGGTCGACGGGCTCGGCACGCATTTCGCGATCGCCCATTCCAACATCAAGAAATGGACCGTCGGCTCCCCGATCCAGGCCCCGCTGGACGCCGCCGAAGATTTGCTACGCGACCATGCCTTCACCGCCGCCGACGTCACGCGCCTCGTCGTCGAGATCGGCGACCGCGAGGCCAAGGTGGTCGATAATCGAGGCATGCCCGGTGTGTGCGTCCAGCACATGCTGGCGATCATGCTGATCGACCGCACGGCCACGTTCGCCTCGATCCATGACGAAGAGCGCATGAAGGACCCTGAGGTGCTGGCGCTGCGTTCGAAAGTCGAGCTTATCGCGAGCGAGGAACTGGGCCGGGCGCTGCCGCGTCGCGAGGCCAAGCTGACCATCGAGCTGGCGGACGGCCGTCGGCTTTTCAAACACATTACCGCGGTGCGCGGCACCTCCGACAATCCTATGCCGCGCGCTGAAGTCGTCGCTAAGGCGCAAGATTTGATCGCGCCGCTTTTCGGCGACGAGAAGACGCGGCGGCTGGTCGATATGGTGCTCAAGCTGCCGGAGCTCAGTGCGATTTCCGAACTCGGCGCACTGCTGCGCCGCTGAGGGATCGCGGCGGCCGGCCCGGTTTCGGCCGGGCGCGGCCCGGCGGCGCGAAACAGGGTTGCCGCAACGCAGCGGCGCCATTAAGCATCCTTCAAGGCCGGCATCGTGCCGGGGTTTCCGTCGAGGCTCCCGATGTATTCCATTCTCTGGTTGTTCGACACGCTGATCACGCTCTATGTCTGGGTTCTCATCGCCTCGGCCATCCTGTCGTGGCTGGTGGCGTTCAATGTCGTCAATCCCAGCAACCAGTTCGTGCGCAATCTCGGCGAGTTCCTGTGGCGCGTCACCGAGCCCGTGCTGGCGCCGATTCGCCGTATCCTGCCCAATCTCGGCGGCATCGACGTCTCGCCGGTGATCCTGATCATCGGGCTGTATTTCATCCGCAACCTCGTCTTTGAAATCCTGGCCTGAGCCGGGTGCCGGCTTGGACTCGCGCGCCGGACGGCCTCGTGCTGACCGTGCGGGCCACGCCGCGCGGCGGGCGCGACGCCATTGACGGGCTGGTCGAGCTTGCCGATGGATGCCAGGCCCTCAAGGCGCGGGTGAGCGTGGCGGCGGAGGACGGCAAGGCCAATGCCGCGCTGGCAGGGTTGATCGCCAAGGCGGCGGGCGTCGCGCCGTCGAGCGTCGAGTTGCTGAGCAGGGTCACGGCGCGGCTCAAGACGTTCCGGGTCAAGGGAGATCCGGCCGCGCTGGCGACACGGTTCGCGGCTCTGGGCGGCTGAGGTTACGCCTCAGGCGCTCCAGCCGAAAGCCAGTTTCTCCAGCGTGCTGCCGCCGAAGGTTTCCGAAGAGCGGGCGACGCCCATGCCGCCGAGCGCGCGATAGAAGCCGAGCGCCTGCTCGTTCGCCGCGAGCGCCCACACCGCCACGCCCTCGAAGCCGGCATTGGTCAGTTCCTTGCGGGAATCGGCGAACAGCCGTCGACCGAAGCCGAGACCCTGATATTCCGGGCGCAGATAAAGTTCGTAGATCTCGCCCTCATAGGGCAGCCCCCTGGCGCGGTTGCGACCGAGATTGGCGTAGCCGGCCACGGAATCCCCGAAGGTCAGCACCAGAACCCGCGAGCCGCGCTTGAGCGCCGTCTCCCACCAGCCCGGACCGCGCCGCTGGATCATCTTCTCAAGCTCGGCGCCGGGAATAAGGCCACGATACGCCGCACGCCATGCCGTATCATGGATATCGGCGACGTCGACTGCGTCTGCCGGGCGAGCCCGGCGCGTCTCGATAAGAAGCGTGCTCATGCCCCTGATGGGAGCAAAACCGCACGACGGGATCAAGAGGAATCCTCGATCACGTTTCGCAAGCGCAGCGCAGGCGTGGCCGCAATGCCACGCCGACGCCGTTCGGCCGGGGGATCAGACGCCCTCGGCTTCCTTGCGGCGCTCCTCGCGCTTGCGCTCGTTGGGGTCGAGGAAGCGCTTGCGGATGCGAATCGACTTCGGCGTCACCTCGACCAGTTCGTCGTCCTGAATCCAGGCCAGCGAACGCTCCAGCGTCATGCGGATAGGCGGGGTGAGGCGAACCGCCTCATCCTTGGAGGTGGTGCGGATATTGGTGAGCTTCTTGCCCTTGAGCACGTTCACCTCGAGATCGTTCTCGCGGTTGTGCTCGCCAACGATCATGCCCTGATAGACCTTCCAGCCCGGCTCGATCATCATCGGGCCGCGATCTTCGAGGTTCCACAGCGCATAGGCCACCGCCTCGCCGGCCTCGTTCGAGATCAGCACGCCGTTGCGGCGGCCGGGAATCTCGCCACGATGCGGCTGATAGGCGTGGAACAGCCGGTTCATGATCGCGGTGCCGCGCGTATCGGTCATCAACTCGCCCTGATAGCCGATCAGGCCGCGGGTGGGGGCGTAGAACACCAGGCGCTGGCGGGTGCCGCCGGAGGGCTTCATCTCCACCATCTCGGCGCGGCGCTCGCTCATCTTCTGAACGACGACGCCGGAATATTCCTCGTCAACGTCGATCAGCACTTCCTCGATCGGCTCGAGGATTTCGCCGCTCTCGCTCTTGGAGAACACGACGCGCGGGCGGGAGACGGCGATCTCGAAGCCTTCGCGGCGCATGGTCTCGATCAGCACCGCGAGCTGGAGTTCGCCGCGGCCGGAGACGAAGAACGAATCCTTGTCGGCGGATTCCTCGATCTTCAGCGCCACATTGCCCTCGGCCTCGCGCAGCAGACGATCGCGAATCACGCGGCTGGTGACCTTGTCGCCCTCGGTGCCGGCGAGCGGGGAATCGTTGACGATGAAGGTCATGGTGACCGTCGGCGGGTCGATCGGCTGCGCCTTCAGCGGCGTGTCCACCGAAAGGTCGCAGAACGTGTCGGCCACGGTGCCCTTGGACAGGCCGGCAATGGCGATGATGTCGCCCTGCACGCCCTCTTCGATCGGCTGACGCTCGATGCCGCGGAAGGCGAGGATCTTGGAGACGCGGCCCTGTTCGACCAGCGAGCCGTCCTGCGCCAGCACCTTGATCGACTGGTTCGGCTTGATCGAGCCGGAGGTGATGCGTCCGGTAATCATGCGGCCGAGGAACGGGTTGGCTTCCAGCAGCGTGCCGATCATGCGGAACGGGCCGTCATCGACGGTGGGCTCGGGCACATGCTTGAGCACGAGATCGAACAGCGGCGCCATGCCCTCGTCCTGCGAACCGTCGGCCGAGGTATTCATCCAGCCATTGCGGCCGGACCCGTAGAGGATGGGAAAGTCGAGCTGATCGTCGGTGGCGTCCAGCGCGGCGAACAGGTCGAACACCTCGTTGATGACTTCCTGCGAGCGGGCGTCCGAGCGGTCGACCTTGTTGATGGCAACGATCGGCTTGAGGCCGACCTTCAGCGCCTTGCCCACCACGAATTTGGTCTGCGGCATCGGGCCCTCAGCGGCGTCGACCAGCACGATGGCACCGTCCACCATGTTGAGGATGCGCTCCACCTCGCCGCCGAAATCGGCATGGCCGGGGGTGTCGACGATGTTGATCCGGGTATCCCTCCAGACCACCGAGGTGGCCTTGGCGAGGATGGTGATGCCGCGCTCCTTTTCGAGATCGTTCGAATCCATCACGCGCTCGGCGACACGCTGGTTCTCACGATAGGAGCCGGACTGCTTCAGCAGCTCGTCCACCAGCGTGGTCTTGCCGTGGTCGACGTGGGCGATGATGGCGATATTGCGAAGCTTCATAAGGATCAACACCAAAAAGCGGGCCCGAAAGGCCTCGGACCCGCACCAGAATTTTGCGGCGCACTATACTCAGAAAGCCTTCAAAGGCAACGCCGACACCGCGCAAAAGCCATTTCGCCGTGCGCTTTCAGCTTTCCCGGCGCAATTCCCAGAGCCGGCGGATCTGCGCCGCCCTCAGGATTTCGCCGTCGGGCGTCCGCAACCACGCAACCTCGCGCCCCGCCGGAGCCTGCGTCATGGCGAAGGCGACCGCATCTTCCACGCTCTCGAATTCGAGGCTGTCCGGCCAGTTGTCGGGGGCGTGGACATCGTGGGAGGGCGGCCAGTATTGCAGTCGGGCCGGCGAATGCGGGGTGGCGCCTCTTGTGGCAGCAGGCACGGTAGTGTGTTCCATCATGGCGTTGCTCCTTGCACGAGGGCGCGCCGATCACTCGCGCGCCGGCATGGCCCATGCGCACCCGCCCTCACGGGCGTAGCCCACGCATGGCGAATGGGAAAAATGCGCAGCACACCCTCAGGTTCCACGCGGCGGGCCGGCATCGGCCGATTTTTCGCGAAGGCCCGGCATAATCGCACCGGCGGGGTGAACCGTACCGCGCTTTGATGGTTGTATGAGAGTTGAGCAGACACTGCTTCGGGAAAGGATTTCGGGATGAACGGGCGCGAGACGTCGCCGGCCCCCACGCCGAGCGAAAAAGAGATCGACGAGACCCTTGAGGAAAGCTTTCCGGCGAGCGATCCGCCGGCTTTTACCGGCGTGACCGGGGCGGAGCCTCCGCCCCGCGATCCGAAAACCCAGCCGGACTACACCGAAGAGGAAGTGGACGAGGCGCTGGACGAAACCTTCCCCGCCAGCGACCCGCCCTCCTTCAGCGGCATCACCGGCGACGAGAAGTAGCGGCGCTCAGCGTGGACCGGTCGGCCCGCTGCGAGGGCCGACGGCAGGTTCCGACCGCTTCGCCCATGGCCCGAACCGCGCCTCGGGCTGGGCGGCGCGCAGCATCATCATCTCACCGACATTCTCCGGGGAGAGCAGCCCGACCAGCCGGCCCTCGCCATCGAGCGCGCCGAGAACGGGAGCGCGGGTTTCGCTGAGCTTCTTCAGCGCCGCATCCAGTGGCGCGCGCAGCGGCAGGGTCGGCACATCGCCCTGCATCGCTTCCAGCACGGACGCGCCCGGCCCGCTGGCCTGCAGCGCGCGAATCATGGCGTCGCGGGTCAGCACCCCGCGCAGATGACCGGCGCCGTCGACAACGGGGAATTCCTTCTGGGTGGTGCGGATCAGCGCCTCGGCGGCGTCCCCGACAGTGGATTGCGGGCCAAGGCTTTCGAAATGGGTGATCATGGCATCCTGCACCAGCACGCCCTGCGCCGCCTGCTTCATCTGCACGCTGCCTGCCTCGCCGGAGGCCGCGAGATAGACGAACACCGCGATGATGATCAGCATCGGGTTGCCGAGAATGCCGAGCAGGCCAAGGCCAATGGCGAAGGCCTGACCAATCGAGGCCGCGCGCTGGGTCGCCTGGGCGTGCGGCATGTTCATCGCCAGCACCGCGCGCAGCACCCGCCCGCCATCCATCGGGAAGGCCGGCAACAGATTGAACACCACGAGGAAGAGGTTGGCCGCCGCCAGCTTGGCGAGGAGGCTCGCCTGCGGGTTCTCGATCTCCTCGATATGCTCCATTCCCAGATGCGCGCCCTGGGCGTAAAGCACCAGCAGCAGCACGGCGGCGATCACCACATTTACCGCCGGACCGGCCAACGCCACCACGAGTTCCTCCGAAGGCTTCTCGGGGATGCGCTCCAGCCGCGCGATGCCGCCGAACGGCCACAGGGTGACTTCCGGTGTTTTCACGCCGTAACGGCGGGCGGCGAAGATGTGGCCGAACTCGTGCAGCAGCACGCAGGCGAAGAGCAGCGCCACAAACGCCACCCCCTCCCAGGCCGCGCCGACCCCGCCCTGCTGGTAATAGGCGAACCAGATCCAGATCAGGAACAGCAGGAAGGTGACGTGGATGCGGACCGCGGTGCCGTAGACGTAACCGACGGTGAGCGACCAGGGCATGGGAATCTCCTTCGCGGCCAGGCGTCCCACCTTAGCGCAGCCTTGGCCCGACGACACGGGCCGCGGCACCCCGGTTTGCCGGTTGGCACGGAACTCCCCGGCCCTCCCGCGGGTTGCCCTGCCGAGCGGAACATCATCGTCAGGAGGCGAGCGACATGAACGAGAACGAGCGCACTACCGCAGAGGCCATCGACCGCGCCTGGGAGATGATGGAGGACATCCGCATCTGCATGCTGGTCACCCGCGCGGGCGAAACCCTACGCGGCCGCCCGATGGACGCCCACGCGTCGCGCGAGGAAGGCTGCATCTGGTTCCTGTCGGACCGGCGCGGCCATAAGGACGAAGAACTGAACCACGATCCCCAGGCGGCGCTAACCTTCGCCAAGCCGGGCGACAACACCTACCTCTCGGTCTCCGGTCAGGCCGAGGTCTCCAACGACCGCGCGAAGATCGACGAACTGTGGAGCGACATGAACAAGGCGTTCTGGCCGAAGGGCAAGACCGACCCGAATATCTGCGTCGTGCGCTTCCTTCCGGAGCGGGCGGAATATTGGGACGGTCCGTCGACCTCGATCGGCGTCCTGTTCAAGATGATGGCCGCGCGGCTTTCGGGCTCGCCGACCGACCTCGGCGAGAACCGCCAAGTGCCGCTGGACTGACGCGCCGCCGTGTCAGGCAGAGAGGGCCGGGCGCGCCTCGGCGGCCCGCTCTCGCGCCGCCCGGACGTCGCGGGCCGGCGGGACACCGAACAGCCGGCCATATTCACGCGTGAACTGCGGGACGCTTTCATAGCCGACGGCGAAGGCGGCCGCGCTGGCGGATGCCCCTTCGACCATCTGGCGCCGGGCCTCGATCAGGCGGAGCTGCTTCTGGAACTGGAGTGGCGACAGCGAGGTGACGGCCCGGAAATGCTGGTGGAAGGTCGAGACGCTCATCCCGACCTCAGCAGCCAGTCGGCTTACCCGCAGGGGGTGGACGAACTCCGCCCGCAGGAGTGCGACCGCACGGGCGATGCGCCCGGCATGGCTATCCGACCAGCCTAGACGTCGGATCGCCGCGCCGTGGCGGCCGGCGAGCAGCCAATAGTGCATTTCGCGCAACAACTGGGTTTGAAGCACCGGCAGCGCGGCGGGACGATCGAGCAACCGCAGGAGGCGCAGCGCCGCGGCTGCCACGTCCTCGTCGGTCGGTTCGACCCGGACCGGCGCGCCATCTCGGACCGCGACCGGTCCCATCTCCGCGGCCAGTTCGGCGATGACTGCAAGATCCAGTTCCAGCACCAGCGACAGATAGGGGCGGGCGTGACTGGCCTGGGTGATCTGGCTGACGATCGGCACATCGGCGGTGATGAGTAGCGAATCCCCGGCCCCGAAGTCGAAATCGCGGGTTCCCATCGTGACCCGCTTGGTACCCTGGACAACAAGGCAAGCCAGCGGACGTGCGATGGCGTGCACGCTGCCCGTCGGCGCGGGCACACGAAAGAACATGATGCCCGGGATCGGCGTGGTCGCGATCCCGTCCGCATCGGCATGCATCCGGCCGTGCCGGTCCATTATCTCAAGCAGGCTGCTCATTCAGCCATCATAGCTCCGCCGATGCCGCTGAAAAGCCGCTTCGGAGAATCAGGCAAGAAATCGCGGACTTCCGGCAAGTCGGCGCTCGCGCCGCGCGGCATATCTCGGTCATCCCAACTGACAGGAGACTGGACATGTCCACGATCACCCTCATCACCGGTGGCAGCCGCGGCCTTGGCCGCAACACCGCGCTCAGCGTCGCCCGCAAGGGTGGCGATGTGGTTCTCACCTATCGCAGCCGCGCCGAGGAGGCGCAGGCCGTGGTGACCGAAATCGAAGCGCTCGGCCGCAGGGCCGTGGCGCTCCCGCTCGATACCGGCACGCTCGCCGAGTTCCCAGCGTTTACCCGCGAGCTGAGCGCCGCGCTGTCTCGGATATGGGACCGGGAGAGTTTTGACCACCTCGTCAACAATGCCGGCCATGGCGACCACGCGCTGATCGCCGAGACCACGGAGGCGCAGTTCGACCGACTGGTCGACGTGCATTTCAAGGGCGTGTTCTTCCTCATCCAGGCTCTGCTGCCCTTGCTCGCCGACGGCGGGCGCATCGTGAACCTGTCCTCCGGGCTCACGCGCGTTTCCTATCCCGGCTTTGCCGCCTATGCGGCCGCGAAGGGCGCGGTGGAGGTGCTCAGCCTCTATCTGGCGAAGGAACTCGGCGCGCGCGGCATCGCCGTCAACACGGTGGCGCCGGGCGCGATCGCGACGGATTTTCTCGGCGGGGCGGTGCGCGACACGCCGGACCTCAACAAGGTCTTCGCGCAGATGACCGCGCTCGGCCGCGTCGGCGAGCCCGACGACATCGGGCCGATGATCGCCAGCCTGCTGTCGGCGGATCATCGCTGGGTCAACGCGCAGCGCATCGAAGTCTCGGGCGGCCAGGCCATCTGACGCCCGATCGATCTGGCACCCGGCTCGCAAACGACGAAGGGCCGGAGTGGTTCCCCGCCCGGCCCTCGTCGGTCGATCTCGGCCGGCGCGTTCAGCCGCCGATCTTGCGGGCCCGGCTGCCGAGCGTGCGCAGGCGCAGCGCGTTCAGCTTGATGAAGCCGGCGGCGTCGCGGTGGTCGTAGGCCACCGCGCCTTCCTCGAAGGTCACGAGGTCCTGATTGTAGAGCGAGTAGGGGCTCTCGCGGCCGACGACCGCGACATTGCCCTTGTAGAGCTTCAGCCGCACCGTGCCGGTCACCATTTCCTGGCTCTTGTCGATCAGCGCCTGCAGCATCTCGCGCTCGGGCGAGAACCAGAAGCCGTTATAGATCAGCTCCGCATAGCGGGGCATGATGTCGTCCTTGAGATGCGCCGCGCCGCGGTCGAGCGTGATGCTCTCGATGCCGCGATGCGCCTGAATCAGGATGGTGCCGCCGGGCGTTTCGTAGACGCCGCGCGACTTCATGCCGACGAAGCGGTTCTCGACGAGGTCGAGCCGGCCGATGCCGTTCTCCTTGCCGAGCGCGTTGAGGCGGGTCAGCAGGCTGGCCGGGGACAGCACCTCGCCGTCGATCGACACCGCGTCGCCCTGCTCGAAACCGATGGTGATGTAGGTCGCCTTATCCGGGGCGTCCTCGGGCGCGATGGTGCGCATATAGACCATCTCGGGCGCCTCAACGGACGGATCTTCCAGCACCTTGCCCTCGGAGGAGGAGTGCAGCAGGTTGGCGTCGACCGAGAACGGCGCCTCGCCGCGCTTGTCCTTGGCGATCGGAATCTGGTGGCTCTCGGCGAAGGCGATGAGCTGCTCGCGCGAGCGCAGATCCCATTCGCGCCACGGCGCGATGATCTTGATCTCCGGCTCCAGCGCGTAATAGCTCAGCTCGAAACGCACCTGGTCGTTGCCCTTGCCGGTGGCGCCGTGCGAGACGGCATCGGCGCCGACCTTGCGGGCGATCTCGATCTGCTTCTTGGCGATCAGCGGGCGGGCGATCGAGGTGCCGAGCAGGTACAGCCCTTCATAGAGCGCATTGGCGCGGAACATCGGGAACACGTAGTCGCGGACGAACTCCTCGCGCACGTCCTCGATGAAGATGTGCTCGGGCTTGATACCCAGCATCTCGGCCTTCTTGCGCGCCGGCTCCAGTTCCTCGCCCTGGCCGAGATCGGCGGTGAAGGTCACCACCTCGCAGCCATAGGTGGTCTGCAGCCATTTGAGGATCACCGAAGTGTCGAGACCGCCCGAATAGGCGAGAACCACGCGCTTGACGTCGCTACCCATCTTAAGAATTCCGCACGAGAAGGGGCCAAATGCCCGGAAGGCGCGCGGACTATAGGCATGGAGCGCGCGCGTGCAAGCCGTGTCTGCGCGGAGCTTACCTGCGGATCAGCAGTCTGGCGGTCTGCGCGCTCATGGAGCGGGAGGCGGCACTGCGCCGGCGGGCATGGCCGGCGCGACCGCCACCCGCCCCACCGGCTTCCAGAACCCCGCGCTCCAGCCGGCGACCAGCCAATAAGCCATGCCGCCGGCAAGGCCGGAGCCGATGACATAGAGATTGCCGTCGAACGGCACCGGCGTGTCGCCGTAAGGCGCGAAGATTTCCGCCCCGAGCCAGGCCGAGATTGCGCCGTTCGCGACGTAGTACATCCAGGAGCGTATGGCGAAGACTTCCGCGAACAATATGCCGATCAGCGCGACCGCCCACATGGTGACCGCCACGGCGGCCAGCACGAAGGTCCCGGTCGCCAGCATCTCGAACAGGTCCGTCGCCTGCACATCCACCGCGCCGGCGAGCACGTCGCCGATCCGCCAATAGCCGAAGATGATCACCGCCATGGTGGCGCAGATGCCGGCCATGATGCCGAGCGGCACCACGACGAGGCGCAGCAGCAGGCGGAGCAGGTTTTCCATCGATCTGGCCTATTGGGGAGCGTGGCAGACGGCTTCGATATTATGCCCGTCGGGATCGAGTACGAAGGCGGCGTAATAGCTGGGATGGTAATGCAGGCGCAGTCCCGGCGGGCCGTTGTCCCGCCCGCCCGCCTCGATCGCCGCCGCGTAAAACGCATCGACGCTCGCCCGGTCCGGCGCCGCGAAGCACACATGCAACCCCTCGCCGCGCAGCGGGCCGCCGGAATTGATCCAGAAAAACGGCTTGCGCCCGGTGCCGAAGCCGGCGCGGCTACGGCCCTCGCTCAGCTCCATCACGATGGTGATGCCGAGCGGCGCCAGCGCCCGCGCGTAGAAATCCCGCGAGCAGGCGAAATCCGCGACCGGGAAGCCGATATGATCGAGCATGTCCGCCAAGCGCCGCCGCTACTCGGCCGCCGCCGCCATGGCGCGCAGGGCAAGACGCTCGCGGGCCGTGAGCTTCTCGGTCTCGCTCTTGAGCTGGCCGCAAGCGGCGAGGATATCGCGCCCGCGCGGCGTGCGCACCGGGCTGGAATAGCCGGCACGAAACACGATGTCCGAGAAGGTCTCGATGGTCTCCCAGTCCGAGCACTCGTATTTCGTGCCGGGCCACGGATTGAACGGGATCAGGTTGATCTTGGCCGGGATGCCGGCGAGCAGCTTCACCAGCGCCTTGGCGTCGGCCGGGCTGTCGTTCACGCCCTTGAGCATGACGTATTCGAAGGTGATGCGCTTGGCGTTGGAGGCGGCCGGATAGGTGCGGCAGGCCTCCAGCAGGTCCTTCAGCGGGTACTTCTTGTTGATCGGCACCAGCACGTCGCGCAATTCGTCGCGTACGGCGTGCAGCGAGATAGCGAGCATCGGGCCGACGTCGCGGCCGAGTTTTTCGATCTCCGGCACCACGCCGGAGGTGGAAACGGTGATGCGGCGCTTGCCAATGCCGAGGCCCTCGCCATCGGCCAGGATGTCGATCGCCAGCGCGACCGAGTCATAGGCGTAGAGCGGCTCGCCCATGCCCATGAACACGATGTTGGTGACGAGGCGGTCGCCTTCGGTCGGCAGGCCGGGGCCGACGGCCCGGTCGCGGCCGGGATAGTCGCCGAGCCGGTCGCGGGCGACCATCACCTGCGCCACGATCTCGGCGGCGGTCAGGTTGCGCACCAGCCGCTGCGTACCGGTGTGGCAGAACGAGCAGTTCAGCGTGCAGCCGACCTGCGAGGAGACACACAGCGTGCCGCGGTCGCTCTCGGGAATGTAGACCATCTCGACATCGTGCGGCTTGTCGCCGGCGATGTCGGGCGGCAAGCGCAGCAGCCATTTGCGGGTGCCGTCATTCGACACCTGCTCGACCACGACCTCGGGACGGTCGAGCGTGAAGGCCGCGCTCAACTTCTCGCGCAGGCCCTTGCCGACATTGGTCATCTCGTCGAACGAGGTGGCGCCGCGCAGATAGATCCAGTGCCAGAGCTGGGAGACGCGCATGCGCCGCTCGCGCTCGGGCAGGCCGATATCGGCCAGCGCCTGCGAGAGGCCGGCGCGGTCGAGCCCGGCGAGCGAGCGGCGGGCGTCCTCCACAGCCGGATGCGCTACGGCGCCGAGTGCGCCGTCGGCGGAGGCCGGGACGGTATCGATCAAAGTGGCCATGATGTTCGCTGAATGCCTGTTTGCGCGCCTCATAGCACGAAGCGGGCGCCATGGCGAATGCGCGCGGCTCAGGGGTGCCCTGCGGGCGATGGTCGACTTCGCGCGGCGCCGGGAGCAAGCGGCGGGAGAGCAGGCGACGCGGCCCCGGCGCGGGGGCTTGATGCGTCGTCGCCTAAAGCGCCGCAGCGCCCCTCACTTCAGCGGCACCCAGATGTCGATCACAAGATCGTCCTGCGGGGTGGTGCGCGGGTCGGAGCGGTACTCCTCGACATAGAGGTCCTGCGCTTCGAGGTCCTTGGCGTCGAGCAGATTGGCGATCTGCTCATAGGTCGGGTCCATGGCGTCATAGGGCCCGCGATGGGTGAAGCGCAGCGCCTTGCCGCCGGGCGAGGCGGAGAACTCCATGCCGCCCTGCGGTTTCTCCGTGGTCACGCCCTCGAAGGGCTGCGCCGCCTCGAACTCGAAGCCGACATCGTCGGTCATGGTGTAGACGATGAAGGGCGCGCCGGTGGGCTTGAGCTTGAGCCGCGCGAGCTCCGCATCCACCTCCTTGAGCGTGGCGACGATGCTGGCGAAACCCTCGTCCCACAACGCCTTGCCCTTCTTCTGCAGTACCGGAACCGGTCGCATCTCGGCGGCATCGCCGAAGCCGTCCGGGCGTTTCATCGGATCGCTCTCGGCCGGTACCGGCTGCGTCTCGACCGTTTTGGGGTCGACCACGGGAGGGGCCACCATGTCGCTCCCGCCGTCATCATCGTCGAGTGGCTGATCGGGGCCATCGGGAGCGGTCGGCGCGCCGGGCTGCGCCGGTGCCGGCGCATCGGCGGGCGGGGCTGCGGGCGCCTGGGCGTGGAGGGGCGGTGCCGCGAGCAGGGCACAGAAAACGAGCGCGGACAGGAACTTCAGCATGATCGGAGCACCGGAAAGCGGCGCCGACGCCGGTTGCGGCGCGCGGCGCGGTCGGCTCCTGTCTAGCACCGTCCTTGCGCGCCTGCGATGACACAATGGACACGCATCGGCGGGATCGCGCGAACGTGCACCGCGCCGGCGGCGCAAACGCGCTGGCCATCGCGGCCGGCTTCGCCATATAAGGACGGCAACCCGTCAGGTCCGCACCATGCCCGCGCTGGAAAACCGCCCCTTCGTGAAGATGAACGGCCTCGGCAACGAGATCGTCGTGCTCGACCTGCGCGCCGAACCGCTGGCCGTGCCGCCTGAAGAGGCGCGTGCGTTGGCACGGCGCGACGTGCTGCCCTTTGACCAGATCATGGCGCTCTACCCGCCAAGGACCGAAGGTACCGACGCCTTCGTGCGCATCATCAACTGCGACGGCTCGGAATCGCAGGCCTGCGGCAACGGCACGCGCTGCATCACGCTCTATGAAGCCGGCCGCGTCGGGGGCGAGCACTTCGTGTTCGAGAGCGTCGCCGGGCGGCTCGATTGCGCCATCGGGCCGGACGGCATCACGGTGGATATGGGCGTCCCGCATTTCGGCTGGCACGACATCCCGCTCGCCGGCCCGGTGACCGATACCCGCGCCATCGAGCTTCAGGCCGGGCCGCACGAGGCCCCCGTGCTGCGCGCGCCGGCGGTGGTGAATGTCGGCAACCCGCACGCGATCTTCTGGGTCGAGGATGTCGCGGCCGTCGATCTCGGCCACTACGGGCCGGAACTCGAACATCACCCGATCTTCCCCGAGCGCGCCAACATCTCCGCCGCGCAGGTGGTCTCTGCCGATCACATCCTGCTGCGGGTCTGGGAGCGCGGCGCGGGGCTGACGCGCGCCTGCGGGTCGGCGGCCTGCGCCACGGCGGTCGCGGCCGCGCGGCTCGGCCTCACCGGACGGCGCGTGACCATCACCCTGCCCGGCGGTGATCTCCTGATCGACTGGCGCGAGGGCGACGACCACATTCTGATGACCGGCCCCGCCGAGTTCGAGTTCGAGGGCCGGCTGACCCGCGACATGCTCTCGCTGCCCGCCGGCGCGGCAACCGGCGCGGCATGAGCGGCATGCCGGTTGCGACCCCATCTGTCGACGTGGTGACGTTCGGCTGCCGGCTGAACGCGCTGGATTCCGCCGCCGTGAAGCAGGCCGCCAGCCTTGCCGGGCTGGAGCGCGCGGTGATCGTCAATACCTGCGCCGTCACCGGCGAGGCCGTGCGGCAGGCGCGGCAGGCCATCCGCCGGCTGAAGCGCGAAGACCCGGAGCGCCGCATTCTCGTTACCGGCTGCGCCGCCCAGACCGAGCCGGAAACCTTCGCCGGCATGGAAGAGGTTTCCCGCGTCGTCGGCAATGCCGCCAAGACCGAGATCGACACCTGGGCGCTTGCCCGCGCGGCGCTGGATTTCGGCGTCGGCGCGGAAGAGAAGGTGGCAGTCAGCGACATCATGGGCGTGCGCGAGACCGCGCTGCACATGGTGGATGGCATTGAGGGCCGCACCCGCGCCTTCGTGCAGGTGCAGAATGGCTGCGACCACCGCTGCACCTTCTGCGTCATCCCTTATGGCCGCGGCAATTCCCGCTCGGTGCCGATGGGCGCCGTGGTCGCGGAGGTACGGCGGCTGGTCGAGAGCGGGTATGCCGAGATCGTGCTGACGGGCGTCGACCTCACCTCCTACGGCACCGGCCTGCCCGGTACGCCGCGCCTCGGCACGCTGGTGCGCGCGGTACTGCGTCATGTGCCGGAGCTGAAGCGGCTACGGCTGTCCTCGATCGATTCCATCGAGGCCGATGATGAACTGATCGCCGCGATCGCCGAGGAAGAGCGGCTGATGCCGCATCTGCACCTCTCGCTACAGGCTGGCGACGACCTGATCCTCAAGCGCATGAAGCGCCGCCATTCGCGTGCCGATGCGATTGCCTTCTGCGAGAAGGTGCGGCGCCTGCGCCCGGACATGGTGTTCGGCGCCGACATCATCGCCGGCTTCCCCACTGAGACCGAGGCGCATTTCCGCAATTCGCTGGGCCTCGTCGAGGAATGCGGGCTCTCGCATCTCCACGTCTTCGCGTTTTCGCCGCGCGCGGGCACGCCGGCCGCCCGCATGCCGCCGGTCGACGGCCCCGTGGTGAAGGAGCGCGCGCGGCGGCTGCGCGAAGCCGGGGACGTCGCGTTGCTGCGGCACCTATCCGCCGAGGTCGGGACCCGGCGCGAGGTGCTGGCGGAAATCGGCGGCACCGGCCGCACCCCAGGCTTCACCGGCGTGCGCCTCGCCCGCCCGGCCGAGCCCGGCACCCTGTTTCCCGTGCGCATTGCCGGCCATGACGGCACGCGCCTGATCGCTGCGTGAACCTGATGAACGACACTTCGCCCAAGCCCGGTTTCTGGAAGCGCCTCACCAAGGGCCTCACGCGCACCGCGTCGGGCCTGTCCACCGGCATCACCGACCTGTTCACCAAGCGCAAGCTTGATGCGGCGACGCTGGAGGACCTCGAAGACATCCTGATCCGCGCCGATCTCGGCGTCGAGACCAGCGCTCGCATCGCGCAGGCGGTCGGCAAGGGGCGCTATGACAAGACCATCGAGCCCGGCGAAGTGCGCAGCCTCGTCGCAAGCGAGATCGAGGCGGTGCTTGAACCAATCGCCCACCCGCTGGTGTTCGACCCGGAGGTGAAGCCCTTCGTGCTGCTGATGGTCGGCGTCAACGGCTCGGGCAAGACCACCACCATCGGCAAGCTCGCCTCCACGCTGCGCGCGCAGGGCAAGAAGGTGGTGCTGGCCGCCGGTGACACTTTTCGCGCAGCCGCGATCGAGCAGCTGAAAGTCTGGGCCGACCGCACGGGAGCGGCCATCGTCTCGCGCGAGCCGGGCGCGGATGCCGCCGGCGTCGCCTTTGACGGCCTCGCCAAGGCCCGCGCGGACGGGGCCGACGTTCTCATCGTCGACACCGCCGGCCGCTTGCAGAACCGCGCCGAACTGATGGCGGAGCTGGAGAAGGTGGTCCGCGTCCTCAAGAAGCAGGACGCCGCCGCCCCGCATGCCGTGGTGCTGGTGCTCGACGCCACGGTCGGCCAGAACGCTCTGTCCCAGGTCGAGGCGTTCCGGCGCGTGGCCGGCGTCACCGGCCTTGTCATGACCAAGCTGGACGGCACGGCGCGCGGGGGCATTCTGGTATCGATCGCGGCGAAATACGGCCTGCCGGTGCATCTGATCGGCGTCGGCGAGGGCATTGACGACCTCGAACCCTTCGAAGCACGGCAATTTGCGCGCGCCATTGTCGGGCTCGACGAATAGCGCCTTGCTCTCGGCACGTTTCCGCCCTTCCCTACGAGACGCCTCCTCACACGCCGGACCCATGATGACCGAACCCCACGCCACCCTGCGCACCATGCACCCGCTGATGAAGTTCGCGCTGGAGCTCGGGCCGCTGGTGGTGTTCTTCATCGCCAATGGCCGCGCCGGCATCTATGTCGCCACGGCCGCCTTCATGGTGGCGACGCTGGTGGCGCTGGCGGCGATGTGGATCATCGCGCGCAAGATCGCGGTGATGCCGCTGGTCTCGGCCGGCGTGGTGCTGGTGTTCGGCACGCTGACGCTGTGGCTGCAGGACGACCATTTCATCAAGATGAAACCGACCATGGTGAACGGCCTGTTCGCTCTGGCGCTGCTGGGCGGCCTGTATTTCAAGAAGCCGCTGCTGCCCTATGTGCTCGGCGACGTGTTCACGCTGACCGAGGAAGGCTGGCGCCGCCTGACCATACGCTGGGGCGTGTTCTTCCTCGCCATGGCGGTGCTGAACGAGATCGTCTGGCGCTCGGTCTCCACCGACACCTGGGTCACGTTCAAGACCTTCGGCTATCTGCCGCTCACCCTGGTTTTCGCCATGGCGCAGGTGCCGCTGATGACCCGCCATGCGGCGGAAGCCGCGCCCAAGGCCGGGGAATAGCCGCGCGATCCCCGGGCCAGGCCCGGGGATGAGTTTTGCATCGGCCTCGCCGCCTCAGGGCGCCGGATTGCCGCGAAGCTGGTGCACGGCGTCGATCTTCGCCTCCAGTTCCGCCGTGATCTTCACGTCCTGCGCGGCGATGTCGGTCTTGAGCTGCTCCATCGTCGTCGCGCCGAGAATGACCGAGGCCATGAACGGGCGCGACAGCGCGAAGGCCAGCGACATCTGCGAAATGTCGAGCCCGGCCTCGCGGGCGATCGCCATATAGTCGTCGATCGCCGCTTCCGCGCCCGGCAGTTCATAGCGCTGGCCGCGATTGAACAGCGTGGAACGCGCCCCGGCCGGGCGGGCGCCGCGCTGGTACTTGCCGGTGAGATAGCCCTGCGCCAGCGCGGAATAGGCCAGCAGCCCAACATCCTCGCGCAGGCTGACCTCTGCCATGTTGGTCTCGTAGGTGCGGTTCAACAGGCTGTAGGCGTTCTGCACCGAGGCGACGCGCGGCAGGCCGCGGGTCTCCGATTCGAACAGGAAGCGCATCGTGCCCCAGCTGCTCTCGTTGGAGAGACCGATATGGCGCACCTTGCCCGCCTTCACGATCTCGCCGAACGCCTCCAGCGTCTCGCCGATGGGGGTTTCCTCGCCGGGCATCGACTGCCAGCGCGTCGGGTTGGATCCCCACACGATGGGGCGCCCGGGCCAATGGAGCTGGTAGAGGTCGATATAGTCGGTCTGCAGCCGCTTCAGGCTGTTGTCGACCGCCTCGAAAATCTGCGCGCGGGTAGGACGGGCCGGGGCGCCGTGACTGCGGAACCACGTCATTTCCGACAGGCCGCACACCTTGGTGGCGAGGATGACCTTGTCGCGATTGCCGCGCGCCTTCATCCAGGTGCCGATGATGCGCTCGGTGGAGCCGGCGGTCTCGGGCCTGGGCGGGATCGAGTAGAGCTCGGCGGTGTCGAGGAAGTTGATGCCCTGATCGAGCGCGTAATCGAGCTGCTCGTGACCCTCGGCCTCAGTGTTCTGCTGGCCGAAGGTCATGGTGCCAAGGCATAGCGCACTGACCTCAAGGCCGGTGCGGCCCAGCGGACGATATTCCATGGGTGATGTTCTCGGGATTCATGCGGTGGGAAGGTGGCGCAAGACTAGCCCCCGCCACGCCGCCTCGGCAAGTTGCCGCTGCGACACCGCCCGCACCTCAGCCCGGCGGCCTCAGCGTCGCGATGAAGGCCTCCACCGCCGGCAGGATGTTGGCGACGATGATCTTCACCCCCTCCGGCGTCGGGTGGATGCCGTCGCGCTGGTTGAGCGCCACCTGACCGGCCACGCCGTCGAGGAAGAACGGATAGAGCGGCACGCCGTATTTCTCGGCCAGCCGGGCATAGATCGGATCGAAGCGC
Source organism: Ancylobacter gelatini (assembly GCF_022601675.1). GTDB lineage: Bacteria > Pseudomonadota > Alphaproteobacteria > Rhizobiales > Xanthobacteraceae > Ancylobacter > Ancylobacter gelatini. The sequence goes on along the minus strand of NZ_JAKVIL010000007.1, from coordinate 96,645 downwards.
TCCTGATACGCCTTGCCGAGATTGGGCGGGGCGCGCATGCCGGCGATCATCACCGGGATGCCGCGCTCCTTCAGCCGCGCCAGAATTTTGTCGAGCGAGGCCTCGGCGATGGCCGGGTCGAGGCCGCGCAGCGCGTCATTGGCGCCGAGCTCAACGATCACGCCCTGCGTGCCGTCGGGGATCGACCAGTCGAGCCGGGACAGGCCCGCGCTGGTGGTGTCGCCGGAGACGCCGGCATTCTCGATCACGACATCGTGTCCCCTGGCCTTCAGCGCGGCCTGAAGCTGCACCGGGAAGGCATCCGTCGCGGCGAGCCCGTAGCCCGCCGTCAGGCTGTCGCCGAAGGCCACGAGGCGCAGCGGCTCGGCGGCGGCGAGTGTGCCATGCGCCATCATCAGCACGCCCGCCAGCAGGGCGAGCGCCCCCGGCCGGGCCGGCTTGCCCTTTCGTGAAGAGTGCGCCGCACCATATCGTGTCACACTCGCTTCACGAATTTCCGCACCAGCGCGGGCGAAGCCCCACGCCCAGACGCTGAACAACCAATTGGACGACATGCACTCCAGCTCCGTTTCCGCCACCGGCCCCGCCATACGACTCGACAAGGTCGAACTCTCGCTCGGATCGGGCGCCGCGCGTGTTCACATTCTCAAGGGCGTGTCGCTCACTATAGCCAAGGGCGAGGCGGTTGGCCTCGTCGGCCCGTCCGGTTCCGGCAAATCGAGCCTGCTGATGGTGCTCGCCGGGCTGGAGCGCGCCGATGCCGGCACGGTGAACGTCGCGGGCGAGGAGCTCACCCGCCTCGGCGAGGACGCGCTCGCGCGGTTCCGGGGGCGCAATGTCGGCATTGTCTTCCAGGCCTTCCATCTCATCCCGACCATGACCGCGCTGGAAAACGTCGCGGTGCCGCTGGAGCTTGCCGGCCGGGCGGACGCCTTCGCGCGCGCGGCGGCGGAACTCACCGCCGTCGGGCTCGGCCACAGGCTCGACCATTACCCGACCCAGCTTTCCGGCGGTGAGCAGCAGCGCGTCGCGGTGGCGCGGGCGCTGGCGCCGGAGCCGTCCATTCTGGTCGCCGACGAGCCGACCGGAAATCTCGACGAGAGCACCGGGCAGCAGATCATGGAGTTGCTGTTCGCCGCACAGGCCCGGCGCGGGGCGACGCTGGTGATCGTTACCCACGATCCCGGCCTCGCGCGGCGCTGCGACCGCACGGTGCGGCTGCGCTCCGGCCATATCGAGACGGGAGATACCACGCCGGCCGAGGTGCCGGCATGACGCTCGCTGTGTCCGATTCTGCCGCGGCCGGTTCCGCGCGCGAACGCCTTCGCCCGCGCCTGTCGCTCGCCTTCCGCTTCGCGCTGCGCGAACTGCGTGGCGGCGTGCGCGGCTTCGGCGTGTTCCTCGCCTGCCTCGCGCTCGGCGTCGCGGCGATTGCCGGCGTAGGCTCGTTCTCCCGCGCGCTCACCGATGGTTTCGCCCGCGAGGGCACATCGCTGCTCGGCGGCGATGCCGCCTTCACGCTGGTGCAGCGGGAGGCGAGCCCGGACGAACTCACCCTCATCAAGGCCGGCGGCCGGGTCTCGACCATCGCCACGCTGCGCGCCATGGCCCGCGCGGGTTCGGGCGACACGCTGCAATCGACGCTCACCGAGGCCAAGGCGGTCGACGGCGCCTATCCGCTCGCCGGCGGTGTCGAGATCGAACCGGCGCAGCCGCTGCCGCAGGCGCTGGCGGCGAAGGACGGGGTGTTCGGCGCGGTCGCCGACCCGGTTCTGGCGGAACGGCTCGGCATCAAGCCGGGCGACGAATTCCAGTTCGGAGAGATCCGGCTCCGGCTCGCCGGAACGCTGGTGCGCGAATCCGATTCGCTCGCCACCGGCATCGGCTTCGGCCCGCGCCTCATGGTTTCGCTCGACGCGCTGCGCGCTTCCGCCCTGCTGCAGCCCGGCAGTCTGGTACGCTGGACCTACCGCGTGAAGCTCGACGACCCGTCCACCCTCACGACCTTCGTCGACACCGTGCAGAACGGCGCCCCGCAGGCCGGCTTCGAGGTACGCACCCGCGACGCGGCCGCGCCCCGGCTGGAACAGAATGTGCGGCGCTTCACCGAGTATCTCACCCTCGTCGGGCTCACCGCCCTGCTGGTCGGCGGCGTTGGCGTCGCCAATGCGGTGAAGAGCCATCTCGACGCCAAGCGCGCGGTGATTGCGACCTATAAATCCCTCGGCGCGCCGGGCGGCACGGTGTTCGCGATCTATCTGGTGGAGGTCGGCCTGATCGCCGCCATCGGCATCGCCATCGGGCTCGCGGTCGGCGCCGCCCTGCCCTATGCCGCCAATGCCGCCTTCGGTTATCTGCTGCCCGTGCCGATCGACCCGAGCGTGCAGCCGGCGGCGCTGGCGCTCGCCATCGGATATGGCGCGCTGATCGCGCTCGCCTTTGCGCTGTGGCCGCTGGGTCTTGCCCATGACGTGCCGGTTTCCGCGCTGTTCCGCGAGCATGTAGAAGGCCCCGCGCGCCGGCCGCGCCGGAGCTATATCGTGCTCACCGCACTCACCATCGCCGCTCTGGCGGGGCTCGCCATCGCCGCGTCGGAAGAGCGACGGATCGCGGTCTATTACCTCGTCGCCTCCGCCAGCGTGCTGATCACGCTGCGTCTGGTCGGGCTCGGCATCATGGCGATCGCCCGCCGCCTGCCCCGCCCGCGCTCGACAGCCTTGCGGCTTGCGATCGGCAATATCCATCGCCCCTCGGCGCTCACCCATACCATCGTGCTCTCGCTCGGGCTCGGGCTGACCCTGCTGGTCACGCTCGCGCTGATCGACCGCAGCCTGACGCGCGAACTCACCGCCAACCTGCCGGCACAGGCGCCGAGCTTCTTCTTCCTCGACATCCAGAGCAGCGAGGCCCCACAGTTCGCGAGCTATCTGAAGGCAAAGGCCCCCGAGGGCATGGTGGAGACCGTGCCGATGCTGCGCGGGCGACTGATCACGCTGGGCGACCGGCCCGCCGACCAGATCACTCCGCCGCCGGAATTTGCCTGGGTGCTCTCCTCCGACCGCGGCATCACCTATGACGCGGCCGTGCCCGAAGGCTCGCGGCTGACCGCCGGCGAGTGGTGGCCGGCGGACTATAGCGGCCCGCCGCTGGTCTCCTTCGAGCGCGAAATCGCCGACGCATTCGGGCTGACGATCGGCGATCCGGTCACGGTGAATGTGCTCGGCCGCTCGATCACGGCGAAGATCGCCAATCTGCGCGAAGTGGAATGGGAGCGCCTCGCCATCAATTTCGTGATGGTGTTCTCGCCGAACACCTTCGCCGGCGCGCCGCACACCTCTATCGCGACCCTGACCATGCCCGGCGGCGGCGAGGCGGCGGCGGAGCGGGCGATCGGCCGCGCGGTGGCGGCCGACTTTCCCGCTGTCACCACGGTGCGGGTGAAGGAGGCGTTGACCGAGATCGGCGCCATCGTCGCCAATCTGGTGACCGCGATACGGGGCGCGAGCCTCGTCACCCTGCTGTCCAGCGTGCTGGTGCTGGCAGGGGCGCTGGCGGCGGGGCAGCACCACCGGGTCTATGACGCGGTGATCCTCAAGACGCTCGGCGCCACCCGCGCCCGCCTCGTCGGCGCCTATGCGCTGGAATATGCCGCGCTCGGCCTCGTCACCGCGCTGGTGGCGGTGGCGGCCGGCACGCTCGCCTCCTATGTGGTGGTGACACAGGTGATGAAGGCGCATTTCGCCTGGTCGACCGGCACCGCCTTCGGCGCGGCGGCGGTGGCTCTGGCGCTGACCGTCGGTTTCGGGCTGCTCGGCACATGGCGGGCGCTCGGCCAGAAGCCGGCGCGGATCCTGCGGAACTTGTAGGGACGCACGCCCCCCTCCCGCAACGGCAATTCTGTCGCAAACTTCACTTGCGGTGGAACAGGGGGTTCCTCATATTCCGTGGTATGTTTCGGCGCGGCAGCCGGGCCCATGCGGGCCGGCCGGACGCCAGGACTTTTGGGAAGAGGATCCGACACGATGTCCGAATTTGATCGCAACGTTTCCGTGCCGCACCTTGGCAGCACGGCGGCGCGGACGCAGGCCGCGATCGACCAGGGCCTGCGCTCCTACATGCTGCGCGTCTACAACTACATGACGCTCGGCCTCGCCATCACCGGCGCCGCCGCGCTGGGCGTGTTCATGCTTGCGGTGTCCGACACCCCGACCGCCTACCAGATCGCCGCCAATGTCTACCTCACCGACTTCGGCTACACGCTGTTCGTCAGCCCGCTGAAGTGGGTGGTGATGTTCGCCCCGCTCGCCGCGGTGTTCTTCCTGAGCTTCCGCGTCGACCGCATGAGCGTCGCCGCCGCGCAGGGCGTGTTCTGGCTCTATGCCGCGCTGGTCGGCGTGTCGCTGGCGACGATCTTCCTGATCTATACCCATGACAGCATCGTGCGCGTGTTCTTCATCACCGCCGCGACCTTCGGCGCGCTGAGCCTCTACGGCTACACCACGCCGCGCAGCCTGTCGGGCATGGGCTCGTTCCTGTTCATGGGTCTGATCGGCATCATCATCGCGAGCCTGGTGAACATCTTCCTCGGCTCGTCCATGCTGCAGTTCGTGATCTCGGTGGTGGGCGTGCTGGTGTTCGCCGGCCTCACCGCCTACGACACGCAGCGCATCAAGGAGATGTACTTCGCGGGCGACGACGACGTGGTGGCCGGCCGCAAGGCGATCATGGGCGCGCTGACGCTCTATCTCGACTTCATCAACCTGTTCATCATGATGCTCCAGCTGTTCGGCAACCGGAACAACTGAGCCGCCGGCTCGCGAGAGCCTCGCACCTATCGAAAGCCCCGGCGCGAGCCGGGGCTTTTTCATTTCCGGCGTATGGACGCCCCTCCCCCGCTAGTAGCGCAGGTTCTCCTCCAGCCAGTAGTTCACCTCGCGAAACCCCATCCCGCGATAAGGCTTCTTCAGCATCGAGACATACAGGCTGTCGCCGTCGCTGGTGAACGGGCGGAGCCGGAAGAACAGCGCCTCGTCGGTCTCCGCCGTGGAAACCGCGAAGCTGGTCGGCGTGAACTGGGTCCACGATGTCTGCTTGATCGCCTCGATCAGATTCTCGGCATTCCCGGAGTCACGCAGATCGAACGTGACGAGAAACACAGGCATGAAACGTCCCCCGCAAGAAAAACTTTCATTCGCAATGAGCCAACGCTCCGACAGATGCACGCATCATTCCACCATGGCGACGCGGCGCACAGCGTAGCCGGTGCCGCAGGAGATGATCACGACGCGGGCAGACGATGCGCTCATTGCGTGCACCCCGGCCGACCGACCCGCGGCGGCGAGCCGCGGTGCCCCCTGCCGTTCCGGCGCATGACGTTAGTGCGGGGCGCGCGGCGGGGGTGTTGCCGGCGTCGCGCCACCATAGGGGAGCAATGGAACAGGAATTGCTTGTAGTTGCATGATCAGGCCGAGAGGCCGCGAACAATGACGAGGTACTGCCTCGTCATTGTCTTCTGCGCCCGGCCGATCATCGACACGGACTCTTCGGTCCGTTTCATCGCAGGCTTGAAACCAATGCTGACGGCTCAGCCATCGACACGTCTTCTGCAGGCCTTCATCTTCGCGATCGCCTTCGCGGTCGTCCTGTTCGTCTGGCTCCGCTTCGGTCGCGCCTTCGGCATTTCTTCCGCGATCTGGCCGGCCAATGTCGTCAGTCTCGGCGCACTGGTCCTGCTCCGTCGCCAGGACTTTCTGCCTGAGGTGATCGGCGTTGCACTGGCGGGCATACTTGTCCACCTGCTGCTCGGCGACGCCACTGCCTATGCGCTGGCCTGCGGTATCTCCAAGAGCATCACCTTCGCGCTGGTCGGCGGCGGCCTGTCCTGGTGCGGCATAACCCGCGACGCCCCGATAGGCCCCGATGTCATCGGGCGCCTGACACTGGTCGCCCTGCTTGGGCCGGTGCCCGGTGCGCTGCTCGGAGGCTGGCTCACCCTCGCGCCGGATCACGGCCTCGTCGCCACAGGTCTCCGCTGGTGGATGCCGGAAGTGGTGGCGATCGCGCTGTTCCTGCCGCCCTTCCTGTTCTGGCGCACCGACGCGCCGCTCTGGCCCGCGCGGTCCGATGCAGACCGCACGCGGCCGTTCCGGCCCCGGCTGGAAGAGATGATCGCGGCGGCGCTGGCGCTCGCCACCATCGGTTCGCTTGCCGTCGCCATGCGGCATTATGTGATCCTGGAACTCAGCGCGGTGGCGCTGCTCTGGTTCGCCTTCCGCTTTGGCATGTTCGCCACCGCCGCCGCGGTCTCCGGTTTCGCCATCGGCATGCTGGCCCTCGGAGTGGCGGGTCACTTTCCCTTCGAGCCGAGGGGCAACGAGGTCGCGTCGCTGCTGGAACTGCAGGGGTCGCTGGCCGTCACCACCCTGCCCGCGCTGCTGATAGCCGCCATCCGCGCGCGCAGCGAGCGCGAGCGCCGCGACCTGCTCGCCAATGAACGTCGGCTCGCCTATGCGCTGGACGGCGCCAATGACGGGCTTTGGGACTGGCACATGCCGTCGGGCAACCTGTTCTTCAGCCCCCGCAGCTTCCGCATTCTCGGCCACTGGTCGGGTGGGTTCACCCCGACGGTCGGCATGGTCCGCCATTGGGTGCACCCGCAGGACATCGCCCCGCTGATGCGCGGTTTCCGTGACCATGTGGAAGGGCGCGAGGATTACTTCAACGGTGAGTTCCGCTGCCGGCGCCGCGATGGCAGCTGGGTCTGGCTCGCCAATCGCGGACGGATCGTCGAGCGCGACCTGCTCGGCGAACCGGTGCGCATGGTCGGCACGCTTAGCGACATTTCCGAGCGCAAGCGGCTTGAGGACGACCTGCACCACCTCGCCACGCATGACGCCCTGACCGGCCTGCCCAACCGTGCACTCTTCGCGCAGAAATTCGAGGCGGGGCTGAAGCGGCTGACCCGGCAGCGCGCCCATCTGGCGGTGCTGCTGGTCGACCTCGACAATTTCAAGACCATCAACGACACGCTCGGCCATGCCGCCGGCGACGCGCTGCTGCGTCATCTCGCGCGGCTCATGCAAGGCGAACTGCGCGACGGCGATGTCGCCGCCCGCATCGGCGGCGACGAGTTCGCCGTGCTGTGCTCCGGCCAGTCCGAGGCCGAGTTCCAGGCGCTGGCGGAGCGGCTCTGCCGCGGGCTCGCCGGCGTGGTGGATGAACGGGGCTCGGCGCTGCCTTACAGCGTGTCCATCGGCATCGCCATGACCAATGACGACCGGACCTCTCAGGACGAACTGACCGCCGCTGCCGATACGGCGCTCTATGACGCCAAGCATGCCGGGCGCGACACCTGGCGTTTCTTCGTGCCGGATGCGCCCTCCCGCATCCGCGCCTGAGGCCGCCCGCTTCAGCCGCTGACGCCCTGCTCAGCCCGGCAGCACGGCCTTGGGCGGCAGCGGGAACAGGCGGATGAAACGCTCTGCCAATGCCCGGTCGCCCTCCAGCTTCAGCACGCCGGCCGCCTCCAGAGCGGCGATCGGCTGCCCGCCATAGATCGCGGCGGCGATCATCCGCGCCTCGCCGGTCAGGACGAAATCGGGATGCTCGACCGTGCCGCGCTCAGTCGTCAGTTCGCCCCCGGCGAGGCGGACCCGGAAGGTCTCCTTGCCAGTACGGAACTCGGCATCCACCGCAAGGGCGCCGGCCAGCGCGGGGCTGATCATGGTGCGCATCGACATCATCAGCGACACCGAGCCGAATGGCAGGGTCGGATCATGCGAGGGCGAGCGCGCCGCCCAGCGCCCCATGGCCTGGAAGATCGGCTCGCTCTCATAGCCCCAGGGCGTGAGTTCATAGACCTGCGCGGAAGCCGGCGGCGGCAGCTTGCGACGAACCAGAACGCCCGCCGCCTCAAGGCTCTCCAGCCTCTGGGTCAGCACATTGGCGCTGATGCCCGGCAGATCGGCCTTCAAATCGGTGAAACGTTTGGGGCCGAGCATGAGTTCTCTCATCACCAGCAGCGCCCAGCGCTCGCCGAACAGGTCGAGCGCGTGGGCGGCAGCGCAGGCATCTTCGTAATAGCGCCTGGCCGAGCCTTCTGCCTTTTTAGTTATTTTTTTTAACTGCATGGTTGTTTTTTCTAACTATAGCCGTTATCGGTGTCAATGACGAACGACAGGAGCCGCCCTCATGCCCAAGATGATCTTCGTCAATCTGCCCGTGGCCGACCTGCCTCGCTCCATCGCGTTCTACGAGGCGATCGGGACCGTGAACAATCCCCAGTTCACCGACGATACCGCCGCATGCATGGTGCTCTCGGAGACTATCTACGTGATGCTGCTCACGCATCCGAAGTTCGCCCAGTTCACGCCGAAGCCGATCGCCGACGCCCATGCCGGCTCGCAGGTGCTGCTTGCCCTCTCGCAGGAAAGCCGGGACGCGGTCGATGAGATGATGGCCAAGGCCGGCGAGGCCGGCGGCACGGTCGATATCGCCCCGGTGCAGGAACACGGCTTCATGTATGGGCGCAGTTTCGGCGACCTGGACGGGCACATCTGGGAAATCTTCTGGATGGACCCGGCGGCCGCCGGCGGCGAACCACCGGGCAGCTGAGCGCACCGAGTGCGGGAGCCCGCGACACCGCCACGGTCCATCATTGGGACGAGGAGGCGCGCCAGCCGAATGAGGCCATGGGCTTCACCACCGGCGGGACCGCCGCGATGGGTTCGCTCGCCGAACTCGCCGAGGACTAAACCGGCCTCAGGCCGACAACAGGAGGAGACGCCAGATGAGCTATGTCGATGGTTTCGTGATCGCGGTGCCGACCGCCAACAAGGACGCCTATCGCGAGATGGCCGAGAAGGCCGCGCCGATCTTCTTCGATTACGGCGCCCTTCATGTCGCCGAGAACTGGGGCGACGACGTGCCGGAGGGCAAGGTGACCGATTTCCGCAGGGCGGTGAAGGCGACGCCGGAGGAGACGGTGGTGTTCTCCTGGGTTCTCTGGCCGTCCAAAGAGGTGCGCGACACCGGCATGAAGAAGTTCATGGAGGACCCCCGCCTCAAGGAGATGACCGAGATGCCGTTCGACGGCAAGCGCATGATCTTCGGCGGCTTCGCCCCGCTGGTCGATCTGCGCAAGTAAGCCCTTGTCGAGGACCGCGCCGCTGGCGGCGGCGCGGTCACCACGTGATGGAGCCCGCGCCATGCAACCGATCACACCCTGCCTCTGGTTCGACGGCAAGGCGGAGGAAGCCGCGCGCTTCTACGTCTCGCTGCTGCCGAATTCCCGCATCGACACCGTGACCCCCTATGTCGTGGAGACGCCCGGCGGCAAGCCCGGCGAGACCATGATGGTCGAATTCACGCTGAACGGCGCGCCCTATCTCGCGCTGAATGGCGGACCGCATTTCAGCTTCACCCCGGCGCTGTCGCTGATCATCGTCTGCGACAGCCAGGACGAGATCGACCGGCTATGGGCCGCGCTCGGCGAGGGCGGCCGCGAGATACAGTGCGGCTGGATCACCGATCGCTACGGCCTGAGCTGGCAGGTCACGCCGCGCGCGCTGCTGGAGTGGAACAAGGACCCGGACACGGCCAAGGCGCAACGCGTGATGACGGCGATGATGGGCATGGTCAAGCTCGACATCGCCGCCCTGCAAGCCGCTTATAATGGCTGATCCCTGACCGGCGACGGGGTGCCGAGCGCGCCCCTACGCCCTATAGTTCTTTTCGGAGCGAGCGATCCACCCCGCCCGCATTTCGGAAAAGGTATCCGGCCATGACATGGACTGACTTCAAGCGCGACGCGAATCTCATCGGCGGCGAGTGGATCGGCGCGGATGGCGGCGGCACCATCGAGGTCACCAATCCCGCGTCTGGCGAGGTCATCGGCACCGTCCCCGATTGCGGCGAGGCCGAAACGCGGCGCGCCATCGACGCGGCGCAGAAGACGTTTGAAAGCTATTCCCGCACCACGGCCGACGAGCGCGCCAAGCTGCTGCGCCGGCTCCACACCGTCATCATGGATAATCAGCGCGCGCTGGCCGAGTTGCTGACCATCGAGCAGGGCAAGCCACTGGCGGAGTCCATGGGCGAGGTCGGCGCCAGCGCGGCCTATGTGCTGTGGTTTTCCGAGGAGGCGCGCCGGGTCTATGGCGATGTCATCCCCTCGCCCTGGCCGGAGCGGCGCATCCTCGTCACCAAGCAGCCGGTGGGCGTGATCGCGGCGGTGACGCCGTGGAACTTCCCCTCTTCCATGCTGGCCCGCAAGATCGGCCCGGCACTGGCGGCGGGCTGCACCAGCGTGGTGAAGCCCGCAACCCAGACACCCTATTCCGGTCTCGCCTGGGGCGTACTGACGGAACAGGCCGGCTTTCCGGCTGGCGCAGTGAACATCCTCACCGGCTCTGCGACCAAGATCGGCGGCGAGATGACCGCCAATCCGCTGGTGCGCAAGATCACCTTCACCGGCTCCACCCCGGTCGGCAAGATCCTGATGAAGCAGTCGGCCGACACGGTGAAGAAGGTGTCGATGGAGCTCGGCGGCAACGCGCCGTTCCTCGTCTTCGACGACGCCGATCTGGACGCCGCGGTCGCCGGCGCCATCGCCTCCAAGTACCGCAATTCCGGCCAGACCTGCGTCTGCGCCAACCGCTTCTATGTGCAGGCCGGCATCTACGACGCCTTCGTGGAGAAGTTCGCCGCCGCCTCGTCCGGCCTCAAGGTCGGCTCCGGGCTTGAGGACGGCGTTGTGCAGGGTCCGCTGATCGACGACAAGGCGGTCGCCAAGACCGAGGGCTTCGTCGCCGATGCCCGCGCCAAGGGCGGCACGGTGGTGACCGGCGGCAAGCGCCACAGCCTTGGCGGCCAGTTCTTCGAACCGACCGTGATCGCCGGTGCCACGCAGGAGATGGCGTTCGCCAAGGAGGAAATCTTCGGCCCCGTCGCGCCGGTGTTCCGGTTCGAGACCGAGGAGCAGGCCGTCGCTTACGCCAACGACACCGAATTCGGCCTCGCCTGCTATTTCTATACCCGCGACCTCGGCCGCACCTTCCGGGTGGCGGAAGCGCTGCGCTACGGGCAGGTCGGCGTGAATGCCGGCGTGATCACCACGGAAGTCGCCCCGTTCGGCGGCGTCAAGGAATCGGGCATCGGCCGTGAGGGGTCGAAATACGGCATCGATGACTATGTGGACATCAAATACGTCTGCATCGGCCTTTAGGCCGAGACGGGCACTGCGGCTCCCCGCACGCGGGCGGCGCGAATGCCACAGGTCGGGAGGAAAGCGATTCCCTTACGTAAATGGCCAAGCGGGCCAGCGCGCGCCGGCATAGTGTTTGCTCCCTGTTCGCGCCACCGGAAGGGAGTTTGGGGTTGATGCTGGGTGCCGTATTCCAGAAGCTGCGCGATCGCACCTCCATCCGCCAGCAGACCGCGCTCATGGCCGGCCTGCTGTGCGTGCTGACAGTAACCGCGGTCGCCGGCGCCGGAGCCGTTCTCGCGCGGCGGCAGGCGGTGGCCGACACCGACGCCGCGCTGGTGACGCTGGCCCGCACCATGACGGAACGGCTCGACGCGCGCATGTTCGAGCGCTATCGCGAGATCCGCAACGTGGCGAGCTTCGCCCCGTTGTCGCCGGTCTGGACCGGCGACTCGGCGGGAATCCGTAGTGTGCTCGCCCAGTTGCAGACCACGCTGCCGGAATATGCCTGGATCGGCTTCGCCACGCCGGATGGCACGGTGCGCGCGGCGACGAAGGGCATGCTGGAAGGTGTCTCGGTCGCGCAACGTCCATGGTTCACCAATGGCTTGAAGGGGCCGACCGTCGAGGACGTCCACGACGCCAAGCTGCTGGACGGACTGCTGCGCACCTCGCCCGATCAGGCACCGTTCCGTTTCGTCGATGTCGCCGTGCCGGTGAAGGACGATGCCGGCCGTGTCGTGGGCGTTCTCGGTGCCCATATGAGCTGGGGCTGGGCAGACGAGGTTCGCGCCAATGTGCTCGCCAATGACCGCTCGGTGCTGGATGCCGAACTCTGGGTCCTGTCGCGCGACGGCGAGGTGTTGATCGGCCCGGCCAACGCCCGGTCCTTCGCCGGGCAACTGCTGGTGCGCGCCGGCAGCGCCGACGGGGTTGCGCTGATCGATGATACCGGCAGCACGCCGACGCTCACCGCCGTCGTCGCCACCAAGGGACAGGGCGATTATCCCGGGCTCGGCTGGCTGGTGGTGGCGCGCAGCCCTGTCGCGACCGCTCTCGCGCCCGCCAACCGGCTGTTCGCCACCATCATCGCCGTAGGGGCCTTCGTCGCACTGTGCGGGGCGTTCCTCGCCCTGCTTCTCGCCGGCCACACCATGCGCCCGCTGGAACGGCTCAGCCGCAATGTCGACCTCATCGGCCGCGACAGCGGGGCGACCATGGTCGGCTGGCAGCACGGCTCGCAGGATGTGCTGGTGATGTCCGCCTCGATCCGCTCGCTGCTGCGCCGCCTCGGCTCGGTGATCGAGAGCGAGCGCGAGGCACGCGAGGCCGCCGCCACGCTGGAGAGCCGCGCCGCCGAGCAGATGGCCCTCGCCGAAGAACGCACGCTCCGGCTCGGCAAGGACCTGCACGAATTGCAGCAGCTCGCCGTGACCGACCCGCTCACCGGCCTCTTGAACCGGCGCGGCTTTGGCCCATTTGGCGCGGACGCGATGGGCTATTTCCGGCGCAAAGGGACCGCCGCCGCCGTGGTCATGCTGGACATCGACCATTTCAAGAAAATCAACGACACGCATGGCCACGGGGCGGGGGACGCCGTGCTGCGCAGCCTCGGCACCATCCTCGCCCGGCTGGTGCGCGAAACCGACAAGGTGTCCCGATTCGGCGGCGAGGAATTCGTGGTGCTGCTGCGCGAGACCGGCGAGGCACAGGCCCTGATCCTGGCCGAGCGCATCCGCGAGACGGTCGCGGCGACCTCGATCATGCACGATGGGCGCGAACTTAACATCACCGTCAGCGCCGGCATCGCGGCCATCATCGACGGTGACCGCGATATCGAGGACGTGGTGGAACGTGCCGACCGGGCGCTCTATTCGGCCAAGACCTCCGGGCGCAACCGCGTCGCGCTCGCGAGCGACCTCGCATCCGCGCAAGTCGCCTGAAATTTCAGCCGGCGCTCAGAAGTCGGACGCGATGCCCTTCACTTCCCAGTCGCCGTAGCGCACCGGCTCCGGCCCACCCCGGCCGTCGATCTCCTTGGGCGCAGGCGCGGGCTCGCCGGCGCGGGCGCGCCGCTCCGCCGCCTCGACCAGCGCACGCTGCGCGGCAGGGGACAACGGGCGGCCGGCTTCGGGCGCGGCGGGGGAAGAGGCTGCCGGCAACGGCGCGGCGGGAAAGATGTCCTTGCTCATGGTCGCTATTGGAAGCACCGCGCCCTTGTGCACGTCAAGCACGCCATTCGCACCGCTCCTGCGTGCCGCATATGGCCGACATCTTGCGGCCGCGAGGCCGATTTACCACTTATCGGGTGTAGCCTCGCGCTGCGGAAGGCCTTGTGAGCCATTCCGGCGCGCGACGGTTCGAGAGGAGACCGATGAACTATTTTCGCACCGCCATCCTGCTGGCCGGCATGACCGCCCTGTTCATGGGCGTCGGCTTCATGATCGGCGGACAGGGCGGCATGATGATCGCCCTTCTGTTCGCCGCCGGCATGAACATCTTCAGCTACTGGAATTCCGACCGCATGGTTCTCTCCATGTATGGCGCGCGGCAGGTCGACCGCGCCAGCGCCCCGGAATTCTACGGCATGATCGAGGAGCTGTCCGCCCGCGCGAGCCTGCCCATGCCGCGCGTCTTCATCATGGACAACCCGCAGCCCAACGCCTTCGCCACCGGGCGCAACCCGCAGAACGCGGCGGTCGCCGCCACGACGGGCCTGCTCAACTCGCTCTCGCGCGAGGAAGTGGCCGGCGTGATGGCGCATGAGCTCGCCCATGTGAAGAATTACGACACGCTGACCATGACCATCACCGCGACGCTGGCCGGCGCGATCTCGATGCTGGCGAACTTCGCCATGTTCTTCGGCGGCAACCGCAACAATAACAGCCCGTTCGGCGCCATCGGCACGATCGCGATGATGATCCTCGCCCCGCTCGCCGCCATGGTGGTGCAGATGGCAGTCTCGCGCTCGCGCGAATATGAGGCCGACAAGCTCGGCGCGGAAATCTGCGGCCAGCCGCTCTGGCTTGCCTCGGCGCTCGCCAAGATTTCCAATGCCGCGCACCGCGTGCCGAACATGGCCGCGGAGCACAATCCGGCGACCGCGCACATGTTCATCATCAACCCGCTCTCCGGCGAGCGCATGGACAATTTGTTCTCGACCCACCCCAACACCGAGAACCGCATCGCGGCACTGCAGTCCCTGGCCCAGCAGATGGGAGGGACCGGCGGCCCGATGGCATCGGTCCACCCGACCTCGGCAACCGGCCGCCGCCGTGCGGGCGACCCGTGGGGACGCGGTCCGTCGACGCCTTCCGAGCCGGGTCCGTCGGCCGGTAAACGCGGTCCATGGGGGTGATCGCAACAGGCTTCGCGCGCGGCGCTTGAAATCGTGGGGCTTCGCGGCTATCAGAAGCCCCGCGTGCCGCGGTAGCTCAGATGGTAGAGCAACGCATTCGTAATGCGTGGGTCGGGGGTTCGATTCCCTTCCGCGGCACCATTCCTGTTCTTCGGTACCATGGACATCACATCCGCCTGTCGAAGCCGAGACGATCGTCCGGATGTGAAACCCCGCCCTCGAAAGAATGGCGGCTGGAGTCGAGCCGAAGGTTGAGTTCACCCGCTTCAAACGATAAACACCACGAATGAAGAATCCCGATAGTTTCGCCGAGCGCCAAAAGGCCGTTCAGACTTCCAAGACCCGCCTCCTCGAACGATTCAAGGCGCGTCCAGCCGCCGACGATCCGGCAATGGTCGCTAAGGCCGCCGAGCGTCGCGCCGTGGAAGAGGCCCGCGAGGCACGCCGCGCCGCACGCGAGGAAGCCGAACGGGCCCGTCGCGAGGAGATCGAGGCCGAAGCTCGTGCCCGCGAGGCCGCCGAACAGGCCGCTCGCGATGCCGCGCAGGCCGCCTTCGAAGCCGAGGCCGGCGCGCGCCGCGAGGCCGAACTCGCCCAGGCTCGCCGCGTGATCGAAGACGAGGTCGCCCGCAAGGCGCTGCGCGACAAGCGTTATGCCGAGCGCAAGGCGCGCGTGCGACGCTGATCTCCGGACAGGCCGTTTCCGCGCGGATGGCGTTTTGACGCCGGCCGCGCGGCTAAGCCGTGCGCTCAGCCGCGCACCGCGCGACAGTTCGTCCGCTTAGCGGCGGTCGGCGCGGCTCTGACGCTCAGCATCCGCTCGCGCGCGACGCTGATCCTCACGCACCGGGCCGGCCCCAAAGGTGACGAGGGCCGCCACTGCAAGAAAAAGCCTGTTCATAGCCTGTCTCCATCCTCGTTGAGGTCGCGCCGCAAGGGCGCCGTTTGATGGAGACAAGCTAGAACATGCCACGATGCATAGCACGAAGCCTTATCGCGCCCTAATCATTGCGTATCTGCAATAATTACAGTCAGCGCCACTCATACCAGCAGCGGCGGATGCGGCGTCCCCAGCGATCGCGCACATTGCGGCACACGCGCACCCGGCGACGGCGGCGACGCGGGGGCGGCCCCCAATAGCGCGGCGGCGGGCCGCGGCGGGGCGGCGGCGGGCCCCACTGGGTCGCCTCGATCCCGGTTCCGTCCGGCGTCATGCCGACGAGATCACCCTCGTCCGGCAGGCCTTCCGGCGGCACGGCGTTCTTGAGCTGGTCGAGCATCGTCGCCTGGGCCGGCGACAGTGCCATGCCCGCGGTTGCTCCGGCGCCCAACAGGCCGGCGATGCCTAGCAGGAAACTGCGTCTATCCACGTCTACCTCCCACAGGGGTTGAACCGCCGCCGATTCGCTTCCGGCCTCCTCGGACGACCGGGCGATAACGCGGGCAGCGGCTCGCTGGTTCGCCGACCACACGCATCGTCCGATGAAATCGGGTCGAAGATAGGGCGGAGCTGCGCGCCGTGGCGAGAGATATTTTGCGATATTTCAATGGCTTGACGTTCCGTCCCGTGCTTTTTGCACAGGGTCGCGCGCGCGCCTCCATCCAGCGTCTTGTCCGGGCTCACGGCCTGCGCAATAGTTGACTTCCGCAAGGGTCCGGCGGTTCACGGCCGGGCCATGAACGAGGTTCACATGAGCAAGGCACTTCCGGCATTGAAGGCCGGCATCGTGCTGGCGGCGCTGGGCTCGGCGATGATCGCGCCCATGCCTGCGCAGGCGCACAACAGCACCGGCGCGCTGATCGGCGGTCTGATCGGCGGCGCCATCATTGGCTCGGCGGTCACCGCCGCCACCCGGCCGCCACCGCCGCGCTATTACTATCCGCCGCCGCCGCCCCCGGCCTATTACGCGCCGCCGGCCCCGGCCTACGGCCCCGGCTATTGCGGCGCCCCGCCCTATCCGCCCTGCCGTACCCCGGTTTACTGAACGGTGGCGGCCGCCGTGCCGCCGCCACCCCTCCTGTCGGTTCCGCGAAGGTGCTTCCGATGCTGAAGATCGCCACTGCCGCCCTGTTCCTGCTCGCGGGGGGCGCCAGCGCCTTTGCGCAGGCACCCGCGCCGGAAGCCCCGCCCAAGGAAGCCATGAAGGAGGCCGAGGTCTCGCCGCTGCCGATCTCCACGGACTGCACCTTCACCAAGGTGTTCGTCTGCGACAAGGACAAGGGCTGCAACCCGGCCAAGGAGCTGGGCGAAATCGACCTGCCGGCGCATTTCCTCGTGCATTTCGGCGAGCGCGTGCTGGTCAGCGTCGACGATAATGGCGTGCCGCATCTGTCGACCATCTACTCCGTCTCCGGCGCGGGCCCGCAGCTGACCCTCCAGGGCACGGACGGTCTTGTGGGCTGGATCATGCAGATGTCGCGCGCGGACAATGACGCCACTCTCACCACCGTGGTCGACGACACCATCGTCACCGCCTTCGGCACCTGCAAGCCGAGCCACTGAACGGGCGACCCCGCCCAATTACCCGGCCGCCGACACGATCTCGGCGGCCAGCGCGTGCAGGTCGTCGCGATGGCCGGTGCGGCCCGACGGCGTGTCGGCGTCCGAGGTCATGACGATCGACAGGCCGCGCGCGGGCACGACATAGAGCATCTGCCCGCCATAGCCCCAGCCATAATGCACCGCCTGCCCCGCCAATTCGCGGGTGAACCAGCCATAGCCATAACCATCGCCGGTAAAGCGCGAGGCGGTGCGCACGCGCCAGCATTCCGCGATCCAGCTTTCCGGGATCACCTGCTGCCCCGCTCTGTTGCGCCCGCCATTGCGGCAGCACTCGGCGAAGGCGAGCAGCGATGACGGGCGCATCGCCATCTGGTTGCCGCCGAAATAGATGCCCTGCGGGTCGCGCTCCCAGCTCGTGATGGAAAACCCTTCGATTCCGCCCAGCCAGTCGCGCGCCAGAGCGAGCGTCGAGCGCCCGGTCGTGCGGGTGAGGATGGCCGATATGAGATGCGTCGAGCCGGTGGAATAGAGCATCTCGCCGCCCGGCTCATCGACGAAGGGCCGCGCCAGCGCCGCCCGCACCCAGTTGCGCGAGGCGATCCAGCGCCCGTAATAGGCCCCGGAGGTGCGCTCCAGCCCGGCCTGCATCGAGAGCAGATTGCCGAGCGTGATCTCATTGAGGCGCGGGTCCGGGTCGGCCGGCAGGTCGGCCCTCAGCAGCGGGACGATTTTCTGGTCCGGCCCTTCCAGCACGCCCTTCCCGATCGCGATCCCCGCCAGCATAGCGATGATGCTTTTTGAGGCCGACTTGATATTCGACGCGCCCTCAAGGCTCAGCCCGCGATAGGCCCGCGCGGCGATGCGGGTGCCGTCCTTCGAGACGAGGATCGTGCGCAGGGGAGAGAGGGAGGCGGCGCGGTCGAGGATGGGGGTGAGCGGAGCGGCGTCAGGCGACGCGGGCTCAGGCGGCGAGCCCTGCCCGACGGCAAGGCGTGGCGTGAGCAGCAGGAGCGGCGCGGCCAGCAGAGAACGGCGTTTCATGCCGCGAATGTATGTCTCCCAATCGACTCAGCGAAATTACCGCTATACAGGCCGGGAATCACAATCTGGTTAGTCTAGTTCATTGCCTCCTGGAAGTTCATAATTCTTGATATCCCTCATGGCCTCCAGCAGCTTTATAGTTGCGGTCGCATCGAGCGTGCTCCCCTGATACCGCACCTCATAAAGACCTTGAAGATTCGACGGAAGTTTAACTCCATCTTTGACAAGCAAAATGAATCTCTTCCCATAAAATGCCATCGCAGCACCGATCTCTATAAGGACATTTGGATTCAAAATTACATTTTCAACCCCATCAACATCGGTGACTACCTTCTCAGCATCAACATGGATGATCGCCGCGCCGCAACGACGCATGTCATCCATGAATTTGTCCGGAACAGGCTTAGAGACTGATTGCCTTTCGACAGATACAACGGGTTCAAGCTCGCCGTATTCCAGCAGTTTCTTAATCGGCTCAACTAAGCCTCGGTCCTTTCCGTGCGTGATAAAAACACGCCGACGCCGTTGATCATCGGCGAAGGCAGCAGCCATCGCCGTTCCACGAGTTTGAACAGACAAGGGCGGCAAAATGGTACGCTCAACGGGAGAAACAATCGCCTCCGCCCCGGGATCATCTAGCAAATCATCCGTGGAATTCACGATCGCTTCTGTAGAAATACCGCCAATTCTACCGTTCAATCTTACGTAAAATTTTCCTTTTATTTCCTCAATATAGCCGACCGATCTAGCGCTATCATTAATGCGCCCAAAAACTTCTTCGGCTTTATCACGAGGAACGCCCATTCCTTCAAGTACATTCAACGCAATATCATGCCGAGGAAACTGATTACCATCATAGGTTTTCAAGAATTCGCCAAATATCCTAGGACGGAGCACGCACTCTCTTTTCGCTTCGACATCCTCGCCCTCCGCACGGGGACGTATGATCCGGCGAGCTGTTTCTGAGACGCTAATAGCTGTAGCTTGAGCACCACCTTCAATGAGACCGAAGGCGATTGCTGCTCCTGAAAGAACACGGAGCTGAGATCCTTTCGGATCAACTCGCAGAGCTTTTGCTACGTCGAACGGTGACGTTGGCTTCCCTGCATAGTGCTCAAATATCGCCTCGGGAATCCTTAGCGCTTCGTCGAGTGAGGCGCTAGGCACGTCCGATTGTCGAAGATACCCGCGCTTAGAACCGGCGGGCGCTGGCTCTACCACTGGCTGAGCTTTACTTGCAGTTTGAGCTGGGGATGCCTCTTCGGCGTTAGCGGACTTCGATTTTACCCTAGCCATCTTTTCACCCGAGAATCGTACCTCCCGGATGCTAGCGGATCGAACCGCTCCAACTCAACCCAAGGTTTTTGTTCTTTCACCCACCCGCGAGCACCAGATCATCCCGGTGCACCATCGCCGCACGCCCCTCGAAGCCGGTAATCGTCGCGATCTCGTCGGATGAGCGGCCGCGGATGCGCTCCGCGTAGTCGTGGTCATAGGCCACCAGCCCTCGGCCGATTTCCGCGCCGTCCGGCCCGCGCAGCAGCACGGCGTCGCCGCGGGTGAATTCGCCTTCCACCTTTTTCACCCCCGCCGGCAGCAGGGACGAGCCGCGGCGCAGGGCGGCGACCGCGCCGGCGTCGAGGTGGAGCACGCCGCGCGGCTCCAGCGAGCCGGCGATCCAGCGCTTGCGCGAGGCGACGGGGTTGGCCGGGGCGAGGAACCAGGTGCAGCGCGCGCCGTCCTGAATGGCGCGCAGCGGGTTCTTCACCTTGCCGGAGGCGATCACCATATGCGCGCCCGCCGTGGTGGCGATCTTGCCGGCCTCGATCTTGGTCTTCATGCCCCCGCGCGAGAGCTCGGTGCCCGCCCCGCCGGCCATGGCCTCGATCTCGGCTGAGATGCGAGGCACCACGGGCAGGAACTGCGCGTCCGGGTTGTCGTTGGGCGGGGCGGTGTAGAGCCCGTCAATGTCGGAGAGCAGCACCAGCAGGTCCGCGCTCGCCATGCCGGCGACGCGGGCGGCGAGCCGGTCATTGTCGCCATAGCGGATTTCCGAGGTCGCCACCGTGTCGTTCTCGTTGATGACCGGAACCACCTTCAGCTCCAGCAGCTTGGCGAGCGTCGAGCGGGCGTTGAGGTAGCGCCGGCGCTCCTCGGTGTCGCCGAGCGTGATCAGGATCTGCCCGGCCGCCACGCCCTCATGCGCCAGCGCCTCGGACCAGGCACGGGCCAGCGCGATCTGCCCGACGGCGGCGGCGGCCTGGCTTTCCTCCAGTTTCAGCGGGCGACGCGGCAGCTTGAGCACATTGCGCCCCAGCGCGATGGCGCCGGAGGATACCACCAGCACCTCCTTGCCCTCGCGGGTGAGCTGGGCGACATCCTCGGCCAGCGCGGCGAGCCACGCATGGCGCAACGCCCCGCGCGCGCTATCGACCAGAAGCGCCGAGCCGACCTTCACCACGATGCGGCGAAAGGCGGAAAGCGAGGGCACGGCGCCCCCCTCGGAAGCGGCGGAGGCGGCGGCGGGCTTGGCAGGACGGTTCATGGACGAGCGCTTCTTGGAATTCGGGGCGGCATCGGGGTGAGAATGCCGGCTTCATACGCCGTTTTGCACGGGAAGGCGCGCGTTTTCCAACGGCATCCGCCGCATCTTGCCGGTGCGCGCCCACCGGCCGGGAATGGCGCCTGACTACCCGGGGGACGGCAAGGACCGGGCGAGCACCCCCGCCCCGACAGCTCCGCCTCAGCGGGTTCACATCAGGGGCGCTACCTCAGGGATGCCAGGTTTCCTGAACGTCCTTCGCCGCTTCTTCCTGCCGGCCCTCGTCGATGACATGGGCCAGCGCGCGCAGCGCCTGCGTCACGCCCTCGCCGGACTGGGCGGAGAGCGCCAGCGGCTTCTTCTTCGCCGCACGCTGCAGCCGGGCAAGCTGGTCCTTCAGCGTCTGCGGGTCGAGCGCGTCGGTCTTGGAGAGCGCGACGATCTCCGGCTTGTCGGCCAGCCCGCCGCCATAGGCCTCCAGCTCCTTGCGAACGGTCTTGTAGGTCTTGCCGGCATGTTCGCTGGTGCCATCGACCAGATGCAGCAGCACGCGGCAGCGCTCGACATGGGCGAGGAAGCGGTCACCCAGACCGATGCCCTCATGCGCGCCCTCGATCAGGCCGGGAATGTCGGCGAGCACGAATTCGCGGCCATCCGAGCGCACGACGCCAAGGCCGGGATGCAGCGTGGTGAATGGATAGTCCGCCACCTTGGGTTTGGCCGCCGTGGTGGCGGCGAGAAAGGTGGACTTGCCGGCATTGGGCAGACCGACCAGACCGGCATCGGCGATCAGCTTCAGCCGCAGCAGGATCCAGCGCTCCTCGCCTTCAAGGCCCGGATTGGCGCGACGCGGAGCCTGATTGGTCGAGGTCTTGAACTGAGCATTGCCGAAGCCGCCATTGCCGCCCTTGAGCAGGCGAATCTTCTGGCCGACCTCGGTGAGGTCGGCGAGCACGGTCTCGCCATCCTCGTCCAGCACCTCGGTGCCGGCGGGCACGCGCAGGGTCACGTCGTCGCCCTTGGCGCCGGCGCGGTTGGAGCCCATGCCGTAGCCGCCCTTCTTGGCCTTGAAGTGCTGCTGGAAACGATAGTCGATCAGCGTGTTGAGCCCGTCGACGCACTCGATCCACACATCGCCGCCGCGCCCGCCATCGCCGCCATCCGGGCCGCCGAACTCGATGAATTTCTCGCGGCGAAACGACAGACAGCCCGCACCGCCGTCGCCGGAGCGGACATAGATCTTGGCCTGATCGAGAAATTTCATGGACGTTGCGCTCGTTCAAAGAAGGCCCGCCGAAGCGATGGCCTGTCAGAATAACAAATCCGGCGGCGGGAATCGCGTCGTCCCCGCCGCCGGAATGATCAGCCCGCCCTCAATGAGCGAGTTCGTGGCGCGTCGGCCGCGCGGTCTCGCCCCAGGCACGAAGCGAAGTCCACAGCCGCCGCTCCAGGCGGAAACGGTCCACGGGAACCGAGGCACCCATGGCGCGGACGCGGGTCAGCCCGACGCCGGTCCACTGAAAGCCGCACTTTTCGAGCACCCGGCGCGAGGCCGGATTGACGACGCGCGCGGAGGCGACCAGCGCGTCGAGCTTGCGATCGCCGAAGGCATGGTCGATCAGCGCCCGCGCCGCCTCGGTAGCGATGCCCCGGTCCCAATAGGGCTCGCCCAGCCAGTAGCCGATCTCCGGCACCGTCTCGTCGCGGCGGTTGAAGCCGCACATGCCGACCGGGATCGGCGGGCCGAGCCGGTTCGGCGCTTCGCCCAGCAACGAGGCATCGTTCTTGAGGAAGATGGCGAGGGTCGCGGCGTCGGGGCCACCGGGCAGATTGGCGATGAAGGCCGCGGCATCGGCCATGCCGTAGGGATGAGGGATGTTCGCCGTCATCTCCGCCACCTTGCGGTTGTCGGCGAGCTCGGCGATCCAAGCCATGTCCTCGAGGCGCGGCGCGCGCAGGATGAGGCGCCCGGTTTCGAGGACGAGGGTACTGCTCTCCGCAAGCAGCGACGCGGTGGTCGCTTCGACGATGGTCATGACGGTCTCCTGTGCCTTGGAACCCGAGGGGGCTGGAACGCGAAAAGGGGAGGCGGTTTTCTCGCCTCCCCTTCGGGCACTGGAGCGTCCAAATCGGCGCTTTTTCCAGAAATCCTACCGGTCGGGCGAGACCAGTGGGATTTCAAGGAATCTCACCGGCTTTATTCGGCGGCCTCGGCGGCCGGAATCACGGATACGTAGGTGCGGGAATTGGCTTTGGTTCGGAACTCGACGCGACCCTCGGTCAGGGCAAAAAGGGTGTGATCCTTGCCCATGCCGACATTGGTGCCGGGATGCCAGGTGGTACCGCGCTGACGAACGATGATGTTGCCGGCGATCACAGCCTGGCTGCCGAACTTCTTCACGCCGAGACGGCGGCCAGCCGAGTCGCGGCCGTTGCGGGAGGAACCGCCTGCTTTCTTATGAGCCATGATGTACTCCTAATCCTGCTTGGCGGTCTCAGGCGCCGGTAATCGAGGTGATGCGGACGACGGTGAAGTCCTGCCGGTGGCCGCGCTTGCGGCGCGAATTCTGACGGCGGCGCTTCTTGAAGGCAATGACCTTGTCGCCGCGAGTCTGCTTGACCACCTCGGCGGACACGGAAGCGCCTTCAACGTCGGCGCCGGCCTTCGGGCTGTCGCCACCCAGCATCAGAACCGGGAAGGAAACGGTGGCACCATCCTCGGCATCGATCTTGCCGACGGTGATGACCTGATCGGCGGCAACGCGATACTGCTTGCCACCCGTCTTGATGACCGCGAACATGTTATGTCCTTTCGTTCGAGCCCGACCTCCTCGCCTTGCAACGCGGGGTCGGCTTCTTTCGGTCGGTTGCGGGACGCGTAGCGTGGACGTTCGCCCACTTCTACGCAAGGTCGGGCTCTTAGCCGCCGATGCGCGACCTGTCAAGGAAAACGCCGCGTCCCGGCACGCTCACGCCGCCATCCAGCCGCCATCCACGAACAGATTGTGCCCGGTGAGATAGGTCGCCTCGTCGCTGGCGAGGAACAGCGCGGCATTGGCCACGTCCTGCGGCGTGCCAAGACGCGGCCACGGCGTGCGGGCGTGGGAATAGTCGATCCATTTCGGGTCGACCGCGCGGCCGGGCTTGCCGGTGAGTATCTTGCCCGGCGCCACGGCGTTGGAGACGATGAAATCCTTGGCGTAGTCGGCCGCGATCTGGCGCGTCATATAGGCGATGCCGGCCTTGCTGACGCCATAGGCGAAGTCCTCCGGCGCGCTGATATGGCCGTGCTGCGAGGAGATGTGCACCAGCCGCCCGCGCACCTCGCCGACAATTTCCTGCGTCAGCATCTGACGCACGGCGGCCCGGGCGCACAGATAGGCGCCCTTCAGGCTGACATCCATCACATAATCCCAGTCGTTTTCTTCGGTCTCCACCAGCGGCTTGCCGGCGTGCACCGCCGCATTGTTCACGAGAACATCGAGCCGACCAAAGCGTGCGACCGTTGCGGCGACCAGCGCAACGACGTCGGCGGCCTTGGATATGTCCGTCTGGTGGAACACCGCGATGCCGCCCTCCTCCGCCACGACTTCGCAGACCGGCGGCCCGCCCTCGATGACCTCGGTGGTGATGTCGGCGACCACCACCCGCGCACCCTCGCGCGCGAAGGTACGTACGATGGCGCGGCCAATGCCGGACGAGCCGCCGGTAACGATGGCCACCCGGCCGGCGAGACGCTGGGTCATGATCAAGGCTCCAGAGGGGGATTGCGGGGAACGAAACGGTCAAGCCAGGCAAGATAATCCCGCGCCGCTTCGTCGAGCGGGAGCGCGCGGGCCGGCGACAGCGCGTCGATGCGGGTATTGTCCAGCGCCGGGCGGTCGGTGGCGTAGCCATAGCGGATGGTGGGTGCGGCGGCGTCGAGGCGCCACCGGAAGCCGGGATGGTGCGCTTCCAGCGCCGCGCACCACTCGGCAAGCGTGGTGACGCTGCCGCCGCCGAGATTGACCGGCCCCGCGCCGGGCGGGGGCGCTTCCAGCACATCGGCTATGCGCCGTCCGGCCTCGCGGGAATAAAGCCAGTCCGCCGGGACGGCGCGCGGCAGCACGCAGGAAGCACCCTGCCGCGCCGCCTTCGTGATCTGGTGATGGGGGCTGAGCACGGCGCGCACGCCGCTCTCATGCTCCCATGGCCCGAATACCGGGCCGAGGCGGATCACCCGCAGGTCCATGCCGTCCAGTGCGGCGAGGCGGGTAAGTGCCTGTTCCGCCGCGTATTTGCTCACCCCGTAGAGCGTTTCGGGGCGGGGTACGCTTTCGGCCTCGTCATAACGGCCGAAAGCGTTGGTCTGCGCCGCGCCATAAGCCGAAATCGAGGAGAGAAACAGCAGGCGGCCGGCACCGCAATCCCGTGCGGCGGCCATCAGCCGGCAGGCGCCAGCGATATTGACCTCCATGATGATCTCCGGCGCCGCGCGCTCCAGCGCCACATCCGGCGTGATCGCGGCGGCATGCACGACATGGGCGATCGGATGATCTTCGAACAGCCGGCGCAGGGCGGCGCCGTCCGTTATGTCGCCCGGCACGAAAACCAGGCGCTGCAACCATTCCGCGCCGGAAAAGGCCGGCGGGCGGCGGTCAAAACCGATCACGGTGCGGCCGCGCGCGACCAGCGCCTCGCACACCGCCGCGCCGATGAAGCCGGAGCATCCGGTGACCAGAACCGCGCTCATGATCCGTGCCCGTAATGACGGCGCAGCGCCTGCGCGATCTCTTCGGCGGCGCGGCGGGCGGGCGCGCCGATGTCGCGCGCGGCGAAGGCCGCCGAAGCGGCCAGATCGGCGGCGCCGCGGCGGATATCGGCGGCGGCGGGGCCGCGCCGGTAGCGCTCCTCGCCCTCCACCATCGTCATCACGACATCAGCCCCGCAGGCCCGCGCCATCACCGCCTCGACGAGGCCGGTATCGGTATCGAGGTAGGCGCCGCGAAGCCGCGACAGATCGAGCGCGACAAGATCGGCCCGCAGGCCCGGGCGCAGGCTGCCGATATCGTCGCGGAAACACGCGCGCGCTCCCGCTTGGGTGCCCATGGCCAGCGTCGCGGCGGGATCGGCCCCGGCAGCGCGCGCGAGCAGATCGCCGAGCCGCAACTCGCTCAGATAGTCCTCATCATCCTGCAGCGCGCAATTATCGGTACCGAGCGCCACGGTAAGCCCGGCCTCGCGCCAGTGGGCCATGGCTGGAGCGCCATTGCCGAGCCGCAGATTGGAGCCGGGATTGGCGACGATGACGAGGCCGAGGCGCAGGGCCTGCGCGATGTCGCGGGCGGTGCCGCGCGTGAAATGCGCGGCGCTGACCCTTGCCGCGAACACGCCGAGCGCTTCCAGCCGGGCGAGCACGCCTTCGGGATAGAGCGCGCCGGCACAGCGGGCCTGTGCCGGCGATTCGAGCAGATGGAAATGCAGCCCGAGCCCGCGCGCGGCGGCATCCTTCGCCAGCGCGGCCCATGCCGCGTCGCTGACCCATTGCGGGCCGGCCGGGCCATAGGCCAGCGTGATGGTAGGATGGCCGGCATAGTCGGCACAGAGCCGGTCCATCAGATCGAGCGTGGCGTCGAGCGGAAGGTAGGCCGGCCGCGCGGCGTCAAGCAGCGCCCGCGCCTGCGCGCTCAGCCCGGCGCGGAAGGCGTCCTCGTCGGCATCGGGATAGACCAGCCCGCCGCGATCGGCATAGCCGACGCAGACGGTGGCGTGCAGCCCGGTCTCCTCATAGGCGCGCAGCGAGGCGCGCAGCTCGGCCTCATAGTCGCCGGAGGCGTAGCTGTAATTGGCGTGGAGCGTCGCGGTGACGCCGTTCGCCAGCATTTCCAGCGCCGCGAGTTTTGTGAGCGCGTAAGGATCGGGCGCGCCGCGCCCCCGCCGCCGCGCGATCCACGGCTCCAGCGCATCGTCGGGATAGCCGAGCTGGATCTGGCTCAGTCCCCGCCCATGCTGGTGCGCATTGACGAAGCCGGGCAGCAGCAGCGCGCGCTCGAAGCGCTCGCGCGGGGCCTGCGGAAACTGCCGCGCGAGGTCGGCGGCGGGGCCGATGGCAAGCACCCGCCCCTCCCCGACCGCGACGGCCCCCTCGGGGATCACCGACGCGCCGGCGTCGGCCAGCAGCGCCTCCGCCTCCAGAATGCGCATGGTCAGAACAGCTGCCGGGGCAGCCACAGCGCCATGTCGGGCCAGGCGATCAGCAGGCCGGTGAAGGCCAGCATCAACAGCACGAAGGGCGTGGCGCCGCGGATCACGTCCATGATCGAGCCCTGCCCGCGCACGCCCTGCACCACATAGAGGTTCATGCCGATGGGCGGGGTGATGAGGCCGATTTCCATCATCAGCACCAGGAAGATGCCGAACCACACCGGATCGATGCCCAGGTGCACGACGAGCGGGAACACCACCGGGAGGGTGGCGATCATCATGGAGAGCGTTTCCATGAAGCAGCCGAGGATCAGGTAGAACACGATCAGCAGCAGGATGATTTCCAGCGGCCCGGCGCCGAGCTGCGAGACGAAGCCGGTGAGGGCCTGCGGGATGCCGAGCACGCCGATCACGAAATTCAGGAACTGCGCGCCGACCATGATCAGAAGGATCATCGCCGAGATGCGCACGGTCGAGACCATGGATTCGTGCAGCAGGCGCATGGAGAAGCGCCGCTTGGCGATGGCGACCAGCAGCGAGCCCACCACGCCGATCGCCGCCGATTCCGTCGGCGTCGCCCAGCCGAGATAGATCGAGCCCATCACGATGGCGAAGATGATGAAGGGCGGCACGATGTCGAGCAGGCTCGCGAGCTTCTCGGCCATGGGGCGCTCGGGCAGGCGCGGGCCGGCGAGTTCCGGCTTGAGGATGCAATAGACCGCGATCAGCGCCATGAACGCCCCGGTGAGCAGCAGCCCCGGCACGATGCCCGCCGCGAACAGCTGGCCGATCGAGGTGTTGGTCATCGAGCCGTAGATGATCATGTTGATCGAGGGCGGGATGAGGATGCCGAGCGTCGCCCCGGCCGCAATGCTGCCGGTGGTCAGGCGCTCGTCATACTGGCGCTCCTTGAGGATCGGCAGCGCCACGGTGCCGATGGTGGCGGCGGTGGCGACCGAGGAGCCGGAGACCGCCGCGAAGATCGCGCTCGCGCCGATATTGGAATGCAGCAGGCCACCCGGCAGCCGGCGCATCCAGTCCGACAGGCAGCGATACAGGCCGTCGGCGACGCCCGAGCGCACCAGGATCTCACCGAGGAACACGAAAAGCGGGATCGCGGTGAGAATGAAGTCGTTCTGTCCGCTCCACATCTGGTTGCCGAAGCCGAGCAGGGTTGCCGACCCGAGAAACGACCAGGCGCCGATGAAGGCGGTGAGGAACAGGGCGATGGCGACCGGCAGCCCGATCAGCATCAGCCCCAGCATCATGAGAAAGCCGAGCCCGGCTCCAACGATCCCGATCATCCGCGAAACGCCCCCGGATCGTCGTGCAACTCGACACGCTCCTCGTCGATGATCTCCTCCAGCGTCTTCATGCCGTAGAAGCGGTTCAGCCTGCGCCGGTCGCTCACCATCAGGATCAGCGCGTGGATCGCGATGATCGAGGCGACGGCGGCGAAGAACAGCAGCCCGATGAACCAGGCCAGTTGCGGCTGCCACAGCGGGGTCATGAGCGGCGTGCCCGACAGCGAGCCATATTCGACGCTCTCCATCAGCGCGGCATAGGACCGCCACGCCATGAACAGCGCCATCAGCGCGATGCACCAGCACGAGACCAGATTGAGCAGCGCCTGCGGGCCGGTGCCGACACGCTCGATGAGGATCTCGACACGGGTATGGGCGCGCTCCAGCAGCGCATAGGAAAAGCCGAAGGCGGCGAGCACCGCCAGCGTGTAACCGCCGAACTCGTCCGAGCCCTGAAGTGAGAGATTGAACGCGCTGCGCAGCACCACCTCGGCGGCGACCAGAAAGGAGAGGCTGAGCAGCAGATAGCCGGCGAGCAGCGCCATCAGGCGCGCCGGCGGCAGCAGCAGCCGGGATACCGGGTTGTCGTCCTTCATGACGCCTCCGAACGGCGGACGGCCGCCCCCTGCGGGGCGGCCTTGGGGATCAGGGTCGGCCGGTCACTTGATGGTCAGGCCGGCGGCGGCGCCGGCGGTCTTGTTCCAGGTGGCCGAGCAGTTCGGGTCCACCGCGTCGCAGGTCTTCTTCCAGATCGGCAGCACGGTGTCTTCGGCCACTTCCTTGATCGTGGCGCGATCGGCATCGCTGATCTCGACCAGCTTCATGGCGAACTTCTTGTGGCCCTTGCAGCTGTCCTGCCCGGTGTTGCAGGCAACCGCATCCTCATTGGCCGAGATGGCAAGGTCCCACAGCTTGTCTTCGAGTTGCTTGAACTGGACCATGATCGCGTCCTGCTGCTCCTTGGTCAGCTTGTTCCAGCTGTCGAGGTTCATGAAGTGACCCTGGACCGAGCCGGACACCGAGAGCGGCAGCAGGTAGGAGGTGACTTCCGGCCAGTTGCCGGTGTTGCCGGAGGTCGGCGAGGTCACGCCGCAGGAGGCGACGCCGCGCTGAAGCGCCGGGTAGACTTCGGAGAACTGCAGCGTCACCGGGGTGGCGCCGAGCTTCTCCAGCATGGCCGACATGGACGGGGTGAAGGAGCGCACCTTCAGGCCCTTGAGATCGTCGAGGCCCTTTATCTCCTTGTTGCAGTAGAACACCTGCGGGCCGAACGGCCACAGCGTCAGCACCTTGGCGTTGAACTTGGTCTGCAGCCGCTCGTCGAAGGCGGGGCGATAGGCATCGACCACCTTGCGCAGCGACGGCATGTCGGTGGCGACACCGATCAGGTCGACGCCCTCGAAGAACGGATCGTCGCGCGAGGCCATGCCGATCTGCACCGACATCACATCGAACGAACCGCCGCGCAGCATGCGCAGCGCGTCCGGCGCCTTCACGCCGACCACGTCCATCGGGTTGTAGTTCACCGCGAACGGCACGCCGGAGGTCTGCGGCAGCGCCTCGAAGAAGGCCCGCTCGATGTCCACCTGCTTGTTGTTCTGGGAGAAGTTGCCGGCAACGCGCAGCGGCGTCTGCGCCATCGCCACACTGGACGCCGCGATCAGACCGGCAGCGACCAGCGAGGCCGAAAGGATGTTCCTCATTGGGACCCTCGTCGATTTTGAATTCATTTCCGAGGTGAATGTTGCAGATAAATCGGCGCGCGCCAAACACTAATCGTGCCGCAATGCAGAAAAACTGCTCAGGATGGCAATTTGCCCAACATTCATGCACATCTGCCGAAATGATAAGCAAAATCTCGACGAAACAAGAGTTTGCGGTCGCCTCCCCCGGCGAAGGGCGCTTGCCAATCACCCCGAATTCCGCTCATAAAGACGCAGACACCCCGACCGGCGCCGCGCGCGGCCTCCCGATCGGCGCGCTTCGGAAAAGCGAGTTTTTGAATGCAAAATGGTCCGTCAGAGTCCCGGCGCACGATGATCGGCATGCTCACGCCATCATCCAATACGGTGGTCGAGCCCTATACGAGCGTGCTGGCCTGGCCGCTGTTTCCGCAGGTGAGCGTGCATTTCGGCCGCTTCCGCGTGCGGCGCATCGCGCTCGACGCCGATTCCAACCAGCAGTTCACGCTCGACCCGATCTTTCAGGCCGCCGACCTGCTGATGGACGCCAAGCCGGACGTCATCGCCTGGAACGGCACCTCGGCGAGCTGGCTGGGCTTCGACACCGACGAGAAGCTGTGCGCGCAACTGCGCGAGCGCTTCGGCGTGCGGGCCACCAGCGCGGTGCTGAGCCTCAACCAGCTGCTGCACCGGCTCGGCTCCCGCCGGCTCGGGCTGGTCACGCCCTACACGCCCGACGTGCAGGAGAAGATCATCGCCAATTACCGCACCATCGGGATCGAGACCGTGGCTGAGCGCCATAGCGGGGGCTCCGACAATTTCTCGTTCTCGGAGGTTTCGGAGAACGAGATCGCGCGGATGTGCCGCGAGGTGGCACAGTCCGGGCCGGACGCGATCGCGATTCTCTGCACCAATATGCGCGGGCCGCTGATCGCGGCCGAGCTGGAGCGCGAACTCGGCATCCCTGTGCTGGATTCGGTCGCCTTCACCCTGTGGGGATGCCTGAAGGAAGCCGGAGTTTCGATGACACGGCTGATGCGGAACGGCATCATGTTCGCCCATTAGCCGCGCACAGAATCCGAGGCAGCCACCACGATGATCGACGCCGATCCGCTCGACAAATTCCCCTCGCCGGAGGAGGCCGAGGCGTCCGGCGGCGAGGCGACGCTGCACGGCAACCTCGTCGCGCAGCTTCGCGCCATATTGATGGAGGGCGAGCTGCCAGCGGGCTCGCGCATTCCCGAGGCGGAACTGTGCCGGCGCTTCCGCGTCTCGCGCACCCCGCTGCGCGAGGCGCTGAAGGTGATGGCGGCCGAGGGCTTCGTCATCCTGCGCCCGAATCGCGGCGCCATCGTCGCGCCGGTCGACCCCGACGAGATCGCGCCGCTGTTCGAGTTCAAGGGCGCGCTGGAACGGCTGATCGGCCTCACCGCCGCCGAGCGCGCCGGCGCCGAGGAGATCGCGGCGCTGGACGCGATCCATGTCGAGCTGAAGGCCGCGCTCGCGCAGGGCGAGCATGACGACTACACCCGGCTCAACTACGCCTTCCACCGCGGCCTCGCACAGGCGACCCGCAACCCGGTGCTGATCCAGAGCTACGAGGCGCTACAGCAGAAGATCTGGCGCTACCGTTTCATCGTGAACGAACACGAGCAGCGGCTGCAGGAATCCTTCGCCGAGCATGAGCGCGTCATCGTCGCGCTGCGCGCACGCACCCCGCTTGACCTTGCCGAGCGGCTGGAGACCCATAACCGGCTGACCGGCCTCGCCATGGTCGAGCTGATGCGGCGGGCGGCGGATGCGGAGACCTCCAAGACGCACGGCAAGAGCCGGGCGACCACACGTTCGGCGACCACAAGCTGAGGAGCCAGATAATGGCCATGTTCGACACCATCATCCGGGGCGGGCGCGTCTCCACGGCCGCCGACACCTTCCTTTGCGACATCGGGATTCGCGATGGCCGCATCGCCGCGCTCGGCACCGATCTGGGCGAGGCGCGCGAGATCATCGACGCCTCCGGCAAATGGGTGCTGCCCGGCGGCATCGACAGCCATGTCCACATCTCGCAGCCTTCCGGCGACGGCATCGTGATGGCCGACGATTTCGAGAGCGCCACGCGCTCGGCGGTGATCGGCGGCAACACCACCGTGCTGCCCTTCTGCCTGCAGGAGAAGGGCAAATCGCTGCGCGCCGCCGTCGAGGCCTATCACGCCAAGGCGGAAGGCCAGTGCTACACCGACGTCTCGTTCCACCTCATCCTCTCCGACCCCACGCCGCAGGTTCTGGGGCAGGAGCTGCCGGCGCTGGTGAAGGACGGCTACACCTCGTTCAAGGTGTTCATGACCTATGAGGGTCTGGCGCTGAACGACCGGCAGATTCTGGAGGTGATGGAGGTAGCGCGCGACACCCGCGCCCTCGTCATGATCCACGCCGAGAATTACGACATCATCCGCTTCCTCACCGACAAGTTCGAAGCCGAGGGCAAGATCGCGCCGCGCTTCCACGCCACCTCGCGCCCGGTGATCGCCGAGCGCGAAGCGACCTCGCGCGCCATCTCGCTCGCCGAGCTTTCCGACGTGCCGTTGATGGTGGTCCATGTCTCCAATCGCGAGGCGATGGAGGAAATCCGGCGCGCCCGGCAGCGCGGCCTGAAGATTTTCGGCGAGACCTGCCCGCAATATCTGGTGCTGACCGAGAACGACCTCGACGGGCTGAACATGGAGGGTGCGAAATATGTCTGCTCGCCGCCTCCGCGCGATGTCGACAGCCAGCAGGCGTGCTGGGAAGGGTTGCAGCAGGGGGTGTTCTCGGTGTTCTCCTCCGACCACTGCCCATTCCGCTATGACGACCCGCAGGGCAAGCTCACCCCCAAGGGCCGCACCTCGTTCCGCTGGGTGCCGAACGGCATTCCGGGCGTGGGCGCGCGGCTGCCGATCCTGTTCTCGGAAGGGGTGATGAAGGGGCGGATCGACATCAACCAGTTCGTCGCGGTGACCGCCACCAACCACGCCAAGGCCTATGGCCTCTACCCGCGCAAGGGCACCATTGCCGTCGGCGCCGATGCCGATATCGCGATCTGGGACCCGGAGCGCCGGCAGACCCTGACCCATGACCTCTTGAAGGACGGCAGCGACTACACGCCCTATGAAGGGCTGGAGATCACCGGCTGGCCGGTGACCACGCTGGTGCGCGGCAAGGTGATGGTGCGCGAGGGCGCGCTGGAAGGCGCCAAGGGCTCGGGCAGCTATCTCTCGCGCGAGATCAGCGCGCTGGTCTGAAAGCGCGCGGATCGGCCGCCCGCGCCTCAGGGCCGCGGATCGACCCCCGCGCCTCAGGGCGCGGTGAGGCGGCGCACCGCGTCGTGCCAGCCGTCGAGCTTGCGGGCGCGGGTTGCCGCCGACATGGCCGGCGTGAAGCGGTGATCGAGCCGCCAGCGATCGGCGAAATGGGCGGGGTCCGGCAGCACGCCGGCGTTCAGCCCGGCGAGATAGGCCGCGCCCAGCGCCGTGGTCTCGCGCACCACCGGCCGGTCAACCGGCGCGGCGAGCAGGTCGGCGACGCGCTGCATAGTGAAATCGGAGGCGACCATGCCGCCATCGACGCGCAGGACCGTGCGCGCGCCATTCGAGGTCGTTCCGGTGGAGGCCGCGCCAGCGGGTGCGGCGCCAGCGGGTGCGGCTCGGGCGGTTGCGGCGCCCTGCCAGTCGGCATGCATCGCGTTGATCAGGTCGACGGTCTGGTAGCAGACGCTTTCCAGCGTCGCGAGCGCGATTTCCGCCTGCGAGGTCGCCCGCGTCAGGCCGAACAGCGCGCCGCGCACATCCGGGTTCCAATAGGGCGCGCCCAGACCCACGAAGGCCGGCACCAGATAGACCGCCTGCGCCGGGTCGGCGGCGCGCGCCAGCGCCTCGCTGTCGGCGGAGTTCTCGATGATCTTCAGCCCGTCGCGCAGCCACTGCACGGCCGCGCCGGCGACGAAGATCGAGCCCTCGATGGCGTAGGTGCGCCGGCCGTCGATCTGATAGGCGATGGTGGTGAGCAGGCGGTTGCCGGAGGTGACCGCCGTAGCGCCGGTGTTGAGCAAGGCGAAGCAGCCGGTGCCGTAGGTCGACTTGATCATGCCCGGCGAGAAGCAGGCCTGCCCAACGGTCGCCGCCTGCTGGTCGCCGGCGATGCCGCCAATGGAAATCGGCCCGCCGAAGAAGCGCGGCTGGGTGGCGCCGAAATCGGCGGAGGAATCCTTCACCTCCGGCAGCAGCGAGCGCGGCACGCGCAGCAGCGCCAGCAGATCGTCGTCCCATTCGCCGGTGTGGATGTTGAACAGCAGCGTGCGCGAGGCATTGGTGGCGTCGGTGGCGTGCACCCGCCCGTCGGTCAGCTTCCAGAGCAGCCAGGAATCCACCGTGCCGAACGCCAGTTCGCCGCGCTCCGCCCGCGCCCGCGCGCCGGGGACGTGATCGAGGATCCAGCCGATCTTGGTGCCGGAAAAATAGGGGTCGAGAATCAGCCCGGTGCGGGCGGTCACCATCGGCTCATGACCCTCGGCCTTGAGCCGCGCGCAGAGTTCAGCGGTGCGGCGGTCCTGCCAGACGATGGCGCGGTAGATCGCCTGTCCGGTGGAGCGGTCCCACACCACGGTGGTCTCGCGCTGGTTGGTGATGCCGATGCTGGCGATATCGCGCGCCTGCGCCCCGACCTGGGCCATGGCGGTGCGGCAGGTGTCCAGCGTGGTGCGCCAGAGGTCCTCGGCCTCGTGCTCCACCCAGCCGGAGGTCGGGAAATGCTGCGGGAATTCCTGCTGCGCCTGCGCCGCGATGGTGGTGTCGGGGCGGAACAGGATGGCGCGGGAGGAGGTGGTGCCCTGGTCGATGGCGAGGAGATAGGTCGTCACGTTGCGCTCCGCGAAAAGGCGTCATCCCGGAAGCTGTGCACCTTGCCGGGACGATCGTCCACGTCGAGCGGGAAGACCGCCGGGGACGGCATGACGGGAAAAGCGCGCCCCGGGCGGCCAGCGTCCGGGGCGGGGTGCCGGGGCAGTGGAGCACAGGCTCCCGCCGCCCCGGCGTCAGGCTCGGACCGTACCGGTCAGTTGCGGCTCGGGGGGGTCGCCGGCCACGAGTTGATCAGCGTGTCATAGTCGATGGTCGCGCCCTGGGGCTTCTCATTGGCGAGCTTGGGCTGCGGCGCGAGCGTGCCGGTCTCCTTGGCGAGATTCACCCAGTATTCCATCGGGTGCTTCTCGTTCAGCTTCGGGCCGCATTCGCCCTGGACGCCCGCCTTTTCGAGGCGCGCCATCACCGATTCCTGCGCCTCGGCGAGGGAATCCATGGCCGCCTGCGGGGTCTTCGCGCCGGAGGAGGCGTCACCGATGTTCTGCCACCACAGCTGGGCGAGCTTGGGGTAGTCCGGCACGTTGGCGCCGGTCGGCGACCACTGCACGCGGGCCGGCGAGCGGTAGAACTCGATCAGGCCGCCGAGCTTGGGCGCGCGCTCGGTGAAGCTCTTGTCCCAGATGTCGCTCTCGCGGATGAAGGTGAGGCCGACATGGCTCTTCTTCAGCGAGACGGTCTTGGAGGTGACGAACTGGGCATAGAGCCAGGCCGCCTTGCGGCGATCCACCGGGGTCGACTTCAGCAGCGTCCACGAGCCGACGTCCTGGTAGCCGAGCTTCATGCCGTCCTTCCAGTACGCGCCCTTGGGCGAGGGAGCCATGCGCCACTTCGGCGTGCCGTCGGCGTTCATGACCGGCAGGCCTTCCTTCACCATGTCGGCGGTGAAGGCGGTGTACCAGAACATCTGCTGGGCGATGTTGCCCTGGGCGGGCACCGGGCCGGCCTCGGAGAAGGTCATGCCGAGCGCCTGCGGCGGCGTGTACTTCTTCAGCCACTCGATATACTTGGTGATCGAGTAGACGGCGGCGGGGCCGTTGGTGTCGCCGCCGCGCTCGACGGTCGAGCCGGTGGGGCGGCAGCCTTCCATGCGGATGCCCCATTCATCGACCGGCTTGCCGTTGGGCAGGCCGCGATCGCCGTTGCCGGCCATGGAGAGCCACGCATCGGTGAAGCGCCAGCCGAGCGAGGGGTCCTTCTTGCCGTAGTCCATGTTGCCATAGACCTTGACGCCGTCGACTTCCTTCACGTCGTTGGTGAAGAACTCCGCGATGTCCTCATAGGCCGACCAGTTCAACGGCACGCCGAGATCGTAGCCATACTTGGCCTTGAACTTGGCCTTGATGTCCGGGTTGGTGAACCAGTCGTAGCGGAACCAGTAGAGGTTGGCGAACTGCTGGTCCGGGAGCTGGTAGACCTTGCCGTCCGGCGCGGTGGTGAAGGAGATGCCGATGAAGTCCGGCAGATCGAGGGTCGGCGAGGTGACGTCCTTGCCCTCGCCCACCATCCAGTCGGTCAGCGGCACGGCCTGCTTGTAGCGGAAATGGGTGCCGATCAGGTCGGAATCGTTCACCCACGCATCGTAGATGTTCTTGCCCGACTGCATCTGGGTCTGGATCTTCTCGACGACATCGCCCTCCTGGATGAGGTCGTGGGTCAGCTTGATCCCGGTGATCTCGGAGAACGCCTTGGCGAGGACCTTGGCCTCGTATTCATGGGTGGTGATGGTCTCGGAGACGACGTTGATCTCCATGCCCTTGAACGGCTCGGCCGCCTTGATGAACCATTCCATCTCCTTCATCTGCTCGTCCTTGGAGAGCGTGGAGGGCTGGAACTCGCTGTCGATCCATTTCTTGGCGGCCGCCTCGTCCGCGCGCACCGGCGCGGCATGGGCGAACAGCACCGCCGCGCTGGCGGCGAGCAGGAGGCGTGTGCGGCGATTTAACGGTCTCATATCCGTTTCCTCTCGGTTGCTTCTTCCCAGGAACCCGCGGCTTCACGCCGCTTAGGCGAATTCACACGAGGCGGAACACCGCCAGTGCGTAGACAAGGCAGAGCGCGAGCGCCCAGCCGAGATCGGGACCCACCAGGCCAAGCCAGGCGAGATTGATGAACGCGCTGCCCAACAAGGTGATGAACAGCCGGTCGCCGCGCGTGGTGGGGATGCCGAGCACCCCGACGCGCGCCCGCTCCGGCCGCCACACGCCCAGCAGCGTGAACAGGATGAGCAACGTGGCGATGACCGCGAAGAACAGGCCGGTCTGCCAGGTCCACGCCATCCAGGCGAGGTTCTCGGAAATGGAGTCCATCGTCCCCTCCCCGCTCACACCCGCCCGAGGGCGAAGCCCTTGGCGATGTAGTTGCGCACGAACCAGATGACCAAGGCGCCGGGGATGATGGTCAGCACGCCGGCGGCGGCGAGCAGGCCCCAGTCCATGCCCGCCGCCGAGACGGTGCGGGTCATGGTGACGGCGATCGGCTTGGCATTGGTGGCGGTCAGCGTGCGGGCGAGCAGCAGTTCGACCCACGAGAACATGAAGCAGAAGAACGCCGCGACGCCGATGCCGGAAGCGATCAGCGGCATGAAGATCTTCACGAAGAAGCGCGGGAAGGAATAGCCGTCGATCGCCGCGGTCTCGTCGATCTCGCGCGGCACGCCGGACATGAAGCCTTCGAGAATCCACACCGCGAGCGGCACGTTGAACAGGCAGTGCGCCAGCGCCACCGCCCAGGGCGTGTCGAACAGGCCGATGGCGGAATAGAGATTGAAGAAGGGGAGCGCGAACACCGCTGGCGGCGCCATGCGGTTCGACAGCAACCAGAAGAACAGGTGCTTCTCGCCGATGAAGCTGTAGCGCGAGAAGGCATAGGCGGCCGGCAAGGCGAGGCTGATCGAAATGATGGTGTTGAGCACCACATAGGTCAGCGAGTTGATGTAGCCCGAATACCAGCTCGAATCCGTGAAAATCTTGATGTAGTGCTCGAAGGTGATGTCATTCGGCCACAAGGTGACGCCCGAATTGATCTCGAAATTGGTCTTCAGGCTCATGTTCACGAGCCAGTAGATCGGCAGCATGAGGAAGATCAGATAAACGACCATCACCAAGGTGCCGGTGCGCGAGCTCTGGTTCATCCCGCGATCTCCCGCTGCGGGCGCTCGCTGCCGGCGTGGGTCATCACCGTGTAGAAGACCCAGCACACCGCGAGCACGATGAGGTTGTAGACGAGGCTCATGGCGGCCGCCTTGCCGAGGTCGAACTGGCCGAGCGCGAGCTTCACGAGGTCGATGGACAGGAAGGTGGTGGCGTTGCCGGGCCCGCCGCCGGTGAGCACGAACGGCTCGGTGTAGATCATGAAGCTGTCCATGAAGCGCAGCAGCACCGCGATCAGCAGCACGCGGTTCATCTTGGGCAGTTGGATCGTGGTGAAGATCGCCCAGCGGGAGGCGCCGTCGATGCGCGCGGCCTGGTAATAGGCATCCGGGATCGACTTCAGGCCAGCATAGCACAGCAGCGCGACAAGGCTGGTCCAGTGCCACACATCCATCACCACGATGGTGATCCACGCCGCGAGCGGATCGCCGGTGAAGTTGTAGGGAATGCCGAGCGCGTTCAGGCCCCAGCCGGCGAGGCCGATATCGGCGCGGGCGAAGACCTGCCAGATGGTGCCGACCACGTTCCATGGAATCAGCAGCGGCAGCGCCATGACCACCAGCGTCGCGGCGACCTTCCAGCCCTCGCGCGGCATTGAGAGCGCGACGAGGATGCCGAGCGGAACCTCAATGGCGAGGATGATCGCGGAGAACATCAGGTTGCGCCACAGCGCATCGAAGAAGCGCCCGCCGAGTTCGGTCGAGGGGTCGAGCAGTTCCTGGAACCAGCCGAGCCCGTTCCAGAAGAACTGGTTGTTGCCGAAGGTGTCCTGAACCGAATAGTTCACCACCGTCATGATCGGCACGATGGCCGAGAAGGCGACGATGAGGAACACGGGCGCGACCAGCCACCAGGCGCGGTTATTGAGCGGCTTGTCCATCACGAGGCCCCCTCGCGGTTCGTGGCTTCACCGGGCACCAGCACGCCGCCGGCGTAAATGTGGATCTGGCGCGGATCCAGCCGCAGCCCGGCCTCGTCGCCGTTGAGCGCCAGCCCTTCCGGCACCATCGCCGCCGCCGGCTGCCCGGCGATCTCCACGCGGGCGATGCGGGCGCGGCCGATATCGTCGATGCGCTTGACCGCGACCGGCACGCCCGTGCCCGCCGGGGCGAGCGTGGCGAATTCCGGCCGCACGCCGAGTTCGATGGTCTCGCCCGCCGGCAGCGCGGGATAGGCCCGTGCCAGTTCGATCGCCACGTCGCCGATCAGGGCGCGCCGCCCCTCCACCCGCGCCGGCAGCACATTCATGCCCGGCGAGCCGATGAAATGGCCGACGAAAGTGTGGGCCGGCCGCTCGAACAGCTCTTCGGGCGTGCCGGTCTGCACCACGCCGCCGTCATGCATCACCACCACCGTATCGGCGAAGGTCAGCGCCTCGGTCTGGTCGTGGGTGACGTAGATCATGGTCAGGTCGAGCGTGCGGTGCAGTTCCTTCAGCGTCGAGCGCAGCTGCCATTTCAGATGCGGGTCGATGACGGTGAGCGGCTCGTCGAACAGGATCGCCGCCACATCCTCGCGCACCAGCCCGCGCCCGAGCGAAATCTTCTGCTTGGCGTCGGCGGTGAGGTTGGCGGCCTTGCGGTCGAGCACCGCGCTCATGTCGAGCCGGCTGGCGATCTCCTCGACGCGGCGGGCGATCTCCTCGCGCGGCATGCGCCGGTTCTTCAGCGGGAAGGCGAGGTTCTCGCGCACCGTCATGGTGTCGTAGACCACGGGGAACTGGAACACCTGCGCGATGTTGCGCGCCTCGGTCGGCAGGTGGGTGACGTCGCGGTCGTCGAACAGGATTTTTCCGCGCGTCGGCACCACGAGGCCCGAAATGATGTTCAGCAGCGTGGTCTTGCCGCAGCCGGAAGGCCCGAGCAGCGCATAGGCGCCGCCCTGCCGCCAGACATGGTTGATCTCCTTCAGCGCATAATCCTGCGGGCCGCGCGGATCGGGCCGGTAGGCATGGGCGAGACCGTCGAGTGTGATGGATGCCATCGCGCCCTCCCTCAGGCCGCCGCGCCGAGCGCGGTGCCGGTATTGTTGCCGGCGGCGTCGAACAGAAGGATGTGCCGCGGGTCGATCAGCACCTCGACCGGCGCCCCCGGCTCCAGCCGGTGCACACCCGGCAACAGGGCGGTGAGCCGGTGGCCGGCATCGGCGCTTCCGGTGTCGGCGGTGCCCATGTCCATGTGCAGGAAGCTCTCCGAGCCCGTCACCTCGGTGACCGCGACGCGCGCGCCGAGCCGGATGATGCCCGGGCGGTGGTCGCGCTCGGCCCGGGCGACCGTCTCCACCTCAAGATGATGCGCGCGCACGCCGACGGTGTAGGTGCCGTCCGGCACGGTAGCCAGCGCGCCGGTCGCCGGCACCACCGCGCCGCTCTCCAGCAGCACGGTGCCGCCCGACTTCACCACGCGCAGCGCGTTGAGCGGGGGATCGGAGAACACCTGCGCGGTCGCGAGGTCCGCCGGGTGGCGATAGACCTGCGCGGTCGGGCCGAACTGGGTGAGCCGGCCCTCCATCAGCGATGCCGTGTTGCCGCCCAGCAGCAGCGCCTCGGTCGGCTCGGTGGTGGCGTAGACGAACACGGCGCCGGTGGAGGCGAAGATGCGCGGCAGTTCCTCGCGCAATTCCTCGCGCAGCTTGTAGTCGAGATTGGCCAGCGGCTCGTCGAGCAGCACGAGGTCGGCGCGCTTCACCAGCGCGCGGGCGATCGCGGTGCGCTGCTGCTGGCCGCCCGACAGCGCCAGCGGGGTGCGCTCCAGATAAGGCGTGAGCTTGAGCAGGCGCGCCGCCTCGTTGACGCGCGCCTCGATCTCGGCGCGGGGCAGGCGCTGGAGACGCAATGGCGAGGCGATGTTCTCGTAGACCGTCAGCGCGGGGTAGTTGATGAACTGCTGGTAGACCATCGCCACCGAGCGCTTCTTGACCGAGAGCCCGGTAACGTCGCGCCCGTCCACCAGCACGCGGCCGGTGGTCGGCGCGTCGAGGCCGGCCATGAGCCGCATCAGGCTGGTCTTGCCGGCGAGCGTAGCGCCGAGCAGCACGTTGAGGCTGCCATTCTCCAGCCGCAGCGAGATATCGCGCAGATGGCTGGCCGCGTTCACCGTGCGGGAGACATTGACGAGTTCGAGCGTCACTGCGCGGCCCCCCGGGGTTCGGTGCCGGCGGACGCGGCGTGCGGCGCATGGATGCGCATATAGGTGTCGAGCGCGTCGATCTGCTCGCGGGTGAAGCGCAGGCCAAGCTTGGAGCGGCGCCACAGCACGTCCTCGGCGCTGCGCGCCCATTCCTCGCGCATCAGATAGCGGACCTCGATTTCATGAAGATCGGCGCCGAACAGGTGGCCGAGATCGGCCGGGCCGCGCGCGCCGTCCAGCAGGCGCAGCGCGCGGGTGCCGTAGGCGCGCACCAGACGGCGGGCCAGCGCCTCGTCGAGCCAGGGATGGGCGCGCTTGAGCTGGCCGACGATGCGCGGCTGGTCATGCACCGCGAAGTCGCCGCCCGGCAGCGGCTCGGTGCCGGTCCAGCTCGCCTTGCCGGCCTTGGGCAGGAACGCACTGAGCTTTTCCAGCGCGTGCTCGGCGAGGCGGCGATAGGTGGTGATCTTGCCACCGAACACCGAGAGCAGAGGGGCGCGCCCCTCTTCCTCTTCCATCTCCAGCACATAGTCGCGGGTGGCTTCCTGCGCCTTGGAGGCGCCGTCATCATAGAGCGGGCGCACGCCGGAATAGGTCCACACCACCTCGTCCGGCAGCACCGGACGGGCGAAATATTCGCTCGCCGCCGCGCAGAGATACGAAATCTCCTCCGGGCTGGCGACCGGCCTGGACGGGGTCGAGCCGAAATCGCGGTCGGTGGTGCCGATGAGCGTGAAGTCGTGCTCATAGGGAATGGCGAAGATGATGCGCCCGTCGGCGTTCTGGAAGATATAGGCGCGGTCGTGATCGTAGAGCTTGGGCACCACGATGTGGCTGCCCTGCACGAGGCGGACATTGGCCGGCGTGTTGACCCGCACCACCTTCGCCAGCACCTCATGCACCCACGGGCCGGCGGCATTGACCAGCACGCGGGCACGCACGAGGGCGCGGGCACCGTCCTGCTCGACCTCGATCTCCCAGCAATCCGCCGCACGGGTGGCGCTGACCACGCGGCTGCGCGGGCGGATGTCGGCGCCGCGCTCGGCGGCGTCCAGCGCGTTCAGTACCACGAGGCGCGAATCCTCGACCCAGCAGTCGGAATATTCGAAGGCGCGGGCATAGCCCTCGCGCAGCGGCCGGCCGGTCTCGTCGCGGCGTAGATCCAGCGTGCGCGTCGCCGGCAGCAGCTTGCGACCGCCCAGATGGTCGTAGAGGAACAGGCCGAGCCGCAGCAGCCAGGCCGGGCGCAGGCCCTTGTGATGGGGCAGCACGAAGCGCAGCGGGCGGATGATGTGCGGGGCGATGGCCCATAGCACTTCACGCTCCATCAGCGCCTCGCGCACCAGCCGGAACTCGTAATGTTCGAGATAGCGCAGCCCGCCATGGATCAGCTTGGTCGAGGCCGAGGAGGTAGCACCGGCAAAATCGCCCTGCTCGAACAGCACGACGGAAACGCCCCGCCCCGCCGCGTCGCGCGCGATGCCGCAGCCATTCACACCGCCGCCGATGATGGCGAGGTCATAGATTTCGTCCAGCGTGCCGACGGCCACCTGACGCCTCCCGGGTCGCGCCGCTTCATGTGCGGGCGCTTTCGTTTTTATGTTCGTAATGACGCTATCTGAAACACGTATGGCCATCAATAGCCATTAAACGAAAGATACGAAGGTTCGTTTAGGTGCATTGCAGCACATTCGCGGCTAAACGGGGGCACGCGCCTGGGATGCCAGACGCGGGCCTCGCCGATTGCGCAAAGCGGGCAATCCCTTGGGCGGCCGCCGGTTTCATGGTGCAGGGCACACGCGGGAAAATGCCGGCCGGGCCGGGATCATCCGTCCGCGTCGTCAGTCCGCCGGGGGCTTGTGCCCGGTAAGCCGGAACAGCACCGGGGCGAGCATCAGCACCAGCGTGATGCGGCTGAGCTGGCAGGTGACCACGAACGCCACCTCGACGCTCATCGCATAGGCGACGATGGTCATTTCCACGATGCCGCCAGGCGCGAAGCCAAGCGCGAGTTCCGCCAGCGTGTGCTCGGTGAGGCCCAGGCAGGCCATGGCCGCGAGAAAGGCCGTGACCACCAGCGTCACCGCCCAGACCAGCGCGTACATGATGGTGGAGCGGAATTCCGCCAGCTTCAGCCCGGCAAAGCGCGAGCCGGCGATCGAGCCGATGGTGATCTGCACCAGCGTCACCAGCCA
Source organism: Ancylobacter gelatini (assembly GCF_022601675.1). Taxonomy (GTDB): domain Bacteria; phylum Pseudomonadota; class Alphaproteobacteria; order Rhizobiales; family Xanthobacteraceae; genus Ancylobacter; species Ancylobacter gelatini. Next base: position 53,465 of record NZ_JAKVIL010000007.1, on the reverse strand, counting down.
GGCGGGCGGCGACAGGGTGGTGAACCCGGCGATGTGCACGATCGCGCTCAGCACCATCGGCACCAGCATGACGCCGCCAAAGGTGCGGTAGGGGCGGCCCAGAAAGAAGCCGATCACACCGCAGCCGATCAGCAGCGCCCAGTCGATCAGGCCGCCCGCGCCCTCGACATGGGCCGGGGCCGGCGGCGGGGCGGCGCCGCCCGCCATCATCCAGCGTATGGCGAAGGGCACGGTGAACACCACCAGCACGATGCGCACCGAGTGCACCAGCACCAGCGTGCGCAGATTGCCCCCGAGCGAGGAGCCCAGCAGGCTGAGCTCGCCCAGCCCGGCCGGCGCCGAGGCGAAGAACGAGGTGGCCGGATCATAGCCGGCAACGCGCCGGAAGAACGCGGAGCCGAGCAGCGTCATCGCCAGCGAGTACACGACGAGAATCAGGATGACGTCCCACCACCCCGCCAGCGACAGCAGGATCGGCAAAGTGAAGGAGCTGCCGGCGAGCACGCCGATGCAGGGCCGCGCCAGATTCCACGCGAAGGGCGGCAGGAACCACCGCCGGCCCGCCAGCGACACCAGCGCCGTCGCGGTCAGCGCCCCGAGGGTCCACGGCAGGGGCGCGTGCAGCAGCACGAACACGTAGCCCCCCACCGCTCCGATCAGCAGCGCGGCGGCGGTGTGGAACAAGGTGACCATGAGCAGCGCCTGTTGGCGGGCAGGAAGACGGGCCGGAGCGAACCGGCTCAGCGAAAGCGCCCGGGCGGGCACGGAGCGGTCAACCCTGTGTCGCGGTTCACCACACGCGCCCCATGCGAGTTTGAGGCGGAAGATTTGGGGGCGGGCAGGAGGACGGCGCCGCGAGCTTCCCGGAGGCTCGGGTCCTATAGATGTTTCGACGCCAGTTCAAGATGATGGCGTGGCCGGAGGCCGATCATGGCCGCGCCTGCCGGGCCTTCATGACGGCGTTCCGTGATCGCCCGCCTCGCGGAGGATGGACGTCGGGCCGGCGTCGGACGGGGGAGATTGGCGGCCGGGGTCATGCTAGACGGGCCCATGCCCCCACGTCTTACCCTCGTTGAACGCGCCACAGGCCGGCAGGAGATCCGGAAGAGCCGCTTCATCGCGGTCGCCGGTCCGGTGGCGGACGAGGCGGCGGCGAAGGACTTCATCGCGGCCCAGTCGGACCCGTCGGCCGGTCACAATTGCTGGGCATGGCGGCTGGGGCAGAACTACCGTTTCAACGATGACGGCGAACCCGGCGGCACCGCCGGCAAGCCGATTCTTGCCGCGATCGACGGGCAAGGCCTCGATCGCGTCGCCGTTGTCGTGTCGCGCTGGTTCGGCGGCGTGCTTCTGGGCAGCGGCGGCCTGATCCGCGCCTATGGCGGAACCGCGGCGCTGTGCCTGCGGGACGCCGCGAAGGTGGCGCTCATCGAGACCGTGTCGGGGACACTGACATGCGGGTTCAGCGATCTGGCGCTGGTTCAGGCCCGGCTGGGCGCGCTCCCCGGCGTGCAGATGGAGGTCCAGAGCTTCACGGACAGCGGCGCGATCCTGTCGGTGTCGGCGCCGACGTCGGATGCCGGTGGCGTGGACCGGCTGCTTGCGGACCTGACCAGCGGACGCTCCGCGATCCGATGGGACGACCCGGCGTAGAGCCACGGGGTGGAGCGGGGGCGCCCCGAAGGCGGCACGCGAGCGCGCCGCCTTGTCATTGCGGGAGACATCCCGGCGGCGCTGACGTGCTACGGCGCGGCCTTCGGCAGGATCACCTTGTCGATGACGTGCACCACGCCGTTGGACGCGCTCACGTCGGCCATGGTCACATTGGCGCCATTGACCTTGGGGCCGCCGGTCAGCGTGATGGTGACCTCTTCACCCTCCACCGTCTTGGCCTTCATGCCCTCCTTGAGGTCGGCCGCCATGACCTTTCCGGGCACGACATGGAAGGTCAGGATTTCGGTGAGCTTGGCCTTGTTCTCGGGCTTGAGGAGTTCTTCGACCGTGCCCGCGGGGAGCGCGGCGAAGGCGGCATTGGTCGGGGCGAACACCGTGAAGGGACCCGCGCCGGACAGCGTGTCGACCAGACCCGCCGCCTTCACGGCAGCAACCAGCGTTGAAAGCTCAGGAGTACTGACGGCGACCGACACAATGTCCGACTTCTTGTCAGCAAAGGCGGTCGACGTGACAGCAATAGCTATTGCGCCGGCAATCAATACCTTGCGGAACATTTGCGTAATCCTCCACATGAGACATAACGATCAACGGATGTAAGCTGACCGTTGCATGGCGATTACGTGGGTTTCTTTCCCTCGGATCAGCGCCGCAGCAAAAAAATCGACATCTCGTGCATCGGCATTCGGGATCCGAATGTCGATCGCCCCTAGCGCGCCATCCGTTCGCGAAGGCGGGGGGCGGTCCAGTCGATGAAGCTGCGCACTTTCCGGGCCAGAGGCTGGGCCGGCGCATGGATGAGGTTCACCGGCAGCGGTTCGGGGGCCAGCTCCGTCAGCACTTCCTGCAACGCGCCGGAGCGCAGTTGCTCGGCCACCTGATAGGACAGCAGGCGGGCGATGCCGATGCCCGCCAGCGCCGCCTGTATCGCCGCTTCCGTGGTGTTGACCGCGAGTTTCGGCCGGGGCTCCACGGTGAAGGCGGCGCTGTCCCGGCGGTAGCGCCACTCCGGCGCCATCGCGAAGCCCTGGAAACTGATGCCGTCATGCGTGGCAAGGTCGTCCGGCTGGCGCGGCACGCCGTGACGGGCGAGATAGGCCGGGCTCGCGCAGATCACCCTGCGCACCGTGCCGATGCGGGTCGCGATGAGCGCGCTGTCCGCCAGATGTCCGATCCGCAGCGCCACGTCGATGTGCTCGTCATCCAGACGGATCTGCCGATCGGCGAGCGTGAGGCGCAGATTGATCTCGGGGTGCTCCTTGATGAAGTCCAGCGCGATGGGCAGCAGGTGGCGCTCGCCAAAGGCGATCGGCGCGGTCACATGCAGGCCCCCGCGCACGTCGCCATAATCACCGCCGGCCTGCCGGTCCGCGGCGTCCAGTTGCTCCAGGATGCGGCGTGACGCGGCAACGAAGCTGCGCCCCTCCTCCGTGAGGACGATGCCACGGCTGGTGCGCAGGATCAGGCGCACGCCCAGATGCTTTTCCAGATCGCCGACCTTGCGGCTGACGGTGGCCAGCGGCGCGCGCAGCCGCCGTGCGCCCGCCGAGAGGCTCCCGGCTTCGACAACCGCCAGCAATACCGACATCGCCTCGAAACGATCCATGACATTCTTCCGGAATTCGGGAGGCCATATCCCAAATCGGCAGGATACCCGCTTGATTCAAGACGCCATAGCCTCATCCCGGTAGGGGACGGCCAGCCGCGTCCCGCCATATCCGATGACCGAAGGAGGGCACCATGCCTCAACTGTCCCGTCGTGCCTTTGCCGGTGGCATCCCCCTTGGGCTTCTCGGGGGGAGCCTGTTCGGAGGCAGCCTCATGGCCGGCTCGGCCGCGCCGGCTCTCGGCGCGACCCCGGCAACGGCCGGGTCGCCGGTGAGCGTGACGCCGCTCGCGCAGATCCGCATCGGCCGCTTCACGGTGACCGCCCTGACGGACGGCTATGCCGACATGCCCTACACCTATTTTCCCGGGCGCAGCCCGGCCGAGGTCGAGCAGGCGGCGACCGCGCAGTTCACCGCCCGGCCGAGCGGCGTGCGGTTCCTGTTCAACCAGTATCTGGTCGAGGATGGCGAGCACCGCATCCTCATCGATGCCGGTCCGGCCGGCTCGATCGGCAAGACCGGCGCGCTGCCGGAAGCGCTGGACGTGCTCGGCGTGAAGCGCGACCAGATCGACGCCGTGATCGTCACCCACATGCACCAGGACCATATGGGCGGGCTGATCGCGGGCGGGAAGAACAACTACCCGAAGGCGGAACTCTATATCGACCGGCGCGATGTCACCCACTGGACCGATCCGGCCAAGCGCAACGGGGCGCCCGACTATCTGCAGACCAGCTTCCGCATGGCCGATGACGTCGTGCGGCTCTACCCGAAACTCCAGGCGATCGACGGCGAGCGGGACATCGTGCGCGGCGTCTCCATCGTCGACCTCACCGGCCACACCCCCGGCCATATCGGCGTGCGGATCGAGGATGGCGGCCAGAGCCTCATCATGGTCTCCGACATGGTGTTTCCGGTGGTGCATCCCGGGGCGACCGACGTCTTCTTCGTGTTCGAGCAGGACCAGGCGGCCGCAAAGGCGATGCGCGACCGCTTCTTTCCCCTCGCCGCCGCGGAAGGCGCGCTGATCGCCGCCACCCACATGCCCTTCCCCGGGCTCGGCCGCATCGTCAAGGATCGCGGGGAGATGCGCTGGCAGGTCGCGGACTGGGCCTTGCAGGACTGAGACGCGCCATGGCCGGGACGGCACGACGCGGAGATGCCCCGCTCGTGCCGTCCCGGCCGTGTCGACAGCCAGCGGGCGATGCGCGCTTCAAGGCGACGCCGGGCGCGCGCCCTCCCGATCCATCGCCCTAGAGCCGCCAGCGCAGGTGGCGGGCGATGACACCGACGATGCCCTCGCGGAACAGCAGCACGCAGGCGACGAAGATCGCGCCCTGCACCACCGTCACCCAGGCGCCCAGATGCGCCAGATAGTTCTGCATGGTGACGATGACCGCCGCGCCGACGATCGGGCCGAACACCGTGCCCATGCCGCCGACCAGCGTCATCAGCACCACCTCGCCCGACATGGTCCAGTGCACGTCGGTCAGGGTGGCGAGCTGGAACACCAGCGCCTTCATGCCGCCGGCGACGCCCGCAATTGTGCTGGAGAGGACGAACACGGCGAGCTTGTAGCGCTGGGCGTTGTAGCCGAGCGAGATGGCGCGCGGCTCGTTCTCGCGGATCGCCTTCAGCACCTGCCCGAAGGGCGAGTGGATGATGCGGAAGATGCCCAGCAACCCGGCGAGAAAGACCGCCAGCACCACGTAATAGAGCACGCGGTCGTCGGACAGGTCGATCAGCCCGAACAAATGGCCACGCGGAATGGCCTGGATGCCGTCCTCGCCATGGGTGAACGTTGCCTGCAGGCAGAAGAAGAACGCCATCTGCGCCAGGGCGAGGGTAATCATCGAGAAATAGATGCCCTGCCGCCGAATCGCCAGTGCGCCGAAGGCGAGGCCGAGGCCTGCTCCGGTCAAGGCGCCGAGCAGCACCGACAGCTCGGGGCCGAGGCCCCAGACCTTGGCCGCGTGGCCGGTGACATAGGCGGCCATGCCGAAATAGACGGCGTGGCCGAAGGACAGCAGGCCGCCATAGCCGAGCAGCAGGTTGAAGGCGCAGGCGAACAGCGCGAAGCACAGCAGCGTCATCAGGAACATCGGGTAAAGCGCCAGCGGCGCCACCAGCAGCACCGCCGTCAGGGCGATGAACAGCCGCCCATACAGCGAGGCGGGAAGGCCGGCGCGCGGCGGGTTGGTCGGCTTCGCCAGCTGCGCCGGGGAAATGTGCTGTACCATGGTCATGCGGTCCTCCCGAACAGTCCGGCCGGCTTCACGAGAAGCACGATGGCCATGATCACGAAGATCACGGTGGTCGACGCCTCCGGATAGAACACCTTGGTCAGCCCCTCGACGAGGCCGAGCGCGAAGCCCGAGGCGATGGCGCCGAGGATCGAGCCCATGCCGCCGATCACCACCACGGCGAACACCACGATGATGATGTCGGCGCCCATATTGGGATTGACCGAGTAGATCGGCGCCGCCAGTACCCCGGCGAGCGCGGCGAGGCCGACGCCGAAGCCATAGGTCAGCGTCACCAGCAGCGGCACGTTGATGCCGAAAGCCTGGGTGAGGCCCGGATTCTCTGTCGCCGCGCGCAGATAGGCGCCGAGCCGCGTGCGCTCGATCAGCAGCCAGGTGCCGAGGCAGACGATGACCGACGCGACGATCACCCAGGCGCGGTAGTTCGGCAGGAACATGAAGCTCAGCCGCTGCCCGCCCGCCAGTTCCGGCGGAATGGCGTAGGGCATGCCGGAGGCGCCGTACTGGTTGCGCAGCAGCCCCTGCATGATCAGCGCGATGCCGAAGGTCAGCAGCAGGCCGTAGATGTGATCGAGCTTGTAGAGCCGGCTAATGAGCAGGCGCTCGATCACCACGCCGCTCGCCCCGACGATGAGGGGCGCCAGCAGCAGCGCCCACCAATAGCCGATGCCGAGATAGTTGAGCAGCATCCACGCCACGAAGGCGCCGAGCATGTACTGCGCGCCATGGGTAAAGTTGATGATGTTCAGCAGCCCGAAGATCACCGCGAGCCCGAGGCTCAGCAGCGCGTAGAACGACCCGTTGATCAGGCCCAGCAGCAGCTGGCCGAACAGCGCCTGCATGGGAATGTCCAGGAAAGGAATCACGCCTCACACTCCCAGATAGCGGTTGAGCTTGGGCAGGCTGGCCTCCATCTCGTCATTCTCGATGCGGTCGACGATGCGGCCCTGCTCCACGATGTAGTGGCGGTCGGCGATGGTCTGCGCGAAACGGAAATTGCTTTCCGCCAGCAGGATGGTGAAGCCGCGCTCGCGCAGCGTGCGCAGGGTGGCGCCGATCTGCTGCACGATCACCGGGGCCAGGCCCTCGGTCAGCTCGTCGCACAGCAGGAGGCGCGCGCCGGTGCGCAGGATCCGCGCCAGCGCCAGCATCTGCTGCTCGCCGCCGGACAGCTTCGAGCCATAACTGGTCAGCCGCTCGCGAAGGTTCGGGAACAGCTCGAAGATCTGCTCGTCGCTCAACCCGCCGGGGCGCACGCGCGGCGGTAGATGAAGGTTCTCCTTCACGGTGAGGCTGGCATAGATGCCGCGCTCCTCCGGCACATAGCCGACGCCGAGCCGGGCGACCTGGCGCGAGGCATGGCCGATGGTCTCGACCTCGGCGATCCGCACCGAGCCGGCGCGGCGGCCGACCATGCCCATGATCGAGCGCAGCGTCGTGGTCTTGCCCGCGCCGTTGCGCCCCAGCAGGGTGATGACCTCGCCCTCGGCGATGTCGAGATCGATGCCGTGCAGGATGTGGGACTCGCCGTACCACGCTTCGAGCCGATGAACCGCCATCAGCGGCCTGGTGGGAGAGCGCTCAAGCATGACCGGCTCCGATATAGGCCTCGATCACGCGGGGATCGCCGGAGACGGTGGCATAATCGCCCTCGGCCAGAATGCGCCCGCGCGCCAGAACGGTGATGCGGTCGCACAGATTGGCGACCACGGAGAGATTGTGCTCCACCATGAGCACGGTGCGCCCCGCCGCCGCCTTGCGGATCAGCGTGCTGATGCGGTCGATATCCTCGTGGCCCATCCCGGCCATCGGCTCGTCGAGCAGCATCATGTCGGGTTCGAGCGCCAGCGTGGTCGCCAGCTCCAGCGCGCGCTTGCGGCCATAGGACAGTTCGCTGGCGTTGCGGTCGGCGTCGCCGGCGAGGCCGACCTCGTCGAGCAGCTCCAGCGCACGCGCGTCGTAGCCGCGCAGCACCTTCTCGGAGCGCCAGAAATCGAAGGAAAAGCCGCGCTGGCGCTGCAGGGCGACGCGCACATTCTCCAGCACCGTCAGATGCGGAAACACGGCCGAGATCTGGAAGGAGCGGACCAGCCCGAACTGGGCGATGCCCGCCGAGGAGACGCGGGTGATGTCGCGGCCATTGTATTGGATGCGGCCCGCGGTCGGCACCAGGAACTTGGTGAGCAGGTTGAAGCAGGTGGTCTTTCCGGCGCCGTTCGGGCCGATCAGGGCGTGGATCGCGCCCCGCCGCACTTTCAGGTCGACATCGGTGACGGCGTTGAAGCCGCCGAAGCTTTTCGAAAGCCCTTCCGTCGCGAGGATATAGTCCTCGGGCATTGGCGTTTTCCTCCTAGGTTCGGTGCCGCGCGCGCCTCTTTTTTTGGCGAAGCTGTCGCGCGGTCCGTCCGATAAGCGGGGCGTCGCCGGCCGTCCGGCACCGCTCTATGCGGTGGCCGGATGGCGGGCTCCGCCCTCTCAACCGGGCAACTTGATCCGATGCAGGGGGCGCCCGCCAACCCCCAGCGCGAGGATAACCACCGCTTCGTCGGCGCGGGGCGCATCGGGAATGGTGATTTCGGCGGCATCCATCTGGTCGAAATCCCAGATCGAGGTCTTGCCGGTCAACGGGAACGTGATCGCCGCGCCGGGCGCGCCGATCTTCTTGGTCGAGGGAATGATGTCCTTGCCGGCGACGGCGGTGCGTACCGGCGCGCCGAATTTGGGGTGCAACAGCGCCGCGGCGTGCTCGATCTCGCCATCGGTGCCGATGATGGCGGCCTTGCCGTAGTTCTGGATCGCGTCCGCATCGACGCCGAGCGCTTCAAGTCCGCGCTGGGCGAGCAGGGCCGACACCTCCGCCCCAAGGTCGTAAAGCGGGGCGAGTTCCTCGACATGGCGCCCCGCATAGGGGTTGGCGATGACGGCGGCGATGGTCACCTTCCGCGAGGGCGGCGACACCGCCTGCCCGACGTCGCTATGGGTTTCCTCGACCTGCACGACGATTTTGCGCAACTGCATGGCAGACATGATTGCTCCGTTTGGGCGATGAAAAGGGCGCCGGCAGCATGGGATGCCGGCGCAAGGTGACCGCGGAGGGCCGGTTCAGTTGACGACGAGGGGGCAGCCGCCCTGATCGAGCGGGCGGAAGGCTTCAGCCGCCGGAATGGTGCTGCGCAGGGTGTAATAGTCCCACGGACCCTTGGATTCGGACGGCTTCTTGACCTCGAAGAGGTACATGTCGTGGATCTTGCGGCCGTCGACGCGGATTTCGCCCTTGCCCATGGCGATGTCCTCGGTGGGCATGGACTTCATCTTGGCGACCACCGCCGCGCCGTCCTTGGAATCGCCGCCAAGCGCCTCCACGGCCTTGAGGTAGTGGATGATCGAGCTGTAGACGCCGGCCTGCACCATGCTGGGCTTGCGTCCGTTCATGGCCTTGGCGAAGCGCTCGGAGAAGGCGCGGGAGCCTTCATTGAGGTCCCAGTAGAAGGCGGACTCCAGGATCAGGCCCTGCGCGATCGGCAGGCCCGCGGCATGCACGTCGGTGATGTAGACCAGCAGGCCGGCCAGCTTCTGCCCGCCGTCGACGATGCCGAACTCGGCCGCCTGCTTGATCGAGTTGCTGGTGTCGACGCCGGAATTGGCGAGACCGACGATCTTGGCGCCCGACCCCTGCGCCTGCAGCAGGAAGGAGGAGAAGTCCGCGGTGTTCAGCGGGGTCAGCACCTTGCCCAGCACCTTGCCGCCGCTCTTGAGCACCACCGCTTCGGTGTCGCGCTCCAGCGCATGGCCGAAGGCATAGTCGGCGGTCATGAAGAACCAGGTGTCGCCGCCGGTCTCGACGATCGCCTTGCCGGTGCCGTTGGCCAGCGCCCAGGTGTCGTGGGTCCAATGGATGGTGTTGGGCGAGCAGGCCTTGCCGGTCAGCTCGGAGGTGGCGGCGCCGGAGGCGAGCTCCACCTTGTTCTTCTCGCGGGCGAGCTGGCTGAGCGCCAGCGCCACCGCCGAATTGGTGACGTCGGTGATGACGTCGACACCGTCGACGTCGAACCAGCGGCGCGCGATGTTGGAGGCGACGTCCGGCTTGTTCTGGTGGTCGGCGCCCACCACCTCGATCTTCCAGCCCTTCTCCAGCAGGCCGGAATCCTCGACCGCCAGCCGGGCGGCGGCCACGGAGCCGAGACCGCCCATGTCGGCGTAAAGGCCCGACTGGTCGTTGAGCACGCCGATCTTCAGCGTCTTCTCCTGCGCGGAGCCGGGAACGGCGGCGCACAGCACGAGCGCGGCAGCCGCGCACGCGGTTACGATCCTCATAGTCATCCTCCCTTGGCGTTTCCTCGTTATGCTTCTTTTTTGTCGCGGCCCGCGTCGTTGCGCAGGCCGTTACGGCAGGCCGTTTCCTACTCTCCAGCTTGTGCCAGCGGCGCGTCGGCATCGGGCAGGAAGCGTATGATGCCGGCATAATCGATGCCCCGCCCGCCCTCGCCGATGAAACGCTCATAGAGCGCGGACGCGGCGTGTCCGAGCGGTGTTGCCGCCCCGGCGAAGCGCGCGCATTCCTGCGAAAGCCGCAGATCCTTGGCCATGAGTTCGGCGGCGAAGCCCGGCTTGTAGCCGCGATTGGCCGCGGAGGTCGGCACCGGGCCGGGCACCGGGCAATGGGTGGTGAGCGCGTAGCACTGGCCGGAGGCGCTGGACGCCACGTCGAACAGCGCCTGTCGCGAGAGGCCGAGCCCGTCCGCCAGCAGGAAGGCCTCGCTGACGGCGATCATGCTGATGCCGAGGATCATGTTGTTGCAGATCTTGGCCGCCTCGCCGGTGCCGGCCTCGCCGCAATGGACGATCCGGCGGCCGAGCGCTTCGAGGAAGGCCCGGCCCTCGGCGAAGGCCGCCTCGTCGCCACCGACCATGAAGGTGAGCGTGCCCGCCGTGGCGCCCTCGACGCCACCGGAGACCGGCGCATCGAGCGACAGCCGTCCGGCCTCGCGCGCCTGGGCATGGGCGCGGCGCGAGCTGTCCACGTCGATGGTCGAGCAGTCGATGATGAGGCCACCGGGCTTCATGGCGGGGAGCGCGCGCGCCCAGACCTCGATGACCGCCGGCCCGGCATTGAGCATGGTGAGCACGATGTCGGCGCCCTGTGCCGCCTCAGCGAGTTCCTGCGAAACCTCGATCCCCAGCCGCGCGGCGACCGCGCGACGCTCGGCGGAGATGTCGTAGCCGCGAACCGCATGCCCGGCCTTCAGGGCGTTGGCGGCCATGGGGGCCCCCATATTGCCCAATCCGATAAAGGCGACGACTGCCACAGCGATTCCCCTTCGACTTCTGTTCTGTTGCCCTAGGGATACCCTCTCGAATGATGGACAGATATCCCCAAATTTTGACCACCCGTTGTGCATCTTTCGACAAACAGGTTAGCCTGACGCCGAGTGTGCGACAGATGACGAGCGAAGCAGCATGAGCACGACGCCGAACTGGGAACACCTGCGCGCCCTGCTCGCCGTGGCACGGGTCGGCACGCTGTCGGGCGCGGCCGCCGCGCTCGGGGTCAAGCATTCGACCATCGGCCGCCACCTCACGGCGCTGGAGGAGGCCGCGCGCACGAAGATCGTGGAACGCAGCCCGTCCGGCGTCACGCTGACCGCCGCCGGCGAACGGCTGATGGAAGCGGCCGAGATCGTCGAGAACCAGATCCTGCTGGCACAGGAAGAGATCGGCGGGCGCGACCTGTCGGCGGGCGGGACGGTGCGCATCGGCGCTCCCGACGGCGTGGGCGCCTTCTTCCTGGCCCGCCACCTGCGCCCGCTGCTGGATTCCTATCCCAATCTCACGGTGCAACTGGTCGCCATGCCGCGCCTGTTCAACCTCACCAAGCACGAGGCCGACCTCGCCATCGTGCTGGCCATTCCCACACAGGGCCGGCTGGCGACCCGCAAGCTCACGGACTATTCGCTGGGCCTCTATGGCAGCGCCGACTATCTCGCGGACGCGCCCGCGATCCGGGATGCCAACGACCTGAAGCGCCACCGCTTCATCGACTATATCGACGACCTGATCTTCACCGCCGAACTCGACTATCTCGACGAGGCCGCGCGCGGCGCGCGGGCGACCTTCCAGAGTTCCAGCATCATCGCGCAGATGAATGCCGCGCGTTCCGGTGCGGGACTGGCGGTACTGCCGCATTTCCTGGGCGCCCAATTCCCCGATCTGACGCCCGTGCTGCCCGACACCGTGCGGCTCACGCGCTCCTGGTGGCTGGTGGTTCATGAATCGCAGCGCGACATTGCCCGCGTGCGCATCGTCATGGATTTCATCAGCCGGCTGTTCCACGCCCACCGCGGCCACTTCAACGCCTGACGCGGCTTCGGGTCTCCGTGTCGTCGCCTGCGGGAAGGCCGGCGGGACCGTCAGGCGCGCGCCGTCCGCGCCTGATCCGCGAACATGCGCGTATTGAACATGATAATGTTGTCAATTATTTTTTCGATATCATACGATTGCAAAATTCAATATTTCGATGTTAGCTGAGCGACGATTGATGCACATGCACCACCGTTCACCACCAGCGACGTTGACGTTTCATGGCCGCCAGCACCCCCTGCGGGCTTATCGCCTCGGCTGACATCATCGTCCTCGGCGGGGGCATCGCCGGTGCCGGTGCCGCGTTCGAGATGGCCGGGAGCCGGACCGTCGTGCTGCTGGAACGCGAGGCGTCCTGCGGCTTTCACGCGACCGGGCGCTCGGCCGCGAGCTTTACCGAGAATTACGGCAGCGCCATCGTCCGCCGACTGGCACTCGGCAGCCGCGACTTCCTGTCGGCGCCGCCGGCCGGCTTCTGCGACCACGACATCCTGCTGCCGCGCGGCATGATCACCATTGCCCGCGCCGACCAGATGGACCGGCTGGCGGCAGAGCTGGAACGTGGGCGGGCCCTCGTTCCCAGCATGAGCCGGATCAGCACGGAGGAGGCGCGGCGGCGCGTGCCGGTTTTGCGGGAGGACTATCTCGCCGGCGCCTTCATCGAGCCGAACTCGATGGAGGTCGACGTCCACGGCCTGCACCAGGGCTTCCTGCGCGGGGCGCGGCGGCGCGGGGCCCGGATCGAGGTCAATGCCGCCGTCACCGCGCTGGAGCGCATCGGCGGCGCGTGGCGGGTGGAGACGGCGGCCGGCGCCTATGTCGCGCCCGTGGTGGTGAACGCGGCCGGCGCCTGGGCCGACGAGATCGCCGGGATGGCCGGCGTGCGCCCGCTCGGCCTCGCTCCGCTTCGCCGCACCGCCTTCAACATCCCCGCGCCCGAGGGAATTGACATACGCGCCTGGCCGCTGGTGAACGATGTCGGCGACGAATTCTATTTCAAGAACGATGCCGGCCAGCTTTTCGTCTCGCCCTCGGACGCCACGCCGTCCGCGCCGATGGATGCTTATGCCGACGACATGGATGTCGCGATAGGCGTGGAACGGCTGGAGCGCGCCACCACCCTCCGGGTGCGGCGGGTGTCGCATTCCTGGGCGGGGCTCAGGACCTTCGCGCCGGACGGTTCTCCCGTGGCGGGCTTCGATCCAGCGGCGGAGGGCTTCTTCTGGCTCGCCGGACAGGGCGGCTACGGGGTGAAGACCTCGCCCGCCTTGTCCCGCCTCGCCGCCTCCCTGCTGCGGAGCGAGGGAGTGCCCGACGACCTCGCCCGGCTCGGCCTCACCGAGAACGATCTCGCGCCGACACGCTTCGACGCGCCTGCAACCCACTGACGGATGGTGCCGATGGACATAAACCGGATCGACAACGGCGCGCGCTTCTGCCGCGTGCTCACCCACAACGGCACCGTCTATCTCGCCGGCATGACCTCGGACGACATCGAGGTCGACGTGGTGCAGCAGACCCGCAACACGCTGGCCAAGATCGACCACTATCTCGCCCTCGCCGGCACCAGCAAGAGCCGCGTGCTCAGCGCGGTGATCTGGCTGCGCGACATCTCCGATTTCGACCTGATGAACGGGGTCTGGGACGCGTGGATCGATCCGGCGGCGATGCCGGTGCGCGCGACGGTGGAAGCGCGCATGGCCGGCGAGAAATACCGCGTCGAGATCATGGTGACGGCCGCACTCTGAGCGACCGCCGGCCGCGCGAACGACGGCGCGCCGCTGATGACGCCGGAACCGCCGACGGAAGGACAGGACGCTCATGCATGAAATCGTGGTGAAGGGTGGCCGGGTCGGCCTGCCGGATGGCTGGCGGACGATCGACATCGCCATAGAGGGCGGCAAGATCGCGGCGCTAGGCACCGACCTTTCCGGCGCGACGATCATCGATGCCCGCGAGCGCTGGGTGCTGCCGGGCGGCATCGACGCGCATTGCCATCTCGACCAGCCGTCCTGGGGCGGCGCGACGACGGCGGACGGCTTCGCCTCGGGCTCGGCATCCGCCCTGTTCGGGGGCACCACCTGCATCGTGCCCTTCGCCATGCCCGGCCCGCAGATGAGCACGCTCGACGCCGTCGCCCGGTCGCAGGCCTTGGCACGGGGCAGGTCGGTGGTGGATTACGGACTGCACGCGGTCGTGACCGAGCAAAGCGGCGCCATCGACGCGCAGATGCCCGATCTGGTCCGGCAGGGCGTACCCTCGGTGAAGGCGTTCCTCACCTATGAGGGTTTCGCCGTCAGCGACCGCCGCCTGCTCGCCATGATGGACGAAGCCCGGGCGCACGGCGTCACCGTCATGCTTCATGCCGAAAGCGACGCGATCATCGAGCGGATGCGCGACCGGCTGCTGGCGCGCGGGGATGTCGCGCTGCGCTATCACACGCTCGCCCATGCCGCCGTCGCCGAGCGGGAAGCGACCCACCGCGTCGCCGCCTTCGCGGAGGTGACCGGGGCGCGCCTCGTCATCGTGCATGTCTCGTCGGGCGCCTCGCTCGACGAGGTGGTGCGCGCGGCCGGGCGCGGCGTCGCGATCATCGGCGAGACCTGCCCGCAATATCTGTTCCTGACCGGGGCGCGGCTCGACGCGCCGGACGCGGAAGCCGCGCGCTACATCTTCGCCCCGCCCGCCCGCACGAGCGCCGACAACGCCGCGCTGTGGCAGGCGATGGAGGATGGCGCGATCCGGCTCTGGTCATCCGACCATTCGCCCTATCGGCTGAGCGACAAGCTGAAAGAGGGCGAGACCGCGCGCTTCGACCGCGCGGTAAGCGGCGTGCCGGGGCTGGAGACGCGGCTGCCGCTGCTGTTCTCCGAAGGGCTGGTCACCGGGCGGCTCTCGCTGGCGCGCTATCTGGACCTTGCCGGCGGCGCGGCGGCACAGACCTATGGGCTCGATCACCTCAAGGGCGCGATCGCCATCGGCCTCGACGCCGATCTCGTGCTGTGGAACCCCGGGCACCGCTGGGAGATCCGCGCCGAGGCGCTGCAGTCCCATGTCGGCTTCACCCCCTTCGAAGGGCACGCGATCACCGGCAAGCCGGAAACGGCGCTGGTGCGCGGGACCCTCGTGCTCGACCGCGGCACGCTCAGTTCCCTGCCGCCCGCCGGCCGCTTCGTACCCCGCCGGGCGGCGGACCCGGCAACCCTTATGAGACCGCTCGAGGAGACCCAGCCATGGCGCGCTTCCTGACGCTCGCATCCTGCCAGACCGGCCCGGTCCAGCGCAGCACCTCGCGCCGCGAGGTGGTGGAGCGGCTCGTCGCCCTGCTTGAGCGCGCCGCGCTGGCGGGGGCCGACCTTGCCGTGTTCCCGGAAATGGCGCTCACCACCTTCTTTCCGCGCTGGGACCTGCCCGCAAGCGACATCGACGTGTTCTACGAGACGCAGATGCCCGGCCCGCAGACGCGCCCGCTGTTCGACGCCGCGCGCAAGCTCGGCATCGGCTTCGCGCTCGGCTATTCGGAGTTGGTGCGGGACGGCAACCGCCAGCGCCGGTTCAACGCCATGGCGCTGGTCGATGACGGGGGCGAGATCATCGGGCGCTACCGCAAGATCCACGTACCGGGTTCGGAAATGCCGGAACCCGGAACCACGGTGCATCTCGAGCGGCGCTATTTCGAGCCGGGCAATCTCGGCTTTCCGGTCTACGGCTTCCGCGGCGCGCGCATCGGCCTTGCGCTGTGCAACGACCGGCGCTGGCCGGAGACCTATCGCATGCTGTGCCTCAACGGGGCGCAGGTGGTGCTCATCGGCTACAATACGCCGGTGCAGCTGGAAGAGGCGCCCTCGCTGGCGCATCTGCGCATGTTCCACAACCACCTGCCGATGCAGGCCGGCGCCTATCAGAACACGGTGTGGGTCGCGGCGGCGGCCAAGGCGGGTTTCGAGGACGGCCAGCATCTGCTCGGCGGCTCCTGCATCATCGCGCCGAGCGGGGAGATCGCCGCGCTCGCGACCTCGCAGGAGGACGAGGTGATCATCCACCGGGCCGATCTCGACATGATCGACATCTGCCGGAAGGTGAATTTCGACTTCTCCCGCTACCGCCGGCCGCGCGAATACAGCCTCATCGCCGAGCAGGCGGGGCCGCTGGTCTGACGCGACGCCCGGGCCGGGCGGCCGGTCCACCGGCTCAGGCGTCGTCCTGGTCGCGGGGGGCGTCGCCCGGCATGGCGGCGAGGCTGCGGAGCCCCTCCAGCGCGAGGTGCTGGGTTTCCGGCTCGCGCGGCTTGGCCGGGTAGACGATGTAGATCGGCCGGCGGAACACCGGCGCCCCGGCAACGGCGACCAGTTCGCCGGCGGCGAGGCGGCCGGCGACGAGGCTCTGCGGCAGATAGGCCGCGCCCTTGAGCGCCAGCACATATTTAAGCCCCAGCGCCCCGAGCCCGACCGAGAGCACCGGAGCGGGAAGATCCGGAAAGGCTTCCGAAAAGCCGCCGCGGAAATCGTCGCCCCATTCCACCCTGACGTAATGGCTGCGCCAGTCGGCCGCGGCCTCGGCATGGGCGATGAGGGTCAGGTTCTCGTGCAGCAGCACGTCGACGACCAGCCCGGGGCGATGCATGGGCAGGTACATGATGCCGGCGTCGAGCGTGCCGGAGAGGATGGCCTCGGTCAGCACCTCCGAGCGCGCCGCCTCGATCTGCAGCGCGACATGCGGGGCGTGGCGCTTCATCCACGCCACCCAGGCGATGCTGAGATCGTCCTGCAGCGTGACCGGCCCGCCGAGACGGAAGATGCCGGAATACCCCTTGGGCAGGCCCACCTGCTGGCGCGCCTGGTCCCAGTTCTGCACGATCTTTTCGGCGTAGGCCTTGAATTCGCGGCCCGCCGCCGTCGGCACGACGCCGCTTTTCGAGCGGCTGAACAGAGAAGCGCCCAGCTCTTCTTCCAGAGAGTGAATCCGGGCCGAGACGGTCGACTGCATCACCCCGATCTTCAGCGCGGCGAGACTGAAGCTGCCGCTTTCGGTTACGTGCAGAAAGCTCCGCAAGGCTTCGATGTTCATGCTGGGAATACCGATTCGCGATCGCGAGGATCATAGCCGACAACCCGCCGCGCCCCGCGTTTCATCGCCGACAAAAGCCCGCTTGCCCATTTTATGGTCAAGGTGGAATTGCGCCGTCAAAGCGATCAAGTCGTGCGGATTCGCGATAAATCCCGTCGTAAATGCGCGAGGCGCCTCTTTCATGGCACGCTAACATCATAACCATGAAAAGACGCGATGCAGACCTGATCCGCCAATGGACATATTGACATACATAGTAGAAAATTTTTCGACCCTGCTCGATCTAACGATCCAGCACATCGTCATCGTATTTTCTTCTGTATTCATTGCGATCCTTACCGGCGTTCCGCTCGGCATCATCATCTGCTCAAGCCGCATCGCTTCAAGAATTGTGCTCGGGGCTGCGACCGTTCTTCTAACGATACCTTCGATTGCCCTGTTCGGCGTGCTGATTCCGATCCTCTCGCCGATCGGCCACGGCATCGGCACCGTCCCGGCCGTGGTCGCCGTGGTGCTCTATTCGCTGCTGCCGATCGTGCGGAACACCTATGTCGCGATCTCCGGCCTCGACAGCGCCCTGATGGAGGCCGCGCGCGGCATCGGCCTGCGGCCCTGGCAGCGCCTGTTCTGGATCGAGCTGCCGATGGCGGTACCGATGATCATGGCCGGGGTGCGTATCGCCGTCGTCTCCAATATCGGCGTGGCGGCGGTCGCGGCCTATGTCGGCGCGGGCGGCCTCGGGCGCCTCATCAGCCGCGGCATCGCCCAGAGTGATCCGCGCCAGCTCATCACCGGCGCCGTCGCCATCGCGCTGCTCGCCGTGCTCATCGACCTGGTGCTGCTGCAGGTGCAGCGGCTTCTCACCTCTCCCGGCCTGCGCCGCCGCGCGGGAGGCGCCTCATGATCGATATCGAAAATCTCTCGAAGGTGTTCTCGTCGAACAACCGCGACACCTTCGCGGCCGACCGCGTCAGCATGAGGATCGCGGCGGGAGAGACGTGCGTGCTGCTCGGCCCCTCGGGCTGCGGCAAGACCACCATATTGAAGATGCTCAACGGGCTGATCCCGCGCACCTCCGGCACCATCCGCATCAATGGCCGCGATCTCGACGATTTCGACATCGCCGAGCTGCGGCGCTCGATCGGCTATGTGGTGCAGCAGATCTGCCTGTTCCCGCACATGACGATCGAGCAGAACGTCTCGATCGTTCCCCGGCTGCTGAAATGGGACAAGGCGCGCACCCGTCGCCGCGCCGCCGAGGTGCTGGCGACGGTGGGCCTCGAGCCCGGCCACTTCCTGCATCGTTATCCCGCCGAACTGTCCGGCGGCCAGCAGCAGCGCGTCGGCGTCGCCCGCGCCATCGCCGCCGACCCGCCGGTGCTGATCATGGACGAGCCGTTCGGCGCGGTGGACCCGATCAACCGGGAATCCATCCAGGACGAGTTCCTGGCGATGCAGCAGCGGCTGCGCAAGACCATCGTGTTCGTCAGCCACGACATCGACGAAGCGGTCAAGATGGCGGACAAGATCGCGCTGTTCCGGGCCGGCCGGCTCGAACAGTTCGCCGCGCCGGACGAACTGCTCGCGCACCCCGCCAGCGATTTCGTCGCCGATTTCGTCGGCAAGGACCGCGAGCTGAAGCGGCTCGCGCTGATCCGGGTCGGCTCGGCGCGCGTGGCGGACGCTCCCGCGCTGTCCCAGGACCGGACGGTGGAGGAGGCGCTCGCCCTCATGAACGCGCAGGGCCGGGAGCACCTCACCGTGCTCGATGGCGCGGGACGGCCGGTCGGCTACGTCACGCAGGCGCGCCTGTCCGCCGGCGTGCCGGCCGCCACGCTCGAAAGCGCCATGACGCCGGCGACGAGCGTCTCCCTCGACGACAATCTGCGCACCGCCGTGTCGAACATGTTTCGCGGCGATATCGGCTGGCTGCCCTGCACGGATGGGGAAGGCCGCTTCGACGGGGAAATCAGCCAGGCGGCGATCACCCACAGGCTCGGCCAGACCTATCGTGAGCGGAGGTAGGCGGCCATGTCGTCGTCGGCGCTCCGCTCCGGTCTCGTGAAGCTCCTGCAGGAGTCGCTGCCGCTGCTCCTCACCGCGCTGGTGTGCTGGTTCATCGTGGTGGCGACCGGAAACGAGGAGGCCTTCGCCGACCATTGGGAGGACATCACCTATCTTGCGCGCGAGCACGTCGTGATCACGCTGCAGGGTTTCCTGCCGGCGGCTGTGGCCGGGCTCGCCCTCGGCGTGCTGCTGAGCCGCCCCCGCCTGCGCCGGGTGGCCGAGCCGGTCATCCAGCTGCTCAATATCGGCAACACCATTCCCAGCCTGGCGGTGATCGCCCTGTCGATGACCGTGCTCGGCCTCGGCACGCCGCCGGTTGTGCTCGCGCTCTGCCTCGTCGCGCTGCTGCCGATCGTGCGCAACACCTATGTCGGGCTGACCACCGTCCCGCCCGACTTCCTCGAAGCCGGCGCCGGCATGGGAATGCTGCCGCGGCAGGTCCTCGTGCAGGTGGAACTGCCCTGGGCCTTCCCGGCGATCATGGCGGGCCTGCGCACCGGGATCTCGCTCGCCGTCGGCACGGCGCCGCTCGCCTTCCTGATCGGCGGCGGCGGGCTCGGCCAGCTCATCTTCAGCGGCATCGCCGTCTATGAGTTCGGCACGATCCTGTCCGGCGCCATCCCGGTCATCCTTCTGGCCCTGCTCGCCGATCTGCTGATCGGCCTGCTCGCCCAGCTGCTCACCCATCCACACACGGGCACCTAGTGCCTCACTACAAACCAGAGGGTCTACAGCATGAAACGGCGTCAATTCATCATCGCGGCCGGCATTGTCGGCCTGCTCGCCTCGGCCACCCCCGGCTTCGCCGCCGGCCCGTCCGTGGTGGTCGGCGGCAAGGACTTCACCGAGCAACTGATCCTGGCCTCCATCACCTCGCAGCTTCTGGCGAAGAACGGCTTCACCGTCGACAGCAAGGTCGACATGGGCAGCAGCGTCGTGCGGCAGGCGATGGAGAACGGCCAGATCGACGTCTACTGGGAATATACCGGCACCTCGCTCCTCAGCTACAACAAGGTGAAGGAAACGCTGCCGCCGGACGAGACCTACAAGAAGGTCAAGGAGCTGGACGCCAAGAAGGGCATCGTCTGGCTCGAACCGTCCAAGGCCGACAACACCTTCGTCTTCATGATGACGAAGGAGAATGCGGCCAAGCACAAGCTGACCAGCATGTCGGACATGGCCAAGCTCATCACGGACGGGACCACGGTCACCTTCGCCTGCGATCCCGAATTCACCCAGCGTGTCGACGGGCTGAAGCTGGTCGAGAAGACCTATGATTACAGCTTCGGCCGTCCCAACACCAAGGTCATGAGCTCGGGCCTCGTCTATGACGCGGTGAAGAACGGGCAGGTCGACGTCTCGCTCGGCTTCGCCACCGACGGGCGCATCCCCGCCTTCGATCTCGTCGCGCTCAAGGACGACAAGCAGGTCTTCGCCTCCTACATCCTGGCCCCGGTGGTCCGGCAGGAGGTGCTCGACAAGAATCCGCAGATCGGCACGCTGCTCAACAAGGTCTCCGCCCTGCTGGATGCCGATGTCATGGCGCGCCTCAATGCCGAGGTGGACGTCGACAAGAAGAGCGTCGAGGCCACCGCCCAGGGCTTCCTGGCCTCCAAGGGCCTCATCTGACCGCAAAGTGACCGGAGTGCCCCGCCCGCCGGGGCGCTCCGGGGACCAATGAAGGATCTTTCATGCAGAGCTATCCCCGCGACCTGATCGGCTATGGCCCGAACCCGGTCAACCCGCACTGGCCCGGCGACGCGCGCGTCGCGGTCTCCTTCGTCCTCAACTACGAGGAAGGCGGCGAGTACTCCATCCTTCACGGCGATCCGCATTCCGAGACGGTGCTGACCGATCTGGACTCGCCGCCGGCGATGTTCGGCGAGCGCCACCTGAACGTCGAATCCAATTTCGAGTATGGTAGCCGCGTCGGCTTCTGGGAGATCCTGCGGCTGTTCCGCGAGCGCAACCTGCCGCTGACGATCTATGCCGTGGGCATGGCGCTGGAACGCAACCCGCAGGTCGCCGCCGCCATTCGCGAGGCGGGGTACGAGGTCGCGGGCCATGGCTATCGCTGGATCGACTACCACACCGTCTCGGAAGAGGACGAGCGCGCCGACATCAAGCGGTGCATCAGGGTCATCGAGGAGATGACCGGCACGCGGCCGGTGGGCTGGTACACGGGCCGGCCCAGCATCAATACGCGGCGCCTGCTCGTCGAGGAGGGCGGCTTCCTCTACGACTGCGATTCCTACAGCGACGACGTGCCGTACTGGACGACCGAACACGGCCGGCCGCACCTCATCGTGCCCTACAGCCTCGACAATAACGACAGCCGGATGACCCGGGCCCAGGGCTTCGACCTCGGCGAGCACTTCTACACCTATGTGCGCGATTCCTTCGACTGGCTGCACCGCCGCGGCGCGGTGATGCCGCGCATGATGTCGGTCGGACTGCACAACCGACTGATCGGACGTCCGGGCCGGATCGGCGCGCTTGAGCGGCTGCTCGATCACATGATGGCCCATGAAGCCGTCTGGTTCGCCGGGCGGGCGCAGATCGCCCGTCACTGGATCGCGCAGCACCCGTTCACGGCGCAGGCGGCGTGAGGTGACGGCACTTTCGCCCGCGGGCGCGCTGGCCTCCCGGCTGCTGGAGGAGATCGCGGCGGCGACAGGCGATGCGCCCGGCGTCACCCGCGCGGCCTATGGCGCGGGCGAGCAGCGCGCCCACGACATCGTGCGGCGCGAGGCGGAGCGCCTTGGCGCGCAGGCCCGCGTCGATGCCGCCGGCAACCTTTATCTGACCTTGCCGGGAGCGGATCGCACGCTCCCGGCGCTGGTCATCGGCTCGCATCTCGACAGCGTTCCCCATGGCGGGAACTATGACGGCGCCGCCGGTGTGGTGGCCGGCGTCGCGGCGCTCTCGGCCCTGCGCGAGCGCGGCCGGCCGAGCCGCGACGTGACGGTGATGGCGATCCGCTCGGAAGAGGCCGCGTGGTTCCCCGTGTCCTATCCCGGCTCGCGGGCGGCGCTCGGACTGCTGCCCGACGACGCCCTCGATGCCCCTCGCGCCGACACCGGACGCAGCCTTGCCGAGCACATGCGGGAGGCCGGCTTCGATCCGCGGGCGGTGGCGCGCGGCGAGCGGCAGATCAAGCCGGACCGCATCGCGGCCTTCGTCGAGCTGCACATCGAACAGGGCCCGCGCCTGGTGGATCGCGGCTGCGCGCTCGGCATCGTCACCGCCATCAATGGCGGCTTCCGCTACCAGCGGGCGCGCTGTCTCGGAACCTACGCCCATTCCGGCGCCGAGCCGCGCCGGAGCCGCGCCGACAGCGTTCTCGGCTTCACCGAATTCGTCAACGCGCTGGAAGCGCTGTGGGACCGGCTTGCCGAGGCGGGCAAGGAGTTCACCCTCACCTTCGGGCGGGTGGAGAGCGATCCCGCCCAGCATGGCGGCAGCCGTGTTCTGGGCGAGCTCGGCTTCACGCTGGATGTGCGCTCCGAGCATCAGGACGACCTCGACGCCGTGCGCCGCGAGATCGAGCGTCTCGCCGACGCGGCCGGGCACCGGCGGCACACCCGCATCGATCTCGGCGAGGCCTACTCATGGGCGCCGGGCCGCATGGACGCGGATATCGTCGAACGCCTGTCGCGGACGGCGGCGCATCTGGGTCTGGCGGCACCCGTTCTTTCCAGCGGCGCCGGCCACGACGCGGCGGTGTTCGCCTCCGCCGGCATTCCCACCGGGATGATCTTCGTGCGCAACGCCCATGGCAGCCACAACCCGGATGAGCATCTGGACATGGCGGACCTCGATCGCGGCATCCAGCTGCTGCTCGGCTTTGTGAACGGCTACGAGCCGGCGTGATCGCCGGTCGGACCGTCGGCCGCGGGCGTGAAGCGATAGGCCTGTTTCGGAGGCATCGAGGAGGCGAGATTATAGCTGCCGCCGGCACTCGCCTGCGCGCGCGCCCGCTCGGCGAGCGGGCTGATCTGGTAGACGCGCTTATAGAGATTGCTGAAGTGCGACGCCGAGCTGAAGCCGCAGGACACGGCGATTTCCGCCACCGGCATGCGGGTCTGCGACAGCAGGCTGCGCGCGCGGGCCAGGCGCAGCTCCACATAGAACTGCTTGGGCGTGCGGCCGATGCGCGTCGCGAACAGCCGCTGCATCTTGCGCGGCGACAGGTGCGCGCGCCGCGCCAGCTGTTCGAGGGTGAGAGGGTCTTCGAGCGTGCCCTCCATCAGCTTGATGAGAGCGGCGAGTTCCGGGTCCACCAGCCGCAGCCGCTCGGCGCTGCGCTGCTGGGTGTCGCCGGATTTGCGCACCGACGGATAGACCAGCTGATCGGCGACCGCGCGTGACAGCTCCGCCCCATGATCGCGCGCCACCAGCGCGACCATCATGTCAAAGGCGGAGGTGCCGCCGCAGCAGGTCCAGACGTTCTTGTCCTCGACGAACACCCGGTCGCACACGCCAAGGCCGGGAAACTCCTCCATGAAGGAATTGATGCTTTCCCAGTGCAGCGCCGCGAGGCGCCCTTCGAGCAGGCCGGCTCGCGCCAGGATGTAAGGCGCCGTGCCGGCGGCCGCGATGCAGGTGCCGCGCCGGGAGGCACGACGCAGCCACGCGAACAGGGCCTCGTCCTCGGTCTGCTCGGCGCCATAGCTGGCGAAAACCACGATGAGCTGGCAGTCCCCGCCCTTCTCGAAATGGGCTTCCGGCACAGCCGGCGTGCCATTGCTGGCATGCACCTGCCCTTCCACCGTCGACAGCACCCGATAGCTGTACAGCGTCTGCCCGCTCAGCATGTTGGCGACGCGCAGCACGTCGATCGCGCAGGCGAAGGAGATGAAGGAGAAGCCTGGCGTTAGCACGAAAGCGACGCGGATGGGCGGGGCAGCGGACGCACTGCCGGTTCGCGGCGATGGTGCGCAGGGTCTTTCGGCGGCTCGGGTCAGCTCTTCCAAATCGCAGCCTCATCTCACCCGAATCGCGAGGGAACCCTTTCACCGCGCGTTCGATCGAACCACCGTCCATCCCGAAAGCATGACGCCTATTTTCTGTTCGGGAAAGCCGATGAAATTGAGACCGGCGCGCATGTGAGCGTCACCGGGCCGCCGGGCGCGCCGCGCCACGGCGCTCGCGCACCAGACTGAACAGGGCGGTAGCGCCGACCAGCACGGCGCCGGCCCCAAGCATCACGAACAGGGCGCCCGGCGTGAAGCGGCTCATCAGGCCGGCCGCGGTGCCCGGCGTGGCAATGTTGCCGAGCGAATAAAGCGACAGCAGCAGGCCGGAGGCGGCGACCATCTGCCGGCTGTCGATCTGGGCATTGGCATGCGCGCTGGCGACGGGATACATGGTCAGCGCCGCCGCGCCATATGCGAAGAACACCAACCAGAGCAACAGCGGCGCAGCCGATCCGATGAGGACGATCACGAGGCAGAGTGCGCAGGCGAGCAGGCTCTGCACCAGCAGGAGCAGCAGCCGCGGCGTGCGATCCGACAGCCAGCCGACAGGCGCCTGCGCCAGCAGGCCACCGGTCATGAACGCCGTGACCATGGCGATCGACAGCATGGAAGGCAGGCCGATCTGCGCGCCGTAGATCGGCGTGAGCGCGACGACGTTCATATTGGTCATGCCGGCCTGGAACACGCAGATGATCGTCGCGGGCGCGCTGCGGAACAGGCTGGCAAAGTTGCCGCATCGCGTCGGGACGGGACGCTCCGGCGGCGCCGGCACGAGCGTCGCCGACACGAGCGGCACCGACAAGGACGGCCAGGCGCGGCCGACATAGCGGCAGTGCAGCAGGCCGGCCAGGCACACCAGCATGCCGACCTCGAACAGATAGGGCGATTCGGTGCCGACCGCCGTGATCACGATCTGGCCCATCACCACGGCCAGCGAGGTCGCCACCATGTAGAGCGAAAAATAGACCCCGCGCCGGCGCGGCTCGGCGTAGAGGTTGATGTAGCTCTCCATCGCCACGAAGATCGCGGCGACGGCGAAACCGTTGAGAAAGCGCAGCGGCAGCCACACCTCGATCCGATCGGTGAGGCCGAGACCGAGGGCCGCCAGCACCACCACGCCGCCCAGCACCAGGAACGCTCGCTGGTGGCCGAGCCGCGCCACCGGCACCCGCCCCAGCACGCACCCGGCGAGAAAGCCGGCGGGGAAGCCCGTGAGCAGCCACTGCACCTCCCATTCCGCCCAATGCGGCTGCGCGAGCCGGAGCGAGAGCGCCGAGGTGAGAACCGCGTTCCCGCTGATGACCACCAGGAGGCTGAACATCATCGGGCCGAGCTGGCGAAGGCGGGACGCCGGGGCGAGGCCGGCGCGGGACATCAGCGACATGGGAAGGTGATCGTGAGCTTGGGGGTGCGCGGCCATGCGACCCGAGCGGGGGACGCGTGGCCGATCGACGAATGGCCGATCGCCTCCACTATGTCGGTGGCGCCGTGCGCGTGAATGGCGGGAATGGCAGCAAAATATGCAGCATGCGACATGCGGGGCGGGGGACGGCGGCGATACTCGATCCCGCCGCCCATGCCGCCCTCGGACGCTGGCGATCAGCCCGCCATCGACGCGCACCGCGCTGCCGGTATTGTTAAGAGGCGCGCGTACTCGCGAGGCAGGCGACGGTATCGCCCTGTTCGCGCGGACCGCCCTAGCGGCGGACCGGAATGGCGGCAGTGCTTTGTGCCGCCACGTCCTCAACGGCCCGCGCTGCGCCTTCTGCCGGTCGAGGAAGGCGACACGCCCGGCGCCGCCTGCGCGATGTCGTCGGCCGTCACCTGCGCGGCCGCGCCGTTGATGTCGGCAACCACCACGCTCGTGCCTTTCGCGGCAGAGCGCGCGCGATCGCCCCGCCGAGCCCGCCACTGGCACCGAACGCCGGCGCGGTCCTGCCACCCCGTTCCCGATCCATGAACACCTCCCCTTGATGGCGCCTTCCCGCGTCATGGCCGAGCCCGCCCTCCGGGTCGTTCAGAACGTGCCGCCGACCACCTGGCCGTGGGGAGGCCCGACCAGCCGGCCGTCGCGCATGACCTCGGTCCCGCGCAGCAGCACCGCCCTCAGCGCGCCCGGCACGGTCCAGCCGTGGAACGGGGTGTAGCCGCCGCGCGACAGCTGCGCCTCGTCGCGGATCTGGGTTTCGCCACGCGGATCGAGAAAGAGGATGTCGGCATCGAAGCCCGGCGCGATCCGCCCCTTGCGCGTGGCGAGGCCGAAGCGGGCGGCGGGATTGCACGCGCACAGGCGCACCAGGGCGGGCAGGTCGATCACCTTCTCCTCCACCAGCCGCAGCATGGCCGGCAGCAGGGTCTGCACGCCCGGCATGCCGCCGGGAATGTCGGCAAAGGCGGAGTACGGCGCCGCCTTCTCCGCCGGGGCGTGCGGGGCGTGGTCGGTCGCGACGATGTCGATCAGCCCCTCGGCGAGGGCGGCGCGCAGGGCTTCGACATCCGCGAGATCGCGAAAAGGGGGCGAGGCCTTCAGGCGCGCGCCCTGCGTCTCATAATCGGCGGCGGTGAAGAACAGGTTCTGCACCGTCGTCTCGACGGAGGCGTCGGCGAGATCGCGCATCCGGCGCCAGGTGGCGACGCCGAGCGCGGCGTTGATCTGCCGGACATGGATGCGCGCGCCGGTCGTCGCCGCCGCGAGCACGGCGCGCGCGACGCCGTTGGCCTCGGCGAGCGGCGGCCGGCTGCGGCCGAACGCGGCCGCGTCGCCCGCGCTGTCGCGCGCGGCCTGTCCGTCAAGAATCGACTGGTCGCCCGGCGAGACGCCGACGAGTTGCCGGCTGCCGGCAAAGGCGGCCAGCGCCTGCGTCAGGCGATCGATCGTGTCGAACAGGAAGAGCTCGGGGACGTCGGCCGTGAAGACCTCGAAGGAGACCGGCGAGAGGCCGGTGAAGCGGGTCCGGTCGGGCCCGCCGTGCCGCACCGCGACCTGGAATCCGACATCGACATGCAGCCGGCCCTGCGTGACGGCCGCCTTGTCGGCAAGGTCTTCCGGGCTGACCGTCCAGGGCTCGTCGGTCGGCATGTCGAGCAGCGTCGTCACGCCGCCGAGCGCCGCCGCCTGCGTGCCGGACGTGACGTCCTCCTTATGCGTGAGGCCGGGCTCGCGCAGATGCACATGCGCGTCGACGAGGCCCGGCAGGAGGTAGAGGCCGGAAGCGTCGATGGTCCGCCGCGCGGGCGCGCTCTCGGAGGGGGCGAGCAGCGCCGCCACGCGCCCGCCGCTCAGCGCGAGCCCGGCCGGTGCGGCGCCCTCGGCATTGACGACGGTGCCGCCGGTGATGAGCGTGTCGAACATCTAGAGCTCTTTCTGCCAGAGTCCCGGAAGCCGGGGCTCCTCGTGGGTGTCCACCTCGATCAGCGCCGCCTGTCCGCCATCGACCCGCGCGATGCCGCGCAGCAGGGCCGCGCGCAGGTCGGCCGGATCAGCGACGCTTTCGCCATAACCGCCGAGCGCCTGCGCGATCGGAGCGTAGCGGCCGGTGACGCGATTGGCGCCGTATTTGGCCGTCGCCTTGGGCATGCCGGCGGCGGAGCCGCCCATCACGCCATTGCGCAGCAGCACGACGAGGATGGGCAGGTCGCAACGGATCGCGGTCTCGAAATCCATGCCGGTCATGCCGAAGGCGGCCTCCCCCATCAGCGCGACGCACAGCCGGTCCGGCCGGGCGAGCCGCGCGCCCATGGCAAAGCCGAGGCTGCTGCCGAGCTGGGTGGTCTTGCCCCAGCCGACATAGCCGCCCGGCATCGTCGCCGCGTAGAACGGCATGAGCTGGTCGCGCGGATTGCCGGCATCGTGGGTGAGAATGGTGCGGGCCGGATCGAGCGCGGCGATCATTTCCCCGACCACGCGATACGGCGAGATGGGGTGGCTGTCGGCGGCGAGCAGCGGCGCCCATCGCTCCAGGAAGCGGCGGCGCACGGCCGCGATCTCCTCGCGCAGGCCCCTGCCCTCCCGCGCCGGATGGCCGGCATCGAGCATCTGCCGGAGCACGGCGCGCGCATCGCCGATCACCGCCTGGGCGACGGGGTAGTCCTTGCCGATGTCGGCCGCGTCGAGCGTGACCTGGAGGATCGTCTTGTCCGGCGGAATCGGCAGGATGTAGTAGGAGCGCGTCAGGCTGCTGCCGAGCGCCAGCACGATATCGGCCTTGCCCAGGAAATGATCGACGGTTGCCGGCCGCGCGCGCCCGATGGCGCCGAGCGCGAGCGGATGCGTCTCCGGGAAGGCGCTCTTGCCGTTCGGCGTGGTTGCCACCGGGATCGAGAACCGCTCGGCGAAGGCGACGAGTTCCTCGCTCGCACCCGCCGCCAGCACACCCTGACCTGCGAGGATCAGCGGGTTGTCCGCGTTCAGCAGCCTGCGCATTACGCTAGCGATCTCCGCCGGATCGGCCTGCGGGGCGCTGCGCGGGAGCAGCGGCCAGTCAGCGGCCGGCGGTTCGAACGGCTCGGCGAGCAGGTCGGCGGGCAGTTCCAGCATCACCGGGCCGGGGCTGCCCTGCCGCAGGCGCGACAGCGCCGCGTGCAGCAGACGCGGCAGGTCCTGCGTCCGGGAGACGCGCTCGCTCCATTTGGTGATGTGCTGGAAGCTGCGCTGCGCCTCGAAATTCGGCGCCACGCCCTGGGAGTCGCGCGGATAGCCGGTCGGCAGGAAAAGCAGGGGCGCGCGATCATTGAAGGCCTGCGCGATGCCGCCGAACGCGCTTTCGACGCCCGGCCCATATTGCACCGTCACCACCACCGGCTCGGCGCCTTGCGCGGTGCGGGCGCAGCCCTCGGCGATGTTCACCGCCACGCGCTGCGAGCGCGCCATGATCGGGGGAATGTCCAGCTCGGCGGCGGCGTCGAACAGTTCGCTCGTCGGATAGCCGATGAGATGGCGCACGCCAGCGCCCTTGAGCACGGAGGCGATATAGCCGGCGCCGGTGGTGGTCTTTCGATCGTCCATCTGTTCCGTGCGGGTCGCGTTATCGGCCAGATCAGCACTAAGAGCCCTGACGCCGATGCAGAATGTCGCGAGCCGACATCGAGCCTGCACGATGCGACATGCTCAGCGCGCCGTCATCCGGCTCGCCCGGTCGGCTTTACGGGTCGCCCGCGGGCCTTCCTTGAAGTGCTGGCGATAGAAACGGCTGAAATGCGAGGCCGTTTCATAGCCGCAGACGCCGGCGATCTCGGCAACCGACAATTCGGTATGCAGCAGCAGGTCACGCGAGCGCTCCATCCGCAGCCCGATGTAGAATTTCGACGGGCTGGTGCCGAGATGCGTGCGGAACAGCCGCTCCAGCTGGCGCGAGGACAGACCCACCGCGTCCGCCAGCGCGGCGATGCCGACCGGCTCGAACAGGCTGCCTTCCATCCGCTTGATCACCTGCGCGAGCTTGGCATGGCGGACGTCGAAGCGATCCTCCGCCTGCACGCGCTGGCTGTCGTGCTGCCGGCGGATGCGGGAATGATTGAACTGGTCGGAAATCCTGAAGGCGAGATCGCGCCCCTCGATCTGCGTGATCAGGTACAGCATCATGTCGAGCGTAACGGTGCCGCCCGACGAGGTGAGGATGCGCCCGTCTATGGCGAAGATATCGTCGGTTGCGAGGCAGCCGGGAAATTCATGGCGGAACGCTTCCAGCGATTCCCAATGAATGGCGCAGCGCCGGCCCTCCAGCAGCCCGGCCCTGGCGAGATAGAACACCGCCGTGCTGATGGCGCCAAGCACGCAGCCTTCCGCGTAGAGCCGCTGAAGCCAGCTGAACAGCGCCGGACTGTAGGCCGCGGCGAAGTTGACGCCGGCGCAGGCGATGACGACATCGCAACGGGGCGCGTTACGGAGCGAGGCGTTGGCCGGAAAGCCGAGGCCGGAACTGGAGCGCGCCTCTCCTCCATCCGCCGTGATCAGAACCCATTCGAAGGCCTTGCGGTCCGCGATGCGGTTGGCCTGCCGCAGGGCGTCCAGCGCCGCCGAGAAGGTCATCAGCGGATAGTCCGGCGCCAGGAAGAAGCCGATGCGTACCGGACGCTCGGATTGGCCGAGATGCCCGAAGGTGTGCGACAGGGACATGGGGGCGTCTAGCATCGGTTGGAGGTCCTGCCACGCTGCCGTTCCGGGGGGCTCAGCGCGGCGCGAGGCCGGTGAGAACCGCAAGCGCCGCCTGCATCTCCTCCGGCAGGCCGATGGTGATGCGCAGGCTGTCCGCCAGCCCGTAGCCGCCGAGCTGCCGCGCGATCAGCCCGGCGCCGAGCAGGGCGGCATGGGCGCGGTCGGCTTCGCCTCGATCCGCAAGGCGGACCATGACGAAATTGGTGTGGCTCGGCAGCACGGCATAGCCCGCGGCGGTGAGGCCCTCGGCGAAGATCGCGCGGGTGGCGGCGGTGCGGGCGACGACATCGCGCATATGCAGCTGGTCACGCATCGCCGCCGCCGCCATGGCGAGGGCGATGACGGTCACGTCGTTGGAGTTCTGCAGCTTGCGCACCTCCCGGCCGACCTCGGGCGGGAAGACGCCCCAGCCGATCCGCACGCCTGCCAGCCCGTAGGCCTTGGAGAAGGTCCGCAGCACCACGGTGTCGCCACGCGCAACCAGACCGAACACCGCGCGGTGGTCCTGATCGTCGAATTCGCCATAGGCCTGATCGACGACCAGAAGCACCGAGGCCGGCAACCCGTCCCTCAGGCGAAGGATCTCGCGGCTCGGGATGCGGGTGCCGGTGGGATTTCCCGGATTGCAGAGGAAGACCATGGCGGTCGCCGGGGTGACGGCCCGCAGCAGCCCGTCGACATCGACCATGCCGCGGGCTTCATCCACGGTCACATAGGTAGCGTCGGCCTGCGCCGTGGCGGTGGCGGCGAACAGATAGCCATAGCGGGGCGCGAGCACCTCGCGGCCGGGACCGGCGAAGGCGCGAATGGTGCAACTGATCAGGTCCATCGACCCGGTGCCGCACAGGATGGTCGCGGGGTCGAGCCCGTGCTGGGCCGCGATCGCGGCGCGCAGCTCCGTCCAGTCGGGATCGGGATAGAGCGCGGCGTTTTCCAGCGCGGCGTGGCCGGCGGCGATGGCAAGCGGGCTGGGCGGGTACGCGCTTTCATTCTGCGCCAGCGTGCGCCGCTGACCGCCGAGATCGGCCAGCGCATAGGCGGCCAATTGCTCCACATGCCTGACGGCCCGCATGTCGACCCCTTTGAGAACCGGTGAAGCCGGATGGAAAAAGCCGCGGAGAACGACCTCCGGCCATGACGGATTGTGCGGCGAAGTTCACGCCGCTGAAGTTCTCCGTGCGACAGGTTTCATGCGCAATGCGACAGGGCACCCCTGGCCGAACTCCGGTTCCGGTACACCGCGCCCGGCGTCTTCGCGCTCCACGCCTGGAAACATTCCCGGACTCTCACAAAGATCACCGCATCAGCCACGCCAAGCGTGATTCACGCCCGGTGTCCGTGGCCCGCGCACGAAGACAGCCCAATCAGGTCCTTAGCCGGCAATATGTCGGCTCCCGACGAATGCGCTGTCGATGAGCGGACAAATATTCACGTGAGCAGGGAACCGAATGAAACCCTTGGGGTTATAGCGGCTCATAGCCTCGTCCTCACCCCGCCGCCATCCCTCCGCTACGCAGCGCAACCCCCAGGTATCGACATGCCCGACTGCCGGGATCCGGAAAAGTCGACCGTCCTTGTCGTCGAGGACGAGATTTTCCTTCGGATCGATACCGTTTTAATGGTGGAGGACGCCGGGTTCGACGCGATCGAGGCGGCGAATGCCGATCATGCGCTGACGCTGCTCGCATCCCGCCCGGATATTCGCGTCGTCATCACCGATATCGAGATGCCCGGATCGATGGACGGGCTGCAATTGGCAAGACATGTCCGCGAACGCTGGCCCAGCCTGCACATCATCATCGTTTCCGGCCGGCAGACCGCCGGCGGCGACGATGTTCCCGAGAACGGGATTTTCTTCAACAAGCCACTGTCGGGCGCGCTACTGTCGCAGGCCCTGCGCCAATTCATCGGGTGAGTGGAAGATGACCGTGCCGTCGACGCTTCCCCCGAGGCCTCCGTCCGCTCCCCGCCATCGACCACACACAGCCCCGACGCGCGCGAATTTCACTCCGCGCCTGCCCGCCCCTGAACGTTCCTCATCACTGACGGCAGCATCATGACTCAAGGTACGGCGACGGGCGGATGGGGACGCTGGCTGGGGCTCGACCCCTCGGTCGCGGTCGGCCTTTTCAGCGCCATCGTGTTCTTCCTGCTGAGCGGCACCGTTGCCTATTTCAATCTCAGGACGCTGAAGGACAATAGCGAGCGGATCTTCCATTCGCACGAGGTCATCATCGCGCTCGCGGCCATCCGTTCGAGCGTCCAGGATGCCGAGACCGGCCAGCGCGGCTTCCTGCTGACCGAAGACGACAAATATCTCGAACCCTACCAGCTCGCACTAGCCGCTATTCCCGCGAAGATCGACGAAGTCGCCGAGCTGACGAGCGACAATCCCTCCCAGAAGCCGAGGCTGGCGCTGCTGCGATTGCATGTGGCGGCCAAGCTGGCCGAACTCGGCGAGACCATCGAGACGCGCCGGACCCAGGGGCTGGAAGCCGCGCTGGCCATCGTCACGACCGACCGGGGCAAGGTCGAGATGGACGCGATCCGCACGCAGCTCGCGGCCCTGTCCCAGGAGGAGGTCCGGCTGCGCCGCGAGCGGCTCATCGAAATGGACTGGTCGCAGAAGGTCGCGCTCGCCAGTACGCTGCTGTCCAGCTTCCTCGGCATCCTGCTCACCGGGGCCATCGCCCTCCTCATTCGCCGGGCGACCGTGGCACGCCGCCGCGAGGAATGGCTCCAGAGCGGGCAGATGGGGCTTGCCACCGCGATGATGGGCGACCCGGGCATCGAACAGCTGACGCGGAGCATATTGGCGTTCCTCTCGACCTATCTGGGCGCCGTCGCGGGTGCCGTCTACGTCGCGGATGGTGCGCGCTACCGGCGCGCCGCCACCTATGGCGTGCCGGACGATGCCGAGCTTCCCCTTGAGGTGCGTCGGGGCGAAGGGCTGCTCGGACAGGCCGCTGCGGAAAACCGGCCGCTCCTCATCAGCGATGTGCCCGACGGGTACCTCGTCTTCGGTTCGGCCATGGGACAGGACAAGCCCAGGAGCATCGCCATCTCGCCCGGCAGCGTCGACGGCAGTGTCAATTCGGTGATGGAGCTCGGCTTTCTGCAGCCGGTGGACACCGCGACGGTCGAGCTTCTCGCGGAGGCATCCAACGCCATCGCCATCGCCGTGCGCTCGGCGAATTATCGCAGCGAGTTGCAGACCCTGCTCGACGAGACGCAGCGTCAGTCGGAAGAGCTGCAGACCCAGAGCGAGGAGTTGCGGGTCTCGAACGAGGAATTGGAGGAACAGAGCCGCGCCCTGAAGGAATCTCAGGCCCGGCTCGAACAGCAGCAGGTGGAACTGGAGCAGACCAACTCGCAGCTGGAAGAGCAGACCCAGCAGTTGGAGAGGCAGCGCGACGATCTGGAGCGCGCCAATGCCGCCGTCCAGCTGAAGGCCCGCGAACTGGAGCAAGCCAGCCGCTACAAGTCCGACTTCCTCGCCAACATGTCGCACGAGCTGCGCACACCGCTGAACTCGTCGCTGATCCTCGCCAAGCTGCTTGCCGACAATCCCGACGACAACCTGAGCGACGAGCAGGTCAAATTCGCCCGCACCATCCAGTCGTCGGGCAATGACCTGCTGAACCTCATCAACGACATTCTCGACCTGTCCAAGATCGAGGCCGGGCATGTGGAAATCCGGCCGGAGACGCTGCCTCTCCAGCGCATCGCCACCAGTCTTCAGCCGCTGTTCCAGCCCGTGGCGGCGCAGAAGCGGCTGGATTTCATCGTCGACATCTCGCCCGATTGCCCGAGCACGATCGACACCGATGGCCTGCGCCTCGAACAGGTGCTCAAGAACCTCCTGTCGAACGCCTTCAAATTCACGGAGAACGGCAAGGTCACTCTGTCGATCGGGCCGGTGGGCGACGGCAAGATCGCCTTCGCCGTCACCGACACCGGCATCGGCATCGCGCCGGAGCAGCAGCGCTCGATCTTCGAAGCCTTCCATCAGGCCGACGGCACGATCAGCCGCAAATATGGCGGCACCGGTCTCGGCCTCTCCATCTCGCGCCAGCTGGCGCGGCTTCTGGGCGGCTCGATCGAACTGCAAAGCCGCGAGGGCGCGGGAAGCACCTTCACCCTGACCATTCCAGCCGAGTACGACCCCGCCAAGGTCGCGCCTCGCGACCCGGCGGCGCCGAGCCCGGCCATGCCGGCGCCGGCCGATGCGGAACCAACCCGCGCGACCCCGGCGCGGCTCCAGCGGAAGGTCGAGGACGACCGCAACGCGCCTTCCGACGAGAAGCGCGTTCTGCTGGTGGTCGAGGACGATGATTCGTTCGCGGAAATCCTGCGCGACCTCTCGCGCGAAATGGGCTTCCGCGCGCTGGTCGCGGGAACCGCGGAGGAGGCGCTCGCCATGGCGCGGCAGTTCATGCCCAACGCCATCGTGCTCGATGTCGGCCTGCCCGATCAGTCCGGCCTGTCCGTGCTGGACCGGCTCAAGCACGACGTCCGCACCCGTCACATTCCCATTCACGTCGTCTCCGCCTCCGACAACATGGAGACCGCACTTTCGCTCGGCGCCGTCGGCTATGCGCTGAAGCCGGTGCAGCGCGAGCAACTGGTGGAGGTGGTGCAGAAGCTGGAAGCCAAGCTGTCGCAGCGGCTCCACAGGGTGCTCATCGTCGAGGACGATCCGGTGCAGCGGGACGCCGTCGCGCGGCTGCTGTCGTCGCACGACGTGCAGACCGTCACCGCCGGCACGGCGGCCGAGTGCCTCACGCTGCTCAGGGAACAGACCTTCGACTGCATGGTGCTCGACCTGACCCTGCCGGACGCTTCCGGCTACTCGCTGCTGGAGACCCTCAGCCAGGAGAGCGCCTACGCCTTTCCGCCGGTCATCGTCTATACTGGCCGCGAACTCTCCGTCGACGACGAGGAAAAGCTCCGCCGCTACTCGAAGTCGATCATCATCAAGGGTGCCAAATCGCCCGAGCGCCTGCTCGACGAGGTCAGCCTCTTCCTGCACCAGGTGGTATCCGAGCTGCCGGACGAGCAACAGAAGATGATCCGCAAGGCGCGGAACCGTGACGCGCTGCTGGAGGGCCGGCGGATCCTCATCGTCGAGGACGACATCCGCAACGTCTACGCGCTGACCAACATCCTCGAGCCGAGAGGCGTGATCGTCGAGATCGCCCGCAACGGGCAGGAGGCGCTCGACGCCCTCGCGAAATCGGCGGATACAGCGGCGGGTGCGATCGACCTGGTGCTGATGGACGTGATGATGCCGGTCATGGACGGCCTCACCGCGATGCGCGAAATCCGCCGGAATGCGGCGTGGAAGAAGCTGCCGATCATCGCGCTGACCGCGAAGGCGATGCCCGACGACCAGCAGCGATGCGTCGACGCCGGCGCCAACGACTATATGGCCAAGCCTCTCGACGTCGAGAAGCTCCTGTCCCTCGTGCGCGTGTGGATGCCGCGGTGACGGAGGACCTTGCCAACGAGCGGACCGAGGACATCGAGATCCGGCTGCTGCTGGATGCTCTCTATTACCGCTATCACTATGATTTCCGCGACTATGCCATGGCCTCGATCAAGCGGCGGCTGCGGCAGGGGCGCCAGCAGCTGGGCTTTGCCAGCTTCTCGGCCATGCAGGACGCGCTGATGCGCGATCCCGACATGCTGCCGCGTCTTCTCGGCTATCTGACGGTGCAGGTCAGCGAGATGTTCCGCGACCCGTCCTATTTCCGCGCGCTGCGGGAAAAGGTGGTGCCGCACCTGCGCACCTATCCGTCGCTGAAGGTCTGGATCGCGGGCTGCAGCGCCGGCGAGGAGCTGTACTCCATGGTCATCCTGTTCCGCGAGGAGGGCCTGGAGGAGCGGACTTTGTTCTACGCGACCGACATCAATCAGGACGCGCTCCGGGCCGCGGAAACCGGCATTTTCAACCTCGACCGCATTCCGCTCTTCACCGAGAACCACCGCAAATCCGGCGGGCGGAACTCGCTGTCGGATTATTATCACGCCGCCTATGGCCGGGCGTCCTTCGACAAGAGCCTGCGACGGAAGGTCGTGTTCTCCGACCACAGCTTGGTGACGGACGCGGTCTTCGGCGAGATGCATCTCATCTCCTGCCGGAACGTCCTCATCTATTTCAACCGCTCCGCGCAGGATCGCGCGCTGGGCCTGTTCAAGGACTCGCTCGTGCGCAAAGGCTTTCTTGGGCTGGGCGCGAAGGAGAGCCTGCGGTTTTCCGGCCACGCGGACTCCTTCGTGGACTTCGTGCGCGAAGAAAAGATCTACCAGAGGAGCGCCCAATGACGGCGCGCTCGGAAGCGGTCGTGATCGGCGCGTCAGCGGGGGCGCTGGAGGCACTGTCGGCCATTCTCCCCTCGCTGCCCGCGGGGTTCAGACTACCGGTCATGGTGGTCGTGCACGTTCCCGCCGACAAGCGCAGCGTGCTTGCGGAGCTGTTCCAGAACAAATGCCAGATCGAGGTGCGCGAGGCCGATGACAAGGAGCCGGTCGTTGGTGGCACCGTCTATTTCGCGCCGCCCGACTATCACCTCCTGGTGGAAATGGACCGGACACTCTCGCTGTCCAGCGACGAACCCGTGCTGTTCTCGCGCCCCTCCATCGACGTGCTCTTTGAGAGCGCGGCCGACGCTTATGGCGCGGCACTGATCGCCATCGTGCTGACCGGCGCCAACCAGGACGGCGCGCAGGGGCTGTGCGCCGTCGCCGCTCTCGGCGGCATCGCGCTGGTGCAGGATCCGGACGAGGCATTCGCATCGGCGATGCCCGAGGCCGCGATCAATCTCTGCCCGGACGCGCGGATTATGTCTCTCCACGCCATTGCAGCCTATCTGCGAGAGGTTTGAACGTGACCATGAGCCCCGTTCCATTCCTGCTGGTTGACGATCTCGAGGATAATCTCGTCTCGCTCGAAGCGCTGCTGCGCAGGGACGACCTCCTGCTGCTGAAGGCACGCTCCGGCGACGAGGCGCTGGAGCTGCTGCTGCAGCATGACGTGGCGCTGGCGCTGGTCGACGTCCAGATGCCGGGCCTGAACGGATTCGAACTTGCCGAGCTCATGCGCGGCAGCGAGCGGACCCGTGGCATTCCCATCATCTTCGTCACCGCCGGCAGTGCCGACAGCCAACGCCGGTTCCGCGGCTATGAGGCCGGGGCCGTGGATTTCATTCAGAAGCCCATCGAGCCGGACATCTTGCGCAGCAAGGCCGATGTGTTCTTCGAACTCTACCGGCAGCGGCAGATGATCGCCGCCCAGCGCGACGAACTGGAAGTGCAGGCCGAGGCGCTCAGGGAGGCGGGACGGCGCAAGGACGAGTTCCTGATCACGCTGACACATGACGTCCACCGCCATCAGCATGCCCGCGAGCAGCAGGACATGCTGCTGCGGGAGATCAACCACCGCATCAAGAACCTGTTCGCCGTCACCGTCGGCCTGATCGAGTTCAGCGCGCGGGCGGCCGGTAGCGCGGAGCAACTCGCGGGCGACCTGCGCTCACGGCTTCAGGCGCTGGCGCGCGCGCATGATCTCACATTGCCTGACCTGAGCCGCGAGGCCGAGGCCAAATCCGAGACCACGGTCGTCGCCCTGCTCAATGCCATTCTGGCTCCCTATCACTGCCCGCAGAATGGCCCGAACAGCCACCGCATCACGGTCAGCGGCGCGGATATCGCGCTGTCCGGCAACGCCCTGACATCGATCGCGCTGCTGTTTCACGAGTTCACGACCAACGCCGCCAAATATGGCGCCCTCTCGCAGGCCGATGGACGGCTGACCATTCAGGTCACGTCGGTGGACGATCTCTTCAAGATGACGTGGGACGAGCAGGCGGTGCTTGAGCGCGGCACCTCGCCCTCGCGCGAGGGCTTCGGGTCGGTGCTCGAAAGGGCCGTGCTGCGCGGGATGAACGGCATGGTCTCCCGCGCCTGGACGGAGGACGGCCTCTCGCTCACGCTGGAAATTCCGATGGGAAGCATCAGTCCTTCATGAAGCTGAAGCCTCTGCCATGTTCGGACCGGTTCGAGCGGGGCCATGCGGCCGGGTGATGACTACGCTTCCCGTGGCGGCCCTTCGGCGGATCTCGCCTTCAGGATGTGCTCAAGGTCTTTGAGCGCCGCCGCGGCGGTCGCGAGCGGTTCGGTTCCATGGCTCATGGCGACCGTCTCGCCCATGGCATCGGTCGTGATGCGGATCGCCTTGGTCTTCCCGCTGACATGGGCGAACGGATCCGCGAGCGGATAGGCTCGGATCCCCACATCGGCTCGCACGCCGCCATTCGCATAAAGGAGGCTGCCGACAAGCTTGGGCACGAGGCCATCGGCTCTCCACGCCTCGATCTCCCGGTGTGTCACGGACTGGATCCCCGTTACGGTGAGATCCTCCATCGCAAGCTCCAGCCCGAGGCCGAAATTGGCCAGGATCAGGAGCTTTGCCGCCGTGTCCCACCCTTCGGTATCGTTGCGCGGATCCGCCTCCGCGAACCCTGCGGCCTGAGCCTCGCGCAGCGCGCCCTCAAAGCCGATCCCGCGCGAGGTCATGGCGTCAAGGAGGTAGTTTGTGGTGGCGTTGAGGATTCCTTCCACGCCGATCACGGTGGAGCCGAGAAGGCTATGGTCGAGAAGGTCGATGGTCGGCAGAGCGGCGGCGGCCGCGCCGCTGATTTTCAGGAGGGCATTCGAGCGCTTGGCCAGTTGCCGCAACTCCGCTCCGCTATGGACCAACGCGCCTTTCGAGATGACGATCGCATCCTGTCCGCCGGAAAGGGCCGAGCGGATATAGGCGAGCCCGGGGCCACCGGTGCGAAAGTCGCTGGGGCCGGCCTCGATCAGGACCTCGGCGCCCGTTGCCGCCACAAAGTCCGGTCCCGTCAAGCCGGCCTCCAGCACGTCCAGCCGGTCGGCTTCAAGTCCGTTGGCATCGAAGAGACCGGAACGGGAACCGCAGACCGCGACCAGACGAACATCTCTGCGATAGAGGCGACGGTAGCGTTCGCGTCGGGACAACAACAGCCTGGCCGTTGCGCGACCGACGCCGCCGAAGCCGGCTATGGCGATCTTCATCACGCGCATCGGCTAACCTCTTCTCCGATCGGTCGGCAAATGAGCTGATCCTCCCGCCGCGGCATCGAGAACGTTACCGATGACGGGCGGCGCATGCTAGGCGTGCGCGGGGCGCCAATGCGGATGGGTGACGTAGGCGGTCAATGCGCCCTCCTCCTGCGTGCGAATGGTGACGGTTTCACCCTTGGGCATGTGGACGATGTCGCCGGGGCCGGCGATGACCGTATCGAGATCGGTGGAAACCGTCAGCCGTCCCTCCAGAACAATCATGACATCGTCGACCGCCATGGTCTCGGCGAGGCTCTGGCCGGGTGCGTAGCGTCCATAGCCGATGGTGATCGCCCCGCCGTGCCGCTCGTCGATCAGATTGCCGACGAACACATCCGCCTCCTGTCCAGGCGAGCGTTCCAGCGACGCATCGGCGAGGGTGAACTTGCGAAGCTTCATCACTTTTCTCCTCACACAGATCGTTTCGGGCCGCCCTCCCGACCGCGGCGGCTGGAGAACGGCGAACATGGCCCTGCGACCACCGCACGGTTCAGGCGATGATGGCCGTCACGCGGATCTCGATGCGCATCGTCGGCAGCCCCAGCGCCTCGACGCCGGTCTGCGTCCAGATCGGCGCATGATGGGGCATATACTGGCGATACAGCCGCGCCATCGTCTCGTTGACCTCCGCGGGGAAGCCGCCGACATGGTAGGAATTGATGTGCACCACGTGCTCCCAGCCTGCCCCTGCGGTCGCCAATGTGCGCTCCACATTGCGGAAGGCCTGGGTGATCTCATCTTCCAACGCGTCGGGAATCCGCAGATCGTCATCCCAGCCACCCTGGCCCGATGTCTCGACGCGGGTTCCTATCCTTACTGCCTGTGAATAGTGCAGCAGGTCGCGCAGCTGCTGACCATAGCCCGGGGTGACGAAGAATTCCGGCTTTTCCATTTGGCTTATCTTTCAAGTCTGCTCGACGGGTCCGCGTCGTGGTGAGGCGGACCGACGGATCAAACCGCATCGAGACATGCGCCAGCGGGCGACGCTTGGTTGCCGTAATGTGCCGTCTCGTCAGGCGATAGGGTAGCGCCACAATCCGGCACGCCGTGTCGCGGAGCGAGGAACACCCCACGTGGACATCGCGGATCCGCGGACCCTTCGAGCGTGGCCGCGTCGCAGGCGCGAAGGGTAGCGTCGTCCTCGCGCGCCCCCTCCGTCTCGTCATGGAACGCGGCCGCGTACTCATCAACGGCCGCGGGCAGCCGCCCCGCACTGTTCCGGACGGTGAGGTGGGCTGGCTACCGTCGCCGGAAAACGCGCTTGTTTGCCATTGTGTCTCACTCGCCGCCTGTCGACCCGCATCGACAGGAGACAGCCCGTTCAGGAGCCGGCATGGCCGCCATAGGCGCCGTGCTCGTGAACGGTCTTGCCGCGAAACACCCAATAGGCATGCGCCTGATAGGCGAGGACGATCGGGATGATGATCGCGACCCCAACGGCGAGGAAGGCCACCGATTGCGTGTCGGACATGCCGTCCCACACCGTGACGTGGCGGGGCACGAGATAGGGCCAGAGGCTGACGATGAGCCCGACCAGCCCGAGGGCGAACAGGGCCAGCGCGAGCAGGAAGGTGCGGGCCTGCGCGCCTTCCCAGATGCCGCGCCAGAGCGCGACGATGACGGCGAGCGTCACCAGCGGCACCGGCGCGAGCAGCAGCAGATTGGGAAGGGCGAACCAGCGCGCCGCCACCTCCGGCACGCTCCACGCGCTCCAGGCGCTCACCAGCGCCATCATCGCGCCCGTGAGGATGAGCGCGGCATGGGCGATCTCGCGGGCGAAGACCTGCGTCGCGCCGTCGGTCTTCCAGATCAGCCAGCCGGCGCCGATCAGCGCATAGCCGCCGACAAGGCCGACCCCGCACAGGACGCCGAGCAGGTTGAGGAAGCTGAACGGCCCGCCGGCGAACATGCCGTTCTCCACCGGCACGCCGGCAATCAGCCCGCCCAGGATCAGCCCCTGGCAGAAAGTGGCCAGCACGGAGCCCGCGAAGAAGGCGATGTCCCAGACCAGACGGAAGCGGGTCGCCTGCAGCCGGAAGCCAAACGCCACGCCGCGGAAGATCAGCGCAAACAGCATGAACATGATCGGCAGATAGAACGCGGGCAGCAGGATGTAGTATCCGGCCGGAAAAGCGGCGAAGAGCAGCGTGCCGCCCATCACCAGCCAGGTCTCGTTGCCGTCCCACACCGGCTCGATCGAGGCCATCATGAGGTCGCGATCGGCGTCGCGCGGCGCAAAGAGGAACAGGATGCCGACGCCGAGGTCGAGCCCGTCGGCGAGCACATAGACCGTGACGCAGAACACGGCGACGGCGGCGAAGAACAGCGGGACATAATCCGCCTGCAGAAGTTCGGTCATGGTCAGGCCCTCGCTGGGTCGGTGCCGCGCACGGGCGACGGGACGGGAGACGTGGTGAAGGCGCCGAGCGTGCTGCGCTCCATGCCGGGATGCTCGCGCGCGGCGGGCGAGCTATCGATCGGCCCCTTCAGGGCGACCCGGCCGGCGAACCAGACGAAGGCCAGCAGCAGCACATTGTAGACGGCGAAGAAGATGAGCAGGCTGGTCGTCACCGCCCCGGCCGCCACGGGCGCCGCCGCATCCGCGGTGCGCAGCGCGCCATAGATGATCCAGGGCTGCCGCCCCGACTCCGTCACCGTCCAGCCGGCCAGCACCGCGAGGAAGCCGAGCGGCGTCGTCGCCATGGTGACGATCTGGAACCAGCGGGCGGTGAACAGCCTTCCCCGCAGGCGCAGCACAAAGCCGGTGATGGCGGTGGCCAGCAGCACCACGCCAATGCCGGCCATGATCCGGAAGGCGAAAAACACGACCGGCACATAGGGCTGGTCGGCCTCTGGCACCGCCTTCAGGCCCTGGACCTCGCCGTCCCAGCTATGGGTGAGGTAGAGGCTGGCGAGGTGGGGAATGTCGATGGCGTAGAGATTCTTCTGCGCCGCCATGTCCGGCCAGGCGATCACCGTCATAGCCGGCCCCTTGGTGGTCTCCCACAGGCCCTCCATCGCGGCCAGCTTGGTTGGCTGCTCCACCATGGTGTTGCGGCCATGCATGTCGCCGATGACGATCTGCAGCGGCGCCAGCACCAGCGCGAGCCACAGCGCCATGGAAAAGGCCGTCCGCGAGGCCGCCACATGCTGGCCGCGCCAGAGATGGAGTGCCGAGACGCCGGCGATCACGAAGGAACAGGTCAGGAAGCTCGCGCACACCATATGGGCGAGGCGATAGGGGAAGGAGGCGGTGAAGATAACGTCCCACCAGCTCACCACATGATAAATGCCGTCGGCATCGGCGATCGCGCCCGCCGGGGTCTGCATCCAGCTATTGGCGGCAATGATCCAGGTGGAGGAAATCAGCGCGCCAACCGCCACCATCAGGCAGGCGAAGAAGTGCGCTCCCCGGGACACCCGGCCCTCGCCGAACAGCATGATGCCGATGAAGCCGGCCTCCAGAAAGAAGGCGGTCATCGTCTCATAGGCGAAAAGCGGCCCGAGCACATTGGCGACCGAGCGCGAGAAGCCGGCCCAATTTGTGCCGATCTCGTAGCTCAGCACGATGCCGGTCACGACGCCCATGCCGAAGCCGAGCGCGAACAGCCGCATCCAGAAGCGCATCAGGTCGCGATACACCGTGTTGCCGGTACGCCACCACAGGGCGCTGAGCACGGTGACGAACCACGCGGTGCCGATGGTCAGCGTCGGCCACAGGATGTGGAAGCCGATGGTGAAGGCGAATTGCAGACGGGAAAGGGCGACCGCGTCCATCTCACTGCGCTCCCTGCTGGGTGTTGGTCTTCACGAGGCGGACCGGCACCCCCTTCGACGACGGGGTGAAGCTTTGCGGATCGTGGGCGTAGAGCGGCACCAGCGGGTTGGTCTCGGGGTAATAGGCGGCGCAGCTGCCTTCCGGAAAGCTGTAGGGCACAACCTTGAAGCCACGCACCGCGCGCTCGATGCCGTCCTGCGACAGGGTGAGGATGTCGACCCTGTCATCCGCCTTCAGGCCGCGCCGGTTCATCTCCGTCTCGTTGAGGAACAGCACGTCGCGCTGGCCGTACACGCCGCGATAGCGGTCCGAAAGCGAGTAAAGCGTGGTGTTGTACTGGTCGTGGCTGCGTACCGTGGTCAGCCACAGCGCGTCGGGATCATCCACGGCGGGGTCCTCGCACAGGCCTTCGCAGACCAGCAGGTTGGCCTTGCCGGATGGCGTCGCCCAGATCCGTTCGCGGGCGAGCGAGGTGAGATGGAGGCCGCCGGGCTCCTTGATCCGCTCATTATAGCCCTGGAAAATCGGGAACACTGCCTCGATGTCGTCCCGGATCCGCGCATAGTCCGCCGTCAGCTCCTCCCAGGCGATCCTGGAGCGCGCGCCCAGCGTCGCCCGCGCCATGCCGGCAATGATGGCGGGCTCGCTCTTCAGGTGCTCGGAGGCCGGGCGGTTATGGCCGCGCGAGGCATGCACCATCGACATGGAATCCTCGACCGTGACCGCCTGCGGACCGCCGGCCTGCTCGTCAAGTTCGGTGCGGCCGAGGCAGGGCAGGATCAGCGCCTCGCGGCCATGAACGATGTGGCTGCGGTTCAGCTTGGTGGCGATGTGGACGGTGAGGTCGAGCCGGCGCATGGCGGCCTGGGTCTGCTCCCAGTCGGGAATCGCGGCGGCGAAATTGCCGCCCAGCCCGATGAAGACCCGCGCCTCCCCGCGCACCATGGCCTCCAGCGCGGTGACGACGTTGTGGCCGGGCGCGCGCGGCGGCACGAAGCCGAAGCGGGCCTCGATGGCGTCGAGCAACGTATCGCTCGGCACTTCGGTGATGCCGACGGTGCGGTCGCCCTGCACGTTGGAATGGCCGCGCACCGGGCAGATGCCGGCACCCTCGCGGCCAATATTGCCGCGCAGCAGCGCTAGATTGGCGAGTTGCTGAACGTTCCGCGTACCGTGGCGGTGCTGGGTGATGCCCATGCCGAAGACGAGGATTGCCCGCTCGGCCTTCATGTACGCCTCGGCGGCGACCGCTATATCGGCCCGCGCGATGCCGGATTTACGTTCGATATCGGCCCATTGCGTCGCCTTCAGATCGGCGATCAGCGCGTCGATGCCGACGGTGTGGCCGTGGATGAAATCCCAGTCCAGCACCGGCCCACGCCCTTCGGCGCGGGCAGCTTCGTCCGCTTCGACCATCAGCTTCATCATGCCCTTGATGAGCGCGACATCGCCGCCGACCCGGACCTGAAACAGGCGCTGGGAGATTGGCGTCGAGGTGAGGGTCGCCATCTCCACGGGGTTCTGTGGCGCCTGGAAGCGCTCCAGCGCCCGCTCGCGGAACGGGTTGAACGACATGATGGTGGCGCCGCGCTTTGATGCGGTGCGCAGATCCGTCATCATACGTGGGGAATTGGTGCCGGGGTTCTGGCCGAAGATGAAGATGCCGTCGGCCTTCTCGAAATCCTCCAGCAGC
Source organism: Ancylobacter gelatini (assembly GCF_022601675.1). Lineage (GTDB taxonomy): Bacteria > Pseudomonadota > Alphaproteobacteria > Rhizobiales > Xanthobacteraceae > Ancylobacter > Ancylobacter gelatini. The sequence goes on along the minus strand of NZ_JAKVIL010000007.1, from coordinate 8,681 downwards.
ACGGTTCCCTTGCCAACGCCCAGCGACTGCGGCAGGCCGACGCTGGTGGCCTCGTGGCACATGTTGGAGCAGTCGGGGAAGTTGTTGGTGCCGTATTCGCGGGCGAACAGCTGGTAGAGGAAAGCGGCCTCATTGGAGGCGCGGCCGGACGTGTAGAAGTCCGCCATATTGGGATCGGGAAGGGCGTTGAGATGCCGCGCGACGATGGCGAAGGCCTCGTCCCAGTTCACCGGGACATAGCGGTCGGTGTAGGAATCGTAACGCATCGGGTGCGTCAGCCGTCCCTGCATCTCCAGCTCGAAGTCCGTGAAGGCCTCAAGTTCGCTCACCGTGAAGGAGGCGAAGAACTCCGGCGTGCACCGTTTCGTGGTGGCTTCCCACGCCACGGCCTTGCCGCCATTCTCGCAATACTCAAACGGCGAGGGATTTTTCGGATCGGCCCAGCCGCAACCTGGGCAGTCAAAACCGCCATGCTGGTTCATGCGCGACAATGTGGCCATGCCGGAGAGGGCGATATCCTGTTCGACGAGGGCGGTGCCCATCGCCTTCAGCGCCCCCCAGCCACCGGCCGGCTCATGATAAGGACGAATAGTCTTCACAACGCCCATAGAAGTCTCCTATCCGCATGGCTTGAGAGATCGGTCGGCGTGTCGCCGCCAAAGAAATCGCTGCGCTATAGAAGTTCGCCCAGCCAACCCATCGTCATCTAAAGACGAAGGCGGGGGCGGATAAATGATCTCATCATATGCGGGCAATAAACCTAGGTATTACGGCTTCCGCTCATGGTGGGCATGACCCACCTTTTCGCCCGCCGTGCGGGTTTCGTGAGGGCGCGCGAGATAATTACCGCCGACGAAATCGACGATCACGTCCACGCCGCCCCCGCCGCTGCGGCCACCGCCTGGCCCGCCACTTCCAGGCCGAGCAGATCGCTCTCGCCATAGCTCTGGCGGCCGTAATAGCCCTGCCGTTGCAGCAGATCGGCGCGGTTGACGCCGGCCGCGTGCACCTTGACGAGAAGATCGCCGGGGCGCGGCTCCGGGATGGGCGCCTCGGTGAGGCGGAGGACATCCGCCGCACCGAACGCGTCGAACGTGATCGCTTTCATTTCGCCGCGGCCTTGGCCAGCGCCCGGCGGGCGATGCTGGCGGCGAAGAGCGGCGTCTCGCGGCGATTGTGGTCGCCGCCGGCTTCCTGCCGGGCCACGGCCGCCTGCTCGAAGGTCTGGCCGTGCGCGGCCACGAAGTCCATGAACACGTCGGTCGGGTGCGAGGTGACGCGGTTGGTGTAGCGGGTGCGCCCGCCCTCGATCGACTCGGCGATCAGTTCCCAGATCACGTTGACCTGCGTGCGGCCCACGGGCGTGAACACGTCGGAGATCGAGTTCATCCGGCAATAGCTCGCCGTGGCTTCCTCCGCGACATAGTGTTGGATCACCAGCCCGGTGCCGATCATCTCGACATTGATCACCATGCGGCGTCCATCATCGGTCGTCGTGACGCCGGAGCCAATATGGTCGGGCGGGCAACAGCGCAGATATTCCGCCTCCGGCAGGTTGAACAGCCACTCGGCGATGTCGATTTTCTCCAGCGGCATGTCGATCTCCGCGGTATAGGCAGACTGCGAGAGGATCTTGCCGGTCAGGATTTTCATGGAATTGCCTTCTCGATGAAAACTGTACTGGAACAAAAGCGGTCGTCTTCTCGGTGGCCGGGATGCCGGCCGACGAAGAACCGCCCTGCACAGGGTTATGCGCGACGCTCGGGCGAGGTGTATTTCGAGAATTCCACGGCCGCCGCCAGCGCTTGCGAGATGAAACGCCGGCCTGCTCCGCCGCGCGATTATGGTGCGGCGACGCGGTGCGGCCGCTGTGTGAACGCCGCGAATATGCGACGGTCCCGGACCGGCGATAAGCCGGAGCCTGCTGCAAACGGCTTTGCCCGGATCGCAAAGATGAGACCCCATTTCGCCGAATATCTCGCCACCTTCGTCGATGTCGTCCGGGCGGGGAGCTTTTCCGGCGCCGCCCGCCGGCGGGCGGTTACGCCCTCGGCGATCGTCCGCCAGATCGATGCGCTGGAGGAGGATCTCGGCGTTGCCCTGTTCATCCGCTCGACGCGGGCGCTCACGCTCACCGATGCCGGCCGGCGGCTGCATGAGCGGGCGCTGCGCCATCTCGACGAACTGGCCGACACCCATGCCGAGGTGGCGGCCTTTGACGGCTCCGTTTCGGGCACGCTGCGCATCGCCTGCTTCCCGACCTTCGGCAAGCGCTATGTCCTGCCGGTCGTCGCGGCGCTGCAGGCCGAACACCCCGCCCTCCTTGTCGAACTCGACCTGACGGAACGGCTGGCCGATCCGGTCATCGAACGTCTCGACGCCGTCATCCGCATGGGCGCGCTGACCGACAGCACGCTGATCGCGACAAAGCTCGCGCCCCTCACGCGGCTATTGGTGGCGAGCCCGGCCTATCTGGCGCGCGCGGGCACGCCCGGCAGCGCGGCGGATCTGACCTCGCATCGTCTGCTCGACAAGCTGCATGGCGCCGATCTTCTCGGCTGGCGCGACGTGCTCGGCTGCCCGGCCGGCCATGCCGGGAACGGCACGGTGACCTTCCGCTCGGACGATTTCGAGGCCCTGCGCGCGGCGGCCAAGGCGGGGCTTGGCATCGCGTTCCTGTCGAGTTGGGTCGTCGGACCCGATGTCCGGGCGGGAACGCTGGTGCGGCTGGGGCTGGGCGGCGAGCCCTGGAACGATGGGCCGTCGGGCATCTATCTCCTTCGCGCCCTGCCGCAGCCGAGCGCGAAGGTGCGCGCCTTCACCGAGGCATTGCGGGCTTCTATCGGGAGCCCGCCAAGTTGGGAGCGGTGCGTGACGGACGGCTGACGGTCGATGGCTGTGCCGCAGCCCCGATGGACAGCATGGGCACCTCCCCCAACTCCGGGCAGGCAGACGCTCCCATATATGTGCTCCTTGACATTGTTTGCTACCTTACATTTAATCGTTAGGTAGTTAGCGAAATAGAGGGATGCGGTTGGTGGATGAACGGGAACGCCAGGATCAGGGCCTCGTCGCCACATGGACAAAGCGCTGCTATTTCGCCGGCCGGGCCGTCATGGATTCAGTCCTGCGCCCGCACGATCTCGGCTCTGTGCAGTGGTACGTGCTCTACCATCTCGCCACTTCCGGCCCGACCATGCAGCGCGATCTCGTGCGGTTACTCGCCGTCGAACGCGCGACGATGACCGGCATTGTCGCGACGCTCGTACGCAAGGGCCTCATCGAGCAAGCGCCTGACAGCGTCGATCAGCGCCAGAGATGCCTGCGCCTCACGGATGCCGGCGCAAGGCTGTGGGCCGAGTTGCCGGATCTCACCTTCATTCGTGCAGCCGCATTTGGCGGGATCGACGAGGCGGACATCGCGGTCGCGGTGCGCGTGCTTCAGACCGCGACGGAGCGGCTCGAAAAGCTCCTGCAGAAAGGAAACCACCCATGACAATTCTGCTCACCGGCGCCACCGGGCTCGTCGGAGCCCGTCTTCTTCCGCACCTTGTCGATGCCGGGCTGGACTGTCGCGTCCTGTTGCGTGGGGGCAAAGACGTGCCGGCCGGCGTTGCATCCGTGGAGGCGGACCTTCTCGATCCCGCCTCCCTCCTGCGCGCGGTGAAGGGCGTATCCGCGATCATTCATCTTGCGGCGGTCTTTCGCACGCCGGATACCGACCTGATCTGGAAGAGCAACCTCGAAGGCACCCGCAACCTCATTTCAGCGGCGAAGGCGGGTGCCCCGCAGGCGCGTTTCATCCTCGCGAGCACGTCCAATATTTACGGCCTGGACAGCCCGCGCCCCGGCCGCGAGGACGATGCCGTGAACCCTCAGCAGGCCTATCCCGCCAGCAAGCTTGCCGCCGAGAACCTGCTCCGGAACAGCGGGCTGAACTGGGCGATTCTGCGCTTCGGCTTCGTTTACGGCGATGGGGATGGCCACCTGGACGAGTTGCCCCGGCTCGCTGCCCGTTTCAACATGCATCCCGCCCAGCGCATGAGCCTGGTTCATCACCGGGACATCGCCACGGCGGTGAACCTTGCCCTGGCCGGCGCGATGGACGGCCAGATCGTCAATATCGCGGACGAGGCGCCAACGTCGATTTATGAATTGGCAACGCTGGTTGGCGAAACGATGGAGCCATCGTCCGCTCCGCTCGCCCATCCATGGCATCTGCATGTGGATGCCTCCCTCGCGCGCAGCCTGGGCTTCCAGCCAGTCGTGCGAAGCGTCCATCAAGCCGCGCGACAAGGGCTGATGTGACATTTTTCAGGGCAACCGACTCTCCGCAATCTCGTGCGACTTCAGGCAGCCTGGAACCGACATATTTGTCTGCGGCGATTATCTGGATCGCGCGGATGTTGCCCGATGCCTTGTACATCTGGTTACACGCCATATGGCCGAAGGCGTCCTGATGCACCAGCGGTGGATGCGCTGCTACAGTCCGTCGTCGATCGGTGGGTGAAAGCCGATGCCGAGGTACAGGCGCGGATTGACGAACTCTCGCGCGAAAAGACGACAGCGGAAGACAAGCTGCGGCGGCTCTAACAGATTGTCGCCGAGGGCATCACTGAGCCCGACGAGTTGCTCAAGGAGCAGATTGCCAAGCTGAAGGCAGATCGGGACCGTGCACATTCGGCGCTGGAGCGGATCGAGAATCAGGGTGCCGCCGCAAGCCGGCTTGATCCAGACAAGCTCGCCCGCTTCGGGCAGCTCATGTGGTCAAACATCACCGAGGGCGAGGTACCGTTCGGCAAAGCCTGTCTGCTCTCGCTGATCGACGCCGTCGAAGTCGACCAGCACGTCGTGCGCATCCACGGATCAAGGACGGTGCTGGAGAGAGCCGTACTCGCCGACCACGCCACCCAGCCGGGTGTTCGCGGTTTTGTACGGAAGTGGCGCGCCCACGGGGAATCGAACCCCGGTTTTCGCCGTGAGAGGGCGACGTCCTGACCGCTAGACGATGGGCGCGTGCGGCAGGCCGGTCTCTTAGGGCTAAACGCGCACGGGATCAAGGCCCTCGGCACGACTAATCAACAGTCTCGCCTCAGGGCTCGCCCGCAAAGCCGAGTGTGCCGCGCGGCGCGCGGGTCTTCGCGTCGAAGAAACGGGTTTCCACCAGGCCCTGCCGCTCGATCGTCACCGCGATCAGATCGGCCGAAACCATGGCCGACAGCACCTGCGACCCTTGAGGAAGCTGGATGGTGCCAGAGATCGTCTCCGGAACGCTTTGCCATCCGACCACGACCCTGTATCCGATAGCACCGAACAGGGCGAGAAAACCGAAGCCCATCAGCACGCCGGAGCCGACGGCGAAGCCGCGCAGCTTACGCAGGATCCGCTCCTGCTGCGGGTCGAGCTTGTCGTCTGCGTCAGGAGAAGTCATGCGGGCACCGCCGGGCGAACAAATGGACGATTGGGACGAGGGCGCGGCCGAGGAAGCGGCCGCCCAGCGCGTCGATATCATCACCGGGCCGCAGGATGAAGGCCTGCGGCTCGACCGCGTGCTCGCGCGCCATCTCGCGACGCTCGCCCCGCAGATCAGTCGCACCCGGCTGCAGGCACTGATCGCGCAGGGCCAGCTCACCCGCGACGGCCGGGCGGTCGGCGGCAGCTCGGCAAAAGTGAGCGCCGGCGAGAGCTTCAGCCTGATCCTGCCGCCGCCCGAGGCGGCCGAGCCGGTGGCGCAGGATATCCCCCTCGCCATCGTCTATGAGGATGACGACCTCATCGTCATCGACAAGCCGGCCGGCATGGTGGTGCATCCCGCGCCGGGCAATCCCGACGGCACGCTGGTCAATGCGCTGCTGTATCATTGCGCCGGCAGCCTCTCGGGCGTCGGCGGCGTGCGCCGGCCGGGAATCGTGCACCGGCTGGACAAGGATACCTCCGGCCTGCTGGTGGTCGCCAAGAACGACCGCGCCCACAAGGCGCTCGCCGCGCAATTCGCCGATCATGGCCGGACCGGCCCGCTGGAGCGCGCCTATGTCGCCTTCGCCTGGGGCGTGCCGGACCTGCCGAGCGGCACGGTGGATGCGCCTCTGAGCCGCCATCCGGTGTCGCGCGAGAAGATCGCGGTGCGCGCCGGCGGACGCTTCGCCATCACCCACTGGCAGCGGCAGGAGGCCTATGACGACCCCCAGGGCCGCCCCCTCGCCTGCCGGCTGGAGTGCCGGCTGGAAACCGGGCGCACCCACCAGATCCGCGTCCATATGGACCATATCGGCCATCCGCTGCTCGGCGATCAGCTCTATGGCGTCGGCCAGCGCACCAAGGCCGGGCGGCTCGGCCCGCAGGCCCGCGCGGCGCTCGACGCGCTGGGCCGGCAGGCGCTCCATGCCGGGCGGCTCGGCTTCGAGCACCCGGTGACCGGCGACTTCCTCGTCTTCGACAGCCCGCTGCCGCCCGACCTCTTGGCGCTGGAGGCGACGCTGGCCGACGCGCTGTAGATATATCGCGCGCGATCAACCGTTCGTGACCGCCGCGAACCGATACGCCATCTTGCGCTTTGGAAATTTTAGGCCGTTCCTATTAGTATGTTGCAGCGGCCGGCTGATTGCGGTCGCGTTCACGGTCGCCCAGAATGGGGGCCGAATGAAAGGAAGGAGGGCGCTCCATGGCCCGTTCCGCTTTGTCCATCCCGTCGGCAGAAGGCGGCCTGTCCCGCTATCTGTCCGAGATCCGGCGCTTCCCCATGCTGGAACCGCAGGAGGAGTACATGCTCGCCAAGCGCTGGCGCGAGCATGACGACCCGGAAGCCGCGCACAAGCTCGTCACCAGTCATCTGCGCCTCGTCGCCAAGATCGCGATGGGCTATCGCGGCTATGGCCTGCCGATCTCCGAAGTGATCTCGGAGGGCAATGTCGGCCTGATGCAGGCGGTGAAGCGCTTCGAGCCGGACAAGGGCTTCCGCCTCGCCACCTATGCCATGTGGTGGATCAAGGCCTCGATCCAGGAATATATCCTGCGGTCGTGGAGCCTCGTGAAGATGGGCACCACGGCGGCGCAGAAGAAGTTGTTCTTCAACCTGCGCAAGGCCAAAAGCCAGATTTCCGCGCTGGAGGAAGGCGATCTACGCCCCGACCAGGTGCAGCAGATCGCCACCAAGCTCGGCGTCACCGAGCAGGAGGTGGTGGAGATGAACCGTCGCCTCGGCGGCGATTCCTCGCTCAACGCCCCAATCCGCGGCGAGGCTGAGGCTGGCGGCGAATGGCAGGACTGGCTGGCCGACGATTCCGACAGCCAGGAGACCATCCTCGTCGAGCATGAGGAAATGGACAATCGCCGCAATGCGCTGTCCGGTGCGCTCTCGGTGTTGAACGAGCGCGAGCGCCGCATCTTCGAGGCGCGCCGTCTCGCGGATGATCCGGTGACACTGGAAGAACTGGCCGCCGAGTTTGGCGTGTCGCGCGAGCGCGTGCGGCAGATCGAGGTGCGGGCCTTCGAGAAGGTGCAGAAGGCGGTCATCGACCGCGTGCACCAGATGGAAGCCGCGCCGATGCGGCAGGAAGCTTCCCCCGCGCACTGAGCGGCGCGCCTGCGCATTAACGAGTTCACGCCGGCGCGTCGCACGATGCGCCGGCGTTTTCGTCGTGCGCGTTTTCTGCCTTGCGCGTTTTCGTCTCGGGAGGCGCGATCAACGGCGACACCCGACAGGAGGGCCAGCCCCTGCCCGCCTGCCGGGGTCATTCCGGCCGTGCGAGGCGCCGGCCGAACGCAGATCGATGGTCCGCCTCGATGTGTTGAGGCTTCAGGCCGGCAGCGTCATTCCCGCGCTCGCCAGCGGCCGGGCGGCCGCCGCAACCTCCTCGGCGCAACGCACGTCATGGGCGAGCACGTCGCGAATGCTCAACACCCCGACGAGTTGATGATTTTCCAGCACCGGCAGGTGGCGGACATGATGGCTGTCCATCAGCGCCCGCACATGGTCCACCGTGTCTTCCATGGCGCAGGAGATCATGTTGCGCGACATCAGCGTCGACACCGGCAGCTTGAGCGACGCGCCGCCCTTTTCGGCGATGGCACGCACCACATCGCGCTCGGAGAAGATGCCGACCACGGTATCGCCCTCCGAACCGCAGGCATCCTTCACCACCACGGCGCCGATCCGCTCGCGGTTGAGCAGCGTCGCGGCCATTTCGATGGTTTCGTTCATGCGGATGCTCGGCACCCGCGCGCTTTTCAGCTTCATCAGATCAGCGACCAGCATGGCATTCCCTCCGGTTGATGTCCGGAGCCCCTGGCGATCGGATGAAGCCGGCTGATCGTTCCGAAGGGCTCTGGATTCACTGAGCTGAGCACCCGGTTCCCGGTCCGCCCACATCGGCGGAACGACGAGGATGCTCGTGGCCGACACGTCGATCTTATTCTTTTGTCGAAGTCTGGTATGCAATACACCTGCCGTCAACAAGAAGTGTCGCGGCGGTGCAGCATGGCGCGTGCAGTAAGGCCGATGCAGCCAGACGAGGCGCGGACCTTGCAAACGCAAAAGGCCGGGCGTGAGCCCGGCCTTGGTGTCGCTGTCGGAAGCGGCGGAGCGACGTCGCTCAGTGCGCGAGGTTCTTGACGATATCCTCGACCATTTTCTTTGCGTCGGCGAAGAGCATCATGGTGTTGTCGCGGAAGAACAGCTCGTT
>NZ_JAKVIL010000006.1 GCF_022601675.1 Ancylobacter gelatini | reverse complement strand
ATGGCGGCCATGTTCGATCCCCAACCTAGAAAACCCAGCCTTAACGCAATCTGGAGCCGGTATTACAGTTTGGTAACGTCGTCCGGCTTTTCGCCCATGAGTTGCCGCAGCTTCGCCTCTTCTTCCACGCTCAGCCGCGCAGCCGGCCCGGCGACAACCTCGCGGCGCCGCCCGCGCAGATAAAGCGCGAGCGCGCCACCAAACAGGATCAGGAACGGGCCGCCCCACAGCAGGAGATTGGCGCCGTGGAGGCTCGGGCGCAGCAGCACGAACTCGCCATAGCGCGCGACCAGATAGTCGAGCACCTGGCGGTCGCTATCGCCGGCCTCGATGCGCTCGCGCACCAGAAGGCGCAGGTCCTTGGCCAGCGGCGCGTCGGAATCGTCGATCGACTGATTCTGGCACACCATGCAGCGCAGTTCCTTGGACAGCGTCCGTGCCCGCGCTTCCTGGGCGGGATCGGCCAGAACCTCGTCGGGCTGCACCGCATGGGCGGGCGCCGCGAGCGCCAGCGCGAGCATCAGCCCCGCCGCGAGGGTGCGCCAGCCGCTCATTCCGCCGCCGCCATTTTGGGCTCGATCACCCGCGGCTTCTTCGCCGGGCGCGGCGCGCCCACGCGCAGCCGCCGGTCGGACAGCGACAGTGCCCCGCCGAACGCCATGATCACCGAGCCGATCCAGATCAGCGTCACCAGCGGCTTCCAATAGGCGCGCACGCCGATCGCCCCGTTCGGCAACTCCTCGCCGAGGCTCACATAAAGCTGGCTGAACCACATGGTGCGGATGCCGGCTTCGGTGGTCGGCATGTTGCGGGCGGTGAACAGGCGCTTGGCGGATTCGATCGTGCCCTCGTCGACCCCGCCATGCCGGACCGCGAACACGCCGACGAGATCGCGGTAATTCGGGCCGTTGCGGGGCTCGACGCGCGCGAGCGTAAGCTCGTAGCCCCCGACCTCGAAGCTCTCGCCGAGCTTGACCCCGGCGATGCGCTCGGAGTTCCAGCTGGTCTCGGCGACGATGCCGAGCAGGCAGATGCCGACGCCGGCATGGGCCAGCGCCGCGCCGTAGCTGGCGCGCGGCAGGCCGCGCAGCCGCGCCCAGGAGGTCGCGAGCGGCACGCGCCCGACCGCGCCGCGCTCGGCGATGTCGACGATGGCGCCGATGATGACGAACACCGACAGCCCGACGCCGAGCGGCGCCAGCGCCGGCCCGCCGCCATGGAGATAAAGCCCGATCGCGCCCGCCAGTATGGCGAGGCCGAACGCCGTCATCAGCCGCTGGGCCGCCCCGGCGAGATCGCCGCGCTTCCAGGCCAGCATCGGGCCGAACGGCATGGCGAACACCACCGGCAGCATCAGCGCACCGACCGTGAGATTGAAATAGGGCGCTCCCACCGTGATCTTGGAGCCGTCCCACGCCTCCAGCGCCAGCGGGTAGAGCGTGCCGATGAACACCGCCGCCGCCGAGGCGGTGAGCAGCAGATTGTTCAGCACCAGCGCGCCCTCGCGCGAGATCGGCGCGAAGATGCCGCCCTGCCTCAGCAGCGGGGCGCGCAGGGCGAACAGCGCCAGCGAGCCGCCGATGAAGAGGATGAGGATGGCGAGGATGAACACGCCGCGCGTCGGGTCGGTGGCGAAGGCATGCACCGAGGTCAGCACGCCCGAGCGCACCAGGAAGGTGCCGAGCAGCGACAGCGAGAAGGCGAGGATGGCGAGCAGCACCGTCCACACTTTCAGCGCGTCGCGCTTTTCCATCACCACGGCGGAATGGATCAGCGCGGTGCCGGCGAACCACGGCATCAGCGAGGCGTTCTCCACCGGGTCCCAGAACCACCAGCCGCCCCAGCCAAGCTCGTAATAGGCCCAGTAGGAGCCCATGGCGATGCCCACCGTCAGAAACGCCCACGCCGCCAGCGCCCAGGGCCGCACCCAGCGCGCCCAGGCGGCATCGATGCGCCCGTCGATCAGCGCAGCCACCGCGAAGGAGAAGGTCACGGAGAAGCCGACATAGCCGAGATAGAGCAGCGGCGGATGGATGGCGAGGCCGATATCCTGCAGGATCGGGTTGAGGTCCTGCCCTTCGGCCGGCGCCGGCACCACCCGCAGGAACGGGTTGGAGGTCAAAAGGATGAACAGCAGGAACGCCGCCCCCACCGAGCCCTGCACGCCCAGCACATTGGCGCGCAGCGTCGCCGGCAGATTGCCGCTGAACAGCGCCACCATCGCCCCGAAAATGGCGAGCACCAGCACCCAGAGCAGCATGGAACCCTCATGGTTCCCCCACACGCCGGTGATGCGATAGAGCAGCGGCTTCAGCGAATGCGAGTTCTCGACCACGTTCTGCACCGAGAAGTCGGACTGCACATAGGCGACCGTCAGCACGGCGAAGGCGAGCATGACGAAGCCGCAGAAGGCCAGCGCCAGCGAGGAACCGGTGCGCATCAGCGCCGCGTCGCCGACCTTTGCCCCCCAGATCGGGATCACCGTCTGCAGCAGCGCCAGCCCGAGCGCGAGGACGAGTGCGTAATGGCCGATTTCGGGGTTCATGCGCGCGCCCTTCCCTTCAAGCCGCGGATCCGCTCCCGACAGGCACGAACGTGCGAAGGCGTGACCCCGATGGCAGCCGTCATCGCGTCGCGCTCCCTTCCTGCCAGACGCCCTGCTTCTTCAGCGCATCGGCGACTTCCTTGGGCATGTAGTTCTCATCGTGCTTGGCGAGCACGCTGTCGGCGCGGAAGCTGCCATCCGGCTCCAGCACTCCCTCGGCGATGATGCCCTGCCCTTCGCGGAACAGGTCCGGCAGCAGGCCGGCATAGGCCACCGCCATGTCCGCCCCGCCATCGGTGACGACGAAGCGGACATGGGCATTGTCCTGCTTCACCACGCTGCCTTCCTTCACCAGCCCGCCGAGCCGCAGCCGCGAGCCCGGCGCCGTGCCCTCGGCGGCGATCTCGCTGGGAGAGCGGAAGAAGACAATGGTGTCGTTGAGCGCGTAGAGCACCAGCCCGGCGGCGACGCCGAGCACGGCGAGCGCGCTGGTGATGAGGACGAGGCGACGTTTCTTGCGCGTCATGATGTCAGCTCCCGAGCCCGAGCTCGCGCGACAGCGCGTCGATGCGGCCCAGCGCGCCGTCGTCCTTGGCGAATTGCGCGCGCGCATCGCCGGCCGCAGCCTTGGCCTTGGCGGTGTCGCCCAGAACGCTCCAGGCGCGCATCAGGCGCAGCCAGCCGTCAATATCGTTGCCGTCCTGCGCGAGGCGCTGCTCCAGCCCTTCGACCATGCCGCGCACCATGGTGGCGCGCTGTTCCGGGCTCATGGCCTGCGCGGCGGCAACATCGGCCGCGCTCGGGCCGGAAGCCGGCGGGGGCGGCTCGGCCCCGACACGGGCGAGCGCCGTACGCAGCAGCGGCTGCCAGGGTGCGTCGGCGGGGGATTCGGCCGCCAGCCGGGTCCAGATCACGGCGGCCTCCTGCGGCTTGCCGTCCTGTTCGGCGGCGAGGCCGAGATAATAGCGCGCCTTGGGATCGGAGGGATCATCCGCCAGCGCCTGCTGGAACGCGGCCTTGGCGTCGGCAGTGACGACGCCGCCCGACTGGGAGAGCAGCGCCTCGCCGAGCCCGGTCTGGCGCTGCGGGCTGGAGCCGAGCAGGCGGATGGCATTGCCCCAGGCGCGCACCGCGTCGTCGACGCGGCCTATGCGCATATAGATCGGCGCGACCACCTCATAGCCGCGCCCGTCCTGCGGGTTGGCTTCCAGATGCGTCTCGACCTTGCGGATCAGGATCGCCACATCGTTCTGCTGGGGGGCACCTTCGAGCCGCGCGGCCAGCGGCTGGCCACCGAGTTGCGGCGAACCGAGCGCGAGATAGGTCGCCCCCGCCGCCACCGGCAGCAGAACCAGCGCGATGACCGCGACCGTGCGGCGGTGGAAATCGCTGCGCTGCGGGCGCAGCAATTCGGCCTCGCCGGCGACGCGCAGGATGCGGCGGCCGAGTTCGGCGCGCGCCGCCTCGCCCTCGGCCTCGCCGATCAGCCCGTTCGCGCGGTCGCGCTCGATCTCGGCGAGTTGGTCGCGATAGACCGCGATATCCGCCTCGACGGCGCTGCCCACCTCGGCGTCACGGCTGCGCAAGGGCCAGAGCACCGCGAGAATCGCGGCCCCGGTCATCAGCGAAATGGCGGTCCACAGCAACATTAGGGTTCCTCTAATGCGCTGAGGTACCCGACCTTCGGCCCGACGCCAATCCGTAACAACCTCGGTCCCATCGCCGCAGCCTCACAGTCACGCGAGTGGAGCCGGAGCGGCCATGGGCAAAAGAAAGGCATCCGCGACGTCCATTCCACGTCGCGGATGCCCTTTGATCATGCGTCGATGCCGCGTCAGCCGGCGACCGGCGCCCAGGTGCCGTCCGGGTTGCGGCAGGCGGTGCCGCGCGCGGTCTGCGGCTGGCCGTCGATATAGATGGTGTGGGTGAATTCGCGGCACCGCGGCGAACCGCCGCGCGCATAGGTCGGGCCGGGCACGATGGTGCCATAGGCTCCGCTCTCGCCGCGCCAGCTCACCGGCGCACCGGGGTTGCCATATTCCAGCGCCTGCATCTGCGCCTGCTGGGCGCGGGCGCGGTCCTGCGCGTCGAGCGAGTTGCCGATGGCGCCGCCGATAAGGCCGCCGATCGCCGCACCCGCCAGCGTCGCGCCGGTATTGCCGCCCGCAAGCTGGCCGATGACACCGCCCGCCAGCGCGCCGATCGCGGCACCGCCAACCGTGTTCGGATTGTCCTGCGCGGTCTGGCAGCCCGCCAGGGACACACCGATCAAACCGACGGCAACAAGCTTCACAGCACGCATAAAACAGGTCTCCCAGAATCCAATTCAGCCCAAACTAGCCGGTTCCGGGGGCAGAAAGCGAGAGGAATAGGGCAAAACCACGGCTCGGGCGGCGCACGCATCACGCCGCCGGCAGGCGCACCACGCAGCGCAGACCACCGAAAGGCGAGCGCTCCAGCGTCAGCCCACCGCCGTAAAGCCCGGCCAGCTCCGTCACGATCGACAGGCCGAGGCCCGAGCCGGGCTGCGTCTCGTCGAGGCGCCGCCCGCGCTTGAGCGCCTCCGCCTGCTCGCCGGCGCTCAGGCCGGGGCCGTCATCGTCGATGGTCAGGGTGAAGAAGGCCCGCCCACCGGGCGCCTCCGCGGCCGGCGCCACGCTCACCTCGACCAGCGAGCGCGCCCATTTGCAGCCATTGTCGATGAGATTGCCGAGAATCTCCTCGATATCCTGCCGCTCGCCGCGAAAGCGCAGGCCCGGCGCGATGTCGGTCTCCACCGCGATGCCCCTGGCGCGATAGACCTTGGCCAGCGTCCCGGCGAGCTTTTCCACGATCGGGCCGACTTCTTCGGTCGTCGTCGTCACCGTGGCGCGCGCGGCGATGCGGGCGCGCTCCAGATGATGGGCCACCTGCCCCTTCATCACCTCGGCCTGCTCGCGCACCTTGAACGCGAGCGCGTCGTCGCCCCGTGCGGCGGCCTCGTTCTGCAGCACGGAAATCGGCGTCTTCAGCGCATGGGCCAGGTTGCCGACATGCATGCGCGCGCGCTCCACGATCTCGCGATTGCTGTCGATCAGCGCATTGACCTCGGCCGCGAGCGGCGCCAGCTCGACCGGATAGCGGCCCTCGATACGCTCCGCCTCGCCCGCCCGCACGGCGGAGAGCCCGGCGAGCATGCGCTTGAGCGGGCGCAGGCCGAACACGACCTGAAAGATCAGCGTCAGCAGGATCGCCACGCCGACCACGGCGAGCGTCACGGTCAGTGCCTCGTTGAAGCCCGACACCTCGTCCTCGATCTCGCCGGCATCGGCCGCGACCGACACCGCGAACTGCCCGTCATCGCCGAGGTCGACGATCCGCTCGACAATGCGCAGGTTCTGGTTCGCCGGCCCCTTCGCATAGCCTTCGCGCAGGCCGGAAAGATCGGCGTCGGGATTCTTCTCGAACAGCAGCGGCAGCGTGCCCTCGGGCAGCGAGCGCGCGGTCTTCACCTGCCGGGCCGGGCCGTCGATGCGGGTGATCTGCCAGTACCAGCCGGAGAGCGGGAAACTGAACACCGGGTCGCCCAGCGTCGTGGGCTCGGGCATGGAGCCGGTGCCGGAATTGGCGACGTCGGCGACGATGGTCTTGAGATAGACGTCGAGCCGCCGGTCGAAGGCCCGCTCCACCGCCTCGCGATACACCGTGGAGAGCACGATGCCGGTGATGATCAGCACCGCCGCGCTCACCAGCGTGGCCGAGATGAACAGCCGGAGCGCGAGCGAGCCGGCGCGCATCAGCGCGGCGGCTCCTGGCGCGGGGTTTCCGGCGGCAGCAGCAGATAGCCCAGCCCGCGCACGGTCTGGATCACCTCGACGTCGAGCTTCTTGCGCAGCCGGCCGACAAAGACCTCGATCGTATTGGAATCGCGGTCGAAATCCTGATCGTACAGATGCTCGACCAGTTCGGTGCGCGAGACCACGCGCCCGGCATGGTGCATCAGATAATCCAGCAGCCGGTATTCATGCGAGGTCAGCTTCACCTGCTTGCCATCCACCGTGACGCGGCCGGAGCGGGTGTCGAGCATCACCGGCCCGCAGGTCAGCGTGCTCGCCGCGTGCCCGGTCGCGCGGCGCAGCAGCGCGCGGATGCGCGCCAGCACCTCCTCCATATGGAACGGCTTGGCGACATAGTCGTCGGCGCCGGCGTCGAAGCCCTGCACCTTGTCGCTCCAGCGGTCGCGGGCGGTGAGGATCAGCACCGGCATTTTCTTGTCGGCCCGCCGCCAGGCCTCCAGCACGGAAAGCCCGTCCATCTTCGGCAGGCCGATATCCAGCACCACCGCGTCATAGGGCTCGTTCTCGCCGAGATAATGCCCCTCCTGCCCATCATAGGCGCGGTCGACCGCATAGCCGGCCTCGCTGAGCGCCTCGAAAATCTGGCGGTTCAGATCGGGATCGTCCTCGACAACAAGCAGGCGCACGGTTTCTCCCCCGCATCGGCGTGGTGGCTCGATTCGGGGGAGCATGCCATTGCCGCGCGGCGCTGTCAGGTCTCGCCGCTGCCGCAAGGTCAGCCGTGCCAGCCGCACAGCTCGCGGCCGACGGCGTTATGCGCCTTCACCTGCCGGATGGTGGGGTCGGTGTCGGCGCGCGACCAGCTGATGGCGTGGAACGCCCCGCACGCGCCCTCAGTCGCGCCGGAAGCTGTCGTCCTCGCGCAACCGCCCAGGGTCAGCGTCGCGCTCAGCAGCGCCAGCGCGCGCACGCTCCGCGCGCGAAATCGTCTCCAGCACATCGCGTTCTCCCTCCGCCAGGCAGGCCGCCCGGCCTTCCATCCGTCCCTTGAGATACAGCCCGCCCAGCGCCGCCAGCACGGCGAGCACCAGCGCGGCCGCGCGCCCGAGCGGGCTGGCGATCAGCCCGAGCAGCGCGCTCATGCCCGCGCCTCCCCGGCACGGATCCGCGCCAGCGCGCCGTGCAGCGTCAGCGCGACGCCGGCCAGCACCAGCGCGGCGCACAGCCAGCGCAGCAGCAGCGACAGCTCGGCCAGCGGCGCGAGGCGGTCGGCCTGTTCGGCGATCACCGCGCCGAGGCTGCCGGCACCGGCCATCAGCCCGCCCGCCCCTTCCGGCGTGCGCGACAGCCGCATGTCGCCGGCCCGCGCCTTGGGCGTCGCCCCCTCGTCGATCCCCCGCACCGGCACGGTGGCGGCCTTCCCCGCGGCGAGGCTCAGCGCCTCCTCGCGCACCCGCGCCACGCGCCGTGACCAGCCCGTCCCGAACGTCCTCCAGGTGGAGAGCGCGCGCAGCATGGCGAGCCGCCGGTCGCCGACATCCCGGATCAGCGCCGCCACGTCGCGGCCCGCGAGCGCGGCAAGCGTCGCCTCGCCGATCTGCCCGTCGGCGGTGACGCCCAGCGCGCGCTGGAGCCATTTGGCCGCCTGCGCCGCGCCGGAATTCACCGCCGCGTCGAACAGGCAATAGTCGAGCCCCGCCGGCAGGTCGTCGCCGCGCACCGCGTCCCAGTACTGGAGGCGATAGATCGCCCGCAGCTCGGTATCCGCGATCTGGCGCACGCTGCGGGTCTTCAGCCCCGCCCGCCGGCGCCAGCCGTCATAGACGCGCTGGGTCACGCCTTTCATGGTCGCCCCACCGGGATCGCGGGGGTGGTCGGACCAGCCTCCCTCATGCACAAGGACGCGCGAAAGCGCCCCGTCGAAGCTCGACGCGGTCATGGCAGCTCCAGAATGTTGAAAGGTCGGCGCGCCGCGATGGACGCGCCGTCTCAGGCGGCGGGTGAGAGCAGCGGCTTCTCGTTCCGGCGGTTCATCCTCTGGCGCAGTTGCGCCAGCGGGCGCTCCACCAGCCGGTACATCAGCGCGCTATAGGCCCAGGTGCCGAGGATCACGAACGCAGCGCGCAGGACGCCGTGCGCCTCCGGGAACCGGCTCTCGGCAATGCCGATGAACACGAAATGCACCAGGTAGATCGTGAAGGAATACAGCCCGATCGTCTGCGCCACCTTCGAGCGTAGCAGGCGGGTGACGACCGGTATCCGGTTCTGCAGCACATAGGCGAACAGCACGAACAGCGCGGCGCCCTGCACGCTGTAGCGGACGGTCTGCCGGAATTCCTCGTTGCGGATCGCGAACATCGCCAGCAACGCGACCAGCGCGAGGCCGACATGCGCCCGGTTTGGCCGCCACGCCGCGCGCCCTTCCAGCACCGGGTTCTGCCACAGCGCCAGCACGCAGCCGAACAGGATGGAGTCGATCCGGGTATGGGTCATTTTGTCGTTCGGCCCGACGATGCCGAAACCGTAGACGTTCGCCAGCCGCACCAGCAGCACCAGCGCGCAGGCGATGGCGCACCACAGGGCCAGCCGCCTCGCGCCGAACCGCGGCAGGAACAGGCCGATCACCAGCGGAAAGAACAGGTAGAAATGTTCCTCCACCGCCAGCGACCACAGCGGCAGGCCGGGAAAGCCGTCCAGCGAGGTGTAGACGTCGGTGTAATTGGTCAGGAACAGCACATCGGCCGCCACGCCCTGCCAGTCGATCGGCCGCCCGATCAGCCCGACGCCGATGCAGGCGAGGCTGAACGCCCCGGTGATCCAGAACGGCGGAATGATCCTGAGCACGCGCCGCGTGTAGAAGCCGGCATAGCTGATGCGGCCGGTATTGTGCATCTCGATCCGCATCAGCGAGGTGATGAGGTAGCCGCTGAGGAAGAAGAAGATCGTGACGCCGAACCCGCCCGGCACGATGCGGTCGAGCCCCAGATGCGCCAGCACCACGATGCCGACCGCCACCGCGCGAATGCCGTCGAGATCCGGCAGATGCGGCAAGCGGGTGACCGCCAGCGCATCGGGCACCGGCACAGCCGACCCTGCCGGGGTCGTCGGACCTCCCTGCATCGTCACCGCGTCTCCATCCTGCTCCGGTGCCGAGGCCTGGAACCCGGCGGGAGAGCTAGCATGCAACAATCCCGCCGTCGACACGCCCGGTGCCGGCGACGGCTGCCCGTTGCAGCAGCGGAGGTCAGCCTCCCTCCAGCGCCGGCCATTCGTCCGCCGCGACCTCGCGCCGCGGCAGGCCGGCCAGCGTCGCGTGACGCAGCGCGTGGGCCGGATCGGCAAGTACCGCCTCCGGCAGCACCCAGCTCACACCGTCGGCGAGCGGGATCGGATCGAGGGCAGCGCCGGGCGCCGTCGCTCCGCGCACGGCTTCGGCCTGGTTTTCGGTCAGGATGATCATGGCGTGACAGCTCCCACGGCGATCAGATAGGCGTGCAGCGCGTCACGCAGGATCAGCATCTCGGCCGCACTCAGTCCGGCGCCCCAGTGCGCGACCGCAATCTGGTTGATGCCGTAGAAGGTGCCGGCCCGCAGCACGTCGATCGGGCTCCCCGGCAGCGCTCCGCCGGCCTCGCTCATGGTCGCCCCCGCCGCGCCGTCGGCATAGGCGGTCGCAAGGTCGCTTGCGGTGCGCGACCAGGCGACATGACGCGCATAAGTGCCGTTAATGGCCATGCCGACGCTCGAATGCACCGCGAACAGCGCCGCCCGCTCGGGACTGGAGCCGGGACGGGCGATGCTCAGCCGCGCATTGGCGGTCCCGGTATGGTAGCCGACATCATACGAGGTTCCGCCCGCGCCCACCGGCACGCTGGTCAGGGACCACATGCCGAGATGCGCCGATGTCGCGGTCATTTTGCCGCCGCCGGTGGGAAGAAAGCCGCTGGCCAGCCGGCTGGTCGCGCCGTCGCCCTGCCAGCCACGATCGAGGGTGAAGGTCGGTGAGTTCACCGCCGTCAGCTCATAGGCGTCCTGCGCCCAGTTGAGCCGGCTCGCCGGCTCGTCATGGGCGGCGAGGATGTAAAGCGCATCGAGCTTCGGCCACACCCCGCCGGCCTTCAATGCGCCGATCAGGGCACTGACGAGGCGGAGGCGCTCCGTGGTGGGCGCCGTGCTCATGCGTGCGGCAAGCGCCTGCGCTTCGGGCAGCACTGCGCCACCACCGCTGTGCCGCGCCGCGCGGGCGAGGCCGAAACCGATACCGAGCATAGGGGGCTGTCTCCTCATCTCCGGCCCCGCGGGCGCGAAAGACGACCCGCGGGGGTCCGGCGCCTCAGTCGATGGTGTGGACGACGATGCCGGCGGTGGAACCCGTCGCGTAGACGCGGCGCACCAGATATTCCGGCACGCTCACCTGCCCGGTCGGCAGCGGCAGGGTCAGCGGCGCGTCATCGGCCGCGTTCACCGGCAGCAGCTTGATCTGCGCCGAGGCGAGGCTCAAAGGCACGAACACCCGGATGCGCGCGTAACGCGCAAGGTCGAGCGTATCGCTGGGCGCGACCAGCGCGCCGGAACGGCCGAGCCCGGTCGGCGAGACGGCGACACCGCGCCAGGGGTCCTTGGCGGAATCATAGGGCATGTCTGTTCTCCGAGGATGGAACGTGAAGGTCCGGCTCAGGCCGGCGCGGTGAAGGCGAGCGTGTAGAGCACCAGCTTCACTCGCCCGCCGGTGAAGCTGCCGCCGGCGGCGGTGATGCGCAGCGGCGTGTCGGCGTAGAACGCCTGAGGGCCGATCACCCCGACATTGCTCGCCCCGGCCGCGATGCCGAGCGTGCCGCCGAACTTGGTGGTCTCCCCGGCAATGCCGACGCCGTACGAGGTCGCCCCCGTGATCGCGGTCACGGTGCGGCTCGCCACGCCGAGGCAGATCGCGCGGTTGGGGATGACCATGGCGGACGCGACGAAGCTGCCGGCCAGCACCAGTTCCTCCTCCACCGCCCGCAGCGCCACCGCGCCGCCGGAGGGCGTGCCGGCCAGCAGGTCGGACCAGCCGGTGCCGTCATGGATCAGGTCGAGGCGCTCGGCGGCCACGAAGGCGCGCCAGCCCGCGCGGGGGCCGAGAAACCGCCAGCCCCCGTCATACAGCGCGATCTGTCCGGCATGGCCGGCCCAGTCCCCGCTGGCCCCGGCGGCCACCAGATGGCGATCGCCATTGACGGGAGCACCGGGCGGGGTGGTGCGGGTGCGGTCGAGCACGGCGAGCTGCGTCGCCGCGTCCAGCAGCGTCAGCGCCTCGTTATGGGTGACGTGCTTCTGCGCCTGCGCGGCCGCAAGCAGCGGCAGCGCGAGAAGAGGTGTCGTCTCGCTCATGGCGTGTGTCGGTCCTGTTGGCGGTTCAGAGGATCAGATGCGCGTCCAGCGGCGCACCGGCGCCAACGCTGGCGGAGAGCTGGACCACGCGGATGTCGAGCGCGGCCTGCGGCCCGCCGAAATCAGCGGCCTCCTGCGCAGTCGCATAGAGCTGCGAGGGCGCCGCGGTCTCGAAGCTGCGCACCACGGTGCCGCCGGCTAGGATGTCGAGCCGATAGCGCTCGCCCGCCTCGATCATCGGAACCTCCGTGATGTCCCAGGAATCCCCGCCGGAACGGGTCCGCCGGGTCCAGCCCAGCGTCACGCCTCCCGCCCCCCGCCGCGCGCGGGCATGGACCGGGGCGAGCGGCAGCAGCGCCTGCGCGGTCAGGCTCGCCGACGTCTCGGTGACGCCGGCATCGCCATGCCCGCGATCCGAGCGCCCGACCCGCAGCGTCACGGATCGGCCGAGCGGATCGAGCCCGGCCGCGATCGGCGCCAGATTGCGGTCGAGCCGCACCAGCGTCGTGCCCGCCGGCCATGCCGTGCCGGTCCGGGCCTCGGTGCCGAGCTGCCCGCGCAGCAGGCCACGCAGCCGCCAGCTATTGGCCCCGATCAGCTCGGCATCGAGAAACTGCACGATTTCCGCCGCCCCGTCGGGGGCCACCAGCGCCAGCGTGTTGGCGCCGCCGAGCACGTCGATCTCGCTGAGGCCGGCAAGCACGCCGCCATGCAGCCGCACATCAAGGCGCGCGGCCCGCCGCCAGCGCCAGGGGACGTCCGGCGCCAGCACCTCCAGCGTCTGCCCCATGGTGGCGGGCGCCGGCAGGCTGGCCGCCGCCTCGAAGCTCGCCCCGCTCACGCTGCGCCACAGGGTCATCGCTCCGGGCCACGGCCGGGCGAAGGCGGCGAGCCAGGCGAGCGGAGGCGCGGCCGGATCGGCGTCCGGCAGCGTCGGCAGGGCCATCACCACCAGTTCCGGCGGTCCCGCGCCCTGCGGCAGCGCCAGCGGCGTGGCATGTCCCTCCCGCGCCGCCAGCCGGAACACCCCGGGATCGATGCTGCGCGCGCTCACCGCCCGCGCCTCGGCATCCTCGATGCCGGTGATCTCCATCAGGCTGTCGCGCCCGTCGCGCGTGAGCCGCACCAGGTCGCCCGGCTCCAGCGCGAGCCGCGAAGGCGGCAGCGCGAAGGTCGCGGTCTCGCGGCTCGCCCAGGCGTCCTGCAACCACATCTCGGCCAGCCCGGCGGCAAGGCCGGTATCGGCGACCATCGCAAGGTCGAGCGCGGCCTCGGCGCGGGCGCTCCCGGCCAGCCGACGCGAGCCGGCCGTGGCACGGCGATAATCGCCCGCCGCCTCGATGAAGCCGAGCGTCACGCTCAGCGGCAGCTCGCCCTCGCCGGTCCGCACCCGCCCCAGCGCCGGCTGGCCCTCGACGGCCACCAGATCGTCGTCGCCGATCGCAATCGCCGTCCCCGCGCCGCGCATCCGCAGCGCCAGGGCGCCGCTCCGCTCCGCCAGCGCGAAGCCGAATGCCCGCGCCAGCGGCTCCAGCGCGCCGCGCGCACTGGTCGGCCGGTCCACCACATAGCCGTCAATCACGCCGGTCAGCCGGGAGGCATCAAGGTCGGTCACGCCGAAATCCGCCGCCAGCCGCGCGCACAGTTCGCTGAGCGGCGCGGCGCCCAGCCGGCCGGTGAGCCAGTGCCCGGTGCGCCAGTTCGCACCATCCGCCCACACCGCCTCGGCGCGCGGGAACACCGGAAACGGCCGCGCATCCCAGCTCCAGGCATAAAGCGTCGCCGGATCGACCATGCGCCCGCCCGGCAGCCCGCCATGGGGCGGGTTCACGCCGTCGCTGCTGAAAGCGTCGAGCATCGCCTCCAGGTGCCGGCGCTGCATCAGGTCGTCGCGCTGGCCGTTGGAGAAGGGCGGCAGGCCGCTCTCCACCGATTTCGCGTCGGGAAACACGCTCGGCCGGTTGGCTCCCTTGTCCACCGCCGCGCAGCCGATCTCGGTCAGCCGCATCGGCTTCATGCCCGGCGCATAGGCGGTCGGCGCCGCCTGGCGCACCCCGCCCACCCGCTCGTGATGGGGGTTGCCCCACCAGCTGGCGAGGTCTTTCACGCGGAACACCCACGGCTCGCCATAAGCCCCGTCGGTGATCGGGCTGCGCGCCTGCGCCGCCCGCGCGGCCTCGTCCGGGTAGAACCAGTCATAGCCGTCGCCGCCATTCACATTGCCGGCGAGATAGGCCCGTTCATAGCCGTTCTCGAAAAGCTGCGCGTCGAGATGGGCGTCGCCGTCGCGCCAGTCGGCCAGCGGCGCGTACCAGTCGATGCCGATGAAATCGATCGCCGGCGACGCCCACAGCGGATCGAGCGGAAAGCGCACATGCGCGCCGCCCTCCATCACATGGGCGCCGTACTCGGTCCAGTCGGCGGCATAGGACACCTTGGTCCCCGCCCCGACGACGCTTTTCACATCCGCCGCCAGCGCGGTCAGCGCGCTCACCGCCGGATAGCTGCCGGCGCCGGAGCGCACCCGGGTCAGCGCCGCGAATTCCGAGCCGATCAGCATCGCCTCGACGCCGCCGGCCGCCACCGCGAGTGTGGCGTAGTGCAGCACCATGCGCCGCAGCGTCCACTCCTCCGGCCCGGAATAGGCCACCTGCCCCGCGGACGCCGCGAAATGGCCCGGGGCCGCGCTGCCGAACAGCGCGTTCACCTGCGCTCCCGCCGCCGCCGTCGCATCCGGCGAGCCGGGACGGCCGGGCGCCGGGTGGCAGGTGATGCGCCCGCGCCAGGGATAGGGCGGCTGCGTGCCGGCCTCGCTCCACGGGTCCGGCAGCGCGTTGCCGGCGGCGATGTCCATCATCACGAAGGGATACAGCGTCACCTTCAGCCCGCGCGCCTTCAGCGCCTCGATGGCGCGGCGCACGCTGTCGTCGGACGGCGTGCCGCCATAGGCCGGCTTGCCGTCATGTTGCGTGACCAGATAGGCATCGGCCCGTGTGCGCCCCGCCACCTTCCAGTCCAGCGGCAGCACGCCCAGCCGGGTCGCCTTGTCCCGGCGCTCGACACCCGGCAGGATCTGGCACTGTCCGGCGCGCAGGTCGGTGCCGAACCACGACACCACCAGCGCGACATGCTGGAGGTTCGGGCAGCAGGCGAGCAACTGGTCGAGCGAGGCGTCGAAATCGCTGGCGGCGATCGTCACATGCCGGTTCTCCGGCTCATAGGCCCCCGGCCCTTCGAGCCGCGTCACCTCGCGCGGGTCATAGGCGAATTCCGAGGAGCCGGGGATCAGCGTCACCGCCGTCAGCCGGTTCTCCAGCTCGCCGATGGCGCGCTCCACCTCGACGGAGATCTGCGGCAGCCGGTTGCCATAGGGCGCCAGCGCCAGCCGCTCGAAGGCGATATAGGCGAGCCCGCGATAGGCCGGCGCGTTGCCGGCGCCCTCGAAGGCCTCGATCATCGGGTCGGGCAGCTCGGCCTCGCCGCCCGGATGCACGCGAATGTCCAGCCCCTGCCGGTCGAGTTCCTGCCCATCGGCCCAGATGCGCCCGATCCGGCTCACCGGTCCCTCGCAGATACCGACGGCGAAGCGGCCATAATAGCTGTAGGTCGTCGACCTCGACCCGCCGCCCATCCCTGTGCTCTTGCCGCCGGAGGATTGCGTCTGCGTCGCGATCACCTCCTCCACGGGCGCCGCCCAGATCACCTGTCCGGCGAGCCGCGCGCGGCCATAGACGCGGGGCATCGGGGCGCCGTCGGTCGAGGTCATCGAGCCGAGATCGTCGAGGCGCGGGCCTTCCGCATGCCGACCCGGCGTCAGCAGCGCCTGGTCGAGCACCGCGCCGCCCAGCGCGCCGAGCGCCCGGCCCGCGACCGCACCGAGCGGCCCGAACAGCGCCCCGCCAACCGCCGCCCCCGCCGTGCCGAGAATGAGTGTCGCCATGATGCCCTCTCTTGTCCGATATGCGGGTCGCCCCTCGCACGCGCGCCGCGCGCCCTCTCCCGCCGCGAAGAGGGCCAGGTGAGGGGCCGAACCCGCCCCGCCGTCCTGTCCGGCGGAACCGTTGCCCCGGCGCCGCCCTCACCCCAAACGCGACGCATCCCCTCTCCCCGCCGGGGAAAGCGAGTGCACGACAAAGCACGCCTGCTCCGCCCCCCGGACAGTCTCGCGCACCGGCGAACGCCGCCGGCACCCCAGTCTCGGGGCGATGCAACCCGCCTCACGCGCGCCGAATCCCCCGCCGGTCTCGACATGAAGACACGTTCCGGTGCCCCCGAGAGCTCGCGCCCGAGGCACCCAAACCCTTGCGCCCAACGCGCGCCCTCACCCCAAGCGCGACGCCCCCTCTCCCCGTCGGGGAGAGGGCTGCGGTAAGGGACCGAAGCCGACCCGCCGTCCTGTCCGGCGGAGCCATTACCTTGAAGGGCTGCGGTGAGGGGCCACGCGCGAAACCGCCCGCTCTCCCCTCGTCGCCACGGACCGTCCTACCCCGCGCGGGCCTCACGCGCCCGGAAAGGCGAAGGCGTAGGCCAGCCGGCGGCGCCACCACGGCGCGAGGAACACCTCGGCCACCGCCGCGCCGTCATGGGCGTGCACCATGCGTTCCGGCGTCACCAGCAGCGCCACATGCTTGGCCGGCACGCCGGGCCGGAAGCGGAACAGCAGAACATCGCCCGGCCGGATCGCCTCGATCGCCACCGCGCGCAGATGGCGCATGCCCGCCTCAAGCATCTGCTCGGCCCCCGTGGCCTCGGCCCAGTCCGGCGTGTAGGCCGGCAGCGCCTCGGGCTCGTCGCCCAGCACCGCGCGCCACACCCCGCGAACGAGGCCGAGGCAGTCCGCCCCGTGGCCCTTGCAGGAGGCGCGGTGGAGATAGGGCGTCCCGATCCACGCCCGTGCTTCCGCGACCAGCCTGCCGCGCAGTTCGTCCGGCGTCCCGCTCATCGCTGCCCTCCCGGCCGCGCCACCTTCAGCACGGCGTCATTGCCCGGCATGTGCGGCATGCCGCGAAAGTTCAGCGCGTTGCCGAAGCGGGTCCGGCAGGTGGCGAAGCGCTTGTCGCAGCCGGCGGTGACGGTAAAGGGATCGCCCGCCATCATCGGCTCGGGCGGGCGCTGCCACAGCTCCAGCCGCAGCACGCCACCGGCCACGGCATGGGTCTTCACCTCGACCGAAAAGCCGGCATTGGCACCGCTGGTGAAGGTCAGCCGCCCCTGCGTGAACCAGCCGGCGGAAAAACTCTCCAGCCCGCCGGCCCGCAGCAGCGTCGGCCCCTCAACCGCGCTCACGCTCCCCGTTCCGGTGAACCCGCCGGCCAGCGAAACGCCACAGCGCGCATCGCCGAGATCGGCGTCGCAGGCGCTGGCGAACAGCCGGCCGCGTACCACGTTCAGCGCCTCCGCCAGGCCGCGCAGCTCGGCGGTGAAACGCCCGTCCTCGCGGCGCACCTCGCCGATCCGCGCGCGCCGCAGCCGTACGAAATTCGCCGGCGCCGACCAGTCCGCCAGCAGCAGCTCGACCCGCGCGCCGTCATAGCGCCCGGCGTCGAGATCGGCCTCGGTCATCGCCTCGTCGGTCAGCGCGGCGGACATCTCGCCGCCATCCACCGCGAAGCCGAGCTGCGTCGTGGTCTCGCTGCCCGAGACCCCGCCCGCCGCGCGGAACAGGGTGCCATCGACGGCAAGATCCTCGTCATGCTCGGTCAGCGCCAGCACCGCGCCGTCGCGCCGGGTGATGCGCCAGCAGCGCGCCAGCGTGGTCACCCCGCCCGCCAGCACGGCGGAGAGTTCCTCCGGCAGCATCCTCATGGGCGTATCTCCAGAATGGGAATACGCGGAATTTCCCCGGCCTCGAAGGCGGTAAGGTTCACCTCCAGGAAATCGGTGTCGAAGCGCACCGGCACGTCGAACAGGTAGCCCGCCGTCACCGGCGCCCCGCTCGCGGGCACATGGCCGGGCAGGAAGGTCACGATGCCGGTCGTCGCATCCAGCGTGAAGCCGGTGCCCGCCGCCTTCTCGACGCCCGCCACCGCGACGCGCACCGTCCCGGCGACGGGCTTGGCGACCGGGCGGGCATAGGGCGCGTGCACGCCGCCATAGGTCTTCACCAGCGCGAAGCTCGCCCGCGCGCCGTCGCCGGTGCCGAGCGGCTGGTCGAACGGCGTCACCGCCGCCCCGGGCGCGGCCGAAGCGTGGTCGAGCCGGTCGCGCCAGCGAAAGCCGTGGAGCCGCCCGCGCCGCTCCTCGAAGAAGGCGACGATGGTCGAGAGCTGCGCCAGAGATTTCACCCCATAGCCGGCATCCCAGCGTCGCCGCGAATGCTTCAGCCTGGTGTTGCGCTCCTCGCGCCCGGTCAGCGTGGTGACGATCTCGGTCGTGCGCTCCGGCCCACCCGCCGCGCCAAGCGCAACATCGAGCGGAAACAGCGTTTCATGGAAAGCGGGCATGCTCACAGCCTCCTCTCGCCGCGCGCCACCGCGCGCGAGACCAGCCCGGCGAGATAGGCTTCCGAGCGGCGGAACGAGGAGGCGTCCGGCGTCGAGACGTTCACCGTCACGCTCACCCCGCGCCCGCCGCTGCCCGCCGCGACGCCGAGCCGGCCGTCCGGCCCGCGCGACAGCGGCAGGATCGCCTCGGCCCCGGCCTCGCCCATCAGCCCGACATTGCCGCCAGCCATGGGGAAATAGGTCGGCGCCGCCACCACCCCGCCCGAGGCGAAGGGCAGCACCCGCCCACCGGAGAGCGCGCCGCCGGCGGCGAAGCCCGAGAGCCCGCCGGTGAGGTTGCCCAGCACGCCGGCAATCCCCTGCTCCACCGGCCGCAGCGCGACGTCGAGGGCGAGCGAGGACAGCCGGCCCGCCAGCGAGCGGAACACGTCGTCGGCCTCGCGGCCCTTGACCACGGTTCCGGTGAGCGCGTCGCCCACCGCCCGGCCGAAGCCGCGCGCCAGCCGCTCCGCCTCGCCGATTTCGCGGCGGAACGCCGAGGTATCGGCGGAAATCTCCACCGTCATGTCGTCCAGTTCGGCCATGGCGACCTCGTTGTGAGAAGGGGAAGGCAGCGCCGCCGGGCGCGGCGCCTCAGTCGGGAAACCGCGCCATCAGGCCTTCCAGCCCGGCGCGGTCCATCGCGGCGCGCGCCGGGCCGGCATGCGCGGTCATCGCGGCGGCCAGTTCGCGCGGCGTCATGGTCCAGAAATCGCGGGAGGCGAGCCGCAGGCGGCCGAAGCCGAACGCCATCGCCTGTTCCCAGGGAAAGGCGGTCGCGCCGGGCGTCAGCCCGCCTGCGGCACGGGAGGGTCCGGCGGGTCCTCCCCGGGGCGGCCGCGGTCCGGCGCTCCCCCGAAGGTCGCGGCGATCAGCTCGCCGACGAGGCGGGCATAGCCCGCCGCGCCGCCCGGCGTGGTCATCCGCGCCACCTCCTCGTCGCTCACGCTCTCCCCGGCCCCGCGCAGCCCGGCGGCGAGGATCGCCACCGCGTCCCGCGCCGACAGCCGCCCGCGCGAGAAGCGTTCGGCCAGCGCCATCAGGTCGCTGGCGCCCAGCGCGCCTTCGAGTTCGGCCAGCGCGCCGAGCGTCAGCACCAGCCGGCGCGGCCGTCCGTCGAGTTCGGCGGCGATCTCGCCGCGATGCCGGTTCACCGGAGCCTGCGCCATCGCCCGCACCTCACAGCGCCGCGAAGGTCAGTTCGCCCGCACTCTCCAGCGCGATGTCGAACGTCACCTCGCGGTCGTGCTCGGCCGCGATCTCCAGCGCGGTGATCTGCAGCGGCCCGGTCACCGTGCCGAAATCCGGCATCACGACCTGGCAGCTACGGATGACCCCGTCGAAGAAGCTCTGCCGCAGCAGCGCGTCGGAGGCAGCGTCCTTGAACACGCCGGAGCCGGACACCGAGGCGCGCTTCACGCCGCTGCCCGCCAGCAGCTCGCGCCAGCGCCCGGCGCTCTCGGCATGGGTGATGTCGACCGGCTCCGTGTTGAACGCGATCTGCCGCGAGCGCAGCCCGGCGACGGTCACATAGGCGGTGCCGTCATGCATCTTCAACAGCAGGTCCTTGCCCTTCTGCGCGGCCATCGGCTTTCCCTTCGTGGTAGTCAGGAACGGTTAACGTTGTTGGGCTAGAGTGAAGACATCGCGTGAGAATCCGGTCGGAATCATCCTGAGTTCGCGAGTCCGGAAATCCCCGCAAGTCACTTCATCTTCAGAATCAGATTCAAGGACAGAAGCTGAATCGATTCAGAGTCTTGAATTCGTTTTCTCATCTTCATCCAATTTCTCAATTTGGCTCCGTCACTGCCCGCAGGCGGATGGCGGCCCGGTAGGTCTTCCCGCCCGCCTCCCGGCGGGTCTCGGTGCCCGTCACCCGCAGGTTCACCAGCCTGTGGCCGGCAAGCGCCGGGGCCATTCCCTCCAGCGCCTCACGCACCATCCCGGCGATCGCCTGCGCCTCCCGGTGCCCGCCCTGTCGCGACCAGGCATGGAGCGTGAGCAGGTGCTCCTCGCCCTCTTCCGTCGCGGTCGACCAGTCGTTCACCCGCCCCTCGGCGAGCGTCACATAGGGCAGCTCGGCGCCGGCCGGCGGCTCGTCATGGACGCGGGCGCCACCCAGCGCGGCGGTCAGCGCGGGGTCGGCGGACAGCGCGGCATGGATCGCCGCACGCAGCAGGTTGGCGGCGCTCATCGGTCTCTCCTCGTCGTGTCCGGTGCGGGAACGCGCCGCCGCTTCGCCACGCGCTTCAGCCGGGCGAGCACCCTCACGGCGTCTCCTCCCGGCAGCGGCAGAGCAGCCGGCGCCCGCGTCCTTCCGGGTCGCTCACCGCCTCCACCTCGAAGCGCCGCGCGCCCAGCCGCAGCCGGTCGCCGGGCGCCACCGTCGCCGGCGCACGCACGGTG
Organism: Ancylobacter gelatini; assembly: GCF_022601675.1. Taxonomy (GTDB): domain Bacteria; phylum Pseudomonadota; class Alphaproteobacteria; order Rhizobiales; family Xanthobacteraceae; genus Ancylobacter; species Ancylobacter gelatini. Next base: position 289,728 of record NZ_JAKVIL010000006.1, on the reverse strand, counting down.
ATGCTGTGCGTCAGCGTTGCGCCGGCGCGGTCGGCCGTCACGTCCGGGCGGGCCTGCGTCTCGACCGCGCCCCACAGCGCATCGACCGCGACGAAGGCGCGGGTCACCCCGCCCTGCCCGTCCGGCGTCTCCACCGGCGTCTCATGCACCAGCCGGTGCCGCAGGCTCCCGAGCGCGCTCACAGCCGCATCACCCGGTAGGGCGCGACCAGCGCACCAAGCCGCTCGGGAAAGGCGGCGGCGGGGCCAGTCACGTCGCGGTGCTCGTAGAAATGCGCCAGCACCACCCGCACCGCCTCGACCAGCGCCGAGGGCACATGGTCCGCGCCCGCGCCATGGCCCGCCACAATGTCGATGGCGATCCCCGCGAGCGGGCGCCCCGGCGCCGGCACCATCTGCCGGTCGACCCGGATCAGCCCCGGCAGCCGCGCGGCGTCGCACAGGAAGGCCTCCGGCGGCACCGCGATCTCCTCGCCGGCCGCGTCGATCACATGGGCGGCGCTCACCTCGCGCAGCGGGTTCACCGGCGCGGTGATCAGCCCGCTGGCCGGCCAGGCGTCGCGGACGATCCGCCAGCTCTGGTCGATCAGCACGCGCCGCGTCAGCGCCTCCACGGTCGCCCGCGCGGAGGTGATCAGCGCACCGATCAGCGCGTCCTCGGCGTCGTGGTCGACGCGCAGAAAGGTCTTGGCCTGCGCGAGCGTCAGCGGCTCGGCGGCAGGCCCGGCAAGAAGCAGGGCTGACATGGGGTCTCCTGTTGTGTCGTGGTGAACATGCCGACGCGGCGGCGGTTGACGGCACCGGCGCGGACGGCGAGAACGGCGCTCAGCTCCACGCCGGAACCGCCCATGCTCCGCCTCGACCGCCGCCTCTCCCGCCGCATGTCCCGCTCTGTGCCCCGCCGCCTCGCTTGGCCGCTTTCCGCCGCGCTCGCGTTCGGAATCGGCCTGGCGGCGTGCCTGCCCCTCGCCTCCCCGGCGCAGGCCATTGTCGGCGGCGCGCCCGCGTCGCGTGAGTTGGCGGCGCAGACCGCGATGATCGTCTCGACGCGCGGCGCGTCCTGCACCGGCGTCGTGGTGACACCCGCCTTATTGCTCACGGCGGCGCATTGCGTGCAGCCAGCGGCGGATTACGCGGTGGTGGTGTTCGAGGCCGGCACGCCCCGGCTGATCCCGGTCACCCGCATCGCGCTGCATCCGCGCTTCGAGCCGACCTCGTTCGAGACCCGCCGCCCGACCCCGGACCTCGCCATGGTCAAGCTGACCTCGCCGCTCCCGGCCGCCTTCCGCCCGGCGCGCCTGTCGTCGGACATCGCGCTGCCGGCGCGGCGCACCGGCTTCACGCTCGCCGGCTTCGGCGTGGCGCGCGATGGCGACGGCGCCTCGGCCGGCACGCTGCGCACGGTCGAACTGCCGAGCATCGGCACCACCGGCGGCATCATGATCCGCCTATCCGACGGCGCCGCGAAGGGCGGCTGCACCGGCGACAGCGGCGGCCCGGTGTTTCTCGACGGCACGGTGGCCGGCATCATCGGCTGGTCGACCGCGGCCGGCGGCGCGCGCGGCTGCGGCGGCGTCACCGGCGCGACGCTGGTCGGCCCGCAGCGCGCCTGGATCGACGCGACGGCGCGGTCCATGGGGAACTGATCACTCCCGGCTTATCCTGCGTCAAGGACGGCGCGGCGCCCGCGCCTATCCTGACAACAGGGAGGTCGGCCATGCCCCATGCGACGCAGCGTTTTGCGCCTTACCCGGTCGGGCGCGTCTACCAGCTCATCGAGCCCGGCCCGGTGGTGTTGCTTGCCACCTCCCGCGCCGGCACGCCCAATGTCATGACCATGTCCTGGCACATGATGGTGGAGTTCACCCCGCCGCTTATCGCCTGCATCGTCAGCCCCGGCGACCATTCCTTCGCCGCGCTGAAGGCAACGCGCGACTGCGTCATCGCCATCCCCCCGGTGGAGCTTGCCGAGACCGTGGTCGGCATCGGCAATTGCTCCGGCGCGCACGTCGACAAGTTCGCCCGCTTCGGCCTCACGGCGCTGCCGGCCGAAAAGGTCGCCGCGCCGCTGATCGGCGAGTGCTTCGCCAATCTGGAATGCCGTGTGGTCGATACCCGCCTGGTGAACCGCTACAGCCTGTTCGTGCTGGAGGTGGTCGCGGCGTGGATCGACCCGAAGCGCGAGGCGCCCCGCACCATCCACCATGCCGGCTATGGCCGGTTCAGGGTGGATGGCGAGGAGATCCTCATCGACTCCCGCATGCCCTGAGCGGGCGAAGGCTCACGCCGCGAACTTCAGCAGCTTGATCGCGTCGAAGTCCTGCACGCCGCCGCCCACGCGCTTGGTGGTGTAGAACAGCACATAGGGCTTGGCGGAATAGGGGTCGCGCAGCACCCGCACCCCGGCGCGGTCGACCACCAGATAGCCGCGGCGGAAATCGCCGAACGCAATCGACAGGCTGCCCGCCGCAATCGCCGGCATCTCCTCGGCCTCATGCACCGGGAAGCCGAGCAGGCTCGGCTGCGCCCCCGGCGCGGTGGGCGGGGTCCACAGATACTGGCCGTTCTCGTCCTTCAGTTTGCGCACCGCCCCCTGCGTGCGGCGGTTCATCACGAAGCTGCCGTTCTGGCGGTAGCCGGCCTTCAGCGCATAGACCAGGTCGACCAGCGGGTCGGACGGATTGGCCGCCGGGAAGTCGCCGGCCGCGCCGGTGGCGATGAAACCGAGCGAGCCCCAGGCCCAGGCGCTCTCGTCGACGCTCGCGTAGGAGAGGAAGCCCTTCGGCTTGTTCACGCCGTCGCCGATCACGAAGGCCGCGCCCTCCTGCGAGGCGAAGGCGGCCTCGACCTCGATCGCCAGCCACTCGTCGAGATTGACCGCCGCGTCGTCGAGCAGGGTCTGCGTCGCCGCCGGCATGGCGTAGAGCTCCATGGCCGGGAAGGCGAGTTCGGCCAGCACCGGGCTGGTGGTCTGCGGGCGGGCGGCGGCCTCGGCCACCCAGCCCACCGCCGGGCCGGAGGTCATGAACGGCTTCTTGTAGGTGCCGCCGGAAATCACCCGCACATCGGCGATGGCGCGGATCGGGGAGAGCGCGGTGAGGCGCTTGCCGATCTCGCGCTCGGTCTCGCTCGGCACGACATAGCCGCCATCCGCGCCGACGCCGGCCGACATGGCCTTGGCCTCGATGCGCTTGAGGCCGGAGGCCTCGCCGAGCCGGACATAGGCGTCGAACGCCGCCTTGTGCTCGCGGGCGGCGAGGTCGCTGACCATGTCGGCGCGCCCGCCCAGCCCCGGCCGGCGCGCCTTCAGCACCAGCTCGTCGATCAGCGCCTTCTGGTTGTCGAGCGCGGCATTGATGCGCTCCACCTTGTCGGCGGTGACCACGTCGACGCCGCGACGCTCCAGCTCGCCGAGCCGCTGGTCATTGGCATCCTTGAACGCCTCGAAGGCGCCCATGAATTCCTCGAAGGCGGCCGAGACTTCCGGGCCGGCGGACTTCACTTCGGGAGCGGGAGTGCGAAAGGTCATGTGGCTCATATCCTTGTTGAAGAAGTCGTCGTCATCCCGGCCGCGGGCAAAGCCGCAGAGCCGGGCTCGTTGTCCATGTTCAGGCGATCCCGTATCGCCGCCCGGCGGTCCGGGATGACGGGTTGCCCCGCGCTCACGCCGGCACGGGAAAAGCCCCTGCAGCGGCGCCAGGCGCCTTGCCCCGGTCATGCCGAGGCGGCGCCGGGTGCCCTCGAAGCAGCCCCCAGCCTCGCGAAGGCAGGCCCGCGCTTCGGATGCGACAACCGGCGCCCCTTCCCCCGTCATGCGGGAGCGGCGCAGGCGCCCTCGAAGCCCGCAGGCCCGCGCCATTCGTGCCGGGCCACGTGGAGCCACGCGACCCCCGCGACTTCACGCGGGCAGGCCCACGCTTCGGAGGCAACGACCAGCCCCCAACCTCCGTCAGGCGGAGGTGGCGGCGCAGGCGTCCTCGAAGCACGCCAGCACCGCCCATGCGTTCTCATGCCGGGGCGGGCGTGAAACCGGGTGCCGTCCTCAGCCGCCGCGCGCCACGCCGGATGGTGGCGGCGAGCGAGCCGCCCGCGCGCTTCACGCTGGCGATCCGCGCATCGGGCTGCATGGGAAAGGTCACCACCGAGATTTCCCACAGGTCGATCCGGGCGAGCCGCCGCACCCTTGAGCGCGGATCGGTGCGCCCTTCCACGGCGCGGAAGCCGATGGAGAGCCCGTCGAGCGCGCCCGAGCGCATCAGCGCCAGCACCTCGCGGGCGCGGGCGACATCCAGCGTCAGCCGGCCGCGCACGAACAGGCCGCGCCCATCCTCGGCAATCTCGCTCCAGGTGCCGATCGGCTCGGCCGGGTCGTGCTGGAACAGCATGCGCACGCCCTGCGGCCCGCGTTCGGCGAGCGAGCGGGCGAAGGCCCCGGGCAGGATCACGTCGCGCCCGAGATCGACCCGGCCAAACAGCGCGGCATAGCCCTCGAAGCGGCCGTCGGGCTGAATGGCGGCCAGCGCGCCGGCCGAGGCCTTGGTCTCCAGCGAAGGCGCGAAACGGTGGGAGAAAGCAAGGCTCATGCGCCCTCTCCCTGTCCGCCCGGCTTGCGGGTGGCTGCCGCGCGCTCCAGCTTGCCGAGCGTGCGGGCGAACTGGCGGAACACCTGCGGCGCGTCGCCGGCGCGGGTGGGCGCGGGCATGGGCGAAAGCCGGTGAAACTTTCCGGGCAGGAACGCCCGGATTCGAGGTGTGCCGGTCATGGATCGTCTCCGAACTGGCTGTTGAAGCGCGCGATCTCGCGCACGAAATCGTCGAAGCGGCGCACCGCGGCGCCGAGTTCACGAAAGGCGGCCCAGGCAAAGCCGGAGGCGCCGAGCGCCCACATCAGCAAAGCGAGATGGCCCAGATCGCCCCGCGCGGCGAAAGCCTCGATGAGGGTCTGCATGACGCGCCTTTCCTGATGCGATCGGTATGGGCACTGGCGGGCCGCCCCGGGTGGGACCATGGCAATCACTGCGCCCCACCCGGAGGGAGCCGCGAGAGCCCCGTTCATTGCGCGCCGCCTTGGCGCGTATGGCGCCGACGAGCACGGGAATGTCCCGAAGCGCACTTTGCTCCCTCTCCCGTCGGGGAGAGGGCCGGGGTGAGGGGCAGAGGCCGGACAGCCCTGAACGGAACCCGCCCCACTCAACCCTCATCCCGCCCGCCGGGATTGTCCGAGGCCGGCGCGGCCCATCCGGCCGGTCACCCCGGATCACCGCTGAACCTGCCAACCCACCCACCCCTTCGGCACGAGGTCGATGACGCAGCGCGGGTGTCTCCCTACATCCGCAAGCGGGTGTCCCGGCCACTCCCCGCCGGGGTGAGGGGCAGAGGCCGGACAGCCCTGAACGGAACCCGCCCCACTCAACCCTCATCCCGCCAGTAGCGCGGGGATTGTCCGAGGCCGGCGCGGCCCATCCGGCCGGTCACCCCTTCGGCACGGGGTATATGCCGCAGCGCGGGTGTCTAACTACCTCCGCATAAGGGTGTCCCGCCACGCCCCTTCCCGCTCCCCGTCAGGGAGCCGGAATGAGGGGCCGAAGCCGGGCGGCCCGGCACGGAACCCGCCTCACTCAACCCTCATCCCGCCAGTGGCGCCGGGAGGATCAACGACGGGGCGCGGCCATCCGACCCGCGATCCTCGATCACCGCGACGCAGCGCTCAGGATGACCCGCTGAACATGGCAACCCGCCCACCCCTTCGGCACGAGATCGATGCCGCAGCGCGGGTGTCTCCCCACCTCCGCATAAGGGTGTCCCGAAGCGCCCCCTTCCCGCTCCCATCGGGGAGAGAGCCGGAGCGAGGGACCAAGGCCGGGCGGCCCTGCACGGAACCCGCCTCACTCAACCCTCATCCCGCCAGTAGCGCCGGGAGGGTCCACGAAGGGGCGCGGCCATCCGGTCCGCGACCTCGGTTCACCGCGACGCAGCGCCTAGGATGACCCGCTGAACATGGCAACCCGCCCGTCCCTTCGGCACGAAGTGTATGCCGCAGCGCGGATGCCTCCCCACCTCCGCATGTGGGGGTCCCGAAGCGCCCCCTTCCCCCTCCCCATTCGGGGAGAGAGCCGGAGCGAGGGGCACACCGCTCCCGACCATCCTCCCGGCCGCAGCGCCGGGACGCGCCTCCGGGGAGGACGGCGCCTTGGCTCCCGCCTCACCCCGCGCCATAGCCCACCGCCTGCCGCTTCTCCTCATCGGTGAGGAAACCGGCCTCCGACACCCGCCGCCACAGCGCCTCGCGCTCGGTGGAAAGCGCCTCCACAATGTCGAGGTCCGGCTCCAGCGTCAGGGCGGCCGCGCCATAGGCCGGCGCCAGCCAGCCGGCGAGCGCGGCGCCGATCCGGCGCGCCATGGGCAGTACGCTCTGGCGCCAGAATACCCGGTTCGCCTCGGCGTAATTGGCATAGGTCGCGTCGCCCGGAATACCGAGCAGCATGGGCGGCACGCCGAAGGCCAGCGCGATCTCGCGCGCCGCGGCGTTGCGCGCCTCCAGGAAGTCCATGTCCTTTGGCGAAAGCGAGAGCGGGCGCCAGTCGAGCCCGCCTTCCAGCAGCAGCGGGCGCCCGGCATTGCCGGTGCCGGAGAAATTGCTCTCCAGCTCCTCCTTCAGCCGCTCGAACTGTTCGTCCGACAGATTGCCCGCCCCGCCATAGACCAGCGCGCCGGACGGCCGCGCGGCATTGTCGAGCAGCGCCTTGTTCCAGGCCCCGGCGGCGTTGTGGATGTCGAGCGCCATCTGCGCCGCCTCCAGCGGGGGCGCGCCGTAATGGTCGTCCAGCGGGTTGAACAGCGCGATGTGCAGGATCGGCGGCACCGCGCCAGCTCCCGCGATCTCCTGCTGGAAACGCACGCTCTGCCCGCCCGCCGTGTAGTCATAGGCCTCCGCCCAGCCATCGGCTCCCGGCACCACGCGCATGCGGTCGGGCCGCAGCACATGGAGTTCGCGCACCCGCCCCTCCAGGCTCACCGCCTCGACATAGCCATTGCCGGAGAGCAGCAGATGCGCGCTCAGCGCTTCCATCAGCACCGGCCCGCTCATCTTCGGGCCTGGCCGCGCCAGCAGCGCGGCGAGCGGGTGCCCCTCCGGTTCGCGGCCATCCTCCATCAGCGTGAAGACGACCTCCGCCACGCCTTCCGCGATCATCCGCACGCAGCGATGGGCGATGGCGTTGCGCTGGTAGCCCTCGCGGGCCAGCGCGCCATAGTCGCGCGGCGTCCAGCGCGCACGATGCCCCGAGAGCAGCGCCACCAGCCCCCCGGTCCGCGAGGCCTTGACCTCCGCCGGCGCGGCGGGGCGGGAGCGAAACGGCAGGCGAAGCAGCATGAGGAAGCTCCTGAAAATGAAAAAGCCCGGCGCGAGCCGGGCTTGGGTTGCGGCAGGCGGAGGCTTCGTCAGCCACCCGGCGGTTTGATCACGAAGATGCCCGGCAGGCCGGAATCGTGCAAAACGAGCGTGCAGGACGCCGTGATCGACGCCTCCTGTATGTGCCTGCGACGCCCATCATCGGCCGGGTCCGGCTGCTCAAGCTCCAACGCGACGCTGATAGGAGTAGATACGCCGTCGGCACTGCCGGATATCGCCGCCTGATCGCGGGCATTGATCGTCAGTCGACGATTGCCGAGATCGAGCGTCAGCTCCTGCAGATAGAGGGTTCCCAGCGCGCCATCCGGCCCCAACCCTATCTCGAAACCCGCCGGTACTGTCGGGTTCGTCACGCAAGGCCGGGTGCGATGTCGGTCACATCTGGCAGGAAATGCCCGGTCCAGATCGGGTGATCGGGATCTCCTTCCAGATATTCGATCACGAGCCTGGTCCCCGCAGGCAGCGGCGGCGGGATCAGGCTGCCGGGCTGATAGGCCGGCGCCCAGTCCGCCCAGACCGGCATGTCGCCGGAAACGGAGGGAACCACCACCTTTACACGGCCGCGCCCGGCGGCATCTGCCGCGTCGATCACGCTCGCCCGATATTTGCCGAAGAAGCGTTCCATCCCGGCCCCTCCCTGAATTGGAGGGATCAAAGCTGGCACATCGCCGGGTCGCCGCACATCCCCCTCACACCCGCCTCACCCGCGGCGCCGTCTCCTTCGGGCCGAGCGCCAGCGCGGTGATGGCCCAGACCAGCGCGTCCATGCGGTCGGGGGAGCGGCCGGAGGAGAGGCCGCCGGTGCCGAAATCGCACATCTCGTCCTCCAGCGCGGGAAAAGCCCCGGCGTGGCGCACGCGGCCGCGTTCGTAGAGCGCGGCCACCGGCTCGGCGCGCAGCCATTTTCCGCGCGTCGCCCGCACCTCGCTCACCGGCACGCCGTCATCGATGGTGGCGAGGATGGTGCGCACCATCTCCCCGCCCTGGTTCACCTCCACCACCACGCGGTCGGCGGCGAGCCTGTGATGCAGCGCCACCACGCGCGCGCCCCATTGGCTCGGCGTCAGCCCCTGCGCGCTCTCATCGGCCAGCACATGCACCATGCCCTCGCCGTCGAGCCCGGCGGCGACGATGCCGCAGGCATCCGCCCCCTTGCGCGAGGAGGCCGGCGGGTCCACCGCCACCACGATGCGCGTGAGCGGCGGTGCCTCGTCCTCCCGCGCCTCCTCGATCGCGGCGCGGCGCCACAGCGCGTCGGGCCGGTCCTCGACCAGGTCGCCGTCAAGCTCCTGCCGGCCGAGCCGCGTGCCGGCATAGCGCCCGACCACCCCTTCGAGGAAGGTCGGCGCGAGGTGGACGGCGTTCTCCACCGTGGCCATCCGCGTCACCGCGCAGCGCGGGTCGGCGAGCAGGCGGCGGATGAGGGCGGTCGGGCGCGGCGTCGTGGTCACCATCTGGCGGGGATGGGTCCCGAGCCGCAGCCCGAATTGCAGCATGTCGAAGGCGGCCTCGGCATAACGCCATTTCGCCAGCTCGTCGCACCAGGCCGCGTCGAATTGCGGGCCGCGCAGGCTTTCCGGGTCGTCGGCGGAAAAACCCTGCGCGATCGCCCCGTTCGGCCAGACCAGCCGGCGGCGCGTCGGCTCCCATTGCGGGCGTTCATGGCGCGGGTGCACGGCGAGCAGGCCGGAGACCCCCTCCACCATCACCTCGCGCAGGTCGGAAAGGCTCTCGGCCACCAGCGCGATGCGCCCTGCCGCCGGGCCCTGCGCGCCGGTCGCCAGCGCGCGCACCCATTCGGCGCCCGCCCGCGTCTTGCCGGCGCCGCGCCCGCCCAGCATCAGCCAGATGGTCCAGTCGCCGCCGCCCTGCGCCTTGTCCGGGGCCATCTGCGCCGGCCGGCCGAGCAGCGGCCAGCAATGGAGCAGGAACTGCGCCAGCTCCGGCGAGAGCGCGGCGATGGCGGCGTCAAGCCGTCCGGTCCGCCAGCACGCGTTCAAGAGTTGCCGCAAGCTCGCGTCGGTAGGCTTCTGCGTCACGCGGCATCTCCTCGTCGTCGATCTCGTTCTCCTCGCCGCGTTCCAGCGCCGCGAGTTCGCGCAGCGAGCGCACCAGCACCGCCAGCGTGCGCGCCGCGCGCTCGGTGTCGGCGGCGACCCCGCCCTCGGCCTCCAGCCCGGCGCGGGCGACGAGGCGCTCGACAGCGGCGATCTCCGCCTCGATCCGCGTCACCAGCCGGGCGATCAGCGTGCGGCGCGGCAGCGGCTGCGCCCGAATGCCGCCGGCGTGCCGGGCCCATCCCCATTTTTGGGCCCGCCGGTGCAGCGAGCGTGGCGAGAGGCCGAGCTGCGCGGCCACGTCCTTCAGGGGCACGCGGCTGTCCTCATAAAGCCGCCGCGCCACCTCGGTCGGGGTTGCCGCAAAATCGGGACCTGACGACGCCATCGACACCCTCCGCGAACGAAAAAGGCCGACGCTCGATCACGCAATGATCGACGCCGGCCTCGAAACCCTCGCCCCGCCCGGCAACCGCCGGCCCCGGACGCATGTGTGGAGCATGCCCAGAACCTACCCTGCCAGCGTTACGCTGTCAATGACTATATTCCTATATCGTGTAAATCCCCTCTTTCCCGCCGCGATCCTACAACCTTGCGGCGGTGGGCCCGCACCGATGTCTCATCGCGGATCGGTCCGAAACGTCGAAACAGGTGCCGTTCTGAAGCGGAGCGGCGGGCAAAGTCAGGCCTGCAGGCCGTCTCGGCTCCCATCACGCGGCCGGATGGTTCGCCGATCGGGGCGCCTGAAAAAACCGCTTCAGCCCGGCCCGAGCCTCCGCAGGCCAGACCCGCTTGGCGGTACGCATCTGTCGCGATCTCGTCGTCCGCAGCCGCGTCGCCCGGGATCGGGGACGGCGCCGTGCTGGTTCGGGGGTGGACCTGCATGAACGGCCCGCCACGGCTCGACCTCAAGCCCGCTCCGCTGTTCACGCGCCAGGAGCCGGGCGGCGACCATCCGCCCGGGTGCGCCTCACCCCCGCTCCGCCTCGCGCACCACCAGTACGGCGGCCCGCGCGACGATGCGCGTGCGTTCACGGGCGGACGGAAGGTCAGGGGCGAACAGCGCGCGATGCAGCAGGTCCTGCACCGCCATGTCGTGGAACATCCGGGCGAGGTCCGCTGCGTGGTCGTCATCGATGCCGGGGCGGCGCGCGCGGATAAACGCCGCTATCCGCGCCTGCGTCACCCCCGGCCCGCTGCGATACCAGAGCGCGCCGAGTTGCGGAAACCGGGCGGTTTCCCCGATCACGAGGCGGAACAGCGCGAGGTGGCGCGGCGTCAGAAGCTGGTCGAGCAGCGCCTCGCCCAGCCGCGCAAGGCCCGCTTCCAGCCCCAGCCCGTCAAGTTCCACCTCGTGGAACGGCGCGAGGATCTGCCCGCAGGCATGTTCGATCGCGGCGAGGAACAGGCCCTCCTTGCCGCCGAAGAAGGCGTAGATATTGGTCTTGGACCCGCCCGCCACGCGCACGATCTCGTCGAGGCTCACCCCGTCATAGCCGTGCGTGACGAACAGGCAGGCCGCCGTGGCGCGCAGCCGGTCGCAGGCGGCATGGCCGCGCTCCGTGCGGCGGGCCAGCGCCCGCCGTCCGGCCGAGGGCACCGGCACAGGCGATGCGGCGTCCTCCGCCGCATCGCTATGGTCGGTTGTGGCCGTGTCAGGCCCCCTGCTTGAAATAGCGGACCACCTCGATCTCCTTCAGCAGCGCCCCGGCGCCGCCGAGCAGGAAGTCGCGGGTCTTCTCGTCGGTGAACACGCCGTCCTTCACCTTCTCGGCAACGCCGGGAACCGCGAGATGCGGATAGGTCACGACCCGCGCCCCGGTGGCGGTGAGCGTCTCGCGAAGCTGCGCCTGGGCGCGGATGCCGCCGGTGGAGCCGGGGGAGGAGGTGAGCACCAGCGTCGGCTTGCCGATCAGCGCGCCCTTGGCATAGGGGCGCGAGCCCCAGTCGATGGCGTTCTTCATCGCGCCGGAGGTGCCGTAATTATATTCCGGCGAGGCCACGATCAGCCCGTCCGCCGCGGCGATGGCTTCGCGCAGCGCCACGGCCCCGGCCGGCGGCGTCGCGTTGTCCTCGTCCTGATTGTAGAACGGCACGTCATTGAGCCGGAAAACCGTGAGGTCGGCCTTGTCGGCCAGCGCGTGCTTCAGCGCCTCCAGCAGCGCGGTCGAGAAAGAGGCAGCGCGCAGGCTGCCGGAGATGCCGAGAATTTTGGGACGGGTGGACATGGGTCTGAACTTTCCTGCCGGGCATGGCCGCTCATGGGCCAGATGATACCCATCAGTATCATCTGAAGGCGGCGCCGGGAACCGTGTCCACGGCAATGCCACCCGTGCATTTTTGCATCGGCGCGCCGAAAGCGCCGGCGGCGGCGCCGATCAGGCCGGTTTCTTGGGGGGCAGCGGCACCGGCGGCGCGCCGGGCGCGCCCTTGGCGGCGGCAGCCGGCTCGGCTTCCGAGGCGCGGGCGGGAGCCTCCGGCGCGGGCGAACCCGGCCGCGCGCCCTGCCAGGCCGGGCTCAGATCATGCGCGTTCAGCGTGTCGGCGGCGGAAGACCCGGCCGCGCGCTCGGCCACCCGTCGCTTCTGCTCGACGATCTGCTCGGTGATATAGCCAAGCACAAGTTGGGCTCCGGCTTGAGCCCGCTCACCCAGCATGTCGATGATGTTGGACCCAATGGCGCAGGCCTGCGGCTGCCGGGTGCAGAAGCCCCCCGCATCCGCCACGGCGGACGAGGCCGCGCCCAGCGCCTCGAACGCCCCGACCTTGGGAGCGGCCGGGTTCGATGCCGCGTGCTCGCCCTCGACGCTCCGCCCGTCGCCCGAGGTGCCGGACAGGCCCGGCAACAGCAGGAAAACGAGGGTCAGCCAGAATGCCACGCGCAACAGGAAGAACATGACAGGTCTCGCGAAGATCGACGAACGTCCGCCGGAATGCCGGCAACACCATAATAAACGCAAGGCGTTGCTCATCCGATGCCGGGATCGTGCGAATTCTCGGGATCGCGGAAAGCCGGTGTTAAGCACGATGCCGGTTTTAGGGTTCGCTTAAGGCCCCTGTGGCACAGTCATGCCATCGAGCGCCCGAAGGCGCGCCACACATTTTCAGGCTGCTTCATGCCCCGTTCCTATGCGAGCGATCTGCTGGCGAACGATATCGGCCTCGAAGGCGGACGCCTCGCCGACTACACGCCGCGCAGCGAGCGCCGCAGGTCCGATCTGTTCATGGCCTTCCTCGCCGCCGCCGCTGCGGCCGGCGTGCTGTTCAACGCGCTGGCGCTGCAGAATGGCCGCCGCCCCGACATCACCTCGCTGTTCTCGCTGGTGTCCGCGCAGAAGCCGGCACCAGTGCCCCCGAGCGCGCCGGCCGAACTGCGCGCGCCCGAGCCGGCCCCCGCCGCGCCTTCCCCGGTCGAAGCCGCGCCGCCGGCCCCCGCCGCGCCCATCGTTCTCGCACCCAGCATTCCGCTGCCTCCGGTGAAGCCTGCCGCACCTCCGCCGAAACCGGCTGCGCCCGTACAGGCGCAACCTGCGATTCAGCCCCCCATGCCGCTCTACGGCACGCCCGCCGCAAATTCCGCAGCGAACGCAGCCACCCAGAGCCCGGCCGCCTTCCGCCCGCCCGGAGACCTCGGCGTTTCGGCGCGGGTGATGGAAGTCCAGAAGGCGCTCGCGAGCATCGGCTACGGCCCGGTCCCGATCGACGGGCGCACCGGGACCGCTACCCAGCAGGCGATCCAGCGCTTCGAGCGCGACCGTCGCCTCCCTGTTACCGGCGAGATCAGCGACAAGCTGATCCGTGAACTCAACGCCGTCGCCGGCTTCTCCATCCGATAGGTCGCGCCATGCGCCTCAAGAGCGCCTTCTGGGTCGCCGCCCTTATCCGCCGTGCCAATGGTGCGGGCGCCTTCGCGGCGGTGCGTCGCCACGGCTCGGACGAGGCCGGCGCGATCTTCGTGAAGGTGGCGACGCTGGACGGCCATGCCGCGCTCTATGCCCCCGCCCTTCCCTCGCTCGACGCGCGCGAGGACACCGGCGATCGCTCTTTCGAGCAGCGCCTGCCACCCGGCTCGCCCGAGCCCGAAGTGGAGGAGCGCATGCGTCGCGAGATCGGCTACGACGCGGACCTGTGGTTCGTCGAGATCGAGGACCGCGAGGGCCGGCATTTCCTGGAAATCGTCACGGACTGAAGCGCACCGGCAGCTGAGCGCGGCTCAGGACCGCTGCTTTTCCGCTTTCTCGGCCCCCTGCCCGGCATTGGCGGCAACAGGCCTCGCAACGGCGAACTCGCGCATCGAGGGGGCCTCTTCGCCAGGGCGGGCACCGGACCGCCTGGTACCGCCCCGCCACGAGGCCACAAGATGCTGCGCGCTGGCATTGGGCAAGCCGTCGAACATGTCGGCAAGCCGTGCCATGTCGGCAGCCGAGCGCCCGGTCACCGGATGCAACCGGAATAGCACGCGAGAGAGAATGGCGAAGGAGAGCCCGAGCGCCCGCGCCGCGACGGCCAGCGCCTGCCCGCTCTCATCGGCAACGATGCGCACCGCCGTCTCCGCGCTGACACCGAGCGCCTGCTCCAGCAGCGAGGCCACGGCAGCGGCATCGTCACAGCGGGCGGCCTCCAGAAGGGCATCGGTGAAGTCAGGGCCGGGCGCTGCAACGCGTTCGGCGAGCGGCAGCGGCGCCAGCGTGACGAGGCGCTGGACGATGAGCGCCCGGTCTTCCGGGCTCGCGGAAAGATAATCCGCCCGCCCCGCTGCCGGCCGTGTCTCCGTGGGCGCCGGGGCGACGTCGACAAGGGCGGTCGGGGTGACCATCGCAGCGGCGGGCGGCGCGGCCGCAGGCGGGGCCTGGGTTGCCGGCTCGGGGACGAGGGGCGCGGCGGCGTCCACGGCTTCCGGCTTAAGGTCGCCCACGGAAACCGCCTCCCCGAGCATCATCGAGGCCAGCTTCTTGGCCAGAGCCGGCGATACGTCGCGCCGCACCGAGAGCGCGGCGAGATGATCCTTGGTCGCGTCGCTGGCGATCGCCAGCAGGGTGTCTTCCTCCAGAACCGGTGACAGCCGCAGGATCGGCCCGGCCAGCGCCAGCGGCCCCTTGGCGAGGTGCAGCGCCAGTTCACGCGGCAGATCCGTCCGCTCCGCAAGGCTGCGCACAACCGGCGCGGCGACTGAGGGTGCAACGGCGTCGATCAGGCGGATCGCCAGTGTCGCGAAGCGCGCCTGCTCGGTCGCGTCATGGGTCGGCGCGGCCAGATAAAGCCGGCCCAGCAGGCGCAGCAGTTCCGGGCGCGTGTCCGCATTCTGGCGACGCGCTTCCTCGATCAGTACTTTCAGGCCGGAGCCGAAGGGGGCGGACATGGGTTGGACAGGCTTTTCGGAAACATCGGCACGGCGCGCCCCGGAACAGGACGGCTGAAAACAAGCTAGCCGCCGATGGTTAGAAACCCGTTAACCATCATGGCTAAACGCCAAAATGAAAAATGCCTTGGCTCTCAGTCTCTTCGCTCCCACGGCGATGTGAACAAGCCGCGAACATGAGACTGCGTGAGACCGTCTCACGTCTCATATGAGACGCACAGGGTTGAAAGGCCCGGCGGAGACAGCAGCTACCAGCCCGCCGCATCGTTGAGCACGGCAATGGCAGAGGTGACCTCCCGCTTTCAAAGCTCTTTGACTGGCAGCCTCATTCCGCCGGCATGGCGCTGAAACGCCACAAGGTCCGCCTCCTCGGCGAAAGCGACGACGACGTGCCGGCGCCCGTCGATATGCGCGCTGAACGACCGGGGAGCGCAGGACACATAATAGCGGGCGCCCCAGAGCAAATCACGCTCGTGCTCCTCCAGGAAAGCGAGTTGATAGGGATAGTTTCGCCGGATCTGCCCGAGGGTGATCTCACCCTTCCGCCGCATGGCCCGATCGCCGCGACGGGCGCCCCCTGAGATACCCCCAGGATGCTTCCTGCCGCGCCATCTCGAGCGCGACCTCGAGATATTGCTGCCCGATCAACAGCGCCTTGATGGTGCCCCTCAGATCGCCGTCGCAGGCGGCAATCGCCTCGTCGATATCATCATCCGTGATGACAATGGGCTCCCCCTCGGCTGGGGGCTGCTCGCTCGTCATGACCATCTCCCTCGTCAGATCGAGAGATAGATTCCATGAGAACGAAAAGAGAACAAGAGGGCGGCGACATCCGACGGATCTCGTCCGCACCTCCCACTGTCGGCGCTAGAGGAAAGCCGCCTCCAGCTCATCGACAGCGGCCGTAGCGCCACTGAGGCGGGCACGCGCCAAATTATTGAGAATGCCAATCATTTCGCGCCATCGTGCGGGGTCGCGGTGTTCGCTTTCCAAGAGATAGCTGCTGCATTCGAGAATGAGCGATGCTTCATTGAGCGCGCCTTGCAGCTGGCTGATCTGCTCGTCAATCATAATAGCCTCATGCGGGTAAGGTCGCCCCGCAACAGGCTGCCTGTAGCTGCTAAAGGTAAGGTGTTGCCCATCAATGTGTCGCCTACACGCAGTTCCTGCTATTGATGAGGCAAGCCTCAACTCGCCGCGCATCTGACGCCCGAAGCGCCGTAAAGCCCAAGGGATGATATTGTTACCGTACCACCGATCTCGACTTTCAACTCGTCCCCCGGAAAATGCGGTCAGCGGAATCGAGCTCCCGATGGCATTCACACTCTCGGTCAGCATCGAACATCCCGCGATGCTTACTTGGCACTCTACGCAATCGAGATCCGCGACGATCACTCTCCGTTATCTTGCATTTTTGTTCCACTTATGTTCTAACATTGAGAGCCATTGGTGGATGCAAAAACCGTGAAAAAGAAACGTTCATCGAGCAGGGTCTCACCCGGAACTGCAACGGAAATCGTCGTCCTAATTTTTTTTATAGGACTGATTATCGGTGGAATATGCGTGGCATTGTTGATTTACGCTGGCCGCGGGTTTCCGGCCGAGGAAGTTGCATCATCCGGAGACAGCATGACGTACGCCGATTTCTCAGCAATCATGCTGGGCGCAGCAGGGTTAATTGTCACTGTGATCGGCGTGTTCGTGGGCATACTAGCCATATGGGGCTATACTCAATTAATGCGTGCTGCTCAGATAGCAGCTGAGACCTGCGTAGAAGGTGAACTAGATGGCACTCTTGGAGTGCGCATTATGGAACAGGTAGATAAACATTTAGAAGATTCAATAAAAAACGGCGCTGCAAAAACATTGATAGAAGCAAAACTAGCCAGCCGCGCGTACGAAGGTACGCGGATAGCGCCATCGAATATTGAAGGCGATGAGAACGATCCTTACGGAGTACCTTCTCATGAATAGGTATCTTGACCGATTAAATTCGCGCGAGCGCGAAATAGTTCTCAGTCACATATCGAATGTTCCTGTTAAGCTCTCGGCATTAGCTCGCGAACTTGGCATAGAAGTCAAAGCGTCAACTCTTCCGGCGGGAATTTCAGGTGAGATAAGGCCATCGCAGGATCGACCTGGAACATACACAATACGTGTTAATCGTCACGATAGCGAAGGCAGGCAGCGCTTCACGGTTGCCCATGAGATCGCACATTATCTTCTTCATAGAGATAAAATTGGGGCCGGCCTAACCGACGATGCGCTCTACCGCTCCAAGTTGACGAACTTTCTAGAAATTGAGGCCAATCAACTGGCGGCAGACATTTTGATGCCAACTCAATTTGTGCGAAAATACGAATCGTCACTCTCTGGCTTTAGCTCCGATGAGAAGATCGCAATAATGGCCAGGGAATTTGGGGTTTCTGAGCCAGCCATGAAAATAAGACTTGGCCTATCCTAGGGAAAAGCATGCTCTTAAAGCCGCGCAGGATGCAATACCTTCCAATAATGTCGGTTCGCCCTGCTGAAATTAGGGCCCTGACGGAACTTCCCAATAAATGTAAGGACGCCCTAACCCCATTTATTATTTTGAAGCCTTGGGCCTCAGCACATTTTCTCTCCAGTGCCATTCAGCAGGCTGAAAGCGCGCTGGGGGAACGAAATTGGATAGCCGATGTCGCTCTGGACAGCGTCACCTCAACGACGATACGGCCCGTCCATCACGAGATAGCAGCCCTAAGAGACCCTAAAAACGGCTACGACAATTGGTATTCTTTTGTTGCAGAGAAGCCAAATGTTATTCCCTGCGCATTAATTGGCGATCTAACTCAATTGCCCTTTCAAATACAAAAGCTGTCAAGCCTAAATCGCGGCATTGTTATTCGCGTAAAGCTTAGCGATATTGAAAAATACGACACCGTCATCCAGACGGCGGCACAATATATTAATTCTGATCAGTTATTATTTGTATTTGACTTTGAGCACCGCGGCAGAGAACTTCTCGCGAGTGCGTCTCAGGCGGACGCTTACATAAAGAAGTTTAGCCAATTTTTTCCATCCGGAAACATGTGCGTTTCCGCAACAACATTTCCCTCGGACTTCGCGAGCCGAACCGAGCAGGAAATCTACGAGAGACTGCTATACAATGAATTATCTAAAAATACACATGGCGTAAATCTTATATACTCTGACCATGCCAGCACACGAGTGGACCCACTAGGTGGGGGCGGAGGAGGCATCTATCCGCGCATTGACTATCCTCTCGAACAACTTTGGAAATTTCGTCGATCGTCGGAATCGATAACCGGAGTGACTGAAGTCGAGAAAATATCCTCCTACACGAAATTGGCAGCAAGCCTAATTCGCGAGGATTTTTGGGATAAAAAGCTGAGATTATGGGGAGTACAGATGATTGAAAAGATCGCCAACGGCGATCCAACGGGAGCCATGACCCCTGCAAGGTGCACTGCCGTGCGCATTAATATTCATCTTCACCGTCAATTATACTACGGAAAGCCTGAATCCGAAAAATATGACACCGATGAATCTTGGGATGACTTTTAGGCAACATCCGTATTCTGATTGAGGTGGCGCGCCCACATGCGCCAAGCAGCTGCCCGCTGGGCCTTAAGCGCGTTAACTGACGCCCTAACCTCATTGAATCTACTTAGCGCGCGAATATCAACGACCTCAAGCTGCCGACCTGCTACCTGCGACAGAAAGCCTACCGTCGACGACCTAAATCTACGCGTCAGCGCAGAAACAGCGAACTCTCGTGCCAATCGGGGCGGGAGGCCCTCTAGGGCTGCGAGGAGATCTTCACGCAAACTCGACTTTGGCTGAACTCCGGCACCGCGCAAACATGCTCGCAAATCAGATATAGTCATCAATTGCGCGATAGTTTCCGCCTGTTTTCTGCTGATCTTAGGACGCACGCGCACCTTCAATGCACCATTGTCACAAAGCTCCCATAGACCAACGCCGGCAGGAATGCACTCACCAGCCCGCTTCAGGTGCTTCGTAGCCGCAACCACTATCACTCTGTCAAAATACAAATATGAATTATCTATTTGCGACTTTAGCCGAGAAAGATTATCCGAATCTGTTTTAATTTCGAAACACGTTATATCCTTGTCAATAATGACAAGATCCGCTCTACTTTTCGATGAATTAAAGCAAAATTCTGATATTATCGCATTCGGCAACGCCGTCCACTTCGAGCGGAGCGTCTCTATAATTGCAATCTTTGCAATAGCTTCTGGAGAGCTTCGAGTGAGCTCCCGTTCGTGCTCAGAAGAACAAAAATCATGCATCGTCATTCTCAGTGCCCTCGCGCAGAGGATCGGGCAAATTCGTGTCTATCTCTTAAAGAAGGCAGGGGGCGGATTAAAGCCCCCCCTTCCCCTCAAGCCACCTGGCCGCTTTCCCGACCGCACTGGCCGCCATCTCCGGGTGGCGCCCGAGATAGTGCTTGAGGATCTGAGAGGCGCTTTTCTCACTGTGGCCTGTCACCGAGATGATTTCGGGGATCGTGGCCCCCGCCAGTGCCATCCACGTCACCGACGTGTCCCGCAGGTCCTGGTCGCGGAAGTCGGCCAGCGACGGGCACGGCTCCACCTTCCAGCCCCCTGCCCCGTCCGCCACGCCAGCGACGGCGGCGGCGCGAACGGCGCCGAAGATCTGTCGGTACCTCTCTCCTGAAAATGGCCGGCGGGACTGCTCATTGATGATGAGCTCGGCGTGCTGAACCTTGAACCCCTGCCGCCGCACCCTCGCATTCCTGAGCCTCTCGACCAGTTGCGCGGTCGGCGGCGCCAGCACAACGGCGCCGGTCTTCTTCTGGCGGAACAGCAGCCGGCCATCCAGATCGCGACCGTCGACCAGCAGGAGGCGATCACGCTGGCGCTGGCCGGTCATCAGCCCCATGACGATGGAATCGCCGATCTCGGGATAGCCGACGGCATCCGCCGTCGCGATCAGGCTGCGCATTTCATGGACGGAGCCGACGCGTAGGCGCGGATCCGGGCTTTCCATGCCCAGGCGCGCGAAGGGAGACGGCCCGAGCTTGCCGTGATTATGAGCGAAAGCCCACGCGGCCGACAGCGCGCCAATGATGCCCCGCGCCATGGGCAGGCCGCGCTCCTCGGTGAGCCGTTCATAGAGGCCGTGC
Source organism: Ancylobacter gelatini (assembly GCF_022601675.1). Classification (GTDB taxonomy): domain Bacteria; phylum Pseudomonadota; class Alphaproteobacteria; order Rhizobiales; family Xanthobacteraceae; genus Ancylobacter; species Ancylobacter gelatini. Next base: position 269,730 of record NZ_JAKVIL010000006.1, on the reverse strand, counting down.
ACCGCCCGCCGCGTCAGCTCCTGCGCCGGCGCCGCCCAAAGCTGGCCTTCATCCTGCTGCTCGATGGCGCGCGCCATCTTGGCGTAGAAGATGCGGCTCGCGCGGGCGAGCGGCTTGATACGCCGCTTGCCCTTCATAGTCTCGGAGCTGCCGAAACGCGGGTTCCTGGTGGGATCCTGCCAATCCTGGATCATCTGCGCGATCGTGTAGATATCCTGCCGCTGGCGCAGCGCAGGGATCCGCCGGCGCCCGGCACGGGCGGCGGCGATTTCCTGCCGGCGCTCCTCGACCTCCTGCGCCCGGCGCGCGGACCAGTCGGCGGCCTGATCGAGCGTCAGCCATTCACCCGCGCGCCGAAGATCCTCGCCCTTGAAGCCGAGTTTGCGGTGCGCCGGCGTCGCGACATAGCGCGGCCGGCCCTCGCGCCAGACCACAAACGGAATGTTCACAACGATTTTTGCCACGGCGACCTCGCGAGCGGCGGACACGCGAAGAGCAGATGATGAGCGAGACGGACGAGTGGTGGCAAGTTGGGTCATCGTAAGCACCATGACAGGCCGTGCAGCACGAGCTGAGCGCCGGCCATGCAGAGGATGAAAAGCCGCAGCTCGGCGCGCGCGAGCTGCCACCATGTGGAAGGAGGCGCGAGTGTGTCGCGCCTCCCGTTCTCATGAGCGGGATCAGCCACGGCGTTTCCTCCGCTCGATCTCGGCCGCGAGCTCCGCACCGGCCGGCGTCGGGATGACGTGAAGCGAGGGACTGTTTCGCTCCTCGAGCAGGCCGCGGCCGATGAGGCCGCGGATGGTGGCGTGGTTGATGTTCGCCGTGCCCGGCGCCCGCCATGGCCCGTAAGCCGTGCGGAAGATCCGCTTGCGCTTTCTGGCGGTCAGCAGCGCCGACTTCTGGGAGGCGGAGAGGTTGAGGGACGGCGCGCTCATGCCGCCCTCCTTCGGTCCAGCTCGCGATAAGCGGCTGTGATCCAGTTCTGCATGGCTCCGGCCGGGCCCGAGGTGGAGGTGGCGCGTATACCCGCCATGACAAGCGTGGCGCCATTCCATCGGGTATTGAATTTCGCGCCGTGGCCGCGCTCCAGGTCGCCGATCAGCTGCAGGATGGCGTCCCGCCGCGTCTGGATGCTGGCAAGGTCGCTGCCGGTGGCGGCCGGCAGGGCCGCGCTGCGGTCCTTGAGAAGGTGGATGAGCTTGAGCAACTCGTCATCGGGTAAGCGCGTGCTCATGCCGCCGCCCTCTCCTGCCGGGGCGTGAGCCGACCCTTGAGGGCTTCGTCGAGCACGAAAAGCCGCAGCGCCGATGAGAGATTGCCGCTGGTGCGGTTCATGTCGACGAGCCCGATCAGGTCCGCCAGCGTCATCTGACGCCCGGCGGCGATCTCTTTCAGGCTGGCGAAGAACTCATCCTCGAGCGACACGCTCGTCTTGTGGCCGCCGATCACGACAGAGCGCTTGATGACGGGGCTTGTGCCGGTGCTGTACTTCATGCCGCGCCCCCATAGATCTCTTCAAGGGTGGCAGGGCGTTGCGCCACGGGCGCCGCCGGCGGCGGCTCGTTGCCGGTGGTGCCGTCGATCCACGCCAGCACGGCGGCGCGGCTCCATTTGCCGAGGCTACCGGGCAGCTTGGGCGGGAAGCGCTGCTCGCGCTCGAGCTTGGGCAGCTTGTTGTAGAGATGGGCGGGCGAGACGCCGAGCCATTCGGCCAACTCCTCGCGGCCGACGGTCGGCAGGGGTGCCGACGCTTTCAGGATTTCCATGACGATTTGCCTCCGCGCAGTGATTTGCGCGGATCAATTGGTCATTACGACTAAAAATCTGTCAAGAAAATTTTAGTCGTTTTGTCTAATGCGCGTCCTGTAGGAGGTGGCGAGCGCCTGAACGGTCTCGGCGATCACCGCGCGATCGGTCTCGGGCAAGCCTGCAACTAGCCCGTCCAGAGACGGTACGTTGGGGTGTCGGAAGAAATCACCTGGGGAAATCTCAAGAGCTTGAGCAAGCCGGATAATCGTTGCGGCGCCAGGCTCTCGCTTGCCCGTTTCATAGTTTCCGACGCTGGTCACATGCATCCCGAGGCGATCGGCAAGCGCCTCCAGCGTGACCTTTTTCGCGCGCCGCCACTCGCGAAGGTAGAAGCCATCGACGGGCTGGTGTTGTGACTGCGGTGATTGAAGCTTGGTAGCGGTCATGTGGGGATCGTAGGCAACCTGCTGGGTTGCGTCCGCAGACGAAACGACCAAATCACCCTTGACAATATTTAGTCGTTTCGACTGCATGGAGGCATGGCAAATCACCTGCTTCGCGATTGGCGCACATCGCGCGGTCTGACGCTCGAAGAGTTCGGGCAACAGGTCGGTGTCTCCCCTTATGCAGTCTGGAGCTACGAGGCCGGACGTCGGCATCCGCGCCCCAAGGTGTTGGCAGCGATCGTGCGCGTCACGGCCGGCGAGGTTGGTGCCGACGCTTTTCTCCCTGCCGATCCTCCGGCCGCTCCGATGGAAGCCGCCGAATGATGCCGTCCTCCCCGTCATCCCTTCTTGAGGTGCTCATGTCCGCCTGCTCCTCTCCCATCTCCCTGTCGAATATTCGCGCGTCGCTGTCCGCGTCGGCCTTGCCCCGGCCCCGCGCGGCGCGAAGCGCACAGATTGCCGTTGATCTGCCACGGCTGGCCGCATTCCTCCGCGACCGGCATCCCGTCGACACTGCCAAGCGGGTTGCTGCCGATGCCGGCGTGCCGTCACGTACCGTCGCGAACTGGCTGGTTTCCGACGCCGCACCGACCTTTCAGCACACAATGCGGCTGGTGGCGGCCTATGGCCCGGCGCTCATCGTTGCCTGCGTCACGCCCGTGCCTGGCTGGGCCGGCGAGGCCGCCCGGGCAGAGCGCAAGCGCGCCATCGAGGCGGAGCTGGCGCGGCTGGCTGGGGAATTGGCGGAAGTGGGAGGGGTGTGATGAGCGAAGCGCCGATGACAAGAACGCCAACCCCACCACACAATATTCTTTCAGTCTCTACGGTCTCATCACGAGCCCATCATCATACGGTGGTTTGGATACAAGTGAATGCGCATGTTTTTTGAATTTATATGCTTCATCCTTGATAGATTCGACAAGATCCAGGGCGGGGACAATGTCAATTCTTTTGTCATCCCATCTACCAGCCTCCCGCCTCTGATCTTCGTATTTCTGTATCCGCGCGTCAATCGAAATAATTCCAGATACAAACTCTCTATCGAGCCTCCACATCTCTCGATATCCAATAATACTCTCGATGCTCCTAATTGGATGCGCCCATTCAAGCGGAGCAGAATAACCATTATTTGTTGCGTCAAGCGCGATAAGGGCTTCATCAGCTTCAGTTGCAATTGCCCGGAGTGCATTTGCAGTCAGCGCATAGAGCGTATCTTTTTGCGCCTGTTGATCCTTATGTTGAGACTGCAACTCGCTCGCCTGCATGTCGACCTGCCTCCGCGTAAGACCGAAGGCCAGGGCAGCTGCCATCAGCGTCATCAGTCCACCGGCGATCGCCCCCCAAAAGCCGAGCCAGTCGGCGCGCCCTTCCTTGTTGGCCCACGCGACCGGGTCATCCATGAGAGCCGCCAGCAAAGACGCTCCGAGTGCGGCGCCAAGCACCGTGCACGCAACCGGAATGGCGAGCTGCTCAGCCAGCTTTTGCAACGCTTCACGAGAGATCATGGGGTGCTCGTGCCTCTGTCATCGACACATTTCGGGGTGGTATCATGAAGATGCCGGCGGTGGCTGATGAGCAAGAGGCCTCGGCCCGGATGGCGCGATTGTCGCTGTTGGGCACCTCACTGTGTGACCCAACGATTCCGCCCGCCGTTCTGGATCTGCGGACCTATTTCGTCTTCGCGAGGCTTCCGGCGCGCGCGACCAGCAACTGCGCGTATTGCTCGACCGAGGTCGAAAAAGCGGGGTTCATGCCCTCCTGCTTCCATTGCGCCAATGCGTCGCTGAGTTCCTTTTCGCTTGGCGTTCTCCCCGCCATGGCGAAGGGCAGCAGGAAGTCATGCACCGCTGAGCGCAGCTCCAGATATTGGAGGTGCGGCTGGATATCCATTTTCGGTCCCCTTCAAGGCCTCGGGATTTCGAGCTTCGCCGAGTCGCTTTCGCGGCGGAAGGGGCATCGTCGATGACTACCACGGCCAAAACTGCGCGCAATTCGTCAACCGTCTCGCCGAGATTGCGTCGCGGGGTTGGTGGACGTGAAGATTTTTTTGCTCGTCTCCTACGGATCGATGCCCGGCGGGAAGCTGCAAATATCTCGCTTGAGCAGCTCGCCGCTGCGGCCAAGGTGAGCCGGCGAGCCTATCAGTACAATCTCGCCGGCCGCTTCGCGCCTCGGGCATCTGCATTGCGTCGGCTCGATGCCGCGCTCGACCTGCTCATTCGCGACGTAGCTGAAACGCATCTTTGCGCGTTGTGGCGTTCCACGCTTTCCCTTGTCGCGCTCGACATGGGCCTTGTGCCAGCGGACGTTCTGGCCGCCGCGCCCCAGGCAAATCTCAAGGGTGATGAGAACTGGATGGCGGCGGCGCAGGCGCGGCACCGGGCGTTCTATCTGCTGGTCACCGCGCACAATGTGCCGATGACGCAGGCGGCGGCCGTCGCCGGCGTTTCCAAGCAGGCGGTGAGCAAGGCGCTGCGGCGCGTGGAGGACGGCCGCGAGGATCCGCTGCGCGATCGCGCGATCGAGATGCTCGCCCAGGCGCTCGAGGTGCCGGCATGAGCGGTGACCGCCAACTGGTGGAGGATGCCAAATTCGCGGCGCAGGCGCAGATGCGCGCCCTGGTCAAAGAACTGCTGCCCGATCCCAAGGGCTATTTCTCAGGCGCCTACTACCACTGCCGCAACCCGGGCCGCGCGGATCGCTCCGTGGGCTCGTTCTTCGTGCTGCTGACCGGCCCGCGTGCCGGCTTCTGGCGCGACCAGGCGACTGGCGAACAGGGTGATGTCATCCACCTGGTGCAGCTCGCGCTCAAGCTCGGGCCGGGCGATGCCATTCGCTGGCTGGCGAACTGGACGGGTGTGCGCAGCCTTTCCGGCCCGGCGCTGATGGCGAAGCAGGCGGAATGGCGGGAGGAGGCCGCGCGCTCCTCCCATGAGGACGAACGCGAGTTCGACGAGCAGCGCCGGCGGGCTAAAGGGCTTTTGCTCAATGGGAAGCCGCTCTGTCCTCCGGCTTTCGGGGCCATGGCTTCGCCGGCATGGCGCTACTTCACCGAGGTTCGCGCCATCAATTTCGACCGTATCGGCGGTGTGCCCTCGCTCCTGCGCTGGATACCGGCGCATCGTCACCGCGAGAGCGGGCAGGAACTGCCCTGCATCGTCGCCGGCATTGTCGACCAGGCCGGCGCCATCATCGGCGTGCACCGCACCTGGCTGCGGCCGGACGGCAGCGACAAGGCGCCGGTGCGGCCGAACCGCAAGATGTGGCCGCGCGGCATTGCCGGCGGCGTGACGTGGCTTTCGCGGGGTGGCTCGAAACATTCCGCGCTCGAGGCCGGGCGGCGCGGGGAAACCGGCATCGTGATCTATGGCGAGGGCATCGAGGACGGGCTGACGGCGGCCATGGGCGAGCCCGAGGCGCGCGTGGCCGCGATCCTCAGCCTCTACAATCTCGCCGATCTCTCCGATCTCGCCTGCGCGGCCGGGTACGTGGTGCTGCGGGACAATGATTGGACCAAGCCCGAGGCCGTCGCCGCCTTCGATGAGGGCTTCGCGCGGATCCGTTCGTTCGGCAAGCCCTGCGAGTGGATCAGCTCGCCGCACGGCAAAGACTTCAACGATCTGGCGCAGGCGGAAGCCGCTGGCGCGCTTTAACCCCATGGAGGCCTCTATGTATCGCGGCGAACTGAAAGACGAATTTCTCGAGGCGGCACTGCTCGGCGCCCATGGCAGCGCCACCAGCATCATGCTGGCGATCGGCAGCGAGGAGCTGGCGAGCGCCGCGACCGCCGGGGATGGCGATGGGCGGGTGCTCGCCAATTTCTGGTATCTGCCCGGCAACTTCACCGCGGCGATCGCCGCGGCCGATGCCGTCTCGCTCGAGGGCGGGCCGATGCTCGATGATATTGCGCGCCTCGCCGTGGTCTATCGCGTCGATAATGGCGAGGTACTGTTCCGCCTCGCTTGTGAACGGCGCGTGTTCGATGCGCTCGGCGAGGAGTGGGCGGGGCTTTCACTCGCCCGGCGCAATGCGTGGCTGGTGTTCGGAACGGTGGCGAACCGGGTCTATGACGTGCTGCTCGAGGCCGATCGCGAGGGGGCACAGGTAGTGCCCATTCGAGGGCCGGCCTTTCTTGCTGAAACCATTTGGGATGAGGACAAGGAAGGGTCGATCGACCCGGTGCGCGCGGCGGCGGTTCAGATGATGGCGGCGCCGGAACCGGAGCTGAAGCCGGCGAAATCGCGGGGCAAGAAGGCCGCACCCGCCGATGCGGTAGCGCTTTCCATCACCTCGCCGGCAGAGATCGATCTGCCGCCCGAGACTGAAAGCCAACCCGAAAACGACAGCGACTGAGCGAAAAACCTATGGCAGAGCGTGGGGCAGGCGCCAGCGTTGTTGCGGGCGTCGTGGGTGGTGCTGTCGATCGTGTGCGTGGGCGCATTGAGCGCAAGCGGCAGATCGATGACCCGCCGATCGGTGCGGACCGGGATGGCGTGCATCCCGGCCAATGGCGCGCGCGCGGCCTCGAGGATCAGTACGGCCTGCCGCCGGGATGCCCGGTTCATCCGCTCGGCGTCGACGGACAGACCTTCTATTTCATCGACGACATCGGCCAGCTCTTCACCGTGCCGGAGGGCCGTCAGTTCGGCCAGGACGTGATCCAGCGCTTGTTCGGCTCACGGCCGCTCTATCTCTATTGGGCCTGGCCCAAGATTACGCCTCCGAAGAAGGAAGGCGAACCCTTCATCGTCACGAACTGGCGCGCCGAGCTGGTGCGTCAGGACCTGTTCCAGGCGGCGAAGAACAAGGGGCCGTGGAATTCGGTCGAGCGCATTCGCGGTCGCGGTGCGTGGACCACGAAAGACGGGCGCCTGGTGCTCCACTGCGGCGACGTTCTGTATCTCGACGGCCGGCAGGTCGACACCGGCGAGCATGGCGAATTCTTCTATCCCCGACGGCCGAGCATACCGCACCCTTGGCCCCGCGAAGTCGGCGATGACATCAACCCCGGCCCGAAGCTGGTGGAAATGCTCCGCACCTGGTCGTGGGACCGGCCGGACGTGGATCCGCTGCTGGTGCTGGGCTGGATCGTCGTTGCCATGCTCGGCGGCGCGTTGGAATGGCGGCCGAGCATCTTTCTGGTCGGCGATGCCGGCACCGGCAAATCGCACCTGCAACGGCTGATCAAGGCCGTGCTGGGCTCCATGCTGGTGCAGGCGACGGACACCACGCCGGCCGGCCTCTATCAGCGCATCGGCACCGACGCGCTACCGGTCGGCGTCGACGAGCTCGAGGCGGAGGCGGATAACAGGAAGGCAGCCGCCGTGGTGAAGCTGGCGAGGCTCTCGGCTTCGGGAGGCTTGATGCTGCGCGGCGGTCAGGACAATTCCGGCGTGGAGTTTCAGGCGCGATCGCCCTTCCTGTTTTCGGCGATCGTGGCGCCGGCGCTGCCGCCGCAGGACCTGTCCCGTCTCGGCATGCTGACGCTGAAGGAACTCGATCCCGCCAAGGTGGCGACGCCGCCGGTCCTCGAGGCGATCGACACGATCGGGCCGCGCATGCTTCGCCGGCTGATGGACCGCTGGGGCGAATGGCCCGAGTTGCTCGCGGCATACAAGGCCGCGCTGTTCAAGGGCGGGCACGACACGCGCGGGCAGGACACCTACGGCACGCTGCTCGCCGCCGCGCATCTGCTGCTCGGCGACGAAGCGATGGCGGCCGCCGGCGTCCCTTCGATCGACAAGTGGGGCGTGCTGCTCGGCGTCGACGCGCTGCCCGACCATGTGAGGAAAGAACAGAACTGGCGCAAATGTGTCATGCACATCCTCACCTCGCGGGTGCCGAGCTGGCGCCACGGCCAGCGCCAGACCATCGGCCAGCTCCTCGAGGATCTCCAGTCGAGCCGGCTGGTGATGGATGGCGGGCTTAGCTTCGATGACGCGGTGCGCCAGATGGGGCAGGCCGGCATCGGGCTGTTCAAGGATCTGAGCCTTTCCGAAGGGCTCATCCTCGCGGTGCCGAACAATTCGCCGCTGCTGGCAGAGCTGTTCGAGGGCTCGCAATGGGCCGGCACCGCCGGCACGGGCGGCTGGGCAGGCTCGCTGAGGCAGGGACCGCCCCATGTAATCGTGACGGACAAGAAGAAGAACAACCGCAAGGTCGCAGGGCTCGCCCAGCGCTGCACGCTGATCCTGCTCGATGAATTCTTGAAGATGGTGGACGTGTGATGCGCACTGCGAAGCGCCTGACAAGAGCGCCGCCAGCCAGTCGCCCGTGTAGGGCGGCTGGCATCCCCGTGCGCGGCCTCGGCGCTTTGCTCCGCATAGACCAAGCGGCCGGCAGGCCGCGCCGATTGGCGCGCCTGCGGCGCGCCTTCTTGCATCGATCTGCCGGCCGACCAGGCCGGCTCCGCTCTCCCCTAACCCTCACCCATTAGCGCCGCCATGCACCCGCGCCCGCACCCCATACGCCCATGTCACCCCGGCCCCATTGCGGTTGACGTTGCCCTTCTCGGCTCAGGATCAGGGAAGTCTGGCGGGTGGCCTGTCGGGCGATGGGTTCGGGGGCAACACCGGCAACACCATCAAGCGGCGGTGTTGCGGCAAGTGTTGCGGCGCAAGGCTCTGTTCTAGCAGCGGAAATCGACGGGATTTGACCATGGCAACACCGGCAACACCGGATCGCCCTCACGTATATCCATACGCACGCGCGCGCGTATGGATGGATATTGGTGTTGCTAGTGTTGATGGTGTTGCTTTGGTTATAAGCGACCGAAATCATTCGCGAATTTCGGCAACACTTGGGGCAACACCGGCCGGGATGGTGTTGCCGGGTTCGGCGGCGAAACCGAATAAATCCGGGGGGTTTTGAGGGATGGCGGAGCGCGCCGACGGCGAGAAAAATCCGCAGGCCACGCTGCCGGGCGTCGAGCCCCTGCGGCTGCGCGCGCCGGGGCGGCCGGCCGGCGCCGAGGGACGCTCGAAGAAGCAGCTTCGCGAGTACCTGGCCGGCCTCGGCTACAGCGATCCGGCCGTGGTCCTGGCGGAAACGATGTCGATGGCGGACGCCGACCTCCAGCATGTGTTGAGCCAGCGGGTGAAGGAGCCGGACGGCAGTGTTCGCACCGAGCGCGTGACGCTGGCGGAGGCGCGCGCGATCCGGCTGCGCGCGGCGGCGGAGCTGATGCCCTACCTGCACGGCAAGATGCCGACGGTGGAGCTCCAGCCGGACGAGAAGCTGCCGATGCTCATCCTTGAGCTCGGGACGAACCAGCTCGACATCGATCGCGGGCGGATCGATGGCGGGCAGCGGGCGGGTGCGCTCTCGGTCGGCCTGCCGCTCTTGGAAAATCAAGGACTTAGCGGCGGCGACGCGGAGGCGTCTCACGGCGCGACCGTCTCACAGGCAGGCGAAAGCGAGGAAGCGCAAGGCTTTGCTGGCGATGATGGCGATGATTGAAAATCAACGGGTCTCGACCGCCGTCCCCCCTCGCCGGATAGGCGGAGGGTGCGAAGGGCGCCCGATGCCGGGTGCCGCCGGGCCGGCCGGCCGGGCCGCACCTCCCCCCCGGCCTCGGCCGAAGGCCTTCCCCGAAGGCCCCCCCGCCCCCCATGCAGGGGCATGTGTTCTCACACCGATGCCAAATTCAGCGACGACGCCCGGTGGAGAGGCCGTGAAAATTCAGGTGCATGAAGGGGTGGGGGTGCGGGCCGCTCAAGTATCGCGTCAGATCACAGCCGGAAAGGGCGCGCGAAATGCTTGATGAAACCGACGTGCGCTCACTGGTGGCGGACCTTGAGCAGGATGATGACTTCGATCCTTTCAGATATCGCCCGCCCGGTCCAGTCTCCCAGTCGTTCTTGAACAATCAGCGGGACCTCACGCAATTTCTGATGGGGCCGGTGGGCGGGGGAAAGACCACGACATGCGCCTTCAAGCGCGTGCTCGCGGCCACGCTCATGCCGCCGGACAAGAAAGGCTTGCGGCGCTCGCGCTGGGTGGTGGTGCGCACCTCGTTCCGTGACGCCGATCGGACGGTGCTGAAGAGTTGGCAGCAATGGTTCCCGAAAACCTATCCCGGGTCGAGCTGGCAGGGCGGCAATGACCGGCCGGTGACGCATGTTCTGCGCTGGCGGATGTTGGACGGCACCACGGTGGAGGCGGAAACCATCTTCATCGGCCTGGGCGAGCATCGCATCTCGGAAGTGCTGCGCGGCCTCGAAATCTCCGGCGCCTGGCTCAATGAGGCGGACACCCTTGGCGACGATGCCCTTGCCGCCGTCGAGCAGCGCGTGGGGCGCTATCCGGCCCGCGTCGACCTCGCGGACCCATCGCTGCCGCGCCATCGTCAGGTTATTGGTGATCTGAACGCGCCGGATGAAGACAACTGGGTCCATTCGACCTTCATGGAGAACGCGAAGCCGAACCGCGTGCTCTATGCCCAGCCGTCCGGTCGCCATCCCGATGCCGAGAATCTCGGGAACCTCGAGGCGGGCTATTACGAGAACATGGTGGAGACGCAAGAGGACTGGTTCGTCCGGCGCTTCGTCGACAATCTGTTCGGCTATTCCCGCGACGGCAAGCCGGTCTTTCCATCCTTTGATCGCGCGCGCCATGTGGCGGCGCGTGACATTGCGCCGGATCCCGGCCTGCTGACCCTGATTGGCCTCGATGCCGGGCTGCACCCCGCCGCGATGATCGGCCAGGTGACGCCACGCGGGCAGATCCGCATCACGGATGAGCTGTACCTCGGGCATGGCTATGGCGCCGATCGCTTCGGCGAAGCGCTGCTCGATCTGCTCGACCGCCGCGGCTACCCGGCGCGCTCGAGCAGCGCCTATCGGGCCTGGGCGGATCCGGCCTCGCAATACGGCGCCGATCGCGAGGGCGGCGAGCTCGCCTGGTATGAGGCGATCAGCGCTGTGCTCGGCATCGCCGTGCAGATCCCGATCTCGAACGAGTTGTCATTGCGCATAGGTGCGGTGAGCCAGGAGCTCCGGCACAGTTTTGACGACGGGTCGCCGCGCTTGATCGTCTCGCCTCACTGCAAGATGACCATCCGCGCGTTGTCGAGCGCCTATCGGTACAAGAAACGGATCGATGGGCAGTACGACCCCGTGCCTGAAAAGAACGCGGCCTCTCACCCCATGGACGGCTTGCAATATCTGGTGCTGGGCTATCGCGGCCGCGCCGGCGTGGTGCGCGAGGCTGGCGCCGGCGGCCGCGTCGCCGATCGCAGCCCGCCCATGGGCCACAATGGCGGCCCGCCCCTGCGGGCCGGTGGGTTCGATCCGCACCGGGTCGGCCTCGGTGGTGGCTGGGGGCGCTATTCATGACCGTCTTGCGCTCGCCGGCCTCGCTCATGGATATCGCCGCCTGCGCCGGCAACTGCTCGGCGTTCAAATGGTCGGCTCTGCGCGTGCAATTCGAGACCGCCGATACCTGGGCACTGCGGGCAGATGATGGATCCTCGATTGCCGTGGGTGGTATCCAGCGTGATGGCGGTGCCTGGTTCATTGCGGCGCCGGTCGCCGCGCGGCATCTGCCTGCGATCGTGCGTGCGATCCGCGCGACCGTGCCGCCCGGCATTCGTGTGGACATCCGGACGCCCGAAGGAGCGCGGCTCGCTCGACTTGCGGGCTTCCGGCCTCAGGCTGATGGCATCTGGCGCTTCGGTTGACCTTGCCGGGCGAGCCTTAGCGTCACCTCATCAGGAGGTGCGCAATGTCGTCTGTTTTTGGTGGTGGATCATCGACAAAGGCCAGTGTGAACGCGAGCAATCGGGCCGCTGAGCTCTCGCGCCAGCAGGCGGCGGCGGCGCAGCGGCGTCAGCTGGCGGACATGGCGCGGCAGCAGGCGGAGGTCGATCAGGCCAAGGCGTCGGGGGGTGGCCAGCGTGGCCGTCGCCTGCTCACCTTCCTCGCGCCGCCCACGCTAGGCGGAGGCTCCGACGGCGCTGGCACCTTCGGCGGTGTTTCCTGATGGCGAAGGCGGCTGGTCCAGCTTCGCCGCTCGCGGCGCTGAAGAAACGCCGGGATAAAGCTCAGGGCGTGCGGAGTTCCTTCCAGCCGCTGCTCGATGACGCCTACAAATATGCCATCCCCTACCGGAAGGACGCTTCAGAGGGCACCGGGCAGGAGCGCGTCAACGAGGTCTATGACCACACGGCGATCGTCTCCGCGTTCCGGTTCTCTGGGAAGCTTCAAAGCGATCTCGCACCGCCGGGAGAGACCTTTTTCAAGATCGAGCCCGGGCCGCTGGTACGGGATGCCAGGATCAAGGAGGAGCTCGCGGCGGAGCTCACCAAGATCCGCGATGTGGTCGCATCCTCTCTGCTCGATGGCGAGTGGGATAACGCGTTCTCCGAGATGGCGCTGGATTTGTCGGCTGGCACTGGCGCGATGCTGGTGCTCGAGGGAGAGGGTGAAAAGCTCGCGCGCTTCATGACCGCGCCGATATCGGAAATCCTGCTCGAGGCCGGCGGCTTCGGCGACATCTCCGGCATCTTCTGGAAGCGGAAATGGTCGATCCGCGCCATTCGTGACGCCTGGCCACGCGCCAAGTTCGGCGTGAAACTGGCGGAGATGGAGGAAAAAGACCCGGAAGCCGAGATCAACCTCTACCAGGACACGGTGTGGGACGGCAAAGCCAAGCGCTGGCGCCATACCGTGTGGTGCGACGAGAGCGAGGCGCCGATCAGCACCAAGGCGTACCGCACCTGCCCGTGGCTGACGCCGCGCTATTTCAAGGTGTCGGGCGAGGTCTATGGGCGCGGCCCGGTGATGCTCGCCATGCCGACCATCCGCACGCTGAACACCGCACAGCGCTACACGCTGCAAGCAGCGGCGATTGCCATGATCGGCATCTACACCACGATCGACGACGGCGTGTTCAACGTCGAAAACTCGCCGATCGCGCCGGGAGCCTTCTGGAAGGTGGCGCGCAATGGCGGCACGCTAGGGCCTTCGGTACAGCGTTTTCCTGATCCGCGCATTGATTTGAGCAACCTCGTCCTGAACGACCTGCGCATAAGCGTGCAGGCGGCGATGATGGATCAAAGCCTGCCGCCGGACGGCGCAGCGGTGCGCTCGGCGACGGAAATCCTCGAGCGCGTGAAACGCCTCGCCTCGGATCATGTCGGCGCCTTCGGGCGACTGGTGGCGGAGATCATCGTGCCGCTGGTGCGCCGCCTGATCGAGATCGCCTATACCCGCCGGCTGATCGAGTGGGAAACCCCGATCGATCAGCTTCTTGTGCGCGTCAGCGTGTCGTCGCCGCTGGCGATCGCCCGAGAAACCAGCCGCGTACAGAAGATCGTCCAGTGGCTGGAAATGGTGTCGATGCTGATGGGGCCGAAGGTCAATCAGGTCGCGAAGGTGGGCGAGGCACTCGCCGAGATCGGCCGCATCATGGATGTTCCTCCCGACTTTATCCTCACTGCCGATGAGCGGGCGCAGGCTGTGCAGAAGGATGAGGAAATGGCGATGGCGGCCATGGCTGCGCAAGCGGGAGGCCAGCTCGCGCCCCTCATGGGCCATAACGGCGGCCCGGATATCAACGATGCGCCCGCCGATCCCGTTCCGCCGGAGACCGCCCTATGAGCTCGTTTTTCGAGGATGCCGTCACCGCCGTTATGAACGGCAATTTCGACCAGTTCGACAAGCTGCAGAAAGACCAGGCCGAAAACTCGAAAAAGGAGCGTCGCCGAGCGCAGGAGGCACGCGAGCGCCTGGCTGGCTGCGCGGCGCGCCTTGCCGAGAGTGACGACGGCCGTGCGCTGCTCGACTGGATTGCCGAACGCACCCTGCGCCGCGTCACCTTCCTGGTCATGCCGGGGATGCCGGCCGACCAGGTGGCGCTGATGGGCGCCAAGCGCGAGGGCGCCAACGAGCTCGCTTTTGAAATCGCACGTCTCGTCGCCGAGGGTCGCGGCGAGACCCTGCTACCCCGTACCTGACCCTAAAGAGGATCCGCCATGCGCTTTCACCATCGTTCCTCGGGCTCGGCCCTTTTTCTCGCGTCCACACGCTATGTCCGCATCGCCTTTTCCACGGAAGGAGGCGATGGGGGAGCGCCGCCGGCGGCCGCTGCTGCCGGCGACGGCGCGCCGGAAATCTACCGGCCCGATGGCCTTTCCGATGATCTCGCCGGCGCCAGCGACCGCGAGACCATCGACAAACTGTACGGTGCCTTCAAGGGTGCCACCACGCCGGGCGAGGCCAAGGATTACATCGTCGCCTGGGATGGCGACCACAAGGACGCTCTCACGGGCGCGTTCGGCAATGCGGACGATCCGCTCTATTCCGCTGCGCGCGATGCCGCGGTGAAGCACGGTATTCCCCCGAAAGCATTTGCCGGCCTGATGACCGATGTGTTCGGCCCAGCCCTCGCAAACGGCGTGCTGCCGCCCCCCTTCAATCCGGCGGCGGAAATCGAGGCGTTCGGCAAGGCGATCGGCGTCACCGACAAGAACGCGCTCACCAGAGAAGTCACTGAACGGCAGAGCTGGGCGACCGGTCTCGGCAAGCAGCTGGGCCTCTCCGCCGACGAACAGATGGCGTTCGACGTGCTCACCGACACGGCCGCCGGTCTCGGCCTGGTCGACAAATTCCGCGGACTGCTCGGCGGCGAGGGGATCAAGGTCGAAGGTGGCTCGGCGCCCGCCGGCGCCGGCTTGTCCAAGGATGAACTCCACAAGCTCGACAGCGATCCGCGCATCGATCCTGATTCAAGGACCTTCGATCCTGGCCTGCGCAAGCGCTACGACGCCGCGTATCAGAAGCACTACGGTTGACGCGCACACCCGCGCCTTAGCGTCGGTTCCATTCACGGGACCGGCGCCGCCGCGGTCCCTTAGGCACAGAGGGACCCCATGGCGACGACGGAAATGCCGAACTGGTTTGTGACCCAGTTCAACAAGCGCGCTCACCACATCTATCAGGCGAAGGGCAACCGGCTTAAGGGCACGGTCGCGCCGGCCGATCGCGTGGAAGGCGAGAAGGCGAAGTGGCGCCTGATCGGCAAGGGCGAGGCGACGGAGTTCCAGCGCGGCCAGCGCGCGACGCCGGCGAATACGGGTCGCGGCGTGGTGGAAGCGCCCCTGAAAACCTTCCAGTTCTTCGACGAAGTGCACGACTTCGACGCCGATCGCGCCGCCGATCCCAACAACGCCCAGGAGAAGGAGAAAATCTTCCAGCAGGGCGGCATGGCGCTCGGCCGCAAGGCGGATCGCGAAATTCTTGGCGCGATCAATGCGCTCGCACCGGTCGCCGGCGCGAGTTTCATCGATATCGGCACCGACGCGTTCACCGCGGCGCATGCCCTCGCGATGTGCCAGCGCCTTCAGGCGAAGGATATTCCGTGGGAAGGGGAGGTGTTCTGCGGCCTGCCGTCCCTGCTCTGGAACCAGCTGCTTTCGGCCAAGCAGGTCAACAGCGCGGAGCACATCGGTCAGGATCTGCCCTTCGTGAAGGCGACCGATACGCGGTTCTGGAACGGCGTGAACTGGTTTTTGTTCTCCGACCAGTATTTCCCGGTGCCGGCGGCCAACAAGGTCGATGTTTTTCTGTGGCACAAGGAAGCCGTCGGCCACGCGCCTCATACCGATCTGAACACCACCTGGCAGTGGGACAACCGGCTGACGTGCTGGACGCTCAACATGCTGTCCAAGGCGGCGAATGTCGGCCTTCAGGCGGACGGCATCGTTCGTCTGCGAGCCCCGACCAATACCCCCATCACGCTGAACTGACGCTGCGCCGCCCGGCGCAGGGCCGGGCGGGTTCCCTCATGCATATGCCCGCGCATATTTCGCCGGGCTTTTCGGAGAAAACCCATGGCCTACAATGCTCTCGGCCTCATGCGCTTTGCGGATGGTGGCGCGATCGGGGTCGGCGCCGGCTCCGTCAAGGGGCTGTTCGACTACCAGACCACCGACGCGGCGGCGGCGGTCGAAGCGGGCGGCTATTTCAATGCGGCTGCGCCGATCCTCCCCGTCGGGTCGAAGATCTTCGCCTCCATCGAAGTCGGCTCGGCCACCAAGCTGAAAACCTATGTCGTCACCGGCAACACCGGCACGGTGGTGACGATCGCGGCTCAGACCACCGCCTGACCGACTAGGCGGTGGCTGACGGCGGCCGGGGAGGCGGACCCCCGGCCGCCACCCCATTTTTCCAGGTGCGTTCGATGCTTGATCCCATCACCATTGTACAGCGCGCCGCCATGCGAATTGGCGAAGAACTCCCCAGCTCGATGGCCGACGTGGTCGGAGAGGACAGTATCGAGCTCGTCTTCAATGATGTGGTCGACTTCTGCCTCGATCTGCACCCGTGGGATTTCACACGCGAACTGCGCTCACTCTCCCGCCTTGCAGGGCCGGAGGGCGGGCGGGTTCTCGGATATCCCTTCGCCTACCAGCTCCCCACCGACGTCATCGGTGAGCCCCTCCGTGTGGTCCAGGATCATTCCGAGCCGGATGTTCCCTATTTTCGCTGGACGATGCACGGCCCCTACATACTCGCGGCGGATGAGCCGCTCTATGCGGTGTTCAATGTGCGGCCGCCTCCGATCCGCTGGCCGGGAGCATTCCGCAATGCCGTGGTTCTGGCGATCGCGGCCGAGCTGGCGCTCTCAATGGCGTCGAACGAGAGCCTGCGAGCCGATCTGCGTCGCGATGCGTATGGCCCTCCGAGCGATGATTTCCGCGGCGGTGCCATTGGGGTCGCGATCCGCAACCAGGCGTTTCGTACCCCGGCGAAAAAGATGTCCCCCGGGCTCGATCCGTTCAGCAGTGCGTGGCGCGGATGAAGCGTTCGGGCCGCAAGCAGTCCGCATTTACCGCCGGTGAGCTCGCGGCATCGGTGTGGGAGCGCGACGATTTCAAGTATTTCTGGGCGGGTTTGCGTGAAGCGGTGAATGTTGATGTCACCCCTCAGGGCGGGCTGACGATCCGCCCCGGCCTGCGGCGCGAGGCGCTGCTACCGCCCAGCGCGAGCCGGGCTTTCAGTTTCACGGCATCGAATGGCGCCGTCTATGACATTATCGCGTCGGACGGCGTTTTCAGCATCTGGCAAGGCCCGACGCTGATGTCGCAAGTCGGCAATGATTACAGCTCGGCGATGTTAGGCGAGCTGGTCATGGCCCAGCAACTCGACACGGCGATACTGACGCATCCGCTTCGGCCGCCGCGGCGGTTGCTGCATTATGGCCCGTCGAGCTGGGTGCTCGATGACGTTCCGCTCAACGGTATTCCGCTATTTGACTATGGTGCAGCCTACACCAATGGCGTCAGCGCCGAATGGGACATCGAGCTGATCGGCTTTCGCGAAGGCGATGACCCGAAAAATGAAAGCGTCATCTTCACGCTCACCGTGACCGGCTCCGAAACGGCCTCATTGCGTCTTGCCGGCCCCCCCGATGCACCGCACGCCACCCTTACGGCTCATGCGATCAGGGATGCCATTCTGGAACTTCCAAACATGTCTGCGGGTGTTGGCGTCGGCGTCATCGACGCTGGCCTCGATAGGTATCGCGTCTACTTTGGCGGCGCCGCCAATGCCGGCGACGCATGGGCCGTGTCAGGCCGTGTCGTGAACAAGGCTGATGCTGCCGTTGTCTGCGTCAAGCGTGTGGCGGGCGTCGCGCCTGGTGAGCCAATCATTTCTTATGTCCGGGGTTGGCCACGCTGTGCGGTGTTCTACCAGCAGCGTCTGATGCTTGGTGGGCTCGTGAGCCAGCCAAATACCTACATGGTGTCGCGTACCGGCGATTACTTCAATTTCGATGAACGCAACGACACCGCCGCCGGTGCGTTCCGTGTGCCTATGGATATCCCCGGCGGCGAAATCATCCGCCGCATGGTGGCTGCGCGGGATCTTCTGATCCTAACCAACAGCGCCGAATATTCGATCGCCGATCGCGAGTTCAGCAAGACCAAGCCACCGGTGCATGTCGAGGCCAGCCGCAATGGCCTGCGCGGAAATGGCGTCGCGGAAAACGAAGGCGCTGTGCTGTTCGCATTCGCGCGCGGCGGCGGCGTCGGCGAAATGCGCTGGACCGACGTGAGCGGCAATTATGCCACCGGCGATCTCGGGCTTCTGGCCCCGCACCTGGTTGCCAACGTTGCGGATCTTGCCGTGCGCGGAAAAACTGGCTCGCAGCAGGGCAACCGGATCGCGTTGGTTCGCGACGATCATCGGTTGGTGCTTGGAACGCTTCTGCGGGAGCAAGAAGTCACAGCCTTTTCGAGGGTCGGAAGCGAAGGCGATTTCATCTCGGTCGCGTGCAACTGGCGCAATGAGCTGAAGGTTATTGTGCAGCGGCCGCTGATTAATGGCATGCGCTCGCTCGAGTCCTTCGAAGAAGGCCTGCTGCTTGATGATGCGCAGAGCTTCACGATCTCACCGCCCACCAGTCTGATTGCTCCGCTCGACCATGGTGATGGAACCATCCTGTGGGTGATTGGTGACGGCGACGTATTCGGCCCGCTCACGGTTAGCGGCGGCGCGGTGACGCTGCCGCGCCCCGTAAGCAACGTCACTTATGGTCGCTGGATACCGCCTTGGATCTCGACACTCCCGCTCTCGCGGGAGGTCGGTCCCAAGACGGTGGTGACAGGCTTCGGCCGGATCCACACGGTGCATCTGAACCTTGAGGACACAACCTCAGTCGCGATCTCGGTCAATGGCGGCCCGGTGCGTGATGTCGATCTGTTCCGCGCCGTCGATATCTCGGCGGGCGCACCCGAGTTGTCGCAAGGCTTCACTGGTCAGCGAACCATTCGTGACCTCCGCGGTTGGCGCAGCGATCCTTACGTGACCATCACACAGCTCCGCCCCGGTCGCCTCACACTTAAATCGATCACGGTGGAGGCTGCGCTATGAGCTTTCTTGTTCCGGTTTTCGGCGCCCTCCTGCCTGCTGTCGGTTCGGCCGCTCCCGCTGCCGCTGGAGCCGCGGCGGCCGGCGTGACCGCGGCAGGCGCGGGCTTCAGTGGATTGTCCGCGCTCTCGATCCTTTCCGGCGCGGCGTCGATCGTCGGCGCGCTTGGCAGCGTGGCTGCCGGTAGATCGGAGGCGCAGAGCATCACGGCGCAGGCCAAACAGGAGGAGCTCGACGCCGATCGCGAAAGCAATCTCGGCTTGCAGCGCCGCACGGCGATCAAGCGTGAGCTGCTGTCGGTGCTTGGAGAAAACGACGTGCGCGGCGCGGCCGCAGGCATCGATCTAGGTTCCGGCCTGGTGCAGGACCTCAATGCCGCGGCCGAGAGCAACGCGGCGCAGGAGCTCTCCGTCGATCGCGCCGACCAGGACTACCGAGCTGCCCAGCGTCGCGCTCGTGCTTCTTCGCTCTATGCGCAGGCTTCGGCCGTGCGTCGCGCGGGCAACCTGCGCGCGGCCGGCGGGCTGCTGAGCGCGGGCATCAGCATGGCGAACAGGGGGTGATCTCATGGTGAACCGTCGATCCTCGTCGCCCGGCGGGTTCCGGCAGGTAGAGGCGCGCGGCCAGATTTCGGCACCGATTTCCGGGGTTGTACCAGTATCCGGTGTGGCGGGTGCTGCGGTCGCGTCGGTATTCAACGGCCTGGGCGAGCAGCTTGGCCGCATGGCAGACCGGGCCGCCGCTCGCGAAGGCGAGGCGGCCGGCCTTGCGGCTGGTGCTGCGGCCGGCGCCGCCCATGTGCCTGAGGTGGCGTCGCCGGCCCCGCCGTCGCGCGTCGCCGGCACCTCGGCGGATCTCGATGGGCTTTCCGGTGGCGCGCGTGCACTGCTCGACGGGATCACGGGCGCCGGCGTGGTGCCGGAACTGCGCGTGACATCCGGGTATCGCAATCCCGCGCGGAACGCCGCCGTCGGCGGGGCGCGTGGCTCGCAGCACCTGCATGGCGAGGCGCTGGATATCGATATCTCCGGCTATAGCGACGATCAGAAGGCAGCGCTGCTTTCGGCCGCTGTCGCCAGCGGCGCGCGGGGCGTGGGCATCTACAAAAGCGGCAATTCCCTTCATGTCGATGCGCGTGAAAACCCGGCGGTATGGGGCTCGGCAGGCAATGCCTATGCCGGCCATTCCGTCGACCAGGCGCCGCCCTGGGCGCAGCCGGCGCTGCGCACCATGTTCGGCGAGCCGGCGGCGAGAGCGATGCCGGCATCTGCGTCGGCGCCGCGCATGGCGCTGCGCCGCGACGGCACCATTGCCGGCGAGGCTTACGATGCGGCGGCGGAGCGAGCTTTCTCCTGGCGGTTCGCCGCCGGCGTCGACGCAGCTCTGACCAGTGCGTTCGATCAGCACCAGGATGATCCCAACGGCTTCTCCGCGGCATTGAACGACGCTCGCGAGGCGCTGTTCAAGGATCCCAACCTCGCCGATCCCGAGATCCGTGAGGCGGCGGAACGCCAGTTCACCAGTCGCGCCCTGACCTATAGCCAGCAGATCGAAAAACGCGCGATTGCCCGCCAGCGCGCCGACATGTCGGCGGCGGCCGATGAACAGCATGAGGCGGCGAAGGGGGATCTAGAGCGCCGCGCCTTCGTGCTTGCCAGCTCTCCCGAAGGCGATGCGGAGCTCGAGCGCGAAATTCGGCGCAATAGCGCGATTATCGATGGGCAGGCAGCATCCGGCAGCATCGCGCCAGCGGAGGCGATGCGGCGGCGGCGCGAATTGATGGACGTGGCGGCACGCGCGCGGGTGCGTGGCGCCTTCGAGCAATTGCCGGATCTTGCAGCGAAGGAGCAGTTCGCCTCTGGCCTGACGGCCGCCTGGGGGGAGAAGAAAGGCCCACTGGCGGCGTTGGACTACAGCACGGTCTACGGGCTCCAGAATGAGCTGATTGGCAAGGCGCGCAACGAGCGCAACATCGAACGGCGCAGTTCGGCGCAGGGGCGCCTCGAGCTTACTTCAGCGATCCGGGCGGATGTCGCCAGCCTGCGTGAAACCGGCGCGCCGGTGCTCGTCGGTGGTCGCGAGCTTGAGTTCGACGACGTGCGTCAGATCCTCGGCGCGCCCGCCGCGGTGAAATGGGCGGATGATCGCCAGCAGGCACGAACGCTTTATCAGGCAACGGCGGATTTCGGCGTGTTGCCGGAGGGTGAAATCGAAGCGCGGCTTGCCGAGCTCGAACCGCGCCCGGGGGATGTGGAGTTCGCCGGCGCCGCGAAGGTGCGCGATGACGCCCGCAAGAGGGCCAAGAGCCTGCTCGATCGCCGGCGCACGGATCCGGCGGCAGCCGTCGATGAGGCGTTCGACGCGGTTCGCGCGGCTAAGGATGCGCTCAACCCGAACAATCCCAGCTCATATCGCGATCTCGCGGCGCTGCGCATGGATGCCCAGTCGCAGCTGGGCATTCCAGACCTCGCGCGCCAGCCACTCACGAAGCGAGAAGCGCAGGCCATCGCGCTCGACATCACCCGCGCACCGAACCCTGACCGTGCCGCCCTCGATGTAGGCCGGCAGGTTGTCGAGCGCTATGGCGACCAGGCCGACGAAGTGCTTGCTCAAGTGCTGCGGTCGGCCGGTTCCGAGCGCGAGGCGTCTGCGACTGCGGCGGCGGTGCTGCGCCGTGCCGGCGTGGGCCAGCCGGTCACGGTCAATCCGGCCGTGGATGATGCCGCCCGGGCTGACGCGGCCGCCACGGCGCAGGCGCCGGGCAGGCCGGCAGCCTTCAAGGAAGTGCCGAGCTATCAGTCCATCCGGCAGTTGATCGACAACCCGGCATTGGGCCCGACCTTTGACGCCCGGTTCGGCGCGGGCTGGGCGCAGTTCTATCTCGACATGCAGCGGTCGGCGGCGCCGGCTCCCGATGACGGTGAAAGCTGGAGCCCCGCACCGTGAGCGATGATCTCGACACCACCGTTTTCGACGCGGCGCAGACCGGCGCCGACACGCTCACCGGCGGGCCGGCGCCGTCCTTCTCGGAGCGGTTCGCTGCCAATTTCGAGGCGGCGGTCCGCTATGGGACCTTGCTCGGAGCGACACGCGATGCGCTGCACTCCGAGGCTGAGACCGGCCGCCAAGCGTTCGATGCCTATTATGAAAGCCTGCCGGGGTGGCAGAGCTGGGACGAAGGAATTGCCGCACTCGGCGGCCAATTCGCCGGCACGCTGACGGGCCTCGAGAACTACGTCCCGATCGGGCTTGGTGCGCGCGCCTTGCAGGCGATGGGGCGATCAGGCACCAGCGTCGCCGCGCGGGTGTTCGCCGGCGCAACCGATGCTGCGGTCACCAATGCGGTGATCGATAGCGGCATTCAGGGCCTGGAGATCGCCAGCGATCGCCGCGACGCCTTCAGCGCCTCTCAACTCGCCATTTCCACGGCGCTCGGCGCGGCCGCCGGCGGCGCGTTCGGCGGCGTCGCGGGTGTGATCGCCCGGCGCCCGGCCGCCGGCGGCGCAGAGGTGACGGCGGATCCCGTGCCGGCGGCTCCGGCGCCGGTGTCTGACGCACCGCTTCAGATCATGGTTCGGCCTGAGGCGTCTCAGGCCAGGCAGCCGGCGTC
This sequence comes from Ancylobacter gelatini, assembly GCF_022601675.1. Classification (GTDB taxonomy): domain Bacteria; phylum Pseudomonadota; class Alphaproteobacteria; order Rhizobiales; family Xanthobacteraceae; genus Ancylobacter; species Ancylobacter gelatini. Next base: position 247,048 of record NZ_JAKVIL010000006.1, on the reverse strand, counting down.
GCCAGCCGCCGCCATCGGCGAGCGCCTCCAATCTGAGGCGGAGGCGCGTGTCACAGGGCAGGCACCGGAAGGCGTGCTGGCCTCACGCGATGTGCCGCCGGTTCCGGATGATCTGGACGCCCTGGCCGCTCGGCTGTCGCCGGAAGGAGCGCCCGTGGCGCGCGAGGCCGCGCGCTGGATCGGGGAAGCGCCGGACCTTGAAACGGCGGTGGCCCGTGAGGCGGCGTTGGCAGGCCGGCTTGATGATGTTGTCAGTATCGATGACGAGCTTGGCCCGGTGCTCACCGGCTATGAGGGGCGCTGGCCCGAGGCGGTCGCCCGGTTGAGCGAGCTGAAGGCGGGAGATGCGCGGGGCGCGCTGACCTTTCCCGACGGGCGGGTGGTGGATGTGTTTTATGGCAATGAGGATATGGGGCTCGCCCATATCGCCGGAAAGCACCCCGAGGTGTTGGGTGACCTACCTGCGCGGATCGCGGAGATGGAGATCGAAAGCGTCTCGCCAAATCGCATCCGTTATACCAGCCCGCGAACGAAGGCGGCCGTGCGGCTTGATCTGGATGGCGAGACGAAAAGCTGGCTGCTGACTGCCTATGATCCGGCTTCCCAGCCGCAGGGACGTCGCCGGCGTGTCGAAGGTAGTACGGAGCGCTCCGACAGTCTCCAGGGGGACACGTCCTCTCCCTCGCCGACGGCCGCCAATGTAGCACCGGATCGGCTGGCGGACGAGGGGGGTGATGTGCTGGCGCGCCGTGAAGGCGCAGGCGATGTCCGCGAGGATCTCCGCGCGTCGCGCGGTGCGGTGCGGGTCTCGGCGCAGCGGCCTGCCGGTGGCATCGCGGCGGCGCCGGATGACACTCCAACCTTCACGCGCCTGCGGGACATCTCGCGCAAACTGCGCGACGCCATCGAGGTGGCGGCTGTTCGTCAGGGGCGCATGAAGTTGCGGGGCGCCGAAGGCACCTATGATTTCAGCAATGGTGCGCTCCGTGTGCGCCGACAGGACGATTTTCAGACCTTCGCCCATGAAGTCGGCCACGCCGTGCAGGCCCGCTTCGGTGGCCTGAAGGGTAATGGTCCAGCCGATCTCCTGCCGATCATGAAGCGCCATGCCGGCGAGCTTGAGCCGATGGCCTATGTCGGAGCGAAGCCGGCGCATCGCCTCGAGGAGGGCTTTGCCGAATGGTTTCGCCTGTCCTTCACCAATCCGGCGAAGGCCGCAAAGGATGCGCCGCGGTTCTCGGCGGCATTCAATGCCTTCCTGAAGCGGAATGCGCCGGAGCTGCCGCCGCTCCTCGAGGAGATCCGCACGGCCTATGGCGAGTGGATCGCTCTGCCGAGCGGTCGGGCCGTGCAGTCCACCATTGTCAGCTCCCGCCGGCCGGGCTGGTGGCGCAAGCGTACTGACAGCATGCGGCGCTATGGTCTCGGCACGACGATCGCGGATGAGGTGGGGCGCGCCTACACCGCCTTCTTCGACAACCTGCACCCGCTTCAGCGTTCAGTGCGCTCGCTGGCGCGGATGGCATCGGAGGCCGCCGGCAAGCCGGTCGACCTGAAGGTGATCGATGATCCCTACAAGCTCGCCCGCCTATCGAGGAACGCCCATGGCGCGGGGCATATGGACATCATGCATGGCGTGGTGCCGTATCGCGGCGCGAACCCGGCTTCGCCGGCGCTGCGCGATGCGATCATCGAGGCGATGGGCGCGCCGAACGCGGCCGGCCGGTGGGATGATGGCAAGGCTGTAGAGTTCGGCGCCTATCTCTGGTCACGCCGTGCGCTCGGGGAATGGGATCGGTTCCGCGCGGGTGAGATCCCGAACCCGCCGGACAAGCTGAGCCACGGCGACCATGCGTTGCATGTGCAGGAAGCCGAGGCGGCAAATCCGCAGTTCGCGACCGCGGCCGAGAAGGTGCATGCCTGGGCGCTGGCGTTGTGGGACAAGAAGCTGCATTCCGGGCTGATCACGCCCGAGCAGCATGCGCAGGGTCTGATGATCCGCGACTATGTGCCGGGCCTGCGCGCCTTCGATTACGACGGCGACCCCGCCGGCGCCGGCGGGCGCGGCGGCGGCGATGCGCGCTCGAGCATCGTCAAGCGCTTCCAAGGCTCTACGCGCGACGTGATCAACCCGGTCGAAAGCCTGATGACCGATGCCTATGAGACGGCCGCGGCGATCGCTCATAACGACGTGATGAAGTCGCTCGATCGGCTGGCGCTGCGGGCCGGCCATGGTGGTGCGGCGATTGCCGAGCGGATCCCTGCCAAGGAAATGCGCATGCTGCTGGTCGACCCGCTCGAAGCGATCGAGGCGGCCGGCCGGCAGGGCGGCATGGCGGGACCGGATGTCATCGCCATCCGCGACATGGTGGAAAGCCTGCTGGGCGATGAGAAGGCACGGATATTCCGGCCGGCGGTGATCAACACCAAGGGCGAAACCATCGTGTTCTTCCGCGACGGCGGCGAGCTGCGCGCCTTGCGTCTGGCCGATCGGGATTTCGGGCTCGATATCTATCGGGCGCTTACCAGCATGAGCGCCCCGGAAAAGAACCTTTGGCTGGATCTGGCGTCGGTCTCGAGCTCGACGCTGCGCGCCGGCATCACCTCCGATCCCGCCTTCATCCTGGCGAATCTGATCCGCGACCAGGCTATGGCCTCGATCTTTTACGGCGCGCCGTTCAAGCGGCTGACCGGGACATTCCGGGGTATGGCGGATGAGCTGATGGGGCGCGAGGCCGCGCGGCGCTACAACGGCGCTGGCGGCATCATGGGCGGGCAGGAAGTTGCGGCCCTTCGCGATGCCAGTGTGGAGCGTGATCTTTCTGCGCTGAAGAGAAAGGGTTGGCTGGCGCAGCGCTTCAAGCATTCGGATCCGGTGAAGTGGGTGAAGGGCGTCGCCGAGGTCGCTGAGATTTCGGAAACCGGCATGCGCCTCGGGCTCTACAAGAGCTTCTATGACGAGGCGAGCAAGCGCGGCCTGGCGGACTGGGAAGCGATGATGGAAGCAGCATGGCGCGCCCGCGATCATATGGATTTCGGCCGCCGCGGCTCGCAAATGGCGGCCATGAGCCGGCTCGTGCCGTTCCTCAATGCGTCGCTGCAGGGCTTCGACAAAGTGACGCGCGAGATGATCGCGCCATTCTTCGGCGATGCAGTCACCGCCGGCGAGGCGGCCGCGCGCGGCACTGCGGTGAAGGCGTGGGCGCGGCTCGCCACGCTCACCGTCGCCGGCCTCGGCCTCCATGCACTCATGAGCCGGAACGAGGATTACCGCGAAGTCAGCAACACCACGCGCGCCACGCATTGGATGGTGAAGACCGGCCAGTACTGGACGGCCATCCCGAAACCTTTCGAAATGGCCGTGGTGCTGAACGCGGCGGAGGCGATCTGGGATGCCTTCGCCGAAAGCGATCCGCTGGCAACCTCGCGCTATCTCGATGGGCTGTTCAACGTGATCGCGCCGCCCAACCTGTTCGAGGGCTTGCCGGGCCTCAAATTCTATTATGAACAGAAAACCAACACCGACATGTTCACCGGCCGGCCGATCGTGCCGGAGGCCGTCGAGGGTATGGAGACCTGGTTGCAATACACCGCTGCGACTTCGGAGCTTGGCAAGCTTATCGGCTCCGCGATCGGCGTGGCGCCGGTCATGGTCGACCAATTTATCACGTCGCAGTTCGGCACGGTTGGCCGCTCGGTGATGGCGCTTTCCGATATGGCGACCGGCGATAAGCCGTCGCAGGGCTGGGATGAGGTTTTCATCACCCGGCGTTTTGTGAAAATGGCCTCGCGCGGTTCCACCTCTTCGCGCCAGTTCTGGGACATGGTGTCGGGCCGCACCGGCGAGCTCGAGGGCAAGGCCAAGAGCTACCGCGCCCTTTCTGACGCCGGCGACGATGTTGGCGCGGCCGATTATCTGGCGACGCTCGATGCAAACCAGCGGGCCTATGTCACTGTTTCCATGATGCCGATTGGCGCGCAGCGACTACACCCGTTGATCCGCGCCCGTGGCGCGGTCCAGGCGATCGGCTTCGTGCGACGGGCGATCGCCTCGAATGCGGTGCGGAACGCTGACGACGAGATGATCGAGATTCCGTCCCGCGTGCGTGGTGCCGCTGACGATATCCTCGCCGATCTCGCCATGGTGGAAGCGCGCAATGCGTTGATTGCGGTCGGTACGGAAGGCTGGGCGCCGGTGCGGCCGATGCCGACCGATGGTTATATCCGCGAGCTCGAGGCGGTATCGCCGGAGCTGAAGGCGGTTCTGGCTTCGCGGTACAACAAGGCCAAAGTCTGGCCGCGCGAGCTCGTAGAACGGATGTGGCCGGAACTTCGCCAGCGACTGAAGGATGAGGGGTCCGACGCCATGTTCAAGGATCTCGAGGCTGAGGCGAAAGCTGCCGGCGTCGAGCTCGATGGCGACAGGCCCGCGCGCCGCGCGAAGCCGACCGTGCCGGCGTTGAACTGAACGGTTGACCTTATGATGCCGGCGGCATGCTGGTGTCATGAGCACAGATATCCCGATCAATAACGACACCCGTTCCCGTGTCTACATCGCGTCGGCCGGCCAGACCGATTTTGCGGTGCCGTTCGCGTTCCAGTACGATCGGGACATCAGGGTGCATCGCGCGCCGGCGGCCGGCCAGCCGGATACGCTGCTCACTCTGAACGTCGATTATACCGTTTTCGGTGCCGGTAGCGCCGGTGGCGGTTATGCGCGGCTGTTTGCAGCGCAGCCAGCCGGAGCCCATATCTCGGTGTATGGCTTGGCTGACGCGTCGCGGACCTCAAACGTCACAGCGAGCGGCCGATATCAGCCCCAGGTGCTTGATCAGGAATTCGACCGCGGCGCGATTCGTGACATGGAGATGCGCCGGGATATCGACGATGAGAGGGTGCGTCGCGGCGCGGCCGATGAGGCGATCTATAGCAAGATCGCCGATGAAGTCGGGACCAGCGTGGAACGCGACAACGCCCTGTTCAATATTATCGCCTCCGAGTCCATTGCCAGCAACAATCGCGACACTGGCCTCGGCCAACGCATCGACATGATCGACGGGACGGTGGCGACGGCGGCATCGGTGGCCGCGATCGAGGCCCGAGACATTGCGGTGGCCCAAGTGCCGCTCGCCACCAACCAGCGAGTTGCGGCACAGCAGGCCCGTGCGGAGGCCGAGAGCGCTCGTGCCGGCGCTGTTTCGGCGGCGGAAAGCGTAGGATCATTCATTACCCTTGCGCTAGCGAATGCCGCGATCGGCGCCATTCCTGAGAACAAGGGCATCTATGTCACCCATGACGGCGCCAATGACGGCTTCTACGTGAAGCGTGGCGGCGTTCTGGTGCTGGATTATGCGGCGACACTACCGAACCTCGCGGTGCGCCAGGCGGCCATGGAGAATGCCGTTCGCTATGAGGCAGAAAACCCGGAATATTCTCACTCTCTCACCGACAAGAACGGCCTCGGGACGTTTCTGACCTCGCGCATCAAGGATGGTGCCCCGCCGCTCTGGGCGGCGGCGCTCATCGCCAAGAGCATGGGCGAGGCCGGCCTGCTACCGGTCGACGTGGAATATGAAGGCGGCGAGGATATCTGGGTCAGCATTGCCGATCTGGTGCCGGGCACGCGTCGCGGTCGTTTTGGCGCCTGGCATGCGACATGGGGCCCGGATGGTCGTTTCCATCCGAAGGCGCTTGCAGACCTGAAAACCTCGCTCGGCCTCGACGACGCGATCGCGTCGCTTAAGACGTGGCCGGACGAGACATGGCGGACCCGTCGTGGCGATCGCGCGCCGATGCGCGCCGACTTGTCGCGATGGACTATCTGGGGGTCCAGCACGGCAGGCGGCTACGTGTCCAGTCTGACGCCCATCGCGGCGGAATTTGGCGCGACCCTGACCAATATGGCAACTGGCGGTTGGCGGAACACGCAAATTACCGGTGCAGCCGGCACGTCGCCCTACCGTCTCATTGTCCCCTCTGGCTCGATCCCGGCGAGTGGCACGACCCCCATTGCGTTCGATCGAAATTTTGCCGATGGCGTGATGCGTAACCCTTGGGTCGGCTACCTTCGCCTCCCCTCGGGCGATGTTCCTGTCACAATCACCGGGACAGATGTCCCTTATCAGATCGCGCTAACCACGGCCGGGGCAGCCGCAGTCGCGGCGGTCGGCTACCACGATTTCATTCCGCTTGCCTACACCGAGCAGCGGGCAACCGTGCTGCTCGACAATTCCGGCAAGAACAACATCAACGTGTTGAGCCCACTCGACGAATGCGTGCGCGGCTGCATCGAGTTGGCGGAATGGCACGCTCCCATTTTTCCTCGCATCCTCGGGATCGGTCACGCTCCGCGCAAGTCGGATGTTCCGGGTGGCGCCGGCCGCGAGTTGATGTTGCAGGACCGGGCGTGGCGCCAGGATTTCTTCGGAGATCGGTTCGTTGATGTCTATGCCTATGTAATGGGCGAGCAGATCTGGACTGACGCCAGCCTCACCAAGACCGCCGACGACGTCGCCGATATTGGCGCCGGCATGATCGCGCGGCAGCTCTGCCAGGATGATCTGCACCTCGCGAGCGTTGCGCGTGCCGCCATCTGCAACAACCTGATCCGCCCCAAAATCCTCAGCCTGGGCTGGTATGGAGAGGACGCACCATGACCACGATTATGCCGTCGACGGTTGCGCTCACCGACGGTGGCGTTCCCATTGCTGACCTCGCGCGCTCGATGCTCTTTGACTTCGACGCCTCGACCATCGTCGCTGCCGATGGCGCGTCGGTGCCGAGTTGGCTTTCTCTTCGTGGCGAGGCGGCGCCCCTGCGTACATTGGCGACCGCCTCTGGCGGTGCTGCGCCAATATTGAAGGCGAATGCGCTCGGCGCCCTTCCGGCCCTTCGGTTCGGTAAATCCGCGGCGGATGACACGATGAGGGCGGTAGGAGCCGTCGACTACCCGGAATTCTCGATCTCGATGCTGTTCCGCTTCGATGAAGCCGCCGCCTTTGTGAACTCCACCGGGACGCGGCTTCTCAATGGGCTGGCGTCCGGTCGCTATGTCAGCATCCGCGCCTCAGGTTCCGGCGCTCTCTTCGCCGGCGCTGGCACCGATGGCGTGTCGTTCGGTAACGGCACCCTCACCGGCGTCGAGACGGCGTGGCATATGGTGACGTTCACTTACACGCCTCCCCCGACTGAGAACCCGGCCGCCGGCGGCACGCTGGTGCGCAAGCTCGATCTGCGCCCGCCCGTGACGACGACGGGACACACCGGCCTTTCCAGCACCGGAATTCTCAATAGCCTGCTCATCGGTGCCGCAGGATCTCTGTCAGCCACCGAGATCCAGAGGTTCAGAGGCTGGGGGCGCGCGCTCCGTGTTGACGAGATAGAGACTTGGCACGCGGCCATTCATGGCCGAACGCAACTGCCCTGGTAGTCAACGAACGGTTGACCCTCTTCGCCGGCCGCCATGCTCAAGGCTCCCAATCGGAGCCCTGACATGGACAAGACTGTGCCCGCCGGTGCCGCGGTGCTTCTCGATTTCATCCGGCGCACGGAGACCGGCCGCGCCGATGCATCGGCTTACGACACCATGTTCGGCCACAACGAACGCAAGCTGGCCAAGCCGCTGACCACCATGACGCTGGCCGAGGTGATCACAGCGGGACCGAGCTGGACCAAGGCCCACGGCTCCAGCGCCGCCGGCGGGTATCAGTTCATGCGCCAAACCCTCATCGACCTTAAGGCCGAGCTCGGCTTGCGGGATGGCCAGGTGCTGAACGCGGGTCTTCAGGACCGGCTCGGCTATCACCTGCTGAAGCGCCGCGGCTATGAAAAGTTCATGGCCGGTCAGCTTACGGTGACCGCCTTCGGCCTCAATCTGGCGAAGGAATGGGCGAGCTTCCCCGTGCTAGCCGCGACCGCTGGCAGCACCCGCCAGCTGCAACGCGGCCAGTCCTATTACGCCGGCGACGGGTTGAACAAGGCGCTCGTCCCCGCGAGCGATGTCGAGAAGGTCCTGGCGACGGTCAAGGCGGCTGGCAATGCCGTCCCGGTCATCGATGCCGCCTCGCCGGCGTCCGCGGCAACCGGCACCTCCTCCACGATCAAGGCGCTGCTGGCGGCCGTGGTCCTCGCCCTGGCCGCGCTCGCGGCCGCCTTTGGCATCGACCTTAAGGAGCTGCTGCCGTGAGGAAGCTCATCACCGCCATTATCGGCACCGCGCTCAATGTCGCCGTGCCCGGCGCCGGTGCCATCATCGAGCGCGCAACGGCTACCGTGGCCCGGCGGAGTGACGTGGCTCTGTCGCCATCCGACGTGAAGCCGGTTGCTGAGGCGATCGCGCGCCAGATGCCGGCGCCAGCGGCGCTCGAAGCATTGTGGCCGCAGAACCTGCGCATTGCCCTGGTTGCCCTAGGCGGCGCTGGCGTGGGTGCCGGCTGGTACTCGCAGTCCGAGCTCGAGGCGATCGTGGGGCTTTGCATGATCGTGGTGCCCTGGGCCTACCGGAACATCGAGACCCTGATCGCCCGTCACCGGGCGGGCCTGTGAGGACGTTATGACGGATATGCTGCCCGAGCCGGCATTGCTCGGGCTGAAAGCTGCTCACCTGCTTGCTGGCGCCATCGGCGGCCTCGTCCGCTCCATGACGCGGCCCGGAGGATCGATCATGCGTCACATCGGGACCGCCATCGTCGGCACCGCCGTCGCGGGTTACGGCACGCCGATCGGCACACATCTGGCCGCGCGTTGGCTCGCCTCGCCGGATATCTCCACGGCCTCGCTCGAGGGCATGGTGGGCTTCCTCCTCGGGCTGACGGGCATGAGCCTATGCGAGGCCGCGATCAAATGGGCGCGCCTCTGGCGCGATGGTGCCCCTCCGAACCTACGGCCGCCGGCAGCATGAGCGTTCGCCCTCACCCGCGCATACCGCCGCGCATCCGGCGGCCTGTGCGCGATCGCGTCGAACTGGTCGTACAGCTCGAGCCGATCGCTGGCGATCCAGTAATGCCGATCGTCATCGCGCTTGATGCGGCGACGGGATGCCGGATGCTCGCGGATCTGATGGACGCTTTTCAGGCGCTATGGCTGGATAAATCCAACCGGGAAAATTCATGAGATAAGTGGTTAAATTTACTCAACAATCTCATGGATGGAACCGCTAACCCATTGAACCAACTAAACACGTAATTATAAACCCGTTAACCATGATGGTTCGTACTGGGCGCAGACCACGAAAAGTTAAGGTTCTCACGACCCAGCGGAGAGCGAAAATGGGATCGGTGGTGCCGTTTCAGTTACGCCGGCCGCGCCGGTTTCGCGAGGCCTCTTCCCGGCCGTCATGGCCGGCGGAGGCGGAAATCATCATCCTGCAGGTCGTTCAGCGGCTTCCGGTCACGGCCGCGCCTGAGGCTCTTGCCCCGGCGCCACGCCCGCCATCATAAGCTCGGCGCGCACATCGCCGTTTCGACCAGCGTCCTCACCTGCTCGCGCGCACCGGGCTCGCGCACCAGCGCGCGCACCAGCACGATGCCCTGGTCGGTGGGCGATTCGACCACGAGTTGGTCGGCCGCCGTCACCTCGTCATTCTCCGGCAGGCCCGCCTTCTGCTTGGCGTTCATCAGGTCGAGTTCCACCATGTCGCGGCCGGCGGTGCGATCGTTGATCGCGTAGAACGGGACGCCATGGCGGGTGAAGAAGGAGATCGAAGCGTAATCGTCCGTCACCGGCGCACGCACCTTCAGCGGCCCCTCGCTGAGGTCGTAGACGCAGGCGGCGGTCACGAAGGCCGGGTCCATCCTGGGCAGCACGCCGCTCTTGGCAGAGGGGTCGTCCAGCAGCACCATCTCGTTCGGTTCGCCCACGGCGGCGAGGCGGGCATAGCCGTCCTGCTCGGCATAGAAGGGCAGGATCAGTACCGTGACCAGATGCACCAGGGCGCCGAGCACCAGCGCCACCAGCACCGGCATGATCAGCCAGCGCAGCCCCAGCCAGGAATCGGCGAGCCGCTTCAACAACGTAGGCGGGCGCGGGATGAAGCGCGACGACGTGCCGTGGGGCGGGGTCGTGGGAGACGGGGTGGTGCTCATGACTGTCTCACGGGCAGCGCTCGGTGATGAGGCGCGGCATGACCGGGGCGTCGCTGTCGCGCGCGGCGAGGCCGAACGGCGTATCATAAAGCCGGAGCGTCAGCCCGATGCGGGCCGCGCCCCCGGTCGGCAGCCAGTTCCCGGCCCGCGCGCGCGGCCCCAGCGCGACATCCAGCGTGCCGTCGCGGTTCCACACCACCTCGGCGCTGGTGAAGCCGTTCCGCTCGGAACTGTGCTCGATCAGCCCGCCATCGGCGTCGGTCACGGTCAGCGTCCAGTAGCGCGCCTGCGGGATCGCGCCCGTGAGCCGGAGTTCGCAGCGCCCATCCAGCGCGCGGCCGGCGTCGTCCACCGTGGCGATAAAGGCGAGCCCATCGGCCAGCTCAAGCGGCAGTTCCCCGGTGCGTGCCAGGGCGGCGCGTGCATAGGGGTCGGCCTCCTCGGTCCCGGCCTTGGGCCAGACCCGCCACGGGCCGGCCTGCACCACGCCGGGGCCATAGCCGCCCATGGTCGTGGTCCAGGTCAGCGCGAGACCTATGGCAGCGCCGAGCAGCAGGGTCAGTATCAGGAGCAGTGCGCGCAAGGTGGGCAGGGTCCGCTGAAACGAGCCGGCCACCCTTCGCGGGCGGCTGGCGGGGAATGGGTCAATTATTGCCGGTCGCCGCGCCGAGATCGATCGAGGCGGTGGGTTGGCGCGGCGGCTGCTGGGCGGCCTCGCGCATCTGCGCGGACAGCTTCATCAGCCGCGCGGCGGAAACCGGCGACAGCGTGACCGGGCGCTGCACACCGTCGATCTCCAGCGGCGTCGCCTGCGCCACCGCGCCGTCGAGCTTGGGCGCCGGCTGGTTGCCGAGGCCCGGCGTCGGCTTCAGTTCGATGCCCTGATGGGCAAAGGCCATCACCTTCTGCCAGGTCATCGCCGGCAACGAGCCGCCGGTCATCTTCTTGGTCGAGGTGTAGTCGTCATTGCCGAACCAGATGCCGCCGACATAATTGCCGGTGAACCCCATGAACCACGCGTCGCGATAGGCATTGGTGGTACCGGTCTTGCCCGAGACCTTGGTGCCCGGCAGCATGGCGCGCCGGCCGGTGCCGTTCTCCACCACGCTGTTCAGCATCGGGTTGATCATGCCGATGATCTCCGGCGGGATGATCTGGCGCGGGGTGGGCGCGCTCTGGGCGAAGTTCCACACCGGCTCGCCGGCAGGAGTACGCATCTCGACCACGGCGTGAGGCTCGACCGAGACGCCGCCATTGGCGAACACGGCATAGGCCGCGGTCATGTCCACCACCGTCACCTCGGCCGCGCCGAGCGGCAGGGCGCGGGTAATCTTGAGTTCGGTGTGCAGGCCCATGGCATGGGCGAGGTCGACGATCCGCCCGCGCCCGATCGCCTCGGCGAGCTTCACCGCCACGGTGTTGAGCGAGCGCGTCAGCGCGGTGATCAGCGGCAGCGAGCCGGCATAGGAACGGCCATAATTCTGCGGGCACCAGTTGCCGATGCAGATCGGGCCGTCGACCACGATGGTGTTGGGCTTGTATTTCCCGGTCATCAGCGCGGCGGTGTAGACGAAGGGCTTGAACGACGAGCCGGGCTGGCGCAGCGCGTCGGTGGCGCGGTTGAACTGGCTCTCGCCATAGTCGCGCCCGCCGACCATGGCGCGCACCGAGCCATTGGGCTCCATCACCACCATCGCCGCCTGCTTGGCGCCGTAATCCTTGCCGAATTCGCGCAGGGAATCGCGCACCGCCGTATCGGCCGCCTTCTGGATGTTCGGGTCGAGCGCGGTTCGCACCACGAAGGAACGCTCGGCATAGCCCTTGGGCAAGGTGTCGACGATCCGTTTCACCTCGTCGAAGGCGTAGTCGAGATAATATTCGGGCACGTCGTCGAGCTTGCGGTCGACCGGGGTCGCCGGATTGCGGCGGGCGCCGAACACCTGGCCTTCCGTCATGAAGCCGGCATCGACCAGATTGTCGAGCACCACGCTGGCGCGCCCACGCGCCGCCGGCAGGTTGACGTGAGGCGCGAATTTCGAGGGCGCCTTGAACAGGCCCGCCAGCATCGCGGCTTCCGCCAGCGTCACGTCGCGGGCGGACTTGCCGAAATAATACTGCGCCGCGGCGTCCACGCCGAAGGAACCGCCGCCCATATAGGCGCGGTCGAGATAGAGCTTGAGGATCTGGTTCTTGGTGAGGTGGAACTCCAGCCACAGTGCCAGGAACGCTTCCTTGATCTTGCGCTCCAGCGTGCGCTCATTGGACAGGAACAGGTTCTTGGCGAGCTGCTGGGTGAGCGAGGAGCCGCCCTGCACCACGCCGCCCGCCCGCGCATTCGACAGCACGGCGCGGAAGGTGCCGGGAATGTCGATGCCGAAATGGTCGTAGAACCGCCGGTCCTCGGTCGCCAGCACCGCCTTGATCAGATGGTCCGGAAACTCCTCCAGCGGCACCGTGTCGTTGTGGCGGATGCCGCGCTCGCCGATCGCGTTGCCGTAGCGGTCGAGGAAGGTGACCGACAACTCGGCGCGCTTGAGCCAGTCGTCGGAGGTTTCGCGGAACGCCGGCACCGCGAGCGCCAGCATCAGCACCGCGCCCACCGCGCCCCAGGTCATGCCCTCGGAGGCGATCTCCACGCCCCAGCGTGCCGGGCCCTGCAGATTGAAGCGCTCGGAGAAGGCGACGAAGCTCTCCCACATCGCGCGCAGCCGCACGCCCGCCCCGTAGATCGAACTATCGATCCAGGAATCGAGCGCCAGCAGCGCGTTCTTCAGTTTCTTCCCGCGCGCCGAACCTTCGGCCGGCTCGGGAGCCGGCGTCGTCGGTTCATCCGCCTTCGGCGTGTCGTCCAATTCGCGCCTCTCCGAGAAGCTTCCTCGCCCCGCCACACCTTATAGCGAAGCCGGCCCCACCATACGAGGGAGGCCACGGGGCTCGCTATCACAGCGCGCCAACGCTATCTAATGTTTGATTGCCGAAGGGTGAAAGCGCGATGAATGCCGCGATTGCGGATGCGCACGCCCGGTGCCATGGAATGACGAATGAGCCTGCCCTCCCAAGACGACCTGCACGACGAACCACCCTTCTGGCAGACCAAGACCCTCGAACAGATGTCCCCGGACGAATGGGAGAGCCTGTGCGATGGCTGCGGGCGCTGCTGCCTCGTCAAGCTGCAGGACGAGGATACCGAGGCGATCGCCTATACCGACATCGGCTGCAAGCTGCTCGATGACGTGAACTGCAATTGCCGGGACTACCCCAACCGGCAGGCGCAGGTGCCCGACTGCGTGCGCCTCACCCCCGAGACGGTGCGCGCGCTCGACTGGCTGCCGCCCTCCTGCGGCTACCGGCTGATCGAAGAGGGCCGCGAACTCTACTGGTGGCACCCCTTGGTGTCGGGCGACCGCGACAGCGTGCATGCCGCCGGCGTCTCCGTGCGCTCGCGTGTCGCGGCGCTGGAGGACGAATTGCCGCTGGAGGATTTCATCGACCACATGGTGCGCTGGCCGCTGCGACTGCCGCGTGGGGCGGCCAGCCGGATACGGCCCGCGTCGGCACGAAAGACGGACGCGACGGGGCGCAAAGACGGTGTCGCCAGGGAAGCCGACGGCCGGAAGGGATAAATGGTAAATCCATCTTACCAACCGGGCCGATTGGCGCGATGATGGCGGCGTAGGTGCCCGTACCGACGCTGAAAACAAAGAACAAGAGCCAGTAAGAAGTGGAAGAGGACGAATGTCCGAAGGGCTGCGCGCGCCAAAGCTGGCGGAGACCATCGCCGAGCATATCGAGCGGTTGATACTGGAAGGCGTGCTTCGGCCTGGTGAACGGCTGGCCAGCGAGCGCGATCTCGCGGAACGGCTCGAAGTCTCCCGCCCCTCTCTGCGCGACGCGTTGCAGATGCTGGAGGCGCGGGGCCTGCTCGCCACCAGCCGCGACGGCACGCGGGTGACGCAGTTCCTGGCCCCGCTGACCGATCCGCTGGCCAACCTGTTGCAGTCCAGCGACCGCGTCACCGCCGATTATTTCGAGTATCGCGAATCCGTGGAGCGCAAGGCAACGGGCCTTGCCGCGCTGCGTGCGACCGAGCCTGAGCGCCAGGCCATCGCCGAATGCCTCACTGAGATGCAGGCGGCGCATGAGGCGCGGGACGCCACGCGCGAGGCCGAGGCCGACATCGTGCTGCACCGCCTGATCTATGGCGCGTCGCATAATCTGGTCATTCTTCATGTCATGCGGGCCTTCTCGGAAATGCTGCGCCGTGACATTTTCTTCAACCGCACCAAGCTCTTCGCGCTCGCGGAATTTCGTGACGACCTGCTCAGCCAGCACCTCGCCATCGGGCAGGCGGTCATCGCGGGCGACCGGAGGGCGGCGGAAGAGGCAAGCCACCGGCATCTGCTCTATACCGGCCAGAGCGTCGAGCGCTTCCGCCGCGACGAGGAGCGGGTCAACCTCGCGGTTCGCCGCCTGACGCGCTCGACGCTGGTCGGAAACTGAGCGCGGCCGGCGGCGGTTTCTTAACAAGCCGCGGCGGATAGTCGGGCCAAACCGGCGCGGCGTGCCTTGCGGATGGCGTGAATGAGGACCGAACTGAAGAAAATACGACGGTTGGCAAAGGCGCGGCTCAGCGCCTCGGCTCAGCCGCTTTATGTATTGCGGCCTGCGGCGGCGCCCGCGCGGGGATTTTCAGCCGGCGCGCTCACGCACCTCATCCGCGAGTTGTCGGTGCAGACGCTCATCGCCTCAGAGCCGTCCACCTTTCACAGCGGCGCCCGTTCGGCCGACGAGCCACGTATTCTCGTGCTCGGCAACTGCCAGGCACCCAATCTGGCCCGCCATATCGCGTCGGGCTGTGCCGCGTCGGTTCTCGGCCTGGAGATGTTGAACTATCACAAGCATCGGCGCGCCTTCGACATTCTGTGCGACGATGCCGACATCATCATCACGCACAGACTGTCCGAACTTTTCGGGAGCATCTCCACCGCGCGCCTCAAGGAGCGCTATTCCAGCTCCAAGAAGATCTACACGCACACCGCCATCCACTTCTCGGGCGATCATCCCGATCTCGTCTATCTCGGCACCATGGGAAAGCGCGTCCAGTCGCCGATCGGCGACTACCATTCGCGCATCGCACTCCAGAGCTTTATCGCCGGCCTAGACGAAGCCAGCTGCCTCGCGGCCTTCAACGAGCAAACCTTCGCCAAGCTCGGCTATTTCGAGGCGGCGGAGGAGAGCTTCCGCGAATGGGAGCGGCGCGAAGAAGATGCCGACCTGCGCAGCTGTGCCTTTGCGCGGGAAATCTGGCGCGACGAACAGCTCATGATGACGGTCAACCATCCCCGAGGGCGCCTGCTCAAGCACGTCTCCGACGAGTTCCTGCGTGCCGAAGGGCTCCCCGTGCGCGATTACGATCACGAACTCACGCCGAACCTGCTCGTCAACGGGCCGATCTGGCCGGTTCACCCCGTCCTGATGCAACATCACGGCAAGACCCACCCGACGCCGTCATTGATGTGGAACCGCGGCAGGGCGCTGAGCCATGACGACTTCGTGCGGGACAGCTACGCGATCTACCGGCGCATCGGCCGCGACGCGCTGCTCGGGGCGGCGACGGACTACCAGCGGACCCATGTGCTCGGCCTGAACGAGCCGGGCTGACGCGGCGCAGGCTCCTGCGTCAGGCCGCCTCACCCCGCCGCGCGCTGGCCGGCGAACTGGCCGCCATAGGCGCGCTCGGGCACGCCGAGCGTCTGCTCGACGATGAGCTGGCACACTTTCATGCCCGCGCGCAGCCGGATCGGGCGCGGGCCGAGATTGATGATTTCAAGCTGGATCCGCCCGGTCGAGCCGGCATGGATGGTCGGCGCGGTGAGGTGCACGATCAGCCCGATCCGCGCCAGCGAACTCTTGCCCTCGACGCGGGCGGCGAGCCGGGCACCGGAGCCGAGGTCGACCTTCTCCCAGGTCCATCCAAGGACCAGCCGGCCGGGATCGAGCACGAAGCCGTCCTCGCCTATCTCGATATCCCCGGCCATCGCGGCGATGGCCTCCTTGAACGAATAGCCAGGCCCGGCGGGGTCGATCACCGGGTCCTCGCCCTCGATCGGGGGATTGTAGAGCGTCAGCCGGCTGTCGAGCCGCAGGTCGACGCCGTTGGGCGCATAGGCTTCCGGCGGCGGCGGGGGCAGGATGCTGAGCGTCCCCTCGCGCAACGCGTCTCGAAGGTCCCGGTCGGTCAGGATCAAGGCCGAAGGCCCTCCCACGTCTTAGGCAACAACGTTTCACGCAACTTCATGATGGGTAACATGTCTGGCGCCGCCCGGCGAGGCCGGCGGGCCGCGGCCATTGCGCATGCCCCCCAACCGCCCCTATATGCCGGCAAGGCGCACGGCGCGCGGCCAAAGAGCGGGCGATGTCAAAGATCGACAGCATCATCGAAGACTTCGAGCTCCTGGACAATTGGGATGACCGCTACCGCTATCTGATCGAGCTGGGGCGCACGCTGCCGGCCTTCCCGGAGCAGGAGCGCACCGAGCGGACCAAGGTGCAGGGCTGCGCCAGCCAGGTCTGGCTGGTCAGCCGCACCACGCCCACGCCCGACGGCCCGCACCTCGGCTTTCTCGGCGATTCCGACGCGCATATCGTGCGCGGGCTCATCGCGATCCTGCTGGCGCTCTACTCCGACAAGCCGGCCTCGGAGATCGCCGTCATCGATCCCGCCACCGTGTTCGGCCGCATCGGCCTCAAGGACCACCTGACCCCGCAGCGCTCCAATGGGCTGCGCTCCATGGTGGAGCGCATCCGCGCCGATGCCGTGCGGGCGCTCGCCGCCCCCGCGAACTGAGCCGGCCTAGCGCCCCGCCTCCCCCATCCCGTCGGCCGGCGCGGACCAGCTTTGCAACCTCGCGCGCTCCGGCCCGCGCATCTCGGCGACAAGACCGTAATGGCGCGCCAGTCGGTCGAGCCCGAGGCCCAGCACGATCTTCGCCGTGCGCGCCGGCCAGCGGCGCTCACGCTCGACCTGCTCCATTCCCTTCAGGAAGCAGCACACGTCCAGCAGCAGCCCGGAAAATTCCGGCCCGGCCGCCTCCAGCGCCCTCGACAGCCGCTGCTTGGCGGCGATCGCGACATCCGACAGGTTCATGCCGGTCGCGCCGCGCCTTCCGCCCGAACCGCCAACCCCGCTCCAGTCCGCGCTCATGCGCGGCATCATCTGGGCGCGGGTGAAATCGGCGCGCAGACGCTCGCCGGCGAGAAGCTGCAGCGGCGCGATCAATGCCCGCCCGTCGCGCGCGCGCCGGCTGGCCAGCCAGGCGAGCGGGCTCTCTTCGAGATCGACCGCCACCTCGGCAAGCACGCCCTCAAGTTCGACCTCCACCGTCCCCATCCGGCGCTCATGCGTCATGGCGCACCGCCTCCCCTGCCGTGGCGCGGCGCACCTCGTCTTCCAGCGTTCCGACCCGCAGGTCCCAGTTCACCGCCTCGCGCGATTCCTCGATCCGCCGGCAGGCATGGACCACCGTGGACCGATGCCGGCCGAATCCCGTAGCGACCCGCGAAATCGGCAGGCCGAGCCCGACATGGGCGAGATACATGGCGAGCGCCCGCGCTCCGGCACTGGCCCGGCTGCGTCGAGAAGGCTGGAACAGTTCGCCCAGAGGGACGCCCGCTGCCAGCGCTGCCGCTCGGGCTGAGATGAGACAGGCCCGGGCATCCGGCGGCGCAAGAGCAGAAGGCGAAACATACAACATGACCACACCTCTTGGTTGAAGGAATATAAACCTATCATGCCCGACGGAAGCATCAAGTTCAAAAAGGATTTTTGATCGGTCCGCTATCTCCGCCCCCGAACTCCCTAATTCCAACCCTTGAATAGGATTTTTATCCGCACCCATCCAAGCCGCCGGATAATCGTCGCAGCACCCCGAAGGAGGATCGATGCGGCAGGCAGACCGGAGGAGCGGGCGCATCCGCGCCATGCGCGTGGAAGACCCTCAAGCCACCATCGCCGCACGGGTGGACGCGTTGCGCCCGTTCATCGGCGGCACCGGCGAGGAGAAGCTGGCCAGCCTACGCCGCCTGCTGCGCTCGGAGCGGCGGGCAGCCCGCGCCGGCGGCGTCTACGATGCGGCACGGCACGCCGCGCTGTGCCGGCTCGTCGCGGAGGCACAACGCCCGGCGCGGCCACGCGCCAAATGAAAAGGCCGCCCCGCTCTCGCGGGACGGCCTTTTTCTAACGTCGAACGTCAGGAATGCGGGGATCAGCGGCGCGGACGGCGGCGCTGCTGGCCGAGACCCATCTGCTTGGCGAGCGCCGAGCGCGCGGCCGCGTAGTTCGGCGCCACCATCGGATAATCCGCCGGCAGGCCCCACTTCTCGCGATACTGCTCGGGGGTCATGTCGTACTGCGTGCGCAGGTGACGCTTCAGCGATTTGAACTTCTTGCCATCTTCGAGGCAGACGATGAACTCGGGCATGACCGACTTCTTCACCGGCACCGCCGGCTTCAGCGGCTCGGCCACAACCTCGACCTCACCACGTCCCACGCGCTGCAACGCAAGGTGCACATCGGTGATAAGGGCCGGCAGATCATTCGCCGAAACGGCATTATTGCTCACATAGGCGGAGACGATATCCGCCGCGAGCTCGATAAAATTGTCGGCATCCGTGGTTTCGTTCATGGCTCAATCTTCTAATGACATCGAAAATCACGAATGTCGGCAAGCGACTCGCTTCGCACGCCATCGCTTTGCACGACAATACGCATTAATTCAGCGTAGTTCATTATTCGTGACCGGACAATTCGTCCAATAGAATTATTGTGAGGCAGGTCCAAGATTTTTTCGAACCCACACGCCCAATAACTGCGTCACCCGACGTGTTGCGCAGCGTCACATTGCAATAGGTCAAGCTGAACACCGGAGTGCATCGCCAAACCACTCGCGGCATGGGCGCGGCACCGCGCGCAAGGCTTGAAGTGACCGCCGCGTGACACTATCTCGGTGCCATACATCAAGGAACATTCCCATGATTCAGGATACCGCCTCTCGTCCCGGTCGCCCCAAAGTGGTGAAGACGGACGCGGAATGGCGTGCCTTGCTCACGCCGGAGCAGTATCGCGTCACGCGCGGCCATGGCACGGAATGCGCGTTCGGCGGGCCGCACCTCTCGCAGAAGCAGGCCGGCACCTATTCCTGTGTGTGCTGCGGCGAGCCGCTGTTCCGCTCGGACGCCAAGTTCGAATCCGGCACCGGCTGGCCCAGCTTCTTCCGCCCGGTCAGCGCCGACGCCATCACCGAATATCATGATCATTCCTATGGCATGCACCGCGTCGAGGTGCGTTGCGCCAGCTGCGACGCCCATCTCGGCCATGTCTTCCCGGACGGCCCGCGCCCCACAGGTCTGCGCTACTGCATGAACGGCGTCGCCATGAGTTTCGCGCCGGACGCCGGCGAGGTCGCCAAGTGAGCCGCGCCGAGGTGAAGGACGAAGCCACTCACGCCCCGCTGGTGCGCGTGTTCCATGGCGAGACGCTGAGCGATCCCTATGCCTGGCTGCGCGCGGAGAACTGGCGCGAGGTGATGCGCGACCCCGCATTGCTCGCCCCCGATATCCGCGCCCATCTGGAGGCGGAGAACGCGGCGACCGACGCCTGGTTCGCGCCCCATGCCGAGCTGCGCAAGGCGCTGGTCGCGGAGATGCGCGGGCGCATCAAGGAGGATGATTCCTCCGTGCCCGCCCGGGACGGCGCCTTCGACTACTTCACCCGCTTCCGCGAGGGCGGCCAGCATCCGCTGATCTGCCGGCGCCCCGCCGGGGCCGAGGGCGAGGAAACCATCGTGCTCGACGGTGACGCCCTCGCCGCGGGCAAGGCCTATTTCCAGTTCGGCGACGCCCGCCGCTCTCCGGACCAGACCCTGATGGCCTGGAGCGCGGACGAGGCGGGCTCGGAATATTACACGCTGCGCCTGCGCGACATCGCCGCCGGTACCGACCTCGCCGACACGGTTTCGGAAACCACGGGCGACGTGCTCTGGAGCAATGACGGCGCTTTTCTCTACTACATCCGCCGCGACGAGGAACATCGGCCGAGCTTCGTCTACCGCCACCGCCTCGGCACGGCGCCGGGCGACGATGTGCTGATCTATGAGGAGCCGGACAAGGGCTTCTTCGTCTCGCTGGGCCGCACGCAGTCCGGCCGCTTCGGCCTGATTTCCTGCGGCGACCACGAGACCAGCGAAATCAGCCTGATCGACCTCGACGCCCCGCTTCAGGCGCCGCGCCTGGTCGAGCCGCGCGAGGTCGGCCTGCGCTACGGCGTCGAGCATCATCCGGCGATCGCGGGCGTGGAAAGCCTCGTCATCGAGACCAATGCCGATGGCGCCGAGGACTTCAAGATCGTCCTCGCCCCGCTTGCCACGCCCGGCCGTGCGCATTGGCGCGACCTCGTGCCCCACCGCGCCGGCCGGCTCATCCTGTCGCACAGCGTCTATCGCGACCATCTGGTGCGGCTTGAGCGCGAGGACGGGTTGCCGCGCATCGTGGTGCGCGCGCTCGCCGACGGCGCCGAGCACGAGATCGCCTTTGCCGAGGACGCCTATTCGCTCGGCTTCGATCCCGGCTATGGGTTCGACAAGACCGACATCCGCTTCAACTATTCCTCCATGACCACGCCCGCCGAGGTCTGGGATTATGACGTCGCGACCCGCGCGCGGGTGCTGCGCAAGCGTCAGGACGTGCCGTCGGGCCATGATCCGGCCCGCTATGTCACCCGGCGCGTGCTGGCCCCCGCGGCCGATGGCGAGATGGTCCCGGTGTCGCTCCTGTTCGCGAAGGATACGCCGCTCGACGGCTCCGCGCCCTGCCTGCTCTATGGCTATGGCGCCTACGGCATCTCGATTCCGGCCGGCTTCTCCACCTCGCGGCTGTCGCTGGTGGATCGCGGCTTCGTCTATGCCATCGCCCATATTCGCGGCGGCACGGAGAAAGGCTGGCGCTGGTATCGCGAGGGCAAGCTCGCCCACAAGACCAACAGCTTCACCGACTTCATCGCGGCGGCCGAGCATCTGGTGGCGGAGCGCATCGTCTCGCCCGCGCGCATCGTCGCTCATGGCGGCTCGGCCGGTGGCATGCTGATGGGCGCGGTCGCCAATCTGCGGCCCGATCTGTTCGCCGGCATCGTGGCGGAAGTGCCGTTCGTCGACGTGCTCAACACCATGCTCGACGACACGCTGCCGCTCACCCCGCCGGAATGGCCGGAATGGGGCAACCCGATCGCCGATCGCGAGGCGTTCGAGCGCATCCGCTCCTATTCGCCCTATGACAATGTGGCCGCGAAGGACTACCCGGCCCTGTTCGCGCTCGCCGGCCTCACCGATCCGCGCGTGACCTATTGGGAGCCGGCCAAATGGGTGGCGCGGCTGCGCGAGCTGAAGACGGATGCCAATCCGCTTCTGCTCAAGACCAATATGGAAGCCGGCCATGGCGGCGCGGCCGGTCGCTTCGACCGGCTGGAGGAAACCGCGCTGGTCTATGCCTTCGCGCTGATGGTGGCGCAGGCTCGGCTCACGGCGGCACCGGCCACGGCCTGATCGTCGTCTCTGGGCCCACGAAAAAGGGAGAGCGCGGCCATCGCCCCGCTCTCCCTTTTTCGTGTCTCCGGCCGGGCTGCGTGGCGGCCTTTCGGGTCCGGCCGCCTCAGCCTTCCGGCTTGGCGGAACTGTTGGCCACGTGGTCGCGCAGCTCCTGCAACGAGGCGAAGCGCAGCGTGCCGTCCGGCAGATCCGCCTCGATCGAGCCGTCGGAATACAGCTTGTAGGCCATGCCCCCGATGACGCCGGCCTTGAGCAGGGTCATCGGCGGCTCCTCCGGGGCCTCATCGATCGGCTCATCGAGCAGATCGGACACGTTCAGGAAGGTAGGGGTATCGTCCACCATCGGCTCGGGCGCGGGGGGCGGCGCGGAGGCGAAGGGCGTGAAGGGGCGCCGTTCCGGCAGCGGCGGACGCGGCGCGCGCGGCTCGAACGGCTCGTCGCCGAAAGCCGGCGGCACCGGCCGCTCGGTGGACGCGCGCTCGGCGGAGGGGCGGTTCAGCCCCTCGCGCAGGAAGGACGGCACCTCGCGGCGCAGACTCTCCGAACTCAGCGGCGGAGGCACCGGGGCGGGGGTAGGAGCCGGTGCAGGCTCGGGCTCGTCGATCTCGACGACCGACTCGATCTCGATCTTGGTCTCGACTTCAGGTTCCGGAGCCGGCTTGCGGCGGAACCAGGATGGCAGGCCACGACCACCAGACTCCGCCTTTTCCTCGGCGGGAGCCGGCTCGGGCTCAAGGCGACGGGCGCTGACAGGAGCGGGCGCCGGCTCGGGCTCGGGCGCCGCCGGACGAGCCGGCGGAAGCGGGTCGAGCCTCAGCGGCGGCATCGTCGGCGCCGGCTTATGTTCGGGCTCGGGCTCGTCGAGGCGCGCGGCCATATGCCGTTCCTCATGCCCGCCCAGACCGGCATGGTCGGCATCGAGATGATCGGGATGTTCCTCGTCGGGCTCGAAATGCAGCACGCCGTCCAGCTTGTTGGCAACATCAACGACCGCGCGCTGAATGAAGCCGAGCGCGAAAAGCACCAACCCGCCGACGAAGACAATACTGCCGACCGTAAACAGGGCGGCCCCGGAAGTTGTCTCGGACGAACCGAACCCAATAGCGCCCAGGACGATACCGATGGCGGCAACCGCAACGCCGACGCCGATGATGACTGCACCCATAAAGAAACTCCGCCGAGCCGATTCGCCGTCGGCTTTTTCTACGCGACTTTACGTCCAGCACGGACTTTACGAAAGCTCTGCGGTGCGCCTGCACGATCGAAGCGGCATTCTTTGGGCGACAACGATCGGAAACGGCACTTTCCCCACTCCATCGGCAGTCATTTCGTCGCAAGCGACACTTTTGGTTGTCGGTGAGCCAAGACCGACCTATCTAAATCAACGCCGATCCCGCGCGGTGCTCCCCGCATCCGTCGGGAAAGCCGCGCTGCGGCCGGCCGGATTTCATTTTGCGGAGAGCTTCAATGTCCTTCTCGCTGCCCGACCTGCCCTATTCCTATGACGCACTTGCGCCGTACATGTCGCGCGAGACGCTCGAATACCACCACGACAAGCACCATCTCGCCTACGTGAACAACGGCAACAATCTGCTGAAGGGCACCGAGTGGGAAGGCAAGTCGCTGGAGGAGATCGTCAAGGGTTCCTTCGGCAAGAACGCCGGCCTGTTCAACAATGCCGGCCAGCACTACAACCACCTGCACTTCTGGAACTGGATGAAGCCCAATGGCGGCGGCGCCATTCCGGGCGAGCTTGAGAAGAAGATCGTCGAGGACCTCGGCTCGGTCGAGAAGTTCAAGGAAGACTTCATCCAGGCCGGCACCACCCAGTTCGGCTCCGGCTGGGCCTGGCTCGCCGTCAAGGACGGCAAGCTCGTCGTCGCCAAGACCGCGAATGGCGAAAGCCCGCTGGTCACCGGCGCCACCCCGATCCTCGGCGTCGACGTGTGGGAGCACTCCTACTACATCGACTACCGCAACCGTCGCCCGGACTACCTCAAGGCGTTCGTCGAGAACCTCGTGAACTGGGACTACGTGGCCGAGCTGTATTCCAAGGCGGTCTGAGCCCTTTCATCGAACCTGCGAAACCGCCGGCGCCTCGCGCCGGCGGTTTTGTTTTGCCCGGTCGGTCGAGGGCCGGTGGCGCCGGCCTTGCGGGCATCAGTCCTCAGTGTGCAGCCAGCGCGCCACGAAGCCGGCAATGACCGCTCCGAGAATCGGCGCCACCCAGAACAGCCAGAGCTGGCCGACATATTCGCCCCCGGCGAACAGCGCCGGCCCCGTGCTGCGCGCCGGGTTCACCGATGTGTTGGTCACCGGGATCGAGACGAGGTGGATCAGCACCAGCGCGAGACCGATCGGAATGCCGGCAAAGCCCACGGCAGCACCCTTGGAGGTGGTGCCGATGATGATGAACAGGAAGAAGAACGTCAGCAGCGTTTCGATCGCGAAGGCCGAACCGAGGCTGTACTTGCCCGGGCTCAGATCGCCATAGCCGTTCGAGGCGAAGCCGCCCGGCGTCCAGCCGGCCTGGCCGGAGGCGATGACATAGAGCATGGCCGCCGCTGCGATGGCGGCGATCACCTGCGCGACGACGTAAGGCAGGACACCGCTGGCGGGAAACCTCCCGGCGGACCACAGCCCCACCGTCACCGCCGGATTGAAATGTCCCCCGGAAATATGGCCGACGGCATAGGCCATGGTGAGAACCGAGAGGCCGAACGCGAAAGCGACACCGAGAAAGCCGATGCCCAGCTCAGGAAAAGCCGCCGCGAGCACGGCAGAGCCGCACCCCCCGAAGGTTAGCCAGAAAGTGCCGAAGAATTCCGCGGTCAGTCGACGTGAAAGACTGGACGTCATGGTGATTTCCTCTTGGACATCCCCCCACGGTTACGTTACTCCAGTACCAAGCCCTAAGCAATGCGCGGCGCGTGACCGCCCGAGCCGGTCGCGGCGACTTGGGCGGCGCCTATCCGCCCCTATCCCAGCGAACACGCGGCGTCAGCTGGACATGATTGCCGTTTGGGAAGATCTGCCGTCCGTCACTCAGCCGGCATAAGGCCGGCGCGGGCGCGGCTGGTCGCTCAACACGCAGTAATCGTTCCAGAAATTGTACTGGAACGCCGAGCGCCACTGATAAAGCCAGTTGTCGCACTCCGCGCGCGTGCGGAAGCATCCCGAGACGGTGCGCGTGTCGAGACGGTTGAGATTGAGGCCCCATTGGCGCTGGCCGGTGAAATGCCCGTACCATAGCTTCGAGGGCGGGATGCTCCGCGCCATCGCGGTGCAGTCGCCACCGGGAAAGGTCCCGGTGAATTCGTAGGCTTCCGCCGCCCCTCCGAGCCCGGCCGCCAGCAGGCCGGCGGCAAGCACTGTGCTCACGCGCATGATCGAACTCCCGCCGGCCACCGCCGGCGCGCCATTCTACGCCGGCAAGGGCCACCGTGCCATCGCGTTCAGATCCAGCGCGCCCAGCGGAACAGCCCGACGGCCATGGCGACCCCGGCGAGCGTCGCGAGCACCGTCACGGTCCAGAACCCGCCGGGATCGTCGGAGCCGGGAATGCCGCCCACATTCATGCCCATCAGCCCGGTCATCAGCGTCAGCGGGGCGAACACCACGGTCACCACGGCGAGAATGAGCATGGAGCGGTTCATCTGCTCGGCGCGCCGTTCCACCATCTGGTCGTAGATCACCGCCGCGCGGTCGCGCACCGAATCCAGTTCCTCGGCGAAGCGCGTCACCCGGTCCGCCGCCTCGCGCAGGCGGTTGCGGTCGCGCCCGGTCAGCCAGGCGGCATCCTCGATCGAGAAATGGTTGAGCGCCTCCCGCTGCGGGGCGATGTAGCGGCGCAGGATGATGGCAACGCGCCGCAACTCGGCGACCTTCGGGCTGAGTGTGGACAGCGTCATGTTGAAGACGTTCTCCTCCAGCTCGTCCGCCTGCTCCGCCAGCGTGGTGATCACCGTGTCCATGCGGTCGACGAGGCGCAGCGACAGGTCGGCGATGAATTCGCCCGGCGTGCGCGGCGCCCGCCCGCGCGCGAGCGCATCCTCGAAATCCGCCACCGCCGACAGCGCGTGGGTCCGCACCGAGATGATGCGCGTCGGCTCGACCCAGAAGCGGATCGAGTGCATCTCGTCGGGCAGCGAATAGGGCATCAGGTTGATGCCGCGCAGGTTCAGGAACGCGCCGCTGTCGAACAGCAGGCAGCGCGGGCGCGTCTCCTCGGCGGTGAGCGATTCCGCGATGCCCGGCTCGATGGCGGGGTCGGCCTGGAGCCAGGGCTGCCGGCGCCGTTCCAGAAGTTGCAGGCTGATCCAGACGAAGGACCCGTCATCGGCCCGGCACCCGGCGCGAACCTCGTCCCAATTCAGGCGCCGCGCCCCGCCCCGCCCGTCGAACGCCCAGGCCGAGATCACGCCTTCGCTGTCGTAGTCCGGCAATCGTGAAGCTCCGCGATGGATGGGAATGAACAGGCGATGAATAAGGGCACAGCCATTCGTTCAGTTTGATGAACCTTTTGCAACAGCCGGTTCAGTTTGGGTTCGCGCAGGCAAGCGTAGCGTCCCCTTCACAGACGGCCATTCCGGCCGGAGCGCACCGCGAACGCCCAGAGGACATCATGATCCGCTTCGCAAAGGCTACCAAGATTGCCGCCCTCGCCTGTGTCGGCCTCACCCTCGCCGCCCTGCCCGCCGCAGCGGGCGGTCGCCATGGCGGCTGGGGCGGGCCGGGTTATGGCGGTCCGGGCTGGGGTGGTCCCGGCCCCGGTTACGGCCGTGGCTGGGGCGGGCCGCCGCGCGGCTATTACGGCCCGCGCCGCAACAATAACGGCGCCGCCATCGCCGCCGGCGTCATCGGCGGGCTGGTGCTCGGCGGTATCGCTGCCTCGGCCTACAACAACCAGCCGCGCTGCTGGGTCCAGCCCCAGACCTTCTATGACCGCTACGGCCGCCCCTTCTACCGGGACGTCGAAGTCTGCCGCTGAGTGTTTTCAGTTGAAGCGGTCGCAAGAGGCGGTGGAGCGATCCACCGCCTTTCTGCGTTTTCAGGCGCCGTCGAGCGGGTCGAGCTTGACGATGCCTGAGCGGTCGAGCCCCGCCAGCGCGTCGGTCACCTTCACGCCGCCGATCACCAGATCCGGCGCCAGCTCGCTGAGCGGGATCAGCGCGAAGGCGCGCTCCATCATGCGCGGATGCGGGATTTCGAGGTCGGGCTCGGCGATCACCTCATCGCCATAGAGCAGGATGTCGATATCAATGGTGCGCGGCCCGAAGCGCACCTCGCGGGTGCGGTCGCGCCCGAAGGCGTGCTCGACGCCGAGCGCCATGTTGAGCAGCTCCCGCGCGGAGAGTTCGGTCTCCACCGCCACCACGAGGTTGAGATAGGGCCCCTGCGGCACCGGCCCCCAGGGCGGGGTCTCGTAGAGCGAGGAGCGGGCGATGATCTTCAGCCCGATCCGCGCGATCAGCCCCACCGCCTTGGCCATGGTGCCGGCGCGGTCGCCGAGATTGGAGCCGAGGCACAGATAGGCGATGCGCTTGTGCACATGGCGCGGCCGGCGGACGAAGAAGTCGGGCGGCGAGGATTTAGCGGGCCGATCTTTAGGAAGCATTTCGGATCGCCTCCGTCACCCGCGCGGCCTGCACATGCTCGGCAACATCGTGGACCCGGATCATCGCGCAGCCGGCCATGATGCCGATGACGTTGGAGGCGATGGTGCCCGGCAGGCGCTGCGCCGGCGTGGTGTCGATCACCTTGCCGATCAGCGATTTGCGCGAGGTGCCGAGCAGGATCGGGAAGCCGAGCCGGCCGATTTCGTCCAAGCTGGCCAGCGCCTTCAGATTCTGCTCGAAGGTCTTGCCGAAGCCGATGCCGGGATCGAGGCTGAGGCGGTCGGGCCGGATGCCGGCCTTGGCCGCGCGCTCCAGCGCCTGCTCGAAGAAGGCGAGCATGTCGGCCACGATGTCGACCGAGCCATCCACCACCGCGCGATTGTGCATCGCCACCACGCCCGCCCCATGCGCGGCCGCGACCGGGGCCATTTCCGGGTCGCCCATCAGCCCCCAGATGTCGTTGACGATATGCGCGCCGCGCTTCAGCGCCGCTTCCGCCACCCGCGCCTTCTGGGTGTCGATCGAGATCGGCACGTTCACCGCCTCATCGCCCGCCAGCGCCTCCAGCACCGGCAGCACGCGCGCCATCTCTTCCTCGGCCGGCACCGGCGTATGGCCGGGCCTCGTCGATTCGCCGCCGATGTCGAGGATATCCGCGCCCTCCGCCACCAGCCGCCGGGCATTCATCAGCGCGTCGTCCAGCGCCGCGCTGCGCCCGCCATCGGAGAACGAATCCGGGGTCACATTGAGAATGCCCATCACCAGCGTGCGCCCAGCATAGTCGAGCGTGCGGCCGCGCGCGTCGAACTGGCGGTGCGGAGGTGGGGAAAGCGCGGGCATGGCTGAACCGGTATTTGAAGAAACCGCCCTTCCAATCGCCCGCACCGGCGTGGAAGGCAAGCGTTTCCGCCGGCCCGCCGTTCTTCCTCTCAAGGCGACTTGCCGAACCCGGTCGGGCTGCGCTCTATAGGCACACGAAGTACGGTCGCGGGAGAAGCGCATGTCCGGGGATATCGACGGCAAGATCTATCTCGGTCTGTCCGAAAAGCCGGAATATCTGACCCTCAAGCTCGCCAACCGCCACGGCCTCGCCACCGGCGCCACCGGCACTGGCAAGACGGTGACTCTGCAGACGCTGGCCGAGGGGTTTTCGCGCGCCGGCGTCCCCGTCTTCGCCGCCGACATCAAGGGCGACCTGTCCGGCGTCTCCATGCCCGGCGAGGGTCAGGACTGGATCCTCAAGCGCTGCGAGGAAATCGGCGTCGAATACATGCCCGACGAATTCCCCGTGGTGTTCTGGGACCTGTTCGGCGAGCAGGGCCACCCGGTGCGCGCCACGGTCTCGGAAATGGGCCCGCTGCTGCTGGCACGGCTGATGAGCCTCAACGACGTGCAGGAAGGCGTGCTGAACGTGGTGTTCCGCATCGCCGACGAGCAGGGCCTGCTGCTGCTGGACCTCAAGGACCTGCGCGCCATGCTGGCCTTCACGGCCGAGAACGCCTCCAAGCTCACCACCACCTATGGCAATGTCTCCTCCGCGACGGTGGGCGCCATCCAGCGTTCGCTGCTGGTTCTGGAAAATCAGGGCGCCGACAAGTTCTTCGGCGAACCGGCGCTGAAGATTTCCGACCTGATGCGGGTGGACCGCCGCTCGGGTTACGGCACCATCAACCTTCTCGCGGCCGACAAGCTGATGGGTTCGCCCCAGCTCTACGCCTCGTTCCTTTTGTGGCTGCTGTCGGAACTGTTCGAGGAGCTTCCCGAGGTCGGCGACCCGGACAAGCCGAAGATCGTGTTCTTCTTCGACGAGGCGCATCTCCTGTTCGACGAGGCGCCCAAAGCCCTGCTGCAGAAGGTCGAGCAGGTCGTGCGCCTCATCCGCTCCAAGGGCGTCGGCGTCTATTTCGTCACCCAGAACCCGCTCGATGTGCCGGAGAGCGTGCTCGCCCAGCTCGGCAACCGGGTGCAGCACGCGCTGCGCGCCTTCACCCCGCGCGACCAGAAGGCGGTCAAGGCCGCCGCCGACACCTTCCGCCCCAACCCGAAGCTGAACACGGCGCAGGTTATCACCGAGCTCGGCAAGGGCGAGGCGCTCATCTCCATGCTGGAGGGCAACGGCACGCCCTCCATGGTGGAGCGCACGCTGATCGCCCCGCCGGCCGGGCGCGTCGGGCCGGTGACGCCGGAACTGCGCAAGCTCGCTATCGAGCGCTCGCCGCTCAAGGGCATCTATGACGAGACGCTGGACCGCGAGTCGGCCTATGAGGTCCTCACCAAGCGCGCCGAGGCGAACGCGGCAGAGGAAGCGCCGCCGGCCGGCACGATCAAGCCCGGGCCCGACAAGGCCCCGGTGGAGGCCGATTCTGGCGGCGGCGGGCTGCTGGGCAGCGTGCTCGGCGGCATTTTCGGCACGCCCTCGCGCGGGCGCATGAGCATGGGCGAGCAGGTCACCCGGCAGGTCGCCCGCGAGGTCACCAATCAGGTGACCAAGGC
Source organism: Ancylobacter gelatini (assembly GCF_022601675.1). GTDB lineage: Bacteria > Pseudomonadota > Alphaproteobacteria > Rhizobiales > Xanthobacteraceae > Ancylobacter > Ancylobacter gelatini. The sequence continues at coordinate 217,258 of NZ_JAKVIL010000006.1, read as the reverse complement.
CATTCTGCGCAATGTGCTCGGCGGCGCGCGACGACGATAGTTCCGCTCACCTTTTCAACGCATCCCGGCCGTCGCAAGGGCGAGGCCGGGCCCGCTTATCGTGCTGCCGGTCCCGGACATGGCCTTTCGGCCGCCGCGATGACGGCAGACAGAATTGAAGAACAAAGGACACTTCCGATGACCGATCTCGACCGCGTTCTCGCGCAGGTGGACGCCGATCTCGACGCCAGCCTTGAGCGTCTGTTCGCCTTCCTGCGCATCCCGTCGATCTCGACGGACCGCGCCTATGCGCAGGAGTGCCGCCGTGCCGGCCAGTGGCTGGTCGACGACCTCGCCTCGCTCGGCCTCAAGAGCACGCTCAACGACACGCCCGGTCACCCCATCGTCACCGGCCGCTCCGAGATGGGCGCGGCCAAGCGCGTGATGTTCTACGGCCATTACGACGTCCAGCCGGTCGACCCGCTGAACCTGTGGGACAACCCGCCTTTCGAGCCGAAGATCGTCGACGGGCCGGACGGCACAAAGCGGATCGTCGCGCGCGGCTCCTCCGACGACAAGGGTCAGGTCATGACCTTCGTCGAGGCCTGCCGGGCCTATCTCAAGGTCGCCGGCACGCTGCCGGTGGACGTGACCATCATGGTCGAGGGCGAGGAGGAGAACGGCTCCGGCAACCTGCCACCCTTCCTCGCCGCCAACAGGGACGCGCTCAAGGCCGACCTCGCCCTCGTCTGCGACACCGGCATGTGGGACCCGCAGACGCCCTCCATCGTCATCTCGCTGCGCGGGCTGATGCATGACGAGATCGTCATCACCTGCGCCGATCGCGACCTGCATTCGGGCTATTACGGCGGCGCCGCCGCCAACCCGCTGCATGTCCTCGCGAAAATCCTCGGCGAGGTCCACGGGCCGGATGGGCGCATCACCATTCCCGGCTTCTACGACGGCGTGATCGAGCCGCCGGATCATGTGAAGGCGGAATGGGCGAAGCTCGACCTCACGCCGGAGAACTTCCTCGGCCCGATCGGCCTCGCCAATCCCATCGGCGAACAGGACCGCTCGCTGGTCGAGATGATCTCCTCGCGCCCGACTTTCGAGGTCAACGGCATGTGGGGCGGCTATCTCGGCGAGGGCTCCAAGACCGTCATCCCGTCCATCGCCACCGCCAAGATTTCCTGCCGCCTCGTCGCTGATCAGGACCCCGTGCAGGTGCGCGACGCCGTGCGCGCCTATGTGCGCTCCCGTCTCCCGGCCGATTGCAAGGTCGAGTTCCTCGGCGGCGAGGGTTCGCGCGCGGTGGCGGTCTCCCACGACAACCCGGACCTCGCCAAGGCGGCGCAGGCTCTGGCGGACGAGTGGGGCAAGGCGCCGGTCACCGTCGGTGAAGGCGGCTCGATCCCGATCGTCGGCCATTTCAAGAAGACGCTCGGGCAGGACACGCTGCTGGTCGGCTTCGCGCAGGATGACGACCGCATTCACTCCCCGAACGAGAAATACGATCTCGCCTCGTTCCACAAAGGCATCCGCAGCTGGGTGCGCATACTCGCCGCGCTGGCGGCGTGAGGACAACATCATGAGCAACTGGTCGCAGACCTGGACCTTTCTCGACGGCGAATGGCAGGAGGGCAATGTCGCCATCATGGGCGTGCGCACCCACGCCGCCTGGCTCGGCACCTCGGTGTTCGACGGCGCGCGCTATTTCGAAGGCGTGATGCCGGACATCGATCTCCACGCCGCCCGCGTGAACCGCTCGGCCGTCGCCATGGGGCTCAAGGCCGTTGTGCCGGTGGAAAGGTGGATCGAACTGGCGTGGGAAGGCGCGAAGAAGTTCGCGCCCGAGACCGCGCTCTATATCCGCCCGATGTACTGGGCGGAGAGCCCGGGCGCGCGCACGGTCGACGCCGACCCGGAGTCCACCCGCTGGTGTCTCAGCCTCTACGAGGCGCCGATGCCGGAGCCGGGGCGCGGCACCTCGATCACGCTCTCCCCGTTCCGCCGCCCGACCATCGAATGTGCGGTGACCGACGCCAAGGCCGGCGCGCTCTATCCCAATAATGGCCGCGCGCTGGTCGAGGCCCACAAGCGCGGCTTCGACAATGCCGCCCTGTGCGATTTCCTGGGCAATGTCGCCGAGCTGGCCACCGCCAACGTGTTCATGGTCAAGGACGGCGTCGCCTTCACGCCGGCGATCAACGGCACCTTCCTCGCGGGCGTCACCCGTCTGCGCAGCATCGGGCTGATGCGCGAGGCCGGCATCGAGGTGCGCGAAATGGCGCTGAAGTGGGACGACTTCAAAGGCGCGGACGAGGTGTTCACCACCGGCAATTATTCCAAGGTCGCCCCGATCACCCGCGTCGAGGACCGCGACCTCCAGCCCGGCCCGGTGTTCCGCAAGGCCCGCGAACTGTACTGGGATTTCGCGCACGGGCGCTGACAACGCGAATGGCCGGGACAAGCCCGGCCATGACGTCGTTCGCTGGTGCCGTGGCGAGGCCGCGTCACATGCGGAAGCGGCTGCCCCAGTCGTCGACCTGCCGCTTGGCTTCGTCCTTGGCGATGCCATAGCGCTCCTGCAGGACGCCTTCGAGTTCCTCGCGCTTGCCGTGCAGGCGGTCGAGGTCGTCATCGGTCAGCTTGCCCCACTGCTGGCGCACCTGGCCCTTGACCTGCTTCCAGTTTCCTTCGATCCGATCCCAGTTCATCGCTGTTCTCCTGATGTTGGGGGAATGGTGTCAGCCTCGCCTCGTCAGGCGAATATCCGGCTGCTAGCATTGCCGGGATAACGCGCAGGTCCGGCTTTTGATCCAGAGCACCCTCCTTCCCACGCCCGAACAGCTTGCCGACGGCGTGCGCGGAGGCAGCCGCGCCATGCTGGCGCGCGCCATCACGCTGGTGGAATCGCGCAAGGAGAGCCACCGCGCGCTGGCCGAGCAACTGCTGCAGCTGCTGCTGTCGGAAACTGGCCGTGCCACGCGGGTCGGCATCACCGGGGTTCCCGGCGTCGGCAAGTCGACCAGCATCGATGCGCTCGGCGCCTATCTGCTGGGCGAGGGCCACCGGGTGGCGGTGCTGGCGGTCGACCCCTCCTCCACCCGCACCGGCGGCTCGATCCTCGGCGACAAGACCCGCATGGCGCGGCTGTCCATGGATGAGCGCGCCTTCGTGCGCCCCTCCCCGTCCGCCGGCACGCTTGGCGGCGTCGCGGCGCGCACGCGCGAGACCCTGCTGCTGTGCGAGGCCGCCGGCTATGACGTGGTGCTGGTGGAGACGGTCGGCGTCGGCCAGTCCGAGACCGCGGTCGCGGACATGACCGACACCTTCCTGGTGCTGATGCTGCCGGGCGCCGGCGACGAGCTTCAGGGCATCAAGAAGGGCATCATCGAGCTCGCCGATATCGTCGCGGTCAACAAGGCGGATGGCGAGAACGCGCTCCGCGCGCGGGCGGCGGCGAGCGAATATCGCGCCGCGCTCCATGTGCTGGGCGGACGCGAGGCACATTGGCAGGTGCCGGTGCTCACCTATTCGGGCCTCACCGGCGAGGGCATTGCCGCGCTCTGGGGGCAGGTGCTGCTACATGGCGAGCGGGCGCGGGCAGCAGGCGCGTTCGACGCCAAGCGGCAGGCCCAGCAGGTGAAATGGATGTGGACCCTGTTCGACGAGCGGCTGCGCGCCCGCATGCACGGCGACGCCGCCCTGCGTGCCCGGGTGCCGGAGATCGAGCGGGCGGTGGCCGACGGCCGGCTGGCGCCCACGCGCGGCGCGGCGGAAATCGCTCGGCTGCTGGGACTCTGAGACCAAAATGCCGCACTCGCCGTAGTTCGACCGTATAGTTGTGCAAACTTCTGGTAGGCAGGAATTCACCGCGCCCTCCCCCGGCTTGTGTCGGATCTATCCACCACTCATCCGGCGACCACGCCGGAGAAGGGAATGGCGACACGATGACAATTCCGAACCCGCTGAATGGCGCGCGCATCTTCATCGTCGAGGACGAGTCGCTGGTGGCCCTGATGATCGAGGCCATGGTCGAGGAACTCGGCGGCCAGGTGATCGGCAGCGCCCGGCGCATCGATGAAGCGCTGGATTTCGTCGGCTCCAGCCACGAACAGATCGACATCGCCCTGCTCGACATCAATCTCGGCGGCATGCACAGCTACGAGATCGCCCAGGCCGTGACCGGGTGGGGCATCCCGCTGGTATTCTCAACCGGCTATAATGACGGCTCGATCATCGAGGAATGGCGCAGCCAGCCGCTGCTGAGCAAGCCATTCCAACTCGCGGAGCTTCAGGCGGCGCTCGGCAACGCCATCGCCTCCCGCACCTCTGCCTCGCGCACCTCCGCCGCCTAGCTGCCGCGCAGCCTGCGATGGACGCGATCGGGCCGCGCATCCTCATCACCGGCTTCGGCCCCTTCCCCGGCGCGCCGGTCAATCCGTCCGCCGCCCTCGCGCGTCTGCTGGTTCGGCCGGGCAAGAGTGCGCGCGAGCTTCTGGTGCTTCCCACCACATGGGCGCAAGCGCGGGGCTTCGGCGAGGAGCTGGAGCGCCGCCAGCCGGACATCGTGCTGATGATCGGCCTCGCCGCGCGCCGGCGCGCGCTGTGCGTCGAGACCCGCGCGGTCAATCACGCCGGCGGCTTCCCGGACGTACGGCGTCGTCGGCCCGCCAGCCGCGCGCTGCGGCGCTTCGGCCCGCGCGAGATCGCCTGCGCGGCAGCGCCGGTGCCGCTGGTCCACGCGCTGCGGCAGGCCGGCCTTCCGGCGCGGGTCTCGCGCGATGCCGGTCGCTATATCTGCAACGCGCTCGCCTTCGAGGCCTATGGCTGGGCGGCGCGCGATTCCGGCCGGCTCGCCATCTTCGTGCACATCCCCTCGCCACGCTCCGCCCTGCCCCGCGCCCGGATGGCGCACGGCATGGCAGCGCTGCTCAAGACGCTGGAAGCGCAGTTCGCCGCCCGGCAGCGGGCCTCGCGCGGGCCTATGGCGGCGTCTGAACGGTAATCTCGATCGAGGCGTACCAGGCGGCGAGGTTGGCGATATCGGAATCGCTCAGATCCTTCACCACCACCGTCATCATCTCGTTGCTGCGCTTGCCGGAGCGGAACTCCTCCAGCGCCTTGGCGAGATACATCTCGACCTGCCCGGCGAGATTGGGCGCCTCGGGATGCTGCGACATCCCGTTGGTGCCGTGGCACACGGCGCATTGGGCGGAAGCCATCGTCCGCCCGGCCCGGGCATCCTGCGCCTGGACGGGCGCGCAGAGCATGATCGATACCGCCGCGAGCGGCACGGCATAAAGTCGCGTCATAAAGGTTTCCCGGCGTAGGTCAGAACGAGGAAATACTCCGCCCCGCGGCCCCTCATGCGGCCGCGGGGCGGTCGGTTTGATCACTCGCCGTAGGAAATGCGGTAAATCGCACCCGACGTATCGTCGGCGACCAGCAGCGAGCCGTCATTGAGCTGCGCCACCGAGGCGGGCCGCCCGAGATACTCGCCGTTCTTCAGCCAGCCTTCCGCGAAAGGCTCGCTCTTGGCCGCCGTGCCGTCCTCGTTCAGCGTGGTGAACATCACCCGCGCACCGACCGGGGTCGTGCGGTTCCACGAGCCGTGCTGCACCGAGAAGATGCCGCCCTTGTACTTCGCCGGGAACTGGTTGCCGGTGTAGAACGTCATGCCGAGATCGGCGGCATGGGCCACCATCTCGACTTCCGGCTTCACCGAATCCGCCGGCGGGGTCTTGTCCTTGTACTCGGCCGTGCGCACCGAGCCGCCGCCATAATAGGGGAAGCCGAAGGTCTGGCCGACCTTCACCGCGCGGTTCAGTTCGCCGGGCGGGATGTCGTCACCCATGCCGTCGACCTGGTTGTCGGTAAACCACAGGGTCTTGTCCTTCGGGTTGAAGTCCATGCCGACCGAGTTGCGCACGCCCCAAGAATAGACATTCCGGTTCTTGCCATCGCGGTCCATCTGCACGATGCCGCCAATGCCCCATTTCTTGTAGAGGTCGTATTTCTCCGGCGCGAACACGTTGAAGGGCTGGCCGAGCGTGATGTAGAGCTTGTCGTCCGGCCCGATGCGGCAGACGCGCGCGGTGTGGTTGTAGGATTCCTCTTCCTTGGGAATGAGTTCACCCTGCTTCACCACCTCGAAGGCCGCGACGTCCGGCCCCTCATAGAAGAACTCCGCGGCCGGGAACAGCAGCACGCGGTTCTGTTCCGCGACGAAGAGGAAGCCGTCCTTCGAGAAGCAGACGCCATGCGGCAGCTTCATCTGGATCGAGGGCGCGAACGGCTTCACCTCGTCGGCGACCCGATCCTTGTCGCGGTCGGTCACGGCCCAGACCTTGGTCTTGCGGGTGCCGACGAACACCACGCCGGTGGTCGGCCCCACCGCCATCTCGCGCGCATCCGGCACGATGGCGTAGAGCGCGATCTTGAAGCCGTCGGGCAGCTTGATGCCGGAAAGGGTCTTGTTCAGGGCGGCGGCACGCGGCCCGCCCTGCGGCACGGTCACCATTTCCAGCGGCGTGTCGGTCGCCTGGAAATTGGAAAGCTTGTTCAGGTTTTCCGTGGACTGCGCGAGAGCCGGCCCCGTGGCGGCCGTACCGGCCAACAGGGCTCCCGCGAACATCGTGGATGCGAGCAATATGGACGCGCGCGACTTGCTGGCCGCTCGCGCGCGGCGCCGGTTATTGATCATGTAGTCCTCCCAGAACTCGAACCTCGAACGGGCTCGTTAACGGGCGGCACGCTAGCACGATGGAAATTTACGTTAAGTCAGTTTCAATGACCTATCTAACGAATACATGATATGTATTTGAAAAATTTTGCGATTGCTCGCCATAGTACAATGCTACTCCGAGGAACGCACCATACGTTATAATTTCACACCTTATTCCTAATACCAGAGCCCGCCAGCCAGCCCTGCGGATCGGTCGACGCGTGACGCGCAATCATGCCCTGTTAGCGAAATCCTGCTAAGCGGGGGCATCTATCCCCTGCGGACGGGAATCATCTGGCGTGACGATCTATCTGCCGATCGCCGAACTTCCGGTGAACATCTTCACCCTCCTGGCGCTCGGCATCGCCGTCGGGTTCATCTCCGGCATGTTCGGGGTCGGCGGCGGCTTCCTCATGACGCCGCTGCTGATCTTTCTCGGCGTCTCCCCGGCCGTGGCGGTGGCCAGCGTGTCCACCCACATGGCGGCCTCGTCCTTTTCCGGCACGCTGAACTATCTCCGGCGCAAACTGGTGGACGTCCAGCTCGGCCTCGTCCTGCTCTCGGGAGGCCTCACCGGCACATTGGCCGGCGTGGTCGTGTTCATGGTGCTGCGCCGCTACGGCCAGCTCGATCTGGTGATCGCGGTTTCCTACATCACGCTGCTCGGCGCCATCGGCTCGCTGATGGTGATCGAGAGCCTGCGCGCGCTCATCCGCAACTGGCGCGGGCAGGCCGTGCAGGTGCGGCGGCCGGGGGCGCATCCGTGGTTCCTGCGCATGCCGTTCAAGATGCGCTTCCGCCAGTCGCGCATCTATGTCTCGATCATCCCCGTGGTGACGATCGGCTTTGCTATCGGCTTTCTCGGCGCGCTGATGGGTATTGGCGGCGGCTTCATCCTGGTGCCGGCGCTGATCTATCTGCTGCGCGTGCCAACGCTGACCTCGGTCGCCACCTCGCTGCTGCTCACCCTCGTCACCATGGTCGCCGCCATCGTGATGCACGCCGTGCTCAACCAGACCGTGGATGCGGTGCTCGGTTTGGTGCTGATGATCGGCGGCACCATCGGGGCGCAGTTCGGCGCGCGGGCCGGGCAGTCGATGAAGGCGGAGAATCTGCGCCTGCTGCTCGGCCTTCTGGTGCTCGCCGTCGGCATCCGCGTCGCGGTCGACCAGATCGCCCGCCCGGCGGATCTCTATGCCGTCACCATCAACGAGGGCGCGCGATGATCGCCCCCCTCGCCCGCCTGCTCGTCCTCGCGCTGCTGCTTGCCGCCGGCCCGGCGGGCGCGACCGAGCTTGTCCTGTCGCTTTCCAAGCCGCGCGTCACCATCACCTCCAGCTTCACCGGCGACAGTATCGTGCTGTTCGGCGTGATCGAGCCGGGCGCCGATGCGCCGACCGATGTGACCTATGACGTGGTGATATCGGCGCGCGGGCCCAATGAGAGCTTCGTCACCTGGCGCAAGGAACGGCGCTTCGGCCTGTGGACCAATGGCGACAGCCGCACCTTCGTCGCCGCCCCCTCCTATCTCGCCGTGCTCAGCAACCGGCCGCCAGCGCAGATCGCGGCACCCGACATCTTGCGGCAGGAACAGGCCGGCTTCGCGCAGAACCGCCTGCTGCAACGCCTCGGCACCGATTACGCTGACGTCGTGCCCGGCGACCCGTTCCGGCAGGCCTTCCTGCGGGTGAAGCAGACGCAGGGCCTCTATCTGGAGCGCACCGACGCTGTGGAATTCCTTGCCCCGCGCGTGTTTCGAGCCGCCATCCCGCTGCCCGGCATCGCCCCGGTCGGGCGCTACGATGTGGTGGTCAAGCTGTTCGCGAACGGCGACATGCTGAAGCGCGGCGCCACGACGCTCGATGTCGCGAAGGTCGATTTCGAGCAGGCGGTGGCGACCGCCGCGCAGGACCACGCCTGGCTTTACGGGATCGTCACCGCCCTCGGCGCGTTGATGGTCGGCTTCATCGGCAACCTCGTGTTCCGTCGCGACTGACCACCCTCAGAGCACCGGCTCGGGCGCATAGGCGATACCTGCTGCCTCCAGCGCGGCGGCTGCCCGCAGGGCGATATCCTCCCGCCACGGCGCCGCGATAAGCTGCACCGCGATCGGGAGCGGGTCCCCGCTCGGGATCGGCACGGCGGCGACCGGCAGGCCGATGAAGGAAATCGGCTGGGTGTAGATGCCGATATTCGGCCGCACCAGCATCTCCTTGCCGTCGAGCACGAAGGTCTTCTGTCCGCTCAACGGCGCCGGCACCGGGGTCGCCGGGGCAATCAGCACGTCATACTGCGCGAACAGCTCCAGCGCGCGGGCGTGGAACCAGCGGCGGAACTTCTGTGCCTTGACGATCCAGTGTCCGGGCAAGGCCGCGCCCGCCAGCAGCCGCTCGCGCACCGCCGGGTCGAAATCCGGTCCCCGCTCGCGCAGCCGGTCGATGTGCAGCGACGAACCTTCGGCCATGGAGATGATGAAGGCGCTGGCCCGCGCCCGCTCGACCTCCGGCAGTTCCACCGTATCGACGGCGCCCAGCACCTTCGCCGCGCGCGCCACCGCCGCGAAGGCCTGCGGCATGCCCGCCTTCGCGAACCAGCCTCCGAGCACCGCCACCCGCAGGCCGTCGGCACCGCGCGGCAGCTCCGGCAAGGTCGGGCTTGCCGGGATGTCGGGCATGGCCTCGTCATCGCGGTCATGGCCCAGCATCGCATCATAGGCGCTCGCCAGATCGGCGACATTGCGGGCGAACGGACCGAGATGGTCGAAGCTCGCGACGAAAGGAAAGGTGCGGGCGCGCGAGAGCCGGCCATAGGTCGGCTTCAGCCCGAAAATGCCGCTGAAGGAGGACGGCACGCGGATCGAGCCATTGGTATCCGAGCCAAGCGCGAGCGGCACCAGCTTGCCGCCGACCGCCGCCCCCGAACCGCCGGACGAGCCGCCGGACATATGGGCGAGGTCGTGCGGATTGCGGGAATCGCCGTCATGGGCGTTTTCGCCGGTGAAATCATAGGCATATTCGCCCATGTTCAGCGCACCCACACAGATCGCCCCGGCCGCCTCCAGCCGCTCCACCAGCGCCGCGTCGCGACTGGCGGGGGCATGGTCGCGATTGATCTTGGAGCCGGCGACGGTGACGACGCCCGCAAGGTCGAACAGGTTCTTCACCGCGAAGGGCACGCCGGCCAGCGGGCCCAGCGCCTCGCCCTTCGCGCGGGCGGCGTCCAGCGCGTCGGCGCGGGTGCGGGCGCGCTCGGAGGCGACATGGGTGAAGGCGGTAAGCAGCGGATCAGCCTGCGCGATCCGCTCCAGCGTTGCCTCGACGATGGCGCGGGCCGAAACCTCGCCACCGCGCACGGCGGCGGCGATCGTCAGCGCCGGCCCGGCAGCAAGGTCGTTCGCATCGAGGCTGACGGCGTCCGTCTTGGTTGTGTCCGCGCTCATGGCACATAGACCGGAGCGGGCTCCGCCTCGTCGGACATCGGGAAGCTCATCACCAGATCGCCCATTTGCGCGGCAATGGTGAAGTGCATGAGCACCCGCTCGCGCAGTTCCGGCTCGACCGGCAATGCCAGCAGGTCGAGAGTGGCGTCGAGATGGGTCGCGAGCCGCGTATCCGGCCCTTCCGTCGGTATCACTTCGCTCACGCACGGCTCCTCTGAACCCGGCGGGACGCGTTGTCCCTCGCCCCATTGCATACAGGAAGCATGCCATAATCGCAGAGCTGGCGGCGGCCGCTGGGGATGTTTTCCACTACCCGCATCTGCGCGCGGCGGCGGCCTTGCAAAGCGTGAACTCCCCGAGTAGGTTCCGCGCCGTTCTGGCATGCAGCTGTAGCTCAGTTGGTTAGAGCGCCGGTCTGTGGAACCGGAGGTCGGTGGTTCGAGCCCACCCAGCTGTACCAGAAAAGATCCGGGAGCCTTGGCGCGCAGCGCCGGCTCCCCTTCCCATGCCGGAATCTCCCCATAATTCGCGCGATGTCCGCATGGCGCCTTGAATCGTTCCAAAGCATGATGCAGGTCCCTCGGCACCGCCGCGACGCCGGTCCGGGAGGTACGGCGCGCTGATATCCGGCCCCGTGCAGGCATGCGTTCGCGCGGACCGCCCCTCATGTCCACCCGCTCCCGCGCCAGCCTTCCAAGCACCGCGCTTACATTGGCTAGCCTCGCCCTTGCCGTCGCGCTTCTGGCTCTCCCGCTCACGCTGCTTGCACAGCCCATCGCGTCGGACGCTCCGGAAAAGGTCGTCGTCTGGGATGTTCCCGCCTTCGACGAGCTGCCGGATGACGCGTTTGGCCGATTGGCGCGCTACGGGCGCTCGGTGATCGAAGCGACCTATGCCCATGTCGGCCCCGCCGTCGGCGACCCGCAGGCGCGCTACGCCGGCAATAATCTCGCCTGCGCCAATTGCCATCTTGCCGCCGGGCTCAAGAAATTCGGCCTGCCGCTGGTCGCCGCCTCGGCGGATTATCCGGCCTACAGCACGCGCAGCGGCGAGGTCGCCTCGCTGTTCGACCGGGTGAACCAGTGCATGAGGCGCAGCATGAACGGGCGCCCCATGCCGGCCGATGCCCGGCCCATGCAGGCCATCCTTGCCTATCTCGACGTGCTCTCCGCCCATATCCCGGCCGATGAAGCGATTGCAGGGGGTGGTGCGGGCAACATGCCGGAACTCGCCCGCGCGGCCGACCCGGCACGCGGCGCGCCGCTCTATCAGCAGCATTGCGCGGATTGCCATCGCCGCGACGGGCTCGGCGTGCGCCGCAACGAGGCGCTGCCGCAGCGGGGCTATGCCGTTCCCCCGCTCTGGGGCCCCGACAGTTTCAACGACGGCGCCGGCCTCGCTCGCCTGATCACGCTCGCGAACTTCGTCCATGACAACATGCCGAACGGCACCTCCTGGGTGCTGCCGACACTGCCGCCGGAGGAGGCTTGGGATGTCGCCGCCCATGTGCTCGCCCAGCCGCGCCCGGCGATGGCGAATCTCGACGCGGATTTCCCCGATCTGCTGCTGAAACCGGTCGACACGCCCTACGGCCCCTATGCCGACGGCTTTCCCCAGGCGCAGCACCGTTTCGGCCCGTTTGGCCCGATTCGGGCCGAGATCGCCCGGCTGAAGGCCGAGCGCGGCAGCGTGCCAAATCCGAACGCGCGCTAGCCGCTTCCCACGCCGCATCTGGCCACCGCCGATCCCGCCCGCTAGACTTCCGGCCCGCTATCTTGCCGCCCACGCTTCAGCCGGAGTCCGCCGTGTTTCGCGAGCCTGAACCGCTTCCGGCCATCGCGAATCGCCCGTCCTATGTCTGGATCGTGGTCGGTACAGTCTGCATCGGGGCCTTCATGGGCCAGCTGGATGCCAGCATCACGCAACTGGTGCTGCCGGCACTGGAGGCGAGTTTCGACAGTTCCGTCGATGTCGTGAGCTGGGTAGCGGTGGTCTATCTGGTGACGGCGGCCGCCACGCTGCCACTGTTCGGGCGCCTTGCGGATCTTTATGGCCGCAAGCTGCTGTACACGTTCGGCTTTCTGGTGTTCGTGCTTGGCTCCGGCCTGTGCGGCTTCGCGACCTCGCTGGAAGCGCTTATCGCGGCGCGGGCCCTGCAGTCGATCGGCTCGGCCATGCTCACAGCGAACAGCGTCGCCATCGTGGTCTCGATCGCCAGCCATTCCAATCGCGGCAAGGCTCTGGGCATTCAGGCGGCGATGCAGGCGGTCGGCCTGTGCGCCGGGCCGACACTGGGCGGGCTCATCCTCAGCGCTCTGGACTGGCGCTGGGTGTTCTGGGTCAATGTTCCGGTCGGATTGATCGGTGCGGCCATCAGCTGGTTCGTCCTGCCGGTGACCACGCTGCCGGAACGGCGGGGGCGGTTCGACGGTTTCGGCGCGGTGCTGCTGGTGCCCGGTCTCGGCGCGCTGATGCTGGCGGTCAACCAGGCCGGGTCCTGGGGCCCGGCATCGCCGGCCATCCTCGCCAGCGCCGGCGCGGCGGTCCTGCTTCTCGGCCTGTTCGTCTGGCATGAGGGCCGCACGCGCGAGCCGCTGGTGTCGCTGGCGCTGTTCCGGCGCCCGGCCTTCAGCCTCGGCAACGCGGCGAGCCTGCTCGCCAACGCCATTCTGTTCGCGCTCTTCTTCCTGATGCCGTTCGCCTATCAGCGCGTCTTCCATCAGGATGTGCTGGCCGCCGGGCTCTACCTCACCGCCATCCCGATTGCGCTCGCTTTGCTCGCCCCGCTCAGCGGCGCGCTGTCGGACCGTATGGGCTACCGCGCCTTGTGCACGGCCGGCATGCTGGTGGCGGCGGCCGGGCTGATGCTGCTGCACAGCCTTCTGGCGAGCCCCGAGGCCAGCGTGGCGATGATCACGCTCGCCCTCGCCCTGATCGGCGTCGGACAAGGGCTGTTCTTTGCACCCAACAACAACGCCATCATGGGCAGCGCGACCAGCGACGAGACCGGCGAGGCCGGCGGCGTCATGAACGTCACCCGGAACATCGGCACCAGCCTCGGCATCGCGGTTGCGGCGGCGCTGCTGTCCTGGCAGTTGCGAGCGGGCGGCTCGCCCGTCGCCTCGACCCACCTCGCCCCGCCGGCCGAGTTGCTCTCGGCGATCCGACTGGTGGTGGCGGTGCTGGCCGGCGGCGCGCTGGCGGCGGCGCTGGCCTCGTTCGTTCGGCCCGCGCCGCGCGGAACGGACACGCGCAAATGAAGCTTCCCCTAGGTCGGCTATGGTAAGTTGATGTCATCAGCCGGTGGGCGCCTCGCTGAAAAGCCGTCGCCCACCCATCAACCGAAGCGTTTTCGAGGACCTGTCATGCGTGCCGCACTGCTTTCACTTCCCTTCGTCCTGCTCGCCGCTCCCGCCTTCGCCCAGGGCATGCCGAACTCGCTGAACATGACCTGTTCGGCCACGCGCGCCATGGTCCAGCAGCAGGGCGCCGTGGTGATCGCGACCGGCCCGAACGTGTATCAGCGCTATGTCGCGGACCAGCGCTATTGCGATTATGGCGAGGAGACCTATCCGGCCTGGATCCAGACGCAAGATCAGTCGCAGTGCTATGTCGGCATGGAGTGCAAACAGCCGATGCATAGCGACCGCTGAGCCACGCCGGACATGAAAAAGGCCGGCCCGGGCATTCCGGACCGGCCTCAGGCGCCGTCAGGCGCCGAATGAAAGGCGAGGCACCGAGCGAGGCGCCCCGCGGTCGCTCAATGCGCCAGCAGCAGCGGCACCGTCATGCGGTCGAGCATGTCGCGCGTCACGCCGCCAAGCACGAACTCGCGCAGACGCGAATGGCCGTATCCGCCCATCACCACGAGGTCGATGTCGCGTGCCGCCACTTCCTTCAGCAGAACATCGACGATGCCCTCATCTCCGGTCGGCACCAGCCGGCGCAGCTCGACATTCTTGTCATGGCGCGACAGATGGCGGGCAAGGTCCGCTCCCGGCAGGGCGTTCGGCTTGTTGCGGCCGGTATCGACGACCACCGCCTCGACAAAGTCGGCGTGTTCGAGCAGCGGCCGGGCCTCCGCCACCGCGCGCGCGGACGCGCGCCCGCCGTCCCACGCCACCATGATGCGCTTGGCCGAGAACGGCTTGGACTGGTTGCGCGGCACCAGAAGCACCGGCCGGCCCGAATCGAACAGCACCGCCTCGGCGATCACTTCCTCGGAGCCGAGATTGTCCGGGTCTGCCTGACTCACGATGGCGAGGTCGTAAAGCCGCGCCATGATGGCAATCTGCTCGGCGGCGCCGCCGGGGGTGCCGTCAATCGTGCGCACCTCTCCGGTGATCTCCAGCGAGCGCGTGGCCTCGCCGAAACGTGCAACCGCCTGATCGGCCAGGCGCTTGCCTTCCGCGCGCTGCGCCTCGATGAAATCGGTCGAGAACGCCTCCGTATAGACCGGGGGAACGTCGATCTCATAGCTCACCGCGACGCCGGTGAGATGAGCCCCAAGCCGCGCCGCGGCGGACACCGCATAGTCCACGGTGCTGTCCGGCCCCTCGCCACTGCGCAGGCTGACGAGAATGTCCTTGATCATATGCACTCCTCCCGTTCTTGATTTCGTTGATCTTTTGCACCCGAACACATGTGGCGGCATTGACGAGCGTCAATATGATGACCTTACGTCATGCCGAAATGTCGCATAAACGCCCTACCTTGGCACCATGCGCGCTGTCGCCCCGCATCCGGGCCATCGCTATAAGAACACAGCAGGCACCGGGAACTAAGACATGAAAGCGACGCGCAGTGAGGCGCATGAGCGACCGCTGGCCGCCCTCGTCCGGGCGCTCGCCGTCTGTCTCGCGCTGCTTGGGCTGTGGGAGGCGCTGGTCCGGCTTCTGGTTATCCCGGCCTATATCCTGCCCGGCCCGCTGCGCATCGCCATGGCAATGTGGAACAATGCCGGGGTGCTGGCTCACAATGCCGGAATCACGCTCGGCGAGATGCTGCTCGGCCTGCTCAGTGGCAGCACGCTCGGTATCGCCTGCGCCCTGCTGATGGCGGGCTCAAGCACGGCGCGGCGCGCGCTGCGCCCGGTGCTGCTGGTGGCGCAAGCCTTGCCGGTCTTCGCCATCGCCCCGCTTCTGGTGATCTGGTTCGGCTTTGGCCTCGCCTCCAAGATCGTGATGGCGAGCCTCATCATCTTTTTCCCCGTTGCCTCGGCATTTCATGACGGGCTCGCGCGCACCGATCAGGGGCTGATCGACATTGCCCGGCTGCACGGCGCCGGCCCGTTCGCCCTGCTGCGGCACATCCGCATGCCGGCCGCTTTGCCGGCGCTGGCTTCGGGGTTGCGCGTCGCCACCGCCGCAGCGCCGATCGGCGCGATCGTCGGCGAATGGGTCGGCGCCTCGGCGGGGCTCGGCTATCTCATGCTTTATTCCAACGCGCGGATGCAGACCGACATGGTGTTCGCCGCGCTCGCCATCCTGCTTGTGGTGGCGCTCGGCCTGTTCGCGCTGGTCGACCGCGCACTCACCCGCGCCCTGCCCTGGGCGCCAGAGACGCTGGCGCGGTAAAGCCACTGGCACGGGCCGGAGGCCACTTGGAACGAAACAGGAACTTTGCCAAGATGGGTCATGCCGATTCACCTCTCCAATGAAGACGCCCGCCGCATCTTTCTCGCCCGGCAGGGCCTGTCCGCCCCGCCGGGCCGCGCGCTTTCCAAGGCGGGGCTGCTGGAGCTGATCCACCAGATCGGCTTCGTGCAGGTTGACAGCATCGCGACCGTGGAGCGGGCCCATCACCACATCCTGTTCGCCCGGGCGCAAAGCTACCGGCGCGAGCAGCTGACGAGGCTGCTCGAAAAGGACCGCGCCCTGTTCGAGCATTGGACCCACGATGCCGCGATCATCCCCAGTGCCTTCTTCCGCTACTGGAAGCACCGCTTCGCCCGTGCCCGTAGCAGTCTGGCGGAACGCTGGCGCAGCTGGCACGAGAACGGCTTCGAAGCTTACGTCGACCACGTCCATGAGCGCATCACCTGCGAAGGCCCGCTGATGGCGCGGCACTTCGAGGCCGAGAAGCGCCCGCCCGGCGGCTGGTGGAACTGGCACCCGGAGAAGACCGCGCTGGAATATCTCTGGCGCACCGGCGCGCTCTCCATTGCCGGGCGTGAGGGTTTCCAGAAGGTCTATGACCTGACCGAGCGCGTCATCCCCGCCGCCGACCGCGAAGGCGAGGTGCCGGAAGACGCCTTCATCGACTGGGCCTGCACCAGCGCGCTGGAGCGTCTGGGCTTCGCCACCCATGGCGAGATCGCCGCGTTCTGGGACCTGGTGTCGCCCGACGAGGCCCGCGCCTGGGTCGCCGCCAACGCGGAACGGCTGGAGCCGGTGATGATCGGCTGCGAGGACGGACGCAACCGCGCCAGCCACGCGCTGGCCGGCAGCCGCGCGGTCTTCGACGCCCTGCCCGCTCCGCCGGCCCGACTGCGGGTGCTCTCGCCGTTCGACCCGCTGCTGCGCGACCGCGCGCGGGCGCAGCGCCTGTTCGGCTTCGACTACCGCATCGAGGTGTTCGTACCCGCCCACAAGCGGGTCTATGGCTATTACGTGTTCCCGATCCTCGAAGGCGATCGCATGATTGGCCGCATCGACATGAAGGCGGACCGCAAGGCCGGCGTGCTGGAGGTTAAGCGCCTGTGGCTGGAGCCGGGGGTGCGCGCCTCCGCCGGCCGCCTCGCCCGCCTCGACGCCGAACTCACGCGCCTTGCCCGTTTCACCGGCGTGGAAGGCGTGCGCTATATGGAGGGCTGGCGCGGCGCGTGAATGCCCGCCCCGCCCATTTGCCGTGGCATACCGAGCCTGCTAACCTTTGCCCGTCCGAGGGGTGTCCCGCGATTCAGTGATGGATCAAGGGGCTGAGATGGCAGCCGCCAGACCCTTTGAACCTGATCCGGGTCATGCCGGCGAAGGGACGGAGCCAAGGCGGGGCCGCTCAGGGGTTCGATCGAACCGGGTCGCCGCCGGAAGATCCCCCAAGCTCATGTGCCGGGTCTCCATTCTGGGAGGAGATCCATGTTGAAGAACACACTTGCCGGCGCCGCCCTGGCCTGCGCGCTCGCCCTCACCGCCGTTCCCGCCCATGCCGCCGAAAAGCTGACCGTGCTGCTGGACTGGTATGTGAACCCCGACCACGCCCCGCTCATCATCGCCAAGGAGAAGGGGCTGTTCGAGCAGCACGGTCTGGATGTGACGCTGGTGCCGCCGGCAGATCCCTCCGCTCCGCCGCGCCTTGTCGCCGCCGGACAGGCCGAGATCGCGGTCAGCTACCAGCCGAGCCTCTACCAGTCGGTCGCCGAGGGGCTGCCGCTGGTCCGGTTCGGCACGCTGGTCTCGACCCCGCTCACCGCGCTCGTCGCGCTCAAGGACGGGCCGGTGAAGTCGATCGCCGACCTCAAGGGCAAGACGGTCGGCTATTCGGTCGCCGGTTTCGAGGACGCACTGCTCGGCACCATGCTGACCGACGCCGGGCTGAAGCCTTCCGATGTCACCATGATCAACGTGAACTTCGCCCTGACCCCGGCCCTGATGGCCGGCAAGGTGGATGCGGTGATCGGCGCCTATCGCAATTTCGAGCTCACCCAGATCAAGCTGGAAGGCAAGGAAGGCGTCGCCTTCTTCCCGGAAGAGCATGGCGTGCCGGTGTTCGACGAACTCATCTATGTCGCCCACAAGGACAAGCTGGCCGATCCGCGGCTCAAGAAGTTCCTCGCCGCCGTCGAGGACGCGACGATCTACATCCTCAACCACCCGGACGAGGCGTGGAAGCTGTTCGTGAAGGCCAATCCCAAGCTCGATGACGAACTGAACCGCACCGCCTGGACCGACACGCTGCGCCGCTTCGCCCACGCCCCGGCGGCGCTGGACAGCGAGCGCTACGCCCGCTTTGCCACCTTCATGCAGCAGCACAAGCTGATCGAGAAGGTCGAGCCCGTCTCGACCTACGCCCCGGTCCTCCCCTAGGCGCCTTCGGGCCTGACGACGTCATGGCCGGGCGCGTCCCGGCCATCCACGCCTTTGCATCGTCGCCGCGTTCACGCCGCGACGCCGGCGATGTCCATCAGCCGTGCCGGTCCGTCCGCTGCGCGCTCCAGCCGTATATGGCGCTGGTGCAGATCCAGCAGGGTCGAGCGGTGGCCGATGGAGAGAAGCGCGGTGGACGGCAGGCGCTCGGCGATCAGCCGGTACAACGCATCTTCGCCCGGCTCGTCCAGCGCCGACGTCGCCTCGTCCAGCAGCAGCACATCCGGCTTGATAAGCAGCGCGCGTGCCACCGCGAAGCGCTGCTGTTCGCCACCCGACAGGATGGACGACCACAGCCCGCGCTCATCGAGGCGCCCGGCAAAGGCGTCAAGCCCCACCGCCTGCAGCACCTCGCGCAGGGCGTCGTCGGAATGGTCCACGGTCGCATCGGGATAGGCCAGCGCCCCGCGCAACGACCCGACCGGCAGATAAGGCCGCTGCGGCAGGGTGAGGATGCGGGCGCCCGGCGCCAGCGTGAGTTCGCCATGACCATATGGCCAGATGCCGGCCATGGCGCGCAGCAGCGTGCTCTTGCCCGAGCCCGACGGCCCGGTCAGCAGCACCCGCTCACCGCGCCCGATGCGCATGCGATCGGCCGTCACCAGCACCCGCCCGTCGGGCAGGCGCACCTCGAAGCTGTCGAGCCCCAGAATCGCGCCATCGCCCGCCGCCTCCCGGTGGAAGCCTATCGCACGCGCCTCGGCCTGCGTGACCGCGACCGAGTTCTCGAAGCCCACCAGCCGGTCCACCACCGCCTTCCACTCCGCCAGCGAGGAATAGGCGGTGATGAAGAACGAGAACGAACCCTGCACCTGCCCGAAGGCCGAGGAGGTCTGCATGAGCTGGCCAAGCGTGATCGTTCCGGCGAAATAGGCCGGGGCTACCACGATGAAGGGGAAGACATTGGAAATCTGGCCATAGCCGGCGGTGAACCAGGTCAGCCGCTTCTGGGCAATCATGATGCCCCAGAAATTGTGCACCACATGGGAGAACCGGGAGAGCAGCCGCGCCCGCTCGGTCGCCTCGCCATCCATCAGCGCGATCTGTTCGCCATGCTCGCGCACGCGCACCAGATCGACGCGGTAATCCGCCTCGAAGCGCTGCTGGTTATAGTTCAGCCCGACCAGCACCCGGCCGATGAGATGGGTGAGCCAGGTGCCGACCGCGGCATAGGCGAAGGCCGCCCAGACCAGATAGCCCGGCACCCGCCATTCCCCGCCGAACAGGCTGAAGCTGAAATCACCCGAGAGCCCCCACAGGATCACCGCGAAGGAGGTCAGCGTCATCACCGCGTTGAGCAGCCCCATGAACAGGCTGAGCGTCTGCGCGATATAGGCCTGCACGTCCTCGGCGATACGCTGGTCGGGGTTGTCGGCGGTGTCGCCCTTCAGTCGCATAAGGTAATGCGTCTTGTCCGCCAGCCACCCGGAAAGATAGCGCTCCGTCATCCATGTGCGCCAGCGTATCTCCAGCCACTGCCGCAGGTAGAGCTGATAGACCGCCACGACGATCGCTCCCGCCGCATAGAGCATGAACAGCCAAAGCTGATGGGTGAAGGCGGCGAAATCCTTCTCCTGGATCGCGTTGTAGAACGCATTATTCCATTCGTTGATGAGGACGATGGCATAGACCCAGGCGACTTCCAGCCCGATCACCGCCGCGAGCAGCGCGCCACCGCGCCATTTATCCTCGCCACGGAAATAGGGCGAGGACAGACGCCAGAAATCGGCGAGAAGAGAGAGAAAACCACGCAAGCGGAGCACTCCGGCGGCAAGGATGCGCAAAGAAAAGACGGCGCGCACGCGACACGCCGTCTATCAGTCATCGAAAACGATGCGGGCGGGAGAATGACGATCAAATTAATAATCGGAAAGCTTTGGCCGAATATTTAAAAGACGCGGCCGGCTTCCACTGGCAAAGCGTCCCTCAGGAGCGCGTCTCGCCTGCCGTGGCGATGAGTGCGGCACCGCCGGCATCGCTCGTCGTCGGCTCGACCAGCCAACGCCCGGACGCCGCCCCGGCCACATGGACCGGCTGCGCGCTGGGTTCGCTTCGCCGGTCGGCATAAGCGCCGGCCGCCGCGAGGATCGCGATCGATGAGAGCGCGAGAAAAAGTTTGGCGAGCACGATCTTGTGCATGGTCTCTCTCCATCCCCGCAAGGTCGACCGCCTGGTCAGACCGTGACGAGAGGAGATTACATCATGCGCGGACGCCATTCATGATACGAGAACGCATCGAAATAATTGCGTTCGTGCAATTTTGAAACACCGAGCTTCTGTGACCTCAGCTCTTCGGCTTGGCCGTGCTGGCGGCCGGCGCCTTTTCCGGCGCGGCCTTCTGGGTGTGGAACACCCGCCCCCAGGGCTGACGGGACTCGTGCAACGTCTGCCAGAACGCTTTGCGGTCATCCTTGCTGCGGCCGCCGGCCGAGGCCGCCGTCATCCCTCCGAGGCCGAAAGAGGCAATCAGAGCGACCGCGATAACGGTACGGGACGCAACGGGGCGATGGTGATGAGACATGATGAATGTTTCCCTGAACAGCCGCCCGGAATGAAGGGCGGCTTTCAGAGTCAGCTATGTCGTCAACGATTGAATCGTTACCGATGCGCGCGCATCCCTGCCCCGCATGTCGTGCATGCGCCGCGCGGCTCAGATGAAGCGTTTGCGGACTTTCTGGCTGACCATGTCCAGCAGCGAGACCGTAAGCACCACGATGATCAGGATCGCGGCGGCCTGCGAATAGAGAAAGCCGCGCATGGTCTCGTTGAAGGTCATGCCGATGCCGCCGCCGCCGACGATGCCGAGCACGGTGGCCGAGCGGACATTGGATTCGAAGCGGTACAGCGCGTAGGAAATCCACAGCGGCATTACCTGGGGGAGCACGCCGTAGATGATTTCCTGCAGCCAGGTGCCGCCCGTGCCGCGAATGCCCTCGACCGGCGCGGGGTCGATCGCCTCCACCGCCTCGGAGAACAGCTTGGCGACCACGCCGGTGGTGTGGATGAACAGCGCCAGCACGCCGGCGAACGGGCCGAGGCCGACGGCGGCAATAAAGATCAGCGCGAACACCAGCTCGTTGATGGCGCGGCAGGCATCCATGACCCGGCGGATCGGGAACGCCACCCAATGCGGCACCACGTTTTCCGCGGAGAGGATGCCGAAGGGGATGCCGACGATCACCGCCAGCACCGTACCCCAGATCGCGATCGCCAGCGTCTCCAGCATCGCGTCGAAATAGACATCCCAGTCGGTGAAGTCGGGGCGCAGGAAGTCGGCGCCGAGCGTCGCCATGTTGCCCGCATCGCGCACCAGCTGCGCCGGGTTCATCTCAGCCTCGTACCAGGCCGCGACCAGCACCGCGATGACGATGGCGCCCAGCGCGAGGCGCGTCAGCCGGGTGACGAGCGGCGTGACCGGCGGTGCGGGCATCGTGGCGAGATCGGCGGCGGTGCGGCGGGCGGCGTGGGAGACGGACATGCGAGGGTTGTTCCTTGGATCGTCATCCGGGGGATCGTCATCCCGCCGCGGCGGCGCCGGGGAGCCGGGATCGTGCTCCCGTCGGGTCGTGAAGGACATGACATCATCCCGGAGCGGCCATGAGGCCCTCCGGGATGACACAGGGTTTCTGAGGGCGGCGAGCCGGCAGGCCCGCCGGCGCCTCACATGGCGGGCAGCTTCTTCTGCTGCGCGTCGAGGTCGGCGAGCTGGGCGTCGATCTTCTTCAGCTCGGCGGCCTTCTCGTCGGCGGAGAGCTTGTCGTTCTTCTCGGCCTTGATGCGGGACTTGAACAGTTCAAGCTGGCGGATCGGGATCAGCTGCGCGTCGGAGGAGGCGAGGAACGGACCCCAGCCGTCCGAGGTCTTGGCGAGCACGGCGCGGGCATGCTCGATTTCTTCCGGCGTGCCGTTGCGGCCATAGGTCATGAAGAAGGTGTAGATCTTGGCCTTGAGGTCGGCCGGCAGATCCTTGCGCCACACGATCGGGTCGCCGGCGATCATCGGCGAGCGCCACACTTCCTTGATCTTCGCCGCTTCCGCCGGGCGGGTCTGCTCAAGGCGGGTCATGTTCTCGGTGTTGTTGGTCGCGAAATCGACCTGCTTGTTGGCGACCGCGAGCAGGTTGCCTTCATGGTTCGAGGTCACGACTCGCTTGTAGCACTTCGTCGGGTCCACGTTGTTCATGGCGAACACGTAGTAGCTCGGCACCAAATTGCCCGAGGTCGAGTTCGGGTCGCCATTGCCGAAATTGTAGCCCTTGGTGCAGTCCAGCACGTCCTTCAGATTATTGATGTCGTTACGGTCGGCATTGGTAACGATAAGCGAGTAATAGCCCGAGGAACCGTCCGGCTTGGCGGTCTTGACGAACACTTCGCCGTTGGAGCGGTCCACCGCCTCCATGGCCGACTTGTTGCCGAACCACGCCACATCGACCTTCTTGAAGCGCATGCCTTCGATCACGCCGGCATAGTCGCCGACGAAGAACGGCTTCACCGGGACGCCGATCGCCTTTTCCATGTCCTTGAGCAGGGGCTCGAAGCTCTTGGCAAGGTTGGCCGAGGATTCGGTGGAGATGAAGCCGAAGTTCAGCTCCTTGATTTCCTGCGCCGCCAACGGGGCGGTGAGGCCGGCGAGCACGAGGCCGGCCGCGAGAATGCGCTTCATGGGGGTCGCTCCTGTCAGGATACGGTCTGGGTGACGGGGGTCTCGGCCGGCACGGAGGCGCCGACGGCAAACTGGCTGGGCAGGATCAGCTCCTCGGCGCTGGCGCCGTAGAGCTCGGTCAGGAACGCGGCGTTGATCTGCGAGGCCGGCCCGTCGAACACGACGCGCCCGGCATCCATCGCGATCACGCGGTCGAAATAGGCGGTCGCGTAGTCGACCTGATGCAGCGAGACCACCAGCGCGATGCCGTGGTCGCGGCTCATGGTCACCAGCGTGTCCATCACGCGCTTGGCCGATTTCGGGTCGAGCGAGGCGATGGGCTCGTCGGCCAGCACCAGCTTGGCGCCCTGCACCAGCGCGCGGGCGATGGCGACGCGCTGCTGCTGGCCGCCGGAAAGCTCGCGGGCGCGCTTGGCGGCATGGGCCTGGATGCCGACCTCGGCGAGCGCGGCATAGGCGGTGCGCCGTTCATCGGCATTGAACAGGCCCAGCGTGCCGCGAAACGCGTTCATCCGCCCCAGCGCCCCGACCAGCACGTTGGTCAGCACCGTCAGCCGGCCGGAGAGCGCGAATTGCTGGAACACGAGGCCGATATGGCGGCGGGCGCGGCGCACCTCGCGCGACAGCCGGCCGCCCTGCTGCACGCTCACTCCGAAGGAGCGCACCATGCCGGTGCCCGGCGCGCCCTTGTCGGCCAGCACGAGGCCGGAGGCGATGCGGATCAAGGTCGATTTGCCGGAGCCCGACGCCCCGATCAGCGCGACACGTTCACCGTCATTGATGGTGAGCGTGACGTTGTCCACGGCGCGGAGCTGAGAACCGGCAGTGACGCCGTAGGTCTTGCTCACGCGGTCGAGTTGCAGCGCAGCCGCCATAAGTGCTCCTCGTCGGCCCCATCGTTGGAGAGGGGGTTAACGATGGCAGGTGATGGCGGGATGAAGGTTTGATTACGTTTCGATGACGCGGTGCCGGAACGCCGCCCGCAGCCGTCTGCGCGGTCCGGACGCGCACATGACGCCGCCGCCGGCCCGCGCGCTCTATAAACGTTTTATGTCAAAGGGATAAGCACCCCATCAGGTACGGGGGACCTCGCCACGAGCACCGGGTTGTTGTTTTCAGAGCACAAAACGCGGTTCCGGCGTTTCCTCCCGAGGCCATGATGCTCTAGGCTGGTGTACGGACACCGCCTTGTCCGCCGGAGTTCTGTCACATGGTCTATTACGCCGTCATCGCCCTTACGATGGTCATCCTTCCCGTGCTCTCGATCGCATCGGAACTGGTGAGCAACGGTACGCTTGCCGGCCTGCTCGGCATCTTCACCAAATGGTTCGTGTTCTGGGCCGTGGGCGTGCGGCTGGTGCTGGCGGGCGTGTCGCAGATCCTGCGGCCGGGCTATACGCTCAAGCATATTCTCGGCGTCGACGAGCCACGCGCCTATGTCATCGCGCAGGAACTCGGCTTCGCCAATCTCGCCATCGGCGCGGCGGGGCTGATTTCGCTGCTGCTGCCCGGCTGGTCCCTTCCGCTGGCCTTCATCGGCGGCGTGTTCCTCGGCCTCGCCGGCTACAACCACATGCGCCGCCCCGCGCGCAACATGCGCGAGAACGTGGCGATGGCCAGCGACCTGTTTGCCGCCGCCATCCTCGCCGCCGCCTTCGTGCTCAGCCTGTTCTGACACGCCGCCGGACGGAGACGATCCTCTCCCGGACGATCGTCTCCCGCCTCATTCCGTCACGGGCGGCGGATCGATGAAGACGTGAAGTTCCGTGATCAGGCCGTCCGCGACCCGTGCGACGTCGCTGCCCGTGACGATGACCTGCCCGGGAGGGCCGCCCCGCCAGCGCGCGAGCGCGAGGCCATGATGCTCCAGAGGCGTTGCGACCGGCTCGAAGCGAAACCCCTCCGGTAATTGCCCGAGCAGCGCGCCGACCGTCTCGGAAATCGCCTCGTGGCCGGTCACCTCACGATCGGGCTCATACAGCACCGCGTCGGGATGATAGAGCCGGCTCAGCGCGGCCAGCCGGCGCGCGGGGTCTCGTTCATTCCAGACCTCGTCGAGGTTGGTTTCGAGCAGGCCTGCCGCGTCCGTACCCATCATGCGCTCCTCCGAGCCATTCGCCACCCGGATGAAGCCGCTCGTCGCGGTTCCCGTCCGATGGCTGTGCTTGTCGGGGGATGCTAGCCCGGCGGGCGAGCCATGCCCAGCCGCGCGCTGTCGGTTTCGACCTCACATATTGGGGTAGTTCGGCCCGCCGCCACCTTCGGGGGCGACCCAGGTGATGTTGCCGTTCGGGTCCTTGATGTCGCAGGTCTTGCAGTGCACGCAGTTCTGCGCGTTGATCACGAAGACCTCATCGCCGCCCTTCTCAACCCACTCATAGACGCCGGCCGGGCAGTAGCGCGCCGATGGCCCGGCATAGATATCGTGCTCGGACGCCTTCTGGAGCGCCATGTCGGCGACCTTCAGGTGCACCGGCTGGTCTTCCTCATGGTTGGTGTTCGACAGGAACACCGAGGACAGCTTGTCGAAGGACACGACGCCGTCAGGCTTGGGGTAGTCGATCTTCTTCGACGCCGCCGCCGGCTTCAGGCTGGCGGAATCCGGTTTGCCGTGCCCGAGCGTGCCGAAGAGCGAGACGCCAAACAGGGTATTGGTCCACATATCGAGCCCGCCAAGCGCGATGCCGGCATAGGTGCCGAGCTTCGACCATAGCGGCTTGACGTTGCGCACCTTCCACAGGTCGCGGCCGATGTCGGAGGCGCGCCAGCCGGCCTCGTAGCCTTCCAGCACATCACGCTGCCGGCCGGCGGAAAGAGCCGCGGCGGCCTGCTCGGCCGCCTGGATGCCGGAGAGCACGGCGTTATGGCTGCCCTTGATGCGCGGCACATTGATGAAGCCGGCGGCGCAGCCGAGCAGCGCCCCGCCCGGAAATGCCAGCTTCGGCACCGACTGGAAGCCGCCTTCGGTGATCGCCCGCGCGCCATAGGCGAGGCGCTTGCCGCCCTCGAAGGTGGAGCGCACCAGCGGATGCGTCTTGAAGCGCTGGAACTCCTCGAACGGCGCCAGCCACGGATTCGAATAGTTGAGGTGGACCACGAAGCCCACCACCACCTGCCCGTCCTCCAGATGATAAAGGAACGAGCCGCCGCCCGTGGCATTGCCGAGCGGCCAGCCGAAGGAATGCTGCACGAGGCCGGGCTGGTGCTTCTCCGGCGCCACCTTCCACAGTTCCTTGAGCCCGATGCCGTATTTCTGCGGCTCGCGGCCCGCGTCGAGCGAGAAGCGGGCGATGAGCTGCTTGGAGAGCTGGCCGCGCGCGCCTTCGGCGAACAGCGTGTACTTGCCGCGCAGTTCCATGCCGCGCGTGTAGCGGTCGGTCGGCTCGCCGTCGCGGCCGATCCCCATGTCGCCCGTGGCGACGCCTGCCACCGCGCCGTCCTCGTACAGGACTTCGTTGGCGGCGAAACCGGGATATATCTCGACGCCGAGTTCCTCCGCCTTGCTGGCGAGCCAGCGCGCGACATTGCCGAGCGAGCCGATATAGGCGCCGTGATTGCTCATCAGCGGCGGCATCAGCGCGTTCGGCAGGCGCAGCCCGCCGGCCGGGCCCAGCAGGTAGAACCGATCGTCCGTCACCGGGGTCTTCAGCGGCGCGTCCGCGTCGTCCCGCCAGTCCGGGAACAGCCGGTCGAGGCCGATGGGATCGATCACCGCGCCGGAAAGGATATGCGCGCCGACCTCCGAGCCCTTCTCGACCACGACCACCGACAGCGCCTCGTCGAGTTGCTTCAGCCGGATCGCCGCCGCCAAGCCCGCCGGGCCCGCACCGACGATGACGACGTCGTAGTCCATCGCCTCGCGCTCGGGCAGTTCGGCCGCACTCATTCCATCCTCCGGGCATGCACAGATCAGGGGGCATTGCGCTGATTGGACTTCTTCCACGCTTGGGCCGGCCTGACAATCAGCTGTTGGATCGAATAGAATGACCGGCATGAGCCTTGCCCCCACCGAACGCGACATCCTTTCCGACATTCTCGCCTTCCACGTCGAAGCGGGCGTCGATGCCGCGCTTGGCGAGGTACCGGTCGACCGCTTCGCCGAGAGCGCGGCGGAGCAGGCCGCCCGCGCCGCGCCGCGCCCCGCGCTCCAGTCCGCAACGGCTACGGCCCCCGCTGAGCCGAGATCTGCCCCGGCCGCGCGCGCGGTGCCCGCCGCTCCCCGGCCATCGGCCCCTCCCGCTGCGCCGGAGCTTGCCCCGCCGGACCTCGCCGCCACCGAGGCACGCGAAGCCGCCGCCGCCGCCCCGACGCTGGAGGCGCTGCGCGAGTTGCTGGAGCGTTTCGAAGGCTGCCCGCTCAAGCACACCGCAACCCGGCTGGTCTTCGCCGACGGTAACCCGCAGGCGCGGCTGATGCTGGTCGGCGAGGCGCCGGGGCGCGACGAGGATATCGAGGGCAAGCCGTTCGTCGGCCGCTCGGGAAAGCTGCTGGACCGCATGCTGGCCGCGATCGGCTTTGACCGCTCCTCGGCCTATATCGCCAATGTCGTGCCGTGGCGCCCGCCGGGCAACCGCACGCCGACCCCACAGGAAACCGCGATCTGCCTGCCCTTCATCCGCCGGCAGATCGAGCTGGCGAACCCGGATGTGCTCGTGTGCCTCGGCGGCCCTTCGGCCCAGACCTTGCTCGGAATCAAGGACGGCATCACCAAGGCGCGCGGGCGCTGGATGGAGTATGATACCGGCACGCGGACCATTCCCGCGCTTGCCACCTTCCACCCGGCCTATCTGCTGCGCACCCCGCTCGGCAAGCGCATGGTCTGGCGCGATTTCCTCGCCGTCGAGGCACGGCTGAAGCCGGACTAGACGGCGTCCACCGTCCGCGCCAGCCGCGCCCGGATCGGGGCGAAGGAGACGCGGTGGTGAATACACGCGCCCAGCGCTTCCAGCGCGGCGGCGTGCTCGGCGGTGCCGTAGCCCATATGCCGTTCGAAGCCATAGCCCGGATGCTGCCGGCCGAGTTCGCCCATCAGCCGGTCGCGCGTCACCTTGGCGACGATCGAGGCGGCCGCGATCGAGGCGACCAGCCCGTCGCCGCCGATGATCGCCCGCGCCGCGCAGGCGACGGGCGGCACGTCGCGCCCGTCCACCAGCAGCAGGCGCGGCGCGCGCGGCAGCCCGGCGCAGGCCCGCGCCAGCGCCCAGAGCGTTGCCTGCCGGATATCGGTTGCGTCGATGCGGGCCGGCGGCGCGAAGGCGAGCGAAACCTCGGCGCTGGCGCAGATGATCTCGAACAGCGCCTCGCGCCGGGAAGCGCTCAGCTTCTTGGAATCGTCGAGCCCTTCGGGCACCCGCTCGGGATCGAGGATCACCGCGGCCGCCACCACCGGCCCCGCCCAGGGCCCGCGCCCCACCTCGTCGGCTCCCGCGACCGGCATCTCCCCGGCGGCCAGGGCCGTGCGCTCGGTGGCGAAATCGGGCCATCTACGCGGCGCCTTCACGCTGGGTGCCCGCATGCCGCTCTCCCTGGTTCCCGTCGGCGGCCCCGAATCCGCCCGCATCCACGCCCACCCCATAGCACGGCACGCAATGTGTTGGGCCAGCGCGCGCAGATGGCCTAAGACGAAGGTAAGGCGACGACAACAGGCAGATCAGGCAATGAATTGGTCGGAACGTATTCAGGAATTCGTGACGCTGTGGGTGGTGATCGACCCGCTCGGTACGCTACCGGTGTTTTTCGCCGCCACCGCGATGCTGGACGCTGCGGGGCGCAAGCGCGCGGCGCTGCTGTCGGTGTTCATCTCCTTCGGCGTTCTGGTGTTCTTCGCCCTTGCCGGCCACTGGCTGCTGCGGGCGATGGACGTCTCGATCGAGTCGTTCCAGATCGCGGGCGGCATCGTGCTGTTCCTGTTCGCGCTGACGATGATCAGCGGCTCGGGTCACGGCAATCCCGACCCGCAGGTCGAGAC
Organism: Ancylobacter gelatini; assembly: GCF_022601675.1. GTDB lineage: Bacteria > Pseudomonadota > Alphaproteobacteria > Rhizobiales > Xanthobacteraceae > Ancylobacter > Ancylobacter gelatini. Next base: position 188,393 of record NZ_JAKVIL010000006.1, on the reverse strand, counting down.
CAACCCGCTGGACGTCGCGATCTACCCGCTCGCCATCCCGTCCATCGCCAGCCCCGGCGCCATGCTGGCGGCCGTGGTGCTGACCGACAATGCCCGGCACAATTTCCCGGACCGGCTGATGACCATCGCCACCATGGCGATCGTATTGGGGATCACGCTGGTCATCCTGCTGGCCGCGGGCCGCATCTCGCGCATCATCGGGCGCGGCGGCGGCTCGATCATCAGCCGCGTCATGGGCATGATCCTCGCCGCGCTCGCGGTCGATCTCATCCTCAGCGCCTCGGCCAAATGGCTGAACCTGCCGCCGATCTGAGCGGCGTTCAGATTTCCACCGGCGGCGGCGCGCCCAGATGTTTGGCGAGAAACGCCCCGGTCCGGCTCCAGGCGAGTTCCGCCGCCTTGGGATCATAGCGCGCGGGATTGGTGTCGTTGTTGAACGCGTGATTGGCGCCGTCATAAATATGGACGGTGTAGTCCTTGCCGGCCGCCTTCAGCGCCGCCTCATAGGCCGCGATGCCTTCATTGATGCGGGCATCGAGCCCGGCATATTGCAGCAGCAGCGCGGCCTTGATGTCCGGCACCCGGTCGAGCGGGGGCTGCGCGCCGTAATAGGCGACGCCAGCCTTGAGGTCGGGGCTCGCCTCGGCCAGCAGGTTCACCATGCCCCCGCCCCAGCAGAAGCCGACCGCGCCGACATTGCCGGTTGAAGCGGTGTGGGCGGAAAGGAAGCGCACCGCGTCCACCGCGCGCGCCACGGTGGTCGGCCGGTCGAGCGCGGCGATCATCTCGCGCGCCTTGTCTTCGTCCGCCGGCGTGCCGCCATCGGGCGAGAGCAGGTCGACGCCGAAGGCAAGATAGCCTTCGAGCGCGAGGCGGCGGGTGACGTCCTTGATGTGCGGATTGAGCCCGCGGTTCTCATGGATCACCAGCACGGCCGGCCGCTTCGCGTCGACGCGGCGGGCGCGGGCCAGAGTGCCGGTCACCGGCGTGCCGGCGGAGAGATATTGCTCGGTGGAGATGTCGAGGCGCGCGTCGTTCTCCGGCACGATCGCGGCGCGGGCATAGTCGTTCTGGAGCAGTGGGAGCATCGCGGCGGCGGCGGCGAGGCTACCGGCCAGCGAGGCGAGCCGGTCCATGAACTCCCGCCGGCTGATCTGGCCATGGGTGAAACGGTCGTAGAGATCGATGATGCGCTGGTCCATCTGCACGCCTCCCTGTTCGCACGAGCCTGAACCCTAAACACGGCGCACGCACATCAGAATTAGGGGAGCGGTATGGAGGGGCCGATAGTGGTGGCGAGACGACCGTCGCCTCCGCCAGCCGCCTCGCGGCCGGGCCCTCTCGCAGGCGTCATCCCAAACGGTGGAACGACCGATCCGGAATCGTGGACATCGGGGACGTGATCCCGACCCTCAGCTGTGCTCGGCCGGGATGGCGGAGTGAGAATTGATCGCCCAAACGAGAAAGGGCGCGGCTCGCGCCGCGCCCTTTCATAGATCGAAGAGGCGGATTTCGTCAGAAATCCATGCCGCCACTGAAGCCCGGCCTGCCGGGGTTCAGCACTCGGGACCGCGTGGGCGGAGTGGATCTCGTCAGAAATCCATGCCGCCACCGAAACCCGGCCTGCCGGGCTTCAGCACTCGGGACCGCGTGGGCGGAGTGGATCTCGTCAGAAATCCATGCCGCCCATGCCGCCGCCGCCCGGCATCGCCGGACCGGCGGAAGCGGGCTTCGGCAGGTCGGCGACCATGGCCTCGGTGGTGATCAGCAGGCCGGCGATCGAGGCGGCATCCTGGAGAGCGGTGCGCACGACCTTGGCCGGATCCACGATGCCGGAGGCGATCATGTCCACGAACTCTTCGGTCTGGGCGTTGAAGCCGAAGTTCTGGTCCTTCGACTCCTGCACCTTGCCGACCACGATCGAGCCTTCGACGCCCGCGTTCTCGGCGATCTGGCGGATCGGCGCCTCAAGCGCCTTCAGCACGATCTTGATGCCGGCCTGGATGTCGGGATTGGCGGAGGTCAGCTTCTCGACCGCCTTCTTGGAGCGCAGCAGCGCGATGCCGCCGCCGGGAACGATGCCTTCCTGCACCGCCGCGCGGGTGGCGTTCAGCGCGTCGTCCACGCGGTCCTTCTTCTCCTTCACCTCAACCTCGGTCGCGCCGCCGACGCGGATCACCGCGACGCCGCCCGCGAGCTTGGCCAGACGCTCCTGGAGCTTTTCGCGGTCGTAGTCCGAGGTGGTCTCCTCGATCTGCTGCTTGATCTGGCCGACGCGGCCCTCAATGTCCTTCTTCTTGCCGGCGCCATCGACGATGGTGGTCTTTTCCTTCTCGATGATCACCTTCTTGGCGCGGCCGAGCATGGCGAGCGTGACGCTCTCCAGCTTGATGCCGAGCTCTTCGGAGATGACCTGGCCACCGGTCAGGATCGCGATGTCTTCCAGCATGGCCTTGCGGCGGTCGCCGAAGCCCGGAGCCTTCACCGCCGCGACCTTCAGGCCACCGCGCAGCTTGTTGACGACGAGCGTGGCCAGAGCCTCGCCCTCGACGTCCTCGGCCACGATCACCAGCGGCTTGCCGGACTGAACGACCTGCTCGAGCACCGGCAGGATGGCCTGAAGCCCGGAGAGCTTCTTGTCGAAGATCAGCAGATAGGCGTCTTCCAGATCCACGAGCATCTTCTCGGGATTGGTGACGAAATAGGGGGAGAGATAGCCGCGGTCGAACTGCATGCCCTCGACCACTTCAAGCTCGGTCTCGGCGGTCTTGGCTTCCTCGACGGTGATGACACCCTCATTGCCGACCCGCTGCATCGCGCCGGCAATCATCTCGCCGATCGACGTATCGCCATTGGCGGAGATCGTGCCGACCTGCGCCACTTCGTCGGTCGACTTCACCTTCTTGGCGCGCTTGACGATGTCCTTGATCGCCTCGGTGGTGGCGAGGTCGATGCCGCGCTTGAGGTCCATCGGGTTCATGCCGGCGGCAACCGACTTCGCGCCTTCACGGACGATCGCCTGGGCGAGCACGGTGGCGGTGGTGGTGCCGTCGCCAGCGAGGTCATTGGTCTTCGAGGCCACTTCGCGCACCATCTGGGCGCCCATGTTCTCGAACTTGTCCTCGAGCTCGATCTCCTTGGCGACGGTGACGCCGTCCTTGGTGATGCGGGGAGCGCCGAAGCTCTTGTCGATGACGACGTTGCGGCCCTTGGGGCCGAGGGTCACCTTCACCGCATTGGCGAGGATGTCGACGCCGCGCAGCATCTTGTCGCGCGCTTCGACGGAAAATTTTACTTCCTTGGCGGCCATGAGGCTCACTCCTGAATGGGGATCGTTCAGCCCGCCGCCAGGGCGGGCCGTCGCGTCAGGCAATCAGGCCGGCGTCAGCCGACGATGCCCATGACGTCGGATTCCTTCATGATCAGCAGGTCCTGGCCGTCGATCTTGACCTCGGTGCCCGACCACTTGCCGAACAGAACCTTGTCGCCCGCCTTGACGTCGAGCGGGACCAGCTTGCCAGCCTCGTCGCGGCCACCCGGACCCACGGCGACGACTTCGCCCTGCGAGGGCTTTTCCTTGGCGCTGTCGGGGATGATGATGCCGCCAGCGGTCTTCTCTTCCGCGTCGAGGCGCTTCACCACGATACGGTCGTGCAGGGGGCGGAATTTCAGCTTGGCCATGGGTGGTTCCTCGGTCTTCCTGTCTCGCGCCGGCGCGGCGCTTCGTGAGCGGACGTCTTGGCACTCACGGATACCGAGTGCCAGCCGCTGCGGAGATAGGCAGGCCCAGAAACTGTGTCAAGGCGAAGGCAATCGGAGTTTTTGCCGGCGAAGGCGAAACTTTTCGCGGCATCCGCCATGCCGTCGACAGCGGCGCACGAAAAACCCGGCCTGCGGAACAGGCCGGGTTCTGAACTCTACGCAACGCTACGCTACAGAAAGGAGGTCAGCTGACCTTCTTGATGTTCTTCTCGACCGAGGCCTTGATCGGCTCGGCGGTCTCGGTCGCGACCTTCTGGGCGATCACGGACAGTTCCTTGGCCTGGGCCGAGAGCACGTCAAACTGCTTGCGCAGGTGGCCGGTGGAAAGCTCCACGGCCTCGGAGACGCTCTTGGTGCCGAGCAGGGCGCCGAAATAGTCGAAGGTGGCATTCATGTTGGCGCGCAGCGACTCGAGCGCGACGGCATTGTACTCGGCGACGCCCTTGGAGGCGGTCGAATAGGTGTCTTCCAGCATGTCCGTGGTTTCCTCGGCGCTCGTCTTCAGCTTCTCATAAGCCTCGCGCGCATTCTGCACGCTCTTCTCGGCGATTTCGCGCACGGCGGCGGGCACTTCGAGATTGGCCAGATCGATCTTGGGAACAGCCGCCTCGAAAGCAGTGGTGGCGGCCTTGACAGTCTTTTTGGCGGAAGGAGCAGCAGCCTCAACCATTGGAATCTTCCTCGGTGGTTCGCGATTGCATCGGAAAGCCCGCATCTGCCCTCGCGAGTGGGCAATCAGGGCACGCGACCCGGAAAGACGCGGCCAACAGCTTTTCGCCCTCGACCCTCCCGACATCGCAACAAACTAATTGTGCACTGCAATATCATATTGCAATGCACAATCAAGAAAAATCCTCAGGAAAACGCACCAGGGCGGCGATTGGTTCGCCTACGCCCACATTTTGCGCCGCACGCGATCTCGGCGTCAGAACTTGAGCCCGGGTGCGGAAATGCCGGCACGGCCGAGAACCTTGGCCTGCTCGGAAAGCCGATGAACCTGCTCCGTGACGAACTCGGCATGGAGCCGTGTCCACTCCTCCATCGTCTGCGCCTTGGCGAGGCGCGAGGCGAAATCGAAGCTGGCCGCGATGTTGGTCTCGGCGAAGCCAACGCTGGTGCGCCCGAGTTCGCGGGCATTGTCATGGGCAGCGTCCACCTGCCTTCCGGCATCGTCGAACGCCTTGTGCGCCGCGGCGATCAAGCCGTCCACCGCTGCGCGAGCCTGATCGACCCCCTGCTCGGCGACGCTCCGCAGCTCATGCGGAATTTCGAGCTTCGGATTATTGGCCATCCTGAACCTCCCGTTAAGTTATCTGCCCAATCTAACGGCGGTCGGCATATGTACCATTCGCGCTGATGCCTACGACTAAAGTATCATCTCGCCCCGGAAAGGCAACGCGGCCGCCGCATCGGCGGCGGTAGAATTTCCGTTAACCGGTATCAGTGGCCAGAAGTTAACCGGAACATGCGAAGCTGCGATGTCGCTGGCCTGCCGCCATGACAAGCACTGCCGGCGGGCATTATGATGCATTTCCTGCGGCTGCGGACCGCACAACAGGCCGGCATGTCGCCGGGGGGCAATTTCTGACGACCATGAGCATTCCCACCGACGGCCCCGCCTCTCCCGCCGCCTCTGGTGCGGACGAGGCCTTGCGCGCGCTGGCGGCCACGGCCCTTGCTGCCGCGGCGCCGACGCTGCTCATGCGTACCGACGGACAGCTCCTTGCCGCCAATCCGGCCGGCCGCGCGCTTCTTGGCGCGCGCGGGGCCGGTGACCTGGCGCCGATCCTCACCCGGCTCGCCCCGACGCTGCGGCCCGGCCGCGCGCCACGACTGGAGCGGCTGCGCCTGCCCGGCAGGCTGACGCCCACCACCTTCGCCTGCTCGCTGATCACGGTCGAGGGTGGCAAGGCGCTGCTGATGACCTCGCTCGAACTGGCGCCGCACCGGCTTGCGCCGGGCACCGAACCGCAGGTCCGCCCGGCGGAAGACATGCTCCCGGCCGCCGCAACGCCCTCCCCCTCCGCGCCGCGTCCCACGCCGGAGCCGCCGGCGCTTACCTTCTCCTTCCCATTGCGCTTCACCTGGCAGACCGGCGCCGATGCGCGGCTGAGCCATGTCGACCCGCGCCTTGCCAGCGCGCTCGGGCTGCCGGCGGAAAGCCTGCGCGGACGGGACTGGCTGGCGCTAGGCGCCGCCGTGGCCCATGAGGCGGTGCTCGCCGGGCGCAGCTTCAGCCATCTGCCGATCACCTTGACCGCCCCGCGCGGCGATGCGTTCGCGGTCGAACTCGGCGGCGCCCCGGCGCGAGACGAGGGCATGCGCGGCTTCGGCGTGGTGCGGCAGCGGCTCGACGCCGTAACGCCCGCCGCAGCGATGCCCGCGGCGACCGCCCCCGTCACCCCGCCCGTGACGGCGACGCCGGCCACCCTCCCGACGTCGGAAGCGGAACCGAAACCCGAGGCCTCACCGGCAGCGCTCACGCTCCGGCCCCCACCGCCTGAGGTCTCCCCTGCTCCCCCGGAGCCCGTGGCGCCCGAGACGCTGCCCGTGCCGGCAGCCCCGTCGGCCGAGCCTGCAGTGCGGGTCACTCTGTCCGTCGTTCCGGCCTCGCCAAATGTCGTGCCGCTGCGCTCCGCAGAGACCGCGCGCGGCGATGGTGCCCGCAGCTCCTGGGACGGGCTGTCGAATGGCGAGCGCAACGCGTTCCGTGAGATCGCCCGCGCGCTCGGCGCGCGGCTGGAGGGCGTGGACGACGAACTGCCCACCGATCCTGTCGCTGGCGAGCCGGGTGCGAACGACGCGGAACCGGCCGATTTCCTGCGCATGCAGGATCCTGAAACGCAGCTGCCCGCGTCCGCGCCGGAGGTCGAGCCCCTCCCTGTTGCAGAACCCGTCGGCGCCCCCCCCATGGTGGCCGAGCCTGAGCCTGAGCCGGCCCCGGCGCCCGAGCCCGAGGGTGTCCGCCGCGTCCTCGCGGAAGGCGAGCGCCCGGTGCTGGAGCGCCTGCCGCTCGGCGTCATCGCCACGCGCGGCGATCGGCTTCTATTCGCCAACCGCACCTTGCTGGACTGGACCGGGCATGCCGACATGGCCGAGCTGGAGGCCGCCGGCGGCCTCGTCACCCTGTTCGGCGCGCCGGTGCCGGCCGAGACGCCCGATGGCAGCGCGCTCGCCCTGCTCGATGCCGATGGCCGCTCTCTGCCGGTCGAAGCCCGCCTGATTTCCGCGCCGTGGGAAGGCGGCACCGCGCTCGTCTATCTGCTGCGCCGCCTCAACCCGGCTCAGGAAGAGCGGCTGCGTCAGGCCGAGCTCGCGCTGCGCGAAGCCGAATCCATCTCCCGCGAGCTGCGCGCCATTCTCGACACCGCCACCGACGGCGTGGTGCTGATCGACGCCGCCGGCACGGTCCTGTCGATGAACCGCCCGGCCGAGGCGCTGTTCGGCTTCGATGCGCAGGACGTGCAGGGCGAGAACTTCACCCTGCTGTTCGCACCCGAGAGCCAGCGCGCGGCGGTGGACTATCTGGACGGCCTCGCCTCCAACGGCGTCGCCAGCGTGCTCAATGACGGGCGCGAGGTCATCGGCCGGGTGCGCGAGGGCGGGCTGATCCCCCTGTTCATGACCGTCGGCCGGGTCGGCGACGATTCCTCGAAGTTCTGCGCCGTGCTGCGCGACATCACCCAGTGGAAGCGCGCGGAAGAGGAACTGACCGAGGCCAAGCGGCTGGCGGAGCGTGCCAATCTCGCCAAGTCCGACTTCCTCGCCAAGATCAGCCACGAGATCCGCACCCCGCTCAATGCCATCATTGGCTTCTCGGAAGTGATGATGGAGGAGCGCTTCGGCCCGATCGAGAACCAGCGCTACCGCGACTATCTGCGCGACATCCACGCCTCGGGCGGGCACCTCATCTCGCTGATCAACGACCTGCTGGATCTGTCCAAGATCGAAGCTGGCAAGCTCGACCTCGCCTTCACCAGCGTGGCGCTGAACGAGATCGTGCAGCAATCCATGGCGATCATGCAGCCGCAGGCCAACCGGGAGCGCATCATCATCCGCTCCTCGCTCGCCGCCGACCTGCCGCCAGTGGTGGCCGATGCGCGCTCGATCCGCCAGATCGTGCTGAACCTCGTGTCCAATTCGATCAAGTTCACCAAGCCCGGCGGGCAGGTCATCCTGTCCACCGCACTGACCGAGGGCAGCGAAGTGGTGCTGCGCGTGCGCGACACCGGGATCGGCATGTCGGAAGCCGATATCGCCGTGGCGATGGAGCCGTTCCGCCAGCTCGCCACCTCCGGCCGCGCCGGCTCCGGCGGCACCGGGCTCGGCCTGCCGCTGACCAAGGCTCTGGCCGAGGCCAACCGCGCCAACTTCCACATCCGCAGCGCGGTCGATGCCGGCACGCTGGTCGAGATCACCTTCCCCTCGACGCGCGTGCTGGCGGAATAGACGGCCTAAGGCAGCGGGGCGGCGACACCGAAGGTGTCGAGCTTGCCGCCGAACAGCGGCCGTGCCGCGCCGGAGCGGCGGATCAGCGCCTGCGGGTCCGGCAGCAGCACCGGGCGCTCCCATGAGCCGCGCACCATGAAGGGCAGGTCGAACGCCGCCGGTTCGGCCGCGCGCACCAGTTGCGCTGTGCCTTCGAGGTCGAGGTCGCGCCGCGCGAGGTCGGCGTCGCCGTTCAACTCGATCCGCAGCTTGGTGCTCTCGATGTTGAGGTGCTCGACATGGGCGATGCCCTCATGGATCTGCGCGCTGAAATCGATCGTGTCATAGGGCGTGCGCCCGCCCCGCAGGTCGCCCACACCGGAAAGCGGGCGCTGCTCCAGCCGTGAGAGGATGCGCGACACGTCGATGCCCGTCAGGGCACCCTGGGTGCCGGTGAGGCTGGCGCTGCCGCCGAGGCGGCCGACCAGTTCGGCGATGCTGGCGCCCGAGGCGCCGAGATTGATGCGGAACGAACCGGTCCCCTCCAGGCGCTGCGAGCGGAACAGGTCGCCCAGCGCCTGCGCCAGCGAGACGTCCTCACCGGCCAGTTCCACGCGGACATCGGTTCCCTGTTCCAGCGGGGCGATCTGCGCCGTGGCGCGGAAGGTGCCCTGCCACGCTTCGGAATCGCCAATGGCCAGCGTCAGCTTGCCCGCTTTCAGCACGGCGCTCGCGGCCAGCTTGTCGAGCCGCGTCGTGCCGGCATGAACCTGCGCGGCGGAGAAGCGCAGATCGACGTCGAGATCCTTGAGCCGATCGAGCTTGATCGTCTCCCGGCTCCAGGCCCCGCCGTCCGGCTCCGCCAGAACCGGCTGCCCATAGGGCGACAGGTCGACCGAGGCGCTTGCAAAGGAGCCTTGCAGCCCGGTACGCCCATTGCCGGAACGAAGTGTGAAGCCGCCTTCGCTGACATTGCCGTCGAGCTCGATGCGCGCCCCGCTCAGTGTCGCGCCCTGGGCGGTCAGCAGCGTGTGGGCGCTGAGTGCGAACGGGCCGAACCCCTGCTCGGTCGGCGTCTCCAGGTCCAGCCAGTCGAGCGTCGCGCGCAGCCCGCGCGACGAGCATTCGAGCGCACCCTCGATCACCGGGCTGCTGGCAAGCCGCATCGTGCCGCCAAAGGAGAGCTGCCCCGGCGGGCCCGACAGCTTCACCTGAAGCTCCCCGGCCACGTCTTCCGCCAGCGCGGCAAGGCCGGACAGGTTCAGTTCGACGTCCAGCGGCTCGTCGCGCCAGATCAGGTGGCCGCCGATCGACAGGCGGTCGCCGCCGCGCCAGCTCAGGTCGAGATCGGTGTCGCCGAGCACCTCGCGGGCCTCGCCGTCCACCATCCTCAGGATGCGGCCGTCATAGATGCTGACATCGGCCCGCAGCCGGCTGCGGCCGAGGCCATGCAGCAGCGCCGTCAGGGCGCCGAGTTCGTCCTCGCGGTCGGCCAGCGTCAGCACCGGCTCGTGCAGTTCAATATGGTCGGCCTTGGTCTGCCCGGTGAGCAGCGGCAGCAGATCGAGCACGATGCGCGCCTGCGACGTCTCAAGCGTGGCGACGGTCGGGTCGCCGACGGTCAGCCCGTCAATGGTCAGCGCAGGCCAGGGGAAGGCGGAAAAGCGCACCGGGCCCTCGATCCGGGCTTCATGCCCGGCCGCCGCGCTCAGCAGCACCTGCGCTTCGGCGCGCAGCCGGGCCTCGGAGGCAAGCTTCGGCGCGAGCGCCGCCGCCACCAGCGCGAGCAGGACCGGCAGGAGAAGGATCGGGGCCAGTTTCTTCATGCAACGTGTCGATAAAGCCTGTCGGTGTCCGCGTATAGCGCCACCTCTCCACAGGCGGCCCGATGCGAAGGCAATTCACCAGATTCCGCCGGGCGATGCCGAGGGACGGGGCACCCGCCGGGGCAGCCGGACGGTGCCGCAACATCCCCTCGCTCTGTGTCTGTTTGATGGCCTGACAGACGACCTGTCGGACGCTATGAATTTGCAGCCGATAATAATGCTCCCTGCTTCGGGAAGCCGGTGGGAAATGGGATGGAGACCCTGATGGACATCGCCAATGACGCGCCGCTCTGGACCCCCTCGCCCGAGCGGATCGCCCGGAGCGCGATCACCCGCTTCATCGCGACCGTCAATGGCCGCCACGGAACCGGACTGAAGAACTACCGCGACCTGCATGCCTGGTCGATCGCCCAGCCCGGAGCGTTCTGGGACGAAATCTGGGAACTCGGCGACGTGATCGGCGACAAGGGCGGGCACAGCCTCGTCGACGGCGAGCGGATGCCCGGCGCGCAGTTCTTTCCCGACGCCACGCTGAACTTCGCCGAAAACCTGCTGCGCCCGCGCGACCCGACCAGCATTGCGCTGGTGTTCCGCGGCGAGGACAAGGCGGAGCGCCACGTCGCCTTCAGTGAACTCTGCGTGCTTGTCTCGCGCCTGCAGCAGGCGCTGCGTGCCGCCGGTGTCGGCGTCGGCGACCGCGTGGCCGCCACCATGCCCAACATGCCCGAGACCATCGCCATCATGCTGGCGGCCACCTCGATCGGCGCGATCTTCTCCTCCTGCTCCCCGGATTTCGGCGAGCGCGGCATTCTCGACCGCTTCAGCCAGATCGAGCCGAAGGTGTATTTCGCCTGTGACGGCTACTGGTACGCCGGCAAGCGCGTCGCGATCGGCGACAAGCTGCGCACCGTGGCGCCGCATCTCACCAGCGTCCGGCACACCGTCATCGTTCCCTATCTCGGCGAGGCGGCGCAGGTCGCCTCCGGCATCGCCAATGGCGTGGCGCTGGACGATTTCCTAGCGCCCTATGCGCCGCAGGCCCTCACCTATGAACGCCTGCCATTCAACCATCCCGCCTACATACTGTTCTCCTCCGGCACCACGGGCGTGCCCAAATGCATCGTGCACGGCGCGGGCGGCACGCTGCTTCAGCACATCAAGGAGCACCGGCTGCATTGCGACCTCGCGGCGGGCGACCGGCTGTTCTATTTCACCACCTGCGGCTGGATGATGTGGAACTGGCTGGTCTCCGGCCTCGCCAGCGGGCTCACGCTCTGCCTGTTCGACGGCTCGCCGTTCTCCCCGACGCCCGACGTGCTGTTCGACTTCGCGGAGAAAGAGCGCTTCGCCCTGCTCGGCACCTCGGCCAAATATATCGACTCGCTGCGCAAGGAAGGCGTGAAGCCCGGCGAGACGCACGACCTATCCTCGCTGAAGGCGCTGACCTCCACCGGCTCGCCGCTGGCACCGGCGGACTTCGCCTATGTCTATGAGGCGATCAAGTCCGACCTGCACCTCGCCTCGATTTCCGGCGGCACCGATATCGTGTCCTGCTTCGTGCTCGGCGACCCTACGGCGCCGGTGTACAAGGGCGAGATCCAGGCGCCCGGCCTCGGCATGGCGGTCGAGGTCTGGTCGGACGAGGGCAAGCCGGTCACCGGCGAGCGCGGCGAGCTGGTGTGCACCAAGCCCTTCCCCTGCATGCCGGTGATGTTCTGGAACGACCCCGAGGGCGCCAAGTACCGGGCCGCCTATTTCGAGCGCTTCCCGAATATCTGGTGCCATGGCGATTTCGCCGAGACCACGATCCATGGCGGGCTCATCATCCATGGCCGCTCCGACGCCACGCTGAATCCGCAGGGCGTGCGCATCGGCACGGCCGAGATCTACGCCCAGGCCGAGCAGGTGCCGGAGATCATCGAGAGCATCGCCATCGGCCAGGACTGGGACAATGACGTGCGCGTCGTGCTGTTCGTCCGGCTGCGCGAGGGCGTGACGCTCGACGCCGACCTCGAAAAGCGCATCCGCACCCAGATCCGCACCGGCGCCAGCCCGCGCCATGTGCCGGCGAAGATCGTCGCGGTCGCCGACATCCCGCGCACGCGCTCGGGCAAGATCACCGAACTCGCGGTGCGCGACGTGGTGCATGGCCGTCCGGTGAAGAACACCGAGGCGCTGGCCAATCCCGAGGCGCTGGCGTTCTATCGCGACCTGCCGGAACTGGCGACGTGAGCGGCGGCGTTATTTCACGCTGACGGTGATGCAGCCGGAAAGCACCGTGCCCGGAACCTTGGGCGTGGTGTTCCGGGTGCAGAAGCGGTCCTTGCCCTTGAAGCCGGCATTCGGCGTGTAGACAAGGCCGCTGCCGGTGACGGCGACCTTGCCGGACTTTGGCGGGGTCGTGACAGCCACGCTGTTCGCCGGAATGCGTGCCCCGGTCTGGTCGTTGATGACATTGGTGAAGCCGATGCGGCACGTCTTGTCCGCCGTGGTCATCTCGAACATGCCGGCCCCCTTGCCGCTGCCCCAGCCGCGTCCATTGCTGCCGGTGCAGGCGGCGTGGGCCGCGGTGGAGGCGAACAGGGTGACGGCGGCGCAGACAGCGAAACGGGTGGCAAGGTGCATTCCATGATCTCCCGATTTGTCTCGATCCCGTGATTATGGCGCCCGATCGGCATTACGCAACGTCCACCGCCCGCTGATGTGCCGCTGATGTGCCGCTGACGTGCCGCTCAGTCCGCCTGCGGACGGGAGAGCCGCGCCAGCAGGATCACCGGGGCAAGGCCGACCAGCACGATCAGCAGGGCGGCCAGCGCGCCGTCCTCGTAGGTACCGCGCGCGGCCTCGCCATAGACATGGCTCGCCAGCGTCTCGAAATTCAGCGGGCGAAGCATCAGCGTCGCCGGCAGTTCCTTCATGCAATCGACGAACACCAGCAGCGCGGCCGCCCCCAGCGCCGGCCGCAGCAGCGGCAGGTGAATGCGGCGGATCACCCCGCCCGGCGTCTGGCCGAGACTGCGGGCCGCCATGTCCATGCTGGTGCCGATCCGGCCATAGCCCGCCTCCAGCCCGCCAACCGGAATGGCGAGGAAGCGGATGACATAGGCGATGATCAGCGCCGCGCCGGAGCCGGAGATGAGGAGGCCGGTCGAGAAGCCGAAGACTTGCTTGCTCATGTCCGACACCGCGTTGTCGAACGCGGCGAGCGGCACCAGCAGCCCGACCGCCAGCACCGTGCCCGGCACGGCATAGCCCAGGCTCGACAGCCGCAGCGCCACTGACGACAGCGCCCCGCTGCGCGACGCCACCGCCAGCAGCAGCCCGCAGGCCAGCGCGATGCCGGTGCCGACCGCCGCGAACAGCGCGGTGTTCATCGCCTCGATCAGCACGGTTTCCGGCAGGCCGTGGAACATGAAGCGGCGCCACGCGCTGTGGAGCAGGTGGCCGGCCGGCAGCAGGAAGCCGAGCGTGACCGGCACGAGGCAGGACAGGAAGGCCAGCGCCCCCTGCCCCGCACTCAGCGTCCGGCGCACCGGAGGCCGCGCCCGCCCCCCCACATTGGCGACGGTGAGCCGGCGCCGGCCCCAGCGCTCCAGCGCCACCAGCCCAAGCATCAGCAAGAGCATGAACAGCGCGATCTGCGCTGCGCCCGGCAGGCTGGAGCGGTTCAGCCAGGTCGAATAGATCGAGAGCGTCAGCGTCTGGACGCCGAGGAATTCCGAGGCGCCCACATCGTTGATGGTCTCCATCAGCGCCAGTGTCACGCCGACCGCGATCGCCGGCCGTGCCAGCGGCAGCGCGATGCGCAGGAAAGTCTCCCAGGCGCCGAGCCCCAGCGTGCGCGCGGCATCGATGGCGGAAGCGGTCTGCACCAGAAAGGCGGCGCGGGCGGAGAGATAGACGTAAGGGTAGAGCACGAAGCCGAGCAGCACGATGCAACCGCCCAGCGAGCGCACCTCCGGCAGCCAGAGATCGCGGGGGCTCTTCATGCCGAACAGCGTGCGGATCGCGGTCGGGATCGGGCCGAGCGGGTGCACCGCGTCGACATAGACGAAGGCCTGGATGTAGGTCGGGATCGCGAGCGGCAGCAGCAGCAGCCATTCGAAGGCGCTGCGGCCGGGAAAGCGGCAGGTCGCGATCAGCCAGGCCGTGCCGGTCCCGACGCAACCGGCGATGACGCCGACGCCGAGCACCAGCAGCACGGTGTCCTTGAGGGCGACAGGGAGCACATTGGCGATCAGATGCGGCCACAGGTCGCCCGAGCCCCGCGCCGCGGTCCAGACCAGCGCCAGCAGCGGCAGCAGCACCAGCAGGACAATGGCAGCCGAGCCCCAGCGCAGGACGCGACGGGCATCGATGCCTTTCCTTGCTTGTGCCTGCAGCGGCAGGGTCGTCATTGGCACGCCACCATCCATGTCGTCGAAAGCACGACATCCCGAACCGGACGGCGCCGGCTCGGGATGCGATCGTCTCTATGCCGGACCATCGCCCGGCAGGGTATTGTCAGTTGTCGAAGCCCACCTTGTCGGCGAGGTCGGCGGCCGTCTTGCGGGCCGCGGCGAGCTTGACGAGATCGACATCGTCGACCTTTAGCGTGCCGAAAGAGGCGACGATCGGATCGACCGGCGCGCCGGGCACCACCGGGTACTCGAAATTGGCCTTGGCGTAGATTTCCTGCGCTTCAGGAGAGACGAGATATTCCAGCAGCTTGACGGCGTTGTCCTTGTTCGGGGCGTTCTTGGCCACGGCGGCGCCGGAGATGTTCACGTGGGTGCCGCCATTGTCGAAGGTCGGCAGCACGACGTTGATCGCCTCGGCCCACTTCTCCTGTTCGGGGCCGCCCTTGCCGGAACGCATCAGGCCAACATAGTAGGTGTTGGCGAGGCCGAGATCGCAGAGGTCGCCGAGGATGTCGCGCGCCACGTCGCGGTCGCCGCCGGCCGCCTTGCGGGCGAGGTTCGCCTTCACGCCCTTCAGCCACTCTTCCGCCTTGGCCTCGCCGTGATGGACGATGTAGGCCGCGATGAGAGCGACGTTATAGGGGTGCTTGCCCGAGCGGATGCAGACCTCGCCCTTCCACTTGGGATCGGCGAAATCCTCGTAGGTGATCGCGGTGAGGTCCTTCACGCGATCCTTGGAAACATAGGCGGCGCGGGCGCGGGCGGAGAGTGCGAACCACTCGCCATTGGCCCCGCGCAGATTGGCGGGGATGGCCTTGGCCAGGGTCTCGGAATTCACCGGCTGGACGACGCCCTGATCCACGAGGTCGAGCAGATTGCCGACATCCACGGTCATCAGCACGTCGGCGGGCGACGAAGCGCCCTCAGCCTTCACGCGCTCGGGCAGGCCGTCCTTCACGAAGACGCTGTTGACCTTGATGCCCGTCTTCTCGCTGAAGCTGTCGAACAGCGGCTTGGCGAGGCCGGGCTCGCGCGTGGTGTAGATATTCACCACCTCTTCCGCCTGCGCATGGACGGGCGCCAACATCGCCGCGGCGGCGAGAATCCCGCCAAATGCCGTGTGGCGCAGCAACGCGCCCGAGAACCGAAGTGCCATGCCTGTCTCCTCCAACCGTCCAAACTGAACCGATATCGAGGGTGGCGGTAATGGAGGCATTCCGTTCGGTCAATAAAAAGTAGTGTGATCTCAATAGCTTAGATTTATTCTAAATTTAAGGAAGCCCAATGAAAAAGGCCGACCCCGGAGGATCGGCCTTGTCGTAGAAAGGCTTGTCGTTGATCTCAGTCGAGATCGCCGATGTGATGCTGCGCGTAGAGCTGGAGGCCGAGCTTGCTGATAAGGTCGAGCTGGGTCTCAAGGAAGTCGATGTGGCCTTCCTCGTCCGCCATCAGTTCCTTGAACAGGTCGCGGCTGGGATAGTCCTTCACCTCGTCGCAATAGGACGCGGCTTCCTGGTAAAGCGCGCGGGCCTCGACCTCGGCGGCGAGGTCGCACTCGATCACTTCCTTCACGTCCTGGCCGATGCGCAGCGGGTCGAGCACCTGCAGATTGGGGAAGCCGTCGAGAAACAGGACACGGTCGATGAAGCGGTCCGCGTGCTGCATTTCCTCGATCGACTCCGCGCGCCACTTGGCGGCGAGCTTCTTGTAGCCCCAGTTGTCCAGCATGCGATAATGCAGCCAGTACTGGTTGATCGCCGTCAGCTCCGAACGGACGCCACGGTTGAGATACTCAATGACCTTGGGATCGCCCTTCATGGTCGCGACCTCTCCTGTTTGAATGCGCCGGTCATTGTTTAGAATAATTCCAAGAATCGCGCAAGGCAGCCGAAAGCCCCGCGCGCAAGATTCTCGACGCGGCACATTCCTCGAGCCGAGGATCGCGCAGAAGAGCGGAGGATTATTCGGCCGGCATGGCGTGGGAGGAGGCCGGGCATTCCAGCGGGCAGGCGCCGCAGCCCGACGTCGCCATCACATCATCGATCAGCTTGCGGATGGTGCGCGCGCAGCGCCCGCATTGCGGGCTGCATCCCAAACAGCGATAGACCTGCCCGGCCGTCCGGCACGGAGTCTCGGGAGTCGCTACGGCGTCGCGGACCTGACGATCCGACAGCACATTACACGAACACACAATCATCGCGAGGCGCTACCAAGTGATGCACTCATTAGAATAATTCTAAAGAGCCTTTTTCACTTAACTTCTCGCGCTATTCCCCGAGCACGTCAATCGGCAAAACCTGATCTGTCGATCAGTTGAACGCATCGACATTAGATTTTGATGTAGTTTTTATAAGTTCTAGACTTGGCCGCCGGCGCGCAGTGCGTTTTCGTCAAGAAGCACCGGACTTGCCGTTTCCACCCGTACAGGCCGCGCGATCACCGGATCGGTGCCGAGCCGCGCGAACAGCAGGTGGTCCTGCCACACGCCGTTGATGCACAGATATTCCCGCGCCCGCCCCTCGCGCTGGAAGCCGACGCGTTCCAGCAGGCGGATCGAGGGCACGTTGCCCGGCAGGCAGGCCGCCTCGATGCGGCGCAGGCCGAGGGTGCCGTGCGCATAGGGAAGCAGCGCGGTGACGGCGGCGCTCATGTAGCCCTTGCCGGCATAGGGCTCGCCCATCCAGTAGCCAAGGCTCGCGGTCTGCGTCACGCCGCGCCGGACATTTGAGAGCGACAGTCCGCCGAGCAGTACCCGGTCCGCGCTGCGGAACACGAGGAATGGATAGGCGCTATCCTCCCGCACATCGCGGGTATAGCGCCGCATGCGCCGGCGGAAAGCGCCGCGCGTCAGGTCGTGAACCGGCCAGAGCGGCTCCCATGGCGCGAGGAAATGGCGGCTTTCCTCGCGCAGTCCGGCCCACGCCTTGTAGTCCGACATCTGCGGCAGGCGCAGGAAAACCCCCTGCCCTTCGACCAGCGAAGGCGGCTCCTGCCAGGAAACGGTGCGGAACAGGGCCATGGACGAGGTCGCAGGTTCAGCCTTGCGCGGTGAAATCAGGCGTTCTTCCGGTTGAGACGTTCCGCGATGCGCGCCGCGGATTCAAGCGATTTTCCAGGCCCAAGCGCGGTAAAGGTCGGCCGGCCGCCGGCCAGCAGCGCGCGGCCGGCCGCTTTCGCGTCCTCCAGCGTCACCGCCTCGACCTTGGCGACGATCTCCTCCAGCGGGATGGGCCGGCCGAAGGCCAGCATCTGCCGGGCGAGTTGGTCGGCCCGCGCGCCGGAACTTTCAAGCGCCGCCAGCAGCCCGACCTTGGCCTGCGCCTTGGAGCGGGCAAGCTCGACCTCGCTCATCGCGTTCACGGTTTCCTCGATCTGGTCGATCACCACGTCGACCAGTTCGCCGACATCCCCGGCATCGGTGCCGGCATAGACGCCGAACAGGCCGGTATCGCCATAGCCCCAGTGGAAGGAATAGACCGAGTAACAGAGCCCGCGTGCCTCGCGCACTTCCTGAAACAGGCGCGAGGACATGCCCCCGCCCAGCACATTGGTGAACACCTGAAGCGCATGGATGCCGGGATCGCGATAGGAGCGCCCTTCCAGCCCGATGAGCAGATGCGCCTGCTCGAGCTCGCGCCCGCCGCCGATCTCGACGCCGCCCTCATAGCGGCCGGGCGCCGGGGCGGGCTTGTCGCCGGCCGGCAGCGCGCCGAGCCGCGCGGTCGCCTCCGCCACCACCGCCTCATGCTCCACGGCACCCGCAGCGGCGACGATCATGCGCGGGGCGCGGTAATTGCGATCGAGATAGGTGCCCAGCTGCGCCGCCTCGAAGGAGCGCACGCTTTCCGGCGTGCCGAGAATCGAGCGGCCGATCGGCTGGCCGGGAAAGGCGCGCTCCTGGAACAGGTCGAACACCAGATCGTCCGGCGTATCGAGCGCGGCGCCGATCTCCTGCACGATCACATTGTGCTCGCGCGCGAGTTCCTCGGGGTCGAAGGCCGGTTCGGTGAGGATGTCGGCCAGCACGTCCAGCGCCAGCGGCATATCCTCTCCGAGCACGCGGGCATTGTAGGAGGTGTGCTCGACGCTGGTCGCGGCGTTGATGTCGCCGCCCACCGCCTCGATCTCCTCGGCGATCGCCCGGGCGCTGCGCCGCCGCGTGCCCTTGAACGCCATATGTTCCAGCAGATGCGAGATGCCGTGCTCGCCCTCCTGCTCGTCGCGCGAGCCGGCGCCGGCCCAGATGCCGAGCGAGGCGGTCGCCAGATGCGGCATGGCATCGGTGATCACCGTCACGCCGTTGTCGAGGGTGGTGATGCGGGGCCGCGGCTTGGTCTCGCTCATGCCGATGCTCCCGCGCGTGCATGCGCCGTGATGTAGGCCTCGATGGCCGCGATGTGGTTGGGCAGGGTCGGGGTGCGCTCCTCGCGGCCCAGCAAGTCCGCCAGATGGGCGGGCAGCGCTGGGCGCACGCCGCTGGCGCGCTCCACCGCATCGGGGAACTTCGCCGGATGGGCGGTGGACAGCACCACCTGCGGCACGCGCGGATCATGCGTCACCCGCTCGGCGACCGACACCGCGACCGCCGTGTGCGGGTCCATGAGATAGCCGCAGTCCTTGTACACCCGCGCGATAGTCGCCAGCGTCTCGTCTTCATCGGTGCGGCCGGCGTCGAAATCGGCGCGGATGGCGGCCATCGCCTCATTGCTCGGCGCGAAGGCTCCGGACTGCGCCAGCGTCGCCATCAGCCCGCGCAGCGCGCCGGCATCGCGGTCCAGCGCCTCGAACAGCACGCGCTCGAAATTCGAGGACAGCTGAATGTCCATCGAGGGCGAGAAGGATGGCTCCACCCCCGTTACCTCGTAACGGCCGGTCTCCAGCGTGCGCACGAGGATGTCGTTGAGGTTGGTGGCGATGGTGAGCTTGGCGATCGGCAGGCCCATGCGCTTGGCGACATAGCCGGCGAGGATGTCGCCGAAATTCCCCGTGGGCACCACGAAGGATACCGGGCGGTGCGGGCTGCCCAGCGCCGCGCCGGCCACGAAATAATACACCACCTGCGCCACGATGCGCGCCCAGTTGATCGAGTTCACCCCGGCCAGCGCCAGCCGGTCGCGGAAGGCGTGATGGTTGAACATCGCCTTCACATGCGCCTGGCAGTCGTCGAACGTGCCCTTGATCGCGATGGCGTGGACATTGGCGTCCGGCACCGTGGTCATCTGCCGGCGCTGCACCTCGGAGACCCGGCCTTCCGGGTAGAGGATGAACACGTCGGTACGCTCGCGCCCGCGAAACGCCTCGATCGCCGCGCTGCCGGTATCGCCCGAGGTCGCGCCAACGATGGTGGCGCGGCGGTCGCGGGCGATCAGCACATGGTCCATCATGCGGCCGAGCAACTGCATCGCCACATCCTTGAAGGCGAGCGTCGGGCCGTGAAACAGCTCCAGCACGAAGCGGTTCGGCGCGATCTGCACCAGCGGCGTGGTGGCGTCATGCCGGAAGCTGGCATAGGCCTCCTCCAGCATCGGCTTCAGCACCTCCGCGGGAAACGCCTCGTCGAGGAAGGGCGCGATCACCCGGCCGGCGATGTCGGCATAGGAATGCCCGGGCAGCCGCGCGATCTCCGCCGGGCTCAGCGCAGGAAACGCCTCGGGCCAGTACAGGCCGCCGTCGCGCGCCAGTCCCGCCAGCAGGGCGTCGGAAAAGGCGAGCACCGGCGCTTCGCCGCGGGTGGAAACATAGCGCACGGGCGCCTCCATCAGGGGCCATCGTGCCGGCGGGCAGTCAGGCATCGGGTCATGGAAACGGGAAGCCGAAATTCCCTTCCGAAAATCGCCGGCAACCTAGTGGCCAAGCCGTGACGAAGCAATGGATTAAACCGCGCGACTCAGTTGCGTCGGCGCAGCCGCCCGATCGCAAAGGCGACGAACACACCCGCCAGCGTCGCCGCGAGGCCGAACCAGGTCAGCGCATATTCCAGGTGCCGGTTCGGGAAGGTGATCCGCGTCCTCCCGCCGAGCGGCCAGCCGCCGGGATTGGGCGCCCCGTCTGCGTCGATGAAGAAGGGCGCGACGCGCAGCAGCTCCTTGGCATGGGCAATCGCCATGGGATCGCGCACGAACCACTGGCCCTTGGCCGGATCATTGCCCGGCTGGAACATGCCGGGCTCTTCCGGCAGCCGCAGCAGGCCGCTCACCGTCACCACCCCGTCCACCTGCCCCGCGCTCCGGGTCGCGGGATCGCGAAATGCGGGCGAGACGAAGCCGCGATTGACCAGAATCACCGCGCCATCGGCCAGTTCGAGCGGCGTCACCACCCAATAGCCCGGCCCGCCCGGCGCACCGTTCACCCCCTCGTCGATCAGGGCGTAGATCTGAACCTCGCGGTCATGGAGGAAGCGGCCGGTGGCACGGACATGGCGGTATTCGTCACGCCCGAAATCGACGCTGGCCCACGCCGCCTCGTCGGGCGCCGGCTCGGCCGGGGCATGGATGCGCGCCTCGACCTTGGCGATGAGGTCCTGCTTCCAGGCGAGCCGCTCAAGCTGCCAGACACCGAGACCGAGCAGGATGCACAGGCAGATCCCCGTGACGATGCCCGGCCACAGCAGCGTGCGCGCTGGTGCCGCGACCTTCACGCATCACCCTTGTCGAGCCGCCCCTGCTCCGCCTTGCGCGTATATTGCAGGGCGATCAGCGTCGCCTTCAGCGGGCGCAGCAGGCCGAGCGTGGAGATCAGCACCAGCGGCGTCCAGAGCAGGGCATGGACCCAGAAGGGCGGCGCCCAGCTCAGTTCCACCCACAGAGCGAGCCCCACCACCAGCGAGCCCGCCAGAAGGATGATGAACACCACCGGTCCGTCGCCGGAATCGTCGAAGCTGTAATCGAGCCCGCATTTGTCGCAGGACGGCGCGACGGTCAGGAAGCCCTTGAACAAGGCGCCCCGCCCGCAGCGCGGGCAGCGGCAGGTCAGGCCCGCGGCATAGGGTGACACGCCGGTGTGGAATGGCTGGAGATCCATGCGCAGAGCGCTCCTTGTTGGGCGCGCGCGGGCGGGAAAGAACCTGCCCGCGCCATGATCGACGGCAGATGCGGAAGCCGTAACCCTATACCATGTCGCAAAACGCAACGGGGCGGCAAAGCCGCCCCGTCCGTCGAACTACTGAGCCGTGGGGCTAATGCGCCGCGGTGCCGCCGCCCCAGACATAGATGAAGACGAACAGGAACAGCCACACCACGTCGACGAAGTGCCAGTACCAGGCCGCCGCCTCGAAGCCGAAATGATGGCTCGGGGTGAAATGGCCGGCATAGAGACGGCCGAGGCACACGGCGAGGAAGATGGTGCCGACGATCACATGGAAACCGTGGAAGCCGGTCGCCATGAAGAAGGTCGCGCCGTAGATGTTGCCCGAGAAATCGAAGGTCGCGTGGCTGTACTCGTAGGCCTGCAGCATGGAGAACAGCACGCCGAGACCGACCGTGCTCCACAGGCCCCATTTGGCGCCCTGGCGGTCGCCATGCACCAGCGCATGGTGCGCCCAGGTGAGCGTCGTGCCGGAGGTGAGCAGGATCAGCGTGTTCAGCAGCGGCAGGTGCCAGGGATCGAAGGTCTCGATGCCCTTGGGCGGCCAGTGGCCGCCGGTCACATCCGCACGCATGAAGTTGATTTCCTCGCCGGAGAACAGCGAGGCGTCGAAGAACGCCCAGAACCACGCCACGAAGAACATCACCTCGGAGGCGATGAACAGGATCATGCCGTAGCGCAGGTGAAGCTGCACCACCTCGGTGTGGTACTTCTGGTGCTCGCCCTCGCGGATGACGTCGCGCCACCAGACGATCATCGTGTAGATGACGCCGAGCAGGCCGACGATGAACACCAGCGAGGTGAGCTGGCCATGCATCCAGAACACGGCGCCGACCGCCATGACGAATGCGAAAATCGAAATGACGAACGGCCACGGGCTCGGGTCGACGAGGTGGTAGTCGTGATGCTTGGCGTGGGCCTCGGCCATGGGTCGCGCTCTCCGTTCAGTCCATTCTCTAGCGGGCCGTTCCCGCGGCCGCAATGTGTCGTTCCGTCTCGCGGCCCGTTTCGCCGCAAGCGCCGTGTTACAGCGGCGCCCTGGCGTCCGCCGGTGCCGCCTGCACCGCCGTCTCCGCCTTTCCGGCCGCCAGCGGCGCGGGTTTGGCGAAGAAGGTGTAGGACAGCGTGATGGTCTTGAGCCCGTCGAGGTCCTTGTCGTCCGCCAGCGCGGGATCGACGAAGAACACGACCGGCATGTCCAGCACATCGCCGGGCTGCAGAGTCTGATCGGTAAAGCAGAAGCACTGCATCTTCGCGAAGTGATAGCCTGCCAGCGCCGGCGCGACATTATACGTCGCGCTCGCCGTCACCGTCTCCTTGCCGCGATTCTCCACGCGGTAATAGGCCAGCTTGGTCTCGCCGAGCTTCACCGTCACCGAGCGCTGCTCGGGGGCGAACGCCCAGGGCAGGCCCGGCGCCACATTGGCATCGAAACGGATCTCGACCTCGCGATCCAGCGTCTGGTTCGGGGCGCTGGCAGCGACCTTGGTCGCTCCGCCGAAGCCGGTGACCTGGCAAAACATCTGGTAGAGCGGCACGGCGGCATAGGCGGCGCCGACCATGGCCAGCACGAACACGCCGCACGAGGCGGCGACGACGCGGTGGCGGCGGTTGCTCGCGCGGGGCGACGCGGCGCTCCTGGACACCGACGCGTCGGGCGCGGAACCGTCCGGCATCGAGGCCGGCGGCACGGCTTCGCGGTCTGCGCTCATATCCTCGCCCCTCCCGCTCACAATGGCCGGACCAGCACGGCCGGCCCGAGCTTCACGATGGTGACGGCATAGAACAGCACGCACAGGGCGGCGAGCACCAGCGCGATGGCGATGGAGCGCGCGCGGCGGCGCTTGCGCTGTTCCTCGGTGAGCACGATGCCCTCGATCGGCGGCTTTTTGCGCTTGTCTTTATCGGTCATGGTGATCCTCCCTGCCGTCATGCGCTCACAGCCCGAGCCATGCCGGCGCCCGTAGCGCCTCGACCAGCAGAACGGCGAACAGCAGGAACAGGTACAGGATCGAGAAGGCGAACAGACGGCGGGCAGCCGCTTCGGCTGGCGCGCCCTCGCGTACGCGGTAGACACGCACCGCCAGCGACAGCATGATCGCCCCGCTGATGCCCGACACCACGCCATAGCCGAGCCCCGCCATGCCCAGGAACCAGGGCGACATGGCGAGCGGCACCAGAATCAGCGTGTAGAGCAGGATCTGGCGGCGGGTCTCGGACGGGCCGGCGACCACGGGAAGCATGGGCACGCCCGCGCGCTGGTAGTCGCCGGACTTGTACAGCGCCAGCGCCCAGA
This sequence comes from Ancylobacter gelatini, assembly GCF_022601675.1. GTDB lineage: Bacteria > Pseudomonadota > Alphaproteobacteria > Rhizobiales > Xanthobacteraceae > Ancylobacter > Ancylobacter gelatini. The sequence continues at coordinate 164,598 of NZ_JAKVIL010000006.1, read as the reverse complement.
AATGCGGGGGCGTCCAGAAGAAGATGATGAGGAAGAGCAGCACGCTCTCCAGCCCGATGCCGCCGGACGCCGCCGCCCAGCCTACCATGGGCGGGAACGCGCCGGCCGCGCCGCCGATCACGATGTTCTGCGGGGTCCAGCGCTTAAGCCACATCGTATAGATGACGGCGTAGAAGAAGATGGTGAAGGCCAGAAGCGCCGCCGAGAGTTCGTTCACCAGCAGGCCGAGCACCAGCACCGAGCCCACCGAGAGGGTGAGGCCGAAGGCCAGCGCCTCGCCCGGCGTCACCCGCCCGGCCGGGATCGGCCGCTTGCGGGTGCGGCTCATCACGGCGTCGATATCGGCGTCCCACCACATGTTCAGCGCGCCCGAGGCACCGGCACCGATGGCGATGCACAGCAGGGCGGTGAAGCCGATCAGCGGGTGGACGTCGGCCGGCGCGCGCACGATACCCACCAGCGCGGTGAAGATCACGAGCGACATCACCCGCGGCTTCAGCAGCGCGATGAAATCGGACACCGACGCATGGGACAGCACGTCGGCCGGGCGCGCCTCGGCCTCGGCAATGTCATATTCGCGCGAAGCGACGTCGCTCATTCAACTTTACTCCGGCGGCACCTGCGGTGGCCTTCGACAGGCTGGACCGCGCCTTTGACGGCGGGCTTTCCGCAGCGCCTCTACCTGTTCCGTCATGCCGGCGCGGAAGCGGCCGCGCCGGGTACGTGTCCGTGGCGCGCCGGGCACTGCCGGCGCACTCCACCCTCACTTGATACGCGGCAGCGTCTCGAAGTGGTGATAGGGCGGGGGAGACGGCAGCGTCCACTCCAGCGTGGTCGCGCCTTCGCCCCAGGGATTGGCACCGGCCGGCACCTTGGCGGCGAACATGCGCCACACGCCGAACAGGAACACCAGCACCGCGAAGCCCGAGATGTAGGAGCCGATCGAGGAGACGAAGTTCCAGCCGGCGAAGGCGTCCGGATAGTCCGCATAGCGGCGCGGCATGCCGGCGAGGCCGAGGAAGTGCTGCGGGAAGAACACCAGGTTCACGCCGACGAAGGTCAGCCAGAAGTGCACCTTGGCGATGCCCTCGCTGTACATGTAGCCGAACATCTTCGGCGCCCAGTAGTACCAGCCGGCGAAGATGGCGAACACGGCGCCAAGCGACAGCACGTAGTGGAAGTGGGCCACCACGTAATAAGTGTCGTGCAGCGAGCGGTCGATGCCGGCATTGGAGAGCACCACGCCGGTGACGCCGCCGACGGTGAACAGGAAGATGAACCCGATCGACCACAGCATCGGCACCCGGAACGAGATCGAGCCGCCCCACATGGTCGCGATCCAGGAGAAGATCTTCACGCCCGTGGGAATGGCGATGATCATCGTCGCGGCCACGAAATAGGCCTGGGTCGAGGACGACAGGCCGACCGTGTACATATGGTGCGCCCACACCACGAAGCCGACCACGCCGATCGCGACCATCGCATAGGCCATGCCGAGATAGCCGAAGATCGGCTTCTTCGAGAAGGTCGACACGATATGCGAGACGATGCCGAAGCCGGGCAGGATCAGGATGTACACTTCCGGGTGGCCGAAGAACCAGAACAGGTGCTGGAACAGGATCGGGTCACCGCCGCCATCGGGGGCGAAGAAGGTGGTGCCGAAATTGCGGTCCGTCAGCAACATGGTGATGGCGCCCGCCAGAACCGGCAGGGACAGCAGCAGCAGGAAGGCCGTGACGAGCTGCGACCAGGCGAACAGCGGCATCTTGTGCAGGGTCATGCCCGGCGCGCGCATGTTCAGGATGGTGGTGATCAGGTTGATCGCGCCGAGGATCGAGGAAGCGCCGGCGATGTGCAGCGAGAGAATCAGCAGGTCCATCGCCGGGCCGGGGTGGCCGAGCTTGGAGGAGAGCGGCGGATAGATGGTCCAGCCGCCGCCAAAGCCGTTGGAGCCGGGCGCGCCTTCGACGAACAGCGAGAGAAGGGCCAGCGCGAAGGCCGGCGGCAGCAGCCAGAACGCCACGTTGTTGATGCGCGGGAAGGCGGTATCCGGCGCGCCGATCATCAGCGGGATGAAATAGTTGCCGTAGCCGCCGATCATGGCGGGCATCACCATGAAGAAGATCATGATGAGGCCGTGGCCGGTGGTGAACACGTTGAAGGTCTGCGGATCGGAGAAGATCTGCATCCCCGGCTCCTGCAACTCCATGCGGATGCCGATGGACAAGGCGCCGCCCACGATCCCCGCGACAATCGCGAAGATCAGGTACATCACGCCGATGTCCTTGTTGTTGGTCGAGTAGACCCAACGCTTCCAACCCGTCGGATCGCCCGCATGACCGGCTGCATATGTGGCCATAGAACCGTCCCTCATTCGCGTGCTTTCACACGCTTTCTATACTTTCAAATCGAACTTGCGCAGACAGGCGCCCCGGCATCAACGCGCCGGAGCGGCCTCCGGCGCCGGCATGTCGTTCAGCGCATAGGTCGCGGGCGCGGCAGCGCCCGCGAACTTCTGCTTCGCCTCGGCGAGCCAGGCGGCATAGGCCTCTTCCGTCACCACACGGATGGCGAGCGGCATGAAGGCATGGTCCTTGCCGCAGAGCTCGGAGCACTGGCCGTAGAAGATGCCTTCCTTGGTCGACTTGAACCAGCTCTCGTTCAGGCGGCCCGGAATGGCGTCGATCTTCACGCCGAAAGACGGCACGGCGAAGGAATGGATCACGTCCGCCGCGGTGACCTGGATGCGCACGATCTTGTTGACCGGCACGACGACCTCGTTGTCCACGGCGAGCAGTCGCGGCTGGCCGGGCTTCAGTTCGTCGGTCGGCACCATCATGCTGTCGAAGCTGAAGGCGCCGTCATCGGGATATTCATAGGACCAGTACCACTGGTGACCGGTGACCTTGATGGTCAGGTCCGCCTCGGGCACGTCGAGCTGCAGGAACAGCAGCCGGAAGGACGGAATCGCGATCGCGACCAGAATCAGCACCGGCACCACCGTCCACACCACCTCGATGAGCGTGTGGTGGGTGGTGCGCGAGGGAACCGGATTGGCCTTTTCGTTGAACTTCAGCGCCACCACGATAAGCAGCACCAGAACCAGCAGAACCACCGCAATGATGATGGCCAGCAGGAACTCGTGGAACGAATGGATGCTCTCCATTACCGGTGTCGCCGCCGCCTGGAGATTGATCTCCCACGGCGAAGGCTGGCCCGTTCCGGCAAAGGCCGAACCCATGCCGACGAGGAACAGGCCAAGGCCGGCGATCATCCCCCCAAACAGACCAGCGCCGGTGCGCTTGGCATTCCTGATCCACGAGTTCATCGCGATCGTCACTCCCATCAACTCCCCTGCCACGTGGTCGCGGCAATGCAGGACCGCCTGTCGAACAGGTGGCATTTGACATTCATCAAACACAAAACGGACACCCGAGCAACGAGACAACGCCGCTCTTGTCTGCGACATGACGTCGGGTGCCTGGAACCGTTCCATCTTCCAACCGGCCCCCTCCGCCGCATTCTTGACATCGCGCTGATGCGTTGTACCCCCTTGCCGCTCAGAGGGGGCGGTACGGCGAACGGGGCGATTCGCCTTGCCTATCGCGCCTGATTCTTGTGAAGTCCGTTCGTAATTCGTTTAGTTGGGAGACCAGCCCATGCCCGGGTTTCCGGCCCTGCGCTCCGCCATCGCGGCCGCCGTCGTCTTTGCCGCCCTCACCATCGCGGCGGGAGGCGCCATGGCCCAGGGCGTGGTGAAGTCGGTGCATGGCGAGTGGCAGATCCGCTGCGACACGCCGCCCGGCGCCCAGTCCGAGCAGTGCGTGCTGCTGCAGAGCGTGCAGGCCGATGATCGGCCCAATGTCGGCCTCACCGTCATCATCCTGAAGACCGCCGACCAGCAGAGCCGCCTGCTGCGCGTTCTCGCCCCGCTCGGCGTGCTGCTGCCCTCCGGCCTCGGGCTGAAGATCGACAATGCCGATGTCGGCCGCGCCGGCTTCGTGCGCTGCGTGCCCAATGGCTGCGTCGCCGAGGTGGTGATGGACGACAAGCTGGTGGAGCAGCTCCGCAACGGCACCAACGCCACCTTCATCGTCTTCCAGACCCCGGAAGAGGGAATCGGCATACCGCTCAGCCTGAAAGGCTTCGGTGAAGGCTTCGCGGCGCTGCCCTGAGTCAGACGCCGTGGCGAACTCCCCTTCCCCGATCCGCCTCGTCATCTTCGACATGGACGACGTGCTGCTGCACTACGACGTGCAGGCGCGCCAGTCCGCCATCGCGCGCATGGCGGGCATCGAGCCCGAAGAGGTCGCCCGTCGCATCTGGGACAGCGGGATCGAGGATGCCGCCGATGCCGGCCGGCTATCCGCGCAGGCCTATCTCGACGCGGTGGCCGCCACGCTCGGCATTCCATTCGGCGAGGATGACTGGCTGCGCACGCGCGGGCTGGCGATGACGCTGACGCCGGACACCATCGGCCTTGCCGCAGAGGTCGCGCGGCGCACGCCGGTGGCGCTGCTGACCAATAACGGCCACCTGATGAAGACGCATTTCGACACGCTGGTGCCGGAGTTGCGCGCCGTATTCGGCCCGAACATGCATGTCGCCGCCGAGTTCGGGACCAAGAAGCCGGACCCGGCGATCTTTCGCCGCCTGGCCGCGCTCTACGGCGCCGCGCCGGAACAGGCGGTGATGATCGACGACAAGGAAGCCAATACCGCCGGCGCCCTCGACGCCGGGCTGCTGGCCCACCGCTTCCGCGCCGCAGGCGAACTCGACGCGTATCTGCGGGCGCACTCTCTTATATAGAGGGCAGCGCTCACCCACGGACAGGACGCCTGCATGCCCGAACTTCCCGAGGTCGAGACCGTGCGCCGGGGCCTCGCGCCGGTGATGGAGGGGCGCCTCATCATGCAGGCGCTGGCGCGGCGGCCCGATCTGCGCTGGCCGCTCCCCGAGCGCTTCGCCGAGCGTCTCTCCGGCCGGCGCGTCGAGAGCCTGGGGCGGCGGGCCAAATATCTTCTGGCCGACCTTTCCCCTGTGGACGACGTGTCGGAGGGCGGCGAGGTGCTGGTCATGCATCTGGGCATGTCCGGTTCGTTCCGCATCGAGATGCCCGAGGTGGACGTCGTGACACCCGGCGCCTTCGCCCTGCCGCGCTCGACGCTGGAGACGCATGACCACGTCGTGCTCGACATCGAGGGTGGCGCCCGCGTGGTCTATAACGACCCCCGGCGGTTCGGTGCCATGCTGCTGGTGCCGCGCGGGGAGATCGAGGCGCATCCGCTGTTCCGCGACATCGGGCCGGAGCCGCTGGGCAACGCCTTCGACGCCGGACGCCTCATCGCGGCCAGCGCGCGGCGCGCCTCCTCGCTGAAAGCCACGCTGCTCGACCAGAAGGTCGTCGCCGGGCTCGGCAACATCTATGTCTGCGAGGCGCTGCACCGCGCGGGGCTCGCGCCGGAGCGCCCGGCCTCGACGCTCACGGACGCGGAAGCGGAACGGCTGGTGGAGGCGATCCGTCTGATCCTCAACGAGGCGATCCTTGCCGGGGGCTCGACGCTGCGCGACCATGCTCAGGTCGACGGCACGCTCGGCTATTTCCAGCACCGGTTCCGCGCCTATGACCGCGAGGGCGAGCTGTGCACCACACCGGGCTGCGGGGGCCGGATCGCGCGGCTTGTGCAGAATGCCCGCTCCACCTTTTATTGTGCCGCCTGCCAGCGATAGGCGGCAGTCCAACATGGGGAGACGCGCCCGCCATGGCGTATGACACCATCATCGTCGAGACCAATGGACGCGTCGGCGTCATCACGCTCAACCGCCCCAAGGCGCTGAACGCGCTCAACGGCGCGTTGATCGCGGAACTGAACCTGGCGCTGGACGGCTTCGAGGCCGATGCCGGAATCGGCTGCATAGTCCTCACCGGCTCGGAGCGCGCCTTCGCGGCGGGCGCCGACATCAAGGAGATGCAGGCCCTCGCCTTCCCGGCGACCTATGTGGAGGACTTCATCACCAGCTGGGAGCGGCTCTCGCGCTGCCGCAAGCCGGTGGTGGCGGCGGTGGCGGGCTATGCGCTGGGCGGAGGCTGCGAGATCGCGATGATGTGCGACATCATCCTCGCCGCCGACAATGCGCGCTTCGGCCAGCCGGAAATCCAGCTCGGCATCATGCCCGGCGCCGGCGGCTCCCAGCGCCTCACCCGCGCCATCGGCAAGGCCAAAGCGATGGAGATGTGCCTGACCGGCCGCAACCTCACCGCCGAGGAGGCCGACCGCTGCGGCCTCGTCTCCCGCGTGGTGCCGCTCGCCGAGCTGATGAGCGAGGCGATGAAGGTCGCGGCCCGCATCGCCGACCTGTCGCTCCCGGCCGTGATCATGACCAAGGAGAGCGTCAACCGGGCCTTCGAGACCACGCTCGCCGAGGGGATTCGATTCGAGCGGCGCCTGTTCCAGGCCCTGTTCGCCACCGCCGATCAGAAGGAAGGCATGGCTGCCTTCAGCGAAAAGCGCGCGGCATCGTTTAGAAATTCTTAGGAACAGCCCGCGAGGCCCTCATCGCGCAGGCGTCGCATATTGACGGAAGGGCGGGCGCCGACTATAAGCCGCCCACTCACGCGGGGCGTCCCCTGGTCGGCCCCGTATCACCTGTGTCACAGACATTCCCGGCAATGGAGAGGCTAGCCCTCGCCCTTGCGACGATGAAGAGGACGGCCGATGGCCAATACGCCCTCCGCCAAAAAGGCAGCCCGCAAGATCGCGCGCCGCACGGAGATCAACAAGGACCGCCGCTCGCGGATGCGGACCTTTGTGCGCAAGGTCGAGGAAGCCATCGCTTCCGGCGACAGCGCCGCTGCCGGCGTCGCGTTCAAGGCTGCCGAGCCGGAAATCATGCGCGCTGCCCAGAAGGGCGTGCTCCACAAGAGCACCGCGTCGCGCAAGGTGTCCCGTCTCGCTCAGCGGCTCGCCAAGCTCAGCGCCTGATCGCGGCCCGTTATCGGGACGCAATCACAAGTAGAATGCAAGGCCCGGCTTAACGCCGGGCTTTTTGCGTTTGCCGCTCCCGGCACCCGCGCGACCGCCGGCCGGAACAGGCCTCCCTTCCCTTGGGTCGCAGCCACGGCCGGGCCGCGCAAAGGGCGTTGCATAACTGTCACATGACACCCGGTTCCCCCGAAGTGTCGCGACGGTCCGGCAAATGCCTACTTGACTCAAAAGCGACCCCGAAGCAGGGCGAAAGCACGGTCACAACCGGCAGAATTCGACACGCGCCGCGCAGAAATTACCCTTTAATAACATGCGCTTATGGGACAGGTGATCAAAGCGGTGGAGAATCGGCTCTCGCCTCCCCCGTCAAGGTGACACTGCGGAAAAAATAGCCCTCATGGCGCGCCCTTTTGCAGGCTCGTGATTCTCGCAAGGGAGTCAGAGATTTGCCGGCCAAGGTTCGTGTCGGGAGCGGCCGATTCGCCGCCTCGGACCGCCTCGCGCAGGGCCGCAATGCGCCAAGAGCGTTGCGCCGGGCGGGGCCGCTGTGTATGTTCTCTTCATCCGATCCGTCGGGCACCTCAGCGAAAAGTTGAGTTCAAAAACTACTCATTCTGGAGTGGGAGGGGATTTCTGTGCACTTCTTGTATCCGCCCCCACTTCTTGGAACGCGCCGCTTGAGGAACTACATCGGCATGACGTTGCAATCGACGTTATACCGGTGACGTGTTCTTCCTGCGTTCTCTTGTAGTTGTAATTTATAAAAATGAGATCTTCTACAGGGACGGCAAGCATCTTGCCGCGAAGGGGCAACTATGATCAATGGCTCGGGCGCGCAGCCGGATGCGCGCACAGGATGTGTCGGTTTCGCACCATGCGGAACCGCAGGCCGGACGACCGCCACGGTCACACCGGACGACATCACGGAAGCTTCGTCAGGCTCCGCCTCGACTTCGCCCGAAATCTGTAAGATCGAGCCCGCCTCGCCGCTTCGCTACGTCGCGTAGCGGTCCGGCAGCTTCCGGCCGCCGGCTCCCCGGCGGAACGCCTTTCATCTCCGACGCGAATGCTGAGCTCCGACGGCGGGCCTGCGCCTGCCGCCGACGTGGCACTTTGTTCGTGACGGTCCCAATAAACCGCAAAAACGCGCGGAGCAGACCATGATGAAGTCCAGCAGCCTTGAGGTCCCAAGTTCCAAACCGGCGCTTGGCGGGCCTATCGAGCGTGAAGGTGCGTTTGACGGTATCAACGGTGGCGCGCGCGAAGCGTGGGAGCGGGTACGCCGCCGCCTGCGCGCGGAAATCGGGGAAGAGGTGTATTCGAGCTGGTTCCCCCGCATCGAACTGGACGACATCCATGGCGGCACGGTACGGCTCTCGGTGCCCACGCGCTTCCTGAAGACCTGGATTCAGCAGCATTATATCGAGCGGCTGAACGCGCTCTGGCAGGGCGAGATGCCGGATGCCCGCGTCGACATCATCGTACGCACCGCCGTGCTGCGCTCCCCCGGCGCGACCGCCGCCCCGATGCGCGCCGTCGTCCGCCCGGCCCCGCAGCCGGCCGCGAGCGAGGGAAGCCGCGCCGCGCCGATCATCGTCGAGTCCGTCTCGTCGGGCACCGGCTCGCCGCTGGACCCGCGCCTGACCTTCAACACCTATCGGCTCGGCTCGTCGAACCGGCTGGCCCATGCCGCCGCGCTCAAGCTGGCCGAGGCTCCGGCCGGCAGCGGCCCGGTGTTCAACCCGCTTTATCTTCATGCCGCCGTGGGCCTGGGCAAGACCCACCTGCTTCAGGCCATCACCGCCGCTGGCCCCGAACATGGCCGCCGCGTGGTGTATCTGACGGCCGAGCGCTTCATGTATGGCTTCGTGCAGGCGCTGAAGAACCAGTCCTCGCTGGCCTTCAAGGAGCAGCTGCGCGGCATCGACACGCTGGTGATCGACGACCTCCAGTTCCTGCAGGGCAAGACCGTGCAGCAGGAATTCTGCCACACGCTCAACGCGCTGATGGATTCCGGCCGTCAGGTCGTCATCGCCGCCGACCGTCCCCCGGCGGAACTCGACGCGCTGGAAGAGCGCGTGCGCTCGCGCCTTGCCGGCGGGCTCGTGGTGGAGATCGCCCCGCTCGACGAGGAACTGCGGCTCGACATCCTCTCCGCCCGCGTCAACGCGCTGGCTCAAGGCCATCCCGGCTTCAACGTGCCGGCGGACGTGCTCTCCTTCATCGCGCGCAATTGCGGGCAGAACGGGCGCGACCTCGACGGCGCGCTGAACCGCCTGCTGGCGCATAACCAGCTCACCTCCAGCGCCATCACGCTGGAAATGGCCGAGACCGCGGTGCGCGACCTCGTGCGCTCCACCGAGCCCAAGCGCGTGCGCGTCGACGATATCCTGCGCATCGTCGCCAAGCACTACAACGTCACCCGCGCCGACATTCTCTCGCAGCGCCGCACCGCCAATGTGGTGAAGCCGCGTCAGGTGGCGATGTATCTGGCCAAGACGCTGACGCTGCGCTCGCTACCCGAGATCGGCCGGCGTTTCGGCGGGCGCGATCACACCACGGTGCTGCACGCGGTCCGCAAGATCGAGAACCTGGTCGGCAGCGACCGCGCGCTGGCCGATGAAGTCGAGACCCTGAAGCGTCTCGTCAACGAATAGGCGCCACTCCGGGCGTGCTCCGGGGAAAACCGCGCGTTTTCCCCGTTTTCTCCGCTTATTATCCCCACTAATTCGACCGGACAGGCCACCCCTGCCTTGCCATGCGGCGGCGGGGGCGGCAATGTCGTCGCCCCGGCGGCGCGCCCGCGCTGCCCGCCGGGGCGTGATTGCGTTAAGGTCCGTCCCCGCGCATCCGCCCCGTGCGCCTTCCGTTTCTCCGAGTTTACGGGTGTTGCGGCCATGAAGGTCACCGTCGAGCGGGCCGAGTTGCTCAAGTCTCTCGCCCACGTTCATCGTGTCGTTGAGCGTCGCAATACGATTCCGATCCTTGCCAACGTCTTGATGCGCACGGATGCGCGCGGCCTCGCTTTGCGCGCCACCGACCTCGACATCGAGATCGTCGAGACCATCCCCGCCGAAGTCGGCCAGGAAGGCGCGACCACGGTGCCCGCGCACACCATCTACGACATCGTGCGCAAGCTGCCCGAGGGCTCGCAGGTGCAGATCGAGACGTCGGGCGATCGTGGCACGCTCACCGTGCGCGCCGGCCGTTCGCGCTTCGCGCTGCAGACCCTGCCGGAAAACGAGTTCCCGGACCTCGCGGCCGGCGAACTGTCGCACCGCTTCACCCTCTCGGCCGCCGAGCTCAAGCGACTGGTCGACAAGACCCAGTTCGCCATCTCGACCGAGGAGACCCGCTATTATCTGAACGGCATCTACCTGCATGTCGCCGAGGCCGGCGGCCCGGTGCTGCGCGCGGTGGCGACCGACGGCCACCGTCTCGCCCAGGCGCAGACCGCCGCCCCCGCTGGCACGGAGGGCATGCCGGGCGTGATCGTGCCGCGCAAGGCGGTCGCCGAAATCCAGCGTCTGGCCGAGGATGGCGAGGCCAGCGTCACGGTGGAGCTGTCCTCCTCGAAGATCCGCGTCTCGCTCGACCGCGTGGTGCTGACCTCCAAGCTGATCGACGGCACCTTCCCCGATTATGGCCGCGTGATTCCGACCGGCAACGACAAGACGCTGATCGTGGACAAGGCCGACTTCGCCGCCGCCGTCGACCGCGTGTCGACCGTCGCCAGCGAGCGCGGCCGCGCGGTCAAGCTCTCCATCGGCGATGGCAAGCTCACCCTCTCGGTCACCAACCCGGATTCGGGCAGCGCGACCGAGGAGTTGGAAGTCGAATACGCCGCCGAGCCGATCGATATCGGCTTCAACAGCCGCTATCTGCTCGACATCACCTCGCAGATCGAGGGGGGCACGGCCGAGCTGAAGCTGGCCGATCCCGGCTCCCCCACGCTGATGCAGGACCCGGACAAGCGCGGCGCGCTCTATGTGCTGATGCCGATGCGCGTGTGAGCCCGCCTGTCACCGCCCCCGCCCGCATCACCCGCCTGAGGCTGTCGCATTTCCGCAGCTATCACGCGGCGGAAATCCGGGCCGGGCGCGGGCCGGTCGTGCTCGTCGGCCCCAATGGCGCCGGCAAGACCAATCTGCTCGAAGCCATCTCGCTGTTCGCCCCCGGCCGCGGCCTGCGCCGGGCAAACCTCGACCAGTTCGCGGCGCGCACGGCCGAAGGCGAGCCGCACACCGCCGGCTGGGCGGTTTCCGCCACCGTGGAGGGCGTGTTCGGCGAGGTGCATCTGGGCACCGGCGTCGAGGACGGTGCGGAAGGCGCCCGCACCCGCCGCTGCCGGATCGATGGCGAGAGCGTCGGCTCGGCGAGCGCCTTTGCCGATCATCTGCGCGTGGTCTGGCTCACCCCGGAAATGGACGGCCTGTTCACCGGCCCGCCGGCCGAGCGCCGCCGCTTTCTCGACCGGCTGGTTCTCGCCGTCGACGCCGAGCATGGCGCGCGCGTGAACGCGCTAGAGCGGGCCCTGCGCGCCCGCAACCGGCTGCTGGAAGAAATGGGCACCGATCCGCGCTATCTCGATGCCGTCGAGCAGGAGCTGGCCGCGCTCGCCATCGCCGTCGCCGCCGCGCGGCTGGAGGCGGTGCGGCGCCTGAACGCCGGCATTCAGGCCGGGCGCGACGACACCTCCCTGTTCCCCTGGGCGACAGTGGCGCTGGAAGGCGAGACCGAGCGCGCTCTGGCACGCGAGCCGGCCACCATGGTCGAAGACGCCTATCGCGCCACGCTGCGCGCCGCCCGCCCCCGCGACCGCGCGGCCGGCCGCGCGCTGGACGGGCCGCACCTCACCGACCTGACGGTCGGCCACGGCCCCAAGGCGATCCCCGCTGCGCAGGGCTCCACCGGCGAGCAGAAGGCGCTGCTCATCGGCCTCGCCCTCGCCCATGCCCGGCTGGTCGGAGACATGGCGGGACGCGCGCCGGTGATGCTGCTGGACGACGTCGTGGCCTATCTCGACCCGGCGCGCCGCGCGGCACTGTTCGCGGCGCTGGACGCGCTGGGCGGCCAGGTGTGGATGACCGGCGCCGACCCTGCCGCCTTCGCGGCGCTGGGCGCGGCGGCGGAGCGCTTCGAGGTGCGGCCGGGCGAGGTCGCGCCGGCCATGGGGGAATAGCGCCATGCTCGATCATGTCTCCATCACCGTCTCCGATCCCGCCCGCGCCCTGCCGTTCTATGACGCGATCATGCAGGCGCTCGGCGTGCCGTGCGTGCGGCGCGACGCGCACGGCGCCGGCTATGGCATCCGCAACCGAATGGGCGATGACGGCCACAGCTATCTGTCCGTGCTCGCCTCGCGTGGCGCGGTGGTGGCGGATAATCGCCACTGGTGCTTTCGGGCGCCCGACCGGGCGGCGGTCGACGCCTTCCACGCCGCCGCTCTCGCCAGTGGCGGGCGCGACGACGGCGCCCCGGGCCTGCGCCCGGCCTATCACGCGTCCTATTACGCCGCCTTCGTGCTGGACCCGGACGGCAACCGGATCGAGGCGGTGTGCCACCACGCGACGTCTTGAAGCGGCGCCCCCTCAAGGCCTTGACCTTTCGCGCGCACGCGCGCACGTAAGGGCCATCATGGATCTGGTCGGTATCACCGTCTTTGCCGCCGCGCTCGCGCTGGCCGCCGCCTCCCCGGGCCCCAGCGTCATCGCGGTGATCGCCCGCACGCTGGTGCGCGGCCGGGAGGGCGCGGCGCCGCTGGTGCTGGGCATCATCCTCGGCGACATGGTGTGGCTGGCCGCCGCCGTGCTCGGCCTCGCCGCGCTGGCAGCGGCGCTCGGCTCGCTGTTCATCGTGGTGCGGCTGGCAGCGGCCGGCTACCTGCTCTACCTCGCCTGGAAGCTGTGGACCGCGCCGGCCCATGCCGCGCAGGCGACCACGGTCGGGCGCTCGGAATCCCCGTTCGGCCTGTTTCTCACCGGCCTCGGCATGACGCTCGGCAATCCCAAGGCGATGGTGTTCTATCTCGCTCTGCTGCCGACCATCGTCGACGTGGCGAACCTGACGACGCTGGGCTTCGCCGAGCTGTGCGGCGTCATCGTCGTGGTGCTGGGCGCGGTGTTTGCGAGCTATGTCACGCTCGCCCATCGCGCGCGGCATCTGGTGGCCGATACCCGCGCCATCAAGCTGATCAACCGCGCCTGCGGCTCCGCCATGGCGGGTGCGGCGGTGCTGGTTGCCGCGAAATAACCGTGCAAGTGCGCTACAAAAGATTTCAACGCTTTAACGATTCGACGAGCTGAACACATGGCCGATTCCGAAAGCCCGACGCCGGAAGATTACGGCGCGCAGTCCATTCAGGTGCTGAAGGGGCTGGACGCCGTGCGCAAGCGGCCGGGCATGTATATCGGCGACACCGATGACGGCTCCGGCCTCCACCACATGGTGTATGAGGTGGTCGACAACGCCATTGACGAGGCGCTGGCCGGCTATGCCGATGAAGTGACCGTCACGCTGAACCCGGACGGCTCCGTCACCGTGACCGACAACGGGCGCGGCATCCCGACCGACATTCACACCGAGGAAGGCGTTTCGGCGGCCGAGGTCATCATGACCCAGCTCCACGCCGGCGGTAAGTTCAACCAGAACTCCTACAAGGTCTCGGGCGGCCTGCACGGCGTCGGCGTCTCGGTGGTGAACGCGCTTTCCACCACGCTTGACCTCACCATCTGGCGCAACGGCCAGGAACACCACATGCGGTTCCGCCATGGCGACGCCGAGGCGCCGCTCCGCGTGGTCGGCCCGGCGCCGGCCGGCAAGCGCGGCACCATGGTCACCTTCGTGCCGAGCCCGCAGACATTCACCCACATTGAATTCAGCTACGCCACGCTGGAGCACCGGCTGCGCGAACTCGCCTTCCTCAATTCCGGCGTGCGCATCGTGCTGACCGACGCCCGCCATGCCGAGGTGAAGCGCGAGGAGATGATGTATGAGGGCGGCGTCGAGGCCTTCGTGCAGTATCTCGACCGCTCCAAGCAGGCACTGCTGCCGACGCCTGTGGTGATCCGCGCCGAAAAGGACGGCATCGCAGTGGAATGCGCGCTCTCGTGGAACGACAGCTACCATGAGAACGTGCTGTGCTTCACCAACAACATTCCCCAGCGTGATCGCGGCACCCATTTCACCGGCTTCGCCGCCGCGCTGACGCGCCAGGTCATCGGCTATTCCGAGCGCTCGGGCATCGCCAAGAAGGAAAAGGTCGACCCCACGGGCGAGGATTGCCGCGAAGGGCTGACCGCCGTGCTCTCGGTGAAGGTGCCGGACCCGAAATTCTCGTCGCAGACCAAGGACAAGCTGGTCTCCTCCGAAGTGCGGCCGGTGGTCGAGGCGCTGGTCAATGACGCGCTGAACAACTGGCTTGAGGAGCATCCCGCCGAGGCCAAGTCGGTGGTCGGCAAGGTGGTGGAAGCCGCCGCCGCCCGCGAGGCCGCCCGCAAGGCGCGCGAACTGACCCGGCGCAAGAACCCGCTCGATGTCGCCTCCCTGCCCGGCAAGCTCGCCGACTGCCAGGAGCGCGACCCGGCCAAGTCCGAAATCTTCATCGTCGAGGGTGACTCGGCCGGCGGCTCCGCCAAGATGGGCCGCAACCGCGCCTTCCAGGCGATCCTGCCGCTGCGCGGCAAGATCCTGAACGTCGAGCGCGCCCGCTTCGACAAGATGCTGTCCTCCGAGCAGATCGGCACGCTGATCACCGCGCTCGGCACCGGCATCGGCCGCGACGACTTCAATGTCGACAAGCTGCGCTACCACAAGATCATCATCATGACCGACGCGGACGTGGACGGCTCCCACATCCGCACCCTGTTGCTGACCTTCTTCTTCCGGCAGATGCCCGACCTCATCGACCGCGGCCACATCTACATCGCCCAGCCGCCGCTCTATAAGGTTTCGCGTGGCAAGTCCGAGCAGTACCTCAAGGACGAGCGCTCGCTGGAGGACTACCTGATCTCGCAGGGCCTCGAAGACGCCTCGCTGCTCATGGCCAATGGCGAGGTGCGTGCCGGCGCCGACCTGCACGCCGTGCTGGAAAGCGCGCGCTCCTTCCGTAATGTGATGAACGGCCTGCACCCGCGCTACAATCGCGCCGTGGTCGAGCAGGCGGCGATTGCCGGCGCCTTCGCCCCCGGCCTGCTGCGGGAAGAGGAACAGCGCGACGTGGTCGGCGCCACCGTGGCACGGCGCCTCGACATCATCGCCGAGGACACCGAGCGCGGATGGGTCGCCGAAGTGGACGAAGCCGGCTTCCGCTTCGTGCGCACCGTGCGCGGCGTGAAGGAAGTGGCATTGCTCGACGCCGCCTTCGTGAACTCCGCCGAGGCACGCCGTCTGGATTCGCTCGCCGCCGAGCTTCAGGAAGTCCACGCCGACGCCGCCACGCTGCGCCGCAAGGGCACGGAAATCGTGGTCCACGGCCCGATGGACCTGTTCGACGCCGCCACCGATGCCGGCCGCAAGGGCGTCACGCTCCAGCGCTACAAAGGCCTTGGCGAGATGAATGCCGAGCAGCTCTGGGAGACCACGCTCGACGTCAACGCCCGCTCGCTGCTTCAGGTCAAGGTGAAGGAGGTCGCCGATGCCGACGACCTGTTCAACCGGCTGATGGGCGACGTGGTGGAGCCGCGCCGCGAGTTCATCCAGGACAACGCCCTGCGCGCCAGCGTGGACGTCTAGCGCCCGCGCCTCACCCGCCCGCACTCATGCGCCCCGGCCCGGCTTCGGCCTCCGGGGACGCCGGGGGTGGGCCGCGGCTGTCTTTCGGCCCGCGCTGCCCTGCCCATACCGTCAGCCGGACAGTCCGCTGGAGCGATCCCGGCGTCGCGGAACCATGCGCGGCATGAAAGAGCCCCCGCTCCGGCCGGGATACCGCGCCCTGACGGGCGCTGGCGCAAATGTGAGGCCGGCACGGCTCGTCGCGGCGCGCCTGCGCCCCATAAGTCTGGGAGACGTCCGCAGCGACAGGAGCCTCCCATGCCCATCTTCACCGCGCGAATCCTTCGCGTTCCCGCGCTCTGCCTTCTCCTCGCCGCGTCCCCCGCCCTCGCCCATCACGGCTGGTCGTGGGCGCAGAGCGAGCAGATGACGCTGGAAGGCACGGTCGAGAGCGTCGCCATCGCCCCGCCGCATCCCATGATTCAGGTGCGCGACAGGGAGGGCAAGGTCTGGCAGGTCGATCTCGGAAACCCGCGCCAGACCGATGCGTCCGGCTTCACCGCGATGAGCGCGCAGAAGGGCGATGCCATCACCGTGCTCGGCAACAGGTCGCGCGACGAGGCCAAGCCGCACATGAAGGCGGTGCGCGTCACCATCGCCGGGCGCAATTACGACATGTATCCCGAGCGCATTCCGACCAATTGAGCGGCCCATGCTGGCGGCTTTGGGGAACTGGCCGGGAGCGGTGTGGCTCCAGGGCTCGGGCACGGCCTATCTGTTCGTCAATGCCGCGCATATTCTCGGCATCGGCCTGTTGCTCGGCGCCGTTCTGCCGCTGGACCTGCGGCTGATGGGCTGCTTTCGCGCGGTGCCGCTGGCGGTGATCGGCCCGTTTCTCTCCCGCGCCGCGCTGGCGGGCCTGTGCCTCGCCGTGCCGACCGGGCTGTGGCTGTTCAGCGTGCGGCCGGCGGAATATGCCGGCAATGCCGCCTTCCTGTGGAAGCTGGGCCTCATCGCGCTGGCGCTCGGCAATGTAGCGCTCCAGCACGCTGGCGCCGGCTTCCGGCAGGCGATCGCCGGCGGCGCGCTCACCGGTCGCGTGCGACTTCTGGCCGGCATTTCCGCCCTGCTGTGGCTGGGCGCGCTGGTCGCGGGGCGGTGGATCGGCTTCCTCTGAGTGCCCTCGCCTTCGCCGGTGGCGGCGCCTAGGATAATGCCTCCATCCCGCCTTTCCTTACGTCGAGTCGCAGTTCCATGAGCCAAGCTCCCCTTCCCCGTACCGGCGCCCGCATCCTCGTCGACGCCCTTCTCGGCCACGGCGTCACCCGCGCCTTCGGCGTCCCCGGCGAGAGCTATCTCGACGTGCTGGATGCCATGGCCGACACCGCGCTGGACTTCGTGGTGTGCCGGCAGGAGGGCGGCGCGGCGATGATGGCGGAGGCGGTCGGCAAGCTCACCGGCCGGCCGGGCGTGTGCTTCGTCACGCGCGGTCCGGGCGCCACCAATGCCAGCGCCGGCGTGCATATCGCCGAACAGGATTCCACCCCGATGCTCCTGTTCGTCGGCCAGATCGCCCGCTCGATGCGCGGGCGCGGCGCGTTCCAGGAGGTGGATTACCGCGCCGTGTTCGGCACGCTGGCCAAATGGGCGGTGGAGATCGACGAGGCGGCGCGCATCCCCGAGATCATCGCCCGCGCCTTCCGCGTCGCCATGCAGGGCCGGCCCGGCCCGGTGGTGGTGGCGCTGCCCGAGGACATGCTGGCGGAGATCGCCAGCGTGCCCGACGCGCCCGCCGTGGAGCCCGCCGAAACCTGGCCCGGCCATGCCGACATGATGCGCCTGCAGAAGCTGCTATGGAGCGCGCAGCGCCCGCTGCTGCTGCTCGGCGGCAGCCGCTGGAACGCCAGGGCGGTCGCCTCCGTGGTGCGTTTCGCCGAGCGTTTCGATCTGCCGGTCGCGGCGAGCTTCCGCCGGCAGATGCTGTTTCCCGCCGATCACCGCTGCTATGCCGGCGATGTCGGCTTCGGCATCAACCCGAAGCTGGTCGCCCGGCTGAAGGAGGCCGATCTCGTGATCGCGCTCGGCGGCCGGCTCAGCGAAGTCCCCGCGCAGGGCTATACGCTGTTCGACATCCCCTCCCCGGCGATGAATTTCGTCCACATCCATGCCGACCCGGAGGAACTGGGCCGGGTCTACCAGCCGACGCTGGCGATCAACGCCTCACCGGCCGCCGTCGCCGCCGCGCTGGAAGGCGTGCAGCCGCCGAACACGGTCGCCTGGGCTCCGTGGCGCGAGGCGGCCCGGGCCGACTATCTGAACTGGTCGGAGGAGGTGCCCGCTAATCCCGGTGCGGTGCAGATGGGCACGCTGACGCGCTGGCTCCGCGACCTGCCGGCCGAGACCACCATCTGCAACGGCGCCGGCAATTTCGCGATCTGGGTGCACCGCTTCCACCGCTTCCGCGCCTTTGGCAGCCAGCTCGCCCCGACCTCCGGCTCGATGGGCTATGGCCTGCCGGCGGCGGTGGCGGCGAAGCGCACCCGGCCGGAACAGCTCGCGGTCGCGGTGTGCGGCGACGGTGATTTCCTGATGACCGGCCAGGAATTCGCAACCGCCGTTCAGCATGAGGTGCCGATCCTCGCCATCGTGGTCGATAACGGCATGTACGGCACCATCCGCATGCATCAGGAGCGCGAATACCCCGCGCGCGTGTTCGGCACCTCGCTGAAGAACCCCGATTTCGCCGCCTATGCCCGCGCCTTTGGCGGCTTCGGCGCCACGGTGGAGCGCGATGAGGAGATGATCCCGGCGCTGGAAGCGGCGCTTGCGAGCGGCCTGCCGGCGATCGTGCATCTGAAGCTCGACCCCGAAGCCCTCAGCCCCACCACCTCGCTCAGCGCGCTGCGGGCGAAGTCGCTGGCCACCCGCGCGGCAGGCTGAGGCCAGCGCTCCGAGAGAACGCCGCCGGACGCTCTGCGCGCCGGCGGCGTCAGGATCAGCGGCAGCGCAGCTGGCCGTTGAAATTGGCGATGTCGCCACGGCAGCGCCGGGGATCGATCGAGGAATTGACCCAACGGCCATTCACGGTACGGCAATTCGCCTGAAGAATGCCGTCGAACATCGCGGCGTTGCGGCAGGTCTCCATATAGGTGCCCGGAGGCGGACGGCGGTTCATGCCGGGTCCGGGGCCGAAGCCGCCACCGCCGCCGCCGCGACCGCAGACGAGGCGGCCATTGTCATTGGCGATGCCGGCGCCGCGCGGGCAACGGTCGAGGTCCAGTGAACTGTTCTGCCAGCGCCCGCGCAGATCGCGGCAGCTGGCGGACAGCCAGTTCCGGTTCTGCTGCACGTTGCGGCACGTATCGAGATAGCTGCCGGAGGGTGCCCGCTGGGCGGAAGCGGGATCGGGCATCACGCTAAGCAGCGCCAGCATGGTGAGGCAGAAGGCCAGGAGCCTGGGCATCATAGGGTTCTCCAGTAAGGGGAGCGGAAAGATCGGCCTCATACCCCACGGGGCGAGTCCGCTGGATGTCACATCGAGCCGGCATCAACGCCCCGGCACGCCGGATCGTTTCAGCCGGGAGCCTTATGGATCGGATCGATCCAATAAACCGTTTCCGGCTGCTCCACCGGCGCGACATCGGTGAGGTTGACCACCACCGCCTCATTGTCGGAGCGCACCAGCACGCATTCGAGCGGCGCGCCCGGATCGGCGTTGATCTCCTGGTGCGGCACATAGGGCGGCACGAAGATGAAGTCGCCCGGCCCGGCCTCGGCGACATATTCGAGGCGGTCGCCCCAGCGCATCCGCGCCCTGCCTCGCACCACATAGATCACGCTCTCCAGCGCGCCATGGTGGTGCACGCCGGTCTTGGCGTCGGGCTGGATGGTGACCGTGCCGGCCCAGATCTTCTGCGCGCCGACGCGGGCATGGTTGATCGCCGCCTGACGGAACATGCCCGGCGTCTGCGCGGTGTTGGCATCCAGCTGGTCGCCCTTGATGACGCGCACGCCGTCATGCTTCCAGCGCTCGCCGTCGTGGGAATGGTGGTCGGGGCCTGTCTCGGTCATCGCGTCCTCCCGTTTTCCGCGAGGTTAGGACGCGCCGGCTCCCGGCGGAAGCACCCGCGACGGTCAGGCCGCCGCGGGAATGTCCGTCACGCCGCGTCGGAAGACGGGGCCGACTTTGCCAGCTCGCCGGAGAGCGCCCGCGCGATCAGGGTGCGGGTCTCGGGAATGCCGTAGGCCGCGACGAAGGAGCCGAAGCGCGGGCCTTCCTTCTCGCCGAGCAGCGTGCGGTACAGCATCTCGAACCACGCCCGCGAGACACCCGGACCGCCCGTCGGGGACTTGGCCTTGAGGTTCTGATATTCGGGGTGCACGCGCGCCACGTCGAGGATGACGTTCTGGATCTCCGCGTCGTCCACATCGCCGAGACCCGCCAGCGCCGCATCGAGTTCGCCGAGCACCTGCGCCTCGAACGGCGTGGGCAGGTCGAACTGACGGTACGGCTTCACGCGATCGATGAAATAGCGCACCGCATAGCCGGCGAGTTGGTCCATGGTCGGGTTGGTCTGCGGCGAGGTGCCGGGCGCGTAGCGCTCGATGAAGCGCCACAGCACCGCCTTGTCCTCGGCATTCGATGCCGAGGCGAGCTTGAGCAGCAGGCCGAAGCTGAGCGGCAGCTCGATCTGCGGCGGGTTGCCGGCATGGATATGCCACACCGGATTGCCGAGCCGGGTCTTCCAGTCCTGCGCGGGATAGCGGGCGAGGAAGTTGAAATACTCGTCCACCGCCTTCGGGATCACGTCGAAATGCAGCTTCTTGGCCGAGCGCGGCGACTGGAACATGTACAGCGCCAGGCTCTCCGGGCTGGCATAGGTCAGCCAGTCGTCGATGGTGATGCCGTTGCCCTTGGACTTCGAGATCTTCTGGCCGACCTCGTCGAGGAACAGCTCGTAGACATAATGCTCCGGCGCCAGCCCGCCGAGAATGTTGCAGATGGCGTCATAGACCGGGGCGTTGGTCTGGTGGTCCTTGCCGAACATCTCGAAATCGACGTCGAGCGCCGCCCAGCGGGCGCCGAAATCCGGCTTCCACTGCAGCTTCACATGGCCGCCGGTGACGGGGACGGTCTTGTCCACCCCGTCCTCGTCGGTGAAGGTGATGGTGCCGGCCTTGGCATCGACGTTCTTCAGCGGCACGTAGAGCACGCGGCCCGAGGTCGGCGAGATCGGCAGGAACGGCGAATAGGTCGCCTGCCGCTCCTCGCCCAGAGTCGGCAGCATCACGCCCATGATGGCGTCATACTTTTCCGCCGCCTTCAGCAGCACGGCGTCGAGCTTGCCGGAAGCGTAATACTCGGTGGCGCTGGCGAATTCGTAGTCGAAGCCGAACGTATCGAGAAAGCGGCGCAGCATCGCGTTGTTGTGGTCGCCGAAGCTGGCATAGCCGCCGCCGAACGGATTCGGCACCTTGGTGAGCGGCATTTGCAGATAGGGCTTCAGCGCCGCCGGGTCCGGCACGTTGTCCGGAATCTTGCGCATCCCGTCCATGTCGTCGGAGAAGCACAACAGCCGCGTCGGGATCTTGCCGTCGGTCAGCACATGGAAGGCGTGGCGCACCATGGTGGTGCGCGCCACCTCGCCGAACGTGCCGATATGCGGCAGGCCCGAGGGGCCGTAGCCGGTCTCGAACAGAACCTCGTCCTTGGGTTTCCGCTTCAGGCGCTCGACGATCTTGCGGGCTTCCTCGAACGGCCAGGCGCCGGCGATCTCGGCCTGCGCGCGCAGTTCGGTTGCAACATCCTCGACCGGAGCGGTCGCCGTCATGACAGGCTCTCCTGAAACGTTTTCACGCGCGGGCGGCTCGGCGCCCGCGCCCAAGGCGACATGCTCTAGAGCAAGTTGGCGCAAAACTGAACGCCTTTTCCGCGCGGAGCCAGCGTGTGGGGGCGGCGGCCGCGCGTAGCGGCCTGCCGTCAGGCCCCGCTCAAGCGCAGCGGCGCCGGGTCGGATGCCCAGTGCTTGAAGTCCGCGCCGCTCGGGCTCTGGAACACCGAGAGCCCGAATTCCGGCAGCAGCGAAAACAGATGATCGAAGATGTCGGCCTGAATGCTCTCATAGGCGGCCCAGGCGGTGGTGCTGGTGAAGCAGTAGATTTCCAGCGGCAGGCCCTCGGGGCTCGGCGGCAACTGCCGCACCAGCAGGGTCATGTCCTGGTGAAGCTGCGGATGGGAGCGCAGATAAGCCTCGACATAGGCCCGGAACGTGCCGGCATTGGTGATGCGGCGCATGTTGGCGCGGATGGTGCTGCGCTCCCCAAGCTGGCTGTTCCATTCCTTCAGCTCGCGCTGCTTGCGCTCCAGATAGGCTTCCAGATGGCGGAAGCGGCTGAGCCGGGAGATTTCCTCGTCGTTCAGGAAGCGGATGCTGGTCTGGTCGAGATAGATCGAGCGCTTGATGCGCCGCCCGCCCGCCTCCTGCATGCCGCGCCAGTTGCGGAAGGAATCCGAGACCAGCTTGCGGATCGGGATGGTGGTGATCGTCTTGTCCCAGTTCTGCACCCGCACCGTATGCAGGGCGATTTCCACCACGTCGCCATCGGCGTTGAGGCTCGGCATCTCGATCCAGTCGCCCACCCGCACCATGTCGGTGGACGAAATCTGGATCGAGGCGACGAGGGAGAGCAGCGTGTCCTGGAACACCAGAATGAGCACCGCCGCCATGGCGCCGAGGCCGGACAGCAGGATCAGCGGCGACTGGTCGATCAGCGTCGCGATGATCAGGATCGCCGCGAAGATATAGATGCCGATCTTGAGGATCTGGATATAGCTGCGGATCGGCCGCAGCCGGGCGTCGGGGCGCCGGTGATAAAGCGTGTCCGCGATGCTGAGCGCCGAGGCCAGCGCCATGGCCAGCGTCAGGATGACAAAGGCGCGCGCGACATTCTTGACGACGGTGACCACGGCGAATGGCAGGTCCGGCACCATCGAGATGCCCGCCGCGATCACCACCGCCGGCATGATGTTGGCGAGCCGCTCGATGACGCTATGACGCCGGATCTCGGCGTCCCTGCGGAAGATCGTTCGCCCCAGCAGACGATCGACGATACGCAGAAGTATCTTCTTCACCACGAAATTCGCGAACGAGGCAATGAGGATCAGCACCGTCAGTGCAAGGATCGTGTAGAGCCACTGATGCTCGAAGAGAAACCTCTGAACCGCCTCCATCATAAGGTACGTCGTCTCCTGAACTGGCCTCGCGCGTCGGGGATGACGCCACGTATTACCTTATAGGCCAATCCAGCACGACAATTGAACCTCGCGGGCTCACAAAACTCGGGGGAGGCTCGATCGAGCCGCCCGGCAGCCGTTCAACGTCAATAGACGCTGATCGGAAACCAGCGCAGATAGAGGTCGGTATAGACGCCCTCCTCCCAGAGCTGGGCGAAGGCGTAGTTCAGCGACTGGCGCAGGGCGTCGTTGCCCTTTTTCACCGCCACGCCCATGCCCTCGCCGAAATAGCGGCTCTCGGTGAAGGGGCCGCCGATGAAGGCGCAGCAATTCTCCGACGAGGTGCCGTTGAGCCAGAGCGCGAGCTGCACGCCATCGCCGAAGACGAGATCGATCTCACCCTTCTTCAACGCCTCGCGCGCTGCCTCGGAGGTCGGGAACGGGCGCACCACCGCCTCGAAGAACTGGTCGCGCAGGAAGGCCTCGTGGGCGGTGCTCCCGACCACCCCGATATTGAGCCCGGCCAGTTCCGGCGGGGACACGCCCTTGAAGCTCTGCACCTTGCGGCCGACGAAGCGGGCCGGCGAGCGGAAATAGCGATCGGTAAAATCCAGCGCGTCGCGGCTCGCCGGGGTGATGGCGATGCCGGCAATGGCCGCATCCGCCACCCCGGAATCCAGCGCGGCGACCAGCTGGTCGAACGGCATCACCTCCAGCGTGCAGTTGATCGCCAGCTCGACGCAGATGGCGCGGGCGATGTCGACGTTGAACCCGACCGGCCGCCCGCCGTCGCCGCGAAAGCTGAAGGGGGGATAGTCCTCGGTGGTGACGAAGCGGATTTGGGTCGGCAGCCGTGTGACGTCCGGCCGCTCCGGCCGGCGCTTGGGGTCCCAGAAACCGGGAACGAAAACCGGCGGAGTTGCAGGCTGGGGCGCGGCGGCTTGAGGCTGGGCGGGCGGCTGCTGGGCGATCGCGCTGTGAGAGACATTGTACAAAAGTAGCGCGGTAAAAATACAACGCCCCATCTGTTTTAATACAAAAGACCGCACCTGACGCCTCTCCACGTGGCAAGTGAGATTGCCGCGCTGCCGTTGTACCGTTTCAATCGCAGCTGCGCGAGAGGCGTGCAGGGCAACGCTGTCATGAAGCGCACAGGCTTGGAGCGGCTGGACTCCGCAGGAAATGGCGGCGTCGCCGCGATGCTGCCGTTGCCCGCCGAAATCGCCGGCATGGCCGGCGCGCTGGACCCGCGCAGCCTCGCCCATGCCGCCCTGCGTGCCGAGCGCCTCGGCGTCGGCGCGGATGAAGCGCTGCTCGCCGCCGGGCTGGCGACGCCCGATCAACTGGCCCGCGCCGCCGCCCGGCAAGCCGGGGTCGACTTCCTGCCGCTTGACGAGACGCCGGCGCCGGCCACTGCACGCAAGCGCCCGGCCGACATTCTCGGCATGCTGCGTTCCGGCATGTGCCGCCTGCCGGGTGGACACCTCGTCATCGCCGCGCGCGGAATCCGGCTGCGGGCGGTGGCGGCGAAGCTGGCGGAGCGTCCGGAGCTTGCCGGCACCGTGCACTTCACCACCCCCGAGCGTTTCGCCGGCCATGTGCGCAAGCGCTTCGCGGCCGAGCTCGCCGGCCACGCCGCCTTCGGGCTGTGGCAGTCCTGGCCCGCGCTCTCCGCGCGCACGCTCGGCGCCTCCCGCCATCTGCTGGTCGGTCTCGCGCTGCTGCTGGTGCTGCTGCCCGTCGCCATGCGCGTCCTGCCGTCGCCTTCCATGGTGGTCGTGGCGCTGGTGCTGGCCGCGTTGCTGCTGGGCTGGTCGGCGCTGCGGATCGCGGCCTGCACCTATGTGCCGCGCCCCGATCCGCCGCCGCTGCGCGATGGGCCGGCCCTGCCGCGCTACAGCCTGCTCGTGCCGCTGTACCGCGAGGCGCGGATCGTGCCGCAACTCATCGAGGCGCTGGAGGCGCTCGACTATCCGCCGGAGAAGCTGCAGGTCCTGCTGGTCGTGGAGCCCGACGACCGCGAGACCACCGCCGCGCTGGCGGCGCGCATCCGTCGGCCCGGCTTCGACATCGTCGTCGCCCCGGCGCTCGGCCCGCGCACCAAGCCCAAGGCGCTCAACGCCGCGCTGGCTTTCGCCACCGGCGATATCGTCGGCATCTATGACGCCGAGGACATACCCGATCCCCAGCAGCTGCGCCGGGCCTGCTCCGCGTTCCGGCGCGGGGGACCGGAGCTTGCCTGCGTCCAGGCCCGCCTCGCCATCGACAATCTGGCGGATTCGTGGATCACCCGGCAGTTCGCGGCCGAGTACGCCGCCCATTTCGACGTGGTGCTGCCCATGCTCTCCGGCTTCGATCTGCCGCTGCCACTCGGCGGCACCTCGAACCATTTCCGCCGCGCGGCGCTGGAGCGCATCGGCGGATGGGACCCCTACAACGTCACCGAGGATGCCGATCTCGGCGTGCGGCTCGCCCGCCACGGCTTTCGCACCGTGGTGATCGCCTCGACCACCGACGAGGAGGCCCCGCGCAGCGCGCGCGCCTGGCTCTGCCAGCGTTCCCGCTGGTACAAGGGCTGGATGCAGACCCTGCTGGTGCATGGTCGCCAGCCGCTCCAGCTGGTGCGGCAGACCGGGCTGACCGGCGCGCTCGCCCTCGCCCTCATGCTCGGCGGCAACCTCGCTGCCGCGCTCATGCACCCGTTCTTCGCCGCGACGCTGGTTCTCGGCTGGCTGGACGGCGTGGAGGCCGCCCGCGCGCCGGCGGCGGCGATGCTGGAGGGGATCGGCGTGTCGGTGTTCGCCGTCGGTTATGGCGCGACGCTGGCCTGCACCGCGCTCGGCATGCGGCGACGGCGCATGCCGGGGCTCTGGCGGGTAATTCCGCTGGTGCCGCTCTACTGGCTGCTGCTGTCCTGCGCGGCGTGGCGCGCGCTGTTCCAGCTCATCGTGGCGCCGCAGCGCTGGGAGAAGACCGAGCACGGCCTCGCCCGCACCTCGCGCCGCACGCGGAGCCGATACGGGCGGCTCGCCGTCCGCCGTCTTACAAATAGCGGCGCAGATCCTCGGCGACGGTCTCGGGCGCGCGCTTCAGATTGAAAGGCGCGATGAACGCGCCGTCCTTGCCCATCAGATAGATGATCGCGGTGTGGTCCATCGTGTAGTCGTCGCCCTGGGTCGGCACCTTCTTGGCATAGACGCGGTAGGCCTTGGAGATGGCGGCGATCTGCTCGGGCGTGCCGGAAAGCCCCTGAATGCTGGGGTGGAAGCTGCCGAGATAGGATTTCATCACCTCCGGCGTGTCCCGCTCGGGGTCGACGGTGACGAACAGCCCGGTGATCTTGCGGGCATCCGGCCCCAGCGCCTCGAAGGCCTGCGACATCTCGAACAGGCTGGTCGGGCAGACGTCGGGGCAATGGGTGAAGCCGAAGAACACCAGGAAGGGCTGCCCGGCGAAGGTCTCCTGCGTCACCGTCTGGCCGTCCTGATCCACCAGCTCGAACGGCCCGCCGACCGCGGAGGGCGCGGCGACCTGGGTCGCGGGACGGGGCAGCAGCGCCAGCGCGCCCGCCACGATGACGGCGGCCCCGACGAGGAAGGCGGCGAACAGCAGCAGAAGACGGCCTTTGAACATGGGCACCACGGCAGATTCGGGGAGAACAAGGTTGGCGACGGCCGCGCGCCGTCAGGCGGGCATCAGAAGCAATAGGCGATGCCGGCGTTTACCAAGTCGAAGAAAACGGCGGCACCGTGACGCGCCCACAGGCCGATCGCCGCAGCGAGAACCAGCACGCCGGCGACGCCGAGAATCCAGCGGCTGGCACGCGCGCCGGATGTTTCCGCAGGGGATCGATTCGCCTCCAAGCGCGCCTCCAACCATTGCCTGTTCGCACGATGTAAAGCCTGTTGGTCTAAAATTAAACCTCGCTCCCTATGTGGCTTGCCCGGGCCGGCGAATAGTAATCAAATACGCCCAGGCCTGAACAGAGCGATAAAGCAGGCGTGAATAGCGGGTGGGAAGTGTTGCGGGTGGGCACAACAAAACCTCCCGGGGCGGGCAAAACAGACGAGCCGGTCGGGATGAGCAAGGCGGGACGTTCAGGCTATCTGAGCGGCAGCGAGCCTCCTTCGGGGCGCGCCGTCGCCGCGCCGGCGCGCCTCATCGGCCTCAACGCCGCGCTCGATGCCATGAGCGAGGGCTTTGCCCTGTTCGACGACGCGGATCGGCTGGTGGTCCATAACCGCCGGCTGGAGGAGCTGTTCCCCTATCTGGGCAACATGCAGGGCCTCACCTTCGCGGAGATCGCCGCGCACGAAATGGCAAGCGTGCCTCAGAACGCGCTGGGCGAGATCGACGAGCGCCAGGCCGTGCTCGCGGAACGGCTGCAGCGCCATGACCTTGCCGACGGCGAGCCCTTCGATGTCCCGCTCGCCGGCGGAGGCTATGCCCGCGTGCGCGAACGGCGCACCCGCGAGGGCTGGATCGTTTCCACCTGGACCGACATCAGCCAGCACAAGCTGGCTGAGCGCAAGCTGCTCGAAGCCATTGGCGGCATCAGCGAAGGTTTCCTGCTGCTGGATCCCGGCGAGCGCGTGCTGCTGTTCAATGAGCGTATGGCGCAGATCTTCGGGCGCGCCGGGGTCAGCTTCGAGGCGGGCCGGCGGCTGCCCGACCTGCTGCGCCAGGCGGCGCAGAAAGGCCTGTTCGCCGAGCCGATCAACGATCCCGAGCATCTGATCGCCTTCATGGGCGCCCGGCTCGGCGAGGCCGAAGATCGCCGCTTTGAAATCCCGCTGCGCAATGGCGACTGGATGCTGGTCAGCCATCACCGCATGGCCGACGGCAACACGGTCGGCATCTGGACCGACGTGACAGCGCAGAAGAAGCGCGAGACCGAGCTGGTGCTGCTGCGCAGCCAGCTCGAGCAGCAGAGCGAGGCGCTGGCGGAATTCGCGCGGCTGATCGCCCGCCAGGCGCGTTCCGACCTGCTGACCGGTCTGCCGAACCGCTTCGCGCTGGAGGAACGGCTCGACGGCGTGCTGCGCGACGGACAGACATGGCGCATCTGGGTCGGCTTTATCGACATCGACCATTTCAAGGGCGTCAACGACGCGCTCGGCCATGCCGCGGCGGACGACCTGCTGCGCGACGTCGCGCATTTCCTGCGCGGCCTGCTGCGTGCCGACGACATGCTGGCGCGGGTCGGCGGCGACGAATTCGCCGTGCTGCTGACCGAACTCGACGAGAGCGAGGCCCTCCGCATCATGCGCCGCATCAACGCGGCCGCGCATGGCCACATCTTCGTCGGCGGCGGGCAGAGCTTCTCGCTCACGCTCAGCATCGGGCTGGTCCATGCCTCGCCCGGCAGCCATAGCGTCTCCAGCCTGCTCGCCACCTCCGACACCGCCTGCCGCGTCGCCAAGGAAGCCGGGCGCGACCGGGTGCAGCTCTACGACCTGTCAGACCCGCGCGTGCACGTCACGCAGCAGCGCATGAGCTGGGCGGAGCGGGTGCGCCTCGCGCTGGAGCATGACCGTTTCGAGCTGCATCTGCAGGCCATCGTCGACGCCGAGCGCAGCGTGCTCGGCTACGAGGCGCTGCTGCGCATGCGCGACGAGAACGGCGTCTATTGCAGCCCGGCCCATTTCCTCCCGGCCGCGCGCCGGCTCGGGCTGATGGGGCGCATCGACCTCTGGGTGTGCCGGCAGGCCATCGCGGTCGCGACGCAGCTGCTGGCGCGCGACCGGCAGCAATATGTCTCGGTCAATATCGGCGCCGGCACGCTGGCGGACCCGGCGTTCCAGCGCAATTTCGTGGGCATGCTGGACATGACGGCGGGCATCGAGCATGCCCTGCGCGTCGAGATCACCGAGACCGAGGAGATCGACGACCTCCAGCACACCGTCGCGTTTCTCGATGTGCTGCGCCAGCGTGGCCTGAAGCTTTATCTCGACGATTTCGGCCATGGCTACAATTCGTTCGAGGCGCTCAAGCAACTCCCCGTGGACGGCATCAAGATCGACTGGACCGTCACCCGCGACATGATGGACGACCCGATCAACGAGGCGCTGATCAAGGCGGCGATCTTCATCTCGCAGTCGCTCGGCCTCGAACTGGTGGCGGAGGGCGTGGAGCGCGAGGCGCAGCTCGACAAGCTGCGCAGCCTCGGCGCCGTGATCTATCAGGGCTTCCTGTTCCACCGGCCCGAAGCCGCCCGGCGCGCGCTGGCCGGCGCCGGTTGACGGGCGCCGGCTGACCGGCTCAGTAGCCCCGCGCGGGTTCGACCTCGTGCAGCGGCGGCAGGCCGGCGCGCATGCGGCGGATGCTCTCCGCCACGTTCTTCGCCGCCAGCGCCGGCACGGTAATGCTGGCGAGATGCGGCGTGATCAGCACATTGTCCAGCGACCAGAGCGCATGGCCGGCCGGCAGCGGCTCCTGTTCGAACACGTCGAGCGTCGCCTCCCCGATCGCCCCCGAGCGCAGCGCCGCGATCAGCGCCTCCTCGTCCACCAGCGCCCCGCGCGAGCAGTTGATGAACTTCGCGCCCCTCGGCATCAGCGCCAGTTCGCGCGCGCCGAGCATGTGGCGCGACTGCGGGGTGAGCGGCAGCAGGCAGACCACGATCTCGCAGGTCGACAGCAGCGTCTCCAGCCCCTCGCGCCCGGTCAGCGCCTCCACGCCCTCGATGGTCTTGGGCGAGCGCGACCAGCCGGAGACGGAAAAGCCCATGGTGGCGAGCATGCGCGCCGCCGCGGCGCCGAGTTCGCCGAGCCCGAGCACGCCGACCTTGATGTCGAACAGCGGCCGGGGGTGCACATACTCCCACTCCCCGCGCCGCTTGGCCCGCTCGAACACCGGAATGTCGCGGGCATAGCGGGTGACGGCGAAGACGACATAGCTCGTCATCATCGCCACCATGCCGGGGTCGGAGAGCCGGGAGAACTTCACCGGCACCAGATCGTCGCGCCCCATCAGCGCATCGACCCCGGCGCCGAGATTGACCACCAGCTCCAGATTGGGAAACCGGGCGAAAAAGCCTTCCGGCGGCACCCAGGTCAGCGCGTAGCGGATATCGCGCGGATCGCCCACCTCCGGGTCGACGCGGAAATCGAGGTCCGGCAGCTCGGCGGTCAGCGCCTGGCGCCACGCCACCGGGTCGTCGACCGGGCTGTAGAACACCAGCGCATCCGGGCTTGCAGCCTCGCTCATGCCGACACGCGCCCGCACGGGCTCCACTCACAGGCTGCGCTGCTCACACCGGATACTCCCCTGCCCGCGCCGCCCCGTATCAGGGGCGGCGACTCATCTCGTCGAGCATAAGGGCAGATGTGCCGCTGGGAACCGGGCGACCTCAGTCCGCCCAGCCTTCCAGCACGACCTTGCCGATCGAGCGCCCGCTCTCCAGCGCCGCATGGGCGCGCTTGAGGTTGGCGGCGTCGATGGTGCCGAAATTGGCGCCCAGCGTGGTGCGCACCGTGCCGGCATCGACCAGCTTCGCCACCTCGCCCAGCAATTCATGCTGCGCGGCCATGTCCGGCGTGGCGAACATCGAGCGGGTGAACATGAATTCCCAGTGCAGCGACAGGCTCTTGGGCTTGAGCGGCATGATGTCGAGGCTCGCGGGATCGTCGATCAGCGCGATACGCCCCTGCGGGCGCACCGCCTTCACGATCTCGGACCAATGCCGGTCGGTGGCGTTGAGGCTGAACACATAGTCGACCTCGCCGAGCCCCGCGCTCGCCAGTTCCTCGCTCAGCGGGCGCGAATGGTCGATCACGGCATGGGCGCCGAGTCCTTCCAGCCAGTCCCGGCTTTCCGGCCGCGAGGCGGTGCCGATCACGGTGGCGTCGGTGAGCTGGCGCGCGAACTGGACGGCGAGTGAGCCGACCCCGCCCGCCGCCCCGACGACCAGCAGCTTGCCGGCGCCCTCTTTCGGCAGTTGCAGCCGGTCGAACAGGCCTTCCCAGGCGGTGATGGCGGTGAGCGGCAGCGCGGCGGCTTCGGGATAGGACAGCGAGGCGGGCTTCATCCCGACAATGCGCTCATCGACGATCTGGAACTGCGCGTTGGAGCCGGGCCGGTTGAGATCGCCGGCATAGAACACGGCGTCGCCCGGCCGGAACAGGCTCACCTCGGCCCCCACCGCCTCGACCACGCCGGCGGCGTCCCAGCCGAGGATGACTGGTGCGTCCGCCGTCCCCTGCCGGCGCCGGCGCACCTTGGTGTCGACCGGATTGACCGAGATCGCCTCGACCCGCACCAGCAGGTCGCGAGGGCCGGGCACGGGCGTGGGGGTTTCGAAATCGAAAAGCGAGCGCGCCTCGTCGATGGCGAGGCTGTCGATATAGCCGACGGCTTTCATGGCGGATATTCTCCGGGTTCAGGACATGTGACCCGCAATGTCGTCATTCCGGCGAAAGCCGCAAGGACGCACGAAAACGTCGCCAGGTATCGGGAATGAAACCGCCTATGCTCCCGTCCACGCCGGGCGCGGCGCATGCTATAACGCCGCGTTCCTGTCTTGATCATCAGGCGGCACGAGAACGGCGATGGCCAAACGTCACCAATATCTCCAGGGCACCGGATGCCCGGTCGAGCGGACGCTGGAGATCATCGGCGCCAAATGGAAGGGCGCCATCCTCTATCATCTGCTCGACGGCGAACAGCGCTTCAGCGAATTGAAGCGGCGCATGGCTCGCGTCAGCCAGCGCATCCTCGCCAAGGCGCTGCGCGAGCTGGAAGCCGACGGCGTGATCGACCGCACCGTCTACCCGACCGTGCCGCCGCAGGTCGGCTACCGCCTGACGGCGGAAGGGGAAACGCTGCGCCCCGCCCTGCTGGCCATGGCGAGCTGGGGCCGCGCGCGCGGCGCCGGGCCGGTGATGCTCGCCGCGGAATAGCTATGCATCGCCGTCATAGGTAAGTTACCTATCCCCGAAAGTCGCATCGCGATGCCTCGCGACACGGTCTAGTGCCTCCTCAAAAGCCTTGATGCCGTTGAGGAGCGCCCCATGACCAGCGACACCTATCGCCAGCGTATCCGCCAGCCGTCGCTGTGGGACAAAGTGGTCAGCGCGGAGGCGGCCGCAAGCTTGATCCAGGACGGCATGACCGTCGGCATGAGCGGCTTCACCCGCGCGGGTGAGGCCAAGGCGGTGCCGATGGCGCTGGTCCAGCGCGCCCGGACCGAGCCGCTCAAGATCACGCTGATCACCGGCGCCTCGCTCGGCAACGACCTCGACAAGCAGATGGCCGAGGCGCACCTCCTGTCGCGCCGCATCCCGTTCCAGTCCGATCCCGCCCTGCGCCGCGCCATCAATGCCGGCGAGGTGATGTTCATCGACCAGCATCTTTCCGAGACCGTCGAACAGCTCCGCACCCGGCAGATCGGGCCGGTCGACATCGCGGTGATCGAGGCGGTGGCCATCACCGAGCAGGGCGGCATCATCCCCACCACCTCGGTCGGCAATTCGGCGAGCTTCGCCATCCTCGCGCCCAAGGTGATCGTCGAGATCAACCTGTCGCAGCCGACCCTTCTGGAGGGGCTGCACGACATCTACATCCCGACCCAGCGCCCGGTGCGCCACCCGATTCCCATCGTCGCGCCGGAGAACCGGATCGGCCTGCCCTTCATCCCGATCGACCCGGCGAAGATCGCGGCGATCGTGATCACGACCAAGCTGGATTCCTCCTCCACCGTGCTGCCGCCGGACCCGGAGACCGCCGCCATCGCCGGCCACCTCACCGAACTGCTGAAGCACGAGGTAGCCGTGGGCCGGCTGACCGACACGCTTCAGCCGCTGCAGGCCGGCATCGGCACGATCGCGAATGCGGTGATGCACGGGCTGATCGATAGCCCGTTTCACAGCCTCACCATGTATTCCGAGGTGTTGCAGGATTCGACCTTCGACCTGTTCGACGCCGGCAAGCTCGACTTCGCCTCCGGCTCCTCGATCACCCTGTCGCAGGCCAAATATCAGGCCGTGCTGCCGGACTTCGCCCGCTACAAGCCGAAGCTGGTTCTGCGCCCGCAGGAGATTTCCAACCACCCGGAAATCATACGCCGCCTCGGCATCATCGCGGTCAACACCGCGCTGGAGTTCGACCTCTACGGCAATATCAACTCCACCCATGTCGGGGGCACCCACATGATGAACGGCATTGGCGGCTCCGGCGACTTCGCGCGCAACGCCTATCTCTCGGTGTTCGTCACCAAGTCGGTCGCCAAGGGCGGCGCGATTTCCAGCGTGGTGCCGATGGTCTCCCATGTCGACCACACCGAGCACGACGTTGACATCGTGGTGACCGAGCAGGGCCTGGCCGACCTGCGCGGCCTTGCCCCGCGCGAGCGCGCCCGCCTCGTCATCGCGAACTGTGCGCACCCGGATTATCGCGACATGCTCACTGATTATGTCGAGCGCGCGCTGGCCCGCGGCGGGCAGACGCCGCATATCATCGAGGAAGCCTTGAGCTGGCACGCCGCCCTGCGCGAAACCGGCTCGATGCGCCGCTGAGCCTTCCGGCCGGCGGCCCGCCCCAACGGAGAGCCTCGCTCATGTCCAACGGCACCGCGCCGCCCCGCCATCACGTCGTCATGCTGGACACGGGCGCGCTGCCGGACGGGGCGACCCTGCGCCGGCCCCGCCTCGATTGCGACTGGCGAACATATGACGACACCGCGCCCGGCGAGATCGTCGAGCGCGCGCGCGAGGCGACGATCCTGCTGGTCAGCAAGGTGGCGCTCAGTGCCGCCACCCTCGCGCAGTTGCCGAAGCTGCGCATGGTCGCGGTCGCGGCCACCGGCACGGACCATGTGGACCTGCGCGCCTGCGCGGCGCGCGGAATTCTCGTCTCCAATGTCCGCGGCTACGCCACGCACGCCGTGCCGGAACACACCTTCGCGCTGATGCTGGCCCTGCAGCGCAATATCGGCGCCTATGCCCAGGCGGTGGCGCGCGGGCGCTGGAGCGAGGCGACGCAGTTCTGCTTCGTCGATTATCCGATCCGCGATCTCGCCGGCAGCACGCTCGGGCTCATCGGCCGGGGCGAGCTTGGCGGCGCGGTGGCGGCGCTGGCCGGCGCGTTCGGCATGAAGGTGCTGCATGCCGGCCGCAAGGGCGTGGCGGCGCTGGAGGATGCCGCATCCGGCGAGGGGCGCACACCCTTCGCGGAGGTGCTGGCGCGGTCAGATATCATCAGCCTGCACTGCCCGCTAACGCCCGAGACCCAGGGTTTGATCGGGCGCGCGGAATTCGCGCTCATGGCGCGCCGGCCGCTGCTCATCAACACCGCACGCGGCGGGCTGATCGACGAGGCGGCGCTGATCGAGGCGGTGGAAAGCGGCCGGATATCGGGCGTCGGCCTTGACGTGGCGAGCGCGGAGCCGATGCCCGCGCACCATCCGCTGATGGCGATCGCCGGGCGTCCCAACGTCATCATCACGCCCCACGTCGCCTGGGCGAGCCGCGAGGCGATACAGGCGCTGGCCGATGGGGTGATCGCCAATGTCGAGGCCTTCATGGCCGGACAGCCCCGCAACCTCGTCGCGCCGGCCTGAACCGCTATCCCACGCGCTTTCCGCGCGCGAGGCGGGCGGCGACCAGCCGCTGCACCAGCATCAGCAGAACGGTCGCCACCGCCGCGAAGGCCGCGATCACGACATACGTGCCCTGATAGCTGCCAAACAGCGTGTGGAACTGCGAGAACAGGCTCGGCCCGACCACCACGCCGGTAAAGGTGAAGAACATCGCCGCGCCGGTGATGGTGCCGACCGCCTGCGCCGGGCTCAGCCGGGCGACCTCGGACAGATAGACCCCGTTCCACGAATTGGCCGTGAGGCCGAGCAGGAGGAACAGCCCGACCAGCACGGCCAGCGGCAGCGCGTCGCCGGCAACGGCCACCAGCAGGGAAGCCGCGACCATCGCCAGAGCCAGCCCGACCAGCACCGAGAGCCCGCGCCCCGTGGCGTCCGCCACCCAGCCCCACAGCACGCGGCCGAATGCGCCGCAGAGCTGGACACCGGCCAGCACGAGGCCGGCGGTGGCAAGGCTCACGCCCTTTTCCTCCACCAGCATGGCGACCAGGAACGCCACCACAGAAAGCTGGACCGCCGAGAAGCAGAAGGTGGCGAAGGCCAGCCAGCGCAGCGGCGGGTTGCCGAACACCAGCCGCAGCGAGGCCCAGGGCATCACCATGGGCACCCACTGGCGTTCCTCCGGCCGGTCGAGTTCGCGCCGGCCCCGTTGGGAATACAGCATCACCATCAGGCAGGCCGCGGCCACGCTCCACAGCGCGGCACTCCAGCCGAAGCGCACCGCGATCAGCGGCCCGATAATGCCCACCGCCATGCCGCCGACCGGCACGCCGGCCTGCTTGATCGAGAAGATCAGGCTGCGTCGGTGCGGCGGCGCGTGGCGGATCAGGAGTTCTGAGGAGGACGGAATGATCATGCCGTAGGAGGCGCCGATGATGATCGACCCAACAAGCATGGAGAACAGGTTCGGCACGCTCGCCAGCAGGCAGCCGATCACGTCCATCAGCATCGCCAGCTGCCCGATTCGGCAGCCGCCATGTCTGGCGACCAGCGCGCCGGCGATCAGCGAGGCCCCCATCGCCGCCAGATAGATCACCGTGATCTGATAGCCGATGAACACCGATGAGACGCCGAGCGTCGCCGCCACTGCCGGCGCCAGCGCCGGTATGATGAGGACCGACATGGTGCCGAGCGCCTGCACGACGACGGTTTCGGCAAGAACGCCATAGAGCGAGATGCTCTTGCGGGCTGGCGCGGCATCGATGCGGCTGGCGGGTCGGTCGTCCACGGCGGGTCCTGTCGAGGCGCGCGAAAATCTGCCGCGCGCAGTCTGCGGCGCCGGTCCAGGAGCGAACGGCGTCATTATGAATGCAATCGGGATGTCCTCAATAGGTCGATTTCGCCAGCTCCGCCACGCTCAAGAGGTGGTGCCGGCACGATGAGGCCTGCGAGGAGGTCATAGCCAATCAGCTTGAAAAGATTCTAATGTGAAGCACGGGAGCCGCCATGACCCATTTCGCCCGCCTGCGCGCCAGCGGTCCGCACCCACCCGCGGACCATGGCGATCGCCCGCTCGCCATCCCGGGGTGAGCCGGTTCCCATGTCGTCGCGCCCCATGTCGTCGCCGCCCATGCCTCCGACGCCAGCGTCGGGTTTCCGCGCTGCGTATCGCCGCCTCGCGCCCCGGCTGCTGGTGGCGGTCGCCGCCGCCGGTCTGGGCGCCGGCGGCGCGCTGATCTGGCAGGTCGGCGCGGAAGCGGCGCACCTCGCCTGGGCGCTGGCGACGGTGCCGGTGCTGCTCGCCCTGTTCGTCCAGATCGCCGTCGCGCTGCGCCGGGGCGATGTCGGGCTCGACATCGTGGCGGCGCTGTCCATGTCCGCCGCGCTGGCCTTCGGCGAGCCGCTGGCCGGCAATGTCGTCGCGCTGATGTATGCCGGCGGGCAGTTGCTGGAGAGCTTCGCGGAAGGCCGTGCGCGGCGGGAAATGACCGCGCTGCTGGGCCGCGTCGCCTTCAGTGCCATGGTTTATCGCGATGGCGAGCTGCGCGAGACGCCGATCGCCGCCGTTCAGCCGGGCGACCGGCTGCTGATCCGGCAGGGCGAAGTGCTCCCGGTCGACGGACATATCGTCGAGGGCATCGCCGTGCTCGACATGTCGGCCCTGACCGGAGAATCGCTGCCGGTGCGGCTCGATACCGGCAGCGAGGCGTTGAGCGGCGCCACCTTGGTAGCGGCACCGTTCGAGATGATTGCCAGCCGGCCGGCAGCGGAGAGCACCTATGCCGGTATCGTCCGGCTGGTCGAAGCCGCGCAAGCCAGCAAGGCACCGATGGCCCGGCTGGCCGACCGCTACGCCGTCGGTTTCCTCGTGCTCACCCTTGCTCTGGCCGCACTCGCCTGGGGGCTGAGCGCCGACCCGATCCGCGCGCTGGCGGTGCTGGTGGTGGCGACACCCTGCCCGCTCATTCTCGCCGTGCCGGTGGCGATCATTTCCGGCATGTCGCGCTCGGCCCGTTCCGGCGCGCTGGTCAAGGACGGCGCCGCGCTGGAAGCACTGGCCCGCATCCGCACCGCCATTCTCGACAAGACCGGCACACTGACGCGGGGCCGCCCGGAGATCACCGGAATCGACGTCGAGGCCGGCTTTCGCGAGGCGGACATCCTCCAGCTCGCGGCCAGCCTCGATCAGGCATCGTCCCATGTCGTGGCGAGCGCGCTGATACGTGCCGCCGCGCAGGCGGGGTTGACGCTGACGCGCCCGGTCGACATCGCCGAGCGCCCGGGCAAGGGCGTTGAGGGACGGATCGGCTCTCGGCGGGTTGCTCTGGGCGGCGATGGATATGTGCGCGAGCGCTGCGTAGCCACCCAAGCCGGCGCCTCCCTTTCAACCGTGCCCGCCGGCACCATGGCGGTGCATGTGGCCGTGGACGGCCGGCTCGCCGGCATCATCCGCCTGCGCGATCCGCTCAGGGCCGACGCCGCAGCCACGCTCGACGCGCTGCGCCACTCGGGCGTCACGCGCATCGTGCTCGCGAGCGGCGATGTCGGCGAGATCGCCCGCGAGGTCGGTCAGACGCTCGGCGTCGACGAGGTGTTGGGCGACCTGACTCCGGAAGGCAAGGTGGCGGCGGTGCGGAGCGAGGCGGCGCGTCAGCCGGTGATGATGGTCGGCGACGGGGTGAACGACGCCCCCGCGCTGGCGGCCGCCGATGTCGGCGTGGCGATGGGCGCGCGCGGCGCGGCGGCATCCTCGGAAGCGGCCGGCGTCGTGTTGCTGGTCGACGAACTGCGCCCGCTGGCCCGCGCCATCGAGACCGCGCGCCGCACCCGCCGGATCGCGCTGCAGAGCGTGCTGGCGGGGCTCGGCCTGTCGGTCGGGGCGATGGTCGTGGCAGCGTTCGGCTACCTGCCGCCGGTCCAGGGCGCGCTGTTGCAGGAGGTCATCGACGCCATGGTCATCCTGAATGCGCTGAGGGCATTGCGCTGAAGGCAGGCGTTGCGAGCGCATCGGGCGATCACGAGACTCGGATCTGTTGACCGCGGCGCAGGCGAAGGACCCAACCAGAAACGTATCATGATCGACCCGACGAGGCGCTCCCCGCCTGACCGTCATCCCCTTGCGCCTCACATCCCCGCGCCCGTAGGAAGCCGCACGATCCAGCGGCGTCCGTCGCTGACCAGCGTCACCGAGCTCATCGGCTCGATATCGATACGCCGGTAGCAGTCGGCTGGGGCCCCAAGCGCGTGGAGCATGCACGCCTTGATGACCGAGCCCGGCGCGACGGCGATGGTTCGCCCAGAAAGTGTCGTGCATCCCGCAAGCCAGGTGCCGACGCGCTCAAGGAGAGCTTCAACGGACTCCCCTCCATGGGGCGTTGCGGAGGGCTCGGCTGTCCAGGCTCGCAAGCCATCCGGATCCGATTGCGCGACATCCTCGGGCGTGCGCCCACGCCACGACCCGAAATCGATCTCCGCCAGTTCGGGCTGAACCTCGATGTCGAGGCCGAGCGCCGTGGCGCTCCGGAGCGTGATCGGATCAGGTCCGCACCAAAATCGGTCGCCCCTGAGAGCCGACCTTGGGATCGGCGACACCGCGCCGTCCTCGATGGTGTCCGGGGTGCCACCGCCCGGAAAGACGGGACGCTTGGGCCGGTAAGCGCAGATCATGAGCAGTCGATGAGTCATCGAACGTTTCCGGCGAGGCGGTCAGGCGGACGATGAACCGGGCTTGCGCGCAGGCCGCCGCATCGAACTGGCAGCGAGGCCGCCGCTGGCCACGACCAGCACCGATCCCAGGGCGATGAAGGCACATGCGGGATCGCGGACGACCTCGGCCAATTGCGGCCGCACGAGGGACGCCGTGTCGAAGGTCTCCCCACTCGACGAGCATATTTCACCCGCTTCCGGCGTCACGCGCTTGCGCGCTTCCAGCCGCTCAAGGATCGCCGCCGCCGCGGTTGAGCTCGCGGGTTCGCGGCTCATGACCACGAGGAGTTGCTTCGCGGTCGCCAGATAGGCATGGGCACAGGCATTGAACGGGCTGTCCTCGCGCGTGACACCTCCGGGCGCGAGGCCCCAGAAGCAATAGGCGAACTGGACGCCATAGTGATTGTAAAGCCGCCGCATCGAGCCGTCGCTGGCGGCCTGACGTTTCGCCAGAGCGACGATCTCGTCGAGCCGTTCGTCGACCAGCGCCATCTCGCCATGCGAGATCGCTGGGATCGGCAGGCCGGCAGGTGGTCCATTGCCTGCCCCGCCCGAATGCGCCAACGCCACGCCCGGGCCGGACATGGACGCAACGACAGCCGCGACCCGGGCGAGACGCCCGAGCCGCGACAGCTGGCATGTGCCCTTCGTCACCGGAAGGCACTCGCGCTCGCCGCGCGGCGCGGCGCGACATGCTTGAGCGAGACACCCTCGGTAACGGCGCCGAACAGCAGGCCGATCGCGGCCCAGAGAACCGCCTGCACGCCGATCGAGGAGATACGGAAGTTCCAGAGCATGGCCGGCGAAAAGGCGGCCGGGATCTCCTCGATCGTCGGCAGAGCCGCGAACATCACCGCGACGACGGCCAGGTAGACGAGGCCGGCCACCGTCGCCCCGTTCCAGCCGCCGATCCGCTCTGCAAGGCGCCGAGCGAACATGACGGACGCGATCATCAGCACGAGCGAGAACACCATCATGGTGAAGAACAGTTCGGTACGCGCCACGATCGTGTCGGCGCTGCCGACGGCCGGAGGGTTGGCCGGATATTTCAGCTGCGGGACGATGACGATCGCGACGAAGCCCAGGATCGCGATCAAGGCCGACACCGAGCGCGGGCTCAAGCGTCCGAGCCTGCCGTTCGTGAAGGCGAAAGCCAGCGCGAACAAGCCGCCGACCGCGGCGCCGTAGACCACGAGGCCGGTGAAGAGACCGGCCCCGGCCTGCGTGGCGCGGCTCACGATATCCGGCTCTTCCGCGCCGGTGATCATGTCCGCGGCGTGGCTGGCCTGCGCCTCGAACGCGATGGCATAATCCACCCAAGGCTCTCCGAAGACCTTGGCGAAGCAGAAGGCGAGAAGGCCGGCGGCCACG
Organism: Ancylobacter gelatini; assembly: GCF_022601675.1. GTDB lineage: Bacteria > Pseudomonadota > Alphaproteobacteria > Rhizobiales > Xanthobacteraceae > Ancylobacter > Ancylobacter gelatini. The sequence continues at coordinate 124,556 of NZ_JAKVIL010000006.1, read as the reverse complement.
CCGACGATCATGCCCCTCAAGAGTATGTTGCCGACCATCTCGCTCTCCGTCAGTGGCAGGGGAAGCCGAGCAGATGGCGGCCGTCATGCACGAACTCGTGCACGTAGGAACCACCCATCAGCGACGTGGCGCCTTCTTCCGCACCGACGAAGTAGACGGTGAGAAGGAGCATGAGGCCGCCGAAGACGGCCCAGGGCAGGATCGCCGACACCGGGATCGGTTCGGCGCGCGCCGAGCTCTGCGCGGTGGTGGCGTGTACGATGCTGGTCATATGAACTCTCCCGAGTTGGATGGTTGGAAGAAATGCCGCGCGGGGAACTGGCCGCGGCGGACGGATCAGCGGACGCTGACGGACGGTTTCGGCGTGAGCCCGTGGATCAAGGCCGCGAGTTTTGCCGAGCCGAAGGCGAAGCACGCGCCGATGATCATCGAGAACGGGACGATCAGCAGGGCGTTCTGACCGGACGCCGACAGCATGGCGGTCGGCGTAAAGGCGTCCGGGTTCTGGGTCAGGAAAGAGAACGTGCAGGCGTATCCGTAGGTGACGGCCGGGATCGACGAGAAGTGCTGGATGTGGGCCGCCAGAATGTAGAGCGTGATCGAGGCGGCGACGATCGTCGCACCGAGCACCGGACCGGGACCGATGGTGGCGAGTGCGAGCCCCGCGCCCCAGGCCACCAGCACCCCGAACAGATTCGAGACGACCGTGGTCCGGAAGGCCGCGGTGTCACCGCCGCAGTGGTAGAAGCAGGCCCAGGCCACGAACGCCGCCCAGATCAGGAAGCTGTTGGTCGCGAGAAACAGCCAGGTGCAGATGCCCCCGAGCAGGCCCACGCTGATTGAGAGAGGGATGATCATGGTTTGCGCCCTTTCGAGACGCGTGAGGACAAGGCTCCGCCGTTCCGGCACGCGCGTGGCGCACCGGTCGGCGAAGAGTCGGATCGAACCGGCTCGCGTAGAGGTCAGATGACCTCGTCGCGGGTGCGGTGGAGAAACTCTTCCGTGCGCCGGTCGAGCTCCCCGTGGTCGATCAACCCCTTCTCGAGCACGAGCTTCTCGAAGGCCGCGAGCCAATGCTCGTAATAGCTCCAGGTCTCGTCGCCCGGCACGTGGGTCTTGTCCCACTCGCCAATGGTGCTGATCAGGCTTTTGCGGAAGTCCTCGTAGGGGTAGGACTTGGCCTCGGCGAGCGCGAGCACCATGCCGAAGGCGCGGCCCTGCCAGGGCTCATCGAACTTCAGGCTCTCGCAGTTGCGCGGAATGGCCTCGCGGCCGGTGAGATCCTCGATATAGCCGTCCATCTCATCCCCCCTCAGGCCGTTGCGAGACCCAGGCCCTGCATGGCCTCGGTCGAGACGAGCGCAGCGAGCTTCTCTTCCGACCACCCTTCGGTGCCGGCGGGGCGCTCGGGGATCACGAAGTAACGGACCTGAGCGCTCGAGTCCCAGATCTCGATCTTGTGGTCTTCCGGCAATGTCACGCCGAAATCCGACAGCACGCCGCGAGGCTCGCGCACGATACGGGCGCGGAACACCGGGTCCTTGAACCAGTAGGGGGGCAGGCCGAGCAGCGGCCACGGCCAGCACGAGCAGAGCGTGCAGCACACGACATTGTGGGTGCCGGGCTTGTTCTCGACAACCTTGAGGTTTTCGCCCTCGATACCGTCGCGCATGCCGAGTTCGGCGATGGCCATGTTGGCGTCGGCGAGAAGGCGGGCCTTGAAGGCCGGGTCGGTCCAGGCCTTGGCCACGACCTTGGCTCCATTGAAGGGGCCCATTTCGTGCTCGAAGAAATTGATGACCCGGTCCACCGTGTCGGTGCCGATGAGGCCCTTCTCACGAAACAGGGACTCGAGTGCCTTGGTGCGCGCGGCGTAGTAGCTCTCGCTCTCGCGCAGGTGATGGTGGTGGTCGTGATCGTGGTCGTGATCGCCGCTCATGGAAATCGCCTTCTTCTTGGCGGAATTACCGCCGCTTTCATGCGTAATGGTTGAATGAAATGAAGATCAGATTGCCTCGAGATAGACCTCGAAGCAGTCATTGTAGAGAACGTCACCCTTGTCGGGGATGTCCTCCCAGATGTCGCGCGTTTTGAACTTCACGAGATAGACCGGCTGCGGCGTGCAGATGCCATCGGTCGGCACGTTGTCGGCGTAGAGATACGCGCCCTTGTAGACGGTCTCGACGATGCCGATCTTGTTGCGAAGGTAGCCCGGCAGGCGAGTGTGGACCGCCGGCGGCATGTCCTTCACGCGCACCGTGTCGCCGACCTTGAAGATCGGGTTGACCGCGACGTCACGATAAGGATTCGCGCCGGTATAGAAATATTCGATGACGCGGTCGGTGATGTCCCCGTTCCCGGTGTCCGGTTGCGGCGCATCCGGGTTTTCGAGGTAGTAACTGGTCTTGGTATCGAGTTCCTTCTCGGAGATGTAGTTCCGGGAGATCAGGAACTTGGACATGCCTCCGAGCCATTTGATGTAGTAGCGGTACTTGAAGTAATCGAGCGGGTTCATGGACTCGGCGAGGACCCGCAGGTCCGGCCACGCCCAAATCCCCGTACCCATCATCGTCGTGTGGACGGCGAAGAGTTGCGCCTCCCACGGCTCGACGAAGACGCGCTTTTCGACATCGACGGGGCCGAGATTCTCAATACCCCCGAGAAAATGCTGGACCTTCATGCTGTAGCCTCCGCGATCGCTGGGCGCCGCTGCTGGAGCCGACGCCTCGAATATAACCGGCCTGCTGGTAATGCCGCTTTCGCGACGCTCATCGCAGACTTGCAAAGTCAAAGATGCAGGGCCTTCCCGTTAAGCAGCTCCAAGCAGCCAAACGCAAAAAGGCCCGTCAGCATCCTGCTGCGGGCGACTGTGCCGAGTTCCTATGAATTGCATGACTTGCGTCTACATGGGCAGCTCTGCCCGACGCATGATTTAGACTGAACCACGCCCAATTGTCAGTCAAGCACATTTTTTGACCGACACTTCACGACATGTACCAGCGGCCCGCCGTCGATCAGGCGCCATCTCCGCTTGACAACCGCTCGCTGGCGATTAAGCCTAAGAGATAGGCGCTGGGCAACGATGCTCAATCAGGCGCCACGTATGTCGATTTACATGATGCGCGGGACCATTTCCGTGCCTGGCAGCGACGCCCTCAAGCCTCACGGCTCGAGGGCTTTTTTATGCGGCGATCTGATGACGACTGACACCTTCCGTATCGGCCTAATGTTCTCATCGACGGGGCCCTATGGCTCGGTCGCCGGACCCATGCTGAGCGGGGCATTGCTCGCCGTCTCCGAGGTCAACGAGATGGGGCCGGTGAGGCTGGATCCCATCGTCGTGAACCCTTGTGGAAACCTTTCGCGCTACGCGGCCCTGAGCACGCAATTGCTGTCGTCGGGCATCACGCAGGTCGTCGGCTGCTACACCTCGTCCAGTCGCAAGGAGGTCATCCCCGCCTTCGAAAAATACGACGGAATGCTCTGGTATCCCTCGCACTACGAAGGCTTCGAAAGCTCTGACAACGTGGTCTATACCGGGGCCGCCCCCAATCAGCACATCCTGCCGCTGATCGACTATCTGATGTGTTCCCATGGAAACCGGGCGTTCTGCGTCGGGTCCAACTATATCTGGGCCTGGGAAAACAACCGGATACTGCGCGAAGTGGTGGTGGCCCGCGGCGGAACCGTGCTTGCCGAACGTTACCTGCCCGTCGGGGAGACCGATTTCGCCAAGACCATCGAGGCGATCCTCGCGGCGCAGCCAAGCTTTGTGTTCTCCTCGTTGATCGGCGTGAGCGGGTATTCGTTCATCCGCCGTCTTCGCGAGGCGTGCGTCGCCCGTGGCATCGACCAGCCGAATGCCATGCCGGTCGCGAGTTGCAACCTGAACGAGCCGGACCTGATCGACATCGGGGACGGGGCGATGGATGGCCACATCAGTTCCAGCGTTTACTTCTCATCCTTGCAGACGGATGAGAGCCGGCGCTTCGTCGCGCGCTATGCCGCCGCCTATCCTGAAAAGCCGTGGGCGTCGGCAGACGCCGAGGCGTCCTACATCGCGGTGAAGCTTCTTGCGGCCGCTATGGCGAAGGCGCAGAGCGACGATATCGGCGCCGTGCGCCGGGCGCTCGCCGATCTTCGACTCGCCGCACCGCAGGGTGATGTCCTCGTCGATTCCGAGACCATGCACCTCTACCTCACGCCCCGGATCGGCCGGTCTCGCTCTGATGCGTCGTTTGACGTGATCCGAGAGGAGCCGGCCCCGGTTCGTCCAGACCCCTACCTCGTCCGCTTTTGCGCAACGGATTGCTGGGATTCCTCCCCCTCCCGGCTTCGAGTGGTGAGCTGATGGTCCAGATGCCGGTCCAGAACTTCCGTGGCATGCGAGCCGTGATCTTCGCCTCCAGCGACGGTGGCGTGGACACTTTGGCATCGGTCCTCGCCAAGCTGGGGCTCGCGGTTGAAAGGCCCGGCCTTCCGGCACCCGCAGGCGCCATCGACATCTCCAGCTTCGGCTTCGAGCGCGATGTTCTGTTCGTCGATGGCGACCTGGATGGCGTGCTGGGCCCGGACGCGATCGTCAACGGCTTGCCGCCCGCGCCTGTTATCGGCCTGGTGGGCGTCGAGGCGCCGGGCCGATTGAAGGGGCTGATGGCGCAAGGCGCGACCGCGTTCTTGCGCAAGCCTGTCTATGCCGGCGCGGTCTACACCAACCTCTTCCTCGGCGTGAACCAGTATCTGCAGCGCCGGGCGATCGTCGACCAGCTGAGCGAGCATCAGGATCGGAGGAGGCGCAGGAGGCTGGTGATCAAGTCCATCGTGCGCATCATGGCGCAGCACGCGGTCGACGATGACGAGGCCTACGCCATCCTGCGCCGATGCAGCATGCGCAGCCGAATGAGTCTCGAGGACTACTGCGAACAGCAACTCGCCTGCCGGTCAGAGCTGACCGGAACCTCACAAGACCTGCCGCACGAGCTGACACTCGTCCGGCGCTGAACCATCAACACGTCGATGATGGCGTCGACCGACGTTCGCCCAGCCGGCGACGCGGCGCCGTCGCGCATTCTGAGGAAAAAGGCTGCCAGCGACGCCAGCCTGCCTCTGTCAGGAGAACGGCAAGATGAGCTGGCTCGAAAATTCGATCATGGCGGCGCGCGGTGAAGCAAAGGGACGGCCCGGACAGGCCTTCTCCATCACCGAGGAGTCACAGGGTAAGTATCACTACGTCTACGGCCCCTACGCCGAACCTGTACTGCGGGTCGACCCCGGCGCGGTGGTTTCAGCCGAGACGCACGATGCGATGGAAGGTCAGATAAAGCATGAGAGCGACAGCCCCAGCGCCATCCTGAACTTTCCGTTCCTCAATCCCCAGAACGGCCCGATCTTCGTCAACGGCGCCGAGAAGGGCGACTGCCTCGCCGTGTACATCCAGAAGATCGTGCCGCGTGGCGATCAACCCGTCGGCACGACCTGCATCATGCCGGAGTTCGGCGGTCTCGTGGGAACCGGGGACACCGCGCTGCTCAATCCTGCGCTGCCGGAGATCGTCAAGAAGCTTGAAGTCACGCCGGAGAATGGGGTGGTCTGGAGCGACAAGATCACTCTGCCCTACCAGCCGTTCATCGGCACGATCGGGACCTCGCCCGAGATTGAGGCGATTTCCTCGCTGGTGCCGGACTACTATGGCGGCAACATGGACTTGCCGGACGTCGCGCCCGGCGCGGTGATCTACCTTCCTGTCCACACGGCCGGCGGGCTGCTCTACCTCGGCGACTGCCACGCCGTACAAGGGGATGGCGAACTCTGCGGCTTCGCGATCGAGCACCCGACGGTGACCACCGTCCAGATCGACCTGATCAAGAACTGGTCCTTTCGCTGGCCGCGACTTGAGACGGAAGGCGCGATCATGACGATCGGGTCCGGCCGCCCGATGGAAGACGCCGCTCGCATCGCCTATCGCGAACTGGTGCGCTGGATGGCGGCCGATTACGGGTTCGACGAACTGGAGGCCTATATGCTGCTCACCCAGGTCGGAAAGCTGAGGGTCGGCAATATGGTCGATCCGAAATACACGCTGGGGGCGTCGGTAGCGAAGGCCTTGCTCAGGTAGCCGGACGCTGGATGGGCGGTGCAGTTCGAGTCGATGTCGGCCTCCTGCGTCGGACGTTGTCGACCAGCACCCTTGCCCGGCGGACAATTATCACCTGCGACAGCGACTTCGTTTCAACGGGATCGATGGCGCCGGCCAAGAACAACGCATTTCACTGATCGCAAGGCGACATCGTTCCAGTTCAAAGTGCCATGATCGGCGGTCGTCTCACGCCGATCATGGCCGCGCCGGAACGCGTGGTCTCAACCCGCGCAAGGGCGCTCGCCAGATCTCTGATTCTCTTTGGAAAAGCTGGAGCGGGCGAAGGGAATCGAACCCTCGTATGCAGCTTGGGAAGCTGCCGTTCTACCATTGAACTACGCCCGCTCGGGCCGGCGCACCATAAGAGCGGCGCTTCCCCGCTTCAAGCCCTGAAAACACGCGGCGCACACTATCCCACAGCGCCGGCGCCATGGCCTCGCGACCGGTCAGTCCTCCCCGTGTTTGTGGCCGCCATGGCAGTCGGGATGGTCGCAGCCGGCCTCGTCGCGCCGCGGGAGTTCGACGCCGAACACCTTCACCAGATCGGCGACCTGCTCGGGCGAGAGATAGCGGGGATTTAGTCCGCGCAGCAGCAGGTAGAGCCGCGCCGTCTCCTCGAGTTCCTCGGTTGCGAACACGGCGGCCTCCAGCGTCTCGCCGGCGACCACGGGCCCGTGATTGGACAGCAGCACTGAGGAATAGCGCCCCGCCAGCCCGCGAATGGCGTCGGCCACCGCGGGATCGCCGGGACGGTAATAGGGCAAAAGCGCGGTGTGGCCGCAGCGCATGACATAATAAGGCGTCATCGGCGGCAGCGCCGCCTTGGGGTCGATCTCCGGCAACATGGTCAGCGCCACCGAATGGGTGGAATGCAGGTGGACGATGGCGCGGGCCGAGCCGCGCGTCTCGTACAGCGCGGCGTGCAGCGGGATTTCCTTGGTCGGCGCGTCACCGGAGACGAGGCGGCCGGCGGCATCGAGACGAGTGATGCGCTCAGGGTCGAGAAAGCCCAGCGAGGCATTGGTCGGCGTCACCAGCCATCCGCCGTCATTAAGCCGCAGGCTGATGTTGCCGGAGGAGCCCGGCGTCAGCCCGCGCTCGAACAGCGAGCGCCCGAACCGGCAGATGCTTTCGCGCAATTTTGCTTCCGACATCTCTAATTTCCTGAGGTTTCCATGAGGTTAGGGCTCAGCTGGTCGCGCCTTCGATCAGCTCGAAGTCCAGCGTGGTGACACCCGGAGGGTCGTCGGCCAGAAGAAGCCGGGCGCTGGTGGCACCGATAGCGACGCGCGGCGTCAGCAGGGTGGAGAGCGGCTGCGGCGCGTGGCGGGCGACATCGAGGCCATTGAAGCCGAACAGCGCCAGACGCGTGGGAACCGCGATGCCCCGCGCCAGACAGTGGAAATAACCGCCGATCGCCATGTCGTCGTTGGAGAAATAGACCGCATCGACGGCGGGGTGGCGCGCCAGCAGCCGGTCGAGCGCCTCGCGCCCGGCACCGACCGAGGAATGGGTTCGCACCACATCTTCGGCGGCAAGGCTCAGCCCGGCTTCCGCCAGCGCGGCGAGAAAGCCCTCCCGGCGCTTGGCGGCGCGCCGGTCTCGTCCGAGGTCATGGCCGATATAGGCGATCCGACGGTAGCCCCGCGCGATCAGATGGCGGGCGCTTACCCGCCCGGCCTCGCGGTTGGAGAAGCCGACAACCGTGTCGATGCCCTCGCCGTCAGTATCCAGCATCTCGACGATGCGGATACCGGCCGCGGCCAGCAGGAGGCGGGTACGCGCGGTGTGTTCGAGGCCGGCGACCATGAGCCCGGCCGGGCGCCAGCTCAGCAGCGATTCGACGAGGTGCTCCTCGCTATCCGGCTCGTAATCGGTGACGCCGATCACCGATCGGAACCCGGCGGCGCCGAGCACGGCCCCTGCCCCGCGCAGCAGGTCCGGAAACACGATATTGGCGAGCGAGGGAACGATGATGCCGATCAGGTTCGAGCCCGTTGAAGCCAGCGTGCCGGCGAGGCGATTGGGCACATAGCCGAGGCGCGCGGCGGCCCCCAGCACCTTCTCCCGCGTCTCCGGCGACGAAGACCCCTGCCGGCGCAGCACGCGCGAAGCCGTGCTCTCGCCGACGCCGGCCTCGCGGGCGACGTCCGACAAGGTGATGCCACCGCCGCGCCTCTCGGCAGCTGCGTGGTCCGGGGTGTTTCGAGGTCCGTTCTTCACCACTTCGCCCAGCCTGTCGCTTTTGCCTGCCGACCTTGCCTGTCGCCCGTTGCCCGGCCCGTGGCCTTCGCCAGGCCGCCCCGGCCGCCGACCCACGATAGCGAATCCGTATCCACCTGTCCGCCAAGGATTGGCAGCGCTGCCAATACTTGCTACATCAGGTTGGCAGCGCTGCCAAAACGAATTTTGCTCATAGGGAGAGAGCGACGCTCGCCCCCGCCTCCGGCAAGCGACGGAGGCGTGAATGGGGAGCGTCCCCGAAACGGATCGCACGTCATGACGCATGGAATCCCGGCGAGCGCGCCGGTACGCGCCCACGCCGCGCTGATCGGCCTCGGCTCGATGGGCTACGGCATGGGGCAGTCCCTGTTGCGCGCCGGCCTCGACGTGACCGGATATGACGTGAATGCCGCCAGCCTCGCGCGGTTTCGCAGCGAAGGCGGCGCCACCGCCGACAGCCCGGCGGAGGCGGCGCGTGATGCCGCCATCGTCGTCAGCGTCGTGGTCAATGCCGCCCAGACCGAAGCGATTCTGTTCGGCCCCGGCGGCGTCGCGGAAACCATGCGGGAGGGCGCGGTCTTCGTCTCCTGCGCCACCATGGACCCGGAGAAGGCCCGCACCTTCGCCGCGCGGCTGGAGGCGAGCGGCCGGCATTATCTCGATGCGCCGATCAGCGGCGGCGCGCAGCGGGCGGCACTGGGCGAATTGACCATGCTGGCCTCGGGTAGCCCCGCTGCCGTCGCCGCGGCAAAGCCCGCGCTGGAGGCCATGGCCTCCAAATTCTACCTGCTGGACGAGGCTGCCGGCATTGGAGCGGCGTTCAAGATGGTCAACCAGCTCCTTGCCGGCGTGCATATCGCCGCCGCCTGCGAGGCCATGACCTTCGCGGCCCGCCACGGCCTCGACCTTCCGAAGGTCTACGAGGTCATCACCGCCTCGGCCGGGAACAGCTGGATGTTCGAGAACCGCATGCCGCATGTGCTCGATGGCGATTATCGCCCGCGCAGCGCGGTGAACATCTTCGTCAAGGATCTCGGCATCATCCAGGACATGGCGCGCGACGCCCGCTTCCCGGTGCCGATCTCCGCCGCCGCGCTGCAAATGTTCCTCGCCACCTCCGCCGCCGGCATGGGCGAGGAGGACGACGCCTCGGTCGCGCGCCTTTATGCCCGCATCACCGGCACGCCATTGCCCGGCGAGCCCACCTCCCCCTGAGCTTTCCGGCCGCACGGCCCACCGACAGGAGTTGCCTCATGACGCTCGCCCTCGGCTGCATTGCCGACGATTATACCGGCGCGTCCGACCTCGCCAACACGCTGGCCCGCAACGGGCTGCGCACCATCCAGACCATCGGCGTTCCCTCCGCGGACCTGCCTCTGATGGATGCGGATGCGGTCGTGGTCGCGCTGAAGATCCGCTCAGTGCCGGCGGCGGAAGCGGTGGAGAAGGCGCGCGCCGCCCATCGCTGGCTGACCGGACGCGGCGCCGGCCACGTCATGTACAAGATCTGTTCGACCTTCGATTCCACCGACGCCGGCAATATCGGGCCTGCGCTGGACGCGCTCGGCGCGGATACCGGCGCGGGGGCCGTGCTGGTCACGCCGGCCTTCCCGGAAACCGGACGCACGGTCTATCAGGGGCACCTGTTCGTCGGCCCGGTGCCGCTGAATGAGAGCCCGCTCAAGGATCATCCGCTCAACCCGATGCACGACGCGAATCTGGTGCGCGTGCTGCAACGCCAGAGCCAGCGGCGCATCGGCCTTGCCGCGCTCGACAGGATAGCCGGCGGACCCGACGCCCTGCGCGCGCGGCTCGCGGAACTGGCGTCGGACGGCGTCGGCGGGGTGATCGCGGATGCGGTGTTCGAGAGCGATCTGGAAACGCTGGGTGCGGTGGCGCTCGACGCCCCGGTCTCGGTCGGCGCATCCGGGCTCGGGCTCGGCCTTGCCCGCGGGCTGGTGCGCGCCGGCCGCGTGGCGCATGCGGCCGGCGCGGCCGCTTTCTCCGACGGCCCCGGTCTTTCCGCCTGCCTCGCGGGCAGTTGCTCGCAGGCGACTCTGGCCCAGATCGCGCGGGCAGAGGCGATCATGCCGGTGCTTCGCCTCGACGCGCAGCGCCTGCTCGCCGGTCCTGAAGTGGTGACGGAGGCGATCGCCTGGGCACGCGAGCACATCGCCACCGGCCCGGTGCTGATCGCCAGCAGCGCCGCACCGGCGGACGTATTGCGCGCGCAGTCCTCGCTGGGCCGCGAGGCGGTGGGGCAGGCCATCGAGGGTCGGCTGGCGCAGATCGCCGAGGAATTGCTCACGCTCGGCGTGCGCCGGCTGGTGGTGGCGGGCGGCGAGACCTCCGGCGCGGTGGTGGACCGTCTCGGCATTCCCGCCTTCGCGCTCGGCCCGCAAATCGCTCCCGGCGTCCCGCTGCTGCGCGCGGTCAGCGGCGCGCATGACGGGCTGCTGATGGCGCTGAAGTCCGGCAATTTCGGCAGCCCCGACTTCTTCGCCGAGGCACTGGGACTGATGAACCAGGCGCCGGGCGCGTAGCGCGGCAGGGCGGGCTAGGCTCGCCTATCGCAGCCTTCAGCGTGCGCGGGGTTCGTCGCTCCGCGCTCCGCTGACGGTGGACGAGCGAGTTCGAGGCGCTCGGCTATCGTGGGGGCATCTGGCCGGTGCCCTCGCTGCGCGTCGCGGCAAAGGTGCAGGAGGAACTGTACGGCGACATCCGCCGCGCCGGCACGCCGCAGGCGCGGATCGCGCGCATGCAGACCCGCGCCGAGCTCTACGACACCTTCCGCTATTTCGACGACGAGGCGCCGGACCGCGCGATCGTCACCACGGTCCTGCCCTGATACGCGCACCCCGCGCGGCTCCGGGGCGAAGCGCGTGGACGCCGGGATGAAAATCGACTAGGCAACGCCCGACGACCCATCACAGGCGCCCGGCGCAGCGGCGATAATGTCCTCAGGCCTTCCTTCCGCCTCCCTCGCGGCGATCAAGTACCGAAGCGAGATCGACGGCCTCCGGGCGATCGCGGTCGCCCCCGTCATCCTGTTTCATGCCGGCTTCGGGACCTTCGGCGGTGGCTTTGTCGGCGTCGACATCTTCTTCGTCATTTCCGGCTTCCTGATCACCTCGATCATGCTCGGCGAAATGGAGCGCGGCACGTTCTCCATCGCCCGCTTCTACGAGCGGCGCGCCCGGCGCATCCTGCCGGCGCTGTTCGTGGTGATGGCGTGCTGCATTCCCTTCGCGTGGATGTGGATGATCCCCGACCAGTTGCGGGACTTCGGGCGCAGCGTGGTGTCGGTGGTGTTCTTCGTGTCGAACTTCCTGTTCTGGCGCGAGGAAGGCAGCTATTTCGCCGCCGCCTCCGAGCTCAAGCCGCTGCTCCACACCTGGAGCCTGGCGGTGGAGGAGCAATATTACCTGTTCGCGCCGCTCACCCTGATGGCCCTGTGGCGCTTCGGGCGCCGCTTCCTGTTGATCACCACGGTCATCACCGCGCTGGTCAGCCTCGGCCTCACGGAATGGGGCTGGCGCCACGACCCGAGCGCGAATTTCTACCTGACGCCTTTCCGCATCTGGGAACTGCTCGCCGGCTCGATCTGCGCCTTCCTGATGTTCGGCCGCCCGGCGACGCCGAACAATGCCTTGAGCGCGCTCGGCCTCGGGCTCATCGTGTTCGCCATCGCGACCTTCAACGCCTCGACCCCGTTCCCGAGTCTCTATGCGCTGGTGCCGGTCGCCGGCGCAGCGCTGATCATCGCCTATGCCCACCGCGGCACATTCGTGGCCCGTCTGCTGTCGCTGCCGCCGCTGGTCGGGCTCGGCCTCATCAGCTACAGCGCCTATCTGTGGCACCAGCCGCTGTTCGCCTTCGCGCGGCTGCGCAGCATGGCGGCGCCGGCGGACTGGCTGATGCTGGCGCTCGCGGGCGTCTCGCTGGTTCTGGCCTATCTCACCTGGCGCTTCGTCGAGCAGCCGTTCCGGCACGGCAAATCGGCGCTGCCCATCACCCGCCGGCAGGTCTTCGCCGCGAGCGGGCTTGTCGGCTGCGTGTTCGCCGCTCTCGGCCTCTATGCCAGCATGAGCCATGGCGCGCCGTGGCGCCTGCCGCAGCCGGCGCCCGGCACGCGCGACGCCGCGCTGCTGGCCTCGCTGGAGCACCATACGCTGGGGCTCGACTGCTGGATCGAGGGGCGCACCAGCGACATCTCGAACCGCAATCTGCTGTGCCCGATCTTCACACCGCCGGAACCCCGGCAGCGTATCCTGGTCATAGGTGACAGCCACTCCATCGCGCTGTTGCGCGCCTTCCGCACCGTGGGCGAGCGCGATGCTGTGTACTGGATGGGCGCGGGAAGCTGCCCGCCGCTGCTCGACGTCTCGGTAAAGGGCAGCGCCTTCCCGATCGGCATCTGCGAACAGGTGGCGCAGCGCGAACTCGACACGGCGGTCAGGGACGGGTTCGACATCGTGGTCCTGGCCGCGCGCTGGTCGGTCTATGCCAAGCCGCCGCCGAGCCGGGTGGTGCTGTATCCGGCCGGCAGCGCGGGGCCCGATGCGGCGGCATCGCCTGCCGTGTTCGCGCAGTCGCTTGCCCGCACGGTCGAAGCCTATGTCGCCAAGGGCATCAAGGTATTGCTCGTCGACCAGATCCCCGAGCAGCCTGCCAATCCCGACAAGGTGCTGCGGCAGGCGATCCTGCTGGGATTCGGCGGCGATATCACCGGCGGCCGGATGGAGGACATCATCCGCGACACCTCCCCCACCGTCGCGGCGGATGCGGCGCAGCGCGCGACTTTCGGTCCCGTGCTGCGGGCGCTCGCCGGCGACAAGGTGCGGGTCTTCTCCTTCGCCGAGAAGTTCCGTGCCGGCGACCGGCTGCTCTGGGGTGACAAGGAAGGCAGCTTCTATGTCGACTTCAACCACATCTCGCCCCACGGCAACCGGATGATCGAGGCGGACATGGCCGAGGCGATCCGGCAGCTCGAAACCGCGGCGCCGGGCGTGAGCGGGGGCTGAGCGTCAGCCCGGGCTGTCCCTCGCTGATGCCGATCTCACGGGCGAACCCGGCATCGGTGGCGCGATCTCACCGTGTGGCGCCGGCAATATCCGGCAGCGCCATGCCGTCAGCGTCCGGCGCCGGGGCTTATCGCGCGCCCTCGCGCGAACCTGCGCTCGCCCCGCCAACCTCGCGGACGATCTCGGCGATGAGCCCGAACTGTTCGGACAGCGGATTGGAGCGGCGCCACACCATGCCGATGGTCCGCGCCGGACGCGGCGGGCCGAGCCGCGCCACCGAGACCTGTGCCGAGCGCGTCTCGATGCCCACCGCCATTTGCGGGATCAGCGTCACCCCGATGCCCGCGCTCACCATCTGCACCAGCGTGGTCAGCGAGGAACCTTCCATGAGGTCGCGCGGCAGGCTTGATGAGAGGTTGCAGAAGGACAACGCCTGTTCGCGGAAGCAGTGGCCTTCCTCCAGCAGCAGCAGGCGCATTTCGCGCAGCATCTCCGAATTGGGCACCGGCTTCTCGGCGTCCTCGCGCGGGCGCACCAGCACGAACTCCTCCTCGAACAGCGCCACCTCCGCCAGCGACGGCTCGGAGACAGGCAGCGCGACGATGGCGGTGTCGAGCCGGCCCTCCACCAGGTCCTCGACCAGCTTCTGCGTCACCGCCTCGCGCGGGCGCAGGTCGAGGCCGGGAAAGCGTTCGGAAAGCCGCTTGAGCACGGTCGGCAGCAGGTAGGGCGCGACCGTCGGAATCACCCCGATCCGCAGCCGCCCGGCGAGCGGACCGTGCGAGGCGCGGGCGAGGTCTTCCAGTTCATCCACCGCACGCAGAATGTCGCGCACGCGCAGGGCGAAGGCCTCGCCGAGGCTGGTGAGCCGGATCTGCCGCGAGCCCCGCTCCACCAGCGGCGCGCCCAATATCTCCTCAAGCTCCTTGATCTGGAGCGAGAGCGCGGGCTGGGAAATCGCACAGGCCTCCGCCGCCCGGCCGAAATGGCCGTGCTGGGCCAGCGCCTCGAAATAGCGCAGATGCTTCATGGAGATGTCCGCCATAAGCCCTACATATCGCTGTCATTTGAAAATGCAAATTTTCATTATGATGGTTCTGAAGTAGAGGTTCGGCGTATGGACAGGGCTGCACCGGCCTCACGCACGCGAACCACGCGCGGCGGAACCGGAGGCACCCCTCGGCAGGTCGCGCACCGAGCGCGGCCCTAGGTCACTGGCGGAGACGGACATGGACGACATCACGAACAAGCCGGCCGGCAAATGCCCGGTGATGCACGGGGCGATCACCGAAACCGGCAAGTCCAACACGGACTGGTGGCCCAACACGCTGAACCTCGACATCCTCTCCCAGCACGACACCAAGACCAACCCGCTGGGCAAGGGCTTCGACTATCGCGAGGAGCTGAAGTCGCTCGATTTCGCGGCGCTGAAAGCGGACCTGCTCGCGCTGATGACCGACAGCCAGGAATGGTGGCCGGCGGATTGGGGCCATTATGGCGGCCTGATGATCCGCATGTCGTGGCACGCTGCCGGCTCATACCGTCTCGCCGACGGGCGCGGCGGCGCCGGCACCGGCAACCAGCGCTTCGCCCCGCTGAACTCCTGGCCGGACAATGTGAGCCTCGACAAGGCCCGCCGCCTGCTGTGGCCAATCAAGAAGAAGTACGGCAACAAGGTGAGCTGGGCCGACCTGATCGCCTATGCCGGCACCATCGCCTATGAGTCCATGGGCCTGAAGACCTTCGGCTTCGGCTTCGGCCGCGAGGACATCTGGCACCCCGAGAAGGACACCTACTGGGGCGCCGAGAAGGAATGGCTGGCGCCGAGCGACGCGCGCTACGGCAATGTCGACGAGCCCTCCACCATGGAGAACCCGCTCGCCGCGGTGCAGATGGGCCTGATCTACGTCAATCCGGAAGGCGTGAACGGCAAGCCGGACCCGATGAAGACCGCTGCTCAGGTCCGCGAGACCTTCAAGCGCATGGCGATGAACGACGAGGAAACCGTCGCCCTCACCGCCGGTGGCCACACGGTCGGCAAGACCCACGGCAATGGCGATGCCCACGCGCTCGGCCCCAACCCCGAAGCCGCGGACGTCACCGATCAGGGCATGGGCTGGGTCAACCCCAACCAGAACGGCCTCGCCAGCCGCGCCGTGACCTCCGGCCTCGAAGGCGCGTGGACCTCGCACCCGACCGTGTTCGACATGGGCTTCTTCGAGATGCTGTTCGGCCATGAATGGGAGCTGCGCAAGAGCCCGGCCGGCGCGTTCCAGTGGGAGCCGGTGAGCATCACCGAAGAGGACAAGCCGGTCGACGCCAGCGATCCCTCGATCCGCCACAACCCGATGATGACCGACGCCGACATGGCGATGAAGGTCGATCCGATCTACAACGCGATCTGCCAGAAGTTCATGGCGGATCCCGAGTATTTCAAGGACACCTTCGCCCGCGCCTGGTTCAAGCTGACGCATCGCGACATGGGCCCGAAGGTGCGCTATGTCGGCCCGGACGTGCCGGGCGAGGAACTGATCTGGCAGGACCCGGTTTCCGCCGGCTCCACCTCCTATGATGTCGCCGCCGTCAAGGCGAAGCTCATCAACGCCGGCCTGTCGATCCCCGAGCTGGTCGCGACCGCCTGGGACAGCGCCCGCACCTATCGCGGCTCCGACATGCGCGGCGGCGCCAATGGCGCGCGCATCCGCCTCAGCCCGCAGAAGGATTGGGAAGGCAACGAGCCGGCCCGCCTCGCCAAGGTGCTGGCCGTGCTGGAGCCGATCGCGGCGCAGACGGGGGCCAGCGTCGCCGACGTCATCGTGCTGGCCGGCAATGTCGGCGTCGAGCTTGCGGCCAAGGCGGCGGGCGTCGATGTCAGCGTGCCGTTCACGCCGGGCCGTGGCGATGCCACCGCCGCCCAGACCGACGCGGAATCGTTCAGCGTGCTGGAGCCGATCCATGACGGCTTCCGCAACTGGCTGAAGAAGGACTATGTCGTCAGCCCCGAGGAACTGCTGCTCGACCGCACCCAGCTCATGGGCCTCACCGCCCCGGAGATGACCGTGCTGATCGGCGGCCTGCGCGTCATCGGCGCCAATTACGGTGGCTTGAAGCACGGCGTATTCACGGAGCGCGAAGGCGCGCTCACCAACGACTTCTTCGTGAACCTGACCGACATGGCCTATACGTGGAAGAAGGGTGCCGACGGTTTCTACGAGATCCGCGACCGCAAGACCGGCGCGCTGAAGTGGACCGCCAGCCGCGTCGACCTCGTGTTCGGCTCGAACTCGATCCTGCGTGCCTATGCCGAGCTTTACGCCCAGGACGATGCCAAGGAAGCCTTCGTGAAGGACTTCGTGGCCGCCTGGACCAAGGTGATGAACGCGGACCGCTTCGACATCGCGTGAGGATCCGAGCGCCGGGTCCGCCCGGCTCTCGCTCCAGCGCCCCACGACCGGCCCCGCCTCCCGCCACGGGAGCGCGGGGCTTTTCTTTGGGTCAGCGCATGGGCTGCCCCTGCGGAAGAAAATTGATCAGATAGCGCTCACGTCAGGTCAATGAGCCTAATTTTTGTTCACTTAGTCGCAAACTATTCGCTATTGCATACACGTTGAACGCACTTCTCATGCTGGCACATGCATTGCATTCAAAATTGCATGCAATGAAAGGGGCCGGCATGAACACGGGTTTGATCGACGGGCGCCATATCACCAAGGTCTACGCCACAGCGACCGGGCCGCTGGTCGCGCTGGACGATGTGTCCTTCTCCATTCGGGAAGGCGAGTTCATCTCGCTGGTCGGCCCGTCCGGCTGTGGAAAATCGACCCTGCTCTCCATTCTCGGCGGGCTGGAGGAGAAATCCGACGGCACGCTGGTTCTGGCCGGCAAGCACCATGACGCGCCGCGCCCCGATCTCGGCATGATGTTCCAGACCTCGGTGCTGTTTCCCTGGCGCACCATCCGCGAGAATGTCCGCCTGCCCGGCATCATTCTCGGCCTCGACAAAAAGCAGCAGGCCGAGCGCTGCGAGGAGCTGATCGATATGGTCGGCCTCAAAGGCTTCGGCGACCGCTACCCGGGCGAACTCTCCGGCGGCATGCGCCAGCGCGTCGCCCTCGCCCGCCTGCTCGCCCACGACCCGCGCGTGCTGCTGATGGACGAGCCGTTCGGCGCGCTGGACGAGTTCACGCGCGAGACCATGAATGTCGAGCTGCTGCGCATCTGGGAGAAGACCGGCAAGACCGTGGTCTTCGTCACCCACAACATCGGCGAGGCGGTGTTCCTTTCCGACCGCATCTTCGTGATGACCCCGCGCCCCGGCCGGCTGGAGGGCATCGTCGAGGTCGACCTGCCGCGCCCGCGCACCATGGAGGCCATGCGCGACCCGCGCTTTGCCGATCACGTCTTCAACATCCGCCGCATGCTCGGCGTCGACCATTGACCGGCGGGAGGAAACCCATGAGCCTCGTTCACGCGAACGCCGACGACATGCCCGCCCCTACCGGCCATGAGAGCATGATCGACCGCTTCATCGCCGGCGAACGGCGCAAGCAGCGCCGCAAGCACCTGCTGCACCGCCTGCTTGCCGCCGGCTTCGGCCTGTTCGTGCTGCTGGTCTGGCACGTCGCCACCACCTACGGCTTCGTCCACGCGCTGATCATCCCCACCCCGCTGGCCACCTTCGAGGCCACGGGGCGGGTGATGAGCGCGGAATATTTCTGGCCCAACGTCTGGGTGACCTTGCAGGAAATCCTGTGGGGCTTCGCCATCGGCCTCGCCAGCGGGGTGATCCTCGGCGTCGGGGTGGCGATGTTCGACACGGTGCGCGCCACCATCTACCCCTATCTGGTCGCGCTGCAGGCGCCGCCCAAGATCGTGCTGGCGCCGATCTTCATCACCTGGTTCGGCTTCGATCAGGCCTCCAAGATCGCCATCGCCGTGGTGATGTGCTTCTTCCCGATGTTCCTGAACACGCTGACCGGCCTGTCCTCGGTCGATCCGAACGCCATCAAGCTGATGCGCTCGCTCACCGCCGGCCGGTGGAAGACCTTCCGCTATCTGCTGCTGCCCAACGCGCTGCCGATCATGATGGCCGGCGTCAAGCTGTGCTGGACGCTGGCCGTGCTCGGCGTGATCGTCGGCGAGTTCGTCGGCGCCTCGGCCGGTATCGGCTACCTGATCTACGCGATGAACTTCCAGCTCGATATCGCCGGGGTGTTCTCGCTCATCATCCTGCTCTCGCTGTTCACGCTGGTGGTCTACCAGCTGATCGAAGCGCTGGAGAGCCGGATCATCTTCTGGAAGCAGCTCTGATTTTTCCGCCTGCCGCGTGCAGGCGGGCTTCCTGCCGGGCGTACCGTTTCTTCAACCAGAGGTATTCAGATGACTTCACAGAGCCTTTTCAGGACGGGCGCGACGGCGCTCGCATTCTCCCTCGCCATGGCGCTCGGCGCGCAGGCGGCGGAACTGGTCAAGTTCAACGGCGTCACCGCCCAGGGCGGCCCGACCGCGCAGATGTTCCCAGTCTTCATCGCCATGGAGAAGGGCTTCTACAAGGAAGAGGGTCTCGACGTGACCCTCAACTATTCCAAGGGCTCGTCGGATGCGGCGCGCCAGCTCGCGGCCGGTAACGCCGACTGGGGCATCTTCTCCTCCGCCGCCACCATGCAGACCGTCCAGCGCGGCTTCCCGCTCAAGGCGATCATGCAGATCTACTACCCCGACACGTTCGACATCGTGGTGCCCGAGAGCAGCCCGGTGAAGACCATGGCCGACATGAAGGGCAAGATCGTCGGCGTCTCCGATCTCGCCGGCGGCGAGGTGCCGATGGTGCGGGCCTCGATCATCGAGGCCGGGCTGAAGGAAGGCCCGGATGTGCGCCTCGTCATCGCCGGCGAAGGCGACCCCACCACGGTGCGCTCGCTGAACGAGGGCCGCGTTCAGGCCTATGCCGGCGCCAAGCGCGACCTGCTGCTGCTGCCGGCGCAGGGCATCCCCACCCGCTCCATCACGCCGGCGGCCATCTCGCAATTCCCCGGCGACGCGCTGCTGGTGCGCAAGGAGACCTATGAGAAGGACCCGGAGCTGCTCACCAAATTCGTGCGCGCGACGCTGAAGGGCTGGGCCTGGGGCATGGCCAATTCCGACGCCACCTTCGCCCTGCTGAAGACCAAATACGCCGCCGCCTCACTGGGCGACAACCCGGTCGCCGCGCCGTTCTGGGAGCTGGTGAAGACCTACTACACCGCCCCCGCCAGCGTGACCCGGCACGGCACCATGCTGCCGGCCAACTGGAAGATCTACATGGACTATCTCCAGCTCGGCTCGGGTGAGCAGAAGGCCCTCGCCGGCCCGGTCGACCTGTCCACCCTGCTGACCGACGACGTCGTGCTCAAGGCCTGGGACGGGCTCGACATCGAGGCGGTCAAGAAGACGCCGTGAGCGTGAAGACCCCCTGAGGCGCGCCCGACCGGAGCGCGCCTCCCGAAACGGCGGCGGGACCCGTGCCGGCCCCTCCCCACCCCAAGACAGTCGACCGCAGATAGTCAGGAGCCAGCGTGCAGAACGATATGTCAAAGACCGCTCCCGCGACCGATGGGCCCATCCGTCTCGTCGTGGTCGGCGCCCATCTTTCCGGCATGCCGCTCAACCACGAGCTGGCAAGTCTCGGCGCCGAACTCGTCCGCGCGGACACCACGGCGCCGGTCTATCGCCTGTTCGCGCTCCCGGAAGGCAAGCCCGGCCTGCTGCGCGTCACCGCCGGCGGAGCGGCCATCTCCGTGGAGCTGTGGACGCTGAGCGCGGCCGCGTTCGGCCGCTTCGTCAACGCCATCCCCGCCCCGCTGTCGATCGGCAAGGTGCAGTTGTCGGACGGCAGCGCGGAGTCCGGCTTCCTGGTCGAGCACGCCGCGATCGTCACCGCGCGCGACATCACCTCGTTCGGTGGCTGGCGCGAATTCCGCCAGACGCTGCAAATCGCCTGAAACTCGGCAAGAATGGCGCGGTCCGGGTGCTGATTCTGGCGCCGGCGCAGCGTCAACGCCGTGAGTTCCGCGATGTCCTCCCCGAAGAAGCAGACGGCGACGGACCGGGTCCGCACCATCCTCGCCGACGAGATCGCCCGCGGGATCATCGGGCCGGGCGTGGTTCTCGACGAGGCCTCGCTCGCCGAGCGCTTCGAGGTGTCGCGCACGCCGATCCGCGAGGCGATCCGCCAGTTGGAGGCCATCGGCTTCGCCACCGCCCGCCCGCACAGGGGCGCGGTGGTGCCGCTGTTCACGCCCGAGAAGCTGACCGAGATGTTCGCGGTGATGGCCGAGATGGAGGCGCTGTGCGCGCAATATGCCGCGCTCCACGCCCTACCCGAGGGCAAGGCCCGGCTCCAGCTCGCCCACGAAGCCTGCCGCCTGGCCTCGCTGGAAGGCGATATCGACATCTATTACGCCGCCAATGTCCGCTTCCACGAGGTGATCTACGAGATCGGCCGCAACACCTTCCTCGCGGAGATGACCATCAGCGTGCGCAACCGGCTGATGCCGTTCCGCAAGGCGCAGTTCCGCTCCACCGGGCGGCTCAGCCTCTCGCTGCGCGAGCATGCGCGGGTGGTGGAGTCCATCCTCGCCGGCGACGCGCACACCGCCTCGCAGACCATGCGCGAGCACATGATGAAGGTGCGCAACACGGTGGGCGACGTCTCCCCCACTTTGCGCCAGCCGGGCGAAAGGTGACCGCGCCTATCTCAAATCAGATATAGGAAAATCCGGCCCGATACCGCAAAACCGATCCAACGCCGCCATCGCCCTGGCGGAGATCAGGCCAAGTCAGGAGTGACGACATGGATTGGGTCCTCACCGCGAAGCTGTTTGCCGCGCTGTTCGCGATCATGAACCCGCTGAGCACCATTCCGGTGTTCCTGGCGCTGACGGGGGACGCGACACCGGCGGAGCGGCGCTCCGCCATGCTGGGGATGATCACCACCATCACCGTCGGCTCGCTGATCTGTGCGCTCGCCGGGCAGGCGCTGCTGTCCATGTTCGGCATCGACGTGAACCATTTCCGCCTCGCCGGTGGCCTGATCGTGCTGCTTATCGCGCTGAACATGCTGAACGGCGACGAGAGCACCGCCCATCACGGCACCGACAAGGAGCAGGCGACCTTCAAGAGTGCCACCAATGTCGGCATCTATCCGCTCGGTATTCCCATCGCCTTCGGGCCCGGCACCATGGCGACCATTATCGTGTTCGCGCAGGACGCCCACGGGCCGGGCGCGCTGATCCCCTATTATGCCGGGCTGCTCGGCTATCTGGCGTTCTTCGGCATCCTGCTGGCGGCGGCGCCGTTGCTGGCGGCCTGGCTGTCGCCGACCGCGCTGTCCATTTCCAAACGCCTGATGGGCATCATCCTGGCCGCCATCGCCGCCGAGATGATCGCCGGTGCGCTCGGCAAGCTGTTTCCCGCCTGGCTCGGCTGAGCCGGCGCGGAATACCCCAGGGATGCCACCCGCGACCGCTTATCCTCTCGGCGGCGGTTGCAAATCGCGGTAGGCATCCGCATCCTGTCCGCCTTGGCGGGCGACTGCTTCAGGTCACTCCCCACCATTCGAGGATCATCGATGGCCGTCTCTACCAGAATGCTCGTTCTCGCCGCCCTCGGCAGCGCCGGACTGATGGGCCTGCCCCAGGCTGCCCACGCCGCCTTCACCTGCCCGGCGCCGCTGCCGTCCGATGCCGGCCCGTCGGTCGCGGACATCAAGAAGCTGCTGCCGTCCGATATCGATCCGCTCGATCATGTGTCCGCGCTCAATTCCGCGGTCATCGCGCTGAAGGCGCAGAACATTCCCTCCTCGCTGGTCATCGACCGGCTGGTGGCGGCCTATTGCCCGGAGGTCGCGGCCAACAAGAGCTGGAGCGATGCCGCCAAGACCGCGCGCCTGCGCCGCTTCGCCGCCCGGGTGGTGGATGTGGTCTATTCGCTCGATTCAGCATCGGCGATCATCATCAACGTGCCGCTGAAGCCGCAGGTTCTCGAAGCCGCCGAGGCCAAGGCCAAGGCCGCCAAGCAGCCGATCGACACCTGGATCGCCGAGACGGTCGAGAAGGCCCTGGCCCCCTGAGCGCCGCGCCGGCCGCCGGCCGCGCGCACCGCCTTCCATAAACACAACGCCTCCGCTCCGAATACCCGGGCGGAGGCGTTGTCGTTTCACAGGGTCAGGCGAGGCGCTTATTCCGCCGGGGCGTGGGCACTGCCGGATGCGGGATGTTCGTGGGCGTGGTGATCCTGCGGGTGAACGTGGATGCGGCCCATGAAGGAATAGACCGTCGGCACCACGAACAGCGTCAGCAGCGTTCCCAGCGTCATGCCGCCGACGATGACCCAGCCGATCTGGGAGCGGCTTTCCGCGCCCGCGCCCGTCGCCAGCGCCAGCGGCACGGCGCCGAACACCATGGCGCCGGTGGTCATCAGGATCGGGCGCAGGCGCAGCACCGCCGCCTCGATCACGGCCGGGCGCCGGTCGATCCCGGCCTCCTGCTGCTGGTTGGCGAATTCGACGATCAGGATGCCGTGCTTGGTGATGAGCCCCACCAGCGTGACGAGGCCGATCTGCGAATAGACGTTCAGCGAGCCCCCGGTGAAATAGAGCGCGGCCAGCGCGCCGGTCATGGAGAGCGGCACGGTGAGCATGATGATCACCGGATCGCGGAAGCTCTCGAACTGAGCGGCCAGCACCAGATAGATGAAGCCGAGCGCGAGCACGAACACCGTGACGAGGCTCTGGCCGGCAGCGCGGAACTCGCGGCTCTGGCCGGCGACGTCGGTCTGCACGGTTTCGGGAAGCACTTCGCGCGCGGTCTGGTCGAGGAAGGTCAGCGCCTCGCCCTGCGCATAGCCCGGCGCCAGATTGGCGGTGATGGTGGCGGAGCGCAGCTGGTTGAAACGCTTGAGCTCCTGGGGAGCCACGGTCTCGCGCACGCTCACCAGATTGGAGAGCTGCACCATCTCGCCACCCGCGGAGCGCAGATAGATGGTGTCGAGCGTGGCCGGAGAGGCACGGTCCTGCGCGTCGAGCTGGACATAGACGTCGTACTGCTCGCCGGCGACCTCGAAGCGCGTCACCTGCCGCCCGCCGAGCAGGCTTTCCAGCGTGCGCCCGAGCACCGAGACGTCGATGCCCAGATCAGCCGCCTTGGAGCGGTCGATGGTGATCGAAATCTCCGGCTTGTTGAGCTTGAGGTCGCTCTCGATGCTGGTGAGGCCCGGATAGTCCTGCACCCGTTCGAGGAAACGGTCGGTGTACTCGTTCAGGTCCTCATAGGTGCCCGAGGTCTGGAGCACGAATTCGATCGGACGTGAATTGTTGGAAGCACCGAGCGAGGCCGGGTTGTTGGCATAGGCGTTCACGCCGGCGATACGGCGCAGCTTGGGCGCCACGTCGGAGACGATCTCCTGCTGGCGGCGCTCGCGGTCGTCCCAGTCCTTCAGTCGGCCGATGACCAGGAAGCGGTGCACTTCCGGCAGGCCGTTGATGATGAGGACGGAGTCCACCTCCGGCACCTTGTCCAGTTCGGTCTGCACCTGGTTGGAATAGCGCGCGGTGTAACCCAGCGTGGCGCCTTCCGGGCCGGAGCCCGAGACGCGGATGATGCCGCGATCCTCGACCGGCGACAATTCGGACGGCAGGTTGACCAGGAACCAGCCGCTGGCCGCCGCCACGCCCAGCGCGATCAGCAGGATCAGCGGGCGCACCCGCAACGTGGCGAGCAGCAGCCGGCGATAGCCCGATTCCAGCCCGCGCAGCAGCCCCTCGATAAAGGACGATATCCGGCCGGGATTGGCCTCGTGCTTGAGCAGGCGCGAGCACATCATCGGCGTCAGCGTCAGCGCGACGAAGCCGGAGACCAGCACGGCGCCGGCCAGCGTCAGCGCGAACTCGGTGAACAGCCGCCCGGTCCGCCCGGCGGAGAAAGCCACCGGGGCATAGACCGCCGCCAGCGTCAGCGTCATCGCGATCACCGCGAAGCCGATCTCCCGCGCGCCCTTGATGGCGGCGGGGATCGGTTTCATGCCGTGCTCGATATGGCGGAAGATGTTCTCCAGCACCACGATCGCGTCGTCCACCACGAGGCCGATCGCCAGCACGATGGCGAGCAGGGTCAGCGTGTTAACGCTGAAGCCGAGCGCGTACATGATCGCGAAGGTGGTGATGAGCGAGATCGGAATGGTGACGATCGGGATGAGCGAGGCTCTGAGTGAGCGCAGGAACACCACGATCACCAGCACCACCAGGATCACCGCCTCCATGATGGTGTGGAACACCGCCCGGATCGAGCGGTCGATGAACACCGCATTGTCCTGGCCGACGGCCGCGGTCATGCCCTCGGGCAAGGTCTCGTTCACAGCGGGCAGCACGTCGCGCACGCCGGTGGACACGTCGAGCGGATTGGCGACCGCCTGCTTGATAATGCCGAGAATGACCGATTGCCCGCCATTGAAGGAGCTGGAGCGCCGCTCGTCGGCCGCCCCCAGTTCCACCCGCGCGACATCACTGAGCTTGACCTGCGCCCCGTCGGCGCGCTTCACCACGATGTCGTCGAACTGCCCGACCGTGGAGAGCGCGGTTCGCGACAGCACCGTGAATTCACGGTCCGCGCTCTCGATGCGGCCCGAGGGGATTTCGACATTCTGCGCCCGAAGCGCGTCCTCGATGTCCTGGATCACGAGGTTATAGGCGGCGAGGCGCTCGCGATCGATCCAGATCCGCATCGCGTAGCGCCGCTCGCCATAGATCTGCACGTCGGCGACGCCGGTCAGGTTCTTGAAGCGGTCGACGACATAGCGGTCGATATAGTCGGTCAGTTCCAGCCCGTTCATCCGGTCGGAGCGGAACACGAGGAACACGACCGGCTGGGCGTCGGCCTCGACCTTGGAGATCACCGGCTCGTCGATCTCGTCCGGCAGGCGCCGGCGCACGCGGCTCACGCGGTCGCGCACGTCGCTGGCCGCCACGTCCGGATTGATTTCCAGACGGAAGCGCACGGTGATGCGGCTGGATTCCGAGCGGCTGGTGGATTCCAGCACGTCGATACCCTCGATGCCGGCGATCGAGCCTTCCAGCACCTGCGTGACCTGGCTCTCGACGATGCTGGCCGAAGCGCCGGGATAGCTGGTGACCACCGAAACCACCGGCTCGTCGATATTGGGATATTCGCGCACGGTCAGGCGCGAATAGGAGACGATCCCGACCAGCACCATCAGCAGGCTGACCACGGTCGCGAAGACCGGGCGGCGGATGCAGAGTTCGGAGATACCCATGCCCGGCCCTCAGCTCTGCGGTGCCGGCGGCGTACTCACAATCTCGACCGCCGCGCCCGCGCGCAGCCGGCCTTGCCCGGCGGTGACCACCTGGGCCCCGGCCTCGATGCCGCTCGCAATCTCGACCTCTCCGGAGAGGCGCTGGCCGAGCACGACCTTGCGCTCCTCCGCCTTGCCGTCGGCCACCACCCAGAGCGTACGCTCCTGCCCGCGCGGCACGATGGCGGCTTCCGGCACGAACACGGCGGTGCGCTCGTCCTTGCCCTTCACCACTACCCGCACGAACAGGCCGGGGCGCAGCAGCATCTCCTGGTTCGGCAGCCGGGCGCGCACGCTGAGCGAGCGGCCATTCACGTCGACCATGGGATCAATGGCGTAGATGGTGCCGGTGAAGGTGCGGCCGGGAAACGCGTCGACGGAGATGCTGACCTCCTGCCCGGACGCGATGTTGCGCAGGTGGGTTTCCGGCACCTTGAAGTCGACCTTCAGCGCGTCGATTTTTTCGAGGTTCACCAGCTTGGTGCCGGTGTCGATATAGGCGCCGACCGAGATCGCGCGCAGGCCGACCACCCCGTCAAACGGGGCGAGGATGGAATGCTTGGCGAGTTGCACCTGCTGGAGATTGAGCAGCGCGGTCGAGGTGTTGAGCTCGGCCAGCGCCTCGTCAAGCGAGCGCGCGGTCCCCGAGCCGCTCTTCTGGAGCTGCTGGGCGCGCGCGTAATTGGCCTTGGCAAGCTCAAGCCGCGCGCGCATCTCAGACTCGGAGGCCTTCACCAACGCATCGTCGAGTTGCACCAGCACGTCGCCGGCCTTGACGCTCTGGCCTTCCCGGAACCGGATTTCATGGATGCGGCCGGCGACTTCGGAGGCGACCTGCACCGATTCGTCGGACTGCAGGCTGCCGATCGAGCTGATGTCGCTGGTGACCTCGACCTTGCGTGCCGGCGCGACCTCGACCGGCACGCTCCGGGGGCCGGCGGCGCGCGGCTCCGGCGCGGCCCGGGCCTCGCCCTTGACGCTGGCCAGAACGTCCGAAATCCATCCCTGCTGATGCGCGACGACGCCTGCACCTCCCAGCACAGCCACACACAGAAGCAGGCCCGTAAAGCGTCGCATGCAACTCCCTCAACAAATGCTGCGCTGCAAACATGGCATAGCTCGCCTGTGAGTCAGCAGATGCGGCAGCAAGTTCCAACTTAAAACTTTGTCATGCGGCTGTTCCGGCCATCACAAGAGCGCGGGTCAGGCCA
This sequence comes from Ancylobacter gelatini, assembly GCF_022601675.1. GTDB lineage: Bacteria > Pseudomonadota > Alphaproteobacteria > Rhizobiales > Xanthobacteraceae > Ancylobacter > Ancylobacter gelatini. The sequence goes on along the minus strand of NZ_JAKVIL010000006.1, from coordinate 97,617 downwards.
TTATGGCACAGGGCGGGCTCACTCCGGCAGCGCCCTGAGAAAGGTGCGCATCACGGTGACCGCATTATGGGAGGCCAGCCCCTCGAAGATGCGAATCTCATTGGCGCCCTTGCCGCCGCCGGCGAGGTCCGAGAGCGCGCGGAACACGATGAAGGGCACGCCATTGGTGGTGGCGACCTGCGCGATGGCGGCGCTCTCCATGTCCAGAACCTGCGCCTTGAAGCTGCGGAAGGTGTAGGCGCGGAACGCGGCATTGTCGACGAAAGCGGCGCCGGAGACGCCCTGCCCGCCCAGGCGCAGCTGCGGCGGGTGGGTAAGGCAGACATTGTCGGCGGTGCAGTGCGCCAGCTCCGGCGGGTTCTCCGCGAGCGCCTTGCGCGCCACCGCCATCAGCGCCGGGTCGACCTCGAACCAGAACTGGCGCGGATTGGTGGCCTGCCCCTCGCGGAACACGCGCACCCCGCGCGGGAAAATCATGCCGTAATTGGGAAAATCCTGGACCGCGCCGGGCCGCAGGCTGAAGCCCTCATCGCTCTCGCGGGCGAAGATCGCTTCCAGATACTGGCCCCAGCGATCGGGCACCGCGATGTCGCCGATATTGAGCGCGGGGTCGACCCCGCCCGCAATGCCGGAGACCACGATGCGGGTGACGTTGTAGCGCTCCAGCGTCATCTGGGTGGTCATGGCGGCGTTGACCATGCTCACGCCGGTCATCGCCAGCACCACGGGCTTGCCCTCGATCGAGCCGGTGATGATCGGCACGCCCTTGTAGTCCTGTTCCACCATGTCGGTGGCGATGGCGCGCAGCGCCTGCCATTCCGGCTCGAAGGCGCAGAGCACGGCCGTGCGGGGGGTGGGGTCGATCGGGTCGGCGGCGGCCGGCGCGATGCCGCCCGATGCCAGACATGCCAGCAGCAACAGCCCGGCGCAGCGGCGCCGGAACCTCGACAGGACGAACGGCATCGGCACCCCCGACAGCACAATGGCGCGCCGCGATCCCCGCCGCGACGCGCCATCCTACCTTTTGCCGGCTGACGAAATCCAGCGCCGGCGGGCCGTGCTCAGCCGTTCTTGATCATGACGTGGCGCACCACGGTGTAGTCCTCCAGCGCATAGGCCGAGAGGTCCTTGCCGTAGCCGGACTGCTTGAGCCCGCCATGGGGCATCTCGCTCACCAGCATGAAATGACAGTTCACCCAGGTGCAGCCATATTGCAGGCGCGCCGCCGTCGCCATGCCGCGCCCGACATCCTTGGTCCACACCGAGGAGGCGAGGCCGTAATCGCTGTCATTGGCCCAGTTCACCGCCTCATCGACATCGGAGAAGCGCGTGACCGACACCACCGGGCCGAACACCTCGCGGCGCACGATCTCGTCGGATTGCAGCGCGCCGGCGACCACGGTCGGCTCGTAGAAGAAGCCCTTGCCGCCGGAGACCTTGCCGCCGGTGGCGATTTCGATGTGGTTGATCTCGCTCGCCCGCTCGACGAAGGAGGCCACGCGCGCCCTCTGCCGCGCCGAGATCAGCGGGCCGATGTCGTTGTCGCCATCGTCGGCCTGGTTGAAGCGCAGGCTGGAGGCCGCCGAGGCGAGGTCCGCCACCAGCTTCTCATACACCTTGTCCTGCGCGTAGATGCGGCAGGCGGCGGTGCAGTCCTGCCCGGCATTGTAATAGCCGAAGATCTTCACCCCCTCGACCACCGCGTCGATGTCGGCATCGTCGAACACGACGACCGGCGCCTTGCCGCCGAGTTCCAGATGGGTGCGCTTCACCGTCTTGGTCGCCGCCGCCAGCACCTTCTTGCCGGTGGCGATGTCGCCGGTCAGCGAGATCATCGACACCTTGGGGTGGTTGATGAGGGTCGAGCCCACGCTCTCGCCGCGCCCGACCACCACGTTCACCACGCCTTCGGGGAAGATGTCCGCGATCAGCTTGGCCAGTTTGAGCATGGTCAGCGGCGTCTGCTCGGAAGGCTTGATGATCACCGTGTTGCCGCCCGCCAGCGCCGGGGCGAGCTTCCACGCCGCCATCATCAGCGGGTAGTTCCACGGCGCGATCGAGGCGACGACGCCGACCGGGTCGCGGCGGATCATCGAGGTGTGGCCGGCCAGGTACTCGCCCGCCACCATGCCGTGCTGGGTGCGCACCGCGCCGGCGAAGAAGCGGAAGCAGTCCACGATGGCCGGCATCTCGTCGTTCAGCACGGCATGGCGGGGTTTCCCGCAATTCAGCGCCTCCAGCGTGGCGAAGCCTTCCGCCTCCTTCTCGATGGCGTCGGCGAGCTTGAGCAGGAGCGAGGAGCGCTCGGCCGGAGTGGTGCGCGACCAGTGGACGAAGGCCGCCTCCGCCGCGTTCACCGCCGCGTCGATCTGGTCGGCGGAGGCCTCGGGCAGCTCGATCAGCGTCTCCTCGGTCTTCGGGTTCAGCACGGTCTCGGCCGCCTCGGTGCCGGAGACGAACTGCGAACCGATCAGCATCTGCGTGTCGGACAGCGTGGTCATTGAGGGCTTCTCCTATTTGCCTGAGCCGGCCACCGCCTCGCCCTCGCGCGTCAGGTAGTAAGCGGCGAGGATCGGCAGGAAGGTGACGATGATGACGAGCACGGCGACCACATTGGTGACGGGCCGCTGGCGCGGACGGATAAGCTCGGACAGCATCCAGATCGGGAGCGTGGATTGCTGGCCGGCGGTGAAGGTGGTGACGATCACCTCGTCGAAGGACAGGGCGAAGGCGAGCATGCCGCCCGCCAGCAGCGCGGTGCCGACATTGGGCAGCACCACCAGCCGGAAGGTGGTGAACGCGTCCGCCCCGAGGTCCATCGAGGCCTCGATCAGCGAGGGCGAGAGCCGGCGCAGCCGGGCCACCGCATTGTTGTAGACCACCACGATGCAGAAGGTGGCGTGGCCGATCACGATGGTCCAGAACGAGAAGGGAATCTCCATCAGCCCGAAGGCCTGGCGCAGCGCGATGCCGGTGACGATACCGGGCAGCGCGATCGGCAGCACGAACAGCAGCGAAATGGGCTCGCGCCCGAAGAACCGTGCCCGCGCCAACGCGCCGGCCGCCAGCGTGCCGAACACCAGCGCCAGCAGCGTCGCCACCAAGGCCACCTTCAGCGACAGCCCGATCGCCGCCCAGATATCCGCCCGGCTCCACACCACCGCGAACCATTTCAGCGTGAAGCCGGGCGGGGGAAAGGCGTAGCTGCGCTCTTCCGTGGTGAAGCAGTAGAGCAGGATGAACAGCAGCGGGATGTGCAGGAATGCCAGCCCACCAAGCGCCGCGATCTTCAAGGGGAGAGACGCGCGGGTCATCGGGCGCCTCCGTCTTCACCTCTCCCCGTGGGGGAGAAGTCGGACGCGCAGCGTCCGGGAGAGAGAGCGGCGGCGTTCCGGCCGAAGCGTGCCTCACATCGCATCGAACGCCCCCGTCCGCCGGGCGATGGCGAGGAACGCCGCCATCACCAGGATCGGCACCAGCGAGAACGCCGCCGCCAGCGGGATATTCCCGGCCGTGCCCTGCAGCGTGTAGACCGCCTGCCCCAGCACCAGCGCCGAGGTGCCGATGATCTGCGGCACGATGTAATCGCCCAGCGTCAGCGAGAAGGTGAAGATCGCCCCCGCCACCACGCCGGGCAATGCCAGCGGCAGGATCACCGTGCGGAACACCTTGGCCGGCGAGGCGCCGAGATCGCCCGCCGCCTCGATAAGACTGCCCGGCACCCGCTCCAGCGCCGCCTGGACGGGCAGGATCATGAAGGGTAGCCAGAGATAGGTGAAGGTCAGCACCATGCCGGTATAGCTGACCGAGAGCGACGGCCCGCCCACCACCGGCAAGGCCAGCCACGCCTCCAGCGCGCCGGTGAGCCCGAGCCGGCCGGCGAACCAGCCAATGGCGCCCTCCTTGGCCAGCAGCAGCTTCCAGCCATAGACCTTGACCAGATAGCTCGACCACAGCGGCATCATCACCGCGAGATAGAACGCGGCCTTGGCGCGCGGCCCGGCATGGCGCGCGGCGTAATAGGCGATCGGGAACGCGATGATCGCGCACAGCACGGTCACCGCCGTGGCGATGGCGACGGTGCGCAGCACGATGTCGTAATTGGCCGGCCGGAACAGTTCGATCAGCGTCGCGAAGGTCGGCTCGCGCACGATGGTGCCGGAGAACTCGTCGATCGAGAAGATCGACTGGCCGAGGAAGACGAACAGGCTGCCGAGATAGACCAGCCCGAGCCACAGCAGCGGCGGCAGCAGCAGGAGCAGCGTGAGCAAGCCCCCGCGCCGCACCAGAAGATCGGACAATCGCCCGCGCAGACCTATGGGGCGGGCCGGCAGATCGAGCGTTGCCAGGCTCATCCCTCCCCCTCCATCGGCTGGAGTGCCGCGCGAGGAATAAGCAGCCGCACCACGTCGCCCGGCGACAGGCGCCCACCCGCATCGGCCGGCACGCTGACGGTTACCGACATGCCGAAATCCGACAGCGCCGACACCCGCCGCACCGCTCCCTGATAGGAAATATCGATCACCCTGGCCTCGACCGGCGCGATGCCCTCGCCGATCGGCGCGCCGAAATCGCCGATGGCGATCCTTTCCGGCCGCAGGCTCGACGCCACCGCCCGCCCGCCCAGCGCCGCGGCCTGCTCGCGGCTGAGCACATTGGCCGAGCCGACAAAATGAGCGACGAAGGCCGTCGCGGGGCGCTCGTAAACCTCCTCGGGCGCCCCAACCTGCGCGATCCGCCCCTCATTGAACACCGCGACCCGGTCGGCCATGGACAGGGCTTCGCTTTGGTCATGGGTGACAAAGACGAAGGTGAGGCCAAGCGCGCGTTGCAGGCTCTTCAACTCGGCCTGCATTTCCTCGCGCAGCTTCAGGTCGAGCGCGCCCAGCGGTTCGTCCAGCAGCAGCACCTTGGGCCGCACCACCAGCGCGCGGGCGAGCGCCACCCGCTGGCGCTGGCCGCCGGAAAGCTGCGCGGGCCGCCGCGTCTCCATACCGGCGAGCTTGACCATGGCCAGCGCCTCGCGCGCCAGCTTCTCGCGCTCGGCCCGCCCGACGCCGCGAACTTTAAGTCCATAGGCCACGTTGTCGCCGACGCTAAGATGAGGAAACAGCGCGTAGTCTTGGAACACGGTATTCACCGCGCGGCGATAGGGCGGCAGGCCCTCCACCGTCTCGCCGAAGATCTCGATATGCCCGGCATCAGGCTGCTCGAAACCAGCGATCAGCCGCAGGCAGGTGGTCTTGCCGGAGCCGGAGGGCCCGAGCATGGCGAAGAACTCGCCCGGCGCGATGGACAGGTCCACGCCGTCCACCGCCCGGACCCGGCCGAAATGGCGCGCGACTCCGGCAAACCGGACGGCTGTGGCGGACGGCGGCGGGGACGCATGCATACTGGTCGATGTTCCCAAGATTGACGTCGCACGGGCGAGGGAAGCTCCCTCTCCCTGTCGGGGAGAGGGAGAATCGGCAGGCCTTCGCGAGGATGTCAGCGCCCGCCGAGCACCGCGATGTAGTCGGACACCCAGCGGTAGTAGGGCACGCAGCCCTCGGCCTGGGTCGGGCACTTGGCGACCGGGGTGCGCCAGAAGTGGATCTTCTCGAAGTCTTCCATGCCGTTGGTCTTGCAGCCCTCGTCGCCGAGCAGTTCATTGCCCTTGCAGGTGGCGGGAACGGCCGGCACCGAGCCGAACCACGCGGCGAGGTCACCCTGCACCTTGGGGCTGAGCGAGTGCTCCATCCACATATAGGCGCAGTTGGGATGGGCGGCGTCGACATGCATCATGGTGGTGTCGGCCCAGCCGGTGGCGCCCTCCTGGGGAATGGTGGAGGCGATCGGCTTCTTCTCGCCGACCAGCAGATTGACCTGGAACGGCCAGGACGAGGAAGCGACGACGCCCTCATTGGTGAAGTCGTCGATCTGGATCATGGCGTCATGCCAATAGCGCTGCACGATCTTGCGCTGGCCGCGCAGCAAATCGAGCGCGGCCTTGTACTGTGCCTCGGTCAGCTCATAGGGATCCTTGATGCCCAGCTCGGGCTTGGTCGCCATGAGATAGAGCGCGGCGTCGGCGATGTAGATCGGCCCGTCAAAGGCCTGGATGCGGCCCTTGTTGGACTTGCCGTCCGGGAGGGTCTGCTCCTCGAACACGACGTTCCAGCTCTTGGGGGTCTCGCCCTTGAAGGCCTCGGTGTTGTACATCAACACGTTGGAGCCCCACTGATAGGGGGTGCCGTAATGCACGCCGTTCACCGTGTGCCAGGGCGAATCCTGCAGCCGGCTGTCGACGCTGTCCCAGCTCGGGATCAGCTTGACGTTGATCGGCGCCGCCTTCTTGCCGGCGATCAGGCGGAGCGAGGCGTCGCCGGAGGCGGTCACGAGGTCGAAGCCACCCTCGTTCATCAGCGCGACCATCTCATCCGAGGTACCGGCGGTCTTCACATTGACCTTGCAGCCAGTCTTCGTCTCGAAGGCGGTCACCCAGTCATAGGCCTTGTCGGTTTCGCCGCGCTCGATGTAGCCGGGCCAGGCCACGATATCGACCTGCCCCTCGCCAGGGCCGATGGCCGTGAGCTCGGCGGCGAACACAGGCTGGACGCCGAGCGACAGGCAGGCGGCCAGCGCCGGCAATTGCAGATAACGGCTGGACTTCCGGGCAGACGTCATCGATGTGAGCATGTCGGTTCCCTCTGTTCTGCAGGCGCCGTGCGCCCTTTGGGAAAGAGTGTGCCGCCGCACCTGCCGTTCCGCCACACCAAAGATAAGACGGCAGCTATCGGAAAATTCGATGAGTAAAAGCCAGGCAGATGCGCGCTAGCCCCGTGTCCGCCCGACGTGCCGCGTCGCGGCGATGGAAGCGAAGCCCGCGGCCGCCGGCGAGAGCGGCGAACCGCGCCGCCAGGCGGTCGCAACCTCGACCGCCGGCAGTTCCTCGGTCAGCGGCCGGGCCTCGATCTTGTCGCCTTCCAGCGACCACGGGCGATAGGTGATATCCGGCAGCACCGCCACGCCCGCCCCGGTCGCCACCAGTGAGCGCACCGCCTCCACCGAACGGGTGCGGAACGCCACGGGCGGACGTATGCCGAGCTGACGCCACAATATTTCCGAGGCTTCCGCGATTTCGTCGATGGTCAGCAGCACATGTGGCTCGGCGCCGAGATCGCGCAGGCTCACCCGCTCCTCCGTCAGCGCCGGATGGCCGAGCGGCATCCAGATGCGATAGGGCGAGGCTTCCACCGTCTCGGTCTGCAGCGCCGGCGAATGCCGGCCGGGTGGCAGCACCATCACCGCCACATCGAGTTCGCCGCCGATCAGCAGATGCTCCAGATAGTCTCCGGCATCCTCCACCGCCTCCACCACCACGCCGGGAAAGGCGCGGCGGAAGCGGGCGATGAGGTCGGCATAGACATAGCCCGCCACCAGCGGCGTCACCCCGACCGAGAGCCGCCCGGTCACCGCCGCCGTCTCCGCCCGCGAGAACGCGCGGCGCGCATCGGCGACGTCGCTCAGTATCTTGCGGGCATGGCTAAGGAAATGATGGCCCTTGAGCGTGAGATCGACCCCGCGCGCATGGCGGTCCAGCAGGCGGAAGCCGAGATCGAGCTCCAGTTGGCGCAAGGCTTCGGTGATGGTGGATTGCGAGATCGAGAGCACATGCGCGGCCGAGGACACCGATCCATTTTCGGCGACGGCCACGAAATACTGGAGCTGGCGCAGCGAGAAGGCCATCGGATCATCCGCAGGGGCGTGGTTTTTCCGATGGTAGCATACGCGACGTCGTCGCGGCGCTTACCGCCCGAGCAGGGTCTTCAGCTCGAAGCTCTCGTCGCCCGCCTGTTCCGGCGTCAGCGTCGGCGTGCCGGCGAGGAGCCGGCGGCCGAGCATGTGGTCGGCGGGGCGGTTCACGCTTTCGATGGCGGTCAGCACGCCCTCTCGGAAACGGAACACCGAGAAACGGCGCGACGCCGGATCGCCGCGCAGCACCGCGACATCCTCCGGCCCGGCAAGGCCGACCATCTGCAATTTGAGATCGGCCTGATCGCTCCAGAACCACGGAACCGCCTCGAACGGGGCATCCGCCTTGCCGGCAAGCCGATGGGCCAGCGTGCGCGCCTGATCCACCGCGTTCTGCACCGATTCCAGCCGCACCATCGCGCCGGCGAAGCGGCTCGGATAGGACACGACATCACCAAAGGCGGAGATCGCCGGGTCATTCGTCGCAAGGCGGGCGTCGACGGCAATGCCGTTGGCAATGTCGAGACCGGCCTGTGCCGCCAGCTCGACATTGGGCACCACGCCGATGCCCACCAGCACGAAATCCGCCGGGTGACGCGTGCCATCGGTCGTCTCGACGGCCGTCACGCGCCCGTCGCCATGAAGCCCGACCACGCCGGCGCCGAGCACCAGCTTCGTTCCCATCGCCTCATGGGCCGCCGTGAAAAAGGCCGACATCTCCTTTGAGACCGCGCGGGCGAGCGGGCGGGCGGCCGCCTCGATCACCGTCACCTCATGGCCGAGCGCACGGGCCACGGCCGCGAATTCCAGCCCGATGAAGCCGGCACCCACCACCACTATACGCCGGGGCGCACCCATCTGCGCCTTCAGCAAATCGGCGTCCCCGCGGCTGCGCAGGTAGAACACGCCGGCAAGCTCGCGGCCCGGCACCGGGAGCGGCCGGTTGCGCGCGCCGGTGGCCAGCACGAGATGGCCATAAGGCAGGCTCTCGCCGCCCTCAAGCTCCACGGTCCGCGCCGCGCGGTCGATGCCAATGGCGCGTGCGTTCACGAGCTCGATGGCATGGTCGGCATAGAAGGCGGCGGGGCGCAGCTCGATCTGCTCTATTCCCGCCTCGCCCTTCATATAGGCCTTGGAGAGCGGTGGGCGCTGATAGGGCAGGCCCGGCTCCTCGCCGACCAGCGTCACCCGCCCCTCGAACCCCGCCTCGCGCAGCGATGCCGCGAGCTGAAAGCCGCCCTGCCCGCCACCGATGATGACGATCCCGGCTTGTGTCTGCCCCGCGCTCATTCTCCCTCCTCCGCGACCAGCCGGTCCCGCGCGTCATAGATGGCGTGGGTGATGCGCTCCAGGAACTCGCCGTCCGGCAGCCCCGGCGGCAGCGCCGGCAGATAAATCACGCGAACCCTGCCCGCGCGCAGGGTGAAGCTGCGTCCCTTCCAGTAGCGCCCGGCATTGTGCGCCACCGGCACCGCCGGCAGGCCGAGCGCCTTGTAGAGCAGCACCACGCCGCGCTGGAACTCGGCGCGTTCATGCGGCCCGCGGCGCGTGCCTTCAGGGAAGATCAGCAGGCTGCGCCCCTGCGCGGCAGCCTCGCGGCCCTCGCGGAACATCTTCTTGAGCGAGGAGGCGCCGCCCGCGCGGTCGATGGCAATCATCGGCGAATGGCGCAGGAACCAGCCGAACACCGGGATGCGGTACAGCTCCTCCTTCAGCACGATCGCGACATCGGGCACCAGCACGGCAAAGGCGATGGTCTCCCAGGCCGACTGGTGGTTGGCGATGTAGAGCGCGGGCCCGGCCGGCCGGTTCTCCATCCCTTCCTCGGCATAGGACAGGCCGCCGACGCCGCGCAGGATCGCCAGCACCCCGCGCGCCCAGAAGCGCGAGAAGGCGCGGGTACGCGCCGGGTTTTTCATCAGCGCCAGCACGGGCGCGGCTGGCGCCAAGGCCAGGGTCCACAGCACGAGAAGCGGAAGGAACAGGAAGGACATGGCTTTCCGGCCGGGATTCGGGGCGAGGCAATGGCGTGGCTTTAGCAGAAGCCGGCGCCGCGCGCGATCATCGGAAGCCGGCTCCCCGCCCGTCCTCCCCGCCGGGGAAAAGGAGCACGCGCGCCGGACCGGCGCGGGCCGCTACCCCTCGATAAGCTCGAAGCGGTTCACGTCGAACATGCCGAAATCGGTGATCTTGAGATGCGGGATCACCGGCAGCGGCAGGAAGGCGACCTGAAGGAATGGCTCGGCCAGCGTCACGCCCAGCGCCTTCGCGGCCGCGCGCAGATCGATCAGCGCGTCGTGCACCGCCTCGAACGGGCGGTCCGACATCAGCCCGGCGACCGGCAAGGCGAGTTCGCCGGTGATCCGCCCGCCTTCGGCCACCGCAAACCCGCCCTTCAGTTCGATCAGCCGGTTCACCGCCAACGCCATGTCGGCGTCGTCGACCCCGACCACGCAAATATTATGGCTGTCATGGCCGACGGAAGAGGCGATGGCCCCGCGCTTCATGCCGAAGCCGTGGACGAAGCCGCGCCCGATATTGCCGACCCCGCCCTCGCCGGTCTTGCCATGGCGCTCCACCACGCAGACCTTCACCGCGTCCTGTTCGAGGTCGATCTGCTTGGCGCCGCCGCTGATGGGCAGCTCCATGGCGAGGTCCTCGGTGATGATCCGCCCCGGCACCACGCCGATCACCCGCGTCGCCGTGCGGTTGGCGGGAATGCGGAACGTGCCAGCCTCCACCGGCGCGGCCTTCATCGAGGCGAGCCCCACCGGCGCGACGGTCTCGCGCGCGGCGAAGCGCTCGGGCGTGACGAGACGTCCTGCGGCGATCACCTGCACCACCCGGCACGCCTCGACATCCTCCAGCAGCACGATGTCGGCGCGGCGCCCCGGCGCGATCAGGCCGCGATCTTTCAGCCCGAAGGCATTGGCCGCCGACCAACTCGCCACGCGGTAGACATGGTGCAGTGGCGCGCCGTGGCGGATCGCCTCGCGGATCATGTAGTCGAGATGGCCTTCCTCGGCGATGTCCAGCGGGTTGCGGTCATCGGTGCAGAAGGCGAGGAAGGCGGAGGTGTCGGCGTCGATAAGCGGGATCAGCGCGTGCAGGTCCTTGGAGACCGAACCCTCCCGGATCAGCACGTTCATGCCCTTCGTCAGCTTCTCGCGCGCTTCGGAAAGCGTAGTGGCCTCGTGTTCCGTGCGGATGCCGGCGGCGATATAGCCGTTGAGGTCGCGCCCCGAGAGCAGCGGCGCGTGACCGTCGATGTGGCCGCCCGAGAAGGCCTCAAGTTTTGCGAGACACCCCTCGTCCTTGAACAGCACGCCGGGAAAATTCATGAACTCGGCGAGCCCGATACCCGACGGGTCGCCGCGCAGCGCCACGAGGTCGGCGGCGGAAAGGTTCGCGCCGGCGGTCTCGAACGGGGTCGCCGGCACACAGGAGGACAACTGCACCCGCAAATCCATCAGCGTGTGGCGCGCGCAGTCCTGGAAATAGCGGATGCCCTCGGCGCCCAGCACATTGGCGATCTCGTGGGGATCGCAGATCGCGGTGGTGACGCCGTGCGGCAGCACGCAGCGGTCGAACTCCAGCGGCGTCACCAGCGAGGATTCGACGTGCAGATGGGTGTCGATGAATCCCGGCACCGCCGTCAGTCCGCGCCCGTCGATTTCCTCGACGCCCTCATAGCGGTCATAGGTGCCGACGATGCGGTCTCCGACGATGGCGATGTCGGTCGCCGCGCGCGCGCCGGTGATCACATCGAGCAGCACCACGTCCTTGATGACGAGATCGGCCGGGACGACGCCGCGGCCGGCATCGATGAAGCGTTGAAGCTCGGCGGCGGTGGCAGGGGTCATCGGGCAGCTACCTTGGATGAGAGTCCGGGATGTTGTGCCATGGCACGGCCGGGCATGTCCCGACCGTCACCGCTCCCCCGCGCTACGCACTCGCCGTGTTCAGCCGGGCGATGTCCTGCGAGGTGAGGTTGAGCGAGGCGCTGGCGATCAGGTCGCCAAGCTGCTCGATGCGCGAGGCGCTGGCGATCGGCGCGGTGATCGAGGGCCGCGCCATGATCCAGGCCAGCGCCACCTGCGTCGGGGTCGCGCCGTGCGCTCCCGCAATGTCATCCAGCGCCGCGAGGATGCGCTTGCCGCGTTCGTTGAGATATTTGTCGACCAGCGCCTTGCCGCGCACGCTCTTCTGCGCGTCAGCCGTCGTGCGGTACTTGCCGGTGAGGAAGCCGGCGGCGAGCGAGAAATAGGTGATGACGCCGAGCCCGTTGGCGCGGCAGATCGGCTCCAGCTCGTTCTCATAAACGCTGCGTTCGCACAGATTATATTCCGGCTGAAGCGTCTCGTAGCGCGGCAGCTTCTCGCGCGTCGCCACGGCGAGGGATTCGAACAGCCGGGCACCGGAGAGGTTGGACGCACCGATCAGCCGGACTTTGCCGGCCGAGATCAGCTCGTCATAGGCACCGAGCACCTCCTCGAAGGGCGTGTCGGGATCATCCCAGTGCGATTGGTAGAGATCGATATAGTCGGTCTGGAGCCGCGACAGCGAGGCCTCGACGGCGGTCTTGATGTACTCCGCCTTCAGGCACACCTTGCCGAGCCCCATATCGGCGCCGACCTTGGTGGCGATAACCAGCTTGGAGCGGTTGCCGCGCGCCTTCATCCAGCGCCCGATCACCGCCTCGGATTCGCCGCCGACATGGCCTTTCGCCCAGCGCGAATACACGTCGGCCGTGTCGATGAAGTTGAAGCCGGCCTCCAGCAGGCCATCGAGCAGGGCGAAGGACGCGTCTTCGTCGGCGGTCCAGCCGAAGACATTGCCGCCGAAGCACAGCGGCGGGACGAGGATGTCGGAGCGGCCGAGGCGGCGCAGTTCCATGGAGCAGTCTCCTGCGTGACTCAAAGTAAGCGGGCGAGTTTAGGCCAGCGCGTGCCGGACGCTAACCACTCCTGCGTTGTACCTCTGTAGGGGGCGCGACCGCGCGGCTAGAACCCATCCTCGTCGACGCCGCCGACCTCGATCAGCTCGACGCCGTTGGCGCTGCAGATGTCGCGCAGCGCGGGCGAGGAGACAACATCGGTGACGAAGGTGTCGACCTCGCTCATCTCGCCGATCCGCACCGGAGCGGAACGTTCCAGCTTGGAGCGGTCGGCGACCAGGATCACCTGCCGGGCATTGTCGATGATCGCGCGCGCCACCTGAACCTCGCGATAGTCGAAATCCAGCAGCGTGCCGTCCTCCTCGATGGCGGAGGCGCCGATCACGGCGTAGTCGACCTTGAACTGGCGCACGAAATCCACCGCCGCCGAGCCGATCACCGCGCCGTCGGCATGGCGCACCGGGCCACCGGCCATGATCAGCTCGATCTTGGGATGGCGGTACAGCAGCATGGCGACGTTGAGGTTGTTGGTGATGACCAGCAAATCCTCATGGTCGCCGAGCGCGCGGGCGACCTCCTCGGTCGTGGTGCCGATATTGATGAACAGCGAGGCCCGGTTGGGCACCATGGCGGCGGCGGCCTCGGCGATGGCGCGCTTGGCGCCCTGCGCCATCGCCCGGCGCGCCTCATAGGCGACGTTCTCGACCCCCGACGCCACCACCGCGCCGCCATGGACGCGCGACATCAGCCGGCGCACGCACAAATCGTTGAGGTCCTTGCGGATGGTCTGCGGCGACACCTCGAACCGCGCCGCGAGATCGTCGACGCTGACACGGCCATGGGCGCGGGCGAGGACCAGTATGTCCTGCTGGCGCGAGGAAATCGCGTTCATTCCGGTCGCCCGTGTCTTCCCGCCGGCGGGCGGGACGTGATGGTCCGATTCGTCCGATCCTGCCCCAACGGGTGCACGAACCGCAAACAAACCCTTAGCTGCGCTGCAACAATAGCGCGCTGGCAAGCCCGCCCGCCGCCGCGATCGCGGCAAGGCCGAGCGCGCCCCGCGCTTCCCTCCCCAGCTCGTGGAACAACCGTACGGCAAGGATCGCGCCCGAGGCCCCGATGGGATGGCCGCGCGCCAGCGCGCCGCCGCCACGATTGATCCGTGCCGGATCAAGGCCCGCGTGCCGGCAATTGTGCAGGGCCTGCGCTGCCGCGGCCTCCATAAGCTCCACCACGGCGATCCGCTTCCAGTCGGGACGGGTGAAGCCGTCGACCCGTAACGTCTCATCATCGAAAAGCAGCGTCTCGAACGCGAGCACCTCAAAGGCCCGGTCGACGGCATAAGGCGGGTTGTCAGGGGCCGCGCCGAAGGAGCGGCCATAAGATATCTCGCAGGAAAAGCCGCCGGCGCCGGCCAGCCGCTCCGACCACTCCCGCGAGGCGACCAGCACCACCGCCGCCGCGTCGGCCTCCACGGCGACCCCTGCCGCGTCGAGCGCGTGTTCACCCTCGCCGTGGAGCAGAGGCGCGCGGACGCACAGCTCCGGCGTGAGATCCCGCGTGAAACTGTCGGCCTCAAGTCGCGCCACCGGCACGATCTCGGCCTCCAATGCGCCACGCGCCGCGCGCGCCCTGCGGTGGCTGTCCACCGCGAAGGCCGCCTGTTCGGCCCTCGTGATGCGCTGTTGATCGGCGAGGCGGCCAAGGGCCTCGATCATGTCGGGATCGCGCAGCGGCCATGGCGAAAAGGCCGGCCGGTGGTAAAATGCCGGCGCCTCGCCCTTCTCTTTCGGGCGCCGGGCACGCAGCGGCGCGCGGCTGAAGCTCTCCACCCCGCCCGCCAGGACCAGCCCGGCGGCACCGGATTCCACCAGCCGCGCGGCGAGGATGATGGCGTCCAGGCCCGAACAGCACTGGGTGTCGATGGTCAAGGCCGGCACGCTCTCGCACAGGCCGGCCGCCAGCGCCGCGAGCCGGGCGACATTGCCGCCGCCGGACAGCGCATTGCCGAGAATGACCTGATCGACCGGCGCGCGCGGCGACAGCCCGGCATCCGCGAGGCAGGCACGCAGCACCGGGGCGGCGAGGTCATGCGCCTCCACCTCGCGGAACGCGCCGCGCCGGGGCGCGACGGCGGTGCGGCGGGCGGCAATGACGAAAGCCGCGCCCATCAGTGCGGCCCGGCGGCTTGTTCGGCGAGGCGGGCCAGTGCGGTGAGGTCCGCCTTGCCGCCCGAGGTGCGCGGCCAGTCCTCGATATGCAGGAAGCGCCGCGGCACCTTGGCGGCGGGCAGCAGCGCCCGGCAACCGGCGCGCAGCGCCCGCTCGTCGACCGTGCCGCGCAGCACCGCGACCAGTTCCACCCCGCGCAGCGGGTCCGGCAGGCCAAACACGCAGGCCTCCACCACGCCCGGCAGTGTGGCGAGCACCGCCTCCACCTCCTCGGGGTAGACGTTGAGGCCGGACGTCACCAGCATCCGCTTCTCGCGACCGTGGAGAAAGAGGAAGCCATCGGCGTCGAGCCTTCCATGGTCGCCGACGGTCATGAAACCGTCCTCGCGGCGGATCTCGTCGCCGCCGCCGCAGGCATAGCCGTCAAACAGAAGCGTGCTGCCGCCCCAGATCGCGCCGACCTCGCCCGCCGGCAGGTCGCAGCCCTCACCATCGCGGATGCGCAGCTCGACGCCATGAGCCGCGCGGCCGACCGAGCCGGGAGGCACGGGCTCGCCCGCGCGGCTCACGGTGACGAAGGACAGTTCCGACGCGCCGTAGAATTCGCAGATCCCGGCCTGTGGAAACAGGCGCATCGTCGCCTCGCGGGTCCGCGCCTGCCATTTCGCGCCGCTGATCATCACTTGCCGGAGGCTCGGGAAACACTCGTGGCCCGCCGCCTCGATCAGCATCTGGAGCTGTGTCGGCGTTACGTAAAGCGCGGTGACGCCATGCCGGGCGATGAGGCCAAGCGCGCGGCGCGGGTGGAACTGGCGCATCATCACCGCCCTCGCCCCGATATGCAGCGCGTGCACCACGCCGTAGAGGTGCAGCGAGGCCGCGAGCCCGCCGGGCGCCATGATCACATCATCCGCGCTCAGCCCGAACTCCACCTCGCTCACGGTGAAGCTGTCGATCCAGGAGCGGTGGGCGCGGCGATAGCCCTTGGGCAGGCCGGTCGAGCCCGAGGTGAAGCCGACATAGAACGGCGCATCGGGCGCGGGCGGCACCGGGAACACCGCGTCCTCCCCCTCGCCCAGCCACGGTTCCGTCCCGGTGACGGTCAGCGCCGGGGCGAGCGCGCCATCGATCGCCGCGCGATAGCGCGCCGGCCATGCCGGATCGTAGACCAGCGCCTGCCGCCCGCTGACCGCGCAGGCGAAGAACAGCGCCACCAGATCGACCCCATTGGCCATGTCGAGCGCCACGCCGGCGCCGGTTCCGGTGCGGGCGGTAATCTCTCGCGAAAGATGGGCGACGCGGTGCGCCAGCCGCGCCCGTGTCAGCGTCTCGCCGTCGCAGGTGAGCGCCGGCCGGAGCGGGGCAGCCGCCGCCAGCGCCGACAGGTCCGCGCCGATGGTCGCGGCCAGAGCCAAGGTGGTCAGGAAGCGCGCGAGAGCAGGGCTTCCGGCAGGCCGCGCGCCACCGTCTGCGCCACCAGCGCCACCAGCACCGCCTTGATGGTGTCGCCGGGAATGAAGATCAGGCACGCCTTGGT
This sequence comes from Ancylobacter gelatini, assembly GCF_022601675.1. Classification (GTDB taxonomy): domain Bacteria; phylum Pseudomonadota; class Alphaproteobacteria; order Rhizobiales; family Xanthobacteraceae; genus Ancylobacter; species Ancylobacter gelatini. The sequence continues at coordinate 81,278 of NZ_JAKVIL010000006.1, read as the reverse complement.
GGCGTCGAGCAGCGACAGGCCGGACATGGCCGACATGCCGACAATGCCGAAGGCATAGAGCACCGGTATGCCGCCAATCACCGCCGCCACCAGCGCAGCGGGGAACACCGCCTTGTCGCGCAGCTTCTCCATGAGCCAGCCGGCGACGAAGGCCGACGCCACCCAGCCGAACAGGAAGCCAACCGACGGCGTGAAGAACACGCCCAGGCCGCCGCGCCCGCCCGCCAGCAGCGGCGCGCCGAGCGCCACCACGAACAGGAGCAGGATGATGGCGAGCGCCCCGCGCCGGGCGCCGAGCATCACCCCCGCCAGCATCGCGCCCATGCTCTGCGCGGTGATCGGCACGCCGCCGGCAAGCGGTATGTCGAATTTCGGCAGCAGCCCCAGCACCGCGAAGATCGCCGCATAAAGCGCGATCTGGACAAGCGAACGGTCCTTCATCGTGTGTCTCCTCGCGGGGCGCCGCCGCGCGCGGCCAGCGCCTCGGCGGCATGATGGGAAAGCTTCAGTGTCTGGATACAGAAAGGCGCGAGCAGGCGCCAGCCGCCGCGCCGCCCGGTGCGCGCGCGCCACGCCTCGTTCAGCGCGTCCCACAGCGCGAACAGGAGCGGCACGAAACGGATCATCATCGCCACCGCGAGGGCCACGGCGCGCGGGCTGGCGCCGAACCAGGCAAGCGGGCGCAGCAGCGGTTCCACCGCGTCCATCATCGCGTCCATGCGCGTGGTCATGGTCACGGCATTGGCGAGCAGGATCATGGCGAGAAGCCTCAGGCACAGGCTCACCCCCAGCCAGATGTCGCCGTTCCACGCATGCAGCGCGAGCAGGATGGCGAGCAGCGGGGCCATCGGCCGCAGCAGGGAAAGCTGGCGGAGCGCTGCCCGGCCGAGGCTGGCATAGAGCGCCAGCACGGCGGCGAGCAGGCCCGCCATCAGCGGCAGGCTGTCGAAGGGAGCGATCAGCAGGCTGACCAGCGCCAGCGCGAACAGCTTGCGGCCGGCGGTAATGCCATGAAGCCAGGTGCGCTCGGGCAGATAGAGCGAGATCACGCCCCCGCCTCCGCATCGCCCGCCAGCGCCTGCTCAGCCGCCTGCGCCTCCGCCCATTCCCGATACGCCCCGACCACCTCGGCCGGCGCCCCGTCCATCCGCACCCGCCCGCCATCGAGCCAGAGCACGCGGTCATACGCAGCGAAGGCATCGAGTTCATGGGCGATGGTGATCACCTGCTGCGGCAGGGTGGCGATCAGTCCCTCCAGCCGGCGCCGCGTGATCAGGTCGAGGCTGGAGAACGGTTCGTCCAGCACCACCACCGCCGGCTCCATGACCAGCACGGCGATGATGCAGAGGAACTGCTTCTCGCCTTCCGAGAGCGCATGGACCGGCCGCTCCGCCCAATGTTCGCGGCCGAAGCGGGCGAGCGCGGGCACGGCGGCCTTCAAGGCCTCGCGTCGCGGCAGACCGGATTGCTCAAGGCTGAACGCCACCTCCTCGCCGACGGTGGGGAAGATGATCTGGTGATCCGGGTTCTGGAAGATGAAGCCGACCTTGCGCGGCAGCTCGGACGCCTTTTCCGACGCCTTCAGCCCATGGACCTCCACCTCGCCCTCGTCGGCGACCAGCAGACCGTTGAACAGGCGCACCAGCGAGCTCTTGCCCGAGCCATTGGCACCGATCAGCCCGATGCGCCGCTCGGCGAGATCGAGGTCGAGCGCGTCGAGCACGACGCGCCCCCCGCGCCGCAGCGTCACGTTCCGCAACCGGATGGCGGTCATGATGTCACGTCGTCTCCCGCGCCCGGCTCACAGCATCTCCAGCGAGCGCTTGCGCGAGGGCGGCGCGAACGCCTTGTCGAGCGCGGCAAGGTCCTCGCCATCGAGCGCGATATCCCGCGCGCCGGCATTCTCGCGCATGTGGGCGGGGCGTGAGGCCTTCGGGATCACGATATTGTTGGGGTTGCGCAGCGCCCAGGCCAGCGCGATCTGGAACGGACGGACGCCGTGCTTCTCGGCGATCTTCGCCAGAACCCCGCTCGCGGGGATGCGCCCCTGCTCGATCGGGCTGTAGGCCATGAGCGGCACCTTGTGGCGCTCCATCCACGGCAGCAGGTCCCATTCCGGCCCGCGACGGGTGAGATTGTAGAGCACCTGGTTGACCGCGCAGGCATCCCCGCCCTCGCAGTCCCACAGCTCTTCCATGTCATCGGTGTCGAAATTGGAGACGCCCCAGTGGCGGATCTTGCCCATCGCCTTCAGCTCCTCGAAGCCGGCAATGGTGTCCTCCAGCGGCACGCCGCCGCGCCAGTGCAGGAGATAGAGGTCGAGCCGGTCGGTCTTCAGCCGCTTGAGACTGCGCTCGCAGGCCGCCATCACGCCCATATGGCTGGCATTGTGGGGGTAGACCTTGCTGACGAGGAACACCTCGTCCCGCAGCCCGGCCAGCGCCTCGCCGAGGAAGCTCTCGCACGCGCCGTCGCCATACATCTCGGCGGTGTCGACCAGCGTCAGACCAAGCTCGACGCCGAGACGGATCGATTCGATCTCCTCGCGGCGGGCATTGGCGCGCTCGCCCATCATCCAGGTGCCGATGCCAAGGGCCGGGACGGTTTCGCCGCCGGGAAGAACCACGTTACTGGCCATCATCTCTCCTCTCGCGCTGTCCCATAGGCGCATGCCACTACGCCATGCCGGGCGCAAGCGTGCTATTCATAGCGCCCTCGTCGCCGCCCCTCACTCACCCAACGGAAGGCCTCGCCGCCCGCCCCATGTCCGTCCCCTCCCCGACCAGCACGCCGCCCGAGGCTCCCGCGCGCCAGCAAGACGACCTGACCATCGGGCTGAGCGCGGTGATCGTCGCCGTGACCGAGGACGACCCGAAGGTGCTGGCGATCCGTCGCGGCGTCGGCGAGATGATGGGCGGCGCGGGCGAATCCCTGCCCTCCGGCCCGCTGGAGCGCGGCCACCGCACGCTGGAGGTCGGCCTGCGCAGCTGGGTGGAACGCCAGACGCTGCAGGTGCTCGGCCATGTCGAGCAGCTCTACACCTTCGGCGACCGTGACCGCGGCGAGGATGCCCGGCGCTCGCTGTCGCTCGCCTATCTCGCGCTGGTGCGCGAGGCACGCCCGGCCGGCGACACCGATGCGGCGTGGCAGAGCTGGTATCGCTATTTCCCCTGGGAAGACTGGCGCGACGGCCGCCCGAACGTGCTGGATGCGCTGGAGCCCGGGCTGCGGGCCTGGGCAGCGGGCGCGGCGGATTCACGCTCTGGCGAGATGCGGGCGGAGCGGGTGACTTTGTGCTTCGGCAAGGATGGCGGCAAGGACGGCTCCTGGAACGAGGAGCGTGTGCTGGAGCGCTATGAACTGCTGTACGAGGCGGGGCTGGTCGCGGAAGCGCTGCGCGAGCGCGGCTCGGCCCGCACCGCACCGACGCCCTCCGGCGTCGAGATGGCGGTCGATCATCGCCGCATGCTGGCACTGGCCATCGCGCGGCTGCGCGGCAAGATCAAGTACCGCCCCGTGGTGTTCGAGCTGATGCCGCCGTCCTTCACCCTGCTGCAGCTCCAGCGCACGGTGGAGGCGCTGTCGGGCGTGCGGCTGCACAAGCAGAATTTCCGCCGGCTGGTGGAGCAGCAGCGCCTGGTCGAGGAGACCGGCGAGACCGCGACCGAAACCGGCGGGCGGCCGGCGCGACTGGTGCGGTTCCGCCGCGAGGTGCTGCTGGAGCGCCCCGCTCCCGGCGTGCGGCTGCCGGGCGGCAGCGGGCGCCGGTGATATCGAAGTTCCATTACGTCACATTAGCGACGCATTAGGCCGTTAGTTTCCCGTCGTCGCCGGTCTGGCGGCCGAGCCGGCATCTGTTGCGATGCGAGGCTTTCTTTCACCACACAGACGCACAGCGTCAGCCGCCGACATTACGTCGCCGCGGCATCGAGGATTTATGACTAACAAGAAGCAGACCCACCCTACCCAGCCCGTCATCCGCTCCAGCACTGACTGGAAGCCGGAGCCGTGCGGCCTGACGCGCGAGCAGATTCGCGCCATCATCATCGAACAGATCGGCTGAACCGGCCGACACCCCCGCACGGCGCCCGGACCGGGCGTCGGCGCGGGGCCATTTTTCCCGTCCGATCTTTCACTCCCGCCCGTCGAGCCACTTCGACATCACAAGGCGCGGGGCGATCTCGAATCCCAGCTTTTCATAAAACGCCACGACGCCGGCATTTGTCTCGCGCACCAGAAGCTGCGCCTTGACGATGCCGCGCGCCTTCAGCCACGCTTCGGCAGCTTCAACCATGGCGCTGCCGACGCCCTGGCCCTGCATCATCGGCTCGGCGGCAAGGTAATAGAGCCAGCCGCGATGCCCGTCATGACCGACCATGACCGCACCGACGATCCGCCCGCACTCGGCCCGCGCGACCAGCACATCCGATGCCTCGCGGCCCAGCGCCTGCCGGAAATCCGCAGCGGGGTCGTTATAGGGAACCGTGAGCCCGCAGGCCCGCCACAAATGCACGACGGCGCGCTCATCGGCGGCTCCGGCCGCCTCGATCTTCAGGGTCATGAACGAAATTCCAAGCGTTGCGCGTGCCTTGCGGGATGATCCGCAAATTGGATCATGCCATTTGTGACGGGCCGTTGACAGGCACTTATACTCAGTCTTAGCATAAGCCAAATGCCGGGCCTTGCGCCGGTCTTTCTTGACCCTAGTTATACTCAAAACGAGTATAAGGGAGGCCGATATGCTGGATGCCGACGCCGCCACGCTGCCTCGCGATGAGTCCGCCGCCCGCCTTCATGCCGAACGGCCGCTGGCGCCCGCCCTGCCGCTGCCCCAGCTCTATGCGCGGGTGGCCCGTCACGTCACCCCGGCGGAATGGCCGCTGATCGCGCGCGACGTCGAGGCGATCGAGCGGCTGAAGAAGGAGCGCAACGCCGTTGTGCTCGGCCACAATTACCAGGCGCCTGAAATCTTCAACACGGTGGCCGACATCGTGGGCGACAGCCTCGCGCTGGCCCGCGAAGCGGTGACGGTGGATGCCGACGTCATCGTCATGGCCGGCGTGCATTTCATGGCCGAGACCGCCAAGCTGCTGAACCCGTCCAAGACGGTGCTGATGCCGGACATGAAGGCCGGCTGCTCGCTGGCCGAAAGCATCACCGCCGCCGACATCCGCCTGCTGCGCGAGCGCTTCCCCGGCGTGCCGGTGGTCACCTATGTCAACACCTCCGCAGAGGTGAAGGCCGAGAGCGATTATTGCTGCACCTCCGGCAACGCCGTGAAGGTGGTGCGCCATGTCGCGAAGGAATGGGGCACCAACCGCATCCTGATGCTGCCCGACGAGTTCCTCGCCCAGAACGTGCAGAAGGAAGTGCCGGAGCTGGAGCTGATCGCGTGGAAGGGCCATTGCGAGGTGCATGAGCGCTTCACCCCGCAGGACATTCGCGACCTGCGCGAGAACCATCCCGGCGTCGTGGTGCTGGCGCATCCCGAATGCCCGCCCGAGGTGGTGGCCGAAGCCGACTATGCCGGCTCCACCGCCGGCATGGCGGACTATGTGCGCGACGAAAAGCCGGCCCGCGTGGTGCTGATCACCGAGTGCTCGATGGCGGACAATGTGTCGGTGCAGCACCCCGATGTCGAGTTCGTGCGGCCCTGCAATCTGTGCCCGCACATGCGGCGCATCACCCTGCCGGCGATCCGTCGCTCGCTGGAGACGATGACCCACGCCGTCGAGATCGATCCCGCCATCGCCGACCGCGCCCGGCTCGCCGTCGAGCGCATGCTCGCCATCCGCTGAACGCCTCGACAAGGGGAATTGCCGTGAAGCACGCGCCTGAAAACGTCGTCGTTGTCGGCGGCGGGGTTGCCGGTCTCGCCACTGCGCTGCGGCTCGCGCCGCGGCCGGTGACGCTCATCGTTGCCTCCACGCTCGGGCAGGAAGCCGCGACCGGATGGGCGCAGGGCGGCATCGCCGCCGCCATCGGCGCCGATGACCGGCCGGAGTTGCACGCCCTCGACACGCTCGCCGCCGGCGCCGGCCTCACCGAGGCTCCGGTCGCCCGGCTGGTCGCGGAGGCCGCACCGGCCGCCATCGACTGGCTGGTCAGCCTCGCCACCCCGTTCGACCGCGACGCTTCCGGCGCGCTCGCGCTGGGGCTGGAGGCCGCCCATTGCCGCCGCCGCATCGTCCATGCCGATGGCGACGGCACCGGGCGCGTGGTGCTGGAAACGCTGGTGCGCGCGGTGCGCGCCTGCCCGTCCGTCCATCTCATGGAGGCGACCCGCGCGACCTGCCTGCTGCGCGACACGCACGGTGAGGTCGCGGGCCTCGCCGTCACCCGCGCCGATGGTGAGACGCTGCGCCTTGCCGCCCGCGCCGTGGTGCTGGCGACCGGCGGGCTCGGCGGGCTCTATGCCTCGACCACCAATCCGCTCGGGGCAACGGGCTCGGGCCTCGCTCTTGCCGCCCGCGCGGGGGCGGTGATGCGCGACATGGAGTTCGTGCAGTTCCACCCGACTGCCATGGCGGTGACCGACGCGCAGGCGCGCGGACCCGGCGGCCCGGCGCCGATGCCGCTCGCCACCGAGGCGCTGCGCGGGGAAGGCGCGATCCTGCTCAATGAACGCGGCGAGCGCTTCATGGAAGACGTGCCCGGCCGCGAGCTTGCCCCGCGCGACGTGGTGGCGCGCGCCATCTTCGCCCAGATCGCGAGCGGCCGTCAGGTGGTGCTGGACGCCCGTTTCGAGAATATCGACCGCCGCTTCCCCGGCGTGGTGGCGCTGTGCCGGGCCAATGGCATCGACCCGGCGCAGACCCCGATTCCGGTACGGCCGGCGGCGCATTATCATATGGGCGGCATCAAGGTGGACCTGTCCGGCCGCACGTCGCTCGAAGGGCTGTGGGCCTGCGGCGAGGTGGCCTCGACCGGGCTGCACGGTGCCAACCGGCTCGCCAGCAACTCGCTGCTGGAGGCGCTCGCCTTCGCCCCGCGCATCGCCGCCGACATCGCCGGCCGCGACGTCCCGGGTGCGCGCGACCTTGAGGGGACCGCCCCGGTGCGCCGCTCGCTGTCGCGCGCAGAAATCCGCGCGCTGATGGACCGGCAGGTCGGCGTGGTGCGCGAGGCCGCGACGCTGAAGGGCGCGCTCGGCCAGCTCGCCGCGTTGAATGAGCGCGACGGAGACGACTTCTCGCTCATCGCGCGCATGGTTGCGGAGGCGGCGCTGCGGCGCGAGGAAAGCCGTGGCGGGCATTTCCGCACCGACTTCCCGCTCCCCGCCGCCGCCGCGCTTCATGCCGAGATCATGCTGGCCGACATCGCGCTGGAACCGGCCGAGCGGCAGGTGGCGTAAGACGGCCTCGTATAGGGACCTCTATCGGACGAGATGATCCGCGACGCGGATCGGTGAGGGCGACACGGTCGCGGAGCCCTCCAGCTCCCCTGCCCCACCCCTCGCCCATACGGGGCGAGGGAGCAGCGGCGACACCCGGTTTCCGGGCCGCACGAATTTCACAGGTCAAACAACCATGTCCCAGCCTCATCTGCCTCCCCTGCCCCATTTGCTGGTCGAGCCGCTGCTGCGCACCGCGTTTCTCGAAGACCTTGGCCGCGCCGGCGACGTGACCACCGATTCGGTGGTGCCCGCCGGTCTGCGCTTCGAGGCGGTGGTCGCCAGTCGCCAGCCCGGCGTCGCTGCCGGCATCGACGTCGCCCGCCTTGCCTTCCAGCTCTACGACCCGACTCTCGACGTCACGGTCGAACGCCCCGACGGCGCGGCGCTGGCGCCCGGCGACGTGGTGATGCGCGTGCGCGGTTCGGCGCGCTCAATCCTCTCGGCCGAGCGCGTGGCGCTGAACCTCGCCTGCCGCATGTCCGGTATCGCGACCGCCACCTCCTCGCTGGTCGAGATCGCCCGTGCGCACGGCAAGGCTCATGTGGTGTGCACCCGCAAGACCACGCCGGGCCTGCGCGCCATCGAGAAACACGCCGTGCGCGCCGGCGGAGGCTCCAACCACCGTTTCGGCCTCGACGACGCGGTGCTGATCAAGGACAACCACATCGCGGTCGCCGGCGGCGTGGTGCCAGCCATCCGCGCGGCCAAGGCCCATGCCGGGCACATGGTGAAGATCGAGGTCGAGGTCGACACGCTCGATCAGCTCCACGAGGCGATGGCGGAGGGCGTCGACGCGGTGCTGCTCGACAATATGGGGCCGGAACTGCTCCGCCAGGCGGTCGGGATCGTGGGTGGGCGGGCGCTCACCGAGGCCTCGGGCCGGATCAATCGCGAGACCATCGGCCCGATCGCGGCCAGCGGCGTCGACCTGATTTCGGTCGGCTGGATCACCCATTCCGCGCCGATCCTGGATCTCGGGCTCGATGCCGTCACGACGCTGTGAGCCGCGCCTCTCATCCCTTGGTCGGGGGCCCGGACGGTGGAAGCTGCCCTTGAAACGGGCATGCTTTTGTGCGATGCATATAGCCGTCTGCTAATGGTTATGCGGGAGAGACCGACAGTCCTCCCGGACATGTGTCGGCGCCGACGGAGCAACCCCCCAGGAAACTCTCAGGCCCAAGGGACCGCATAATCAGGACGATCTGGAGAGAGGCGCCGCCGCCATTCCGGCAGGTGCCCACCGAAGGGGAAGCCCGAGGGGCGACGGATTATTCCCGTTCACCTCGGGGCGAGCTCTCAGGTACCGCGACAGATTGGGGACAGTGGGCCGGATGGACGATCCATCCGCGCCTTGTCGTCCTCAAGCGCGGGAGTTCCCCATGCGCAGCATTGCTGTTATCGGCGCCGGCATCACCGGCATCACCACCGCCTATGCCCTGAGCGAACGTGGCTATGACGTCACGGTCATCGATCGCCAGCGCTATGCGGCGATGGAGACCTCCTTCGCCAATGGCGGCCAGCTTTCGGCCTCCAATGCCGAGGTGTGGAACTCCTGGTCCACCGTGCTCAAGGGCATCAAGTGGATGTTCAAGGCGGACGCCCCGCTGCTGATGAACCCGAAACCCTCCTGGCACAAATACTCCTGGATGGCCGAGTTCCTCGCCAACATCCCGAACTACAAGGCCAACACTATCGAGACCACCCGCCTCGCCATCAAGGCGCGGGACTACATGTTCGAGATGGCAAGCCGCGAAGGCATCGACTTCAAGCTGGAAAAGCGCGGCATCCTGCACATTTACCGCGACAAGCTTGGCTATGACGCCGCCGCCCGCGCCAGCGAGCTCTATGCCCAGGGCGGCCTCGCCCGCCGCGCCGTCGGCCCCTCCGAGATCCGCGCGATCGAGCCGACGCTGCACGGCGATTATTATGGTGGCTTCTTCACCGAATCCGATTCCACCGGCGACATCCACCTGTTCACCCGTGGCCTCGCCGATGCCTGCCGCCGCCATGGCGTGACCTTCGTCAACGAGGCAAGTGTCGATTCGGTCAAGCACAGCGTCAGCGCCGGCAAGCCGCGCGTCGACATCGCGCTGACGCTTGCCCCGTCGAGCGAGGATGCGCGTCCGATCCGTGAGACCCTGAGCTTCGACGGCGTGGTGGTCTGCGCCGGCGTCGGCTCCCGCGCGCTGGCCGCCCAGTTCGGCGACCGCGTGAACATCTATCCGGTGAAGGGCTATTCCATCACCGTGATGCTCGACGACGAGGCCAGCCAGAACGCCGCGCCGTGGGTGAGCCTGCTCGACGACCAGACCAAGATCGTCACCTCGCGCCTCGGCAAGGATCGCTTCCGCGTCGCCGGCACTGCCGAGTTCAACGGCGAGAACCGAGACATCCGCGCCGACCGCATCGCGCCGCTGGTGAACTGGACCCGCCAGCTGTTCCCCGGCGTCTCCACCGCGCGCACCGTGCCGTGGGCCGGCCTGCGCCCGATGATGCCGAACCTGATGCCGCGCGTCGGCGCCGGCAAGCTGCCGGGCGTGTTCTACAACACCGGCCACGGCCATCTCGGCTGGACGCTCTCGGCCGCCACCGCGCAGATGATCGCCGAAAAGATCGCCACCGACATGCCGGTCGAGAAGCCCAGCGCCCAGATCTTCCGCCTCGCGGCGGAGTGAGGCATCGCGCTCCGTCTCACCCGCCTCCGGCCTGCGTCGGGGGCGGGTTTTTCATGGGGCGCCCGCCTCAGAACACCAGAGAGCGGTGAAGGTTCACCCCGGCCCAGGCGCCGTCCGCCACCGCCAGTGACACCGAATGCGGCACCCGTGCCGCGTCCCCGCAGGCATAGGCGCCGGGAATGCTGGTCTCCTTGGCCTCGTCGGCGCGGATCTGCGTGCCGAAAGGCGTCTCGGCCAATGCGCAGCCCAGCGCCTGCGCGATCGGCGTCGCCGGTGCATTGAGTGGGGCGGTGAACAGACCGGCAAAGTCCAGCCGACGCCCATCTTCCAGCACCACGAGCGCCGTCTCCTCGATGCGCGCGATCGACACCTCCTCCAGTGCGACGCCATGCACGGCAAGCTCCGCCCGCGCGCCGGCATCGGGCACGAAAGCGCCATGGGTGAACAGCGTGACCTCGCCCCATTCCGCGACCAGCCGGGCCTGATGCAGCGCGCCCTCGCCAGTGGCGATGACGCCGATACGCCCGCGTTCCAGCTCGTAGCCGTGGCAGTAGGGGCAGTGAAACACGCTGCGACCCCAGCGCTCGGCCAGCCCGTCAATGGCGGGCAGCGTGTCGCTGACGCCGGTGGCGAACAGCAGCCGGCGCCCGTGATGGACCGCGCCGGAGGCGGTGGCGACCGCGAAGCCGTCCTTCGCCCCGGACGCGGCGAGCGCGGTGTCCTCGACCCATTGCAGCGTCGGGTACGCCTCAAGCTGGGACCGTGCGACGCGCGCGATCTCGGCCGGATCGACACCATCCTGTCCGAGAAAACCGTGCGAGCGGCTGGCGAAGCGGTTGCGGCGCAGGCCGGCATCGATCACCAGCACCGAACGGCGCGCGCGCAGAAGCTGGAGGGCAGCGGCCATTCCGGCGTAGCTGCCCCCGATAATGACGACATCGTGCATGGTCAGGCTTGTCCCTGTCTGTAGGCGGCGTGACGCCGTTGGAACTCGGCGGCGAGTTCCGCGAGGGTGATCCGGGAAAATCGTTCGAGGAGCAGCGCCTCGGCTTCGGCGAAGGCGTCATCGAGCGCCGCGTTGACCGATTGTTCGACCAGGCATTGCGGCGTCTCGTTGCGATTGCCGATGGCGAAGATAGCGGGCTCGCCGAGCGTCTCGTGCAATTGGCGAAGCGTGACCTGTTCCAGATCGGCCATGATCTGCCAGCCGCCGCCCGAGCCGCGAGCCGAAACCACCAGACCGGCGTCCCGCAGCAAGCCCATGGTACGGCGGACGACGACCGGGTTGGTGTGCATACACACCGCCAGTTCTTCGGAGGTCACCGGCCCCTCCCGCTCTGCCATGTGAAGCAGGGCGTGAAGCACCGAGGAGAGGCGGCTGTCTTTTTTCATGTAACTTCGATTATTACGATTCGGAACGAAAAACAAGGCCGGCCGCCTGACGCGGCCGGCCTTGATCGACCGGTTCACACCTTCGCCGCGCGCAGCCTTAGCGCGTTGGCGATGACGCTGACCGAGGACAGTGACATGGCGAGCGCCGCCACCATGGGCGAGAGCAGCAGCCCGAACACCGGGTAGAGCACGCCCGCCGCGATCGGCACGCCGGCCGCGTTGTAGATGAAGGCGAAGAACAGGTTCTGGCGAATATTGGCCATGGTCGCGCTCGACAGGTGCCGGGCGCGGACGATGCCGGTCAGGTCGCCCTTGAGCAGGGTCACGCCGGCGCTCTCGATGGCGACATCGGTGCCGTGCCCCATGGCGATGCCGACATCCGCGCTCGCCAGCGCGGGCGCATCGTTGACGCCGTCGCCGGCCATCGCCACCACCCGGCCCTCGCGCTTCAGCCGCTCGATCACCGCGGCCTTGCCCTCCGGCGCCACCTCGGCCTCCACCTCGGTGATGCCGAGCTTTGCCGCGACCGCCTGCGCGGTCACGCGGTTGTCGCCGGTCAGCATCACCACGCGGATGCCGTCGGCGCCGAGCTGGCGGATCGCCTCGGGGGTGGTGGCTTTCACCGGATCGGCGATGGCGAGAATGCCCGCCGGCTTGCCGTTGATGCCGATATAGATCGCGCTGCCGCCATCGGCGCGCAGTTCGTCCGCGCGGGCAGCCAGCTCGGCGGTGTCGATGCCGAGTTCCTTGAGGAACGCCGCGCTGCCCAGCACCACGCGCTTGCCCTCGACGAGGCCATAGGCGCCCTTGCCGGTCGGGCTGTCGAAGCCCCGCACCTTGGGGATGTCGATACCCTTTGCTTCCGCCGCCGCGACGATGGCCTGCGCCAGCGGATGCTCGGAGGGCCGCTCGACACTGGCGGCGAGGCGCAGCACGCCGTCCTCGTCGAAGCCTTCCGCCGCCACGAGAGCCGTCAGCGCCGGCTTGCCTTCGGTCAGCGTGCCGGTCTTGTCGACGACGAGGGTGTCGACCCTCTCCAGCCGCTCCAGCGCCTCGGCGTTCTTGATCAGCACCCCCATCTGCGCCCCACGTCCGACACCGACCATGATCGACATCGGCGTGGCCAGACCCAGCGCGCAGGGACAGGCGATGATGAGCACCGCCACGGCGGCGATCAGCGCATGGGCGAATTTCGGGTCCGGCCCGAACCATGCCCAGGCGGCGAAGGCGATGAGCGCCGCGCCCACCACCAGCGGCACGAACCAGCCGGCGATCCGGTCGGCGAGGCGCTGGATCGGCGCGCGCGAGCGCTGCGCCTCCGCCACCATCTGCACGATGCGCGCAAGCATGGTGTCACGCCCGACCTTGTTCGCCACGATGACGAGGCCGCCGGAACGGTTCAGCGTGCCGCCGATCACGGCGTCGCCCTCGGCCTTGGTGACCGGCATGGATTCGCCGGTGACGAGGCTCTCGTCCAGCGCCGAGCGCCCCTCCTCCACCATGCCGTCGACCGGCACCTTCTCGCCGGGGCGCACCCGCAGCCGGTCACCGACGCCCACCTGATCGAGCGGGACTTCCGCCTCGCTGCCATCGGCATCGATGCGCCGCGCGGTTTTCGGCGCAAGGTCCAGCAGCGCCTTCAGCGCCCCGGAGGTCTGCTCGCGGGCGCGCAGTTCCAGCACCTGCCCGAGCAGCACCAGCACCGTGATCACCGCCGCGGCCTCGAAATAGACCGCGACCGTGCCGTCCGCGGCGCGGAATCCGTCCGGGAACACGCCCGGCGCAAGAACCGCGACCACGCTGTAGAGATAGGCCGCCCCGGTGCCGAGCGCGATCAGCGTGAACATGTTGAGGTTGCGGGTCATCACGGACTGCCAGCCGCGCACGAAGAACGGCCAGCCGGCCCACAGCACCACCGGCGTCGCCAGCGCAAACTGCACCCAGACCGAGACCCCCGGCGGCACCAGATGATGCAGCGCCGGAATGAGGTGGCCGCCCATTTCCAGCACGAACACCGGGAGCGCCAGAACGAGGCCGATCCAGAACCGGCGGCTCATGTCGATGAGTTCGTGGTTCGGCCCGTCGTCGAGGCTGACCAGCATCGGCTCCAGCGCCATGCCGCAGATCGGGCAGGAACCGGGGCCGATCTGCCGGATTTCCGGGTGCATCGGGCAGGTATATTCCGTGCCCTCCGGCACCGGCTCGGCCGGGGCCTTGTCGCCGAGATATTTTTCCGGGTCGGCGATGAACTTGGTGCGGCAGCCGGGCGCGCAGAAATAATAGGTGAGGCCCTTATGATCGGCCTTCAGCGTCGCGGTGTGCGGATCGACATCCATGCCGCAGACGGGGTCCTTCACCATGTGGGAGGACGCCGGGGCATGGGCATGGGCATGATGGTCGTGACCCGCATGGTCATGGTGCGCATGATCGTGGCCATGACCCGCGCCGCAGCAGGAGGACGCCTTCGGCTCGGGCGCTGTCTCCTTGTGCCCACCGCAGCAGGAAGCCCCGTGCTTTGAATGATCGTGACCCGCATGATCCTGCGCATCGTGCTCAGCCATCGCCGCCTCCATGTATACCCTGCCGGGGTATCAACCCCGGCTTGCGATATATACCCGGCAGGGGTATATGACAAGCATGCAGAACGACACGCGCACCGCTTGCCTGAAACGCCTCAACCGCATCGAGGGACAGGTGCGGGGTATCTCCCGCATGGTCGAGGATAACCGCTATTGCATCGATATCGTCACGCAGGTGGCGGCGGTGCGCGCGGCACTCAAGCGCGTGGAGGAAGAGGTGCTGCGCGACCATGTCGGCCATTGCGTCGAACACGCCATCGCCTCCGGCGACGCCGACGAGCAGCGCAAGAAGGTCGCCGAGCTGATCTCGGTGCTCGGCAAGCTGAAGGACTGAAGCTCAGCCGCGCTGGAGCGCGAGATGGGTGCCGAGCCCGACCAGCACCGCCCCACCGGCGCGCCGCATCAGGCGCTGCGCGCGGCCGGAGCGCCTCAGCCGCTCCACCAGAGCGCCCGCAACCATCACGCAGACGATATCGGTCGAGGTGAACATCACATTCACCAGCGTGCCCAGCACCAGGAACTGCGCCCAGACCGGCAGGCTCGCGGCCGGATCGATGAACTGCGGCAGCAAAGCGAGGAAGAAGATCGCGGTCTTGGGGTTCAGCACCTCGACCGTCACGCTCTCGATGAAGGCGCGCCGCGCCGATTTGCGCGCCAGCCCCGGCAGCGCCACCTCCTCGCCGCCAGCCTTGGCGCGAAATAGCCCGATGCCGAGCCACACCAGATAGGCCGCGCCCGCGAGCTTCACGCCCAGATAGAGCACCGGCACGGCATGAAACAGCACGGAGAGCCCCGCTGCCGCCGCGATGACATGGACATAGCAGCCCAGATGCAGGCCGAGCACCGCCATCAGCCCGGACAGGCGGCCGCGCGCGAGCGTCTGCGCCGCCGTGTAGAGCATGGCGGGGCCGGGAATGCAGGCGAACAGGCCGGCGGTGGCGAGAAAGGCGAGGAACAGCTCGGTGCGGGGCATGGGTGCGGTCGCTGCGGGGATCGAATAGAGCGATCCTAGCACACGCCGCGCCGGCTTCAGAGCAGCGGGCGCTGCCTCGCCTCCAGCGCAAGAAGATAACGCTTGGCCTCCAGCCCGCCGGCAAAGCCGGTCAGCGTGCCGTTGGAACCAATGGCGCGGTGGCAGGGGGTGATGATGGAAATCGGATTACGGCCATTGGCGGCGCCGACCGCGCGGAACGCCTTGGGCGAACCGACCTGCCGGGCGATCTGCGCATAGGAGCGGGTCTCGCCATAGGCAATGGCGTCCAGCGCCCGCCACACTGCGCGTTGAAATTCGGTGCCGCGCGGGGCGAGCGGCAGGTCGAACACGGTGCGCGCGCCCGCGAAATACTCGCCAAGCTGCCGCGCCGCCTCCGCCAGAACCGGATGATCGGGCGCCTCCAGTAAGGCCGGCAGGCGGACGCGGGCGGGATCGTCCGCCGGCCAAAGCACCGCGACGAGGCCATGATCGGCCGCGACCAGCGTGAGGAGGCCCACCGGCGACGGCAGCGTCGCGCGATAGAGCAGTGCGTCGTCGGATGCCGTCGGTTTCATCGATGGCCTTTGGTGCAGCGTCGTGTCCCGCCGGTCTGCCACGGGGCGCGACGACCGGCCACCCGAAACGGACGATCTCAGGGTCACGCCGAGTACGGACAGAAGGAGTGCGGCACGGTCAGTGCCGCCCCAGCCTTGTCATGGCCGTGTCTGAGACGGCCATGCGAGCCGCCCCCTCACCCGCCATACAGCCCCTTGAACTGCTCGCGCAGCAGGTTCTTCTGCACCTTGCCCATGGTGTTGCGTGGCAAATCGTTGAGGAAGACGACGCGCTTGGGGCATTTGAACCTGGCGAGCCGGCCCTCCAGCGCGCCGAGCACCTGCGCCTCGCTCAGCCCCGCGCCCTCGCGCGCCACCACCACGGCGGTGACGCCCTCGCCGAAATCGGCATGCGGCAGCCCGATCACGGCGCTCTCAACCACGCCGTCTATGGCGTCGATCTCGGTCTCGATCTCCTTGGGGTAGACGTTGAAGCCGCCGGTGATCACGAGATCCTTGCCGCGCCCGACGATCTGCACATAGCCGCGCGCGTCGATCAGGCCCAGATCGCCGGTCACGAACCAGCCCTCATGGAACTCTGCCGCCGTCTTCTCCGGCATGCGCCAATAGCCCTTGAACACGTTCGGCCCGCGCACCTCGATCATGCCGATGGCGCCATGGATCAGTTCGCGGCCGTTCTCGGGGTCGACCACGCGCAGTTCCACCCCCGGCAGCGGAAAGCCGACCGTGCCGGCGATGCGTGCGCCCTCATAGGGGTTCGAGGTGTTCATGCCGGTCTCGGTCATGCCGTAGCGTTCGAGAATGGCGTGGCCGGTCTTCGCGTGCCATTCGCGGTGGGTCTCCGCCAGCAGCGGCGCGGAGCCGGAGATGAACAGGCGCATCGCCTTCGCCGCCTCAGGGCTGAGGCCGGGGTGCTTCAGCAGCCGGGTGTAGAAGGTCGGCACGCCCATCAGCACGCTGGCGCGGCCCATGAGCGTCAGCACCAGATCGGCGTCGAACCTCGGCAGGAAGATCATCGAGGAGCCGGCGAGCAGCGTGGCGTTGATCGCGACGAACAGGCCGTGGGTGTGGAAAATCGGCAGCGCGTGGATCAGCACGTCGTCCGGCGTGAAGCCCCAATACTCCGCCAGCACCTGCGCGTTCGAGGCGAGGTTGTCGTGGCTGAGCATCGCGCCCTTGGAGCGCCCGGTGGTGCCGGAGGTGTAGAGCAGCGCGGCCAGATCGTCCGGCCCGCGCGCCACGTCCTCGAAGCTGGTGCGCTGGGCGTCCGCCGCCGCGCGCAGCGTGCCCGTGCCCGTCGCATCGAGCGTCAGGAGTTGCCCGACGCCGCGCGCTTTCGCGATCGGCGCCAACGCGGCTTCCTGCGCGGGATCGCAGACGAAGACCGCCGGCTCGGCGTCGCTGAGGAAATAGTCGATCTCGGAGGGGGTGTAGGCGGTGTTGAGCGGCAGGAACACCGCCCCGGCCCGCACCGTGCCGAGATAGGCGAACACCGCCTCAAGGCTCTTCTCGACCTGCAGCGCCACCCGGTCGCCGGGCTTCACCCCAAGTTGCACCAGCGCGTTGGCATATTGCGCGCTGCGCCGCTCCAGCGCGCCATAGTCATAACGCCGCCCGTCGGGCAGCTCGGCAAACAGGCGGCTGGCGTCCGGCTGGCGCGCACGGATCAGCGAGAACAGGTGATTGGTCATGGTTGGCGCTTCGTCCCGTAGCAAAACATTGGTGTCATGGCCGGGCGCGTCCCGGTTCTTGTCTCCACCGCCGCCCTTTATCGGACGCGACGGTCACGGCACGTTCATCCCCAGCGATTCGACATAGCCGCGATTGATCCGCGTCCTGGCGAAGCGCGCATTGGCGAGATAGGCGTCGAGCGTCGCCGCCACCTCTTCGCGCGAGGGACGGGGCATGGCGTCCCATTGCTCGCGCGGGGCCGAGCCGAAGGCGGCAATGGCGTCCCAGCCCTCGGGCTTCTCGATCGAGGAGACGGTGGAGAGCGAATCGAGGTTCTTATAGGTCCAGAAGCTCCAGCCGATGCCGAATTTCTCGTTCATCTTGCGGTACTTCTCGTTCCATTCGTCCGTCAGCTCGCCGGTCTCGCCGAGGAAGATCGGCACGCCCCAGCGATTGGCAAAGTTGACGTAATCCTGCACCTCGCGCCGCTCCGGGCTCGCCCAGAACTTGTGGTAGGTGTAGCCGGCATTGGCGTCGAAGGGCGGGCCGAACACGCCGAAATTGGTGCTCCACTGCGCGGCGGCGAGGATAACCGGGTGGTTCGGGTCCACCTCGCGGATCGCCTGCGTGATCTTGGCATAGAGCGGTTCGAGACGCGGATTGAGGAAATCCGTGTCGTGATAGGGCGAGATCGGCTCGTTGAGCAGGTCATAGGCCAGCACGGTCGGCTCGTCCTTGTAGCGCTCGGCGATGGCGCGCCACAGCGCGATGGTGCGGCGCTGGAACTCCGGCACGTAGAAGGTGAGCGGATAGCCCACGCCGTCATCATGGTTCACGCCGGTCTGCCCGCCGGGCGCGGCGTGGATGTCGAGGATGATCTTGATGTCATGCGCCTTCGCCCAGCCGATCACCCGGTCGATCCGCGCCCAGCCCTCGCCGTCCGGGTCGACCTTGGAGGGGTCGGCGGTGTCGAGGAAGAACTTCCAGTGCAGCGGCACCCGCACCGTGGTGAAGCCGGCGGCGGAGAGGAAGGCGAGGTCTTCCTCCTGAATATAGACCTCGCGGAACTGCTCCCAGAACCGCGCGGCCTCTTCCGGCCCGGCAAGATAAGAAATCACGTCCTCGATCTCGCGCGGGGAGCGGTGGACCTTGAACTTGAACATGTAGCCTTCCGGCAGCAGCCAGTTGCCGAAGCTCATGCCGCGGATCGGGAAGGTCGTGCCGTCCGGACGCACGAAGCGCGTGCCCTGCGCGCGGATGAAGCCGGGCGCAGAAGCCTCTGCCGGAGCTGCGGCGGCAACGCCGTCCTGCGCCTTCGCCGCGGCGGAAAAGGCGGCGGGGCCGGCACAAAGCGCGGCGCAGATGAGAAGACGAGGCAAGGCGGGGCGCATCATGGTGCGGCAAACTAGAGCATGTCGCGCGCGAGTTGAACGGTTTTCGCACGGATGGAGCCGGCGCACCTCCGCAAGGGAAGCGGCGCGCGCCGATTGTGTTGCCGCAATCCCGCATCCGGCGCCTGCCGTCGGGCGAAGGCGCTCCGCCGCGCGCTCCCCGCGTGACAGCGCAGCGGTGGCGCGATAAGCCGAAAGCCTCCCTTCCCGCATCACGGGCCCCGCCTTTCCATGTCGCTTCTGCAGGCCGCCTACCTTCTCGCCGCGCTGGTTCTGCTCGTCCTCGCCACGCGGCAGGGACGGCTCCATGTCTTCCTCGCCCTCGTCATCGCCGCGGTCGGCTTCGGCTATGCCTCGGGCATGTCGACCAGCCATGTCGGCAAGGCGTTCGGGCTCGGCTTCGCGCAGAGCCTCAATGGGCTCGGCCTCACCGTGCTGACCGCCGCCATCCTTGCCGAGATCGCCGACGCGACCGGCGCCACGGCGTGGCTTCAGGCGCAGGCGAGGGCCCGGCGCTGGCGCTCGCTGCCGGTGGCGCTGGTGGGGCTCGTCGCCTCGGTCGCCTCGACGCCGGGCGCCGCCTTCGCGATCCTGACGCCGCTGCGGCGCGGGCTCGGCGCCGACACGCCGCGCTCGGCGCTGGCCATGGCGCTCGCGCTCTCCGCCGGCCATGGCCTGCTGCTGCCGGCGCCGGTCATGCTGGCGAGCATGACCATCCTCGGGGCCGACTGGCGCCTCGCTCTGGCGTACGGGGTGCCGGTCGCGCTGCTCAGCCTCCTCGTCGGGCTGGCGATGGCCCGTTTTGCCGCCTCCGGCGATCCGCGCCCGGTCGATACCAGCGCCATCGTCGATAGCAGCCTCCACGCGCCCGGCCGCGCGGCGCTGGCGCTCGCGCTCACCAGCGCCGTTCTGGTGGCGATGCTGATCACCCAGTCGCTCGGCGACATCGCCAGCGAGCCGCTGGGCGGCGGCTCCAACCGGGAATTCCTGATCGCGCTCGGCCGCCCGCTGATCCTGCTGCTGGTCGGCGCCGGCTTGATGGTCGTGCTCACCGGGCACTGGCACGCGGATGGCTTCGGCGAACAGGGCTGGGCCGGTCGCGGGCTGGTGCGCGCCACCGGGCTGGTGCTGCTGATCGGCGCCGCCGGCGGCCTGCAAAAGATCGCGCAGGACACCGGCATGCCGGAGATGAATGCCGAGCGGCTGCTGGACTGGGTGCCGCCCGCCCCGTTCACTCTGTTGCTGCCCTTCGCTGTGGCGGCGGTCGTCAAGACACTGCAAGGCTCCTCGCTGGTCGCCGCCATCACCGCCTCGGGCATGATGATGGAGCTGATGGAGCCGCTGGGCCTCGGCTCGTCCGGCGGCCGGGCGCTGGCCGCGCTGGCGGTGGGCGCCGGATCGATGACGTTCAGCCATATAAATGACGGCCTGTTCTGGCTGACAGGAGAGGCCGGGCGCTGGCGGCCGGGCGGCACGCTCGCCCGCTTCAGCCTCGGCACCCTCGTACAGGGCGTTGTCGCGCTCGCGGCACTGCTCTTGCTTGGGGTTTTCTGTATCGCCGCCTGACGGAACCCGCACCATGCTGCGCCGACGCGACTTCCTCACCTCCGCCCTCGCCTCAACCGCCCTCGCCGCCTCACCCCTGCCTCTGGTCGCCATGAAAGCCTCGGCCCAGCCTGCCAGCGTGCCGCGCCTGCCACCGGCCTTCCTGTGGGGCGCCTCCACCTCGGCCTACCAGATCGAGGGCGCCGTCACGGCGGACGGGCGCGGTCCGAGCATCTGGGACACGTTTTCCCACACGCCGGGCCGCATCAATGACGGCACCACGGGCGATGTCGCCTGCGACCATTACAATCTCTACGCCGGCGACGTGGAGCTGATGGCCCGCGCCGGGCTCCAGGCCTACCGCTTTTCCATCGCCTGGCCGCGCGTCATGCCGGAAGGCACGGGCGCCGTGAACGCCAAGGGCCTCGACTTCTACGACCGCCTTGTCGACGCGCTGCTCGCGCAGGGCATCAGCCCGTTCGCCTGCCTCTATCACTGGGACCTGCCGCAGGCGCTGCAGGACCGCGGCGGCTGGCACAATCGCGACATTGCCGGCTGGTTCACCGATTACGCGCAGGCCACCGTCGCCCGGCTCGGCGACCGGGTGAAGAGCTGGGCGATGCTCAACGAGCCGTCGGTGCACGCCATTTTCGGCCATGGCTTCGGCAATCATGCGCCGGGCCTCACCGGCTGGGCCAGCTATGTGAAGGCGCAGCACCACCAGAACCTCGCGCAGGGCACGGCGCTGCGCGCGCTCAGGGCGGCGCATTCCGATCTGATGCTCGGCACCGTGCTGTCGCTCCAGCCGGTGCTGCCGGCCACCGACAGGCCGGAAGATGCCGCCGCCGCCGCGCGCTTCGATGCGGCGTGGAACACCATCAATCTCGACCCGCTGTTCCATGGCCGCTACCCGGCCGCGTTCGAGGCGGATTTCGCCCCGCTGGTCCAGCCGGGTGATCTCGCCGCCATCCGCGCGCCGCTGGATTTCCTCGGCGTGAACTATTACGGCCGCGCCCATGTGGTGAACGCGCCCGACAGCTTCCTGGCGCAGGCAAGTTTCGGCCCGCTGCCGCCCGGCACGCACACCACCGCCATGGGCTGGCCGATCGAGCCGCAAGGCATGGTCGAGGTGCTGGCGCGGCTGCGCGATCACTATGGCAACCCGCTGGTGTTCATCACCGAGAACGGCGCCTGCTTCGACGATCCCGCGCCGGTGAACGGCGTGGTCATCGATCCGCAGCGCGTCGAGTTCCTGCGCGCGCATCTCGCCGCCGCCGCCGACGCCATCGGCAAGGGCTGCGCGTTGCAGGGCTATTTCGTGTGGTCGCTGCTCGACAATTTCGAGTGGGCGGAGGGCGAGCGCCGGCGCTTCGGCGTGGTGCATGTCGACTTCGCGACGCAGAAGCGCACGCCCAAGGCCTCGCTCGGCTTCCTGTCGGACGTGATCCGGGGCAAGCCCGGCACCGGGATCGGCGGCGCCGGGGTCGCCAGCATGCCCTGAGCGGCAGCCCTGCACGGGGTGCGGGTGACATGCGCCGGACATATATGTCGGCCATGTGCATGTCAGCATGGAGCGGAGCGGTTATTGGCACCGCCCCGGTTTGTGCTACCACACGACAAGCGAGCCGCTGCCGCGCCGCGGTGAGCGATGCTGGAAACCTGAGCAGAGACGCATGCAGACAGACGATCCCGCCGTCGCCGAAATCGTCGAGTTCATCGCCGGGGAAGTCGGCGTCGATTCGAGCCTCATGACCCGCGACACCCCGGTCGCGGAACTCGGCATCTCGTCGCTCGATCTCATCGAGACCATCTTCAAGCTGGAAAGCCGCTTCGGGATCGAGATCCCCAATGACGGCCCGCTCAACGGCAACGACGTGACCGTCGGCGCGCTGGTGGACCATGTGGCGGAGCTTCTGGCCGCCAAGAACGCCCGGGCGGCTTCGGCCTGATGGCGGCGCGGGTTGCGATCACCGGGCTCGGTTCGCTCTCGGCGCTGGGCAATGACGTCGGCGCGCATCTGGCCGGGCTGAAGGCCGGCACGGTCGGCATTGGCGAGACGCGCGGCGTCGATGTGTCGACCATGAAGACCCGGATTTCCGCCGAGGTGCGCGATTTCAACCCCGAGGCGCATTTCGAGCCGCGCCAGCTCGGCCTCATCGACCGCACCAGCCAGCTCGGCCTCGTCGCCGCGCGGCAGGCGATGGCGGATGCCGGCGCCGCGCGCGAGGGCGTCGCGCCCCACCGCGTCGGGGCGATCTTCGCCGCCTCGGTCGGCTATCACGCCGTCGACGACAGCTACCGCAAGCTCTATTTCGACAAGGCGCCGCGCCCGCATCCCTTCACCGTGCCGCGCGCCATGCCGAGTGGGCCGGTGAGCCATGTCACCATGGACCTCGGCATTCACGGCCCGTCCTTCTCCATCGCCTCGGCCTGCTCCTCGGCCTCGCACGCCATCGGCACCGCCTTCCACATGATCCGCGCCGGCATGCTCGATGTCGCGCTGGCGGGCGGGGCGGAATCGCAGATCACCTACGGCATGCTCAAGAGCTGGGAAGCCTTGCGCGTGCTGGCCCCCGACGCCTGCCGCCCGTTCTCCAAGGATCGCGGTGGGCTGGTGATCGGCGAGGGCGCGGGCGCGGTGGTGCTGGAAAATCTCGACCACGCCGTGGCGCGCGGCGCCACCATCCATGCCGAGCTGATCGGCTTCGGCATGAGCGCGGACGGCATGGACATCACCGCCCCGGACATGGCGAGCTGCGCCCGCTCCATCGCCGCGACGCTGGAGGATGCCGGCCTGTCGCCCGACGCGGTGGACTATGTGAACGCCCACGGCACCGCGACGCCGCTGAACGACAAGACCGAGAGCGCCGCGCTGCGCGCCGTGTTCGGCAACCGCATGGCGGCGCTGCCGGTCTCGTCCTCCAAATCGATGTACGGCCACACCATGAGCGCCTCCGGCGCGCTCGACATGGTGACCATGGTGCTCGCTTTGCGCGAGGGCTTCCTGCCCCCGACCATGGGCTTCCGCGAGAAGGACCCGGACTGCGATATCGACTGCGTGCCCAATGAGGCCCGCGCGGCCGATATCGAGGTCGCGCTGTCGTCGAGCTTCGCCTTTGGCGGGCTTAACGCGGTGCTGGCGGCGCGGCGCTATCGCGGCTGAGGTCGCCCCTCACCCCTCCACGCGAAACTCCGCCGCCAGCTTCTCGCCCACCAGCGCGCGCACCGCCTCCTGTTGCGCCGCCAGCCGCTCGCGGCAGAAGGCGGCGACCTCGCGCGGCAGGCGGCCGAGCTCCTGCCGGCGCGCGATCAAGGTCAAATGGCGCGTCAGCGAGGGGCCGGGCAGCGGATGGCAGGCCAGCCCCGCCAGCGGGACGCCGGCCTCCAGCAGGCAGAGCGGCGTGGTGATGGCAAAGCCGGCGCCGGCCGCGACGCTGGCGCTCACCCCATAGGGGGTATCAAACTCCAGCCGGCGCGGCAGATCGAGCCGCAGCCGTCGCAGATGGCGCTCGATCTCCATGCCGGTCTTGGAGCGAGCGGAGAAGCGAACCAGCGGCGTCTGCCGCGCCAGTTCCGCCAGATCGCCCGCGCGGATCGGCGCGGGAGCGGCTTCCGGCAGCAGCAGGATGTAAGGCTCGCTCAGCAGCGGCCAGCGCTCCAGCCCCTCGATCTCGTCGAGTTCGTCGGCACCGACCAGCAGGTCGAGCTGGCGCGTGAGCAGCGCCCCGGCATGGGAGGCGGTCAGCCCGGAGAGCAGCGACACCTGTTCCGCCATCTCGTCCAGCCGGCCGGCGAGCGGGGCCATCAGCGCTCGGGCAAGCGAATCCACCAGCCCGGCGCGCAGCAGCGGCAGGCGCGCATGCTCGGCCTCGCGCAGCAGCGGCGCGATCTGGCGCGCCTCGGAAAGCAGCGCGCTCGCCCGCTGGCGCAGCGCGCCGCCGGCGGCGGTGAGGGCGAGCGGACGGGCGCGCCGGTCGAACAGCGCGATGCCGATGCGCCGCTCCATGTCGGCAATGGCCTGCGAGATCGCCGGCTGGGTGAGCGAGAGCCGCCGCGCCGCCTGCGCCATGGTGCCGGCGTCGCAGACGGCGAGGAAGATTTCCAGCGCGCGAAGGTCGAAGGGCAGCGTGTCGGAAGGGGGCATGGGTTGGCGCAACTCCTTGATCGCGCGCCACGAGCGACGCCTTCCGAACTATAACCAAAACTTATATTATCACCGGCTTCGCCGCGCACTATAGCTTTATCGACAGATGCAGCGAGCCGCCATGCGCTATTCCTTCCTCAGCCTTCTTCGCAACGGCCTGTCCGGCCAATCCGGCTGGAAGCCGGCCTGGCGCGATGCCAGCCCGAAGCCTTCCTATGACGTGATCATCGTCGGTGGCGGCGGGCATGGGCTGGCCACGGCCTATTACCTCGCCAGCCAGCACGGCATCCGCAACGTGGCGGTGATCGAGAAGGGCTATATCGGCTCCGGCAATGCCGGGCGGAACACCACTATCATCCGCTCCAACTACCTGCTGCCGGGCAACGAGCCGTTCTACGAGTTCTCGATGAAGCTCTGGGAAGGGCTGGAGCAGGAGCTGAACTACAACGCGATGGTGAGCCAGCGCGGCATCCTCAACCTCTACCATTCCGACGCCCAGCGCGACGCCTATGCGCGGCGCGGCAACGCGATGCGGCTGAACGGGGCGGATTCGGAACTGCTGGACACCGAGGGCGTGCGGGCCATGTACCCGTTCCTTGATTTCGCCAATGCCCGCTTCCCGATCCGCGGTGGCCTGTTGCAGCGCCGCGCCGGCACCGCGCGCCACGACGCCGTGGTGTGGGGCTATGCGCGCGGCGCCGACCGGCTCGGCGTCGACATCATCCAGAACTGCGAGGTCACCGGCCTGATCCGCGAGGGCGACGTGGTGACGGGGGTGCAGACCACGTGCGGAGAAATCCGCGCCGGCAAGGTCGGGCTCGCGGTCGCCGGCTCCTCCTCCAAGCTCGCGGCCATGGCCGGCATGCGCCTGCCGATCGAAAGCCATGTGCTGCAGGCCTTCGTCTCCGAAGGGCTCAAGCCGCTGATCGACGGCGTGATCACCTTCGGCGCCGGGCATTTCTACATCAGCCAGTCCGACAAGGGCGGCCTGGTCTTCGGCGGCGACATTGACGGCTACAATTCCTACGCCCAGCGCGGCAATCTCCCGGTGGTGGAAGATGTGTGCGAGGGCGGCATGGCCCTGATGCCGCGCATCGGCCGGCTGCGCCTCCTGCGCATGTGGGGCGGCATCATGGACATGTCGATGGACGGTTCGCCGATCATCGATCACGCGCCGCTGCCCGGCCTCTATCTCAATGCCGGCTGGTGCTATGGCGGCTTCAAGGCCACCCCGGCCTCGGGCTGGTGCTTCGCCCATCTGCTGGCGAAGGACGAGCCGCACGCCACCGGAACCGCCTTCCGTCTCGACCGCTTCCGCACCGGACATCTGATCGACGAAAAGGGAGTCGGCGCGCAGCCGAACCTGCACTGATGCGTATCCCCTGCCCCTATTGCGGCGCGCGCGACGCCCATGAATTCGCCTATCTCGGCGATGCGACCGTCACCCGCCCGGATCCGTCGGCGGCGGATGCGCCGGCCGCGTTCCACGATTACGTCTATCTGCGCGACAATCCCGCCGGTGTGCATCAGGAGTTGTGGTATCACGCCAATGGCTGCCGGCGCTGGGTGACCGTCACCCGCGACACCCGCACCCACGCCATTTCGTCGGCCGTCTTCACGAGGAGCGGATCATGAGCCGCCTGTCCTCCGGCGGCCTGATCGACCGCGCCCGCCCGCTTTCCTTCCGCTTCGACGGCAAGGGCTATCAAGGCTATGAGGGCGACACCCTCGCCTCCGCTTTGCTGGCCAACGACGTCCGCCTTGTCGGCCGCTCGTTCAAATATCACCGCCCGCGCGGCATCTTCTCGGCCGGACCGGAAGAGCCGAATGCGCTGGTGGAGTTGCGCGAGGGCGCGCGTCGCGAGCCGAACACCCGCGCCACGTTGGTCGAGCTGTTCGACGGGCTCGCCGCGTCGAGCCAGAACCGCTGGCCCTCGCTCGCCCTCGACGCGCTGAGCGTCAACGGGCTGCTCTCGCCCTTCCTCGGCGCCGGCTTCTACTACAAGACCTTCATGTGGCCCGCCCATTTCTGGGAGAAGCTCTACGAGCCGGTGATCCGCCGCGCCGCCGGCCTCGGCCGCGCCGCGCCGGAGGAAGATCCGGACCATTACGAGAAGGCCAACGCCTTCTGCGACGTGCTGGTGATCGGCGCCGGCCCGGCCGGGCTGATGGCGGCACTCGCCGCCGGGCGCGCCGGGGCGCGCGTGATCCTCGCGGAGGAGGATTTCCGCGTCGGCGGGCGGCTGAATGCCGAGCCGGGCGAGATCGACGGCGCGCCGGCGGGCGAGTTCGTCGCCGCGACCCTTGCCGAGCTGTGCAGCCTCGACAATGTGCGGATCATGACCCGCACCACCGTGTTCGGCGTCTATGACGGCGGCGCCTATGGCGCGGTGGAGCGGGTGAGCGACCACCTCGCCACCCCTGCCCCGTTCCAGCCCCGGCAGGTGCTTTGGCGCATTCAGGCGACGCGCGCCGTGCTGTGCGCCGGCGCCACCGAGCGGCCGATCGTGTTCGGCGGCAATGACCGGCCGGGCGTGATGCTGGCCGGCGCCGCCGCGACCTATGTCCACCGCTACGCCGCGCTTCCCGGCAAGCGCCTCGCGGTATTCGCGAATAACGACGCCGCCTGGCGCGACGCGCTCGCCATGAAGGCGGCCGGCGCCAATGTCGAGGCGATCATCGACATCCGTCCCGACATCGCCGCTCCGCTCGCCCGCGAGGCCGAGCGGCAGGGGGTGCGGACGATTCTGGGCGGACAGGTCGTCGCGACCCATAGCGGCCTGCTGCCGGGTGCGACGCTCTCCGGCCTCACCGTCGCCGCGAACGGGCGCACCGAGCGCCTCGCCGCCGATACGCTGGCCGTCTCCGGCGGCTGGTCGCCCAATGTGCACCTGACCTGCCACCATGGCGGCAAGCCGACATGGCGCGCGGATATCGCCGCTTTCGTGCCCGGCTCCACCCCGCCCGGCCTCACGGTCGCCGGCGCAGCCAAGGGCAGCTTCGCCCTCGCCGACATATTGCGCGAAGGGGCGGAGGAAGGCGCGACGGCCGCAGCCGATCTCGGCTTGGCCACCACCATCCTCGCGCTGCCGCCGGTGGCGGATGAGCGCTACGCCATCACCCCGTTCTGGCACGTCGCCGGCTCGAAAGGCCCGGCCTTCGTCGACCAGCAGAACGACGTGACCGCCAAGGATATCGGCATCGCGCACAAGGAGGGGTTCCGCTCGGTGGAGCACCTCAAGCGCTACACCACCCTCGGCATGGCGACCGATCAGGGCCGCACCTCCAACGTCACCGGCCTCGCCATCATGGCGGAACTGACGGGGGCGGGCATCGGCGAGACCGGCACCACCATCTTCCGCCCGCCCTATACGCCGGTCGCGCTCGGCGCCTTTGCCGGCCATCATCGCGGGCAGGATTTCCGTCCCACCCGCCTCACCCCGACCCATGACTGGGCGGCTTCGCTCGGCGCGGTGTTCATCGAGACCGGGCCATGGCTGCGCGCGCAATACTTTCCGCGCGACGGGGAAACCGACTGGCTGGAGACGGTCAACCGCGAGGTCAAGGCGGTGCGCGCCTCGGTCGGCCTGATCGACGTCTCGACCTTCGGCAAGATCGACCTTCAGGGCCCCGATGCCGGCGCCTTCCTCGACCGCGTGTACATCAACACCTTCTCGACCCTGGCCATCGGCAAGGCGCGCTACGGCGTGATGCTGCGCGAGGACGGCATGGTGATGGACGACGGCACCACCGCCCGGCTCGGCGAGAGCCATTATGTGATGACCACCACCACGGCCAATGCCGGCAAGGTGTTCCAGCATCTGGAATTCTGCCTTCAGGTGCTGTGGCCCGAGCTCGATGTGACGCTGACCTCGGTCTCCGAGCAATGGGCGCAGATCGCGCTGGCCGGTCCGCGCTCGCGCGAGGTGCTGGCGCGTATCGTCGACGCCGGCACCGACGTGTCCAATGACGGCCTTCCCTTCATGGGGGCCATCGCCGGCGCGGTGATGGGGGGCGTGCCGGCACGGCTGTTCCGCCTGTCCTTCTCCGGCGAGCTCGGCTTCGAGATCGCGGTCCCGGCGCGCCATGGCGAGGCGCTGGCCAAGGCGCTGATGGCGGCCGGCGAGACGTTCGGCATTACGCCCTACGGCATCGAGGCGCTCGGCGTGCTGCGCATTGAGAAGGGCCATGTCTCCGGCAACGAGCTGACGGGCCAGACCACCGCCGCCGATCTCGGCCTGGGCCGTATGGCCTCGACCAAGAAGGATCATATCGGCCGCGTCATGGCCGCCCGGCCCGGCATCGCCGATCCGGAGCGCCCCAGCCTTGTCGGCTTCCGGCCGGTCGACCGCACGCAAAGGCTGCGCGCGGGCGCGCATTTCCTCACCCCCGGCAAGGCCGCGGAGGTGGGCAATGATGAGGGCTACATGACATCGGTCGCCTACTCACCGCATCTCGGCCACTGGATCGGGCTGGGGCTGCTGAAGGACGGGCCGGAGCGCATCGGCTACCGCGTGCGCGCCTATGACCCGGTGCGCGGCAATGATTTCGAGGTGGAAGTCTGCGCGCCCGGCTTCATCGATCCCAAGGGGGAGAGGCTCCGTGGCTGATCATTCCCACCATGACCCGCTCGCGGGCATCCCGGTGACACTGCTTCCGCCGGACGGCCATTATGGCGCGCAGGTGGAGCCTGGCCTGCGGGCCACCCGCCTCGTCCCCGCCGCGCTGGCGAGCCTCGCCGCGCGCCGTGGCCGCGAGGTCGAACTGGCCGAGGCCGCCGAGCGCGCCTTCGGCGTGCGCCTGATCGACGCGCCGCGCGTCAGCTCTGCCGGCGGGCTGAGCTTCATCGGCACCGCGCCGGGCCGCTGGATGGTGCTCTCCGACGCCGCGAGCGACCTCGTCATTCGGCTCGACGCCGCGTTCGGCCGGCTCGCCGCGATCACCGAGCAGACCGACTCCGCGCTGCTGTACGCGCTGTCGGGCCCGGAGGTGCGCGAGGTTCTGGCAAAGGGGCTGGCGCTCGATCTTCACCCCTCGGTGTTCGCCGCCGGCAGCGCCGCCACCACGGTGTTCGCCCATATCGGTGTCACGCTGTGGCAGGCCCCGGAGGCCTCCGACTACCGGCTGCTGGTCGCCCGCTCCTATGAGGCCGCGTTCCTGCGCGCGCTGATCGCCGCCGCCGCGCCCTGCGGTTTTCACCTCGACGGGCGAGGTTGAGCGCGGCCGATCCGAGCCCCCCGCGCGCTTCCCTCCCGCAGCTTTTCTCCCTACAACACCGCCGCGCACGCCGCCGGCCCTGTGACGAGATTTGCCATGACCACCAATGCCACGAGCACACCCGCTGAAACCTATGTGCTGACGCTCTCCTGCCCGGACCGGCCGGGCATCGTGGCCGGCGTCGCCAATTTCCTGTTCGAGCATGGCTGCAACATCCTCGAAGCCCAGCAGTTCGACGACACCGAGAGCGGGCGCTTCTTCATGCGCGTCTCGTTCGAGCGGGTGTCCGACGCGTTCAGCTTCGAGCAGATCAGCAAGGCGTTCACCGCCGTGGCGCAGAGCTTCTCGCTGAACTACCGGCTGCGCCCGCGCTCGCAGAAGCGCCGCGTCATGCTGCTGGTCTCCAAGTTCGACCATTGCCTCGCCGACCTGCTGTATCGCTGGCGCATCGGCGAAATCCCGATGGATATCGTCGCCATCGCCGCCAACTACCCGCGCGAGACCTATGCCCATCTCGATTTCGACGGCATCCCGTTCCATTATCTGCCGATCACCAAGGCGACCAAGATGGAGCAGGAAGCCCAGCTCTGGGAGCTGTTCCAGTCCTCCGGCGCGGAAGTCGCGGTGCTCGCGCGCTACATGCAGGTGCTCTCCGACGGGCTGTCGGCCAAGCTCTCGGGGCGCTGCATCAACATCCATCACTCGTTCCTGCCCGGCTTCAAGGGCGCCAAGCCCTATCACCAGGCGTTCGAGCGCGGCGTGAAGCTGATCGGCGCCACCGCGCATTACGTGACCTCGGATCTCGACGAAGGCCCGATCATCGAGCAGGACGTCGAGCGCATCACCCATCAGGATTCCGCCGAAGCGCTGGTGCGCAAGGGCCGCGACATCGAGCGCCGCGTGCTCGCCCGGGCGCTGGCCTGGCATCTCGACGACCGCGTGCTGACCAACGGGCACAAGACCGTGGTGTTCCGCGACTGAACCTTTCGCCCCACTGGAGAGCTGATCCATGGTCGAGACCCGCATCATCGACGGCAAGGGCTTTGCCGAGAAACTGCGCGCGCGCCTTGCCGGCGAGGTCGCCGCCTTTCATGCCGAGACCCGCGTGACACCGGGCCTCGCCGTGGTTCTCGTGGGCGAGGATCCCGCGAGCGCGGTCTATGTCCGCAACAAGGGCAAGCAGACGGTGGAGGCCGGCATGGCCTCGATCGAGCACAAGCTGCCCGATACCACCACCCAGGCCGAACTGCTGGCGCTGATCGCGAGCCTCAACGCCGATCCGGGCGTGCACGGCATCCTCGTGCAATTGCCGCTGCCCGGCCATCTCGACGCGCAGGATGTGCTCGCCGCCATCGACCCGGCCAAGGATGTCGACGGCTTCCATGTGGTGAATGCCGGCCGGCTCGCAGTCGGGCTCGACGCGCTGGTGCCATGCACGCCGCTCGGCTGCGTGATGCTGCTGAAGGACCTGCTCGGCTCGCTCGCCGGTCTGCGCGCCGTGGTGGTGGGGCGCTCCAACATCGTCGGCAAGCCGCTCGCCCAGCTCCTGCTGCGCGAGGACTGCACCGTCACCATCGCCCATTCCCGCACCAAGGACCTCGCCGAGGAATGCCGGCGCGCCGACATACTGATCGGCGCCGTGGGACGGCCGGAGATGATCCGCGGCGACTGGATCAAGCCCGGCGCGACGGTGATCGATGTCGGCATCAACCGCGTGGAGAAGGCCGGCGGCGGCACCCGCCTCGTTGGCGACGTGGCGTTTGACGAAGCTCAGGGCATCGCCGGCGCCATCACCCCGGTGCCCGGCGGCGTCGGCCCCATGACGATCGCCTGCCTGCTCGCCAACACGCTCACGGCGGCACGGCGGCAGGTGGCGGGCGCCTAGCGCGCCCCTCACACCCTCGACATCCTGTTCCAGGCGTCGAGGCCGGCGATCTTGTAGGCCTCCGCCAGCGTGGGATAGTTGAACGTGTTCTCGATGAAATAGTCGATCGTGCCTTTGAGGTTCAGTACCGCCTGGCCGATATGGATCAACTCGGTCGCGCCCTCGCCCACGATGTGTACGCCCAGCAGCCGGCGGGTGCGCACCGAGAAGATCATCTTCATCATCCCGTTATTGAGCCCCATGATGTGGCCGCGCGAGGTCTCGCGGAACCGCGCGATCCCGCATTCATAGGGAATCTCGCGGCGGCGCACCTCTTCCTCGCTCATGCCGACGGTCGACATTTCCGGCACCGCATAGATGCCGTAGGGGAAGAACTCCGGCGCTGGCGGCGGCGAGAGGCCGAAGGCGTGGCAGGCGGCCAGCCGGCCCTGCTCCATCGAGGTCGAGGCGAGGCTCGGGAAGCCGATCACGTCGCCCGCCGCATAGATGTGCGGCACCACGGTCTGCAGCGTCTTGGGGTCAACCGCGATGCGTCCGCGATGGTCGACCGCCAGCCCGGCCGCCTCCAGATTGAGCCGCGCCGTCGCTCCGACCCGGCCGGCGGCGAAGAGCAGCATGTCGGCCACCACGGTGCGCCCGTCGGCCAGCTTCACGATCGGCCGATCATCGGGGCCGAGCGTGATGGTGGACACCGCCGAACCGAGCCGGAGCGCGACGTTGCGGTCGCGCAGCTCATGGACGAATTCCTCGATCAGTTCCTTGTCGATGAAGTCGAGGAAGGTCGCGCGGGGTTCTATGAGGGTGACGGCCACATCCAATGCCGAGAAGATGGTGGCATATTCGACGCCGATCACCCCCGCCCCGATCACCGCGAGGCTGCGCGGCAGGCGCGGCAGTTCGACGATCTCGTCGCTGTCGAACACGGTGGCGCCGTTGAACGGCACATAATCCGGGCGGAACGGGTTGGTGCCGCAGGCGATCAATATGTGCGCGCCGGTCACGACCTGCCTCTCGCCCTCCTCGCCCGTGACCTCGATCTCGTGCGGGGAGAGGAAGCGCGCCTCGCCGCGCAGGCTTTTGACCGCGTTGCGGCTGAACTGATGCTCAAGAACCTCGACCTCGTGGTCCAGCGTCTTGTGCAGCCGGGCGAGGATGTCGCCGGCGGAGATGTCCTGCTTGACGCGGTAGGAGCGGCCATAGAACCCGCGCTCGCGCCAGCCCGAGAGGTTGAGCACGGTCTCGCGCATGGTCTTGGACGGGATGGTGCCGGTATGCACCGACACGCCGCCCACACGCCGCCCCTTCTCGATAACCAGTACCGATTTACCGATCTTGGCGGACTGCACCGCCGCGCGGCGGCCTGAAGGGCCGCTGCCGATAACGATCATGTCGAAGTCATGCATGGGGACTCGTACCGCTCAACCGAAGGCGCCGGACGTGCGCCGCGCGGCCTCGACGATGCATGATGAATGCCAAGCCGGCATGACGGCGCGAGGCGTTCGCCCGCCGGTCCGGCGCTTTTCCGCGCCTCCGGGACAGTTCGGACTTGGCTTTTTGTGGTTATGGAGTTCCCATCTGCGGGAATGATCATTCCATGGGGCACGGGGGAATCGGCAAGGTGGCAGAATCGAAGGGCCGGAAGGTGGACGCACCGGTCGAGGATCTGAACACGGGGTCCGGCGCGCCGGCCACCAGCGAACGCACGCTCGAACAGGCGCTCGGCCTTCAGGTGCGGGCGATCCGCCGCGATCTGGACCTCACCGTCTCGGACCTCGCCAATGCCGCGGCCATCTCGGTGGGCATGCTGTCCAAGATCGAGAACGGGCTGATCTCGCCCTCGCTCGCCACGCTGCAATCGATCTCCAGCGCGCTCAACGTCCCGCTGTCCATGCTGTTCACCAGCTTCGAGGAGAAGCGCGACTGTTCCTATGTGCCGGCCGGACAGGGCGTGCATATCGAGCGGCGGGGCACCAAGGTCGGGCATCAATATGAATTGCTCGGCCATGCGCTCGGTGGCGAGGTGGCGGTGGAGCCCTACCTCATCACCCTCTCCGAGGAGGCGGTGCCCTATACCGGCTTCCGCCATGCCGGCGTGGAGTTCATCCACATGGTGAGCGGCGAGGTGGTCTACCGCCACGGCGACCGCACCTATCACCTGAAGCCCGGCGATTCGCTGCTGTTCGACAGCGCCGCCAATCATGGGCCGGAGGAACTGCTGGTGCGGCCGATGAGCTATCTGTCGATCATCATCTATCCGCGCGAGCCGGTATGAATCGCCGTGAGCCATAAGACGGCAGCGGCCGATTTCCTAAGAAGAAAAATTTATTCCCCTGCATTGACGCTCCCATCATCCGCTCCTACAACAGGGCTACGCAATCACTTCATGCATTCATTGCCCCGGGAGTCCTGCCGATGTGCGGCATTGTCGGCCTGTTTCTGAAAGACCCGAAGCTGGAGCCGCAGCTCGGCTCCCTGCTCTCGGGCATGCTCGACGTCATGTGCGACCGCGGACCGGATTCCGCCGGCTTCGCGGTCTACGGCGCCGGTAACCACGGTTTCGTCAAGCTCACCCTGCGCGGCCCGGACGGCATGGATTTCGCCGCGCTGGCCTCGCAGCTCGGCCACGCCATCGTCCCGCGCGGCACCCATGCGGTGCTCAGCGTGCCGGCGGCGGAGGAAGGCCTGGTGCGCGCGGCCCTCGCCGGGCTCGCCCCGGAGGTCCGCGTGGTCGGCACCGGCGCGCGCATGGAGCTCTACAAGGAAGTCGGCCTGCCGATCGAGGTCGCCCGCCGCTTCAAGCTGGAGAGCATGAGCGGCACCCACGCCATCGGCCACACCCGCATGGCCACGGAAAGCGCGGTGACCACCGACGGCGCCCATCCGTTCTCCACCGGCCCGGACCAGTGCCTCGTCCATAACGGCTCGCTGTCCAACCATGCCGGCGTGCGCCGCCGCCTCGCCCGTGAGGGCGTGAACGTCGACACCGAGAACGACAGCGAGGTCGCGGCCGCCTACCTCACCTATCGCATGCGCTCGGGTGATACGCTGGGCGAGGCGCTGGAGCATTCGCTCTCGGACCTCGACGGCTTCTACACCTTCGTGGTCGGCACCGAGAGCGGCTTCGGCGTGCTGCGCGACCCAATCGCCTGCAAGCCCGCCGTCATGGCGGAAACCGACGCTTACGTCGCCTTTGGCTCGGAATATCGTGCGCTCGCCGGCCTGCCGGGCATCGAGACCGCGCGGGTGTTCGAGCCCGAGCCGGCCAAGGTCTATTTCTGGGATCGCGCAGCATGAACCTCTCCCTGCGAAGCTCGTCCGTGCTGGACGGCACCACCCATGTCGACCTCGCCACCTCGACGGTGCGCGAGCTGAACGGCGCGCTGCACGCGCTCAAGCCCGACACCAACGAGACGCTGTGGAAGATCGCCAATCCGCGCGGCCTCCACGCCATCGCCGCCGGCCTCGACCTGCCGGTGAGCGTCGAGATCGACGGGCCGGTCGGCTATTATTGCGGCGGCATGAACAAGCAGGCCCGCATCATCATCGAGGGCACTGCCGGCGTCGGCGTCGCCGAGAACATGATGAGCGGCCTCGTCCATGTGAAGGGCGATGCCAGCCAGGCGGCCGGCGCGACCGGCAATGGCGGCCTGCTGATCATCGACGGCAACGCCTCCGCCCGCTGCGGCATCTCGATGAAGGGCATCGACATCGTGGTGAAGGGCTCGGTCGGCCACCTCTCGGCCTTCATGGGCCAGGCCGGCACGCTCACCGTGCTCGGCGACGCCGGCGAGGCACTCGGCGACAGCCTGTATGAGGCGAAGCTTTTTGTGCGCGGCACGGTCGCCGGCCTCGGCGCCGACTGCGTGGAGAAGGAAATGCGCGACGAGCACAAGGCGCTGCTGGCCTCGAAGCTGGAGGCCGCCGGCATTCTCGGCGAGGTCGATATCTCCGAGTTCCGCCGCTACGGCTCGTCCCGCACGCTCTACCATTTCCACGTCGACAACGTGTCGAGCTACTGAAGGCGCGGGCACATGAACGATATCACCAACACCCCCCGAACCACTCCCCGCGCGTCCGCCACCTTCGACGAGTACACGCTTTCGGAAATCCGCCGCGCCGCCGCCACCGGCATCTATGACATCCGCGGCGCCGGGGCGAAGCGCAAGGTTCCCCATTTCGACGACCTGCTGTTTCTCGGCGCCTCGATCTCGCGCTACCCGCTGGAGGGCTACCGCGAGAAGTGCTCGACGGAAGTCCTGCTCGGCACCCGCTTCGCCAAGAAGCCGATCGCGCTGAAGATCCCGATCACCATCGCCGGCATGAGCTTCGGCTCGCTCTCGGCCAATGCCAAGGAAGCGCTGGGGCGCGGTGCGTCCGCCATGGGCACCTCGACCACCACCGGCGACGGCGGCATGACCAATGAGGAGCGCGGGCACTCCACCCAGCTCGTCTACCAGTACCTTCCCTCGCGCTACGGCATGAACCCGGACGACCTCAAGCGCTGCGACGCCATTGAGGTCGTGGTCGGCCAGGGCGCCAAGCCCGGCGGCGGCGGCATGCTGCTCGGCCAGAAGATCACCGAGCGCGTCGCGAAGATGCGCACGCTGCCCGTCGGCATCGACCAGCGCTCGGCCTGCCGCCACCCGGATTGGACCGGGCCGGACGACCTCGAGATCAAGATCGAGGAACTGCGCGAGATCACCGATTGGGAAAAGCCGATCTATGTGAAGGTCGGCGCCGCCCGCCCCTATTATGACACCGCGCTGGCGGTGAAGTCCGGCGCCGACGTCGTGGTCGTCGACGGCATGCAGGGCGGCACGGCGGCGACGCAGGAAGTCTTCATCGAGAATGTCGGCATCCCGACGCTGGCCGCGGTGCGCCAGGCGGTGAAGGCGCTGCAGGACCTCGGCATGCACCGCAAGGTTCAGCTCATCGTCTCCGGCGGCATCCGCAACGGCGCGGACGTCGCCAAGGCGCTGGCGCTCGGCGCGGATGCGGTGGCGATCGGAACCGCGGCCCTCGTCGCCCTCGGCGACAATGACCCCCATTATGCCGCCGAATACGAGGCGCTCGGCACCAAGGCCGGCGCTTATGACGACTGGCACGAGGGCCGCGACCCCGCCGGCATCACCACGCAGGACCCGGCGCTGATGGCGCGCCTCGATCCGGTCGCCGCCGGCCGCCGGCTCGCCAATTACCTCGCCGTGCTGACGCTGGAGTGCCAGACCATCGCCCGCGCCTGCGGCAAGAGCCATGTGCACAATCTGGAGCCGGAAGACCTGGTGGCGCTGACCATCGAGGCCGCCGCCATGGCCAATGTGCCGCTGGCGGGAACCGACTGGATTCCCGGCCGCGGCGGTAATTTCTGATCGCCGCCCTCCCGCACGTGCCTCATGCGCGGGGCGGGAGGGTGGCACACATCCGATAGCGGGCCTGTGACGCTTTGATCACCGGCCGGAGGCGGTAGCGCGATGTGGCCACGTCGCCAGCGGCGGCCGGGATGTCGACCTTTGACACGGCGTCGCCGGCACGTCCGGCGCGCCGCTTGCATTCATGAACGAGCCCAAAAGGGCCGGGGAACAGCACGAAAGCGGATTGCAACGCATGGCCCACGATCTTGCCTATGCCGCGAGAGAACTCGGCATCAATTACTTCCTCATCTCCTATGTCGACCTGTTCGGCGGCTTGCGCGCCAAGCTGGTGCCGGCCAGCGCGATCAGCGGCATGCAGAAGGCCGGCGCCGGCTTTGCCGGCTTCGCCACTTGGCTCGACATGTCGCCGGCCGACCCGGACCTGTTCGCGGTGCCCGACGCCGAGAGCCTGATCCAGCTCCCCTGGAAGCCGGAAGTGGGCTGGCTCGCCTCCGATCTGGTGATGAACAACGAGCTGGTGGCGCAGGCCCCGCGCAACGTGCTCAAGAACACGCTGCTCGGCGCCGATAGCCTGGGCTATGAGATGAAGACCGGCGTCGAGTGCGAGTTCTTCCTCACCACGCCGGACGGCCGGAAGATCTCCGACGCCGCCGACGACGCCACCAAGCCCTGCTACGACCAGTCCGCCCTGATGCGCCGCTACGACGTCATCAAGGAAATCTGCGACAGCATGCTCATGCTGGGCTGGGGCCCCTACCAGAACGACCATGAGGACGCCAACGGCCAGTTCGAGATGAACTGGAACTTCGCCGATGCGCTCACCACCGCCGACCGCCATGTGTTCTTCAAGTTCATGGCGCGCTCCATCGCCGAGAAGCACGGCCTGCGCGCCACCTTCATGCCCAAGCCGTTCATCGATCTCACCGGCTCGGGCTGCCACATGCACACCTCGCTGTGGGCCGGCGACACCAATCTGTTCGAGGACGAGGACGGCGAGCTCGGCGTCTCCGACCTCTGCTACAACTTCATCGGCGGCCTGATCCATTCGGCCGACGCGCTGTGCGCCTTCACCAATCCGACGGTGAACTCCTACAAGCGCATCAACGCCCCGCGCACGGTCTCCGGTGCCACCTGGGCGCCCAACACCGTCACCTATACTGGCAATAACCGCACCCACATGATCCGCATCCCCGATGCGGGCCGTCTGGAGCTGCGCCTGCCGGACGGCGCCGCCAACCCCTATCTCGCGCCCGCCGCCGTGCTCGCCGCCGGCCTCGACGGCATCCAGAACCAGCGCGATCCGGGCAAGCGGCTCGACATCAACATGTACACCGAAGGCCACAAGGTGCGCGGCGCCAAGAAGCTGCCGCTGAACCTGCTCGACGCGCTGCGCGCGCTCGGCAAGTCGACCGTGCTGCGTTCCGCGCTGGGCAGCCCGGTGGTGGACGGCTTCCTGAAGCTGAAGCAGGAGGAATGGGACGCCTATTCCCGCCACCTGACCCAGTGGGAACGCGACAACACGCTGGACATCTGAACCGCGCCGGGCGTGGCCGCATCCGGGAGCGCGGCGTGCCGGGTTGATGCCGGCACGCCTGAAATCTCCCGCAGCAGTTTGGCCTGGATCGCCGCGCCAAACTGCTCGCGCCCGATCACCGGCATCAGGAACGCATTGTCGCCGCCGATCACCTCGTCGCGGAAATAGGCGATCAGCACCTCGGGATCCCAGATGTCGAAGAGGTCCGTGTCCTCCTGCACGTCGGAGGGCTGACGCAGGATAATGGGCAGCCCGTTGATGGTGATGCCGCGTGCCAGCGCCGCCGCGCGCGCCAAGGGGACCGGCTGGCCTCGATTGGCGATGCCATCCCCGGAAATGTCGATCACGCGGCGGGTGCCGTTGAAGCCATTATCATCGAGCAGGCTTGCGCTTGTCGCAATCGCGTTCCCCATATTGGTTCCATAGGCCAGCCGGCCGGGCTTGCTCTCGGCGAGCTGCGCGGCGAAGTCCTTGGCGGCTTTCACGCTATCGATGAGCATCCAGGGCACAACGATCCGCGTGCGTTCCAACCCGCCCCATTCGACATAGGTAACCGCGATCCGGCCCAGTTCGCCGGCGATAATGGCCCGCTGCACCGCCCCGCTCAAAAAGGCCTGCACGAAGCCTTCATGCTGAAGGCGCTTTTCCTCGCGATCCATCGACGTCGACACGTCGGCAGCGATGACAAGCTCAAGGTCGACACGCCGCCCCGGTTCGTGGGCAGTCGAGGATAGCGAGCAGAGACAGGCCACGAGACCCAGGCCTGCAACAGAACAATAACGCCCCGTCACACGCCCATCCCTTCGAATAGATAAGCTTACTTGTCATATTTGCTGATCTATTATCATAGGCCATGCATAATTCTGCGACGAGAGCGGAGACATACCTCTTTCGGCGACGCGGCAACATCGTTCGGCGTATCGGCCCCACTTCCCGATCTCGACCACCCGGCGGGCAGATGTGACGTCACTCCTGAATCGTGAACGGCACCACGCCGCGGCGGTCGGGGTCCAGCACGATGGCGCGGTCGAGCGGGGGGAAGGCACGCTCGGGGCATGTGGTGCGCGGGCAGATGCGGCAGTTCACGCCGAGCGGGGCGACGCTCGCGCTGCGCAGGTCCAGCCCGTCGGCATAGACCAGCTCGCCGGCATAGGAAATCTCGCAGCCAATGCCGAGTGCGAAGCGGCGCTCGCGCTGGCCGTGGCGCTGCGGGGGCTTCACGCTGCCGCGCGCAAGGCACAGATAGCGCACCCCGTCCGGCATCTCTCCGATCTGCACCAGCGCCCTGGATGGCTGCTCGAACGCCTCGTGCACGTTCCACACCGGGCAGGCCCCGCCATAGCGCGCGAACTGGAAGCGCGTCGCGCTGTGGCGCTTGATGACGTTGCCGGCGCGGTCGACCTTGAGAAAATAGAACGGCACGCCCTTCTCGCCCGGCCGCTGCAAGGTCGAGAGGCGATGGCAGACCTGTTCGAGACTGGCGCCGGTGATGACGGACAGCAGGTCGAGATCGTGCCGCTTCTCCCGTGCCAGCCGCGCGAAGCGGCGATAGGGCAGGATCAGCGCACCGGCATAATAATTCTGCAAGGACAACCGGCAGACCTCTCGCG
Source organism: Ancylobacter gelatini (assembly GCF_022601675.1). Lineage (GTDB taxonomy): Bacteria > Pseudomonadota > Alphaproteobacteria > Rhizobiales > Xanthobacteraceae > Ancylobacter > Ancylobacter gelatini. The sequence goes on along the minus strand of NZ_JAKVIL010000006.1, from coordinate 41,319 downwards.
CGGCCACTGAGCGGAAGCCGGCGTCGAACACATGGCGGTCGATCAGTTCGCTCTGCTCGAAGCGCGCGAGCAGCGTGGCGATGCGAAACGTCTGGCTGGCGCGGTCCAGCGCCTTGGAGAGCGTGGCGACGCGGCGCTGGCGGTCGTAGCGCAGCAGCGGCGCCTCCGGGTCGCCCGCCGGCGCGACCTCCACGCCGATATCGTGCCGCTCGCGCAGATGGCGCACGAGAATGCCGAGCGCATCGTCGCGGCCGAACAGGTCGAGCGCCGCGCTCATCTCCTCGGCGGCGCGGTCGAGCCCGTCGACATAATTATCGATGTAATGGAAATGATCGCGCACCTCCTCATAGGGCGGGAGGCTGCGGGCCTCGCCGTCGCCCTCCTGCGCGACCGAACTCACCGCGTCGTCCAGCGCGGCGCGGCGCTCCACCAGCCGGCGCATCGATCCGTGAAGGCGCAGGAAGGCATGGGCGAAGGCGGGCGCGTGGGTGGTGGCGTTCTTCAGGTCCTGAAGGCTCGGCTCCATGCCGCGGAACATCGGATCGGCCAGCGCCTCGCGCAGATCGGCGACGATGCGGTCGAGATCGTCGGCGCCGAAGCGGGTGATGTCGAGGTCGAACACCCGGCCGATCGCCAGCAGCACCGCGGCGGTGACCGGGCGCTGGTTGCTCTCGATCTGGTTGATGTAGCTCGGCGACAGCGACAGGCGGCGGGCGAAGTCGACCTGCGTCAGCCCCAGCTTCTCGCGAAGATTGCGCACCGCATGACCGGCAAAGACTTTCTTGGACATGGTGCGGCTCCACAATCCGCGGGAAGTGCTCTAGCTTTGCCTCTCCCATTGGAGAGCGATGGCCCGCGAAGCGGGTCGGTGAACAGCGACAGGCTAGCGAAACGGCGCCCCACCTCCTCTCGGGGGAAGCGCGAAGGGCGAAGGTCCATCGGCTCGGCGCGCCTTCCACTTTGTGAAGATTTTACAATTTCACGATCCGCATTTTCACAGCTTATCTTTTGTCCGGCAAGGGCCTAGAACTGCAACATCACGCCCGGCCCGTCGTCCGGGCCCCAACCACTGCCCGATCGGTGCCCGCCATGAAGCACATACTCGACGAGCTCGAACAGCGCCGCGCCGGAGCGCGCCTCGGTGGCGGCGAAAAACGCATCAGCGCTCAGCACAAGCGCGGCAAGCTGACCGCCCGCGAGCGCATCGAGCTGATGCTCGACACCGGCTCCTTCGAGGAGTTCGACACCTTCGTGCAGCACCGCTGCACCGATTTCGGCATGGACAAGGCCGAGAAGATTCCCGGCGACGGCGTGGTGACCGGCTGGGGCACGGTGAATGGCCGCCGCGTCTTCGTCTTCGCCAAGGACTTCACCGTGTTCGGCGGCTCGCTCTCGGAAGCGCACGCGGCGAAGATCACCAAGATCCAGGACCTCGCGCTGAAGACCCGCGCCCCGATCATCGGCCTGTTCGACGCCGGCGGGGCGCGCATCCAGGAAGGCGTCGCCGCGCTCGGCGGCTATGGCGAGGTGTTCAAGCGCAACGTGCTGGCCTCGGGCGTGATCCCGCAGATTTCCGTCATCATGGGTCCGTGCGCAGGTGGCGACGTCTATTCGCCGGCCATGACCGACTTCATCTTCATGGTGCGCGATACCTCCTACATGTTCGTCACCGGCCCGGACGTGGTGAAGACCGTCACCAACGAGACGGTGACCGCCGAGGAGTTGGGCGGCGCCAAGGTGCACACCACCAAGTCGTCGGTGGCGGACGGCGCCTTCGACAATGATGTCGAGTGCCTGCTGCAGATGCGCCGGCTGATCGATTTTCTGCCCGCCAATAACGCCGACGGCGCGCCGGAATGGCCGAGTTTCGACGATGGCGAGCGCCTCGATCCCTCGCTCGACACGCTGGTGCCGGACAACCCGAACAAGCCCTACGACATGAAGGAACTGATCGCGAAGATCGCCGACGAAGGCGACATCTTCGAGATCCAGCAAGGCTTCGCCGGTAACATCATCACCGCCTTCGGCCGGGTGCAGGGCAAGACGGTCGGCTTCGTCGCCAACCAGCCCATGGTGCTGGCGGGCGTGCTCGATTCAGATGCGTCGCGCAAGGCCGCGCGCTTCGTAAGGTTCTGCGACGCCTTTGAAATCCCGATCGTGACGCTGGTCGACGTCCCCGGCTTCCTCCCCGGTACGGCGCAGGAATATGGCGGGCTGATCAAGCATGGCGCCAAGCTGCTCTTCGCCTACAGCCAGGCCACCGTGCCGCTGGTCACCGTCATCACCCGCAAGGCCTTCGGCGGCGCCTATGACGTGATGGCCTCCAAGCATGTCGGCGGCGACGTGAACTACGCGTGGCCGACCGCGCAGATCGCGGTGATGGGCGCCAAGGGCGCGGTGGAGATCATCTTCCGTGCCGATATCGACGACCCCGAGAAAATCGCGACGCGGACGAAGGAATATGAGCAGCGCTTCCTCTCGCCGTTTGTCGCGGCGGAGCGCGGCTATATCGACGAGGTGATCACGCCGCGCTCGACCCGCAAACGCATCGCCCGTGCCCTCGCCATGCTGGCTTCGAAAAAGGTCGAAGCCCCGGCGAAGAAGCACGACAACTTGCCGCTGTGAAGGTTCGCACCATGTTCAAGAAAATCCTCATCGCGAACCGTGGCGAGATCGCCTGCCGGGTTATCAAGACCGCCCGCAAGATGGGCATCAAGACCGTGGCGGTCTATTCCGACGCCGACAAGGACGCGCTCCATGTCGAGATGGCAGACGAGGCGGTGCCTATCGGGCCCGCCCCGGCCGCGCAGTCCTATCTGATCGCCGAGAAGATCATCGAGGCGTGCCGCCAGACCGGCGCCGAGGCGGTGCATCCCGGCTATGGCTTCCTCTCCGAGCGCGCGAGCTTCGCTGCTGCGCTCAAGGATGCCGGCATCGTGTTCATCGGCCCCAATCCGGGGGCGATCGAGGCGATGGGCGACAAGATCGAATCCAAGAAGGCGGCGGCCGCCGCGAATGTCTCGACCGTTCCCGGCTATCTCGGCGTGATCGAGGATGCCGAGCATGCGGCCAAGATCGCCGACGAGATCGGCTATCCGGTGATGATCAAGGCGTCGGCCGGCGGCGGCGGCAAGGGCATGCGCATCGCCCATTCGCGGGCCGAGGTGCAGGACGGCTTCGACCGAGCCCGCTCGGAAGCGCGCTCCTCCTTCGGCGACGACCGCGTGTTCGTCGAGAAGTTCATCGTCGACCCGCGCCACATCGAAATCCAGGTGCTGGGCGACAAGCACGGCAACGTCATCTATCTGGGCGAGCGGGAATGCTCGATCCAGCGCCGCAACCAGAAAGTGGTCGAGGAAGCCCCCTCCCCGCTGCTGGACGAGGCCACCCGCCGGAAGATGGGCGAGCAGGCGGTCGCGCTGGCCAAAGCGGTGAACTACGACAGCGCCGGCACGGTGGAATTCGTCGCGGGGCAGGACAAGTCGTTCTACTTCCTTGAGATGAACACCCGCCTCCAGGTCGAGCACCCGGTGACCGAGCTGATCACCGGCATCGACCTCGTGGAGCAGATGATCTGCGTCGCGGCCGGCGAGAAGCTGGCGCTCCGCCAGGAGGACGTGAAGCTGAACGGCTGGGCGGTGGAGAGCCGCGTTTATGCCGAGGACCCTTACCGCTCCTTCCTGCCCTCGATCGGCCGTCTGACCCGCTACAAGCCGCCGGCGGAAAAGGTGAGCGACGGCATTACCGTGCGCAACGACACCGGCGTCTATGAGGGCGGGGAAATCTCGCTCTATTACGACCCGATGATCGCCAAGCTGGTGACGCACGCGCCCACCCGCGCGCAGGCCATCGAGGCGCAGGCCGACGCGCTCGACGCCTTCTCGATCGACGGCATCCAGCACAACATCCCGTTCCTCGCCTCGCTGATGGCGCATCCGCGCTGGCAGGAGGCCCGGCTCTCCACCGGCTTCATCGCCGAGGAGTATCCGGACGGCTTCCACGGCACCGCGCCTACTGCGGCGCTGGCCCGCCGGCTCGCCGCCGTGGCGGCTGTGATCGACAATGTGGGCAATGCGAGGAAGCGCAGGATTTCCGGCCAGATGCCCGGGCGCAGCGTCGTGTTCGAGCACCAGCGCGTGGTGAAGATCGGCGGCGCCGAGCTGCCCTGCGAGGTCGACCGCGCGGCGGGCGGCTACATCGTCACCTTCCTTGATGAGGCCGGCAATGCGCTCTCTACCCATGAGCTGCGCTCGGGCTGGCAACCCGGCGAGCCGGTGTGGAACGGCACGTTCGACGACGACGCCATTGCCGTGCAGGTCCGCCCGCGGCTCAACGGCGTGGCCCTCGCCCATCGCGGCGTGGCCGTGGAAGCCGTCGTCTACACCGTCCGGGAGGCCGCGCTCGCCGCGCTGATGCCCGAGAAGGTGCAGGCCGGGGCCGGCAAGAACCTCTTGTGCCCGATGCCCGGCCTCGTGGTCTCGATCGCGGTGGCCGAGGGGCAGGAAGTCAAGGCCGGTGAGACGCTGGCCGTGGTCGAGGCGATGAAGATGGAGAACGTGCTGCGCGCCGAGCGCGACGCCACCGTCAAGAAGATCCTCGCCAAGGCCGGCGACAGTCTCGCCGTCGACGCCGTGATCCTCGAATTCGCCTGAGGGAGCCCATGGACACCGCCGCGCTCGACCTCGCCGATCTCGACCGCTTCCCGCTGCCGGGCCGCGAGGACTGGCTGAAGCTGGTCGAGGGCGTGCTGAAGGGTGGCGCTTACGACAAGCGCATGGTCACGCATACGCTAGAGAGGCTCGCCTTCGACGCGCTGGCGCCACGCCGCAAGGACGCCTCCCCGATTGCCGGGCGGGCGGCGGGCGCGCCGTGGAAGATCGCCGCGCGCATCGACCTTCCCGACGCGGCGGCCGCCAATGCGCAGGTGCTCGAAGACCTCGATGGCGGCGCAGATGCGCTCTCGCTGGTGTTCGCCTCGTCTCCCGCCGCCCATGGCTTCGGCCTGCCGACGGAGATCGCCGCGATCGCGCGCGCGCTCGACAAAGTGCTGCCGGAGCTGATCACCCTGCGCATCGAGGCCGGGCGCTTCCAGGCGCGCGACATCGCCCTGGCGCTGGCGCGGCTCTATGAGGCGCAGGACCCCGCAGCGCTCGATATTCGTTTCGGGCTCGACCCGATCGGCGATTTCGCCGCGCTCGGCACCTCCCCGCTCGACTGGGAAGGGTTGTCGGTCCGTCTCGGCCAGACCGTCTCGACACTCCGCGCACGCGGCTTCGCCGCCCCCATGGTGCGGGCGGACGGGCGGGTGCATCACGCCGCCGGCGCCGGCGATGCGCAGGAACTCGCGGCGACCCTCGCCACCGCGCTCGCCTATCTGCGCGCGCTGGAAGTCACCGGCCTGTCGGTCGAGGACGCCGCCGCGCTCATCGAGGTGACACTGACCGCCGATGTCGACCAGTTCGCCACCCAGGCCAAGCCGCGCGCCTTCCGCCTGCTATGGGCCTCGGTTCTGCAATCCTGCGGTGTCAGCGCCCCCGCGCCGGTCGCGATCCACATGGAAACCGCCTGGCGCAGCCTGACGCGGCACGACGCCCATGTGAACCTCCTGCGCGCCACCATCTCTGCCTTCGCGGCCGGCGTCGGCGGGGCCGACAGTCTCTCCGTGCTGCCGTTCACGCAGGCCATCGGCCTGCCGGAGGGGTTTGCGCGCCGCCTCGCCCGCAACACCCAGCTTATCCTGATCGAAGAAGCCAATCTCCACCGCGTCGCCGACCCGGGCGCCGGAGCGGGCGCCATCGAGGAACGAACGGATCAACTCGCCGGCGCGGCCTGGGAACTGTTCCGCGAGATCGAACGGCAAGGCGGCATGGTCGAGGCGCTGCTCTCCGGCGACTGGCAGCGGCGCATCGGCGTGGTGAGCGCCGCCCGCAAGAAGGACATCGCCACCCGCCGGCTGCCGATCACCGGCACCTCGGAATTCCCTCTGCTGGGCGAAGCGCCGGTCACCGTGCTGGCGCCGATCCCGCCGTCGTCCCCAGCGCCGGCTGACGGCACGCTGACCACCCAGCCGCTCGTCGCGTATCGCCTCGCCGAGCCGTTTGAAGCGCTGCGGGCAGCGGCGGCGGGCAGGGCGCCGACCGTGTTCCTCGCCACGCTCGGCACAGCGGCGGATTTCACCGCCCGCGCCACCTTCGCCCGCGCCCTGTTCGAGGCCGGCGGCCTTCGCGCCACGATGAATGACGGCTTCACCGACACCGCGACCCTCGCCGCCGCCTTCACGGCGAGCGGCGCGAAGCTCGCTTGCCTCTGTTCCTCCGACGCCCTGTACGCCGAAAAGGCCGAAGAGGTGGCGCGCGCGCTGAGGCGGGAGGGCGCCGGCTACGTCCTGCTCGCCGGGAAGCCGGGCGACCACGAGGACGCGTGGCGTGCGGCCGGCGTCGAGCGCTTCATCTTCGCCGATGTGGACGCGATCGAGGTGCTTCGCGATCTCCATTGCCGGCTCGGCATTGGCGGGAGGGAACCATGAGCCGCGCCGGCCGTTGCCCCAGGGTCGCTTTGTGTCGCGACCGTGAAGGGACATGCCATGAGAACGCTGATGTACGCCTGCGGCGTGGCGGCGGTCTGTGGGGCGCTTCTCGCCTCCCCGCTCTCCGCCCGGCAGGAACTCGCCCTGAATATGCACGATGGCCTGTGGCAGGTGGCGACCGAGCCGGCCACCGGCCCATGCTCGAAAAAGCTGGAATTCAAACTGTCGGTGGATGCGGGCCAGATTTCCTATGCGGGCCTGATGCCGGTGAACGCCAGCGGTTCGGTCGACCCGTTGGGCGTGATCGAGATTCGCGTGGTTCGTGGCGACGAGACGGTCGCGGCGAAGGGGCTGGTGCGCGGCGACGTGGCCTCGGGCGAATGGGTATCGCCTGCGAAGAACTGCACGGGTTCGTGGGTGGCGCGGAGGACGTGATCCTCCCGGCTCATGACGCCGAAAGGGGTGTCCGATGAGCCGCATTCCGAACTTCGCCGATATCGGCTGGGCTGCTCCGCGCACCGGCGCGCCGTTGACGCCCGGCGCTGCCTGGATGACACCGGAAGGCATCAAGGTCGCCAGCGTCTACGGCTCGTCGGACCTTGAGGGGCTCGGCTTCGTCGATGGCTATCCCGGCATCGCGCCCTTCCTGCGCGGGCCCTACCCGACCATGTATGCGACCCAGCCCTGGACCATCCGGCAATATGCCGGCTTCTCCACGGCCGAGGATTCCAATGCTTTCTACCGGCGCAATCTCGCGGCCGGGCAGAAGGGGCTCTCGGTCGCCTTCGACCTCGCCACCCATCGCGGCTATGACAGCGACCATCCGCGCGTGGCCGGCGATGTCGGCATGGCCGGGGTGGCGATCGATTCCATCTACGATATGCGCACGCTGTTCTCCGGCATTCCGCTGGACCAGATGAGTGTATCCATGACCATGAACGGCGCGGTCCTGCCCATCCTCGCGCTCTATGTCGTGGCGGCGGAAGAACAGGGCGTGAGCCCCGAAAAGCTCTCCGGGACCATCCAGAACGACATCCTCAAGGAGTTCATGGTTCGGAACACCTACATCTATCCGCCGGCGCCCTCGATGCGGATCATCTCCGACATCTTCGCCTTCACCTCGACGCACATGCCGCGCTTCAACTCGATCTCGATTTCCGGCTACCACATGCAGGAAGCCGGGGCGACGCAGGACCTGGAACTGGCCTACACGCTGGCGGACGGGGTCGACTATGTGCGCGCCGGCGCCCGCGCGGGGCTGCCGATCGACAGCTTCGCGCCGCGCCTGAGCTTCTTTTGGGCGATCGGCATGAACTTCTTCATGGAGGTCGCCAAGCTGCGCGCCGCCCGGCTGATCTGGGCGAAGCTGATGACCGAGCTCGGAGCCACCAATCCGAAGTCTCTCCCGCTGCGCACCCATTCCCAGACCTCGGGCTGGAGCCTGACCGCACAGGACGTGTTCAACAACGTCATGCGCACCATGGTGGAGGCGATGGCGGCGACGCAGGGTCACACCCAGTCGCTGCACACCAATGCGCTGGACGAGGCGCTGGCGCTGCCGACCGATTTCTCCGCCCGCATCGCCCGCAACACGCAGATCCTGCTGCAGCAGGAAAGCGGCACCACCCGCGCCATCGATCCGTGGGGCGGCTCCTTCTATGTCGAGAAGCTCACCGCCGACCTCGCGGCGAAAGCGCTTGGGCATATTCGCGAAGTCGAGGAACTTGGCGGCATGGCCAAGGCGATCGAGGCCGGCATTCCCAAGCTGCGCATCGAGGAAGCCGCCGCCACCACGCAGGCCCGCATCGATGCCGGCGCCCAGACCGTGGTCGGCGTCAACAAGTACAAGCCGGGGCACGAGCAACTCATCGACGTGCTGAAGGTCGACAATTCCGCCGTGCGCGCCGCCCAACTCGACAAGCTCAAGCGGCTGAAGGCCGAGCGTGACCCGAAGGCGGTTGATGCGACGCTCAAGGCGCTGGAGAATGGCGCGCGCGGCGATGGCAACCTGCTGGCGCTCGCCATCGACGCAGCGCGGGCCAAGGCGACGGTGGGCGAGATTTCCGACGCGCTGGAGCGCGCCTTCGGCCGGCACCGGGCGGAAATCCGTGCCGTGTCCGGCATTTATCGGCGGGAGGCGGGAGCCATGACCGACAAGGTGGAGCGGGTGCGCGCGCGCGTCGCCGCATTCGAGGCCGAGGAGGGCCGGCGCCCGCGCATCCTGGTCGCCAAGGTCGGGCAGGACGGGCATGACCGCGGCCAGAAGGTGATCGCCTCGGCCTTCGCCGATCTCGGCTTTGACGTCGATATCGGCCCGCTCTTCGCCACCCCCCAGGAAGCCGCCCGGCAGGCGGTGGAGAACGACGTCCACGTCATCGGCATCTCCTCTCTGGCCGCCGGCCACCTGACGCTGGTGCCCGAAGTGAAGGCCGCGCTAGCGGCGGAGGGGCGGCCGGACATCATGATCGTGGTGGGCGGCGTGGTGCCGCCGCAGGATTATGACGCCGTGCACGCGGCAGGTGCCGAAGCGATCTATCCGCCCGGCACCGTGATTGCCGACGCGGCAGGCGAACTGGTTGAAAAAATAGGCAAACGTCTCGGCCACGAGCGCGCGGCGGCGGAGTAGACGGACGCGCCGTCGGGCTTCGTGCCCTCGACGCGCCATTAGCCGAACGTCATTTCATTCCGTCGCCGCAAACGGCGCAGCCCTCCAAATGGCTGCGCCGTTTTCATTATTTCCCATAGGCGGACCGGACGATCCGCGCACGGGCGCCTGATGCGCAAAGCGTTGCCGCGCCTTGATCCCCGCTTGGCACGGCGCTTGCTTACATTCTTGTATACAAGTTTGTGAGCAAGCGTGATGAACCCGGCTGCCGCCAATATCGAAGAAGCCATCCTCTCGGCGATCCTTGCCGGGCGCATCAATCCGGGCACGCGGCTCGGCGAGCAGAAGCTTGCCGACCTGTTCAGCGTGTCCCGCACCCGCGTGCGCGAGGCGATGATGCGGCTGGAGACGCGCGGCGTGGTGCAGGTGAGCGCGCGGCGCGGATGGTATGTGGTCGAGCCTTCGGCCGACGAGGCGCGCGAGGCGTTCCAGACCCGGCGTGTGATCGAGACCGGCCTGCTGCACACGCTGCGCGCCGTGCCGTCCGAGGTGGTGAAAAGCCTCAAGGAGCACGTCGCCATCGAGCGCGAGGCGATCGCGGCCGGGGATGTCCACTCCCGCGCCTGCCTGCTCGGCGACTTCCACATCCATCTCGCCGACGCGCTCGGCAACCGGCTGCTGACCGAAATCATCCGCGACCTCACCGCGCGAACCACGCTGATCTCCATGCTCTACCAGCCGACGGAGAAGGCCGCCGAATCCAGCCATGACCACGAGGACATCGTGGCGGCGCTGGAAGCCGGCGACATTCCGCTCGCCGCCCGGCTGATGGACGAGCACATCCAGAAGGTCGAGGCCGGCCTCAACCTCACCGCCAAGCCGGACCCGCTCGCGGGCCTGCGCGAACTGCTGTCGCCGTCGACCTTCGCCGGCGCGCCGCCTTCCATGCCCGGCGCCGCGAATGGTGCGCACGGCCATGGCCACGCCCATACCCATCATTCCCACGCTTCCGCAAAAGAGGACTGAACGATGAACCGCCGTACCCTGCTCTCGTGCCTCGCCGGCGCGCTGACCATCGCCGCCATCCAGGCCCCGCTGCCGGCCAGCGCCGATGCCCTCGCCACCATCGAGGCCAATAAGGTCATCCGCATCGCGGTGCCGCAGGACTTCCCGCCCTTCGGCAGCGTCGGCGTCGACATGGCCCCCAAGGGCTATGATGTCGACGTCGCGAAGCTGATCGCCGACAAGCTCGGCGTGAAGCTGGAACTGGTGCCGGTGACCAGTGCCAACCGCATCCCCTATCTCCAGACCAACAAGGTCGACCTCGTCATCTCCTCGCTGGGCAAGAATGCCGAGCGCGAGAAGGTGATCGACTTCTCGATCGCCTATGCCCCGTTCTTCAACGGCGTGTTCGCCCCGGCCGACGTCGCGGTGAAGGAGATCAAGGACCTGGACGGCAAGACCATCGGCGTCACGCGCGGCGCGGTGGAAGACCTGGAACTGACCAAGATCGCCCCGGCCAGCGTCACCATCAAGCGCTACGAGGACAATAACGGCACCATCTCCGCCTTCCTCTCCGGCCAGGTCGAACTCATCGCGACCGGCAATGTGGTGGCCGCCGCGATCCTGGAGCGCAACCCGCCCAAGCGCCCGGAGATCAAGTTCCTGATCAAGAACTCGCCCTGCTTTATCGGCCTCAACAAGAATGAGCCGGCGCTGCTGGAGAAGGTCAACGCCATCATCACGAGCGCCAAGGCCGATGGCGCGCTGAACGCCATCTCCGAGAAGTGGCTCGGCGCCAAGCTGCCGGCCGAGCTGTGATCCACGCCTAATTTCGCTTTCTGCCCCTCTCGCCCTCGGGGAGAGGTGGCCCGCGCAGCGGGTCGGCGGGGAGCTCTGGTGATCGCGAAGCCAGCGCCCCCTCCACCCACCCCTCTCCCTGCCAGGGAGTAGGACGTGCCCTTTCAGCAGCATGGCCACTCCCCGCTCCGGGGCGAGGCAGTGGCATTCCCTAACGTCCCCCAACACTTCACAGCGGGAGTTCACCGTCATGAACTACGCGTTCGATTACGGCTGGCTGCTTGAATACTGGCCAGTCCTGCTCAAGGGGCTCGCCATCACGGTCGAACTCACGCTCGTCGGCGGCGTGTTCGGGGTGGCGTTGGGCGTCGCCTGCGCCTGGGCCCGCGCATTGGGGCCGAAATGGCTGCGCCCGATCGTCACCACCTATGTGGAGATGATCCGCAACACACCGTTCCTGATCCAGCTCTTCTTCATCTTCTTCGGCCTGCCCTCGCTCGGCGTCCGGCTGGGCGAGCTTGAAGCGGCGAACCTCGCCATGATCATCAATCTCGGCGCCTATGGCTGCGAGATCGTGCGCGCGGGCATCCAGGCGACGCCAAAAGGCCAGTTCGAGGCCGGGGCGAGCCTCGGCATGAGCCGGATCCAGACCTTCTGGTATGTGGTTTTGATCCCCGCGCTGCAACGCATCTGGCCCGCGCTGTCCTCGCAGATCGTCATCGTGATGCTCGGCTCGGCGGCGGTGTCGCAGATCGCGGCGGAAGACCTGACCTTCGCGGCGAACTTCATCCAGTCGCGCACCTTCCGCGCCTTCGAGGCCTATTTCGTCTCGACCGCGATCTATCTCGCGCTCGCCATCGCGCTGCGCCAGATGTTGCGCGGGCTAGGCTGGTCGCTGTTTCCCAAGCGTTCCGGCCGGTAGGAGGCTGACATGAACGAATTCACCGACTGGGATATCCTGCGCAACCTGCTGCTCGCGGCGCGCTGGACGGTGGCGCTGTCCATCGTCTCCTTCATCGGCGGCGGCATTGTCGGCGCCCTGCTTCTGCTGCTGCGCATCGGCGAGGGACGCGCCGGTCAGATATTCACCAAGGTTTACATCGAGCTGTTCCAGGGCACGCCGCTGCTGATGCAGCTGTTCCTCGCCTTCTTCGGCCTCGGCCTGTTCGGCATCGACGTGCCGGCCTGGCTCGCGGCGACGGTGGCGCTGATCCTGTGGACCGCCGCCTTCCTGGTCGAGATCTGGCGCGGCTGCGTGGAATCCATCGCCAAGGGGCAGTGGGAAGCCTCCTCCAGCCTTGGCATGGGGTACCTCCAGCAGATGCGCTACGTCATCCTGCCCCAGGCGCTGCGCATCGCCGTCCCGCCCACCGTCGGCTTCTCGGTACAGGTGGTGAAGGGCACGGCGCTGACCTCGATCATCGGCTTCGTCGAACTGGCCAAGGCCGGCACCGTACTGACCAACGCCACCTTCCAGCCCTTCACCGTCTACGGCTTCGTTGCACTGATCTATTTCTGCCTGTGTTGGCCCCTCTCCAAGTCGAGCCAGGTACTCGAAAGGAAACTCAATGTCGCTCATCGAAATCACTGAAGTGAAGAAGCGCTTCGGCGACAACGAAGTGCTCAAGGGTATCAATATCGACGTCGAGCCCGGCGAAGTCATCGCCATCATCGGCAAGTCGGGCTCGGGTAAATCCACGCTGCTGCGCTGCATCAACGGGCTGGAGACCATTGACGAGGGCTCCATCTCGGTCGCCGGCGCCCAGTTGCTGCCGGACGAACTGCACCTCAAGGCGCTGCGCCTGAAGGTCGGGATGATCTTCCAGCAGTTCAACCTGTTCCCGCATCTGTCGGCGGGAAAGAACGTGATGCTCTCGCAGATGGTGGTGAAGAAGACGCCGAAGGCCGAGGCCGAGGAGATGGCCAAGAAGATGCTGGAGCGCGTCGGGCTTGGCCACAAGTTCGACGCCTATCCCGACCAGCTCTCCGGCGGCCAGCAGCAGCGCGTCGCCATCGCCCGCGCGCTGGCCATGGAGCCGATCGCGCTTCTCTGCGACGAGATCACCTCCGCGCTCGACCCCGAACTGGTGAACGAGGTGCTCGCCGTGGTGAAGGAACTGGCGAGCGAGGGGATGACGTTGCTCATGGTGACCCATGAGATGCGCTTCGCCCGCGATGTGTGCTCACGCGTGGTGTTCATGCATATGGGCCGTGTGCACGAGATCGGGCGGCCGGAAGACGTGTTCGCCAATCCGAAGACGCCCGAGCTCAAACAGTTCCTGGGCATGCAGCACTGACATCGGAGGGGGCGCGGCGCCCGGCCGGTGCCGCGTCCCCGACAGATCGACGGCGACCGGACCGGCTAGCCCGGAAACATCGAACCCGGGCGCAGGCGATAGACATTGGCGGACGCGAACAGCTCCGCCACCCAGTCGACGAACACGCGCAACCGGCTGCTCAGGTGCCGGTTCGGCGAATAGACGACATGGAGCACGATGGGAGCACCCCTCCATTCCGGCAGCACCGGCACCAAAAGGCCGGCCCGCAGATAGGACTCGATCATCGGCTCGATTGACTGCGCGATGCCGAGCCCGGCCAAAGCCGCCGCGAGATAGGCGGTGGAATCGTTCACCGCCACCGCATAGGGCAGGTTGAGATCGTAGCTCTCGGCGCCGCGCACGATGCTGAATGGCCCGTGACGGCCGGTGCGGGCGTTGAAATAGGCCACAACGCTATGGCCCTCCTGAAGGTCGAGCGGATGGGCCGGCATGCCGTGGCGCTCCACATAGCCCGGCGTCGCGCACAGCATGGCCTGCACCTGCCCGATGCGCCGGGCGATCAGCGTCGGATCGGCGAGATCGCCGCCGCGTATCGCGCAGTCGATATTTTCGGCGATGAGATCGGCGGAGCGATCGGAGACGCCGAGGTCGACGCGGATATCGGGATAGCGGGCGTGAAACTCCGGCAATGCCGGTATCAGCACGAACAGGGCGAGCGAGGAGGCGACATCCACGCGCAGCCGGCCGGAGGGGCTGGCCTGCGAATGTGACATCGAGCCGTCCAGTTCGTCGAGATCCGAGAGCAGCGCCACCGCTCGCTCGTAATAGGCCGCCCCGTCCGGGGTAACGCCGACGCGGCGGGTGGTGCGGTTCAGCAGCTTGGTGTGCAGATGCGCCTCAAGTTGTTGAACCAGCTTGGTTACGGTCGGCTTGGGCATGTCGAGCAGGTCCGAGGCGCGGGTGAAGGTCCCGGCTTCGACCACGCGAACGAAGGCCCGCATTGCGGCGATCTGATCCATAAGCTCCCCCGGTCCGCTGCTGGATTATTTCCATATGTGAATAATGATATGCTGAATCTGGTATTTTTTCGCCAGATCACGCGCACTAGTTTTCGCCGCACTGCAGCAAGGGAAATCGGGTGGCAATGGGCTCCCGTCCCGGCGGATGGTGAGCGCCATGTCGGCTTTATGGACCGAGGACACGCTGGAACTGGACGGGACGGCCTGGCCGGTCCGCGTCTACCGTTCCGCCGCGTCGCCGCGTCCGGCGCCGCTGGTGCTCCACCTGCACGGCGGCACCTTCACCTGCGGCGATCTCGATTGCAGCGCCTATATCTGCCGGGCCATGGCGGAAGCCGGCGCGGTGGTGGTGTCGCTGGACTACCCGCTCGCGCCTGAGCACCCTTTCCCCGCCGCGCTGAATGTCAGCTTCGCCGCGCTCGGCCTGCTGCATCGTGAGCGTGCCCGCTGGGCAGGGCGCGGGGCCAAGCTGTTCGTGGCAGGAGAGGAAGGCGGCGCCAATATCGCCACCGCGCTGACGCTGATGGCCCGTGACCAGAACCACCCGCCGGTCGCCGGGCAGATCCTTCTGTCGCCGATGCTCGACCCCAATCTGGGCTCCAAGTCGATCCACGCCGCCGCGGCCGGCGCCGCTGGCTGCAAATGGGCGGATGGCTGGCACGATTATCTCGGCACCGCCGACAAGGCCGCCCACCCTTACGCCGCGCCTCTGGGCTCGCGTCGTCTCGGCGGCGTCGCCCCGGCACTGATCGTCACCTGTGACGAATGCCCCACCCGCGACGAGGGCGTCGACTATGGCCGCCGGCTCCAGGCCTGCGGCGTTCCGGTTGAAAGCCACGTCCTCGCCGATACGGCCGACCTGCCGCAGAGCGGCCCGCCGGACGCCGCGAGCCTTCCTTCCTGGGCCGAGCCGTTGCGCCGGCTGTTCGAGACTTTTCTGACGGCGCACGCCGTCGCTCCTAATCGCACTATTCGGGCCTAGAGCCGGAGATTTTTGCCATGAGTCACAGTGACCCTCGCCTCGACGCAGACGATAGAATCGAACACGCCGATATCGCCCGCGATATTATGAACGGCCTCACTCCGCTGCATCCGCGCCGCCGGCCGGCTGCCGGCCTCGCCATTGTCACCGCCGCGGTCATCTTCGGCGCGGCCGTCGTGCTCGCCAGCATCGGCGACCGCGCGCTGGCGACCGATCCCGCTCCCTCCAGCGCCGCGCCGCAGGCCACCCCGGTCTCGGTCGCGGTGCTTCAATCGCGCGACACCATGCGCTGGGACGAGTTCTCCGGCCGCCTGAGCGCCGTGGAGCGTGTCGACATCCGCCCCCGTGTGGCCGGGGCGGTGAAGTCGGTGCATTTCCGTGAAGGCGCGCTGGTGAAGCAGGGCGACCTGCTGGTCACGATCGATCCCGAGCCGTTCAAGGCCGAACTTGACCGGGCCGAGGCACAGGCCGCCGCCGCCGAGGCCCGGCTGCTCTTCACCAAGAACGAGCTCGACCGCGGCCAGAGGCTGGTGGATTCGCGCGTCGTCTCGGTGCAGGACCTCGACCAGCGCACCAATAATTACAAGGAAGCGCAGGCCAATCTGCGCGCCGCGCAGGCGGACGTGCAGACCGCCCGGCTCGATCTCGGCTACACCGAGGTCCGCGCTCCGGTGGATGGGCGCGTCGGGCGCATCGATGTCACCGTCGGCAATCTGGTCGCCGCCGGCCCGACGTCTCCTGTCCTGACCACTCTGGTCTCGGTCGACCCGATCTATGTCGGCTTCGCGGCGGATGAGAACGCGGTGAGCGAGGCGCTGGCCACGCTCGGCGATGGCGACGTGCTGAGCCAGATCGACCGCATTCCGGTCGAGATCACCACCGCGACCACCGGCGGCAAGCCGGTCAGCGGCCGCCTCCAGCTCGTCGACAACCAGGTCGACGCCGCCACCGGCACCTTCCGGCTGCGCGCGGTGTTCGACAATCCCGACGGCCGCCTCGTTCCCGGCCAGTTTGCCCGGGTGCGCATGGGTCGCGGCAAGACCGAGCCGGCGCTGGTGATCAATGAGCGCGCCGTCGGCACCGACCAGGACAAGAAGTTCGTGTTCGTGGTCGATGCCGACAACAAGGCGGCGTATCGCGAGGTCAAGCTCGGCTCCACCTCCGAGGGCCTTCGCGTCGTGACCCAGGGCCTCTCGGCAGGCGAGCGTGTGGTGGTCAATGGCCTCCAGCGCGTGCGCCCCGGCGCCCTGCTCGCCCCGGAAGTCGTGCCGATGCAGACCGCCCGCGCCACCGAAGCCGATTCCCGCAACAGCGACGTCGCCGCGCGCTGAGCGGCTTCTTCCGACACCCCCTGTGAGGGGAGGACGCCATGAACTTGTCCCGATTTTTCATCGACCGGCCGATCTTCGCCGGGGTGTTGTCGGTTCTGATCTTCCTCGCCGGCCTGCTGGCGCTGCGCGTGATGCCGATCTCGGAATATCCCGAGGTCGTGCCGCCGCAGGTGATCGTGCGCGCCACCTATCCCGGCGCCAACCCGAAGGTCATTGCCGCCACCGTCGCCACCCCGATCGAGGAGGCGATCAACGGCGTGGAGGACATGCTCTACATGTCCTCGCAGGCGACCACTGACGGCGTGATGACGCTGACCGTCACCTTCAAGCTGGGCACCGACCCCGACAAGGCGACGCAGCTGGTGCAGAACCGCGTCAGCCAGGCCGAGCCGCGCCTGCCTGAGGAAGTGCGCAGCCTGGGCGTGACCACCGCCAAGAGCTCGCCCAACTTCATCATGGTCGTGCATCTGGTCTCGCCGAACGACCGCTACGACATCACCTACCTGCGCAATTACGCGGTCCTGAACGTGAAGGACCGGCTGGCCCGCATCGGCGGCGTCGGCCAGATCGACATTTTCGGCGCCGGCGACTACTCGATGCGGGTCTGGCTGGACCCGCAGAAGATCGCCGAGCACGGACTCTCCGCTGGCGATGTCGCCAATGAAATCCGCGCGCAGAACGTGCAGGCCGCCGCCGGCATCGTCGGCGCGTCCCCGGCCGCCGAGGGCGTCGATCTCCAGCTCTCCGTCAATGCGCAGGGCCGTCTGGAGACCGAAGAGGAATTCGGCGACATCGTGGTGAAGACCGGCGCCGACGGGCAGGTGGTGCGCCTGCGCGACGTCGCCCGGATCGAACTCGGCGCGGCCGACTATGCGCTGCGCTCGCTGCTCGACAACAAGCAGGCGGTCGGCATCGGCGTGTTCCAGGCGCCGGGTTCCAACGCGCTGGAGATCGCCGAGAATGTCCGCGCGACGATGGAAGAGGTGAAGCAGACGATGCCGGAAGGCGTCGACTACGCCATCGTCTACGATACCACCCGCTTCGTCGACGCCTCGATCGAGGCGGTGGTGCACACGCTGTTCGAGGCGGTGCTGCTGGTGGTGATCGTCGTCGTGGTGTTCCTGCAGACCTGGCGCGCCTCCATCATCCCGCTGCTCGCCGTGCCGGTGTCGATCGTCGGCACCTTCGCGATCATGTATCTGTTCGGCTTCTCCATCAACGCGCTCAGCCTGTTCGGGCTGGTGCTCGCCATCGGCATCGTGGTCGATGACGCGATCGTGGTGGTGGAGAATGTCGAGCGCAACATCGAGAACGGCCTGTCGCCCCGCGAGGCCTCCTATCAGGCCATGAGCGAGGTGTCCGGCCCGATCATCGCCATCGCGCTCGTGCTGGTCGCGGTGTTCGTGCCGCTGGCCTTCATCTCCGGCCTGACCGGACAGTTCTACCGCCAGTTCGCGCTGACCATCGCCATCTCGACGGTGATCTCGGCGGTCAACTCGCTCACCCTGTCCCCGGCGCTCGCCGCGCTGCTGCTGAAGGGCCACCACGCCGAACCGGATCGGCTCCAGCGGGTGATCAATTTCCTGCTCGGCTGGTTCTTCCGCGGCTTCAACTATGTGTTCGCGCGCGGTTCGCACGGCTATGGCGCCGGCGTGCGCGGCACGCTGAAGGCCAAGAGCCTCGTCATGGTGTTCTACGCCGTGATGCTGGGGGCGACGTGGTGGCTGTTCCAGGCGGTGCCTTCCGGCTTCGTGCCGGCGCAGGACAAGCAGTATCTGGTCGGCTTCGCCCAGCTGCCCGACGGCGCGACGCTCGACCGGACGGAAGAGGTGATCCGCCGCATGACGGAAATCACCTTGGCCGAGCCGGGCGTCGCCAACGCGGTCGCCTTCCCCGGCCTGTCGATCGCCGGCTTCTCCAACTCGTCCAATGCCGGCATCGTGTTCTCGACGCTGAAGCCGTTCGAGGAACGCCAGGATCCCTCGCTCTCGGCCGGCGCCATCGCCATGTCGCTCAACCAGAAGTACGGCGTGATCCAGGATGCCTTCATCGCCATGTTCCCTCCGCCTCCGGTGCAGGGACTCGGCGTGGTCGGCGGCTTCAAGATGCAGCTCGAAGACCGCGCCGGACGCGGCTACGAAGAACTCGCCAACGTCACCAACGCCTTCATGGCCAAGGCGATGGCGGCGCCGGAACTGGTGGGCCAGTTCACCACCTTCCAGGTGAACGTGCCGCAACTGTTCGCGAATGTGGACCGCACCAAGGCCCGCCAACTCGGCGTGCCGATCCAATCGGTGTTCGAGACGCTGCAGGTCTATCTCGGCTCGCTCTACGTGAACGACTTCAACAAGTTCGGCCGCACCTACTCGGTGCGCGTACAGGCCGACGCGCCGTTCCGTGCCCGGCCCGAGGATATCGGCAAGCTCAAGGTCCGCTCCGTCAGCGGCGAGATGATCCCGCTATCGGCGCTGCTGAAGGTGGAGCCGACCGCGGGACCGGAACGCGCGCAGCGCTATAACGGCTTCCTCACCGCCGACTTCAATGCCTCACCCGCTCCTGGTTTCTCGTCGGGACAGGCGCAGGACGCGGCGGCGCGGATCGCGAAAGAGGTGCTTCCGCCGGGCTTCGACTTCGAATGGACCGACCTGACCTATCAGGAAATCCTCGCCGGCAATTCCGCCACGCTGGTGTTTCCGCTCGCCATCCTGCTCGTCTTCCTCGTACTGGCGGCGCAGTATGAAAGCCTGACACTGCCCATCGCGATTATCCTGATCGTGCCGATGGGCCTCCTGGCGGCGCTGTTCGGGGTCTGGCTCAGCGGCGGCGACAACAACGTGTTCACGCAGATCGGCCTCGTCGTCCTTGTCGGCCTCTCGGCGAAGAACGCGATCCTGATCGTCGAGTTCGCCCGCGAACTGGAGTTCCAGGGCCGCAACCCGGTGGAAGCGGCGATCGAGGCCAGCCGGCTGCGCCTGCGGCCGATCCTGATGACCTCCTTCGCCTTCATCATGGGCGTGCTGCCGCTGGTGCTCTCCACCGGCGCCGGCGCGGAGATGCGGCAGGCCATGGGCATCGCGGTGTTCTCCGGGATGATCGGCGTGACCTTCTTCGGCCTGTTCCTGACCCCCGTGTTCTACGTGCTGCTGCGGCTGCTCACCGGCAACCGCCCGCTGCGCCAGCACGGGGCCTCCCCGATCCCTCACCCCGCCCCGGCGGAGTGAGCCCCCCTGAGGCCCGTCCGACCCTGCAGGTCCCCTACCTGTAGGACGGGCCTCCGGCCGGCTGGAAGGCACAGCAGAGCAGCCCGGAGGCGCCCCGCCCCCTTGCGTGCTTCGGTCTGCCCCGCCTTCCAGCCGGCCTTTCCATTTTTCCGCCGGCATGGCACAGGGCGCGCCATGAACAGGCGAGCGGCGCGATGAAACCGATACGATCCGACTGGACGGACATCGTGCTGGTGTGCCGCAAATGCGCGAAGAAGCTGGATGGCGGCTTCGGTCCCGATGGGAAGCAAAGCCTGCCCAAGGCGCTGCGCGCCGAGATTGCCCGTCGCGAGGGCGCCAAACCTCAGAAGAAGCCCCGCCGCAACGGCGCGCGCGTCGCCGTGGTCGAGGTGTCCTGCCTCGATATCTGCCCGAAGAACGCCGTGGTGACCATCGCCTCCCGTGAGCCGGGCTGCTGGCATCTGGTTCGCGAGGGCGAGGATGTCAGCGCGCTGCTGGACCGGCTGGCCCCGCGCGACGCCGACT
This sequence comes from Ancylobacter gelatini, assembly GCF_022601675.1. Taxonomy (GTDB): domain Bacteria; phylum Pseudomonadota; class Alphaproteobacteria; order Rhizobiales; family Xanthobacteraceae; genus Ancylobacter; species Ancylobacter gelatini. Next base: position 21,031 of record NZ_JAKVIL010000006.1, on the reverse strand, counting down.
GAACGGCTGCCGCGCTCACTTTCCGCCCACTGGCTTCTCAGGCGGAGGCCTTGGCCGGCTCGGCGGGTCGGGGGTTCAGCGCCCAGATCAGCACCGTCATGATGCTCACCCCGATCACGATGCCGATCAGCCGGTCGATCGGCGGCAGGATGCTGTCCGGCGGGCCGGTGCCCACCATCGTCACCAGCAGCGCGATCGCCGACTGGGTGCCGATATAGGCATTGGGCGTCTTGCCCAGATGCATCCGGGCGAAGGTGAACACACCGAGCCCCATGCTGATGGTCCACCACCAGATGTGCACCGCGTCGATCCAGATGATGGCCAGCGCGGTGGTGCCGCCGATGATGCAGCCCAGAATGCGCTGCCAGCCGCGATGGCGCGACGCGGCGGGATTGGCGTCGATGATGATCAGGCTGGAAATCAGCACCTGCACCAGTTGCGGCAGGTTGAACAACGACCACACGATCACGATGGTCGCGACGCCCAGGGCGCCGATCGCCGACTGCCGGAGCGCGCTCTCCGCCGTGGTGGCCGTGGACTGGGCGACGAGGCGATGCGGCAAGCTCGGCTCGCCCGGCCCGATCGCCCAGTTCGCCAGCGTGGCGACCGTCACCCCGATGACGATCTCGTAGCAGCGATACCAGGCGAAGGAGTAGATCTGATCCGGCGTGGTCATCGCGCAGGCGATCATCAGCATGAAGGTCAGCGCGCCATAGAACCAGGCATAGCCATAGGCGCTGCGCTGGCGGCCATAGGTGCCGATGCCCGCCGCCAGCGCGACCAGCACGAGTTGCGCCGGCGGCAGTGGCTCGCTCCACAGCGCGGCGACATAGCCGGTGGTGACCCCGACAATGGTTCCGACCACGCGCAGCACGCCCTTGGTGAACAGCGCGTCGCGGTCGGTGTTGGAGATGATCATCACGCTGAGCGCGGCCCAATAGGGCTGCTCCAGCCCCATCCACAGCGCGATATAGACCGCGACGATCACGCCGACGGCGGTGGCGAGGGCCTGGCGGGAAATGTCATCCATCGCCGCCGCCGCGCTCAGAACCAGATCAGGACGCGGGCATCGGCGCCCAGAAACAGGCCGAGCCCCTCGGGCCATTCATCCAGCGTCACCTCCACCGGAAAGCGGCGCGGCAGCCGCACCCAGTCGGTGGACGGCTCGACATAGGGCAGCACCTGCACCTCGCCTTCCTGCCGCGCCACGCCGGGCGAGATGCCGGTGACGCGGCCGGCATGAAGCACCCACGGGTCGGAACCGAGCGTGAGCCAGACCCGCTGGCCGAGCGCGATACGCGCGAGATGGCGCTCCGCCACATTGGCGACCACGCGCCGCCGCTCCGGCGTGACGATGGCCATCACCTTGGTGCCGCGTTCCATGTAGTCGCCGACCCGGATCACGAAGGGCGTCACCCGGCCGGGTTCGGGTGCGGTCACCACGGTCTTGGAGAGATCGTATTGCGCGGTCGCGAGCGAGGCCTCGGCCGTGGCGATGTCCGCCGTGGCCACCGCGACGCGGCGGGTGGCGACGCTGAGCGCGGATTCCGCCACCTGTACCGCGGCATTGGCGGTCGCGACGTCGCGCGTCGCCACGTCGAGCTGGGCCTCCGGCGAGAAACCGTCCTTGGCGAGCGAGCGCACGCGGGCCAGCGTCTCGTTGGCATTGGTGGCGACCGCCTGGGCGGAGACGATGGTGGCCTTGGCCGCGCTCACCTCGTCATCAGCCAGCGCCAGATCGGCCCGCGCCTGGTCGAGCGCCGATTCGCGCTCCTTCACCTTCAGGGCGAACGGCGTCTGGTCGATGCGGAACAGCACCTGTCCCGCTGTCACCGGCTGATTGTCCTGTACCGCCAGTTCCGAGACCGGGCCGGCGATCTGCGAGGCGACCACGATGACATTGCTGTCGACATAGGCGTCGCCGGTATAGGCGAAGTAGCGGACGCTGATCTCGTACAGCGCGAACAGGGTCACCACCGCCGCGACGATGAGCAGGACCGGATGGCGGAGAAAGCGTGAGAGCATTGCAAGACCGATTCCGGGCGGGACGCCGGCGCGCCCATCATCGCCAATGACGGCGTGCTGGCAAAGCGGCTTTCTCGCCATGAACCGCCGTCGGCACGCTGGACTTGGCCGCCGGGATCGAAGAAAGTCCGTGCGCTCATGAACTTGGCTGGGTGCGAGCCGCGGGGATCCTTCCGTTCCGCGCCGCCCGCAGCACCGCCACCGGAAGAACCGCCATGGCCGACACGCATACTGCCATTCTCGTCGTCGACGATGTCGCCGAGAATCGCGACCTGCTGTCCCGCCGCCTCAAGCGCATGGGCTTCACCCAGATCGAGGAGGCCGAGAACGGGGTCGAGGCACTCGCCGCCATCGACCGGCGCGCCTTCGATCTGGTGCTGCTGGACATCATGATGCCGGTGCTGGACGGGTTCGGCGTGCTGGAGCAGCTCAAGGCCGACGGGCGGATCAACGACCTGCCCGTGGTCGTGGTCTCGGCGCTGAACGACATCGAGCCGCTGGTGCGCTGCGTCGAACTCGGCGCCGACGACTTCCTGTTCAAGCCGTTCAACCCGACCTTGCTGCGCGCCCGCGTGCTGGCCACGCTGGAGAAAAAGGCGCTGCGCGATCGCACGCGCGACGAGCTGAAGCGCAAGCAGGTGGAACTCGCCGAGGCCCGCACGCTGCAACTCGCCCTCGCCCCGCCGCGCTTCGGAGCCCCGCTTGGCGGCAGCCATCTGCGCGTTTCGGCCATGCTGGAGCCGGCCAAGGAAGTCGGCGGCGACCTGGTGGATTATTTCGCCGTGGACGGCGACAAGCTCGCCATGCTGGTCGGCGACGTCTCCGACAAGGGCGCGGGCGCGGCGCTGGTCATGGCGCGCACCCATGCCATGTTCCGCGCGCTGGCGGCGCGGCCCGACGCCGGCGAACTGTTCGCCCGGCCGGAGCGCGCGGTGGCGCTGGTTAATGACGCGCTCGCGGTCGGCAATGCCAATTGCATGTTCGTCACGCTTTTCCTCGCCACGCTCGACCTGGACACGCGCCGCCTGGCCTATGTCCGCGCCGGCCATGTGCCGCCCTTCCTGCGCCGGGCCGATGGCGAGGTGGTGCGGCTGGAAGTGCTCAGCGGCCCGCCGCTCGGCGTCGCGGACGGCATCGCCTATCGCGCCGGCTCCATCGAGCTGCAACCGGGCGACAGCCTGCTGGCCGTCACCGACGGCTTCACCGAAGCGCAGGACCCGGCCGGCGAACTCTATGGCGAGGAGCCGATCGCCCGCTTCCTTGCCGCAACGCCGGGGCTTTCCGCCGAGACGCTGCCGCGGCTCGCCGGCGAGGTGCGGACCTTCGAGGCCGGGCTGCCGGCCTTCGACGACATGGCCGCGCTCATGCTGGCTCTGGATGGCCCGGCGTAATTCCCGCACATTCCGAACGGCGCAGGGGGACATTGGACATGGGAACCGAGATCGGACGGGTGGCGAAGCCCGAGGACCTGGTGCCGGACGCCGCCAGCGGGCGCGAACTCGCGCTGCTTCGCGCCACGCTGGAGAACATGGCGCAGGGCGTCGCCATGTATGACGACCAGCACCGGCTGGTGACATGGAACGCGTTGTTCCGCGAATATCTCAACATGCCGGATGAGTTTCTCGGCACTGAGCACACCTTTTCCGACTATATCCGCTACCTGCACGGCCGGGGCGAGTTCGGCGATGCCGATGTCGAGGTGCTGCTGGAGAAGCGACTCAAGGAACTGGACCATTCCCACCAGTTCGAACGCGTCCGCCCGGACGGCAAGGTGCTGGAAGTGCGGCGCGACCCGATCCCCGGCGGCGGCTTCATCGCGATCTACACCGACATCACTGAGCGCAAGCGCGCCGAGCAGCGGCTGAAGGATGAGGAAGAGCGTCTGCGCCAGATCGACGGCGCCGCGCCGGTCGGCCTCGTCATCGTCGCATGGCCGAGCCGCGTCATCCGCCATGTGAACCCGTGCTTCGCCCGCATGTTCCGCAAGGATGCCGCCCAGTTCATCGGCAAGTCGATCGAAGGGCTGCTGGACGACCCCGAGAAGGGACGCGAGTTCGGCGACGTCATGGGCCGCCTGCCGAACGGGCCGCAGGAATTCTCGTTCCGCAAGGAGGATGGCTCCACCTGCTACACCATGGTGTTCGGCGGCGCGCTCGACTTCATGCACGACCCCTCCATCATCGCCACGGTCTCGGATATCAGCGACCGCGTGCGCATGGAGGACGAACTGCGCGAGGCCAAGGAGGCGGCGGAATCCGCCAGCCAGGTCAAGAGCGCCTTCCTCGCCAATATGAGCCACGAGCTGCGCACCCCGCTCAATGCCATCATCGGCTACAGCGAAATCCTGCAGGAGGACGCGCGCGACGACGGCAACGACGCCCTCGTCGCCGACCTCGAAAAAATCCAGGGCGCGGGCAAGCACCTTTTGGGCCTGATCAACGACATTCTCGATCTGTCCAAGATCGAGGCAGGCCGCATGGACGTGTATCTGGAGCAGGTTTTCCTGACCCGGCTGGTGGACGAGGTGAAGACCATCGTCTCGCCCATGATGAAGAAGAACGCCAACAGCCTCGTCATCGAGTGTCCGTCCGACATCGGCTCGGTGCGCACCGACCTGACCAAGCTCAAGCAAAGCCTGATCAACCTCTTGAGCAACGCCGCCAAGTTCACCAAGGAAGGAAAGGTGACGCTGGCGCTGGCCCGCATTCCCACCGCGGATGGCGGCGAGGAAGTGCGGCTTTCGGTCCGCGACAGCGGCATCGGCATGAGCGAGGAGCAGATGGGCCGGCTGTTCCAGGCCTTCACCCAGGCCGACGCCTCGACCACGCGCAATTTCGGCGGCACCGGGCTCGGCCTCACCATCACCAAGCATTTCGTCGCCATGCTCGGCGGCACCATCGAGGTGGCCAGCGCCCCCGGCGAAGGCGCGACCTTCACCATCCGCCTGCCGCAGGAAGTCGCGGGCCGCGCCGTCGCCACGCCCGAGGACCTGCCGGAGCCGAGCGCGCTCGACAAGGTGCGCCATGGCGCCATCACCGTTCTGGTGGTGGATGACGACGCGGCGGTGCACGAGGTGCTGGCCGCCACGCTGGGCAAGGAGGGCTACCACCTCATCCACGCCCATGATGGCCACGAGGCGCTGGAGATCATGCGCCGCGAGCCGCCGGACATCGTGACGCTCGACGTGATGATGCCCAAGATCGACGGCTGGTCGGTGCTCGGCATCATGAAGTCCGATCCCGCGCTCGACCATATTCCGGTGATCATGCTCACCATCGTCGACGACCGCACCCTCGGCTATTCGCTCGGCGCCTCCGAATACATGACCAAGCCGATCGACCGGCAGCGGCTGCTGGCGCTCATCCACAAATTCGCGCCCACCGCAAGCGAGACCCCGATTCTCGTGGTCGATGACGACGCCGATGTGCGCGCCATGGTGCGCACCACCATCGAGGATCTCGGCATCGAGGTCGCGGAGGCCGGCAATGGGCGCGAGGCGCTGGAGTGGCTCGCGGCCAATCCGCGCCCGGCGCTGATCCTGCTCGATCTGATGATGCCGGTGATGGACGGGATGGAATTCCTGGAGCGGGTGCGCGGCATGCCGAAATTCACCGAGCTGCCCATCGTGGTGCTCACCGCCAAGGAGCTGACGGCCGAGGAGCGCAACTTCCTCGCCCGCAACACGCTGCTGATCCTGAGCAAGAGCGCGCAGCCGATCGGCACGCTTGGCGCAGCGCTGGCGGCGATCGCCGGGCACGGCGTGACCGGGCGCATCGTTACGGAGGAGGCATGATGAGCCGCATTCTGCTGGTCGAGGACAACGAACTGAACCGCGACATGCTCTCGCGCCGGCTGTCGCGCAATGGCTTCGAGGTCGCCGTCGCGGTGAACGGGCAGGAGGGCGTGGACCTCGCCCTCGCCGGCAAGCCCGATCTCATTCTCATGGATATGAGCCTGCCGGTGCTCGATGGCTGGGAGGCGACCCGGCGGCTGAAGGCGAACCCGGAAACCACCGCCATCCCGGTGATCGCCCTCACCGCCCACGCCATGGCGCAGGACCGCGAGGACGCGCTGGCGGCCGGCTGCGATGATTTCGACACCAAACCGGTGGACCTGCCGCGCCTGCTCGGGAAAATCCGGGCGCAGCTCGGCCTCCCGGAATAGTCGGCGCGCGCGGGTGCCTTCACGGGTCTGTCGTCAGATCGTCATACGCAAGTTGCACATCACCGGAGGCGCCGCCTGCCACGCTTGGCGCAGCGATTGCTAATCCTTCCCGGGTGATCCGGCGCGCCGACATGGGATCGGCCCCCGCCAGATCGTCCTCCTGACCCATCGGGTGTTGTGCGTTGAGTGCGCTTGCTACGATTTCCGAGCTCTTCGCCGGGCTCGGCCTGTTCTTCATCGGCGTGCGGGCGCTCTCCGCCAATCTCGTGCCGCTCATGGGCCGGCGCGCGCGCGCGGCCTTTGCGCGCGCACTGCGCGGCCGGCTGAGCTGCGCGATCGGCGGCACCATCGCCGGCGCGGTGACCCAGAGCTCGACGGCGGTCTCCTGGATCGTGGTGTCGTTCGTGCGGGCCGGTATCCTTACCGGCAGCGTGGTTCTGCTGGCGCCGGTCTGGGCCAATGTCGGCACGGCACTGCTGCCGCTGATCGTGGCCCTCGACACCTCGATCGCCGCCGGCATCGTCATCGGCCTCGCCGGTTTCGCCAGCTATTTCAAGCTGGTGAAGCGCGAGAGCCTCAAGCATGCCATGGAAGCCGCTCTCGGCGCCGCCATGCTGCTGTTTGGCATGCATCTGGTCGCGCTCGCCGTCGGCCCGATTCGCGACGGGCTGATGCACCTGCCCTGGTGGGAAGCCGCGCTCGAGCAGCCGCTGGTGCTCGCATTAATCGGCGCGGCGTTCTCCTGCATCGCGCAATCCTCGTCGGTGTCGGCGGCCATCGCGGTCGCGGCCATGAGCGGCGGGCTGCTCGACCTGCCGGCCGCCCTGCCTCTGGTCGCGGGCGCCAATGCCGCCGGCATGATCAACAATGCCGTACTGATCCCCGGCGAGACCACCGCCGGCCGCCTGACCTTCGCGCTGCAGGTGGTGCAGAAGGGCATCGGCGCGCTGTTCCTCGCCGCCGTCGCGATCTTTGCCGCGCTCTATCCGGGACCGGGCGCCAGCGTGCTGGGGTGGGCCGGCGGCCCGCCCGACGGGCAGCTCGCCATTCTGTTCCTGCTGGCGCAGATCGTCGGCGCGGCCGGGGCGAGCCTGATCGAGGAGCCGACGCGGCGACTGATGCTGCGCCTGATGCCGGTTCCCGCGGTCGAGACGCTGGCGCAACCCGCCTATCTGATGCGCGAGGCGCTAAACGACCCGGCCGCCGCGCTCGACCTGACTTTGCACGAGCTCGGCCGGCTCAGCGCGCGGCTGCCGCAGATGCTGGACCATATACGCGACGAGCCGGACCTTTCCGCCCCCTCCCCCGCCGTGCTGCGCACCGCCGGCGTGACGCTGGCGGGGGCGATCCGCGCCTATCTCGCCTCGCTGCTCGATAACCAGCCGACCCGCCCTCAGGTCGCCACCGCCCTGTTGCTGGAAGACGCCGCCGCCAATGCCAGCGCGCTGCATGAGGCGCTGGCGGAACTTGCCGATGCCCATGCCGATGCGCGCGCGATGCCCGCCGCCGGACGGCTGGTCGAGGCGCTGCACGCCTTGCTCGGCACCGTGGCCGACCACGCCGAGGACCCGGCGGCGGACGATCCCGAGATGGTTCTCAGCCTGCTCGGCCACCGCGACAAGCTGATGGAGGATCTGCGGCTGCGCCTGTCGTCGCAGGAGGATGTCGGCGCCGAGGCCCAGAACGCACTGTTCCGCATGACGGTGCTGTTCGAGCGCATCGTCTGGCTGGCGCGGCGACTGGTGAACGACCTCAGCCAGGCCCGCCGCGCCACCGCCACCGACTGACCGGACCTCCCCTTAGTGGGGGGTATCCGCGCCTTGCAGGTCGAAATGCAGCGTCACCACGTTGCGCCCGCCCTCGCGCGCATAGGCGGAGCCGTCGGCGAAGCGGCGTACCAGATGCACGCCGAGCCCGCCGATGCGGCGGTCCTCGATCGAGGCGTCAAGGTCCGGTGGAGGGGCGGTGAAGGGATCGAAGGCATCGCCGTCGTCGCAGATCACCAGCGTCAGCCTTCCGTCCTCGCGCGCGACCTTCACCGCGATCTCGCCACGCCGACCGTCGGCATAGCCATGGTTGATCGCGTTGCTCACGAACTCGTCGACGGCGAGGCTGACATTGAAGGCGACCCGCGCCGGCAGATCGGCCGCATCGGCATAGGCGTCCAGCGCGGCGCCGAGACGGTCCATTTCCGAGAGGTCGTTGACGAGGCGGATGTCGATCCCGTTGTCGATCATGTCTCCGCCCTCGACATCGCCCTGACGGCGCGCGGCTAGGTCAACGCCACCAGCGCGGTTTCGCGGCTCTGGTGGATGGGGATGAGGGCGGAGAAACCGCTCACCTCGAACACCTCGTGCACCTGTGGGCTAAGGCTGCACACGGCCAGCGGAATGCTGGCGCCACGCGCGAGCTTCGCCGCCTTCAGCACCACCCGCAGACCCGCCGACGAAATGAACACCAGCTCGGCGAAATCGAGGAGGACGCCATTGCTACCCTCCGGGATCACCGCCAGAACCTCATCGAGCCGCTGGGCGCTGGAGCTGTCCAGCCGGCCCTTCACCGTCGTGATCATGACGGCATTCTCAATGGAACGGTCTATCTGCATCGAAACTCCGAACCATCTGCGCCGAAACGCGCGTACCGCGCCCGTTGACGCCCGGGACCTGTGCGGAACGGGCCCGGACGTGAGCGCCAGAATTACCCGAGAAAGCCGCGGACACGCAAGCGCGGGAACCGCTCCCGCGAAGGCGCCGGCCGCATGCCCTCAATGCTCCATGCGCAGGGTGAGCACCTGGCGCTCGCCTTCGCGGCCGAGCACCAGGCGGTCCGCACGCTTGCTCAGCATGTAGCCGACGAAGCGCGCCACCTCATGGGCATCGCCCAGCAGAGCCTCCGGCGAGGGGCGCAGGCTCGGCACCTCGATCGGCTCGCCGGTATAGAGCAGCGAAACGTCGAAATTCATCTCGTCGAAATGCGCCCGCATCTCGACGTCGCCGGTGGCGAGGTCGTTGTCGAGCAGCATCTCGGCGGCCTCGGCGGCGAGCGGAATGGCGGTGGCCACCACGTCGCGCCGCGCGCCCCAGAGGTCGCCCTGCCGCTCCAGAAAATCGGTCGCGGTCTCGAAGGCGTTGTCGTCCCGCTTCACCGGCACGCTCGCTTCCTGGCGGATGCCGATGCGGAACAGCAGGTTCAGGCCGATGGCAAAGCCCGTCGCCACCGAGAGCGGGGATTCGAAGATCGGATGCATCCAGTCCGGCAGCGCGTCCACCAGTTCGGGCAGCACCGCAACCGCAAGGCCCGCCAGCACGGAAAGGCCGACCGTGAAGATGCGCCGGTCGCTCATGCGCCGCGACAGGATCAGGTCCATGCCGGCGACGATCAGGAAGGCGGCGGCATACAGCAGGATCGCGCCGATCACCGAGGAGGGAATGACGCTCAGCAGCGCGATCAGCCGGGGCGAGAACGCCGAAGCCAGCACCATGATCCCCGCCGCGATGCCGACCCGCCACGCCGTGGTGCCGGTGGCGAAGGCGACGCCGATCGAGGCGGAGGACGAGGCGCTGGCAAAGCCGCCCACCAGCGCCGCACCGAGATCGCCGATGCTGTTGGCGCGGATGGCGCGGCCCGCCGTGTTCATGTCGACGCGCCGCCAGTCGGCATCGTCCATGCGCTGCATCGAGACCACGGTGCCGAGCATGTCGATGGCGGAGACGACGGCGGTGATGATGGCGACCGGCACAGCGACCCAGGAAAAGGTCAGCCCCGGCCAGCGCAGATTCGGCAGATCGACCAGCGGCAGCGCGGCGATGTCGAATTCCGGGTGGTCGGGGGTGAGGCCGTAATACACCGCCAGCCCCCAGCCCAGGCTCGCCCCGATCGCCACCGCGAACAGGCGCAGCATGCCCCGCGAGAAGATGGCGAGGGCGACAATCACCGCCAGGGTGACGAAGCTTACCAGCGGGTAGCGGTAGTCGATCGCGCCGCCGCTCTCCTCGATGAGATTGAAGGCGCGGCGGAAGGCCGGTGCGGCCAGCGCAACGCCCATCATGGTCACGGCCACGCCGCAGACTTCCGGCGGAAACACCGAGCGCAGCGCGCCCATGAAACGGGTCAGCGCGAGCTGGCTGAAGGCGGTGAGCACGCTGGTACCGGCATAGGCCGCCGGGCCCCCGAGGCCGAGGGACTGGACCGCCAGCGGCAGATGCATCGGGTTCGGAAGCTGCACCAGCAGTACGCCGGAACCGGTGCGCGGCCAGCACACCAGCATGGTGGTGATGCCCATGAAGATGACGCAGCCGGTAATCAGCACCTGCGTGTCCTCGAAGGACAACCCGGCCTCCGCGGCGGCGACGATGGGATAGACCACGAACAGCAGCGCCAGCACGGCATGCTGGAATGCGAGGATGATCAGCGTCAACAGCGGCGGACGCTCGGGCGCGCTGTAGATGATGTTGGAAGGTTTACGCGCCATGAGTCGCCACGCGCCCCCGCGCGAACCCGCCACGGGGAAGATTTGCCGATGCCATTCTCGTTCGCCCCTGCCGACGCGCGGCCGCCCGCGCCCGCCCTCTTCAAGCGACTATGAATGCTTCGGGATTTGCCGGCAACCGCCAGAAGCGCGAAACCCACCGGCGCGAGTGGCCCGCTCAGGCCGCCTCCGCGAAACGATAGCCCACGCCCGGCTCGGTGCGGATGATCGCGGGATTGGCGGGATCGCGCTCAATCTTCTGGCGGAGCTGGCCGATGAACACGCGCAGGTAATGCAGGTCCTCGCCATGGGCGGGGCCCCAGACCGAGGTCAGCAGCGTGCGGTGCGTCACCACGCGGCCGGCATGGCGGGCCAGAAGGGTCAGGAGGTCGTATTCCTTGGGCGTCAGCTTCACAGGCTCGCCGCCGCGCGTCACCAGCCGGCGCACCATGTCGATATCGAGCCCGTCGACCGCGTAGCGCTCGGCCTCGACCTCGACGCCCTTCTTGTGGCGCAGCGCGGTGCGGATGCGGGCGGTGAGCTCGCCGATGCCGAACGGCTTTTCAACATAATCGTCCGCCCCGAGATCGAGCGCGGCGATCTTCTCGGCCTCGCGATCCCGCGCGGACAGGATGATGATCGGCACATGCGACCAGCCGCGCAGCCGGGCGATCACCTCCTTGCCGTCCATGTCCGGCAGGCCGAGATCGAGCAGGATGAGGTCCGGCGCCGTGGTGGCGGCGGCCTTGAGCGCCTCGGCCCCGGTCGCCGCCTCGAACACGTCATAGCCCGCCGCCGACAGGGCCGGGCGCAGGAAGCGCTGGATCTGCGGCTCGTCGTCCACCACGAGAATCCGGTTGCCGTTCATGACGCGATCGACCCGCCCTCGGGCACTGGAAACCGCAGCACCATCCGGGTGCCGGGCGACGCACCCCGGTTCGGTTGCGCCGGGCTCTCCGCCGTGATGGTGCCGCCCATGGCTTCGACGAACCCTTTCGCGATCGACAGGCCGAGCCCGGTGCCGGGCGGGCGGCCGTCGGGATTGCCGCGCCGGAAGAACTTCTCGAATACCGCGCCGAGGTCTTCCGGCGGGATGCCCGGCCCGGCATCGGTGACGGTGATGACAAGATCACGCCCCTCGACCCGTGCATAGAGCTCGACCGGCTGGCCCCCGCCATATTTGGCGGCGTTGTCCAGCAGGTTGAAAAGCACCTGCCCGAGCAGCACGCCGTCGCCGCGCAGCAGCGGCAGGCCGGGATCGATGCGGGTGACGATGCCGAGCCGGGGGAAATAGCGGGCGCAGCGCTCCTGGGACGCACGGATGGCGTCGCCGACATCGATCCAGTCCGAGCGCGCATCGAGCGTGCCGGCCTCGATGCGCGTCATGTCGAGCAGGTTGGCGACGAAGCGCGACAGCCGCGCGCTCTCCTCCTCGATGGTCAGCAGGAGGTCGTCGCGGCTCGCCGCGCTCATTCGGTCGCCGAGTTGGCGCAGGCTGGTGACCGCGCCCGTGATGGTGGACAGCGGCGTGCGCAGATCGTGCGAGATCGAGGACAGCAGCGCCGCGCGCAAATTCTCGCCCTGCAGCCGCGCGCCCTGCGCGATCGCCTCCTCGGCCAGCCGCGCGCGGTCGATGGCGATGGCGGTCTGGTCCATCACCGCCAGCAGCATGCGCTCGGAGACGCCATCGATCGGGTCCCCGCCCCAGCGCAGCCCATAGACGCCGAGCGCGCCGTGCGGGCTGATCAGCGGGCGGAACTGATAGGGGCTGGAAGGCAGCGTTCCGGTGTCCTGCCCGGCCGGCTCGCCATGCTCGAAGGCCCAGCGCGCGGCGGTCATGTCGGCGACGCCCAGCTCGGCATCGGGCGGCCAGGCAGCGGCGAGCGAGAGTTCTCCCTCGCGCGGCATCAGCGCCACGGCAGGGTGGCCGAAGCTGGTGTGAAGCTGGGCGACCGCGACCCAGAGCACATCATCGGGCTTGGCCGTGCCGGAGAGCTTGCCGGCGAAATCATAAAGCGACTGCACCGCCACGGCGCGCGCCCGCGCGGTTCGCGCCTGCTCGCGCACCCGCGAGGCCAGCCCGCCCGCGACCAGCGCGGCGAGGAGAAACACGATGAAGGCGAACACCTCGTGCGGCGCGGCGATGGTGAAGGTGTAGAGCGGCTCGATGAAAAAGAAATTATAGGCCAGGCCCGATAGCAGCGCCGCCAGCAGCGCCGCGCCATAGCCCGCCCGGATCGCAGCGACCATCACCGCCATCAGGAACAGCAGCGAGACGTTCGGCACCGGGATCACCCGGTCGATGCCGGTGCCGATCAGCGTCGCCGCCAGCACGCTGGCGAAGGCCACCGCACCCGCGCGCGCCCGCTCGGCGAGCCCGATCGACATCCGGCGCGGCCGGGGGACCGGTTCCGCGCCCTCCCCGGTCACCAGATGAACGCCAAGCCCCGAGGCGCTCGCCGCCACCTCGTCGGCGAGCGAGGTACCGAGCCAGCTCGCCCAGCGCGGACGTGGATGGGCGCCGAGCACGATCTGCGTGGCATGCTCGCGGCGGGCGAGGCGGATCAGCTCCGTGACAAAATCGCTGGCGATGATGCGCCGGGTTTCCGCCCCGAGGCTCTCGGCGAGGCGAAGCCAGCTGTCCACCCGCGCCTGCGCGGCATCGTCGACCTCGCGCTCGGCACGCTCCAGCGACACCACGATCCATGGCGCGTTGAGGCCGGAGGCGAGCCGGCTCGCGGTGCGCACCACCTTTTCCGACAGCGCATCCGGCCCGACGCACACGATCAGCCGTTCGGCACTCGCCCATGGCCCCTCGATCGCGTGGCGCTTGAGGTAGTCCACCATGTCGTCGTCGACACGGTCGGCGGTGCGGCGCAAGGCGAGTTCGCGCAGGGCGGTGAGATTGCCGAGGCGGAAATAACGCTCATAGGCACGCTGGATGGTATCGGCGAGATAGATCCGGCCGTCCTTCAGCCGCTCGATCAGCTCGGCCGGGGGCAGATCGACGAGGATGACCTGATCGGCCTTGCGCAGCACCGTGTCGGGAATGCGCTCGCGCACCTTCACGCCGGTGATGTCGGCCACGACATCGGACAGGCTCTCCAGATGCTGGACGTTCAACGCCGTCCAGACATCGATCCCCGCCTCCAGCAGTTCCTCGATGTCCTGGTAGCGCTTGGGATGGCGCGCTCCGTCCGGGTTGGATGAGGCGAGTTCGTCGACGATCATGAGGCGCGGGCGGCGGGCGAGCGCGCCGTCGAGATCGAAGCCCTCGACGCTCCGGCCGCGATGCTCAAGCCGCGCCCGCGGCAGCACCTCCAGCCCGTCGAGAAGCTGCGCCGTCTCCCCGCGGCCATGGGTTTCGGCGAGGCCGACCACGATGTCGATGCCGTCTGCCTTCAGCTTGCGCGCCCGCGTCAGCATCGCGTAGGTCTTGCCGACCCCCGGCGCGGCGCCGAGGAAGATGGTCAGCCGGCCGCGCCCATCCTGCCGCGCAGCGGCGAGCAGGGCGTCCGGGTCCGGCCGGTTATCGTGTCGATCGGCGCTCGACGCCATGCCCGGTTCAGCCCTTCAGCGCATCCAGTGCGAGATTCAGCTCTAGCACGTTAACGCGCGGCTCGCCGATGAAGCCGAGATGCCGGCCTTCCGCGAGGCGCTCCACCAGCGCGGCGACATCCGCTTCGGACAGGCTGCGGGCATGGGCGATGCGGGCCACCTGCGCGCGGGCATAATCCGGCGAGATGTGCGGATCGAGCCCCGAGGCCGAGGTGGTCGCGGCGTCGGCCGGCACCGTGCCGGCGAGCCCCGCCCCGCGCAGCCGCTCGACATCGGCGGCCACCCGGTCGCGCAGCTTCGCCGAGGTCGGGCCGAGATTGGAGCCGCTGGAGGCGCCGGCATTATAGGGGTCCGGTCCGGTCGCCGAGGGGCGCGGCCAGAAATAGCGCTCCGAGGCGAAGTTCTGGCCGATGAGGCTGGAGCCGATCACCGTGCCCTCGCGGGTGATGAGGCTGCCGCGCGCCTTGTCACGCGCCATGGCATCGGCGATGCCGGTGATGGCGAGCGGATAGGCGAGCCCGGTCAGCACCGTCATCAACAGCGTGAGTACAAGGGCGGGGCGGAGAGCTTTAAGCATGATCACACCAGATGAAGCGCCGAGACGGCGAGGTCGATGAGCTTGATGCCGGCAAACGGCAGGACGAGGCCGCCGAGCCCGTAGACCAGCAGGTTGCGGCGCAGCAGCGCGCTGGCGCCGACCGGGCGATAGGCAATGCCCTTCAGCGCGAGCGGGATCAGCGCGACGATGATCAGCGCGTTGAAGATCACCGCCGAGAGGATCGCCGATTGCGGCGAGGCGAGCCCCATCACATTCAGCGCGTCGAGCGCCGGATAGGTCGCCACGAACAGCGCCGGGATGATCGCGAAATACTTCGCGACATCGTTGGCGATGGAGAAGGTGGTGAGCGAGCCGCGCGTCATCAGCAATTGCTTGCCGATCTCGACGATCTCGATGAGCTTGGTCGGCGAGGAATCGAGGTCGACCATGTTCGCGGCTTCCCGCGCGGCCTGGGTGCCGGTCTGCATGGCCACGCCGACATCGGCCTGCGCCAAAGCCGGCGCGTCATTGGTGCCGTCGCCGCACATGGCGATCAGCCGGCCGCCTTCCTGCTCGCGGCGGATATAGGCGAGCTTGTCCTCCGGCGTCGCCTGGGCGAGGAAATCGTCCACGCCGGCCTCCGAGGCGATCGCCGCCGCCGTCACCGGGTTGTCGCCGGTCACCATCACGGTGCGAATGCCCATGGCGCGCATGCGGGCGAAGCGGTCCTTGATGCCGGGCTTCACCACGTCCTTAAGATGGATGACGCCCACCAGCCTGCCGCCGTCCGCCACCGCGAGCGGCGTGCCGCCGGTGCGGGCGATGCGGTCCACCGCCTGCCGGAACTCAGCCGGCGCGTCCTGTGGGCCGAGGCCGGTGAAGCGCAGCACCGCGTCCACCGCGCCCTTGCGCAGCCGCCGCCCGCCGCCATCGACGCCGGAGAGCCGGGTTTCGGCGGCGAAGGGCACGATGGACTCCGTAGTGAAACCCTGCGCCGACGCGCCGAACTCGCCGGTCGCCAGCGCGGCGATGGAGCGGCCTTCCGGCGTCTCGTCGGCGAGGCTCGCCAGCAGCGCCGCCTGCGCGAGGTCGAGCGCCGCCACGCCCGGGACGGGAATGAAATCGGTCGCCATGCGGTTGCCGAAGGTGATGGTGCCGGTCTTGTCGAGCAGCAGCGTGTCGACATCGCCCGCCGCCTCAACAGCACGGCCGGAGGTGGCGATGACGTTGAAGCGCACCAGCCGGTCCATGCCGGCAATGCCGATGGCCGAGAGCAGACCGCCGATGGTGGTCGGGATCAGCGTCACCAGCAGCGCGGCCAGCACGGTGACCGACAGCACGGTGCCGGAATAGCCAGCCAGCCCCCACAGCGTCACCACAGCGATCAGGAAGATCAGCGTGAGGCCGGACAGCAGGATCGACAGCGCGATCTCGTTCGGGGTCTTCTGCCGCTTGGCGCCCTCGATCAGCGCGATCATGCGGTCGACGAAGCTGGAGCCGGGCGCCACGGTGATGCGGATCTTCAGCCGGTCGGACAGCACCTGCGTCCCCCCGGTCACCGCCGAGCGGTCGCCGCCGGATTCGCGGATGACGGGCGCGGATTCGCCGGTGATGGCGCTCTCGTTCACCGAGGCGACGCCCTCGACCACCTCGCCATCGCCCGGGATCAGCTCGCCGGCCTCGACCAGCACGAGATCGCCGAGCTTGAGCGCGGTGGCGGGCACGGTTTCGCTGCGCGCGCCGCCCTCCAGCAGCCGGCGGGCGGAGAGTTCGGAGCGGGTACGCTTCAGGCTTTCCGCCTGCGCCTTGCCCCGCCCTTCGGCCACGGCTTCGGCGAAGGTGGCAAACAGCACGGTGAACCACAGCCACGCGGTGATCTGGCCGGAAAAGCCGGCATCGCCGCCGCTTGCGAGGTCGCGCAGGAAGAACAGGGTGACGAGCGCCGCCACCACCTCGGTGACGAAAATCACCGGATTACGCATGAGCTGGCGCGGATCGAGCTTGGCGAAGGCCGAGCGACACGCCGGCACGAGAATCGCCGGATCGAGCAGCCCCTGCGGGCGGCCGGCTTCGGGAGCATTGGATTTGGAGGACATGATGTGCCCTTTCCTTCAGAAGGTCTGGCCGGCGAGCATGGCGAACTGCTCGACGATGGGGCCGAGCGCCAGCGCGGGGAAAAACTGCAGGCCGCCGAGAATGAGGATGATGCCGATCAGCAGGCCGACGAACAGCGGCGTGTGGGTCGGGAAGGTGCCGCTCGACGCCTTTGTTCGGACCTTGATCGCGATCGAGCCGGCAATCGCCATGACCGGAACCACATAGCCGAAGCGGCCGAACACCATGGCGAGCCCGAGCGTGGTGTTGTACCAGGGCGTGTTGCCCGACAGCCCGCCAAAGGCCGAGCCGTTATTGCCGGCCGCCGAGGTGTAGGCGTAGAGGATTTCCGAGAGGCCATGCGGGCCCGGCGTGCCGATGCTGGCCAGCGCCACCGGCAGCAACGCCGACACCGCGGAGAAGCCGAGGATCGCCAGCGGCAGGATCAGCACGGCGAGCATCGCGTATTTCATCTCGCGCCCGTCGATCTTCTTGCCGAGCAGTTCCGGCGTGCGCCCGACCATCAGCCCGGCGACGAACACCGCGAGAATGGCGAACACCACCAGCCCGTAGAGCCCCGAGCCGACGCCGCCGGGCAGCACCTCGCCGAGTTGGATCAGGAACATCGGCACCAGCCCGCCCGCCCCGGTCAGCGAGCCGTGCATGGCGTTGACGCCGCCATCCGACAGACCCGTGGTCACCGCCGCATAAAGCGCGCTGGCGGACTGGCCGAAGCGCACTTCCTTGCCTTCCATATTGCCGGTGGCCGCATCGAGGCCGAGCGAGGTCAGGATCGGGTTGCCGTAGGTCTCGGCCCAGTACACCGCGCCGACGCCCGCGATCAGCAGGAGCGCGATGGCGGCCAGAAACGCCCAGCCCTGCCGGCGGTCGCCGACCACCTGGCCGAAGCTGTAGACCAGCGCCGAGGAGACCGAGAGCATCGCGAAGATGTTGAGAAGGTTCGACAGCGCGGTTGGGTTCTCGAACGGGTGCGCTGCGTTCACGTTGAAGAAGCCGCCGCCATTGGTGCCGATCTGCTTGATCGCTTCCTGGCTCGCCACCGGGCCGAGCGAGATCACCTGCTGGGCGCCTTCGAGCGTCGTCGCGGTGACGGAGGCTTGCAGCGTCTGCGGCAGGCCCATGAACACGAAGATGAGCGCGACCACGATGGCGAGCGGCAGCAGCACATAAAGCGTGGCGCGGGTCAGATCGACCCAGAAATTGCCCAGCGTCGCCGCCCGCGAGCGGGCGAAGGCGCGGGTGAGCGCCATGGCCAGTGCCATGCCGGTCGCCGCCGAGACGAAATTCTGCGTGGTGAGCCCGGCCATCTGGCTGAAATGGCTCAGCGTGGTCTCTCCACCATAGTTCTGCCAGTTGGTATTGGTGACGAAGCTCACCGCCGTGTTGAAGGCGAGGTCCGCCGGTACGTTGCCGAAACCCTGCGGATTGAACGGCAGATAAGCCTGCAGCCGCAGGATGGCGTAGAGCGCCAGCACGCCGGTGAGCGAGAAGGCGAGCATGGCCAGCGTATAGGCCAGCCAGCCCTGCTCCTTGCGGGCATCGATGCCGGCCAGCCCATAGAAGCCGGCTTCCAGCGGCGCGAGAAGTGGGGACAGCACGGTGTGCTCGCCCGAGAACACGCGCGCCATATAGCTTCCCAGCGGCTTCACCACGAGAAGGACGCTAAGGAACAGGGCTGCGATCTGCAGCCATCCGACGAGAGACATGATGAGAGGCTCCGCCGCTCAGAAATGTTCAGGACGCAGCAGCGTCACGACGAGATAGGCCGCGAGCGCGAGCGCGACCGCGAGGCCGAGAATGGGTTCGATCATCGGAGGGCTCACGAGAGCCGCGCGAGCAGGCGCGCATAGACGGACAGCGCGGCAAACAGGCCGACGGTGAGGAACAGAAAGAAAAGGTCCGCCACGGGACAATCTCCTGACGCTTCAAGGAGCCGAAACGATGGACCCGTCACGGGTCAGGTATCGATTGCGGAGGGCGCAGCCGGGCGTAAGGAAAAGCTAAAGATCGGGCGTGGAGGACGCCTCATTTTCCCGCGCATCTTTATTGGCGGAACGCGCGATCCGTTATAGACAGGCGCTCGCGCGGGCGTGGCGGAATTGGTAGACGCAGCGGACTCAAAATCCGCCATTGGCAACAATATGTCGGTTCGAGTCCGACCGCCCGCACCATCGTCACATTGACGATCGGCACGTTGCCCCATCTGTGGGCAGAGGCCCGCTGCGTTAGCTCAGCGGGTGCATCAGGCGGCTCAGCGCTTCCGGCCGGCGGGCGATCACATCGGCGAGCGTGTGGCGGTCCAGCACCGCAAGGAACGCCACCATCGCTTCGCCCAGAACGCAGGCGAGGCCGCAGCCGGGGGCCAGCAGGCAGTTCGCGCAATCGACCAGCGCCAGGCTGCCCTCGGTGCGGCGTACCAGTTCACCGATGACGATGCGCTCTGGCGGCATGCCAAGCCGGATGCCGCCGGTCCGCCCGCGCACGCTCGCCACATAGCCCGCCTGCACGAGATCGCTGACCACCTTCATCAAATGGCTCTGCGAGATGCCGTAGGCTTTGGCCACTTCCGCGATCGAGCATTGGCGCTCCGGCCGCGCGCCGAGATAGAGCAGCACGCGCATCGCATAGTCGGAATAGCGCGTCAGATGCATGTGCGGACCTTTGCGCGCCGGGTGTCTTTCATTACTCCATTTATATGCATATCATATGCATGTTTTTACGGGGAGCCCGTTCATGAATAGCCCTGCCAGCGGCACACGCCGGTTCGTGCTCGCAAGCCGGCACGCGGAAAGCGATGTCATCACCTCCTTCGTGCTGCGTCCGGCGGACGGCGCTCCCCCGCCGACGCATCGGGCGGGGCAGCATTTGACGCTCTGGGCCGACATTCCCGGCGACGGCCGGCACAAGCGGAACTACACGATTTCCTGCGCCCCGAATGGCGAGAACTGGCGCATTTCGGTGCGGCGTCAGGAAGAGGGGCGCGTCTCGAAATGGCTGCACGACCATGCGGCCCCCGGCACCGAATTCGACGTCGCGGACGCGGCCGGCAGCTTCGTGCTGCCCGACCCCGCCACGGCCCCCGTGGTGATGCTCAGCGCCGGCGTCGGTCTCACGCCGATGGTGGCCATGCTCGAGCAGCACGCCGCGGCACCGGTCGGTTGGCCGATTCATTTCGTGCACGGCGCGCGAGACGGCGCCAGCCATGCCTTCGGCCCGCATGTCCGCGCGCTTGCCGATCAGGCACCGGACGTGACCGTGACCACCTTCTACAGCCGCCCGCGACCGGAGGATCGGGAAGGTCGCGACTATGATATTTCCGGCCACCTGACGCCGGAGTGGATCCTTGCGAATACACAGGCCGACGCCGCGGACTACTTCGTCTGCGGTCCGCTCGACTTTCTGCGGGAAATGATCGGCGCGTTGACAGCTGCCGGGGTGCCGACATCGCGGCTGCATTACGAGTTCTTCGGCCCGGTGGAGGACCTGTTCGACGCGACGCCCACGCCGGCGCCGTCCTCCAGCATCGCGGCTCCGCACGCGGCGACCACCATTGGCGGCTTTAACCGCGCCGACATCGCGGATGGGTTGCTGGACAGTGCCGCCGATGCGGTGATTGCCAGCGACCGCGAGGGGATGATCGTTCTGTGGAACGCCGGGGCGACGCGGGTGTTCGGTTTCACGCAGGAGGAGGCGCTGGGTCAATCACTCGACATCATCATTCCCGAACCGTTCCGGCAGCGCCATTGGGACGGCTACCACGAGACGGTGAGCACCGGGCAGAGCCGCTATGGCGCCGGCGATCTGCTCGCCGTGCCGGGATTGACCAAAGCGGGCGGACGCATCTCGCTGGAGTTCACGATCGTTCTGCTGAAGGATGACGGTGGCCGGGTGACGGGCATGGCCTCGGTCTTGCGCGATGTGACGAAGCGTTTCGAGGAGATGCGGGCTCTGAAGAAGGATCTGGCGCGGCTGGAGGAGCGGCTCCCCGGGCCGTGATGGGGTGCGCGGCCGGGGGCCGGGATCCGGTTGCGGCGGATTTTTCATAACAAAACCCCCGCCGGGTTGTTACCGCGACGGGGGTTTTGTTCAGGTGTCGTTTAGAAGCGCATGCTGTGTTTGGCAGGCCTGGCAGCGACCTACTCTCCCAGGTCTTAAGACATAGT
>NZ_JAKVIL010000005.1 GCF_022601675.1 Ancylobacter gelatini | reverse complement strand
GGACGCTCGGCACGCTCACCTTCGGGACGCGGGGTGCGCTCACGGAACGGGCGCTCCGAACGCTCGCCCTCGGGGCGTTCGCGACGCGGGGGCCGCTCGCTGTCCGTGCGGGGACGAAAACCGCGCTCGCCATCGGGGCGGGAGCGGAACGGACGCTCGGCACGCTCACCTTCGGGACGCGGGGTGCGCTCACGGAACGGGCGCTCCGAACGCTCGCCCTCGGGGCGGTCGCGACGCGGGGGGCGATCTCCCTCCGGGCGCTTGCGGAAGGTGCTTGTGCCGCCGCCCGGCCGGGGCTCGCGCACAGGGCGGGCACGCTTGGCCTCGCGTTCGCCTTCGCGGCGCTCGCGTTCGCGGAGCGGACGAGCCGGGCGCTCCTCCTCCGAGGCGGTCTCGGTGGAGCGCACGCGCTGCACCAGCACCTTGCGGCCCTTGCGATCGGCGACAAGGCCGGACGTCACGCTGCGATCGGCGCTTTCCTCAAGGTCGATCGGCCGGCGGCGGTGGCGGTCCTCCCCGCCTTCCGGCTTGGCGTAGCGCGGGCCCTTGGCGCCGGCCTTGCCAGCCGGCTTGGCGGCACGCGCGGGCGCCTCTTCCTCGGGGACGGCGTGGTCGAACACCGGGCCGTCGAAATCCGCGCCGGCGGCAGCGGAAAGCTCGGGGCCGAGCTGGTCGGCGAGCACGCGGGTGCGCACTTCCTCGACCGCGCCCTGCGCGATTTCGCCGAGCTGGAACGGGCCGTAGGACAGGCGGATCAGGCGGTTCACGTCGAGCCCAAGCGAGCCCAGCACATTGCGGACTTCGCGGTTCTTGCCCTCGCGCAGCGCCAGCGTCAGCCACACATTGGCACCCTGCACGCGGTCGAGCGCGGCCTCGATCGGCCCGTAATGCACGCCGTCGACCGTCACGCCCTTGATGAGGGCGTCGAGCTTGTCCTGGGTGATCTCGCCCTTGGCGCGCACGCGGTAGCGGCGCAGCCAGCCGGTTTCCGGCAGCTCCAGCAGGCGCGAGAGCCCGCCATCATTGGTGAGGAGGATCAGCCCTTCGGTGTTGAGGTCCAGCCGGCCGACCGAGACCAGCCGCGGCAGCCCCTGCGGCAGGATCTCGAACAGGGTGGCGCGGCCCTCGGGGTCGAAATTGGTGGTCACCACGCCCTTGGGCTTGTGGTAGAGGAACAGCCGCGTGCGCTCCTTGGCCGGGATCGGCGTGCCGTCGACCTCGATGAGGTCCTGCGCGGTCACGGTGCGGGCCGGGCTTTCGAGCACCTCGCCATTCACCGCCACGCGGCCGGCGAGAATCCATTCCTCGATCTCGCGGCGCGAGCCGAGCCCGGCACGGGCGATGACCTTGGCGACGCGCTCGGCCTCGCGCGGTTCCAGAGCGGTGATCTCGCGCGGGGCGCGCGGCACCTTGTTGTGATCCTTGCGAGGCGGGGCTTTTTTCGGCATTGGGTCAATCCGGTTTGGGTCGCGGTGCTATCATGTCCCGCGGTACGAGGCGAGCACTTGACGCAACAAACACAAGCGAGCGTTGCCGGAAGCCGTCCGGACTTCATGGGCCGGGCGCTGGAAGAGGCGGAAAACGCCGCCTCCCGTGGCGAGGTCCCGATCGGCGCGGTGCTGGTCCGGCACGGGGCGATCATCGCCGCCGACGGCAACCGCACCCGCGAACTGGCCGATCCCACCGCCCATGCCGAGATGCTGGTGATCCGCGCCGGTGCAGCCGCGCTGGGCACCGATCGGCTCTCCGATTGCGATCTCTACGTCACGCTGGAGCCCTGCACCATGTGCGCGGGCGCCATCGCCTGGGCGCGGCTGCGCCGGGTCTATTACGGCGCGGCCGATCCCAAGGGCGGAGCGGTGGAGAGCGGCGTGCGTTTTTTCGCGCAGGCCACCTGCCATCACCGGCCGGACATCTATGGCGGCTTTCGCGAGAGCGAGGCGGCGGGCCTGCTGAGGGAATTTTTCGCGGGGCGGCGGTGATCACCCCAGCACCGCCTCCAGCCGGCGCTTTACCTCGTCCTTTACCGGCTCGGCGGCCTTGAGGACGGCGGTGGCGCGGAAGAATTCCAGCACGCGGAAGGCATCGACATTGGGCCGGATCAGCACGTCCGGCGCGCCGGCCTTCAGCTTTTCCGCCACGATGGACGAGGCCATGATCTGCAGCGTCGCGAACATGGCGTCGAACGGGCCGGGAAGGCCGCGCGTCTCGCCATTGTGCCCGCCGGTGATGTCGACCGCGATCACGATGTCGGCCTTGTTGCGCAACAGGTCGAAGGGCAGCGGGTTGACCGCCCCGCCGTCGACCAGCGTGTGCCCGCCCTGCGTCACCGGGCGGATCAGGCCGGGGATGGCCAGAGAGGCACCGACCGCCGGGCGGATCGCGCCATGGTGGAGGATGCGCTCGCAGCGGCCCCAATAATCGGTCGCCACGACTTGCAGCGGGATGCCCAGCTCCTCGAAGGTCTGCGGCACCACCTCCGGCAAAAAGGCGTCGACGAAGCGCTCGGCGTCGATCAGCACCGGATTGCCGAGGCCGCCGAACAGGTCCTTGATGCGTCCCACCCGCGCGGTGAGCAGGCGCCCCATCGTCTCGCGGCGGTTGCGCAGCAGGCTCAGCGCGAGATGCCGGATGTCGCGGCCCGGCATGCCGGCGCAATAGGCCGCGCCGACCAGCGCGCCGATCGAGGTGCCGGACATGGCCACCGGGCGGACGCCGAGTTCGTCCAGCGCTTCCAGCACGAGAATATGCGAGAGCCCGCGCGCGCCGCCCGAGCCAAGCGCGACGCCGATGGTCGGCCCGCCGGGCGGGCGGGGCACGGGTTCGGCCGGATGCCGGCCACCGTCGTGATCGCCGGAGGCCGTTGCCGCAACATGGTTGTCGCCGTGCCGTGCACGCTGAGTCATCGCCTGATCGTCCATATCCGGCATCCTGCCACGCTCACGCGGCATTTCTGTGCGCGCCTTATGGTCGAATACCGGCGGAAGGCGCCGTCAGCCCAGCGCGCGCCACGCGATATCGCTGCGGCAGAAGCCCTCGGGCCAGTCGAGGCGCGCCACCGCGTCATAGGCGCGTTCGCGGGCCTCGGCAACATTGGAGCCGATGGCGGTGACATTGAGAACACGCCCGCCATTGGCGACGATCGCGCCGTCGCGTCGTGCGGTGCCGGCATGGAACACATGCACGCCCGGGATCGACCCGGCGGCCTCCAGCCCGGAAATCACCGAGCCCTTGTCATAATGGCCCGGATAGCCCCTGGCGGCCATGACCACGGTGATGGCGGCCTCGGGCTTGAGCGCGATGTCGTGGTCCTCCAGCCGGCCGGTCGCGGTGGCGTGGAGCAGCGGCAGCAGGTCGCCGTCGAGCCGCAGCATCAGCACCTGGCATTCGGGATCGCCGAAGCGGACATTGTATTCGATCAGCTTGGGGCCGTCGGCGGTGATCATCAGCCCGGCGAACAGGATGCCGCGATAGGCGCTGTCGGCATCGGCGAGCGCGCGGGCGGTCGGCTTGACGATCTCGTGGAGCGTGCGGCGCTCCATCTCGGCGGTGAACACCGGGGCGGGGGAATAGGCGCCCATGCCGCCGGTATTGGGGCCCTGGTCACCGTCGAAGGCGCGCTTGTGGTCCTGTGCCGAGCCGAAGGGCAGCACGGTCTCGCCGTCGACCAGGCAGAAAAAGCTGACCTCCTCGCCATCAAGGAATTCCTCGATCAGGATCTCCGTGCCGCTGGCGCCCATGGCGAACACCTCGTCGATGCCGGCCAGCGCCTCGTCCAGGGTCATGGCGACGATCACGCCCTTGCCGGCCATCAGCCCGTCGGCCTTGAGCACGATCGGTGCGCCATGGCGGCGCACGAAGGCGCGGGCGGCTTCGGCATCGGAGAACCGGCCGAAGGCGGCGGTGGGAATGTCGTGCGACTTGCACAGTTCCTTGGTGAACAGCTTCGAGCCTTCGAGCTGGGCGGCGACGCGGCGCGGGCCGAACACGGCGATCCCCTCGGCGATCAGCCGGTCCGCGAGCCCATCGACCAGCGGCGCTTCCGGGCCGACGACCACCAGGTCGATGCCTTCCGCCCCGCACAGCGTGACGAGGGCGTCATGATCGGTCAGCGGGATGGTGTCGATGCAGCGGGCGAATTCCGCGATGCCGGGATTGCCGGGCACGGCGATGAAGGTCTCCATCAGCGGGCTCTGAGCCAGCTTCCAGGCGAGCGCATGCTCGCGGCCGCCCGAGCCCAGCAGAAGAACGTTCATCGCCTGCATCTCCTTGCATCATCCGCGTTCGGCCTAAACGTTCGGGCGTGAACGGGCAAGGGGCATGAGGGAAAGCCGCGCGGCGGGCGCGGCCCGGCTACTCGTAGGCGAGCGCCGTCACCGGGTCCATGCCGGCGGCCTTGCGGGCCGGCAGGTAGCCGAAGACGAGGCCGGTGAGGAAGGCGCAGCCGAAGGCGAGCAGCGGCGGCATCAGCGAGAGCAGGATATTCGCCCCCATCGCCTCCAGCCCCAGCGCGGCACCGATGCCGAGCGCGACGCCCACCGCGCCGCCGACGCCGCACACCACCAGCGCCTCGGTGTTGAACTGCAGCATGATGTTGCTCATGCGCGCCCCGGTGGCCATGCGGATGCCGATCTCGCGGGTGCGCTCGGTCACGCTCACCAGCATGATGTTCATCACGCCGATACCGGCCACCAGCAGCGAGATGGCGGCGACGCAGCCCAGCACCAGCGTCAGCGTGTCCTGCGTCGCCATGGCGGTCTCCAGGAATTGCGAGGTGTTGCGCACCTGGAAATCCTCGGTCTGGTGCCGCTCGGTGATGATGCGGGTGATGGCGGCCTCAGCGGTGGGAATATCGTCGGCATTCTCCACCTTCACGGTGATCGAGCCGAGGAAGCGCCGGCCGAACACCCGCATGAAGCTGGTGGAGAGCGGGATCAGCACCGTGTCATCCTGGTCCTGGCCGAAGGCGTTCGCACCGCGCGGAGACAGGATGCCGATCACCTCATAAGGCACGTTCTTGATCAGGACGTACTGCCCGATCGGGTCGTCGCCGCTGAACAGGTTGTTCACCACGGTCTGGCCCAGCACCACGACCGGCGCATAGGTGCGCACGTCTTCGCCGGTGAACATCACCCCGCGGGCGATCGGCCAGTCGCGGGCGCCGAGATAATCGGCATTGGTGCCGACCACCTGGGTGTAATAGTCCTGCGAGCCGAAGCGCAGCGTGGCGCGGCCCGAGCGCTCGGGCGCGACGGCGCTGAGGCCCGGCACGGCGCCCAGCGCGTCGGAATCCTCCGGCAGCAGCGTGGCATTGTCGCCGGAGGAGCGGATGCCGGCCGCGCCGGGGCGCACGATCAGCAGGTTGGTGCCCATCTGCGAGATGCGCTCCAGCACGCTCGCCTTTCCGCCGTCGCCGACCGCCAGCATGGTGATGACCGAAGCGACGCCGATGACGATGCCGAGCAGTGTCAGCGCGGTGCGGAAGATGTTCGCATACATCGAGGAGAAGGCCATGCGCACGGCCTCCGCGAGGTCCGGCACGAAGCGGGCGAAGCGGCCGCGCCGGGGAGTGCCATGTGCCGGCAGCGGCGCCCGGTCCGGGTCGGTTTCCCGGCGTTCGTCCGAGACGATGCGCCCGTCCTGGAAGCGCACGATGCGCCGGGCATGGGCGGCGACATCGGCATCATGGGTGATGAGGATGACGGTGTGGCCTTCCGCGTTCAGCTCGGTGAGCAGCGCCAGCACATCCTCGCCGGAGCGCGAATCCAGCGCGCCGGTGGGCTCGTCGGCGAGGATCACCGGCGCGCGGTTCATCAGGGCGCGGGCGATGGAGACGCGCTGCTGCTGGCCGCCGGAAAGCTGGCTCGGCCGGTGCTCGGTGCGGTCGCCGAGGCCGAGCCGGGCCAGGAGTTGCGTCGCGCGCTCCGCGCGCTCGTCCTGCGGCATGCCGGCATAGATGGCGGGGATCTCGACATTCTCGGCGGCGGTGAGCGTCGGCAGCAGGTTGTAGCGCTGGAACACGAAGCCGAAGGTGGAGCAGCGCAGCCCCGCCAGCGCGTCCGCGTCCAGCTCCTCGACATCGACGCCGGCCACGCGATAGCTGCCCGACGAGGCGCGGTCGAGACAGCCGACAATGTTCATCAGCGTCGACTTGCCGGAGCCGGACTGGCCCATGATGGCGATGAACTCGCCGGGATGGATGGCGAGCGAAACGCGGTCCAGCGCCCGCACCACGGTCTCGCCGTTCGGGTAGATGCGGCTGACGTCGACCAGCTCGATGATCGGCTGGCCGGTCTCGCCGCGCGGGGCATCTGCCGGCGCCGGGTCAATTCTCGCGCTGTCGGCGGGGCGGCCGGCGATGACGTTCATCGGCGCGTTCCCCTAGAGCCGCGGCGGCATGGCGGGGCGCTGTTGCCCGGCGGGACGCGGGGCGCTGGCGCCGGTCACCACGACATCGCCGGGGGCGAGGCCCTCGACCACCTGCGTCACCGTGCGGTTGGACAGGCCGGTCTTCACCATGCGCTCCTCCGGCCCCTTGGGCGTCATCACGCGCACGCTGTGGGTGCCGTCGCGGCGCGTGCGCAGGGCCGGCGTCGGCACCAGCGGCACGTTTTTCGCCTCGCCGAGGCGGAAGAACACCTGCGCCGTCATGTCGGTCATCAGGGTGAGGTCGTCATTGGGCACGTCGATCAGCACGTTGTAGAGCACCACGTCATTGACGATCGTGGGCGTCGGCTCGATCTGGCGCACCGTGCCGTTCCAGCGCCGGTCCGGCAGGCCGAGCGTGGAGAAATAGACCGGCGTGCCGACCTTGATGCGGGGAATGTCGCCCTCCGCCACCTGCGCGGTGACGGTCATGGTCTGCAGGTCGGCGATGCGCAGCACGATGGGGGCGGACTGGTTGGCATTCAGCGTGCCGCCCTCGCGCGCGGTGATCGAGACCACGGTGCCGTCGATCGGGGCGTAGATCTTGGTGTAGCCGAGATTGGCGAGGTCGCCGTCCAGCGTCGCCTGGGTCTGGGCGATCTGGGCTTTCAGCGCATCAATCTTGGCCTCGCTGATGCGGGCGGTGGCGATGGCGGCGTCGGCGGCGTCCTTGCTGCCGCTCTGCTTGGCCAGCAGTTCCTGCGCGCGCTCCTCGCGCAGCCTGTCCAGCACGAGCTGGGCCTGCGCCTGCGCGAGCTGGGCGCGCAGATTGTCGAGGCTGGCGCGGTCGCCGGCGACGCGGGTCTGGTAGACCGTGGGGTCGATCTCGGCGAGCAGATCGTCCTTCTTCACCAGCGCGCCGACATCGGGAATGATGGTGCGGAGCTGGCCGGACACCTGCGTGCCGACATCGACATAGGTCTTGGGCTGCATCTTGGCGATGGCGGTGACGCTGGTCTCGATGTCGCCGAGCGTAACCGGCGTGGTCTGCAGGGCGGGCTGCGCCGTGGCCGCGGCTTCCTGCCGGGCGTAGTAGTAATAGCCGCCCGCGCCGCCCGCGAGAACGAGCGCGCCGAGCACGAGCGGCCAGCCGCGACGCTTGCGGCGCCGCACCACATGCGCCTCGCCGCTGGCCTGACTGTCCCGGCTGGTTTCGGACCTCTGCAACATCGCGTTCTCGCCTATCCCGTTCCATTACAAGGGATAAGGCTCAAGCTGCGGCGCACAAAGTGAATTCGCGGTAATGATAGGCAAAGCCTATGGAAAACCGCAATTGTCGTGCGTCTAGTCTATAGAACTTCCAAGGAACGGTCGGCGGCTCAATGGTCGAGCGGGCGATAATCGCCGGTGGCCGGGTCGCGGCGCAGGGTGCGGCTGGGTTCCGGCGCGCGGGCATCGAGGTCGCGACGCGTGGCGTCCAGTTCCTGGTTTACGCGGCGCGATTCCTTGGCCAGCAGCTTGACCAGCGCAGCGGCGCCGATCGCGCCGATCGCCAGAACGAACACAGGCGGCATGGTGTCTCCCCCGCTGTCATTCCCACGCGTTCACAGCCCGAAACGGCTCCACATCGCGCGCTCTTCCGCCGCGCCCAGCATCTGCTCGGCGAAGCCGGCGCCGATGGCGGCGGCCTCCGGCAGGGCCGCCGTGGATACGCCCGGCGTGCGCCGGCCGAACAGGCCGCCGCTGGACTGGATGAGCGGTGTCACGACCTTCTCGCCATAGCGCGCCTTGAGGAAGGAGCGCAGATCGCCGATGGCATCGATCAGCCCGAGTTCCAGCGCCTGCGGCGCCACCCAGAACTCGCCGGAAAATAGGGCGTCATCAGGGCTCGACAGGACATCGCCGCGCCGCTCCTTCACCAGGGCGATGAAGCCGTCATGCACATCCTTTTGCAGCGCCTTCAGCCGCTCGACATCCTCGGCCTTTTCCGGCTGGAACGGGTCGAGGATCACCTTGCTCACGCCGGCGGTGTAGACGCGCCGGTCAATGCCGAGCTTGCCAATGGCGCGGTCGAAGCCGAAGCCGGCGCTGACCACGCCGATCGAGCCGACGACCGAGAAGGTGTCGGCGACCACCTCGTCCGCCGCGCAGGCCAGCATGTAGCCGCCCGAGGCCGCGACATCCTCCACGAAGGCGATGACCGGGATCCCCTTCTCCTGCGCCAGCAGCCGGATGCGACGATAGATGAGGTGGGACTGTACCGGCGAGCCGCCCGGCGAATTGATCACCAGCGCCACCGCCTTGGCACCCTTGACCGCGAAGGCGCGGTCGAGCGCCTTGGCGATGCCGGCGAAGGTGAGGCCGGGGCGCAGCGGCGCATTCATGCCGATGGCGCCGTGCAGGCGCACCACCGGCACGATCGCGTTATCACCGCGCAACCGCGCGGGCAGAATGGGGCGGAGCCGGCGGCGGAGCGTGTCGAGGAAGCTGTTGTTTGCCATGGCAGAGAGATAGGGCTGCGCGGGGATTCTCTCAAGCGAGGGCGTACCCGAACGGCAACTTATTCCAGCGCCACCCCTTCGCCGGCCCGCAACAGGCGTTCGGTCTCAGGTGAAGGCCGGCCATCCGCGCCGGCCAGCACGAGGCCGGGCAGAAGCCGGGGGGGGGTGCGTCGCCCCTTGATCGCCCCGACCAGCAGCCGGATCGCCGGGGCCTGCGCCGTGGGATGCACCGGAAGGATCGATACGGCACCGAAACGCCCCCGCAGCGCCTCCAGCAGCGCCTCCAGCGCCTCCGGGCGGTGAATGAGGCGCAGCCGGCCTCCCGCCTCCAGCAGCCGCTCGGCGGCCTTGATCCACGCCTCCATACCGGCATCGGGAATGGCGTGGGCGCGCGCCTTCTCGTCGAGCGGGGAGACGCGGTGGCGGGCGGGATCGTTGAAGGGCGGGTTGGCCAGCACGACATCGGCCGCGCGCGCCGCCGGCAGGTCGGGGCCGGACGGACGGGCGAGCGTCGCGATATCGGCGGTGACCACCGTGATGCGCGCGCTCATGTCCGGTGTCTGCCGGGCGGCGTTGCGCGTGGCGAGCGCGGCGGTGGCGAGGTCGATCTCGACCAGCGTCACCCGCGCCTCCGGCAGGCGGATGGCGACCGACAGTCCCGCCGCGCCGACCCCGGCGCCGAGGTCGACGGCATGGCGGGCATCGGTCGGCACGGTTGCGGCGAGCAATAGCGCGTCATGCCCCGCGCGGTGCCCGCGCGCAGGCTGGAGCAGCCGCAGCCTTCCGCCGAGCAGGGCGTCGTCCGTGGTCTCTTCCGGTGATGTCGGCAGGCTCACGGGCGCGGCTCCGCGGGATCACTCGACAGCGAGGGCATGGCCGAAGCCGGCCTCCGACAACAGCGCCCGCGCCGCCCGATAGCGCTCCTCCTCCACCAGCAGCCGGCGCGGCAGCAGGCCGATCGAGCCTTCCAGCGCGCTCATGTGCTGGTCCAGCACGACATGGCCGATGCCGGCACTGGTGAGCAGCGCCTCGATGGCGTTGAGCAGAATCAGATCATTGGTCAGGACAAGGGGACGCATCGCGGCATTGGCGCAGGAACCGGCCGCAAGGGCAAGCCGTCCCCGAGGCACCCGGCGCGGCTTCGACGGCAGCCTCGTTCCCGGGTCAACTTTCGCTTGTCCTGCGAGTGGGCTATGAGAAGGCTTCGGCACGCCGCCTCCGGCGTTTCGTCCGCCGTTCCCTTACGTCGCCTGACGCGTTCATTTGAAGGAAATCGCCCGTGGCCGTCGTCCTTCCGTTCGACCCCGCTGCCGAGATCGATGCCGAGCCGTCGCTGGAGGGCATCCTCACCCTCGTGCGCGCCGACATGGAGCGGGTGAACGCGCTCATCCTGTCGCGCACGGGTTCGGAGGTGACGATGATCCCCGAGGTCGCCCAGCACCTCATCTCCTCCGGCGGCAAGCGGCTGCGCCCGATCCTGACCCTCGCCACGGCCGACCTCACCGGCTATGCCGGCGACGGCCATATCAAGCTGGCCGCCTCCGTCGAGTTCATGCACACCGCCACCCTGCTGCACGACGATGTGGTCGACGACAGCGAGATGCGCCGTGGCAAGCTCGCCGCCCGCATGCTGTGGGGCAACGAGGCCAGCGTGCTGGTCGGCGACTTCCTGCTGGGCCAGGCGTTCCGCATGATGATCGAGGTCGGCAACATGCGCGCCCTCGATATTCTCTCCACCGCGGCCGTGGTGATCGCCGAGGGCGAGGTGGCCCAGCTCGCCGCCGCCAAGAACACCGCGACCAGCGAGGACGAGTATCTCGCCGTGATTCGCGGCAAGACCGCCGAGCTGTTCGCCGCCGCCTGCGAGGTCGGCCCGGTGATCGCCGGCCGGCCCAAGGTCGAACAGTCGGCCTGCCGCAGCTATGGCATGAATCTCGGTATCGCCTTCCAGCTCATCGACGACGCGCTGGATTATGGCGGCTCGCGCGCCAAGCTCGGCAAGAATGTCGGCGACGATTTCCGCGAGGGCAAGATCACCCTGCCGATCGTGCTGGCGTTCCGGCGCGGCAATGACGAGGAACGGGCCTTCTGGAAGCGCTGCCTCGAAACCGGCGAGATCAACGAGGGCGACCTCGAACACGCGATGAAGCTGCTGGCGCGCCACGACGCGCTGGCCGACACGGTGGACCGCGCCCGGCACTACGGCGCCATGGCCAAGGACGCGCTCGGCCTGTTCGCCGACGGCCCGGCCAAGCGGGCGCTGCTCGACGTGGTGGATTTCTGCGTGGCGCGGGCGCGCTGAGCGTCCGTTCAGCCCCGTGGCGCCAAGATGATGATCGCCGCCCCGGCGAGGCACACCGCCCCGCCCACGAGGTCCCAGCGATCCGGCCGGAACCCTTCCACCGCCCACAGCCAGGCCAGCGACGCCGCGACATAGACCCCGCCATAGGCCGCGAAGGCGCGTCCGGCGGCGGCGGATTCCACCAGCGTCAGCAGCCCGGCGAAGGCGATCAGGCTGACCACGCCCGGCCCGAGCCAGAGCGCGCTCGCGCCCTGCCGCACCACCGCCCAGAACGCGAAGCAGCCGGCGATCTCCGTGAGCGCGGCGAGGGCGAAGACGATGGGCGTGTGCATGCCGTGGGTCTTTCAGCCGAGGATGGTGGACTTGACCCACCAGTCGGGGTGAAGGCGGGCCACCATCTTGGCCGCGCGCGCCGCTGCCCGGCAATCGTCATACAGGGCGAACATGGTCGCACCCGAGCCGGACATGCGCACCAGACGCACCTCCGGCGTCGCCCTCAGCGCGGCCTCCACCGTGTCGAGTACGGGCACCAGCGCATGGGCCGGCGGCTGGAGATCGTTGGGCGCGCCCGCGAGAAAATCGAGCACCGCGCGGCGGTCCGCGAAACCGCCCGGCCGCGCGGCATCAGTGAGCCGGGTGCCGGGCGGCAGCGCCAGCGCCCGGAACACGGCGGCGGTCGCGACCGCGACCCCGGGATTGACCAGCGCCGCTCCGAAGCGCGGCAGGGTCAACGGCGCAAGACCCTCGCCCCGCCCGGTCATCACGCAGGCACGGGAATAAAGACACACCGGCACATCGGAGCCGGTGGCGAGGGCGGCTTCAAACAGGCGGGGATCGTCGCGCGCGATCCCGTTGAGCCGCGCCAGCAGCCGCAGGCCGGCCGCCGCGTCCGCCGAACCGCCGCCAATGCCGGAGGCGACGGGCAGACGCTTGTCGAGACGGAAGCGGCCGGCGGCCAGGCCGGGCACCCGCTCCGCCAGCTCCCGCGCGGCCTTCAGCACCAGATTATCCGGCTCGGCCGCGAGCGCGCCGGCGCGCGGGCCGGTCATGTCGAGCCCGAGGGCCTCGCCCGGGAACAGCGCCAGCCGGTCGCCGGTGCCGGCAAAGGCGACCAGGCTCGCCAGATCGTGATAGCCATCCGCCCGCCGTCCGGTGACCCGCAGCGACAGGTTGATCTTGGCGGGCGCGCGCTCGGAAAGCGGGGCGGTGTCGGCGGGAGCGATCATGAGGCGCTTATGCGCGGGCCTGCACCGGGCGACAAGAGGGGCGCCCGTCTGCCTCGTGCTCTGCCCCCGTACCCCGCCCTTGCGCGCAGATCGGCTTTGGGCGTATAAGCACGCCATCAAAGACATCTCACAGCGACTGAACGGTCGGTTGAGAGTGGGTTCCGCCGCCGGGACCCGCTCTTTTTGCATTGAGCCCGTTCAGCCGTCCGGCGAGGACAATGAGCGAACATCAGACCGACGACCTGAACGAGAGCGCCGCCGCGACCGACGCGCCCGCGCTGAACGAGCCCCGCCTCGTCACCGAGAGCGGGCCCGCCGCTCGTGTCGCCGCCATTGTGGGTCCGGTGCTCGAAGGGCTGGGCTTCCGCCTGGTGCGGGCGAAGATCTCCGGCGGCGAGCACCTCACGCTGCAGATCATGGCCGAGCGTCCGGACGGTTCGTTCGGCATCGACGAGTGCGAGGCGGCCAGCCGCGCCATCTCGCCGGTGCTCGATGTCGAGGACCCGATCTCCGGCGCCTACAACCTCGAAATGTCCTCCCCGGGCATCGATCGGCCGCTGGTGCGGCTCTCCGATTTCCAGCGCTGGGCCGGGCATGAGCTGAAGATCGAGATGGCGGTGCCGCATGAGGGGCGCAAGCGCTTCCGCGGCAAGCTCATCGGCGTCGAGGGCGCCAACGCGGTCGTTCGCCTGCCGGATGCGCCCGCCGGCGCGCCGGACACGCATCATCTGCCGATCGTCGATATCGGCGATGCGCGCCTTGTGCTGACCGACGATCTGATCCGCGAGGCCCTGCGGCGCGACAAGGCGCTGCGCGAAGGCGCGGGCATCGAGGAAGACGAGATCGACGAGGCCGATTTCGATGCGGCCGATTTCGGCGGTGAGCCGGAGAGCGAGGGCGAGAGCATCGCTGTCCGGGTCATTCCGCCCAAGAAGATGCCGGTCCGCAAGGGCCCCATGCTGAAGCCCAAAGGCGCTGCGAAACCGACCAAGAAGTCCAACGCCAAACGCAAATCCCACGCGAAGGAGACCTGACAATGGCTGTGGTCAGCGCAAACCGGCTCGAACTTCTCCAGATCGCCGATGCGGTCGCGCGTGAGAAGTCGATCGACCGGCAGATCGTCATCGCCGCCATGGAGGACGCCATCGCCAAGGCGGCGCGCTCGCGCTACGGCGCGGAGACCGACATCCATGCCGAGATCAACCCGCGCACCGGCGAACTGCGGCTGGCGCGCCATCTGCTGGTGGTCGAGCAGGTCGAGAATTCCGCCATCGAGATCGACCTCACCGGCGCGCGCCGTCTGAACCCGGCCGCGCAGATCGGCGATTCGATCGCGGACACGCTGCCGCCGTTCGATTTCGGCCGCATCGCCGCGCAGTCTGCCAAGCAGGTCATCGTGCAGAAGGTGCGCGAGGCCGAGCGCGACCGGCAGTATGACGAGTACAAGGACCGTATCGGCGAGATCGTCAACGGCGCGGTCAAGCGCGTGGAATACGGCAATGTGGTCGTCGACCTCGGCCGTGGCGAGGCCTCGCTGCGCCGCGACGAGCTGCTGCCGCGCGAGATCTTCAAGACCTCGGATCGCATCCGCGCCTATGTCTATGACGTGCGCCGCGAGCCGCGCGGCCCGCAGATCTTCCTGTCGCGCACCCATCCCCAGTTCATGGCCAAGCTGTTCGCGCAGGAAGTGCCGGAAATCTACGACGGCATCGTCGAGATCAAGGCGGTCGCCCGCGACCCCGGCTCGCGCGCCAAGATCGCCGTGACCTCGCGCGATTCCTCGGTCGACCCGGTCGGCGCCTGCGTCGGCATGCGCGGCTCGCGCGTGCAGGCCGTGGTGAACGAGCTGCAGGGCGAGAAGATCGACATCATCCCGTGGTCGCCGGACGTC
This sequence comes from Ancylobacter gelatini, assembly GCF_022601675.1. Taxonomy (GTDB): domain Bacteria; phylum Pseudomonadota; class Alphaproteobacteria; order Rhizobiales; family Xanthobacteraceae; genus Ancylobacter; species Ancylobacter gelatini. The sequence continues at coordinate 320,979 of NZ_JAKVIL010000005.1, read as the reverse complement.
GCGACCTTCATCGTCAACGCGCTGGCCCCGGCGGAAGTCGTCAAGGTCGTGCTCGACGAGGATCGCGAGCGTATTGAAGTCGTGGTCCCGGATGCCCAACTAAGTCTGGCGATCGGCCGTCGCGGCCAGAATGTGCGCCTCGCCTCCCAGCTCACCGGCTGGGACATCGACATCATGACCGAGGCCGAGGAAAGCGAGCGCCGGCAGAAGGAATTCGCCGAGCGCACCAAGATGTTCGCCGAGGCGCTCGATCTCGACGAGATGATGGGCCAGCTCCTCGCCTCCGAGGGCTTCGCCACGGTGGAAGAACTGGCCTATGTGCCGATCGGCGAACTCGCGGGCATCGAGGGCTTCGACGAGGACACCGCGCAGGAATTGCAGAACCGCGCTCTGGGCTATCTCGCCCAGGTCGAGGCCGATTTCGAGGAACGGCGCATCGCGCTGGGCGTCGAGGACGGGCTGCGCGAGGTGCCGGGCGTGACCTCGGCCATGCTGGTGGCGTTCGGCGAGAACGACATCAAGACCGTCGAGGACCTTGCCGGCTGCGCGACCGACGACCTGACCGGCTGGACCGAGCGCAAGGACGGCGAGACCGTCCGCATCGCCGGCGCGCTGGAAGGCTTCAGCCTCTCCCGCGAGGATGCCGAGGCGCTGATCATGCAGGCCCGCGTCAAGGCGGGCTGGATCGCCGAGGATGATCTCGCCGGCCCGGCCGACGAGGACGTGGCGGAAGAAGACGCGGAGACCGGCGCCTGAGCGGCGCGGGTCTCGTGAAGGGAGCGCAGGGTGAAGGACGGCGCGGCGGACGAGAACGGCTTGGTCGATGACCTCGCCCCGGCATTGGCCGGGAGCGTGGCGCCGTCCGCCGTCGAACCGGATGCCGCCGCCTTCGCGCCGACGGCCGCCGACGGCGCCGCCGATCTGGCCGACGAGACCGACGACGGACCGGCGGCGGCCCGTCGTGAACCGTCCCGGCTGTGCCTCGCCACCCGCGAGGTGACGCCGGTGGCGCGAATGCTCCGCTTCGTGGTTGCGCCTGATGGCACCGTGGTGCCCGATCTCGGGGCGCGGCTGCCGGGGCGGGGAGCCTGGGTTACGGCCACGCGCGGGGCTCTCGCGCAGGCGATGAAGAAAAAGGCCTTCGGGCGCGCCTTCAAGGGCAAGGGACGGGCCGATGCGGCGCTGCCCGAGCTGGTGGAAGGCCTGCTGGAGAAAGACGCGCTGGGTGCGCTCGGCATCGCCAACAAGGCGGGGCGCGTGATCACCGGCACGACCCGCGTGAACGAGGCGCTCCAGAGCGGGGATGTCGCGGTGCTGGTTCACTCCAGCGACGCGGCCCGCGACGGCGCCGCCAAGCTCGATGCGCTGGCGAATCGCATCGGTGAGGCAACAAACAGGCAGATTGCCGTCACAGAATGCCTCTCCGGAGTGCAATTGGACTTGGCGCTAGGGCGGGCAAATGTGGTACATGCTGCGCTGCTCGCGCATCCGACGAGCGCGGGGTTTCTCTCGCGTGTAAGAAAGCTCGAGGCCTGGCGCGCCAGTTAGAGGCTGGTGCACAGATATGACGCATCCCCGCGCAGGGCGTGGATGTCGAGGAACGGAAACCGAATGACCGATACGAAGAACCCCGGCGAGAAGACGATGGGCGTTGGCCAAGGGAGCAAGACCCTGACGCTCAAGAGGCCTGTCGAGCAGGGCGTCGTCCGTCAGAGCTTCAGCCATGGCCGCTCCAAGGCCGTGGTGGTGGAGAAGGTGAAGCGCCGTGTGCTCGGCCCGGGTGACAAGCCCGAGGCGCCGGCCAGCGCTGCCGCCAGCACGCCCGCTGCGCCGCCGGTTTCCGCACAGCCCGCCGCTCCCGCCCGGCCCGCCGCCGGTCCGTCCGGTGCGCCCGCGCGTCCGGCCCCGTCGCAGCCCGCGCGCCCGCCGGTGCAGAGCCGCACCCAGCCCGCGCCCGGCGCGAACATTTCCGGGCCGCGGCCCGCTCCCCAGGGCTCGCGCCCGGGTGGCGTCGTGCTGCGCTCGCTGACCGAGGAAGAGGCCCGCGCCCGCACCGCCGCCCTTCAGGACGCGCGCGTCCGCGAGGTCGAGGAACGCCGCATCGCCGAGGAAGAGGCCCGCCGCCGCGCCGAGCGCGAAGTGCGCGAAAAGGCCGAGCGCGAGGCCGCCGAGGCCCGCAAGCGCGAGGAAGACGCGCGCCGCGCCTTCGAGGAGGAAGCCAAGCGCAAGTCCGAGCAGGAGGCGCGCAAGCGCTTCGGCGAGGACAATGCCTCCGCGCCTGCGGCGTCGCCCGCTGCCGCTGCTGCGCCGTCCGCCCGCGCACCGCAGTCCACCACGACCTCCGCCCCGGCCGTTGGCGCTCCGCGCGTGGCCACCCCGCGCAGCCCGACCGCGATGGAAGCGGAGGATGACGAGCGTCGTCCGGTCCGCCGCGGCCCCGGCGGCGCTCCCGCGCGTCCCGTTCCGCCGCCGCAGAAGCCGACCCGCCCCGCCGGCCCGGACAAGAGCCGCGGCCGTCTGACGGTCGTCACCGCCCTGTCGAGCGAGGACGAGCGCCAGCGTTCGGTCGCCTCCTTCCGCCGTCGCACCCAGCGCATGAGCGGCCACCGCCAGGTGGAAGCCAAGGAAAAGATCTCCCGCGAAGTGACGGTGCCGGAGACCATCTCGATCCAGGAACTCGCCAACCGCATGGCCGAGCGCGCGGTCGACGTGATCCGCCTGCTGATGAAGCAGGGCCAGATGGTGAAGATCACTGATGTGATCGACGCCGATACCGCCCAGCTCATCGCCGAGGAACTCGGCCATTCCGTGCGCCGCGTCGCCGAATCCGACGTCGAGGAAGGCCTGTTCGACACGCCGGACACCGAGGACGAGCTGGTCTCGCGCCCGCCCGTTGTCACGATCATGGGCCATGTCGACCACGGCAAGACCTCGCTGCTCGACGCCCTGCGCTCGGCCAATGTCGTCTCCGGCGAGGCCGGCGGCATCACCCAGCATATCGGCGCCTATCAGGTCGTCTCGCCGCTCGGCGGCAAGATCACCTTCATCGACACGCCCGGCCATGCGGCGTTCACCGCCATGCGCGCCCGCGGCGCCAAGGTGACGGACATCGTGGTGCTGGTGGTCGCGGCCGATGACGGCGTGATGCCCCAGACTGTGGAAGCCATCAATCACGCCCGCGCCGCCAAGGTGCCGCTGATCGTGGCGATCAACAAGATCGACAAGCCGGACGCCAAGCCCGAGCGCGTGCGCAGCGAACTGCTGCAGTACGAGGTTCAGGTCGAAAGCCTGGGTGGTGACACGCTGGAAGTCGAAGTCTCGGCCAAGGCCCACACCAATCTCGACAAGCTGCTGGAACTGATCAGCCTGCAGGCCGAACTGCTCGACCTCAAGGCGAACCCGGTGCGCGATGCCGAAGGCACCGTGATCGAAGCCAAGCTCGACCGTGGCCGTGGTCCGGTCGCGACCGTGCTGGTTCAGCGCGGCACGCTCCGGGTCAGCGACATCGTGGTCGCCGGCGCCGAATGGGGCCGCGTGCGCGCCCTTATTTCGGACAAGGGCACCCAGCTCGGCGAGGCCGGCCCCTCCACCCCGGTGGAAGTGCTCGGTTTCAACGGCACGCCGGAGGCGGGCGACCGCCTTGCGGTGGTGGAGAGCGAGGCCCGTGCCCGCGAGATCACCGACTATCGCCAGCACCAGAAGCGCGAGAAGGCAGCGGCCCGTTCCGCCACCGTCCGCGGCTCGCTGGAGCAGATGATGAGCCAGGCGAAGACGGCGGGCCGCAAGGAATTCCCGCTGATCATCAAGGGCGACGTTTCCGGCTCGGTGGAAGCGATCATCTCCTCGCTGGAGAAGCTCGGCACCGACGAGGTGCAGGCCCGCATCATCCATTCCGGCGCGGGCGGCGTGAACGAGAGCGACGTGACGCTGGCCGAGACCGCCGGCGCCGCGATCATCGCCTTCAATGTGCGCGCCAACAAGGAAGCCCGCGAGGCGGCCGAGCGTGCCGGCATCGAGATCCGCTACTACAACATCATCTACGACCTCGTGGATGACGTGAAGGCGGCGATGGGTGGCCTGCTGGCGCCGGTCAACCGCGAGACCATGCTCGGCAATGCCATGATCAAGGAGATCTTCGCGGTCTCCAAGGTCGGCAAGGTCGCCGGCTGCCTGGTCACCGACGGCATCGTCGAGCGCGGCCAGCATGTCCGCCTGATCCGCGACAACGTGGTGATCCACGAAGGCAAGCTCGCCACGCTCAACCGCTTCAAGGATGCGGTCAACGTGGTGCATGCCGGCCAGGAGTGCGGCATGTCGTTCGAGAACTACCAGGACATGCGCGCCGGCGACGTCATCGAGTGCTACCGCGTCGAGGTGGTGCAGCGCACGCTGTGATCTGCACCTGTTAGACCCGGGCGCCCGGCAGCGGGCGCCCGAAAAATTCCGCGGGGATCGGCGGTCCAAATCCGCCTGTCCCGGTCGAAGCCGGCCCGTGCCCCGTCCGGGGCGGGCCCTGAAGGTTTGTAAACGATCATGAAGAACAAGACCGGTTCGGGTTCCGGCCCGAGCCAGCGCCAGTTGCGCGTGGGCGAACTGGTGCGCCATGCGCTCTCCGATATTCTCTCGCGCGGCGATCTTCCCGATCCCGCGCTGGCGCGCGTGCTGATCACCGTGCCCGAGGTGCGGATGAGCCCCGATCTCAAGATCGCCACCTGCTACGTCATGCCGCTCGGCGGCAAGGGCGAGAAGGAGGCCATCGCCGCTCTGGCTGCCAATGCCAAGCCGTTGCGTGGCGAAATCTCCCGGCGCGTCGAGCTGAAATACACCCCGGAACTGCGGTTTCGGCTGGATACCTCCTTTGAGGAAGGCGCGCGGATTGACGCGCTTCTGCGCTCGCCCGACGTGCAGCGCGACCTCGGCACCGACAACGAGACCGACGGAGACGACCAATGAACGCCCCGGTGAACGCGCCGCTTTCCGCCGAGGCGCTCGATGCGCCGGCGCTGCCGGTGAAGGACGCGCCGGCCCGCAAGCGCCGCCCCAAGCGCGACATTGACGGCTGGGTGCTGCTGGACAAGCCTATCGGGATGACCTCGACACAGGCGGTCGGCGCGGTGAAATGGCTGTTCTCGGCCAAGAAAGCCGGCCATGCCGGCACGCTCGACCCGCTCGCTTCCGGCTGCCTGCCGATCGCGCTCGGCGAGGCCACCAAGACCGTGCCCTTCGTCATGGACGGCCGCAAGATCTACCGCTTCACCGTGCGTTGGGGCATCGAGACCGATACCGACGACAGCGAGGGAGCGTCGGTCGCCACCTCCGACGTGCGCCCGTCCCGCGCGGCGATCCTCGACGCGCTGGAAAGTTTTCGCGGAGAGATCCAGCAGGTCCCGCCGGCCTATTCGGCGCTGAAGATCAATGGCGAGCGCGCCTATGACCTCGCCCGCGACGGCATCGTGGTGGAACTTGCGGCGCGCACCGTGGTGATCCACCGCATCGAGCTGATCGACGAACCCGATGCCGACCATGCGGTGTTCGAGGCCGAATGCGGGAAGGGCACCTATGTGCGCTCGATCGCCCGCGATATCGGCCGCCTGCTCGGCACGCGCGGCCACATCGCCGCCCTGCGCCGCACCTGCGTCGGCACCTTTGCGGAGGCCGATCTCGTGCCGCTGGCGCGGCTGCGCGAAATCTCCGAGGCGATGGACGACGCCGCGCCGATGGAAGCGCTCCGGCCGGTGGATGTCGGGCTCGACACGCTGCCGGCGCTCCGGGTCTCCCCGGCCGATGCCGCGCGCCTCGCTCATGGCCAGAGCATCATCCTGCGCGGGCGCGACGCGCCGGTGCTTGAAGGCTTCGTCGCCATCAATGCCGGCGGCCGCCTGATCGCGCTCGGCGAGGCGGAAGCCGGTGAAATCCACCCGCGCCGGATTTTCCATTCCGGGCGGTGACGGCCGCGCCAACCGCCCTCGCGCGCCGCACATCGCGCTAGCCACGCTGGCGTTTTCGTGTATGGTGCCGGCGCGTTGCGGACATACCTCCGCGCGATCCGCAGTGCTTCGACCGTGCTGGACGACATCCCGGCCCGGCCGAACGGCGGACAAGGCGGCGACAGGGCGATTCATCGCCGACGTGCGCCGCCGCTTCTATCGTCATGACAATCGAAAGGAAGACCGATGTCGATCACTGCGGAGCGCAAGCAGGCGCTCATCACCGAATACGCCACCAAGCCGGGCGACACCGGCTCGGCGGAAGTCCAGGTCGCGATCCTCACCGAGCGTATCGTGAACCTGACCGAGCACTTCAAGAGCCACGCCAAGGACAACCATTCCCGCCGCGGCCTGCTGAAGCTCGTCTCCGCCCGCCGCGGCCTTCTCGACTATCTCAAGAAGACCGAGGAAGGCCGCTACAAGGCCCTGATCCAGCGGCTGGGCATCCGTCGCTGATTTTTGCGGGCGGTGTCCGGCGTCGCGCCGGGCCCGCCCGTTTCTGCTTCGCCGCCGCCGGCGGATAATCCGGGGCGTCGAAATGATACGAGTGGCGGGCATGGGGCTCGCCGCGTCCGATGAGAAGCGGCGGCCATGGCAGGATCGCCGGAGGCTCGCGCCCTCACCCCTTCAGCGAGCCTCTCGCCGTCTTGCCCATGGCATCCGTTTCGGAAAGCCAGAGACAGACATGTTCGATATTCACCGCGAGGAACTCGATTGGGGTGGGCGCACGCTCGTCCTCGAGACCGGCCGCATGGCGCGCCAGGCTGATGGCGCCGTGCTCGCGACCTATGGCGACACCACCGTGCTCGCCACCGCCGTTTCCGCCAAGGCGCCCAAGCCCGGCCAGGACTTCTTCCCGCTGACCGTCAACTACCAGGAAAAGGCCTATGCCGCGGGCCGCATTCCCGGTGGCTATTTCAAGCGCGAAGGCCGCCCGAGCGAAAAGGAGACCCTGGTCTCCCGCCTGATCGACCGCCCGATTCGCCCGCTCTTCGCCGACGGCTACAAGAATGACACCCAGGTCGTGGTGACCGTTCTCTCGCACGACCTCGAGAACGATCCCGACGTGGTGGCCCTGGTCGCCGCCTCCGCCGCGCTCACCTTGTCGGGCGTGCCGTTCATGGGCCCGGTCGGCGGCGCCCGCGTCGGCTTCATCGACAATGAGTACGTGCTCAACCCGACCGTCGACGAGGTCAAGGAATCCGCGCTCGACCTCGTGGTCGCCGGCACCGCCGACGCCGTGCTGATGGTGGAATCGGAAGCCAAGGAACTGCCCGAGGAAGTGATGCTCGGCGCCGTGATGTTCGGCCACCGCCACTTCCAGCCGGTGATCGAGGCGATCATCCGCCTCGCCGAGAAGGCCGCCAAGGAGCCGCGCGACTTCAGTGCGCCGGATCATTCCGCGCTCGAGACCGAGCTGCGCGGCCTGATCGAGGACGAGCTGCGCGCCGCCTACAAGATCGCCCGCAAGCAGGACCGCTACGACGCGGTCGGCGCTGCCAAGTCGAAGGCCAAGGCGCATTACGCCGCCCTTGCCGCCGAAGGCAAGGATGTGCCGGACTCGCAGGTTCTCGGCGAAGTGCTCAAGGAGCTTGAGGCCAAGATCGTCCGCTGGACCATCCTCGACGAGGGGGTTCGCATCGACGGCCGCGACACCAAGACCGTCCGCCCGATCGTGGCGGAAGCCTCGGTTCTGCCGCGCGCCCATGGCTCGGCGCTGTTCACCCGCGGCGAGACGCAGGCCCTCGTGGTCGCGACGCTGGGCACCGGCGAGGACGAGCAGTTCATCGACAGCCTGGAAGGCACCTACAAGGAGCGCTTCCTGCTGCACTACAACTTCCCGCCCTTCTCGGTGGGTGAGACCGGCCGCATGGGCTCGCCCGGCCGCCGCGAAATCGGCCATGGCAAGCTGGCTTGGCGCGCCATCCGCCCGATCCTGCCGCCCGCGCACGAGTTCCCCTACACGCTGCGCGCGGTGTCCGAGATTCTCGAATCCAACGGCTCCTCGTCGATGGCGACCGTCTGCGGCACCTCGCTGGCGCTGATGGATGCCGGCGTGCCGCTGCGCCGTCCGGTGGCGGGCATCGCCATGGGCCTGATCCTGGAAGGCGAGAAGTTCGCCGTGCTGACCGACATCCTCGGCGACGAGGATCACCTCGGCGACATGGACTTCAAGGTGGCCGGTACCGACAAGGGCGTCACCGCCCTGCAGATGGACATCAAGATCGCCGGCATCACCGAGGAGATCATGAAGGTCGCCCTCGCCCAGGCGAAGGATGGCCGTCATCACATTCTCGGCGAGATGAGCAAGGCGCTGACCGGCGCCCGCGCCGAACTCGGTGAGCACGCTCCGCGCATCGAGGTGATCCAGATCCCGGTCGACAAGATCCGCGAAGTGATCGGTTCCGGCGGCAAGGTGATCCGTGAGATCGTCGAGAAGACCGGCGCCAAGATCAACATCGAGGACGACGGCACCGTGAAGGTGGCCTCGGCGTCCGGCGAGTCGATCAAGGCCGCGCTCAACTGGATCAAGTCGATCGCTTCCGAGCCGGAAGTCGGCCAGATCTACGAGGGCACCGTGGTCAAGGTCGTCGATTTCGGCGCCTTCGTGAACTTCTTCGGCGCCAAGGACGGCCTCGTGCATGTCTCGCAGCTCGCCAAGGAGCGCGTGGCCAAGCCGTCCGACGTCGTCAAGGAAGGCGACAAGGTCAAGGTCAAGCTGCTCGGCTTCGACGAGCGCGGCAAGACCCGCCTGTCCATGAAGGTGGTCGACCAGGCCACCGGCGAGGACCTCGAAGCACGTAAGGGCGACGAGGCCGAATCCGTCGCCGAGTGATCGGTCACACATCGCATCCATCCAGCGGGGCGCCTTGGGGCGCCCCGTTTCGTTTCGGGCAGGGGGGCCGTGCCCGTCGCACTCCCCGGCATGGGACGGTTTGTCCGCACGGCCCATGGCCGAGCGGGCGCGAACAGGGCTAACATCGCGACGGCGCCCGCAGGGGCTGCCGCCACCATCGCGATGGAATCCCCGCCATGTCGACGCCTCCCGTGCCCGCCCGCTCCGCGCCCCTCCGCCTCTACCTCATCCGCCACGGCCAGACCGAATGGTCGCTCTCCGGCCAGCACACCGGACGCACCGACATTCCGCTGACCGCGCATGGCGAGGAGGAGGCGCGCCGGCTGGCCGCCCCGCTCGGCGCCGTGACCTTCGACCGGGTGCTGTGCAGCCCGCGCATCCGCGCCCGGCGCACCGCCGAGCTCGCCGGAATGAACGTGCCGATCGAGACCGAGCCGGATCTGGCGGAATGGGACTATGGCGAGTTCGAGGGTCGGCGCTCGGTCGACATCCGCAAGGACTGGCCGGCATGGGAGGTCTTTCGCGATGGTTGCCCGGGGGGCGAATCGGTCGCCGACATGACCGCCCGCGTCGACCGGCTGATCGGAAAACTCAGCCTGCTGAGCGGGACCGTCGCCCTGTTCTCGCACGGCCATCTCGGGCGCAGCTTCGTCACCCGCTGGGCCGGACTCCCGCTGATCGAGGCGCAGCACTTCATGCTCGGCACCGCGACCTACAGCATTCTCGGCTTCGACCCGAGTCACCCCGATATGCGCGTCATTTCCAGCTGGAACGTAACGCCAGCGCCTTGAGCCGCCTCAGCCGAACGCCCGGAAGGCACCCGCGATCGCCTCGCGCTCCAGCCCGGCGGCCAGCGCCAGCGTCAGCAGCAGCCGCGCCTTGACCGGGGAAAGGAAGCCGGTGGGCATGACGCCGCGCCCGATGAGGTCGATTTCCGAACCGGCATAGCCATAGGTGCCGGTGAAGACCGGGCCCGACAGCGTGCGCGTGGCGAGCGCGACCGGCATCGCTGCCGTGATCTCGCCGACCAGATCGGCCATGCCGGCCGGCACATGGCCCGCGCCCAGTCCCTCGATCACGACGCCGCTAAAGCCAAGCTGCGGCACGGCGCGCAGCAGCCTTCCGTCGTCGCCCATGGCGATCTTGACCAGCGCAACCGCCGGCAGCGCGTCGTCACTGCCCAGCGGCGGCAGGTCGAGCGGGGCAACGCGGGAAAACAGCCGGGGCCGGCCTTCGGCGACGATGCCCAGCGGGCCGCCATTGTCGGAGACGAAGGCGGAGGTGAGTGCGGTGTGGCCCTTGCGCACGAAGCGCGCGGCGTGGATCTCGTCGTTGAGCACCGCGAGCGCACCCAGCCCGCGCGCCTCGCGCGAGGCCGCGACGAGGGCGGCGGCGAGCAGGTTGGCGGGGCCCTCCGCGCCCGGCGACTGCGGGCCGCGCATGGCGCCGGTCACCACCACCGGCTGTTCGCCGCGCACCAGCAGATCAAGCGCGAAGGCGGTTTCCTCAATGGTGTCGGTGCCCTGGATCACCACCGCGCCGTCGACGCCAGCGGCGAAGGCCGCCCGGATGTCGTTCGCCACCGCCGCGATGTGATTGAGGGAGAGCGACGGGCTCGGCAGGCGCAGCGGGGAGCGCGCCTCGATCCGCGCCACCGTGCCAAGGCCGGGCACGGCGGCTATCAGATCCTCGGCGCCGAGCGTCGGCGCGATACCGCCGCCGGTCGAGGCGGTCATGGTGATGGTGCCGCCGAGCGACAGCATGAGCAGGCGGGGCAGGGGCATGGAGGCGAATCCTGACGAAGGGCGCACCGAAGATAGCCCCCGGCGCCCGATGGCGTCACGCGGCAATGATCACGGGGGGCTTGTGCTGCCTGCCCGGCCCTGACGGGCCGTACGGAAGCGGGGAGGCGGCCGGCTCATTGTGCCTCGCCGTCCGAACTCGGTCGCTGCCCGAGTCCGGTTCCGTCCTGTGATGCCGGTCGGCGAGGGGCGCTCGCTCGCGGCGCGATTAACACCCCCTCACTCCGGCACTCCTGGTCGATGAGAGCGATGCGAACCTCAGGCCGCGCGGTTCATCTCGCCGAGCGTGTCGGGCCTGGGCCCGCCGGTCGCCCAGTCCAGCAGTTCCACCGTGTGGACGGCCGGGATGGCTGTGCCGCCGCCGATCTGCGTCAGGCAGCCAATATTGCCGGCGGCGATGATCTGCGGATCGGTACGCTCGATATTGGCGACCTTGCGGTCGCGCAGGCGGCCGGCGATCTCCGGCTGGAGAATGTTGTAGGTGCCGGCCGAGCCGCAGCACAGATGGCCTTCCGCCGGCTCCAGCACCGTGAAGCCCGCGCGCTGCAGCAGGGTCTTGGGCGCGGTCTTCACCTTCTGCCCGTGCTGGAGCGAGCAGGCGGAATGATAGGCGACGCGGGTGCCCGCATCGATCACCGGCACAGGCAGTTCGCGCTCCACCAGGAACTCGCTGATGTCCCTGGCGAGCGCTGAGACCTTGGCCGCGCGCTCGGCATAGGCCGGCTCAAGCCGCAGCATGTGGCCGTAATCCTTGATGGTGGTGCCGCAGCCCGAAGTGGTGATGATGATGGCGTCTAGCCCCTCGCCCTCGATCTCGCGCCACCAGGCATCGACATTGGCGCGGGCATTGGCGAGCGCGGGCTCTTCCTTGCCCATGTGATGGGTCAGCGAGCCGCAGCAGCCGCCGCCCTTGGGCCGTACCACTTCCACACCCATGCGAGTCATGAGGCGGATGGCCGCCTCGTCGATCTCCGGGCGCAGCACGGGCTGGGCGCAGCCGTCGAGCAGCGCGACGCGGGCGCGGCGCGGGCCGGCGGCGGGGAAGTGCCGCTCGCCCTCGCTGGCCGAGCGCGAGGCCGGGCGGGCCGGGGCGAGCTTCAGCATCGCCGCCACCGGTGCAAGGCCCGGGATCGAGCCGATGATGCCGGCGAAGGGCCGCGCGACCATGGCGCCGGCAATGGCGAGCCGGAAGCGGCCGCGATGCGGCAGAACCTGCGCCAGCAGGGCGCGCATCATCCGGTCCATGAACGGGCGCCGGTAGGTCTCCTCGATATGCGCGCGGGCATGGTCGACGAGGTGCATGTAGTGCACGCCGGAGGGGCAGGTGGTCATGCAGGACAGGCAGGACAGGCAGCGATCGACATGTTTGGCGACCTCGGCCGTCGCTGGCCGGTCATTCTCTAGCATGTCCTTGATCAGGTAGATGCGCCCGCGCGGGGAATCCAGCTCGTCGCCCAGCAGCGTGTAGGTCGGGCAGGTCGCGGTGCAGAAGCCGCAATGGACGCACGCGCGGAGAATCTGCTCGGAACGGGCGACATGGGGATCGGCGAGCTGCGCCAGGGAGAAATTGGTCTGCATGGCGCCTCACACTCCCGCATACATCCGGCCGGGGTTCAGCACCCGGCTCGGGTCGAAACTGTTCTTCATGCGCGTCACCAGCGCCCCGGTCACCGCGTCGAGCGGCTCGAACACGTCGAGCGCGGCACGGGCGGACTCGGAGGCGCGGATCAGCGTGGCGTGGCCACCGAACTCACGCAACGCAGTGCGTAGCGTCCCGGCGCGCGGCTCCCCGTCTGGCATCTCGATCCAGACCAGCCCGCCAGTCCAGTCGTAGAAACAGGCGGCGCCGAGCGTGCGCATCGCGGCGCCGAGCGTCGGCGCGGCCATTGGGGCGGTGGAGACGCGCCATAGCGCCCGCGTGGTGTCGATGGCGAATGGCAGCGCGTCGCGCAGCGCCTCCCATAGCGCGGCGGATTTCTCCGCGGTGAGGAAGCCCAGCGTGCCGCGCGCGCCGAGCATTTCTTCCAGCTTGGCGCGGCGATGGACGATGGAGGGCAGCACGCCTTCAAGCCGCAGGCAGGTGATCGAGGTGCCGGCCTCCGCCACGACGGGGATCGTTGCCGCGATCTCGGCCGGCAGGTGCGCCGCGCCGGAGACGTCGTAATAGGAGCCGACCGCCGCGCTCATGGCGCTGGCACCGGCGGCTTCGTCGAGGCCGAGGATCAGCAGGGTCTCCTGCGTTTCCGGACGCGGAAGAACCTTGATGGTCAACTCGGTGAAGGCGGCGAGCGTGCCGTAGGAGCCGGCTAGGCCGCGCGGCAGGTCGTAGCCGGTGACGTTCTTCACCACCCGCCCGCCGGCCTTGAACGCCTCGCCGCGCCCGGAAACGCCGCGCAGGCCCAGCGCATGGTCGCGCGCCGCGCCCGCGCTCGGCCGGCGCGGGCCGGCGAGATTGGTCGCCATCATGCCGCCAAGCGTGCCGCCGCCGGAAGGCTTGCCGAAGAGCGGGCCGTAATCCATCGGCTCGAAGGCCAGCATCTGCTTGGAGCCGGCCACCAGCTCGCGGATTTCGCTGAGCGGGGTGCCGGCGCGGGCGCTGAGCACCAGTTCCTCGGGCTCATAGAGGGTGACGCCAGTGAGCGAGGACAGGTCCAGCGTGGCATCGGTCTGGACGTGCCGGCCGAGACGCCGCTTGGAGCCGGTGCCGGCCACCTCCAGGGTGCGGCCTTCCGATATCGCCCAGCGGACGGTCTCGACGACTTCGGCCTCGTCTCTCGGGCACAGGCGGTCGCTCATGGTCTCAGCTTCACTCCGATAGGGCGGCCAGCCGCGCCGCGTGCCGGTTGTGCTCGGCGACGATGGCGGGCAGGTCGATGGTGGTGATCGCGCCATTGGCCACGACCGGATGACCGTTCACCACGGTCCAGTTGGCGCGGGCCGGCGCGCAGAACACGCTCGCGGCGACGGGATCGGAAAGGCCGCCGGCAAAGCCGACATCGTCGAGCTTCACCGCGAAGAAGTCCGCGCACATGCCGGGCGCGAGCGCACCGATGTCGGAGCGGCCGAGCACGCTGGCGCCGCCCAGCGTGCCGAGTTCCAGCGCCTGGCGCGCGGTCATCCATTCGGCATCGCGCGAGGGATCGGAGGTGGAGAGCTCCGTGTCCGGGCCTTCCGGCGGGCGCAGCGAAATCTGGAGCCGCGCCAGCAGCATGGCCTGGCGCACCTCGCCGAGCATGTGGTTGCCGTCGTTCGAGGCCGAGCCGTCGACGCCGAGGCCGACCTTCACCCCGGCGCGGCGATATTTCATCACAGGCGCGATGCCGGAGGCGAGCCGCATGTTCGAGGACGGGCAATGGCAGACGCCGACGCCCGCGCCGGCAAAGCAGCCGATCTCGTGGTCGTCGACATGCACAGCGTGCGCGAACCACACATCGTCACCGAGCCAGCCCAATTCCTCCATATAGGCGACGGGGCGCTTGCCGAAGCGCTCCAGCGTGTAGCGCTCCTCGTCCACGGTCTCGGCCAGATGGGTGTGAAGCTTCACCTTGTGCCGGCGGGCGATCGCCGCACTCTCGCGCATCAGCTCGGCCGAAACCGAGAAGGGCGAGCACGGCGCCAGCGCGATCTGCAGCATCGAGCCCGGATTCGGGTCGTGATAGGCGCCGATCACCCGCTCGGAGTCGGCGAGGATGTCGTCCTCCTGCTCGACGCAGGAGTCGGGCGGCAGGCCGCCGCGCGACTGGCCGAGCGACATAGAGCCGCGCGAGACCATGAAGCGCATGCCGATCTCGCGCGCGGCCGCGATCTGGTCGTCGACCTTGCAGCCATTGCGGAATACATAGGCGTGGTCGAACGCGGTGGTGCAGCCCGAGAGCGCCAGTTCGGCGAGGCCGACCAGCGTCGAGGTGCGCGAGGCCTCCGGCGTGCGTGCGGCCCAGATCAGGTAATGCGCCTTGAGCCAGCGGAACAGGTTGGTGTTCTGCGCCGCCGGCAGGTTGCGGGTCAGCGTCTGGTCGAGATGGTGATGGCAGTTCACCAGCCCGGGCATCACCACATGGCCGGAAAGGTCGATCACCGTGTCGGCGGTGGCGGGCAGGGTCTCGCTCGGGCCGACGGCCTCGATGCGCCCGTCGCGGGCGAACAGTCCACCGCCGGGAATCTCCCGGCGGGCGCCGTCCATGGTGACGAGTACGGTGGCATTGCGTGCAAGCAGCGTGGTCATGAGCGGGCCGCCATCAGGGCTGGAGCGGAGAGGGAGAGCCGGCAGCTCCCGCCCCGGCCCCCGGCGAGGCCGGAAGCCCTGAGATTACCGCGCCTGCACGCATTGGCGAGCGCCTTGCACGTCGTTGCCTCACCTAGCGTCATGTTTGCTGCGTCCGCCATTCCACCCGCGCCGTCCGTCCCGCGCCGCGTCAGAACCGGGGAATATCGGGGAAGGGCAGCTTGCCCCCGCTCACATGCATCTTGCCCAGCTCGGCGCAGCGATGGAGCTGGGGGAACACCTTGCCCGGATTGAGCAGCGAGTCCGGGTCGAAGGCGCATTTGAGGCGCTGCTGGTGGGCGAGGTCGATCTCGTTGAACATCGAGCCCATCAGGTCGCGCTTCTCGACGCCGACGCCGTGCTCGCCGGTGAGCACGCCGCCGACTTCCACGCACAGCAGCAGGATGTCGGCGCCGAACGCCTCGGCCTTTTCCAGCTCGCCGGGCTTGTTGGCGTCGTAGCAGATCAGCGGGTGGAGATTGCCGTCGCCGGCATGGAAGACGTTGCCGCATTTGAGGCCGTACTTCGCGGACATCTCCTCCATGCGGGTCAGCACCAGCGGCAGCGCCTTGCGCGGAATGGTGCCGTCCATGCACAGATAGTCGGGTGAGAGCCGGCCCACCGCCGGGAACGCCGCCTTGCGCCCGGCCCAGAACGCCAGGCGCTCTTCCTCGCTGGTGGAGGCGCGCAGCGTCGTGCA
The DNA here is from genome assembly GCF_022601675.1 of Ancylobacter gelatini. Taxonomy (GTDB): domain Bacteria; phylum Pseudomonadota; class Alphaproteobacteria; order Rhizobiales; family Xanthobacteraceae; genus Ancylobacter; species Ancylobacter gelatini. The sequence continues at coordinate 305,372 of NZ_JAKVIL010000005.1, read as the reverse complement.
GCCAAGGCCGCCGGCGATCTTGGCCACCTGGTCGATGAGGTGGTTGACCTCCGCCTCCGGGCCATCCAGTTCGACGATGAGCAGGGCTTCCACGTCGAGCGGATAGCCGACGCCGAGAAAGGCCTCGGCGGCGTGGACCATCATCTTGTCCATCATCTCCATGCCGCCCGGGATGATGCCGGCAGCGATGATGGCGGCGACGCAGGCACCCGCCGCTTCGGAGGAGGGGAAGCCCACCAGCACCGCGCGCGCGGTTTCCGGCTTCTTCAGGATGCGCACGGTCACCTCGGTGACGACGCCGAGCAGGCCTTCCGAGCCGACGATCAGCCCAAGCAGGTCCAGCCCCCCCGAATCGAGATGCTGGCCACCGAGGCGGATGACCTCGCCGGTGATCAGCACCATTTCGACACCCATCACATTGTTGGTCGTGAGGCCGTATTTCAGGCAGTGCACGCCGCCGGAGTTCTCCGCGACATTGCCGCCAATGGTGCAGGCGATCTGCGAGGATGGGTCGGGCGCATAATAGAAGCCGTTATTCACCACCGCATTGGTGATGCCGAGATTGGTGACACCGGGCTGGGCGGTGACGGTGCGGTTCTCGAAATCGATGTCGAGGATGCGGTTGAACTTGCCCATGCCGAGCAGGATGCCGTCCGCCAGCGGCAGCGCCCCGCCGGACAGCGAGGTGCCGGCGCCGCGCGGCACCACCGGAATGCCGTTGGCGTGGGCATAGGCGAGGATCTTCGAAACCTGTTCGGTGGTGGATGGCAGCACCACGGCGAGGGGCAGCTGCCGATAGGCGGTCACGCCGTCGCTCTCATAGGGGCGCATCTCGTTGACCGCATCGATAACGCCCTCGCCGGGCACGATGGCGCGGAGATCGGCGATGATCTCGGCCCGCCGGGCCAGCACGTCGGCCTTGAGTTCCGGCATCACGAGAGCGGACATGGCGTTCTCCCTGTCATCGTTCCGGCCTTTCCGGCCGTTTCGATCCATTCTAGGGAAAAGCCTTTACGCGCGATATGGTAAAAAAACTAGACCATCGACGCATGGGGCGTAGCGGCATCAACGCGCGGTCGCCAAACCGTCGGGCCTCCTGATGTAGGAGGCGCCTCGCGCGAGACCCTTGCGCCGGATCAAGGCGGCGGGCACCTTCGGGCTGGCAAGAAGGCCGGCGACAAGGCCGGAGCCATGACCGACTGCAGGGCGCCGATGTGCCGGCCCATTGGCCTGCCACACGCCCGCGATTGCCCAGGGAGACACGCATGACCGACAGTACTGCACCCGCGCTCAGCCGCATCCGGCTTCATCTGGCGCGTTCTAAGGAGTTTCCCGAGGGCAGCGCACGCCATGGCTACGAATTCGTGGCCCCGCTGGACGGGAGCGGCCATATCGATCTCGACGCCTGGCGCACGGTGCGCGCGGCCTGCACGGTGGAGCGCTTCTGGGGCAATGATGCGCCCGAACAGGGCTTGCTGGTGCATCGCGCCGGCGGCGTGAACGGGGCGAGCTGGGTGTTCGACTACGAGCAGGGCGAGATCGAGGACGACGAGACCGGCTATCGCTTCGCCGACCATGCCTTCGTGCCGGGGGAATATGTGTCGCTGCGCGAGGAGGATGGCGACATGCACACCTTCCAGGTGTTCACCGTCAATCCGGCCTGACCCCTTCGTGCCGGCCTCAATGTAAAAAAGCCGTTCCCCGGCCTGGGAGCGGCTTTCAAACGGGAAGTACCGCGTGCCGTCAGTTGACGGGGCCGGCGGGAGCCGCCGCGGTTTCAGTCGGAGCCGGCGCGACGACGGCCGCAGGGACGGGTACCGCCGCGGAGGCCGGCGTGGCGGCGGGGGCGACCGGGCTAGCCGGCGTCGCCACCGGGGCGACGGGGCGCGGCTTCTTGCGCACGGGGGGCGTGGGCTGCTTCACCATGGCGATCACCTTGGCGTGCAACGAGGCCACCTTGTCGATGTTGAAATGGCCGATGGTGTCGGAACTGGTGAGGTCGACATTCTCGACCCGGGGGCCGGAGACCGCCTTGCCCGCGCCACCGGGCTTGTAATAATTCACCACGCGGCCGATCCGCGCCGAGGCGATGGTCGGGGTGACGGGATCGAAGGTCACGACCAGCGGCACAGGCACGCCTGCGGCGCCGACCTTGTTGCCCATATAGACCGCGGCATCCGCACCGAGCGAATGACCGATGATGATCACCGGCTGCGGACGGCGCTTGGTGCCGCCGGCCTTCGCCTGCTCGACCGCCTGCTCGGCCAGCACCTGCCAGTCGGAATAGGAATGTACGCTCGCCTTGATGCCCTGCTGGTTCATCTTCGCGGCCAGATCGTCCATGCCGAGCGAGAAGATATTGGCCAGGCCACGCAACAGGTAGACCCGCGGCTGGGGACCCTTGGACTGCGCGGAAGCCTCCGGCACGGTCAGGGCGAGGGCGACGACGGAGAGAACAACAAGGCACAGCGCCCGCGCGAATTTGGTCATGTCGCGAATCCCGAAAAACCCAACAGCCTTCATGCATCTGCCATGTTCGTCATGGCAAACGAATTTTGAAATACCTCAGACTTGTCGCGCCGTTGATGCTAATTGGCCACAGCCCGCGACCGGCGGCAGGGGTTGCCAGCGCGCCATCCCTCATGCAACCGATTGGGCCCGCGCATGGTTCCCCCGGTTTCGGACGGGCGACGGAGCGCCGCGAGACCTGTGACCCGGAGGCAACATCGTGTCGTCCAGCGAGACCACCGCACCCTCGATGCTGGCCCTCGGTTTCACCGACCATCCGCTGCGTGCGCCCGTGCTGGCGGAGCTTCACGCGCGGCCTTTCGTCTCGATCGCGACGCCCGCGCGCATCCTGCACGTCGCTTTTCTGGTGGATCGCGATGCGGCCCGTGCCGACCGCTCGGCCTTCGCGGCGTTCTGCGCCTCGCGCGGGCACCCCGGTCCGGCGGCGGATGCCAAGCAGCATCGCGTGGCCTTCGGCGGAGCGGTGCTGCGCTGGGAGCGACATGCCGAGTTCACGACCTATACCTGGGAGCTGCCGGCGGAGGACCTGATGGAGGGTGGCCTGCCGTTCCAGCCCTCCTCGGCGAGCTTCGGTGCCACGCTCTTGCAGATGCCGCAGCCCGGTCCGCTGCTGGTCGCGGTCGACCTGCATCTGGTGACCGATACCGCCGACGCTCTGCCGCTCGACCGGCTGTTCGACCGCGCCAGCCTCGCGCGCTCGGATGTCGAAGACGGTTTCGCGGAGATCGCCACCGATTTTCAGCCCGACCCGTCCGGTTTCGTGCGCATTCTGGTGCGCGACCGCGGCATGACCGACGACGCGGCCGGCGCGCTCGTGCAGCGCGTGCTGGAGATCGAGACCTACCGCACACTGGCGCTGCTGGGTCTGCCGGAGGCGCAGCGCCTTGCGCCCAAGGTCGCCCATATCGAGGGCCGGCTCGGCGCGCTGACCGAGGAGATGAAGAATTCCGAAGGGCTGGCGGCCAATAACAAGCTGCTGGACGAGTTGACCACGCTCGCCGCCGAGCTGGAGGCGGATGCGGCGGCCTCGCTGTTCCGCTTCGGCGCCAGCCGGGCCTATGAGGAGATCGTCGAGCTGCGCCTGCGCACCATCGGCGAGCGGCCTGTCGCGGGCTTTCCGACCTGGCAGCAGTTTCTCGCCCGCCGCATGCAGCCGGCCATGCGCACCTGCCACGCCATCGAGCAGCGGCAGGCCAATATGTCGCTGAAGCTCACCAGCGCCGCCAACCTGCTGCGTACCCGCGTCGACGTCGAGCTGGAACAGCAGAATCGCGACCTGCTGCGCTCCATGAACGAGCGCACCCGCATGCAGCTCCGCTTGCAGCAGACGGTCGAGGGGCTCTCGGTGGCGGCGATCTCCTATTATGTGGTGAGCCTGCTGCACTATGTGCTGGAGGGCTTGCACCACAAGGCGGAGGCGATGGGCGTTCACTACGACGTCGGCACCGCCACGGCGCTCGGTGTGCCGGTGGTGGTGCTGTCGATCTGGGCCGTGGTGCGACGGATCCGCAAGGGCCATTTCGACGAGGCGTAAGCTGAGACGCCTCGTCCACGCGTGCCCCAGGCTGACCTTACTGCGAGAAGCCGCCCGTCGACGGGGCGGGCGTGCCGATCCACTGGTTCTGGGCCGGAGCCGCCGGGGCGGGCTGGACCGCGACCGGTGCCGGCGCGGCGGCGGGAGCGGCCTGAGCGGGCTCGACCTCGATCGGCGCGGACTGCACGGGAGTTGATTGTACCGGAGTGGTGCGGGCCGCGGCGGGCGCGCTCTGCGCGGGGCGGGGCGCCGCCGCCTGAGCCGGCTTCGGTTTGGCCGGGCGCGGCCTCGTCGGTTTCTCGGTGGCGCCTTGCGGATCGAAGCCGACATAGAGCACATAGCGCTCCAGCGTCGCCGGCGACGGGCGCGGGAAGGTAACGTCGCTGGCGACGAGCCCGAAATCGACCTGCATCACGCCCTCGCCGATTTCGACCGGCACGGAATAGAACTTGGTCCAGACCGGCTTGGGCACCGGGCCTTCCTCGACCAAAGCGAGGCGGATCGGCACGCTGACCCGGCCGGGGCCGCCCTTGGCGCCGAGCAGCACGCGGCCTTGGATGCCGACGCGCATGGTCATGTCCGGGGTGGTGTAGTGGCATTCGCGGGAGAACTGGCCGAGCGTCGCCTGATAGCGCAGCCCGCCATCGCCGGGATCGGTAACCTGCCAGGCCGCTGCGCCGCCGCGCACTTGCACGCCCGGACAGGTGAAGTCCGAGGTGTCGCCCGTACTGGCGCCGCCGCCATCGCTGCCGGACTGGACGACCTGGGTGGAGATGGCGCTCGCGGGCAGGGTGGTCGCGGCGGGAGCCGCCGGCGTCGTCGCGGCGCGTGGGGACGCGGCGACCGTGGTGGTCTCCATGGTGGAGCCGAAGCCGCCCTGGCTGCCGGAATTGCCGGCACCGAGCGGGCCCTCATTGCCGCCGCCGCCGGTGCCGTCGATCCCCGCGCAACCCGCCAGCAGCAGGGCGATCAGCGGGAAGGCGAGCGCGGTGCGGATGCGTCCAGACCCAACAGGTCCAGATCCAGGGTGTCCATGGGCTCCAGTGTCGGCTACTCGCATACGCTATCCCCGTTCGGTGGTGCGGCATTCCTCCGGCCGGCGGACCTTATAGCAGGCCATGGCGCGCGGGGGGAACACCCGGCGCGCGCCAAGACCACCTGTGTTCGGGCGAAACCGCGCCGGGCGCTCCGGCGGGATCGCGTTCAGCCGCCGTTGGGCGCGATACCCGCCGGCTTGCCGGACAGGCTGAACAGCAGGTCGGGGTGCTCCTTCAGCCGGGCGGCGACGCGCTTCACATCATCCAGCGTCACCGCCGCGACCAGCTCGTTGCGCTTGTCGATATAGTCGATGCCGAGATCGTCCATCTGGATCTGCAGCAGCTGGGCGGCGACCTTCGCCGAGGAATCGAAGCGCAGGGCGAAGCTGCCAGTCAGATAGTCCTTGGCATCCTGCAGCTCTTCTTCGCTCGGCCCCTCGGTGAGCAGCTTGAGGTATTCGGCGCGGATCAGATCGATGGACTCGGCCGTGCGGTCGTTCTTGGTCGCGGTGCCGCCGAGGATGAGGCCGGCATGGTCGAGCGGGGCGAGGTGGCTGTAGACCGAATAGGCGAGGCCGCGCTTCTCGCGCACTTCCCGGAACAGCCGCGAGGAAAAAGCGCTGCCGCCGAGCATGTGGTTGAGCACGAAGGCCGGGATGAAGTCCGGGTCATTGCGCTTGAGCGCGATGCCGCCAAACACCACCGAGGTCTGCGGCACGTCGACTTCCTTCACCACCACCGTGCCGAGGCCCTGCGGGGTGACGTCCGGCACCGGGGTCAGTTCGGCCTTGGCCGGCAGCGCGCCGAACATGGCGTCGAGCTTGGGCGCCAATGCTTCGGGGGTGATGTCGCCGACCACCGCGATCTTGAGGTTGTCGCGCGCCATCACCTTCTTTGCGTAGCTCGCGAGATCCTCGCGGGTGATGGTGAGCACGCTGTCCAGCGTGCCGGAGACCGGGCGGCCATAGGGGTGGTTCGGGAAAGCGGCGGCCGACCAGCCGAGATTGGCGAGCGCGGAGGGATCATTGGCGCGCCGGCGCAGCGAGGCGAGCACGCCCTGCCGGATGCGCTCCACGGCCTCGTCGTCGAAGCGCGGCTCGTTGACCGAGAGCCGGACCAGCTCGAAGGCCGGATCGACATTCTCGGAGAGCGTGCGCAGCGAGCCGCCGAGCATGTCGCGCGAGGCGTCGAAGCGCAGCTCGATCGCCTTCTCGGCCAGCTTGTCCTGGAACGCCTGGGAATCGAGATCGCCGGCGCCCTCGTCGAGCAGGGAGGAGGCGAGCGAGGCGACGCCGGGCTTGTCGGCCGGGTCCTGCGCTGCGCCGCCGAGGAAGGCAAACTCCATCGCCACCAGCGGCAGGGTGGTGTCGTGCACCAGCCACGCCTCGATGCCGCCCGGGCTGACGACGCGCTGGATGCGCGTGGTCTCGGACTGGGCAGGGGCGGTCGGGATCAGGGCAATGGTCATCAGGGTCAGGACCGCGGCGGCGAGGTGGGACAGGGAACGGAAAGATCCGGGGCGAGAAATTCCGGCGCGGGCGCCGATGCTGCGCGCGGAACCGCTCATGAACGCTTCTCCGGCGCCGGCTTTTGCGTGCCCTGCGCCTCGGTCTTGGCCGGAAGCAACTGGCTGGTGACGGAGCGCGAGGTGACAAGGTAGCGCTTGGCGGCCTCGCGCACCTGGTCGGCCGTGACGGTCTTCACCATTTCCGGCCAGTTCTGCACATCGTCCACGGTGCTTCCGGTGGCGAGCGCCGCGCCATAGATCCGGGCGAGCGTAGCCTGATTGTCCTGGGCGTAGATCGCGTCGGCGACGAGGCGGGTCTTGGCGCGCTCCAGTTCGCCGGCATCGGGGCCGTTCGCGGCGATGCTGGCGATCACCTCGTCGAGCGCGGCCTCCAGCTTCTCAAGCGGAACGTCGGGACGCGGCGAGGCGGAAAGGCCGAAGCGCGCATCGTCGAGCGCGGTCGACTGGTACCAGGCGCCGGCATTGGCGGCGAGGCCCTTCTCCGCCACCAGGCTGCGGTAGAGCCGGCCGGTCGAACCGCCGCCGAGCACCTGCGACAGCACGTCGAGCGCCACGCTCTCCTGCTGGTTGCCGCGATAGGACGGCACGAGATAGGAGCGCGACAGGCTCGGCTGGCCGACGCGGGCATCGGCGAGCACCAGCCGGCGCTCGGCGCGCGGGGTCGGCTCGGCGGGGCGCACGCGCGCCGCGGTTTCGGCGCGCGGCTGAACCTTGCCGTAACTTTCCTGCGCGAGCTTCTTCACCTCGTCCGGATCGACATCGCCCGCCACCACGAGGATGGCGTTGTTGGGCGTGTAGAAGCGACGATAGAAGGCCAGCGCGTCCTCGCGGTTGAGCTGCTTGATCTCGTCTTCCCAGCCGATGATCGGATGGCCGTAAGGGTGATTGGTGAACATCGCGGCCTGCGACGCCTCGGAGAGCTGCGACGCCGGGTCGTTGTCGGTGCGCATGCGGCGCTCCTCCAGCACCACGTCGCGCTCGGGCAGCACCACCTCATCGGTGAGCACGAGACCGGTCATGCGGTCGGCCTCGAAGCCCATCACCACAGGCAGGTGTTCCTTGGCCACGCGCTGGAAATAGGCGGTGTAGTCCTGCGACGTGAAGGCGTTCTCCTGCCCGCCGAGCTTGGCCACCACCTGCGAGAACTCGCCGGTCGGGTGCTTTTCGGTCCCCTTGAACATCAGGTGTTCGAGGAAATGGGCGATGCCGGACTTGCCGGGCTGCTCATCCGCCGAGCCGACGCGGTACCACACCATATGGGTGACCACCGGCGCGCGATGGTCGGGGACCACCACGACCTGCATGCCGTTGTCGAGCGTGAACTGCGAAATCTCCGCCGCTTGCGAGGGCCGGGAGGAGGCAAGCGTGGCAGCGCCGGCGGCGGCGAGAAGCATGAGGGCGGGCATGAACTTTCCAGTCGGCTTTCGAGTCGGCATTCCGGTCACGTTTATCCAGGCGTGGGCGCCCGACGGGCACGCGTTTGACGGGAGGAGCCGGGGACACGATTCCACCGGCCGTTCCGCGCCATCCCAGGAGGCGCGGAGGTGGAACCTTGCCACACTCCATCCGGCGAATGTGCGGCAGCCGATCAATCCCGTGTGATGGCGCGCACGCCCGGGAGCCGCGCCGGATGCTGCGCGGCAGCCGTCAGTGACGGTCGTTGTTCTTCTGCGTGCGGTCGAACAGGTTGGGAAGCTTGAAGCCCTTATCCTCCTCGCGCTCGGCCACGACGCCATAGGGCGCGTTTGGCGCGGGCGTCTGGTAGCCGGGCGGCGGCTCGGTCAGCGCCTGGCGCTCGGGCTCGCCGTCGAAGGGAATCGGCTTCTCTTCCGTCTTGTTCATCCAGCCCGTGAAGCCGAGATTCTTGGGCTGGATCCAGCCCTCCTTCTCGCGCAGGCTGGTGGGCTGCGGCGCGCTGGTGTTCAGCCCGGCGCCGGAGCGCCGGCCGGTGGCAACCTCGCGCGGGGTCAGGGCGCGGGTGTCGTCGCGATCGTTGACGAAGCTCGGCAACTTGGCGGCGGCGGCGGCCTTCTTGCGCTCTTCCTGATCGACATCCTTGGGCCAGGCCGGATTTTCGGCCAGCGCCGACTGGTCGCGCGGCGGCGGCAGGATATCGCCGCTCGGCGGCACCACCAGCGGGGCGCGCTCGCGATAATCGATCGCGGGAGGCGCCGGGGGAACGAGGCCGAGTGTGGTGAACAACTGCTCGGTGAAGCTGGTATCTTCCTGCGCCTGTGCCGGTGCACCGCCGGCAAGAAGAGCCATTGCGAAGCCGGTGGCCGCCGCCAAAGCCAGCGCCGGGCGGCGGCTGGCAAGGCGCGTGGTGTCCAGTCGTGTGATCATCCGGTCATCTCCTGCCGACCCGGCACGGAAGGGCAAAGCCGCTCCCGCGACGATCCGCTCAAGGTGCGGAAAGCTCGGTTCTCATTTCAGGACGGCTATTTTACGGCATCGCCCTTAAGCGAGTCATACAAAAGCAGGGCGACACCGGCAACTATGGCGACATCCGACAGGTTGAAGACGTACCAGTAGAAGCCGAAAGCGTGCAGCGACACGAAGTCGAACACCGCGCCATAGGCCACGCGGTCAATGGCATTGCCAAGCGCGCCGCCGATCAGCAGGCCGAGCGCCGCCGCCTCCAGCCGCCGCTCCACGCGGGCAAGCCAGAAGGTGAAGAAGACCGCCGCCGCGATCTTCAGCCCGCCAAGCAGCCACCATCCATTCGCGCCCTGTGAGAACAGCCCGTAGCTGATGCCGGTGTTCCAGGCGCGCACGATGTCGAGGAACGGCAGGACGCGGACCATGCCCTCATCGCCAAAATCCACCCGATTCAGCACCAGGAGCTTCGACGCCTGATCGATGACCAGCGCCGCCAGCGCATAGACGCCGCCATAGAGCGAGAGGGGGCCGGCCAGACGCAGTTTCATCGATGTCCCTTGCCGGCCCCGTTCGCGGGAAGCCTCACTCGGCCGCGCGGCGCGCGACCGCCAGTTCGCGCAGCGCCTGCGCGTCGCGAGGCGTCACGTCCGGGTAGTCGGGATCGGTGCCGACCAGCGGAGAGATCTTCCACGAGCGGGCGCATTTGTGACCCTGCGCGCGGTTCGGCACCACGCTGACGCCCGGCACCTCTTCTAGCCGGAACGCCTCGGCCGGACCTTCATCGGGCATCAGATGCGCGTCGGAGGTGATGCAGACCTCCGCGAGGTCAACCGCGCTCACCGCGGCGAACAGCTTCGGGTCGGAGACATGGATCACCGGCGCCGCCTCCAGGCTGGAGCCGATGCGCTTGGCGGCGCGCTCCACTTCCAGCGCGCCGAGGACCACGCGGCGGACCAGCCGGATCTTGCGCCACTCATCCGCCAGCACCTCGTTGCGCCACTTGGCCGGGGTATCCGGGAAGGTCTCCAGATGCACCGAGCTGGTGTCGGACGGGAAGCGGGCCAGGAAGGTCTCTTCCGCGGTGAAAGGCAGGATCGGGGCGAGCCAGACCACAAGGCGGTTGAACACCTCGTCGAGCACGGTCAGGCAGGCGCGGCGCGTCACCGACGAAATCGGGTCGCAATAGAGCGCGTCCTTGCGCACGTCGAAATAGAAGGCGGACAACTCGGTGGTCATGAAGGACGACAGCGCGGCGTGCACCCGCTTGAAGTCGAAGCTCGCATAGGCCTCGCGCACCACGGCGTCGAGTTCGACGAGACGATGCAGCACCATGCGCTCCAGCGCCGGCATGTCGGAGAAAGCCACGCGCTCGCTCTCGCGGTAATGATGCAGCGAGCCGAGCAGCCAGCGCAGCGTGTTCCGCAGCTTGCGATAGGTCTCGACCGTGGTCTTGAGGATTTCCGGGCCGATGCGCAGATCGTCGGAATAATCGGAGGCGCAGACCCAGAGGCGCAGTATGTCGGCGCCGGAGGACTTGATGACCTCCTGCGGGGCGACGACGTTGCCGAGCGACTTCGACATCTTGCGCCCGTCCTCGTCGAGCACGAAGCCGTGGGTGAGCACCACGTCATAGGGTGGGCGCCCGCGCGTGCCGCAGCTCTCCAGCAGCGAGGAATGGAACCAGCCGCGATGCTGGTCCGAGCCTTCGAGATACATCACCCGGTCCGGCCCGCCATTAAAGGCGCGGTCGACCTTGAGGTCGTCGCGCACTTCCAGCGTGAAGGCGTGGGTGGAGCCGGAATCGAACCAGACATCGAGAATGTCGTCGATCTTGGACCACTCGTCCGGGCTGTAATCATTGCCGAGGAAGCGGGCGGCGGCGCCCTCCTCATACCAGGCGTCGGCGCCCTCGGCCGCGAAGGCGCTCGCGATGCGCGCGTTCACCTTGTCGTCCTTCAGGATTTCGACCGTGCCGTCGCCCTTGTCCTTGACGAACACCGCGATCGGCACGCCCCAGGCGCGCTGGCGCGAGACCACCCAGTCCGGGCGGTTCTCGATCATGCCATTGATGCGGTTGCGCCCGCTGGCCGGCACCCAGTCCACGCCGGCGATGCCCGAAAGCGCCCGCGCCCGCAGCGTGTCACCGCTGGTCTTCGAGCCGTCGGACGCCGCGATGTCCTTGTCCATCGCGATGAACCATTGCGGCGTGTTGCGGAAGATGATCGGGGCCTTGGAGCGCCATGAATGCGGGTATTGGTGCTTCAGCCGGCCGCGCGCGATGATCTTGCCGGCCGCGGCCAGCGCCTTGATCACCGCGTCGTTGGCGTCGCCGTCCTTGCCCTTGTCATCCATCACGCGATGGCCGGCGAAAAGCGGGACGTGATCGTAATAGCGCCCGTCCGGCCCAACCGTGTGCGGCACCTCGCCGAGCTTTTCGGCGATGTAGAGGTTGAAGTCGTCCGCGCCATGGCCGGGAGCCAGGTGGACGAAGCCGGTGCCGGTGTCGTCGGTGACAAAATCGCCCGCCACAACCGGCACGGCGAAGTCGAAATAATGACCGGCACCCTCGACGCCCTTGAGCGGATGGGCGCAGACCAGATGGGTGGGGTCCACCTCGCGGTGGCGCTCATAGCCCGTCACGCGGGCGGCCTTGAACACCTCGGGCGCCAGCTTGTCGGCGAGGATGAAGTGCTCGCCGACCTTGGCCCAGTTGTCGGCCGCGGCCTCGGTCACCTCGTAGACGGCATAGGTGACATCCTTCGAGAAGGCGATGGCGCGGTTGCCGGGGATGGTCCAGGGCGTGGTGGTCCAGATCACCACATTCGCCCCCTCATAGGAGGGGAAGAGGTGGATGTCGGCGGCATTGTCGGCCGGTTCCAGCCCCTTGGGCAGGCCACCGGCGGTGGCGGCACTTTTGCGGTATCCCGTGACCGGGAACTTGACGAAGATCGTGGTGGACTGGTGGTCGTGATACTCGACCTCGGCCTCGGCGAGCGCGGTCTTCTCCACCACCGACCACATCACCGGCTTCGAGCCGCGATAGAGCAGGCCGTTGGCGGCGAACTTCATGATCTCGCGCGCGATTTGCGCTTCGGCGTCGAAGCTCATGGTGACGTAAGGGTGCGCCCAGTCGCCTTCGACGCCGAGCCGCTTGAATTCCTCGCGCTGGATGTCGAGCCAGCCTTGCGCGAAGGCGCGGCATTCCTGGCGGAACTCGACGACCGGCACCTCGTCCTTGTTGCGGCCCTTGGCGCGGTATTGTTCCTCGATCTTCCACTCGATCGGCAGGCCGTGGCAGTCCCAGCCGGGCACATAGTTGGAATCGTGGCCCAGCGCTCCCTGCGAGCGCACCACCACGTCCTTCAGGATCTTGTTGAGCGCATGGCCGATATGGATGTTGCCATTGGCATAGGGCGGGCCGTCATGCAGCACGAAACGCGGGCGGCCTTCGCCGGCCTTGCGCTGGCGGCCATAAAGGTCGATCGCCTTCCAGCGCGCCAGCATTTCCGGCTCGCGCTGGGGCAGGCCCGCGCGCATCGGGAAATCGGTCTGCGGCAGGAACAGGGTCGACGAATAGTCGCGCGCGGCCTCCGTCTCGGCCCCCTGTGCGGCCTTGCCCGTGGTCCCGCTGGTCTCGCGACCGTCGCTGTTGCGGCTCGTCATGACGCGCTCCTCGTTCTCGCCGCACGGTTTAAGCGCAGCGACGGGGCGGTGCAAGGGCGTGGAAGCCTGCCGGACGCCTTCAAACGCTACGACCCGAGCGCGGCCCGCGCCTTGGCGCTGTCGATGTCCATCTGCGCGATCAGCGCCTCGATGCTGTCGAACTTCAGCTCGGGGCGCAGATAGGCGTGGAAGGCGACGCGCAGCCGCCGGCCGTAAAGATCGCCGGTGAAGTCGAACACGAAGCTCTCCAGCCGGGGCGCGCCGTCGTCGAAGGTCGGGCGCCGGCCGAAGCTGGCGACGCCGGGGCGACGCGCGCCGTCAATCTCCAGCGTCACGGCGTAGATGCCGTGGGCGAGCTGGATCGAGGGGTCGAGCCGCATATTGGCGGTGGGATAGCCGAACTCGCGCCCGCGCTTGTCGCCATGGATCACCTCGGCCTCGATCTCCCATGGCGCACCGAGCATGTCGGCGGCCTGCTCGACACGGCCCTGCGCCAGCGCGGCGCGGATCGCGGAAGAGGAAATCTGCGCGCCCTCGTCCAGCAGCGGCGGCACGATCTCGACCCGGAAGCCGTGCCGCGCCCCGGCCTCGCGCAGAAAGGCGGGCGAACCCGAGCGGCCCTTGCCGAAATGGAAGTCGAACCCGGCCACCACCATGGCGACGCCGAGCTGGCCGACCAGAATGTCGGCGACGAAGCTCTCGGCATCGCGGGCGGCCAGCGCCGCATCGAAGCCGAGCACCACCGCGCCGTCGAGCCCGGTCTCGGCGAGGCGGGCGAGCTTCATCGGCTCGGGGGTGAGGCGGAACATCGGCTCGTCCGGGCGGAAGAAGGCGCGCGGGTGCGGCTCGAAGGTCAGCGCCAGCGCCGGCTTGCCGAAGGAGCGGGCCTGTTCGATCGCGGTGCCGATCACCGCGCGGTGGCCGCGATGCACGCCGTCGAAATTGCCGATCGCCACCACCGGCCCGTGGAGCGCTGCCGGCAGCGTGTCGCCGCCGCGCAGTACCATGAAAGGCTTCAGGGAAACGGTGGGGTGGGTCATGTCGCTACGCTCGGCACCCGTCCGTGCGGGCCGGTGGGCATGGAAGGCGACAGGGTGGCGTGCCGTCAAGGCCGGAACCGACGCCGCCCCCGCTGTTCATCACGCGCCCCAGGCCAGCCGGGTGGTGACGGCGGCGGGCCGGCCGGGGCCGTCTTCCAGCAGGCGCGCCAACGCGTGCGGATCGAGTGTGCCAGTGTCTTCCAGCCCAAGCTCGCCGGCATGGATGCCGGCGGCGACGAACAGGCAGTCAATGCCCGCGCCCAGCGCGCCAGCGAGATCGGTGCGCAGCGCGTCGCCGATGGCGAGGAATCTTTCGCGCGGTGTGTCGCTGCCCCTGAGCGCGCGGGCGGTGTCGAAGGCGGTCTGGTAGATCGGCCGGTGCGGCTTGCCACAATAGACCGCGGAACCGCCGAGCGCTTCATACGCTTCCGCGATGGCCCCGGCGCACCAGATCAGTTCGCCGCCGCGCTCCACCACGATGTCCGGGTTGGCGCAGATGAAGGGAAGGTCGCGCGCCTTCGCCGCCTTCAGCGTGTCGTGATAATCCTCCGGTGTCTCCACCGTGTCGTCGAACAGGCCGGTGCAGACGATCAGCTCGGCGCTTTTCAGATCGGTGAGCACGAGGTCGAGCCCGACATAGATGCCGAGGTCGCGATCGGGGCCGAGATGCCACATCCGCACGCCCGGCCGCTCCGCCAGCAGCGCTGTCGTGACCATGCCGGAGGTCACGATGGCGTCATAGGCGCTGCGCGGAATTCCGAAGCCGTCCAGGATCTTCGCCACGCCATCGGGCGGACGCGGGGCGTTGGAGACCAGGATGACCGTGGCGCCGGCCGCGCGGGCGCGTTCCAAGGCATTGGCGGCGTCCGGGCGGCCCTGCGCCCCGTTGTGGAGCACGCCCCACACGTCGCACAGCAGCACGTCATAGCGCGGCGCGAGTTCCGAGAAGGGAAGGCAGGGCGGCAGAGCGGGAGCGGCTTCAGCTTTCATGGAACGGCCAAGTGCCATGCCTCCGCCTGCCGCACAAGAGCCGCGGATGCAGGGCGCGCATGCAGGAGCGGCGTGCGGTTCGGACAGGGGGCGGTTGTCGTGTCGGCCTGTCGCACCATTTTAGCAGGAGGCTGTCATTCTCGGTCAAAACCCAAAGGGAGACACATCATGTCCGGCACTGTTCTGTTCACGGGAACCGCCACCGCCATTGGCGGCCGCAACGGCCATTCGCAGACCAGCGACGGCTCGGTTTCCGTCGATCTCGCCATGCCGAATAATGGCGTGCTCGATTCCGGCAAGACCACGCCCGAGCATTTGTTCGCGACCGGCTATGCGGCCTGTTTCGGTTCGGCGGTCGAGGCGGTCGGCCGGCAGAAGAAGCTGGATGTGACGGGCGCCGCCGTGACGGTCGCGGCCTCTCTGGTAAAGGGCGATGACGGCTTCAGCCTCGCCGTGAAGCTCACACTCAAGGCGCCCGCGCTCTCCAAGGACGAGGCGCAGGAAGTGATCGAGGCCGCGCACCAGATGTGCCCCTATTCCAAGGCGACGCGCGGGAACATTCCGGTCGAGCTCGCGGTGGCGTAAGGCACCGAACCCCATCCTCTCCCCCCGCGGGGAGAGGATGGGGCTGCTCGATTTGCGCGCTCGGTTAGCCGGCTTGTCGCCGGTACCCTCAATGTGCCTCGTCCCAGTTCTGCGCGGCGCGGGCATCGACCTTCAGCGGCACGGCGAGCGCGACGGCCGGCAGCGCCGCCTGTTCCATCACCTCGCGCACCACGGGCAGCGTCGCCTCGATCTCCTCGTCCGGCACCTCGAAGATCAGTTCGTCATGCACCTGCAGCAGCATGCGGGCGGAAAGGCGCGCGGTTTCCAGCGCGGCGTCCATGCGCGCCATGGCGCGGCGGATGATGTCGGCGGCGGAGCCCTGAAGCCGGGCATTGATCGCCGCGCGCTCGTTGAAGGCGCGGATCGAGGGGTTCTTGGCGTTGATGTCCGGGTAGTGGCAGCGCCGGCCGAACAGCGTCTCCACATAACCGTGCTCGCGGGCGAAGGCGCGGGTCTCGTCCATATAGGCGCGGATGCCGGGGAAGCGCTCGAAATAGCGTTTGATATAGGCCCCCGCCTCCTCCCGCGGGATCGAGAGCTGGTTGGCCAGCCCGAAGGCCGAAATGCCGTAGATGATGCCGAAATTGATCGCCTTCGCACGCCGGCGCACCTCGCCCGGCATGCCCTCGATCGGCACGCCGAACATCTCCGACGCGGTCATGGCATGGATGTCCAGCCCGTCCTGGAACGCCTGACGCAAGGACGGGGTGTCGGCGATCTCGGCAAGCAGGCGCAGTTCGATCTGCGAATAGTCCGCCGAGACCAGCTTGTGGCCGCGCTCGGCGATAAAGGCCTTGCGGATCTTGCGGCCTTCCTCGGTGCGCACCGGGATGTTCTGCAGGTTAGGCTCGGAGGAGGAGAGCCGGCCCGTCGTGGTGGCGGCGAGGGCGAAGGAGGTGTGCACGCGCCCGGTGTCGCGGTTCACATAGGTCGGCAGCGCGTCGGCATAGGTTGATTTGAGCTTCTGCAACTGGCGCCAGTCGAGGATGCGGCGCGGCAGTTCGTGGCCCGCCTCCGCCAGCTCTTCCAGCACGTCGGCGCCGGTGGACCATGCCCCGGTCGGGGTCTTGCGGCCGCCGGGAATCTGCATCTTGCCGAACAGGATGTCGCCGAGCTGCTTGGGCGAGCCGGGGTTGAAGCTCTCGCCCGCCATTTGCGAGATATCCGCCTCCAGCCGCGCCATGCCCTGGGCGAATTCGCCCGAGAGCCGCGACAGCATCTGCCGGTCGATGAGGATGCCGCGCCGCTCCATGTTGCCGAGCACCGCGACCAGCGGGCGCTCCAGCGTCTCATAGACCGCGACCTTGCCTTCCGATGCCAGCCGGGGCTTGAGCACGCGCCACAGCCGCAGCGTGACGTCGGCATCCTCGGCGGCGTACTCGACCGCCTTCTCGATGGTCACGCGGTCGAAGGTGACGGCGTTCTTGCCCTTGCCGGCGACCTCTTCATATTTGATCGGCGTGTGGCCGAGCCAGCGGATCGAGAGCGGGTCCATGCCATGGGGCGAGGCGCCGGCATCGAGCACGTAGGAGATCAGCATCGTGTCGTCATAGGGGCCGACCTCGATGCCGTAGCGCGCGAAGATCAGCCAGTCATATTTCATGTTCTGGCCGATCTTGAGCACGCCGGGATGCTCCAGCAGCGGCTTCAGCGCGGTGATCGCGTCTTCGAGCGCAATCTGGCCCGGCAGCAGGCCTTCGCTGAACAGCCCCTCATCGCCGCCCTTGTGGGTGAGCGGGATGTAGCAGGCTTCGTTGGGTGCGGTGGCCAGCGAGATGCCGACCAGATCGGCCGCCATGGCGTCGAGCCCGGTGGTTTCGGTATCGACCGCGACCACACCGAGGTCGGCGGCGCGTGCGATCCATTCCTTCAGCCGGGCGAGGGTGGTGACGGTCTCGTAGCGCGCGCGGTCGACCGGGGTCGCGGTGCCCTCGGCCACGCGGGCGGCGGAGAGCGCTTGCGGGGTGAGGGCATTGCCCGCCGCGCCGACCGGCGATTTCGGCGCGCCGTCGGCGGTTTTGGTGCCATCCGCCGGGTCGGCGAGGCTGGCGAGGGCGTCGCTCTCCGCCCCCCCCGCCTTCAGCGCCGGGTCCGGCTCGACGGCGGCGGCCTCGATCTCATAGGCTTCCGCGACGCGGCGGGTGAGGGTGGTGAACTCCATCGCCTTGAGGAAGGCGATCAGCCGCTTGCCCTCGGGCTCCACCACCGCGATGTCGTCGAGCGGCACGTCGAGCGGCACGTCGCGCTTCAGCGTCACCAATTCGCGCGACAACCGGGCCTGGTCGGCGAACTCGATCAGGTTCTCGCGGCGCTTGGTCTGCTTGATCTCGCCGGCGCGGGCCAACAGGGTGTCGAGGTCGCCATATTCGGCGAGAAGCTGCGCGGCGGTCTTGATGCCGATGCCCGGCACGCCCGGCACGTTGTCCACCGAATCGCCGGCCAGCGACTGCACGTCGACCACCTTTTCCGGCGCGACGCCGAATTTCTCGAATACCTCCTCCGTGCCGATGGCCTTGTCCTTCATCGGGTCGTACATGCGCACCAGACGGTCGACGAGCTGCATCAGGTCCTTGTCGGAGGAGATGACGGTGACCTGCGCCCCGCGCGCCTTGGCCTGTTCGGCATAGGTCGCGATCAGGTCGTCGGCCTCGAAGCCGGCCTGCTCGACGCAGGCGAGGTCGAATGCGCGGGTGGCCTCGCGGATCAGCGGGAATTGCGGGCGCAAATCCTCCGGCAGCTCCGGGCGCTGCGCCTTGTAGAGCGGGTAGATGTCCTTGCGGAAGGTCTGTTCGCTCTTGTCGAACACCACGGCGAGATGGGTGGGCCTGGGCGAGAACCCGCCGCCATTCTGTCCGGCCCGCACCAGCTTCCACAGCATGTTGCAGAACCCCGCCACCGCGCCGACCGGGAGCTTGTCCGAGGAGCGGGTGAGCGGGGGCAGGGCATGATAGGCGCGGAAGATATAGGCCGAGCCGTCGATGAGGACGACATGGTCGCCGGCATCGACCGGCTCTTCCCTGGAGGTCTCGGACATGGGGGGCTCCGTTTCGGGCCGGCACGATGCCCCAAGCGGGAGAGGGGGGCAACCATTGCCCGCGCGCGGCGGCGGGCTTAGAGAACCCGCGAGGATGAAACCATGCCCCGCTACAAGCTGACCATCGAATATGACGGCACGCCCTTCGCCGGCTGGCAGATCCAGGACGGCCAGCCGAGTGTGCAAGGCGTGCTGGCCGACGCCGTGCGGCGCTTTTCCGGCGAGGATGCGCCGGTCCATGGCGCGGGGCGCACCGATTCGGGGGTGCACGCCACCGGGCAGGTCGGCCATGTCGAACTGGCGAAGGAGTGGCGCGCCGACACGGTGCGCGACGCCATGAACGCGCATCTGCGCCCGCACCCGGTCGCGGTGCTGACGGCCGAGCGGGTGGCGGATGATTTCCACGCCCGGTTCTCGGCGACGGGGCGGCGCTATGTCTACCGGCTGATCGTGCGCCGCGCCGACCTCGCGCTGGAGCGCGACCGGGCGTGGCGCATCCGCCGGCCGCTCGATGTCGCGGCGATGGCGCTGGGCGCGGCGCGGCTGGTCGGGCGGCACGACTTCACCACCTTCCGCGCCATTGGCTGCCAGTCCGCCTCGCCGGTGAAGACGCTGGACCGGCTGGAGGTGGAGACGCTGGACGGCGAAATCCGCGTCCACGCGGCGGCGCGCTCCTTCCTCCACCACCAGGTGCGCTCCATGGTCGGCACGCTGGTGAAGGTCGGCGAGGGCGCGTGGACGCCGGACGATGTGAGCGCCGCGCTGGAAGCGAAGGACCGCACACGCTGCGGCCCGATGGCCCCCTCCGCCGGGCTGTATCTGGCGGAAGTGACGTACTAGCCCAGCCGCTCCCTAGCCCAGCCGCTCCAGCAGGGTCGGGGTGCGGGTGGGGCGGGTCGGCTCCAGCGCTTCCATGAAGCGCACGGGGGCGCCGCCGGAGGGGCCGGTCAGCTCGCCTTCCCACATCACCTTGTTGCCGCGAATGAGCGTCCCCACCGGCCAGCCGGTGACCTCGACGCCGTCATAGGGCGTCCAGCCGGGCTTGGAGGCGATCCATTCGTTGCGGATGGTCTGCCGGCGCTTGAGGTCGACAATGGTGAAATCGGCATCGTAGCCGACCGCGATCCGGCCCTTGGTCGCGATGTTGAAGATGCGCGCCGGGCCGGCGCTGGAGAGGTCGACGAAGCGGGCGAGCGAGAGCCGGCCGGCATTCACATGGTCCAGCATCATCGGCACCAGCGTCTGCACGCCGGTCATGCCCGAGGGGCTGTTCGGATAGGGCTTGGCCTTTTCCTCCAGCGTGTGGGGCGCGTGGTCGGAGCCGAGCACGTCGACCACGCCTTCCGACAGGCCTCGCCAGATGGCGGCGCGGTGATGGGCGGCCCGCACCGGCGGGTTCATCTGCACCATCGAGCCAAGGCGGCCATACCAGCTGTCGTCCATGGTCAGGTGATGGGGCGTCACCTCGACGGTGGCGACATCCTTGGCGCCGCGCAGGAACTCCATCTCCTCCTGTGAGGTGATGTGCAGGACGTGGATGCGCTTGCCGACCTCGCGCGCCAGGTTGACGAGGCGGGTGGTGGCGGTGAGCGCGGCGATCTCGTCGCGCCACACCGGGTGCGAGGAGGGATCGCCGGCCACGCGCAGGTGCTTGCGCTCTTCGAGGCGCGGCTCGTCCTCGCAATGGAACGAGGCCCGGCGGCGGATGACTTTCAGGATGGCGCGCACGCCCGGATCGTCGGCCACCAGCAGCGAGCCGGTGGAGGAGCCGATGAACACCTTAATGCCGGCCGCGCCGGGCAGCATCTCCAGCTCCGGCAGGTCCTTCACATTGTCATGGGTGCCGCCGACGAAGAAGGCGAAGTCGCAATGCATGCGGCCGTGCGCGCGGGCGAGCTTGTCTTCCAGCGCGCTCGCCGAGATGGTGAGCGGGTTGGTGTTCGGCATTTCGAACACGGCGGTGACGCCGCCCATCACCGCGGCGCGGGAGCCTGATTCGAGGTCTTCCTTGTGATCCAGTCCCGGCTCGCGGAAATGGACCTGGGTATCGATCACGCCGGGCAATATGTGCAGGCCGGTGCAGTCGATGGTCTCGCCGGCCTGGTCGGGATGGAACGAGCCGATGCCGGCGATGCGGCCGGCCTTCACGCCGATATCGCGCACCCCCTCGCCATCCTGGTTGACCACGGTGCCGCCCTTGAGGAGGAGGTCGAAGGTCTCAGGCATGGTGCGCTCCTGCGTTGGCAACGTGACGCTCGCGCTTCTAGAACATGTCGGGCCGGGGCGCACCGCTTTTTGCGAGCCGCGAACGGCCTGCCCCCGTGTCAGGCCGCGCTGAACTCGACCAGAACGGCCGTGCCGTTGCGATTTTCGAAGCGGACCGCGCCGTCGAGCTGCCCGGCCAATCCCTGGATGATGCGCAGGCCGAGGCTCGGGCTGCGTTCCAGATCGAAATCATCCGGCAGTCCCGGGCCGTCATCCACGATGACGAGTTCGAGGCGGCCGGAGGAGAGGCGGCTCAGCGTGACGTCGAGCGCGCCGACGCCATGCGGCCCGAACGCATGTTTCAGGCTGTTGGTGACGATCTCCGCCACCAGCAGCGACAGGGTGGTGAGGCGCGCGACGCCCAGCGTGACGTCCGGGGCCGAGACGTGGCACACCACGGCGCGTGCGCCGGCGGCTTCCAGCAGGTCGCGGCACAGCTCACGCAGATAGGGCTCCATCGGCAGGGCCAGCCGGTCGGGATCATGAAGCCGGCGATGCAGGCGGGCGATGGTCTCCAGCCGCCGGCGGGCCTCGTCCAGCGTGGTGAGCGCGCGCTCCGGCGCCTGCGCGGCCTCGCGCCGGTGCAGGATCAGCAGCGCCGCGACGAACTGCATGTTGTTGGCGACGCGGTGCTGCAGCTCCTGGAACATGGTGCGCTGTTCCTCATAGAGCTTGGCGGTCACCGCCTTCTCCTGCCGCAGCCGCTCGGCGGCGGCGAAGCTGACATGGACCAGCGCGATGTCGATCGCCGCGATGCACGCGAAGAAGCCGAGGGCCAGCGCCGCCTGCCCGGTGAGCACCATGCCGGTCGCCGGACCGATGAAGAAGTACCACGCCGCCAATGCGGAGAGGACGGCGCACACGATGCCGGGCCGCAGCCCGAACATGACGGTCGACAGGATGACGGCCGGGAAGAAGGTGAGGAACGGAAAGCCCGCCGGCAGCACGTCGTCCACCAGCGCGCGAAGGGCTAGCGCGAGGGCGAACAGCCCGATCCCGCAGACATCGCCGAGCAGGCGGTTGCGGCGCAGCGGCTCGACCGCGTCCATCAGGCGCCAGAAGACGGGAGGCTGGAAGGAGTCGGCAGGTGGTTTCGTCATCGACGCGCCCCAACCCGCGCCCAACCTAGCGCCCAGCCCCGCGTACGGGCCGGGGCCGCGACCGGGCCTGAGCCGTTGCCGATCATGTCTGTGCTTGCCGATATGAAAGAGGTCGCTGCCATGGGTATGCTTGTAGAGCCAACGCACCGGAAGTTTTGGCCACTAGTGAACATATCCCGATCCGCCGCGTTAAGTCTCCATAGCAGAGTACATGGTGACAGGTATCATTTGGGGGAGCGGGGATGGATCAGGTGGTGCAGGCCAATGCTGCGGTCTCGTCCGGCGGCAATAATCTGCTGGGCGCGCTGCGCGCGGCGGACTTCGCCCTGCTGAAATCCAGTCTGCGGCGCCTGGACCGCCCGGCCGGGGCCGTGCTGTACGAGCCCGGCGACGACGTGCGCACGGTGTATTTTCCCTGCGCGCAGACCGTGGTGTCATTCATGGTGATGCTGGAGGATGGCCGGCTGGTGGAGATCGGGCTGGTCGGCCGCGAGGGCGCGGTGGGGGGCATCGTGTCCCAGGGGCGCCTGCCGGCCTATGCCCGCGCCGTGGTGCAGATCGGCGGGCCGATGCTGCGGCTGGACAGCGCCGAACTGGAACGCGCGAAGGACCAATCCGCCGCGCTGCGTCATCTGTTCGCACGATATGCCGACTGCCTGCTGGCGCAGATCTTCCAGTCGGTCGCCTGCAACGCGGCTCACAGCATCGAGCAGCGCACCGCCAAATGGCTTCTCGCCGCGCTCGACCGCACGGGCGACGAGGAGGTGACGCTGACCCAGGAGCAGCTCGCCTCGATGCTCGCGGTGGGCCGCTCCTATATCGGGCGGGTGATCCGCGAGCTGCGCAGCAGCGGCGCGATCGACACGCGCCGGGCCCGGCTGCGCATCCGCGACCCGCAGATGCTGGAGGCGATGAGCTGCCAGTGCCACGCGGTGGTGCGCCAGCACTTCGAGACCGTGCTGGAAGGGGTCTATCCCACCGGCAACGACGTGGCGGGCCACGGCATGATCATCACCAACGGTCCGTCCTTCCGGCCCTGAGCCGGCGCGCACCGGCAAGCCGCGTTGCACCCATCTCGCACCCTTGCTCCTGCCGGCCTCAGTGCTTACCTCTGCCCTCACCCCGCCGCTTCGGGCGGGCGAGGACGCATGCTCCATGCCGATCGCGCTTCTTGAGGGCCGTGCGGTGGCGCGGGTCGCCGGACCCGAGGCCGCGCATTTCCTCGACAATCTGCTCACCGCCCGCGCGCCCGCGCCGGGCGCGGCGCGCTATGCCGCGCTGCTGGCGCCGCAGGGCAAGATTCTCGCCGACATGTTCGTGCTCGCCGTGCCCGAGGACGGATTCCGGCTCGATGTGCCGGCGCCGCTGCTCGCCGAACTCCTGAAGAAGCTGAAGCTCTATCGCCTGCGCGCCAGGGTCGAGATCGAGGCTGTGGACGGTCTCGTCGCCGGCGTCGCCTGGGATGGGGCGGCGGTGCCCGAGGGCGCGCCGGCCTTCGAGGACCCGCGGCTGCCCGCGCTCGGCCGGCGCTTCCTGATCGAGGCCGGCGCGGCGGGCGGGCTTGCCACCGTGCCCGAGGCCGACTGGCAGGCGCACCGCATCGCACTCGGCGTGCCGGAGGGCGGGCGCGATTTCGCTTATGGCGACGCCTTCCCGCACGAGGCGGACATGGACCAGCTCCACGGCATCGATTTCGACAAGGGGTGCTATGTCGGGCAGGAAATCGTCAGCCGCATGCAGCATCGCGGCACCGCGCGCACGCGGGTGATCCCCTTCGCGGTGAACGGGCCGGTCCCGGCGCCGGGCACGCCGGTGGTCGCGGGGGCAAAGACGCTGGGGCAGGTCGGCTCCGGGGCCGATGGGCGCGTGCTGGCGACGGTGCGGCTTGACCGTCTCGCGGAAGCGCGCGAGGCCGGGCTCGGCATCGAGGCCGCCGGCGCCGCGCTGGTTCCCGAGCCGCTCGCCTGGGCGAGTTTCCCCATTCCCGGTACGGAGCGCTGACGTGAAGGCCCATCTCCATCCCGACGGCGTGACGCGCTGCGCCTGGTGCGGCAGCGATCCGCTCTATGTCGCCTATCACGACACCGAATGGGGCGTGCCGGAATATGACGACCGCGCGCTGTTCGAGAAGCTGATCCTCGACGGCTTCCAGGCCGGGCTCGCCTGGATCACCATTCTGCGCAAGCGCGACGGTTTTCGCGCCGCCTTCGACGGGTTCCAGCCGGAGATCATCGCCCGCTACTCGCCGGAAAAGATCGAGGCGCTGATGCAGGACCCCGGCATCGTGCGCAACCGCTCCAAGATCGTCTCCACGGTGCGCTCGGCGCAGGTCTTCCTCGACATCATGGAGAAGGGCCCGGGCTTCGCCGCCCTGCTCTGGGACATGAACGGCCCGCCGCGCGACGGCGCGCTGAAGGAGGGCGACACGCCGGTGGTCTCGACCCCGACCGCGCTCGCCATGTCGAAGGAGCTGAAGAAGCGCGGCTTCAACTTTGTCGGGCCGACCATCGTCTATGCCTTCATGCAGGCGGTCGGCATGGTCGACGACCATCTCGCCACCTGCCACCGCCACGGCGCCCATGCGGGGGAGGACGTCCCGTGGAAGCGCGCGTGACGCGGGCGCCGGCGGCCCCGCGCGCCGCTTCCGCGCGGGTGTGGCAGCGCATGCTGTCGGGGCGGCGGCTCGATTTGATCGACCCCTCGCCGCTCGACATCGAGATCGAGGACATCGCCCATGGCCTCGCCCGCGTCGCGCGCTGGAACGGGCAGACCGGTGGCCCGCACGCCTTCTCGGTCGCGCAGCATTCCGTGCTGGTGGAACTGATCGCGCAACGGCAGGCGCGGGCGCGGGGCGCAGAGCTTGACCGGCGCTGGCGGCTCGCCACGCTGCTGCATGACGCGCCGGAATATGTGGTGGGCGACATGATCTCGCCGTTCAAGGCGGTGTTGGGCGGCGACTACAAGGCGGTGGAGGCACGGCTGCTGGTGGCGGTGAGCCTGCGTTTCGGCCTGCCGGCGACCTGGCCGGCGCCGCTGGTCCGCCTGGTCAAGGCCGCCGACCGCGCCAGCGCCTTTCTGGAGGCGACGCGGCTGGCCGGTTTCGAGGTCGGCGAGGCCCGGCGCTTCTTCGGTCAGCCCTTCCCGCTTGATCCCGCCACCGAGCGCGACCTGCTCGCGCCCTGGAGCGCGGAGGAAGCCAAGACACGATTTCTCGAACGCTTTGCCGCGATTGCCGGCGAGGAAACCGCCGGACCCCAGCCATGATTCATATCTGCCCGCTCTCCCGCCTTTCGGAAACCGTGACCCGCACCGGGGCGCGCCATGTGCTGAGCGTGATCAACATCGCGACGCCGGTGACGCTGCCGGCGGAATTTCCGCGCGAGAACCATCTGTTCGTGGGCTTCAACGACATCGTGGCGCCGCAGGACGGGCTGGTGCACCCCTCGGCCGAGCATGTCGAGGCGATCCTCGGCTTTGCCCGCCGCTGGGACCGCGCGGCGCCGCTGGTGGTGCACTGCTATGCCGGAATCAGCCGCTCCACCGCCTCGGCCTATGTCGCCGCCTGCGCGCTCGCCCCGCAACGCGACGAACGGGAGCTTGCGCTCGCCCTGCGCGCGGCCTCGCCTATCGCCACGCCCAACGCGCTGCTGGTGTCGCTGGCCGACGCCGCGCTCGGGCGCAACGGGCGGATGGTCGAGGCGATCGCCGCCATCGGGCGCGGGGCGGAGGCGATGGAGAACGAGCCGTTCGAGATCCGGCTCGATTGAGGGCTCAGCTCACCGCAGCGGCGGCGGCCGGCAGCACCACGACCTTGGTGCCGACCGGCACGCGGTTGTAGAGGTCGATGATGTCCTGGTTCAGGAAGCGCACGCAGCCGGAGGACACCATGGTGCCAATGGTCTGCGGCTCGGTGGTGCCGTGCAGGCGGTACAGCGTGTCCTTGCCGCCCGAATAGAGATAGAGCGCGCGGGGGCCGAGCGGATTGGTCGGGCCGCCCGCCAGGCCGCCGGCATAGGGGCCGTAGCGGTCCGGCTCGCGGCGGATCATGTCGAGCGTCGGCGTCCAGCGCGGCCAGGCCGCCTTGCGCGCGATCGTCGCGTCACCGCGGAAATTGAAGCCTTCCTCGCGGCCGACACCGACGCCGTAGCGGAGCGCGCGGCCACCCTCCAGCACCAGATAGGCGTGACGCTCATTGGGGTCGACCACGATGGTGCCGGGCTGCTCGCGGGTGGGATAGGCGACCTCCTGCCTCAGGAAGCGCGGGTCCATCTCCGAGACGTCGATCGCCGGCACCGGGAACGGCTCGGTGTCGATCGCGGCATACATCGAGGCGAACTGGGCATTGACCGGCGCAATGGCCTGCGGCTGGGGGCCACGCCGCGCGGTGCAGCCGGCGAGCGCGGCGGAGGCGGCGAGCAGGAACAGGCGACGGTCGAGCGGCATGAGGCATCCTGGCATTCGGTTTACGACGAGAGTCATGACCGGGAGGTTGGTCATGAGCCGTGTCCTAAACGCGGCATGCCATGATTCGCGTCTACAAGTTATGAACGCGGATTCATCATAAACGCGCGATTAAGGGGCGCGGACGGTATCTGAAAACGCTTTTCGGCCAAAAGGATGGCGGGACAGGCCGCGCCGGGCGCCGCAGGGGTGGCGCGCGATGCATGAACATTGCTGATGGCCGTCCGCTAAATTATTCATTTTCCAGCCCCGTCCCGGAGCCGCTATCTAAAAGGGCCGGGCGCCCTGTTCCGCGCCGCCTCCCGATCCGCGCCGGAGTCCCGCATGACCGCCGCCTCGCCGCCCCGCGCCAGCCTCGCCACCCGCGCCCCGCTCTTCGTGCTGCTCTGCGGCTGCATGATTGCCATGCTGACCTTCGGCCCGCGCGCCTCCTCCGGCATCTTCATGCTGCCGATGACCGGTGAATATGGCTGGGGCCGCGACACGTTCGGCCTCGCCATCGCGATCCAGAACCTGCTCTGGGGCCTCGGCACGCCGTTCGCCGGGGCGGTGGCGGACCGGTTCGGCGTGGTGCGCGTCCTGTGCGTCGGCGCGCTGATCTATGCGCTCGGGCTGGGGCTGATGGCCTATGCCTCGACGCCCGGCCTGCTGCATCTGTCGGCCGGCGTGCTGGTCGGCTTCGGCCTGTCCGGCTGCTCGTTCAACATCGTGCTGGCGGCGTTCGGCAAGATGCTGCCGGAGCGGATGCGGCCGATCGCCTTCGGCGCGGGGACGGCGGCGGGTTCGTTCGGCCAGTTCCTGTTTCCGCCGCTGGCGACCGGGCTGATCTCCAGCGTCGGCTGGCAGGAGACGCTGACCATCTTCGGCCTCGCCATGCTGCTGGTGATGCCGTTCGCCCTCGCTCTCGCCAGTCCGGCGCCGGCCCCGGCCAGGCTGGACGAGCCCCGGCAGTCGATCGGCGAGGCGCTGGGGCAGGCGTTCCGCCACCCGAGCTATGTCTATCTCGTGCTCGGCTTCTTCACCTGTGGCTTCCAGCTCGCCTTCGTCACCACCCATCTGCCGGCCTATCTCATCGATCGCGGGCTCTCGATCCAGGTCGGCGGCTGGACGCTGGCGGTGATCGGCCTCGCCAATATGGTGGGCTCGCTGTCCTCGGGCTGGCTGTCGAGCCGGATGTCGCGGCGCTGGCTGCTGGCGATCATCTATTTCGCGCGCGGGCTCGCCATCGCCGCCTTCGTGCTGCTGCCGGCATCCCCGGTGACCTCGATCGGCTTCGGCATCGTGCTCGGCCTGCTGTGGCTGTCGACCGTGCCGCCGACCTCGGGGCTGGTGATGCTGATGTTTGGCACGCGCTACCTCGCCATGCTCTACGGCTTCGCCTTCTTCAGCCATCAGGTCGGGGGCTTTCTCGGCGTGTGGCTCGGCGGCGTGCTCTATGAGCGGCTCGGCTCCTATGACTTCGTGTGGTGGCTGGCGGTGGCGCTGAGCTTCGCCTCGGCGATCATCAACCTGCCGATCGTCGAGCGCCCGGTCGCGGCCCGTCCGCAGACGGCGTGAGCGGCCCGGACCGGCGCGCCCTGTTTGCCGGTCCTTAACCAGATCCGTTCATCATGGCGGTGCTGTGGTGCAGGGGGGCGTTGCGCATGCGCCACAGTGCGGGCCGCGCGCGCTTCTCCCGCGCCCGGCCGGGGTTGCTTTGCCTTGACAAGGCAGGGCTTTCGCAGCGCATCGTGAAGGCTCACCAGCATCGATGGACCTGCGCATGCGTTCCGTGTCTCTTGCCCTGTCGGGCCTGTTCCTCGCGATCGCCCCCGCCGTGCCGGCGATGGCGGAGCCGCTCGATGCGCAGACGGCGCAGCGTTTCGTGATCGGCCGCACCTTCTCCTATAGCTGCTACGAGGGCACGGTCGGTTCCGGGCGCATTCTCAAGGACGGGTCGGTCGCCGGCACCATCCAGATGCGCGGCAAGGGCAAGGCCCGCTATGTGACGCTGCCGGCCGGCACGCTGGTGGTGAAGGGCGAGGCGGTGTGCGCCAAGCTGAAGGGCATGATGTTCCAGCCCTGCTTCGACCTGGAGAAGACCAGCGAGCAGAGCTTCCGCGGCAATCTCGCCGGTGCCGACCGGCTGTGGTGCGAGTTCCAGCGCGGCGGCAGCGGGCGAACCAAGCTCGCCGCGCAGAGCCGCCGTCCGGGCGCCGGCACCGAGCGCGTGGCGACCACGCAGGGCGACGACCAACACTGAACATACGACGGAACGGGCGGATGCCGGCAGTCGGTGGCGCGGGAGCAGCGCGATGCCGTCGGTACGCATTTGACGCGATAATTGCAAAAACGCAATAATGATCGTTCGATATCGTCTATCGCATTGCGAAATGGGCGGGGCTATCAAAGGGCATCTTCACTGACCGCTCCCGACGGGGCGATCGCCCTCAAAATCCTCGCAACGGATGACGACGATGATCGACACTCACTCTGCCCCTTACGGGGTGTTCGTGCTTCGCCTGGCGCTGGGCGCCATGTGGATTTCCCATGCGCTGCTGAAGTACATCATGTTCACGATTCCCGGCTTTGCCGGCTATCTTTCCAGCCTCGGCCTGCCCGCCGCGCTGGCCGGCCCGGTGATCTATGCCGAGCTGATCGGCGGCGTCCTCATCGTCGCCGGCATCTATGCGCGCCATGTCGCGCTGCTGATGATCCCGGTGATGGTCGGCGCCATGAGCGCGCATCTCGGCAATGGCTGGCTGTTCTCGGCGGCTGGCGGCGGCTGGGAATATCCCGGCTTCCTGATCGCCGCCTCCTTCGCGCTCTGGCTGCTGGGCGACGGCGCGTTCGCCCTGCGCTCGCGCCCGCTGTTTTTCGTCGGCCGCCCTGCGGCGGCGTGACACGAGAAGGGGGTGGTGGCGGCCTCAGCCGCCGCCGCCCTTTTCGGTTGCCGGCGCGGCCGGCGGCTCGACCGCGGCCTTCTGCGCCTCGGTCGAGGGCTGTTCGGTCTTCTGCATCACCGGCGCGTCGGGATCGGCCTTGTCGGCCTTGTCCGCCTCGTCGAGCCCGACCGCGATCTTGCGCTCGATACGCGCCAGATCGGCCGGCTCCGCGCCGAGATCGCGGGCGTGGTTCCACTTGAACTTGGCTTCCAGCCGGCGCCCGACCTTCCAGTAGGCATCGCCGAGATGGTCGTTGATCACCGATTCGTTCGGCTTCAGCTCGACCGCGCGCTCCAGTTCCTCGACCGCCTCATTG
The DNA here is from genome assembly GCF_022601675.1 of Ancylobacter gelatini. Taxonomy (GTDB): domain Bacteria; phylum Pseudomonadota; class Alphaproteobacteria; order Rhizobiales; family Xanthobacteraceae; genus Ancylobacter; species Ancylobacter gelatini. Next base: position 275,966 of record NZ_JAKVIL010000005.1, on the reverse strand, counting down.
TACTTGCCGGTGCGGTAATAGGCCCAGCCGAGACTGTCGATGAAGAAGCCGTCATCAGGACGCAGCGTCACCGCCTTGCGGATCATCTCCATGCCCTCGTCGAGATTGACGCCCTGGTCGATCCACGAATAGCCGAGATAATTCAGCACATGCGGCTGGTCGGGGCGCAGTTCCAGCGCCTTGCGCAGATCCGCCTCGGACTTGTCCCACTGCTTGGTGCGCTCATAGGCGGTGCCGCGGAAATAGAACAGCATCCAGTTATTGCCCGACGGCGTGCCAAGCAGGTCGATGGCGTGGGTATAGACCTCGGCCGCCTCGGCATATTTGTCATTGGCGCGCAGCACGTCGCCGAGCGCCATCTTGGCGCGGACGTCCTTCGGGTTGTTGGCGACCACCGTCTCCAGCGCGGTGCGGGCCGCGGCGAAATCGCCGGCGGCGTCGAGATTGAGGCCGAGCTGGATGTCGGCGTTCTCGCGGAACGGCGAATCCTTGGGCACCGCGCGGAACAGCGCGATCGCCTCGTCGTGCTTCTTCAGGTTCTCGTAGAGATTGGCCAGCGTGATGTTGATCAGCGGGTGCGAGGGATCGAGCCAGCGGCCGAGCTGGAGATAGATCAGCGCGAGGTCCTCCTCGCCCTGCCGGCCGAGCGCGGAACCGAGGCCGTAGAACACCTCGGCGGCGCCGGCCTGCGGCGAGGTGATCAGCGCGGGCAACGTCTTGCCGGCGCGCAGCGCCTCCAGCGACTGGCTAACCAGCGGATCGTCCGGCAGCAGCTTGTCGAAATTCTCATAGGTCTCGATGGCGAGCTGCTTGTTGCCGCTGCGCGAGGCCCAGCGGGCATAGGCGTCGACCACGCGCAGCGTGCGCGAATCGATCTTCAGCGCCTCGGCGAGCTTCTGGCCGGCCTCTTTCTTGGAACCGGCAAGCTCCAGCAGCAGGCCCGCATTGTAGTCCTTGAAGCCGGAATACCATTCCGGGCCCTGCAGCGCCTCGATGGCGGTGACGCCGGCGCGCGGATTGCCGGAGCCGTACTGGCTCCAGGCGGTGAGCAGCGTCTCGTTGAGCTTGGCGATGGCGTCCTGACCGGCGCGCTTCAGATTGGAGCGCGCGGTGATGTACTGCTTGGCCTTGATGGCGCGCACGCCAAGCACCAGCCGCGCCAGCCCGTGCTCGGGATCGATGCGCACGATGCGCTGTGCGAGGTCGACGGCCTCGTCGATCGAGCCGTCGGCGAGCATGATCAGGAAACCGCGTTCCAGAATCTCGCCATTGCGCGGGAAGGCCTGCACGAGCGCACGGTAATAGGCCGCCGCCGCAGTGGTATCGCGTTCGGACACGGCCAGGCGTGCCGCAAGGTAATTACCGGCGGGCGAGGAGCGCGCGATCAATCCGGGGGGCGGAGCTTCGGCAAAGGCGGGGCTGATGGAGCCGAACGCGAAAACCGGCCCCATGAGCGCGGCGATGATGGCCGCTCCCGGCCGCAGCGGCAAACGTCGAGACGTCAAGTCGGAAACCTCCTGCAGCGCATGGGCACCGCGAACCCTTGACGGTTCGCGGTTCGGCGCTCGCGGGCAGATTGGTCCTTTTTGCGCGCGCCCGCAACCGCAAGCCGCGCGCCGGTACCAAGCAATCCGCACTGCCGAGCGTGCAGGATTTCAGATGCGTCGGCCAAGAATAAGGCCGAGCAGTGCCGCGCCGGCTGCAATGCCGAGAATGGTGCCGCTGCCGACCCGCGGGGTGGACGGCGGAAGCTCGCCGGTGAGCGGGGCCGCCGTCGGCGGAGGCGCCACCGGGCCGAGACCGGCCAGCGGGTTGAAGCCATAGCCCGGGCGCGGAGCGGGACGGCGCAGCCGCGCATAGCCGAGAATCAGCAGCACGGTTGCGCCGATGAAGGAGATGGCGGCGATGAGCAATGCCGCGACCACCGGGTCATAGGCATCGGCCAGCGCGATGAACAGAGCGACCAGAAGCGCAACCAGCGCGCCGCCAAGCAGCAGCGCGCCGATCGCGAACAGAATCGCGGTTCCCGCCGCCCGGCGCAGGGCGCGGTCGAGCTCGACGCCGGCAAGCGACAGGATGAAGCGCAGCATCAGTTGCGGCCCCGCGTCAGCAGGCCGAACAGGAAGCCGATGCCGAGCGCCGCGGCGACGGCGCTGAGCGGGTTGCGCTCGATGGTGGAGCCGAGCTCGCTGGTGAGCCCCTGCGCGCGGGCCTTGGCTTCCTCATAGGCGGCGGTGCCTTCTTCGAGCAGGCCGGAGGCGGTGGCTTCGGCCCTCGCCGCGCCGGCGCGAACCTTCTGCCTCACCGCGTCGGTAACGGCTTCGCCCTCGGCCTTGGCCATGAGCGACAGGGTTTCGGCGAGCTTGGCGACATCCGCCCTCAGGACCGCCAGATCCTCGCTCAACTTGGCGAAATCATTCTGCGCGTCGGGTTCGGCCATGATGGTTCTCCTGAGCAATCATCGGTGATGCTGTCCCTTCAACGCGGCGGCATCACGGTAGGTTCCGCCATGATAGGCGGTGTTCAGGTGCGCAGGAACTCATAATATCCGGGCGTGCGGCCCTCGCGGATGGCCTTGGCCTCATAACGGGTGCCGGGCCAGCCGGCCCAGGGCAGGCGCCAGTCGTCGGCGCGGCGCGCGGTCCATTCGAAGCGCGGATCGGCCAGCATCTGGCGCAGCGTCCAGGCGGCGTAGCTCTCGATGTCGGTGGCGAAGCGGAAGCGCCCGCCCGGCTTCAGCACCCGGGCGATGCGCCCGATATTGTCGGCCTGCACGAAGCGACGCTTCCAGTGCCGGCGCTTGTGCCACGGATCGGGATAGAGCAGGTCCACCCGGTCGAGGCAGGCGTCCGGCAGGCGCTCCAGCAGCGGCACCACATCGTCGCCATGCAGGCGGATATTGTCGAGCCCGGCCTCGGCGACCGCGACCGTCGCCTTGGCGATGCCGTTGAGAAAGGCTTCCGCGCCGATGTAGCCGATATCGGGATGGCGCTTGGCCTCGCTCATCAGGTGCTCGGCGCCGCCGAAGCCGATTTCCAGCCGGAACGCGGTCATGGGGCGGGGAAACAGCGCGGCGAGCGGCTGGCCGGCGAGTGCGTCCAGCGGCACGGCGAGGCGCGGCAGGTCGCTGTCCATGCTCGCGGCCTGCGCGGCGCGCAGCGGCTTGCCCTTGCGCCGTCCATAGAAGGCGGCGTCGCGGCGGGCGGGGGCGGTGTCGTCGGGATCGGCGGTCATGTCACGAAGCGGCGGCGGCTCTTGAGACGGTCGATAAACGAAACGGGGCGGATCTGGGTCCGCCCCGCTTAAACGTCGTTGCCGGATCAGGCAATCGGCCGGTGCTCAGGCCACGGCGGCCTTGATGGCGTCGGCGAGGTCGGTGCGCTCCCAGGAGAAGCCGCCATCCTCTTCCGCCGGACGGCCGAAATGGCCATAGGCGGCGGTGCGCGCATAGATCGGCTTGTTGAGGGCGAGATGCTCGCGAATACCGCGCGGACGCAGGTTCATCACCTCGCGCAGGATCTTTTCGAGCCTGGCTTCCTCGACCTGGCCGGTGCCGTGCAGGTCGACATAGATCGCCAGCGGGTCGGAGACGCCGATGGCATAGGCGAGCTGGATGGTGGCGCGGTCGGCAAGGCCGGCGGCGACCACGTTCTTGGCGAGGTAGCGCGCGGCATAGGCGGCCGAGCGGTCGACCTTGGTCGGGTCCTTGCCGGAAAAGGCGCCGCCGCCATGGGGCGCCGCGCCGCCATAGGTGTCCACGATGATCTTGCGGCCGGTGAGGCCGCAATCACCGTCGGGACCGCCGATGACGAACTTGCCGGTCGGGTTGACGTGCCAGACGGTGGAGGGGGTGATCCAGCCCTGGGGCAGCGTCTCGCGAATATAGGGTTCCACGATCGACTGAACGTCGTGCGACGACAGGTCGGCGTCGAGGTGCTGGGTGGAGAGCACGATCTGCGTGACCTCGACCGGCTTGCCGCCCTCATAGCGCACGGTGACCTGGCTCTTGGCGTCCGGGCCGAGCACGGTGCTCTCGCCGGAATGGCGGGCCTCGGCGAGGCGCTTCAGGATCTTGTGGGCGTAGAAGATCGGGGCCGGCATCAGCTCCGGGGTCTCGCGGCAGGCATAGCCGAACATGATGCCCTGGTCGCCCGCGCCCTCGTCCTTGTTACTGGCCGAATCGACGCCCTGCGCGATGTCGGCCGACTGGGCGTGCAGCAGCACCTCGATGTCGGCATCCTGCCAGTGGAAGCCTTCCTGCTCGTAGCCGATATCCTTGATGGCAAGCCGCGCGAGGTGGACGATGAGGTCGTGGGTGATCTGCGCGGGTCCGCGGGTCTCGCCCGCGATCACGACGCGGTTGGTGGTGGCCAGCGTCTCGGAAGCGACGCGCAGATGGCTCGGATCCCAGCCGAATTCCGGCCCGAGGCGGAAAAAGGCGTCGACCACTTCATCGGAGATGCGGTCGCAAACCTTGTCGGGGTGGCCTTCGGAAACGGATTCGCTGGTGAACAGATAGTCTTGGCGGGACACGCGTCGGCTCCTCGGATATCTGCCGGCGCAAAGGGAAAGCCGGCGCTGGTGTTCTGGCAAGCGCCGGCGGAAGGGTCAAGAATTTTGGCGAACGCGTTCGGAAAAAAGAACGCCTCAGCCGGCGGCGGGAGCGTCCGCGAGGGATTCCACGAGGTCGACGATGCGCCGCCTCACCTTGGGATCGGCGATCCGGGTAAAGGCGCGGGTCAAGGCGAGGCCCTCGGAGGTCGCGAGGAAATCGTTGACATAGGCGGGCGAGGCATCCTCGGCGAAGCCGTCGCCAGCGGTGCCGGTCGGTGCGCCCTCGAAGAAGAAAGCCACGGGGACGCTCAGCACGCTGGAAATGTTCTGCAGGCGGCTCGCGCCGATGCGATTGGTGCCTTTTTCGTATTTTTGAATCTGCTGGAAAGTGATTCCCAAGCTCTCTCCAAGTTTCTCCTGACTCATCCCGACCATCATCCGCCGCATCCGGACGCGACTTCCGACATGTCTGTCAATTGGATTGGGAGACTTCTTGGTCATCATCTTCCCCAGCCTCAAGCAAAAAAATGCCCCCCTGCTCCGGCAAGGAGAAGGGAAGCGCTGCCTCATACCCGGCTAGTCTAGGCAAAGCGTGGGGCATCGTCGATCAATCTCCGCGTGCATAACGGCGTTGCAGCATAATTGTCACGATTAGGCACAAAAGTACAAGAAGCGGTGGTATCGAGCTGCCAACTCTCGAATAAATAGTCGTTTTCCCCGGTTCCGGGAGCGCTCCATCGAGGGTGCCGCGTACACCTAATGGTAGCATCCCGGTGATTCGACCCAGCGGATCGACGATCGCGGAAATACCGTTATTCGTGGCCCGCACCAGAGGCAGGCCTTCCTCTACGGCACGCAGGCGCGCCTGCTCGAAATGCTGGTAGGGACCCGGCGTAATGCCGAACCATGCATCGTTGCTGACATTGAGAAGAAAGCCGGGGCGGGCGTCCGGAGCCAGGTCGTCGGGCAGGATCCGGCCGGGGAAAATCGCCTCGTAGCAGATGAGCGGTACCGCCGGCGGCAGGCCGGGAATCGCCATAAGCTCGCGGCGCGGCGCCGCCGAGAAGCCGCCGCGCTGGCGGGTCAGCTGCTCGAAGCCGAGCCATTCCATGGTGTCCTGGAACGGCAGATATTCGCCGAACGGAACGAGATGCACCTTGTCCGCGGTCGCGAGGAAGGTGCCGTCCGGGCCCAGCACGCGCAGGCTGTTATAGGCGTCCGGCCTCGGCTGGCCCGGGCGCGGCTCCATGCGGGCGGCGCCGGTGATGAGCCGGGTGCCGGTCGGCCCGAGCAGGCCGCGCAGCCGCGCCAGCGCCTCGGGCTCACGTTCCAGAAAGAACGGAAACGCCGATTCCGGCCAGATCAGATGAGTGATGCCGGCAAGCCCGCCCGGCTGCTGGCTGGTGGCGATGTAGAGGTCCATCACCGAGCGGCGGGCGTCGTAGCGAAATTTCTGGTCCTGCGGCAGGTCGGGCTGCATCAGGCGCAGCTTCACATCCGGCACGAAGGTGGTGGGCGTGGTGGCGAGCCGCCAGGCGCCGGCGCCCCACAGGACGGCCAGCACCAGCGCGGCGAGCAGCGGCGGGCCAAGGCGGGCCTTGATGCCGCCTCGGGCGCCGAACAGCGCCGCGGGAGAGGCCAGCGTCGCCAGCGCGATCACGCACAGGCCGTAAAGGCCGACCACGGAAGCCGCCTGCGCCAGCCTCAGATCATTCGCCAGCGCATAGCCGAAATTGTTCCAGGGGAAGCCGGTGAGCACGGTGCCGCGCAGCCACTCGGCAAGGGTGAGCGCGCCCGCCAGCAGCAGGATGCGGCCCCGGCTTCCGCCCCAGCCCAGCGCGGCGAGCGCGCAGCCAAGGCCGGTAAACAAGGCCAGCCCCGCCGGCAGCGCCAGCACCGCAAACGGCATCAGCCAGGCGAAGGCGTCGGCCTGAACCAGGAAGGCCTGCCCGATCCACCACAGGCCGGCGAGGAAATAGCCCATGCCGAACAGCCAGCCGGTGGCGAAGCCGGGCCATAGCCGCGCGCGCGCCGGGCGACCCTCCAGCGCGACGTCCAGCAGCAGCACCAGCAGCGGCAGTGTCAGCGCCAGCAGCGGCCAGAGCGAGAAGGGCGGCATGGCAAGCGCGGAGACCGCGCCGGCCAGAAAAGCCAGCCCGCCGCGCTTTCGCGTCGACAGGCGGCGCAGGCGCTGCGGCAGGCCCATCAGGGCACGGCCGATCCGCCCGGTGGCCGGAGCCGGGCGCGGGGCTTCAAGGGCCACCCGCCCGGCCTCGCCCGGCGCTTCAGGCGGCATCCGGGCCGCGCGCGGATGCCGAATGATGCGCGCCGGCCTGTTCGGCGGGCGGCGGCAGGCTGCCGGGAACCGGGCGTCCGCGCAGGGCGGGCTCGTCCTCGCGGACGGCCACCCGGTCGGCCGCGCCGCGCGCGGCGGCGATGCGCAGGCGCTTCACCCGGCGCGGATCGGCGTCCAGCACCTCGATCTCGAAACCGCCGGGCCCGGCGACGATCTCGCCACGCACCGGCACGCGGCCGGCGAGCGTGACCAGAAGGCCGCCCAGCGTGTCGACCTCCTCGGCCTCTTCACCGGCGGCGAAGGCGGGATCGACCTCCTCGGCCACGTCTTCGAGATTGGCGCGGGCGTCGGCGATGAAGCTGCCGTCCGGCTGGCGGGCGATCAGCGGGGTCTCGTCGTCATCGTGCTCGTCCTCGATGTCGCCGACGATCTCCTCGACCAGATCTTCCATCGAGACGATGCCGTCGGTTCCGCCATATTCGTCGATGACCAAGGCCAGATGGATGCGGCTCGCCTGCATGCTGGCCAGCAGCTCGATCGAGGGCATGGAGGGCGGCACGAACAGCAGGCGGCGGATCAGCTTGGCGGAAGACAGCGAGGCCGACAGGTCGATCGCCTTGAGATTGAAGGCGGGCACCAGCGCCTTGCCGCGCGGCGCGCGCTCGCCCACGCGCTCGTCGCTGTCCCGGGGGGCCGCGTCCCGCGTGACGGCGTCCCTGGCAGCGGAGCGGGCGGCGCCGGGGCGGGCGGACATGGCGCGCTGGGTGAGATAGGTCACGAGGTCGCGGATGTGGACCATGCCGACCGGGTCGTCGAGCGTGTCGTCATAGACCACGAGGCGGGAATGGCCGGCATCGGCGAAGACGGCGAGCAGTTCGCCCAGCGAAATGTCCTTCTGCACCGCCACGATGTCCGCGCGGGGCACCATCACGTCGCCGATGCGCAGCTCGCGCAGCTCCAGAATGCTCTTGAGCATGGAGCGCTCGGTCGCGGTCAGGTCCGCGCCGGCATCGGAGTTGGCGGCAAGCACCTCGGCGAGGTCGCTGCGCAGCGAGCCGGTGGAGCGCCAGCCGCCGATCAGGCCGCGAAGCCGATCGATCAGGCCGCCGCGAGGGTCGGTCGCGCGAACCTCGCCGGTGCGTCGCGGGCCGGCGGTGGGACTACTTGGCCCCTCGCTGCCGGAATTGTCGGCAGCGGAGGGCGAGGTATGGGGAACGGGGTCGGACATAGCCTTGCTTCTTCTGGCCTTCTTCTAGGACGCCTGAGATACGGGTTCGGTTTCGGCATAGGGATCGGGCACGCCAAGCGATGCGAGCACCGCGCGCTCCATCGCCTCCATCTCCTCCGCCTCCTCGGGGACCTCGTGGTCATAGCCGAGCAGGTGCAGCGTGCCGTGCACCGCGAGGTGCACGAGATGGTCGGCGAAGGGCTTGGCCTCGCTCGTCGCCTCGCGCTCAAGGGTCTCGATGGCGATGGCGATGTCGCCGAGATGGGGATCGCCGCCGCGCCGCGCCACCTCCGGCGTGGGGAAGGACAGGACATTGGTCGCCTTGTCCTTGCCGCGCCAGTCGCGGTTGAGCGCGCGGATGCCGGCATCGTCGGTGAGCATCACCGCGATCTCCGCCCCCTCGATGTCCAGCTCATACTCGGTGGCCGCGCCCTCGCAGGCCGCGATCACCGCCCGCGTCACGAGACTTTCGGCGTCGGGCACGGCATCCCAGGCGGGCGCCTCCACCAGCACGTCGATCTCGATGGCGGGGCGCTCGCTCATCGCGGCGGCACCTTCGCGATGGCGGCGGCGCGGTCGGTCGCGGCCTTGGTGTCATAGGCGGCGACGATGCGCCCGACCAGTTCGTGGCGCACCACGTCGGCGGCGTTGAAGTGGCACACCTCGACACCCTCGACCTCGCCGAGCAGCCCGACGGCCTCGGCAAGGCCCGAGGTCTGGCCGGGAGGCAGGTCGATCTGGCTCGGGTCGCCGGTGATGATCATGTGCGAATTCTCGCCCAGACGGGTCAGGAACATCTTCATCTGCATCGACGTCGTGTTCTGCGCCTCGTCGAGGATGACGCAGGCATTGGCCAGCGTGCGGCCGCGCATGAAGGCCAGCGGCGCGATCTCGATCTCGCCGGAGGTCAGCGCCCGCTCGACGAAGGCGCGGTCCATCAGGTCGTGGAGCGCATCATAGATCGGACGCAGATAGGGGTCGACCTTCTCTTTCATGTCGCCGGGCAGGAAGCCGAGCCGTTCCCCGGCCTCCACCGCCGGGCGCGACAGGATGATCTTGTCCACCACCCGCCGCTCCAGCAGGTGCACGGCATAGGCGACGGCGAGCCAGGTCTTGCCGGTGCCGGCCGGGCCGACGCCGAACACCAGCGTCTGGCGCTTGAGCGCGCGGATATAGGCGTCCTGCGCGGCGGTGCGGGCGCGCACCGGGCGGCGGCGGAGCTGGATCTCGTCGAAGCTCTGCTTGCGCGCGGCGGGGTCGAAATCGAACAGGAAGCCCTGGCTGGCGGCCTCGCGCAGCACGCCCTCGACATCACCGGGGGCGATCTCGCCGCCCTTCTTCAGCCGGGCATAGAGCGTCTCCAGCACATGGCGCGCCTGATCGCAGGCCTCGCGCGGGCCCTCCAGCGTGACATGGTTGCCGCGCTGCTCGGCCACGATTTCCAGCCGACGCTCGATCAAAGCGAGGTTCTGGCCGTAATGGCCGAACAGCAGGCTGGCGAGCCTGTTGTCGTCGAAGGCGAGGACGGTCTGGTTGGTGGCGTCGACGGTGGGTGTCATCCAGCGTGCCGTTGTGTCGGAGGAGGAGGCGGGCGTTCGGGGCGGGCGGGTCCCGGCCGTTGTGGTTCCCGCACGGGCACTTACCAAGGCACGATCGGAATCAGACCCGGATCGACGCACGCTTATGCCTCCACTTTCTCGCTCTGCCCAATGGAACCCATGAACCGGGCCGCGGGTTCGCCGCGGCCGTCGAAGAATTCGCCGCCGAGGATCTGCCCCGACATGCTCTTGGTGGACACCTCGCGCACCTCGACGGTGGCGAGCGTGCCGATCGCCTCCGGCGGCGCCAGCACCACCACGGACTGGAGCCAGGGCGAGCGGCCGATGAGCTGGCCCGGCAGCTTGCCGTGCTTTTCCAGCAGAATGTCGAAGCGCCGGCCACGGCAGGCTGCGTCGAATTCCGCCTTCTGCCGGTCGAGCAGGGCCTGCAGCGCGTAGATGCGCTGCGACTTCACCTCTTCGGGAAGCTGGCCGGCCATGGTCGCGGCCGGCGTGCCGGGACGCGGGGAATATTTGAACGAGAAGGCGCCAGCGAAGCGCACCTTCTCCACGAGGTCCATGGTGTCGGCAAAATCCTCGTCGGTCTCGCCGGGGAAGCCGACGATGAAATCCGAGGAGAAGGCGATGTCGGGACGCGCCGCGCGCACGCGCTCCACGGTCTCGAAGAACAGCTCGCGGTCATGCTTGCGGTTCATCGCCGCCAGAATGCGGTTGGAGCCGGACTGCACCGGCAGGTGCAGATAGGGCATGAGCTGGGGCAGATCGCGATGGGCGGCGATCAGTTCCTCGTCCATGTCGCGCGGGTGGCTGGTGGTGTAGCGCACGCGGGCGATGCCCGGCACCTCGACGATGGCGCGGATGAGCCCCGGAAGATTCACCGGCCGGCCGGCCGCGTCCTCGCCGTGATAGGCGTTGACGTTCTGCCCGATCAGCGTGACCTCGCGCACGCCGCCATCGGCGAGGCGGCGCACTTCCTCGACGATCTTCGCCACCGGCCGCGAGACTTCCGCCCCGCGCGTATAGGGCACCACGCAGAAGGTGCAGAATTTGTCGCAGCCTTCCTGCACGGTGACGAAGGCGGTGGGGCCACGCTTGGCGATGGCCGCGCGCGAGGGGGCGGCGAGATGGTCGAACTTGTCCTCGACCGGGAACTCGGTCTCGACGATGCCCGCGCGGCGATTCGAGCCGCGAAGCTCGGCCTGCGCGATCAGCTCGGGCAGCTTGTGGTAGCTCTGCGGGCCGACCACCAGGTCGACCGAGCGGGCGCGCTTGATGATTTCCGCGCCTTCGGCCTGCGCCACGCAGCCGGCGACCGCGACCATCTGGCGGCGGCCCAGCTCGTCCTGGCTTTTGCGCAGCCGGCCAAGCTCGGAATAGACCTTCTCGGCGGCCTTCTCGCGGATATGGCAGGTGTTGAGAATGACCAGATCGGCGTCCTCCGCCGTCTGTGTCTCGACATAACCCTCATGCGCGAGCTGATCCGTCATGCGCTGGGCGTCATAGACGTTCATCTGGCAGCCGAAGGACTTGATATAAAGTTTGCGCGGTTCACTCATGCGTGTCGATCGAGCTGTGCCGCACCGTCTCGGCAAGCGAGAGGCCGGTCAAATCCCTTGAAAACATTGCGCGCGTCAGATGCGCCGCCAATGAGGCGCCCCCGCTATTCGCCGCTCGTTCCCAGCTTGAGATCGTCCACGTCTCCGATCGGTGACACCTCATTCCTGTGTAGCCGGATTCCCGCCAAAAGGGAATGCGGCCGCCAGAAGTAAAGCGGGGGTTAATGCCCTGAATCGACGCGCGGGTTCAGCGAGCGGGCGAGCATGGCGCGCACCCGGCGCTCGGCCTCGCCCGCCGCCGCCTTGCGGTTGCCAGCGTCGATCACCTCGCCGAAGCGCAGTTCGACATCGAGCGTGCCGCGCCGCAGCACTTCCATCAGGTGCGCGGCGAGGTCCATGTCGCCATACCAGGCGACCAGCGGGCGGCGCGTGCGCCCGAGCGACACCCCGCCTTGCGCGACATAGGCGATGGCCAGCGGCTGGACGGCCGCGTGCTCGCCGGCGCCCCGGCTCGCCGCGCCGAGCAGGGCGGAGCGGAAGGCGAGCACACGGTTGCCGTCGCTGGAGGTGCCCTCGGCGAACAGCACCACCGGGTCGCCGTCGCCGAGCCGGCCGGCGATCTCCCCAGCCGCGCGGCCGGTGGCGGCGCGCGCCGTGCGGTCGACGAAGACCGTGCGCTGCAGCCTGGCCAGCAGCCCGATGCCGGGCCAGCGGCCGACCTCGCTCTTGGCGACGAAGCACAGCGGGAACTGCGCGCCGAGCACGCAGATATCGAGCCAGGAGACGTGATTGGCGACAAGGAGCAGCGGCCGGGCCGGCACCGGCGCGCCGGTGACGCGCACCCTTATCCCGATCAGCGCCAGCACCGCGCGATGATAGAGCACCGGAATCCGCCGCCGCGCCTTCAGCTTCAGCGCCACGGCGCCGGCCTGCAGGGGAATGCCGACAAGGGTGAGCGCCACGACCGGCACCAGCACCAGCCAGGCACGAAGGCTGGCCGTGCGCACGGGGGCTCAGCCCTTCTTCTTGGCGTCGAGCGGCACGCCGTAAAGCTCCAGCCGGTGGCCGATCAGCTTGTAGCCGAGCTTGCGGGCGATCTCTTCCTGAAGATGCTCGATCTCCTCGGAGCGGAACTCGACGACATGGCCGGAGCGGATGTCGATCAAATGGTCATGGTGCTCGTCGGGCACCGGCTCGTAGCGCGAGCGGCCGTCGCGGAAATCGTGGCGCTCGATGATGCCGGCATCCTCGAACAGCTTCACCGTGCGGTAGACGGTGGAGATGGAGATCCGGTCATCGACCGCCGCCGCGCGCCGGTGCAGTTCCTCGACATCGGGATGGTCCTGCGCGTCGGCGATCACGCGCGCGATGACGCGCCGCTGGTCGGTCATGCGCAGGCCGAGCGTGACGCAGGCATCCTCGATGGCGGTCGGCTTCTCGTCGTTCATATCCGGCGGGTCTCCCGTCTCCGGCGCCTTATGGAACAGGGGAGCCCGCGAGGGCAACCCTTGGCTCGGCTCGTCGAGGCCTGCGCCTCAGGCGATGTCCCGCCGCATCACGATCGCCGTGGCGGACGCGCCCGTGGCGGTGCGATAATAATCCCGCCGCCGGGCGATTTCACGAAAGCCGAGATGCTCGTATAGCCGCAGGGCCGATGCGTTGCCGTCCTCGACTTCCAGGAACACGGTGCGGAATCCCTCTGCCGCCAGCAGGGAAAAACCGCGCTCCAGCAGCTTTCGGCCGATTCCCTCGCCCCGGCGGGCGCGGGCCACGGCCACCGAGAGGATTTCGGTCTCCGGCCGCACGCCCTTGAACAGCACGAAGCCGACCGCCGGGCCGCCGGCTCCCGCCGTGGCGAGAAAGGCGCGGGCGAGCGGATCGGCGAGCAGGCGTTCGAACTCGGCGCTGTCCCACGCGATGTGAAACCCCTCGGCGTGGAGCCGGGCGAAGCTGTCGGCATCGGCGGGCGAGGCCCCGCGCAGGTGCAGGGCGCGGCGCGGGAAGCCGAGCCGGCCGCCCAGCCACGCCAGCGCCCGGCTCATCATCGGGACCTGCCGATCATCGCCTTGCGATCCGCGCCGCCGTCTGCGGCTTGGCGTCGGCGTCGCGCAGATAGAGCGGGCGCGGCTCGGAGCGCGCGGGATCGGCGACGGAGGCGAGGCGCGCCAGCCACACCGGATCTGGCACCGCCTCGGGCGAGACCAGCACCGGCGGGCGCTCGCCGGAGGGCCAGTGCTCGGCCAGCAGCGCCGCCCCGGAGCCGACCAGTCGCACCGGGCCATTGGACACCGCCCGCGCGGCGTCGCGCAGCGCCATGGCGCGCGGACCGACCAGCAGGCGGCCGCCGGGGCCGATCATCTGGAGGTAGACATTGCCGTGCCGGGCATCGATCGCCGCCGCGACCGGGATGCTGTCATCGGTGGCGAAGAGCGGGGCGGCGAGCGTCGCCAGCGTCGAGATGCCGATCACCGGACGCCCGGTCGCGAGGCCGAAGCTGCGGGCGGCGGAGAGGCCGACGCGCAGCCCGGTGAAGCTGCCGGGACCTACCGTGACCGCGAACAGGTCGATGTCGCGGAAGTCCATGCCGGCGCCGTCCATCAGCCGCTGCACCAGCGGAATCAGCGCCTCGGCATGGCCGCGCTCCATCGCCAGGCTTTCGCTGGCGAGGGTGCGGTCCTCGGCGATGTCGTGGAGCGCGGCGGAGCACGCTTCCAGAGCGGTATCGATGGCGAGAATCAGCATGGGCCTTCCGTCACATCTCGCCTCACCATGCGCACGGCCGGCGGGCGAAGGAAAGTGGCGGCCGGCGCGCGAGGACGCGGATCAGACCGCGCGCACCTCGACCACATCCGGCACGAAATGGCGCAGCAGGTTTTCGATGCCGTTCTTCAGCGTCGCGGTCGAGGACGGGCAGCCCGCGCAGGAGCCCTTCATGGCGAGGAACACCACGCCGTCCTTGTAGCCGCGGAAGGTGATGTCGCCGCCGTCATTGGCCACGGCCGGGCGCACGCGGGTGTCGATCAGCTCGCGGATGGTGTCGACCAGCCCCTCGTCCTTGGCCTCGAAGAAGGCGTCGTCCTCGGCATGCTCATGGGTCCCGGGCAGCACCGGCTGGCCGGAGACGAAATGCTCCATGATCACGCCGAGAATCGCCGGCTTGAGATGCGGCCATTCCGCGTTCTGCTTGGTCACGGTGACGAAGTCCGAGCCGAAGAACACCCCGGAGACACCGGGGATCTCGAACAGGCGGCTGGCGAGCGGCGAGCGGCCGGCCTCGGAGGGGTCGCGCGCCTCGAAGGTGCCGTCGCCCAGCACGGTGCGGCCGGGGAGGAACTTCAGCGTGGCGGGGTTCGGCGTGGCTTCGGTCTGGATGAACATGGGTCTGGCTCCTGCCTACCGGGGGTCAAGGCCCCGGCGACGTGGGGATCTGGAATCTAAATAAGCTCTCGCCCGCGGAAGGGGAAGTGGGCGCGAATGCCGCCGTTACCCGGCGAGCGCCGCTTCCAGCCGTCGCCAGGCGGCATCGTCGCCCGGCAGGCCGAAGCGCAGCCAGTGCGGCCGCTCGGGGAAGGACCGCACCAGAATGCCGGCGCGGGCGAGGCGCTCGAAGCTGTGGGCGGCATCGGGCGCGGCGGCGAGGCGGAACAGGCTGGTCCCGCCCAGCGGTTGGAACCCGGTGGCGCGCAGCAGGCCGTCCAGCCGCGCGGCGTCGTGATCGAGTTGCGCGCGGGTGCGCACGAGCCAGCCGGCATCGGCGAGCGCCTGCGTTCCGATGGCGAGCGCCGGCCCCGATACCGGCCAAGGGCCGAGCGCGGCGCGCAGGCGCCCGGCAAGGTCCGGCTCGCTGACCGCGAAGCTCAGGCGCAGCCCGGCGAGGCCATAGGCCTTGCCGAAGGAGCGCAGGATGATCGTACGCGGGGGCAGGGCGGGGATGAGGCTGCGCGAGGGGGCGACCACATCCATGAACGCCTCGTCCACCACCAGCGCGCCATCGCGTGCCGCAAGACGGGCCGCCACCGTGGCGAGGTCGCCCGGCTCCACCAGCCGCCCGTCGGGATTGTTGGGGTTGACCACGACCGCGAGGTCGATGTCTTGCGCGCACAGCGCCTCCACCTCCTCGACGATCCGCACCTGCGCGCCGGCGGCGTGCCAGCGGGCCGGGTGTTCCTGATAGCCGAAGCCGAGAATGGCGACGCGGCGCGCGGGAAACAGCGCCGGCAGCGCCGCGATCAGCGGCTGGGTGCCGCTCGCCGCCACCACGCGGCCATGCGGCGCGACGCCATAGGCCCGCGCGGCCGTCGCCTCCAGCCGGTCGATCGCCGCGCGTTCCGGCAGCCGGGTCCACCGTTCTTCGCCCAGCGTGCCGGCGTCGAAGGGGTAGGGTCGCGGATTGATGCCGGTGGACAGGTCGATCCACGGCTCGGGCGCCTGCGGGAAGCGGGCGCGTGCCGCGTCCAGCTCGCCGCCATGACGGGGGCGGCTGGCTGCCGAGGCAGGGGCGGGATCGTGGCGCGCGTCCAAGTGACGTCCTCTTGTCGGCCTGCGCCGGCTCCAGCGGCCGGGTGCGGGGCTGTGAAGGCCGCTCAGGCCAGCGCGTCGAGTTCGGCGTCTTCGAGCGCGCCCGGCACGATGGTGATCGGGATCGGCAGATGCGCCCAGCTTCCCGCACCCATGCCGGCGGCGAGCATGGCGACCAGCGGGCCGGGCCCCTCGCTGCCGGCCCCGGCGGCGAGCGCGAGGATGGCGATGTCCTCGTCGGCCTCGATGACCTTTAGGATCTCGTCGGCAACCTTGCCCTCGCGGATCACCCGTTCGGGCTCCATTCCCGACAGCAGGCGAGCGCGGGCGGCGAAATGGGCGAGTTGCGCCTCCGCCTTGTCGGTGGCCTCGGCGCGCATCAGGTCGGCGACGCCGAGCCACTGGCTCTGCACGTCGGCGAGTTCCAGCACGGAGAGCATGACCACGCCGCCATGGGTGCGCGCGGCGCGGCGGGCGGCGTAATAGACCGCGCGGTCGCATTCCGGCGTGTCGTCGATCACCACCAGGAACTTGCGGCGGTGGCCGGGCTCATGACTTTGGCGCTTGCGCGGCATCGAAACTCGCCCGTGCGAGGGGAGGGGCGCAGCCGGGCTGCGAGGCATGCCGCCGCTCTTAGCACAAGCGGGCATGGCTGGGGAGCGCACCCCCCAGCCGGGCTCAGCGCACGAAGCCGACGATATCCTTGACGTGGCCCATGGTTTCGTCCGCCAGCACCCGCGCGCGGGACGCGCCATCGCGCAGCACGCCGTCAATGTAGCCGGGATCGGCAACGAGGCGCTTCATCTCCGACCCGATCGGCCCGAGCCGGGCGACGGCGAGATCGACCAGCGCCGACTTGAAGGTCGAAAACTGGCCGCCGCCGAAATCCGCCAGCACCTTGTCCTTGGTGGTGTCGGCGAGGGCGGCGTAGATGCCGACGAGGTTCTCCGCCTCCGGGCGCGGCTTCAGCCCCTCAACGTCCGAGGGCAGCGGCTCGGGGTCGGTCTTGGCCTTGCGCACCTTGGAGGCGATGGCGTCGGCATCGTCGGTGAGGTTGATGCGCGAATTGTCCGACGGGTCGGACTTCGACATCTTCTTGGAACCGTCGCGCAGGCTCATCACCCGCGCCGCGGGCCCGCCGATCAGCGGTTCGGGCTGCGGGAAGAATGCGTCGCCCAGGCCCAGCTCGGCGATGGAGGGGCTGAAATCATTGTTGAACTTCTGCGCGATGTCGCGGGTCAGTTCGAGATGCTGCTTCTGGTCCTCGCCCACCGGCACATGGGTGGCGCGGTAGAGCAGGATGTCGGCGGCCATCAGGTTCGGATAGGCATAGAGGCCGACAGAGGCGTTCTCGCGGTCCTTGCCGGCCTTTTCCTTGAACTGGGTCATGCGGTTCAGCCAGCCCAGGCGCGCCACGCAGTTGAACACCCAGGCCAGCTCGGCATGGCCGGAGACCTGGCTCTGGTTGAACACGATGTGCTTCGTCGGGTCGATGCCGGCGGCGAGGAAGGCGGCCGTGACCTCGCGGATGCAGCGCTTCAGCTCCACCGGGTCCTGCCACACGGTGATGGCGTGCATGTCGACCACGCAATACAGGCAGTCATAATCCGCCTGCATCTCGACGAAGCGCTTGATGGCGCCGAGATAATTGCCGAGGTGGAGGTTGCCGCTCGGCTGAACGCCGGAAAACACACGCTGCTGGAAAGCCATATCGTTACGTCCTCGACGACCGGCGACGTCCCGTCGGTCCCGCTAGAGCCGTGCCATTCGCGGGCCTCATGGCATGCGATCCCGGCGCTCGCAAGGTTTTCGTGCGGCGGGGGTTCGGTCGGGCCGGCCTCACTCGCGCAGCGCCGCCCGCAGCGCGGGAAGCCGCACCGCGCCGAGCCGGGCTGCCAGCGTGCCATACACTGCGACACCGAGACCCACCAGCCCGGCAAGTACCAGCGCCGCGCGCAGTCCGCCGGCCGCCAGCGGCCCGTCCAGCGCCCGCGCGGCCAGCATCAGCAGGAGCGCCATCGCGACAGCGGAGCCCACCAGCGCCAGCACCCGGCGCCGGGCTGGCCGATCGAGCGTCACAAGGCCGCGGCGCGCCAGCGCGAGGGCGAGGCCCGCGGTGCCGAGCAGGCTGGCGGCCACCACGCCCAGTGCGGGGCCGGCAATGCCCAGCGCGCCGGCGCCCAGAAATCCCGCCGCCGCGCCGGCCGGAAGCGCCAGCAGATTGGCGCGGATGACGAGGCGACCGAAGCCTCGGGCAAAGGCGATGGCCGCGAGCACCTTCTCCAGCGCCTGAATGGGGATGGTCAGCGCCAGCAGCGCGACCGCACGGGCGGTCAGTTCGGTGGCGGACGCGTCGAACGCCCCGCGCTGGAACAGCACGCTGACGATGGGGTGGGCCAGCACGGCAAGCCCGAGCGCGGCGGGCAGGGCGAGCGCCAGCGCGGCCTCGACACTGCGCGTGCGCAGTTCGGTGCCGTCCGTGCCGCCGGCCGCGAGCGCGGGCAGCAGGACCGCACCGGCGCTGGCGCCGACCAGCCCGAGCGGCAGCTCGACCAGCCGGGTCGCGAAGAACAGCGCCGCGACGCCGCCGCTGAGCGCGGAGGCCGCCGCTGCCGCGAGCAGGAAACGCAGCTGCGGCAGGGCGGCGGCGAACAGGCTGGGGCCGGCGGCGGCGAGCATGGGCAAGGCCGCGCGCAGCGCTTGGGCGAACACTCCCGCGCGCCGCGCCGCGCGGGGCAGCCCCGCCGCGAGCGCGCCGTCCGGCCGCGCCGACACCATGACGAGGAGCTGCACCACGGCGCCGGCCACGGTGGCGCCGGCCAGCCAGGCGAGGTTGGTCACCTCGCTGCCGGTCTCGACCGCGCCGCTCAGATAAAGCAGCGCGATCACCGCGATCACCGCGACATTGGCGAGCGCTGGCGCCATGGCGGGGCGGGTGACGCGCCCGGCGGCATTGGCGAGCGCGGCGAGCACCCCGGCGACCGCCGCCAGCGGCAGGCAGATCACCGCCAGCCGCCCGGCGAGTACCGCGCCGGCCTCGCGCGGCCCGTCCGCGGGAAAGCCCGGCATCATCACAGCGACCACCCACGGCATGAAGACATAGGCCAGCAGTGCGAGCGCGCTCGCCACCAGAGCGAACAGCGCCAGCGCACCCGACGCCCGCTGCGCCGCTGCCGCCCCGCTGCCGAGGCGCGGGGCGATGGCGCCGTTGAGCGCGCCCTCGCCGAGCAGCCGCCGCGCCAGCTGGGGCAGGGCAAGGCCGGCCACCGCCGCATCCGCGACCACGCCGGTGCCGAACAGGCTTGCGATCGCCGCGTCCCGCGCGAAGCCGAGCACGCGCGAGGTCAGCGTGAGGGCGGCAACGGTCGAGGCATGCCGGAACAGGGCCATGAGATCCCAGGAAGCGGCGGGAGAAGCGGCAGGCCGCCGCCCAGCAATAGCCGCGGAGCGCCGGGCGGGGAAGCGCCCGGCCGCAACTATGCCGAACCGGAATGCGTTGCGGGGCCCGGCGCGCTCTGCTACCGCGGTTTCACCTCCCGCTCCCTCGTGAAAGGCCAGACCCTTGACCGTGCAACCGCTCGACGTGATCGGCTTCGGCAATGCCATCGTGGACGTGATCTCCCGTTCGGAAGAGACGTTCCTTGCCAGCCACGGTATGCAGAAGGGCGCCATGACGCTGATCGACGAGGCGCGGGCCGAAACGGTCTATGGCGCGATGGGGCCGGGCGTGGAGATTTCCGGCGGCTCGGCGGCCAACACAATGGTCGGCATTGCCGCGCTGGGCGGGCGCGGCGGCTTCGTCGGCAAGGTGCGCGACGACGAGCTGGGCGGCATCTTTGCCCACGACATCCGCGCGGCGGGCGTCGCCTACGCCACGCCGGCCGCGACGGCCGGCCCGGCCACGGCGCGCTGCCTCATTCTGGTGACGCCGGACGGCGAGCGCACCATGAACACCTATCTCGGTGCCGCGCAGGATCTTTCCCCGGCCGATGTCGACGAGACGGCGGTCGCGCTCGCAGGCGTGACCTATCTCGAAGGCTATCTGTGGGACCCGCCGGCGGCCAAGGAGGCGTTTCTGAAGGCGTCAGGCATCGCCCATGCCAATGGCCGCACCGTCGCGCTGACGCTGTCGGACGCGTTCTGCGTCGGCCGCTACCGGGCGGAATTCCTCGACCTGATGCGCTCGGGCGTGGTCGATCTGGTGTTCGCCAACGAGGCCGAGCTGACCTCGCTCTATGAGACCGGCTTCGACGCCGCGCTGGCGGCGATCCGGGGCGATGTGACGCGGGCGGTGGTCACGCGCTCGGAGAAGGGCGCGCTCGCGGTGTGCGGCGACGATCTGGTCGCGGTGCCGGCTCACCCGGTGGCGAAGGTGGTGGACACCACCGGCGCCGGCGACCTGTTCGCCGCCGGCTATCTCCACGGCTTCGCCAAGGGTTTTTCGCCCGAAGAGTCGCTGAAGCTCGGCGCGCTGTGCGCGAGTGAGATCATCAGCCACATCGGCGCCCGCCCCGAGAAGGCGCTGAAGGAGCTGGCGCGCGAGCAGGGGCTGCGGGTCTAGCTTTCGGACAGCCGGGATGGGGTGCCCGAACGCGGCGGGGCGCCCTCAGGAGCGGTGGAAATGAACCGCTCCCATCCGCGCGTCGAAATAGCGGTGGTGGATTGGCACTTCCGACAGCTTGAGCGGCGAGAAGGGTTGTTTCTGCAACGCGGCCATCATGTGGTGGTCAATCAGCGCCAGAAGCCGGCTGGTATTTCCGTTCAAATCGAACCATTCGCCCTGCATATCGGTAATGGTGTTCCTGCCGGCGGGTTTCTTGAAGGAGACCCGGCCGAAAATCTCTACTTCGAGATCCGCCGGATCATGATGCTCTGCTTCCGGAACGATATGTTGCGCGAGGTGCGGTAAAATTTTTCGGTCAGCTTTGAAGTAATAAAACATTATATACTCACCAGATGTGTCGTATCTGATGGCGACATCATTTATAATCTGACCGCTTTTGTCAGAGAAAATCGGATTATTCGTTATATTGAAGCGCATTTCGAGCTTCAGATTTTCAGGATTTATTGAAATTTCACAACTGACGATTCGTTGATCGACAATCGTGATATTCGAGATCGGGCCATGATTGGCTTCGTATTCGACGATCCAGTCACCTTCGAGCAAATTTCTGACCTCGGTATAGACATCCGAAGCGTCGTTGTTGGTCGTCACGTAGAAAATGAACCAGACAACAATCAGGCAAACAGGAAACGTCGCTGCGAGAACATAGCGTGTGAGGGCGGCCTCCTCGGTGTTCGGGATCTGATTAATGCCACCGTCGGCAAATTGCAGATGGAGAAGGGCCCAGAGAACGCCGAATATCAGCGTCGAAAGCACGAAGGCGGTAAAGGCGATTTTGAAAGGCTTGGTTTTGAACAGGTCAATGACGGTTTTGAGAGCCTCAATCAACGCGCGTCCCCCTCGATGCTGGTGTGGCATCGTAAGGTTGCGATTTTAGGCTTTAATTGCAATTAAAAGTTGTATAGCCGCGCCCGTTGACAAGCTGATGGTCCGGCCCTTGCCATCGGGATGCTGGCTATAGCGGCGAAAAAGCCCGCCTCAGCGCGGGGCGCGCTTGGCGAGGATGCGCTGGAGGGTGCGGCGGTGCATCGACAGGCGGCGCGCGGTCTCCGAGACATTGCGCCCGCACAATTCATAGACCCGCTGAATGTGTTCCCAGCGCACCCGGTCGGCCGACATCGGGTTCTCGGGGAGCTGCGGCTTGAAGTCGCCCTGCGCGTTCAGCGCGGCGCAGATGTCGTCGGCGTCGGCGGGCTTGGCGAGATAATCCACCGCGCCCATCTTCACCGCGTTCACGGCGGTGGCGATGTTGCCATAGCCGGTGAGGATGATGCCGCGCGCTTCGGGCCGGCGGCGCTTGAGCGCGGAGATGACGTCGAGCCCGTTGCCGTCGCCGAGCCGCATGTCGACCACCGCATAGGCCGGCGCGCCGCCTTCGACGCGGGCGAGGCCGTCCGCCACGGTCTCGGCGGTGACCACCGTGAAGCCGCGCATTTCCATGGCGCGGGCGAGGCGCTGCAGGAACGGCTTGTCGTCATCGACGATCAGCAGCGTCCGGTCGAGCGTTTCAGCGGTGGCATCAAGCATGACGTATCCCTTGGGGCCGACAATCCGGCGGCGCGGCCCCTCTCTTTTCGTTTCGGCGCAGGTTACACTGTCAGGCCGGACAGTGCAAAATTGTCGCATCTTCTTTGGTCTTATAGTCCGTCCGACGCGGCGTTTTCCAGCATCTCGCGCTCGGCTTCGCCCGAAATGTCGATCAGGCGGCGCGGCCAGCGCACCACGACCTCGGCGCCATGGGCGGGAGCGTGGCGGTTGACGAAGCTCAGCGTCGCGCCGGTGCGCTCCAGCAGCGTCTTGGCGATGAACACGCCGAGCCCCAGGCCCTCGCGCGGACCCTCGCCACTGGGCTCGTCGCCCTCATCGACCTCCCGGCGCCAGCGCTGGCGGCCCCGGCTGGTCACATAGGGTGCGCCGATGCTGTCGATCAGCTCCAACGGAAATCCCGGGCCGTCATCGGTGACGTTGATGGTGATGACGTCCTCGCTCCAGCTCGCGACGATGTCGACGCGGCCTTGCGCGAAGTCGACCGCGTTCTCGACGATGTTGCCCAGCCCGTAGAGCAGGCCGGGATTGCGGGCGAGCACCGGCACGTCGGTCGAGCCGGAGGGGAGCGCGACGTTGATCACGATGCCGAAATTGCGGTGTGGGGCGACCACGTCCTCCAGAAGGTGGGAAATGGGCATGCGGTCGAACGGCGCGTCGCCCGCGCCGAGCGAGGTCAGCGTGCGCAGGATCGCGCGGCAACGCTCGGACTGTTCACCCAGCAGCTTGATGTCGTCGGCAATCGGGCTGTCGGGCGGCAGCGCACGGGCCAGCTCCTTGGCCACCACGGTGATGGTGGCGAGCGGCGTGCCGAGCTCATGGGCGGCGGCCGCGGCCAGCCCGTCCAGCGCCGAGAGATGCTGCTCGCGCGCCAGCACCAGCTCGGTGGCGGCGAGGGCTTCGGAGAGTTCGCGGGTCTCTTCCGCCACCCGCCAGGTGTGCACGCCGATGAAGCCGATGGCGATGGCCTGCGCGCACCAGATCGCGGCGAGATAGACCGGCGGCAGCACCGGGCCGCCGCCCAGCGCGTCGCTGTGCGACCAGGGCAGCGGCATCTGCCACAGCCCGACCAGCGCCGCGCACAGGCTGGCCAGCATGCCGAGCAGGATGGTGGTGCGCGGCGAGAGCGCGGTGGCCGAGATCAGCACCGGAGCGAGAAACAGCAGCGCGAACGGATTGGCGAGGCCGCCGGTGAGGAACAGCAGCGCGGTGAGCTGGAGGATGTCATAGGCCAGCAGCCACGCCGCCTCGACATCCGACAGCCGCCGCGCGCCGGGATTGCGCAGGCGCAAGGCAAGATTGAGCCAGGCCGAGAGCGCGACCACGGCGAGGCACGCGCCGAGCGGCAGGGTGAAGCCGAGCAGGCCCTGCACCACCACGATGGCCAGCGTCTGTCCGCCAATGGCGAGCCAGCGCAGCCGGATCAGCGTGTCGAGCCTGAGGCCGAAATAGCGTTCCCCGATGGGGCGGTCGAGAGAGAGCGTCATGGAGTTCCTGCCGTCGCGCTCCCTCTATAGCGCCGAAGCGCCGGGGCGCGAAGGGTCTCAGGAACCCTGTCGCGACCGGCGGAACCGGTGGCGCGGCCGCGCGTTGCCGCCTGCCTGTCGCCGTCGCGCACGCGGTCACTGCGGGGCGGTCATTGAACTGGCGAAGAAAGCGGCTATTTATGCTGCAGCGCACAATGTAAGGTGCGGCCCTCGGCGCGAGGGGGCTCGCGGCCCCGGAAGGCGGCCAGAGCCGCGCAGGCGCGTCGGCCGGCAGTCGGGATTTCCCCACGGAGGCATGCATGGCGATCGGTGTTTTCGGAGATGTCTACGAGGCGGAGGACGCGGTCCGCACGCCCGAGGCGCAGGTGCAGCTCGCATCGGCCTTCACCCGGCCGCTCTACTGGATGTTCGAGATGGGGCAGGCGGCGCTGGAGCCGGTGCGGATCATGGCCGATGCCGGCCGGCTCTATTACCGCAACCCGGTCAATCCGCTGTCGCACACCGGGGTCGGCCGCTCGATGTCCGCCGCGTTCGAGATGCTGGAGCGCACCACGCGGCGCTATGGCAAGCCGGGCTGGGGCATCGAGGAGGTGACGATCGGTGCCGTGCGCGTGCCGGTGACGGTGGAGACGGTGTGGGAACGCCCGTTCTGCCGGCTGCTGCATTTCCGGCGCGACTTTGCCCGTCCCCCGCGCCGGCCGCAGCCGCGCATGCTCATCGTGGCGCCGCTCTCCGGCCATTACGCCACTCTGCTGCGTGGCACGGTGCAGACGCTGCTGGAGACCCACGACCTCTATGTCACCGACTGGACGGACGCGCGCGAGGTGCCGCTGAGCGCGGGGCGCTTCGATCTCGACGACTATATCGACTATCTGATCGAGATGTTCCGCCACATGGATGGCGGCATGCATGTGGTGGGCGTGTGCCAGCCGGCCGTGCCGGTGCTGGCGGCGGTCGCGCGCATGGAGGCGGAAGGCGACCCTCAGGTCCCGGCCTCGATGATCCTGATGGGTGGGCCGATCGACACGCGCGAGAACCCGACCGCGGTGAACGATTTCGCGCAGGAGCGCGGGCTCGACTGGTTCCGCCGCAATGTCATCACCACCGTGCCGTGGCCGCATCCCGGCGTCATGCGGCAGGTCTATCCCGGCTTCCTCCAGCTTCACGGCTTCGTCTCGATGAATCTGGAGCGCCATCTGCGTGCCCATGCCGACATGTTCGGCCATCTGGTGAAGGGCGACGGCGATTCCGCGGCCAAGCACCGGGAATTCTACGACGAGTATCTGTCGGTGATGGATCTGCCGGCTGAATATTACCTGCAGACGCTGCAGACCGTGTTCATCGACCATGCCCTGCCGAAGGGCGAGATGATGCATCGCGGCGCGCCGGTCGATCCCTCGAAGATCCGCAACGTGGCGCTGCTGACCATCGAGGGCGAGAACGACGATATTTCCGGCGTCGGCCAGACCCGCGCGGCGCAGACGCTGTGCTCCAGCCTGCCGGAGGACATGCGGGCGCACTACCTGCAGCCGACCGTAGGCCATTACGGTGTGTTCAACGGTTCGCGCTTCCGCTCGGAGATCGCCCCGCGCATCGCCGATTTCACGCTGTCGCACAACTGGTCGCGCAAGGGGCACAACCAGGGCGGGGCGTGAGTGGAACGTTCATTCGCCGGCTCATAATCCGGCTTCCCAATAGGGCGGATCGCCGAAAGCCTCGCGCAGGCAGTCGGCGAGCGCGCGCAGCTTGGCCGTGGGATTACGCCCCTCGGGATGGGCGACATGGATGAATTCCGGCTCCGTTTCGGCGCCGACCTCGATCACCCTTAGCGCGCCGTCACGGATGTGCGGCCCGGCGATGAACAGCGGCAGCATGGCGATGCCGAGGCCGGCCATCGCCGCGTCGCGCATCACCATGCCGTTGTTCACCTGCAGCCCCAGCCTGGCGCGTACCTGCCGCATGCCGGCGTCGGTCTCGAACCGCCAGTCGGCGAGGCCGCGATGGGTGTAGAAGATCCCGCGATGCGCCTCCAGTTCGACCAGGTCGCGCGGCGTGCCCTGCCGTTCCAGATAGTCGGGTGAGGCGACCAGCACGCGGCGGCTGCGGGCGATCTGCCACGCGGTGAGCGGGCTGTCGCGCATCGGCCCATGGCGGATCACGCCGTCGAAGCCCTCAGCCTGCGCGTCGACCACGCGGTCGTCGAGTTCGATGCTCAGCTCAATCTGCGGATGGCGGCGCAGGAACCGGTAGAGCGCGGGCCCGGCATGCAGGACCGTCAGCGTCACAGGCGCGGAGATCCGCAACGGTCCGCTCAGCGTGCCGCGCCGTTCCGCAAGCGCGGCGGCCGCCGAATCGAGGTCGCGCAACGCCTGTGAGGCGAGTTCCAGAAAGGCGAGGCCGTCCTCGGTCAGCGACAGACTGCGGGTCGAGCGATGCACCAGGCTGGCGCCAAGCCGGCGTTCGAGTTGCGCCAGCCGGTCGCTGACAACCGATTTCGACAGGCGCAGCCGGCGGGCGGCCTCGCTGATCGAGCCGGCCTCCGCGATCGTGACGAAGGCGGCGATGCCATCGAGTTTCATCGTTCGGAGTTTCCGGACATCGTTTCCATTTTTGGTAGGCTAATCCGAACGAGGCTGCCGCGCCATATTCCTGCGCGACACCGGCCCCGGCGGCCGTTCATTGATCCACGGAGAAGTTTGATGCCCCGTCTTAGCAACAAGGTCGCGCTGATTACCGGCGCCAGTTCCGGCATTGGCCGCGCCACCGCGCTTCTGTTCGCGCGGGAGGGCGCGAAGGTGGTGCTCGGCGCCCGCCGCAAGGAGGAACTCGATGCGGCGGTTGCCGAGATCGCCGCCGCCGGCAGCGAGGCGGTCGCGCTCGCGGGCGACGTGCGTTCCGAAGACTATGCGCAGGCGCTGGTGGCGCTGGCGGTGGAGCGTTTCGGCCGGCTCGACATCGCGTTCAACAATGCCGGCACGCTCGGCGAGAAGGGGCCGAGCACCGGCGTCTCGGCCGGGGGCTGGGAGGACGCGCTCGCGGTGAATCTCACCGGCTCGTTCTTCGGGGCCAAGCACCAGATCGCGCAGATGCTGAAGACCGGCGGCGGGTCGGTGATCTTCACCTCGACCTTCGTCGGCTACACCACGGCCTTTCCCGGGCTCGCCGCCTATGCCGCCTCGAAATCCGGCCTGATCGGCCTCACCCAGGCACTGGCCTCCGAGTTCGGGCCGCAGAACATCCGCGTCAATGCGGTGCTGCCCGGCGCGGTGGAGACCGAGATGTACAAGGAAGCCAACGACACGCCCGAAGCGCAATCGTTCATCACCGGACTGCACGCGCTGAAGCGCGTGGCGCGGCCGGAGGAACTGGCGCGCTCGGTGCTCTATCTCGCCTCGGACGACGCGTCCTTCGTCTCCGGCACCGCGCATCTGGTCGATGGCGGGCTGTCGATCACAAGGACCTGACGGCAATGCCCGCCTGACGACATCGCCCGCGCGTTGGTCACGCGCGGGCGATCATCTTGTCGAAGCGAGCCCTCAATGGGCGCGGGCGAACATTTCGTTGCGGCGCCTGTGCCCTTAATGGGGCGGGCGAACATTTCGTTGCGGCGCCTGCGCCCTCAATGGGCGCGGGCGAACATTTCGTTGAACGAATAGCCGGAGCCGCGCACGGTGCGGATCGGGTCGGGCTGGCGCGGGCGGTTCAGCGCCTTGCGCAGGCGGCCGACATGCACGTCGACGGTGCGCTCGTCGATATAGACGTCCTGGCCCCACACGCCATCGAGCAATTGCTCGCGGGAATAGACCCGGCCGGGCGACTGCATCAGGAACTCCAGCAGCCGGAACTCGGTCGGCCCCAGATGAAGCTCGCGGCCCGAGCGGTGAACCCGCTTGGTCTCTCGGTCGAGTTCGATGTCGCCGGCACGCAGCAAAGTGGAGATGTGATCCGGCTTGGCGCGGCGCAGCAGCGCGCGCACCCGCGCCACCAGCTCCGGCACAGAGAACGGCTTCACCACATAGTCGTCGGCGCCGGTGGCGAGGCCGCGCACGCGCTCGGTCTCCTCGCCGCGGGCGGTGAGCATCAACACCGGCATGCGCTCGGTTTCCGGCCGGGCGCGCAGGCGCCGGCACAGCTCGATGCCCGACAGGCCCGGCAGCATCCAGTCGAGGATCACGAGGTCCGGCACGCTCTCGCGCAGCCGTGTCTCGGCCTCGTCGCCGCGCGCCACGCTTTCCACCGCGTAGCCTTCGGATTCGAGATTGTAGCGCAGAAGGAGGGTGAGGGGCTCCTCATCCTCCACGATCAGAATATTGGTCGGCATCGTCTATCCTCGCCGCACGCCGCTCTGCGCCTGACGATCAGGACGGGAACGCCACGGAAGTAAGGCTGGAAGTGTCCTGCTTGGGCCGCTCTTCGGTGAGCAGCGTGCCGGTCGCGAGGTAGTGCACGGTCTCGGCGATGTTGGTCGCGTGGTCGCCGATGCGCTCGATGTTTTTGGCGCAGAACAGCAGGTGGGTGCACAGCGAGATGTTGCGCGGGTCTTCCATCATATAGGTGAGCAGTTCGCGGAACAGCGAGGTGTAGAGCACGTCGACCTCGCCATCGCGCTGCCACACCTCGACGGCGCGGGCATCGTCGCGGCTGGCATAAGCGTCCAGCACCATCTTCAGCTGCTCGAACACGATGCTCGACATGTGCTCCACGCCGCGCACCAGCTTCTGCGGGTGGAACTCGCCGGTGAGGGCGAGCACGCGCTTGGCGGTGTTCTTGGCGAGGTCGCCGATGCGCTCCAGGTCGTTGGCGATGCGCATGGCCGCCACGATCTCGCGCAGGTCGCCGGCCAGCGGCTGGCGGCGGGCGATGGTCAGGATCGCCTTTTCCTCGATCTCGCGCTGGAGCAGGTCGATCGGGCCGTCGAGCACGATGACCTTCTGGGCAAGTTCGGTGTCGCGCTTGACCAGAGCCGCCACGGAATCGGACACCAGCCGCTCGGCCTGGCCGCCCATTTCCACGACGCGGCGCCCGATTTCCTTCAGATCGGTGTCGAATGACGAAACGATATGTTCGGTCATGGCATGAACCTCTCTCGTCATTCGCTCAGCCGAAGCGGCCGGTGATGTAGTCGCGGGTGCGGGCTTCGCGGGGATTGGTGAAGATTTCGGCGGACGGGCCGACCTCGATCAGCTCGCCGAGATAGAAGAACGAGGTGATATCGGCGCAGCGGGCGGCCTGCTGCATGTTGTGCGTCACGATGACGATGGTGAATTCCTGCTTCAGCTCGTCGATCAGGTCCTCGATCTTCGAGGTCGAGATCGGGTCGAGCGCCGAGGTCGGCTCGTCGAGCAGGATCACTTCCGGGCGCACCGCGATGGTGCGGGCGATGCACAGGCGCTGCTGCTGGCCGCCGGACATGCCGAGCGCGGAGGTGTGGAGGCGGTCCTTGGTTTCCTCCCAGATCGCGGCCTTGCGCAGGCACCATTCCACGCGCTCGTCCATCTGCGCCTTGGAGAGGCTCTCATGCAGCCGGACGCCGAAGGCGATGTTGTCGTAGATCGACATCGGGAACGGGGTCGGCTTCTGGAACACCATGCCGATGCGCGAGCGCACGATGGTCGAATCCAGTTCCTTGCCCAGCAGGTTGATGCCGTCGAACAGGATGGAGCCTTCCGCGCGCTGGCCCGGATAGAGCTGGTACATGCGGTTGAAGATGCGCAGCAGCGTGGACTTGCCGCAGCCCGACGGCCCGATCATCGCGGTGACGCGCTTCTCGGGAATATCGAAGTTGATGTTCTTCAGGGCGTGGTTATCGCCGTAGTAGAAATTCAGCTTCTCGACCTTGAGCTTGGCTTCGGTCGACGGCGCAGTGGCGCGGTTGACGGCGGAGGCGATGTCGATCGACGTTTCGGGAGCGAAGTTCATGGTCCGTCTCACTTCATCTTCGCCAGCACGAGGCGGGAAACAATATTGAGGGCGAGCACACCGGCGGTGATCAGCAGCGCGCCGGCCCAGGCGAGAGCCACCCAGTCCTCGAACGGGCTGGCGGCATATTGATAGATCGCGATCGGCAGGCTTGCCATCGGCGCATTGAGGTTCAACGACCAGCCATTATTGCCGAGCGAGGTGAACAGCAGCGGGGCGGTCTCGCCGGCGGCGCGAGCGAGCGCCAGCAGGATGCCGGTGGTGATGCCGGCGCGGGCGGCGCGCCAGGTGATCATGGTCACCACCTTCCACTGCGGCGCGCCGAGCGCGAAGGCGGCCTCGCGCAGGCCGATCGGCACCAGGGCGAGCATGTCCTCGGTGGTGCGCACCACCACCGGGATCACGAGAATGGCGAGAGCTACCACGCCGGCCCAGCCCGAGAACCCGCCGAAGGGCACCACCAGCAGCTGGTAGACGAACAGGCCGATCAGGATCGACGGGGCGGACAGCAGCACGTCGTTCACGAAGCGCACGACGTTGCCGATATGGGTGCCCCGGCCATTCTCGGCGAGGAAGGTGCCGCACATCAGGCCGATCGGGGTGCCGATCACCAGCGCCATGCCGATCTGGATCAGCGAGCCGACAATGGCGTTGAGCAGGCCGCCACCGGCGCCCGGCGGCAGGGTGATGCGGGTGAAGACATGGGGGCCGAGCGCAGGCAGGCCGCGCGACAGCAGGGTCCAGATGATCCAGGCCAGCAGGACCAGCGAGAGACCGGCAAAGCCGATCGAGATGGCCTTGACCGTGTAGTCGGTGGCGCGGCGGCGCGCGAGGGAAGCCATGATCTGCCTCTCAGCCCTTGAGCTTGGACCGCACGAGCATGCGCGACAGCGCAAGCACGATGAAGGAAATGACGAACAGGATGAAGCCGAGCTGCAGCAGCGCCTGAAGCTTGAGCGAGCCGATCGAGGCTTCGGGGAACTCGTTGGCGATGGTCGAGGCGATGGTCGCGCCCGGGGCGAACAGCGAGGCCGACATGCGGGTCGCGTTGCCGATGACGAAGGTGACGGCCATGGTCTCGCCGAGCGCGCGCCCGAGGCCCAGCATCACCGCGCCGACCATGGCGCTGCGGCCATAGGGCACCGACACGTTGCGGTAGACTTCATAGGTGGTGGCGCCCACGCCGTAGGCGGATTCCTTGATCATCGGCGGCACCGATTCCAGCACCTCGACGAACATGGCGGTGATGAAGGGCAGGATCATCAGCGCGAGGATCAGGCCGGCGGTCAGCATGCCCGCGCCGAGCGGGGGGCCCTGGAACAGCGCGCCGATCAGCGGGATCGGGCCGAGCCATTCGATCAGCGGCGGCTGCACATAGGCCGCGATCAGTGGCACCACGATGAAGAAGCCCCACATGCCGTAGATGATCGAGGGGATGGCGGCGAGCAGCTGGATCGCAACGCCGATGGGCCGACGCAGCGGGCCCGGCGCGATCTCGGTGAGGAAGAAAGCGATGCCGAAGGACAGCGGCAGCGCGACGATGACCGCGATGACGGCGCTGAACAGCGTGCCGAACACCATGACGCCGGCGCCGAAGCGCTCGGTGACCGGGTTCCAGGTCGTCGACCAGAGAAAGGAGATGCCGAATTCGCGCAGCGCCGGCAGGCCGCCCTCGAACAACATCGCGATGATGAGGCCGAGAAGCAGGAGAACGAAGATACCGCTCGCCCAGAGCAATCCGACGAAGAGGGGATCGCTGATCCGGCCGGTCGGCTTGGCGGCGGCAAGACCCTTCACGGTCTGCGCTCCGCTGAGTGTGGCATCCATGTCCTGTGATCCTTCAGCGCCGGGCCTCCAGAGGGCCGGGCGGCTTACCATGGCGGGCGGCGGGCACGGCATCGCCGGAAAGGCGGGCTAGTCTAGCCCTGTGGCGCATGCACGAGAAGAGGCGGCCAAAAAGGGCGGCCGCGGGTGGCGGCCGCCCCTGGTGTCGATCAGGCGATCAGTTGGTCCACACGGCCTTGCCGTCGGCCTTCACTTCGCTCGCCCAGGCCTTCTTGATCTCGGCGACGACCGCGTCGGGAAGGGCGATGTAGTGCAGCTTCTCGGCGACCGCGTCGCCTTCCGCGCTGTAGGCCCAGTCGAAGAACTTGATGACTTCGGCCGACTGGGCGGCGCTGGTCGGGTTCTTCGGCAGCAGGATGTAGGTCGCCGAGGTGATCGGCCACGCGCCCTCGCCGGCGGTGTTGATCATCGAGGCGGCGAAGTTCTTCGCGTTCTTCCAGTCCGCAGCGGCGGCGGCTTCCATGAAGGCCGGGACCGACGGCTTCACGACCTTGCCGGCCTTGTTCACGAGGTCAGCGGCGGCGAGCTTGTTGGCGGCGGCGTAGATGAACTCGACGTAGCCGATCGCGCCCTTGGTGTTCTTCACGGT
Source organism: Ancylobacter gelatini (assembly GCF_022601675.1). Lineage (GTDB taxonomy): Bacteria > Pseudomonadota > Alphaproteobacteria > Rhizobiales > Xanthobacteraceae > Ancylobacter > Ancylobacter gelatini. The sequence continues at coordinate 244,246 of NZ_JAKVIL010000005.1, read as the reverse complement.
GCCGGCAACGCCTTCATTGCCCTTGGCGCCCGCGCCGGCCGGCCACTGAACGGAGGTGGCGGCGCCGACGTCGGACTTCCAGCCCGCGCTGGAATCAGCGAGGTAGGAGGTGAACACGAAGGAGGTGCCCGAGGAGTCCGAACGATAGACCGGCACGATCATGCTGTCAGGCAGGGTCACGCCCTTGTTGAGCGCGGCGATCTTCGGGTCGTTCCACTTGGTGATCTTGCCCTGATAGATGTCGGCGATCGTGGTGCCGTCCAGGGTCAGGCTCTCGACGCCGTCAATGTTGACGATGGCGACGACCGAACCGATCACGGTGGGGAACTGGAGTAGGTTGGCGGCTTCCAGCTTGTCATCCTTCATCGGCGCGTCGGAGGCGCCGAAATCGACGGTGCGGTTGACGATCTGGTTCTGGCCGCCGCCCGAGCCGATCGACTGGTAGTTGAGGCCGGTGCCGGTCTTCGCCTTGTAGGCGGCAGCCCACGCCTGGTAGACCGGGGCCGGGAACGACGCGCCGGCGCCGGTGATGTCGGCGGCGAAGGCGCCCGTGGAAAGCATGGTGCTGAGCGACAGCGCGGCAGCGCCGAGAATATGGGTGAACTTCAAGGGTCTTCTCCTTAGCTCGGGAGTCCGGCTGCATCCCGGCCCATGCCGGGAGCGTCTCTGGTCAGAGGCGGCGGAAACAACAACGCAGGACTTTTAGCGGCCCGGCACCAAGGTTCTATGACCTTGCGATGACGACTGAATGACAGTTCAAGTCGTTGAAGAATCGTCTGAATTCGAAATGTCTGGCGGTTGCGCGGACAGGCGTACCGAAAAGGTTGAGCCTTCGCCGGGGGTACTCTCTATGCCCAGCCGTCCGCGATGGCGCGCCACGATGTGCTTGACGATGGCGAGGCCCAGCCCGGTGCCGCCCTGCTCGCGCGAATGGGCGGTGTCGACGCGGTAGAAGCGTTCGGTGAGGCGCGGCACATGCTCGGGAGGGATTCCGGGGCCGTAATCGCGCACCGAGACCACCGCATCCGCGGCCTCACGCGCGATGATGATGTCGACCCGCCGCCCGGACCCGCCATATTTGAGCGCGTTCTCGACCAGGTTCTCGAACACCCGGATCAGTTCGTCGCGGTCGCCGCGCACTGTCACCGAGGGCGCCGGGTGCTCGAAGCCGATCTCCACGCCGCGCTCGCGTCCAAGCGGGGCGAGCGTGTCGCGCACATGGCCGACCACCGCCACCAGGTCGATCTCGGCGACGGGCCGCTGATGGGCGTTGAGTTCGATGCGCGAGAGCGACAGCAGGTCGTCGATGAGGCGCGACATGCGCCGGGCCTGCTCGCCCATGATCTTGAGGAAGCGCTCGCGCGCGCTGGCGTCATTCTTCGCGGGCCCCTGCAGAGTCTCGATGAAGCCGGAAAGCGAGGCGAGCGGGGTGCGCAGCTCATGGCTGGCATTGGCGATGAAGTCGACCCGCATCTGCTCGACGCGCCGCTGCGGGGTAAGGTCGACGAAGGTAACGAGGATGGCGCCGGAATCGCGGCCTTCCCGTCCCGTGGTGGAAAAGGGCACGATGTCGGCGCGCAGCCAGCGGTCCACCGGCACGCGGTCGGCAAACTCGATGTGCCGCGCCGTGCGGTCGCCGGTGCTGGCGCGGATCGCCTCCAGCACCTCGGGCACGCGCACCGCGAAGGAGACGGGGTCGCCGACCCGCACGCTCGACACGATGCCGGACGCCCGCGCATTGGCCACCAGCACGGTGCCGCGCGCGTCGAGCAGCAGCGCCGCCTCGGGAAGCGCGCGGACGAGGGCGCGCAGCTTCTCCTCGCCCTGCTGCTTGGCGGCGGGCGGGAGCGTCTCGCCGCCAAGCCGGGCCAGCGCCGCCACCACCGGCCGGCGACGGGAGGGAATCAACCCGCCGGCGAGTGCCAGCACGCCGATGGCGATCGCCGTGGTGGGGCCTAGCACGCCGCCCCAGAGCGAGATTCCAAGGCCGAGCGCGACGCCCGCAAGAATCCACCGCGCGCCGATGAGGCGTTCGCGCAGCGTATCTTCCGCGAGTTGATGAGAATCGCTCAAGGCCATGGACTCTTCTTTCCTCCGGCTATTCATTCCTCAACGTCGCGTTCTTGGATATGGTGGCCGCGCGACGTGAACGGCTTTATTCGCTATGGGCAGGCGCGCCCGCGGCGGTGTGCTTTCGCGGGTGATGCTTACCTTTAGTCCCTTCTGAGAGGCTTCCATATGACGAAGAAGCCGGGAAAGTCGCCCAGCGTGCCGGCCGGCAAGGCCGCGCGCAAGGCATCGGCTTCCGACCGTGCCAGTGCCTCCCCCCAACAGGGAGCCGCCCCTGTCGTGCCGGACGATTTGGCTGCCGCGCTGTCGGCGTTCTCGATCGACGCGCCCCAGCTCGCCCCGGTGATCGCCGCCCGTGCCTATGGCAGCGGGCATTACCCCTATGTCGACCGGCCCAAGCGCAAGGCCTACCAGAAGGAGCTGCGCGCGCTGCAGATCGAGCTTCTCAAGCTGCAGAACTGGGTGACCAAGACCGGCGAGCGGATCGCGATCGTGTTCGAGGGACGCGACGGCGCCGGCAAGGGTGGCACCATTCACCGCGTCATCCAGCACCTCAACCCACGCTATGTGCGCACGGTCGCGCTCTCCAAGCCGAGCGATGCCGAGGCCGCGCAATGGTACTTCCAGCGCTACGTCGCGCATCTGCCGCGCGGCGGAGAAATAACATTGTTCGACCGTTCCTGGTACAACCGCGCCGTGGTCGAGCCGGTCATGGGTTTCTGCACGCCCCAGCAGACCGCGCATTTTCTCGAACAGGTGCCGGTGTTCGAGAAGATGCTGGCCGATGACGGCATCCGCCTGTTCAAGATCTGGCTGGATATCGGCCGGGAAATGCAGCTCAAGCGTCTGTTCGACCGCCGCAAGGACCCTCTCAAGCACTGGAAGCTGTCGCCGGTCGACCTCGCCGCGCCGGCGCGCTGGGATGCGATTTCCACGGCGCGCGACGTGATGCTGGCGCGGACCCACACGCCGACCGCACCGTGGACCGTGGTGCTCGCCAACGACAAGATGCGCGCGCGCCTCGGCGTCATACGCCAGTTGCTCAGCCAGCTTCCTTATGATGAACGCGATGACCGGGTGCTCGGCGTGACCGACCCGGCCATCGTCCTCGACGGTCCTGGCTTTCTCGCGCGGCGTAATGATTGACATGCCTTCTGGTCGTTCCTGCCCGGTGGTCCCGCGGCGCCCCGCGGCGCCGGGTTGTCGGCGTTCTGCTCGACGGCGTGCGCGGGCGCTTCTTGCCGGCCTCGCATTCCTCGGGCCGCTGCCCGCGATCGGCCAGACATTGCCGCCCCGTCCCCTCACCGATTACGCGATGCGCGGGCGCACCCAGCCAGCTGGCGGCGAGATCATGATTGCTCACCGGCAAGGGCGGGTGCGCATCGACGTCTCGACGCAGCAGGACGGGTCGGCGCTGACCGGCCTGCTCGACCTGCGGTCCCATCGCATGACGCTCCTGTCCGGCGTCACCGGCATGGAGGGTATGGCGGTCGAGGTGGACCTGCCGCCGAAATTCCGCTTCCTCGACCTGCCGCCCCAAGCGCAGTTCGTCGGTGCCGACATGGTGGCGACCGAGCCGTGCGGCGTCTGGCGCGTCGGCGAGAAGGGGACGTCGAAGTCGCTGGAGGTGTGCCTTACCGATGACGGCATCCCGCTGCGCATGCGCGGCGGGCCGGGCGGGGACAGCGCGGGTTTCGAGGTGACCGAGCTGGAGCGGGTGGCTCAGGACCCGGCGCGCTTCGCGGTGCCGGCCGGCACCAGCGTCACGCGGATTCCGCGCGGCATGCAGAAGCTGCTGCCCGGCCTGATGGAATAAGGCGTTCCGCCGTCAGCCGGCCGCGCGGCGGTTCGCCGGGGGCTGGGCGGTCGCAGCCGGCTCCGCGACGCCATCGACCGTGGCGGCCTGGTGGAGTGCCTCGTCCAGCGTATCCGCCAGAATCTGGCGTCGCCGCTTCCGGCTGAGCAGCAATTCGCGCACGCCCATGATGATCAGCGCGATCGCGAAGGGCGTCACGTAATAGAGCAGGCGCAGCAGCAGCAGGGCGCCGAGCAGCGGTTCCTTCTCGAATTGCGGCAGCGCCACCAGCATGGCGGCGTCGAACACGCCGAGCCCGCCGGGCGCGTGGCTGGCAAAGCCGAGCAGCGTCGCGGAGATGAACACCACGCCGAGCGCGATCGGGTCGATGAACGGGGTCTGCGGCATCAGCACATACATCGCCGCCGCGCAGAAGCTGAGGTCGACGATGCCGATGGCGATCTGCGTCAGCGTCAGTCGCGAGCCCGGCAGGGTGACGGTCCAGTGGCCCTCGCCGACGCCGATCCGGCGCGGCTTCAGCCCCACCCACACCACATAGCCGCCGAGCGCCGTCAGCAATGCCAGCCCGATCAGTCGGTTGATCCAGGGCGGCAGATGGTCGACCGCGCTCGCCGCCCAGGGTTCCACGGTGATCCCGAGGCCGAGGATCGCTATGTTGCCGAGCCAGAAGGTCAGTCCGGTGATGAAGCACAGCTTGGCGACATCGACCGCGCCGAGCCCGTGCGCGGAATAGATGCGGTAGCGCACCGTGCCGCCGGTGAAGGCGGAGAAGCCGATATTGTGGCCGATCGAATAGGAGGTGAAGGAGGCGAGCGCCGCGGTGCGATAGGGCACCTGGGGCTTGCCGATGGTGCGCAGCGCGAACCAGTCATAGAAGGTGAGCGTGAAATAGGCGCAGGCCACGAACAGCGCGGCCAGGGCGACCCGCCACGGGTCGGTGTCGGTGAGCGCATCGAACACCTCGCCCGGATTGATGTTCCGCAGCATCTCGTAGAGCACGACCACGGCGATGCCGATGATGACGAGGCTGGCGACGAGGCCGAGCGTGTGCCAACCCACGCGTTCGCGCAGCCAGCCGGGAAACGCCTTCAGCCTGCTCATGCCTCACTCGTCACTTTCATCACGCCACCCCCGCCGAAAGGCTGGCCCCGTATGATCCGCCCCGGACCACAGGACACGGCGCAGGCCTACCAGACCTCGGCGTGTTTCGGAACCGTTTACGCCGTCACGCGCGGCGCATTACCGCATGGTAAAGCGCGCGCCGCCCGCCGGGCACTATCGAGGCCCGGGCTTGTCCGACCACTTCGCGGCAATGACGTGACGCCGGTGTGACATCGCGCAGCCGTGATCGCGCCCCTACAGCCGCACCGGGTAGCCGATCTCGATGGTGCGCGGGCGGGGCAGGCCGAAGCGGTCGACCGAGCGTTCGGCGTTGCGAGCGAGGAAGGCGAAGACATGGGCCAGCACGTCGCGGACGCCGCGCACCTCGTCGGGCGGCATCACCCGCTCATGGCCGATGACATAGACCGCCTCGTCGGGATCGATGCCGCGCGCGTAGAGCGCCGGGCCGAGCACCGAGGGCACGTCGATCTGCTGCATGTAGCCGAAATGGACGTCGACCCGCACATGAACCGCGTCGAGCGCCACGACGCGTACCCGGTCGTCGACCGCCACGCGCGGGCGGGAGGCGATCCAGACCGAGGCGATCACCGCGCGGTTGAACTGGATGTTGAGCAGGTCCGAGAGCCGGCCGAGCGCCACCGGCGTCACCGTGCCGCCCCGGGCGAGGAAGATGGCGGTGCGGGGGCTCACGGCGCAGCCGACCGGCTTGCCGCGCGCCACGAAATCCTCCAGCGGCTCGGTGAAGCGCCGCTGCTGGATGCCCAGCCCTTCCAGCCCGCGCCGCCAGCTCACCATCACCACCAGCACGCAGGCGGCGATCGCCACTGGCAGCCAGCCGCCATCGTGCAGCTTGGTCAGGTTGGCCGCGACGAAGGACAGGTCGACCACGGCCAGCCCGAGGGCGAGGCCGATCAGGGCCGGCAGCGGCCAGCCCCAGCGCCGGCGGACGAAGGAGACGAACAGGATGGTGGTCGACACCATCGCCATCGCCACCGCGATGCCGTAGGCGGAGGCGAGGCGGTCCGAGGAGCCGAAGGAGATGACGACCCCGATGCAGGCGATCATCAAAAGCCAGTTCAGCCGGCCGATATAGATGTGCTGGTCGTTGTGCTCGCTGGTGTAGCGGATGCGCATCGGCGGCAGGTAGCCGAGCTCGATGGCCTGCTTGGCGAGCGAGAACACGCCGGTGATGATCGCCTGCGAGGCGATGACGGTGGCGGCGGTGGCAAGGATGATCAGCGGCAGTTCGAGCAGGTCCGGCGACAGGTCGTAGAACGGGTTCTTCACCGATTCGCGGTGAATCAGCACGTTTGCGCCCTGTCCGTAATAATTGAGGAGCAGCGCGGGCATCGCCACCGCCAGCCACGCCCGGGTGATGACCGGGCGGCCGAAATGGCCGAGATCGGCATAGAGCGCCTCGCCGCCGGTGATGGCGAGGAAGGTTGCGCCGAGAATGGCGCCCGCCAGCAGGTAGTGATCGGCCAGCAGCGCCAGGCCGTGGCGCGGATCGAGCGCGGCCAGCACATCGGGCGCCTGCACGATGCCATGAATGCCGAGCGCGCCGAGCGAGAAGAACCACAGCAGCATGACCGGGCCATAGAACGCCCCGATCCGGTCAGTGCCGGCGCGCTGCGAGATGAAGACCACCATGATCACCAGCACCGTGGCTGGCACGATCCAGTGATCGAGCCCGGGGGCGGCGACCTCAAGCCCCTCGATGGCGGAGAGCACGGAGATGGCGGGGGTCAGCACGCCATCTCCGATCAGCATGGCGGCGCCGACCAGCCCGGCGACCAGCAGCCAGAGCCGTGCCCCGCTGGCGCTGCGGTGCAGGTCCAGCAGCGTCACCAGCGCGAGGATGCCGCCTTCGCCGTCATTGTCGGCGCGCAGCACCAGCATCACATATTTGATGGTGACCGAGAGGATGATGGCCCAGGTGACGAGCGAGAGCAGGCCCAGCACGTCGCCATCATTGACGCCATCGCCGCCGACAGCCAGCAGCCCCTGCTTGAACGCATAGAGCGGACTGGTGCCGATGTCGCCGAACACGACGCCGAGGGCCGCTATTTCGGCGGAAAAGGGTAGCGAGCGACGTGTATGCGGCGTGGTTTTGGCCATGGCGTTACCGATTCGGCATGCCCTCGTCCGTCTCGCCCGCCAGCGTCGCCGCCACCTGTGCAGCACAGGCGGCGATGGCTTGGGCGGGCCAGGATCGGGCGGGATGTGCCGTAGATGCAGGCTACGCAGCAATACCCTTCAACGGCGCCGACGCCAAGCGGCGTATCGGGTGCGGATGGCGGGATCGTCGCGCCATCCCGCTCCGTGAGCGGGGCATGAATGAGGGAGGAGGATTGGGGGGCGGATATAACCCTCCTCCCTCGACCATCGGCCGATGCTGAACCGAAGGCTTGCGGGGTCCTTCGAGCTCCGTCCGGAGGTACGCAAATGATCTTAGCGCAGAATTGGATACAAGCAAGCAGAACCGAACGGTTCGGTCATTTCATTTGCGTGAGGTTCCCACGACGGGCATGCCAGTCAATCCCCGGTCATTTTCGGGTCGGGTTTCACATTCCATTGCGTTCTCGGACCAGATCGTCAAAATCACGGCCAAGCGCAGACGCCGCGGCGAGAATCAGCTTCACGGGTTGTTCGAATGGGAGACACAAACCACCTCGCGGCCCTGCTGTCGTCCCAGCGCGAGGCTGAAACGCACTCCCAGACGTCGAACCAGAGCGAAGAAAAGCGTCGGCAGATCCTCGCGGGCGCCCGCGAGGTTTTTCTCGGCAGCGGCTTCGATGGCGCCAGCATGGGTGAGATCGCCCGCGCGGCCGGCGTGTCCAAGGGCACGCTCTATGTCTATTTCGGCTCCAAGGAAGATCTGTTCGCCGCTCTGGTGCGCGAGGAATGCGGGCAGACCGCCGAGCACTGCTTCGTGTTGGATGTCGACGCGGATGTGCGCGACACGCTCACCCAGACCGGTTTTCGCTATGTCGCGGCAATGACCCGGCCCGAGACCATCGCCACGGTGCGCATGGTCCTCGGCGTCACCGAGAAATTCCCCGCGATCGGTCAGGCCTATCTCTCGGCCGGCCAGGAAGCCGGCGTGAGCCGCCTGTCGGAGTGGCTGCGCGCCAAGATCGCGCGCGGGGAATTGTGGATCGACGACGTGGAACTCGCTGCCTGGCAGTTCATGGTGGGCTGCCATGCGCTGGTGGGCATGCCGATGCTGTTCGGCGGCGGCCGCGAGCCTGACGCCGCCATGGTCGAACGCGTGGTCCACCATACGGTGAACTCGTTCATGAGCGCCTATGCCCGCCGTCGCCGCAAGGACGACGACCCGCTGCACTGAGGCCGCGTCAGCCCGTCCCGCCCGCCGCCCCGCCGGCGGCGGCATGAAGCGCGGCGAGCCCGTCGCGATAGCTGGGATAGCGCAGGGGCCCGCCGGTCAGGCGATGCAGCGCGTCATTCCTCACCCGTCGGTTTTCCGCCCAGAACGACAGCGCCATGGCCGACATGCTCTGCGCCGCCAGCGCGAACGGCTCCGGCTCCGGCGCGGGCTGGCCGAGCAGGCCGGCGGCGAAGCGCACCGGCGCGCAGGAGGGCGAGGGCTCGTCATCCACGACATTGACGATGCCGCCCTTGGCGGAAAGGCACGCCGCGCGTATGGCGTCGGCGATGTCGTCGACATGGATGCGGTTGAACACCTGCCCCTCGCGCTCGATGCAGCGGGCGGTGCCGGCGGCGACGTCGACCAGCGCGTTGCGTCCCGGTCCGTAAATGCCGCCGAGCCGCAGGATGAACACCGGCCGCCCGGCCTTCGCCCCGACGGCCTGCCAGGCCGCTTCCGCCGCCACGCGACGGCGCGCGCGGGCACTGGCGGCGGCGGGCTGCGTGCTCTCGTCGATCCAGTCGCCTCCGGTGTCGCCATAGACGCCGATGGTGGAGAGATAGATCAGCGCGCCCTTGCGGGAGGAGGCCGCGAGCGTTGCGCCGATCTCGGGCAGGAACGGGTCCCCGGTCTCGCCCGGAGCGGCGCTGGCGAGCACGATGTCGGCCCGCGTGGCGGCGTCCAGCTGCTCCGGCGATGCGGTGCCGGCGAAGGTGAGAAGCCGGGTGCCGTCCCGCTCGCCCGGCTCGCCGCGATGCGTGCCGGTGCGCCGGGTGAACAGCTCGCCATGCAAGGCGACGAAGTGGCTGGCGCAATAGCCATGGCCGAGGCTGAGCAGGGCAGTCATGCGTAAGGTCCGTCGGTTATGGGGGGCTCGGCGTCCCATTCCTCGCGCACCTGCGCATCGGCTTCGCCGGGGCGGTGACGGGCGCGCAGAGCCGCGAAAGCCGGCCGGGGCAGCAGCCGCGAGAGCGCCCAGATCGCGGCGCCGCGAATCAGCGGCTGGTCGTCGTCGAGGAGGCGTCGCGCCTCGGCGGCGAGAGCGGGCTCCCCGGAGTTTCCTATTGCCACCAGCACATTGCGCAGGAAGCGGGTGCGCCCGGTGCGCTTGACCGGGCTCTTGGTGAAGCGGGCGCGGAACGCCGCCTCGTCGAGCCCGGCGAGGTCGGCGAGCGCGGGCGCGCGGTTCTCGTCGCGGGCGGCAAGGCGTGCCTCGCGGCCCAGCACGGCGAACTTGTTCCACGGGCAGGCGGCGAGGCAGTCGTCGCAGCCATAGATGCGGTTGCCCATCAGCGGTCGCAGTTCGCGCGGGATCGGCCCCTTGTGCTCGATGGTGAGATAGGAGACGCAGCGGCGCGCATCGATGCGGTACGGCGCGGGAAAGGCGCCGGTCGGGCAGGCATCAAGGCAGGCGCGGCAGGAGCCGCAATGGTCGCGCTCGGGCTCATCCGGCGGCAAAGCGAGCGAGGTGGCGATGGCGCCTAACAGCAGCCAGGAGCCCTTCTCGCGCGACACCAGATTGGTGTGCTTGCCCTGCCAGCCCAGCCCGGCGGCCTCGGCCAGCGGCTTCTCCATCAGCGGCGCGGTGTCGACGAACACCTTCACCTCGCCGCCCGCGCGCGGCACGAAGCGCGAGGCGATGCGCTTGAGCTTGCCCTTGATCAGCTCATGATAATCATCGCCGCGGGCATAGACCGAAATCGTGCCGGCCTCGCGCTGCGCCAGCGACAGGCGCGGGTCGCTGTCGGGGCCGTAATTGAGCCCGAGCATGAGAACGGCGCCGACCTCCGGCCAGAGACTGCCAGGAGCGGCGCGCCGATCGGCGGTCTGCGGCATCCATTCCATGTCGCCATGCGCGCCCTCGGCGATCCATTGATGAAGGCGCGGGGCGGCATGGGGGATCGCGCCGGGGGCGGCGATGCCCATGGCGTCGAAACCTTCCTCACGGGCGAGGGCGAACAGCAGCTCGCGCGCGCTCGCGGGTTCTAGAAGTCGAGATCCGCGTAGCAGGCCGCCGGCGGCATCCCCGCCATGGTGAGGGCGAGCAGCGGACGGAAGGCCGGGCGCGACTTGATGCGGGCGTACCAGATCTTCGCTCCCTCATCCTCTTCCCACGGCACGTCGCCGAGATAGTCGACGCTGGAAATATGCGCGGCGGCGGCAAGGTCAGCATAGCTCAGCCGCTCGCCGGCGAGCCAGTTCCGCGTCTTGAGCAGCCAGCCTATATACTGGAGATGGTAGCGGATGTTCGAGCGCGCGGCGCGGATCACCGCCATGTCCGGCGGTCCGCCGCCGAGTTCACGCGGCATGTAGCGCTTGTAGACCTTCTCGCGCACCAGAGGCTCGGACACCTCGGTGAAGAATTTCTCGTTGAACCACGCCGAGAGCCGGCGCACCTCGACGCGCTCGAACGGTTCGGTGGGCAGGAGCCGGCGCCCGTTCAGCGCGTGGCCGCGCGTCTCGTCGAGATATTCCGTGATCACCGCCGCACCCGGCACGACGAAGCCGTCATCCTCGACCAGCACCGGGGTCTCGCCCGCGGGGTCGAGCATCAGGAATTCCGGCCGGCGCTCCCAGACGCGCTCCTCGATGAGCTCGGGCTCGATTCCCATCTCGCCGAAAGCGAGCCTGACAAGACGCGAATGTGCGCAGAAAGGGTGATGATGAAGCTTCATTTTCCGGGAAATTCACGTGGCCGCTGCGGCGCGCACCTTCGTTTGGTCTAGAAGGGATCATGCCACTTCGCAAGTGATCGCGGCACCAACAAGGCGGGACCGCCGCATCTTCGCCACCCCGGTGCCGGAATGTTCAAGATATCGTATCTGAACTGTTAAGAAGGGCGGATAGATTCCGGCCTTTCGGAGAGAGCAGCCGCGGGAGAAAATCATGGCGGACGGACCTCTGCACGGTACTATAATCTGGAACGAGCTGAACACGCCCGACCCCGAAGCCGCCCGCGCCTTCTATGCGACGATGTTCGGCTGGAGCTTCTCGGCCTTTCCGATGGCGGATGGCGAGTACTGGATCATCCGCCACGGCGACAAGGATCTCGGCGGCATCTTCCCGCTGACCGCGCCGGAGTTCCGCGATATTCCCGCGCACTGGCTCACTTATTTCGCGGTGGATGATGTCGATGCGCAGGTCGCGGCGGCGGTGGAGGCCGGCGGCGCTGTGGCCAAGGCGCCGTTCGACGTGCCGGGCGTCGGCCGCATCGCGGTGGTGCAGGATGCCACGGGCGCCTATATGGCGTGGATGACGCCGCGCATGTGAAGCGGCGGGGCAGCTACCCGCCCGCTCGCGCCGACGGATTCGGTACGGGCGTAATCCGTGTGCCATAGTGACGGCGCAGACATGGCGACGCGGGGCGCCGGCCATGGCTTCCCCGCGGCCATTTCATGGCACGCCCTTGAAACGACAGGAAAAGCCGATCGATGCAGATGCATGTCCCGTTCTCCCCCATTCGCGCCTCCGGTTACGCCCTGCAGGAAGGAAGCCCCGAATTCGACGATCTCGGTGCCGGCCTCGACGAAGCGGAGGCGCTGGGCGTCGATGTCGTGGAGCTGCCGGTCTATGCGTGGCATCTCATCGTGGGTGGCCGCCTGCTGGGCAACCGTCTCGATGACCTCAAGCGCGCACTTGCCGGCCGCCGGCTCGGCTACACGGTGCATGGCCCGCTCGCGGTCAACCTGATGGACATTCCCGAGCGCCTCGCCCGCCATGAGGCGGTGCTGGAAGCCAGTATCGAGATCACCGCCGCCATCGGCGCGCAGCATCTGGTGATGCATACCGGCGTGGTGCGCGACGCGGCCGACGATCTGGAACTCGCCTATGAGCGCCAGCGCGGCGCCCTGCTGCGGGCCGGCGACAAGGCCGCCGCGCTCGGCGTGACGCTGTGCGTGGAGAACGTGTTCCGCTTCGGTGGCGCCCGCGAGACCGCCACGCCCTCCAAGCTGGCCGGGGAACTGGCGGCGATCGACCACAAGGCCGTCAAGGCGACACTCGACGTCAGCCACGCCTTCATCCGCTGCGCCGAGCAGCGTATCGATCCTTTGCCGGAGATCGCGGCGCTGGCACCCCATATCGCCCATCTGCACCTGCACGATTCCTTCGGCCGCCCCTCCGAGCTGTGGACCTATCACCCCGCCGAGGCGGTGGCGCTGGGCGAGGGCGACCTGCACCTGCCGATCGGCTGGGGCAGCATCGACTGGGAGGCGGTGGTGAATGCGGTTCCGGTCGCGCCGGGCACGGTTGCGATCATGGAGCTCGATCCCCGCCACTGGCGCGAACTGCCCGAGCAGGTGGCGGCGCTGAAGGCGCTGGCGGGACGGTTCCGCGCGCTGTCCTCGCCGGTGGCGTGAGGGGCGCTGCTGAGCGCAAGGCGCGCGTGGCGCCCTCGCACGGCATGCCCCTTGAGCGCCGCCTGCCGCTTTTAAACGCAAGGAGTGGCGTGTCGGCGCAGGGAGTGTCTTGCGGGCGCTGATGGCCACCCCTATATCGGCGACGAACGGTGCTCGACGCACCGTACCCGAATTGTTTGGGGGCCGGTCCCGGAGGGCGGCGCGGGTTCTACCCGCCGTTCTTCTCCGGGTGCTTCACGAAGGCCCGGCCGGCCTGCCGGAAGGAGAAACCATATGTCTAAAGTCATCGGCATCGATCTTGGCACGACCAATAGCTGCGTCGCGGTCATGGAAGGCTCCACGCCCAAGGTGATCGAGAACGCGGAAGGTGCACGCACCACCCCGTCCATCGTCGCCTTCACCGAGGACGGCGAGCGCCTCGTCGGCCAGCCGGCCAAGCGCCAGGCGGTCACGAACCCCGAGCGCACCTTCTTCGCGGTCAAGCGCCTCATCGGCCGCCGCTACGACGACCCGACCGTCGCCAAGGACAAGGGTCTGGTGCCCTACCAGATCGTGCGCGGCGACAATGGCGACGCGTGGCTGGAATCGGACGGCAAGAAGTACTCGCCCTCGCAGATCTCCGCCTTCACCCTGCAGAAGATGAAGGAAACCGCCGAATCCTATCTCGGCGCGAAGGTCACGCAGGCGGTCATCACGGTTCCCGCCTATTTCAACGACGCCCAGCGCCAGGCCACCAAGGACGCCGGCAAGATCGCCGGCCTCGAAGTGCTGCGCATCATCAACGAGCCGACCGCGGCCGCGCTGGCCTATGGCCTCGACAAGAAGCAGTCCGGCATCATCGCGGTCTATGACCTCGGCGGCGGCACGTTCGACGTGTCGATCCTCGAGATCGGCGACGGCGTGTTCGAGGTGAAGTCCACCAACGGCGACACCTTCCTCGGCGGCGAAGATTTCGACATGCGGCTCGTCGGCTATCTCGCGGACGAGTTCAAGAAGGAGCAGGGCATCGACCTGCGCAACGACAAGCTGGCCCTTCAGCGCCTGAAGGAAGCGGCCGAGAAGGCCAAGATCGAGCTGTCCAGCGCGACCCAGACCGAGATCAACCTGCCCTTCATCACGGCGGACGCCTCGGGCCCCAAACACCTGACCATGAAGCTCACCCGCGCCAAGTTCGAGGCGCTGGTCGACGACCTGATCCAGCGCACCGTCGAGCCCTGCAAGAAGGCGCTCAAGGATGCGGGCCTTTCGGCTGGTCAGATCGACGAGGTGGTCCTGGTCGGCGGCATGACCCGCATGCCGAAGGTGCAGGAGATCGTGAAGCAGTTCTTCGGCAAGGAGCCCCACAAGGGCGTCAACCCGGATGAAGTGGTCGCCATCGGCGCCGCGATCCAGGCCGGCGTGCTGCAGGGCGACGTCAAGGACGTGTTGCTGCTCGACGTGACCCCGCTCTCGCTCGGCATCGAGACGCTGGGCGGCGTGTTCACGCGCCTGATCGACCGCAACACCACGATCCCGACCAAGAAGAGCCAGGTGTTCTCGACGGCGGAAGACGGCCAGACCGCGGTGACGATCCGCGTGTTCCAGGGCGAGCGCGAAATGGCGGCGGACAACAAGATCCTCGGCCAGTTCGACCTCGTGGGCATCCCCCCGGCGCCGCGCGGCGTGCCGCAGATCGAGGTCGCCTTCGACATCGACGCCAACGGCATCGTCAACGTGTCCGCCAAGGACAAGGGCACTGGCAAGGAACAGCAGATCCGCATCCAGGCCTCCGGCGGTCTCTCGGATTCCGACATCGACAAGATGGTGAAGGACGCCGAGGCCCACGCCGAGGAAGACAAGAAGCGCAAGGCTCTCGTCGAGGCGAAGAACCACGCCGAGGCGCTGGTCCATTCGACCGAGAAGGCCGTCGCCGAGCATGGTGACAAGGTCGGCGAGGCCGAGAAGGCCGCGATCGCCACCGCGATCGCCGAGCTCAAGACCGCGCTGGAAGGCGAGGATGCCGAGGCGATCGCCGCCAAGACCAACACGCTGGCCCAGGCCTCGCTGAAGCTGGGCGAGGCGATGTATGCCGCCCAGTCCGGCGGTGACGATGCCGGCGCCGCGCCGAAGGACGACGTGGTGGATGCCGAGTTCACCGAGGTCGACGACGACAACAAGAAGTCGGCCTGATCGCCCACGATTCGCCCCGCCCCCGGACCACAAGCCGGGGGCGGTGTTTTTTGCGGCAGGACCGATCGGCGCGCGCCCGATGACGACGCGCGCGGCAGGATTCCTGCATGGTCCGGCTGCTTCGGCCCGCACGGCCTTCCGTGAGGAACGCCACCCGCCGGACCGGCAGTGCCGCGGCTTAACCGACCGAGCTGACCTGAACTCATGGCCAAGATCGACTATTACGAGCTCCTGGAAGTCACCCGGACCTGCAATGACGGCGAGCTGAAGAGCTCCTACCGCAAGCTCGCCATGAAGTGGCACCCGGACAAGAACCCCGGCAATGCCGAGGCGGAGGCCCGCTTCAAGCAGATCAGCGAAGCCTATGAGGTGCTGAAGGACCCGCAGAAGCGCGCGGCCTATGACCGTTTCGGCCATGCGGCCTTCGAGAACGGCATGGGCGGTGGCGGCGGCCCCGGTTTCGGCGCTGATTTCGCCTCGACCTTCTCCGACATCTTCGACGACCTGTTCGGCATGAGCGGCGGGCGTCGCGGCCCGCAGCGCGGCGGGCGCGAGCGCGGGGCGGACCTGCGCTACAATATGGAAATCACGCTGGAGGACGCGTTCGCCGGCAAGGATGCCACCATCCACTTGCCCACCTCCATCGTCTGCGAGACCTGTTCGGGCTCGGGCGCCAAGGCCGGCACCCAGCCCACCACCTGCCGCACCTGCTCAGGGAGCGGGCGCATCCGGCAGGCGCAGGGCTTCTTCACGCTGGAGCGCACCTGCCCGTCCTGCCAGGGGCGCGGCCAGGTGATCGAGGATCCGTGCCCCTCCTGCGCCGGCACCGGCCACCAGACCCGCGAGCGCACGCTCGAGGTCGCGATCCCGCCCGGCGTCGAGGACGGCACCCGCATCCGCCTGTCCAATGAAGGCGAGGCCGGCACGCGGGGCGGCCCCTCGGGCGACCTCTACATCTTCCTGTCGATCGCCCCGCACGAATTCTTCCGGCGTGACGGCGCGGACCTGTTCTGCCGCGTGCCGATCTCCATGGTGACGGCGGCGCTCGGCGGCGCCTTCGAGGTGCCCACCATCGATGGCGGCACCACCAAGGTGAAGGTCCCCGAGGGCACGCAGTCCGACAAGCGCTTCCGCCTCACGGCCAAGGGCATGCCGGTGCTGCGCACCCGCAATCGCGGCGACATGTATGTGCAGGTGATGGTGGAGACTCCGCAGAATCTCACCCGCCGCCAGCGCGAACTGCTGGCGGAGTTCGACGGTGAGTGCTCGAAGGAGACGCACCCCGAATCCAGCGGATTCTTTGCGAAGGTAAAGGATTTCTTTGCCGGGGATGCCGAATAAGATTCCGTTTCACGCCGGAAACGGTGCACGTAATGCCTGCGTCATCACCGGGCCTTAACAAGAGCCGATTAGCTTTCTAGTGTTGACGTTCGTTTCGTTGTCTTTCCGTCGCATCGCGTCCCGCTTCCGGGTGGGTCTGCTGGAATCCTAGTGGCATGCTGCACCGCGCTGATACCCGTGGCTCGAGGCCGAAAACCCGGCCCGATGAGGTCCGCTTTCTGCAATCCTGGTTCCAGAACCCCCTGCGGACCGGGGCGGTCTCGCCGTCGGGGCGTGCGCTGGCGCGGACCATGGCCAATTTCGTCGATCCCCATGAGGACGGGCCGGTGATCGAGCTGGGACCGGGCACCGGGCCGGTGACGAGTGCGCTGGTGGCCCGCGGCGTCGCCCCGGAGCGGCTGGTGCTGATCGAATACAACCCGGAATTCTGCCGGCTGCTCAAGACGCGCTTTCCCGGCGCCACCGTGATTCGGGGCGATGCCTATGACATGCGCGCCACGCTGAACGACACGCTGTCGGCCCCGGCGGTCGCGGTGGTCTCCAGCCTGCCGCTGTTCACGCGGCCCGCGCCGGAGCGCCACGCCCTGGTGCAGCAGGCGTTCGAGATGTCCCGTCCCGGCGCGCCGTTCATCCAGTTCACCTATGCCGTGGTGTCGCCGCTGCCGCTGGAAGACCGGCCGATCCACGCCCATGTCAGCCCGCGCGTCTGGCGCAATCTTCCGCCTGCCCGGGTCTGGGTCTATCGTTCGGCGCTGGAGTCGGCGGAACAGGCGAGCCTTCCCGCCGCCTGACCCCCCACCAGCCGGCCCCCTCGGGGAAAGCGGAGACCAGCATGCGCGCGCCGAAGATCGTCACCTTTGCCGGCTCGATCCGTACCGGGTCCTATTCGGCGAGCCTCGCCGCGCTGGCGGCGCGGGACATGGCGCTGATGAATGCCGAGCCGGTGCTGCTCTCGCTCGCCGACTATCCCCTGCCGATCTATGACGGGGATCTGGAGGCAGCCGAGGGCGTGCCCGCCCCGGCCCGCCAGCTTCGCGACCAGCTCGCCTCGGCGGACGGCGTGTTCATCGTCACACCGGAATATAATGCCGGCCTGCCGCCGCTCCTGAAGAACGCGCTGGACTGGGTGAGCCGGGTGAAATCCAGCGAGGGCGACGCCTTCAAGGGGCCGGTCTATGCCATCGGCTCCTCCTCGCCCGGCGCGCTGGGCGGCTATCGCGCCGCGATGATGCTGCGCCAGACGCTGGCGCTCGGCCTCGGCTGCCTGGTGCTGGCCGAACAGGCCATGGTGCCCGGCGCGGCGCAGGCCTTCGACGAGCAGGGCGGCCTGAAGGAGGAACGCTCGCAAAGGCAGTTGCGCGCCGTGCTCGCAGCGCTTATCGACCAGTCGGCGCTCAGGGCCGGGCTGCGCGCCTGATCCCTTTCGCGCCCCGGACGGCTGGATCTCCTCTCATGACCGCTTCCGGGACCGACACCGTCGCCGACCCCCGCGACCGCCTGATCGTGGCGCTGGACCTGCCCACGGTCGGGGTGGCGGAGAGCGTGGTGGCCCGGATCGGCGATGCCGCGACCTTCTACAAGATCGGCTACGAGCTCGGCTATGCCGGCGGGCTGGGCTTTGCCCGCGAGCTGATCGCGGACGGCAAGAAGGTGTTCATCGACTTCAAGCTGCACGACATCGGCAACACGGTGGCGCATGGCGTCGCCTCGATCGCCGCGATGGGCGCGAGCTTCCTCACCGTCCACGCCTATCCCCAGACCATGCGCGCGGCGATGGAAGGCAAGGGCGCCAGCCCGCTGCGCATCCTCGCCGTGACGGTGCTGACCTCCTATGACGATGCCGACCTCGCAGAGGCCGGCTATGCGCAGGACGTTTCCGCCACCGTGGCGCGCCGGGTGGCGCAGGCCCGCGAGGCCGGGATCGACGGCATCGTCTGCGCCCCGACCGACGCGCCGATGGTGCGCTCCATTCTCGGGCCTCACCGCGCCATTGTGACCCCCGGCGTGCGGCCGGCCGGCGCGGCGGTGGGCGACCAGAAGCGCGTCGCCACCCCGGCCTCGGCGATCCGCGCCGGGGCGGACCATCTGGTGGTCGGCCGCCCGATCGTCGCCTCGCCGGACCCGGCGGCGGCGGCGCGTGCGGTGCAGGCCGAAATCGCGGCGGCCGTGGCCGGCGCCTGAGCCACATATCCAACAAGGGAAGCACCGCCATGGCCAAGGGCTACTGGATCAGCCGCATCGATGTCCGCGATCCCGAGCGCTTCAAGCTCTACGCCGCGGCGGCGGGACCGGCCATCGAGGCCTTCGGCGGGCGGTTTCTGGTGCGCGGCGGCGCCTTCGAGGCTCTCGAAGGTCCCTCTCGCGCGCGCAATGTGGTGGTGGAGTTCCCGGACTACGACACGGCATTGGCCTGTTTCCGCTCGCCCGACTATCAGGTCGCCTATGAGCACCGCATCGCCGCCTCACAGGACGAGCATCTGATCATCGAGGGCTATGAGGGCGACCAGCCGGCCGCCGGCCAGATCGACGGGCCACCCGCTGCGCCGGGCGCCGCCTATTGGGTGATGCGCCTCGATGTCCACGACACTGAGGGCTACAAGCCCTATATCGCCGCCGACGCGATCGCGATCGCCAAATACAAGGGCTGGTTCCTGGTGCGCGGCGGGCGGCACGAGGCGGTGAGCGGGACGGCGCGCTCGCGCAATGTCGTGCTGGCCTTCGCCGATTACGAGACGGCGCTGGCCTGCTACCGCTCGCCGGAATATCAGGCGGCGCTGGCGTTTCGAAAGGCGGCGGCGGAGGGCGAGGTGATCATCGCCGAGGGCGTGTGAGCGCGCTCATGCGGCTTCCGCGCCGCATTTCTGGTATTTCAGCGGAATCCGGCGACGGCCCTCTTGTCGATGTGGACAAGCCGGATGCCCTCTGCTATGTGCGCACACCTTGATCGGCATCCGAGCCGTCCCTTCGTCCTGATGGGATGACCGTTCCGGTCTTTACTTATTCACGTATCGCGATCCGCGAAGGCACGAAGAGGAACAACCGTGCAGGTTCTCGTTCGGGACAACAATGTCGATCAGGCCCTGAAGGCCCTCAAGAAGAAGATGCAGCGCGAAGGCATCTTCCGCGAGATGAAGCTCCGCGGCCACTACGAGAAGCCGTCCGAGAAGCGCGCCCGCGAAGAGGCCGAGGCTGTCCGCCGCGCCCGCAAGCTCGCTCGCAAGCGCGCTCAGCGCGAAGGCCTGCTGCCCTCGAAGCCGAAGCCCGTGGGCCCCGGCGCCCGCTGAGCGGCCATTCATCGATCCGGCGCTTCGGGGCCGGTTCAACAGGTTAGCGGGAAGCGCGGTGACATCGGTCGCCGCGCTTTTTGCGTTGCGCTGGCGGCAGATGTCGCCCGCGTCGCTTCAGCCGGCGATGAACCGGCCGGTCCCATCGTTCCGCATGGATGATCTGGGAGGCGCGGTGCGCGGCGGGGTTGGCACCATCTCTGGCGGATGACGGCTTGGCGGCCCTATGCACACGCCTCCGGGTCACACCCATCCGGGTGGCGCCGGCGGCAAGACGGGGCATCGGTGCGGTGCTGGCGTAGGGTGCGGTCTTCTGACTGCCAGCCAGGCGCCCATCCGTGGGGCGCGGCATGGTCTCGTTCTGCACCCGCGCGGGTTGGCGGGTGATGATCGAGGCCGATCTTGCCGGCCCCGACATTCGGGTTATCGAGCGGCCCTGAGGCCGCCCGCGATCACTGACGGTTGAACGGCACCGTGTATTCACCGCCGCGGATGCGGCCGGCCAGGCGCTCGGCGAAGCCGGCGGCGGCTTCCTCGCCATAGGTCGCGACCAGCGAGCGTATCGCCGTGAACAGCGCGGCCTGCGCCAGGCAATCTTCGTCAAGCCCGTCATAGACCGCTTCGTTCCACGCCTCGTCGAGATAGGCGAGGGCGGCATGACGCTCATCCTGAAGCGCCTGGTCGGCGGTTTCGTCGAGCGTGAGCGGATCGGGGAGCTGGGACAATCTGTAACCTCCGCGCGTTCGAGTGACGCGCCCGAATCGACATTAGCACGGTCCGCCGGCCGTTCCGCCCAAGTTTTGAAGAACGGTTAATGGCGGCGGCGCCCGCTTGCTGAAACCAGTTGTAACCCGGTTAATTGCTGCCGTAGCGCGCTGCAATGTCGCGGGACAGCTTCGCGCCGGCTTCCAGATACCTCTGCGATGCGAGCTGCGCCGAGGCGGTGCAGGAATGGTAGACCTGCCGGTAGCTCTCATAGCCGTTATTGAACGCCGCGATCAACTGGCCGCGCCGCGTGTCGGAGGGCTGCTCGGCATCCAGCATCTCCTGCATCTCCTCCCGCCAGCGCGTGCCTTCGGCTGCCCCGCAGAGCGGGCGGATATAATGCAGGGCCCCGAGAATCTCCGAGAGCTTCAACAGGTCCGGCTCATAGGGGGGCACGCCACCACTGTTCTGCTGCGCCGCCGCCGGGAGCGCCAGCAGGGCGCACAGGCCGAGGCCGAACAACATGGGGATGGGGGAGCGGGGGCGGCGCGTCATCGCCCGAGTGGTGCGCGAGCCGGCGCGCACCGTCAAGTGCCCGCCGTCACGAGGTGATGGGCGCTGGCGATGATGCCGGCGAGGCCGGGCGTGGTCTCGTGCTCGGCTGGCAGCGCGTCGGGCGCGAACCAGCCGACCTCGCTGGCTTCCGGGCCGATGGCGGGTTCGCCGGCGAGCCAGCGCCCGGCATAGGACACGACGACGAAATGGGTGGTGACGGTGCCGGCCTCGTCGTGGCGGATGATGTCCAGCGCGCCGGAAATACCGAGCAGCGCGCAGTCGACGCCGACCTCCTCCATCGCCTCGCGCCGCGCGGCGGCCTCCAGCGTCTCGCCGGCCTCGACACGTCCGCCGGGCAGGCTCCACAGCCCGTTCATGGTGGCGGCGCCGCGCCGGGCGAGCAGCACACGGCCGTGGCGGAAGATCGCGGTGCTGACGGCGAGGACGGGACGCGGAACCGGAGTGTCGCTCATGGTGCCTCAGCGCCCGAAGGCTGCGAAATAGCGGTCGAGAATGCCGCGATACACACCCGCGAGCGCCTGAAGCTCGGTGACGGGGGTGGCTTCGTCGACACCATGCATCGAGGTGCCGACCAGGCCGAACTCGATCACGGGGCAGTAATCCTTGATGAAGCGGGCGTCGGAGGTGCCGCCGGTGGTCGAAAGCTCCGGCGTGGTGCCGGTTTCGCGCGCGATGGCGTCGACAACGAGGTCGACGAAGGCGCCCGGCGCGGTGAGGAAGCTGTCGGAGGAGCGCTCCTCAAAGGCGACGCTCCAGCGCACCTCGTTGCCGGCGGCGGCCGCGAGCCGTCGCTCGATCGCCTCGCGAAGGGTCGCGGGTGTCCAGATGTCGTTGAAGCGGATGTTGAACCGCGCCTCGACCTGCGCCGGGATCACGTTGAAGGCCGGATTGCCGGTATCGACCGACACGACTTCGAGGTTCGAGGCCTGGAAATGTTCGGTGCCGGCGTCGAGCGGCTCGCCCTTGAGCGCGGCCAGCAGCTTCACCATGCCGGGGATCGGGTTCTCGGCGAGGTGGGGATAGCCGACATGGCCTTGCCTGCCGTGCACGGTGAGGGTGCCGGAGAGCGAGCCACGCCGGCCGATCTTCACCATGTCGCCGAGCCTCGCCCGGCTGGTGGGCTCGCCCAGCACGCAATGGTCGATGCGCTCGTCGCGGTCGGCCAGCCAGCGCAGCAGCTTCTCGGTGCCGTTGATCGCCGGGCCTTCCTCGTCGCCGGTGATGAGGAAGGAGATCGAGCCCGGCATGCTGTCGCCGCGCTCGGAAATGAAGTCCAGCGCGGCGGCGAGGCTGGCGGCGACGCCGCCCTTCATGTCGACCGCGCCGCGCCCATAGAGGATGCCCTCGCAGATCGCGCCCTCGAATGGGGGAAAGCGCCACTGCGCGGCATCGCCCGGCGGCACGACATCGGTATGGCCGGCGAAGCAGAAATTCGGCCCCAGCGTGCCGAAGCGGGCATAGAGGTTCTCGATGTCCGGCGTGCCGGGGGCGGTGAGGCGCACGCGGTGCACCGAAAAGCCGGCATTGGAGAGCCGCGCGTCGAGATAGCCGAGCGCGCCGCCTTCCTCGGGAGTGACCGAAGGACAGCGGATCAATGCGCGGGCAATGTCGACGGGATCGGCTTTAGGCGTCGCGTTCATCGACATGGCTGGCTCCTCCGGCCCTCCTCCCGGAAACGGTGAAACCGTTATCCGGGATCGCAAGCAAGTAGACGTCCGCGCCGGTACGCGATCCCGGCGCTACGCTGCGCCCCGGCCGGGATGACGGTCAAGAGGATCGTCGTCCGGCGACCGGAGGCCGCGTCGCACTCAATCCCGCAGCAGCTCGTTGATCGAGGTCTTGGAGCGGGTCTGCTCGTCGACGCGCTTCACGATCACCGCGCAATAGAGCGAGGGGCCGGGCGTGCCGTCGGGCAGCGGCTTGCCGGGCAGCGCGCCGGGCACCACCACCGAATAGGCCGGCACCTCGCCGACGAACACCTCGCCGGTGGCGCGATCGACGATCTTGGTGGTGGCGGAAATGAACACGCCCATCGAGAGCACCGAGCCCTTGCGGACGATGACGCCCTCGACGACTTCCGAGCGGGCGCCGATGAAGCAGTTGTCCTCGATGATCACCGGACCGGCCTGCAGCGGCTCCAGCACGCCGCCGATACCGACGCCGCCGGACAGGTGCACGTGCTTGCCGATCTGGGCGCAGCTGCCCACCGTCGCCCAGGTGTCGACCATCGAGCCCTCGTCGACGCGGGCGCCCAGATTCACGAAGGACGGCATCAGCACCACATTCGGCGCGATATAGGCGGAGCGGCGCACAATGGCGCCCGGCACCGCGCGGAAGCCGGCCTCGCGATATTCGTCCTCACCCCAGCCGGCGAACTTGGAGGGCACCTTGTCCCACCAGTGCGCCCCGCCGGGGCCGCCGGGAATCGCGGTCATGTCGTTGAGGCGGAACGACAGCAGCACCGCCTTCTTCAGCCACTGGTTGACGGTCCAGTTGCCTTCCGAATCCTGCTCGGCCACCCGCGCCTTGCCGGCGTCGAGAAGCGCCAGCGCCTCGTTCACGGCGTCGCGGATCTCGCCCTTGGTCTCGAAGCCGATGCCGCCGCGCTGCTCGAACGCTTCCTCGATGACGGTCTTGAGCTGGCTCGACTGCACGGACATTGGCTTCTTCCTCTCTTGGCTGGCGCCGCGTCTTGTCCCGACCCGCGCGGCGTCTGTCAACGGCTCATCGCGGCTTCATCGCGCCGGAGCGCGCAGGGCGGTGAGAAAGCCGGTCAGATCGTCGGTCACATGGTCGACATGGGCGGCGTCGAATCCCTCATTCTCCCAATCCTCGCGGGTCTTCGGGTCGCCGGTCACGCTCTGGTGCCCGGCGGGAAAGACGTCGAGCGCGGGCGGCACCACCAGCACGGTCTTCATGCCGAGCATGGCCGGCACTTCGAGGTTGCGCGCGAGGTCCTCGAACATCGCGGAACGCGTGGGGTCGACCTCGAACATGTCGAGGAAGCGGCGATAGGCCGGCTCCTGCGGCTTGGGGTGGAACTCGGCGGCCACGATGTCGTGCACGTCGGCGAAATGCTCGGAAATGCCGAGCTTGCCCAGCACCTGCTCGGCATGGGCGCGCGAGCCATTGGTATAGACCAGCTTGCGCCCCGGCAGGTCGCCGAGCGCGAGGCCGAGATCGGGCGCCGCGTCCAGGCTGGCAAGGTCGATCTTGTGGGCGGCCGCGAGGAAATCGTCCGGGTCCATGCCGTGCTCGATCATCAGCCCGCGCAGCGAGGTGCCGTATTTGCGATAATAGCCCTTTTGCAGCGCGAAGGCTTCGTCGAGCGAGAGGCCGAGATAGTTCGCGATATAGCCGCGCATGTTCATGTCGATCTGCCGCCACAGGTCGAGCCCGGGCGGATAGAGCGTGTTGTCGAGGTCGAACACCCAGGTCTCGACATGGGAGAAGTCGAGCGGGTCGATGCGGACGGGCGCGGGAGAACTGGGGGCGGGCGAGCGGGACGTCGGGATTCTGGACATGGCGCTGTTCTAGCGCAATCCCGGCCGGGCGTCAGGGGGCACGGCGGGATCTCCTGAATGCGCTTGCCACAGGCGGTCGCTGGCCCCCTCTCCGCGGGGAGAGGGGGGAACGCCGTTTCCGGCTCAGCCCTTGCGGATCAACGTGCCGGCGCCGTGGTCGGTCAGCAGCTCCAGCAACACCGCGTGCGGCACCTTGCCGTCGAGGATCACCACGCCCTCCACGCCCTGCTCCAGCGCGTAGATGCAGGTCTCCACCTTCGGGATCATGCCGCCCGAAATGGTGCCGTCGGCGATCAGCCGGCGGGCGTCGGTGATCGTGAGATCCTTGATCAGGTTCTTGTCGCGGTCGAGCACGCCGGGCACGTCGGTCAGCAGCAGCAGGCGCTTGGCCCCCAATGCGCCCGCAATGGCGCCCGCAAACGTGTCCGCGTTGACGTTGAAGGTGCCGCCATCCTCGCCGGTGGCGAGCGGGGCGAGGACCGGGATCAGGTCGCGGCCGAGGATCTGGTCGAGCACGGTGGTGTCGACCCGCGCCGGCTCGCCGACGAATCCGAGGTCGATCTCGCGCTCGATGTTGGAATCGGGATCGACCACGGAGCGCGTCGCCTTGGTGGCGAACACCATGTTGCCGTCCTTGCCGGACAGGCCGAGTGCCTTGCCGCCGGCGCCGTTGATGAAGCCGACCAGCGATTTGTTGATCGACCCGGCCAGCACCATCTCGACGATCTCGACGGTGGCCTTGTCGGTGATGCGCAGGCCCGCGGCGAATTCCGACTTGATGCCGAGCTTGGCCAGCATGGCGCCGATCTGCGGCCCGCCGCCATGCACCACCACCGGGTTCACGCCGGACTGTTCCAGCAGGACGATATCCTGCGCGAAGTCGCGCGCCACCTGCTCGTCGCCCATGGCGTGGCCACCATATTTCACCACGATGATGGCGTCGTCATAGCGCTGCATGTGCGGCAGCGCCTGGACCAGGACGCGGGCCTTGGCGTGGTCGTCGGTGATGTCGGCGGTCATGAGGGAATCCGTTCGCGGCGAGGACCTTCAGGTGGCCGCCCTTCTAGCCGATTTTCATGACGCTTCTCAATTGTCATGCGCGAAAGGTAGCGCAAGTAGGCGAGGGCACGGCCGCAAGGGCTGCCTTGCCCGGCTGCGCCTACCGATGGCGGGGGGCGCATGCCATATAGCGCCGATGGATACGCACAGCGACAAGCCCGCTCCCGCACCCGCCGCCCCCGTGGCGCGTTTCGTCGAGGGCTCCACCCTCCGCCATGTCGCGGTGATGACGGCGGCCGGTTCGGTCGGGCTGGTGGCGGTGTTCGTCGTCGACCTGTTGAACCTGTTCTACATCTCCCTGCTCGGCGAGACCGAACTCGCCGCCGCCATCGGCTATGCCGGCACCGCGATGTTCTTCACCACCTCGGTCGCCATCGGGGTGATGATCGCGGGCTCCGCGCTGGTCTCGCGCGCCATCGGCGCCGGCCGGCGCGAAGAGGCGCGGCGGCTTTCAACCTCGGCCTTCCTCTACATGACGGTCGCGACCGTCCTTCTCGTCGCCCTGCTGATGCCCTTCGTCACGCCGATGCTCTCCCTGCTGGGCGCGACCGGGCAGACGCGGGAGGTGGCGGCGCTGTTTCTCAATATCGTGCTGCCCTCGACGCCGCTCCTCGGCATCGGCATGGCGGCGTCCGGCACGCTGCGCGCGGTGGGCGATGCCCGCCGCTCGATGTGGGTGACGCTGAGCGCCGGGCTGGTGACGGCTGTGCTCGACCCGCTGCTGATCCTCGTCCTGGGGCTCGGCGTGGAAGGCGCGGCCATCGTCACCGTGTTCGCGCGGGTGGTGATGGCGGCCTATGGGCTCTATGCGGTGGTGCGGGTGCACGACCTTGCCGCGCGCCCCAGCGTTTCCGGCTTCGTCAAGGATGTGCGGCCGCTCTCGGGCATCGCGATCCCGGCGATCCTGACCAATATCGCGACCCCCGCCGGCAACGCCTACATCACCCATGCGCTGGCGCCCCATGGCGATGCCGCGGTGGCGGCGTGGGCGGTGATCGGCCGGTTGATCCCGGTGGCGTTCGGCCCACTCTTCGCGCTCACCGGTGCGATCGGGCCGGTGATCGGCCAGAATGTGGGTGCGCGGCGCTTCGACCGGGTGCGGCAGTCGATCCTGGACAGTCTCAAGCTCACGCTCGGCTTCGTGCTTACCATGTGGCTGGCGCTGGCGCTGGCGCGCGGGCCGATCGCCGGCGTGTTCAGCCTGTCGCCGGAGGGCGTCGCGCTGGTGGAGTTCTTCTGCCTCTACGCGGCCGGCAGCTTCGTGTTCATGGGCGCGCTGTTCGTCGCCAATGCCGCCTTCAACAATCTCGGCGCGCCGCTGCTCTCGACCCTGTTCAACTGGTCGCGGGCGACGCTGGGCGTCGTTCCCTTCGTCTGGCTCGGCGGCCGCTGGTACGGCGCCGAGGGCGTGATCGCCGGCCAGGCCCTGGGCTCGGTCGCTTTCGGCGTGGCGGCGCTCATCAGCGCTTTCGCGGTGGTGGCGCGGCTGCAGCGCCGGGCCGTGACGTCGGCATCCACCCCGGCGCCCGCCCCGGCGCTGGTAGTCGGTGAGTTGCCGCCCTTTTCCAAGGGCGAGGACGCCAGCGCGCTGGGCTCGTGATCCGGGCGCGGGACGGGGGTATGATGGCTCCGGTTCCGAAAAGGAACGTTCCGGGAGGACGCCATGAACAACATCAACGACCGGCTCGCCGGCCTGCAGGACGGCCAGATGGCCGGCAATCTCGCGCGGATCTACGGCATTTCGCCTGAACAGGCGCAGCAGGCGGTAGACGCGGTGCTGCCGGCGTTCCAGCTCGGGCTGGAGCGCAGCGCCCAGACCCAGGCCGGCATGCTCGGCCTTATCGGCACCATGGCGCGCAATCCCTATGCGCAGGCGGCCGAGAACACCGGCTTCGGTTTCTCGCCGCAGATGCGCGAGCAGGGCAATGACGCGCTCGCCGCCATGTTCGGCTCGCCCGATGTCAGCCGCGCCGTGGCCGCGCAGGCTGCCGCCACCAGCGGCCTCTCCTCGGCCCTGATCAAGCAGATGCTGCCGGTGATCGCCAGCCTCGTCCTCGGCAGCCTGATGAAGGGCGGCGGGGCATCGGGCGGCGGCTCGAACCCGTTGCAGGATCTTCTCGGCGGCATGTTCGGCGGCGGGGCCGGGGGCGCGGGAGCCGGCCAGCCCCGCTCCGGCGGCAGTGGCAACCCGCTGGAGGACCTTCTGGGCGGCATGTTCGGCGGTGGCGCGGGCGGAGGCCAGCCGCGCCCGGGCGGCGGCTCGAACCCATTGCAGGATCTTCTCGGCGGCATGTTCGGCGGCGGGGCAGGGGGCGCCGGAGCCGGTCAGCCGCGTTCTGGCGGTAGCGGCAATCCACTGGAGGACCTGCTGGGCGGGATGCTCGGTGGCGGGGCCGGCGGCGCGGGCGGCGGCCAGCCGCGCTCTAGTGGCGGCGGCAATCCGTTGGAGGACCTGCTGGGCGGGATGTTTGGCGGCGGTGGTGCTGGCGGGAGCACGACGCCGTCCGAGCCCGAGGCGGAGCCCCGTCCGCGTTCCGCCGACCCGAAAATGCAGCCGTTCCAGGACATTTTCGACCAGTTCTTCGACCCCCGCAGCGGCGGACGGCGCTGAGTTCGTCCGATGGCCGGGTCGCCCCCGGCCATCGGCTCTTGCCGGGGCGTGATGAGAACATATAGAGTACGGGCATGAGCGAGCCCCTCTATGCCCTGCCCGATCTGGTGCCGCCGGCCGATGGCCGGCAGTCCGAGACCGCCCGCGCGATCCAGCGCGGCGCGCTGCGCTATCTCGCGGCCGGCGGGCTGGCCGGCGTGCCGGAATTCGTGCTGGCGTCCGGCCGGCGTGCCGACATCGCCGCGGTCGACGCGCGCGGCGAGGTGTGGGTGGTGGAGATAAAATCCTCGGTCATCGACTTCCGCACCGACCGCAAATGGGCGGAGTACCGGCTGTTCTGCGACCGGCTGTTCTTCGCCGTCGCCCCCGACTTCCCGCTGAAAATCCTGCCCGAGGATGTCGGCATTCTGGTCGCGGACGCGTTCGGCGCCGGCTTGATCCGCGAGGCGCCGCGCCATCCGCTCGTGGCCTCCACCCGGCGCGCGGTGACGCTGCGGCTCGCCCGGGTCGCCGCCGGCCGCATGATGGCGCTGATGGACCCCGACGCGCTGCGTGGCATCGAGCTGTGAGCGGGCAGCTTTAGGGGGACAAGACCCGCATCGGGCTTGAAGTGCCGGGCTCACCCCTGCAAGCCTTGGCCTATGGATTCCATGACCGAGAAAACTGAGGCCGTGACGCCCGCCCTCGCGCCTGAGCCAGCCCGCGTCACGCCCAAGGCGGGAGGCGAGGCCGAACGCGTCACGCCGATGATGGCGCAATATATCGAGATCAAGACCGCCAACCCGGACAGCCTGCTGTTCTACCGGATGGGCGATTTCTACGAGTTGTTCTTCGAGGACGCGGAAATCGCCTCGCGCGCGCTCGGCATCGTGCTGACCAAGCGCGGCAAGCATCAGGGCGCGGATATTCCGATGTGCGGCGTGCCGGTGGAGCGCGCCGAGGAATATCTGCACAAGCTGATCGCCTGCGGCCATCGCGTCGCCGTGTGCGAACAGATCGAGGACCCCGCCGAGGCGCGCAAGCGTGGCCCCAAGAGCGTGGTGCGCCGCGATGTCACCCGCCTGGTCACGCCGGGCACGCTGACCGAGGATGCGCTGCTGGATGCCCGGCGCGAGAATGTGCTGGCGGCGCTGGCCCGGCTGCGCGGCGAGGATGGTCACGTCTTCGCCCTGGCCTTCGCCGACATCTCCACCGGCTCGTTCCGCGTGGCGGAAACCGATGCGACCCGGCTCGCCGCCGATCTCGCCCGCATCGAGCCGGCCGAACTTCTGGTGCCGGACGCGGTGTTCGGCGAGCCGGCATTCCGCGAGCTGTGGCGCAGCCTGCCGGCGGTGACGCCGCTGCCCAAGGAGAGCTTCGACGGCACGGTGGCGGAACGGCGCATCGCCGGTTTCTTCCAGGTGGCGACGCTGGATGCCTTCGGCGCCTTCACCCGCGCCGAGCTGACCGCCGCCGCGGCCGTGGTCGCCTATATCGAGCGCACCCAGCTCGGCGCCCGTCCGCCCTTGCAGCGCCCGGTGCGCGAGGCCAGCGCGGATGTGATGGTGATCGATCCCGCGACCCGCGCCAATCTCGAAATCCTGCGCACCACGACCGGGGATCGTGCCGGCAGCCTCAATGCCAGCGTGGATCGCACCGTGACCTCTGCCGGGGCGCGCCTGCTGGCGCGGCGCCTCGCCGAGCCGCTGACCGACCCGGTGCGCATCAATGAGCGGCTCGATGCCGTGGAGCATCTGGTCGAGACGCCGGCCTTGCGCGAGGGGCTGCGCGCGCGGCTCGCCGGCGCGCCGGACCTTGCCCGCGCGCTGTCCCGTGTCGCGCTCGGCCGCTCGGGGCCGCGTGATCTCTCAGCCATCGGCCGGGGGCTCGCCGAAGGCGCCGCAATCGCCGGGATGATCGCGGGCGAGGCGCCGCGCGAGCTTGTCGCGGCTGCCGCCACCTTGTCGGGCGTCGATCCCGCGCTGGCCGCGCTGCTGGGCGCTGCGCTGGCCGATGAGCTGCCGCTGAACCGCCGCGATGGCGGCTTCATCCGCGCCGGCCATGATCCCGACCTCGACGGCTTGCGCGCGCTGCGTGACGAGAGCCGGCGCGTGGTGGCGGCGCTGGAGCGGCGCTATGCCGAGGAGACCGGCGTCAAGTCCTTGAAGATCCGGCACAATGCGGTGCTCGGCTATTTTGTCGAGGTCGGCCAGCAGCATGCCGACCGGCTGCGTGAGCCGCCCTTCGCGGGCGTGTTCGTGCATCGCCAGACCATGGCGGGCGCGATGCGCTTCACCTCGACCGAGCTTGGCGAGCTGGAAGCGAAGATCGCCAGCGCCGGGGAGCGCGCGCTCAGTCTCGAACAGGGCATTTTCGACCGGCTGGTGGCGGCGGTGAACGCGCTGGCGGAGAGCATCCGCGCCGCGGCGGGTGCGCTTGCGGTCATCGACGTCACCGCCGGCCTCGCCACGCTGGCGGTGGAGCAGGCCTATGTCCGGCCCCATGTCGATGACAGCCTCGATTTCGCGATTTCCGGCGGGCGCCATCCGGTGGTGGAGCAGGCGCTGAAGCGCGATGGCGGGCCGTTCGTCGCCAATGAGTGCGATCTCTCCGCCCCGGAGACGCCCAAGAAGGCGACGCCTGCCGGGCGCATCTGGCTGGTGACCGGCCCGAATATGGCCGGTAAATCCACCTTCCTGCGCCAGAACGCGCTGATCGCGGTGCTGGCGCAGGCCGGCGCCTTCGTGCCGGCCCTTTCGGCGCGGCTCGGCACGGTGGACCGGCTGTTCTCTCGCGTCGGCGCCGCCGATGACCTCGCGCGCGGGCGCTCGACCTTCATGGTCGAGATGGTGGAGACCGCCGCGATCCTCAACCAGGCGACCGACCGCTCGCTGGTGATCCTCGACGAGATCGGGCGAGGCACCGCGACCTTCGACGGGCTTTCCATCGCCTGGGCGAGCCTTGAGCATCTGCACGAGGTGAACCGCTGCCGGGGCCTGTTCGCCACCCATTTCCATGAATTGACCGCGCTCTCCCAGCGCCTCAACCGCCTCGTCAACGCGACGGTGAAGGTGAAGGAGTGGGAGGGCGAGGTGATCTTCCTGCACGAGGTGGTGCCCGGCGCGGCGGATCGCTCCTACGGCATCCAGGTCGCCAAGCTCGCCGGCCTGCCACCCGTGGTGGTGGCGCGGGCCAAGGCGGTGCTGACCGAACTGGAAAGCGCCGACCGCGCGGCACCCGCGCAGCGCATCCTCGACGACCTGCCGCTGTTCGCTGCGCTGAACCGGACGCCCGTCGCCGAGGCAGCCGGCGCGAAGGTGGACCCGGTGGCAGCGGCGGTAGCGGCGACACTGGCCGGCATCGATCCCGACGAGATGACCCCACGCGAAGCGCTGGAAGCGCTGTACCGGCTGAAGGCGGCCGCGCGGGGCAAGGGCTGACTATGGACCAGGAAGGCGATGAGGCCGCGCATCGAAGCCGAGGTGAGCCGTTGGCAAGCGCGAGCGGTCCCGAGGGGTATCAGCGAGCGAGAAAGCGGCAAGGGCGCCTGCGTCGCAATCTAGAGATCGCGCAGCGTTGCCTCTTGATGAGGGTAAATCTCGTTCCACATCATTCGGAATGATGTTCTGATGAAAAGGCCCCGGGTACGCCCCGGGGCCTTTTTGTTCAGTCGCGTACTCACGCCTGGCTGGCGGCCTGCGTCTTCAGCGCGGCCTGGGCGGCGGCGAGGCGGGCGATGGGGACGCGGAAGGGGGAGCACGACACGTAGTCGAGGCCCACTTCCTCGCAGAAGGCGACCGAGGCCGGGTCGCCGCCATGCTCGCCGCAAATGCCGAGCTTGAGCTTGGGACGCACGGCGCGGCCGCGCTCGGTGGCGATCTTCACCAGTTCGCCGACACCGTCGACATCGATCGAGACGAACGGGTCGACCTCGAAGATGCCCTTGCCGATATAGGTGCCCAGAAACGTGCCGGCATCGTCGCGCGAGATGCCGTAGGTGGTCTGGGTCAGGTCATTGGTGCCGTAGGAGAAGAACTCCGCCGTCTCCGCGATCTCGCCCGCCTTCAGCGCGGCGCGCGGCAGCTCGATCATGGTGCCGACCTGATAGTCCAGCGTGACGCCGGTCTCGGCCTCGACCTGCCTGGCGACGCCGTCAATGTCGGCCTTCACCAGGTCGAATTCCTTCTTGCCGGTGATCAGCGGTACCATGATTTCCGGCACGACCGGCTTGCCCGTGGACTTCTGCGCGGCGATTGCCGCCTCGAAGATCGCGCGGGCCTGCATCTCGGCGATCTCCGGGAAGGCGATGGCCAGACGGCAGCCGCGGAAGCCGAGCATCGGGTTGAACTCATCGAACTCCTTCTTGCGCGCGGCGAGCTTGGCGGCGGAAACGCCGAGCCCGGCCGCCACTTCCGCGATCTCGGCGTCGGTGTGCGGCAGGAATTCGTGCAGGGGCGGGTCGAGCAGGCGGATCGTGACCGGCAGGCCGTCCATGATCTCGAACAGCTCCTGGAAGTCCGAGCGCTGCGCGGCGAGCAGCTTGGCGAGCGCGGCCCGGCGGCCCGGCTCGTCGTCCGCGAGGATCATTTCGCGCACGGAACGGATGCGGTCGCCGTCGAAGAACATGTGCTCGGTGCGTGACAGGCCAATGCCCTCGGCGCCGAAGTTCTTGGCGGTGCGGGCATCCAGCGGGGTCTCGGCATTGGCGCGAACTTTAAGGCGGCGCACGCCGTCGGCCCAGCCCATCAGCGTGCCGAACTCGCCGGAAAGCTCCGGCTGGAGCGTCGCCACCGCGCCGGCGATCACCTGGCCGGTGCCGCCGTCAATGGTGAGGATGTCGCCCTTCTTGAGAGTGACACCGCCCGAGGTCAGCGTGCCCGCCGCATAGTCGACGCGGATGGTGCCGGCGCCGCAGACGCAGGGCTTGCCCATGCCGCGCGCTACCACGGCGGCGTGAGAGGTCATGCCGCCGCGGGTGGTGAGAATCCCTTGCGCGGCGTGCATGCCGTGAATGTCTTCCGGCGAGGTCTCGATGCGCACCAGAATGACCTTGCGGCCTTGCGTCTTCAGCAGTTCCGCCTCATCGGCCGAGAACACGATCTCGCCCGAGGCCGCGCCCGGCGAGGCCGGCAGGCCGGAGCCGATCACCGCCTTGTCGGCCTTGGGGTCGAGCATGGGATGCAGCAGCTGGTCCAGCGCGGCGGGATCGACGCGGGCGATCGCTTCCTCGCGGGTGATCACGCCGGCATCGGCCAGCTCCACCGCGATGCGCAGCGAGGCCTTGGCGGTGCGCTTGCCCGAGCGGGTCTGCAGCATCCACAGCTTGCCGCGCTCGACGGTGAATTCGAGGTCCTGCATGTCGCGGTAATGGCGCTCCAGCACGCCGGCGATGCGGATGAACTCGGCATAGACCTCGGGGAGCGCCTTTTCCATCGAGGGCTTGTCGGAGCCGGCCTCGATACGCGCCACCTCGGTGATGTTCTGCGGGGTGCGGATGCCCGCCACCACGTCCTCGCCCTGGGCGTTGATCAGGAACTCGCCATAGAGCGCGTTCTCGCCGGTGGACGGGTTGCGGGTGAAGGCGACGCCGGTGGCGGAGGTGTCGCCCATATTGCCGAACACCATGGCCTGGATGTTCACCGCGGTGCCCCAGCTCTCGGGGATGGCGTGCAGACGGCGATAGACGATGGCGCGCTGGTTCATCCAGGAGCCGAACACCGCGCCGATGGCGCCCCAGAGCTGGTCATGGGGATCCTGCGGGAAGGGATTGCCGAGCTCGTGCTCGACCAGCGCCTTGTAGCGCTTGACGATTTCCTTCCAGTCCTCGGCGGAGAGGTCGGTATCGAGCGTGTAGCCATTATCGGCCTTGAAGCCGTCCAGCACTTCCTCGAAATGGTGGTGCGGGAAGTCGAGCACCACGTTCGAGTACATCTGGATGAAGCGGCGGTAGCTGTCATAGGCGAAGCGCGGATTGCCGGAGCCGGCCGCCACGGCCTCGACGGTGACGTCGTTCAGGCCGAGGTTGAGCACGGTGTCCATCATGCCGGGCATCGAGGCGCGGGCGCCCGAACGCACCGAGACGAGCAGCGGGTTGGCGGGATCACCGAAGACGCGGCCCGCGAGCGTGCCGACATGGGCGAGGGCGGCTTCGACATCGGCCTTGAGCGAGGCCGGATAGACGTTGCCATTGGCGTAATAGTAGGTGCAGACCTCGGTCGAGATGGTGAAGCCGGGAGGTACCGGCAGCCCGAGATTCGACATTTCAGCAAGGTTGGCGCCCTTGCCGCCGAGAAGGTTGCGCATCTCCGCCGCACCTTCCGCAGTGCCGTCGCCGAAGGTGTAGACCCATTTCGTCATTTCGGAAGTCCTGTTGGTATGAAGCGCCCGCGCGCGTCCATCGCCCTGGTGGAAATTCAGACGATACCGAAAACTCAACTGCATCAGGGATTTGCATCATCACGGAAAAGGGCCGCCAGATGCTTTCCCAAAATTAGGTCTAGCCTTTCGTGCACAAGGGTTCAATCCATCATTCGCAGGGTTTGAGGGGCCATCATTCGCGATGCGGCATTTTTTGTGCGATGCACATCAATGTGAGCCCCGCGCCGATTGTCGCAGGGGATGGATTCGGGCATCTGGAAGCCGGCCGGGCTACTCAACCCACCGCTAGGGGGACTGTTCAATGATCACCACGCTTACCCGTCTCGCGCCGCATGCGCTCAGCCTTCTGCGCGTCATGGCGGCGCTGCTGCTGATGCAGCACGGCACACAGAAGCTTCTCGGCTTTCCCGATTTTCTCCCCGGCGGCCGCGGCGCGCCGGCGATGTTCTCGCTGTCATGGACGGCGGGCGTGTTCGAACTGGTCGGCGGCCTGTTGCTGGCGATCGGGCTGTTCACGCGGCCGGTGGCGTTCGTGCTGTCGGGCGTGATGGCCTTCGCCTATTTCCTCGTCCATGCCGGACGGGAATTCTATCCCATCAATAATGGCGGCGAACTGGCAGCGTTGTACTGCTTCGTCTTCTTCTACTTCGTGTTCTCCGGCCCCGGCCCGTGGAGCGTGGACCGGGCGATGGGCCGGGCGTGACGGCGCGGTGACGGGCGGCGGGGCCGAAGCCCCGCCTTCGCTCAAAGCCCGAAGCGTTCCAGCCCGCCGGGGCCGAGCAGGCCGACCACGCCGATGAAGATCAGGTAGATCGCGACGATGTAGTTGAGCAGGCGCGGCATCACCAGGATGAGGATGCCGGCGATGAGCGCGATGATCGGCTGAAGGGCGACGATACTGACGGCCATGAAGGGTACTCCCGTGGGGTTACCCTCAAGAACCGCGCGGGGCGGGGAAGGTTCCGGCAACGACCTTCCCGCCCGGCATTTTGCCGCCGTGTATCAGCCTTCGATGCGGTCGAAATCCGCGATCTGGCGGGTAATGGCGCGGATGTCCGCGAGCAACCGCAGCCGGTTGACGCGCAGGCCTGCATCGGCGGCGTTCACCGTCACCTTGTCGAAGAACGCGTCCACGGGAGCACGCAGGCCCGCGATCAGGCCCATGGCGCCCTCGAAATCCTCCCGCGCCAGCGCGGCCTCGATCTTCGGGCCGAGCGCGGCGATGGCGTCGGCGAGCGCGCGCTCCTCCGGCTCGTGCAGCAGCACGACATCGACGCCGCCGTCATAGGACACGCCGTCCTTCTTCTCCTCGATGCGCAGAATATTCGCCGCGCGCTTGGTGCCGGCCAGCAGGTTCCGGCCGTCCTCGGTGGCAAGAAAGCGCCCGAGCGCCTCGACGCGCTTGGTGACAAGCAGGAGGTCGTCCTGCCCTTCAAGTGCGAACACGGCATCGACGAGGTCGTGACGGGCACCGGCCTCGCGCAGATGGACCTTCAGGCGATCGGCGAAGAAGGAGAGGAGGTCGGTGGCAAGGTCATTTACGGCTTTATCCAGCCATGAATGCTGTGCAACGAACAAACAGGCAACCTCAAGGTATGAGGCTGTCGGGTTATCGAGATCGTCAAAAACGCTGCAAATATATACGGAGTCGAGCGTTTCGAGCCTATTGGTTAGTTCGGTGTATGCCGCATATCTCAGCTCGCCTGTCGACGCACTCTCAGGGTCACTACCCAAATCAGGATTGCCTGCCTGACAAATTGCGGCATCGCTGCCCTTAGCATCAAGGAAGCCATCAGCATTCAGCAACAGAGAGTACGGTGTCGCATTCCAATCTGGCTTAGGTTGCTCCTCGTGCTGGCAATCATAATACGCCGCGATAGAGGGGTATCCATTGCTGGGCCGCATGCCATGAATAACGTGAAGAACAATTGATCTTTTTACAGCGTCTCGTAGGTTGATCGATGCGCCAGTTGTTGTGATCAATCGCACCACGCCGAGCGCGGCGCGGCGGAGCGCGTAAGGGTCCTTGGAGCCGGTCGGCTTCTCGTCGATGGCCCAGAAGCCAGTGAGCGTGTCGAGCTTGTCGGCCAGCGCCACGGCGACAGAGACCGGCGCGGTCGGCACGCGGTCGGTCGGGCCCTGCGGCTTGTAGTGTTCTTCCGCCGCAAGAGCGATGGCGGGGTCGAGACCTTCCAGTTCGGCGTAATAGCGGCCCATCAGGCCCTGCACTTCCGGAAACTCGCCCACCACTTCGGTGCGCAGATCGCTCTTGGCGTAGAGCGCGGCCTGCTCGGCGAGGTCCGGATCAGCGCCCACCATCGGTGCGAGTTCACGCGCGAGCCGCGCAATGCGCTGGATGCGCTCCAATTGCGAGCCCAGCTTTTCTTGGAAGGTCACATTGCCGAACTTCGCCAGCCGCTCCTCGAGCGGCACGGTGGCGTTGGTCTTCTTGTCGGTCTCCCAGAAGAACTTGGCGTCCGACAGCCGGGCGCGGATCACGCGCTCATTGCCGGCGATGATCGCCTTGCCGCCATCGGTGGCTTCGAGGTTCGACACCAGGATGAAGCGGTTGGCGAGGCGCCCGGTGGCGGGGTCCTTGAGCACGAAGCACTTCTGGTTGGCGCGGATGGTGGCGCGGATCACCTCGTCCGGCACGTCGAGAAAGGCCGGGTCGAACGACCCCGTCAGCACCACCGGCCATTCCACCAGCCCGGCAATCTCGTCGAGCAGGCCGGCATCCTCGACCAGTTCCAGCCCCTGCGCCAGCGCGAGGTCCTTGGCGTCGTTGAGGATGATGTCCTTGCGGCGCTCGCGGTCGGCGACCACGAAGGCGGCCTCCAGCTTGGTCAGCCAGTCGTCAAGCCGGCGCACGCGGATCGTGCCCTGCGACAGGAAGCGGTGGCCGCGCGTCACGTCGCCGGAACGGATGCCGTCGACCTCGAACGGCACCACTTCCGGCTCCTCGGTCTCCGGGCCGAAGGTGGCGATGATCGATTGCAGCGGGCGCACCCAGCGCAGCGTGTTCGGATTCACTGAGTTCCTGCCCCAGCGCATCGATTTCGGCCAGGGGAAGCTGCGGATGATCGCCGGCACGATCTCGGCGATCACCTCCGGCGTCGGCCGGCCGTGCTTGTGGATATGGGCGACGTAGAACTCGCCCTTTTTCGGGTCGTTTTCGATCTTGGCCTGATCGATGGACGCGAGGCCCGAGGCCTTCAGGAACCCCTGGATCGCGCCGTCCGGGGCGCCGACGCGCGGGCCCTTCCTTTCCTCGTGCACATCCGGCTGGCTGGCGGGCAGGCCATGCACCGCCAGCGCCAGCCGGCGCGGGGTGACGAAGGCCTTGGCGCCCTCATAGACCAGGCCGCGCTCCACCAGCGCGTCGGTGACGAGCTTCCTGAGCGTGTCGGCGGCCTGCGCCTGCATGCGGGCCGGAATTTCTTCGCAGAACAGTTCGAGCAGGAGATCGGGCATCGTGGCGTACGCTTGCGTCTTGGAGCGCGGCGAGCCGGCCGCCGCGCCTTGGGAAAATGATCGAGCGACGCCCTAGCACGCCCGGGCGCGCAAAGGGAGGGTTGAGTTTAGTTCAAGCTGCCGCCGCGACGCTCGGTCAGTGTCAGCGCTGCGATCAGCGACACCACCGAGACCGCGATCAGATAGACCGCCGGCCCCATGTCGAACTGCTCGCGGGTGACCAGATACACCGCCACCATCGGCGCGGTGCCGCCGGCAAGGCCGAGCGCGACATTGTAGCTGAGCGAGAGCGCGCTGCAGCGCGTCTCCGGGCGGAACATCTCCACCAGCACGCAGGGCATCGGCCCGGCATAGGCGGCGATAAGCACCGCAAAGCCGAGTTGGCTGGCGAGCGCGAGGCCCGGCGTGCCGGCATCCAGCAGGCGGAACAGCGGCCAGGAAAACAGGATGAGGCCGACCAGCCCGGCGCAGACCACGGGCTTGCGCCCCACCCGGTCCGACAGCGCCGCAAACAGCGGGGCGAGCACCAGCACCGCGACCATGCTCACCGTGTTGATCTGGAGCGACAGGCGCTCCGGCAGCCCATCCACCTGCTGCATATAGGTCGTGAGATAGACGAACAGCATGTAGAAGCCGACGCCGAGCGTGAGGTTCAGCGCGGCGGCGCGCAGCATGTTGGCGCCGTCGATGCGGAAGGCGAGGATCAGCGGCAGGCCGTCATGAGCGTCTGGCGCGGCGGGCGCGCGGCGGGGCTCGGGAATCGCCGAGCCGCGCAGATAGAGCGTGAATCCGCCGAGCAGGACGCCGAGCAGGAACGGCACGCGCCAGCCCCAGGCGACCAGATCGTCGCCGCTCATGGCGGTGGCGGTCACTGCCGCCACGGCCGAGCCGAGCAGCGTGCCGCCCGAGGCGCCGCAGCCGGCGAAGGAGGCGATGAAGCCGCGCCGGGGCGGGCGGGCATTCTCGGCGAGGAAGATCGCCGATGTGGTGTATTCGCCGCCGATGGAGAGCCCCTGCAGCAGCCGCAGCATCAGCAGCAGCAGCGGCGCCAGCGCGCCGAGCGTCGCGTAGGTCGGCAACAGGCCGATGGCGACGGTGGAAAAGGTCATCATGCCGGCGGAGATGAACAGCGCCTGCCGCCGCCCGTAGCGGTCGCCGATATGCCCGAACACGATGCCCCCGACCGGCCGCATCAGGAATGAGGCCGCGAACACGCCGAAAGCCGCGAGCAGGCCGACGAAAGCGTCGCTGGCGGGGAAGAAGTTCTTCGCGAAGATCGCGGCGAGGAAGCCGTAGGCGGCGAAGTCGTACCATTCCAGCGCATTGCCCAGCGCGCCGGCGATGAGGGCGCGGGGCGGGGCGGAGACCGGCGAGGGGACGGCGGAGGCGTCGTCGAGGCTGGTCACGGTCACCGGCATTGATCCCGCGGGGCGCTGGAAGCGGCGGTCGGCCGATGGCGGTCGCCCGGCGGTGCTCGCCGCGGCCGCCCCCGCCCGCCCGCGACGCACCCGCGCGACGACAGTGTAGCCGCCGGACCGCGCCGAGGAAATCGCCCCGCGAGCCACCTACCGGCCAAATCCGCCACCCGCCGTGGGTCGTTGAAAGCCGCGAGGTCGTCGAACCGGCGCTCTCACTTCCGAGGCGGGCGAGGGCGGGCGAAGTCTGTTGCCGAACATGATGTCGCTTCCGCCATGGCCATGGGCGGCGCGACACAGGGAGGGCGCGGCCGGAAGGCCGGCCCGCGCGTTCGCCCGTGCCTTGAGGCCGGCCAATCAGGTCAGGCTGCGAACATCGACGTTCGCGCTCGCTCACGCCGCGCTGGGCGCTCCGCCCGCCGCCGTCGCCAGCCAGGCGGCGCCGCAGGCCTTGGCCAGTTCGCGCACGCGCAGGATGTAGCTCTGGCGCTCGGTCACCGAGATCACCCCGCGCGCGTCGAGCAGGTTGAAGACGTGGCTCGCCTTGATGCACTGGTCGTAGGCGGGCTGCGCCATCAGGTGGCGGCTCTTGTCGTCGTTCCAGCCGGCGGCGAGATATTTCGCGGCGGCGCTCTCCGCCATGCGGAACTGTTCCAGCAGCATGGCCGTGTCGGCATGCTCGAAATTGTGCCGGGAATATTCCTGCTCGGCCTGCAGGAACACGTCGCCATAGGTGACCTTCTCGTCGCCCTCGCGGCCGTTGAAGTTGAGGTCGTAGACGTTCTCGACCCCCTGCACATACATGGCGAGGCGCTCCAGCCCGTAGGTGAGTTCGCCCGAAACCGGGGAGCACTCGATGCCCGCCACCTGCTGGAAATAGGTGAACTGCGAGACTTCCATGCCGTCGCACCAGCATTCCCAGCCGAGCCCCCAGGCCCCGAGCGTCGGGCTTTCCCAGTCGTCCTCGACGAAGCGCACATCGTGCAGCTTGAGGTCGATGCCGATGGCGTCGAGCGAGGCGAGGTAGAGGTCCTGCAGATCGGCCGGCGAGGGCTTCAGGATCACCTGATACTGGTAATAATGCTGGAGCCGGTTCGGATTCTCGCCATAGCGGCCGTCCTTGGGCCGGCGCGAGGGCTGCACATAGGCGGCCTTCCACGGCAGCGGACCGAGTGCGCGCAGCGTGGTGGCGGGATGGAAGGTGCCGGCGCCGACTTCCATGTCGTAAGGCTGGAGCACCACGCAGCCCTTATCCGCCCAGAAGGCATGGAGCGCGAGGATGAGCCCCTGGAACGACTTGTCGGGGCGCATATGGGGCGGCAGCGTGGGATCGATCATGGGAAAGCCGGCGGTTGGCGGAAAAATCGCGCGCAACCTAAGGCGGGCGCCCGCGCGGATCAAGGCGAACATGACCGGGTAGCCGGCAGGCGTTCCCGCTTCCGGCAAAAGCGACTATCACTCCCTGATGCCCGACGACATGACCGATTCCCCGACCTCCAACGCCCCCGACTGGACCGTTTCCGAACTTTCCGGCGCGCTGAAGCGCACGGTGGAGGATGCGTTCGGCCATGTGCGGGTGCGCGGCGAAATCTCCGGCTATCGCGGGCCGCATTCCTCCGGCCACGCCTATTTCAGCCTGAAGGATTCCACTGCCCGGCTCGACGCCGTAGTGTGGAAGGGCAATTTCGGCCGGCTGCGGCTCAAGCCCGAGGAAGGGCTGGAAGTGGTGGCGATCGGCCGCATCACCACCTTTCCCGGCAAATCCTCCTACCAGATCGTCATCGAGCAGCTTGAATTCGCCGGTGCCGGCGCGATCATGGCGATGCTGGAGGAGCGCAAGCGCCGGCTCGCCAGCGAGGGCCTGTTCGCGCCCGAACGCAAGCGGCGCCCGCCCTTCCTGCCGCGCGTGATCGGCGTGGTCACCTCGCCGACGGGGGCGGTGATCCGCGATATTCTGCACCGGCTGGAGGACCGTTTCCCCCGCCATGTGCTGGTGTGGCCGGTGCGGGTACAGGGCGAGACTTCGGGCGCGGAAGTCGCTGCCGCCATTCGCGGCTTCAACGCGCTCCCAGTGGACGGCCCGGTGCCGCGCCCGGATGTGCTGATCGTCGCGCGCGGCGGCGGTTCGCTCGAAGACCTGCTCGGCTTTTCCGAGGAGATCGTGGTGAGGGCGGCCGCGGAGAGCGGCATTCCGCTGATTTCCGCCGTCGGCCACGAGACCGACGTGACGCTGATCGACTTCGCGGCCGATGTGCGCGCGCCCACCCCGACCGCCGCCGCAGAGATGGCGGTGCCCGTGCGCGGCGAATTGATCGCCGAGGTGCAGGGGCTTGGTGCCCGGCTTGGCGGGGCGATGGCGCGCATGGCGGAGCGGCGGCGCGGGGAGCTTCGTTCTCTCGCCCGCCTGCTGCCGAACGCGGACGCGCTGCTCGCCCAGCCGCGCCAGCGGCTCGACATGGCGTCGGGCCGGCTGCCGCGCGCCCTGACCGCCAATGCCGCCGCTCACCGGCTGCGGCTGACGCGTGCCGAAGGCCGGCTCGCGCCTGCCCGGCTCGCCGTGCTGGTGGAGCGGCGGCGTGAGCGCTTCGAACTGTTCGCTGCCCGCCTCGACAGCGCGCTGCGGGCCAATGCCAAGGCGCAGGCCGAGCGCAACGCCCGTTCGCGCGAGCGGCTGGAAGGGTTGGCGGCGCGACTGCAGCCGGCCATGCTGCGGGCGGGTCAGGAGCGGGCTCGCCGGCTCGCTGGGCTCGGCCAACTCATGCAGGCTTTGTCCTATCACGGCGTGCTGGAGCGCGGCTTCGCGCTGGTGCGCGATGCTTCGGGCACGCCCCTGCGCCGGGCGGCGAGCGTGGCGTCCGGGGCGGTGCTGGACCTTGAATTCGCCGATGGCCGCGTCGGGGCGGTGGCGGGTGGCGATCCGGCCGCGCCGCCGGCGCCTTCCGCCCCGCCGGCCAAGGCGCGACCGGATGTCCGTCCCGCGCCGCGTCGCCGGGCCAAGCCCTTGCCGGACACGGACGGACAGCCCACCTTGTTCGGCGAATGACGGTGCGAAGCGGGGTTGCCGTGAGGG
The DNA here is from genome assembly GCF_022601675.1 of Ancylobacter gelatini. Classification (GTDB taxonomy): domain Bacteria; phylum Pseudomonadota; class Alphaproteobacteria; order Rhizobiales; family Xanthobacteraceae; genus Ancylobacter; species Ancylobacter gelatini. The sequence goes on along the minus strand of NZ_JAKVIL010000005.1, from coordinate 201,907 downwards.
TGCCCCGGTCTTTATGGTGGTGCGGTCGTCCCGGTTTCCGGCATGACGCTGCGCGCAGGGCATTGAAGGGCGGCCAACAGGGCCGCATCAGGCGATGAACAGGTTTGAACGATTCTCCGCGTCCGGCGAGGCCGAGGTGCGTTATCTCGACGGCGATTTCCGCGTCGTTCGCCCGGGCACCTATGTGCGCTGCGCGGTGACCGGCGAGGCGATCCCGCTCGACGAACTGCGCTACTGGAGCGTCGATTTGCAGGAAGCCTATGCCACGCCGCAGGCGGTGCTCGCCCGGCTGCATCCCGGCCGGCTGCGTCCCCCCACAGCGTAAGCGTCAGCGCCGGGGCGCCGCCCGGTCGGCGATCAGCACGTCCAGTGCCGCCGCGCTCTGAGGTTCCAATGCGAGCCGCACCGGCAACACCACGCAGGCGCTGAGCAGCGCACGGCCGGCATCGCTGCCGGCGAGCCGCGCCGCGTCCTTCTCCGTCGTCACCAGCAGCAATCCTTCGCGCTCGGCCTGAAGCCGCAAGTCGACGGCCTCGGTGCCGGTGAAGACGTGATGGTCGGCAAAGGCGCGGGTGATGGCCGGCAGCACGCCGAGCGAGCGCAGCGTGTCGAAGAACTTGGCAGGCCGGCCGATGCCGGCAAAGGCCAGCACGCGCCGGCCGATGAGCTGGGCGAGCACCTGCGCATCCGGGGCGAGGCGCCCGCGCAGCACCTTCAGCCCGGCCTCGTAGCCGTCGCGCGCCACGCGCTCGCCCGCCGCACCTTCGCCGATCACCAGCAGCGCCTGAGCGCGGGCGAACTGGGGCGGCAACGGCGCCCGGAGCGGGCCGGCGGGGAGGCACAGGCCATTGCCGATGCCCACCGCGCCATCGACCACGAGGAGCGACAGCGCCTTGGCCAGCGCCGGATTCTGGAAGCCATCATCCATGAGCAGCACGTCGGCGCCGTCGGCGACGGCGGCGGCGGCACCGGCCACCCGGTCCCGCGACACATAGGTCGGCGCGGCGCGGGCGAGCAGCAGCGGCTCGTCGCCGACATCGCCGGAGAGGTGGCGGGTGGGATCGACCTGCACCGGCCCCTTCTCGCGCCCGCCATAGCCGCGGGTGAGAATGGCCGGCCGCCGACCCTGCCGGGCGAGATGGCGCGCAAGGTGGATGGCGGTCGGGGTCTTGCCGGAGCCGCCGGCGGTCGGGTTGCCGACGCAGATCACCGGAATGCCGGGGTCGATGCCGCCGCGGCGCATGCGCAGGGCCGTGGCTGCCCCGACCAGCGCGCCGAGCGGGCGGAGCAGCGTTGCCTCCAGCCCCGCTTTTCGCCGCCACCAGAAATCGGGGGCCCGCATCGTCTTCAGTGCCTTTCCAGCCGGATCTGCACCAGATAGGGGTCGATCGCGGCGAGGGTACGTTCGAGCGCGCCGCCATAGCTGGCGATGGTGGCCTGCCCGGCCGCGCTCATGCGCTGGCGCGCGGGCGCGTCGGCGAACAGCATATAGGCGGCGGCGGCCAGGGAGCGAGCATCGGTCACCTGCGCCCCGCCGCGTTCGGCGTCGAGCCGGCCATAAATCTCCGCGAAATTGGTGACATAGGGTCCGTGCAGGATCGCCGAATCCAGCTTGATCGGCTCGATCGGATTCTGCCCGCCATGGCGCACCAGCGAACCACCGAGCAGCGCGACCGGCGCCAGCCGGTAGAACAGGCCGAGCTCGCCGATGGTGTCGGCGACGTAAATCTGCGTGCCACGATCGGGCAGATAGCCGTCCGAGCGCAGCACCGCCGGGCAGCCGGCCTCGTTGGCGAGCTGGAGCACCGCGCGGCCGCGCTCGGGATGGCGCGGGGCGATGATGGTCAGGAGGTTCGGCAATTCCTTGCGCAGGCGCTGATGGGCCTCGATCACCATCTCCTCCTCGCCCGGATGGGTCGAGGCGGCGACCAGCACCTGACGGCCCGAGGTCGCGGTGCGCAGCGCGTCGAAGGCGACGATGTCGACCGGCGGGGGCGGGGCATCGAATTTCAGATTGCCGGTGACGGTGACGCGCGGCGCGCCGAGCCGGCTGAGGCGATCGCCATCATCCGGGCCCTGGGCAAGGCACAGATCGACCCGCGCCAGCAACGCCGCCACACTCTTGGACATGCGGCGCCAGTTGACGAAGGATTTCGGCGACATGCGCGCGTTCACCATCACCAGCGGTGTGCGGCGGGCATTCACCTCGATCAAGAGGTTGGGCCAGAGTTCGGATTCTACCAGCAGCACCAGATCCGGCCGCCAGTGCTTGAGGAAGCGGCGCACGAAAAGGGGTGAATCCAGCGGCACGAACTGGTGCACGATGTCGGGCGGCAGCCGCGAGCTCGCGAGCCGCGCCGAGGTGACCGTGCCCGAGGTCAGCAGCACCTTGAAGCCGCGGGCCCGCAGCCGGTCCATCAACGGCAGCACCGCGATCATCTCGCCGACGCTGGCCCCGTGCAGCCACACCAGCGGCCCCTTGGGCCGGGGCACGCGGCTCAATCCGTGGCGCTCGCGCAGCCGCTGCCCATCCTCCTTGCCGCGCTTCAGCCGCTTCATCAGCAGCAGGCGCACGAACGGCGTCGCGAGCCAGGTCGCAAGCCGGTAGGCGCGGATCGGCAGGGTGAAACGCGCGCTAGCCATGATGCGCGACGCACTCCTTTGCGGGGGTACACCGGCCGACCAGCTCCTCGGCGCGGGTGGTTGCCACTTCGAGCTGGCGCTGCAATTCGCGGCGCGCGGCCTCCAGTTCCTCGGGTCCGGCGTCCGCCGCCACGCGCACGCCGTCGCCCGCGACCACTGCCGCCTTGCCGAAGGGCAGGTGGATCGCCGCCCTGTCCCAACTGCGTGCCAGGATGCGGTTCCGGGTGGCGATCGCCACCGGGTAGATCGGCCGGCCGGAATGCTTGGCGATGGTGATGACGCCCAGCCCCGCCACCCGGCTGATCTTGGGCACATCCGCGGTCATCGCGACATTGCAGCCCTCTTCCAGGCTGCGGATCATCTCCATCGTGGCGTTGAGGCCGCCCTTCTGGTGGAAGTTGCGGCCCTGCGCGCCGGAGCCGCGGATGGTCCCGATTCCCAGCGCCTCGGCGGCGATGGCGTTCACTTCCGCATCCTTGCTGCGCGAGATCATGACCTTCGCCTTATGGTGCGGCTTGACCAGGAACGGCGTCAGGAAATGCTGGCCGTGCCAGAAGGTGAGGATCATCGGAAGCTGCACTTCCGCCAGATCATAAAGGTCGGCCGGCTCCATCACCACGCGCGAGGAGCGCCAGACGAAACGCAGATAGGCGGCCATGCTCCGACCGAGCGCGGTGCGGAGCTTCCGCGATGTGCGCATGCGGCGCCACATGTGTCGATGTCACTCTCAGCGCGCGTTGGAGCCGGATTCCGGGTCCAGGAGCCGGTGAAGATGCACGACGAAGTAGCGCATATGCGCGTTGTCGACGGTCTGTTGCGCCTTGGACTTCCAGGCGGCATGGGCGGCGGCATAGTTCGGGTAGATGCCGACGATGTCGAGCTGGTCGAGATCCTTGAAGGTCACGCCGTCAATGTCTTCGAGTTCGCCGCCGAAGACGAGGTGGAGAAGCTGGGATTTGGTCTCGGTCATGCCGGTTGCGTTCCTACGATCGGGCCAGCCTCAGCGCGCCGCATCCAGCATGGACGGGTACAACAGGGCGCCGGCGGAAACCAGGGCGCCATGTCGCGGCACGGGCGCGTTGTAAGCGAGCGGGAGGCCGTCGAGTGTGGTCAGGCGGCCATATGCTTCGTGCACCAAAAGGTCGGCGGCGGCAAGGTCCCAGTCATTGCCATTGGGTGACGCGAATGCCGCATCCAGCTCGCCCGTCGCGACACGGGCGATGCGCAGCGCCAGCGAGCGGATGCGCGGATGGCGACGCACCGCGCCCGCCCGGTCGATATGGCTGAGCCACGGCCCGGGGCCGTCGACAAGGGCGCCTTCCACGCGCGCGGCCTCCGAGACCCGGATCGGCTGGCCGTTGCGGGTAGCGCCACCGCCGAGCACGGCGACGAACAATTCGTCCGTGACCGGGGCGAAGAGCGCGCCGGCGATCGGGCGGCCGTTTTCCACCAGCGCGGCTTCCACGCACCAGTCCGCGCCGCCGGCCATGTAGGCGCGGGTGCCGTCGATCGGGTCGACGATCCATACCCGGTCGCGCTCCAGCCGCGAGGGCTCGTCCACCGTCTCCTCGGAGAGCCAGCCATAGGCCGGCGCCAGCGCGCCGAGCCGCTCGCGCAGCATGGCGTCGACCGCGAGGTCGGCTTCGGTCACCGGGGAGTCATTGTGCTTGGACCAGGATTTCACCCCGGCGCGGAACATGGCGGCAGCGACCGCACCGGCCGCCACCACCGCATCCGCGAGATGGCGCGCCGCGATGGCCGGATCGGCCAGCGGGTCGGACGCGGGATCGTGGAGTGGCGAGGTCATGGCAACGCCTTATGCGTGCACGGGCGGGCTGGCAAGCCCCACCAATGGTGTGCGCCGTTTCTTAGCCGGTCCGGTCGAAAAAGCCGCAGCTTTTCAAGGTTTCGTCAAGCATAGACCCGGAAGAAGCCCGCAAAGAAACGATCAACCATTTCCCTTAAGCCGACAGGGAGAGGGCGTCCCATAGCTTCCCCTCACGACCGGGGCCGACAGAGCCTTCCGAAACCGGCGGGGAGTACCATGAGGCGTCAGTTCGCAGTGGAGGCGTGCCCTCCCGTTCCGTCCTACCCCTATGTCGCGCTGGACCGTCCGTCCGCGCCGGAAGGGTGGCCGATCGTCTTTCAGTCGCTTGATCCCAATGCCGATGCCGGTGCGCGGCTGATCGAGCTTCACCCCACGCGCATCGTGCTGCGGCGCCGGCTCTCCGGCGTGCCGATGCGGATCGAGATGGAGCTGTCGCGCTATGAGGGCGTGGCGGTGGCGCTGCTCGACCCGGAAGGCGAGGATGACGGCGTGGCCGTGGTTCTGGTCCATGCCGATCCCGGGCTTTCGGTGACGCTCTACAGCGCGCCGGGTATCGACGACGTGGTGGCGCAGTGGCGCGGCTGGAGCGAGGCGCTCGGCCTGCCCATGCTGGTGACCGAGGAGGATGGCAGTCGCCATCCGGCCTATCCGATGCTCGGCCGTCTGGTTGTCGCCGCAACCAAGCTGCGTCGCCGCCGTCGCGGTGGCCTGAAGCACCGCCGTCCCAGCGTGTTCCAGCGCCGGTCGCTGGGCCGCCCGGCTTTGAACCCCTCCGTGCATCGCGGTGAGCGTGAGCTGATCGCGCGCGACTGATGCGGGCCTGGTGCCTCGTGACACGGCGTCACGCGAGGGCTCTCGAAATCGCCTGCCGGTCTTTGCTAGGATGGCGCGGGGCGAGACCTGCTCCCCTCCCGAATCGCCAGGGTCGGGCACCGGACGGGCCGGTGCCTCTCAAGGAAAAGTGCCATGAAACGGAGCCTGCCCCTTTTCGCCGCCCTCGCCGCCCTGGTGGTGGGGCTGCTCGGCCCCGGGGAAACGGCCCGCGCCGATTCGACCTGCGCGCAGACGGTGGTCGACACCCAGGCGGCCGTCGACCGCATCATTGCCGACCGCGCCGCCAGCGGCCCGTCTGCGCCGGAGGGCGACACCGCGCTGCTGAGCGAGGATCCTTCGCCGGACGGCATGGCCAAGGTCGAGGGCGAACTGGGCGACGGCACGGCGCCGGAAAAGGCGTTGGCCGCGCTGGAGCGCGCGCGCAAGGCTGATGCCGCGGGCGACACGGAGGCCTGCCAGCAGGAAGTCGCCGCCGCGCGCGATGCCGTCGGGCTGCAATGATCCCGCAAGACAGCTGAAGCGAGGCCCATGGCCCCGCTTCAGCCTGTATCGCACCGCGTCGCGCGCCGGAGTTGAACGGGCGCGCGCCTCACGGGCAGACGTGTACCCAGCCATTCCACCCGGTGCGACGCCAGAAGCAGCCGGGACCGACCGGCGGTCCCCAGGCGCGGGCATAGGGCGGCACATACCAGTAGCGATAATTCGGCCGCCAGACGCAGCGCCAGGGTCCGCAGACCCAGCGCACGTTTTCCGTCGCGGGAGCGATGGCCGGTGCGGCTGCGAGCGCGGGGGTCGCAACGGCCGCCTGTGCGGTGCCGCCGGTGAGGACGGGCGCGGCCAGCGTGCCGAGCGCGAGCAGGGCAGCGAGGCCGAGCGAGCGCAGGCAGGGGGAAAGTTTCAGGCGAGGGAATGAGGGCACGGCAGGCATGGAGCACTCCCGAACTGAGAACCGGCCTGAAAGCCGGACAGTTTCAGCATAGCACGTCACCCGGCCGCGACGAACGGTAGCGCGGGCCGGAGACGGAGGAATTTCGTCGGCTTCGTTTTTCTCACCGCCGGTGAGGGCGTGTGGAACCTTTCGCCCCCTTTCGCCACTTTCTACCCTTGAGCGGCGCGCCTAAGCTCAGCGCAGATGAGTGACGGAACGAACCACGGGAGGAGCCACGAGATGCGCGCGAAGATCATCGGAACCACGCTGCCGGTGCTGGAAGTCGGGCTCGATGCCGGGGAGACGGTCATCGGCGCACCGGACCAACTGTCCTGGATGTCCGGCGACATGCAGCTGACGACATCGGCCATGGGCGGCGGCGGTGGCGGCGGACTGTTCGGACTGGTGAGCCGCGCGGTGTCCGGCGCCGGCCTGTTCATGACCGAGTTCCATGCCGCGCGCGGGCCGGGCAACGTCGCCTTCGCCGCCAAGATGCCGGGCAACATCGTGGAGATCGAGGTGCGGCCCGGTGCCGGCTATCTGGTGCATCGCCACGGCTTCGTGTGCGGCACGCCGGGCATCGAGATCGCCAGCGCGTTCCAGCAGACGCTGGGCGGGGCGGTGTTCGGCGGGGAGGGCTTCATCCTGCAGAAGCTGTCCGGCTCCGCGCAGGCCTGGATCGAGCTTGGCGGCGAACTCGTGACCTACGACCTCCAGCCCGGGCAGGTCATCCTCGCCCATCCCGGCCATGTCGGCATGTTCGAGGAGAGCGTCTCCTTCGAGATCACCACCATGCGCGGAGTGAAGAACGCGCTGTTCGGGGGCGATGGGCTTTTCCTCGCCAGGCTTTCCGGGCCCGGCAAGGTGTGGCTGCAGACGCTGACCGCGCCCGGCCTCGCCCACACGCTGAGCCATTACCTGCCGCAGGCTCGCGAGCACTGAACGCTGCCGGCCCGCGCCGGCGGGCCGGTTCAGCTGAGTGTCAGGAAGCCGACCACCCCGCCGCCGAGCACGAAGATGGCGGGGTTGACCTTCTTGACGAAGCGCACGCCGAGAAACACCGCGATGGCGATCGCGACCGTGGTCGCGCCGTCGATCGCGGTACGGGCGATCGAGATCGTGCCGGCCGCCATCAGCCCGACCACCAGCGGGGCCAAGCCCTCCTGGAGCGAGCGGCGCCAGGGCGAACCCTCGAAATGATCCCAGATCCGCGAAGCGCCCCAGGAGATCAGTCCGGCCGGCACGAAGAAGCCGAGATAGGCCAGCAGCGCGCCGAAATAGCCCGAGACGTGATAGCCGATCACCATCACCATCAGCATGTTCGGCCCGGGCACCACCTGCCCGAGGCCGTAAATGTCGCGGAACTGGTCGTCGGTCAGCCAGTGATGGGTGTCGACCACCAGCGCCTTGGTTTCCGGCAGCACGGCCGCGCCTCCGCCCACCGCGAGCACGGAAAGCAGCGAGAACACGCCGAGGACGGTGAGGTTCTCCTGAAGATTCACGGCACCGTCTCCTGTTTCGGCGGTACCGATGGCGGCTCAAGCTGCGAGGGCCGGTAGATGAAGACCGCGACCGGCCCGACCGTGAGCAGCACCCAGATCAGCGAGACATGGAGGTAATTGATCAGCGTCACGGTCACGAGAATGATCGCGACGTCGATCCACTTGCCGAACTGCTTGCGCCCGATCTGAAAGGTGACGGCGGTGAGCATGCCGACCGCCGCCGCGCCGACGCCGATCAGCGCGGCGTTCACATAGGGGTTCTTGGCATTGGAGGCGTAGAGCACGCCCAGCACCATCACCAGCGTCGCGCCCGGCAGGGTGATGCCGAGAAAGGCGACGACGGAGCCGACCACGCCGCGCAGCCGGTCGCCGACGATGATCGCCATATTGGTGGCGTTCAGCCCCGGCAGCGCCTGCGAGATTTCCAGCGCGGAGAGGAAGCGTTCCTCGTCGAGCCAGCCTTTTTGCAGCACCAGCGCGTTGCGCAGATAGGCCACCACGCCGCCGCCGAAACTGGTGGCGCCGATGATGAGGAAGGTGATGAACAACTCGGCCATCGGCACCTTGGCCGGTGCGGTCGGGGCCGCGCCCGGCGGTGGCGCGTCCGGCCCCGTCGGGGCCGCCTCGACGGGAGGGAGCGAGGTGTTCATTCGTGGCCGACCGCTGCCTTCTGGCCGAAGCTGTAGACCAGCGCCGTCTTGGTGGCGCCGAGCTGGACCCACTCGCTGGCCTCGGTCTGCACCGCTTTGAAGAATTCCTCCGAGCGGATGCGCGCCTTGGCGTGCACGGCGTCGTAGCGGTCGAATTTCGCCTGGAAGGCGAACTCGCCGATGATGGTGGTCTCGGTCGGGCGGTCGCGCCATACCGAAAGCGTCGCCTTGGCCTCGAATTCGTGGCCGAAATCGAACAGCCCGACATTCACCTGCACTTCTTCCACCGGCAGGTTGTTCACCAGCGAAACGGGCGAACCCTTCTGCGCCGGGCAGTGCTCGTTCAGTGTCGGGAACACGGTGGAGATACGCTCCAGCCCCTCGTCGAGCACCAGGCCGGGGGTGAGCAGCACGCAATTGTGCGAGTAGAGCGAGCGCATGCCGCCGACGCTGTCCTTCAGCGGCAGCAGCTCTTCCTTGAACTTGATGTTGGCGCTGCCGTGCAGATGCGGCGTGACGTCGATGCTTGCCGCGGTCTCGAGGTCGGCATGGCGAAACTTGAAGGTCAGCTCATGCTGCGGCTCGGGCCAGCCATCGGTGTAGAAGGTGCGCTTCCGCAGGATGAAGGACTGGCGATACAGGTCGTAGTCCGGTGTGTCGTAGAACAGCACCTCGCGGACCTGACGCTTGAACGCATCCTTGTTGGTGGTGACGCCCACCTTGAATTCGGCGGCGATGAGGCACAGCTTGTGCCAGTAGACCTCGAATTGATGCGGATCGAAGAACCGCTCCGGGCGGAGCAGAATTTTGTATTCACGGTAGTGAATATCGTCCATCGGTATGCCTTGGTAACGGTCGCCTCGTGCCGTGCAACAAGGGTTTACGCCTAGTCCCCGATCGTCACAAGACGGTCGCCGCCCGGACGGAGCATGCCGGCCATCTTGAAGCGTGCCGGGGTTCCGTGGTCCAAGTGGAACCAAGGTTCAAAGGGTGGCGACCCGTGCCACCATGAGAGAGTGAGACACGACGATGCCCTCGAAGCTCGAGCAATTGCGCGCCATGACCGTGGTCGTCGCCGACACCGGCGACATCGAGGCGGTGCGCCGGCTCAAACCGCAGGATTGCACCACCAACCCCACGCTGCTGCTGAAGGCCGCGGAGACCCCGGCCTATGCCGGGCTGGTTGATGAAGCGATCGCCTGGGGGCAGAAGCAGTCCGGCGCGCATGAGGCGGTGGTGGCGGCGACCTGCGACCGGCTGGCGCTGAATTTCGGCGCGGAGCTGTCCGGCATCGTGCCCGGCCGTGTCTCCACCGAGGTCGATGCGGATCTGTCCTTCGACACCGCCGCCACCCTCGACAAGGCGCGGGCCTTCATCAAGGCCTATGAGGCGCGGGGCGTCGGGCGTGATCGCATCCTGATCAAGATCGCCTCGACCTGGGAAGGCATCAAGGCCGCCGAGGTGCTTCAGAAGGAGGGGATCGACTGCAACCTCACCCTTCTGTTCTCCCTCGCCCAGGCCAGCGCCTGCGCGGATGCCGGCGCGTTCCTGATCTCGCCCTTCGTCGGGCGCATCCTCGACTGGCACGTCAAGGCCGGCAAGGGGCCGTTCACCGCCGAGACCGACCCCGGCGTGGTGTCGGTCCGCGAGATCTACGCCTATTACAAGAAGCACGGCATCCCGACGGTGGTGATGGGCGCCTCGTTCCGCAACACCGGGGAAATCGAGGCGCTGGCGGGCTGCGACCGGCTGACGATCGGCCCGGCGCTGCTCGACGAACTCGCCAAGGACGAGGGTACGCTGGCGCGCCGGCTCGACCCCTCCCACGTCGAGGGCGCCCCGGACCGGCTCGCTCTCGACGAGAAGGCGTTCCGCTTCGCGCTGAACGAGGACGCCATGGCGACCGAGAAGCTTTCCGAGGGCATCCGCTCCTTCGTGAAGGACCTCAACAGCCTGCGCGCGCTGGTCGGCAAGCGCATCGAGGGTGCGCAGGCGGCCTGATCGCGCGAAGGGAACGGGCCGCGACGGGCGTGACAGTGTGACATGATCGATCCGCAACTGGCGTTCGCGCTGGCCGCCGTGCCGGCTGCCCTTGCCGTGGGCATGAGCAAGGGCGGCGTGCCGATGATCGGCCTGCTCGCGGTCCCGATCCTCTCGCTCGCCATGCCGCCCATCGCCGCCGCCGGGCTTTTGTTGCCGGTGTATGTCATTTCCGACATGTTCGGTGTCTGGGCCTACCGTCGCGAATTCTCGGTGCGCAACCTCGCCATCCTGACCCCGGCGGCGGCGCTGGGCATCGGGCTCGGCTGGGCGAGTGCCTCGGTGGTGACGGATGCGGAGGTGATGCTGGCGGTGGGGCTGATCGGCCTCGCCTTCTGCCTGCACCGCTGGCTCGGCCGCGCCAATCTCGAAGCGAAGCCCGCCAATGTTCCGCGCGGCATGTTCTGGGGAACGGTGTGCGGCTTCACCAGCTTCATGACGCATGCCGGCGGCCCGCCCTATCAGATCTATATGGTACCGCAGCGCCTGCCGAAAATGGTGTTCGCCGGCACCTCGACGCTGCTGTTCGCGGCGATCAATGCGATGAAGATCCTGCCCTATTGGGCACTCGGGCAGCTCAACCCGACCAATCTTGCCATCACCGCCTGGCTGGCGCCGGTCGCGGTGGCGGCGACCTTCCTCGGCGTCTGGCTCAACCGGCGCATCCCCGAGCAGCTGTTCTTCCGGCTGGTGATGGGCGCTCTGTTCGTGCTGTCGCTGAAGCTGGTCTATGACGGCGTGCGGCCTTATCTCGGCGCGCTGTTCGCCTAACTCGCCCGCCCTTGTGACAGCTTCGCCAGCGTGCCGCGCAGCCGTGGCGCGGCGAGGTCGAGGAAGCGCCGCATCTTCAGCGGCATCTGCCCGCGCGCGGCGTGGACCAGATGCACCGGTGCCGGCTCCGGTTCGAAATCCTCCAGGATCAGGGTCAGCGCGCCGCGCTGGATCGCCTCCGCCACCTGATAATGCAGCAGGCGAACCACGCCGATGCCGCGCGTGGCCGCGTCGACGGCAGCTTCGGTGGTGCTCACCAGCAGCCGCGACCGCACCGGAACATCCAGCGGTTCGGAGCTGCCGGGCACGCGGTAGCGCCATGCCGGCACCGCGGAGGGCATCTCGTAGGCAATGGTCGGCAGGGCCGGCAGGGCGTCGGGCCGGTCCGGCACGCCGTGGCCGGCAAGCAGGGCCGGGCTGGCGCAGGTGACGAGGCGCATCGTGCCGATGCCGGTCGCGACCAGCGTGCTATTTGGCAGTGCGCCGATGCGCACCGCCATGTCGACGTGGTCCTCGGCGAGATGGAGGTTGTGGTCGGCCAGCAGCAACCGGACGTCGATCTGCGGGAACGCCGCGAGAAACTCGGCCACCACTGGCAGCACATGCAACCGGCCAAACATCAGCGGCGCGGTGACGACCAGTTCGCCCTTCGGCGTGGTGAACTCGCCGGCGACCTCGCGCTCGGCCTCCTCGACCTGCTCCAGGATGCGCCGGGCGGCGGCCACATAGGCGGTGCCGGCATCGGTGAGCGAGAGCCGGCGGGTGGTGCGGGTCAGGAGCCGCGCGCCGATCAGCGCTTCGAGCTCGGCGATCTTGCGGCTCAGCGTCGCCAGCGGGACCTTGAGCGCCCGGCTGGCCGCCGAGAAGCTTCCGGCGTCGGAGACCGCCACCAAGAGGGACATCGCCTCGAAGCGGTCCATTCATCATTCCGGTTTTCGAGAGGATAATTCCCACAACTAGCAGATTATCCAGCTAACCGGAACGGAGCATGTTGCGTCGCAGGCAGGCCGTGCTGGCCCGCATCAGCGAAGGAAAGACCGATGTCCCGTATCGCCATCCCCGCCCGCGACGACGCCCCGGAAGGCTCGAAGCCCACGCTCGACGCCGTTCACAAGGCGCTCGGCGCGGTGCCGAACCTGTTCCGCCTCATTGCCACCAGCCCGACGGCGCTGACCGCCTATACCGGCTTCAACGGAGCGCTGTCGAAGGTGCTCGACGTGAAGACCCGCGAGCGCATCGCGCTTGCCGTGGCGCAGGTCAATGGCTGCGATTACTGCCTGTCCGCTCACAGCTATCTCGCGCTCAACCTCGCCAAGCTCACCGCGGAGGAAATCGCACTGAACCGCAACGGCGCTTCGGGCGATGCCCGCGCCGATGCGGCCGTCGCCTTCGCGGCCAAGGTGGCGCGCGAGCGCGGCCATGTCGGCGACGCCGATCTCGCGGCGGTGCGTGCGGCCGGCTTCACCGACGGCCAGATCGTGGAAATCGTCGCGCTGGTCGCGGAGAACAGCTTCACCAATTACCTGAACGAGGTCGCCAAGACCGACATCGACTTTCCGGTGGTGCGGGCTTCCGAGGCCGCGTGACGTCGAAAGGGCCGGGCGCCGGGCTCGGCCCCCATCTGCCGTGGGAGGCTTATCATGGGCTATGGGTTTCTCGATATCGCCATCACGCCGGCCGTCCGCGCCGTTCAGGAGCAGATGGGCACCGCCGAGATGTGGGAGGACTTCGCCAGCGAGCGCGCCTCGGATCGCTTCACGCCGAGCGAGGCGGCCTTCATCGCGAGCCGGGACAGCTTCTACATGGCGACCGTGTCCGAGACCGGTTGGCCCTATGTCCAGCATCGCGGCGGGCCGCGCGGCTTTCTCAAGATGATCGACGAGCGCACGCTGGCCTTCGCCGATTTCGCCGGGAACCGGCAATATATCAGCACCGGCAACGCCGCCGCCAATGATCGGGTCTGCCTGTTCCTGATGGACTATCCGCGCCGGGCGCGGCTGAAGATCTACGCCCATGCGCAGGTGCTCGCGGTGGACGCCGACCCCGCGCTGGCTGATCAGCTCCGCGTGCCCGGCTACCGGGGACGGATCGAGCGCCTCTACCGCCTCAGGCTCACCGCCTTCGACTGGAACTGCCCGCAGCACATCACACCGCGCTTCACCGAGAGCGAGGTTGCCGAGGCGGTCGCCCCGCTGCGCCGTCGCCTCGCCGAGCTTGAGGCCGAGAACGCGGCGCTGAAGGCCGGGCGTGCGATCGATGGCGCTTCCGGGGCCGGCTAGTCCAGTTCCGCCCGCGCCCTGGAAAGCGCCGCCGCGCACCAGAAGCCGGCGGCCAGCACCAGCGCGCCGACGATCACGGCGCCAAGCACCGCGTCATAGGAGCCGGCCGCCGACCACAGCAGGGCCATGCCGGCCGGGGCGACGGCGCGCGCGGCGGTGGCGGGGACGGCGAGGGCGCCATTGACCGCGCCATAGGACCGGCGCGTCAGCAGTTCCGGCACCACCAGCCCGCGCACGATGGTCATGATGCCGTTGGCGGCGCCGAAGCACAGGGCGAACCCGGCCACGCCGGCGAAGGAGGGCGGCATGAATTCGAGCGCGAGGAAGGCCAGCGGGAATACCGCGACCATGATCGAGCCCACCACGCGCACGGGCGCATGCGGCACGGCAAGCCAGATCACCAGCCGCCCGCCGACCTGCGCCGGGCCGATGATGGCGATGGCCGCGACCACGGTGGCGGCGTCGAAGCCGCGTTCGATCAGCAGCGGGTAGAGATGGAAGGTGAAGCCGGAGAACATCGCCGAATAGGCGGTGAAGGCGATGGCGAGAGCCCAGAACACCGGCATGCGCACTACCTGCGCCATGACCTGCCGCGCGCTCGGATCATCATGCGCCGCCGCCGGCTGTGGCGCGTCGGCGGCGGGGTCGATGACCGCGAAGTTCAGTCCCGCGCAGATGACGATGTTGATCAGGCCGAGCACCAGCAGAGTCTCGCGCCAGCCGCCGGCCTCGATCAGCAGATGGACCAGCGGGATGAACACGGTCGAGGCGAAGCCGCCCCACATGGTGATGGCCGTGATGCCGGAGCGCGCGTGCAGCGGCCCCGCCCGGCGCGCCACCACCGCGAAGGCGGGGTCGTAGAGCGTGGCGGCCTGCATCGCGCCGATGCCGGCAACGGCGAGATAGAACAGCGCCATGTTGCCGGCAAAGGACCACAGGACCAGCAGGGTTCCGGCGATCAGCGAGCCGCCGGCCATGATAAGGCGCCCCCGGCCGGCATCGATCGCCGCGCCGATCGGGTAGGCGGCAAGGCCCGCCAGAGCGAGGCCGAGCGTGGCGGCGCCGTAGAGCTCGGCCTTGCTCCAGCCGAGATCCTCGCTCATGGCCTGCGCGACCAGCGGGAAGGCATAATAGAGCGAGCCCCAGGAGCAGATCTGCGCAGCGCCGAGCGCCGAGATGAACAGCCCGCCGGGCCGGGGAGGCACATGCCGCGCCGGTGGATCGGTTGCAGCGGGTGCGCCCGTCTCTTCCGGTGCAGCGGCGTGGGGGAGGGCCATGATGGAACCTATGCCGCCGGGCCAAGCACCTGGCGCACCAGATTGACCCAGTAGCTGGCGCCGACCGGGATCAGCGCGTCGTTGAAGTCGTACTGCGCGTTGTGGAGATTGGGCCCGGGTCCGCTGGCAAGGCAGAGATAGGAGCCCGGCACGCGTTCCAGCATATAGGCGAAATCCTCCGCCGCCATGAACGGGGCGGCGTCTCGGATCAGGTGCTCGCCGCCGACGGTGGCGCCCGCCGCGGCGAAGGCCTGTTCCAGCTCGACGGGCGCGTTGACCAGGGCGGGATAGCGCCGCTCGTAGCGGATGC
The DNA here is from genome assembly GCF_022601675.1 of Ancylobacter gelatini. Classification (GTDB taxonomy): domain Bacteria; phylum Pseudomonadota; class Alphaproteobacteria; order Rhizobiales; family Xanthobacteraceae; genus Ancylobacter; species Ancylobacter gelatini. Next base: position 186,845 of record NZ_JAKVIL010000005.1, on the reverse strand, counting down.
GCGCCCCTGCGCCATGGGCCGCGCACACCCCCCCAACGATGTCGCGGAAGCGGGCCTCGATCAGGTCGCGGACCTGCGGGTCGAAGCCACGCGCGGTGCCGCGCAGCACCACCTCGTCGGGAATAACGTTCCAGGTCTCGCCGCCGTGAATCTGGGTGACCGTGAGCACCGCCGGCTCGTGCGGAGGCACGCTGCGCGAAACCACCGACTGCAGCGCCCCGACCAGTTCGGCCGCCGTCACCACCGGGTCGATGGCCTTGTGCGGCATGGCGGCGTGCGCGCCGCGCCCGGTGATCGTCACCTCGAAAATGTCGAACCACGCGAACATCGCGCCGGAGCGACCGAGGAAGCTGCCGAACGGCGCGTTCGGCCAGTTGTGAAGCCCATAGGCCGCGATGACCGGGAAGGTCTCGAACAGGCCCTGGTCGACCATCACCTTGCCGCCGCCCTCATTCTCCTCGGCCGGCTGGAACACGAAATGCACCGTGCCGGCGAAATCGGGGTGGGCGGCCAGATATTCGGCGGCGGCGAGCAGCATGGTCATGTGCCCGTCATGGCCGCAGGCGTGCATCTTCCCCGCCGTGGTCGAGCGCCAGGGGAGGTTGGTCTCTTCATGGATATCGAGCGCGTCCATGTCCGCGCGCAGCGCGATGGCGGGACCCTCGCCGAGCCTGCCCTTCAGCGTTGACACCAGCCCGGTGCCGGCAAGGCCGCGATGTACCGGCAGGCCGAAGCTCTCCAGCTTTTCCGCGACGAAGGCGCTGGTGCGCACCTCCTCGAAGGCGGTCTCCGGCAGGGTGTGAAGGTGGCGGCGCCAGGCGGTGTGCTCGTCCGCGCGAGCCTCGATCTGGGGAAGTATGCCGTGCTGCACGGGAGGGCTCCTCGGTAGAGAGGCGAGAGCGCTATATCGACCGGAGCCGGCGAGCGTGCAAGCGCCAAGCATGCATGGCCGCTGCGCGCGGGATCGCGCACCCCTGATGCGAAGATGCCGGTACGCCATGCGAAATCTGGCGCGCTCCGTCAGCAAAATAGCGGGGAACGTTCACCGACGGCAGGCGTTTGTCTGCGGGTGTGTCGCGAGACGGCAGTTGTTCCAGAACGGAATACCCCGTCCGCACACCAATACCACAGAGATGGAGGCTAATCCCATGGGCTTGTTCTCAAAGGATATTAAGACGATGGACGATCTGTTCGTTCATACGCTTCAGGATATCTATTATGCTGAAGGCCGGATTCTCAAGGCGCTTCCGAAGATGATCGACAAGGCGTCGAGCGCCCAGCTCAAGGCGGATTTCGACAAGCACCTCACCGAGACCGAGGAGCATGTCCGCCGGCTGGAGGAAGTGTTCAAGATGCACGGCGTCAAGCCGAAGGCGGTCACCTGCCCGGCGATCGACGGCATTCTGGAGGAAGCCGACGAGATCGCCGGCGACGTGGCCGACGATCAGGTGCTGGATGCCGCGCTGATCGCCGCCGCGCAGGCGGTGGAGCATTACGAGATGACGCGCTACGGCACGCTGGTGTCCTGGGCACAGACCCTTGGCCGCCCGGACTGCGCCAAGGTGCTGGAAAAGACCCTCGCGGAGGAGAAGAACGCGGATGCCAAGCTGACGAAGCTGGCTGAATCGCGCGTCAACCTGCGCGCCGCCGAGTAGTGGTGCGCGAGGCCGCCCCGCTTCACGGCGGGGCGCCTTCCCCCGAATCCGACAGGAGGCCGCCATGCCTGCCCATTCCAAGGCCCAGCAGAAAGCCGCCGGCGCCGCGCTCGCCGCCAAGCGCGGGGACATTCCCAAGCGCGATCTGGTCAGCGCCTCGAAAGACATGGAGAAATCCATGACCGAGAAGGAATTGCACGAGCTTGCCGCCACCAGGCGCAAGGGCAAGCCCGACCATGTTTCGCGCGACTAGCGCGGCGTAACGCGGTGCGCACGGAGGCGGACGACGCACCGTAGCGCTGTCCGCCGCTGGAACGGGACGTCACGAAGTGGGTTAGCTCCCCGCCGACTTTCCGGTCAAAAGAGGTGTCCGCCATGCCGGTCCGCGATACGCGTCAGAGTCACGCCCACGGGCGACCGACGCGCTCTCTCTTCACGCGCTTTTCCCAGGCCGTCGCCCGCTATGCCGGCAAGCCGGCGACCTTTGTCGCGGCGGCGTTGGTGATCGTGGTCTGGGGCGCCACCGGGCCGGTGGTCGGCTTCAACGACACCTGGCAGCTGATCATCAACACCTCGACCACCATCATCACCTTTCTGATGGTGTTCATCATCCAGAATAGTCAGAACCGCGATACCGCCGCGCTGCAGATCAAGCTGGACGAACTGATCTCCAAGCTTGATGGCCCGCGCGAAATCCTGCTCGATCTCGAAGAGCTGGATGAGGGCGAGCTTGAAAAGCTCAGGCGCGACTTCGAGGACATGGCCCGCAAGGCGCGCGTCGCCGGCGAACGGGCGGGCGCGGACCCCACGGGCGGGGGCACCAAGTCACCGCGCACGAAAACCAAAGCCTAGCCGGGCGAACCCCGGCTCTGCCCGGGTATGCGCCCGTGCGCCGGGGCTTATTTCCCGCTCTTGTCCTTGCTGCTGTCTTTGTCCTTGCCGCTGTCCTTGTCCTTGCGGCTGTCCTTGGGCGGGGTGCGGTTGGTGAAGCGGGCATTGCCGAGCCCGGTGCCGATGGTCAGCACGCCCCAGTGCTCGACATCCTGCATGAACGGCGCCTCGCTCAGACCCTGCACCACGGCGTCATTGTGCAGGATCACCACGGTCTCGCGCCCGCCGATCTCGGGGATGGCCTCCCACAGCGCATGGGGCAGGTTGAAGCGCGAGCTTTCCCAGTTGCCCGGCAGGTTCTGTGCCCCGGTCTCGATGCCGCCATCGGCGAGGATCTTGCCGGGGCAGCCGACGCCGATGAAGGGCGCAAGGCTGATGTTCTCTTCCTCGGCGTGCTTGATCAGCCCCTTCAACATGGCGATGAGGCCGCCGATCGCCTCGTCACGCTTCATCTCCTCGTCGGCGTGGCGCCACAGCTCCATTTCCTTGACGCGGGCGCGGGAGAGGTCCGGCGCCTTCTCCAGATTGAGCTTCACGATGCCCGCGCGCATGTTGGTGCCGCCGATATCGACCGCCAGAATGTTGTCGAAGCTCGCGAACATCCAGCTCGGGGCGAGATGGGCGGCGCCGATGAGCCCGGCCTCGTCGGGGTGATTGCGGATCGGGGTCAGTTCAATGTCGGCATCGGCGGCACGGGCGATCATCTGCGCACGGGCCACCGCGATCTGGGCGAAACGCCCCTCCCTCAGCCCGCCGCCAATGGCGATGCGCTGCGTGTCGCGCCAGTCCTTGGTGCGCAGCAGCCGCCGGATCACGGTCGCCAGCTCGCCAGCATATTCCTCGATCGCCGCCACGACCAGAGCCTGCTCGGCGGGCGAGCCGTCCTGCAGCATTTCGTCGACCTGCTTCTTGGAGATCGCCTCCAGCGTGGTGTCGCCGAGCATGGGGAGCGCGCCGCCGGGCCATAATCCGCGCCCACGTTCCAGCGCCTCGAAAAAGGCGGCGCGCCGGGCGCGGTCGCCGATGAAGCCGTCTTCATCGCGGAGCTGGCTGTTGCAGGCATCCACCGTGACGGCGGTGAGCCGCTCGGCTCCGTGCACCGCGACCGTGGCGGGGGCAGTCGCGTCGTCGCGACGGGTATCGGCGGGGCGCGTCTTCTCGGCTGTGCTCATATCGGGCGTTCTCGCTGACGGCTCGGTGGGTTCGGGAGAGAACGAACCAGCCCGCCGGGCGTTCCCTCGGCGCGCCGCGCGCAATATTTGTCAGGATGCCGGGAATAGGATCGCCGGGGGCTCCGTATACAGGTCATGACACGCGAGACGACCAGCTTCGATGTCCCCGCCCAGCTTCCGGCGCTGCGCCGCTATGCGCGCGTGCTGACGCGCAGCGAGGCCGACGCCGAGGACCTGGTGCAGGACGCGCTGGTGCGGGCCTATGAACGGCGCGGCAGCTTTTCGCCCGAACGCGCCGCCGGAAGCGGCGCCGAGCCCGGCAAGGGTCTGCGGGTCTGGCTGCTCTCCGTGCTGCACAACGCCTTCATCGATCGCCGCCGCGCCGTCGGGGCGGAACAGCGTCGCACCGCCGAGGCGGTGGACCTTGCCGAGGCCAGCGCGGCCCCGGCACAGGAGCATCATGTCCGCCTCGCCCAGGTGCGCGAGGCGTTTCTGGCCCTGCCGGAAGAACAGCGCGCGGCGCTGCATCTCGTGGCGATCGAGGGGCTCGGCTATGCCGCCGCGGCCGCCGCGCTCGGCATTCCGCAGGGTACGCTCATGTCGCGCCTGTCGCGGGCCCGTGCCGCGCTGCGCGCCATGGAGGACGGCGCCGCGGCGACCGCCACGCCGCCGGGCCGCGCGGGGCATTTGAGAGTGGTTGGAGGTTCCGATGATCCCGCACGCTGATCCGGTCTCGGACGACGACCTGCAGGCCTATATCGACGACGAGCTGTCGGCGGCGCGGCGCATCGATGTCGAAGCCTATCTGAGCACGCGGCCGGCCGAGGCTTCGCGGGTGATGGCGGATCTGCGCATCCGCGACGAGATGCGCCTCGCCCTCGCCGAGGCGCCGCGCAGCGCCAGCGCCGCCGCCATGCGGGTCTCGACCGTCGAGTCGGCGCGGCGCCTGTCGCGGGCGCTCAGCCAGGACAGGCTGCTGCGCCGCCTGCGCCTCGTCGCGTCGGTCGCGCTTCTCGTCGGCGCCGGCTGGCTGGCCCATGCCCAGTTCGGCCCGCTCGGCGTCGGCAAGGTCGTCGCGTCCGATCTGGCGCCGGCCTATGTCAACGATGCCGTCATGGCCCACCGCACCAGTCAGGTGCGCGCGACCATGCCGTCCCAGCCGGGGGCGAAGGATTATGACCCGGCCGACATCCGCGCCGCCACCGCGATCGAGATGCCGGCCCTGCCGCGCGACTGGAGCGTGGCGGATGTGCAGGTGTTCCCCTCGGCCTTCGGCCCCAGCATCGAGCTGTCGGTCCGCACCGAAGATTTCGGAACGGTCTCGCTGTTCGCGGTGCGGCCGGGAACCTTCGACGTCGTGCCGGCCACCATGGCCTATCGCGACGAACTGAGTGCGGCCTACTGGCAGGTCGGTGAGGTCGCCTATGCGCTGGTCGCAGGGGCAAACTCGCCCGAGCTCGACCGGGCGGCGTCCAGGCTCGCCCGCTCGCTTTACTGATCAACCTCTTGTCTCTTCAGGGAGAATGACATGAACCCGCCGAATACCGGCTTCCAGTGGCAAACCGGCGCCCGCAGCGTCGACCAGGCCGTCTTCGACGAGGGCCTGCGCCGGCACATGCTGCGCGTCTACAACTACATGGCGCTCGGCCTCGTGCTGACCGGCGCTGTGGCCTTCATCGTCGGCACCACGCCGGCGCTCTATGTGCCGATCTTCTCCACCCCGCTGAAGTGGGTGGCGATGCTGGCCCCGCTGGCCTTCGTGCTGTTCTTCTCCTTCCGCATGCAGACCATGTCGGGCAGCGCCGCGCAGACCATGTTCTGGGCGTTCTGCGCGGTGATGGGCGTCTCGATGGCGTCGATCTTCCTGGTGTTCACCGGGACCTCGATCGCGCGCACCTTCTTCATCGCCGCCACCATGTTCGGCGCGACCAGCCTCTACGGCTACACCACCAAGCGCGACCTCTCGCAGTTCGGCTCGTTCCTGATCATGGGCCTGATCGGCGTGGTGATCGCGAGCCTCGTGAACATCTTCCTCGGCTCGTCGCTGCTGCAGTTCGTGGTGTCGGTGGTCGGCATCCTGGTGTTCGTCGGGCTGACCGCCTGGGATACCCAGAACATCAAGGAGCAGTATGCCGACAGTTTCGACGCGGAATCCCAGCAGAAGCTGGCCGTGTTCGGCGCGTTCTCGCTCTATCTGAATTTCGTCAACATCTTCCAGCTCCTGCTGAACTTCACCGGCGAGCGTGAGTGATCCGGCCGGACACAGGGAGACGGATACGATGAACGACAATGATCGCCAGGCCATTGCCGGCCTGTTCGACAAGCTGGCCCAGGTGGAGCGCCAGTCGCCCCCGCGCGATGCCGGGGCCGAGGCCTTCATCGGCCAGCAGATCGGCCAGCAGCCCGGCGCGCCGTACTACATGGCGCAGACCATCGTGATGCAGGACTACGCGCTGCAGCAGGCGCAGTCCCGCATCCAGGAACTGGAGGCGCAGGCCGCCTCCGCTCAGGCGGCTCCCGCGCCCGCGTCAGGTGGCGGGCTGTTCGGCAGCCTGTTCGGTTCCAGCCAGCCCGCGCCGCGCCGCGGCTCCGTGCCTTCCATGCCGCGTGCCGGCATGGCAGCGCCGGGGATGGCAGCGCCGGGGATGGACGCGCCGATGGGTGAGGGCGGCTCGCCCGGCCCGGGCGCGCCGTCCGGCGCGGTCTGGGGTCCCAACGCGCAGGCGTCGGGCGCTCCCGGCGCCGCTGCGGGCCGGCCCGGCTTCGGCGGTGGCGGCTTCCTTGCCGGTGCCGCGCAGACCGCCATGGGCGTTGCGGGCGGCGTGCTGCTTGGCAATGCGATCGCCGGCATGTTCTCCGGCGGGGGTGAGGCGCAGGCCGCCACCCCGGCTGATGCCGCGGCGACTGAGACCGCTCCCGCTGACGAGCCTGCCGCTGACGAGCCGGCGGCTTCGGATGAGGGCGGCTGGTTCGATGGCGGCGGCGACTGGTTCGGGGGCGGTGAAGAGTTCTGACGCGCCGCAGCGGCTCTCCGGTCCTTGGTGTCCGGGGTAGCCGGGAGGTGCGTCGGTCTCAAGACTCCCGCCACGAGGCCGCGATCGGCTTTCCCCTCGCCCTGTCGGTGCGTGGTCGGGTGTTTCTTCGATCCCCAAACTGGGGCCGGTCCGTGCCGGCCCCTCTTTTTCTTTCAGCAACAAGGACTTATGCGATCAGACGTAAGGGAAATCCCGGAAGGCGACCGGGCGGGAGAGCCCTAGATTGGTGGCGTCGCCCTTTCCAGAGATGAGCGCCCGCCCCGCCCATGACCGATGCCGCGCGCACGCCGCCCTTCCGCCTCGATCTCGACTGGCACGCCCTGCACGCCGACGACGTGGCGAGCCATTTCGCCGTCTCGCGCGAGGGGCTGTCGCCCGCGGAGGCGCAGGCCCGGCTGGCCGCTCATGGTCCGAACCGGCTGCCGGAGGCGCCGCGCCGCCACCCGCTGCTGCGCTTCCTGGCGCAATTCAACAGCGCGCTGATCTATTTCCTGCTCGCCGGCGCCGTGGCCGCGCTCGCGCTGGGACATTTTGTCGATGCCGGCGTGATCTTCGCGGTGGTGCTGGTCAACGCCATCGTCGGATTCCTGCAGGAGGGCAAGGCGGAGGAGGCGCTGGCCGCGATCCGCAACATGATCACTCCGCGCGCCACTCTCATTCGCGGCGCCACCCGCATCAGCGTCGACGCCCACGAACTGGTGCCGGGCGACTTCGTGCTGCTGGAGGCGGGCGACAAGGTGCCGGCCGATACCCGTCTGGTGCGGGCGCGCGGCATGTTGATCGACGAATCCATCCTCACTGGTGAATCGCTGGCCGCTTCCAAGCACGAGGGGCCCGCGCACAAAGACGCGCCGCTGGGCGATCGCCATTCCATGGCCTATTCCGGCACCACGGTTGCGGCCGGTCAGGGCGCCGGCATCGTGGTCTCGACCGGCCTGCACACCGAGATCGGGCGCATCGGGCGGCTGCTGGCCGGGGTCGAGCCGCTGGCGACGCCGCTGCTGCGCCAGATCGACGCCTTCGCGCGCCGCTTCACCTGGGTGGCCATCAGCAGCGCGGCGGCGCTCTTTGCCTTCGCCGTGCTGGTGCGCGGCTATGGGTGGGCCGATGCGCTGATCGCGGTGGTGGCGCTGGCGGTGGGCGCGGTGCCGGAGGGTCTGCCGGCGGTGATCACCATCACGCTCGCCATCGGCGTGCGGCGCATGGCGCTGCGGAACGCCGTCATCCGCCGCCTGCCGGCGGTGGAGACGCTGGGCGCGACCTCGGTGATCTGCTCCGACAAGACCGGCACGCTGACCCGCAACGAGATGACGGTGCGCCGGCTGTTCGTCGCCAGCGGCGAGGTCGAGGCGGCCGGCGCGGGCTATGAGCCCGAGGGCGCCCTTACCGCGGGCGATGTCGCCCCGGCCGGCGCGCTGGCGGACGAGGTGACGGCGCTCGCCCGCGCGGGCGTGTTGTGCAACGACGCCCATCTGGTCCGTCACGACGGGCACTGGCGCGTCGAGGGCGATCCGATGGAGGGCGCGCTGGTGGCACTCGCTCGCAAGGCCGGGCTGGATGAGGCCGAGGAGCGCGCCGCCTTCGCCCGGCTCGACGAGATTCCGTTCGATGCCAGCTATCGCTTCATGGCGAGCCTCAACCGCGACCCCGAAGGTGGCGCGGTTGTGCTGGTGAAGGGCGCCCCGGAGCGTGTCATCGAGATGTGCGGCGCTGGAGACGGTCCGTGGGCCGGCTATATCGGACAGGCGGCGGCGCGGGGCGAGCGCGTGCTCGGCTTCGCGCGCAAGCATCTGGACGTCGCGCCGGAGCGCCTCACCTTCGCCGACCTGGACGACGGGCTGGAACTGATGGGCCTCGCCGGCTTCATCGATCCGCCGCGCGCCGAGGCGGTGGCGGCGATCGCGGAATGCCGCACGGCCGGCATCGGCGTGAAGATGATCACCGGCGACCACGGCGCCACGGCGCAGGCCATCGCCCGCCAGCTCGGCATCGATGAGGACCCGGTGGCGGTGACGGGGGCGGAAATCGACGCGCTGGATGACGACGCGCTGGTCGGGCTCGCGCAGCGGACGGCCGTGTTCGCGCGCACCAGCCCGGAGCACAAGCTGCGCATCGTGCGCGCGCTGCAGTCCACCGGCGCGGTGGTGGCGATGACCGGGGACGGGGTGAATGACGCGCCCTCGCTGCGCCAGGCCGATGTCGGCATCGCCATGGGTCGCAAGGGCACGGAGGCGGCGAAGGAGGCCGCCGAGGTGGTGCTGCTCGACGACAATTTCGCCGCCATCGTCGCGGCCGTGAAGGAGGGGCGCACCGTCTACGATAATATCCGCAAGATGATCGCCTGGACGCTGCCGACCAATGGCGGTGAGGTGATGGCGGTGATTGTGGCCATCATCGCCGGGTCGACCATGCCGATGTCGCCGGCGCAGATCCTCTGGATCAACCTCATCCTCTCGATCACGCTCGGCCTCGCGCTCGCCTTCGAGCCGACGGAGCCGGGGGTGATGACGCGCGCGCCACGCGCGGCGCAGGCCGGGCTGCTGTCGCGCTTCATGCTGTGGCGGATCGTGCTGGTCTCGCTGCTGTTCCTGGCGGCCTCGCTGGCCATGTTCGAGTTCGCGCTGGCGCGCGGCCATTCGGTGGAGCTGGCCCGCACCATCGTGGTGAACACGCTGGTGGTGATGGAAATCTTCTACCTGTTCAACGTCCGCTTCCTGCACATGGCCTCGATCACCTGGCGCGGCGTGCTCGGCACCCGCGCGGTGATTGCCGCGCTGGTGACCGTGGTGGTGGCGCAACTCGCCTTCACCTATCTGCCGGCGATGCAGGAGATTTTCGACACGCGCCCGGTGCCGCTCGCCGACGGCGTGCTGATCGTCGCGGTCGGCGTGACGCTGATGGTGCTTCTGGAAGGAGAGAAGGTGATCCTTCGTCGGCTTAAGATCTTCGACGACAACGAGATATGAGCCGGTTTCAGCGGAGCGGGACCGCGCTGACCGAGACGTCGACGAACAGGTTCTCGAAGTCGTTCGCGTCGCCGAAATAGCCACCCGCGACCGGGATGGCCTGTTCGGCCGAGCGGGTGACGCCGACGCGGATCAGGTTGTTGCCGGCCATCAGCCCGTTGGTCGGGTCATATTCCACCCAGCCCGCGCCGGGCAGGTAGATCGAGCACCAGGCATGGGTGGCGCCGCCGCCCCGCGTGGTGCCGCTGGTGTCATCATACAGATAGCCGGTGACGAAGCGCGCGGCGAGGCCGAGGCTGCGCACCGCCTCCATCATCAGCACCGCGAAGTCACGGCAGGTGCCGGTTCCGAGCGCGAGCGTCTGCGCCGCGCTCTGCGTTCCCTCCTCGTAGCGGGCGCCATAGGCCAGCTCTGCCTTGATGGCGCGGCTCATGGCGTTGATGGCGTCCAGCGTGCGGACCGGACCCGGCCCCGCGATGAAGCGCCGCGCCCAGGTGTCCACCGTGCGTTCGGGGTCGGGAAGCTGGCGTTCGGCGAGGCGGGCGAGATCCGCGATTTCCTGCGCGGAATAGGAAAAGGGCAGGAATTCGGCCGCCGGGTCGAGGCTGTAGGCCGGCAGGCTCGGGCCTTCCGGGTGGTGAGTGAGGTCGAGCGTCGAGACGATGCGCAGCCGGTTGGTGCGCAGGGTCTGCGGCCATTCGGCGACGCAGATGGCGTTGTTGAAAACGTCATGGGTCCAGCGGATCGTGGAAGGTTCCGGGTCGATCTTCAGAACCGCGTGGTGCAGGCGCAGATCATGGCTGTCGTCGGGGCGCAGCATCATGGAATGACGCGTCAGGCCCACCGGGTTGCGGTAACGGTATTCCGTCGTGTGGGTGATGTTGATGCGCGCCATCTGGTCCTCGGGTGCCCGACAGGCCCGCCGCAGCCGGCCTCGTCCGGCACGCGGCGTAGCATGGGCGTCAAGCGGACGCCATGCGGCTGGTGCCGGGTGCCCCGATCCGTCGCTGCGGCGACATTGCAGCGGAACGCAAGTTCAGCGTGAAGAAGTTCGACTGGGCTTATGCCGCTGTTCCTGTCCATAACGTTAGGGAATTTTCGGTCCTCCCAAGATCCTGTCGCCTTGTTGCTGCGGATGAACTTCCGCGCCCGCCGGTTCCCGGCATATGGTGTGAGCGGATCGGCGACTGCCGATGGGGAGGGGCGGATGGACAAGGCGGATCGCGGGCACGCGAACGAGACGGTGGCGAGTGGGCAGCCGGTGGCGGGTGCGTCGCGTCGCGACATACTGATTGCGGGCCTTGCCGGCGTCGCGGTGCCGGGGCTGGCCGGGCTGGCGGTGCCTCTGGTCGCACCGCTCGCCTCACTCCCGGCCAAGGCGGCGCCGACAGTCCCGCCGGCCATGAACCATGCACCGGCCGGGGCGGGCGCGCCTCGCAGTGCCGGGCCGTCCTTCGAGGCTGATCTCGGGGCGGGATCGCCGCTGCGCATCCCGTTCACCCCGGGCGAGCGGTTGCGCGAGCCGGAGGTTCGGCGTTCCGTCGATGGCGTGCTCGCCACCACGCTGCGCGCGGCCTATGGCTATCGCGACATTGGCGGCTATCGGCTCTATCTGCGCGGCTATGAGGGCCAGATGCCGGGCCCGACATTACGTGTTCAGCCCGGCGACGTGCTGCGCCTTACCCTGATCAACGACCTGCCGCCGAATCGCGAGCAGATGCCGGCCTTCATGAACCAGCCGCATATGCTGAACCTGACCAATTTCCATTTCCACGGTGGCCACGTCAGCCCGGCGGGCGTGTCCGACAACGTGCTGCGCACCATGGTGCCGGGGTCGCGGTACGAGGTCGAGATCCGCATTCCGCAGGATCACCCGCGCGGCACCTACTGGTATCACCCCCATCATCACGGCTCGGCCGATGTGCAGCTGTCCAGCGGCATGGTCGGGGTGCTGATCATCGAGGATGGTCCCGAGCAGGTGCCGGAGGTGGTGGCCGCGAAGGACGTGACCATGGTGCTGGGCGAAGTGGTGTTCGACGGTTTCGGCATGGTCGAGGGCTTCGAAGCGCTGTTCTCCGAAACCTCAGTGCGCTTCCTGTCGCTCAATGGGCAGCGCGCGCCCACCATCACCATGCGCCCCGGCGAGGTGCAGCGCTGGCGCCTCGTCCATGCCGGCTATCAGGACGATCTGTTCCTCCACCTCGCCGGCCATCGTATGGAGGCCATCGCCCGTGACGGCATCGGGCTCGTGCTGATGGGCGAGGGACAGGTCTGCACCGACCAGCCCGAGCGCACCGACGCCGTGCTGATCGCGCCCGGTCAACGAATCGACGTGCTGGTAAAGGCCGGCGCGCCGGGAAGCTATGCGCTGCAGGCGCTGCCCTATAATCAGGGCTACCCCTCGCCCTTCGGCCCGATCGCCACGCTGATGGTGGAGGGTGAGCCGCTGGACATGGCGCTGCCCGGCCGGCTCGCCCCGCCGCCGCTGCCGACCATTCGCGATGAGGAGATCACCAACCGCCGCGAGCTGGTGTTCTCCGCGGTGGTGCCGGAGGCGGAAGCCGCGGCGCACTGGCGCGAATTCACCTTCCTGATCGACGGCAAGGTGTTCGACATCAACCGCGTCGATCATGCCATCACGCTCGGCGCGGTGGAGGAATGGACGCTGGTCAACGCCCATTTCCACGACCACATCTTCCACATCCATGTGAACCCGTTCGAACTGATCAAGGTGAATGGCGATCCCATCCCCCCGGTCTGGCTCGACACGGTGGTGCTGCCGCGCAACGGCAGCCTGACATTCCGCTCGCGCTTCACCGATTTTCCCGGCCGCTACGTGCTCCACTGTCACATGATGAACCATGAGGAGATGGGCATGATGCAACTCATCGAGGTGTCATAGCGGCGCAGGCCGAAAGAGCGGCTTCCCGCATGAGGGCGATCAGGTTACTTGAACACCCCGGACCCCACCGTGCATGATGACGGCGAGCCGCTTGGGCTCGGAGCCTCACGGGCTCGATTTGTACGTTTCACGAACCGACGAATTCATAGCGCCCATTCATTTTCAGCATTCATCTTGCATAGCCAGTTCCAAGCGCCGTTTTGCCTCAGGGGTCCGTTTTGGCGAGTTCAGGTATGACATTCAGGGAATCCGCGCGCTCGCGGTGCTTTCTGTGGTCATTTTTCATGCCTTTCCCAGCCTGTTGACGGGCGGATTTGTCGGCGTCGACATCTTCTTCGTCATCTCCGGCTATCTCATCACCAATTCGATTACCAAGGATATCGAGCTCCAGCGGTTTTCCCTGAAGGAGTTCTACCGGCGGCGCATCCGGCGGCTGTTTCCCGCCATGGCGTTGGTCCTCGCGGCGTGCATCGTTGCCGGATACATCTTCTTCGACCCGCAGCAGCTTCGCGGCCTGAGCCAGTCGGTCGTGGCGACGATGCTTTTCGTCTCCAACGTCTATTTCATGAAGACGACGGGCTATTTCGACGGCGCCTCGGATGCCAAGCCCCTGCTCCACACCTGGTCGCTCTCGGTGGAGGAACAGTTCTACATCCTGTTCCCCATCTTCATGTTCTTCCTGTTCCGGTATTTCCGGCGCGGCGCGCTCGGGTCGATGGTTCTGCTGACCATCCTGTGCCTGATCCTGTCGGAGGCGATCGTGCGCCTGCGCCCGGAATGGGGCTATTTCTTCACGCCGGCGCGCGCCTTTGAACTGCTGATCGGCGCCACGGTGTCGCTGATGGTGCCGCGCTTCCGCCTCACGGCCTGGCCGAAGGCGATGGAGGCGCTCGCCGCTCTCGGGCTGGCGCTGATGATCGTGCCGATGGTGGTCTATTCGAACAAGACCGCCTTCCCCGGCATCGCCGCCGCCGTTCCTTGCCTGGGGACGGCACTGGTGCTGTTCGTCGGGGGCACCAGCACCAGTACGCTGGTCGGGCGCGTTCTGTCGACCGGGCCGTGCCAGTTCTTCGGCAACCTGTCCTATTCGCTCTATCTCTGGCACTGGCCGCTGCTCGCCTTTCCGCGCGCCGTGCTGGGGCTGGAGCTGGAGCCGTGGGTCGCGAGCCTCAGCGTGGTCGCGGCCATCCTCATCAGCGCGGCCAGCTATCGTTGGGTGGAGGTCCCGTTCATCCGCCCGGGCTATCCCCGGCTACCTTATCTCACGGTGGGAACCGGCATGATCGCGGCCTTCTGCGCCGTCGGTATCGCCGGCCATGCGCTGAACGGACTACCGATGCGCTTCTCGCCGGAGGCGCGCGCGCTGTTCGCGGCGACGGACGATGCCAATCCCAGGCGCGCCCAGTGTCACAACGGCACGGAAGCCAACATCCCTTATGACCGCAACTGCGTGTTCGGCGCCGAGGGCGTCGCCGCTGATGTCGTGGTGTGGGGCGACAGTCACGGCGCGGAACTCGCCTATGCGCTCGGCGAGATCGCACCTGCCGCCGGGCACAAGGTGATGCAGATCACCGCCTCGGCCTGTCCGCCGGCGCTCAACACCGCGCGTGCCGGGCGGCCGAGCTGCCAGGCTCACAATGCCCGGACATTGACCGCCCTCGTCGCCGACCGCAACGTCCGCACGGTGGTTCTGGTCGCCTATTATCAGGTGCTGCGCAAGGAAAAGGGCTTCGATACCGGCTTCGAGGACGTGGTGCGCGATCTGCGCAAGGCCGGCAAGAATGTCGTGATCGTCCTGCCCATTCCGGTCTACGACTTCGACGTGCCGAGTGTGCTCGGCAGCGTGCAGGAGCGCGGCGGCGATCCCTCGACAATCGGTGTCCGACAGGCCGAGTTCGACGCGTCGGTCGCCGACACCCGGACCTTCCTCACCGACCTCGCCGCGCGCTACGGCGCCAGGATCTTCGATCCCGCCGCGCTGTTCTGTGACGGCGCCTTGTGCCGGGTCTACAGGCCTGCGGTGGGCGTGCTCTACTTTAACGAGAACCACATCAGCCTGACCGCGGCGCGCCACCTGTCGGCTCCGCTGCTGCAAACGCTCTCCGGCACGGTCTCGGCGGCGGCCGGGTCGCCACCGCCGCAATGATCGTCGCCCGTTCCCGCTCCCTCCGGATCGGGAACGGGGCGGGGCGATCAGGCGTTCACAGCCACAGGAACAGCGCGATCATCGCCCCATAGAGCGCGACCACCAGCGCGGCGCCGGCGGGGTGGACCCAGGCGCGCGTCTCGCCCGGGCGCAGCCACCAGGAAAAGCGCCGGCTGACCCAGGGCACGAGCTTCGACAGGATCAGCACGCTCGCGACATTGCCGATGAAGAGTGCCGCGGCGAAGGGCATCTGAGCCCAGTCTGAGAGCACCGGCCCGCCAATGGCGAGGCCGAACAGGAACACCACCGGATAGAGCATCAGCACCACCAGCATGTTCTGCTTCCACGCGGGAGGCGAGGTGCAGGGACTGCCGATCGGCGAGGGGAACCATTGCTCGAAGCCGGTGCGCACCACGCGGGCGTGGAATTCCTCGGTGAAGGCGTCGGCCTCCTTCAGGAGGGCGAGCCGTTCCGGCGAGGCGAACCACCCCTGGAGGTGCTCCTCGGTGTCGAAGCGCAGGATCGACAGCCAATCCTCTTGCACGCCCGGGATCGGCGGCTCGAAGCGGTAGCCCTGAAAGCCCGGCGCCCGGCTCTGCGCTGCCGCGATACGCTGCTCCCAGGCGCGATAGGCCGCCTCCTGTCCCGGCTTGACCCGGGTGGAGATCACCGCCGAGACCGGGGAGGGCAGCACGCCCGCCGCGCCGTCGCGCACCAGATGCACGTCGTCGCTGCCCGAGAGCGCGGGCTGGATGCCGGCGACGCGGGCGAGCCGCTCCCGCGAGTTCAGCCAGGCCGTCGCCGCCTGCGTGGTGGTGAAGCGCTGCAGGATCACCCAGTCGACCTGCGCCGGCGGGGCGGGCGGGTTTACCGACTGTTCGATGAAGCCGGGAAAGCCGGCCACGACGGCGCCGGTCTCCTTCTGCCAGAGCGAAAACTCCGCCTCGCGACCCGGCAGCACGCGGGTCTGGGTGACGATGGTGACGGCGCCGTCCCCCGCCGCACGGTCCCCGGGCTCCGTCACAATGCGGGTTCCGGCGCGGGAAACTTGTCGAACACCCGGTCCGGCGCGAAGGGCAGGCTGTCGAAGCGGATGCCGGTGGCATCGCGCAGCGCGTTCGACACGGCGGGCGCGACGCAGTTGATCGCGCATTCGCCCTGCGCCTTGGCGCCGAGCGGGCCGATCGTGTCGTAGGTGTCGGCGAACAGCAGCGTGGTGCGCGGAATGTCGGCGAAGGCGGGGATGTGGTAGTTGCGCAGCGCCGGGTTGAGCATCCGCCCGTTCGCGTCATGGACCATGTGCTCGGTCAGCGCCCAGCCCAGCCCCATCGCCACCGCGCCCTCGATCTGCCCACGGCATTGCAGCGGGTTGATCAGCCGGCCGATATCGGCCGCATGCACGCTGTGCAGGATACGGATCTCGCCGGTGATGCGATGTACCGCGAGGCGGATGCCCTGCACGTTGAAGGCGACGGTGCGCGGAGAAAGATAGGCCTTGCGCTTGGCTTCGAAGCGGTGGCCGGCCAACGTGCCGAGCCGGTAGAGCTCGGTCAGCTCGATCCGCGTATTGCCGCTCTCGACCGCGCCGTCGGTCAGCGTCCAGTCGTCCGGCGCGGTGTGGGTGCGCCGCGCGGCATAGGCGAGGATGCTCGCCCGCAGCGCCCGCGCGGTCAGCTCCACCGCCTGCCCGGCGACCACGGTGCCGGTGGAGGCGAAGGTGCCGGTGTCGTAGGGCGTGAGGTCGGTGTCGGCATTGATGATGGCGATTTTCGAAGCCCGCGTGCCGAGCAGCGCGGCGGCGATCTGGCGGTGTGACGTTACCGAGCCGTTGCCCATCTCGGTGGAGCCGATGGCCAGATGATAGGAGCCGTCCGGCCGCAGGCTCATCTGCCCGCCGGAGCGGTGCTCGGTGGGCGGGCCGGATTCCAGCATGGAGAAGGCGATGCCGGTGCCTTCCAGCCAGTCGTCGCCCGCGGGCTTCTCCAATCCCCCGTCGCCCGCCAGCTCGCGCTCCACCATGTCGAGGCACTGGTCGAGCCCATAGCTGCCGAACGCGACATCGGTCGGGTCGCTCCACACCGATTCGATCACGTCGTCAGGGCCGATCATGTTCCTGCGGCGCATGGTGAACGGGTCGATGCCGAGCTTGGCCGCGAGGTCGTCGATGGCGCATTCGATGGCGAAGCTGGTCTGCGAGGCGCCATAACCGCGAAAGCCGCCGCCGGGCACCATGTTGGTGTAGACCGCGTGGCCCACCGCCTTCTTGTTGCGGCAGCGATAGGCGGCGGGCGGCGAGCCGAGCGCGGCGCCCAGCGTCTCTCCGCCATGGCCGCCATAGGCGCCGGTGTTGGACACCACATGGATTTCCAGCGCGGTGAGCGTGCCGTCGGCCTTGGCGCCGAGCTTCACGCGGGTGGTCATCTGGTGGCGCGTCGTGGCGCCGATGAACTGCTCCTCGCGGGTGAATTCCCATTTCACCGGCCGGCCCAGCTTCATCGTGGCCAGCAGGCACAGATCCTCGGAGATCATCTCCTGCTTGCCGCCGAAGCCGCCGCCGACACGCTCGGTGAAGACATGGAGATCGTGGGGAAAGATGCCGAACAGGTAGCACAGCTTCTTGTGGGTGATGAACGGCGCCTGCGTCGAGGTGCGCACATGCAGCCGCCCGTCCTCGCCGCGCCAGGCGATGGAGCCGTGGGTCTCCAGATGCGCGTGCTGGACGCGCGAGGTGGCGTAGGTGTGCTCGTGCACCATGTCGGCCTGTTCGAAGCCGCGCTCGACCGAACCGACCTCGCCCTTGATGGTGACGTAGATGTTGCCCCTGGCCTCGGTGCCCTTGTCGTGAAGGATCGGCGCATCGTCGGCCATGGCCGCGACCGGATCGAACACGGCGGGCAATATCTCGTACTCGACCTCCAGCGCCAGGCAGCCGGCCTCGGCGGCGGCCTCACTCTCGGCGACCACGGCGGCGATGCGCTGGCCGACGAAGCGGGCCACATTGTCGAGGATGTAGGTGTCGTCCGGGTCGACCAGATGATCCTCATGGGTCGCGGTGCTGTACAGCTTGCGCGGAACGTCCTCGAAGGTGAACACCTCGACCACACCGGGAATCGCCAGCGCCTTGTCGCGGCGGATCGACAGGATGCGGGCATGGGCGTGGGGCGAGCGCAGCACTTTCAGGTGCAGCAGGTTCTCGACCGCGACATCCATCGTGTAATGCGCGTGGCCGGTGACGATGCCCATGCTGAACGGGTTGGCGAGGCTCGCCCCGCAGGCTTCCCCCGCCACGTCATCCTGCGTCGAGCGCCGGCCGTGCACCGCGTCCTCGATGGCGCGGTAGCCGGTGCAGCGGCACAGATTGCCCTTGAGGTAGCGCGGCAGGTCGGCGCGCTGTTCCTCGTCCAGCGCGGCGACGGTCATGATCATGCCGGCGGCGCAGAAGCCGCACTGAAACGCCTGCGCCTCGTGGAACGCCTGCTGCACCGGGTGCAGGCCGTCGCCATCGGAGAGGCCCTGGATGGTGGTGACCTCCCGGCCCTTGGCGCGGAAGGCGGGCATCAGGCAGGAATGGATCGGCTTGCCGTCGAGCCACACGGTGCAGGCGCCGCAATCGCCGGCGTCGCAGCCCTTCTTCACGCCGAACACCCCGGTCTCGCGCAGGAAGGTGCGCAGGCACTGGCCCGGCTTCGGCTCGGCGGTGACGACCCGCCCGTCAATGGTGAAGCTCATGACAGGCTCCCCGCCCCCGCGAGTTCCGCGCGGATCTCTTCCGCGAAATGAGTGGTGAGGTGCCGCTTATAGGCCGGCGTGCCGTTGACGTCGTCGAACCAGCCATCCTCCGGCACCGCCGCGGCGATGGCCTCGCGCAGCTCCCGTGCCGTGGGCGGAGCCGCGAAGGCGAGTTGCACCGGGCGCGGCGTGGCGGCGGTGATGGTCAGCAAGAGGTCGCCCGACGCGCCCGCGGTGCCGATGATCAGGGCCGCCGAGCGGCCGAGCTTGGTGAGCGAGGCCCGGCGCATCGCGGCGCGTCGCTCCAGCGCCGCGGCGGGGATATGGATCGCGCGCAGCAATTCGCCCGGCGCCAGCACGTTGGCATGGTTGCCGGTCACGAAATCCCGCGCGAGCACGGTGCGTGCCTCGCCGCCGCGCGGCCACAGCGTGTAGCGCGCCTCAAGCGCCACGGTCAGCGAGACCATCGCCCCGGCGGGTAGCGACATGCAGATATTGCCGCCGACAGTGGCGACATGGGCGACCTTGAACGACATCAGCAGCGCATGGACGCAGCCCCGCAGCAGCGGGGCGGCGGTCCAGCCGGGAGGGGCCTTGAAATCGCCGAGCACGCCGATCGGGCAGGTGGCCGCGATGTCGAGGCCGGCCTCGCTGGAGATCAGATCAGGCCACGCGAAGGCGTTGAGATCGACGAAGGTGTCGACGCCGATCTGCGGCTCCGACATCAGCCAGGTTCCCCCGGCGAGCCAGGCATGGCCGGGCGGCCAGCTGGAAATCTCCGCCGGCGCTGCCGGCGCGAGCACTGAACATACCGTATGCTGGTCCATGCCGCCCCCCTCGCGACCGGGCATGTCGGTCGCGGCGAGCGCGGCGGCGAGTGTCACGCGGGAGGCGCGATTCATCCAGCCTTGGCTCGCCGTCCCGTCTCCCTACGCCCTTAGTCGGGGAGATTAGGGCGGCTTGCCCCGTGTTGCCTAGATTGGAGCGTTAAAAATCTTCGCGCGTTCAGCGCCGTCGCGACAGCACGATGGCGATGCTCGCCAGCACGATGACCAGCCCGACCAGCGACAATGGCGCCGGCTCCTCGCCCAGGATCGCCCAACCCGCCAGCACGCCGACGATCGGGTTCACGTAGGCGAAGGTGGTGGCGATCACCGGGCTGAACACCCGCAGCACCCGCAGATAGGAGGTCAGCCCGATCACCGAGGCGAACACGATGAGGAAGCCGATGGCCAGCCATTGCCGCAGGCCCGGCATCTCCGGCAGCGGCGCGGCCTCGCCGGTGACCAGCACCGTGAGCGCCAGCGATGCGGCGAGCATCTGGAAGGTCGCGGCCCATTCGGATTTCATCCGCCCGGCCAGCGGGCGCTGCACGATGGTGCCGAGCGACCAGCTGGTGCCGGCGCCGATCAGCACCAGCACGGTGAATTCGGCAAAGCCCGGCTCGATGATCGCGGTGGCGCTGTTGAACAGGGCCGGCGCCACCACGAGGAACAGGCCGAACAGGCCCAGCACCAGCCCGAAGACCAGCCGCGGACCGGGGATCGCCCGTTCAATCAGCAGGTCGAGCACGCAGCTCCACAGCGGGATCGCGCCCATCGCCATGACGATGAAGCTGGAGGCGGCATGTCGCGAGGCAAGCGTCGCCAGCCCGTTGCCGGCGACCCACATCAGCAGCCCGCTCGCGGCGCACACCAGCAGATCGCGCGGCGCCGGCCGGCCCGGCCAGCCGTGGCGGAACGCGGCGAGGCCTGCGAGCAGCAGCGTCGCGCACCACATGCGTGCGCTCTGGAGCTGGAACACGGTAAGCGCGGCCGGCCCGGACAGCGCGACCTTCACCGCCAGATAGCCGCCGCCCCACACAAGATAGATGGTGAGCAGATGGCCATAGGCGGAAAGCGGGATGGGAGCGGGCGCTGCGTGCTCCGCCGTTTCGGTCGCCATGACGCGGGTCGTTCCTGTCGGCCGGCGGCGGGGGCGCGCCAGCGGAACCGGCTCCTAGCCTGCCGGAAGCGGATGGGCAATCCGTGCCTTCGGGGAAGGTGAAACGTTCCATGCGGGCCTGTGTCCGCGTGGCCGCACGGCGGTGTTCCGTCCGCTACCCTCCGTTACCAGCCCTGGTCCCATGCCGGTGCGCCGCGATAGCAGCTGGCGAGGAAATCGACCAGCACCCGCACTTTCAGCGCTAGATGCCGGCTCGGCGGATAGAGCGCGTAAAGCCCGTGCGGCGGCCCTTCCAGCTCGGGCAGCAATAGCCGCACCTTGCCCGCGCGCAGGCTCGGCCCGGCGATGAAGCTTGGCAGATAGGCGATCCCGAGCCCGACTTCCGCCGCCGCGAGGCATGCCTCGCCCGAGGAAAAGCGCAGCCGGCCCGACACCGCCACGGTCACCGGCGCCGCCTGTCCAGGCAAACGGAACGGCCAGTTCGGCAGGTCGCGCAGATTGGTGTCGAGGATGCAGTCATGATCGGCCAGTTCGTCCGGCCCTGCGGGAGTGCCGCGCCGCTCCAGATAGGTGTCGGCGGCGACCAGCACGAGGCGCATGTCGCAGAGCCGCCGCGCGATCAGGCTGCTATCGCCGGGGCTGCCAACCCGAATGGCGGCGTCGAACCCCTCGTCGACCAGATTGACCATGCGGTCGGAGAAGCTGACATCGAGCTGGATATCCGGGAAGGCGCGGGCGAAATCGAGCAAAGCCGGGGTGAGTTGGAGGGTCCCGAACGACATCGGCGCGGTCAGTCGCAGCCGGCCGGCGGGGGCGCCCGAGGCATTGCGCACCGAAGCGTCCAGCGCGTCGAACTCATCGAGCAGCGGTTTGATGCGCTCATAATAGGCGAGGCCGACCTCGGTCGGCGACAGGGCACGCGTGGTACGCTTGAGGAGCTGGACGCCCAGCTCGGCCTCCAGCCGCGACACCAGCTTGGAGGCTTGCCCGCTGCTGGTGCCGAGCCGCTGCGCGGCGCTGGCGAAGCTGCCGCCATCCAGCACCGCCACGAACATGCGATCGCAATCGAGGCGTTCCACGGATACCTTCCATCAGGGCGCCAATTTTGGAAAAAGGATCATATTCCCTGCCAATATGGAAGGGCCGCGCTCAGATGACCCCGTCGGCGCGGAGCCGGTTGCGCTCCGGTTCGCCCAGGCCGAGCAGCGCGCCCAGCACCTCGTCCGTATGCTGGCCGAGCAGGGGAGGCGCGTTCGCCTCGTCCATCGGGCTTTCGCTGAGCCGCAACGGGCTGCGCACGCCGAGGGCGAGGCCGCCGCTGGCGTGGGGCAGGGCGAGCGCGAGGCCGCGCGCCAGCGCCTGCGGCTCGGCAAAGGCCTGCGCGACATTGTTGATCGGCCCGGCCGGAATGCCGGCAGTATCCAGCATGGCGAGCCATTGCGCGGTGGTCTGCGTCCTCAAGGCGGCCGCCACGACCGGGATCAGCACCTCGCGATGGGCGACGCGGCCGGCATTGGTGGAAAAGCGCGGATCGGTGGCGGTCTCGGCCAGTTCCGCGAGGCGGCAGAACCGGGCGAACTGCGCATCATTGCCAACCGCGAGGATGAGATGGCCGTCGGCGGTCTCGAACGCTTGATAGGGCACGATGTTGGGATGGGCATTGCCGAGCCGGCGCGGCGCGGTGCCGCCGACCAGATAGTTCAGCGCCTGATTGGCGAGGCTGGCCATGGCGACGTCGTACAAAGCGAGATCGATATACTGCCCGCGCCCGCTGCGGTGGCGCGCCTCCAGCGCGGCGAGGATGGCGATGGTGGCGTGCAGCCCGGTGAGGACGTCGACCAGCGCGACGCCGATCTTCTGCGGCTCGGTGTCGGGATCGCCGGTGACCGACATCAGCCCGGCCATGCCCTGGATCATGAAATCATAGCCGGCGCGGGAGGCCTCCGGCCCGTCCTGCCCGAAGCCGGTGATCGAGCAATAGATGAGGCGCGGGTTGAGCGCGGCGAGGCTTTCATAATCGAGCCCGTAGCGCTTCAGCCCGCCGACCTTGAAATTCTCCACCACCACGTCGCTCGCCGACGCCAGCCGGCGGATCAACGCCTGCCCCTCCGGTCGCGCCATGTCGATGGTGACCGAGCGCTTGTTGCGGTTGGCGCAGAGGAAATAGGCACTCTCGCTTGTGTCGTGTCCCGCGCCGTCCTTGAGCCAGGGCGGCCCCCAGCCGCGGGTGTCGTCGCCAGCTCCGGGCTTCTCGACCTTGATGATGTCGGCGCCGAGATCGCCGAGCATCTGCGTGGCCCAGGGGCCGGCCAGCACGCGGGAGAGGTCGAGCACGCGCACGCCTTCCAGTGCCCGCGTCGCCAGTGCCCGCGTGGTCGCCGGGGGATTGTCCTGCTCGCTCATGTCCTGCCTGTCGCTTCGTCGCGGCGGGTGCAAGGCCCGCCGGCCGGCCCGCGCTATTCCGCCATGATCTGCGGCGTGCCGCAGTTCGGGGGCGCGCAGTCGGGCAGCTTGATTCTGGCCGCGGAGCCTTCCGGGGGCGGGCCGGGCGGGGGCACGGTCTCGCCGGTCATCGGGGCGGGCGGGATCGGATCGCCCTCGGGCGGCGGCAGGATATTCGGATCGGGAAGCGCGGGGCCAAGGCTGCCGCCATTGCCGCCGCCGGGCGGAAGGTCCTGCGCCAGTGCCGGCGCGCCGGCCGCCATCGCCAGCAGCAGGGCCATGGGAAGACTGAAACTCTGGAGCGCTTTCATCGGAACCTCCCATCGCGCCGCCGCCGTCCCGGCACCGGCCTGTTTCGGGCGATCCTAGCGTCCGGTCCGGGCCGGTTCCACGAAAAACCAGCCGATCCGTGCTCGTGCGGACCCGCGATGGAGAGAGACGCGCGTCAGCGCGCGCGCAGCCACATATAGGCGGTGAAAGCGGCGAGCAGCGCGGCGAGCAGCCCGGCCGAGATGTTGCGCAGGCGGCGCCAGTCCTTCTTGGTCATGGATGTCCTCGCGGGTCAGCGGCCGACGGCGGCGAGCTGCTGTTCCGGGTAGCGCGCACCGGCGATCGGGATCGTCGCCAGCGCCGCGTCGATGTCGGCGATTTCGGCGGCGGTCAGCGCGATCTCGGTGCTCGCGAGATTTTCCTCCAGCCGCGCCAGCTTGGTGGTGCCGGGGATCGGCACGATCCAGCTCCGGCGCGACAGCAGCCAAGCCAGCGCGATCTGTCCCGCGCTGGCCTCCTTGCCGGCCGCGATGCGCTTGAGCAGCTCGACCAGAGCGAGGTTGCTGGCGATGGCCTCGGGCGCGAAGCGCGGCAGGTTCCGGCGGGCATCTGTCTCGCCCAGCCGGGTATCGGTGTTGATCGCGCCAGTCAGGAAGCCCCGCCCGAGCGGGCTGAAGGCGACGAAGCCGATGCCCAGTTCCTCGCAGGCATCGAGAATGCCGTTGGTTTCGGGATCGCGGGTCCACAGCGAATATTCATTCTGCAGCGCGGTTACCGGCTGCACGGCATGGGCGCGGCGCACGGTCTGGACCCCGGGCTCCGACAGGCCGAAATGCCTCACCTTGCCTTCCGCGATCAGATCGCGGACCGTGCCCGCCACCTCCTCGATCGGCACCTGCGGATCGACGCGGTGCTGGTACAGGAGATCGATGGTCTCGATGCCGAGCCGCTTCAGCGAGCCTTCGACTGCCGCGCGGATATGCGCGGGCCGGCTGTCGAGCCCGGCCTGCTTGCCGTCCTCGAAACGGTAGCCGAACTTGGTGGCGATGATCACCCGGTCGCGGATCGGGCGCAGCGCCTCGCCGACAATCTCCTCATTGGTGAACGGGCCGTAGACCTCGGCCGTGTCGAACAGGGTAACGCCGCGCTCCACCGCCTGACGGACCAGCGCGACGCTTTCGGCGCGGGTCAGCGTGCTGGTATAATGGTGATTGAGCCCCATGCAGCCAAAGCCGAGCGCGGAAACCTCAAGGCCGCCTTTTCCAGCGCCGCACTGCCCGAGCGTGCGTGTCTTCATCGCGTGTTCTCCTGCCCGCCGAGATCGAGCGTCCTGCCGGCGGGACGATACACCGATCCGCGTCGACGGCGAGCCCGGTATCGATCACGCGTGAGACATCGTCGCAACACGCGGTCCGGGGCCCGACAAGAACGCCCCTCTTGCCGGCTGCTTCCATCCGCTACCCGATCGGTCGGCACTGTCGAGCGCGGTCCGGCCACATGGGCCGGCATCCATTGCCCCGATCGTTTCGTGCCGAAATCCCGCGCCGCCCTGCCGATATTCCGCCGGAAGGGCGTCGAGGCCCACTCCGTACCAGCGGGTGAGCATGACATACGTTAGTTCAGCGGGCCGAACTCAATGTAGAATGTGATTGCCAGCGGACCCGTGGAACTCTCCACCTCGACCGCGCCGGGAAGTGGCGTGGCGAAACGGGGAGAGGCGGGCATGCTTTCATACGGATATATCGCGCTCGGCGGCGCCATCGGCTCCGTGCTGCGCTTCGGGATAAACCGCTGGCTCACCCTGCTGCTGGGCGATTCACTCCCCTGGGGAACCATCCTCATCAATATCGGCGGATCGTTCGTCATCGGCCTGTTCGCGGCGCTGTTCGAGGGTGCCGCCGGAACCTCGACGCCGCTTGAAGTCCGCCAGTTCGTGCTGGTCGGCCTGTGCGGCGGCTTCACCACCTTCTCGTCCTTCAGCCTGCAGACCCTGACGCTGCTGAATGCGGGGGAGCCCGGCCGGGCGCTGATCAACATTGCGTTGTCGCTGGCGCTCTGCCTGACCGCCGTCGCTCTCGGCTATATGCTGCCCGGCACCGTCGCCACCTTGTCGAGGAGTGTGGGAGCATGAGGATACTGGCAGTCATGACGAGCGCGGCCAGCGTTCCCGCGGCGCTCGACGCCGCTGCGCTGGCAGCGTCCGCGTTGGCTGGCGCCTCGATCGAGGCGCTCGATGTCGTCGTCGATCCCGGGCATATGATGGCGTCCAGTGAGGAAGTCAGCATCCAGCAATTGCGGGCGTTGAGGGAGGGCTCGGCGCAGGAACGTGCCCAAGCGGTGCGCGCGGCGTTTGACGGCTGGATGGCCGGGCGCGATCCAGGGGCTGCCCCGGTCCTCTGGCGCTCCGTCACCGGCGCCGAAACCGACAGTGTGGTCGGGGAGGCCGCGCCGGACGTGGCCCTGATGGTGGTGCCGCACGATGCCAATATGGATGCATCGGACGCACTGCACGCCGCGATCTTCGCGACCGGAAAGCCGGTGATACTCGTGCCGCCAACCTGGCGCGCCAATGCGCGGACGCACTTCGCCCACATCGCCGTCGGGCTGATCGACGACGACACGATGCGCCGTGCCATCATAGCGGCGGAACCCTGGCTGCGCGGGGCGGGCCGCATATCGGCCATCAGTATCGAGGGCGGGAGCAATGTCACCGCCGATCCGGCCGCGATGTGGCCCCTTGCGACCATCGCGCCTGACTTTCTCAAGGTTCCGCCGACGGACGAGCCGACGGCGACCCGGCTTGTGCGCGAAGCGGACCAGCTCGATGCTGATCTTCTGGTCGCCGGCGCCTATGGGCACATGGAACTGATGGAATGGCTGTTTGGCGGCGTGACGCGGGAACTGCTGCAGGTCGCCGACCTGCCTCTCCTCCTCGCGCATTGAGACGCCGCGACCGGATTTCGCATGAACCGAACCGGCCTCGATCCGGCGGCTGGCCTGCAATTTGCTGCTGGCGGGCAAACGGGGTTCGATAGTGCTGCGCGTATTGGTGATCGATCAGAATCGCAAGCGGGCCGAGGGCGTTCAGGCGGCTTTGCAGGCGGAGCCGGATGTGGAGGTGCAGATTGCCGCCGTCAGCTCCGGCCATTTGCTGCCGCTGCTGAGGCAGGCGGCGCCGGACGTGCTGATCGTCGATCTCGACCTTCCGGACCGCGACACCATCGAACAGCTGCGCATCGCCAACCGCGAAGTTGCCCGGCCCATCGTGATGTTCGTCGACCAGAGCGATACCGATGCCATGCGTACCGCCGTGAGCGCGGGGGTGAGCGCCTATGTGGTGGATGGTCTTCAACCCCAGCGCGTCAAGGCGGTGCTGGATGTCGCGGTGGCGCGCTTTCAGGAATTCGAACGCCTGCGACGCGAGCTCGATCTCGCGCGCACCAGCCTCGCCGAGCGCAAGCTGATTGACCGCGCCAAGGGCATCCTGATGCGGGCGCGCGGGATGAACGAGGAGGACGCCTATAACCTGCTGCGCTCCAAGGCGATGAAGGACCAGAAGAAGGTCGCGGAGATCGCCCAGTCCGTCATCACGGCGGCGGAGCTGCTGAAATGAGAATCCGCGCCGGCTTCATCCCGCTGGTCGATGCCGCGATACTGGTGGCCGCCGCCGATCATGGTTTCGCCGCCGCCGAAGGGGTGGAGCTCGAACTCGTGCGCGAGGTTTCCTGGTCCAATGTGCGGGACAAGCTCACGCTCGGCCATTTCGAAGCCGCCCATATTCTCGCGCCGCTGGCGATCGCCATCAGCCTAGGGCTCGATCATGCGCGGGTGCCGCTTGCCAGCCTGGTGGCGATGAACCAGAACGGCAACTCCTTCCTTCTGGGCAATGAGACGTTCCGGGCGCTGGAAGAGCAAGCGCAGGGCGGCGACCTCGCGGATCCCTTCATTTCCGGTTCGGCGCTGAAGCGCCTGCTCGCCGTGCGCGCCGCGCGGGGGGAGGATCAGCTCGTCTTCGGCATGACCTTCCCGTTCTCCACCCACAACTACCTGCTGCGCTACTGGATGGCCGTCGCCGGCATCGATCCGGACCGCGACGTTCGCCTCATCGTGCTCCCGCCACCCTACATGGTCGATGCCCTGTCGAACGGGCATGTCCATGGCTTCTGCGTCGGAGCGCCGTGGCCCAGCGTGGCCGTGGAGGCGGGCATCGGCCGCATCCTGCATTTCGGTTCGGAGATCGTCGCGACCTGCCCGGAGAAGGTTCTGGCCATGCGAGCCGGCTTCGTCACGGAGAACCGCGAGGCGACGCTGGCGCTCACCCGCGCGCTGATCCGCGCCACCGCGTGGTGCGCCACGCCGGAAAACCGGGTGGAACTCGCCCATCTGCTGGCCGCGCCCGAACGGCTCAATCTAGACGCGGATCTCATCCTGCGATCGCTCGACGGCCGATTGCGGATCGACGCCCAAGGCATGGTGCGCGAGGATCCGCGCTATCTGGTGCTCGAAAGTGCGGCGGCGCGGCCGGATGCCCGGCAGGCGTTTTGGCTCTATGCGCAGATGGTGCGCTGGGGCCAGGCCAGCCTTGATGATGCCGCCCGGATGGCCGTGGAGGCCTGCTACGCCACTGAAATATATGACACGGCCCTCGCGGGCCTGGCAGGAGCCGGGCGGCGGGACGATGGCATCGGCGCTTTCGCCGGGCCTGCCTTCGACCCGGGCGACCTGACCGCTTATCTCGCAAAAATCAGCGTGTGACTATTCGTTGGGCAGATGTCGCCCATTAAACATTCTTGCGGAAAGTTAAGACCGCTTCAAAACTATTGGTGAAGTCACGGTCCGCCAATAGCGGGCCATTCGACCAAGATTATCCGCCGCCCCGCGATGTGGGCGGCATGTTTCGCGCCCAACGAAGGGTGCATCCATAAGCAACGCCGCTGCGAGCCAGGTCATGACGACCGGGATGCGCGGCGGCGTTTTTGTTTGCACCAGAGGCGAGCGACATGACGGGTTTCACGAAATCGAACGGCATCACGGCACGCAGCGGGATCACCCGGCGGAGCATCTTGCGGGCGGCGTCGGCGACCGCCGTGCTTGCCGCGGCAAAGACCGCCTTCCCGTTCGGGGTACGTGTGGCCGAGGCCGCCGGCCCGGAAACCACGCGGGCCGTGCTCGGCTATATCGCCCTGACCGATGCCGCGCCGCTGATCATCGCCAAGGAAATGGGCCTGTTCGCCAAACATGGCATGCCCGATGTCGAGGTGAGCAAGCAGGCGAGCTGGGGGACGACCCGCGACAATCTCGTGCTGGGCTCGCAGGGGTCCGGCATTGACGGTGCGCACATCCTGACCCCGATGCCCTACCTCATCTCGGCCGGCAAGGTGACGCAGAACAACGTTCCCTTGCCGATGTACATCCTCGCCCGGCTCAATCTCGACGCGCAGGGCATCTCGGTCGGCAAGGACTATGCCGATATCAAGGTCGGCGTGGACGCCACCCCGCTGAAGGAGGTGTTTGCCCGGAAGAAGGCCGCCGGCCAGCCGGCCAAGGTCGCGATGACCTTTCCGGGCGGCACGCATGATCTCTGGCTGCGCTATTGGCTCGCCGCGGCCGGGATCGACCCCGACAAGGACGTTGAGACCATCGTGGTGCCGCCCCCGCAGATGGTGGCGAACATGAAGGTCGGGACCATGGACGCGTTCTGCGTCGGCGAGCCATGGAACGAGCAGCTCGTCAATCAGGGCATCGGCTATACCGCCTGCAACACCGCCGAATTGTGGAGCCGCCACCCCGAGAAGAGCCTGGCGATGCGCGCCGACTGGGTGGATGCCAACCCCAGGGCGGCGCATGCCCTGCTGCTGGCGGTGATGGAGGCCCAGCAATGGTGCGATGACATGGCCAACAAGGAACAGATGGCCGACGTCATCAGCAAGCGCGCCTGGTTCAATGTACCCCGGAAGGACATAATCGACCGCATCAAGGGCAATTACGATTATGGAAATGGCCGGGTCGCGCAGAACAGCCCGCACGTCATGAAGTTCTGGCGCGACCATACCTCCTATCCTTTCGAGAGCCACGATCTGTGGTTCCTCACGGAAGATATCCGCTGGGGCAAGCTGCCGCCGGAGACGGATATCAAGGCGATGGTCGCCAAGGTGAACCGCCAGGATCTCTGGAAGCAGGCCGCCGTCGAACTCGGCGTCAGCGATGTTCCTGCCTCCACGTCGCGCGGGGTCGAGACATTCTTCGACGGCAAGGTCTTCGATCCCGGCAAGCCTGGCGACTATCTCGCCAGTCTCGACATCAAGCGCATCGCCGCGTGAGCGCGAGCCGCAGGAGAGCTGCCATGAGCCTGCCCGCCCGAGACAATCTTTCCCCGGCCGAGCCCAGGGTCGCCGCCTTTCCGAAGGCGAAGGTGCTGGCGATCACCGCGCCCCGACCCAGGCCGTGGAGCGCACGGCCTGTCGCCATCGCCCGCGCGGTCGCGGGCACGGTGGTGCCGCCGCTGATCCCGCTGATCGTCCTTCTGGGGGTTTGGGAACTGCTGTGCGCGGGGCCGGATGCCGCGCTGCCGCCGCCGTCCCGCGTCGTCGCCGATACGTGGGAGCTGATCACCGATCCCTTCTATGATCGGGGCGGGCTCGACAAGGGTCTGTTCTGGCACCTCTACGCCAGTCTCCAGCGCGTGCTGCTGGGGTACTCGCTGGCCGCCATTGGTGGTGTGGCGATCGGCACGCTCATCGGCCAGTCGCAATGGGCGATGCGCAGCCTCGACCCTCTGTTCCAGGTTTTGCGCACCGTGCCGCCGCTCGCCTGGCTGCCGCTGGCGCTGGCGGCGTTCAAGAGCGGCGAGCCCTCGGCGATCTTCGTCATCTTCATTACCGCCGTCTGGCCGATCGTGATCAACACGGCTGTCGGTATCCGCAATATTCCGGAAGATTACCGAAACGTCGCGCGGGTGCTCCAGCTCAATCCGCTGGAATATGCCGTCAAGATCATGATCCCGGCCGCCGCTCCATACATCTTCACGGGCCTGCGCATCGGCATCGGCTTGTCATGGCTTGCCATCGTCGCCGCGGAAATGCTGATCGGCGGCGTCGGAATTGGCTTCTTCATCTGGGATGCCTGGAACTCTTCGCTCATCAGCGACATCATCGTGGCGCTGATCTATGTCGGGATCGTCGGCTTCTTCCTGGATCGTTCCGTTGCGCTGGTCGGGGTGCTGGTCACCCGCGGCACCGCCACCTCCTGAGGAGTACGCGATCATGGCAAGCGCCTATCTCTCCATCGAACAGGTCGGCAAGTCCTATGCGCGCGGCGGGACCGTCACCCAGGTCCTGACCGGCATCGACCTGAAGGTCGGTCGTGGCGAGTACATCTCGATCATCGGCCATTCCGGCTGCGGCAAGTCCACCCTGCTGAACATCGTGGCCGGCCTGACCCAGGTGAGCACGGGTGCCGTGCTGCTCGACAATTGCGAGGTGAACGCGCCCGGACCCGATCGCGCCGTGGTGTTCCAGAACCATTCGCTGCTGCCCTGGCTGACCGTCTACGACAATGTCCGGCTCGCGGTGGACAAGGTGTTCCGCTCCCGCAAGACCTCCGCCGAACGTCATGACTGGACCCTGCACAATCTCGAACTGGTGCAGATGGGCCATGCCCGCGCCAAACGACCTTCGGAGATTTCCGGCGGCATGAAGCAGCGGGTCGGTATCGCCCGGGCGCTCGCCATGGAACCGAAAGTGTTGCTGCTCGACGAGCCGTTCGGTGCGCTCGACGCGCTTACCCGTGCCCATCTTCAGGATTCGGTGATGCAGATTCACGCCAGCCTCGGCAATACGGTGATGATGATCACCCATGATGTCGACGAGGCCGTGCTGCTCTCCGACCGCATCGTGATGATGACCAACGGCCCCGCCGCATGTATTGGCGAGATTCTCGACGTGCCGCTGGAGCGTCCGCGGCGGCGTCTCGATCTGGTGGCGGACTCCGGTTATCTGCGCTGCCGGGCGGCGGTGCTCAAATTCCTCTATGAGCGCCATCGCTTCATCGAGGCGGCGTGAGGTCGATCATGCCACCTGCTGCGCCCGAGCGCCTTCTCATCATCGGCCATGGCATGGCCAGCACCCGCCTGGTCGAGGAACTGGTCGAGCGCGCCCCCGGCCGCTTTGCCATCACCCTTCTCGGGGCCGAGGCGCGCCCCGCCTATAACCGGATTCTGCTCTCCCCTGTGCTGGCGGGCGACAGTGCGCCGGACGATATCCTCCTTCACCCGGCCGGCTGGTATGCGCGCCATGGCGTGATCCTCCACACCGGCGCCACCGTGACCTCGATCGAGCCGGGGCCGCGCCGCGTCGTGACCCCCGATGGCCGCATCTTCGGCTATGACCGCCTCGTCCTTGCCACCGGGTCGAGCCCGGTCAGCCCGCCATTGCCCGGCGCCGACCTGCCGGGTGTCGTCAACTTCCGCAATGTCGAGGATGTCGCCGCCATGCTCGACCGGGCCGGCGAAGGCCGGCGGGCGGTGGTGATCGGCGGGGGACTGCTGGGTCTTGAGGCGGCTTATGGCCTCGCCCGGCAGGGTATGGCGGTCACGGTGCTGCATCTCATGCCGCATCTGATGGAGCGTCAACTCGATGCCGAGGCCGCGGACCTGTTGCGCGGCGCTCTGGAAAGCCGGGGCCTGTCCATACTCACGGGCGTCACGACCGATGCGATTCTGGGCATGGATCACGTCACCGGCGTGCGGCTCGCCGATGGCCGCCGGCTGCCCGCGGACCTTGTCGTCATGGCGATCGGCGTGCGACCGCGGGTGGACCTCGCCCGCGCCGCCGGTCTGGACGTGGCGCGCGGCATTGTCGTCGACGATGCGCTGCGCAGCAGCGTTCCCGGCATTTACGCGCTCGGCGAGTGCGCCGAGCACCGGGGCCTCTGCCATGGGCTCGTGGCGCCGCTCTATGACATGGCGCGCGCGCTCGCGGCCCATCTCGTCGGCGAGGCCGCCCGCTATGTTCCATCGCCGACCGCCACGCGGCTGAAAGTGACGGGCATCGACCTGTTCTCGGCGGGTGATTTCACCGGCGGACCGGCGTGCGAGGACATCGTGCTGCGCGACCCGCGCCTCGGCCACTACGCCCGCCTCGTCGTGCGCGAGGACCGGCTCGTCGGTGCCGTGCTCTACGGCGACACCGGCGATGCGGGCTTCTTCTTCGATCTGATCCAGAGCGGACGGAATATCGAGCCGATCCGCGACACCCTGATCTTTGGCCCGGCCCTGTGCAAGGCGGCCTGACAATTCCAGCTGAGGACGCCATGAGCGGGGATTTCACCGTCGAACAGAAGAACTACCTGGAGGGTTTCGTCTCCGGCATTTCGGCGATGCGCGCCGCGCGCGGGCTCGCGCCCATCGGCGATGCGAAAGCCGCGCCCGGCGGCGCCCGCCCGCCGGGCGCTGCCGTGCCGCCGGAGCCTGTGGGCCCGGATGCCGCCAGCCACCGGGCCATGGCCCGCTTCGAGGTCGCGGGCAGGAAACTGGTCGATGCCGAGGTTGCCAAGCGCGAGGAAATGGGCCTCGATTCCTACCCCCGCATGAAGCGGGCCGCGCGGGATGGTGCCTTTCCCAAGGGCCCCGACGTGCTGCGGTGGCGCTATCACGGGCTGTTCTTTGTCGGCCCGACGCAGGACAGCTACATGGTGCGCCTGCGCATTC
Organism: Ancylobacter gelatini; assembly: GCF_022601675.1. Lineage (GTDB taxonomy): Bacteria > Pseudomonadota > Alphaproteobacteria > Rhizobiales > Xanthobacteraceae > Ancylobacter > Ancylobacter gelatini. The sequence goes on along the minus strand of NZ_JAKVIL010000005.1, from coordinate 153,987 downwards.
CCAACGGGATCATGAGCCATTGGCAACTCACAGGGGTTGCCGACATCGCCGAGGCTCATGGCGGCCCCTATGCGCATGTCACCACGCGGGCCAATCTCCAGATCCGCGAGGTGCCGGCGCGCGATGGCATCGCCGTACTGGAGAAGCTCGTCGGGCTGGGGCTCACCTGCAAGGGTTCGGGCGCGGACAATATCCGCAACGTCACCGGCACGCCGACGGCCGGTATCGATCCGCAGGAACTGATCGACACCCGCGCCTATGCGCTGGAATGGCATCACCACATCCTCAATGAGCGGGCCATGTACGGCCTGCCGCGCAAGTTCAATGTCGCCTTCGACGGCGCCGGCCTGATCGCGGCGCTGGAGGACACCAACGATATCGGCTTTCAGGCGGTGGAGGTGAGCGACGGCCACGGCGTCGCGCCGGGCGTGTGGTTCCGTCTCGCGCTGGGGGGCATCACCGGCCACAAGGACTTCGCCCGCGACACCGGCGTCATCGTCCCGCCGGAGGAGGCGACCCGCGTCGCCGATGCCATCGTCCGGGTGTTCATCGACCGGGGCGACCGGACCAACCGGAACAAGGCCCGGCTCAAATATGTGCTGGACGAGCTGGGATTCGATGCCTTCCTGCGGGAGGTCGAGGCCAAGCTCGGTGCGCCGCTGACCCGCGCGCCGGCCGGCGCCATCGCGGAACGACCCAACGCCGGCCGGCAGACGCATATCGGCGTGCACCGCCAGAAGCAGCCGGGATTGAACTGGATCGGCGTCGTGTTGCCGGTAGGGCGCATGAACCTCGACCAGATGCGCGGCATCGCGCGCGTCGCCCGTGATCTCGGCGATGGGGATCTGCGCCTCACCGTCTGGCAGAATCTGCTCATCTCCGGCGTGTCCGATGCGAATGTGCCGCTCGCCGTCGCGGCTCTGGAGGCCCTGGGCATCGGTATCTCCGCCAGCGCGGTCCGCGCGGGGCTCGTGGCGTGCACCGGCAGCGAGGGCTGCAAATTCGCGGCCGCCCCGACCAAGCGCAACGCCGAGGAAATCGCGGCCTGGTGCGACGGGCGCCTGAGCGTCGACCAGCCGGTGAATATTCACCTGACCGGCTGCCATCACTCCTGTGCCCAGCACTATATCGGCGACATCGGGCTGCTCGGCGCCCGTGTCCCGATCTCCGACGAGGGCGATACCACGGACGGTTACAATGTGCTGGTCGGCGGCGGCTTCGGGCCCGATGCGGCCATCGGACGGGAACTGTTCTCGCAGGTGAAGGCGGAGGACACGCCGCGGCTGATCGAGCGCATGCTGGGTGTCTGGATGGAGCGGCGCGCCTCGCCCGACGAGAGTTTTGCGCAATTCTCCCGCCGCCACGATGTGGCCGAGCTCGCGGCGATGTTCCGCGCGGAGGACGCACGATGAGCATTCAGCCGCCCCCCTTCCTCGCCCCGCTGCTGCCCGACAATGCGCCGTTCAGCCCCATCCAGCGCGCGTGGCTCAACGGCTTCTTTGCCGGGCTCCTGTCGCTTGAAGGGCCGGGTGCTGCGCCGCTCGCGCCCGAGCAGGCGCAGGCGCTGCTGCCCGGCGTGAACCTCGAATCGCCGTCCGCAGGGCCGGGTGACGGCGACGACGGTGCCGCACCCTGGCACGACCCGACGCTGCCGCTGGCCGACCGCATGGAGATGGCCACCGGCCGCCCGTTGCGCCGCCGGATGATGGCCGCGATGGCCCAGCAGGATTGCGGCCAGTGCGGCTATACGTGCGAGGCCTATTCCGACGCGCTGGCCGGTGGCGCCGAGACGCGGCTCAACCTGTGCCAGCCGGGCGGCAAGGAAACGTTGCGGATGCTCAAGAAGCTGGCCGCCGAGCGTGACGGGGAGGCGGATGCGCCCAAGCCCGCCGCGACCGGCGCCAGCCAGATCGCGGCCGCGTCGCCCGCCGGTTCGTTGCCCGGCTATTCGCGCGAGCATCCGGTGAAGGCGACCTTCCTGTCGCGCCGCCGGCTCAATAAGGGGGCTTCGGCCAAGCAGACCTGGCACCTCGATTTCCGGTTGCCGGAGGGGCTCGACTACGCCGCCGGCGACAGCTTCGGCCTGCTGCCGGCGAACGCTCCCGAACTGGTGGACGCGGTGATGGCATGCCTCGGCCTCGCCCCCGACACGCTGGTGGATGGACGCCGTGTTCGCGAAACGCTCCTGAGGGACAAGGCGCTCGGGGCCGCGCCCGATGCGCTGTTCACCCTTCTGGCCGAGACCACGGCCGACCTGGACGAGAAGGTGAAGCTGGCCCGTCTCGCCGAGGGCGAGGATCCCGATGGCGACCTCGACACCACGGATGTGCTGGCGGCGCTCGGAAAGTCCTCGGCATTGCCGGAGACCGGTGCCTTCCTCGCCGCGCTCGATCCGCTTCAGCCCCGCCTCTACTCCATCTCATCCAGCCCGAAGGCCGCGCCCGGGCAGTTGAGCCTGACGGTCGATACGGTGCGCTACGATGTCGGCAGCCGCTCGCGCCTTGGCGTGGCCTCGACCTTTCTGGCCGACCGGATTGAGCCGGGCGCTCAATTGCCGGTTTATGTTCAGAAGGCCCATGGCTTTGCATTGCCGGCTTCCGGGGCGATTCCGATCATCATGGTGGGTCCGGGAACCGGCATCGCCCCCTTTCGCGCCTTTCTGCAGGAGCGGCTCGCCACCGATGCAACGGGCGGGGCCTGGCTGTTCTTCGGCCATCAACGTCGCGACAGTGACTTCTTCTATCAGGAGGAGCTGGAGGGGCTTCAGGCCGCCGGTGCGCTCACGCGGCTCTCGCTCGCCTGGTCGCGGGACGGCGCGCGCAAGGTCTATGTGCAGGACCGGATGCGGGAAGAGGGCGCGGCGCTGTTCGACTGGTTGGAGCGCGGCGCTCATTTCTACATCTGCGGGGATGCCAAGCGCATGGCGGCCGATGTCGACAAGGCTCTGCACGCCGTGGTCGAGCAGCATGGAGCCCGCGATGCCGCCGCCGCGAAGGCCTATATCGCGGCGCTGAAAGCGGCCGGCCGCTATCAGGCCGACGTGTACTGACGGGCAGGTTCATGACGGCGCTCATCACTCCCGCTCCGGTTCGCACCACCTGCCCCTATTGCGGCACAGGATGCGGGGTGCTGGGTGGCGCCGCGCCCGTCACAGCCGGCGATCCGAGCCATCCGGCCAATCACGGACGCGTCTGCACCAAGGGGTCCGGGCTGGGGGAAACACTCTCGCTGGAGCATCGCCTGCTCCACCCGATGGTGAAGGGCGAGCGCGCCGACTGGGACACGGCGCTCGATCTGGTGGCGGCGCGCTTTCGCGAGGCGATTGACGCGCATGGGCCGGAATCGGTGGCCTTCTATGCCTCGGGGCAGTTGCTGACCGAGGATTATTACGTCGCCAACAAATTGATGAAGGGCTTTATCGGCGCCGCCAATATCGACACCAATTCCCGTCTGTGCATGGCCTCATCGGTTGCCGGCCACGTGCGGGCCTTCGGCGAGGACGTCGTGCCCTGCTGCTACGAGGATCTCGACGAGGCCGACCTCGTCGTTCTCGTCGGCTCCAATGCCGCCTGGTGTCACCCGATCCTGTTCCGTCGCCTGACCGATGCCCGCGCCCGGCGTGGCGCCCGGCTGGTGGCGATCGACCCGCGCCGCAGCGCCACCGCCAGCGACTGCGACCTGTTCCTGCCGCTCCGCCCGGGTACGGATGTCCTGCTGTTCAACGGCCTGCTGGCCCATCTCGCCCGCGTCGGGGCGCTGGACCCCGCGTTCCTCGATCGCTCGACCGCCGGTTTTGCCGCGACGCTCCTCGCGGCACAGGAGGACGCGCCGGATATCGAGACGGTCGCCCGGGGCTGCGGGCTGGAAACGGCTCAGGTCGACTCGTTCTACGCCGCCTTTGCCGGCACGCGCCGCGTGGTCACCGTCTATTCGCAGGGCGTGAATCAGTCCTCGCAGGGCACCGACAAGGTCAACGCCATCATCAATTGCCATCTGGCCACCGGGCGGATCGGCGCGCCGGGCATGGGCCCGTTCTCCTTCACCGGCCAGCCCAACGCCATGGGCGGGCGCGAGGTGGGCGGGCTCGCCAACCAGCTCGCCGCCCATGCCGGATTTGCCGACCGCGCCGATCTCGACCGGGTGCGCGATTTCTGGCAGGCGCCGCGCCTCGCCGAGCGGCCGGGGCTGAAGGCCGTGGAGCTTTTCAACGCTCTCGGGGAAGGGCGCATTCGCGCGCTCTGGGTGATGGGAACAAACCCCGCCGCGAGCCTGCCCGATGGGGGCCGGGTGCGGGCGGCGCTGGAACGATGTGATTTCCTCGTCGTGTCCGATTGCGTGGCCGGCACCGACACCACCCGTCACGCCGATGTGCTGCTTCCGGCCGCCGCGTGGGGTGAGAAGGCGGGCACCGTCACCAATTCGGAACGGCGGATCTCTCGCCAGCGGGCCTTCATGCCCTTGCCCGGCGAAGCCCGGCCGGACTGGTGGATGCTCGCGCAACTGGCCCGCCGGCTCGGGCATGGCGAGGCCTTCGCCTATCAGCACCCGGCTGACATCTTCCGCGAGCACGCGGCGCTTTCAGGCTTTCGCAATGACGGCGAACGCCTGTTCGACATATCCGGCCTGGCCGATCTTTCGGACGCGGAGTATGAGGCCCTCGATCCGGTCCAGTGGCCGGTCCCCGCCGGGCAGAGGGCCGGCACGGCGCGGCTGCTGACACAGGGGCGGTTCCCGACGACGGACGGGCGCGCGCGCTGCATCCCGGTCCGCCAGGCGGCACCGGCTCACCCTCTCTCGTCCAGGGCGCCGTTGATCCTCAATACCGGCCGGCTGCGCGACCAGTGGCACACCATGACGCGCACCGGGGAAGTGCCGCGCCTCATGGCGCAGACGCCCGAAGCCTTCGTGACGGTCCATCCTGCGGATGCGAAAGAGGCCGGGCTGCGCGCCGGCGGGCTGGCGGAAATCTCGAGTGACTGGGGTTCCGCCGTGGCCCGCGTGAACCTCAGCGACGAACTGGCCGCGGGCCAGATCTTCATGCCGATGCACTGGACCGACGAGATCATGCCCGGCGGATCGCCCGGCCGGGTGGTCAACCCCGCCTGTGACCCGGTCTCCGGCCAGCCCGAGCTCAAGCACACGCCGGTGCGCGTCGTCCCGGTTGCAACGGGCTGGGAGGGGCTGTTGCTCTCCCGAGACCAGCTGCGCCCCGAGAATATCGAGCATTGGTCCCGTACCCGGATCGAGGGCGGGTATGCCTATCGGCTGTCCGGCGCAGGGATGCCGGAAGACGGCTTCAACCGTGTGCTCGGCCTCATCGGCGCATCTGCGGGACGGGCCGAGTTGCGGGATGTGACGCGGGGGATCTTTCGCGGCTCCGGCACGGATGAGACGGGCCGGATGCTCGACTACGTCATGATCGACGCGCCGGGCGCTCTTCCCGACCCCGGCTGGCTGTTCAGCCTGTTTGCCGCCGTCGGCCCGCTCGACGCCCACACGCGCCGCAGCCTGCTGGCCGCGCGCTCGGTGGAGCCGGTGGCGGCGACCGGCGAGATCGTTTGTTCCTGCTTCGGCATTGGTGCCGACCTGATCCGTCGTACGATCCGCGCGGGCGCCGACACGACGGCCGAACTGGGCCAGCTCCTCAAATGCGGGACCAATTGCGGCTCCTGCCTCCCCGAACTGCGCCAGCTCATCGTGACGGCGGGCGGGGACCGATCAAGCGAGATGTCATGCTCTTCCCTTTCGTGATGCTCATGCTCGTTCTGTCGGTGACGTTGAGCCTGCCAACGTTCCTGGGGCTGCTGAATGAAACACACGAGAAGGCCTGCCCCGTTCTCGCCACACTGGGAACCGCCGCGCTGATCGGTTCGCTGTTCCTGCTGGGTGTGCGGCTGGGCTGGCCGGCCGCGGCAGCGGTCTCCCTCGTGGCCGGCCTCTTTGACAGGTTCGTCTACGCGCCACGCTCCCGTTTCTCCCGCCGACTAGGCACGGGAACCGCGTTCGCGCTGCTGCTCGTCGGCATCGCCATGGCCGACCGGCTTGGCCCCCACACCTAGGGTGCGCGGTGCCGCTCGCGTCGGCCTGCGACACGTCGGTCTCTGGATGCCCGCGCCATTGTTGCGGCAGGCCCGGACGGAACCGATACTGCGGCGGAATCGGTCGAACGGTCTGACGCGCGGAACGGGAGACCGGGCGCATGGGCCTCCGTCCGCCCTTGCGGTTCCATTGGGAGGACAGCCATGGCGATCACGCAGCCGCCCGCCCCGCCGGGGGCATCCTCCGCGTCGACGATCCATCAGTTCCTGCGGCGCGTGGACATCACCTCGCTGCGGCTGTTCGTGGCGATCTGCGAGGAAGGCTCGCTGACCAAGGCCGCGCGCCGCGAGGGCATCGCCGCCTCCGCCGTGTCGAAGCGGCTGTCGGATCTGGAGGAGATCCTCGCCATCAACCTTTTTGACCGCATGGCAAAGGGCATGGTCCTGACCCCGGCCGGAGAGACGCTGCTGCACCACGCCCGGGCCACCATGCTCGGCATCGAGAAAATGGGAGTTGAACTCAGCGAATATTCCATCGGCGTGCGCGGCCATGTGCGCATGTTCGCCAATCTCTCGGCCATCGTTCAGTTCCTGCCCGAGGATCTGCCCTCTTTCCTGGAAAAGCACAGCCTGCTGCGGCTCGACCTGCAGGAGCGGCCCAGTACCGAGGTGGTGACGGGAATCGCGGAGGGGGCCGCGGATATCGGGATCTGCTCCGGCGACGTCGAGAACGGCGCGCTGGAGATCTGCCCCTATCGGCGGGATCATCTCGTCGTCGTCATGCGCCCCGATCACCCGCTCGCCGCTCGCGAACGCCTGCATTTCGAGGAGACGCTCGCCTTCGACCATATCGGCCTGCATCCGGAGAGTTCGATCTATCGGCGCTCGCACTACGCCGCCAGTCTTCTGGGCCGCAAGATCAGGCTGCGCGTGCACGTTCCAGGCTTCGATGCGGTCTGCCGGATGGTTCAGGCGAATATGGGCATAGCGCTCATTCCCGATCGGTCCTTCGATATTCTCGGCGGGGGAATGAACCTGCGCGCCATTCCGCTCAGCGATCCGTGGGCAGCGCGCCAGCTCCAGCTTCTCGTCCGCGAGGGGCGGACCTTGCCCTCCGCCGCGCGGCTGATGTACGAGCACCTCAAGGCAGCCGCCATCGGCGATGCGCGTCCATCGGCGGCGTCGCGACCGTAGAGCGTTCTCCGTTCGCGAATGGTCTTTGTCTAAAGACTATTGGACCCGGGCGCCGGTTCGACCGATAGAAAAAGAAAAAAGTTCTGGTGAGGAGCGTCGTCTATGGAAGGTACCGCGGCCAATCCTGCGGCCGGTCCCCTGTCTGGAATTCGCGTTGTCGAGCTCGGCAATCTCATTGCCGCGCCCTTCGCGTCTCGGCTGATGGCCGATTTCGGCGCCGAGGTCATCAAGATCGAGGCGCCCGGCGAGGGCGACCCGCTGCGCAAATGGCGCAAGCTGCACAACGGCACCTCGCTCTGGTGGTATCTGCAATCGCGCAACAAGAAGTCGGTCGCGGTCAATCTCCGGCTGCCCGAGGGCCAGGAGATCGTGCGCCGTCTCGTGGGTGAGGCGGACGTGCTGATCGAGAATTTCCGCCCCGGCACGCTGGAGCGCTGGGGTCTGGGCTGGGAGGCGCTGCGCGAGGTCAATCCCAAGCTCGTCATGGTGCGCATCTCCGGCTTCGGCCAGGATGGTCCCTATCGCGAGCGCCCCGGCTTCGGCGCGGTGGGCGAAGCCATGGGCGGCATGCGGTTCACCACCGGCGACCCGGACCGCCCCCCGGCGCGCACCGGCATCAGCATCGGCGACTCGCTGGCCGCCCTTCACGCGGTGATGGGCGCCCTGATGGCGCTGCTGCGCGTCAAGAGCGGCGGAGCGGGCCAGGTGATCGACGTCTCGCTCTATGAGAGCGTCTTCAATCTCATGGAGAGCCTGATCCCGGAATACGACCTGTTCAACTTCGTGCGCGAGCGCTCGGGCGGCTCGCTGCCGGGCATCGCGCCGTCGAATTCCTACCCCACTTCCGAAGGCAGCTACGTCATCGTCGCCGGCAATGGCGACGCCATCTTCAAGCGGCTCATGTCGGCGATCGGCCGCGAGGACATGGCGAGCGATCCGCGCTTTGCGTCCAATGACGGCCGCGTCGCCCATGTCGAGATGATCGATGCCACGATCGCGGAATGGACCCGCCGCCACTCGCTGGAGGAGGTCACGGCCGCGCTGGACCGCGCCGAAGTTCCGAACGGGCGCATCTATTCGGTGGCCGACATCGTTTCAGACCCGCAATATCTCGCGCGTAACATGATCGTCGCCTCGACGCTGCCGGACGGCACCGAGGTCAGGATGCCGGGCATCGTGCCGCAGCTTTCAGAAACACCGGGGGCGGTGAACTGGCTCGGGCCCCGGCTTGGCGAACACACGGCGCCGGTTCTGGAGCGGCTCGGCTACAGTGCCGAGGAGATCGAGAGGCTCGCCCGCGGTGGCGCCATCATGCGGGGAGAGGACATATGAACTGGGAAGCCTTCCCGCCCCGCGTCCACATCCAGGAAGTCGTCACGCGCGACGGGCTCCAGATCGAGCCGCGATTCCTGCCCACTGCCGACAAGATCGCCCTCATCGATGCCCTGTCGCAGACCGGCGTGTCGAAGATCGAGGTCACCTCCTTCGTTTCCCCGAAAGCGGTGCCGAACCTCGCCGATGCGCGCGAGGTCGCGCGCGCCATCACACGCAGGCCCGGCGTGACCTATGTGGCGCTGGTGCCGAACCTGCGCGGGGCGCAGGAGGCGCTCGACGCCGGGATGAACGAGCTGAACCTCGTCCTGTCGGTGAGCGAGACCCATAACCTTGCCAATATGCGGATGACCCCCGCGCAGTCGCTTGCCGGCTTCCGCGCCATCGTGGAGGCCGCACGCGGCACGCAAACGACGCTCAACGGCTCGATCGCCACCGCCTTCGGCTGTCCGTTCGAGGGCGCCCAGCCCGAGCCCAAGGTGCTGGAGATGATCGAGAATTTCCTGAATATCGGCCTTCATTCCGTCACGCTGGCGGACACCACCGGCATGGCCAATCCGCGACAGGTGGCTCACCTCGTCGCCGCCGTGCGGCGCCAGTTCGGCGCGCTGCCGCTCACGCTGCACTTCCACAACACGCGCGGCATGGGGCTCGCCAATGTGCTGGCGGCGCTCGACGCCGGCGCCGACCGTTTCGATGCCTCGCTGGGCGGGCTGGGCGGCTGCCCCTTCGCACCCGGCGCGACCGGCAATATTTCGACCGAGGACCTCGTCCACATGCTGGACGAGATGGGCGTGTACAGTGGTGTAGACCTCGCCCGCCTGCTTGAACGGGCACGCGCTCTGCCGTCCCTCATCGGGCACGACATACCAGGACAGGTGGCCAAGGCGGGCCGGAGCGGCGATCTGCACCCCGCGCCGACCCGCCTTGCCGCCTCATAACAAGACAAAAGATGGGAGGAAGTGACATGGAGGCCGCCCTCAGGCGACCGGTCGTTCAGGAGGCGGCATCTGATGCCGCGCCGATGGCGGTCGCGCTCGACGATGTCAGTATCAGTTTCGCGATGAAGGGCCAGCCGGTCTACAAGGCCGTTGCCCCGACCTCGCTGCATGTGCGCGAAGGCGAGTTCGTCGCCATTGTCGGCCCCACGGGCTGCGGCAAGTCCACCCTCCTCAACGCCACGGCCGGTCTGCTCGCACCGGCCAGCGGCACGGTGACGGTTTTCGGCGCCCCGCTGAACGGGCTGAACGCGCAGGCCGGCTATCTCTTCCAGCAGGACGCCCTGATGCCCTGGAAGACCGCGCTCGACAACATCGCGATCGCGCTGGAGATCGGCGGCACGCGCCGCGCGGACGCGCTCGTCGAGGCGCAGGAATGGCTGAAGAAAGTAGGCCTCGGCCGCTTCGGCGACCGCTACCCGCACCAGCTCTCCGGCGGCCAGCGCAAGCGCGTCGGCCTCGCCCAGGTGCTGGTGCGTCACCCCAAGATCCTGCTCATGGACGAACCCTTCGGGCCGCTCGACGCCCAGACGCGTCAGATCATGGGTACGCTGCTGCTCCGCCTCTGGGCACAGGACCGCAAGGCGGTGCTGTTCGTCACCCACGATCTGGAGGAGGCGATCGCGCTTTCCGACCGCGTCGTCATCATGTCCGCCGGCCCGGAGGCGCGGATCATCGGCGACTTCCCGATCGACCTCGCCCGCCCGCGCGACACGGCCGATATTCGTCTCGACCCGCGCTTTCACGAGTTGCATCGGCAGATCTGGAACCAGCTCAAGGCCGAGGTCGCCAAGACCTACGGGGAGGACCTCGCGTCATGAAGCTTCATCCCGTCAAGCTGCTGTTCCTTCAGCTCCTCGTCGCTGTGGTGGCGCTCGCCATCTGGCAGGTCGGGGCGACCGTGCCGATCGGTGGCAAGTACCTGCTGCCGGAATTCTTCTTCTCCAAGCCGGGCGACGTGCTGACGCGCGTCTACACCCTGTTCGCGACCGGCGTCATCTGGAAGCATCTCTGGATCACGCTTACCGAGACCGTGCTGGCCTTCCTCATCGGCTCGATCGCCGGCGTCGTCTTCGGCTTCTGGTTCGCCCGCCAGCCGAATGTGGCCGCCGTGTTCGATCCCTATGTGAAGATGTTCAACGCCCTGCCGCGCGTGGTCCTCGCGCCGATCTTCATGCTGTGGCTCGGCCTCGGCATCTGGTCGAAAGTCGCGCTCGGCGTCACGCTCGTCTTCTTCATCGTGTTCTTCAACGTCTATCAGGGCGTGAAGGAAGTGAGCCCGGTCGTTCTCGCCAATGCCCGCATGATGGGGATGAACGAGCGCCAGCTGTTCCGCAACGTGTACTGGCCGTCCGCATTGTCGTGGATGTTCTCCTCGCTGCACACGGCGGTCGGCTTCGCCCTGGTGGGCGCCGTGGTCGGCGAATATCTCGGCTCATCGGCCGGTCTGGGCTATCTCATCCATCAGGCCGAAGGCGTGTTCGACGTGACCGGTGTGTTCGCCGGCATGGTCATTCTCGCCGCCTTCGTGCTCGTCATCGACTGGGGCGTGACCCGGATCGAGCGTCGGCTTCTCGTCTGGCGGCCGCAATCCGCCAGCGGGCAGAACTAGGCAGTGATCCCGCGGAAGGTCGAAAGACGTTCGACGGGATCGGCCCCAGTCCATAGACCCGGTGCCTTCTCATCTTTCAGGTGGCTCGGCCTGATCGATAGGGGCTCCGGGACCTCAATCGAAAACAAACGGGAGGAATACTAATGAAGATGCGTGCCCTGCTGCTTGCAGCAAGCCTTCTCATTCCCGCCTTCGGCGCCGCACAGGCGAACGAGATCGAGAAGCCCAACCTCACTCTGGGTGTCGGCGGCAAGCCCCTGCTGTATTACCTGCCCCTGACCCTGGCCGAACGCCTCGGCTACTTCAAGGAAGAGGGCCTGAACGTCGAGATCAACGATTTCGGCGGCGGCTCCAAGTCGCTTCAGGCGCTGATCGGCGGTTCGGTCGACGCCGTGACCGGCGCCTATGAGCACACCATCCGCATGCAGGAGAAGAAACAGGATGTGCGGGCGGTCATCGACCTCGGCCGCTATCCCGGCATCGTCGTCGCCGTGCGCAAGGACAAGGCGGGCACCATCAAGTCCGCCGCGGACCTCAAGGGCGCGAAGATCGGCGTCACCGCGCCGGGCTCCTCGACCTATATCCTCGTGCAGTATCTCATGAAGAAGGCCGGGCTGAACCCGGACGACGCGTCCTTCATCGGCGTGGGCAGCGGTGCCTCCGCCGTGGCCGCCATGCAGAACGGCGAGATCGACGCCATCTCCCATCTCGACCCGGTTATCTCGAAGCTGCAGGATCTCGACGCCATCGAGGTGCTGGTCGACACCCGCACCACCGAAGGCACTCAGAAGGTGTTCGGCGGCATGAACCCGGCGGCCGTGCTCTACCTGAAGGAAAGCTTCATCAAGGAGAACCCGAACACCGTCCAGGCTCTCACCAACGCCTTCTACAAGACGCTGAAGTGGCTGGAGACGGCGACGCCGGAACAGGTCGCGGCCGCCGTGCCGGAGGAGTACTGGCTGGGCGACAAGGCGCTTTACATCAAGGCGTTCAACGCGACCCGCCAAGCCTATTCGACCGACGGCAACATCAACGAAGCCAGCATGAAGAGCGCGCTCAGCCTGCTCACCACCACCGACCCGAGCTTCGGCGCCTCCAGCATCGACCTGTCGAAGACCTTCGACGGTTCGTTCCTCGCCAAGGCCAAGGGCCAGTGACCCGCTGACCTGACCGGCATCCGGCAACCAGAAGCCGGCCGATCCCCGCGCCGCCCATCCCCGATGGGCGGCGCGTTCGTTCAAGGTCTGAGGCGCGTCGGGCGCCGGCACGTCCGGGATGGAGTGCCGGGGCTTGGGCCGGGCGGCTCACACTGGGGCAGCGACCTGCCGCGAGCCGCCTAGGCGATGGTTCCGTGACGCATGCGCGCTTTCAGCGCCGGCCGGCGCAACCTGTTTCGCCGAGCGGCGGCGTGGTCGCCGAGTCCGTGTCGTTATCGGCAAGGCGGATCGAGAGCATCGTGCGGCTGGACACGTCCATTTTCTGGAAGATGTGCAGCAGGTGGGTTTTCACCGTGCCGAGCCCGATCGCGAGCGTCTCGGCGATATCGCGGTTTGCCAGGCCGTCGCGGATGAGTTCCGCGATCTCGATCTCCCGCGCCGTCAGTCCGTAGACCAGTTGCAGCAGGCGTTGGCGCCGGCGGTCGCGCGGGCGGGGGTGGTTGCCGATGTGGTACTCGATATAGGGCTGCATGGACTGCGCCACCCGCAGTGTCTCCCCCGAGATGAGCGGGTCGTCGCGGCGCTTGAGGATGCCGAGCCCGGCAATAGGCTCATTGTCCTGCCAGAACACGAAGTCGAGCACGTCGACGATCTCGCTTTCCGTCAGATAGCTGCTGTAGCGCTCGAAGGCGCTGCGCGGGGCAAGCGAGCGATCATGGCTCATCGTCGCCACGCGCTTGCGGGACGAGACCAGCCGGTCGATGTTCAGCGGGTCATATGCCTGCATGTCGCGCACATAGCGCCCGATGTGACGGCAGCACGGGCCAGTCGTGTCGGCGACGACCATGGAGCGGTCCTCGTCGATCCAGTAGAAGACCGCCGAACTGGCCTCGAAGACCGACAGCGCCACGCTGCGGATCTGCGTGATCTGCGCGTCGGTTCCAGGCCTGGGATGAAACTCCGGAAGCTGAAGCATGGCAGCGGTCCCGTGTCGCGAAAGCCGCTCTCCACACGCAAGAAGGCTGCCAAACCCGCGTCGGTCATTCTGTTACCGCGTCAGGACGGGTGATGGCAGCACACGGTGTGACCGGGGGCGAGTTGCCGGGCCGGCGGGTCCTGTTCCGCGCAGAGCGCGCTCGCCCGGAAGCAGCGGGTGCGGAATCCGCAGCCGGTCGGCCGGTCTGCCGGGTTGGGCACGTCCCCCGTCAGGACGATGCGCTGACGCGCCTGTTCCCGCGCCGGATCGGGAATCGGTGCGGCCGACAGCAGGGCCTGCGTGTAGGGGTGAGCGGGGGCGCGATACAGCTGGTCGCGGGCGGCGCTCTCGACGATCCGGCCGAGATACATCACCGCCACGCGGTCCGACATGTGCCGGATGACCGCGAGATTATGGGCAATGAAGATGTAGGCGATGCCCGTGCGCTGCTGGATGTCCTTCAGCAGATTGAGCACTCCGGCCTGCACCGAGACATCGAGCGCGGAGACAGGCTCGTCGAGGATCATGATCTCCGGCTCGACCGCGAGGGCGCGCGCGATGCCGATGCGCTGGCGCTGGCCGCCGGAGAAGGCGAAGGGATAACGGTCCGCCTGCTCCGGCAGAAGCTGAACCTGCTCCATCGCCCGGAGGGCCCGCTCGCGCCGCTCCGCATGGTTGAGCGCCAGCATGCGCAGCGGCTCGGCAATGTTCTCGAGCGCGGTCATGCGCGGATTGAGGCAGGCATAGGGATTCTGAAACACCAGTTGGATACGGCGCCGGTAGGGCCTCATGGCGGCCGGAGACAGGCCGGCCAGCTCGGCACTGCGAAAGCGGACATGGCCGGCGGTCGGCGTGATCAGCCCCATGATGGCACGGGCCAGCGTGGATTTTCCGCAGCCCGATTCACCCACCACGCTCAGCGTCTCCCCCGGGTGGACATGCAGCGACACTCCGGCGACCGCGCTGATGGCCCCCACCTGGCGGGCGAACACGAGGCCGCGCCGCACGGGAAAATCGACGCGCAGATTTTCGACATCGAGCAGCGGGCCGGCGGCAATGGCGGCAGCGGTCGGCATCACGTCCCCTTTCGCGGCAGGTCGGAGAGCGACAATTCCCCGGCGCGGTGGCAGGCGACAAGCGCGGAGCCGACGCGCGTGAGCGCGGGCTCGCTGGTCCGGCACAGCGGCACGGCGAAATCGCAGCGCGGGGCGAAAGTACAGGCTTCCGGCCTGTCGCCAAGCGAGGGCGGCGTGCCGGGAATCGCGTAGAGCCGCTCGGCCACATCGTCGATCGAGGGAACTGCGGCGAGCAGGCCTGCCGTATAGGGGTGGCGCGGCGCGGCGAAGACGGGCCCCACCGGCCCGCGCTCGGCGACGCGCCCGGCATAGAGCACGCTCATCCGGTCGGCGAGCCCGGCGACGAGGCCGAGATCATGCGTGATCAGCACCACCGCCATGCCGCGCTCCTCGCGCAGCCGCGCGAATATCTCCATGATCTGCGCCTGGATGGTGACGTCGAGTGCCGTGGTCGGCTCGTCGGCGATGAGCAGATCGGGGTCGTTGGCGATGGCGATCGCGATGACCACCCGCTGGCGCATCCCGCCGGAGAACTCGTGCGGGTACTGTTCGAACCGCCGCTCCGGCGCGGGTATGGCGACGATCTCCAGCAGGGCGAGCGCACGCGCCTTCACCTCGGCGCGGCTGAGTGTCGGGTTGTGCAGGCGGATGGTCTCGGTGATCTGTGCCCCGATCGTCTTCACCGGGTTGAGCGCGGTCATCGGGTCCTGAAACACCATGGCGATGCGCCGTCCGCGCAGCGATCGCATCCGCCGTTCCGGCGCGCCGCAGATTTCGACACCGTCGAAGCGGATGGAGCCGGAGACGTGGAGTTGCCGCGGCAGCAGCCCCATCACCGCCAGCATGGACAAGCTCTTGCCGGACCCCGATTCGCCCACGAGACCGACAACTTCGCCCCGGTCGACCGTGAAGTCGACATTCGAGACCGCCGCGCGCTCGCCGTCGCGGGTGGGAATGGTGACGGCAAGGCCGCGTATGTCGAGAAGGGGCTGGCTCATGGTCCTCTCACTGGCGCCCGCGCGGGTCGGCGACATCGCGCAGCGCATCGCCGAGGAAGTTGGATGAGAGCGAGACGAGGAAGATCGCCATGCCCGGACCCAGCGCGATCCACCAGCAATAGAAGTTGGAGGCGCCCTCGGCGATCATCTGTCCCCATTCGGGGGTGGGCGGCTGGGCGCCGAGGCCGATGAAGCTGAGGCCCGCGGCAAGCAGGATCACCTGACCGACATCCATGGTCATGTTGACGAAGATCGGGCTCCAGCACAGCGGCATGATGTGCCGGAACAGCAGCCGGCCCGGCTTCACCCCGCCGACAATGGCCGCGTCGACATGGTCGAGTTTCTTCACGTTGAGCACCTGCGCGCGCATGAGGCGCGCATAGATGGGCCACCAGACGATGATGAGCGCGAGCGCGGTATTGACCAGCCCCGGTCCCAGCGAGGCGGCGATCGCCATGGCGAGCAGCACGGGGGGAAAGGCCAGCGTGATGTCGGCAAGGCGCATCAGGACATTGTCGATGAGGCCGCCGAGAAAGCCGGCCAGCGCGCCAACCGCCACGCCGAGGGCGACCGCGACGGCCAGCACGCCGGCCGCGATCGGCAGCGAGTAGCGCGCGCCATAGAGCGTGCGCACCAGCACGTCGCGGCCGAGCGCGTCGGTGCCGAGCCAGTGAGCGGCGCTCGGCGGCTGCAGGCGGCGGCCGGCGAGGGCGACGGGATCGTAGGGCGTCCACCAGGGAATGGTGATGGCGATGACGACGAGCCCGACCAGCACGACGATCGCGAAGATCAGCGGCAGATGCGACCAGCCAAGGCGCCGGAAAGCACGGCCGATGCCGGCCGAGAGGCGTGGCCGGGGCCGCTCGGCGGCGCGGGCGGGGGGACTGAAGAGCATCAGCCCGCCTCTCGCATGCGTGGATCGGCTACGGCATAGGCGATGTCGGTGAGCAGGTTTGCGATGAGGAAGCCGAGGCCCCCGATGATGGTCACGCCGGTGATCGCCGGATAGTCGAGGCTGCGCGCGGCATCGACCGCGTAGGACCCGATGCCGGGCCAGGAAAAGATCGTCTCGACCAGCACCGAGCCAGTGATGAGATAGGCGAAGGTGAAGCCGAGAATGGTCAGCGCCGGGATCAGCGCATTGGCGAGCGCGTGGTGGATCAGCACCCGCAGCCGCCCCGCCCCCTTGGCCCGCGCCATGGTGATGTAGTCCTGCCCCAGCACGTCGAGCATCGAGGCGCGCACCATACGGGTGATGATGCCCATGACCGACCAGCCGAGCACCAGCGCGGGCAGGACGAGATGTCGGAGCGCGTCGACGAAGGCGCCCCAGTTGCCGGCGAGCAGCGTGTCGACCAGCATGAAGCCGGTCACCGCGGGCGGCGGCACGGCACGGATGTCGAGCCGGCCGGGGCCGGGCAGCATTTGGGTCTGCACGGTAAACAGGAAGAGCGCGATCAGCCCCAGCCAGAACACCGGCAGGCAGGAGCCCAGCAGGGCCACCAGCCGTGCCAGATGGTCGGCGAAGGTGTTCTTGAATTCGGCGGAGACGATGGCGAGCACGATGCCGCCGACGGCACCGATGATCATCGCGCAGATGACCAGTTCGAGTGTCGCCGGCAGCCGCTGGGCGAGGTCGGTCAGCACCGGCTGCTTGGTGCGGAACGAGGTGCCGAGATCGCCATGAGCGAGGTTCCACACATAGGTCGCGTAGCGCTCCGGCACCGAGCCGTCGAGCCCCCAGCGCGCCTTGGCGGCGGCGACGATCTCGGCATTGTCGAGATTGCGCGCGCCAATGATGGAGATGAGAGGGTTGCCCTTGGTGAACTGGGCCAGCAAAAAGGTCGCCGTGACGATCCCGAGAAGCAGGAACGGCATCACCAGCAATCGCCGCACGACGACCTTCAGCATGGCGGTTCAGCCCCTCACTTCTTTTCGATTTCGCCGAGCGGCAGGTTGCAGCAGGCGCTGTAGCGCACGCCGCTCACATCGTTGCGATAGGCGAGAACGAGGTTGGGGCTCACCAGCGGCAGGATGATCTTGTCGTCGATCATCTTCATGGCGAGGTCGTGATAGGCCGTCTCCTGCCCGGCGGTATCGGTCGCGGCGAGGGCCTTCTGGTACATGGCCAGCTGCTCCTTGCCGTCGAGGCCGGCAACCTTGCCGACGCCGGCACGCTTGGCCCAGGGCATGTCCGGCATCATGCCGAAATACTGCACATACTGGGCGCTGCCGAAATAGTCCGGCGCGAAGAAGCCGAGAGCGAAGGGCACGCCGGGATCGTCGATGTCGCTCGCCCACACGGTGAAGGGCACCGGCTTCAGCGACAGCTTGATGCCGACCTTGCCGAGATCCTGCTGCACCTTCTGGGCGAGCAGGGAGAGGTCGACGCCATAGACATTCATCGCCGGAAACTCGAGTTCCATCGCGAAGCCGTCGGGATGGCCAGCCTTGGCCAGCAACTCCTTTGCCTTCTCGATGTTGAACACCGGCGCGGGCAGGTCCTTGGTGCCGGGATAGCCGTTCGGGATCGCGGAGGACTGTTCCTTGCCGTCGCCGCCGACGGTGAAGTCGATGAGGCCCTGGTAGTCTAGGGCCAACGCAATGGCCTCGCGGACCTCCTTGGTCAGCGGCACGGGGGCGCCCTTGGCCGCCGGGCTGATGGCGGCATAGACATAGTTGAACGAGGGCACGGCCTTGAAGGTGGCGTCAGGTGCCGAGACCGTCTTCGCCGTGTCGGGATCGACCTGCATGGCGATGTCGGCGGCACCGGACTGGAGCATCTGCGCCTGCGTCACCGCGTCGGCGGTCTGCTTCAGCACCACGCCGGAAACCGCCGGCTTCTTGCCCCAGTATTTCTCGTTGCGGGCGAGGCGCAGCGAGTCATCCGCCGTGTATTTCTCCAGTACGAAAGGGCCGGCGCCGGCCGAGTTGGCGAGGAACCAGGTGTCGGAGGTGTCGGAGGTCGCGGCGTCGTCCTTGGCGTTGGCGCCGTTGGCGGAGGCGAGCTTCGCGTTGATGATCCCGGTATAGGGCGCTGCCAGAATGCCGAGAAACTCGGAATTCGGCGTCGTGGTGGTGATGATGACGGTCTGGTCGTCCTTGGCCTCGACCGACTTCAGGCTGTCCATCAGATAGGACGGCCCGCCCTTGACGTTCTTCAGCCGCTCCAGCGACCATTTCACATCCGCCGCCGTCACCGGGCTGCCGTCTGAGAAGGTGGCGGCCGGATCGAGATGGAAGGTGAAGGTGGTCACGTCCGGGCTCACCTCCCAGCTCTTGGCGAGGCTGGGAATGATGGTCTGGTTGTCGGCGGCGAGCGTCAGCAGCGTCGCATAGACCGCCGAGAGGTAGATCTGGCAGGTGTCGCAATAGCCGCGCGCCGGATCGAGCGAGTTGATGTCCATGGCGCGCGCCACGACGAGCGGGCCGTCGGCGGCGCTCGCCGTCTGCGCAGCCATCGGCATGAAGAAGACCGATGCCAGCAGTGAGGCGGCGACGCCCGTGGAGAGGGCAAGGCGGGAGGGTCGGGCCATCGGCAATATCTCCGGACGAAGGGGGCGAGGAACGGGAACGTTGCGGCCGCTCAGGCGGTGGCCGGTGCCAGGGCGCGCACGGCGCGGAAGCCGAGTTCTGCGGCCTCGAGCGCCCGGTCGATGTCCTGGGGCGTGTGCGCCGCGCTCAGGAACATGTTGTGCTGCGGGTGGAAATAGACCCCCGCCTTCAGCGCCGCCGCGCAGAAGGCAAAGCCCTTGCGGCAGTCCGCGTCGTCGTCGAACAGCACCATTGGCATCTGCACCGGGCCGGTCTGGCGGATGGGGGTGCCGTGGGTGGCGCTCAAGGCGGCGAAGCCGTCGCGAAGCGCGGTGCCCATCGTCTCCATATGCGTGATCGCGTCGTCGCGGCGCAGGATGTTCAGCGTGGCCACGGCCGCGGCCATCGACATCGCTCCGCACCAGAAGGAACCGGTGGAGAAGATGGACTGCGTCGCCGCGCGGAAGCGGTCATTGCCGGTCACGGCCGAGAGCGCGAATCCGTTGGCGATCGACTTGGACCATGCCGAGAGGTCGGGGCGCACGCCGACGCGCTCCCAGCTGCCGCCGAGCGAGAGCCGGAAGCCGGCGCGCACATCGTCGACGATCAGCGCCGCGTCGGCGGCATCGGCGGCGGCGCGGGCGGCCCTGGCGAACGCGACCGTCGGCAGTTCCTGATCCTTGCCGTAATCATGCTTGAAGGCGCTGACGATGATCCCGGCGAGATCGCCGTCGGCCTGGGCCACGGCAGCGTTCAGGCTGTCGATGTCGTTGTAGTCATAGGCGAGGATATGCGCCCGGTCCTCGGCGGTGACGCCGATGAGGGAGGGCGAGCACCATGGCACGGCGCCATGATAGGCGCCCCTGGCGACGAGGATCTTGCGGCGTCCGGTGCCGGCGCGGGCGATGGTCGCCGCGGTGGTGGTGGCGTCGGTGCCGTTCTTCTCGAACTGCGCCCAGTCGGCATGGGGGATGAGTTCCACCATCAGTTCGGCGAGCTCGACCATCGTCTCGCCGGGGCCGTTCATGGCATCGCCCTGCTGGTATTGCGCGAAGGCGGCGGCGTCGACTTCCGGGTGGTGGTGGCCGAGGATGATCGGGCCCCAGCTGCACATGAAGTCGAGATATTCGTTGCCGTCGACATCCCAGAGCTTGGTGCCCTCGGCGCGGGCGAAATACTGGGGGTAGCCCTCGGGCAGAGCCTTGGCGTGCATGTGTCCCCACATGCCGCCGGGAACCACACGCAGCGCACGCTGGCGCAAGGCGTGATCCAAGGAATTGCTCATGGTGCTTCCCTCTTGTGCGTGCCTATTTTTCGGACGCGAGGGTGTAAGAGCCGGGGGCGCCGGTCAATCTACCGAAAGTAAGAGACGTGCGCGCCGGCTGCACGAGGCGGACGGGATCGCCACGACGCGGGCGCCGGCAGGTCCATGGCGGCGGCGCTGAAATGCCCCACGGCGAAAGGCGTCGCTACGCAGGGCCGCGATCGCCTTCTTGTGCATCGCCCCTCGTTCGGCTGAAGGCCGGGAGGATTTCTTCGAGGTCTTCGAAGAGCATGGCCGGGCCGATCCGCTCCAGCGTGCCGGCGCGGGCGAGCAGGTCCCTCGGCTCCCAGTGCAACTCGGCGATGCCCAATGCCACACCGCGCGCGGCGAACTCGCCCTGCAGGGCGGCCAGCATGGTGGCCGCCGTCGAATCGACCTGGGTGATGGCACTGGCATCGATGATGAACCATCGCGTCCCGGCAGGCAGCGCCTCCAGATGTTCCTTGAGCCGTTCGCGGACATAGTCGACATTGAAGAACAGGAGGCTGCCCTGGATCATGCAGACGGCCAGCCCCGGCACCGGCCGTGCTTGCTGCGATCGATGCAGCTTGTAGAACCCCGGCAGCCCCGGAATGCGGCCGAGCATGGCGTCGCGCGGGCGCATTTCCTTGAGCAGCACATAGGCAAGGGTTGCGGCGACCGCGACCATCACGCCGTTGAGCACACCGAAGCTGGCCGCGCCGAGCAAGCTGATCAGCGCGAAAACCACCTCCATCCGGCTGATGCGCCAAAGCTCGGCCAGCCCCCGGAGATCGATGAGGTTCAGCGCGGCCGCGACGAGGATGGCGCCGAGCGCCGGTACCGGCAGGATGCGCAGCGCGTCATTCAGAAACAGCAGCAGGATGGCGAGGCTCGCGGCGGCGACGAGCCCGCTCAGCTGGGAGCGTCCGCCGACCGACAGGTTCACGGCCGTGCGCGAATCCGAGACCGTGACCGGGAAGCCGCTGAACAGCCCTGCCGCGATATTGGCCGCGCCGAGGCCCGTCAGTTCGGCATTGGGGTCGACCTCGAATGTGCCGCGGGCGCCGAAGCTGCGGGCGGCGACGATGCCAGAGCCGAAGCTTACCAGCCAGACGGCGATGGCGCCCAGCAGCAGGTCTTTCGCCGACAGTCCGGCACCGAACGGCAATGAAGGGGTGGGGACGCCTCCGGGGATCGGCCCGACCACCTTCACGCCCATTGCCTCGAAGCCGAACAGCCAGGAGCCGAGGATCGCCAGCGTCACGACGACGAGGGGGCCGGGGATCGCGGACGCCCGCCGGTTGAGCAGCAGCAGGAGCAGCAGCAGCGCGACGCCGAGCGCGGTCGACGTCCAGTGGATCTCGCCCGCCTTCCGCGCCAGCTCCAGCACCGGGGCAATGAGCCCGTCGGATTCGATGGTCAGCCCGGTGAACCGGCCGATCTGGCCGACGAGGATTGAGAGCGCCACACCGCTGATGAAGCCGATGAGGATCGGCTTTGAGAGAAAGGCCGCCACAACCCCGAAGCGCAGCCATCCGGCTATAAGGCACAGCACGCCGACCGTGAGGGCCAGCAGCGCGGCGGCCACCATGCGGTCGCCCGGCGTCACCGCCGTCATGGTGGCGAGAACGCCGGCCAGCACGGTCATGGTCGGCGCGTCCGGCCCGACGATGAGCTTGCGCGACGGGCCGAACAGCGCATAGCCGATGAGGGGAAACAGGCTCGCATAGATGCCGACTTCCGGCGGCAGCCCGGCGATGGCCGGGTAGGCGATGGCGCTCGGGACCGCCACGGTCGCGATGGCGAGGCCTGCCGGAACATCGCTGCGGATCCAGCCGGGCTGGAAGCCGGCGAAGCCCTTCAGGAATGGAAGCCTAACCTGCATGCGGGCAATCCTCATCTCTCCGGCTCGGCGGCTCCACCACCGCACGGGTCGCACCGGAAAGTCGTGAGTGTTTTTCCCCAGCGCTCGGGAAAGGCCGGCATCGCGAGGCCGGCAGCCCGGCGTCCTGCGAACAGGCGGGCCGCTCCGGCCTTCGAGCGTCCCCTGATCGGAGAGGGAACGGAGGACGAGAACGTCGGCAAGACGACGGGAACGACTGACATCCGGTGGCGCCGGAATGCGCGCGGGCCGACACGGCATCTCGGCAATGGGTGCCGGTCCGGCGGGTCATCCCTCCCGCGCGAGGCGCCGCCGGCCAACATACCCATGACACGCCCTCGTCGCGGCCCCCGGACCGTGCCTTGAGGCAGCCGGGCGCGCAGTATCGAAGCCGGATCGCCGCGGAATCAAGCAGCAGCGCTGCACAATCGCGGCTCCGGCTTCTGGGTCACATCCGCGTTCCGGGAGGTGGGGGCGCGCGCCAGCGGATGGCCCCGCCTTCATGTTCTGCCCGCGTTTTCCGGCGGTTCGCACAGCACCCGCGCGGGTGCCCGCGTGCATCTCACATGCCGGTCCTGATGCCGGACCGCTCTGCCTGCGCGCCGGCGATCGCCGCCCCCGCCTGGGCGATGACGTCGACAAGCGGCCGGTCGATATCGACCGTCACCACATCGGCCTCGCCGGTCGGAACCTCCAGCGTGGCGAGCTGGCTGTCGAGGAGCGCGAGCGGCATGAAGTGCCCGGCACGCTGGCCCATGCGCTCGGCCAGCACGGCCCTCGAACCGCTCAGGAAGACGATGTCGAGCGGCCCGGCCGTGCGAAGCTGGTCGCGATAGGCGCGGCGCAGCGCCGAGCAGGACACCACGACCCCGCGCCCGGCGGCCCGGCTGTCGGCAATCGCCCGGCAGATCGCCTCAAGCCAGGGACGGCGATCCGCGTCGTCCAGCGGCTCGCCGCGGGCCATCTTGGTGATGCTGGCGGGGGTGTGGAGCGCGTCCCCCTCGATGAAATCGGCGCCGAACATCTCGGCAAGGGCTTGCCCGGCCGAGGATTTCCCGCAGCCACACACACCCATCACCACAATGGCGGGAACAGACTCGCGCGGCATGGGCGTCACGGTGCCGTGCCGAAGCGGAACTGCACCTTCATCGCCCGCCGCCGGTCCGAGGCCAGAGCGAACGCCGCGTCCGCCTCCTCGATCGGGAAGCTGCCGGTCAGCAACGGGGCGAGATCGACCTGTTCGCTGGAGATCAGCTCGGCGGCGCGGGCGAATTCAGCGTCGAAACGGAAGCTGCCGCAGAGGTTCAGCTCCTTGGCGACGACGGCATTCATCGGCAGGGTCAGCTCGCCCCCGAGCCCGACCAGCACGATGGTGCCGCGCGGGCGGGTGAGTGAGATGGCGCTCACCAGCGCGCCGCCATTGCCGGAGCATTCGAGCACCGCGTCGACGCGGCCCTTGTCCTGCGCGAGATCGGCCAGCTCGTCCGTCCCGCCCGAGACGTCCACGCAGCGCGTCGCTCCCAGCCGGGCGGCAATGGCGAGGGCTTCCGGCGCGATATCGGTGGCGATGATGTCGCGCGCTCCCGCCAGCCGTGCCGCCGCGATGACGAGGCAGCCGATCGGGCCGCAGCCGGAGACCAGAACGGTCTTGCCGGCCAGCTCGCCCGCCTGCGCCACCGCGTGCAGCGCCACGGCGAAGGGCTCGCACAGCGCGGCGAGCGACAGGTCGACCGCGTCGCCGACTTTCACGGCCTGCGCTTCCGGCACGGTCATCTCCTCGCGGAACGCTCCCTGGACATGGGGAAAGCGCATGGCGCTGCCATAAAAGCGCATGTCGAGGCACTGATTGCGCAGGCCGCGCTGGCAATAGGTGCATTGCCCGCACGGTCCCGAGGGGTTCACCGCGACCTTGTCGCCGATCTTGACCGAGGTCACGGCCGGGCCCACCGCCTGCACCGTGCCGGCCACCTCATGGCCGAGCACCATGGGTTCGCGCAGGCGGACCACGCCGAATCCGCCCTGGTGGAAATAGTGCAGGTCCGACCCGCAGATCCCCCCCGCACCCATGCGCACGACGACGTCGTGCGGGCCGGGCGCGGCGGCCGGCAGGACCTCGAGGCGCAGATCGTGCGGGGCGTGGATGACGATGGCGCGCATGGCGGGCAAGTCCTTGGAGAGAAGGGGAGGCAGGAACGCGGTCGGCGTCACCGGGTCATCCAGTGCAGCGGCCACAGGACGATCTGCGGGAAGGCGACCAGCAGGAACATCACGACGCTCTGGGCGATCAGGAAGGGCAGCACCCCGCGTATCACCCCGCTCATCGGAACCTTGGCAACGCCGCAGACCACGTTGAGCACGGTGCCGACCGGTGGCGTGACCAGGCCCAGCGCGTTGTTCATGATGAACAGCACGCCGAAATAAACCGGGTCGATGCCCGCCTGCTTCACCACCGGCATCAGCACGGGGGTCAGGATCAGCACGGTGGGGGTGAAGTCGAGCGCGGTGCCGATGATGAACACCAGCACCATGAGTATCGCCATCAGCAGGATCGGGCTGTCCATGAACGGCTCGACGAAGACGGCGAGCTGCTGGGGAATGTCGGCGGTGGTGATCAGCCAGGCCGACACGCCAGCCGCCGCGACCAGGAACATGATGACCGCCGTCGTCTCCGCCGCCCGATAGATCAGTCGGAACAGGTCGCTCGGCTTGATCTCGCGGTAGATGAACAGGCCCACGAAGAGCGAGTAGACGGCAGCGATGACGGCCGCCTCGGTCGGCGTGAAGATGCCGAACTTGAGGCCGCCAATGATGACGAGGGGCAGCAGCAGCGCCCAGAAGGCGTCGCGGGTTTCGATCACACGCTCGCGCATCGAACGGCGCGGCTCGACGCGGGGATTGTCGCGCTTGATGCACCAGCGCCACGCCACCATGATGGCGATGCCCATGAGCACGCCCGGCACGATGCCGGCGATGAACAGCTTGGTGATCGACACCCCGCCGGCCACGCCGAAGATGATCATGCCGATCGAGGGCGGAATGACCGGGGCGATGATGCCGCCGCAGGCGATGAGGCCGCAGGAGCGGTTCACGTCATAGCCGGACTTGCGCATCAGCGGCACCAGCACCGAGGCGAGCGCGGCGGTATCGGCGACGGCGGAGCCCGAGAGCGAGGCCATGATCACCGCCGCCATGACCGCGACATAACCCAGCCCGCCCCGGATATGGCCGACCCAGGCCATGGCCATGGTGATGATGCGCCGGGTCATGCCGCCGGCATTCATGAACTCGCCGGCAAGCATGAAGAAGGGCACGGCCAGCAGCGGGAAGCTGTTGGCGCCGTCCCACATGTTCTGGATGATGATCTGCGGATCGGTGATGCCCATGTAGAACATCATGGCGAGGCCGCAGCCGATCAGCGCGAAGGCGACCGGCATGCCGAGCGCCATGAGGCCCAGCAGCGAACCGATGAAAATAAGGACGATCATGACGCGGCCCCTTTGCGGGAGGTCTGGTCCGCGAGCTCGTGCTCGATGTCGTGGATCTCGGACATGCCTTCCTCATTGACGTCGATCAGCTCGTCTTCCGCGACATGGCCGAGGGCGAGGCGAACGAGATTGGCGAGGCAGATGAGGCCGATGGCGGTGCTGGTGATGTAGCTCACGCCATACACCCAGAGGGTGGAGATCTGCGCGACGGGCGAGGAGTTCCCGGCGATGATGTCGTGCTGCAGCCAGGTGCCGTAGAGCATGTACAGGCTGCACACCAGCATGATGGCCTGGCTGATGCCCCAGCACAGCTTGCGGCCGAGCAGCGGCAGGGCGCGCACGACGAGGTCGACGCCCAGATGCGCCCGCCGGTGCAGGCCGACAATGGCGCCGAGGAAGGTGAGCCAGACAAACGCGAAGCGCGGCAGTTCGTCGGACAGGTCGATGCCGGTGTTGAAGCCGAGCCGCAGCACCACATTGCCGAAGACGGTGACGAGCATGACGACCATGCACAGCACCATCACCACCTCAAGCACGCGGTAGAACGCTGCAATCGCCCAGCTGAGCAGTTGGTTCATCGTGACACCTCGCGAAAGCCGGACGCCGCTCCGTCACCGAAGGAGGGGGTGCGCCGCAGGAGGAGGGGCCGGCGACCCGCCGAGGCGGGCCGCCGGGTGCGATCGCTCAGTTGGCGCTGCGCGCCTTCTCGATTTCGGCGTAGAAGCCGTCGACGAAAGCCTCGCCGATCTGCGGCTTGAACTTCGCCACCACCGGCTTCACCTGGGCCTGGATGCGGGCCAGCTGGTCGGCGGGAACCTCGTCGACTTCGACGCCCGCTTCCTTGAACTTGGCGATGACGTCGCGGTCACCCTCGTCGAGCAGCTTGCGCTGCAGGAGACCCGCCTCGATGGCGGCCTTGCGGATGCCGGCCTGGTCGTCCGGGGTGAGCTTGTCCCAGAACTTCTGCGAGGCCACCAGCGCCACCGGCGTGTAGACGTGGTTGGTGAGCGAGATGTACTTCTGAACTTCCTGCATCTTGTTGGCATACATATGCAGGAGCGGATTTTCCTGGCCGTCGATCGCCTTCACCTCAAGAGCGGGGAAGACCTCGGAGAACGGCATCGGGGTGGCGTTGGCGCCGATGGTCTTCCAGGTATCGAGCGCGACGGGGTTGGCCATCACGCGCAGCTTCAGGCCGGTGATGTCGTCAAGCTTGGTGACCGGGTGGCGGCTGTTCGACAGGTTGCGGAAACCCATGCCGGTCCAGGTCAGGCCGACGATGCCGGACGGCGCGACCTTTTCGAAGATTTCCTTGGACGAGGCGCCGTCGAGCACGGCGTAGACTTCCTTGGTGTTCTGGAACATGAAGGGCAGATCCCAGACCTGCACTTCCTTGACCCGCGACGACAGCGGCGCCAGCGTGCCGATGTAGAATTCCTGCGTGCCGGACTGCACCGCCTGCAGCTGCTTTTCGTCGCTGCCCAGCAGGGCGCCGTGATAGGTCTGCACCTTCACATTGCCATTGGTGTAGGTCCCGACCAGCTCGGCGAACTTGTTCATGGCGGCCGCCTGCGGGTGGCTTTCCGGCATGGCATGGCCGGCCTTGGCCTTGATTTCGGCCATGGCGGGGCCGGCCGCGAACAGGGCGGCGGCGGCGAGCAGCGCGGCGGTGGCCGCGCGCAGGCCGGGGGTCTTCGTCGCAAGGGCGGCGGTCGTTCCGAAAGGCGTCTTCATGGGGTCTCTCCTTGGTACGGCTTGGTTTTGTTGAGGGATGCGGCGGCGCGTCGCCTAGAGGACGGCCAGCATGCCGCCGTCGACATAGATGAGCTGGCCGTTGACGTAGTTGGAGGCGGGCGAGGCGAGGAACACCGCCGCGCCGACCAGTTCATCGGGCTGGCCCCAGCGCTTCGCCGGGGTGCGGCCCTTGACCCAGGCATCGAAGGCCGGATCGTTCATCAGGGCC
The DNA here is from genome assembly GCF_022601675.1 of Ancylobacter gelatini. Classification (GTDB taxonomy): domain Bacteria; phylum Pseudomonadota; class Alphaproteobacteria; order Rhizobiales; family Xanthobacteraceae; genus Ancylobacter; species Ancylobacter gelatini. Next base: position 126,457 of record NZ_JAKVIL010000005.1, on the reverse strand, counting down.
TCGTTCATGTCGGTCGCCATGTAGCCGGGACCGATGGCGTTGGCCTGGATGTTGAACTGCGCCCACTCCGCGACCATGGAATGGGTCAGCGTCTTGATGCCGCCCTTGGCCGCCGTGTAGGGCGCGACCGTGGCGCGTGCCGCCTGGCTCATCAGCGAGGCGATATTGATGATCTTGCCGCCGCGGCCGCGCGCGATCATGCGGCGCGCCGCCTGCTGGCTGACCAGGAAGGCGCTGGTGAGGTCGACCTCGATCACCCGGCGCCAGTCGGCCGGGTCGAGATCGACCATCGGCTTGCGGAACTGGATGCCGGCATTGTTGACGACGATGTCCACCTCGATGCCCTCAGTGTCGAGGCTAGCGAAAGCCTTGGCGACGGCGGCATCGTCGGTCACGTCGAAGGGCAGCGCATGAGCGTGCAGGCCCTCGCCCTCCAGCTGGCGGCGGGCGTCTTCGGTGGTGTCGGGCCGGGTGCCGTTCAGCACCACCCGCGCTCCGGCCTGGGCGAGCCCGCGCGCGATGCCATAGCCGAGGCCGCGCGCCGAACCGGTGATGAGAGCCGTGCGGCCTTCGAGGGAAAAGAGCTGTGTGGACATGGAGATATCGCTTTCTAGAGAGCGCTGCGGCGGGTGCTGATGTCGGGGCGCGTGAACACGTCGGGCTTCAGCTCAAGGCCGAGGCCGGGACCTTCCATCGGGTAGGCATAGCCGTTCTCGATGCGCGGCAGCTCGGTCACCAGCTCGGTGTACCAGCCGCGATAAAAGGCGCGGACCGACTCCTGGATCAGCGTGTTGGGCTGGCTGAAGGAGCAGTGGATCGCTGCCGCGAAGGCCACCGGGCCGGTGCAGTCATGCGGCGCGAACGGCCGGTGATAGGTGTCGGCCTGGGCGGCGATCTTGCGGCCTTCGGTCAGGCCGCCGGTCCAGCACAGATCCACCATCACCACGCCGACCGCGTCGACGTTCAGGAAATCCTGATAGGCAAAGCGCGAACCCAGCGTCTCGCTGGCGCAGACCCACACATCCGTCGAGCGCGCATATTCGGCAAGGGCCTGCGGCGAATTCATGCGGATGGGATCTTCATACCAGGTGGGCGCATAGGGTTCGAGCGCGCGGGCGATCTGCTTGGCGGTCGGCAGGTTCCACAGGGAGTGGAACTCGACCATGATCTCCATCTTGTCGCCGACAGCCTTGCGGATCCTCTCGAAGGGCTGGATCGCCGTCTTCATCTGCTCGGCGGTGATGTAATTGCCGCCGGTCTCGATGGCGGCGGGATCGAACGGCCAGATCTTCATGGCGGTGATGCCCTCGTCGAGCAGGCTCTCCGCCACTTCGTCGGCCCGGTTCATGAAGCCGTCGAGATCCTCATACGGCCCCTCGGCCTCGCCGAGGCCCCAGGTGGACACCGGCTTGATGCTCATCGAGCGGACATATTTGTAGCCGGCACAGGTGTTGTAGAGGCGCAGCTTGTCATGGGCGAGGCCGCCCAGCATCTGGTGGACCGGCTGGTTGCAGACCTTGCCGAAAATGTCCCACAGCGCGAAATCGATGGCCGAGGCCGCGCGGTACTCGACGCCGGTCGAGGCCTGCGCCAGCGGCAGGTTGACCATCTCCCGGTTGAGCGCCTCGATGCGCAGCGGGTCGCGGCCCAGCAGCCGGCCGGCGAGCGTGTCGTGAATGTGCGCCTCGACCGCGCCGGCGCCATAGAAGGTCTCGCCGAGGCCGATCACGCCCTCGTCGGTGTGGACGTGTACCCAGAGCAGATTGGCGAATTCGGCGAGGCGGATAGTCTCGATGGCTGTGATTTTCATGGCGCTTGCACGGAGCTTTGAGGACACACTCCGCCGTGGCCCGTCCGGCAGGACGAACTGGCAGAGAAACCGACGATGTAAGGCACAGGTCCGCTATCCCGGCCCGCGCGGGGCGGCCGGAAGATGGCAGACGATCAGGCTGCGGACAGGCGCAGCGTCAGGTCAGGACGGTCCGGTCATGGCGTTCCTCCGCAGCCTCTTGGCTGTTGCGTGGGGCGAGCTCTTGCTTGGCTCGCTTTTGAACTTCCGCGACGCTGGCGCTCTGGGCCGGCGTGCGGAATGCATTGGCATTCAGGCTCAACAGATGGCGCATGTCGCGCTCGGCATCGTCAAGCAGTTCGATGATGGCGTCGCCGGCATCGGACGGCCGACGGCTCTCGATCGCCTCACACACCCGGCGGTGCAGCGGCAGCGAATGCGCGCGCCCTCCGGGAACGGCGGCGACCCGTTCGAAGCAGATGCGAAGCACCGTCGACATCACGCTCTGCAACTGGGTGACGAACGGATTGGCGCAGGCGCGGATGATGGTGCTGTGGAATTCGAGGTCGGCGGCGACATAGTCGCCCTGCCCGTCGACGGCGGCCGCCATGGCCTCATAGGCCGCGCGCAGCGTCTTGAGTTCGGCCGGGCTGGCCCGCTCGGCGGCGAGGCGGGCGGCGGCCGGCTCGATGATGCGCCGCAGTTCCATGATGTCGGAGCCGAGCGCGAGATCGACGCCATTGGCATCGGCGCGCCAGATCATCACTTCCTGATCGAGCAGGCTCCACCGGCTCTGTTCCAGCACCACCGTGCCGGTGCGACGGCGCGCCTCCAGCATGCCTTTCGACACCAGCCCCTTGATCGCCTCTCGCAGCACGATCCGGCTGACGCCGAGTTGCGCACACAGCACCGGCTCGGCCGGAATCACCTGCCCCGGGCGATAGCGGCCCGCGCAGATGTCCTTCCCCAATCGGTCGAGAGTGTCATGGTACAGGGTCATCCAATCATCATACGTATGATGATTGGATCGTCAATAGTCGCGTGACGCGCCCGTTTTCGGCTTTGCCATCTTCGCGCGCTTGCCGCTGCGTTTGCCCGCCATGTCCACCAGTCGGCGAAACGTCGGGCACTCCATGTGAGAGGGTGCCGGGCAGTCGGCGACATGGCGGAGGGTGTCGCGCAGCGCCGTCAGCTCGCGGATTCGTCGGTCAATTTCTTCCGCCTTCGCGTGTAGGGCCGCGCGCGGCAGATCCGGCATACCGTTCCTGCCGAACATCCCCGCGATCTCGTCGAGCGAAAAGCCGGCCGATTTGCCCATTGCGATCAGCTTGAGCTGCAACAGCACCTCGGGGGCAAACTGTCGGCGCAATCCATGCCGGGAGACCGAGGAAATCAGCCCGGCTTCCTCGTAGTAGCGCAGCGCCGAGGGCTTGTTCCCGCTCTTCTCCGCAACCTCGCCAATGTCCAGAAACTTCATGCTTGACCTCAAGTCGGCTTGAAGTGGCAGCCTGCTCGCTCATGGCTCTCGAAGCAAGAGGAGGACGCAATGGGACAGGCACGGTCAGGCGTAATGGAGAAGGCGCAAGCGGGGATAGCGGTCACGCTGGCGCTCGCGATGCTGTTGGCCGCACTCGGCACGAGCATTGCCAATATCGCGTTGCCGGCGCTGGCCGAGGCCTTCTCAGCGCCCTTCGCACAGGTGCAGGCGGTGGTCGTCGCCTATCTGGCGGCGCTGACGGTCTGCGTAGTGATCGCGGGCCGGCTCGGCGACCGTCGCGGGCTGAAGCCCATGCTGGTGGCCGGCCTCGCCGTGTTCGCCGTCGCCTCGCTGCTGTGCGCCGTCGCGCCGAACCTGCCGCTGCTGATCGGGGCGCGGGCGCTTCAGGGCATCGGGGCGGCATTCCTGATGACACTCGCCATGGCGCTGATGCGCCAGACCGCGAACGAGGCGCGCGTCGGGCGAGCCATGGGCCTGCTCGGTACGGTCTCGGCGCTCGGCACGGCGCTTGGCCCCTCGCTGGGTGGGCTGCTGATCCCCGTGACAGGATGGCGCGGCATCTTCTGGGTACAGGTACCGCTGGTGATTCTGGCGCTGATACTGGCAATCACAATGCTTCCGGCCGATCCCGGCAAGGAAAAGGCGCCGTCCGTCAGCCTGTGGTCGGTCATGAGCCGGAGCCTTGCGCCCAATCTCCTGGTCAATGGCGTGGTCGCCGCCGTCATGATGACGACGCTGGTGGTGGGTCCCTTCTATCTCGGCATCGGGCTTGGTCTGACGGCGCCGCAGGTCGGCTTCATCATGGCGGTCGGCCCCGTGATCTCCATTTTCAGCGGCGTTCCGTCCGGGCGGCTGGTCGATGCCTGGGGCAGTGGCCGCATGCTCGCCATCGGCCTTGGCCTGCTGGCAACGGGCGCTTTCCTGCTGGCGTTTCTGCCGAACGGGATCGGCGTTGCGGGCTATGTGCTCTCCATCATCGTGCTGACGCCCGGCTATCAGCTGTTCCAGGCCGCGAACAACACCGCCGCGCTCGCCGATATCTCCGAGGACCGGCGCGGCACGATCTCCGGATTGCTTGGCCTGTCGCGCAATATCGGCCTGATTGCCGGCGCATCCGCCATGGGGGCCGTCTTCGCTTTCGGCGTGGGGACGGAGGAGTTCGCGCGCGCCAGCACGTCGGCCATCGCTTCGGGGATGCGGCTGACCTTCCTGCTGGCTGGCGCAATGATGCTCGCCGCCATCGCGGTTGCGATGGTGCATCGTCATTCCGCCAGGCAGTCATCCCAATAATTGGCTGGCCGGCTGGGGCGTGATTCACCCTTTCCCGATAGGGGAGAAAGCGATGCGCCGGTACGAACGGGCCGACGGGGAATGGGCGATCATTGCCCGGCTTTTGCCGAACAAGCCGGGCGGGGTCGCCGTGGCGGGATGTGCGGGAGCGTTATGGTCCGCGTACACCCCGGCCCGTGGCTCGCGTGCGAACGCGACGATCCGCACCACGTTTTGGCAGGCAAGGTCGATCAGTGGGATGAGGCCGTCTTTACGGCATGCACAAAGCGGGGCGCCATCTGATCCGTGACCTCCGGTGTTCGCGTATCGACAACGCCCGACCATCCGCCGCCCAGCGCCTTGTTCAGGGAGATGTAGTAAGTGGCAATCGCCACGCGGCTCTGTAGTTGGGCGTCTTCTGCCGAATAGAGCGAACGTTCCGCGTCGAGCACGTCGAGGAAGCTGCTGCTGCCGCTTTGATACAGCGTGCGCGCCAGCGACGTCGCCTGCCGGTAGGAACGCGCGGACGCGTCGAGGCTGCGGTTGCGCCGCTGCTCCTGCCTCAGCGCCACGCTGGCATTCTCGACATCCTGCAGCGCCGTCAGCACGGCAGCGCGATAGGCGATGAAATATTCGTCCCGCTCGGCCTGGGCGTACGCGACGGCGGCTTGCAACTGTCCGGCATTGAAGATCGGCACGCTCACGCTCGGGCCGAAACTCCAGCTGATGGACGAGTTCTTGCCGAGGTCGCCCACCTTGGTTGCCGAGGTCGACACCTCGCCGGCAAGGCTGACATCGGGATAGCGCGCGGCTTCGGCCTGGCCGATCTTCGCGGTGTACTGCGCGAGTTGGCGTTCGGCGAGCCGCACATCGGGGCGCGAGAGCAGGACATCGGCCGGCACGCCCTGCGGCACGGCACGGCGCGGCGCGGGGATCGGCGCGCTCGGCTTCATGGTTTCGTTCAGCGATGAAGGCGGCTGCCCGAGCAGCACGGCGATCTGATGTATCGATTGCTGATAGGCGGATTCAAGCTGGGGGATATCGGCTTCCGTGCTCGCCGCCTGCCCTTCGGCATTGGCCACGTCGACGGCGGAGGCCGATCCCGCCTCCAGCTTGTTGCGTGTCAGCGCCGCCGTCTCGCGCTGCGAGGCCGCCGTGCGGCGCGCCAGCGCGATGCGAGCCTGATAGCCGCGCGCTTCGACATAGCTGGTGGTCACGTCGCCGACCAGCACCAGCAGCGTGTTGCGGAGGTTCTCGTCGGAGGCGTCGAGCCCATATTCCGCCGCCTCGGCCCCGCGGCGGTTTTCGCCGAACAGGTCGAGTTCCCAGCTCGCATTGAGCCCGGCGCCGAAGGAGTCGAACGGGCCGGAGACGGTGACATCACCGGACTGCGCCGAGACGTTGCTGCCATTGTCGGCTCGGCTGTAGCTGCCTGAGCCGGTCAGCGTCGGGGCGAGCGCGGCGATCGCCTGTCGGCGGGTAGCCCGCGCCTCCCGCACCCGCGCTTTGGCCGTCGCGACATCGAGATTGCCGGCCACAGCCTGTTCGACAAGGCGGTTTAGCGTCTTGTCGTTGAGCTGCTCCCACCAATGGGCAAGGTCCGGCGGCAGGCTGGTGGCATCGCCGGCCGTCATGCCGGCCGTTTTGCCGCTGCCCCAGGCGGTGGGAAGCTGCAGGGTGGGTGCCGTGTAATCGGGGCCGACCGCACAGCCGCCGAGAAGGCCGGCAAGCAAGACCACGCAGGCCCGCGAAAGCAGCCATGGCTTGGAGCGAGGCATGAGATCACCGGTAGCGGCAGGATGCCGGGCACATCCGAAGAAGCGGTCAGCGGGCATCGGCGTCCTCCACCTGAAGGGCGGCTTCTGAAACGCCGCGCGACGCCGCATTCCTTCCGAACAGCCGCCGCACCGTTACGAAGAGCAGCGGGATGAAGAACACGCCGAGCACGGTGGCCGCGATCATGCCGCCCATCACGCCGATGCCGATGGCGTTCTGCGCGCCCGAGCCGGCACCGCTGGCGATGGCGAGCGGCGTCACGCCGAGAATGAAGGCGAAGGACGTCATCAGGATCGGCCGCAGGCGTTGGCGGGCCGCGTCCAGTGTCGCATCGACGAGGCCGAGGCCATGTGCCTGCCGCTCAATAGCGAATTCGACGATCAGGATCGCGTTCTTGGCGGCAAGGCCGATCGTGGTGAGCAGGCCAACCTTGAAATAGACGTCGTTGGTCTGGCCGAACAGGTGAGCGCCGACCAGCGCGCCGAAGATGCCGATCGGAACCGACAGCAGCACCGCGAACGGGATCGACCAGCTCTCATAGAGTGCGGCAAGGCACAGGAACACGACCAGCAACGAGATGGCGTAGAGCGCGCTCGCCTGGTTGCCGGACAGCCGCTCCTGATTGGAAAGCCCGGTCCATACATGGCCGTATCCACTGGGAAGTGTTGCGGAAATCTCGTCGATCGCCGTCATCGCGTCCCCGGAGCTGACGCCGGGTGCGGCCTGTCCTTGGATCTCCACCGCCGAGACGCCGTTGAAGCGCTCCAGCCGTGGCGAGCCGAACGTCCAGCGCGATGAGGCGAAGGAGGAGAACGGCACCATCGCGCCATCCGCGTTGCGCACCTGCCATCTGGTGAGGTCTTCCGGTTGCATGCGGAACGCGGCTGCCGATTGCAGATAGACCTTCTTCACCCGCCCGCGATCGATGAAATCGTTGACGTAGCTGCTGCCCCAGGCGGTGGAGAGCGTGTCGTTGATGTCGCCGAGAGAGACGCCGAGCGCGCTGGCCTTCTCCTGATCGATATCGACCACGAATTGCGGCTCGTCCTCCTGCCCGTTGGGGCGGGTATTGGCGAGGCGGGGATCGCCTGCGGCCTTGGCCAGCAATTCGTTGCGGGTCGCGATCAGGGCTGCATGCCCGGCGCCATTGATGTCCTGAAGGTAGAAACTGAAGCCGTTGGAGTTGCCCATGCCCTGAATCGCGGGCGGGGAGAGGGCGAACACCATGGCGTCGCGATACGTCGAGAACGCGGCCATGGCGCGCCCTGCCACGGCGTCCGCGGACAGATTGGCGGTCTTGCGCTCATCGAAGGGCCGCATGCGCACGAAGGCGATGCCGACATTCTGTCCCTGTCCACCGAAGCCGAAGCCGGACACGGTCATGACGCCCTCGACCGCCTCCTTCTCCTCCTGGAGATAGTGGTCGGTTACCTGCTGCAGAACCTGCTGCGTCCGGTCCGCCGTGGCGCCGACCGGCAGCTGGACGCTGGTGATCAGGAGGCCCTGATCTTCCTGCGGCAGGAAGGAAGACGGCAGGCGAACGAACAGCCAGCCCATGCCGAGCGCGATGATGAGGAAGACGACCAGCGCGCGGCCCGTGCGGGCGATGATGCCGGCGGCACCCCGGCGATAGGCTTCCGTGGTGCGATCAAAGCCGCGGTTGAACGCACCGAAGATGCCGCGCTGCTTGGCGCCGGGCTTGGCGGGTTTCAGAATGGTGGCGCACAGGGCCGGCGTCAGGATCAGCGCCACCAGCACCGACAGGATCATGGCGGTGACGATGGTCACCGAGAACTGCCGATAGATCACGCCGACCGAGCCGCCGAAGAATGCCATCGGCACGAACACTGCCGACAACACGGTCGCAATGCCGATCAGCGCGCCGGTGATCTCATCCATCGACTTGCGCGTCGCCTCGCGCGGCGAGAGGCCTTCCTCCTCCATCACGCGCTCGACATTCTCGACCACGACGATGGCGTCATCGACCAGCAAGCCGATCGCCAGCACCATGGCGAACATGGTCAGCGTATTGATGGAATAGTCGAAAACGGAGAGCACACCGAACGTGCCCAGAAGTACGACCGGCACGGCAATGGTCGGAATAAGGGTGCTGCGGATGTTCTGCAGGAACACGAACATCACCACGAACACCAGCACCACCGCCTCGATCAGCGTGTGCACCACGCTCTCGATCGACAGCACCACGAACGGCGTCGTGTCATAGGGGTAGACCACCTCGACGCCTTCGGGGAAGGTCGCGGCAAGGCGTTGGATGGTCGCCTTCACCGCCTCCGCCGCGTCAATGGCGTTGGCGCCGGTGGCGAGATTGATCGCGAGGCCCGCTGCCGGCTTGCCGTTGTACTGCGAGGTCGTGGTGAAGCTTTCCGCGTCAAGCTCGACGGTGGCCACATCGTTCAACCGCACCAGCGAGCCGTCGGTCTGGCTTTTCAGGATGATGTTGCGGAACTGCTCGGCGGTCTGTAGCCGCGAGCGAGCGGTCACGGTGGCGTTGAGCTGCTGGCCGCGAACCTGCGGCAGGCCGCCAAGCTGGCCGGCGGACACCTGCGTGTTCTGGCTCTCCAGCGCCGTGGAAACGTCGCCGGGCATAAGCTGATACTTGGCCAGCTTGTCGGGATCGAGCCAGATGCGCATCGCGTAGCCCGAGCCGAAAAGCTGTGTCGATCCCACGCCCTCGACGCGCTTCAGCGTGTCGGAGAGCGTCGAATCCACATAGTCGGCGAGGTCGACCGAGGACATCTTGCCGTCCGACGAGACGAAGCTGATCACCATCAGGAAGCCGTCGGACGCCTTGGCGACCTCGATGCCGGAGTTCTGCACGATCGTCGGCAGCTGCGAGGTCACCAATTGCAGCTTGTTCTGCACCTGCATCTGGGCGACGTCGGGATCGGCGGAGCCGGTGAAGGTCAGAGAAATACTGGCCTGTCCGGTCGAGGTCGACGTCGCCGACATGTAGTCGAGATGGTCGATGCCGGTCATGCCCTGCTCGATGATCTTGGTCACCGAGTTCTCGACCGTCTGTGCGTCCGCGCCCGGATAGCTGGCGCTGATCGTCACCGTGGTCGGCGCGATCTGCGGGTATTGCGCGATGGGCAGGCTGTTCAGCGCCAACAGGCCGCCCAGCATGATGAGAATGGAGATCACCCAGGCGAAGATCGGGCGGTCGATAAAGAAACGCGACATGACCGGCCTCAGTTCGGCGTGCTGGTGGAAGCGCCCGCGCCACCCGTTGCAATGGCGCCGCTCGTCGGTGTCGCGGATTGCTGACCACGCTCCTTGACCTCGCCGGTGGTGTCGTCGACCACCACGTCGATGGCGGTGACGTCCTGTCCGCTGCGCACGAACTGGCTGCCTTCGACCACCACGCGGTCGCCATCGCCAATGCCGGTCTCGACCAGCCAGCTATTGCCGACGCTGCGCGCCACGGTGAGCACGCGCTGCTCGATCTTGTTCTGAGCATTCACCACGAGCGCCACCGCCTCACCTTTGGAATTGCGGGTGACGCCACGCTGGGGAACCAGGAAGCTGTTGGGTGCCACGCCTTCCTCGACGACGGCGTGCACATACATGCCGGGGAGCAGCAGGCGGTCCGGATTGGGAAACTGCGCGCGCACGGAATAGGTGCCGGTGGTCTCGTCGACATAGGCGGAGGCGAATTCGAGCGTGCCGGCATGCGGATAGATGATGCCGTTATCGAGCTTCAGCCGCACCGCGACATCGTCGCCGCTGATCTTGATGCGCCCTTCCCGGACCGCCTCGCGCAGATTGAGCAAATTGGTGCTCGACTGCGTCACGTCGACATTGATCGGGTCGAGCGTGCGGATCGTGGTCAGCGCCGTATCCTGGCTTGCCGTCACCAGCGCGCCGGGGGTAAGCGCAGACTTCTCGATCCGTCCGCCGATCGGCGCGGTAATCCGGGTGTAATCGAGGTTGATCCGCGCGGTATCGACGCTCGCGCGTGCTGCCGCGACCTCTGCCTTGGCCTGCGCCAGCGAGGCGATCGCGTCGTCATTGTCCTGCTTGCTTACCGCGTTCTGCTTGATAAGGCCGGCATAGCGCTCGACCTTGGCCTCGGCGCTCGGCACGGCCGCCTCGGCCTTCTGGAGGCTGGCGACGGCGCTGTCATAGGCGGCCTGATAGCTCGAAGGCTCGATCTGGTAGAGCGGGTCGCCCGCCTTGACCTCACCGCCCTCCTTAAAAAGCCGCTCCTTGATAAGTCCACCGACCTGCGGCCGGACTTCGGCGATCAGCGAGGCCGAGGTGCGCCCCGGCAGCTCCGCGGTGACCGCCACCGACTGCGGATGCACGGCGACGACGCCAACCTGCACACGACCCGGCGCGCCCGGGCCATTGGGACCCGCATTGTCGTTCCCGTCGCAAGCGGCCAGCGCCAGCGCCAGGAATGCGGGCACCGTTATTCTGGCCAAACGGCCCTTGGGAGGCGACATCGCAACCGATCCAATTTATGGTACTGGATAGTACCTATATTTTGCGAGCGCCCGGCTTGTCAATTGTGTTAGGTCTGCCCTCATCGGTCATCGCCTGCGGGAAGCGTTGCTGTGCCCTCCGAAGAAACGAAACTTCCCACTGCCCCACGCTCTCGGGGACGCCCCAAGCTGGCGCCCGACGCCGCCCGTCGGGACGACATCGTTGCCGTGGCCATGCAGATGTTCCAGGAGGCGGGTTATGCGCGGCTGACCACCGACGCGGTGGCGGCCCGCTGCCGCATCTCGAAGCGCACGCTCTACCAGCTGTTTCCCAGCAAGGCGGCGCTGTTGACGGCTATCATCGACCAGCATCGCGCGCTCATGGTGCGGCTGCCGGCGAATTACGATGATGTGCCGCTCGACCGCGCTCTGGACCTGATCTTCGGCAACGACATCGACGACGAGGCCGACCGCGAACGCTTTGCGTTCCTGCAGCTGATATTCGTGGAGGCGGTTCAGCATCCCGAACTTGATCAGATATCGGTAACGCACGGCAGAGGCGTCGTCTTGCAGTTGCTCGGCGACTGGATCGCGCATGAATGCCGTCGCGGGCGTCTCGACGTCCCCGATCCGACAGATGCCGCGCGTATGCTGATGGACATGGTGACGGGCTCCGTCACGCGCGGTCTCGACGGACGGCTCGACTGGGACGGCAGCGACCGGCGCCGGGCCTATGTCCGGGAATGCATCCGTGTATTCCTGAACGGAACGACATCGGCTCGCTGAGAGGCGAAGGTGCGCCGACGAGTTCGATCAGCACCCCCATCTGGCGCGCAGACCAGACGCGCCGAGCGTCCGCTTCAGGGGGCACGCCAGGATGGGCTTACACGTGGCTACTTCCACTACGGGCACGTCATTTCACCAGGACCAGCGCTCAACATACGATGCTGGGGCGTGCTGCGATTTCCAGGCGAAGCAATTGGCGAAGTCGCACATATTATCAAACGCGACCTTGGTGTCAGAACGGCAGGCGTACGTTCTCTTTAACCGACTTCATGACGAAGAACGTCCGTGTCTGCCTGACGCCAGGAAGGGCTATCAATTTCTCTCCCTGCAATCTGTTGAAGTCGTCCATGTCACGGCATCGAATTTTCAGTAGAAAGTCGAACTCTCCTGCCACCAACAGGCAGTCGATGATCTCTTTCATCTTGAGAATCGCCTCTTCGAATGCCAGCCTATGCTCCGGAGCGGCTCGATCAAGTGCAACGCCGACCATCACGAGAGTGCCCAGGCCCACCATTTCCGGCGCCAAATCGGCTCGAACGCCCGTGATAAATCCCTTGTCGAACAGGCGCTGCGTCCGTCTGTGACACGTCGCCGGGCTCACGTTCACCTGCATTGCGAGTTCCGCATTGCTTAACCTTCCATCGATCTGAAGGGCCCGCAGGATTTTGACATCTATCCGATCGAGGGAAGGCTTGGAAGTTTCTTTCATTTTCAAACCAAAAATGCGCCGGGATAGCCATTTGAAGGGGTCGTTCTCAACATTTATCATAAATAATGAAAAAACTACGAGAGCACCTTCCGCGCAAGATCGGGTACTTCTGACCACGCAACGTAACTCAAATGAGATCGCCGCGTGAGAACGAGAGCTCCTGATCTGACCGCCTAATCCCCCTCTCTTCGTTCGCCTCCGGCGACCGAAAAAATGAGCCCTCTCAAGCGTTTCTTGATTGTTGGCGCCGCCCGACGAAGGGCTGCGGCGATGCCTTTGCACGCCTGCCACACAACGGCACCTCCAAACTCCTCGTTTTTGACGGCCTTGCTCTAGCTGGCGTCTTCTATTGGAAGGAACTTCTCCATGGCTGCAATTAAGACAGGCCTTCTCGCTGCAACTGCCGCTGCCGCCTCTCTTGCGTCGGCGACACTCGCCCATTCAGCTGATCGGATCCCGGAAGCGCAGGCTGTTAAGAATGTCGTACTCGTGCACGGCGCCTTTGCCGACGGCTCGGGCTGGCGCGGCGTCTATGACCAGCTGACCCAGCGCGGCTATCGGGTCACCATCGTGCAAAACCCGCTGACCTCGCTTGCCGACGACGTCACGGCGACCAAGCGGGCGCTGGCCCGGCAGGAGGGCCCGGCGATCCTCGTGGGGCACAGCTGGGGCGGGACGGTGATCACCGAGGCGGGCGTTGATCCGAAGGTGTCCGGCCTCGTCTATGTTTCAGCCCTGTCCCCCGACAAGGGCGAGACCACGGCCCAGCAATATGACGGGTTCACCACCCCGCCGGAATTTGTGCTGGACGTCGGCAACGACGGTTTCGGCTATGTGAAGGCGGAGAACTTCAAGGCCGGCTTTGCCGCCGATGCGAGCGATTCCGACGCCGCTTTCATGCGCGACTCGCAGGTGCCGATCGCCATGTCCGTCTTCGGGACAAAGCTCACCGAAGCCGCCTGGCGCAGCAATCCGAGCTGGGCTGTGATCGCCACCGACGACAAAGCCTTCGACCAGCGCATGCTGCAGCACATGGCCAAGCGCATCGGGGCGAAGATCACCGAGGTCCCCGCAAGCCATGCGGTCTTCATGACACAGCCCAAGGTCGTCGCCGACGTCATCGACGAGGCGGCCCGGTCGGTCAGCGCCAAGGCGCAGTGAGGGCGTCCTCGTTGTCGCCGGGCCCTCGCGAGCCGATGAGGTAAACGCTCGTGCCCACATCGCACGGCAACTCCACCAGCCGGGCTGTTTCGCGCGGCAGGTGGACAGCCCGTTGAGGGACGCGTGCCGGCTGATCGCCTTCGACCTGCTGGGCCACGGCCATCGACGGGATCTCCTTCGGCCATCCGTGGCGCGCCCGCTGCCATCTCACGCGCCATTCCGGCACGCGGTTTCCGCCTTCAACGAATTGGCCGGACGCCTTGTCCTCGACATTGCCAGCGCGCGGGCGAGTGAAAGCTATGAGCCATAGCCCGCGCGCTTCCCGCATGCGGTCTCAGCTTCTGCTGCCGGTGCCGCGCTCGCGTGCCTGCAAGGTCTGGCGCAACTGGCGATCGACCGCCCGCAGACGGACTTCATCGGAGGCGAGCGCGGCAAGCGCCTCGATCGCGTGCGCCTCGCGCTCGCTCAAGTCGCGCGGCTTCCTGTCGATGACGCACAGTGAGCCGACGACAAAGCCGTTGCCGTCCAGAATCGGCGCGCCCGCATAGAAGCGGAATCCGGGCTCCCCGGCCACGGCGGGGTTGTCGGCAAAACGCGGATCGCTGGAGAGGTCAGAGACGGAGAACACCTTCTTCTGCAGGATGGTGTGGTTGCAGAAGGCCCAGCTCCGCGGCGTCTCGGGCAGTTCAAGCCCGATCCGCGACTTGAACCATTGCCGCGTCGGCGTCAGCAGCGTCATCAGGGCGATCGGTGCCTCCAGACTCTGGGCGGCGAGCCAGGTGAGCCGGTCGAACGCTTCTTCGGGCGGCGTATCCAACAGGCCCGTGCGCTCCAGCGCGACCAGCCGTTGCCGCTCGTTGAGCGCAATCGGGAACGCCAGGCCCTCCTGAGCCATGGCAGTGACCTCGTCGTCCGAGAGCCATCCGCGCAGGGTCGCCACCGCTTCGGCCGGTTCGCGCAGGAGCGTGACCCGCGAGGGCAGTTGCAGCCCGGGTGGGTCGCCGACCGCCACGATGCGGCTGTGCAGAAGTTGCGCATTGCCGGCGAGACTCTCCAGAAGCGGGAGGTGGTGATCGTCGGCGCCAGTCAGATCAATGAGCACGGTATGCGGCTTCAAGGCGCCGATCATGACCATCGCGGACATGACATCGTCGAACAGCTCGGCCGCGCATTCCGGCACCTGGTCCAGAAGCCTGCGATAGGTCGCCAGACGCTCAGCTGATGCGATGACCACGATGGCTGCGGACGCGCGGAGCACCTCGGAGGTCGCGCCCTTATTGTCGATCAAAGCCATGACATCGGCGCGATAGACCCTGCGATGCCCGCCCGGCGTCTTCCATGACGAAATCGTGCCGCCCTCGATGAGCAACTGCGCCGTACGCACCGACACACCGAGCAGCCGAGCCGTATCGGCGGTGGTGAGGATGTCCTTCTCTGCGTCGATCATCGCGTTCCCAATAGAGCTTGAGCGGCACGGGTCATAACCCACAAACAGGATATTAGCACAAAGTCATATTTGATAGAAATGATAAATTTGATACTTCACCTCCCGCACATCAGGAGGAATTGGAATGACGTCCCAGCACACCGAAGCCGCAGACTTCGCCGTGACCGCCGCCGACAATCAGCAGCGGCTGCGTTCGAAGCTCCAGCGGCGCTATGATTTCATCGTCTGCGGCGCCGGCTCCTCCGGCTCGGTCGTGGCGCGGCGGCTGGCCGAGAACCCGGCGTTGCAGGTCCTCCTCGTGGAGGCGGGCGGCGACGATGATGCCGAGAGCGTCCGCAACCCTTCCATGTGGCCACTCAATCTGGGCAGCGAGCGCGACTGGGGCTTCCAGGCAACCCCGAACCCGCATCTCGATGGCCGGACCCTGCCGATGTCGATGGGCAAGGGACTCGGCGGCGGATCCAGCATCAACGTCATGGTCTGGGCCCGCGGCCATCGCAGCGACTGGGACTTCTTCGCCAAGGAAAGCGGTGACGATTCCTGGGGCTATGACGCCGTGCTCGATACCTATCGCCGGATCGAGAACTGGCAGGGCAAGCCGGACCCGCAATACCGCGGAACCTCGGGCCCGGTATGGGTGCAGCCCGCGCAGGACCCCAGCCCCATCGCGCTCGCAATGCTCGACGCAGCGACCGAGATCGGCATTCCCCGCTACGATCATCCCAACGGCGCAATGATGGAGGGCGCCGGCGGGGCCGCTATCACCGACATGCTGGTCAAGGACGGTCGGCGCAACTCGCTGTTCCGCGCCTACACCTACCCGTTTATGGACCGGCCCAACCTCACGGTTCTGACTGGCACGACGGTCCGCCGGGTGCTGTTCGTGGGTCGGCGCGCCGTCGGGGTCGAGGCGCTTCGCGATGGCAACCTCTTGACTATCGGCGCCACCTCCGAGGTGATCCTTTCGCTTGGCGCGATGCACACACCAAAGGTGCTGATGCATTCGGGGATCGGGGATCGCTCCGAGCTTGAGCGGTTCGGCATCCCCGTTATCGAGCATCTGCCCGGGGTCGGCGGCAATCTTCAGGACCACGTCGCTTTCTGCTGCATCTGGGGCACGCGCGAGCCGATCGCGCCGCGCAATACCGGAAACGAGGCCAAGCTTTACTGGAAGACGCGTCCGGAGCTCGAATCGCCGGACCTGCTGTTCTGCCAGGTGGAATTCCCGGTGCCGAGCGAGCGTACCGCGGCGCGCGGCGTGCCCGGTCATGGCTGGACGATGTTCGCCGGACTTGCCCGCCCCGCGAGCCGAGGGCGGCTGCGCCTGACCGGATCCGATCCCTCGTCCGGCATCGAGATCGACGCCAACATGATGTCGGCGCCGGAGGACATGGACGCCGCAATCGCCTGCGTCGAGCTCTGCCGCGAGCTTGGGAACGCACAGGCCTTTGGGCCGCTGGTAAGCGGCGAGGTCCTTCCGGGGCCATTGAAGGGCGAGTCGATGAAGCAGTTCATCCGCGACTCAGCCGTCACCTACTGGCACCAGAGCTGCACAGCCAAGATGGGACGCGACGCGATGTCGGTCGTCGACGGTACTCTCGAGGTCTACGGCGTCAAAGGACTGCGCATTGCCGACGCCTCCATCATGCCGCGCGTCACAACCGGAAACACGCAGGCACCCTGCGCCATCATCGGAGAGCGCGCCGCCAAGGCAATCCGTCAGACCCACCACCTGTGAGTTGCCTGCCGGGGCCGCCGGTACGAGGCGCCCCGGCGATGCCGCGAGATCGATCCGTGCTGCATGATTCCGCTTCGCTCGAAAGGCTCGACCATCCCGAGCCGTTCCGTGGCCTGAATGTGATGATGGTGACGTCGGACCATACCCTGCGTTGCCATGTCACGACCTATTTGCGGGAGCACGGATGCCGCGTCGTCGGCGCGGACCGCGTGCCGGCGGTGGGGCGGCTCCAGTCCGAGCGGTTCAACCTTCTGGTTCTCGACGCACAGCTTGACCCCGGCGATGGCTTCGAGGCGCTTCGCCGCGTGCGGGCGGTGTCTGAGCTTCCCATCATCATGATCACCCGAAACCGGCAGGACGAGATCGACTGTGTCGTCGGGCTGGAGCTGGGCGCCGACGACGTCCTCGCCGCCCCGCTCAGTCCGCGCGAATTGCTGGCCCGCGGCCGCGCTATTCTGCGTCGCATCGGACGCTCTCGCTTCTTCGATGCCGAGAACCGCTCGGGTGGCTGGCGCTTCATTGGTTGGGAGCTTCGGCGCCGCACCCGAACGCTCACCGATCCGCCCGGCCGCGTCGTCGACCTCACGCGCAATGAATATGCGTTGTTATGCACCTTTCTGGAGGCACCGCGTCAGGTGCTCACCCGTGTGCAGCTCATGCGGGCCACTCGCCCACATGAGGACATCTTCGACCGGAGCATCGACGGGCAGGTGCTCAGATTGCGACGGAAGCTTCAGCCGAACGCCAGCGCGCCGCAGCCGATCCGCACCGAGAGGGGCGTGGGCTACCTGCTGGATGCGGAGGTCGAGCCCTTGTTCTAGCGACGTGCATGTTTCATCCGTCGTAATTCTCCATCTCGCTGAAGCCATATCGACGAACAGGCCGCTTATCGGTGCTCCAGCAACATGGAGTACCTTATGAGTACCAGCATCAACAGCATTGCAAGCGAGGCGGCTTGCGCGCTGCACAAACTGGACGTCGCGCGACCGGAGCTTTTTCAAACCGGCCGAGTGTTCCGCTGCTTTGAAAGACTGCGACGGGAGGCGCCTGTTCACCACTGCGCCGACGGGCTGTTCGGGTCCTACTGGTCGATCACCAAGCATAGCGACATCGAGGCGATCGAACTCGATCCGGACACCTTCTCTTCGGAGCACGCCAATGGCGGCATCACGATCACGTCGCGTCCCGATGACCCTCAGTTCCTGCCCTCTTTCATCGCGATGGACCCGCCCCGACACGCGGCGCAACGAAAGGCTGTCGCGCCGGCATTTTCTCCCGAGCGCCTGCAGTACCTCGCGCAGCGGCTTCGTGACTGGTCGGCAGAGATTGTGGGCGAACTGCCGGTCGGCGAACCTTTCGACTGGGTGGACAAGGTCTCCATCGAGTTGACGGCGCGCACGCTGGCCTCGCTGCTCGGCTTCCCGCGGGAGCGGTCGCGCGACCTGATCCGCTGGTCGAACGCGATGGTTTCGCTCCCCGGCAGCGCGGCTTTCCCGACGATCAACGACAAGCTGAAAGTGATGCAGGAATGCTTCTCGGCCTTCGACGCCATCTGGGAGGAACGGCTGAAAAACCCGCAGGGAGACGACCTGCTCTCCATGCTGGCCTCGGGCCCCGAAACGCGCGCCATGTCGCGCGCGGAACTCCACGGAAACCTCGTGCTGCTGATCGTCGGCGGCAATGACACCAGCCGGAACGCGATCAGCGGCAGCGTCGTCGCCTTCGATCGCTTTCCAGAAGAACGCGAGAAGCTGAAAGCTCATCCCGAGCTGTTGACCGCCCTCACGCCCGAGGTTCTGCGCTGGCAGACGCCCGTCGCCCATATGCGCCGCACGGCCATGCGCGACGTGACCCTTCGCGGGCAGCAAATCCGCAAAGGCGACAAGGTCATCCTCTGGTACATCTCGGCGAACCGGGACGAGGACGTGTTCGAGCGCGGCGACGACTTCCGGATCGAGCGGCCCAATGCACGGCGTCATCTTTCCTTCGGCGCGGGAGTTCACCGGTGCATAGGTGCACGCGCGGCCGATCTACAGCTGAAGATTCTCTGGGAGGAGATCCTGCGGCGCATCCCGCGCATCGAAGTGGTCCAGGCGCCGGTCACGACCTCGTCCACCTTCGGGCACGGCTATACCGAACTCATGGTCCGCATCCGTGAACGCTTAGCAGCCTAATCACTGCGCCACCTGCGACGCAGTGCCTTCGACACGTGCGAGACGGCTTAATCGATCCCGCAACAACGCCCCGACGAGACCACGGCGCCAGTGCTCGATTTCGGCGCCGCTTTTACGAGCTCGCCCAGGCCGGCCCAGCGCAGATCGCCAGTGAAGCCCTGCAACGCATCGCCGAGCTCTATCGCGTCGAGGCTCCGATCCGTGGACGAACCCCGGATGAGCGCCGGGCCGCGCGCCAGGAGAAGAGCAGACCGATCATCAACACTGGGCCGTCATCGCTTCGCTGGTCGAGACCTGCAAGCTCAACCGCATCGATCCCGAAGCCTACCTCGCAGACGTCATCACCCGCATCGTCAACGGCCACCCCAACAGCCGAATCGACGACCTCATGCCAGGGGCCTATCCCGCACAGCCGGTCTTCAGCCACGCGGCCTGAAGACAACGGTTACATTGTATTTCCGCTCCGTTGCATTTCTCTCCCCAGTCCCGTTGGATGACTTATCCAGCTACCCACAAACCTGCAGCGGGCGAAGCCTTCTGCAGCAATGGAAGATCGCGCTAATCGTTTTTTCCGAACCATCGGGGCGGCGCGCTGGGCTGTCGGGACTCACAGTCCGATCGCGCCGCCGTACGCTCAGGCGCTACGTCGCGTCGTCGCCATAACCCAAACCCGCAAGCACGGTCAGCAGGGCGTTGGCGGTCTGGCGTCCGCTCTCATTCTTCCGGCAGACAAGCCAATATGGCAGGGCTAGTTCTGAGGGCAGTGGGATCTGGCGCAGGTCGCTGCTCATCCGGGCTACCGATTCCGACGGCAGCACCGAAACGGCACCGTGGTGCAGGACCAGATTGAGGACGACGGGCATCGAATCGAGCTCGATCACCTTCAGCCTGTCCATCTCGCCCTCCGTGAGCGTATCCGCCAGCAGGCGATTGATGATCTGACGTAGCCCACTCCTCGGGCTTGGGACGGCGATAGGAGAGCCAAGCACGATCCTGGCCAAGGCATCCCGCCCTTCGCCCGGTTTGATAACGTGCGACTGACCGACAAGCGACAACGGCGATCGTGCGATCAGATAACCGTCGAAATCCCTTGGGACGGTGACGCTGTTCAGGAGCACCGCATCGTAGGTGCCGCTCTTCAGGCCGGCGATGAGTCCTTCGGTGGTCGTATTGGCCACCAACAGGGGTTGGCGGGGCTTGTCGTTCATCCAGGCCGCGACGAGCGAGGCGAGCAGCGTGGCAACAAAGCTGTCATGGCCTATTGGACTGATCGAGCCGAGCCGGATGGTCGCGGCACTTCGGCGGGAGCGGCCGGCCGCCGCATGAGCCAGTTCGTTCCAGATCGCCTCGATGGCACGGGTCGACCTTACCAGCCGCTTTCCCGCCTCTGTCGTCGTCGAGCCATCCACCCGGCGATTGAACAGGCGACAGCCGAGCGTCGCTTCAACATGTGCGATCTGGCGGGCAAGCTGGGGTTGGCCCAACCCGAGCGACTTGGCTGCCCCGCGGATGCTGCCGGTTTCGGCGACATGTGCAAGGCGGGCTAAAGCGCTGAGGCTCAGCGAGACGTCCTGCCTGCTACGGTTGCCGATGGCCATGATATCCTGGACATGCTCGGCGAGCTGCTTGATGACAGGAGAAAGTCTCTCGGCCTCAAGGGTCAGGACAACGCTCGTCCCAGCTTTCTGCACAAGTGGCACAGAGATCTGGCTTTCCAGTCGATCGATCGCGGCGGCAATACTTGAAACCGGCTTCCTCATTACCCGGGCCGTGCCCCGGATGCTCCGTTCGCTCATCACCCGATGGACGATCAGAAGGGTCGAGGTATCCATTTCGAGACCTGTCAGCGCCTATGTTGCCAAGAATTGCCAACCTCAACGAGAACAAGAGAACACGGAAACGCGCACCGTTCAGCGGATGGTTGGGCACGCGCGATAGTTCAAGCAGTAGATCGGGAGCTGCCAACCTATCTTGGAGTTGGCCGAGAATCTCATCGGTTCACCATAGCAATTGCGGCAGAGGCGCTTGACGCGCTGCTCCGTCCGCTGAACCGGAGGGCCTCTTCGCCCCGTCGCAAACAGCGGAAATCGCTGGCGTGCCGCGGACCTGATTTCGACACCCGACATCAGCACGGGTGAGGTCACGACGTTTGGAGACGTCCGCTAAGTATCAGATGATATTTGAAGATTCATGAAGACCCAGTTCAAGATGTTAAACATCATATGCCAATATGAAGATTCTAGCATATCCCAAAATATGTACACCCTGAAATAGGGTCATAGGGGCCTTCTCAGCCGTCGGAAGCTATGTTTGGCTGCTCCTATAAGAAGATCTTCCGGGGAACCGGTGCGTATCAGAACTGCCCGCGAGGCAGCCGCTCGGCTGCGCGACGGGAGGCTGGCCGACGACGCCTCCTGACCGGGGGGATCCGTCAATATCAGCGTGGTATCCGACCCCGGCTTCGTCGGCAGTGCCCGGTTGCGCGAAGCGTATGCCGTTCTCCCTGCCGGACGACCCGCCCGACAAAGCAACGGGCGCAACCTTCGTTCGCATTGAAATCCAGGAAGACAAAAATGCAGGAAATCTGGATCGACTACATCAATGCCCTGGATACCAAGGCATTGGAACTGACCAACGACGAGATCCTTGACGCCGTGTCCGGTGCGCTGGCCGCCCAAGGGCGAGGCGAAACGGTGATCGAACCCAGGGTTCACCTGGTTCCCGAGAGCTCCGACAAGGGCCATTTCAACGTCCTGCGCGGCTATGTGAAGCCACTCGACTGCGCCGGCGTGAAGGTGGTCGGTGATTTCGTCGACAACTACAAGGTGGGCCTACCCTCCGAAATGGCGGTGTTGAACCTGTTCAACCCGCGGACCGGCATGCCACAGGCCATCATCGACGCGACGGCGATCACGGACATGCGCACCGGCGCGGTCACCGCGCTCGGCGCCAAGCATCTGGCGCGCAAGGACAGCAAAATCCTGGGCCATGTCGGCGCACGCGGCACGTCTTACTGGAACGTGCGGCTGCTGGATCATCTGTTCGACTTCGACGAGATCCGTGTCCATTCGCGCCGCCCCGAGAGCCGCGAAGCCTTTGCCGCACGGCTGGAACAGGACCTCGGCAAGAAGATCATCGTGACGGACAACTGGGAAGATTGCCTAAAGGGCGCCGACATCATGGTGGAGGCGAGCCGCCTGCCCGAACCGACGCCGCTGTTCAAGACCAGCTGGGTGAAGAAGGGGGCCTTCGTGGTTCCTTACGGCACGATGAGCGCACTGGAGATCGATCTCACAGACATCATGGATAAGGTTGTCGTCGACGACTGGGGACAGTGCCAACCGGGCCGCCCCTTCGGCGCGCTTCGCCGACATGTCGACGAGGGCAAGGTGACATTGGAGACGCTCCACGCCGAACTCGGGCAGATCGTCGCCGGGCTGAAGCCCGGACGCACCGATGACAATGAAACAAACCTGTTCTGGCATCGCGGCCTGTCATCGTCGGACATCGCGTTGGGGCACGCCATGCTGGAGAAGGCAAGGGCGCTGAACATCGGACAACGCCTGAGATACGCCTGAGCGAATACCGTCAACCCTACGAATCCAAAAACCAGAGGGGTACAACCATGTTCAAGGTTTTCAAGGCGCTGGCCGGCGCCGTTGTTCTCGCTGGTCTCGCCAGCCCGGCTGTTGCGCAGACGGTCAAGGTCGGCAGCAAGAACTTCACCGAACAATATGTGCTCGCCGAAATCTACGCGGCAGCGCTTGAGAATGCCGGCCTCAAGGTGGTGCGAAAGATCAATCTCGGTGGAACGCTCATCGCCCATCAGGCGCTGACCACTGGCGAGATCGACCTCTACCCGGAATATACCGGCACCGCGCTGATCTCTGTCGTGAAGGGCAAGGTCCAGAGCGATCCGGATGCCGTCTACAAGGAGGTCAAGGACTTCTATGAGAGTAACTTCAAGGTCACATGGCTGAAGCCTGATGCGATCAATAACGGCTACGCTCTGCTGGTCCGGCCGGAAACGGCGGCGGCTCATAACCTCAAGACGCTGAGCGACCTCGGCAAGGCCGCTCCCACGCTGGTCCTGGGCGCCGGGCCCGAGTTCAGCGATCGGGCGGATGGGCTGCCCGGCCTCAAGGCCACCTATGGTGCGGTGTTCAAGGAGTTCAAGCAATTCGCCAAGCTTGGTCTGCGCTATGATGCGCTCGCCGCCGAGCAGATCGACGTGGCGAACGGCTTCGCGACCGATTGGCAGATCGCCGACGGCAATCTGGTCGCTCTCGAGGACGACAAGCACCTGTTCCCGCCCTACTACGTCGCGCCCGTCATCAGGCAGGATACGCTTGCGGCCAATCCGAAGATCGCCGCAACGCTCGACGCGCTCTCCCCGCTGCTGGACAACGACACGATGCGCCAGCTCAACGCGCGCGTCGAAAAGGACCGCGAGGAGCCGAAGGACGTCGCCATGGCGTTTCTTAAGGAAAAGGGCGTGATCAAGTAAGCACCAGAGCGTCATGCGGACCGTCGCCATGAAGCCCATCGTCACGCTCGGGATAGCCCGCCTCACCATCGGCGATATCGTCGCCGTTGCCGATGGTCAGCGCACTATCGCGTTCTCCAAAGCAACTGAGGCCGGTATCGAGGCCTCGGCAAGCGCGCTTGCCCTGCTCAGCGCCGCGGGCGAACGCATCTACGGCGTTACGACCGGGCTAGGCGCCGCCGTCGATACGGCGTTGCGGGCGGATGACGACGTGCAGATGCGCGTGCCATTGGCGCGTTGCGTCGGCGTCGGCCGGGCCGGTTCGCGCCGGGAGGTACGCGCCATCATGACGACGCGGGCCGCCCGGCTCGCCCGGGGCTATTCCGGCGCGAGTCTCGCGACAGCGCACGGTCTTGCCGGGCTGATCGAACGCGACGTGCAACCGGTCGTACCGATGACGGGCTCGATCGGGGAAGGTGACCTCGCGCCGCTGGCGGCGATCGCAGCTGTCCTGATCGGGCGGGGTTTCGCGTCCATGGAAGGGGAAATCGTACCGGGGGCCCTAGCTCTGGAACGCGCGGGTCTGTCCCCCCTCCGTCTCGTCGGCAAGGACGGCCTCGCGCTGGTGTCCTCCAATGCCGCGTCGGTCGGTCTTGCGGTGCTCTGCGTCGCCGATGCACGGCGGGTGCTTTCGGCCGCTGTCGCGGCCGGCGCCCTCTCCTTCGAAGCCTATCGCTGCTCGCTGGATCCGCTGTCGGAAGCCGCGCTGGCTCTGCGGCCCCTGCAGGGCCAGGGGGTGGTGGCGGCCGCAATGCGCGCCCTGTTCGAGGGCGGCGCCCTCATCCAGCCAGGCGCGGCCCGCCGCCTGCAGGATCCGTTGAGTTTCCGCTGCATAGCGCCCGTCATGGGGGCGGCGGTTGCCGCGCTGGATTCCGCCCGCGATATCGTCGAGGCCGAGATCAACAGCAGCGACGACAACCCGGCGATCTTCGCCGAGGGGCGCTCCCTGCCGAACGCCAATTTCGACACCACCCATCTGACCCTCGTCCTCGAGATGCTTGGCCTTGCCCTCGCCCGGGTCGCGGCCATGGTCGGCGAGAGGGTCATGAAACTGATGTCGCCGGCCTCCAGCGATCTTCCGCGCTTTCTCAGCCCGATCCAGAACGGCAGCAACGGTTATGCCACGGTGCAGAAGACGGTCGCGGCGCTGGTCGCGGAGATCCAGCACCGGGCCAATCCGATGCCCGTTTTCATCCTGCCCGTCGCCGACCGCGTCGAGGACTATGCCACCATGGCGACGGCGGTGGTGGAGAAGACCGCCGATATCGTCGCCCGGCTGCGGCTGCTGATCGCCGTGGAACTGATGGTCGCCGCTCAGGCCGTCGATCTTCGGGATGGCATCGCACTCGGCCGTGGCACGGCCGGCATTCAGGCCGCCGTGCGGAGCGCTGTCGCGATGCTGACCGAGGACAGGCCTGCGACGCCCGATATCGAAGCGCTGGACGCGATGATCGCGGCCGGTGTGTTTGATGTCCTTGACGGGATCGGCGAGGAGACGACGTGATGCTGCGCTGGGTCCCCACACATCTGCCCGAGATCGCCCAGGCGCTACTGGAGCATGTAACGCTCGTCCTCGTCTCGGTAGCGATCGCGCTGGCCATATCGCTGGTTCTGGGCGTCTACAGCGCGCGCCGGCCGGCGGTCTATGCCGTCGTGGTCTTTCTGACCGGCGCCATCTTCGTGATTCCGAGCCTGGCGCTGTTCGCGCTGCTCATCCCCTTCCTCGGGCTCGGATTCAAGCCGGCGATCGTCGGGCTTGTGTCGTATTGTCTGCTGGCCCTCGTACGCAACGTGGCGCTCGGCATCAGGTCGGTGCCGCCCGAGGTGCTCGATGCGGCGACGGGCATGGGCTACGATCCATGGCGGCGCCTGCTGAGGATCGAATTGCCGCTGGCGATGCCGCTCATCGTCTCCGGTGTCCGCATCGCCACCATCACCGTCATCGGCATCGCGACGGTCGCGGCCTATATCAATGCCGGCGGGCTCGGCACGATCATCTTCGCCGGCATCGACCAGCGCTATCCCGAGAAGATCCTGACCGGCGGTCTGCTCGCCTCTGCCATGGCGGTCAGTGCCGATTTCGCCCTGACGCGCCTCGAGCGGCGCCTGCGTCCTGGACGGGTGGGCTGAGATGTCGCTGATCGCCGGAACCTTCTCCTGGGTCGCCGCCCATTGGGACTTGATGCGGACAGCGTTGATCCAGCATGCGGAGATGAGCATCTGGTCGCTCGGTCTCGGGTTGGCGATCGGCATTCCGCTCGCCATCTCCGTTCTGGGGAGTGAGCGGCTGGCCGCATTCGTCATCAATATCATCAACATGCTCCGCACCATCCCAAGCCTTGCGATCCTCGCCGCAGCCCTGCCGCTGCTCGGCATTGGCCTCGTGCCGTCCGTCGTGGCGCTGGTGGTGCTGGCGCTGCCGCCGATCCTGCTCAACACCTATATCGGCCTTCGGGAAGTGGATGCCGATCTCGTCGACGCGGCTGCGGGCATGGGCATGACGCGCGGTCAGATCCTGCGCAAGATCCAGATTCCGCTGGCCGCCCCGGCGATCTTCGCGGGCATGCGG
Source organism: Ancylobacter gelatini (assembly GCF_022601675.1). Classification (GTDB taxonomy): domain Bacteria; phylum Pseudomonadota; class Alphaproteobacteria; order Rhizobiales; family Xanthobacteraceae; genus Ancylobacter; species Ancylobacter gelatini. The sequence continues at coordinate 100,550 of NZ_JAKVIL010000005.1, read as the reverse complement.
ACGGCGGCCATCCAGGTGATATCGGGGGCGACACTTGCCTCCTTCATCGGCGGCGGCGGCCTCGGAGATTTCATCACGTCGGGGATCGCGGTCATGGACCAGCAGCGCCTGCTCGCGGGCGCGGTGCCGATCGCCATCCTGGCGATGGGCGTCGAGATCCTGCTCGGTTTTGCGGAGCGGCGCCTGCTCAGGAACGTGCGCGAGGGAGGCGATACGCGGTGATCAGACTGGAAGGCATTACCAAGCGTTTCGGCGCCGTCGGCAAGCCCTCGGTGGACGATGTGACCATCGAGATGCCGGAGGGAACGACGACCGCGCTCATCGGCCCTTCGGGCTGCGGCAAGACAACCACGATGCGGATGATCAACCGCATGGTCGAGCCCAGCGCGGGCCGCATCTTCATCGAGGGGCAGGACGTCACCGGGCTCGACCCCGTGACGCTGCGGCGCCGCATCGGCTATGTCATCCAGCAGATCGGCCTGTTCCCGCACATGACGGTGGCGGAGAACATCGGCACGGTGCCGCACCTGCTGGGCTGGTCGCGGGCGAAGATCGAGAAGCGCATCGACGAACTCCTGGCACTGGTCGGGCTCGAGCCGGAGCGCTTCCGAAGCGTGATGCCGCATCGCCTTTCAGGCGGACAGCGCCAGCGTGTCGGCGTGGCGCGCGCTTTGGCCGCCGACCCGCCGGTCATGTTGATGGACGAGCCCTTCGGTGCGATCGACCCGATCGCGCGCGAGCGGCTACAGGACGAATTCAAGGAAATCCTCAAACGCGTGCGCAAGACCATCGTCATGGTCACGCATGATCTCGACGAGGCGATGAAGATGGGCGACCGCGTCGCCATCATGCGCGAGGGGCGGCTCATCCAATACGCCACGCCGGACGAGATCCTCGCAGCGCCCGCGGATGCCTTCGTCGAGGCCTTCGTGGGCCCGGACCGCGCGCTCAAGCGCCTGAGCCTGCGCGGCGTCGATGCGCTGATGCGACCTGGTTCCGTCGCGGATGCGCCGACGATCGCCAGCGGCGCTTCGGTGCGCGAAGCGCTGGCGCGCCTGATCGGCTCCGGTGCGCGCAGCGTGAACGTGCGCGGTGCCGACGGCGCCGTCCTCGGTCATGTCACCCGCGACGCCATTCTCGACGGAGCGGATGCCGCGGCATGAGCTGGGTGGCCAATGCCCGCATGTATGCGGTAACTGCCGATGCCTCGGCCGCATGGACCGAGCTTTTTGCCTGGGTCGCTCGGAAGAGCGGCGTCGATCTGGAGACGATCCAGCATCCCACGAGCCTGCCGATGACGGCGCTCTGGACGCGCTCCGATCTGGGGGCCGCGTTCATGTGCGGCCGACCCTGGTTGCGGGCCGATCCGAAGCCGGCGCCGATCGTCTGCCCCGTGCCGGCGCCGGCGCGTTATGACGGCGCCCCGCGCTACATGACCGATATCGTCGTGCGAGCCGACAGTCCCTTTCGGACGCTGGAGGATACGTTCGGCCATCGCATCGGCTACACGCTGGAGGAATCGCAGTCCGGCTTCAATGCCCCGCGCCATCATCTGCTCGGCTATCGCTCTTTGAGCCGGCCTGCGCTCTATGCGGAAAGCATCGGTCCGCTGCACACGCCGCGCGGTGTGGTCGCAGCGCTCCTGTCCGGCGCGATCGATGCCGGCCCGCTCGATTCCTATGCGTTCGACCTCATGCGCGCCGCACCGGACGATCCCGCCCACGGACTGCGCGTCGTCGCGACCACGGCACCGGCCCCGATCCCATTTCTTGTCGCGTCGCGCTCCTGCCCGCGGCAGGTAATAGAGGCGCTGCGCACGGCCTTTCTGGCCGTGGAAGAGGCGTCGGAGCTTGCGACAATCCGGGAGCGCTTGCTCCTCAGAGGTTTTTGCCCGGTCTCTGAGTCTTCGTATGATCTTCTCAGCGCCTGGGAAGCGGAGGCACTTGCAGCCCGATATGAAGCACCGCGATGACTCCACGGGTTGGCGGTGATGCCCGCCGCTAGCTGCGGGTAGGATACAAATTCCGTTCGCGGGCCTCGGATTATGGGGCTGACCCCTCCTCGATCCCCTCCTCGATCCCCGCCTCGATCCAGGCCCGGGTCTGCTCCAAGATTTCGTCGGAAAGAGCTGGGTCATCGATGGCACGGGCGAGTATGACCGCCCCGACCATCGCCGCCCAGCTTCCAATCGCTGCCTGACGCCCGTCTGCCGGATGCACCGCCGGGAGCGCCGTCTCGAGACGGGCGATCTGCGTGCGAAACCCTTCCGTCATCGCCTCGCGTGCGGCCGGGGTCTGGTGACGTATGGCGGCGGCAAGGCCCGCCGTGGGGCAGCCCGCGGCCGGGTTGTCGCGATGACGCGGCGACAGATAGGCCTCGAGATAGGCGCGGATTCCGATGTCCCCGCCGGCGTCCACCGCGAGGGCGTGGACCAGCGTCTGTGCGACCAGATCATCCTTGGAACTGAAATGCCCATAGAAGCCACCATGGGTGAGCCCGGCGGCTTTCATCACCTCGGCGACGCTGACGGCGTCAAACCCCCTGTCGCGAAACAGCGAGCTGGCAGCGTCGAGGATACGGCGGCGGTTCTCCGCCATCTGCTCGCGGCTGACCTTCATTTCAGAATCCTCCGGCGCCCATGATTGACAGGTACATGATGATTGTCATATTTAGATTTAATCATGATGATCGTCATGTATATGAGCGCGAATGGAAGAGAGAGCAACCCATGGCCGCACAACCCTCCGTTCTTATCACCGGCGCCTCGACCGGCATCGGCGTGGCTTATGCCGAGCGTTTCGCCCGCCGTGGGCATGATCTGGTGCTGGTTGCCCGCAACACGGCGCGAATGGAGGCGTTAGCGGCGCGCCTGCGCGACGAGACCGGCGTGGCGATCGACATCATCGTGGCGGATCTCACGCAGCCCGCCGACCTCGCTGCCGTCGAGACCCGGCTGCGCGAGGACGCACGCATCGGTATCCTCATCAACAATGCCGGCACCGCCATTGGCGGCAGCTTCATCGAGCAGAGCACCGAGGATGTGGCGCGGCTGCTCGCCCTCAACACCACCGCCGTCCTGCGGCTGGCCAGTGCCATCGCGCCGCGGCTGGCACAGGCCGGCGCGGGCGCTATCGTCAACATCGGCTCGGTGGTCGGGCTGGCGCCGGAATTCGCCATGACGGTCTATGGCGCCACCAAGGCTTTCGCGCTGTTCCTGTCGCAGGGGCTCAGCCTCGAGCTTGGCCCGAAGGGTGTCTATGTCCAGGCGGTGCTTCCCGCCGCCACACGCACCGAAATCTGGGGCCACGCCGGGGCGGACGTCAACGCCATGTCGGGGGTGATGAGCGTCGACGAACTCGTTGACGCGGCCATGACCGGCTTCGACCGCCGCGAGGCCGTTACCATCCCGCCGCTGCCCGATGTGGAGCAGTGGAACGCCTTCCAGGCTGCGCGTCAGGCCATGCTGCCGAACACCCGCCAGGAACATGCCGCCGCGCGCTACCGGACGGCCGACTGAGCCTTTGCCCGCCGCGGCCCGGTTCGCCGGCAACAGTCCCGCCCTTCGACCGGCGGCGCGCCATCCGCAGGAAACCAGAAAGAACACCAAAATGAAGGCCTTCATCCTCGACAAATACAAGAAGAGCGGCGCCCTGCGCTTTGGCGATAGGCCGGAGCCGGAATTGGGGGATGAAGATGTCCTGGTCGACATTCATGCCGCCGGCCTGAACCCTCTGGATTCCAAGATCCGCGATGGTGCCTTCAAGCCGCTCCTTCCCTATCGCCCGCCCTTCGTGCTGGGACATGACATGGCCGGCGTGGTCGCGCGGGTCGGCTCGAGGGTTCGCCGTTTCGAGGTGGGCGACGAGGTCTATGCCCGTCCGCGCGATGGCCGGGTCGGAACCCTCGCGGAGCGGATTGCCGTCCATGAGGCCGATCTCGCGCTGAAGCCGAAGAACCTGACCATGGAGGAGGCGGCGTCCATTCCCCTGGTCGGGCTCACCGCCTGGCAGGCGCTGGTGGAGCGCGCCGGTCTGCGCAAGGGGCAGAAGATCCTGATCCATGCAGGCTCCGGCGGTGTCGGCACATTTGCCATCCAGCTGGCCAAGCATCTCGGCGCGACTGTCGCGACGACCACCAGCACCGCCAATGTCGATCTGGTCCGAAGCCTCGGCGCCGATGTGGTGATCGACTACAAGACGCAGGACTTCGAGAAAGTCCTGTCGGGTTACGATGTCGTCCTGAACAGCCTCGGCGGCGACACGCTTCAGAAGTCCCTGCGCGTGCTGAAGCCCGGCGGGAAGCTGATCTCCATCTCCGGCCCGCCGGACGCCGATTTCGCCCGACAGAAGGGGCTGAACTGGGGACTGCGGCAGCTCATGCGCCTTCTCAGCTTCGGCATTCGCCGGAAGGCGAAAGGCCGGGGGCTCGCCTATTCCTTCCTGTTCATGCGGGCGGATGGCGGGCAGTTGAGCCAGATCACGGCGCTGATCGAGGCCGGTGCCATTCGCCCGATCATGGACCGGGTCTTCCCGTTCAAAGCCACCAACGAGGCCTTGGCCTATCTCGACACGGGACGGTCCAAAGGCAAGGTCGTCGTCCGGCTGAAGTGACGGCGGCATCTCAAACCCTGACGCATGGCCGGCCCCGCGGCGCCGGCCGGCGGCAACTATTTGGGCCGCGATGGCGGACCCGTTCCCTCGTTCGGCAAATCGGATCAGCAGCTATGTCCTCACACTCTCCGAAAACCGCTCTTGTGACAGGGGCGTCGTCCGGCATCGGCCGTGCGAGCGCCGAAGCCCTGGCGCGGGCCGGCTTCACCGTCTTCGGCACGAGCCGCAAACCGGGCGGAACCGCCTCGAGCCAGGTCACCATGCTGGCTTGCGACGTGACGGATGACGATTCCGTCGCCACCCTCGTGTCGCAGGTGCTCGCACGCACGGGGCGCATCGATGTTCTCGTCAACAATGCCGGCGTCGGCATGTTCGGGGGCGCCGAGGAATCCTCGACCGCGCAGGTTCAGCGCCTCTACGATGTCAATCTGTTCGGCGTTGTCCGGGTCATCAATGCGGTGTTGCCGTCGATGCGGGACCGCGGGCAGGGCCGCATCATCAATCTCAGCAGCGCGCTCGGGTTCATCCCCGCGCCGTATTCGGCCCATTATGCCGGAAGCAAGTTCGCCGTTGAGGGATATTCCGAGTCGCTCGATCACGAGGTCCGCGCCTTCAATGTCCGCGTCGCCCTGATCGAGCCCGGAACGGTGACCGGCAATTTCGACCAGAGCGCGCTGGAGCCCGACGCCAAGAAGCAGGAATATGATGGCGGCCGCGCCTGGGTGCATGACTTCATCGGGAAGTCGCTGCCGAAGGCGGTCACGCCGGAAGAGGTAGCGGAAGCAGTGTTGCGGGCGGCCACCACATCCCGCCACAGACTGCGTTACCCGGTCGGCAACGTGGCGAAACAGGTCAGCCTGCTGCGCCGCTTGATGCCGGCGCGGCTGTTCGACAAGGCGCTGCGTCAGCAATTCGGCCTGCCACGCTGAGGCAGCTGAGGCCAGTCGCCTGCGTTGTACTGGTCATACTGAAGGGGGACCAGAACCGGGCGCGAAGCCAAACGTGCTGAAGCATGCAGGAACTCCGGTTAGAACAGGGTGACGTTCGACCTTGGAAGGACGGGTGCCGGGTCCTGCGTCGCCAACCCGCTGCCGATCGCGAACACGAACACCGCGCTTATCCGCTGGCGCACCCGCTTGGCGGTCTCGATCGCCGGCCGCGCCTCGATCGCGCGCAGCACCGCCTGCGCGTCCGCCGGCGTGATCTCGCGCACATCCTTCGCGCCGATCGCGGCGAACACGTCGCGCTCCAGCGAGAGCAGCACGTCTTGAGCGTGGGTGTCGCTCCAGTGCGCTTGGAGAGCGCATGCCACTCGCGAGCCGGAGCCTCGAAGCGCGCCGCCTCCGGCGCACCCCTGCCGCAGCAGCTTGCGCGCCTCCGCGCCGGCCTCCCGTGCGGCGGCAAGGCTCATGTCGGGATAGGGGTCGAGGGTGAGCCGCTTCTCCCGACCGGCGATCTCGTAGCGCATCCGCCAGATTCTTGTGCCGGTCCGCAGCACATGGAGATTAAGTCCGCCCGCGTCCGTCAGCTTGTAGGGCCTCTCGCCCGCTGCCGCCTTGCGAATCTTCGCATGGCTCAGTCCCTGCGCAGCCGCCATGTCACCCGATACCCGGTCACCCCGATCCCGTACCCGGTTTATACCCGGGAATTGCCGGCCCTTGGGGCGCAAAAGGATGCAAGGCAGTGCACGGGCACTTGCCGAAAACCCTTGCGTTTACAAGCCACGTGCATGGGGAAGCCCGCGAGGGCAAAGGGCGATGGCGGAGAGGGTGGGATTCGAACCCACGGTACGCTTGCACGCACAACGGTTTTCGAGACCGTCCCAATCGACCACTCTGGCACCTCTCCACGCGAGGGCGATGGTCAATCGCCCGAGAGTGAGGCGCTCAATAGCCGAGGCGGGCGTCCGGCACAAGTACCCCGCCGACCCCGGCGCCGCAAAGCGTGCCGGGGTCCACATCCCTTTGCCGCGCTCAGCGGCGGCGCGGCGCGGCGAACAGCAGCGCGAGGGCGGCTCCGGCGACGCCCGCCGCCACGATCAGCGCCACCGGATGCGCGCTAGCCTGACGCGTCAGCGCGCGCATGCCGTGGCCGTAGAGCCGCTGGCCGCTGTCGAGCGTGTCGTCCGCCAGATGCAGCGCGCGCCCGCGCGCCTGCTCCAGCACCCGCACGCCGGCTTCCAGCGCGTCGTCATAGGCGCTCTCGGCGCGGGTGGCTGCGTCGTTTCCGGCGTGGCTGGCAACGCTCTTGAGGCGGCTGCCCATCTGCCGGGCGGTGCCGGTGATGCGGTTCCTGTCCATCGTGACCTCGCTCTGCAAAGCCGGCGGCGCCGGCCTCTGTTCTGGAGCGGGTTCAACGCGCGTCGCGCGCGAAAGTTCATCGCCCGGCGGCCGCCCGGCAGCGCGCTCTGGCGCGGTGGGCGTCCCCAAATCCGTCATCCGGCCGGCCCGGCGCCGGCAGCCGGCGCTACTCCGCCCCGCCGTTCTCGGAGGCGTCGCGGACGTTCTTGCGGATCTGCACCCGGTCGCGCGAGGTGATGTTGAGCAGTTCGGCGGCGCGCCAGACCAGATTGTCCTCGAACTCGGTCAGCCCGCCATCGGCATAGGCGACCTCGAACATCATCTCGACGATACGCTTGCGGCCCTCCTCGTCCAGCGCGCGGTTCAGCACGCTGGTGAAGGCATAGAGGTCGACCGCCTCGGCGTCGCGGGCGATGGCGGCTTCCAGCAGGGTTTCCGCGTCGTCCTCCGAGAGGCTGAAACGGTAGCTCAGCAGGCGGCGGAGCTTGGCCATCTCGTCGGAGCCGATCACCCCGTCAATGGTCACCACATGGACCAGCAGGGCGGCCGCCGCGAGCCGGTAGTCATTCTCGGCGAAGGCGGTCTCGCGGCCGCCGCCGGCAATCTCGGCGATGAAGTCGGTCAAACTGCGCAGCATGCCGGCGCGATTCTCCAGCGGCAAGACGACGGGGCGAACGGGGGAGGGATGGCGCTAGGTGCGCACCGGCCCTGTCTCGTGGGTAACCGAAGAGACCGGGCGGCGCAACGCTTGCGCGTGCCGCTCGCGCGCATGGGGCGAGGTCGGTGCAGCGGGGCCACACATGCCGGCCCGCCACGCCCGCCGGCGGCACAAAAAAAAGCCCGGCGGGGTCGAGGAACCCGCCGGGGGAGAGGTCGGTCGCAGGCCGGGGAGAGCTCCGGCCAAGGCTGTGCCGGCGGGTGTCACGTCCGGTCTATTCGAGATAGTCGGCGTAGCGCGAGACGTGCTCGGCAAGGCCGAGCGCGTGGTTGCGCACCAGAACCTCGGCCGCGTCGGTCTGCCGGGCCTCCAGCGCCTGGATGATGGCCAGATGGTCCTGGATCGAGCGGTCCGCCCGGTTCTCCTCGCCGATCGTCTTGCGACGGATCATGCGCATATGCGTGAACAGGTTCTCGGCGAGGTTTTCGAGGATGCCGTTGCCGCCCATCGCGATGATGGCCTGGTGGAACTGGATGTTCACTTCGGAATATTCGTCGAGCTTGGCGTGGGGCGCGCCGTCCTCGAAGGTCGCGAACATCTGGCGGAGCATCGCGATCTCCTCATTCGAGGCATGGAGCGTGATCAGCCGCGCGGCGAGGCTTTCCAGCGCCGCCCACACCTGGATCATCTCGATGACCTCGCGCTTGGTCTTGCGCACCACATAGATGCCGCGGCGCGGCACCGAGTGGACGAAGCCCTCGCGTTCGAGCTGCGCCATGGCCTCGCGGACCGGGGTGCGGCTCACGCCGAGGCTCTGGGCGAGCTGGCGTTCGTCCAGCCGCACCTCATGCGGCTGATCGTAGATGTTGAGCGATACGATGACCTCCTTGAGCGCGCTGTAGGCGCGGTTCTTGAAGGTCGAGGTGTCCTCGAGCGGGGCCACGGAGAGCTTGGCGGCGCCGCTGCCGATGCGGCGTGTAGTGGGCTCGAAGCTCATCATGATGCCCGCGTCCCGAGAGTGGACGTCGAAGCTGAAGTCTGGGTCATTGGCGTTGCCTCCCGTTCCCCGTCCCGTGCGGTGACGACTGCCGCCTGCGCGCCGCCTTCTTGGGGGCGTGTTGCGCTGCGGAAGGCGCCCGTTGTGCCCGATCTCCGCTCTCCGGGGGGAACGAGGGAGCCGGCGGGGAGCGGCCATTGCCGCTCTTCGCATGGGCACCGACATAAGTTCCCTTGCGGCAACTCCGGTCGGTTCGAAAGCCCGCCGCGTCGGGGGACGCGGCGGGCCCATTTCACGTCAGTGGCGATCAGGCCGGCTGGGGCGAGGCCTTCAGCTTGTTGAGCGCCATGCCGATCAGCGGCCAGATGGCGGCGATGACGCCGAGGCCCATGATCGAAGACACCAGGCCGTTCGACCAGAACACCGAGAGCGAGCCACCCGAGCCAAGCAGGGACTGGCGGAAGGCTTCCTCGGCGCTATCGCCGAGCACGATGGCCAGCACCAGCGGGGCGAGCGGGTAGTTGGTCTTCTTCAGCAGGTAGCCGAGGACACCGAACACCATCATCATCAGCACGTCGAACACGTTGTTGTTCACGGTGTAGGCGCCGATCGCACAGATCACCAGGATCACCGGGGCGATGATCGAGAAGGGGATGCGCAGGATCGAGGCGAACAGCGGAACCGTGGTCAGCACCAGGATGAGGCCGACGATGTTGCCGAGATACATGGAGGCGATGAGGCCCCACACGAACTCGCCCTGTTCGACGAACAGCATCGGGCCGGGCTGAAGACCCCAGATCAGCAGGCCGCCGAGCAGAACCGCGGCGGTCGGCGAACCGGGGACGCCGAGCGCCAGCATGGGGAGCATGGCGGCGGTGCCGGCGGCGTGGGCGGCGGTCTCGGGGGCGACGACGCCCTCGATCTCGCCATTGCCGAAGTTCTTGCCGTTCTTCGACACGCGCTTGGCAATGCCGTAGGCCATGAACGAGGCAGGGGTCGCGCCGGCGGGGGTGATGCCCATCCAGCAGCCGATGATGCAGGAGCGCAGCGACGTCATCCAGTAGCGCGGCAGCGTCTTCCAGGTCTTCCACACCACCTTCGGGTCGATCTTCGCCGCCTTGCCGCGGAACTCCAGGCCTTCTTCCATCGTGAGCAGGATCTCGCCGATGCCGAACAGACCGATGACCGCGATGAGGAAGTCGAAGCCGTTGAGCAGTTCGGTGACGCCGAAGGTCAGGCGCAGCTGGCCGGTCACCATGTCGAGGCCGACCGCGGCGAGCGCAAAGCCGATCATCATGGAGACAACGGTCTTGGCCGGCGGTTCCTTGCTCATGCCCACGAAGGAGGCGAAGGCGAGGAAGTACACCGCGAACTTCTCGGCTGGACCGAATTGCAGCGCGAACTGGGCGACCAGCGGGGCGATCAGCGTGATCATGACGATCGCGAAGAACGCGCCGACGAAGGACGAGGTGAACGCCGCCGTCAGGGCTTCGCCCGCGCGTCCCGACCGCGCCATGGGATGGCCGTCGAAGGTCGTGGCCACCGACCACGGCTCGCCCGGGATGTTGAACAGCACCGAGGTGATGGCGCCGCCGAACAGCGCGCCCCAGTAGATGCAGGTCAGGAGGATGATCGCCGAGGTCGGCGACATGGAGAAGGTGAGCGGCAGCAGGATGGCGACGCCGTTGGCGCCGCCGAGGCCCGGCAGCACGCCGATGATGACGCCCAGCAGGATGCCGATGGCCATCAGAAGGATGTTGAACGGATCGGAGGCGATGCCGAAGCCGTGGTAGAGGAGGGTGAAATTCTCAGCAATCATATTCATGGGCGCTTATCCCCTTGGGAGGCCTTCTTGTGCGAGCCTGATCAGAGTCCGAGCATGGCCTCGATCGGCCCCTTCGGGAGCGGAATCAGGAACCAGCGCTCAAGCGTGATGTAGAAGAAGGCCGGGACGCCAAAGGCGACGGCCAGCGACAGCGGCCAGCCGTAATGGCCCAGCCAGATCATGAAGAGCACGATCAGCAGCACCGACGGCAGGTAGATGCCGAGGAACGGCACCAGCGCCACATAGATGCAGGCCGGGATCAGGACCTTCAGCACCTGACGGAGCTGGCCGTACTCGGCGAACAGCGGCTCGGGGTTCTCGCGAACGCCCTGCACGAAGTTGATGATGCTGCAGCCGCAGATGATGAGGCCGACATAGAAGGGGAAGAAGCCGGCCTGCGGGCCGTCCGAACTCCATCCAAAGCCGACGATGACGCTTCCATAAACGACGATAAGGCCGAAGAGCAGGGTCAACAGCGCAGTGCCCATTTCCACTGAGCGCTGCTTGGGTCCCGTTTCGGCTCCGTGGTGAGCCTGTTCCATCACGTTTGTCTCCGAAAAATCCGCGCAACGAGCCGGTCGACGGAGTGCTGTCCGTCGACGGAGCGTCTGCCGCGAGCCCGTTGAATGTCTGTTTGTTATTGTCTCGCCCAGGGGGCGACCGGCGGGGACCCTAAGAAGTCCTCGCTATTGCGCTGCGCCGGCCGTGATCCGCTTGGGGATCGCACGGCCGGCCTTGCGGGCCGGCCGTGCTCGGGCTCACGCCATCGTCTTTATCAGTTGCCGGCGATGAAGCCGGCTTCCTGCATCAGGCCCTTGTGGGTGGCTTCGGACTGGTCGAGCCACGCCTTGAACTCGTCGCCGGACATGAAGGTCTGGTTGAACGCACCGTCCTTCATGAGCTGCTTCCATTCCGGGGTCTCGCGAACCTTCTTGAACAGCTCGACGAAGTAGGCGACCTGCTCCTCGCTCACGCCCGGGGGCATGAAGATGCCGCGCAGCATGAGATATTCGACGTCGAGGCCGGCCGACTTGCAGGTCGGGACCGAGGACCAGGACAGGTCGCCGAGGATCTTGTCGGTGTAGGGCAGGGGCTTGGAGTCGAACACGCAGAGCGGACGCAGCTTGTCGCCGCGCCACTGCGAGACGGCCTCGATCGGGTTGTTCACGCTCGAATTGATGTGACCGCCGACCAGCTGCACCGCGACCTCGCCACCGCCCTTATAGGGGATGTAGGTCATCTTCTTGCCGAGCGCCTTCTCGACGGCGACGGTGATGATCTGATCTTCCTGCTTGGAGCCGGTGCCGCCCATCTTGAAGGTGTTGTCCGGCGCGGCCTTGATCGCGGCCTCATATTCCTGCGCGGTCTTGTAGGGCTCCTGGGCGTTCACCCACAGCACGAACTCGTCCAGCGCCAGCATCGCGACCGGGGTCAGGTCCTTCCAGTTGAAGGGAATGCCGGTGGCGAGCGGGGTGGTGAACAGGTTCGAGAGCGTGATGACGATCTTGTGCGGGTTGCCCTTGTTGCTCTTGACGTCGAGGAAGCCCTCGCCGCCGGCACCACCGGACTTGTTGATGACGACGAGCTGCGTCGACATCAGATTGTGCTTGGCAATGATGCCCTGAAGCGTGCGGGCCATCTGGTCGGCGCCGCCGCCGGTGCCGGCGGGGACAATGAACTCGACCGGCTTGGTCGGCTCCCAGGCGGCGCTGGCCGGCAGCATCGACATGGCCGTCATGCCGAGGGCCGTCAGGGCACCAAGGCCGAAAGTGGAGACGTATTTCATTTGGCGTTTTCCTTCCCAAAGGGGTTCTGGCGAACAGCCGATCTTGAATGTCGGCATTTTGATTGGGCGCCGGACCGTGTGTTGGACACGCTGCGGAGCCTCGATAACCGGCAGTCTTTGTTGTGTCTCTCCGCCGGATATTCCGTGGAATAAGTTGTACCAAGAATTCGTCAAAGCCAAGTGTTAATTCGAAAGTCGAATGGTGCGTCGCAAGGTAAGCCTATATTACTCTTCACTGTTATTACGTATTTGGTATTCCAATTTTGGTATACATTATAATTAATAAAATGCGGCAGATGCCGTATTATGTAAGCCATTGAAGAGCAATGGGTTTCATAACAGGGTGTTGACCGGTGCGGGGCCGCGTGACCAGGGTGCCACCAGAGGCGCGGTATGGACAGCTTGTCGCAGCTCTCTCTGGGTTATGCACGAATAATACTTCATAACGTGTGACGTCGCCCGATTTTGCCCGCGCCCTCTCCGTTTTTGCGCCTTATTGCTGCGATGCAGCATGGCCGCCCGGCGGGAATCGCGGCCGGCGAGGCGGTCCGCGCATCCGCGTCCGCTGGGGGTCGGCACGCCGAAAACAGGCGTTGCGACCCGACCCGGTTTTGGGACAGGCTGCGGTCGAGGCTTTGATCTGTGTCGCGTGGGCGGGTGCGGTTCTCGGGTATAGGTCACCCGCACTGTCCGTTTCGCAGCCGGAGAAGTTCATGCGCGCCGCCCGTCCCCTCGTCCTGTTGCTCGCGATCGTCGCCGGTGTCGGCCTCCTGCCGGGGCAGGGCGATTGGTCCGGCGCTCTGTGGCCCGGCATGGCGCGCGTGCAGGCCCAGTCGGCGATCCGCAGCCTGATCGACCGGCTGCGCGGCAACACGCTGCCCGAGGGCATCGTGAAGTCGAACGGCCGCATCGAAGCGACCCAGATCGACATTTCCGCCAAATATGCCGGCCGCCTCTCCGAGGTGCTGGTGAAGGAGGGCGACGAGGTGACCGCCGGACAGGTGGTCGCCCGCATCTCGGCGCCGGAATATGAGGCGCAGCTTCGCGGCGCGCAGGCGCAGGTGCTCGAGGCCAAGCAGGGCCTCGCCGAGGCCGAGGCGCTGATCGTGCAGCGCCGGAGCGACGTCACCCTCACCGCGAACGAACTCCAGCGCGGCAAGCAGTTGGTCGAGAACGGCTACCTCTCCAGCCAGATCTACGACCAGCGCGTCGCCAAGGCGGAAATCGCCGAAGCCGCGCTGAAGGTCGCCGAGGCGCAGCGCGAGCAGGCGGAGTTCGCGATCAAGAATGCCGATGCCGAGGTCGACCGCATCGAGGCGATCCTCGTCGATCTGACGCTGGTGGCCCCGCGCAGCGGGCGCGTGCAGTACCAGCTCGCGCGCGGCGGCGAGGTGGTGGCGGCCGGCCAGCGCGTGCTGACCCTGCTCGACCTCGGCGATGTCTACATGACCATCTACCTGCCGGCCGCCCAGGCCGGGCTGCTGGCGCTCGGCGACGAGGCGCGGCTCGTGCTTGATCCGGCGCCGCAATATGTGGTGCCCGCCACCATCGGCTTCGTGGCGGCCGACGCCCAGTTCACGCCCAAGAGCGTGGAGACCGCCGAGGAGCGCGAGAAGCTGATGTTCCGCGTCAAGCTGCAGATCGATCCGCAGGTGCTCAACAAGTACCATTCCTATGTAAAAACCGGCGTGCGCGGCATGGGCTTCGTGCGGGTGCGCCCGGATGTCGCCTGGCCGGCCGAGCTGGCGGTGAACCTGCCGCAATGACCGGGGACCGCGCGGTCGCTTCCCGGCCGGAGCCGCCGGTCGCCCGGCTTGCCGGGGTGTCGCATCGCTATGGCCGCACTGTCGCGCTGGACGAGGTGAGCCTCGACATTCCCCCGCGCCGGATGATCGGCGTGATCGGGCCGGATGGCGTCGGCAAGTCGACCCTGCTGGCGCTGATCGCCGGGGTGCGCGTCATCCAGCACGGCACGGTCCATGTGCTGGGCGGCGACATGGCGGACAAGGCGCACCGCACCGCGCAGGGCGGGCGCATCGCCTACATGCCGCAGGGGCTGGGGCGCAACCTCTATCCCACGCTCAGCGTGTTCGAGAACATCGACTTCCACGCCCGCCTGTTCGGCCAGGCAGAGGGCGAGCGCCGCGCCCGCATCGACGAGTTGCTGAAGGCGACCGCGCTCGATCCGTTCGAGGACCGGCCGGCGGGGAAGCTCTCCGGCGGCATGAAGCAGAAGCTCTCGCTGTGCTGCGCGCTGATCCACGATCCGGACCTGCTGATCCTCGACGAGCCGACCACCGGCGTCGACCCGCTGTCGCGCGGCCAGTTCTGGGACCTCATCAACACCATCCGTGCCCGGCGTCCGCAGATGAGCGTGATCGTCGCCACCGCCTATATGGACGAGGCGCAGCGCTTCGATGCGCTGGTGGCGATGGATGATGGCCGGGTGATCGCCAGCGGCACCACGGCCGAGCTGCTGGCGCGCACCGGCGAGCGCGACCTCGAATCCGCGTTCATCGCGCTGCTGCCGGAGGAGAAGCGCGCGCGTCACCGCAAGGTCGAGGTGCGCCCGCGCGCCGGAAACGACGACGGCGTTCCGGCGATCGAGGCGGAGGGGCTGACCCGGCGGTTCGGTAATTTCGTCGCGGTGGATCATGTGAGCCTGCGCATCGCGCGCGGCGAGATCTTCGGCTTTCTCGGCTCCAATGGCTGCGGCAAGTCGACCACCATGAAGATGCTGACCGGCCTTTTGCCGGCGACCGAGGGCTGGGCCAGGCTGTTCGGCGCGCCGATGGGCACGGACGACATGGAGACACGGCGCAATGTCGGCTACATGAGCCAGGCGTTCTCGCTCTATGGCGAACTCACGGTGCGGCAGAATCTGGAGCTGCACGCCCATCTCTACCACCTGCCTTCCGGCGACATTCCCGGGCGCATCGCCGAGCTTGCCGAGCGCTTCGACCTCGCCGACGTGATGGACGCCCGCCCGGAGAGCCTGCCGCTCGGCCTCCGCCAGCGGCTCCAGCTGGCGGTGGCGGTGCTGCACCGGCCCGCCATGCTGATCCTCGACGAGCCGACCTCCGGCGTCGATCCGATCGCGCGCGATTCGTTCTGGCGCACGCTGATCGACCTGTCGCGCGACGACGGCGTGACGATCTTCCTGTCGACCCATTTCATGAACGAGGCGGAGCGCTGCGACCGCATCTCCCTGATGCATGCCGGGCGCGTGCTGGCGGTCGGCACGCCGCAGGAACTGGTCGCCGCCCATGGCGGCACCTCGCTGGAGGATACCTTCATCCACTATCTCGCGCAGGCGGCGGGCATCGAGCGCGTGGCGGCGGTGCCACCCCCGCCGGAATCGGCGGAATCGGCGGCACCGGCGGCGCCGATTCCGCCGGTGCGGCGCTTCGATCCGCGCCGGCTCTGGGCCTATGCGCGGCGCGAGACACTGGAACTGCTGCGCGACCCGATCCGCCTCGCCTTCGCCTTTCTCGGCCCGATGATCCTGATGGTCGCCTTCGGCTTCGGCATTTCCTTCGATGTCGAGAATCTGCGCTTCGCCGCCTACGACCAGGACCGCTCGCCGGAAAGCCGGGAACTCACCGAGGCGTTCGCCAGCTCGCGCTATTTCAGCCGGCAGCCATCGATCGCCAGCGCCGCCGAGATGGACGATCGGCTGCGCAGCGGGACCACCCAGATCGTGATCGAGATTCCCCCCGGCTTCGGCCGCGACCTGCTGGGAGGGCGCACGCCCGAGGTCGCGGTGTGGCTCGACGGCGCCATGCCGTTCCGGGCCGAGACCGCCAAGGGCTATGTCACGGGCCTTGCTACGCAATATGCCCGCGACCTCGCGACCCGGCGCGGCGGCCCCAGCGCGGCGGCGAGCCTGAATGTGATCAATATCGAGACCCGGTTCCGCTACAACCAGTCCTTCAAGAGCGTGAACGCCATGGTGCCGAGCGTGATCATGCTGATGCTGATCCTAATCCCGGCCATCATGTCGGCGATCTCGGTGGTGCGCGAGAAGGAGACCGGCTCGATCGCCAATTTCCGTGCGACGCCGGTGACCCGGCTGGAGTTCCTGCTCGGCAAGCAGCTTCCCTATATCGCGGTCGCGCTGATCGGCTTCGTGCTGCTGGTGCTGCTGGCGCTGCTGCTGTTCGACGTGCCGATCAAGGGCTCGATCACGATGCTGCTGGTGGGCACGGTGCTCTATGTGATGGCGACCACCGGCTTCGGGCAGCTGGTTTCCACCTTCACCCGCACCCAGGTCGCGGCGGTGTTCGCCACCTCGATCCTCTCCATCGTGCCGGCGGTGAATTTCTCCGGGCTTATGGTGCCGGTCGCCTCGCTGTCGGGCGGGGCACGGCTGCTGGGCATCAGCTTCCCGCCGGCTTGGTACCAGCCGATCGCGGTCGGCACTTTCACAAAATCGCTAGGCTTTGCCGAGCTGTGGCCCAACCTGGTCGCGCTGGCGGGCTTCTTCCTTCTCTTCCTCGTCCTCGCGCGGCTCCTGCTGCGCAAGCAGGAGGCGTGACCATGGCGGAAATGGGAGGGGGGCGGACGCGGCGGCAGGGGCTGCGCACGCATCTGGCCAACATCTACCGGCTGGTGATCAAGGAGCTGCGCGGCATTCGCGCCGACCCGGTGATGCTGTTCCTCGTGGCCTATACGTTCAGCGTCTCGGTCTACACCGTGGCCTCCGGCGCCTCGACCGAGGCCAACAACCTCACCGTCGGCATCGTCGACGAGGACCGCTCCGACCTGTCGCGCCAGATCCTCAATGCGCTGAACCCGCCGCTGTTCAAGACTGCCGAGCTGATCGCGCCCGACCGGATCGACGCCGAGATGGATGCCGGGCGGCTGGTGTTCGTGGTCGAAATTCCGCCGAACTTCCAGTCCGACGTGCTCGCCGAGCGCCAGCCCTCGCTGCAGGTCAATGTCGACGCGACCGCGATGACGCAGGCCGGTAATGGCGCGGTCTACCTCCAGTCGATCATCGCGCAGGAAGTCGGCGATTTCGCCGCGCGGCGCGAGGCGGCCACAGCGTCGCCGGTGAACGTGGTGATCCGGGCGCGGTTCAATCCGAACCTGACCTCGGCATGGTTCACCTCGGTGATGCAGGTGATCAATTCGATCACCATGCTGACCGTGATCCTCACCGGCGCGGCGCTGATTCGCGAGCGCGAGCAAGGCACTGTGGAGCATCTGCTGGTGATGCCGGTCGTGCCCGCGGAGATCATGCTGGCCAAGATCGCCGCCTCCAGCCTCGTCATCCTTCTGGCCGCCGGGCTGTCGCTTGTGGTCGTGGTGGGCTGGGGGCTCGGCGTGCCGATCGCCGGCTCGCTGACCCTGTTCCTCGCCGGTGCAGGGCTCTATGCCTTCTCCGTCGCCTCGCTCGGCATCATGCTCGGCACGCTGGCGACCACCATGGGCCAGTTCGGCCTGCTGGCGATCCCCGTGCTGGTGATCATGCAATTGCTGTCGGGATCGTCGACCCCGATGGAGAGCATGCCGGTCTGGCTGCAATACACCATGCAGTTCATCAGCCCGACGCCCCATTTCGTCGCCTTCGCGCAGGGGGTGCTCTATCGCGGCGCCGGGATCGAGACCGTGTGGACGCCGCTGCTGGCGGTGGCGGCGATCGGCGCGGTGTATTTCGCCTACGCCCTCTCGCGGTTCCGTAGGGTGATCTTCGGCGCCTGACGTGCCGGCCTGAGCGCGGGCTGTGCGAGGAAGCGGTCGCGCCTTGTTTAGCTGTTTCGCGACTGCCCGATAGCGCCTATCATTCGCCAGCTTACGGTTGCGTGAAGGCAAAGACATGGCTGCGGGGCTTGTCTTTCGGATGGTGATGGACGGCGCAGGGCGAGGGCTCCTGGCGCGGATGTTCGTCATCATCACGGTGTTGGCGGCCGGCGCGGGTGCCGGACAGGCGCGCCATGAGCCCACGGACACGGTGAAGCTGTCCATCGTCGGCGGCCTCGCCGCCGTGACCCAGTTCACGCAATTCGAGAGACCATTCTGGGAGCGTGAGATCACCGAGCGCTCCGGCGGGCGGATCACCGCGACCATCCGCCCCTTCGACGGCGGTGGGCTGCGCGGCCAGGAGATGCTCCAGCTGATGCGGCTTGGCGTGGTGCCGTTCGGCACGGTGCTGCTGAGCCTGATTTCAGGCGACGAGCCGGAGCTGAACGCACCGGACCTGCCGGTGCTCAATCCCGACATGGCGACGCTGCGCGTGACGGTCGGTGCGTTTCGCGCGCGCCTGAAGGAGATCCTGCTCCAGCGCTATGGCATCGAGCTGCTGGGCGTCTACACCTATCCGGCGCAGGTCTTGTACTGCAAGGACAGCTTCGCCGGGCTCGACGATCTGGCGGGCCGCCGGGTGCGCACCTCCTCGGTCAGCCAGTCGGAGCTGATGGCGGCGCTCGGCGCGGTGCCGGTCATCGTGCCCTTCGCCGAGATCGTGCGGGCCCTCGAGTCCGACGTCGCCGATTGTGCCATCACCGGCACGCTGAGCGGCTTCGAGATCGGGTTGCCGGGCGTGACCACGCATGTTCATGCCATGGCGCTGAGCTGGGGCCTGTCGTTCTTCGGCGTCAATCTCGCCTCCTGGAACGCGCTGGCGCCGGAGCTGCAGCGCATCATCCGCGAAGGGGTAGACGATCTGGAGGCGCGAATCTGGCTGCAGGCCGAAGCCGACACCGAGCGCGGACTGGCCTGCAATACCGGCGAGGGCTCGTGCAGTGGCCCGGCGCCCGGCCACATGAAGCTGGTCACCTCCGCCGCGGACGAGGCGCGGCGCAGCCGCCTGATTCGGGAAGTCGTGCTGCCGCGCTGGATCGAGCGCTGCGGCGAGAGCTGCAAGACCGCCTGGAACCGCTATCTCGCCCCGGCCCACGGCATCATCCTCGGGGGGGAGTGAGACGTGTCCAAGACCGGCGATGGCGATCGATGATCTGGCACCGTCTGAAGCTCTCCATTTTTGCGGGTACGGCCATCATTCTCATCGTGCTGGCCGCCGGCGTCGCCGTCCTGGTCGAGCGCGGGGAGCGTGCCGCGCTTCTGGGCGCGCAATCATCCCTTGAGCGCTCGGCGCAGGCGGTGGAGAACGCCTTGAACCGCCAGTTGCTCCAGGTGCACGGCGCGCTGGCCAGCCTGCCGACGCTGTTCGCGGCCGCGAGGGCCACGCCTTACTCCTCCGTGGTTGCGGACCAGTTGCTGCGCGGCCTGAACTTTCAGACGCTAGCCTATCGCGACCTGCTTCTGGTCGATGCGCAGGGCATGATCCTCGCCACGGCGCGCGGGCGGAGCGCCGGGCGCGTGCTGCCGATCGACGTCAGCCTGCTGGGCCGCGACCCGACCGGGCTGGTCGGCCCGGTTCGCAACACCATCGCCGGCGATTGGGTGATCTATGTCACCCGCACGGTGCCGGACTGGAACGGCGTGATCCCGATCGCCGAAGTGCCGTTGCGCACGCTGATGGAGCTGCTGGCCGAAACCGGTATCCAGCCGAATGTGAAGATGTTTCTGGAGGGGCCCGACGGCCGGCTGATCGCCGCGCTGCCCCATGACGAGATGCAGACCGGGCAGATTCGACCGACCCCGCTCGGCACCAGCCCCGCCAATGGCAAGGCCGTGCTGGTGCAGGGCGAAGGTGCCACGGGGGAGCAACTCGTTGTCGGCCGGGTCTCGCTTTATGGAGACATCCGCATCGTCATGGCCGCCGACCTCCGCACCCTGCTGGCCGACTGGTACCGGGACCGCGATCGGACGCTGACGGCCGTGGGCATCGGCGCGCTGCTGATCTGTGCGTTTGCCTTCGCGCTGCTGGTCGCGCTCGCCCAGCGCGAACGCTCGCTGGCGGAGCGGGCCCGCGCTGCCAGCGTGCTCGTCAACGCGATCGACGCCATGTCCGATGGGTTTGCGATGTGGGACGAGCAGGACCGGCTGGTGACCTGCAACCAGCGCTACCGGGATCTCTATGCCATCAGCGCCGATATCCTCACGCCCGGCGTCAGCTTCGAGGAACTGGTGCGCCATGGCGCGGAACGCGGCCAATACAGCATCGAGGGGGCCGACGTCGACGCGGGGGTCGCCGAAATCGTGGGGTGGCATCGCCAGGGCGCGGGCTCGATCGAGCGACGGCTCGCCGATGGACGATGGGTGTTGATGAAGGAGCGGCGCACCGCCGATGGCGGCATCGTGGCGATCCGCACCGACATCACCACATTGAGGACGACGCTGGCTGAGCTCGCAGAGGCCAATGCCCGTGCCAATGAGGCCGCCGGCGAGGCGCGCCGCCAGAATGCCGCGCTGATCGAGCGCGAGACCGAAATCCGCTTCCTCGCCCATCATGACGATTTGACGGGACTGCCCAACCGCATCCTGTTCCGTGAACGCATCGAGGAGGCGCTGCAGCTTGCCGGCGACCGCGGTGTCCCGCTCGCCTTGCTCTATCTCGATCTCGATCGCTTCAAGGATGTGAACGACACGCTCGGTCATCCGGTTGGCGATGCGCTGCTGCGTTCCGTTGCCAAGCGGCTGGATGCCTGTGTGAGGGATTCCACGCGGGTCGCCCGGCTCGGCGGTGACGAGTTCGCGGTGATCTGCGTGGCGCGCCAGCAGCCCGACGAGGCGGAGTTGCTGAGCGCGCACATCATCGAAAGCCTGAGCGAGCCCTATAATGTGCTCGGCCACACCATCTCGATCAGCGCCAGCATCGGCATTGCCGTGGCCGGCAGCGCCGATGCCGACGACCTGTTGAAGCAGGCGGACCTCGCGCTGTACCAGGCCAAGGCCAAGGGTCGCAGCGCCTTCTGCGTGTTCGCGCCGGACATGGATGAGCGCCTGCGCGCGCGGCTGGAGCTGGAGGCGGATTTGCGCCGGGCACTGGCCGCCAAGCAGTTCGAACTCGCCTACCAGCCGATCTACGAGGTGGTGTCCGGCCAGCTCTGCGGATTCGAGGCGCTGTTGCGCTGGCGCCATCCGGAGCGTGGTACGGTCAGCCCGGCGGCGTTCATTCCGCTGGCCGAGGAAACGCGGCTCATCGTGGATATCGACGCCTGGGTGCTGCGACAGGCCTGCGCCGACCTCACGCGGCTGCCACACCCGCTGAAGGTCGCCGTCAACCTGTCACCCATCGAATTCGCCAGCGGCAACATCGTCGCCACCATCAGCACCGCGCTGCGCGAGGCCCATATCGAGGCCGGACGGCTGGAACTCGAAATCACCGAGACCGCCCTTCTCGCCCATAACCAGCGTAATCTGGAAGCGCTGCGCCACCTGCGCGCGCTGGGGGCGCGGATCGTGCTGGACGATTTCGGCACCGGCTATTCCAGCCTCAGCCACCTGCACCTGTTCCCGCTCGACAAGATCAAGATCGACCGTTCCTTCGTGCGGGACATGACGGTACGAGCTGACAGCGCCGCCATTGTCGAGGCGATCGCCGCGCTGGCATTGCGGCTCGGCATGACCACCACGGCGGAGGGCATCGAGACGCCGCAGCAGCTTGAGGCCGCCCGCCGCGCCGGCTGCACCGAGGCGCAGGGTTTTCTTGTGGGCCGGCCGATGCCGTTCCACGAGGCGCTGGCGATCGCGAAGGCGGCCGAGCGCCTCTATGTCGGACCCGCGCCGTCCATCGCGCCCTCCTGAACCGCGCGAGGCCCGCGCTCAGCGGCGCGGATCGTCGGGTTTCAGCGGCGTGCCGTCCTTCGAGCCGTCGACGGTGCGCACCGCCTTGGCGGCATGCGCGGCCTCCTCGCGCGGCCTGGGGTCGGTATGGCTCACCTCGTCCAGCGGCGGCTTGAGCGGGTTGCCGGGCGGGGTCGGCTTGTCATCGAGCACGGCATCGACATCGGCAGGATCGATGACGACGGGGTTCTGGTCGAGCAGGCGCGGGTCGCGGACCATGGTGGTCTCCTTGCAAAGGTTGATGGCAGGGGTTGTGATCGGGCGGCCTAAAGCATCGGCCCGCCGCCGGTGACGGCGATGGTGGCGCCCGAGACATAGCTCGACAGCGGGTCGGCCAGCATCACATAGGCGGTGGCGAGTTCGGCGGGCTGTCCGGGCCGCTTCATCGGCACCTGTTCGCCGAAATGCGACACCTTTTCCGGCGGCAGCGTGGAGGGGATCAGCGGGGTCCAGATCGGCCCCGGCGCCACGGCATTGGCGCGGATGCCCTTCTCCGCGAGGAGTTGCGCCAGCCCGGCGGTGAAGTTCTGGATTGCGCCCTTGGTGGTGGCATAGGCCAGCAGGGCCGGGTTGGGCTTGTCGGAATTGATCGAGGCGGTGTTGATGATCGCGCTGCCCGGCTTCATGTGCGGCACCGCCGCGCGGGTCAGGTAGAACATGGCATGGACGTTCACCTTGAAGGTGAGCTCCCATTCCTCCTCGCTGATGTCGGCGATCTCCGCGAAGCTCGCCTGATGGGCCGCGTTGTTGACCAAGATGTCGATGGCGCCCAGTTCCGCGAGCGCGGTGTCCACGATCTTGCGGCAATGGGCGGGGCTCTGAATGTCGCCGGGCACCAGAACGGCGCGCTGGCCGGCCTTCTGCACCAGCTCGCAGGTCGCCAGCGCATCGTCGGTCTCCTCAAGATAGGAGATCAGCACGTCGGCGCCCTCGCGGGCATAGGCGAGGGCAACCGCCCGGCCGATGCCGCTGTCGGCGCCGGTGATGATTGCCTTCATCCCCTCAAGGCGGCGGGAGCCCTTGTAGCTCTCCTCGCCATGATCGGGGCGCGGGTTCATGTCGGCCGTCTGCCCCGGCATGGGCTGGGGCTGCTCGGCAAATGGGGGAGCGGGATAGTCGCGGAGCATGTCTGAGCCTTTCCTGCGAGGTGAGGGGGCGTGAATGGCTGTCAGGGGCAACACCGCGGCGTGGATCCGGTTCCGGCGCCGGCAAAAGCACGGCCGATGTGAACAAGCGGGCCCGTCGATCGTTGTCGACGGGAACAAGGAGGTCCGTCATGACCGCGAACGAGCCGATCCCGACCCCGAACCCCACCCCCAATCCCCAGCCTTCGCCCCCGCCGGCTCCAGCGCCGGTGCATGATCCCGTGCCTGCCCCGGTTCACGATCCCGAGGTGCCGATCATCACTGATCCGGTGCCGCCAAACATTGGCGATCCCTCGCCGGCCCCGCCTTTGCCGGAGCCGAACATCGATCCCGAACGGCGCTAAGGGGGCAGGACGAACATGGCCATGCACAGCTTCAACGGTCCGCGCACGCCCGGCGAGGGGCCCGGCAGCCCTAATCGCGATCCCGAGCAACTCCCCGATCCGGTGGTTCAGGACCCGGTGACGCCGCCGGACCAGGACCCGGACATTCGCCCCGACATTGATGAGCCGGCCGACGAGCCGGCACCGATGCCGATCGATCTGCCGGCGCGGGAGCCGATGGTGCCGCCAGCGGTGCCGCCGATCTGATCGCGCGATCAACGGTCGCGGGGCCGTCCATTGGCGCGCCCCGATATCCGCTTCCGCAAGGCGCTCCTGAGGCGTTCACGCCCCATCGACCATGTATGCCGTGTGCATGAAAACACACGTGCCGGGCGATCTTTTTGCGGCGCAGCGCGTTGTTGCGCGACATCGCACAGGAAACCAGCCACCTTGCTCGACCGTACCTCGACGACCCAACGCCCCCGCCGAGACGAGATCGCCGATTCGCTTCTGGTCCCGGGCCGCACCGTCTGGCGGCTGGCCGAGGCCGAGCGCGCGGCGGTGCTGATCGACGCCGCCGCCTATTTCGGCGCGCTGCGTCAGGCGATGCTGGCCGCCGAACATTCCATCATGATCGTCGGCTGGGACATTGACAGCCGCACCCGTCTCGTCGGCCCCTCCGGCTCCTGCGACGACGGGCTCCCGGAGACTCTCGGCGCGTTTCTCTCCGCCTTGGTGAAACGGCGGCCGCGGCTGCGCATCCGGCTGCTGCTGTGGGACTATTCCATGGTGTTCGCGCTACAGCGCGAATTGGCGCCGATCGTCTCCTTTCTCTGGCGCACGCCGGCGCAGATCGAAATCTGCCTCGACGACGTGCTGCCGATCGGCGCGTCACATCACCAGAAGCTGGTGGTGATCGACGACACGCTCGCCTTCTCGGGCGGGCTCGATCTCACCATCCGGCGCTGGGACACCGACGAGCATCTCCCCGGCGACACACGGCGGGCCGATCCGGCCGGCGTGGTCTATCCGCCGTTTCACGACGTGCAGATGGCGGTAGACGGCGAGGCGGCGCGTGCGCTGGCCGAACTGGCGCGCCAGCGCTGGCGGCGGGCGGCCTGTGAACAGATTCGCCCGCCCCGCGTAGTGCGGCGCGGCCATGTGCCGAGCCGCTGGCCGGCGGGGCTGGAGCCGGACTTCCGCGCCGTGACGATCGGCGTCGCCCGTACCCTGCCGGCCCATGGCCGCGAGGCGCCGGTAACCGAGGTGGTGCGCCTGTTCGAGGAGATGGTCGGGCGCGCCGAGCGGCTAGTCTATATCGAGAATCAGTTCGTCACCCATGCCGGCACGGCCGAAGCCCTGGCGCGGCGCATGGCCGAGCGGCCGGAGCTGGAAGCGGTGATCGTGGTGCCGCGCGATTACGAAGGCTGGGTCGAGCGCCGGGTGATGATCGGCGGGCGGCTGCGCTTCATGGCCATTCTCGAAACCGCCGGGGTTCACGACCGGGTGCGCCTGCTCTCTCCGCAGGGCTGCGCCGACGGGACGGAGGAGGACGTGATGGTCCACTCCAAGGTCACGATCATCGACGATGAGGTGCTGCGCGTGGGCTCCGCCAATCTGTGCAACCGCTCCATGGGTCTCGACAGTGAATGCGATCTGGTGATCGCGGCGCAGGACGAGGCGGAGCGTGCCGGCATAGCGCGGGTGCGCGACCGGCTGCTTGCCGAGCACAGCGGTGTGCCGGTGGCGGACATTGCGCGTCTCTGGAACGAGGGAGGTTCGATGCTGGAACGGCTGGACGGCAGGATCGACAGTCGCGGGCGCGGCCTGCGCCGGGTCGATGACGCTTCGAGCGGGATTGTCGCGAGCGACGCTTCGCTCGATGCCGTGGCCGATCCGCCGGAGCCCTTTGACGACGATGGCGAACGCACCGTGCCGATGGGCGGCATCAACAGGGGCTTGATCCTCAAGGCGGGTCTTGCACTTGTGGTGCTGCTGCTGCTCGCGCTGGTGTGGCAGATGTCGCCGCTCGGCCAGACCGATCGCATCGTGCAGTCGATCGACGCCATTTCCGAGCGGCCCTGGGCGCCGCTGGCCGTGATCGCCCTGTTCCTGATCGCGGAATGCGTGGTGTTTCCCATCACGCTGCTGGTGTTCGCGACCATCGCCGTATTCGGCGGGTGGACCGGGGCGATGCTGGCCATGGCCGGCGCGCTGGCCAGCGCAACCGCGACCTATGGCGCCGGGCGCTATCTCGGCGCCGGGCCGCTGCGCCGGGTGATCGGGCCGCGCACCAACCGCATCCGCCGTGCCCTCCTTAGCCGGGGCGTGATGGCGGTGGCGGCGGTGCGCGTGGTGCCGCTGGCCCCGTTCACCTTCGTCAATCTGGTCGCGGGCGCGTCGGGCCTGCGCTTCTTCGACTATATTGTCGGCACCGCGGTCGGACTGACGCCCGGCATATTGGTGATGTCGGCGCTCGGCCAGCAGCTTGCAGACCTCTTCACCGACCCATCGGCGGGCGGAATCGCGCTGCTGGCGCTGTTCGTGCTGCTTTGGGTGGTGATGGGCATCGGCCTGCAATGGCTTATCGCGCGCTACCGTCCGGTCGCATGAGCGAGCCACTGCCGGCAAAGCTGCGCGTGATGAGCTGGAACGTCCATGGCGGCATCGGGCCCGACCGGCGTTTCGATCTCGGGCGGGTATGCGACCTCGTCGCGCGCCATGAGCCGGATATACTCGCCCTGCAGGAGATCGACACCCGCGGCCGAACGCCGGAATGCCTCGCGCCGCTGGCGGGGCTGGCCGGCGGTGGCGGTCATCTGGCGCGTGCGGCCACCATCGTCGGGCCGGACGGCGACTATGGCCATGCCCTCTATAGTCGCTGGCCGCTGACCGACATCGCCATACACGACATGTCACACCGCCGGCGCGAGCCGCGCTCGGCCATCGAGGCGCGGGTGTGGATCGGGGATCGTAGCTGTCACGTGGTGGCGGTGCATCTCGGCCTCGCCATCGCGGAGCGCTGGATGCAGGCGCGCCGGCTGGTTGAGATCGCGGCGGCGGGGCGGGACGACGACCTGTCGCTGATGATGGGTGATTTCAACGACTGGTTCCCCTGGCGGCCGGTGCGCAAGAGTCTCGCAGCCGCCTTTGCCGAGCGCACGCGGCTGCGCAGCTTCCCCGCGTGGCGCCCGATGCTGCGACTGGACCGCGTCTACAGCACCGCGCCGCTGCTGGCGTCGTGGACCGATCCGGCCGCGAGGGCGTGCTCGGACCATCTGCCGGTGATCGCCGACATTTCGCTGGCCGGCATGGTCAGCACGGCGGGTCAGGTGATGGCGGAAGAGAGTGGGAGTCGAACCCACCAAGGACCGGCTCGCGGCCCTTCCCGGGTTTGAAGCCCGGACGCCCCACCAGGGACGCTTCTCCTCCAGAAGTCGATGGCACGTCGTTCGTCGCTGTTTCGGGCGTTTCCACCCCGCGCCCAATCTCGTCGATTGCGCCGAACAGGTCCAGCCGGTGATGGTTGATCCGCCGCAGGTCGCCCCGGCGCAGCGTGACGCCGTGCCGGTCGAGGAATTCGAGGATCTGCACCGCGACCTTGCGGCCGACCGCGTGCTCGCCATGCTCGATGTGGTCGCGAAAGGCGGCGACGGCAAACTGGCCGCCCGCGCTCGCCGCTCCAAGGTTCCGTGCCACGCTCACCATTTCGGTGACGGTGCCGCGCAGGAAGAAATGGTCATGCGCCACCTCGTCGACCTTGCCCATGCGGCCCAGCAGCTTCATCAGCCGCCGGATATCGGCTTCCGGCTCGCCAAGCGCGCCGGCAAGATCGCGCACGCGCGGGGGGCGGAAGCGTTCGGCCCCGCCGAGCCTGGGCGCGATCGCCTCCCAGAGCAGCTCGTCATCGCGGCCGAGGCGCACTTCGTGGTCGGCGAGGCGCACCCACGCGCCTTCCAGCGCAAGCTGGTTTCCGCCGGCCAGCCGCTTCAGTGCTTCGGCGAAGGCCGCCTTGGGCAGGGCGGGGGTGAGCGACAGGCGCAATTTCTCGACACCGATGCCGGCGAGGTCCGGATTCGCCTCGTGGAACCGGGCGAGTTCGGCGAGCAGCGCGTCGGAAAACAGCGTCCAGCGTGCGGCGGTGAGCGCGGTCAACGCGCCGCCGGCCGCGAACGTCACCAGCGCCAGACGCCGGGCCAGCACCCCCGCGTCGTTCTCGCCGAGCGCGCGATCGCGGACGAAGGTCGCCAGGTCGATGTGCCACGGCTCGATTGCCAGCAGATTGGCGATGGCCTCGTCGGGAGCGCTCGCGGTCATCGCCGCGAGCTGGGCGAGGCGGGCGGGGAGCCTTCGCTTGCGGGCCGGTGCCCGCAGGTCGAGTAGCCGCCCGCCGCCAATGGTGCGCCGGGCCGATGTGTCGCGCACCACATAGCGATCGCCGACGGCAGCCGCGATCGGCCGTTCGAGCACGATCTGCACCTGCCCGTCCTCGCCGGGAGCCAGCGTGTCGCCGGAGAGCGGCACCAGCCGGGCGCCGACTTCCGCCGAGCCGTGATGGAAACGCACCGGGAACCATTGCCCGAGAGGTTTGGGCTCGCTCGCCAGCACGCGCAGCGTGGCGTCGATGCGCGATGTTGGGGCATGGAGCGCGGGCGTCAGCACCACGTCGCCGCGCGCGATTGCGTCATGCGAGATGGCGTCGCCGGCGAGGTTCAACGCGCAGCGGTCGCCGGCGCGGCCGGTCTCGGCCTTGCGGTTCTGGGCGTGGATCGAGCGCACCCGTGCCGCAAGCCCGGAAGGGCTGATGGTGAGCTGATCGCCAACCGCGACCTGCCCGGACAATACGGTGCCGGTGACCACGGTGCCGGCACCGGAGAGGGTGAAACAGCGGTCGACCGCGAGGCGGAAACCGCCATTGGCGGCGCGGGCGGCGAAGGCGCGGGCCTCCTCGATGAGGCGCATGCGCAGCGCCTCGACGCCCTCGCCGGTGATGGCGGAAACGGCAAGGATCGGCGCTCCTTCCAGCGAGGTGCCGGCCAGCAGATCGGCGATTTCGGCGGTGACATCGGCGCGGCGGGTCTCGTCGACGAGATCGGCCTTGGTGAGTGCCACGACGCCGCGCGAAATGCCGAGCAGGTCGAGCAGCGCCAGATGCTCGCGGGTCTGCGGCATCACGCCGTCATCGGCGGCGACGATCAATAGCGCGAGGTCGATGCCGCTGGCGCCGGCCAGCATGGTGTGGATCAGCCGCTCATGGCCGGGCACGTCGATGAAGCCGAGCGTGCCGGCCTCGCTCGGCAGATAGGCAAAGCCGAGATCGATGGAGATGCCGCGCGCCTTCTCCTCCTTCAGCCGGTCGGTATCGACGCCGGTCAGTGCGCCGACCAGCGCGGTCTTGCCGTGGTCGATATGGCCGGCGGTGCCGATGATCATGACGGCACCGCCAGCGCGTTCAGGCTGGCGAGGAAGGCGGCCTCGTCCTCAAGGCAGCGCAGGTCGAGCACCAGCGCACCGTCCTCGATGCGCCCTATCACTGGCACGGGGAGTTCGCGCAGGGCGCCGGCCAGCGCGTTCAGTGCGCCGCTGGAGCGGCCCTCGTTCGGGCGAAGGGCGAGCCCCGCGCTCGGCAGTGTTTCCAGCGGCAGTGCGCCGGAGCCGATCTGGCTGGCGCAGTCAATGAGCGCGACGGTGAAGCCGGGGGCAAAAAGCGGCGCCAGCTTTTCCCGCAGCGCCAGCGCCTGCGCATAAATGTCGTCGCGCGTGCGGGCGAGAAGGCGCAGCGTCGGCAGCTTTGCGGCGAGCCGGTCGGGGTCGCGATAGAGCTTGAGCGTCGCGGCGAGCGCGGCGAGGCGGATCTTGTCGACCCGCAGCGCGCGCTTCATCGGGTTCTTGTTGATCGCGGCGATGAGGTCCCTGCTCCCGACGATGAAGCCGGTCTGCGGTCCGCCCAGCAGCTTGTCGCCGGAGAAGGTGACGATATCCGCGCCCTCATTCACGCAGTCGCGCACGGTCGGCTCATGGCCGAGGCCGAAGCGGGTGAGGTCGATCAGCGTGCCGGAGCCGAGGTCGTTGACCAGCGGCACGCCCCGCGCGCGGG
Source organism: Ancylobacter gelatini (assembly GCF_022601675.1). Classification (GTDB taxonomy): domain Bacteria; phylum Pseudomonadota; class Alphaproteobacteria; order Rhizobiales; family Xanthobacteraceae; genus Ancylobacter; species Ancylobacter gelatini. The sequence continues at coordinate 71,116 of NZ_JAKVIL010000005.1, read as the reverse complement.
CGATGGCGGAGAGCTCGCGGGCCGGCACCTCCTTGGTGAAGCCCTCAATGCGGTAATTCGAGGTGTGAACCTTCAACACCAGCCCGGTCTCGGGTGTGATCGCGCCCTCATAGTCCTTCGGGTGGGTGCGGTTGGTGGTGCCGATCTCGACCAGCGTCACACCGGCGCGCTTCATGATGTCCGGCATGCGGAAGGCGCCGCCGATTTCGATCAGCTCGCCGCGCGAAACGACGGCCTCGCGTCCGGCGCCAAGGGTGTTCAGCACCAGAAGCACGGCGGCCGCGTTGTTGTTGACCACGGTGGCGTCTTCCGCGCCGGTCAGTTCGATCAGCAGCTCGCGCACATGGTCGTCGCGCTCGCCGCGCTTGCCGGTATCGAGGTCGAACTCCAGCGAAACCGCGGCGCGCATGGCGTCGCTCGCCGCCGCCACCGCCTCTTCCGCCAGCAGGGCGCGGCCGAGATTGGTGTGCAGCACCGTGCCGGTGAGGTTGAACACCGGGCGCAGGCTCGATCGCGCGGCGTGCTCCAGCAGCGCCTGGGCGTGGCTGGCGAGATGGTCGGCCGTGGGCAGGGCGAGGGCCGAGCCGTCGAGGAGGCCGCTACGCGCGGCCTCAAGCGCGCTGCGCACCGCCCCGGTGGCGGCCGGGCGGCCATGGTGCTCGACCAGCAGCGCGGCGCAGGGAGTTCTCAGCACCACATCGACCGCCGGCAAGTCGCGCAGCCGGGCCTTGAGGTTCTCCGGGGGCGAGGAGAGGTCCGCCATCGCGCGTGCCTCTCAATAGCCGATGAGGAAGGGGTTGAAGGCGGCGCGCTTATACGGCCCGTTCTGCATCATCATGTCGAGCCCGAGCGAGCCGACATCATCGGCCAGCGGCTCGATGCCGGTGTCCTTGTTTTGGTACATCACCTTCACATAGGTGCGGCACTCGTCGCAGGTCTCGGCCTTCACCGTGCCGGGACCGCCTTCGACTTCCTGATAGCCGATGCCCTTGGTCGAGCCGCAGGAGGTGCAGCGGATGCGCACATAGTGCCAGAGCGTGGCGCACAGGCCGCAGGCGCAGAACCGGCTGCCATGGGCGTTGGGCCACTCCACGATCAGCGAGGCGACTGGCGGGCCGCCGCAGCACGGGCACAGCCCATCACCCACCGGGACCAGCGCCCGGGGATCGAGGCCGGCGGCGAGGCGGGCGAAATGCACCTGAAGCCCGGCGGCGATGAAGACATGCTCGGCAAGGCTTTCCATCGGCAGCGAGGACGACAGCACGTCCGCGACCATGGCGGCGCGGTCGGTCCCGGCGCGCACCCTTTCCAGGGCGCGTGCGGCGGGCTCGGGCATGGCGACGGCCGCCGCGGCATCGAACAGGCGGTCCAGCGTGGTCTCGGCCGCCGCGTCGAGGGTGAAGCGAGCGCGGTCGAGCGGGGGCATGCCATAGGCCGCCGCGCGCTCCAGCGTCTCGAAATCCGGGCGCTCGGGCTCGGGCAGGCCGGGGAGAATGGCGTGCTGCGCCTCGACGAGACCGGCGACGAAATTGAGATAATCCGCCGCCGGGCTCACCCCGGCATAGGCCCGCAGCCGCGCCGCGCGCGTCGCGAACAGGTGCGAGGGATCGGGCAGGACCGCGAAGGGCGGGGTCGAGACATTGCCGATCGCGGTCGGATCGGCCTCGGGGAGGGAGAAGGCGCGGGGATGGGACGGCATCATTACCTCACGAACCACACGGGCCACGTGGTTGTCGAAAGAGGACGGCGCTCCTGTGCCAATTGGACACCGAGCGCCGCCGCATCAAGCCCCCTGCGGGGCGGTGAAGGCCGGCGCGGCCGTCTATTCGGCGGGCGCGCCGGGCCGGCGCACCAATTCGCGCAGCCATTTGCGGTGATGGCGCCAGGCCCAGCCGCCGGTGACCCGGCCGCGCGTCATGGCGCCGATGGTGCCCTTGACCCAGATCGCCGCGTAAACGTGGACGATCCAGACGCAGATGATCACCACCGCCGTTATCGAGTGCACCAATATGGCGATGCGCTTCTGCTCGATGGTGGTCAGGTCGAAGAAATACTGGTCCCACATCACGATGCCGGAGGCGATCAGGATCAGGATCAGCGCCGACATCGCCCAGAACACGCCCTTCTGGCCGGCATTGTACTTGCCGACCTCGGGCATCTTCTCCTCGCGCCCGGCCAGAAGATCGGCCGAATGCGCCACCCAGGTCACGTCCTCGCGCGCCGGCAGGTTGGCCTTGAAGAAGCGCACGAACAGGATGGCGAAGGAGCAGAACAGCACGACGCCGATCCACGGATGCAGGATGCGCGTCATCTGCCCGCCGCCAAACAGGCCGGTGAGGAAGAACAGGCTGGGCGTGAACAGCGCGAGGCCGGACAGCGCCAGCAGCACCAGGCTGATGGCGGTGATCCAGTGATTGATCCGCGCGCCGAGCGTGTAGCGGTCCACCGTCACCGGCGGGCCGGGATGCACGGCGTCGCCGGTCTCGACATCAGCGGGAGCAACTCCCGCCACCGGGTCATGGAGGGTCATGGCGCGTGTCCCTGACTCTGCGTGGGGTCGGCCGGGGGTGGCGGCGCCTTGCCCTCGGTCAGCTTCTCGGCGTTCTCCTCATCCTCTTCCGTGACCTTGTTCGGGCCGGCGACGAAATAGTGCAGCGCGCCCGCGGCGGCGGCGAAGCCCATCACCGCGAGGCCCAGATATTTGGTCACGCCCTTCCAGGTCTCGACGATCGGCGAGATGCGCGGGTTGTCCGGCAGGCCGGCATAGATCGACGGCTTGTCGGCATGGTGCAGCACATACATCACATGGGTGCCGCCCACGCCCTGCGGGTCATAGAGGCCGGCATTCTCGAAGCCGCGCGACTTCAGGTCCTTGATGCGAAAATCCGCCCAGTCCTTCATCTCGTCCTTGGTGCCGAACACGATGGCCTGGGTCGGGCACGCCTTCTGGCAGGCCGGGCCCTGGCCCACCGCCACGCGGTCGGAGCACAGCGTGCACTTATAGGCGGTGTGGTCGACCTTGGAGATGCGCGGGATGTCGAACGGGCAACCCTTGATGCAGTAGCCGCAGCCGATGCAGTTCTCGTGCTGGAAGTCCACGATGCCGTTGGAATACTGCACGATCGCGCCCGGCGAGGGGCAGGCCTTCAGGCAGCCCGGATCCTCGCAATGCATGCAGCCATCCTTGCGGATCAGCCATTCGAGGTTCTCGGTCTCCGGGTTCACCCATTCGGTGAACCGCATCAGGGTGAAGGTGTCGGGCGTCAGGTCCATGGGGTTCTCATAGACCCCGTGGTTGAAGCCGACCTCCTCGGTGAGGTTGTTCCATTCGAGGCAGGCCGCCTGGCAGGCCTTGCAGCCGATGCACTTGGTGACATCGATCAGCTTGGCGACTTCCGTCAGGCGCTCGGCTGGCGGCGTCACATTGGACGCCGACCGCCGCATGATGTCCTTCTCGCCGAATTTCGGTTCGGGAGGGGGCAAAGTGGGGTTCGGGATAGGAGGAAACATCGCGCCTGCTCCCTATGCCACCGGCCCGGTCGAGGGCTCGATATTGACCATGAACGCCTTGAACTCCGGCGTCTCGATATTGGCGTCGCCCACGAAGGGGGTGAGCACATTCGCCGGGAAGCCCTTGCGGGCAGCGCCGACGAAGCCCCAGTGGATCGGCACGCCGACGATGTGGACGGTCTTGCCGTCGATCGTCATCGGCTTGATGCGCTTGGTGACCACCGCCTTGGCGTAGATCTCGCCGCGCTTCGACCACACCCGTACCCAGCCGCCGAGCGTGATGCCCTTCTCCTTCGCCAGTTCCTCGGAAATCTCGACGAACTGCTCCGGCTGCAGGACCGCGTTCACATGGTTGTTCTTGGTCCAGTAGTGGAAATGCTCGGTGAGACGGTAGGAGGTGCCGGCATAGGGGAAGGCTGGATCGCCGATGTCGGCGAACTGCTTCCAGTCGTCCGGGAACACGCGTGCCACCGGGTTGCCGCGCACCTTCGGCGCGACCACGTTGGCCACCGGGCTTTCGAACGGCTCGTAATGCGCGGGGAACGGCCCGTCGCGCATCATCTTGCGCACGAAGAGGCGGCCCGAGCCTTCCGGGTTCATGATGAACGGCCCGACATCGCGCGGATTTGCCGTCGGCGCGATGTCGGGGACGTCATAGCCCGACCATTTCGCCCCGTCCCATTCGATCAGCTTGCGTGAGGAGTCCCACGGCTTGCCGTCGAGGTCGCACGAGGCGCGGTTGTAGAGGATGCGCCGGTTGGCCGGCCAGGCGAAGGACCATTTGAGGAAGGCGCCGGTGTCGCCCGGGTCGGAATTGTCCCGGCGCGCCATCATGTTGCCCGCCTCGGTCCAGGAGCCGGAGAAGATCCAGCAGCCGCCGGCGGTGGTGCCGTCGTCGCGCATCTGGCCGAAGCCGGAGAGCTGCTTGCCGGCTTCCAGCACCTTCTTGGTCGGGTCGTTGGGATCGAACACGTCGACCAGCGCCGAGCCGTTCATCTCCTTGGCCAGCTCTTCCGGGGTCGGTTCGCCCGGATCGGCATAGGGCCAGTTGAGATTGACGATCGGGTCGGGGAAGGTGCCGCCTTCCGTGCGGTACAGCTCCTTCAGGCGCAGGTGGATCTGCGCCATGATCCAGGCGTCATGCTTGGCTTCGCCCGGAGGCGTGCCCGCCGCCCAGTGCCATTGCAGCCAGCGGCCGGAATTGACCAGCGCGCCCTCGTCCTCGGCAAAGCAGGTCGTGGGAAGCTGGATCACCTCGGTCTTCACCGCGGACGGATCGGCCTTGTTGAAGACGCCGTGATCCTCCCAGAACCGGGCGGTTTCGGTCTCCAGCGGGTCCATGATGACGAGCAGCTTCAGCTTGCCCAGCGCCTCGGCCAGCTTGGCCTTGTTGGGGAAGGCCTGAAGCGGGTTGAAACCCTGGCAGAAGTAGAGGTTCATCTTCCCCTGCTTCATCATCTCGAACGCGCGCAGCACGTCGTAGCCGGACACGTCGAGCTTGGGCAGGTAGTCGTAGGCCCAGTCGTTCTCAGGCGTCGCCGCCGGGCCGTACATGGACTTCATGAAGCTGACGAAGAACTTCTTGTAGTTCTGCCAGTAGCTCATCTGGTTCGGCCGCAGCGGCTTGAAGGCGCGCGTCGACATATAGGTCGCGAAGTCGGTTTCCTTGTCCGTCGGGATGTTCAGATAGCCGGGGATGAGGTTGCTCATCAGCCCGATATCGGTCAGCCCCTGGATGTTGGAATGGCCGCGCAGCGCGTTCACGCCGCCGCCGCGCATGCCGACATTGCCCAGTATGAGCTGGATCATCGCCATGCAGCGGATGTTCTGCGCGCCCTTGGAATGCTGGGTCCAGCCCAGGGCGTACATCGAGGTCATCACCTTGTCCGGCGCCGAGCACTCGCCCATCATCTGCGCCACCTTCAGGAACTTGTCCTTCGGCGTGCCGCAGATGCGTTCGACCATCTCGGGCGTGTAGACCGCGACGTGCTGCTTCAGCAGGTTCCACACGCAGCGTGGATTGGTCAGCGTGTCGTCGGTGAGGACATAGCCGTCCTCGCCGATCTGGTATTCCCACTCGTCTCGGTTGTAGTCGCGCTTGCTCTCGTCATAGCCGGTGAACAGGCCATCGCTGTAGGCGAAGCCGTCCTTGACCAGATAGGTGGCGTTGGTGAAGGCCTTCACATAGTCCCACTGCACCTTGTCGTTCTGGATGCACTGGTTGATGACGCCGAGCAGGAAGGCGATGTCCGAGCCCTGACGGATCGGCGCGTAGAAGTCCGCCACCGCCGCCGACCGGTTATAGCGCGGGTCGACGACGATCAGCTTGGCGCCACGGTTGGCTTTCGCCTCGGTGACCCATTTGAATCCGCACGGATGCGCTTCGGCGGCATTGCCGCCCATGATGATGACGAGGTCGGTATTCTTGATATCCGTCCAGGAATTCGTCATTGCACCGCGGCCGAATGTTGGGGCGAGACTCGCCACCGTCGGGCCGTGTCAGACGCGTGCCTGGTTATCGAATGCCAGCATACCTGTGGAGCGCACCACCTTGTAGGTGGCGAAGGCGGTCTCGTTCGTCGTGGCGGAGGCGGCGAGGAAGCCGGTGCTCAGCCAGCGGTTGACGGTCGTGCCGTCCGCGTTCTTCGCGATGAAGTTGGCGTCGCGATCGTCCTTCATGGCGCGGGCGATCTTGTCGAGCGCCACATCCCACGAAATCCGCTCGAAGCTGTCGGAGCCGGCCTTGCGCAGCATCGGATACTGCAGGCGCTGGGCCGAGTGCACGATGTCGCGGAGCGCGGCGCCCTTCGGGCACAGCGTGCCGCGATTGGTCGGGTGGTCGGCATCGCCCTCGATATGGACGATCTCGGCCTTCTCACCCTTCTTCAGGTCGCCCTTGGAATAGATGATGATGCCGCAGGCCACCGAGCAATAGGTGCAGGTGTTTCGGGTTTCGGTCGTGTTCGCCAGATGGAACGGCTTGATATAGGCGGCGGTGGCCGCCTCCGCCTCGCCGAAGCCCATGGCTCCCAGCGTCGTTCCGGCAAGACCCGCACCCGACGTTCTCAGGAACGCGCGGCGCGAGAGCTCCATATTCATGTGAAAGGCCCTCCCTCATGGCGTGGCCGATGAATACCGTCGGCCGATAGGGATATTCGATGGTTCGAGCCTATTTTTTAGCTAGTCCAATGTCAAACCAACCTAGGTATAGGTAGGACGCAAATAATCGTGCGAATCCAACATGTTCAATTGTTGCGACGCAGCATTGGCGGCGTGGTTGCGGCTGCCTGATCGTTCGGCCGATTGACGGGGGCGGCCCGGCGATTCAGGATCGTGCCGTGCTCGCGCCAGACGCTCCCGCGTGCCGGGGCCCCTATTTGCGATTTCTCATGGCTTTCCTGAGTGTTCTGGCGTTGTTCGCGCCGGGGCGCGGCGCCGTGGCCGCTGAACCGGCGCGGCTGGAGCCGGGGGCGGACGTGCCGCCGATCGACCTGCCCTCGCTGCATCACGGGCCGCAAAGCCTTGCTGCACTGCAAGGCCAGGTGGTGCTGGTTCACTTTTTTGCGACGTGGTGCGAGCCCTGCCGCGAGGAGATGGCCGGGCTTTCGCGACTGTCCGAACGCTTTTCCAAACGCCCATCCGCACCTGCCGTCGCCATCCTCGCCGTCGATGTCGGCGAGGTGGAGATCCGCGTACGTCGTTTCTTCGAGAAGCAGCCGGTGCCGTTCCCGGTGCTGCTCGACGCCGAGCGGGCCGCCATGAAGGCATGGCAGGTCGGGGTGTTCCCCACGACCTTCCTGCTGGACGCCACGCACCGGCTGCGCCTCGTCGCCGACATCCCGATCGACTGGGACCGGCCCGAGGCCGAGGCCATCCTCGACATATTGCAAGCGGACGAGGCGGAGAGCGCTGCGGCGCTGCCCGCCCTTCCGGCCCTCCAAACAGACAATGGGAGCACCCAATGACCAGCCGTCGCGATTTTCTGAAAGCGGGCGTCGGGCTTGCCGCCGTCGCCACCCTTCCCGGCCACGCGCTCGCGCAGGCGGCGACGCCGGCCGTCGTGGCCTCAGCGGGCGCCGTGTTCGCGCCAAAACCCGGTGACTGGCGCAATTTCCAGGTGGTGACCCGTCTCGACGTGGCCCCTGTGGAGGGCAAGGCCGGCCCGGCGCAGGCATGGATTCCGCTGCCGGCCTTCACCGGCGACGACTGGTTCAAGCCCGCCGGCAGCAGCTGGACCACCAATGCCGCGACCGCCGAGATCGTGAAGGACCCGCATTACGGCGCGCAGATGCTTCATGTGGTGTGGAAGGAGGGCGAGGCGGCGCCGGTGGTGGAGATCACCTCGACATTCGCGACGCGCGACCGCGCCACCGATTTCAGCAAGCCCGCCACCATCGCCCCGCTCAGCGCCGACGACCGGGCGCTGTTCCTTGCCGCCACCGACCTGATTCCGACCGACGGCATCGTGAAGGCGACCGCCGACAAGATCGTCGCCGGCAAGACCACTGACGTCGAGAAGGCGCGCGCCATCTATGAATGGGTGGTCGACAACACCTATCGCAACGCCGCGACGCGTGGTTGCGGCACCGGCGACATCGCCGCGCTGCTGGCCTCCGGCAATCTCGGCGGCAAATGTGCCGACCTCAACGCGCTCTATGTCGGGCTGGCCCGCGCCGCCGGCATCCCCGCCCGTGACGTCTACGGACTGCGCGTGGCGCCCTCCGCCTTCGGCTATAAGAGCCTCGGCGCCAATTCGCCGACCGTGAGCAAGGCCCAGCACTGCCGCGCCGAGGTCTGGCTCGACGGCTTCGGCTGGACCGCCGTCGACCCCGCCGATGTGCGCAAGGTCGTGCTGGAGGAGCCGCCGGGCAAGAACGCGCTCGACGACGCCAAGGTGGTGGCGGCCCGCAAGGCGCTGTTCGGCGCGTGGGAGGGCAATTGGCTCGCCTATAATGACGGCCATGACATCGCGCTGCCGGGGTCCTCGGGCCCGAAGCTCGGCTTCCTGATGTACCCGCAGGCGGAAGTGGCCGGGCTGCGCCATGACTGCCTGGACCCGGACCTGTTCACCTATTCGATCAAGGCCAGCGAGATCACGGCCTAACGGACGGCGCCGTGTCGTCCCGCGTCATGGCCGGGCGGATCCCGCCATGACGCAGTTTTATTCGTCAGGGGCGCGCGCAGCGCCCTTCAGGAGTGAGCCATGCTCGACAAGCCGACCCAGACCCCCCCGTTCCGCCTGACCTCGCTCGCCCATGGCGGGGGATGCGGCTGCAAGCTGGCGCCGTCGGTGCTGCGCGAGTTGCTGGCCGAGCAGCCGGCCGCGGGGCCGTTCGCGCAGTTGCTGGTCGGCACCGAGAGCAGCGACGATGCGGCGGTGTGGCAGCTCGACGACGACACCTGCCTGATCGCCACCACCGACTTCTTCATGCCGATGGTGGACGACCCGTTCCAGTTCGGCCGCATCGCGGCGACCAACGCGATTTCCGATGTCTACGCCATGGGCGGCAAGCCGCTGCTGGCGCTGGCCATTCTCGGCATGCCGCTCGGCAAGCTGGAAACCGCGATGGTGCGCGAGATTCTGAAGGGCGGCGCCTCGATCGCCGCCGAGGCGGGAATTCCGGTCGCGGGCGGGCACTCCATCGATTCGCCCGAGCCGATCTATGGGCTGGCGGTGATCGGCACCGCGCGGCCCGAGAATATCCGCCGGAACAGCAGCGCCCGGCCGGGCGACGCGTTGATCCTCACCAAGGCGCTCGGCGTCGGCGTCTATTCCGCCGCCTTCAAGAAGGAGCAACTGCCGGCCCCGGCCTATGAGGAGATGATCGCCTCGATGACCACGCTGAACCGCATCGGCACGATGCTGGGTGCGGCGGCGGCGGTGCATGCGGTTACCGATGTCACCGGCTTCGGCATTCTCGGCCATGGGCTGGAAATGGCGCGCGGCTCGGGCGTCGCGCTGGAGATTGCGGCGGACCGGCTGCCGTTCCTGACCGAGGCGGCGATACTGGCGCAGCAGGGCTTCGTCACCGGCGCCTCGCATCGCAACTGGGCGAGCTATGGCGAGGCGGTGACGCTGCCGGATGGCATGCCCGACTGGCAGCGGCATCTGCTCACTGACCCGCAGACCTCGGGTGGGCTGCTGGTGTCCTGCGCCCCCGATGCGGCCGACCGCCTGCTGGCTGACATCCACGCCGCCGGCTTCGCGCGGGCGTCGATCATCGGCCGGGCGGTCGCGGGCGCGCCGGGGGTGGCGGTGGCGTGATCGTTCGTCATAATCGAACGAACCATATCAAATAATGAGTTGGATCGAACGATAATCCGCGTGTCATGTCTCCGTCATCACCGAGGGAGGCATTCATGGCCGCATCGTCGCAGACGGTTCATCCGCGCCGCACCGCCGCGTCGCCGGGATTTGGGCTGTGGCCGGGCCTGCTGCTGACCGGCGCCATCGCGGCGGCCGCCTTCGGGCTGCGCCAGGTGCCGGGCCTCTCGATGCTGAGCCCGATGATCCTCGCCATCGTCATCGGTATCGGCTTCCACAATCTGATCGGCACCCCGGCGCGGGCGAAAGCCGGCGTGGTGTTCTCGCTGCGCCGCATCCTGCGCGCCGCGATCATCCTGCTCGGGCTCCAGCTCACCGCCGCACAGATCGTCGAGGTCGGAGCCTCCGGTTTCGCGGTGATCGCGCTGACGCTGGTCGCCACCTTCACCTTCACCGTGCAGCTCGGCCGGCTGATGGGCGTCGAGGCCAAGCTCGCCGAGCTGATCGCCGCCGGCACCTCGATCTGCGGCGCCTCGGCGGTGATCGCGACGAACACCGTCACCCGCGCGCCGGATGAGGATGTCGCCTATGCGGTGGCCTGCGTCACCGTGTTCGGCTCGCTCGCCATGTTCCTCTATCCGCTGCTGCCGGCTGCGCTCGGCCTCGATGCGCACGCCTACGGGCTGTGGGCCGGCGCTTCGATCCATGAGATCGCGCAGGTGGTCGCCGCCGCCTATCAGGACGGGCAGGCCGCGGGTGAGTTCGGCACCATCGCCAAGCTGTCCCGGGTGATGCTGCTGGCGCCGGTGGTGCTGGTGCTCGGCGCGCTGGCCAGCCGGCGCCTGCGCCATGGCGGGAAGGGGGCGGCGAGCGCGAAGCCGCCGGTGCCGTGGTTCGTGCTGGGCTTTATCGCCATGATCGGCGTGAACAGCGTCGTGACCATTCCGGCGGAGGCGAAGGCCGCGCTGGTGTGGCTCACCACCTTCCTGCTGTCGATGGCGCTGGCCGCCATGGGGCTGGAAACCGACATCGCCAAGCTGCGCGCCAAGGGGCCCCGGCCGTTCCTTCTCGGCCTCGCCGCCTTTGCCTTTATCGCCCTGTTCAGCCTAATGCTGGTCAAGATCACCAGCTGAGGCATTCGTGCTGCGCCATGACCCTTGAGCAGTTGCGCATCTTCGTCGCCGTCGCCGAGCGCGAGCACCTGACGAAGGCGGCGCTGGCGCTCAATCTCACCCAGTCCGCCACCAGCGCGGCGATCGCGGCGCTGGAGAGCGCCCATGCCACGCGGCTGTTCGACCGGGTGGGGCGGCGCATCCAGCTCACCGAGGCGGGGCGGCTGCTGCTGGTCGAGGCGCGCGCGGTGCTGGCGCAGGTCGCCGCCGCCGAGCGGGCGCTGGTCGACCTGTCCGGCCTCGCGCGCGGCCGGCTGGCGCTCGCCGGCAGCCAGACCGTGGCCAATTACTGGCTGCCGGGAATCCTTCAGCGCTACCGGACGCTATATCCGGGCATCGAATTGAGGCTGGACATCGGCAATACCGATTTCGTGCGCGCCCGCGTGCAGCAGGGCGAGGCCGATCTCGGCATCATCGAGGGACGGATCGAGGACCCGCTGCTGGCGGCGGTGCCGGTGGCCGAGGACGAGATGGTGCTGGTGGCGCCGGTGGTGCATCCCTGGACCTGGCGCCCGCCGCGCGCGCCGGCGGATCTGTGCGCGGGCCCGTGGGTGCTGCGCGAACCGGGCTCGGGCACGCGCGCGATCTTCGAGGAGCACCTCGCCGGGCTGGGGCTCAAGCCGGGCGAGTTGAACGTGGTGCTGGAATATCCCTCCAATGAGGCGATCCGGGCGGCGGTGGAAGCGGGAAGCGGGGCGACCGTGATCTCGCGGCGCGTGGTGGACAGCGCGATCCGCGGCGGGACCATGGCGCTGATCGGCTTCGAGATGCCGTCGCGCCAGTTTCTCGCTCTCCACCACCGCGAGCGCTACGTGACGCGGGCCGCGCAGGCCTTTCTCGATCTCGCGCGGAAGGCGCATGAGGAGGAGAGTGGGCCGGCGCAACGCTGAGGCGACAAGGCCGGCACCTTCCTCGTCGCGGGAGGTCGGTGCCGGCCGGGTCGGCCTCGCGGGGGAGGGCGCGCGCCCGCGCGGGAGCGGGCCGGGTGGTATCCCGGCTCACCCGGTGTGGCGGCTCATTGGGTGTCGCGGATCGCGTCCAGCGTCTGCTGGCCGAAGCGCTTGCCGAAGTCGGCATAGGCGGGGGCGAGCAGGGCCGAGAACTGGCTCTTGTCCACCTCGTTGACCTCCATGCCGGCCTTGCGCAGCGTCTCGACGCCGGTCGCTTCCAGCTTCTCCACCTCGGCGCGCTGGGCCGCGATCGCCTTGGCGATGCCGGCCTTCACGATCGCCTTGTCCTCGTCGCTGAGCTTGTTCCAGGTCGCCGGCGACATCAGGATCGCGGTCGGCGCGTAGACATGGCCGGTCAGAGCCAGATATTTCTGCACCTGGAAGAACTTGGCGGTGATGATGTTCGAAAGCGGGTTCTCCTCGCCATCCACCACGCCCTGCTGGAGCGCGGCGTAGAGCTCGGGCCAGGCGATCGGGGTCGGGCGGGCGCCGAGCTGGCTGAAGGCCTGGATGTGAATCGGGTTTTCCATGGTGCGGATCGACATGCCCGACATGTCGGCCGGCTGGTTCACCGCCCGCTTGTTGTTGGTGAGGTGGCGAAAGCCGTTCTCCCCATAGCCGAGGCCGATCAGGTTCTGCGCCTCGAACTTCTTGAGGATGTCCTGCCCGACCGGGCCGTCGACGACGGCGCGGGCATGGGCGGTGTCGCGGAACAGGAACGGAATGTCGAACACCAGCACGTCCGGCACGAAATTGCCGACCACCGAGGTGCTGGTCATCGCCATGTCGATCGTACCGAGCTGCACGCTCTCGATGATCTCGCGTTCGCCGCCGAGCGCGCCGCCGGGGAAGATCTCGACCTTGAGCCGACCGCCGGAATCCTTCTCCACCGATTCCTTGAACGCGGTCGCGGCCACGCCGAAATGGCTGCTCATGGGATTGACGAAGGCATATTTGAGCGTGGTGGTCTGCGCGTCGGCCGAACTCGCCGCGGCCGCGAGCATCGCGGCGCCGATAAGCCAGGTCTTCATGAACGATCTCCGGGGTTAGGCAGGGGTGTGAAGGGCAGCGGGGAAACCAGGGACATGCGGGCCGATCAGGCCACGCGGTAACGGTCCAGAATGTCGGGGTCGGGTTCGATGCCGAGGCCGGCTGCACGCGGCACCGGCAGCCGTCCATTCACCGGCAGGGTGGCGCCGGCATAGATTTCAGCCTCGAAGTCGCAATAGAGCCGCTCCAGCATCGGCACCGAGCGCTGCGAACCGCAGAGGTGCAGCGTCGCCACCTGACCCGGGCCGAACAGCGCGCAATGCGGCACGAACTCGATGGCGCTGGCCTCGCAGAAGGCGGCGATCTTCATCAGCTCGCTGACCCCGCCGGTCTTGGCGACGTCGGGCTGGGCGATGTCGATGGCGCCGGCATCGGCCATGGCGACGAAATCATGCAGCGAGCCGGCATTCTCGCCGGCCGCGATGCGGTGGCGGCCGGTCGCGCGCACCCGGGCGAGGCCGCGATAATTGTCCGGCGGCCAGATGGGCTCCTCAAGCCACGTGAGTCCGAGGCCGGCGAGCCGTGCATCCATGGCGAGCGCCTCGCTGACCGACCACGGGCAGTTCACGTCGAGCATCACCTGCGCGTCGCTGCCGGCGGCCTCGCAGGCGGCTGCGATCTCGGGATAGGTGGTCTCGTGCAGCTTGATGTGGCGGTACCCCTCGTCGATGGCGCGCCGCGTCGCCCGCGCGACGCCCTGCTGCGTGCCGTAGCGCAGCAGGCTGGCATAGACCTCGATCTCGTCGGCGAAGGAGCCGCCGATGAGATCCACCAGCGGCCGGCGGGAGGCCTTGCCGGCAATGTCCCACAGCGCGATGTCGATGGCCGAGATGCCGTACATGGTCGGGCCGACGCGCCCGAAATTCTGCATCCCGAATTCCAGCTTGAACTTGAGCTTCGAGATGGCGCCCGCCTCCTCGCCGAGGATCAGCGGGAACAGGCGGGTTTCGATCAGGCTGCGCAGCGAGACGTCCTCGTTGCGCGAGAACGCCTCGCCCCAGCCGACGAGCCCGGTATCGGTCTCGATCCGCACGAACAGCGTGTCGAAATTGTTCTTCGGCGCGCTGGTGAAGGCCCAGACCGGCGTGGCGTCGCTCTGGAACGGAACCGAGACGAGCAGGCACTCGGCCTTGACGATGCGGCCCGCCGCGCTGTCGCATGGGCGGTCGAGGGTGAGGGTCGGCGAGAGTGTCACGGCTGTCTCCGTAGGTCGGCGTCGGGTCATCGCGTGCCGAGGGCGTCCGGCAAAGCGAGGGTCAGGAACGGAATGAGGGTGAGGGCGAGCAGCACCACGAGTTGCAGGCCCAGCAGCGGATAGATCTCGCGGTTCAGCTCCGACATCTTCACCTTGGCGACCATGCCGGTGACGGCCAGCAGGCTGCCCACAGGTGGCGTGATCATGCCGAGATTGAGATTGACGATGACCACGATGGCGAAATGGGTCGGGTCGATGCCGAGCGCGGCCGCCATCGGCGCGAGGATCGGCGCCAGCACCAGCACGCCGGGCAGCGGCTCGATGAAGATGCCGAAGATCAGCAGGAACACGTTGACCGCCAGCAGGAAGGCGAGCGGGGAGAGGCCGAGCGAGCCGATCCACTGCGTCATCATCTGCGGCACCTGCGCGAAGGTGAGCAGCCAGGCAAACGCCATGGACGCCGAGATGATCAGCAGCACCGCCGCCGTCATGAAGGCGGAACGGGCGAGGATGTCGGGGAGCATCGCGAAGGTCAGCGTGCGGTAGACGAACATGCCGCAGATGAAGGCGTAGAACACCGCGATCACCGACGCCTCGGTCGGGGTGAAGGCGCCGCTGTGCACGCCGACCACGATGAGGGTGGGCAGCACCAGCGCGGGAATGGCGCGCCATGTTGCGGCCAGTGCCTGCTTCAGCGTGGGAGGAACGCCATCGTCGCGGAAATTCCGGCGGCGGCTGACATAGCCATTATAGGCGAGCAGCGCCCCGGAGATCAGCAGCCCCGGCACCACCCCGGCGACGAAGAGGCGGGGAACCGAGACCGCATCGTCCTGGAGCGCGTAGAGAATCATGATGATCGAGGGCGGGATGATCGGTCCGACCAGCGAGGCGCCGGCGGTGAGCGCGGCGGCGTAGGGGTAGGGGTAGCCGGAGCGGCCCATCATGCGGATCAGCAGCGCGCCGGGGCCGGCCGCGTCGGCGACCGCCGAGCCGCTGATGCCGGAGAAGAAGGTGATGGTGAGGATGTTGGTGTAGCCGAGCCCGCCGCGCTTGTGCCCGACGAACAGCGCCGCGAAGCGCAGCAGCACCTCCGCCAGCGAGCCGCTCGACATCAGCTCCGCCGCCAGCAGGAAGAACGGGATCGCCATCAGCGGGAAGCTGTCGAGCCCCGCCACCATTTTCTGCGCGACGATGATCGCGGTGAGATCGCCCGAATGGGTTGCCGCCAGCGTCGCCAGGGTCAGCGCGAAGCCGATCGGCACGCCGATGACCAGGAAGCCGCTCAGCGCGACGAACATCACCAGCGAGATCACGACGCGGCCGCCTTTTCGGGATCGAGATCGTCGGAGGGCTCGTATGATCCGTCTCGTACGAAGCCGACGGCCACCATGGCGAGATGCCAGAGCGCGAGCACGAAGCCGGCCGGGGCGGCGAGCGCCACCACCGCGAAGGGAAGGCCGAGCACCGGCGTCGTCTGGTTCCAGGAGCGGGCGACATAGGCCCATCCGGCGGCAGCGACCCACAGGCAGGTGGCGGCCATGAGCGCGACCACCACCAGTCGCAGCGCGCGGCGCGATGCGGGCGGCAGCAGTTCGGTCAGCGAATCGACCGCGACGTGGCCGCCAACCCGCAGCACCGGTCCGATGCCGACGAAGGCCAGCCAGATCATGGCGTAGCGGCTGAGTTCCTCCGCCCAGACCAGCGCGCCGCTGCCGAGATAGCGCAGCATGACGCTGGTGAACACCATCACCGCCATCGCGCCGAGAATGAGGATCATCAGCCATCGATTGACGTACAGCACACCCGCATCGGCCTGCCGGAGGCGGCCGGGCGGGCCGGTGCGCGGCCCTTTGCCGGTCACGCTGTGTGGGGTCGCTGCAGCCACGCCACGATCCTTTCCGTGAATGGTTGATTGTTAACAATTGACGAGATTGCACTCTGCGATATGAATTTGGTCAAGCCGATTTTTGCGTCACCCAGGGATCGATAAATGAGCGGAATCACGTCGCTGGAGCCCCCCAAGCGCCAGAGCCTCGACCGCGCGGCGGCGGACAGCTTGCGTCGGGCGATTCTCTCGGGGCTGATCGCGCCGGGGGCGCGGCTGACCGAGGCCAAGCTCGCCGAGCAGTTCATGCTTTCGCGCGGCACGGTACGGGCGGCGCTGCACCGGCTGGTGGCGGAAGGACTGGTGATCCAGCGTCCCTATAGCGGCTGGGACGTGCTGACCCTCACCGTCCAGGATGCGTGGGAGCTTTCGACCCTGCGCTCAAGCCTGGAGGCGCTGGCGGGACGGCTGGTGGCGCAGAGCATCGATGATGCCGGCCGCGCGATCGTCATGAGCGCGTATGACCACCTCGCGCAGGCGGCGGAGGAAGGCGGGGAGGTCGATCTGGTCGAGGCCGACATGGCGCTGCATCAGGCCATTGTCGGACTATCCGGGCACCGGCGCCTGCGGGAGCAATACGGGCTGATCGCCAACCAGCTCCGGCTCTACATCGCGTCCTCGAATATGCTGGCCAAGACCACCGAGGCGGTGCGCGACCGTCATCACTCGTTGATCGCGCCTTTGCTGGCGGGCGATGCCGACGCGGCGGAAGCGGCGTTCCGCGCCCATGCGGTGCGCAGCGGCGAGGAGATCATCGCCCATCTCGAGCGGGCGGCGATACCGGGCTGAACCGGCTAGCTATATGCCGCCGCTGGAACGTAGCCGGCGAACGAGGGCGCGCCGATGGGCGCGTGCCCGATCGGAGGCGCTCCCATCGGCGGGCGGGCTTCAGCCCTTCTTCTTCTGGAAGGCGAGCGAGACCGGCTGGCCCTTGGCAAGGCTCGCAGCCGCGGCGGGCTCCTTGATCTTCTTCGGCTTCTTCGTTTCCCGGTTGCTGCGCATCTGTCCCTTGGCCATGGTCGTCTCCTCGTGAGCGTGCTGGTAGGCGCGGCGGAAAAAACAAAGCCCCGCGCCTTCGGAAAGGCGCGGGGCGGAAAGACACATGGGTGTCTGCTACCGCTTCCATGTCCCCGCCCGGTCTTGCCCGCATCAGCGGGCGCGGCCGGTTCAGGCGACGGGCACTGCGGCGGAGCGCGCGAGGCGCCGCCGCCGAGGCCGGGCTGTCAGCTCAGCGCCTGGAGATTGCTTGCGGACATCTTGCCGCTGCGCTGGTCGGTAACGAGCTCGAAGCTCAGCTTCTGACCTTCGCGCAGGTCGCTCATTCCGGCGCGTTCGACCGCGCTGATATGAACGAACGCGTCGCTGCCGCCATCATCCGGCGCGATAAATCCAAAACCCTTCTGGGCGTTGAACCATTTGACGGTTCCCGTGGCCATGGGAGACCCCTTCTTTGAGTGTAATTCTGGCTTGCCCGCGATGAACGCAGGCCGTCGAAATCGCATTTTCAGGAAAAAGAACGTGACGACGCGGTAATAAAACCGCGAAATTCATGTTCACATCGCCGTTTATCGACCGATTCAGTATGTACCGTTGTCGGCGATATTGCAAGGACAGCGCGTTTTCTAAGCCGAAATCCGGCGATTTCAACGCTTCCGGACTCGCCGGAGCGCCACGTGGGGAACGTGGTCCCCTCGGGCCGCATGTTGCAGGCGGTTCAGGTGACCGCATCGACCTCGTAGGTCCAGACCCGGAAAGATTTCAGCACGTGGGGACCGAACGAGTTGACCAGCGGTATGTCGGCGGCGTCGCGGCCGCGCGCGACCACGATCCGGCCGATGCGCGGAATGTTGTTGCGCGGGTCGAAAGTGTGCCAGGCGCCATCGAGGAAGACCTCCATCCAGGCGCTGAAATCCATCGGGTCCACCACGGGGACGCCGATATCGCCGAGATGGCCATTCACGTAGCGTGCCGGAATATTGAGGCAGCGGCAGAACGCGACGGCCAGATGGGCAAAGTCCCGGCAGACGCCGATCTGCTCGTGATAGGCCTCATAGGCGGTCCGCGTCGAACGGGCCTGCATGTAGTCGAAGCGGATATGCTGATTGACGAAATCGCAGATCGCCTGCACGCGGCCCCAGCCGGGCGCCATCGCGCCGAACAGGTCCCAGGCGACCTGGCTCAGCCGGTCGGTCTCGCAATAGCGGCTGCCCATCAGATAGACGAGGCAGTCATCGGGTAGTTCGGCGACCGGGACTTCGCGGGCGGCGGGAAATTGCCGGTCGAGCAGCCCGTCATCCTCGATCGTCGCGTCGCCCCATATGGTGAGGTCGCCCGCCGGCGCCACCAGACGGCGGCAGCGATTGCCGAACAGGTCGTGATAGGTCGATGTCGGAACCACCGGCATGGTGAAGACGGTTTCCGGCGCCCGGATATCGGCGGCGCGATCCTCATGGACGGCGAGAAGACAGACGAGAGCGGTCGGCTGCTGACAGGTCAGCGTAATCTCATAGCCGTAGCGGATCAGCATAAAGGGTTCCCGGGAGCATCGAGCCGCCGGCCGAACATCGGCGACGGGTAGGACGGAAGAGGTGCGACGCCCCTGTGCGAAGGCCTTGCGACGTCATGATGACGGCTGAACGGCGTGCCGTCAAAACCCAACGTCAGTCACGCCCGCGACGCGCCGCCGCGAGGCTCCGCATGGCGTGCCCCGCTCCGGTCTCCCCCGGGCGCGGCGCGCGCGATGGCATTGGACGACGCCGGTGGTCAGACCTAGCCGAAGGTGCGTGTGAGCAGGGTCGAGCCTTCGCCCGGTCCGGCGGTGTCCATCGCTTCGAGGCTGTCCTCGGTGGTCACGCGCTCATACTGCTCGCCCTCGTTGCGGATGCGGTATTGAGGTGAATTCCCGATCGGCGGCAGGGTCCCGGTAATGCGGTAGATGTCGCCGCAACGCGAGGTGAAGCTGGTGTAGCCGCCGCGCAGCCGGACGGTCTGCCCCACCTTGAACTGGTGGGGCGCGCCCTCTCGGCGGGCAGGCTCGGCGATGCGCTGTGAATGCGGAATGGCGGTCATGCGAACAAATTGTCCTTCTGGGGGCGGCAGGGCGGTCGGCGGCGGTTTGCTCCGGCGACGCGCTGGGCGCAGGGCCGGCCATACGCTCCAATCCGCCTCGAACACCGCGAAATGGCTGCTCCGGTTCAGGAGCAGCCCAGCGGGGCGCTCCGCGGGCGTACAGGGTGGCACGAACGCCCAAGGGCGCCATGCAATCATGGTCGAAAACACGCTGAGTCGACATCAGACGACACAGGGCGTGTCGACGTCCGTGATGTGTTGAACGCCCATCGTATCAAATCAACGGATCGAATCTATACGCGTCAATGGCATATCAAGCAAGTCGGGCGCATGGAGACGACAAAAATACGCCGATCGTCTCAGGGTGACAAAATAGAACGCCCGATAAAGACAGCGCGCGACCACGAGAAATCTGGACGATTATTTTCCAACACCGATCGGGTTTTCTTCGCAGCGCGCGCTCAGCCGATGCAGGGCCGCAATGCGCCAGCGGGTCCTGCCGGGCGGCGATCCGCGCGGATGCCAACCCTCTTTCGGTGATCACACGCCTGCTCGAAATCGTCACAGCCGCGACGGCGCGGGAACCTCGGCATCCCTCATGGCTTAGTGAGGCAACGCAGTGCAACACGCGCGACAGTTGCGAGACAAGAGGTGACAATGCATCGTCGACAGGTGCTCATCGCAGGGGCGCTGCTTCCCGGGCTTGCCGCGACCTCATTGCCGTTCTTCTCGCTGCTCTCGACCGTGGCGAGCGGACAGGCCGACGCGCTGCCCTTCGATGCGCAGACCGTGCGCCAGATCGCGAAGGATCTGGCCGCGAAGCCTTACGCCAGAAGCGACCAGCAGCTCCCGAGCTCGCTCGACAAGCTGAGCTATGACGACTACCGCAACATCCGCTTCAACACCGATCGCTCGCTCTGGCGCGGCGAGGGCCTGCCCTTCGAGATGCAGTTCCTGCACCGTGGCTTTCTGTTTCGCGACAAGGTGGATATCTCCGTCGTCGCGGACGGGCAGTCGCGCAAGGTGCCCTATACGCCGGACCTGTTCCGCTTCGAGCACGGCCTGCAGCCGCCCGATCCCAAGCTCGATCTCGGCTTTTCCGGTTTCCGGCTGCATGGCCCGATCAACCGGGCGGATTATTTCGACGAGATCGCGGTGTTCCAGGGCGCCAGCTATTTCCGCGCCATCGGCAAGAACCAGGTCTACGGCACCTCCGCGCGCGGGCTGTCCATCAAGACCGGGGATTCCGGCGGCGAGGAGTTTCCTGTCTTCAAGGCGTTCTGGATCGAACAGCCGCGCGCCGGCGCGGACTCCATCGTGATCCACGGCCTGCTGGACAGTCCGAGCGCGTCCGCCGTGCACCGCTTCACGATTCGGCCGGGCGATGCCACCGTCATGACGGTGGAGATGACGCTCTATCCGCGCGCCGACGTCGATCAGGCGGGGCTTGCCTCGCTGACCTCGATGTTCATGTTCGGCCCGAACGACCGCAACGACATCGATGATTTCCGCCCCATGGTCGGTGACGCGCAGGGTCTTGCCATCATCACCGGCCAGGGCGAGCGCATCTGGCGCCCGCTGACCAACCCGTTGCGCCTGCAGATATCGTCGTTCCACAACAATAATGTGCGCGGTTTCGGCCTGATGCAGCGCCAGCGTTCCTTCTTCGACTATCAGGACCTCGAAGCGCGCTACGAGAAGCGTCCGAGCGTCTGGGTCGAGCCGATCTCGGACTGGGGCGAGGGTGCCGTCCACCTCATCGAGATTCCGACGGCCGAGGAGGTGCACGATAACATCGTCGCCTTCTGGCGCCCGAAGGAGCCGCTGCGCAAGGGGCGCGAGTATAATTATACCTACCGCCTGCATTGGACGTGGGACACGCCGGACCGCGATCCCGTCGCCCGCTTCGGCGCGACCCGCGTCGGCGGAACCGACGCACGCCGGCTGTTCGTGCTCGATCTCATCGGCGAGAAGATAAAGGGCATTGCGGCCGACGGCCTCGATCCGCGCGTCACCGCCAATGCGGGCACCATTTCCAATGTCGTGCTTCAGCCCAATCCCGATATTGGCGGCTGGCGGCTGTCGTTCTCCTTCGAGCCCAAGGGGGTGGACCTCTCCGAACTCAGCGCCCAACTCTGGCGCGGCGATGAGCGGCTCAGCGAGACATGGGCCTACCGATGGACCTCGTAAGGGAGCGCGTGGCCGGGCTGGCGCCGGCGCAGGTGTTCCCGGCGCTGCCGGAGGACGCTCCGCTCGCCATGCCGGTGCAGTCGCTCGCGCACCGGCCCGAGACGCGCCGAACGCTTCCCTCCGGTCTGATCGCGCGGCGCGCCTTCGTCATCGGCGGGGCGGCGGCGCTTACCATGGTCGCGGCCTATCAGATGTATCTGGTGCTGTCGGTCGGCGGGCTGACGGTGCTGGAAGCCATCGTGCTCGCGCTGTTCGTGATTCTGTTCGCCTGGATCGGCTTCTCCTTCACCAATGCGATGGGCGGCGTCTTCGCGATGATCGGACGGCGCGGCACGCCGCTCGGCATCGACACCGCCGCGCCGCTGCCCGAGCTGACCCGGCGCACGGCGCTGCTGATGCCGACCTATAATGAATCGCCCACCCGTGTATTCGCCGGGTTGCAGGCGACCTATGAATCGATCGAGCAGACCGGCGCCATCGAGGCGTTCGACTTCTTCATCCTCTCCGATACCACCGACGCGGATGTCTGGATCGCCGAGGAGGCGAGCTTCCTCGCGCTTCGCGAGCGCACCGGCGGGCATTCGCGCATCTTCTACCGCCGCCGCGCCAGGAATATCGATCGCAAGGCCGGCAATGTCGGGGAATGGGTGACGCGTTTCGGCGCCCGTTACGAGGCGATGCTGGTGCTCGACGCCGACAGCGTGATGACCGGCGATTGCGTCGTGCGCATCGCCGGCGCCATGGAGCGGAACCCGCAGGTCGGGCTGATCCAGACGCTGCCCGTCATCGTCGGCGGCCGCACGCTGTTCGCCCGGCTGCAACAATTCGCCGGCCGGCTCTACGGCCCGCTGCTGGCGCAGGGGCTCGCTTGGTGGCACGGCTCGGAGAGCAATTACTGGGGCCACAACGCCATCATCCGCACGGAAGCCTTCGCCTCATGCGCCGGCTTGCCGCATCTCAAGGGGCGCAAGCCGTTCGGCGGGCATATTCTCAGCCACGATTTCGTCGAGGCGGCACTGATCCGGCGCGGCGGCTGGGCGGTGCACATGGTGCCGTGGCTGGCGGGCTCCTATGAGGAAGGCCCGCCCTCGCTCACGGACCTCGCCACCCGTGATCGCCGCTGGTGCCAGGGCAACCTCCAGCATGCCGCCGTGCTGCCGAGCCGGGGGCTGCATTTCGTCAGCCGCCTGCATCTGCTGACAGGGATCGGCTCCTACGTCACCGCGCCGCTCTGGCTGGTCATGCTGCTCGCCGGCCTGCTCACCGCGCTTCAGGCGCGGTTCGTGCCGCCGGATTATTTCCCCTCGGAATACGCCCTGTTCCCCAGTTGGCCCGCGCAGGATCCCGTCCGGGCCGCCTGGGTGTTCGTCGGCACCATGGCGATCCTGCTGTTGCCGAAACTCCTGGCCTATGGGCTGATGCTGTTCGATGCCGAGGCCCGGCGCGGCTTCGGCGGCGGCCTGCGCGCACTTGCCGGCGTGCTCGCCGAAACGTTGATTTCCGGCCTTGCGGCGCCGGTGATGATGGTGACGCAGTCTTCCGCGGTGATCGGCATCCTTGCCGGCCGTGATGGCGGCTGGAACCCGCAGCGCCGTGATGATGGCAGCGTGGCGGTGGGCCAGACCTTGCGCCATTTCGCGCCGCATACGCTGCTTGGCGTCGCGCTCGGCCTTGCCGCCTGGGCGATTTCATGGCCGCTTTTCCTATGGATGACGCCGGTGATCCTCGGGCTCGTGCTGGCCGTGCCGCTGGTGATCTGGACCGCGCGGCCGCGTCGCGGCGATCCGCTGCTGCTGCTGACACCGGAGCAGGGCGCCCCGCCCCCTGTCCTGACCCGCGCCAATGAGTTGACCGCGCAGCTGGGTGGGCACGCGGGCGTCGCGGAGGCCGTCGCCCGCCTGGCGTCCGACCCGAAGCTTCTGGAGGCGCATCGCGCCATGCTGCCGGCGTGCGGCGAGCGCGTGCCGGGCGACTATTCGCCCGAACGGCTGGTGGCCCGCGCCAAGCTGCACGACGCGCCGAGCTTCGATGACGCGCTCAAGCTGCTTACCCCAAAAGAAAAAGCCGCTGCGCTGGGCGACGCGAAGGCGCTCGATCGCCTGCTGGCGCTCTCGAAGGCGGCCTGATCGCGGTCTTGGCAGCCCCGGCCGCACTTGCCGGCCATGGTCCGCCACTGGAAGTGCCGGGGATCGCGAGGGCATGCGGCACGACAAAAGATTCCCGCGGAGGTTTACCCGATCCGGCCCGTGGCCTCTTCAGGGATCGCACAATGGCCATTTCGGGCGAGCCACCGCCCCACCGCCGGCTCGGCCGTCAGCACGGCGAACGGGACGGCGAACAGCAGGCCGATGAGTACGGGCGCCGCCCATATCAACGCCCCCGGCGCAAACGCCCACAATATTGCCGCCAGCAGCATTCCGAACAGAAACTGGGGCCACAGACCGGCAGCGGCGGTCCGCCATGACAGACGTTCGGCGTCGCGGGCCTGCGCCTCCCAGGTGACGGTCTTGCCGCAGGCGAGGCCGACCATGAATACCGCGACCCGGAAAGCGACCACCGGCCCGAGCAGCACGCCAAACACGAATTCCAGCAGGGCCCCGCGCAGCAGCGCGCCGCCGCCGCCGTAACGCCGCCGTTCGTCGCGGCGGAGCAGCACGTCGACGAGGCCCGCGAGCTTGGGCGTCAGGCTCATGGTGAAGGTGGTCAGGAACAGGCCGAGGCCGAGCGCGGCGGGAAACGGCTCGTCGAACGCTTCGCTATCGAACACCTTCAGCGCCGCCAGAGCCATGAAGGCGACCCAGGCGAAGGCGCCGAGATACATCAGGATGGCCCAGGCGATCTGAAAGCGGCTCATCGGCTTCAGGCCGGGCATGGCGAGCAGGCGCCAGTACTGCATGTTGCCCTGGCACCAGCGCAGGTCACGCCGGGTGAACTCGGTCAGGTGCGGCGGATTTTCCTCGAAACTCTCGATCTCCTCCGGCAGCACACGAACCTCGTAGCCGGCCCGGCGCATCAGCACCGCCTCGATCTGGTCATGCGAAAGGATATGGCCGGAAAGCGGGCCATCGCCGGCAAGCACCGGCAGGCGGCAATGTGCCTTGAAGGGGGCGACGCGGATGACCGCGTTATGCCCCCAGTAAGGCCCGCAATCACCCGCCCACCATGAGGCGCCCATGGTGTAGGAGCGCATGCCGTGACGCATGCCGAACTGGAAGATGCGCGCGAAGGCCGAGCGCGAGGGCATGCCGACCACGAGGCTCTGCAATATGCCAAGCATCGGGTTGGCCTGAACGATACGCACCATGCGCAACAGGCTCGGCGCCCCGAGTAAGCTGTCGGCATCGAGGCCCACCATCAGGTCGAAATCGTCACCCCAGCGATCGAGAAAGTCGCGGACATTGCCGGCCTTGTAGCCTGAGCCTTCTGTGCGGCGGCGATAATGCAGTTCAGCGCTCCCGCCCGCCTCGGATCGCCAGGCGTCGAACAGCGCTTCCTCCGCGGCGGCGATGTCGGGGCGCGTCGTGTCGGAGAGAACGAAATAGGCGAAATGTTCCCCCGCGCCGCTGCGCGTGAGATCTTGCTGCATCAGACGGAATCGGCCGATGGCGCGGGCCGGATCCTCATTGCGCAGGGTCATCAGCATGGCGATGCGCGCCGTGAGGGGCGCATCCTCCGCCGCGCGGCCGGCATAGGGGAAGACCGCTTCGCGCGGGTCCACCGGGCCGTGCAGCAGCCAGAGCCCGATCAGGGCATTCCAGAAACCGAGGATGGTCCAGGGCGTCGATATGCAGAACGCCGCGAGCAGCAGCATATCGAGAAGCGTCCATCCGCCGACCGCCAGCAAATGGGAGAAGGCCGTAACCAGACCGGCGAAGGTCAGCACGTTGAGTGTGGCCACGAAGGCGCGCCGTTGAAACAGCAATCGCGATGATTGCGTGCCGGTTGGGGTCAGCCCGGCTACGTCCACGCCTGCCGGCGACAGGCCTGCCACAAACTCTTCACTCTGGCTCATGCCGATCGACTCTGCGCGGGAACAACGTGAAATTTGCGGGGACCCCGACATCGTTTATACGAAACCATGTGTCGAGGCGGATCATGTTGTTGAGAGCAGATCGTCGTCTGCCCTTTGCGGCCGGAAGGTCCGAGCGATAAGGGAGTTCGAGGACCCGATGCCCGCGCCTGTCCGCACATCACGATCGCTCTGGTGCATCGCGCCGGCGCGCTACGACATTCGGGCGGACGTACTCGCGGAGCCGGAAGCCGACATGCTGACGGTGCGGACGCTCGCCTCCTGCGTCAGCCGCGGCAGCGAGCGCCTCGTTCTCCACGGCCAAGTCCCGGCGAGCGAATTCCAGAACATGCGCGCCCCGTTCCAGCGGGGCGAGTTCCCCTTTCCCGTGCACTATGGCTATCAGAGCGTCGGTCTCGTTGAGGCGGGGCCGTCCGCACTGATCGGGCGCACGGTTTTCGCGCTGTTTCCGCATCAGGATGTGTATCGGATTCCAGCGTCCGCCGCGGTGATGGTGCCCGACGATATTCCGGCCGAGCGCGCCGCGCTGGCGGCGAACATGGAAACGGCACTGAACGCGATGTGGGATGCCGGTGCCGGCCCCGGCGACCGGATCACCGTCGTCGGCGGCGGCGTGGTCGGCCTGATGTTGACGGCGCTGGCGGCCGGCTTGCCCGGCGCCGAGGTGACGCTGGTCGATGTGCGACCTGAGCGGGCGAGGTTCGCGGCGGCGTTCGGCGCAAGATTTGCCGTGCCGGCCGAGATCGGCAGCGAGGCCGACATCGTCTTTCACACCAGCGCGACCGCCGACGGCCTGCAAACCGCGTTGAACGCCGGTGGCTTCGAGGCGAAGATCGTCGAGCTGAGCTGGTATGGCAAAGCCGCCACGACCGTCGCCTTGGGCGGCCCCTTTCACAGCCGGCGCCTGCGCCTGATCGGCTCGCAGGTCGGCGCGGTCTCACCGGAGCGACGGCCGCGCTGGCCGCATGCGCGCCGGCTTGCCAAGGCAGTCTCGCTGCTCTCCGATGCACGCTTCGATGCTCTCATCACCCACCGCGTCGCGTTTTCGCAGGCGCCGGCGCTGCTGCCGCACCTCATCGATGACGAGCCGGACGCGCTGGCGATCCTACTCACCTATGACTGACAGAACTGGAGACCGGCGATGTTCTGCGTAGAAGTCCGTGATCGCATCATGATCGCCCATTCGCTTCCCGATGCCTTTTTCGGCCCGGCGCAGGGCCTGCATGGCGCGACATTCGTGGTCGACGTCGCCTTCTTCCGCGAGACCCTGACGGACAGGAACGTCGTGGTCGATATCGGGGCGGCGCTGGAGGTGCTGAAGCAGACGCTGAAGCCGCTCGCCTACCAGAATCTCGACGCTCTGCCGATGTTCGCGGGCCATCTGACCACCACCGAATTCCTCGCCAAGCACATCTTCGACGCGATCGCTGCCGCGGCCCGTGACGGTGCCTTGGGCGATGAAGGCCGGGGACTGGCGAGGATCCGGGTGACCCTGCACGAGACCGACCTCGCGCGCGCCTCCTATGAGGGCGGTGTCGTTTGACGGATTTCGTCTTCGCCATTCCGGGCGACCTCGGCCGGCCCACCGGCGGCTATATCTATGATCGCCGCGTGATCGAGGAATGCCGGCGCGCTGGCGGCAATGCGGCGCATCTGGCGCTGCCCGATGGATTTCCGTTTCCCTCGGCGGAGGTGATCGCGCGGAGCGGGGAACTGCTTCACGCGCTGCCGCCGGGACTGCCGGTGCTGATCGATGGGCTTGGCCTCGGCGCGCTGCCGGCCGGGCTGCTGCGCGGGCTGCGGCGCCCGCTGGCTGCGCTGGTCCATCATCCGCTGGTATTGGAAACCGGCCTCGTCGCGGCGCAGCAGGCTCAACTGTTTGCCAGCGAATATGCCGCGCTCGCCGAGGTGTCGGCCGTGATCGTCACCAGCCCGATGACCGCGCGCATCCTGGTGCAGGATTATGCGGTGGTCCCGGAAAAACTCGTCGTCGCCCTTCCCGGCACCGAGCCCGCCGCGCGCGCGACGGGCACCTCGACGCCGCCGCGCATTCTCGCGGTCGGCTCGGTGATCCCGCGCAAGGCCCATGGTGTGCTCGTCGAGGCGCTGCATGGGCTGCGTGCCCGCGACTGGACCTGCCACATCGTCGGCGCCACCGACAGTGACGCCGGCGCGGCACGCGCGCTGCGCACCCTCATCGAGGCGCGCGGATTGGCGGATCGGATCGTTCTGACCGGCGCGATGACCAGCAACGCGCTGGAGGGTGAGTTTCAGGCGGCCGACATCTTCGTCTCCGCGTCACTCTATGAGGGATACGGCATGGCGCTGATCGAGGCTGTCGCTCGCGGCCTGCCGGTGGTCGCGACAAATGCCGGCGCCATACCCGAAACGCTGCCGGCGGGCACGGCGCTGCTGGTACCCCCGGGCGATGCCGGCGCCGTTGCGGAAGCGATCGGGCACTTGCTGGACCAGCCGCAGCTTCGCCGCGCGATGGCGGACAGGGCCTGGGAGCAGGCGCACACGCTGCCGCGATGGTCGCAAACCGCCGCTGTCATTGCCGCCACCATGGGGGGACTTGCGCGATGAGCGGCTTCGATCCCGGCTGGCTGGAGCTGCGCGAGCCGGTCGATCACGCGGCCCGGAACGCGGCGGTCGCCGATAGGGTTCGCCGGTATTTTGCCGAGCGGGCGTCGCTCACCCTCGTCGATCTCGGCTGCGGAACCGGTTCCAATCTGCGGGCGCTCGCGCCCTCGCTGGCGCCGCGCCAGCATTGGCATCTCGTCGATGGCGACCCCGTGCTTCTCGATGAGGCGCGCCGCGTCCTCGCCCGCTGGGCCGATCATGCGCAGAATGCCGACGACGGAATCCGGCTCGGCAAGAACGGCCGCCACATTCACGTCAGCTTCGAATGTGCCGACCTCACGAGGCGCGACCTGCATTTCGCCGACATCGCTCCCGATCTGGTCACGGCGGCGGCGCTGTTCGATCTCGTCTCGGAGGAATGGCTGGAGCGTCTCGTTGCCGCCTCGGCCGAGCGGCGGGTGTCGCTCTATGCCGTTCTGAACTATGACGGCATCGCGCGCTGGCAGCCGGAGACATCGCTGGATCAGCGCATTGTCGCGGCGTTCAACCGGCATCAGCGCCGCGACAAGGGCTTTGGCCCGGCGCTCGGTCCAGCCAGCAGCGAAGCGTTCGCCTCACTTTTGTCCCGACATGGCTATCGTCATTGGGTCGGAGACAGTCCCTGGCATCTGGGGTCCGACAACCGGCCGCTCGCCGCCGCACTCGTCGCCGGCATCGCCACAGCCGCCGGCGATATCGAGCCCGACATGGCGGAGGCCTTCGCGGCATGGGCCGGGCGACGCGCCGGCGCGGATGTGACGATCGGCCATCAGGACATCTTCGCGACGTTCTGACGGGTCAGAGCGGCCACATGCGCCGCAACACGCCATCATGCTTGAGGAAGCGATGCCGCAGCGCGGCCGCGATATGGAGCAGCGCCAGAATGCCGAGCCCCTGAGCCAATAGTCCGTGAACGCTGAAGATGGTGTTCGCCAGTGGCTCATCGGCCGGCAGGATGCCCGGCAGGTCGAAAAGACCGAAGATGTTCAGCGCGGGATAGGCGGAAATCCCGGCCCAGCCCAATAACGGCACGACCAGCAGCAGCACATAGAGCAGGTGATGCATGGCGGTGGAGGCCACACGCTCCAGCGGTGTCAGCGTTGCCAGCGGCGGCGGTGCGCCGCGCGTGATCCGCACGAGGATGCGCAGCACGATCAGCCAGAGCACAGTGAAACCGGCGATCTTGTGCAGGTCGTAAAGCCGTCCCGTCAGCGCATCGAAATTCGTCGCCGCCCCCCGCGAGACCATGTAGAGGCCGAGCGGCACCATGCAGATGACGAAGGCGGCGACCAGCCAGTGCAGCGCACGCGCGGTGAAACTGTAGCGCGCGGCCGGGCCCTGCTTTTCGGTCGAGCTATCGAGCGTCGCCATGGGGTTCTCCGCCTGCATCGCAGCGCAGGTCGCAATCATACAGGACGTTGCCGTCATCCAACAGATAGGGCCGGGCATGCGGCCGTATCGCATCGCAGAGATTGTCGATCGGCCGCAGATCGAGCGCAGCGCGACCCGACCCCAGGATCATCGGCGACAGGCAGATATGGAGCCTGTCCACCATGCCGGCATCGATGAAGCGGGAAACCGTCGCGGCTCCACCTTCGATCAGAATGACGTGATGTCCGCGTGCGGCGAGCGCCGCGATCAGTTTGGCGGGCTCGAAGATGTCCGGGTCGCATTCCGTCCCGATGCGCTCGACGGCGTCCGGCCACCCGGCCGGGTTCTCCGAGAAGACGATCCGCTCACAGCCGTCCTGGCGGAGCCATTTGGCGTCGCGCGCCGTGCGTCCGCTGCGGTCGATCACCACCCGCGCCGGGCTGCGGCCTTCAACGCGCCGTGTCGTCAATTGAGGATCGTCGGCCAACACCGTGCCGACGCCGACCACCACGGCATCCACCAGCGCCCGCAGCCGATGAAGGTGGTCGAGCCCGGCTGACCCGTTGATATAGCGCGATTTTCCGGTCGGCGTCGCGATGCGTCCGTCAAGCGACTGGCCTATCTGCGCGACGATCAGCGGCCGGGAACCGGCATGCCGCAACAGCGGCTCATAGAGGCCGGTCAGGGGATCTGCCAACACGGAACGGTGCTCCAACGCATCGGCCCGATGCTCGACGAGGAGAGGCCATACATGCATAAACGCAGGGTGCGAGGTGGTGTGACGCCCTTTATCCGCGACGGTCATGTCCTAGATTTCGTCATGGAATCCGACTTGTTTCTGAAGCGGCGCGTAAGAGTGGACACGTTTTGATGCCCACGCCGAACACCGCCCCTGCGTGAATTCTAGGCCTGTTTGGCGACCGCGACCAGACGGCGGTCGAGCGTGCGATTGCCGAACTCCGCGCGGGGCGTCCGGTCATTCTTCAACAGCGCGGCCGCCCGATGGTTGCAGCGGCCGCCGCATTCGGCTCTCCCGATCGGCGCGGAAGGCCCGGCCTCGATGGCCCGGCGGCGTGGTGCGGCTCTCTGTCGATCAGGAAGGCCGCAGAGGGCTCGTCAAAGCAGGGTTTGGCAGGGCCTGCCGGATCGTAGCTTTTGTTTTGGTGCGCCGCTAACGTTGTCGCCGGACTGGCCGGTATAGGCTGTGCGTGACCGCGCCGATCGGCATTGGCGCGCCGCGGGAGAGTGCTTTGCTACTCGACAAGGATCACGAACCCTTGCGCTTCGGCTTCCTCCTGGCGCCGCGCTTCTCGATGATGAGCCTGAGCTCCGCGATCGAACCGATCCGCGTTGCCAACCGGCTTCTTGGCCGCAAAGCCTTCGATTGGTACACATGCAGCACGGACGGCCAGCCCGTGATGGCGTCGAATGATCTGGTTCTTGAGGCCGGGGCGGTTGACGAGGCGACGGACCGCATAGATGCACTCGTGTTGTGCGGCGGCACGCGCCTCACCGCAGCGCAGGAGCGGCCGATCATTCGCGCCCTGCGCAATGCGAGCCGGCGCAAGCGCGCCATCGGCGCACTGTCGACGGCCACACATCTGGTCGCGCGCGCCGGCCTTCTCGCAGGCTACCGCTGCACGATCCACTGGGAAAACCTGCCGGCGCTGCGCGAGGAATTTCCAGGCCTGATCGTGACCGAAGCGGTCTACGAGATCGACCGCGACCGGCTGACATCTTCGGGTGGCACCACCGCGATGGACATGATGCTGCACATCATCCTGCTGCGGTATGGTTCGGACATCGCCCATGAGGTGGCCGCGCAGTTCCAGCATGCGAAGATCAGGGCGCATAACGAGCCGCAATCAGGCTGGCGGCAGCGCAACCTGACCTACCAACCTCCGGTGATCCGGCGGGCCACCACCATCATGCAGGAACACATCGAAGATCCCCTGGCCATCCGCGAGATCGCCGATCAGGCGGGTATCAGTGAACGACAGATGGAACGGCTTTTCACGACCCATCTCTCGTTGCGGCCGATGCACTACTACCTGATGCTGCGCACCGAGCGCGCCCGCGAACTGCTCAGCTATACCGAGCAGCCGCTGGTTGAGATCGCTGTCGCCACCGGGTTCGGATCGGTGGCGCATTTCTCCAGATGGTTCCTGCACTTCCACGACCAGTTGCCGTCTCAGTATCGCAAGACGAGCCGGACAGGGGTGTGAGAGGCGGTGCGGCCGCTGTTAATGGCGGATCGCGTCCAAAAGGTCGCGCACCGTGGTTCCCGGCCGGCCGAACTGGCCGAGGTAACGCAGGCAGTTGCGGCTCTGCTCTTCGCCCCATGCCGGCGTCGTATAGAGCAGGAACTTGCGCTCCAGTTCAGCGGCGGACAACGGTGCGTCCGGATCGCCACGCGGCTCGCGCGGCGCTGACGAATGGATTGAGCCGTCCTTCAGCCTGATCTCGACGCGAGCGAAGCGCCGCGCGGGAAACAGCCGCGAATATTCGCCATCCTCGACATAACGGATCCGCTCCGTGAGGCTGCGCACTCGCGGATCGCCGAGCGCGTCATCCAAGACATGCTGGGGCAGCACATCGCCATGAATGAGCGCAACAGCCGTCGGGAACGACGTGCCGTACTGCGCCTGGTCCGTCGTCTCCGGAATACCTTGAAACAGACGTGTGGACTCATGGAAGGTGTGAACGATCACCTCGTCGACATCGTCAGGCTCAATCGCATGAGCGGCCTTGAGCTCACGAACACCGTCGATGCCGGCATGCGCCCAGCGGCAGACGGGATAGGGCTTGGTGTATTGCTCCCGGATACGCCAGCGCTGGCCCAGATCATTCCATACCTCATCGAGATCCTCGTCGACGACCGACACGGCCGGCGCGCCGGTGAAACCTTCCGAGGCGAGATAGGCCGCCGAGACGCCGGCCATCGCTCCCCAGCCCGAACCGTCCTTGACCATCGTCGGATAGTCGACGTCGCGCATCAGCTGGCTGCGCGGACCGTGATACTCGGCAATGCCGAGGGCATGCTGGAAGCGCGTTTCGTCCAGCTCCAGCAGATGCCCCGCAAGCGCGGCACAGCAGACGGCATTCCAGGCCCCTGACGAGTGATACTCCGGGGCGCTGTTGTGCAGGGCGATGCCCGCCCGCGTGCCGATTTCGTAGCCCGCGATCAGCAGGCGCAGGAACGTGCTCCCCTTGAGGTCAGGTCTGGCGGCTTCGGCGACGGCCAGCAGCGACGGAAGTACCGCGCAGCCGACATGTCCCTTGGTGAGCGAGTGTCCATCATGGGCGTCCATGGAGTCGATCACCATGCCGCCCAGCAGCGCAGCGCCCACCGGGTTGGTAAGCGGGCCTCCGATCATCGGCCGGCAGCTTGGCCCGCCATTGAGGCCGACGCCGTGAAAATCACCGACATAGCGCACGAGTATCCCCGCCAGCGGCGTGGTGGAACCGGCGACGGCGGTGGCGATCAGATCGACAAGGCACCAGCGCGCCTTGTTCATGATCTCCTCGGACAGATCCGCCGTCTCGATCGTCGAAAGGAACGAGCGAAGGTCGCCGTCCCGACGCGAAAGCTTACGCATGATGGCTATGTGCTCAGTTGACGAGGCCGGAGGACTTCAGGAATTCGCTGGCGACCTCGGGGATGGTCTTCTTCTCGACGTCAACCTGGGCGTTGAGATTGGCCATGACCTCCTCGTTGAGCCGGCTGGAAATGTCCTTCAGCAGTGGCTTGAGCTGAGGGTGGGCTTCCAGCGCCGCTTTGGTGGCGACCGGGGTCATCACCTGCGCGATGTGGTACTGCCGGTCGTCTTCCAGAAGGACGAAGTCGAAGGCTGGGATGCGGCCGTCGGTCGAGAACACGAGACCGACATCAACCTGTCCGTCGCGCAGCGCCTGATAGACGAGGCCGGAATCCATGCGAACGATGTCCGCGCGCGGGAAGGAGAAGCCATAGGCTTCCTGCATGGGCATGAGCCCGTCCTTGCGGCCGTAGAATTCCGCGTTGCAGCCGAAAGTGATCTTCTCTCCCCGACTGACCGCCGCCGCCAGGTCGCTGGTCGTGCGCAGCCCCTTTGCCTTGGCTGTTTCACGGCGTACCGCAAGGGCATAGGTGTCATTCACGTCCGAGCTGTCGAGCCATTCGATCCCGTTGGGCGCGTCCAGCTCGTTCAACTTGGCAAGCATCTGTGCCCGCGGGATTCCGGGGGTCTTGTGGTAATTCACGAGAGCAGGACCGGTATATTCCCAATAGAGGTCCATCTGACCCGAAACGAGACCTTGACGGACGACGTTGCTGCCGAGCCCTGACGTCAGCGTTGCGCCGATGCCCTTGGAGGCGAGATACTGCTGGGTAATTTCGCCGGCCAATATATTCTCAGTAAATCCCTTGGCGCCAATCTTGACATCCTCGGCATTCGCGAGAAACGGCATAGCCGTAACGCATAATGCCACCAAACCACCAACGATCTTGTTCATGGAGCCCTCAATTGCAATGGTTTAATTTTACTTTGCAGTTTTAATGGCTTGGCCATTTACGCCCAGGTAAGTCGGGCTAACGCACGTATTCACGTATCGTAAGTCGAGCCGCGCACTGGCGAGTATCAATTATCGACAGCAATTTTGCAGAAATCGACATTACCGTGTCTGCCTGCGGCGGCAGCTTCGCGGTTGGACGCGGGGCGCCGCGTTCATCGCACCTGGCCGCCCCAATGCGGCGCTGCCCATAGGTGCCTTTGTGTGCCGGAAATCTCTGCATGGAAATGATGCGGAGCTGCGCCGTTCTCTGTCGCCTATCTGATGCGCAAGGTCGGATAGGTCACTTCGATACGCAGCCTGGCGTGTATCAGTGGACCGAACATGCCCACGGCCTCACAGGATGCCATGTCCCACCAAGAGACCGTCCGGATCGTTCTGAAAGACGGCTGCCGGCTGGCCGCGGGTGAGGCCAGCTCTCCAGAGCTTGCGTTTGATTGGGCCCGGGTCGACCGATCCCGGCCTTCTGCGTTGAGGGAACGACCATGAAGGACAGTCTGCATATTGCGGTGGCCCAGACCGCTACGCCGCCGGAGAGCCATGACGAAGCGCTGGCCATGGTGCAGCGCGCCATCGATAGCGTACCGGAGGCCGATCTCATCGTGCTGCCGGAGCTTGCCTTGTGCGGCTATGGCGAGGCCGGGCGCGTGCAGCGCCTCGCGGTTGAACAGGATTCCGCGTTCATCGGTCAGGTGGCCGAGCTTTCCCGGCGCTCGGGCAAGGGGCTGATCGCGGGCTATGCCGAGCAGGCGGGCGCCACGCGCTACAATTCCGCCATCGCCATCGGCCCGGACGGGACGGTGCGTGGCAATTATCGCAAGGTGAATCTCTGGGGGCCTTACGAGAAGAGCCTTTTCGCCCCCGGCACGCCCTCGCCGGTCATGGAGTGGGGCGGGCTGAAGCTCGGCCTGCTGATCTGCTATGATCTGGAGTTCGCCGAGGCCGCCCGCGATCTCGTGCTGCGCGGCGCGGATACGCTCATCGTCATCAGCGCCACCAGCCGGCCTTACAGCGTGGTGCCGGACGTGCTGGTGCCGGCGCGCGGCTATGAGAATGGCTGCCACGTCGTCTATGCCAATGTCGTGGGCCGCGACGCGACCTTCGATTTCATCGGCATGAGCCGCATCACCGCGCCGAATGGATCGGTGCTGGCGGGGGCGGACGATCAGGGTGCCGCGATCATCGCTGCCGAAGTGAAGCGCTCTACCGTCGACGCCTGGCGCGCCGGCCACAACTATCTGGCGGACCGCCGGCCGGACATTTACCGGCTGAGCTGACGCGAGCCGGAACACTGCCACACATGCAAATGGCCGGGCTGTGCCCGACCATTTCTGGTTTCAGCTCTGCGCGTTGCGCTGGAGAGCAGACCTCAGATCAGGCCCTGCTGCTTCAGGAAGCCGGCGGCAGCCTCTTCCACCGTCTTCTTGTCGACGTCGATCGAGGCGTTCAGCTTCGCCATGGTTGCATCGTCGAGCTTGGCGGAGAGCCCGTTCAGGATCTCGGCGAGCTGCGGGTTGGCGTCGAGCACCTGCTTGCGGATGACCGGGGTCATCGCATAGGTCGGGAAGTAGCCCTTGTCGTCCTTCAGCACCACGAAGTCGAAGGCCGGGATGCGCCCGTCAGTGGCGAACACCAGGCCGACATCGACCTGACCATCCTTCAGCGCCTGATAGACGATGCCGGTATCCATGCGCTTCACCGAGTCACGGCCGAAGCTGAAGCCGTAGGTGTCTTCGAGCGGCTTCAGGCCGTCCGGGCGGGCATAGAACTCGGCGTTCGAGCCGAAGGTCAGCTTGTCGCCACCCTTGATCTTGGCCGACAGGTCGGAGAGCGAAACGATGTTCTTGGCCTTGGCGTCCGCCGCGCGCATGGCGAAGGCATAGGTGTTGTTGGCTTTCGACGGATCGAGCCATACGAGGCCCTTGGCGGCGTCGAGCTCCTTCACCTTGGCATAGGTGCCGGCGGCATCGAGCTTGTCGGTGATCTTGTTGAAGGTGATCAGCGAGGTGCCGGTGTACTCCCAGTACACGTCGATCTGGCCGTTCTCCTGCGCCTGGCGCAGCGGCGCGGTGCCGAGGCCGGCGCGCTTGTCGACGTCAAAGCCCTTGGCCTTGAGAAGCTGGGCGGTCATCTCCGACATCAGTTGCTGCTCGGTGTAGTTCTTGCCGCCGACCACAATGGTGGCGGCGTTCGCCGCGCTGGCCGCTCCGAGAAGAAAGGCGGCGATGGCGGCACGCTTCAGGAAACGCATGGACATGGTCTTCTCCTCTGGAAGTGTTTTTATCTCAAGGGGTTGACGCCGCGCGGCACCAGCCAGAACTGAAGCTGCCCCGCGACGAAATCGACGATCACCGCCAGCATCGCCGTGGGGATCGCCCCCGCGAGCAGCAGACCGGTGTCCATCAGGTCGATGCCGGTGAAGATCAGTTCGCCAAGACCGCCGCCGCCGATCAGGAAGGCCAGCGGCACAGTGCCGACATTGATGGCGAGCGCGGTGCGGATGCCCGCGGCCATCACGAACAGCGCGTTCGGAATCTCCACCTGAAACAGGATCTGCGCCGGGGTCATCCCCATGCCGCGCGCGGCTTCGATCAGCGCCGGCGGCACGGAGCGCAGGCCGGAAACGGTGTTCAGCACCACCGGCAGCAGCGTCAGCACGGCAAGGCCGAAGATCGCCGGCGGCGCGCCGAGCCCCAGCACCGTCATCGCCAGCGCGAGGATTGCGAGCGTCGGGATGGTGGTGCCGAGATTGATGATCTGGGCCAACACCGGGCCGAACATGCCGAGGCTGCGCCGCGCCAGCAGGATGCCGATCGGAATGCCGGTGACGATCGCGATCGCGCCGGAGATCGCCACCAGTTCGAGGTGCTGTACCGTCAGAAAGGCGATATCCTCGCGATAGGCCATCATCGCGGTGAGCGTGCCGCTCGCGCTCGCCCAGATGCCGAGCAGGAACACGAGGCCGAGCACGACAAGCCGCCAAAGGCTCGCCAGCGCAGCCATCGGATGTGCGGTGCGCGCCCCCGTCATCACTTGTCCCGATAGGTGGCACCGAGCAGGTGCGTGATGCCGCGCTGGGTAATGTAGCCCTCATAGAGCCCGTCCGCGTCCACGCAGGCGAGCCAGGACTGGTCGTTGGAGAACATCTGCGAGACCGCGTTGCGCAGATTGTCGTCGGAACGCACCACGCTGGTCAGCTTCTCATAATGCTCGCCAACCTTGCCGCGCTTGCCGCGCAGGGCTTCCAGCCGCACAAAGCCCAGCACCTTGCCGTGGGGGCCCACCATCACCACCGAGGCGTGGCCGTGGCTTTCCATCCTGGAGATCGCCGTTTCGACGCTGTCGTCGGCCGCCACGGAAGGCGGGTTGGGCGTCATCGCCTCACGCACCGCGATCAGCCGCAGGCGCTTCAGCGTGCGATCCTGACCGACGAAATCGGCGACGAAGCTGTCGATCGGGTGGGCGAGGAGATTGTCGGGCGTGTCGTACTGAACCAGCCGGCCGGAGCGGAAGATGGCGATGCGCGAGGCCATCTTCACCGCCTCGTCGATATCGTGGCTGACGAAGATCACCGTCTTCTTCATCGCCGCCTGCAGCTTCATGAACTCGTCCTGGATCACCTCGCGGTTGATCGGATCGATGGCGCCGAACGGTTCGTCCATGAGCAGCACCGGCGGATCGGCCGCCAGCGCACGGATCACGCCGACGCGCTGCTGCTGGCCGCCGGAAAGCTCCTTGGGGTACCGCTTCGCATAGGCCGCCGGTTCGAGATTGACCATCTCCAGAAGCTCGGCGGCGCGCCTGCGCGAGGCCTTGCGGTCATGGCCAAGCATATCGGGAACGACACAGATATTGTCCTCGACCGTCTTGTTCGGGAACAGGCCGATCTGCTGGATCACATAGCCGATGGAGCGGCGCAGCTCGACCGGGTTCACCTCGGTCACATCCTTGCCGTCGATGAAGATGCGCCCGCCCGAAGGCTCGATCAGGCGATTGATCATCTTCATGGTCGTGGTCTTGCCGCAGCCGGAAGGGCCGAGCAGCACGCACACCTCGCCGGCGCCGACCTCCATTGACACGTTGTCGACCGCGGTGGTGCCGCCATAGATCTTGGTGAGGTTCTTGAGCCGGATCATGTCGCCCCGCGCGTCAGGATTGGCGCAGGCCGACGGGGGTGAGCCGTCGCTGCAGCAGGAGAAGGCCGAGATCGGCGATGATGGCGAGTACGCTGACGGCGACAGCGCCGGTGATGAGCTGGCGCGGATCGGTCTGCGAGATGCCGCGCGAGATGAACACGCCGAGACCGCCGGCGCCGATATAGGTCGCGATGGTGGCGATCGCGATGTTCAGCACCACGGCATTGCGCACCCCGTTGATGATGACCGGCAGCGCGACCGGCAGCTCCACCTCGCGCAGCCGCTGGAACGCGGTCATGCCCATGCCCCGCGCCGCCTCCCGCAACGCCGGGTCGATGTTCATGATCGCGGCATAGGTGTTCCGGATGATCGGCAGCTGCGAATAGAAGATCAGCGCGATCACCGCCGGCAGATAGCCGATGCCCTGCCCGATCGGGGAGAGCACCGGGATCAGCAGACCGAAGAAGGCGATGGACGGGATGGTCATGATGATCGCGGCGCCATAGAGCACGCGGTCGGCCGCCACCCGGCTCTGGGTGATCAGGATGCCGATCGGCACGCCCGTCAGCACCGCGATGCTCACCGCGACGCCGACCAGCGAGATGTGCTCCCAGCCTCTGGCGAGGATCTGCGACCAGTTCGCTATGGCGAAATTCAGCGTTTCCAACGAGAGCTTCCCGGCTGTGGATCAAGGCCCGTTTCACCAGAGCCTTGCTGGAACGTGTCTACTGATGCACGGGCCGGAGCCCGCCTTGGTAAGGCTTTTCGACATGGAGGAAAAGGAATCCGACATTCAGCGGATTTCCGACA
Organism: Ancylobacter gelatini; assembly: GCF_022601675.1. Lineage (GTDB taxonomy): Bacteria > Pseudomonadota > Alphaproteobacteria > Rhizobiales > Xanthobacteraceae > Ancylobacter > Ancylobacter gelatini. The sequence goes on along the minus strand of NZ_JAKVIL010000005.1, from coordinate 32,310 downwards.
AGATTTCTGCCTGGCGATCGGGCATGCCTCGATAAGGTGCCCATTCCGTCCTTCGTGCCCATTGCGCCACGATTTCGGTCGTTGGATGTCGCCTTTCTGATTGTGCGGGTCGCAAAGTCGAGGGTGTCGGGCCGGGCTCCGGCGCAAGGATTGGGACATGCTGCGGCTCGACACCGTCGGGGGGTATTCCCGGGACAGTGGCCGGCCCTACGAAGGCGACATCATGCACGTCCAGGACTTCATTCACGATCTGCGTTACTCCGACCTGCCGGCGCCGGTCAGGGTCATGGCGCGGCGCTGCCTGCTCGATCTGATCGGCGTGGCGGCGAGCGGCCGGCGTACCGATCTGGCGCGGATCGTCACCAACCATGCCGCCCGGCAGTTCGGGGCTGGCGAGGGGCGTGGCGCACGGATGATCTTCGACGGCCGCCGCGTCTCGCCGGTCGGCGCCGCCTATGCCGGCGCCTCGCTGATCGATTCCTTCGATGCCCATGACGGCCACGCGTTGACCAAGGGCCATGCCGGTGTCGCCATCCTGCCGGCGCTGCTGGCTTTCTGGGAGGCCGAGGATCTGGCGCTCGATGACCAGGACGTCCTGACCTCGATCGTCATCGGCTATGAGATCGCGACCCGCGCCGGCATCGCGCTGCACGCCAGCGCCTGCGACTACCACACCTCGGGTGCCTGGAACTCGCTGGCCTGCGCCGCGATCGGTGCCCGCCTGATGAAGCTGTCCCCGGCGCAGACCCGCGAAGCACTCGGCACGGCCGAATATCATGGCCCGCGCAGCCAGATGATGCGCTGCATCGACTACCCGACCATGCTGAAGGACGGCTCCGGCTGGGGCGCGCTGGTCGGTGTCTCCGCCGCCTATCTCGCCGCCGACGGCTTCACCGGCGCACCGGCCCTGACGCTGGAGGCTCCCGAGCAGCAGGTGCTGTGGGGCGATCTCGGCTCGCGCTGGTACATCCTCGACCAGTACTTCAAGCCCTACCCGGTCTGCCGCTGGGCTCAGCCGGCGGTGCAGGCGGCACGTGACCTGATGAGCCAGCACGGCCTCACCGGCGCCGACATCGCCGATGTCGAGGTGCGCACCTTCGCCGAAGCGGTGCGGCTGCACTCGGCTCGCCCGGCCACGACGGAAGAAGCGCAATACAGCCTGCCGTTTCCGCTCGCGGCGATGATCCTGCGCGGGCGTATCGGCGCCGACGAAATCACCGGCGCCGGCCTTCGCGATACCGAAGTGCTCGACCTGTCATCATCGATCCGTCTCGTCGAGGATCCGCAGATCTGCGCGCGCTTCCCGGCGGAACGCTTCGCCGTCGTGTCTCTGGGAACCAGGGATGGCCGCCGCTTCACCTCCGAATGGACGAAGGCGTATGGCGGACCGGAGAACCCACAGTCGGATGCGGAAATATCCGCCAAATACCGGGCGCTCGCTGGCCAGCTTGGCGACAATCGCCGCCAGGCGATCGAGACCATGATTGCCGGCATGGGTGCCGGTGCGCCGGCCGCCGATCTGGCCGATCTGGTGCTGGAACCGATCGGAGACGCGGCATGACGATCGATCACCGCTCCGTCGCGGACAAGAAGCTCAGCGTCGAGGGTCACACCCAGCTTCTCGTGGTCGGCGCCGGCCCGGCCGGTCTGGCGGCAGCGATCGACGGCGCGCAGCGCGGCCTGTCGGTCATGCTGGTGGACGAGAACCCGGTGCCGTTCGAGACCATGGGCGAGAGCGTTCCGCTGCATTTCGGTGGGCGGGTCGGCGGTGCCGCGCGCAACCGCAACGCCATGATGGAGGCGATGCTGGAAAGCGCGCCGGCCATCGCGGAGGCGTTCGAGCTCGGCGTCGACGTTCGCCTCGGCACCGCCTGCTGGGGGCTCTACGCCAACGGCACCAATCTCGGCTGGATGCCCTCTCCGCTCGCCGGCCTCGCCGATGACGAGAACGGCACGCATCTCGTCAGCTTCGAGCGCGCCATCGTTGCCACCGGTCGCCGCGACATGGGCCTTGCCTTTCCCGGCTGGGAACAGCCTGGCGTGATGGGCGCCACCGCCGCGGTGCAACTCGCCAAGCGCTACGGCGCGCTGGACGGCACGCGCGCCATCGTGCTTGGAACCACCACCGAGGCTCTGCTCGTCGCGCTCGACATTCAGGCCAGCGGCATCGAGATCGCGGCGATCCTTGAGCACGATGTCGCTCCGGTCGGCCCGGCCGATCTGGTCGCGGCGGTGCGAGCCGCCGGCATCGAGATCCACTTCGGCGAGGTCGTCAAATCGGTCGAGACCGATCTCGAAGGTGTCCGCGCGGCGGTGACCTCCTCCGGCCGAATTCCCTGCAATCTTGTCATTCTCGGCATCGGCGCGGTGCCGATGGTCGATCTGATCGATGCGGTCGGCTGCACGCTGGCCTTCCAGCCCGAGCGCGGCGGCTTCACGCCGCTCGTCGATGAGGACGGGCAGACCAGCGTCGAGGTCGTTCAGGCGGTCGGCGATTGCGCCGGCATCTGGCCCGCCAAGAGCCGCACCCCTGACATCGCGGAAGCCGAGGCGCGGCGCGCCGTCGCTGTTGCCGCGCATGCGCTTGGCCTCAATGCCGAGACGCCCGCCGCCGCCCCGCTGCCGGAAGCGCCGACCTACGACATCGACGGCTATCGCAAGGGTTGGGTGCACGCCAGCATCATCGAAGCGGATGCCGAGCCGCATGTCTGCCAGTGCGAGGAGGTCACCGCGCGCGAGATCCTCGAAGTCCGCCCGCCGCGCTATCTCGACTGGCAGGCGGCGGACAATCGCGAGCGCACGCTTTCCGCCCTGCTCGGCGACGGCCCGCCGAACCCCGACCAGATCAAGCGCCTGACCCGCGCCGGCATGGGCCCCTGTCAGGGTCGCCGCTGCCGCGAGCAGGTGCAGGCGCTGCTGGCGCTCCAGGCGGCCGTACCACTCGCCTCAGTGCCGCTCGCCGGCTATCGCGCTCCGGTCCGCCCGTTGCCCCTCGCTGCCGCCGCCCCGCGCAACGAGGACGCCGCTTTCGGGGAGCAGTGGGATTCCTGGTTCGGCATGCCCCGGCAGTGGGTGCCGTTCTGGGATGTCGATCCCGAATACACCGTCGCCAGCCTTGCCGTGGAAAAGCCTCATGCCAGCGAGTGATCTCCCCGAGAAACACATCGGCACCGCCGAATTACCCAAGGGTGCTTCGGTCGTCGTGGTCGGTGGCGGCGTCACCGGGCTCTCCGCCGCCTGGTGGCTGGCGCGCCATGGCGTCGACGTCGTCGTCATCGAGAAGGGCATCGTCGGCTGGGAGGCTTCGGGCCGCAATGGCGGCGGCTGCTCGCACCATCACTCGCCGCTCTTTGCGGAAGAGCAGCGGCTCTGGCCGCTGATGGACGAGATGCTCGGCTACCCTACCGAGTTCCAGCCCAACCGCGTTCGCATCGCGCTCAACGAGAAGCAGCTCGCGCTCTACACCCGCGCGGTGGTGAACGCCCGCCATCAGGGCTTCCGCATCGACGAGATCGACGCCCGGCAGGTCCGCGAGCTGGTGCCTCTCGCCGGCGACAATGTCTTTGCCGGCCACTACTACCACTTCGGCGGCCATGCCAATCCCCACCGCACCGTGCAGGCCTATGCCTGGGCGTTGCAGGACCTTGGCGGCCGGGTGATCCAGCACACCGGCGTCACTGGGTTCGAGGTCACAGGTGGCAAGGTCGTTGCGGTCGAGACCGACCGGGGGCGCATCAGTTGCGACCATCTGGTGCTGGCCGCGGGTCCGCAGACCGGCCGTCTCGCCTCACGGCTCGGCATCGACATTCCGATGAAGGTGGCCCGCGCCGAGATGATCGTCACCGAGGCGCTGCCGCTGATGCCGATCGGCGGCGTCGATGGCAATGGCCTTTATGGCCGCCAGACCCTGCGCGGCAACCTCGCCTATGGCGGCGGACCGCATGAATGGGTCGAGACCGAGGAGTTCCCCGGCCGCGCCCGTCCCTCGACGCCGCTGATGCAGAACATCGCCAAGCGCGTCGCCGAGCTGCTGCCGCTCGCCGGTCATGTGAAGATCATCCGCTCCTGGGCCGGTCTGATCGAGAACACGCCGGACGGCCGCCCGGTCATCGACCGGCCCGATGGCTGGGAGAATCTGACACTGGCCACGCTGTCCGGCGTCGGCTTCGGCCTGTCGCCGGCGAGCGGCCATGCCATCCAGCAACTGGTGACGGACGGCAGCTGTCGGTTTGCCGATCTGTCGACGCTGCGCCTGTCGCGCTTCACCCATCTGGAACCGGACTGGGCGGCCCTTCAGGGTTGGCAGTCGATGCAGATGGCCTCCTGATCTCGGGGAAGGCGAACCAAACATCATGTCGGATTTGTTGCGTTGGTGACGTATTCGCGCAATCCTCGCGGCGCCTTCATGTTGGGTGCCGGCATGTTCTATGATGGCGTCGCGGAGCCGCTGACCTTCAATTTCCTGCTCATCGACAATCTGTCGATGATGAGCCTGTCCTCGGCGATCGAGCCATTGCGCTCGGCCAATCGTCTCCTGGATCGCGAGGCGTTCCGCTGGCGGCTGTGCAGCATCGATGGCGCGCCGGTCACCGCCTCCAATGGTATCGAGCTTCAGGCGCGGCCGGTGGAGGAGGCGCTGGAGGGCGCGCACGCGGTCTTCGTCTGCGGCGGCATGCGCATCGCCCCGGTCGATGAGAAGCGCTACCTCGCCCTGCTCCGGCAGGCGGCCCGGCGCGGTCTGGCGGTGGGTTCGCTGTCCACCGGCAGCCATCTGGTCGCCAAGGCCGGCCTCCTGGACGGCTATCGCTGCACCATCCACTGGGAGAACGCCGCCGCCTTCGAGGAGGCGTTTCCCAAGGTGATCGCCACCGGCAAGATTTATGAGATCGACCGCGACCGTCTCACCTGCTCCGGCGGCACGGCGGCGATGGACATGATGCTGCACATCATCGCCGACCGGCACGATCCCGATCTCGCCCAGCGCGTCGCGAACCAGTTCCACCATGAACGCATCCGCGACGCCAATGACGAGCAGCGCGGCGGCCGGCTGCGCCGCGTCGGCAGCCTGCCCGCGCCGTTGCAGCGCACGATCCAGACCATGCAGGCGAATCTTGAAAGCCCCGTCAGCGTCGGCGAACTGGCGGAGGCGGCAAATTTGAGCCCGCGCCAGCTCGAACGGCTGTTCGGCCGCCATCTCGGCATGACGCCGGCGCGTTACTACATCGCGCTCAGGGTCGACCGTGCGCGCGAATTGCTGATCTACACCAACCAGCCGATCCTTGAGATCGCGGTCGCGGTCGGCTTCGCCTCGACCTCGCATCTCGGCCAGTGGTTCAAACGCATCTTCGGCATGCGGCCGGGCGAATTGCGCGAGAAGGCCAGCCGCCGTCAGGGCATGGGAGGCGACGTCGCCTCCCTGTCACCCGCTGTCGCATTCGGCACGGCGTCCGAACTGGAATAACTCCATAATCGCGCTTCGATTGCCGGGAGCCGATGATGAGCGCGATTGAGAAAGTCTCCGATCTGATGGCGCAGTACCGCGCAGGCTACAGCCTGCCGGGGCCGCTCTATTACGATCAGGACGTCTTCGACCTGGAGATGAAGGCCATCTTCGGCACGCAGTGGCTGTTCGCCTGCAACGAGTGCGAGGTGAAGGAGCCCGGCGACTATCTCACCCTCGAACTCGGCCGCAACTCCATCATCATCGTGCGTGACGACAATGGTGAGGTAACCGCCTGGCACAACACCTGCCGCCACCGCGGCTCGCGCATCTGCCAGGAGCACAAGGGCTCGGTCGGGCGTCTGGTGTGCCCCTATCATCAGTGGACCTACGACCTCGACGGCACGCTGCTCGCCGCCACGCAGATGCCCGATGATTTCGACCCGAAGCGCTATTCGCTCAAGCCGGTCCATGTCTGCAACGTCGCCGGCCTCGTCTATATCTGCCTCGCCAAGGAACCGCCGGACCTCGAGCACTTCAAGCGGACAGTCTCGCCCTATATCATCCCGCACCAGCCGGCCCGCACCAAGGTGGCCTTCGAATCGGTGCTGATCGAGAAGGCGAACTGGAAGCTCGTCATCGAGAACAACCGCGAGTGCTACCACTGCGCCGGCAACCATCCGGAACTGCTGGTCTCGCTGGTCGAGGCGGCGCTGCCGAACGATACGCGCACCCACTGGTTCGGCGATCTGATGAAGCGCAAGGGCAATGAATGGGATGCCCTTGGTCTGCCGCACCAGCCGGTCAATGGCGGCATCGAATTCCGCTGCATCCGGCTGCCCTTCAACGAGGGCGTGACCTCCATGACCATGGATGGCAAGCCGGCGTGCAAGAAGCTGGTGGGTGATCTCACCGAGCGCGATCTCGGCTCGGTGCGCATGTTCCATGTGCCCAACAACTGGAATCACTTCCTGTCCGACCACATCATCCATTTCCGCGTCATTCCGCGCGGCCCGATGGAGACCGAAGTCCGCACCACCTGGCTGGTGCATGAGGATGCCGTGGAGGGCTGGGATTACGATGTGAACCGACTGGCCGAAGTCTGGCAGATCACCAACCAGCAGGATCAGGTGCTGGCCGAGCAGAATTTCCTCGGCGTGCAGTCCGATGCCTATGAGCCCGGCCCCTATTCGCCGACCGGCGAGTTCATGATCCTCGACTTCAATCGTTGGTACACGACCACGATGGGCGAGCATCTTCCGCCCGGCGCGCCGGGCCTGCGGGTGGCGGCGGAATAATGCCGCCCCGCGATCTGCGCCTCGCCTGCGTCGCGCGCCGGCAGGAAACCGCCGACGTCGTCACCTTCGCGTTCCGCGATGTGGAGGGCCGCCCGCTCAAGCATCTGCCGGGACAGGCGCTGACGCTCGCTTTGCCGCTGCCGGACGAGACGGCATGGCGCACCTTCACCATCGCTTCGACACCGACGCGTCCGGCCGAGGTCGAGTTGACGGTGAAGGCGGCGCCGGACGGCCACGCCACGCGCTGGATGCACGAGGCGCTGCATCCCGGCATCGAGATCGAGGCGCTAGGCCCGGTCGGCCAGTTCTCCATCGCCCATCACTATGCGCCATCCTTCGCGCTGATTTCCGGTGGCAGCGGCATCACGCCGATGATGTCGATGCTGCGCTGGCTGGCGGATCGCGGCGAGACCGTTGACGTGGTGTTCATCCATGCCGCGCGCACGCCCGAGGATGCGCTGTTCGTGCAGGAGCTGGCCGATCTCGACAGCCAGATGCCAAATCTGCGCATCGTCACCGTGGTGGCCGCGGTGCCGGCGGGACAGAGCTGGAGCGGCTATCGCGGCGTCATCGACCGCCGGATGATGGCGGTGATGGTGCCCGATCTGGCCCGACGCGAGGTGTTCTGCTGCGGCCCGGCCGGCTTCATGGGCGCGATCGGGCGCATCTTCGACGCGGAAGGCGGCGACGCGGCGCATTTCCACACCGAGAGCTTCGGCGCCGCGAAGGCCGCCGAGGTCACGCCTCCCGTTATTACCACGGCCGAGGCGAAGGCAAACGGCCCGACCCTGACCATCAACGGCCGCGCCATTACCGTCGCGGCGGGCACGACGATCCTGGCGGCGGCGCGCGCGGGGGGCATCGTCATTCCCACAGGCTGCCAGGAAGGCATGTGTGGCACCTGCCGGGTGAAGAAGCTCGGGGGCTCGGTCGAGATGAGCCACAAGGGCGGCATCACCTCACGCGAGGAAGGGCAGGGCTACATCCTCGCCTGTTGCTCGCGCATGACGGGCGATGTCGAGGTGACCACCAAGGCCTGATCGTCACGTCAGGACGAGAGCATGAAGGCTGAAATGGACGCGTTGGAGGCCCGGAAGAAGGACTTTCAGCGCGGCTGGTCGATGTTCGCAACGACGTGCCGGACATGCTGGCAAGGGCCGCGGTCCTCTATGCGAGCAAAGTCGCGGCTCTGACCAACGCGCTGAATCGGCCGGGGGAGACGCCTCAGGCAGCGGAAGCCTTAGGATGGTGGGGCCTGACTGGCGTGCGACAATTGCGCCTCGGTTAAAAGACGTATTTTCAATGCATCTTTTAGCAATCTAAAAGAGATGCACAGAATGTATGTTTTGGAGGGCGTCATGCCATCCTCTGAACTCGACGATGCCGTGATCGCGCGCCTGTTGGCGCTGTTCTACCAGCGTGTCCGACAGGATCGGCACCTCGGCCCGGTTTTCGAGGGGATCGTCGCCGACTGGGATGAGCATCTGGTGCGGCTGGAGGAGTTCTGGTCGTCGGTCATGCTCACCAGCGGTCGCTACAAGGGTAATCCCGTCGCCATGCATGTCATGCACGCCGCCGGGATCCGTCCCTTCATGTTCGAACGGTGGCTCGCGATCTGGCGGCAAACCACTGACGAGATGCTCGCTCCCGCCGTGGCCCGGCAGATGCAGGTGAAGGCCGCGCGGATCGCCGAACGGCTGTCGCTCGCCATGCATGGGCCTAAGGCGGTTCCTGCCCCGCTTTTCCGACCGGAAGCCGACGCCCGGCCGGAGCCCTATCGTGTATCGCCGGCCTTCGACGAGACCACGATCCCACCCGCGCTGCTGCGTGATCACGCGACCAAGGCCGGCGTCTGGGCGATCATCCGCATTCTCGACGGCACGATCAGCTACTGCCCGGACGCCACCGGGACGTCCATAACGCTGGACAGCGCCACCCCCGGCCTCATCCGGCCCGAGCAGCCCCATCATCTCTCCCTCATCGGACCGTTTCGCCTGCAGGTCGAATTTTATGACCGCGATCCGGTTGGGCTTTCGTCCTGACGACCATTCAAGAGGAGCATTCCATGCCGGCGTCTCTCAGCCAGGGCACTATCGCGCTCGTTAAGGCAACCGTTCCCGCCCTGGCCGCTCATGGCCCGGCCATTACCAGGGCGATGTATGCCCGCCTGTTCCGCGACGCGTCCATTCGCGAACTGTTCAACCATGCCAATCAGGGCGACGGTGGCTCGCAGGTTCATGCCCTGGCCGCAGCGATTCTCGCCTATGCGCGCAATATCGACAATCTCGGAGCGCTCGCGCCGGTGGTCGAGCGGATCGCACACAAGCATATCGGCTATCACATCCTTCCCGAGCATTACCCCTATGTCGCAACGGCCTTGCTCGATGCGATTGCCGACGTGCTTGGCGAGGCCGCGACGCCGGAAATCCTCGCCGCCTGGGGCGAGGCCTACTGGTTTCTCGCCGAGGTGCTCAAGGAGCGCGAATGTGACATTCGCACTGACATCGAGGCGCGGGCGGGCGGATGGAACGGCTGGCGGCGCTTCCGCGTCGCGGAGAAGACATCCGAGAGCGAGGTCGTGTCCTCCTTCGTGCTGGAACCTGCCGATGGCGGCGCCGTGATTCGCCACCGTCCGGGCCAGTATCTGACCTTCCGGCTTCCTCTGCCGGGCGGCGCGCAGGCCAAGCGGAACTATTCGATCTCCTGCGCGCCCAATGATTTCCGCTACCGCATCTCCGTCAAGCGCGAGGCGGCAGGACAGGGCGCCTCACGCTTCCTGCACGACCATGTCAAAATCGGTGACGTGCTCGACGCGACCCCGCCAGCCGGCGATTTCTTCCTGCCGGATGAGCCCACGCGGCCGGTCGTCCTGCTCTCGGCCGGTGTCGGCCTGACGCCCATGGTGAGCATGCTGGAGGCGATCGCCGCGAGCTATCCGGATGTGGAGACCCACTATGTGCACGGCGCGCTGAACAGCTCGACCCATGCCATGGACCGCCACGTCCGCTCGCTCGCAAAGCGGCACGGCCGAACATCGGTCGCCACCTTCTACAGCGAACCGAAGCCGAGCGACGCAATCGGATTTTCCCATGATCATGACGGCTTCATTTCCGTGAACTGGCTTGAGCGGAACACCCCCTTCACGGCCAGCGATTTCTATCTGTGCGGTCCCAAGCCCTTCCTGCGTGCTCTGGTTCGCGATCTGTCACGCGCCGGGATCGCCCCGGATCGGGTGCACTACGAGTTCTTCGGCCCGGCCGACGAATTGCTTGCAGCGTGACGCAGATGTCGGCGCGTGCCGGTTCAGGCGCGCGCCGACCGTTTTGTCTTTCGCGGCGGTGATGGAAGGCTCGAAAGACCGAAATCGTCCGGGTTCAGGATGATGTCGGCGAGGGTGTGCCGGTCGAACACGGACAGAAACGCCGCGAGGGCTTCGCCGACCACACCCTTCAGGCGGCATCGTGGCGTGATGAGGCAGCGGTTGCCGGCGCCGAAGCACTCCACGATCGCGAAGTCGGGCTCCATGGCGCGAATGATGGCGCCGAGCCCGATCTCATGTGCCTCGCGCGCGAGCATCAGGCCGCCGCTGCGCCCGCGCACAGCCTTCAGGAAACCGTGTCGGGTCAACTGGTTCGCCACCTTCATCAGATGTGCGCGCGACACGCCGTAGAAGCTGGCGGTCTCCTCGATGGTGATGAGCCGATCCTTGTTCGCGGCGGCAAACATCAGCAAGCGCAGCGCAAAGTCGGAAAATTGGGTGAGTTTCATGGTCGCGCTTCAGGTTTGGCGGAGCGAAAATATATATTGGGGGCCTTAAGGTCATATTCCCGGTGCCGCGAGGGACCCCGCCGGCCAAGATCGCGGCCTCGCGAACAGCGTCATCGTCTTCGATCATGTCAAGAAGGGGAACATCGGGCACGGTCTCTGCTCCCGCTGCGCGCGCACCTCCGGCGAAAACCCGTTCGTCGACTCGCCCGTCTTGGCCCCATCGTCTCAGGATGCAGGGCCCCAGACAGAACCGGGGCGGTTCAATCACCTCAAATCATTGCTTGCGCGCGAGATGATCAACTGACTGATGAGGGCCGATGAGTGCTGGCGCGTTCGTAGTTTCCCTAACCTAAACCCTAGTATGGGTAAGCATATCCTTCTGCGCCCGTGCCCTGACCTCCGGCTCGATTGAGCCGACATTTGTTCTGATGGCACCTTTACCTCGTGCCACAAGCCGATGCGTCGCCCCACGCGTATCGCGCTGGCGGAACGGGAGGATGCCATGCCTTTGGGATCGCGTTTGCGCATCTGTCGCGCGGATGCGCCGCAATGATCGCTCAGTTGACCCTCGGCGAGCGGCGCGCGGGGCTGATCATTCTGGTGGCGATCGCGCTGGTCGGTCTTGCGATGGCCATTGCCGGCGGCAACGGGCCGTTCGGTGTCCATGGCGCGCTGGTGCTCGTCGGCGCCATTGCGGGCACTTTCTGGTTGCTGGGACACTATCTCGACGCACCGCCGCGCGCGGAGCGCCTTCGCGAATATTACGACGATCCCAGCAAGGTCGGCGTGGCTCTCGCCATGATCTGGGCTGTTGCCGGCATGGGTTTCGGGGTCTGGGTCGCGGCACTGCTCGCCTGGCCGGAATTCACCCTTGATCAGGAATGGGCGAGCTTCGGACGCATCCGGCCGATCCACACGACCGGCGTCATCTTCGGATTCGGCGGCAATGCGCTCATTGCCACGTCGTTCTACGTGATGCAGCGGACCTGCCGCACGCGGCTGCCGGACCAACTCGGAGCATGGTTTGTCCTCCTCGGCTATAATCTGTTCTGTGTTCTCGCCACCACCGGCTATGCCATGGGCGTTACCCAGTCCAAGGAATATGCCGAGCCGGAATGGTATGTCGACCTCTGGCTTCTCGTCGTCTGGGTCACTTATTTTATCGTCTATCTGCGGACGCTTGCCCACCGCAGGGAGCCGCACATCTACGTTGCCAATTGGTACTACCTCGCCTTCGTCCTTGTTGTGGCGATGCTGCACATCGTCAACGGTCTCGCCGTTCCTGTGTCCTTTGGCACTGATAAGAGTTACCCCCTGTTCTCCGGCGTACAGGATGCGCTGACGGAGTGGTGGTACGGGCACAATGCCGTCGCCTTCTTCCTGACCTCCGGTTTCCTCGGCATGATGTATTATTTCCTGCCGGTGCGGGCGGGGCGGCCGATCTACTCGTATCGTCTGTCGATCATAAGCTTCTGGGGCATCACCTTCATGTATATGTGGGTGGGTTCGCACCATCTGCACTACACGGCGCTGCCGCAATGGGTGCAGACGCTGGGGATGACGTTCTCGATCATCCTGCTTGTGCCTTCATGGGGATCGGCAGCCAATGCCCTGCTCACGCTGAATGGCGCCTGGCACAAGGTGCGCGATGACGCGACGCTGCGTTTCATGATGGTGGCGGCGGTGTTTTACGGGCTGACCACTTTCGAGGGCTCCTTCCTCGCGATCCGCTCGGTCAACTCGCTGTCGCATTATACCGACTGGACGGTCGGTCACGTGCATGCCGGCGCGCTCGGCTGGGTCGCCATGATCAGCTTTGGCTCGGTCTACGCCATGGTGCCATGGATCTGGAAGCGCCGGGCCATGTATTCGCCGGCGCTGGTCGAGGTGCATTTCTGGCTGGCTCTGGCTGGCACCCTCATCTACGTCATCGCGATGTGGAACTCGGGCATCATCCAGGGTTTGATGTGGCGGACCTACAATGAGAGCGGCACGCTGGCTTACAGCTTTGTCGACTCGCTTGTCGCCATGCGCCCTTACTACATCGCTCGCACCGTCGGCGGACTCTGCTTCTTCGCGGGCGCGGTGCTCGGCTGCCTGAACATCTATCTGACGGCGACCCGCGCGCCGGCCTCGTCCGCGGGCGACAGCGCCGTCACCGCCGATCCGCGCCCGCCGGTCGGCGCGATGCAGCCTGCGGAGTAGGCCCATGTTCAGGCTGCATGACTGGCTCGAACAGCGCAGCATCGCCCTCGCGCTCGGCATCATCGCGGCGGCGAGCGTCGGTGGCATGGTTGAGATCGCCCCGCTGTTCACCATTCACCAGACGGTCGAGGACGCCCCCGACATGCGGCTCTACACGCCGCTGGAGCTGGCCGGGCGCAATATCTACATCCGCGAGGGCTGCTATGCCTGCCATTCGCAGATGATCCGCACCCTGCGTGACGAAGTGGAGCGTTACGGGCCGTATTCGCTCGCGGTGGAATCCAAGTACGACCATCCGATGCTGTGGGGTTCCAAGCGCACCGGGCCCGATCTCGCCCGCGTCGGCGGGAAGTATTCCGACGACTGGCATGTTGCCCATCTCACCGACCCGCGCGCCGTGGTGCCCCAGTCTGTGATGCCCGCTTATCGCTTCCTTGCGGCGAAGGCACTCCCGACCGAGCGCCTGCCAGACCATTTGCGCGCGCAGCGTGCGGTCGGGGTGCCCTATAGCGAGGAGATGATCGCCAATGCCAAGGCCGACGCCTTCGGGCAGGCAGCACCGGACTCGTCTCAGGCCGAGGGTGCAAAGGCCCGCTACGGCGCCGACACGACCATCAGCAGTTTCGACGGCGAGCCCGGGCGGCTGACCGAGATGGATGCGCTTGTCGCCTACCTTCAGGTTCTGGGGCGGCTGACCCGCGTGCCCTATGCATCGAGCATTGCGGGGCCGCCATGATGTCGTTCATCGCCCATGAGGATGTCGTCTGGTTCGCCAAGTCGATCGGGCTGTTCTATCTGATCGCGATGGCGTGCATGGCCTGTGCCTACGCCGTCTGGCCGTCCCGGAAGGCCACGTTCGAGCGGGCCGCGCGGAGCATCCTCATCCATGAGGACACGCCATGAAGCCCGAACGGGACCCGGTAACCGGCCGTCTTACCACCGGTCATGAATGGAACGGCCTCACCGAACTCGACACGCCGGTGCCGAAGCCGGTCTACTTTTTCCTGATCGTCTTCCTGCTTTTCTGCGTCGGCTATTGGCTGCTCATGCCGGCCTGGCCGCTCGGAACCACCTATACCAAGGGCCTTCTGCACCAGGATGAAAGGGCGAGTGTCACTGCAAGGGTAAAGGCCGCAGCCGAGCAACGCGCATCTTGGACGTCGATGATTGAGGTCGACCATGCCGCGACGGTTCTGGAGGATGCCGCGCTCATGGCCAGGGTCCGGGAGACCGGGCGAACCCTCTTTGCCGACAATTGCGCCATGTGCCACGGCATGGAGGCCCGCGGAGGACCCGGTTTCCCCAGCCTTGTCAGCGGAACGCCGCTGTGGGGTGCCACGACGGACGCGCTCTTCCAGACCATCATGGTCGGCATCAATTCCGATCATCCCGACAGCAGGACGTCACAGATGCCCGCTTTCGGGCGGGATGGCATCCTCGATGCCACCCAGATCGACGCCGTCGTGGCCTATGTGCGCAGCCTCTCCCAGCCCATCGCGCCGACGGACCGCATCGCGAAGGGCCGTGAGCTGTTCGCCGCCAACTGCGCCGCCTGCCACGGCGAAGGCGGAAACGGCAATTCGGAGATCGGGGTGCCGGACCTCACCGATACGCGATGGATCTATGGCGGCGACAGCGCGTCGATCCGGCAGAGCATCTGGCGGGGACGTCAGGGTCACATGCCGAGCTGGGATGGCCGGCTCCAACTCTGGCAACGCAGGGTGCTCGCCCTTTATCTGGTCGATCTGCGGAGACACGCGCCATGAATTGCCACCAACCGCGACACCTTGCGCGCTGGCTCATGGGGGCTGCGGTCATCGGGATAGTGGTGCTCGTGGCGGCCGCCAACTGGCATCTGTTCGCGATCGCCTCGGCTTCCCAACCGGCATGCGTCACGCATCTCAGGCTGGGCGAGGTGCGACCCGGCGCCTATGCCGCGGCCCGCTCCGTCTGCGTGGCCCACTGATGGAAAGCCGTAAGGGATGTCCAGCATGACTGCCGACCTTTCGAACGTTGGCGCGGCCTCGTCCGTCCAGGCGCGTGATGGCACGTACCGCGTTGAGCCGGTCGCGGTGTGGGGCTGGCTTGCCGCTGGCTGGCGCGATCTGCGCACCGGGCCAGGCAGCAGCCTGGCCTATGGCGGACTCGTCTGGCTGTGCTCGCTCCTTCTGGTCGCCTGCCTGTTTCAGCGCGGCTACGACTATGTCCTGTTCCCCCTCACCGCCGGCTTTCTGATCGTCGGGCCGTTTCTGGCACTGGGACTTTATGAAAAGAGCCGTCGCATCGCCGCCGGCGAGCCGGTCAATCTCCTCGGGATGATCCTCGTCGCGCCGGCCTCGGGCGGGCAGATCCTGTTCGCCGGTGCGCTGCTGTGCCTGCTGATGCTGGCCTGGATGCGGGCGGCGGTGCTGATTTGGGCGCTGTTCTTCGGATTGCTGCCTTTTCCGGGGCTTGATCGCACCGTGTCGACGCTGTTCACCACCCCGACCGGTTGGGTGATGCTGGTGGCAGGCAGTGCGGTGGGCGGACTCTTCGCAGCCTTTTCCTTCGCCATCAGCGTCTTCGCGCTGCCCATGCAACTCACCGAGAGGACAGATGCCCTGACCGCCATGGGCAGCAGCATGGCGATGGTCTGGCGCCAGCTGCCCGTCATGGTGAGTTGGGGCGCCGTCGTCGTCGGGCTGTTCCTCGTCAGCGTGGCGACAGGGTTTCTCGGACTGATCGTGCTGTTTCCATTGCTCGGCCATGCGACCTGGCACGCTTGTCGCGCCATGTACGGCCATGAGGCGATATCGGGCGGTGCATGTTCGAGGCTGGAATCATGATCAAGGACCGCCGTGCGCGGGAGCGGCTGGCGGAGGTGGATGCCGTCGTGTTCGACAAGACCGGCACTCTGACATCAGGCCAGGCTCGTCTGGTCTGCGCGCAGGCCGACGACCCGGCGGAAATCGCGGTGGCTGCGGCGATGGCGCGCCATTCGCGCCACCCCTATGCGCTGGCGATCGCGGCCATCCCGGGCACAGAGGATCAGGTCATCAATGCCGGGCAGGTGCAAGAACATCCGGGTGAGGGTCTGGAAGCGCGTATCGGTTTCGATGCGCTTCGTCTGGGGCGCATTCTCGTCGTCGCGAACGCCCTGCGGCAGCATGTTGATGTGCCGAGTTCGGCCAGCCGGTCGCAAGCGGCCTTGCCCGTTGCGGAGATGGCGCTGTGAGCGCGGCATATCTTATTCCCACGGCATTTCTGATGGGGAGTATCGGCCTCGCGGCCTTCCTCTGGTCGCTGCGAGATGGCCAGTATGACGATGTGGACGGCGCCGCCGAGCGGGTGCTGTTCCATGAAGACCGGCCGGATTGACGCACGCCGCAGGGCTTGCTCGGGAGAGCCGTTCGATGACCTCGATCACGCGATCGCAGGCGGCCAGCTTGGCCGGAAAACACCCCTGAGCTGGAACGAAGGAGCGTTCAGCGCTCCCGGTCGATGTTCCCAACGACGTTCCGGACATGCTGGCGAGGGCCGCGGTCATCTCTGCGAGCAAGGTCGCGACTCTGACCCACGCGCTGAAAAGGCCGGAAGAAAGGCCTCAGGCAGCGGAAGCTTTGCGGCTGCTGATCGAGCGGATCGTGCTGACGCCCGGCAATGATCGCGGCGCGCTGTTCGCGGCGCTGCGCCCTCGAATGGACGGCGCGACAGGCCATGGGAAAGCCGCTAAAACAACAAAACCCGCAGCCGAGGCTGCGGGTTTGTCGGTATCAGTGGTTGCGGGGGTGCGCAGTCACCGATGCCGACACTCCCTGGAAGTGGCCGTGTAGAGGTGCGGAAATCCGGCACTAGTCTGCGATCTCGTGGACATGCCGCCCTGTCACGCGCCCGCGCCCTGGTCGCCGCAGCGCTCTCCGCCTCGACGGGCTCGCCCGCCACAGGGGCGTCATCCTCATCGGCCATGCCCCGCTTGCCAGCACCGCCGAAGTCCACGATGGTTGCATGGATCGACGCCGGCACCCTCTGGTCGGCGTTTCGCGGGCGCAGCGGGAAACGGGCGCGATGGGCTACGTGGCTGGGAGCGAGGCGCGCGGCGCCATTGGCTGGCGATGGGTTGGCCTCGTCTTCCTTATCGTCGCGCTGTGGTCGCTGTTCGGCATATTGACCCGACCCATGGGCGGCCATCTCGCCGCCTTCTGGCCGGCTAATGCGGTACTGCTGGGTCTCTTCATAAGGCTACCGGAGCTTGCCGGACCGCGCGGCTGGTCCGCCGCGGTGCTCGGCTATCTGGCGGCAGACATCGCCACCGGCAGTTCCCTGGACAAGGCCGCGCTGCTCACCTTCGCCAACCTCATCAGCGTAGCCGCCTGCCTCCTCGCCTTTCGGCGCGTGCCGACGGAGCATGTCGCGCTGTCCCGGCCTTTCTCCGTACCGATCATGGTGGGGGCGCTGGTGTTCGGTGCAGTCGCCTGCGGCGCGGTCGGCACCGTCATCGGCAACCACCTGTTCGGCCAGCCTTACATCGACGGCTTCGTCTTCTGGTTTGTAACCGAGCTGGGCAACTATGTCGCCATCCTGCCGGTGATGCTGACCCTGCCGATGCTATCGCGCGAGCCAACAGCGGGCCTCATCTCGCTGCGGATGCGGCGCGTCGATGTTGATCCAGGCCGCTTCGCGCCTTTCCTCGCCGTGCTGCTGTCGGGGCTGGCCAGCGTCTTCGTCGGCGGGCCGGGCGCTATCGCATTCCCCGTCCCCGCACTGCTGTGGGCCGCCGTGACCTACGGCATGTTCGCCAACGCGCTGTTGGCGCTGCTCTTCACTGCTTGGACCCTGATCGCGGTATCGCGAGGGCTCATCTCCATCGGCCTCGATCTCAACGATACGCATTACCTACTGTCGCTGCGGACCGGGGTGATGCTGATCGCCCTGGCGCCGCTCGTGGTCGCCAGCGTGATGGCCTCCCGTAACGAGCTGCTAGGCAGGTTGCAGTCGCTCGCCGTAACCGACTATCTGACCGGTATTCTCAACCGAACCGGCTTCTTCCAGCAGGGCGCCGGCCTGCTCGCCGGGCTGCACGCCCGGCAGGCGCCGGTCGCTGCCTTGATGATCGACATCGATCATTTCAAGTCGGTCAACGACAGCTATGGCCACCCCGCCGGCGACGAGGTGCTGCGGGCGGTCGCCTGCGCGCTGCGGGGCCATATGCGCGCGGGCGACGTGTTCGGGCGGGTTGGCGGCGAGGAGTTCTGCGTGCTGCTGGGCGTCTCGGGACAGGGCGCGACCGAGACGCTGGCGGATCGCCTTTGCGATGCCGTGCGCGCCCTTCGCCTCGACGTCGCCGGCAGCGTGCTCTCCCCGACCGTGAGCATCGGCGCCGCCGTCGCCGCGCAGGCGCCAGACGATGCCTCGGCTCTGATGGCCGCCGCCGACAAGGCGCTGTACCAAGCCAAGCAGGCTGGCCGCGACCGTCATGTCGTGCTCGACTTAGCCCCTGCCACCGGCACCTGAAGCGCCCGCCCGCCCCGCGTTCGCTGGAACCCCGCGCGGTCCGGTGCGACGGCGTGTCCATCATGTCGAGTGTCCATTTCAGCGGCAGGAAGTTCGCCGCGCCTTCGACGTCGCCGAGCAGTCGCCACATCGCGTCGCCTTCCTGATCCGAGACCATTTTCTGGACCCTCGACGCGAATTGGTTGTTTGACAATGTATTATTTAATGATATTGTTCATTCAATGACCGATCGTAAACGCTTGCAAGCGAGCGGCGGAGTGGGTGTGCTGCTGCACGCTTACTTCGTTGTCGGCGCCCGTGTTCCCAGAAGGGCAGTTCATGAGCTTGATCGATATTAGGAACCTGTCGAAGTCATTCGTCACGCGAGGGCGGTCGCCGCTTTTCGCCATCGAAGGACTTGATCTTTCCATCGAAAATGGTGAGTTTTGTTGTCTGTTGGGCCCTTCCGGCTGCGGCAAAAGCACGGTGCTGACCATGCTTGCCGGCTTTGAGCGGCCGACCGGGGGCGAGCTGTTGCTCGCCGGTCGTCCCATTGACGCTCCCGGCCGTGATCGTGCTGTCGTTTTTCAGGGAGACGATTCTCTTTACTCGTGGCTTACCGCGCTAGAGAACGTCGAATTTGGGCTGAAAATACAGAGCGTTCCAAAAGCGGAACGTCGTGAGCGCGCCCTGAAATATATCGACATGGTCGGCTTGATGCGGGCGAAGGATCGCTACCCCAGTGAGTTGTCTGGCGGCATGAAGCAGCGCATTCAAATCGCGCGAGCACTGGTCGGTGAGCCAAAGATCCTGCTGATGGACGAGCCGCTTGGTGCTCTCGACGCTCAGACCCGCGAGGTCATGCAGTTCGAACTGCGGCGCATCTGGGAGAAGACCGGAACCTCGGTTGTCTTCATCACTCACGATATCGATGAGTCGATCATTCTCGGTACGCGTATTGCCGTGATGACCGCCGGCCCGTCGGCGCATCTGCGCGAGCAGTTCGACGTCACGCTCGGTAGCGATCGCTCGCGCACCAATCCCGAATACACGCGCCTCTATGAGCGCATCCATACCATCGTGCGGGAAGAGGTTGAGAAATCCCGCCGCGCGGATTTGCGGTGATCGACATGGCCGGTTCCTCCACGACTCCTTCGCATCCGCGTGCCGCGGCCAAGCCGGCCCGTATCGACGGCCTGCGCATCGCCGCCGCGCTCTCCGGTCTTTTGCCTTATGTGATCGGCTTCGCGAGCCTGTTCCTCGCCTGGCATGTGTTCGCGGTTTATGTTCTGAAATCAGCCCTGTTTCCGCCGCCGCTGGCGGTATTCCATCGCACGATCGAGCTCATCGCCGATGGGTCGCTGATCGAGAACATGGCGATCAGCCTCCAGCGCATCCTGATCGGCTTCGTGCTGGGCTCGGTGGCCGGCGTCGCCATCGGCCTCGCCATCGGCACCTTCATCACGGTCCGCAAGATCGTGGAGCCGTGGACCGAGCTGCTGCGCTTCATTCCGTCGGTCGCGATGATCACCATAGCGGTGATATGGTTTGGCATCGGCGAGAACTCGAAGATCTTCCTGATCATCTACACGACGATCTTCATCGTGATTCTCAATACGGCGGCGGGCGTCGCCTCGATCACTCCCAACAAGATCCGTGCGGCGCAGATGCTGGGCGCCAGCCGCTGGCAGAGCTTCATCTATGTCGCGCTGCCGGCAACCGTTCCCTACATCCTGACCGGCATGCGCATCGCGATGGCCAACTCCTTCACCACGATCGTGGCGGCGGAAATGGTCGCGGCGAGCGCGGGGCTCGGCGTGATGCTTTGGAACGGCCGCCTGTTCATGCAGGTCGAGGACATCTTCGTGTCCCTGCTGGCGCTGTGCTTCCTCGGTTTCGTGACCGACCGCATCTTCCGCTTCGGCATCGTCAAGTTTGCCGGCCGTTACTCACCCATCATCTAAAACAAAGAGGGGACAAGATGATGATCTTCAAGAAGATCGTTGCGACACTACTCCTGTTGGGGGCGGTCTCGGCACCTTCCGCGCATGCGGAAACCAACAAGATGACGATCGGCACCGGCGTCGATCCCGCCTTCTCGGCGTTCTATGTCGCCGACAAGATGGGTATCTTCAAAAAGAACGATCTCGACGTCGATCTCAAGACCGGCCCCAGCGGTTCGGCCATGGTCGGGCTGCTGATCCAGAACCAGATGCAGGGAGCTTTCGGAGCCGAGCAGGCGGGCATCCTCAACTCGACGCTGGACCCGAACGTGTCGGTCATCGCCGAGGGCGCCGCGCTGCAGCGCTGGTTTGCCATTGTGGGCAGGAACCTTGAGTCGCTGGACAGCCTGAAGGGCAAGAGAATCGGCGTTGCCCGCGGCACCGGCAGCGAGATCTTCTGGCTCGCCCTTGTCGACAAGCTCGGCCTGAACGTCAAGGACTACGACGTCATCCAGGTCGACGCGCCGGAGATGATCGCCGCGCTCGAACGCGGCGACATCGATGCCTACAGCGCCTGGGAGCCGTGGGTGTCCAAGGGGCTCGCGGCGATCCCCGACACCAAGATCCTGCGCGACAATGAAGGCGTCATCGAAGGGCGCGTCTATTTCTACGTGAACGACGGCTGGGTGAAAGCTAACCCCGAGGCGGCCAAGCGCTTCACCAAGTCGCTGGTGGAGGCGACGGCGGCGATCAATGACAAGCCTGAGGAAGCGACCCGGATCATCGCCTCGTTTCTGAAGCTCGACGAGGAAATGCTGTCGGGCATGATGAAGAAGATCCGCTTCGACGTCCGCCTCGATCAGCAGTCGATCGATAATCTGGTGATCGGCGCGAAGCAGCTTGAAGCCGCCAAGAAGCTGCGCAAGCCGGTGGACTGGCAGCAATTCGTGAAGCCCGAGCTGCTGCGTTCCGTGGCTCCCGACAAGGTGAATTTCACGGCCCCGCAGTGAGTGAGGCACGTCGTGGCAGGTGAAGGCCGGGCACCCTCGGTGTGTGCCCGGCCTTGGTTTTGGGTTAATCGATGGGCGCGGCGAAGGCCGGTGCGATCTGGCTGGCGATTTCCAGATGGTGCTTCAGCAGCGAGGCGGCCCATTCGCGCTGATCTTCCAGCACGGCGTCGATGATGGCGACATGCTCGCCGATGCGTTTGCGGATTCGTGCGCGATCCAGCACGAGCTGCTCGTTTAGGCGCCGTAACCGGCTGTGACGGCGCACCGCCTCGATGATGAACGAGTTGTGGGAGAAGCCCGCAAGCATCTCGTGAAAGGACGCATTGAGCTCATAGAGCTGGCGCGGATCGGTCGAGGCGGCCATGCTCATCTGATCCTCGCGCATCTGCCGCAGCAACGGCTTGTTGGCGGCGAAGGTCGGTTCAAGCAAGGCCTGAGGCTCGATCAATATGCGGAAACGGTAGCTGTCGCGGTACGTCTCCGGGCTGTTCAGCGTCGGCAGGAAATACCATCCATGTCCCGGCGCCGGCTCGACGACGCCGTCGAGCGACAGCCGGTTCAGCACCCGCAGCAATTGCGAGCGCGGCACGTCGTAGCGCCGCATGAATTCGGCCTCGGTGAACTGCTCGGGCACCAGATTCCGGGCGCGGTCCCGTGCGATGCCGTCGAGCAACTGCTGGTCGAGCGATTTGGGGATCAGCGTGCTGGAGGCGCCGAACTCCGGCATCTTGTCCGGGATGAAATAGCCCCGTTCCGCCTGGCTCAGAAAACCGCGCGTCGCGAGAAACTGCATTACCGCGCGCACCGGGGACCTCGACACGCGGAATTCCTTGCACAACTGCTCTTCCGTGATCCGCTGGCCCGGTGGGAAACGCGTCGCCACAAGATAGCCCGCCATCCGCGCGGCGAGTTCCGCTTGTTTGGCGGTCAAACGGATCTCTTCGTCGTTTGCACTCATTTTGAACCAGATGCGACCGTCGATGGCTCCAATTTTAGAACAGTCTCATCCAAAAGACATAATAAAAATCGGGCCTGTGAAAACAAGGTGGTTGACACATGAATGTATAATATGATGAAATTATACGAAATTGGAGTGTCGCTTATGAAGCTATCACGCAGCGAGCTGCTTGATGAGAAGGCCTATGCCGGGGCGGGTGGAATTGCTCGGGAGACGCGGCGTTTCACGGTCAAGAATCCGGCCTCCGGCGCCGTGCTCGCCTCGCTGCCAAACATGGATAGTGGGCATGCGGCGGCCGCGATCGAGCGCGCCAATGCCGCCTGGCCCGCATGGCGCGCTCTGCTGGCGCAGGAGCGCGCCCGGCTGCTTCGGCGCTGGCACGACCTCATCCTCGAACATCAGGAAGATCTCGCCGCGATCATGACCGCCGAACAGGGCAAGCCGCTGGCGGAGGCGCGCGGGGAGATCGGCTTTGCGGCACGCTTCGTCGAATGGTGTGCGGAGGACGCCAAGCGCGTCTATGGCGACGTCATCCCCTCGCCGCAGCAGGGCTGGCGCACCTTCGTGCTCAAGGAGCCGGCCGGCGTTGCCGCCCTCATCACGCCGTGGAACTTCCCCGCGGCCATGGTGACGCGCAAGGCCGCGACCGCGCTGGCGGCAGGATGTCCGGTCGTGCTCAAACCGTCCGACTTCACGCCGTTGTCGGCGGTTGCGCTGGTGAACCTCGCGATCGAGGCCGGCATCCCGGCCGACGTTTTCGGGCTCGTGACCTGCGACCGCGAACATGTGGCCGACGTCGGAACGCAGCTCGCGACACACCCGGATGTTCGCGTGGTCAGCTTCACCGGCTCCACCGCGGTCGGCAAGCGGCTGATGGCGCAGGCTGCGTCCACGGTGAAGAAGGTCAGCCTGGAGCTCGGCGGCAACGCGCCCTTCATCGTGCTGGCCGATGCCGATCTCGACAATGCGGTTGCCGAGGTCGTGCGCTCGAAGTTCCGCAATATGGGGCAGGCCTGCGTCGCGGCGAACCGCATCTTCGTTCACGAGACGATCTACGATGCCTTCGCGCAGCGGCTGGTCGAGGCGGCAAGGGACCTGCGCATCGGCGACGGTGCGGAGGAGGGCGTCGAGCAGGGGCCGCTGATCAACGAGGCGGCGATCGCCAAGGTCGAGGCGCATATCCGCGTGGCGTTCGAGCATGGCGCGCAGGTGCTGTGTGGCGGGGAACGACACGGGCGCACTGGCAACTTCTTCGAGCCGACAGTGCTTTCGGAGGTCGTCATCGGCACCTCGTTCGATGACGAGGAAACATTCGGGCCGGTCGCGCCGCTCTACCGCTTCTCGGAGGTCGAGGAGGTGATCGCCCTTTCCAATGAGAGCCGCTACGGCCTCGCCGCCTATGTGTTCGGGCGCGACATCCAGAAGGTCTGGCGCGTGGCCGAGGCGCTGGAGGTCGGCGTCGTCGGCATCAACGCGGGCGTGGTCGGATCGGAGGTGGCCCCTCTCGGCGGGCGCAAGGAATCGGGTGTCGGCCGCGAGGGCTCGCGCTACGGCATCGAAGAGTTTCTCGAGACCAAATACGTCTGCCTCGCCGGAATCTAGGAAATCGACATGTATCGCATTGCGGTCGACATCGGTGGCACCTTCACCGATGGCGTTATTGAGAACACCGAGACCAGCCGGATCTGGATCGCCAAGAGCCTCAGCACGCCGGCCAGCCCGGGTGACGCGGTCAGCCGGGTGATCGCCGACCTGCTGGAGAAGTCCGGCGCCTCGGCCGAGGACGTGGTGGACGTCGTCCATGGCAATACCATCGTCACCAACACACTGATCGAGCGGCGCGGCGTGCGCACCGCGCTGGTGGCCACGGCAGGCATGACCGATCTCATCGAGATGGGGCGCGAGGTGCGCTACGATCTCTATGATCTGCACCTCGAATTGCCGCCGCCGCTGGTGCCTGCCGAACTGCGGCTCGGCGCGAACGAGCGCATGGCCGCCGACGGCACCAGCGATACCGAGCTTGTCCAGGCCGAGATTGAGCGCGTCGCCGCCGAACTGCGGGCGCTGCGCCCGCAGTCCGTCGCGATTGCGTTCCTGCACTCCAACGTCTCGGACCGCCACGAGGTGGCGATGGCGCAGGGGCTGCGCGCGCGGCTCGGGAGCGACATCGCCATCAGCGTGTCCTCCCACGTCGCGGGTGAAATCCGCGAATATGAGCGCACCACCACCGCCACGGCGAACGCCTATGTCCAGCCGTTAGTCGAAACCTATCTGCGCGAGCTGGAGGGCCGGCTGCAGGCGCTCGGCGTTGTCGCGCCGGTTCTGATCATGGTGTCGAGCGGCGGCTTCACCTCGGCGGCGGCGGCGGCGGACACGCCGATCGCACTGCTGGAATCCGGGCCGGCGGGCGGCGTCATCAGCGCGGCCCATGCCGGCAAAGCGGCGGGACTGCGCAATGTGCTGGCCTTCGACATGGGAGGCACCACCGCCAAGCTCTGCGTCGTGATCGATGGCGAGCCGAGCGTCGCCCATTCCTTCGAGACGGCGCGTGTGCACCGTTTCAAGCGCGGCAGCGGACTGCCGATCCTCATCCCCAGCATCGATCTGATCGAGATCGGCGCCGGCGGGGGCAGCATCGCGGCGGTGAACGCGCTCGGCCTGCTGAAGGTCGGTCCCGAAAGCGCCGGCTCGGTGCCCGGTCCCGCCTGCTACGGCAATGGCGGTACCGAGCCGACCGTGACCGATGCCGATCTGGTGCTCGGCTATCTCGATCCCGCCAATTTCCTCGGCGGCGAGATGGCGCTCGATGTCGGCAAGGCGCGCGAGGCGCTGGCTCATGTCGGGGCGCGGATCGGCCTCAATGCCCTCCAGACCGCGACCGGCATCATCGATATCGTCAATGAGAGCATGGCCGCAGCGGCGC
Source organism: Ancylobacter gelatini (assembly GCF_022601675.1). GTDB lineage: Bacteria > Pseudomonadota > Alphaproteobacteria > Rhizobiales > Xanthobacteraceae > Ancylobacter > Ancylobacter gelatini. The sequence continues at coordinate 7,296 of NZ_JAKVIL010000005.1, read as the reverse complement.
GGGTCCACATCGCCGAGAAGGGGCACGATCCCCGGAGCTTCACGCTGGTCGCGACCGGCGGCGCCGGCCCGCTGCATGCCGTCTCCGTGGCGCAGCGCCTGGGTGTCAGCCGTATCGTGTTCCCGATCGCGGTGGGGGCCGGCTCCTGCCTCGGTTTCCTTGCCGCGCCGGCCCGGGCGGACCGCGCCTGGTCGCGCATCTCGCCGCTCGCCGGCATGGATTGGGAGGAACTCGGCCGGCGCTTGACTGCGATGCGGGCGGACGCCGAAGCCGAGCTCACCCAGGCCGGCAGCGACGCGGCGGCGTGTCAGTGGTCGGTGGTGGCGGAGATGCGCTTCGGCGGACAAGGCACCACTATTCCGGTGAGCCTGCCTTATCGACTGCCAGGCGACGAGTTCGCCGGCGAACTCGTCGAGCTGTTTACCCGTCGCTATGCCACGCTATTTGGCGGCGTGGTGCCATCAGCTCGTCCCGAGGTCGTGACCTGGCGGGTGATCGCGGTGGGTGGCGAGGCTCATGGCAGCTTCCACTGGCCGCTGGACGCTGGTGAAATTGTCGCGCCCAAGGCTTGGCGCTCGATCTATCTGCCGAAAACCGGGGTTATGGGCGACGTGCCGGTCTATGACCGCTACCGGCTGCCGCCTGGCGCGGCCATCGCTGCCCCGGCCATCATCGAAGAGCGTGAAAGCACGCTCGCCATCCCGCTGCCCGCACAGGTGCGGGTGCTCGCCGACCGTGCCATTCTCGTGGAGCTAGACGCGTGACCGCCCCCCGCGATATCGATCCGATCACACTGGAAATCTGCTGGACCCGCCTCGTCAGCATGGTCGACGAAGCGGCGGCCAATCTGGTTCGCGCCGCTTTTTCCACCATCGTGCGCGAATGCAACGACTATGCGGTGGTGCTGACGGATGCGCAGGGCCGACTGCTGGCCCAGTCGAGCTATTCCATCCCTTCGTTCATCTGCACGTTGCCACTGACCGTCCGTCATTTCATCGCGAAGTTCGGTGCGGACAGCTTCAAGCCCGGCGATGTGATGATCACTAATGATCCCTGGCTCGGCACTGGACATCTGCCGGATGTGAACATCGCTGTGCCTGTGTTCCATCAGGGCAAGCTTGTCGGTTTTGCCGCCAGCGTTGCGCATGTGCCGGACATTGGCGGACGACTGCGCTCGCCCAGCAATCGTGAGGTCTATGAGGAAGGGCTGCGCATCACTCCCGCGAGACTGGTGACCGATGGCGTGACCAACGACACGTTGGTGACCTTGATCGAGGACAATGTCCGCGTGAACGCCGAGGTGATGGGCGACATCTGGGCGCAGGTGAGCTGCAATCGCTCACTTGCCCAGCGCCTGATCGATTTCCTCGACGAAACACAGCTGGATCTCGATCGCCTTGGCACCATCATGTTTGCGCGCGCGGATGCCGCGATGCGCGCTGCGACCAAGGCGCTGCCGGATGGCGACTATCAAAACGAACTGCTGATCGAGGGTAGCGAGGGCGATATTCGCCTGAAATGTCGCCTGACGGTGCGGGGCGAGGAAATCGCGATCGACTATGAGGGCTCCTCGCCGCAGGTGGCGCAGGCCATCAACGTCGTGCCGGCTTACACCTTCGCCTATTCCGCCTATGCGCTGAAGTGTCTGCTCGCGCCCGAAATCCCCAACAATGACGGCAGCTTCCTGTCGATCGCTACTACAGCGCCGCTTGGCTCGATCCTCAATCCGCGCTTCCCGGCATCGGTCGGCGCGCGGGCGATGACGGGGCATCTGCTGCCGCCACTCATCATGGGCGCGCTGGCCGAGGTGCTTCCCGAGCAGGTGCAGGGCGCGCCCGGTTCGCCGCTCTGGGCGGTGCAGCTTGCCGGCACGCATGACGGGCGCGGCTTTGCCACCACCTTTTTCCTCAACGGTGGGCAGGGCGCCTTGCACGACCGCGACGGCCTGCCGGCGCTGAGCTTTCCCAGCAATCTCGCCAACACCCCGATCGAGGTTCTGGAGTCGCGCTGCCCAGTGAAGGTGCTACGCAAGGAAATCCGCCGCAGCACCGGCGGGGCGGGCGCCCATCGCGGCGGCGACGGCCAGATCTTCGAGTTCCGCATCGCGGCCGACAGCCCGGTCACCATCTCGTTCATGGCGAACCGCACCAGCTTTCCCGCGCCCGGTGCCCGGGGCGGCGAGCCGGGGCAGGTTGGCGTGATGCTGGCCGATGGCGCGCCGCTCGACCCGCGCCTCGTCAGCGTGCTGGCACCGGGAACCGTGCTGCGGCTGGAGACACCAGGCGGCGGTGGCTATGGGCCCATTGGGGCGTAAGGCGATGAATTACGACTTCATCATCATCGGGGCCGGATCGGCGGGCTGTGTGCTCGCCAACCGGCTCTCGGCCAGCGGGCGTCATCAGGTGTTGCTGGTCGAGGCGGGGCCAGACTATCCGCCTGGTGTCGAGCCGGCGGATATCCTCGATAGCCTCGCCGGCAAGGCCTATTACAATCCGCTCTACACGTGGCAGGATCTGCGGGTCCATCTCCAGCCTGTGCCGCATAGCGATCCGGATCGCCCGGCGCCGCGACGCTATGAGCAGGCGCGCCTTGTCGGTGGTGGCTCGTCGATCAACGGCATGATGGCAAATCGCGGCATCCCGGCCGACTACGACGAATGGGCCCAACTAGGTGCGCAGGGCTGGTCGTGGGACGAGGTGCTGCCTTATTTCCGGCGGCTGGAAACCGATCTCGATTTTGATGGTCCGTTGCACGGCAAGGACGGGCCGATCCGCATACGCCGCCTGCCGCGCAATGTGTGGCCCGGCTTTACGCGCGCCGTTGCCGAGACGCTGACGCGGCGCGGTTTCTCCTATGCGGAGGATCAGAACGCCTCCTTTGGCGAAGAGCAATTTCCGATTGCGATCTCCAATGCGGAGAACCGCCGGGTGTCGGCGGCGATCGGGTATCTGAGCGCTGAGGTTCGTCGGCGTCCCAATCTGCACATCTGGCCGTGTACGGTGACACTGAAGCTGCTTACCGAAGGCACGCGGGTCGTTGGTGCCCGGGTTCGCCGTGAGACAGGTGAGCAGGACATCCTGGCGCGGGAGACCATCGTCTGCGGCGGCGCCATCCATACGCCTGCGCTCCTGATGAAATCCGGCATCGGACCGGCACTGCATCTACGCATGCAGGGAATGGTGCCCGTGGTCGATCTTCCGGGGGTGGGCGAAAACCTTCAGGACCATCCGGCGATCTCCATGACCGGCCATCTCAAGCCGGACGCGCGCATCAGCCCTGAATTGCGCCGGCAGATGTTCCTTGCCATGCGCTATTCGTCCGGGGTTGCGGGATGCGATCCGCTGGACATGTACATGGTGTGCATCAACCGAGCGGGCTGGCATCCGCTCGGCAAGCATCTCGGCTCGCTGATGGTCTGGCTGAACCGGACTTATTCCACTGGCACGGTCAAGCTCAGTGGCAGCGCGCTTGAGGCTTCGCCCCGGGTCGAGTTCAATCTCCTCAGCGACGAACGCGACCTCGCCCGCATGAAGCAAACCGTGCATTTGCTTGCCGGACTGTTTCGCGAGAACGAGATCGCGAAGACTGTCGACTACGTTTTCCCCACCAGCTACAGCGAGCGGGTCCGTAGGGTCGGGCAGGTCACCGCATGGAACTATGCTCAAACCCTGGCGCTGGCCACTCTGCTGAAGACCTTGCCATTTCTGCGTAAACAGCTGATCGATGGCCTTGTCACGCAAGGTGTGCGGCTTTCCGATCTGCTTAACGATGATGCTGCGCTTGAGGGCTGGGTCAAGGACAGCGCCATCGGTGCCTGGCACGCCTCCTGTACCTGCCGCATGGGCTCCGACGACGACCCGATGGCCGTAACCGATCCGGAATGCCGGGTCCGTGGCGTTGTCGGCCTTCGGCTGGCTGATACCTCCGTGATGCCCTTCGTGCCCCGCGCTAACACCAACGTCCCGGTGATGATGATTGGCGAGAAAGTGGCAGATCACGTGCTGCGCGCGGCTAACGCGAGTTGATTTCGGCTGATGCAGATCAAGCATCTCATTCGACTTTTCCAGACACCGGATATCACCCCATGGACAAGCAAATGACAGGGACGATTGACGAGGGAGCCTTCCGCTCCAACCCATCGCCGTCCGCTATCGGGGTGGGGACGCTAAAGATCGATCTTCGAAGCGATACCATCACACTGCCGACGCCCAAGATGCTGGAGGCGATGACGCAGGCTCCGCTCGGTGACGATATGCGCGAGCGTGATCCGACCGTGGTGGAGCTGGAAGCTCTGGCCGCGCGCATGACGGGGACCGAGGCTGGGCTCTTCGTGACCAGCGGCACCATGGGTAACCTCGTTTCCATGCTGGCACATACCGGGCGTGGCGGTGAGATTCTGGTGGATCCGGACGCGCATCTCATGCGCAGCGAAGTGTCGGGTGCCGTGCATGTCGCCGGTCTCGCGCCGCGGCTTTACCCGGCGCGTCGGGGCTTTCCTGTTCTGGATGCGTTGAACAGCCTTCTGCGCCCGCGTGCGACAGGCAGTTCCTTCAAGACCGCGCTCGTCTGCATCGAGACGACGCACAACAACGCGGGCGGCACGGTTATGCCACTGAGTGACATGGCCGAGTTGCGGGCGATGACGAGGGACGCCAGCGTGCCGTTACATATCGACGGCGCCAGGCTGTTCAATGCCGCAGTGTCGCTCGGCGTGCCAGCTTCGGAGATCGTGCAGCACGCCGACAGTGTGACATTCTGCATCTCCAAGGGCCTGAGCGCGCCGTTTGGCTCTATGGTGTGCGGCTCCGCCGAATTCGTCGCGCGGGCGCGGCTGTGCCGCAGGATGATCGGTGGCGCGATGCGGCAGGGCGGCGTAGTCGCTGCAGCCGGCATTGTTGCCCTTACCTCAATGGTCGAGCGGCTGGTGGACGACCATCGCCGCGCGCAGATTATTGCCTGCGGCCTGCACGCGCTGGATCCGCGCCTGGTCGATCCGGCGGAGGTGGAGACCAACATCGTCATGGCCGATGTCGCCTGCACGTCGCTGACGGTCCATGAATGGATCGCGCGCCTCGCCGCCTTTGAGATCGATGTGCGTTCCTACGGCAAAACTCGCCTGCGTATGGTGACCCACCGCCATATCGACGATGAGGCCGCTCACGCCGTGGTTGCGGGCTTCCGTCGGGTGTTAGAGCGCGAGGCTGGCATTCCCTCCTGACGCGCCCCCAACGTCATTTCCGTCCCAGGACGGCTCACCACAAGGAGAGCCCATGTCTATCAGTGTAGACGACACGCTGCGTGCCGAGATCGCCCCGAAGAAGCGGCTGCGTGCCGCCATCAATCTTGCCAATCCGTTGCTCGCACAGGGCACGGCGGAAGCGCCCCGCGGCATCAGTATCGATCTGGCCGCGGAAATAGGCCGTCGGCTTGGCGTGGAGGTGGAGTATGTGGCGTTCAACGCCGCGGGCAAGGTTGTCGAGGCGCTTAAGAGTGGCGAATGCGACGTTGCCTTCATGGCCTCCGACCCGGCCCGCGCAAGCGATTTCAACTTCAGTCCAGCCTATTTCTTGATCGAGGGCGCCTATCTGGTTGGCGCGCCATCCGCGCTCGCGCAGGCGGACGATGTCGATCAGGCCTCCCGCAGGATCGCCGCCAACAAAGGGACGGCCTATGCGCAGTATCTCGCGCGAGCGCTGAAAAGCGCCGAACTCCTCGCGGTGGACGATGCCTTCGCGACCTTCCGGGCAAATGAGGCAGAGGCCGTAGCCGGCATTCGGCAGGCCCTGAACAGTTACGCGGCGACTCATAGCGACGTGTGGGTGCTGCCCGGCCGCTTCATGGAAATCCATCAGGTGATCGCCCTTCCCGTCGGTCGCGCGCGCGCGGCGCTCTTCGTGGAGGAACTGATTGAAGAGCTGAAGTCGAGCGGTTTCGTCCGCGCGTCGCTTGATCGCAGCGGCCATCCAGACGTGCTGCTTGCGCCGCCGGCAGCGCTCTGAGCGACTGAAGACGTCGCCCGCTTCGCGCGCGACGTCTTCTTTCCAGCGATCCAGTGCGTGGGTCGGGGGCGACGCCTTCGGTGCAGCTTTCTCGTGGGTGGCGGCGTTCGGTGGAATGAATGGCAAGCGAGGAAAGTCCTCACATTTCAGGAGCGGTCCATGCCCCGTTTCGCCGCCAATCTGACCATGCTCTTCAACGAGGTGCCCTTTCTCGATCGCTTCGAGAAGGCCGCCGAGGCCGGCTTCGCCGGTGTCGAGTATCTGTTCCCCTATGACTTCCCCGTCGAGGAACTCGTCGCCAAGCTGAAGGCCCACGGCCTGAAGCAGGTGCTGCACAACCTGCCGGCCGGCAATTGGGGTGCCGGGGAGCGCGGCATCGCGATCTTCCCCGAGCGCGTGGACGAATTCCGCGCCGGCGTCGACAAGGCGATCACCTATGCGACCGCGCTGGGCTGCCCGCAGGTGAACATCCTCGCCGGCATCGTGCCCGCCGGGGCGGATCGCGAAGTGCTGCACAACACCTTCGTGAACAATCTCAAGTTCGCCGCGCCGAAGATCAAGGAAGCCGGCCTCAAGCTGCTGATCGAGCCGATCAACACACGCGACATTCCCGGCTTCTTCCTGAACTACACCAAGCAGGCCAAGGCGATCATCGAAGAGGTCGGCTCGGATAATCTGTTCATCCAGTACGACATTTATCACATGCAGATCATGGAGGGCGACCTCGCCCGCACCATCGAGGCCAATCTCGGCCAGATCGCGCATATCCAGCTCGCCGACAATCCCGGCCGCAACGAGCCCGGCACCGGCGAGATCAATTACGAATTCCTGTTCCGCTACCTCGATTCGATCGGCTACGCCGGCTGGGTCGGGTGCGAGTACAAGCCGAAGGGCGACACCGCGGCCGGCCTCGGCTGGCTGAAGACGCTCACCGGCGCGGCCTGATCGGTCGCTTCCAAGAAAACAACGTCTGGGAAAACGAGGAAAAGATAATGGCTAAGGTTGGATTTGTCGGTCTGGGTATCATGGGTGCGCCGATGGCGGGGCACCTGATCGACGCGGGTCATGAACTTTATCTGTACGACGTGAAGCCGGTCCCGGCGGAACTCACGGGCAAGGGCGGCGTCGCCTGCGCCAACGGCACGGAAGTGGCCAAGAATGCCGACATCATCATCACCATGGTGCCGGATACCCCCCACGTGAACGCGGCGCTGTTCGGCGAGAACGGGATCGCGGCGGGTCTGAGCGCGGGCAAGATCGTCGTGGACATGTCCTCGATCGCTCCGGTGGAGACCAA
>NZ_JAKVIL010000004.1 GCF_022601675.1 Ancylobacter gelatini | reverse complement strand
GCCCGGCCCACATCCTCACCCCCTCCGTCACCGCGCGAGGCGTCGTCAACATGACCGCAATCGCCGTCGTCGAGGCGCAGGGCACCTGAATGACGCGCGGGGGCGGATAGTGCCGCCCCCGCGCGGCGCCATGTGCTGCGCGAGGAGGCGCGGTGTGCCGTGCCTCTGGCGGGCAGGACGGTGGAGCGGTAATAAGTGACGGGACGGGGTCGTGAACCATGTTCGCGGCCCTGTTTTCATCATGAGCCGCGTGGCTCGAATGTGTCGGAGATCGTGCCATGACGTTTCGCCTGTCGTTTGCCGTTGCGGCGGGAGCCCTGGCCGCGCTCGCCTTGTCTCCGGCCGTTCCGGCCTCGGCCCAGAGCAATGCCGGCCGCGGCGCTGCCATCGGCGGCGTTTCCGGCGCGGTGATCGGCGGGGCGGTGACAGGAACCGGCCGTGGCGCGCTCGCCGGCGCGGCGATCGGCGCCGGCACCGGCGCCGTCATCGGCAGCCAGTCGCGGCGCAATGCGCGTTCCTATTATTTCTGGCGCAGCGGGAATTGCTATTTCCGCAATTCCAACGGCCGCGTCACCCGCGTGGACCGTCGCCGCTGCCGTTGAGGCGAGATTTTCCGGCGCTTTGCCCCTCATGCTCGGCCGTGCGGCGCAAAGGCGTCGCGCGGGTGCCGAGTTAAGGCAAATTTGCGGCGGCGGTTGCCGTGTAAAAGCCACAATCTTGACCAATCTGGACGGGGCACGAATTTGGCCTCATGACTGGGTCGCCATGCTGGCGGAATCCTCGTGTTTCCAAAGACGCGGCTGAACTTGGCGGGATGCTCCAGCATTCGTCTGCTGTCAAAAATGTGGTCTTCCGAAGGTTTTTTTCTATGGCTGATACCGGCACCGTGAAGTGGTTCAACGAGCAGAAGGGCTACGGCTTCATCCAGCCCGATAGCGGCGGCAAGGACGTTTTCGTCCACATCAGTGCGGTTCAGCGCTCGGGCCTCCAGGGCCTGCGCGACGGCGAGAAGATCTCCTTCGAGCTCCAGACCGACCAGCGTTCCGGCAAGACCTCCGCGGTCAACCTGCGTCCGCTCTGAGCGGCGCCGGTCCGGTCCGGGCGGCCCGTGTCGCCATTGTACTTTAGAAGATCGCCATTCTGAGAAGGATGGCGGTTTTCTCGTTCTGCCGGCAGGTTTTTGACCGAGCGGCAGGCTTGCATTGTCTCGCATTCCGTCTAGTGTCTGCACAGACTTTGGCTTGACAACTGGCTCGTTTCACTAGGCTCTAGTGCCGGTGCACGTTCAGATTTTCTTCCAAATTCGAACAAACGGCGCGGAGCCGCGTTCTCCTGCCGCAATGTGCAACCTCGATGCGAGAGACTACCGACTATGTCCACCCAGACCGGCACCGTGAAGTGGTTCAACGACCAGAAGGGCTATGGTTTCATCCAGCCTGATAACAGCGGCAAGGATGTGTTCGTGCACATCAGCGCCGTGCAGCGCTCGGGCCTGCAGGGCCTGCGCGACGGCGAGAAGGTTTCCTTCGAGCTGCAGACTGACCAGCGTTCGGGCAAGACCTCTGCGGTCAATCTGCGCGTGGGCTGATCGGCCTCTCGCTGGGCGTCGCTGCCCGGCGGTTCATGACGACATGGAAAGCCGCTGATCCCGCCGGATCGGCGGCTTTTTCATGTGGGTCCCAAGACGTGCGTGGGGCGTGCGCCGGGTCAAGATCCTCTGGGGCGCGACCTGCGGTAGAGGCGGCCCGTCATCGTTCAGGCGCCTGCGGCCATCGCGCGCGGGCGTTCCAGCAGCGTCACGTCCTTGCCACTATAGGTGGTGCGGGCGAAGGGCACGAAGCCGAGCTTGCCGGCGACATGGAGCGAAGCCGCATGGTCGACCTCGATCATGCAGGTTAGCCGGTCGCCTCGACCGTGCTCACGCGCCCAGCCGAGTGCGGCGCGCATGGCCTCCTCGGCGAGCCCCTTGCCCTGCATCGCGCGCGCCAACACCCAGCCGGTCTCCATCGTGCCCTCGATCGACGGCACCAGCGCGCGCCGCAGGTCGTGGAATCCGGCCTCGCCGATGAAGGCGCCGCTCTCCCGGTCCTCGATGGCGAAGAAACCGAAACCAAGATGGTGCCAGCCGCCCATCTGCCGCAGGAAGCCGGCCCACGCCGCCTCGCGCGGGCGCGGCGCGCCGCCAATGAAGCGCACCACAGCCGGCTCCTGCCACATCGCGGCATAGGCATCGAAATCAGTAAGCTGGTGCGCGCGCAGTTTCAGGCGCGGCGTCAGAAGGGTGGGAATCTCGACCATGAGGAAATGCGGGGCCGTGCCCCGTCCGTTGGGCCGCAGGCGGGGACGCCCGCAGCTTTGTCAGCTGTTGCGCCCGTCATAAGGCATCGGAGTGAGCGCGGCGAGGTCGATATCGTCGAGGCAGCGCACATTCAGCGCCACCATCGGCGTGCCGTCCGGCATCGAGCCGCGGGCGAAGGGTTCTGTGCCGCAGGCGGTGCAGAACATGTGGCCGATGACATGCCGATTGAAGCGATATTCGTTCAGCCGATCCTCACCCTGCTGCAGCGTGAAGTTCTCCGCCGGCGTGAAGGCCAGCAGCAGGCCTTTCGCGGTGCAGATCGAACAGTTGCAGCTGATGACATGGGAGAGGTCAACCCTCGCCTCGAAGCGCACCGCGCCGCAATGGCAGCCGCCGGAATGCAGCGGGGGCAGGGGAGTGCTAGCCGTGTCGTCGTTCATGCGGGGTGTCCTCGTCGCGTGTGAGGTGGGGGCGCTCCTGGCCGGGGGATGGTCAAACGAAAACGGCCGGGGGGTGACCCGGCCGTTCCAGAGTTCAAGTGGCGCGCCTCAGCTGCAACCGGTGGTGCCGCCGCAGGTCTCGCACTTCAGGCAGGTGCCGTTGCGCACCATGGTGAAGTTCTGGCACTCGGGGCAGGCCTCGCCTTCATAGCCCTTGGCGCGGGCGATGGCGCGAGCTTCCGCCTTGGTCGGCTGGGCCGCCACGGTGGGGGCAGGGGCCGACCACGGGAGGGCGGCGGTGCCAACCTCTTCCTCGGGCGCGGATTTCAGCGCCGTCGCTCCCTGCGTCAGCCCGCCACCACGCAGCGCGGTGACATTGGAGCCGCCGGCCGCCGTGGAGGTGCCGGTAACCGCGCCGCCGGGCATCACCATCAGCCCGACCGCCTTGCCGCGCGTCAGGCCCTTGGAGACCATGCGCGTCGCGGGGGTCGGCATCGGCTTGCCCTCGTCCACGCCCTTGCCGAGCGCGTCAAACGCGGATTCCGACTGGTCGACATGGCCGAGATCGTTGCGTCCGAGATAGGAGACGGCGAGCTCGCGGAAGATGTAGTCGAGGATCGAGGTCGCGTACTTGATCACCTCATTGCCCTGCACCGGGCCGGCGGGCTCGAAGCGGGTGAAGGTGAAGGCGTCGACATACTCCTCCAGCGGCACGCCATATTGCAGGCCCAGCGACACCGAGATGGCGAAGTTGTTGATGAAGGAGCGCAGCGCCGCGCCTTCCTTGTGCATGTCGATGAAGATCTCGCCGAGGCGGCCATCATCATACTCGCCGGTGCGCAGATAGACCTTGTGACCGCCCACCACCGCCTTCTGGGTGTAGCCCTTGCGGCGATCGGGCATCTTCTCGCGGCTGTGGACCTCGACGATGCGCTCGACGATCTTCTCGACCACCTTCTCCACGATCTGGGTGGCACGGGCGGCGGCGGGCTTCTCCAGCAGAGTCTCGATCGCGTCCTCTTCCTCGTCGTCCTCGTCGGCGATGAGCTGGGAGTTCAGCGGCTGCGAGAGCTTGGAGCCGTCGCGATAGAGCGCGTTGGCCTTGAGCGCGAGGCGCCAGGACAGGAGATAGGCCTCCTTGCAGTCCTCGACGGTGGCCTCGTTCGGCATGTTGATGGTCTTGGAGATCGCGCCCGAGAGGAAGGGTTGCGCCGCCGCCATCATGTGGATGTGGCTGGTGACCGAAAGATAGCGCTTGCCGATGCGCCCGCACGGATTGGCGCAGTCGAACACCGGGTAGTGCTCGGGCTTGAGGAAGGGCGCGCCTTCGAGGGTCATCGCGCCGCAGACATGGATGTTCGCGACCTCGATATCCTTCTTCGAGAAGCCGAGGAAGCTCAGCAGGTCGAAAGCCGGGTCGGCGAGGCTGGACGCCGGAACGCCGAGCTTGGCCATCGCCTCGTCGCCGAGCGTCCAGCGGTTGAGGATGAACTTGACGTCGAAGGCCGACTTCGCGCCGGCATCGATCTTGGCCAGCATCGCATCGTCGAAGCCCTTGGCGCGCAGCGTCGTGTGATTGATCGCCGGCGCCTGCGCGATCGTGCCGTGGCCGACCGCATAGACTTCGATCTCGGCAATCTGGCTCTCGCTGTAGCCGAGCGTGCGCAGCGCCTCCGGCACGGCGCGGTTGATGATCTTGAAGTAGCCGCCGCCGGCCAGCTTCTTGAACTTCACCAGCGCGAAATCCGGCTCGATGCCCGTGGTGTCGCAATCCATGACGAGGCCGATCGTGCCCGTGGGCGCGAGCAGGGTGGTCTGGGCGTTGCGGTAGCCGTGCTCGATGCCGAGTTCCAGTGCCCGGTCCCAGGTCGCCTTGGCGCGCTCGATCAGGATCGGCTGCGGGCAGGCGGCGTGATTGAGCGGCACCGGGTTCGTGGAGAGAGCCTCATAACCCGCGGCTTCGCCATAGGCGGCGCGGCGATGGTTGCGGATCACGCGCAGCATGTGGGTCGCGTTCGGCTTGTACTGCGGGAAGGCGCCGAGCTCCTTGGCCATCTCCGCCGAGGTCGCGTAGGAGACACCGGTCATGATCGCGGTGAGCGCGCCGCAATAGGCGCGGCCCTCGGCCGAGTCATAGGGAATGCCCGAGGTCATCAGCAGGCCGCCAATATTGGCGTAGCCGAGGCCCAGCGTGCGGTACTCGTAGGAGAGCCTGGCGATTTCCTTGGAGGGGAACTGCGCCATCAGGATCGAGATTTCCAGCACCACCGTCCACAGGCGGCAGGCATGCTCGTAGCTCTCGACGTCGAACGATCCGTCGGCGCGGCGGAACTGCAACAGGTTCAGCGAGGCGAGGTTGCAGGCCGTGTCGTCGAGGAACATGTACTCCGAGCACGGATTGGAGGCGCGGATCGGGCCGCCGGCCGGGCTGGTGTGCCAGTCATTGATGGTGGTGTGGAACTGGATGCCGGGGTCGGCGCAGGCCCAGGCGGCGTGGCCGATCTTTTCCCACAGCTCTGCCGCCTTCAGGGTCTTGGTGACCTTGCCGGTCGTGCGGCTGGTCAGGTTCCAGTCGGCATCGGTCTTAACCGCGTTCAGGAACGCGTCGTCCACGCGCACCGAATTATTGGAGTTCTGGCCGGCGACGGTGAGGTACGCCTCCGAATCCCAGTCGGTATCATAGATCGGGAAGTCGATGTCGGTGTAGCCCTGGCGCGCGAACTGGATGACGCGGCGGATGTAGTTCTCCGGCACCTGCGCCTTCTTGGCGGCGCGGATTTCGCGCTTCAGGACCGGGTTCTTTTCCGGGTCGTAGCAATCCTCGCCTTCGGCCTCGCAGTTCACGCAGGCCTTCATCACGGCCTTCATGTGCTTGGCGACGGTCTTGGAACCGGTGACGAGGGCGGCGACCTTCTGCTCCTCCTTCACCTTCCAGTCGACATAGGTCTCGATGTCGGGGTGATCGGCATCGACCACCACCATCTTGGCTGCGCGGCGGGTGGTGCCACCGGACTTGATGGCGCCCGCCGCGCGGTCGCCGATCTTCAGGAAGCTCATCAGGCCCGACGAGCGGCCGCCGCCGGACAGGCGCTCACCCTCGCCGCGCAGCGCGGAGAAGTTGGAGCCGGTGCCGGAGCCATACTTGAACAGGCGCGCCTCGCGCACCCACAGGTCCATGATGCCGCCTTCGTTCACCAGATCGTCGGAGACCGACTGGATGAAGCAGGCATGCGGCTGGGGGTGCTCGTAGGAGGTCTTGGAGCGGGTCAGCTTGCCGGTGACGTAGTCGACATAGAAATGGCCCTGGCTCGGGCCGTCGATGCCATAGGCCCAGTGCAGGCCGGTGTTGAACCATTGCGGCGAGTTCGGCGCGGCCATCTGCATGGCGAGCATGTAGCGGTGCTCGTCGAAGAACGCCTGCGCGTCGTCCTCGCTGTCGAAATAACCGCCCTTCCAGCCCCAATAGGTCCAGGTGCCGGCGAGACGGTCGAACACCTGGGTGGAGGAAATCTCGCCGACGAAGCGTTCGGCCTCGGGCAGTGTTTCCAGCGCCTTCTCATCGGCCGCGCCGCGCCACAGGAAGGACGGGACGGTCTCTTCCTCGACCTTCTTCAAACGCGCGGGCACGCCGGCCTTGCGGAAATACTTCTGGGCCAGGATGTCGCTGGCGACCTGGGAAAAATGCTCGGGCACCTCGATATTCTCAAGGCGGAACACGATCGACCCGTCGGGGTTGCGAATCTCGCTCGTCACCTTGCGGAAGGCGATGTCCGCATAGGGAGAACGGCCGGCCTTGGTATAGCGGCGCTCGATGCGCATGTTGTTCGCTCCCATGACGTCCCGACGGATGGACGCCCGATCTAAAGGTCAAAAAATATTGCGCCGGACGCGATATGCGTCAGCGGGCTTCCTGGCGAGTTGTCCGAATTTCCAGCGCGGCCGGATCCGTGAACGTGCCATGAAGTTGCCGCGATTCCTCCGGGCTTGCAATCCTCTTGATGACAATCCCTTGTGGACGCCATCGATCCGTCATCTACATGTAGTGTGGGCCTGCAATCATTACGACCACCTTAACGCCGATTTGGCGTCGATGGGATTCCAGACGCGACGCAACCGTTTTCGGTTTCTAACAAGCTGAACAATGGGGATTGCGCGCCGTACTCTCTGGCCACAGCGAGACCGATATGCGCTGCGCCAGAATCGGCTGACCGCGGAAGGATGAAACGCGGCCGCCCGATGCGCAATGCCGCTCGGGGGCGTGCGTATGGAAAATGCCTGACCCTGCGCCATCTGGACATGGGCTGCGCCACCCTCCAAATGGGACGCAACTCCTTACTCCTGCGCCATTCCGGCCAAGGTTTCCGTACATGACCGCACATCCGCACACGCCGACGCATGGCGCCGGCAACATCACCTTTTTTCTGCTCGCCCTCGCTGCCGGCGCCGGCGCAGCCAACCTCTATTACGCCCAGCCGCTCATCGCCCTGATCGCCGGCGACATCGGCCTCGACGAGACCATGGCGAGCCTCGTCGTCACCGTGGGGCAGGTGGGCTACATATTGGGCCTCCTGCTGCTGGTGCCGCTTGGCGACATCGTGGAGAATCGGGCGCTGATCGCCACCATCCTGATCTGCGCGGCGGCCGGGCTCTCGCTGGCCTTCGCCGCGACCGGGCCCGCCATCTTCCTCGCCGCCGCGCTGCTCTACGGCGTCGGCTCGGTGGTGGCGCAGATCGCGGTGCCGTTCGCCGCCCATCTCGCTCATCCCAATGAGCGCGGGCGCAAGGTCGGGAGCGTGGTCTCCGGCCTCATGACCGGCATTCTGCTGGCACGTCCGGTTTCCAGCATGCTCGCGCACTGGTTCGGCTGGCGCGCCGTATTCGCGCTCGCCGCGCTGCTGATGCTCGGGCTGGCGGTCGGCCTGCGAGCCGCGCTGCCCCATCGCCGGCCGCAGGGACAGGTAAGCTATGGCGCGCTGGTCGGCTCTCTGCTGCCGCTGTTCCTGTCGCAGCCGCTGCTGCGCCGCCGGGCGGCCTATCAGGCGGCGATGTTCGGCGTGTTCACCCTGTTCTGGACCGCCGTCCCGCTCCTGTTGACCGGCCCGGAGTTCGGCTACGGCCAGCAGGCCATCGCGCTGTTCGCGCTCGCCGGCGCGGCGAGCGTGGTGGTGTCGCCGCTCGCCGGCTGGGCCGCCGATCGCGGCTGGTCGCGCGCGGCCACCGGCGTCATGCTGCTGCTGGCCTTTGCCGGCATGGCGCTCACCGAGATCGGTGCCAACAGTGCCTCCGTCGGCATATTGGTGACCGGCGCCATCGTGCTCGACGTCGCCGTCACCGCCAATCTGGTGCTCGGCCAGCGGGCGATCTTCATGCTGGCGCCGGAAATCCGCTCACGGCTGAACGCGCTCTACATTGCGCTGTTCTTCCTCGGCGGCGCCATCGGCTCGGCTTTCGCCAGCCCGCTCTTCGAGCATGGCGGCTGGGCTTATGTCACCATGGCGGGCTGCGCCATTCTGCTGTTGGCGGTGCTTTATTACCTGAGTGAGTTCCGCGCACGCCGTGCGTAACCGTCGCACGCGCCCGCTCGCGTCTGGACAGGAGCGGGCGCGGATGGCATGGTCCGGCCACGCTTTCAGCCGCCCCAGGGACGTTTTTGCCGTGAACCTCTCGTCTTTCATCACCGAAGTCTTCACCTGGTGGAATGGCCAGACCATGGGCACGCGTTTCTATACGTGGCGCTATGGCGAGAAGGTCGGCACGGACGACGCCGGCAACACCTATTACCGCTTCAAGGGCGGCAAGATCGACCCGACGCTCGGCTTCGAGCGCCGCTGGGTGATTTTCAACGGCCCGGCGGAGGCAACTGCGATTCCCCCCGGCTGGCACGCCTGGATGCACCAGCGCTCCGATGTGCCGCCGAGCCAGGAAGACTACGTGCCGCGTGAGTGGGAACTCCCGCATCGCGCCAACCCGACCGGGACCGCGCAAGCCTATCGGCCGCCGGGCTCCACCATGGGGCTCGGCCATCGCCCGGTCGTGACCGGCGACTATCGGGCCTGGACGCCGGAGTGAGGCTTCGCGCGCCGTTGGCGGCGGCCCGCGAGCGGGCGGCCTCGCTGTTCCCGTCTCGACCAATTTTCCCCGGGTGGCTGTCGCCCCGATGCGTCTCGCCCCGACATGGCCGCAATGCCGCGCATTCTGCCCCGCAGCGGTGCGCCGGCGGCGATCGTTCGGTGCGAGGCGATGCGAAGGTGCCCGGTTCCATGCTGTTCAGACCTGATGTGCTCCGCGCTGCCCCCGCTCTCCTTCTGGCGACGCTGGGCCTGAGCGTGGCTCTGGTGCCTCCGGCCGTCGCCCAGCAGGGCTGGCAGGGCGGTGTCGAATCGGCGCCCCTCGCCCCGCCGCCTGGCGGGCCGGTGGACAATCCCGATTCGCTGCCGGGCGGCCCCGGCGTGCCCTCGATCATGGAGGCGCCCGCCGGCGACAACCGCGCGCCCGCGCCGGCGCAGCCGGATGTGCCGGGCGCGGCGACCTATGGTCCAAGCGGCGATATCGAGGTGGTGCAGCCGCCCGAGCAGAAGATCGCCAATCAGACGGCGGTGTTCTCCGGGCTGGACAAGATCACCGGTCGCATTATCAGCTTTGACGTCGCGATCAACGAGACCGTGCAGTTCGGCGCGCTGCGCATCACCCCGCGCGCCTGCTACACCCGGCCCGAGAACGAGACGCAGAACACCACCGGCTTCGTCGAGGTTCAGGAAATCACGCTGGACGGCAAGATCAAGCCGCTGTTCGGTGGCTGGATGTTCGCCTCCAGCCCCGGCCTGCACGGGATCGAGCACCCGATCTATGATGCGTGGCTGACCGACTGCAAGCAGACCGCGCCCGAGATCGCCTCGCCGGGCCCCCAGCAGTAGAAATCGCCCTCGCCGTCCAGCGCCTGTTCCAGCAGCCGGTGATAGTGCCGGCGCGGCACCTCGACCGCGCCGAAGCTGCGGAGATGATCGGTGACGAACTGCGTGTCCAGCAGCATGAAGCCGCCCTTGCGCAGCCGCCCCACCAGATGCACCAGCGCGACCTTCGAGGCATCGCGCGCGCGGTGGAACATGCTCTCGCCGAAAAAGGCGCGCCCGAGCCGCACCCCATACAGCCCACCGACAAGCCGGCCGTCCTCCCACGCTTCCACCGAGTGGCAGAAGCCGCGGGCGTGCAGGTCGCAATAGAGCTTGCGGATACGCGGATTGATCCAGGTCGAACTCCGGCCGTCCGCCGGCTCGGCGCAGCCGTCGATCACAGCCTCGAAATCATGATCGATGCGGATATCGAAGCGATCGGAGCGCACGGTGCGGGCGAGGCGGCTGGAGAGCTGGAACTCGGCCAGCGGAATGATGCCGCGCCGCTCCGGCTCGATCCAGTACAGGCCGGGATCGTCGGCGCTTTCCGCCATCGGGAAGATACCGCAGGCATAGGCCTTCAGCAGGACTTCCGGGGTGATCTCGACCTGATGTTCGCGCGGGTGTGACATGTCCGCAGCATGACGAAGATCGGCGGCACTGTGAAGGCGCCGCCGGTCATTTCAGCGAGGATCAGCTCGCCGGCTCGCCTTCGGCGAGGAAATGCTCCAGCCAATGGATGTCGTAGGCGCCGCGCTGGATGTCAGGGTTGCGCACCAGCTCGCGGAACAGCGGCAGCGTGGTCTCGATGCCTTCCACCACGAACTCGTCCAGCGCCCGCTTGAGGCGGGCGAGGCATTCTTCGCGCGTATTGGCGTGAACAATGAGCT
The DNA here is from genome assembly GCF_022601675.1 of Ancylobacter gelatini. Lineage (GTDB taxonomy): Bacteria > Pseudomonadota > Alphaproteobacteria > Rhizobiales > Xanthobacteraceae > Ancylobacter > Ancylobacter gelatini. The sequence continues at coordinate 391,624 of NZ_JAKVIL010000004.1, read as the reverse complement.
TGCCGGCGAGGCTGTCGTAATAGGGCGGGATCGTATAGCCCTGATACACCGCCGAATCGACGCGCACGCCGAGTCCGCCCGGCACGTGCCAGTTGTCGATCCGCCCCGGCGAGGGGCGGAAGGTGCGCGGGTGCTCGGCATTGACACGGCACTCGATGGCATGGCCGCGCAGCACCACATCCTTCTGCTCGATGCCGAGCGCCTCGCCGGTGGCGACGCGGATCTGCTCGCGGATCAGGTCGATGCCGGTGATGGCCTCGGTCACCGGATGCTCCACCTGGATGCGGGTGTTCATCTCGATGAAGTAGAACTCGCCGTTCTCGTACAGGAACTCGATGGTGCCCGCGCCGAGATACTTCATGTCGCGCATGGCCTTGGAGACGGTCTCGCCGATCCGGGCGCGCTGTTCGGCGGTGATGGTGGGCGAGGGGGCCTCTTCCCACACCTTCTGGTGCCGGCGCTGCAGCGAGCAGTCGCGCTCGCCGAGATGGATGGCATTGCCCTGGCCGTCACCGAGCACCTGGATCTCGATGTGGCGCGGGGTGCCGAGATATTTCTCGATATAGACCGCATCGTCGCCGAAGGCGGCGCGGGCTTCCGAGCGCGCCTGCGACAGGGCGGAGGACAGTTCCTCGGAGGAGCGCGCGACCTTCATGCCGCGCCCGCCGCCGCCGGCAGCTGCCTTGATCAGCACCGGGAAGCCGATCTCGTCGGCGACCTTGGCGGCTTCCTCGTCGGAGGAAATGCCGCCTTCGGAACCGGGAACGCAGGGAATGCCGAGCTTCTTGGCGGTCCGCTTCGCCTCGATCTTGTCGCCCATGATGCGGATGTGCTCGGGCTTGGGCCCGATGAACTGCACGCCGTGGTCGATCAGGATTTCCGCGAAACGGGCGTTCTCGGCGAGGAACCCATAGCCCGGATGCACCGCTTCGGCCCCGGTGATCTCGCAGGCGGCGAGCAGCGCGGGAATGTTGAGATAGCTGTCGCGCGCGGGGGGCGGGCCGATGCACACGCTCTCATCGGCGAGCTTGACGTGCATGGCGTTGGCGTCGGCAGTGGAATGCACCGCGACGGTGGCAATGCCGAGCTCCTTGCAGGCCCGGAGCACGCGCAGGGCAATCTCGCCGCGATTGGCGATGAGGATCTTGCTGAACATTCCAGCGGTCCTCATTCAATGATCATGAGCGGCTCGCCATATTCGACCGGCTGCGCATTGTCCACGAGGATGCGGGTGACGGTGCCCGCGCGGGGAGCGGGAATGGCGTTCATCGTCTTCATGGCCTCGACGATGAGCAGGGTCTGGCCCTCCTTCACCACGGAGCCGATATCGACGAAGGAACGGGCGCCGGGCTCGGGACCGAGATAGGCGGTGCCGACCATCGGAGAGGGCACGACGCCGGGATGCTTGGCGGGGTCGGCAGCGGCCGGGGCAGGGGCCGCGGCGGCCGGAGCCGGAGCGGCGGCGGGCGCCACCGCGAGGGGCGCCGGGGCGGCATAGACGGTGGGAGCCGCGCGTACCACGCGGATGCGCAGATCCTCGTGCTGGACCTCGATCTCGGTAAGGTCGCTTTCGGACAGCAGAGTTGCGATCTCGCGCACCAGCGCGGGGTCAATGGCCGGCTTGTTTGTTTTCATCATGATCCCGTGACGGTCGCTCGCCCGTCTCCCTCAGTTTCCACGGCTTGCGGCTAGCGCGTGGATGGCGAGCCGGTAACCGTCGATCCCCAGCCCGCAAATCACCCCACGGGCAACCGGCGAAATATAGGAATGATGGCGGAAGGCCTCGCGCGCGAAGACGTTTGACAGGTGCACTTCGACGACATTGAGGCCGACGGCCTTGATCGCGTCGGCAAGTGCGACGGAGGTGTGGGTATAGGCGGCGGCGTTGAGCACGACGCCGAGCGAGCCGCGCGCTTCCTGCAGGAAGGTGACAAGCTCGCCTTCATGGTTCGACTGACGGAAAACCAGGTCGAACCCATGGCCTGCGCAGGTCTCCCGGCATGCCGCCTCGACATCGGCGATCGTGGCGCGGCCATAGACTTCCGGCTCGCGCGTGCCGAGCAGGTTCAGGTTCGGTCCGTTGATGACGTGAATGATGTCAGACATCGGGTCTCGATCAGCCGGTCGCCGTCGCGCGGCGGAAGCCGGGACAGCCGCGGGGTTATAGGCAATGCCTGCCCGCACGCCAAGCCCCGGCTTGCGTTGAGGGTTACTAACCCCCAGCTCCCGGCGCCGGCGCGACGAATCGGCTCAGATGGCCACCCGCCGCGCCCGCCACGTTTTCGATCAGCACTTGGCCTTGCCGCAGGAGCGGACGGAGGCGATCACGTCCTTGAGCTGGCCGTGGCCGACCGCGCCGACGATGACGCTCTCGCCCGCGACATAGCTCGGCGTGCCGTCGATGCCGAGCGCGTCGGCAAGCTGAAGGCTCTCCTGCAGCGTGGCGGCCACTTCCGGATCGGCGAGTTTCTTCTCCACCGCGGCGCGGTCGATGCCGACCGCCTCGGCGGCTTCCAGTGCCTTGGCCTTGTTGGCCTGCCCGCGCTCGCTGAGCAGCTTCTTGTGGAAGGCGAGGTACTTGTCGGGAGCGACCAGCCGCACCGCGACCGCGACCTGCGAGGCTTCCACGGAGCCGGGGCCGAGCACCGGGAATTCCTTCAGCACGATCTTGAGCTTGGGGTCGTTGTCCAGCAACTCGACCATGTCGCCGAGCGCGCGCTTGCAGTAGCCGCAATTGTAATCGAAGAACTCGACCAGCGTGACGTCGCCGTCCGGGTTGCCGATGACGCTGCCACGCGGGGAATCGAAGATCAGCGGCTTCATCTCGGCCACGGCCTTCTCGCGCTGGGCGGCCTCGGCAGCAGCCTGCCGCTTCTGCAACTCGCCGATGGCTTCCTGGATCACTTCCGGGTTGCTGATGAGGTAGTCGCGGATGACACCCTCGAACTCCTTGCGCTGGGCCGCGTCGAGCGCCTGGGCAGGGGTCGGGGCGAAGCCGGCGGCGAGGCCGAGCACGAGGCATCCGGCAGCCAGGCCGCGCGCGGCGGTGCGGACGAGGGAAGGCAGCGACATGGGTATCTCCAGATGAGGCGTCGGTTCGACTGGCGCGCGCGGCATCATTGCTGCGGCCGACCGCGCGCGTCGACGGGGGGCTTGAAGTTCACGATGTCGTCGGCCTTGAGCCAGCCGGGCGAACCGAGTGGAAATTTGGTGCGGGCGCGGGCGGCGAGTTCGCGGGCGAGCTTGAAGTCGCCGCCGGTGAAGGCCGACTGCGCGGAGGCGAGATCGGCATTGGGTATGTCGCCGCGCTGGCCATAGGCCATGGCAAGGTAGCGCCAGCCCGTCGGCGAATCGGGCTCGCGCTGCAGGCTGAAATTCAGCTCGCGTACCGCTTCGTCCATAGCCGACTTGTCATTGCTCGCCACCAGAGCCTGGCCGAGCAGCATGCGGATCAGCGGGTGGCCGTTGGAAAGCTGCACGGCGCGGCGCAGCGGCGGCACCGCCTCCTTCGCCCGGCCGGCCTCCAGCAGGGCCTGACCCTTCAGCTCCTGGAAATACGGATTGCCGGGATTCTGCGCGATCAGTGCATCGATCTGGCGGAGCGCGTCCGGGATACTGCCATAGCGATAGGCCGAGATGGCGCGGGCATAGCGCGCGGGCAGGGTGATCTGCTGGCCGTAAATGCGGGACACCGCGTCCGGGGGCTGGGTGAAGCCGACCAGCTTGGCGCGCATCATGTCGTGCCGGGCCTGAAGCTCGGGCGAATCCTTGGCGTTGAAATAGGGGCTGGCATGGGCCAGCGTCTCCAGAGACTGGATGCGGTCGGTCGCCATGGGATGGCTGAGCAGATAGGGGTCGACGCGCTGGCTGATGAAGAGCTGGTCGCTCTGAAAGCGCTCGAACGTCTTCAGCATGCCTTGGGCGGACTGCTTGGTCGCGTTGAGATAGGTCACCGCCGAGCGGTCGGCAGCCTGTTCCTCGCTGCGCTTGTAGGCCAGCAGTGAACGGCGGATCACTTCCTGCGGGCCGAGAATCGCGCCCGCCGCCGCGCCGCCGACATTCGCCCCGCTCGCCGCTCCGGCCGCGACGCCGCCGGCTGCCAGCAGCATGGCGACGATGGCGGCGGTCTGGGCCGATTCCATTTGCTGGCGCATGCGGGCGAGGTGGCCGCCGGCAATGTGCCCGGTTTCGTGCGCGAGGACGCCGATGATCTCATTCGGGGTCGTGGCCTGCTTCAGCGCGCCGGTATTGATGAAGATGCGCTTGCCGTCCGCCACGAAGGCATTGAACGAATCATTGCCGATCAGCACGACCTTGATGTTCTGCTGGCTGAGCCCCGCGACCTTGAAGATCGGGCGCGTGTAGTCGCGCATCAGCGCCTCGATCTCGGCATCGCGGATCACGCCTGGAACGCGGGCCTGGGCGAGAGCGGGCATGGACAGAAACGGTGAAATAATACCCGTCAACGCGGCAGCCAACCCAAGGCCACGCGCGCTCGCGCGCAGGATGCCGCGCCACGCGGGCGCGCCAGCCGTCCGCCGAAACGGGGGGTTGTCATTGCGTGACAGAAGCATCATCCATCGCTTGCATGCCGGGACTTCAGACCTGACGCCCAACGATCGAGGGGTCAAGGGCCTGTTGATCATCTTCAATTGAACGGGAGGCCGCACACGACCCGTAGAATACGGCGGGGGTGCGGCGACCACCCTGGATAGGTAGCTTCCATGAGCCTTTCTTTACCGCTCACGCCCGACGCCGTCGCGGCGGTGCCCACCAACGCCTCGCGCCGCAGCGAGATCGCGCCCTTCATCGTGATGGACGTGATGGAGCGTGCCGCGCGGATCGAGGCGACGGGCGGGCATGTCATCCATATGGAGGTCGGCCAGCCGGCGGCGTCGGCCCCTCACGCCGCGCGGGAAGCAGCGCGCCGGGCGCTGGAGCACGGACGCATTGGTTACACGGCCGCGCTCGGCATCCCTTCCCTGCGTGCCCGCATCGCCCGGCATTATCGCGAGACCTACGACCTAGACCTCGACCCGTCGCGGGTGGTGGTGACCACCGGCTCGTCAGCCGGGTTCGTGCTGGCGTTCCTGTCGATGTTCGAGCCGGGCGATCGGGTGGCGATCGCCAATCCCGGCTACCCGCCCTATCGCCATATTCTCACCGCGCTCGGCTGCGAGCCGGTGCTGATCGAGACCGACGCCGCCTCACGTTGGGTCATCACGCCGCAGGCGCTTGCCGACGCGCATGCGCAAGGCCCGCTCAAGGGCGTGCTGGTGGCGAGCCCGGCCAATCCGACCGGTACCATGATGCGGCCGGAGGCGCTGGCCGAACTGATCGCCACCGCCGAGGGGCTGGGCATCCGCTTCATCTCGGACGAGATTTACCACGGGCTCGATTATGCCTTTCCCGCCACCACCGCCGCCGCGCTCTCGCCGAACGTGACGGTCATCCATTCCTTCTCGAAATATTTCTGCATGACCGGCTGGCGTGTCGGCTGGATGGTGCTGCCGTCGCCGCTGGTGCGCGCGGCGGAGCGGCTCCAGCAGAACCTGACCATCTCCGTGCCGACCCTCTCGCAGATCGCCGCCGAGGCCGCGTTCGACGGCGCGGCGGAGATGGAGGAGGTCAAGCACGGCTATGAGGAAAACCGGCGCATTCTCACTGCCGGACTGCCTGCCGCCGGACTTCCCGAGTTCCTGCCGGTGGACGGCGCATTCTATCTCTACGCCGACGTATCCCGTTTCACCGATGATTCCGCCGCCTTCGCCCGTCGTCTGCTCGACGAGGCGCATGTGGCGGCAACGCCGGGCGTGGATTTCGACCCGCATCGCGGCCACCATTATTTGCGGCTGTCCTATGCCGGATCGGCGATGGATATGCGCGAGGCGGTGGCGCGCATCGGCGATTTCCTGCGTCGGGGGTGAGACAGTCACCGATAAAGACGAAAGGCCCCGGATCATCTCCGGGGCCTTTGTTTTTTCAGTGCGGCGACGCGCTCAGGCGCCGAACAGCTTGCGGTTCCACCAGCCGGAGCGGCGCGGCCGATCAGGATCATCGGATGGCGGGGTTGCGGGGGTCTCGGCAACCGTCTCGGGGGCGGGGGTCTCCGAAGCCGGAGCTTCGGCGGGTGCCTCCGGGGCCGCGTTGACGTCGCCCTCGACCGGGCCGGCTTCCACCGGCGCGGGTTCGGTGGCGAGCGCTTCCGGCGTCACCGATGCGGCGGTCTCAGTCGCGATGACCGGCGCCGCTTCGCGGACAGTGGACCGGCGGCGGCGCGGAGTCGCGACGGGGGCGGGAGCCTCGACCGGTGCAGCTTCAGCCGGAGCGGCTTCCACTGGCGCGGTGTCGGTGGCCGGCTCGGCGGCTGCGTCGGTGGACGTGGCCAAGGCAGCCTCGTCCGCCGCCTTGTCGGCGCGTGAGCGGCGTCCGCCACGGCGTCCGCGCTGGCGGGGCTTGGGCTCCTCGGCGGGAGCCTCCTCGGTCGGCGCCTCCTCCGTGGTCGCTTCTGCTGCCACGGCGTCCGGCGTTTCTTCGGTCACCGGGACGTCGGCCATCGAAGCGGACGCGTCCTCGGCCAACGCAAGCACCTGCCCGGCGTCCTCGCCCGAAACCGGGGCGGCGGCGATCTCGGCCTGCTCAGCCGGGAACGCGTCGTCGGAAACCGAGCCGGTCTCCTCGTCCGAACCGTCGTCGCTCTCGTCGCCCTCATCGTCGCCGAAAGCGTCCCCGTTCGAACCGCCTTCGTTCTGCGGCCCGCCAGTGCCGTTCCCGCCACCACGGCGGCGGCGACGGCGGCGGCGACGGCGGCGGCCGCCATCGCCCTGCGGGTCCTGCTGGCCTGCTTCGGCCTCGGCCTCGGCGCGCGGTGCGGCCTCAGCGGCTTCCTCGTCGGATTCGGCGACCTCCTCTTCGGCAATTGCCGCGAGATCCTCCTCTTCCGGCTCGATTACCAGCTCCGCCGGACGCGGCAGCGGGATCGGATTCGCCACCGCGTCGCCCTTGTCGATGGCGAAGGGGGTGAGGCCGGTCAGCGTGGCATCGGCGGTGATGGCGATGGAGACGCCGAAGCGCACTTCCAGCTCATGCAAATGGGCGCGCTTGTGGTTCAGCACATAGAGCGCGTTCTCGGCGCGGGTGCGGATGATGAGGTCGTGCGTGTTGGAGCGCTGGAGCATGTCCTCCGCTGCACGCAGCATCTGCAGCGCGACCGAGGCGGAGGAGCGCACATGGCCGGTGCCGCCGCAATGCGGGCAGACCTCGGTGGAGCTTTCCAGCACGCCGGTGCGGATGCGCTGGCGGCTCATCTCCATCAGGCCGAAATGCGAGATGCGGCCGAGCTGGATGCGCGCGCGGTCGTTCTTCAGGCAATCCTTGAGCTTGCGCTCCACCGCCCGGTTGTTGCGCTTCTCGTCCATGTCGATGAAATCGATGACGATCAGCCCGGCGAGGTCGCGCAGGCGCAGCTGGCGGGCGACTTCCTCGGCGGCTTCCAGGTTGGTCTTGAGCGCCGTGTCCTCGATATTGTGCTCGCGGGTCGAACGTCCCGAGTTCACGTCGATCGAGACCAGCGCCTCGGTCGGGTTGATGACGATGTAGCCGCCCGACTTGAGCTGCACGATCGGCAGGAACATCGCGTCGAGCTGGCTCTCGACGCCGAACCGTGTGAAGACCGGCTGCAAATCCTTGTAGGGCTTCACGTTCTTGGCATGGCTCGGCATGAGCATGCGCATGAAGTCCTTGGCCTCGCGATAGCCCTCGTCGCCCTGGACCAGAACCTCGTCGATGTCCTTGTTGTACAGGTCGCGGATCGAACGCTTGATCAGCGAGCCTTCCTCATAGACCAGCGAGGGCGCGGTCGAGCCGAGCGTCAGCTCGCGCACATTCTCCCACAGCCGCAGCAGGTACTCGAAGTCGCGCTTGATCTCCGCCTTGGTGCGATTGGCGCCGGCGGTGCGCAGGATGATGCCCATCCCCTCCGGCACTTCGAGGTCGGAGGCGACCTCCTTGAGGCGCTTGCGGTCTTCGGCCGAGGTGATCTTGCGGGAAATGCCGCCGCCGCGCGCGGTGTTGGGCATCAGCACCGAATAGCGGCCGGCGAGCGACAGATAGGTGGTGAGCGCCGCGCCCTTGTTGCCGCGCTCTTCCTTCACGACCTGCACCAGCATGATCTGCCGGCGCTTGATCACTTCCTGAATCTTGTAGGTACGGGCGCGGCCGCGCGGGGCGGCGCGCTCGGGAACCTCTTCCAGCGCGTCGTCGGAGCCGACCTCGTCGACGATCTCTTCCTCGCCGGCGACTTCCTCGACCTCGCCGGTGGATTCGTCATCGGCGGACGGGCGGCGGCGTGCGCGGCGCGACGAAGAGCGCGAACCTTCCTCGGCATCGGCATCGGCCTCGGCCTCTGCTTCGCCATCGGCCGCAGTCTCGGAAACGGCCTCGTCGCCGGATGCGGACTTGGCTGCGCCACGGCTGCGGCGGGGGCGACCCCTGGGCTTGTCCTCGTTTTCTTCCTCGGCGTCGCGGCGCTGCTGGCGCTCTTCCTCGGCCAGCAGGGCCTGCCGGTCGGCAACGGGGATCTGATAATAATCGGGATGGATCTCGCTGAAGGCGAGGAAGCCATGCCGGTTGCCGCCATACTCGATGAAGGCGGCCTGGAGGGAGGGCTCTACCCGCGTTACCTTCGCGAGGTAGATGTTGCCGCGGAGCGGCTTGCGGTTGGCGGCTTCAAAGTCGAATTCCTCGACTCGGCTGCCGCGCACCACCACCACCCGGGTTTCCTCCGGATGGGTGGCGTCGATAAGCATCTTGTTGGCCATTGAACTCTCATCTGCGCGCACGGCGGCATCCGCTCCGTTGTCGGAGCCGGACGGCTGGGGCCGTGCCTGTAGGCGGTGATGGAAAACGGGCCAGGGGGGCGGAGCGCCTCGCATGCGGGGCGCAAACGCGCTGTCGGCGCCACGGCGCGGCGATCGCGCGCAGGGCGGGAAAATCCGCCTCGCACCTGATCTGCACCTGCCGGCTGACGCGTCATCGTTTGCTGCCGTCCATACCTCGACCGAACACTAGGGAACCGCGACCCATGTGACAGGTCCGGCTCTGGCTTATGGCTGCGATGAAGCGCGGCGCGCCCGCAAGATGCGGGGCAAGCGTCGGAACTGCGCCCGAAGGCTCGGAAACGGCGTCGGCAGTCTCGCTCTCCTCGGCGGGCCGACCAGAACCTCCATGGGTCCGGGCCTCCACATGCGCACGCCACGCGCCCGGCACTTCGGGCTTGGTCGGGGCTGGATGTCGGGCCGCTCCATCGCTGGGCCGCCCCGCGCCGTCGGGGAGCGAAAGCCGGACACCAAGCGAGCGACCCGGAATTCGAACCATATGCATGCCCTTAATAGCGGCATGCGTGCCGATTTGGCAAGGATCGCGTGCGATTGGTCTGCGGGCGGCGTTGCGCGGCGGCCACGTCGCGGCGCGCGGCGCGTTTTGCGGGTTAACGGCCGGTTAACCCGCGCTTTCTAATCGGTTAGATAGGGAGACACAGTGCGGTCAACGCGCGGGAGGCTCTGTCCTGACAATGATGTGGCGCGAGGGTTGGCGCAGGGCGACGGTGCATGCAGGCTTCTGCGCGGCGGTGGCGGGCCTTGTCCTGTCGCTTGCGCTGGCGGCGCCCGGTTCCGTGCAGGCTGCCGACGGACCCGCGGTCGCCACCGATGCCCGGCTGGCCGGTGATTCCGAGCGCACGCGCCTCGTCATGGACCTGTCCCGCTCGGTGCCGCTCGGCGCCTTCACACTGGCCGATCCCTATCGTGTGGTGGTCGATGTGCCCGACACCATCTTCAGCCTGCCGTCGTCGGCGGGCCAGGACGGGCGGGGACTGGTTTCGGCCTATCGCTTCGGCCTGTTCGCTCCGGGCAAGGCGCGCATCGTGATGGATCTCAACGCGCCGGTCACTATCGACAAGGCCTTCGTGCTGGAGCCGATGGACGGGCAGCCGGCGCGACTGGTGATCGACCTGGTGAAGACCGATCGCGTCAGCTTCCTCAAGACCGTCGCCGCCCCGGTGCGGCAGGTTCCGCAGGCCGTCGATGCCGCCCCGGTGATCATCAGCGCCGGCGATCCGCGCCCGGTGATCGTGATCGATCCCGGGCATGGCGGCATCGATTCGGGCGCGGTGAACCCGGCCATGGGCGTCACCGAGAAGGAGCTCGTGCTCAAGATCGCGATGCTGCTGCGCGACAAGCTGAACGAGACCGGCCGCTACCGCCCGCTGATGACCCGCGAGGACGACACCTATGTCGCGCTCGGCCAGCGGGTGCGCACCGCCCAGCAGCACGGGGCGCGGCTTTTCATCTCGCTGCATGCCGATTCGCTGGGCTCGCGCGACGGCGACGTGCGCGGGGCCACCATCTACACGCTCTCCGACCGCGCCTCCGACGCCGAGGCGCAGCGCCTCGCCGATTCGGAGAACAAGGCCGACATGATCGCCGGGCTCGACCTTTCCGAGGAGCCGGCGGATGTGGCGGGTATCCTGTTCGACCTCGCCCAGCGCGAGACCCGCAATTTCTCCGCCCATTTCGCCCGCACGCTGGCCGGCAATGTGGGGGAGGCGGCGCGCATGCATAAATCGCCGCTGAAATCGGCGGGCTTCAAGGTTTTGAAGGCGCCCGACGTGCCCTCCGTGCTGTTCGAGCTCGGCTATCTTTCCAGCAGACGCGACCTCGAACTCATGACATCGGAGGACTGGCAGGCTAAGGTGACCACGGCGATGGTTGCCGCGATCGAGGCCTATTTCGCGGCGCAGAAGCCGCTGGAATCGGCGCCGGTGGCGACGCCTGCGGCAATGGCGCCTACGACCGGCCTGCCTTAGCTCGCGACTGGCCTTGCTGGTCGCGATGTGGCCATAGTTGCCCCGCACACGGTGCCCTTGGGCGAATAACGAGAAAATAGCGCGTCGGGCGAAGCGGCCCACGCCGGCAATTCGAGAGGGCAAGGCCGGATGCGGCTGCTTCTGCGTTTTCTGGGTTTTGTGTTTGCCCTGGGCACGATTCTGTTCGTCGTTGGTGGAGCGGTGGCCGGGTACTTCGTCTGGAAGTTCTCGCAGGACCTGCCCGATTATTCCCAGCTCCAGAATTACGAACCGCCGGTGATGACGCGCATCCACGCCACCGACGGGTCGCTGCTGGCCGAATATGCCAAGGAGCGCCGGCTCTATCTGCCGATCCAGAGCATCCCCAAGCGCGTGATCGACGCCTTCCTCGCGGCCGAAGACAAGAACTTCTATTCCCACGGCGGCATCGACATCACCGGCATCGGCCGCGCCGCCTATGCCTTCGCGCAGAATTACGGCTCCGGCCGCCGCCCGCAGGGCGCCTCCACCATCACGCAGCAGGTGGCGAAGAACTTCCTTCTGACCAACGAGGTCTCGATCGATCGCAAGATCAAGGAAGCGCTGCTCGCTTTGCGCATGGAGCGCGCCTATTCCAAGGACAAGATCCTCGAACTCTATCTCAACGAGATCTATCTCGGCATCGGCTCCTATGGCGTGGCCGCCGCCTCGCTGCTCTATTTCGACAAGTCGGTTGCCGAGCTGTCCATCGCCGAGGCCGCCTATCTCGCCGCCTTGCCCAAGGGCCCGAACAACTACCACCCGTTCCGCCGCCACGAAGCCGCCGTCGAGCGCCGCAACTGGGTCATCGATCGCATGGCCGAGAACGGCTACATCACCCAGAAGGAAGCCGACGACGCCAAGGCGACCGACCTCGCCGTCACCGTGCGGCCGACCGGCGCGCACATCTTCTCGGCGGAATATTTCGCCGAGGAAGTCCGCCGCGAGATCTTCGAGCGCTATGGCGAGGACAAGCTGTATGGCGGCGGCCTCTCGGTGCGCACCACGCTCAATCCCAAGCTCCAGCTCGCCGCCAAGAAGGCGCTGCTCGACGGGCTGACCCGCTATGACGAACAGCGCGGCTGGCGCGGCCCGGTGACCCGGATCGACACCGCCGGCGACTGGGGCGCGCGCCTCGCCGATGTCCGCGCCTTCACCGATATTCCCTGGCGGCTTGCCGTGGTGCTGGAGGCCAGCGCCGATTCCGCTCGTATCGGCCTGCAGCCGCAGCGCGACCGTTCCGGCACGCTCTCCGCGCAGCGCGATGTCGGCATCATCACGCCGGACGGCGTCAAATGGGCCCTGCGCGGCAAGAAGGGCGGCGTGGCGGCGGTGCTGAAGCCCGGCGACGTGGTCTATGTCGAGGAAGTCGACGGCAAGGACGGCCAGTGGCGCCTGCGCCAGCAGCCCCAGATCGAGGGCGCGCTGGTGGCGATGGACCCGTGGACTGGCCGCGTGCTGGCGCTGGTCGGCGGCTTCTCCTTCGACGAGAGCCAGTTCAACCGCGCCACCCAGGCGATGCGCCAGCCCGGTTCGTCCTTCAAGCCGTTTGTCTATGCCTCGGCCATCGACAATGGCTACACCCCCTCCAGCGTGATCATGGACGCGCCGTTCGAACTCAGCCAGGCCGGGCAGGCCACGTGGCGGCCGGAAAACTATTCCGGCAAGTTCTACGGCCCGCAGACGCTGCGATTCGGTCTCGAACAGTCGCGAAACGTCATGACCGTCCGGCTCGCCAATGATCTCGGCATGCCGACCATCGTGGAATACGCCAAGCGCTTCGGCATTTCCGACAATCTGCTGCCGGTGCTCTCCATGTCGCTCGGCGCGGGCGAAACCACCGCCATGCGCATGGCCGGCGGCTATTCGATGTTCGCCAATGGCGGCAAGCGCATCAAGCCGACGCTGATCGACCGCATCCAGGACCGCTACGGCAAGACCATCTACCGCCACGACGAGCGCGAATGCCGCGGCTGCGATGCCGACAAGTGGAGCGACCAGCCCGAGCCGACGCTGATCGACCGCCGCGAGCAGGCGCTCGACCCGATGACCGCCTATCAGCTCACCTCGATGATGGAAGGCGTGGTCCAGCGCGGCACCGGCACGGCGCTCAAGGAACTGGGCAAGCCCATCGCCGGCAAGACCGGCACCACCAACGAGGAAAAGGACGCCTGGTTCGTTGGCTTCAGTCCCGACATGGTGGTCGCCGTCTATCTGGGCTTCGACACACCCAAGCCAATGGGCAAGGGTTCGACCGGCGGCCTGCTCGCCGCTCCGGTGGTGCGCGACTTCATGAAGGTGGCGCTGGCGGACCGGCCGGCCGTGCCGTTCCGCGTGCCGCCCGGCATCAAGCTGATCCGCATCAACCCCAAGACCGGCCTGCGTGCCGGGTCCGGTGAGAATTCGATCCTCGAAGCGTTCAAGCCGGGCACCGCCCCGCCGGACAATTATTCGGTGATCGGCGCCACCGATTCCACCGGCCGCCCGATCGGCGTCTCGCCCGAGGCCGATCGCGCCATCGGAACCAGCGGGACCGGCGGGCTGTACTGACGCGCCAGATCGACCGGAAAACGAGATGCGAATGGCCGGGAGCGATCCCGGCCATTTTCTTTCGGTCCATGCGGGTGCTCGGTTACTCCATCGGCGTCGACCGGAATTCCGGCAGCGCTTCGGCCCGTGCGGTGAGCGCGGAGAGCCTTTCCAGCGCGTCGAAGCCGATCCGCGCCAGCGTCTCCTCCGGCAGGATGAAGCGGGTGAAGCTGAAGGCCACGGCCGCGCTGACATCGGCCTGCCTCACCCGCTCGTCCACCAGCCACCCCTCGCCGGTCTCGGCCTCCAGCAGCGCGTAGGCGGCGCGCAACTGGCCCTCGACGCGCTCAAGCCACGGCGCGTGGCGCTTTTCCGAGGGGCGCAGCTCGTGCTCGTAGACAATCTGCACCGTCTTCTCGCAGGCGGCGAGCGCAAGCCCGGTGAGGCGCTGGTTGCGGGCGAGGGCGGCGATGTCGGGCGGCGTGAGCCGCTGCGTTTCCGGCGCGAGACGTTCGACGAATTCGAGGATCAGCGTCGAATCCATCAGCACCACCCCGTCATCGGTGACCAGGCTCGGCGCCTTCACCACCGGGTTGATGGCGGCGAAGCCGTCGAAATGGCGGAACACCGACACAGGCTCATGGTGGAACGGCAGCCCCATGAGCTTCATCGACACCGCCACGCGGCGGACATAGGGCGAATCGAGCATGCCGATCAGGCGCATTGTCGTCTCCGTTGCTTGGGCGGCCAGCATGACAAAGCCGGTCGGTGCGTGACATGGTGGATCATCGGCGTTTTGAGGTTTCCGGCGATGGATTCAAGGCAGATCCCACTTTCTCCACGCAGGCACCCGCCGGCGGAGCTCGATGCCCGCGACCTGGACATTCTCGACGCGCTGCAGCAGGACGCGCGCATGCCGCTCTCCGAGCTTGGCCGCCGCATCGGGCTCTCCCAGCCCGCCGTCTCCGAGCGGGTGAAGCGGCTGGAGGAGCGCGGCGTCATCGAGGGCTATGGTGCGCGGATCAATCTCGCTGCGGTGGGCCTGCGCATGACGGCGATTATCCGGCTCAAGACCGCGCATGAGCACATATCGGCCTGCCTGAAGGCGTTCGCGGCGCTGCCGGCCATCGTCGAGGTGCATCGTGTCACGGGCGACGACTGCTTCGTGCTCAAGGCGATCGTGCCGGCCCCCGAGGATCTGGCAACCATCGTCGATTCCATCGGCCGGTTCGGCATGGTCACCACATCGGTGGTGCTGCGCAGCGAGGCGGGCAAGCCGCTCTCGCGCGCGCTGCTGAACCGGGGGCGCGGCGTGGCGGACTGAGGGGGACGCGCGCAGGAGGGCGGTTTACAGCTTGGCGCATCCTCTCTATTTTCCGCCGCCTTCTGCCTCCCTTGACGAGAGTGACCATCATGCGCGCCGAGCTCGCCGCGAGCGTCGACGAAATCCGGGAAGCCGCCGGCCTGTTGCGGCAGCACATCGATTTCGACCGTTCCAAGGCCCGACTTGCCGAGCTGAATGCGCTCGCCGAGGACCCGAACCTGTGGAACGACCCCGAGCGCGCGCAGAAGCTGATGCAGGAGCGCGGCACGCTGGAGGACGGGCTCAATTCGCTGGAGCGCATCGAGCGCGAACTCAACGACAATGTGGAACTGATCGAACTCGGCGAGATGGAGGGCGATGAGAGCATCGTCACCGAGGCCGCCGGCGCGCTCGCCAAGCTCAAGGGCGAGGTCGCCCGCCGCCAGCTCGAGGCTCTGCTCTCGGGCGAGGCCGATGCCAATGACAGCTACCTCGAAGTCCATGCCGGCGCCGGCGGCACCGACAGCCAGGACTGGGCATTGATGCTGCTGCGCATGTACACGCGCTGGGCCGAGCGGCGCGGCTTCAAGGTCGAGCTGATCGAGGAGAGCGCGGGCGAAACCGCCGGGCTGAAATCCGCGACCATTCTGGTGAAGGGCCACAACGCCTATGGCTGGCTGAAGACCGAGGGCGGCGTGCACCGGCTGGTGCGGATTTCGCCCTTCGATTCGAACGCGCGGCGCCAGACCTCCTTCGCCAGCGTCGACGTCTATCCGGTGATCGACGACCGCATCGTGGTCGACATCAAGGAAAGCGACCTGCGCATCGACACCATGCGCTCGGGCGGCGCCGGCGGCCAGCACGTCAACAAGACCGAATCGGCGGTGCGCTTCACCCACATTCCCACCGGCATCGCCGTGGTGGCGCAGGGCGACCGCTCGCAGCACAAGAACCGCGCCACGGCGTGGGAAATGCTCCGGGCCAAACTCTACGAGATGGAGCTGAAGAAGCGCGAGGCGCAGGCCGCCGCTGACCAGGCCGCCAAGACCGATATCGGCTGGGGCCACCAGATCCGCTCCTATGTGCTTCAGCCCTACCAGCTGGTGAAGGACCTGCGCACCGGCGTGACCTCCGGCACCCCGCAGGAAGTGCTGGACGGCGACCTCGATCCCTTCATGGAAGCGGCGCTGGCCCAGCGCGCCTATGGCGGCGGCCCGGCCAGCATCGACGACGTGGACTGAAGGCCGGGCGCGCGTCCCGTTCGTCATCACCCCCCGGGGCGGCCTTCTGCCGCCCGGGATGACGACTGCGGCGAGGTGAGTCGGCCGCCGGTCACAGCGCCTTCGCGGCGGCCAGCACCTCTTCGGCATGGCCGGCGACCTTCACCTTTGGCCAGATTCGGGCGATGCGCCCGTCGGTATCGATCAGCAGCGTGGTGCGCACCACGCCCCAGAAGCTGCGGCCATACATGGATTTTTCCGCCCAGACGCCATAGGCGGTCAGAACTTTGTGCTCGGTATCGCCCGCGAGCGGGAAGGCGAGGCCGTTCTTGGTGCGAAAACGGGCAATCGCCTTGTCAGGATCGGCGGAAATGCCGATCACGACGGTGTTGGCGGCCGCAAATTCGTCACGTAACCTGTTGAAATCATGTGCTTCCAGCGTGCAGCCCTCGGTTCCCGCCTTGGGGTAGAAGTACAGCACGACCTTGTGGCCGGCCTGCGCGGAAAGACTGATGGGGTGGCCGTCATCGCCGGTTAGGGTGAAGTCGGGAGCCGGTGCGCCCACGTCGATCGTCGCCATCTGCCTTCCTTTCGTCGGTTTTTGAGGTGATCGGCTGTAGCACGGGATGCGGGATCCCGGTTGAAGCCGGAATTCGTCAGCTAATTGTCAGTGGCGTCGTATTTATAGGTGTCGCCGTCCGCCAGGGGAGCGGGCAGAATGGCGTCGCCCGCAGGAGAATCAAGCTGTCGATGAAGGAGGTGACTACGCCCAAGGCTGCCGCCCGTCCGAAGCACGCCACGCGCCCGACGGGCGTGAAGCGTCCGCGGTTGCGGCGTGTCGCTCGGGCCGCCTGCGAGGCGCCGGTGCGCGGCCGCCGCCGCTGGCTGCGCATTTGCGGCTGGTCGTGCGGTGGATTCGGCGGGCTCATCGCCCTCGGCGTGCTCGCGATCTACCTCCTGTTCGTGACCGGCACCATCACCGTCGATATCGCGCGGCCCTATGTCGAGCGCGCGCTTGAGGCGCGGCTGGGCGAGGGCCGCACGGTGGAGATCGGCGCCATCGCAGCCGACCGGGCCAGCGAGGGCGGCATGGTGCTGCGCGCCAGCGACATCACGGTGCGCGACAGCGCCGGAGATGTGATCGCCACCGCCCCGCAGGCCGATGTGCAGCTTCAGGACCGGCTGATCCCTTGGACGGTGACGCCCCGGCGCATCGATCTCGTGGGCGTGAAACTCACGATCTGGATCAACGCGAGGGGCGAACTCACGATTTCCACCGGCGAGGGCAGCAAGCCGCTGCATACCCCGTCCGTCGCCACTCCGCTCACCGAAAAGGCCCCGCCCGCTCCCGCCGATGCCGGGGCGACGCCGGATGTCGCGACCGAGACCGGCCCGGCCACGCCCTCCGGCACCCCGCTTGCCGACGCCGCCCCGCTCGGCCCTCTGCGGCTGGATGCGCTCGCCGCGCTCGCCGCCAATATCGACCATGGCGGGCTCGACGGTGGTGACCTCACGGATATCGGCCTCAAGGAGGGCGTGCTGGTGGTGCGCAGCGAGGTCAGCGGCCAGCAATGGACCTTCGACGATATCGATCTCAGTGTGTCGCGCCCGGCGGAGGGCGGCATGATGTTCGACATGACCGCCGGCGGAACGGATGGGCCGTGGTCCGCACGCGCGACGGTCGGCGCGCTGGCCAATGGCCGGCGGGCCCTCGGCTTCGAGGTGCGCGATCTGGCCCCGCGCGACCTGATGATCGCCGCCGGCAAGGCCGATGCCGCCATGATCGCCACCTCGCCGCTGTCGTTCCAGGTCAAGTCCGCGATCGACGCGCAGGGCGTGCTGCTCGCGACACAGGGCCGGCTGGTGGCTGGTGCGGGAGAGTTTCAGGTCGGCGCGGATGCGGATGGGCGCATGATCATCGACGAGGTCTCGGTCGATTTCAGCGTCGATCCGAGGCGTCGCGAGCTGACGCTGAGCCCGCTCGCGATCCACGCCGGGCCGTTCGACCTTGACCTGGCCGCCATCATCGATGCGCCCGACACGGCGGATGGCGACTGGACGCTGCACGTCACCAAGGCCGATGCCCGCTTCACCGGCGGCGGGCCCCATGCCGAGAATGTGCCGCCGCTGGTGCTCGACGACATCTCGCTTGATGTCCGCTTCGACCCGCGCGCCCAGCGCCTGACCGTCGACAACGCGGTGCTCAAGGGCCCACAGGGCGGGATCAACCTGAGTACCGAACTCGACCTTGGTGCTGCGGAGCCCTTCCTGGGCCTCAAGCTTGCCGCGACGCCGATGACGGCGACCTCGCTGCTGCGGCTCTGGCCGGTGGTGGCCGCCCCGCCGGTGCGCCGCTGGGTCTATGACCATTTCATCTCGGGCGACGTGACCAAGGCGGAAATCAACGTCCATGCGCCGCTCACCTCGATCGGCAACAAGGACCGGCCGCTGGAAGGCGATCAGCTCACCATCAACATTGCCGGCAGCAATGGCGTGTTCCGGCCGGTGCCGAAGCTTCCGCTGATCCAGGGCGCCGATGTGGCTGTTCAGATCACCGGCCGCACCGCGCATGTCGTCGCCAGCAATGCGGCGATGGACACGCCGGATGGGCGGCGGATAAACCTGCCCGAGAGCGTGTTCGACGTTCCCGACACCGCGCCGGCACGCCCCACGGCCAAGCTCAAGATCGGCGTCGACGGCCCCGCCGCCGCCGCGCTCGAACT
Source organism: Ancylobacter gelatini (assembly GCF_022601675.1). Taxonomy (GTDB): domain Bacteria; phylum Pseudomonadota; class Alphaproteobacteria; order Rhizobiales; family Xanthobacteraceae; genus Ancylobacter; species Ancylobacter gelatini. Next base: position 372,967 of record NZ_JAKVIL010000004.1, on the reverse strand, counting down.
CGCCTCGATGCCACCGCTGCGCGGTCCGGCCGGCGACCAGTTCGACCATAATCTGGTGCGCGGCGCGATCAAGGGCGTGGCGCAGATCAATGTCACGCTGTCCGACAACATAACCGCCGGCGACATCGATTACTCCTTTGAGGCCGACCTCACCGATTTCAGCGCTGACAAGGTGTTCTTGGGCCAGCGCCTCGACGACGCCACGGTGCGGGCCTTCGTCACCCCGGCGGCGACGGTGCTGCGCGGGCAGGGCAAGTTCGGCGGCGCGCCGGCGAGCTTTGAGTACACGCGCAACACCTCCGACAACGACGCAACGTTCGTGGTCGAGGCCAAGCTGGACGATGCTGCGCGCAACAAGCTCAACCTCGATCTGGCGGGCCTCTCCGGCGTGGTCGGGGTGAAGCTTACCGGCGCGATTACGTCCAAGGGCAAGACCGCCGATGTCGACCTCGACCTGACCGCCGCCCGGCTCGCCGAGCTGGTGCCGGGCTGGTCGAAGCCGGCCGGCAAGCCCGCGCGGCTGACCGCGCGCGCCACCGTGACCGCCACCGGCACCCGGCTCGACGACCTCGTGGTCACCGGCAGCGGCGTCAATATTCGCGGCACCGTGGAGCTCGATTCCAAGGCCTCACTGGTCAGCGCCAATTTGCCGACCTTCGCACTGTCGGATGGCGACAAGGCCAGCGTGAAGGTCTCCGCGGCCTCCGGCGTGATGAACGTCGTGGTGCGCGGCGAGGTGATCGAGGCGCGGTCCTATCTCAAGAACCTGCTGGAGGCGCCGATCGCCGGCCGCAAGGACGAGAAGCCGCTCGACATCGATCTTGATGTCGAACTTGGCGTGGTGGCCGGTAACAATGGCGAGGCGATGCGCCAGGCCGCGCTCAAGATGTCGCGCCGCGACGGCAATCTGCGCGCCTTCGATCTTTCGGCGCTGGTCGGCCGCGACGGCAAGGTCGTGGGGACACTGACCCCCGGCGGCAATGGCAAGCCGCGCCTGCGGGTCGCTACCTCCGATGCCGGCGCACTGCTGCGCTTCATCAATCTCTATGCGCGCATCTATAGCGGCGATCTGTGGATCGATGTCGATGCGCCGACCGGCGACGGCTCGCCGCAGAGCGGCGTCGTCAACATGCGCGATTTCGTGATCCGGGGCGAACCCGGTCTCGATCGTCTGATCGCGGCGGCGCCTTCGGCCGGGCGCGACGGCTCGCTCCAGCCGGGCTCGGCGGTGGCGTTCAACAAGCTGCAGGTCACGTTCCAGCGCTCGGCCGAGCAGCTCAATATCCGCGAGGGCGCGATCTGGGGGCCGCAGATCGGCTCGACCTTTGACGGCACGCTTGATTTCGCCAATGACCGGATGTCGGTGCAGGGCACTTATGTCCCGGCCTACGGGCTGAACAACCTGTTCAGCAAGCTGCCGGTGCTCGGCTTCTTCCTCGGCGGCGGTCCCAATGAAGGGCTGGTCGGCGTGACCTACGAGATCGTCGGGCCGATGGCCGGGCCGACCCTGCGCATGAATCCGATCTCCGCCGTGGCGCCGGGCTTCCTGCGCAAGATCTTCGAATACCGTCAGGCCCCGGACCCAAGCCCGCCGGCTCTGATCCCGCCGCGCTAGGTTGCAAGGGCGGCGGCCGCCCTTCGGGCGCTGCGCGGGCGGGTGGCGACGCGTTCCCGCGGTCGCCCCCTCAAGCCTCAAACGTGCCGGCCTCGTCCCGGCGTGGCCGCCGTGAGGCCGCGCGTTCCGTGCGCGCCGGTCCTCAGACCGGCTTCAGCAGCACGTGCTTCTTCTTGCCGAAGGACAGCTTGATCACGCCTTCCGGCGTCAGGTCGCGCGGGGTCAGAACGGCCTTGTCGTCGGTGACGGTGGCATCGTTCACCTTGAGCCCGCCGCTCTTCACCTGCCGGCGTGCCTCGCCATTGGAGGCGACCAATCCGGCCTTCTCCGCGAAGGCGGCCAGTACGCCGATCCCGGCCTCAAGTTCGCCCGCCGGCACCTCGACGCTCGGCAGGTCGGCGGCGACGCCGCCTTCCTCGAAGGTTTTGCGTGCGGTCTCCGCCGCCGCCTCCGCCGCGGCGCGGCCATGCAGCATGGCGGTGATCTCGGTGGCGAGGATCTTCTTGACCTCGTTGATCTCCGAGCCGGCCAGCGCCGAAAGCCGGGCGATCTCGTCCATCGGCAGCGTGGTGTAGAGCTTGAGGAAGCGCGCGACGTCGGCGTCCTCGGTGTTGCGCCAGTACTGCCAGAACTCGTAGGGGCCGAGCATGTCGGCGTTCAGCCACACCGCCCCGTTCACCGACTTGCCCATCTTGGCGCCGGAGGAGGTGGTGAGCAGCGGCGAGGTCAGGGCATAGAGCTGCTTTGTCCCCATGCGGTGGCCGAGGTCGATGCCGTTGACGATGTTGCCCCACTGGTCGGAGCCGCCCATCTGCAGCCGCACATCGTAGCGCTTCGACAGCTCCACGAAGTCGTAGGCCTGCAGGATCATGTAGTTGAATTCGAGGAAGGACAGCGACTGCTCGCGCTCGAGCCGCGTCTTCACGCTGTCGAAGGACAGCATGCGGTTGACCGAGAAGTGGCGGCCGACATCGCGCAGGAATTCGAGATAGTTCAGCTCGCGCAGCCATTCGGCATTGTTGATCATCAGCGCGCCGCCCTTGGGGCCGCTGCTGTAGTCGAGATAGTTCGCGAAGACCCGCTTGATCGAGGCGATGTTGTCCTCGATGGTCTCCACCGTCATCAGCTTGCGCGCCTCTTCCTTGAAGGAAGGATCGCCGACCATGCCGGTGCCGCCGCCCATCAGCGAGACCGGCTGGTGGCCGGTCGCCTGCAGCCAGTGCAGCATCATGATCTGGATCAGCCCGCCGGCATGCAGAGAGGGCGCGGTCGGATCGAAGCCGATATAGGCCGTCACGCTTTCCTTGGCGAGCAGGTCGTCGAGGCCGGATTCATCGGAAAGCTGATGAACGAAGCCACGCTCATGCATGGTGCGGAGGAAGTCGGAACGGAACTTGGTCATGACGGGCCCGGTATCATCAACGCGATCTTAGGAGCGGGCCGGTGATGTACCAGTTTCACGCAGCGAAAGCACCCCGAGGAACGCAGATGTCGGCCTTCCATAAAGCCATCGGCCTGATGAGCGGCACGTCGCTGGACGGAGTGGATGTCGCGCTGATCGAGACGGACGGCGAGGACATTCGCCTGTTCGGGCCGGGGCGGACCTATGTCTACGCTTCCGAAACGCGGGAATTGCTGTTCCGCGCGATTGCCGATGCGCGGGAGGTGACCGATCGGAACGCGCGGCCGGGCATTCTGGCGCGCGCCGAGCGGCTCTCGACCGAGCGCCATGCCCAGGCGCTGGCCAGTTTTCTCAAAGAGTTCCCAGCCTATCGCGACGTTGACGTGATCGGCTATCACGGCCAGACCGTGCTGCACCGGCCGGAAATCGCGCTGACCGTGCAGATCGGCGACGGTCCGGCACTGGCGCGGGCGGCGCGAGGACTGACGACCGACAAGACGACGCTGGTCTACGACATGCGCGCCGCCGATGTCGCCGCCGGCGGACAAGGTGCACCGCTGGTGCCGGTCTATCATCGGGCGCTGGCGCGTGGTCTCGGACCGGCCCAGCCGCTGCTGGTGCTCAATCTCGGGGGTGTTGCCAACATTTCTTACATCGACGGCATGCGCGATCCCATCGCCTGCGATACCGGGCCGGCCAATGCGCTGGTCGACGACTTCGTTAAATCCCGCACCGGCCTGCCTTTCGACGAGGACGGCGCCATCGCCAAAGCCGGGAAGGTGGACGAGGCGGCGATCGAACGGCTGCTCGGGCACCCGTTCTTTCACCGCTCGCCGCCGAAGTCGCTCGATCGCAACGATTTCCGTGGCTGGGTCGAGGAGCACGGCGGCCTTGCCGGCATGAGCACGGCGGATGGCGCGGCGACGCTGAGCGCGCTTACCGCCGCCTGTGTCGGGGCCGTGCTGCGCTTCCTGCCGGCACGGCCGGAACGGATGATCGCTGCGGGCGGCGGTGCGCATAACCTGACGCTACTGCGCATGCTGGGCGAGCGCACCGGCATCAAAACCGAGACCGCCGATGAGGTCGGCTGGTCGTCCGACGATATGGAAGCGCAGGCCTTCGCCTTCCTCGCGGTGCGCAGCCTGCGGGGTCTGCCGCTGAGCTTTCCCGGCACCACCGGGGTGCCGGAGCCGATGACCGGCGGGGTGATCGTCGGAAACGAACGGCCAGTATCGGGATCGGCATAATTCATCTGAATCGATGATTCAGAAAAACTGAATATTGCGACAAGTCGCCCCAATATTCCTGAAATGCAATGGTGCAATGCATACATGAATGATGCGCTGCACCATTTTTCGCTTATCTTGAGGGCTCCCGGAAGTCCGGCTCGCCAGGCAGGCAGCTTCCCAATCAACACGCCTGGACAGAACCTTGTGGAGCCTTAGATGCGCACGTCTTTTCGCCCGCTTGAGCTTGTGAGCGACCTCATCCCGCTCGGCCTGATCGCCGCCCTTCTCGCCATCGCGCTGCTCGCTCCCGCGCGGGCGGACGAGAAGGCGTCAGGCCTTCGCCCCGAAGCGGCGCAGATCATCAATATCGGCTACGTCAACGGCGTGGCCTATTACACCTCGGAAGAGGACGGCTACCATGTCGTCGCCACGCTGAGCGTCGCCGGCGGCGCGCCGATCCGCGTCGCGGCTACGCTGCAGCCCGAGCAGGCCGTGAGCTTCTCGGTTCCCGGTGCGGTTGAGACCGCCGAAAGTGTGGTCGAGATCGCCCGCCATGGCGATCGTCTCACGGTCAGCAGCCCGGTCCGTCTCGTCCTCAACTGAGGTCGCGCCACCCCCGCATAGCAAAAAGCCCGGCGTGATGAGCGCCGGGCTTTTCGTATGTGGTGGCAGGCGCAAGGCCGTGGTCGAACCCTCAGGCCGCGGTGATCTTCTTGATCGCGGTGCCGGGCAGGCGCTTGTCGAGATAGCCGCCGATCACTTCCATCAGGTCCTCGGTCTTGCCATCGAAGAAGTGGTTGGCGCCGGGGACGGTCTGCTGGTCGATCACGATGCCCTTCTGCGTCTTCAGCTTCTCGACGAGGCCGGTGACGGCGGAGAACGGCACCACCGCATCCTTGTCGCCATGCACGAACAGGCCGGATGACGGGCAGGGGGCGAGGAACGAGAAGTCATACAGGTTCGCCGGCGCGGCGATGGAGATGAAGCCCTCCACCTCGGGGCGGCGCATCAGCAACTGCATGCCGATCCAGGCGCCGAAGGAGAAGCCGGCGATCCAGCAGGCACGCGCGTCCGGGTTGATCGACTGCGCCCAGTCCAGCGCGGCGGCGGCGTCCGCCAGTTCGCCCTGTCCATGGTCGAACGAGCCCTGCGAGCGGCCGACGCCACGGAAGTTGAAGCGCAGAGTCGAGAAACCCCGGTTCACGAACTGGTAATAGAGGTTGTAGACGACCGGGTTGTTCATCGTGCCGCCGAACTGGGGGTGCGGGTGCAGGATGATGGCGATCGGCGCGCGGCGCGTCTTGGCCGGCTGGTAGCGGCCTTCGAGCCGCCCCTTCTCACCGGTAAAAATGACCTCAGGCATGAAGTTCGTGACCTTGGGGGTGCGGCGCGGGCCGGATCGTGGTCCTTTGGAAACAGCGAGCGGATGATCCGCGCTCGTCCCCTCCGGGCTCCTGATTACCGCCGGCGCCTTGACGACACAGGGTAGGGACCTTAACTTATTAGAATAATTCTAATATTCTACGCTGGATTGCATCGGTTGCAGATTCAATTGTGCGACACGATATATTCCGGCAGCAGAAGAGTTGGCCAAGCTATGAAGGAGATGGCCCTTTTTTGCAAGCATTCCGAAAGGCCGGCCCCTTCAGCGAGGCTTTTCCCATTTAGGTGGGCCGGCCGGATTTCGAGCCCGTGGATGACATGAACGAACGCGTCTATCTCGATCACAATGCAACGTCGCCGGTTCGCCCCGAGGCGGTGCGGGCGGTTGTCGAAATCTTTGCCGCGACCGGCAATCCCTCGTCGATCCATGGCGAGGGTCGCGGTGCGCGCAGCGAGATCGACGTCGCGCGCGCTCGTGTCGCCGCTCTGGTCGGGGCGGGGCCGCGCGGGGTGGTGTTCACCTCCAGCGGCACGGAGGCCGATGCGCTGGCTTTGACGCCGCACTATCAGCGCGGGGGCGAGGACCAGGTGCTTGATGTGCTGCTGGTGAGCGCGGTGGAGCACTCCGCCGCGCTGCGCGGCCATCGTTTTGCGCCCGACCGGGTGGAGGTGCTTCCCGTCGACGCCCGCGGGCGGCTGGACCTCGACGAACTGGAGGCGGCGCTGGGGCGCCATTCCGCTGCTGGCAGGCGGGCGTTGGTGTCGATCATGCTGGCCAATAACGAGACCGGCGTGGTGCAGCCTGTGGCGGAAGCCGCGCGCCGGGCGCATGGCCATGGCGCGCTGGTGCATAGCGACGCGGTGCAGGCCGCCGGTCGCATCAGCGTGGATGCGCGCGCGCTCGGCGTAGACCTGTTGTCGGTGTCCGCGCACAAGATCGGCGGCGCCCCCGGGGCGGGTGCTCTGGTGCTGGTGGACGAGGAGCTTCGCCCGGCTGCGCTGATCGGCGGTGGCGGGCAGGAGCGCGGGCTGCGCGCGGGTAGCGAGAACGTGCCGGCGATCGCGGCTTTCGGGGCGGCGGCGCAGGTTGCCGCAGCTAGTTTAGAATCAGAACAAATACGTATCGCTGCCTTGCGCGATCGGCTTGAAAGCGCTCTAAGGTGCGAGTTTCCCGAGCTTGTCCTGCTGGTCGGCGACGTCGACCGGCTGCCGAACACCTCGAGCCTGTCCCTGCCCGGCGTGCCGGCGGAGACCATGGTGATTGCGCTTGATCTGGCGGGGCTGGCGGTGAGCGCCGGCGCGGCCTGTTCGTCGGGCAAGGTCGGCCCCTCTCATGTGCTGTCCGCCATGGGGGTGCCTGAGCGCATCGCGCGCTCGGCCTTCCGCCTGTCGTTCGGCTGGTCGAGCGGGGAAGAGGATGTCGACCGGGCGCTTGGCGTGTTCCGCCGGGTGATGCCGGGTCTCCTGCGTCGCTCGCGCGCCGCATAGGGACGAAAACAATCCGGGCGCCGCCCGTGCGGTGTCCCGTGTCGAGGACTTGTTGACCTGACCCGCGGGCCTTGAACCCGCGTGGGAGAGGAGAGAGACGATGCCGGCCGTACAGGAGACAGTGGAGCAGGTCCGCTCTATCGACGTCGATCAGTACAAATACGGGTTCTTCACCGACATCGAGTCGGAAAAGGCCCCGAAAGGGCTCGACGAGGACACCGTTCGCTTCATCTCGGCCAAGAAGAATGAGCCGGAATGGATGCTGGAATGGCGCCTGGAGGCGTTCCGTCGCTGGCAGACCATGCGCGAGCCTGACTGGGCGCGCGTGAGCTATCCCGCCATCGACTACCAGAACCTCTATTACTATTCCGCGCCCAAGCGGCCGAGCCAACTCTCGATCGACGACATCGACCCGGAGATTCTCGCGACCTATGAGAAGCTTGGCATCCCGCTGCGCGAGCGCGACGCGCTGCTCGGCATCGAGAGCGCCGGCGGCTCGCGTGTCGCGGTGGACGCGGTGTTCGATTCCGTCTCGGTGGCCACGACCTTCAAGGAGGAGCTCGCGAAGGCCGGCGTGATCTTCATGCCGATCTCGGAGGCGATCCGCGAATATCCCGAGCTGGTGAAGAAGTATCTCGGCTCGGTGGTCCCGGTCACTGACAACTTCTTCGCGACGCTGAATTCGGCGGTGTTCTCCGACGGTTCCTTCGTCTACGTGCCCAAGGGCGTGCGCTGCCCGATGGAGCTGTCGACCTATTTCCGCATCAACGAGCGCAATACCGGCCAGTTCGAGCGCACGCTGATCATCGCGGATGAAGGCGCCTATGTGAGCTATCTCGAAGGCTGCACCGCCCCGATGCGTGACGAGAACCAGCTCCACGCCGCCGTGGTCGAGCTGGTGGCGCTGGCCGATGCCGAGATCAAGTACTCCACCGTCCAGAACTGGTATCCCGGCGACAAGGACGGCAAGGGCGGCATCTTCAACTTCGTCACCAAGCGCGGCGACTGCCGGGGCGACCGTTCCAAGATTTCCTGGACCCAGGTGGAGACCGGCTCGGCCATCACCTGGAAGTACCCGAGTTGCATCCTGCGCGGCGACAATTCGCAGGGCGAGTTCTACTCGATCGCGATTTCGAACGGGCGCCAGCAGGTCGACAGCGGCACCAAGATGATCCATCTCGGCAAGAACACGTCGAGCCGCATCATCTCCAAGGGTATCGCCGCCGGCTACTCGGACAACACCTATCGCGGCCTCGTCTCGGCGCACCGCAAGGCGACCGGGGCGCGCAACTTCACGAACTGCGACAGCCTGCTGATCGGCGACAAGTGCGGGGCGCACACTGTGCCCTATATCGAGTCGAAGAACTCCAGCGCGCATTTCGAGCATGAGGCGACGACCTCGAAAATCTCCGAGGACCAGCTGTTCTACTGCCGCCAGCGCGGCCTCGACCCTGAGGAAGCGACGGCGCTGATCGTGAACGGCTTCGTCAAGGACGTGCTCCAGCAACTCCCCATGGAGTTCGCGGTGGAAGCGCAGAAGCTGATCTCGGTGAGCCTCGAAGGCTCGGTGGGCTGAGACCCGACACGACGCGAATGCCCGGCTTGAAGTCCGGGCATGACGCCCTTCGGAAGATGCCGAACCCTCGCATTCGTCAGGACCGGACGTAGCCGGCCACGCACGGATCGGGTTCCAGACAACGGAACGAATGACATGGCCATGCTCGAAATCGACAACCTCCACGCCAAGATCGACGGCGACGAGGGCAAGGAAATCCTCAAGGGCCTCTCGCTGAAGGTGAACCCCGGCGAGGTACACGCCATCATGGGGCCGAACGGCTCCGGCAAGTCGACGCTGTCCTACATCCTCGCCGGCAAGGAGGACTATGAGGTCACCGACGGCTCGGTGACGCTCGACGGCGAGGACCTGCTGGAGATGGAAATCGACGAGCGCGCCGCCAAGGGCGTGTTCCTCGCCTTCCAGTACCCGATCGAGGTGCCCGGCGTCGCCACCATGACCTTCCTGCGCGCGGCGCTGAACGCCCAGCGCAAGAAGCGCGGCGAGGCGGAAATCTCCACCCCGGACTTCCTGCGGCTGGTGAAGGCCAAGTCCGGCGCGCTCGGCATCAACCCGGACATGCTCAAGCGCGGCGTGAATGTCGGCTTCTCGGGCGGCGAGAAGAAGCGGATGGAAATCCTCCAGATGGCCATTCTGGAGCCGAAGATCTGCATCCTCGACGAGACCGATTCCGGCCTCGACATCGACGCGCTCAAGGTGGTGTCGGAAGGCGTGAACGCCCTGCGCTCGCCCGATCGCGGCATGATCGTGATCACCCATTATCAGCGCCTGCTCAACCACATCGTCCCGGACTTCGTGCATGTCATGAACAAGGGCCGCATCGTGCGCTCCGGCGGCAAGGAGCTTGCGCTGGAGCTCGAAGCCAACGGCTATGCCGAGTACCAGCAGGACGCGGCGTGAGGTGGCTGAGATGAACGCTGATATCCGTCCGATAAGGACCCCGGCCGAGCAGGCGCTGGTGAGCGCGCTCGGCTCCCTGCCCGAGACCGGCGGCGGCCGACTCGCCGATCTGCGCCGCGCCAGCGCCCGCGCCTTCGTCGAGAATGGCCTGCCGCACCGGCGCGTCGAGGAATGGAAGTACACCGACCTGCGCAACCTGATGCGCGAGGCGGTGCCGCTGGCGTCGCCCGCCACCGTGGCGCGCGCGGATGCCGGCGCGCGGCTGCTGAACGGCGCGGACCTGCGCCGCATCGTCGTCGCCAATGGCGCGGTGGTGCGGGAACTGTCCGACCTCGACGGCCTGGAGGAGGGGCTGTCCATCGCCACCCTCGCCGACGCGCTTGCGAGCGGGGATGCGGTTCTCGGCCAGCTCGGCGGCATCGTGCCCGCGCGCTACGACGCGGCGCTGGCGCTGAACACGGCGCTGGCGAGCGATGGCCTCGTCATCACGGTCGCGCCGGGCGCGCAGATCGAGCGCCCGGTCCATGTCGCGCATGTCTTCGCCGGGGATATCGCGGCGGCGAGCTTCGCCCGCTCGCTGGTGATCGTCGGCGCTGGCGCGCACTTCACCTATGCCGAGAGCTTCGAAGGGCCGGAGGGCCTCGCCTATCAGGCGAATGTGGCGACCGAGTTCGTGGTCGGCGACGAGGCCCATCTCGACGTGGTGCGACTTCAGGAGGAGGGCGCCGCGGCGATCCACCTTGCCACGCTGCTGTTCGATGTCGGCCGCAAGGCGCAGCTTCACACCTTCGGCTTCTCGAGTGGCGCGGCGGTCGCCCGCACCTCGCTTTACGCGACGCTCTCGGGCGCCGACAGCCATGTCGCCTTCAACGGCGCGGTGCTGGTGAAGGACCGGCAGCATGTGGATTCCACGCTGTTCGTCGATCACACCGTGCCGGGCTGCGAGAGCCGGGAGCTTTTCAAGCACGTGCTGGATGACAATTCCCGCGCGGTGTTCCAGGGCAAGATCGTGGTCCGCCAGGCCGCCCAGAAGACCGACGGGCGGATGATGAGCCGCGCGCTGCTGCTCGGTGACGATGCCGAGATGGACAACAAGCCGGAGCTGGAAATCTTCGCCGACGACGTCGCCTGCGGCCATGGTGCCACCTGCGGCGCGATCGACGAGGACCTGCTGTTCTACCTGCGCGCCCGCGGCATTCCGCTCAAGGAGGCGCAAAGCCTTCTGGTGCAGGCCTTCGTCGGCGAGGCCATCGAACTCGTCGAGAACGACGTGCTGCGCGAGGCGCTGGTCGAGCGGGCCGAAGGCTGGCTCAGGGCGCGGGGCTGATACCCGATGTCGTCATCCCGGACGCGGCACCGCCGCGATCCGGGATCGCTCTCAAGGAATGGGGGCCATTATCGGCCCGCGATCCCGGCTCTGCGCGTCGCGACGGCCGGGATGACGCCCTTTGGAGGGGCACTCGATGAGTGAGCCTGTCACGTTCCACCCCGCCGTTTCCGGCGACCGCTATGATGTGGACCTGGTGCGGCAGGACTTTCCGATCCTGTCGAAGCAGGTCTACGGCAAGAAGCTGGTTTATCTCGACAATGGCGCCTCCGCGCAGAAGCCGGTCCAGGTGCTGGACCGCATGCGCTACGCCTATGAGAACGAATACGCCAACGTCCATCGCGGCCTGCACTTCCTCGCCAATGCGATGACGGAAGCCTATGAGCAGGCCCGCGAGCGCGTGCGCGCCTTCCTCAACGCGCCGTCGCTGGAGGAGGTGATCTTCACCCGCTCCGTCACCGGCGCGCTGAACCTCGTGGCCTCCTCGCTCGGCCAGTCGATCGTCGAGGGCGACGAGATCGTGCTCTCCATCATGGAGCACCACTCCAACATCGTGCCGTGGAACTACCTGCGCGAGCGCAAGGGCGCGGTGATCAAATGGGCGCCGGTGACGGAAGACGGGGCCTTCGACCTCGACGCCTTCAAGGCGCTGCTCACCGAGCGTACCAGGATCGTCGCCATCACCCACATGTCGAACGTGCTGGGCACGGTGACGCCGATCAAGGAGATCGCCCGCCTCGCCCATGAGGTCGGCGCGGTGGTGGTGGTCGACGGCGCGCAGGCCGCCGTGCACATGCCGGTCGACGTGCAGGATCTGGATGTCGACTTCTACGGCATCACCGGCCACAAGCTCTACGGACCGACCGGCATCGGCGTGCTCTACGGCAAGCGCGCGCTGCTGGACAAGCTGCCGCCTTTCGAGGGCGGCGGCGAGATGATCCGCACCGTCACCGAGGAGGGCGTCACCTATGGCGAGCCGCCCCACCGTTTCGAGGCCGGCACGCCGCCGATCGTTCAGGCGATCGGGCTCGGCGAGGCGCTGGTCTACATGGAAAGCCTCGGCCGTGAACGGATCGCCGCGCATGAAGCCTCGCTCGCCGCCTATGCCCGCGAGCGGCTGACCCGGATCAACTCGCTGCGCATCTATGGCGATGCGCCGGGCAAGGGCGCGATCTTCGCCTTCGACATCGAGGGCGCCCATCCCCACGACATCGCCACCATCATCGACCGCGCCGGCGTCGCCGTCCGCGCCGGCACCCATTGCGCAATGCCGCTTCTGGGGCGATATGGTGTAACGGCGACGTGCCGGGCGTCGTTCGCGCTCTACAACACGCATGAGGAGGTCGACATTCTCGCCGACGCCCTCATCAAGGCTCAGGATCTGTTCGCATGAGCGAGACCGCTGCATCTGACGGCCCGAATGTGCCGTCCATCGACTCGTCGATTCCGGCCGACGAGCTTGAGCGCCTGACCGACGAGATCGTCGCGGCGCTGAAGTCCGTCTACGACCCGGAAATCCCGGTCGACATCTATGAACTCGGCCTGATCTACAAGGTCGACATCACCGACGATCGCCAGGTAGCCGTCGAGATGACGCTGACCACGCCGAACTGCCCCTCCGCCGCCGAGCTTCCCGGCATGGTGGAAGGCGCGGTGGCAAGCGTCGGTGGCGTCGCCGGCGTCAACGTCAACCTCACCTTCGATCCGCCCTGGGATCAGGGCCGGATGTCGGAAGAGGCGCGGCTGACGCTGAACCTCTGGTAGGTCGCGCATGTCCGCGCCGCCGATCTCCGGCGTGGTGGAGACCGGGCTCTATGTCGACGATCTCCCCCGTGCCCGGGCCTTCTATGAGGACGTGCTCGGCCTGAAGCCGATGATCGCCGATGACCGAATTGCGGCCTATAATGCCGGTCCCGGCAGCGTGCTGCTGCTGTTCCTGCGCGGGGCGACGCTGGAACCGGTGACTATGGCGGAAGGCACCATCCCGCCCCATGACGGCCACGGCCCGTTGCACTACGCGCTGGCGATTCCCGCCGAGGCGCTTGAGGCATGGGTGGCGCATCTCGGCGCCACCGGGGTCGAGATCGAGGGTCGGGTCGACTGGAGGGGCGGGGGCGTCAGCCTCTATTTCCGCGACCCGGACGGGCATCTGGTGGAACTCGCGACGCCGGGGCTGTGGCCGAACTATTGATGACGGCCAGGCTGCGCATTGACGAGGGAGCGGGGCAGTCCCGACGCCTGTGCCCTTGCCTGCGCCACGCGGATACCCCATCTTGAGCGTACCGATCCGCCGGCCTTGAACCGGCGTCGATTAGGAGATGAACGACATGGCCCTTCCCCGCTCCCGTCCACCCGTCATGCGGCTCACCGACGCCGCCGCCGAGCGCGTGCGCTCCATCATCGCCCGCTCTGAAAAGCCGGTGGTGGGCCTGCGCGTTGGCGTGAAGAATGGCGGCTGCGCCGGCATGGAATACACGATGGAATTCGCCGAGGCCGCCGGCCGCTTCGATGAGGTGGTCGAGGACAAGGGCGTGAAGGTGCTGATCGACCCCAAGGCGATCATGTACCTGCTCGGCACCGAGATGGACTTCAAGGCTGACAAGATGTCCGCGCAGTTCGTGTTCAACAACCCGAACCAGACCTCGGCCTGCGGCTGCGGCGAATCCGTGGCCATCACCCCGGTGCGCACCGAGGGCTTCGAGCCGCGCGCCTGAGGCTCCTCCGATGGACGCGGCAGCGATCGAGGATGCCTTTGCCGCCTTCGGTCCCGTCCGCGTGCGCGCCATGTTCGGCGGCAGCGGCATCTATGCCGACGGGCTGATGATTGCGATCTGCGTCGACGGCCAGATTTATCTGAAAGCCGATCCCGCTTTGGCGCAGAGCCTGCGCGAAGCAGGCGGACATGCCTTCACCTATGAAAAGCAGGGCAAGCCGGTGACCATGGGTTTCTGGTCGCTGCCCGAGAGTGCGCTGGATGACGGCGACGAACTTGCCAGTCTCGCCGCGCGCGCTCTTTCGGTCGCGCGGGCGGCTGCCGTCGCGCGTACCGTCCCGCGCCGGCGCGGACGTCCGGGCAATCCCCGCGGCGAGTGAACCCCTGCCGGTCTCAGCCGTTACCCGTCAGATAAGCGATGACGGAGCACGGCATGAATTTCGAGGAACTCGGCAATCTCTTTGTTCTGTATGGGCTGAACGTGGTCTACGCGCTCGGCCTGCTGCTCATCGGGTGGTGGATCGCCAGCGTGCTTGAGCGCATGGTGTTGCGGGCTCTGGCCGCGACCCATCGGGTCGATCCCACCGTGGCCGGCTTCCTCGCCAATCTGTGCCGCTATGGCGTACTGGTGTTCGTCGGCGTCGCCGTGCTTCAGCGGTTCGGCATCCAGACCACCAGCATCATCGCCGTGCTGGGCGCGACCTCGCTGGCCATCGGCCTTGCGCTTCAGGGCACGCTGGCCAATCTCGCCGCGGGCGTCATGCTGCTGCTGTTCCGTCCGTTCCGCGTCGGCGATGCGGTGGAGGTCGGCGGCCAGGCCGGCACGGTGAAGGGACTCACCTTGTTCACCACCGAGATCGCCTCGGGCGACAATGTCCAGGTGCTCATGCCCAATGGCCGTGTGTGGGGCGCACCCATCATCAACAAGTCGGCCTATGATCTGCGCCGGTTCGATCTGGTGGTCGAAGTAAAGCCGGATGTCGATGTGGAGGGCTTGCTGGCGCAGGCCAGGAGCTTTCTCGAAAACGATCCGCGCGTGAAGACGCAGCCGGGACCGTCCGCGGCCATTACGCGTATGGCATTCGACCGCGTGGAGGTCTCGTTGTCGGGCTGGGCGTCAGCCAGCGATGCCGGCGCGATCAAGACCGCGCTCACCACGCATGTGCGCTCGCTTCTGCGCGCCGCGCCGCCGGCCGAGAATGGCGAGGCCGCGTTTCCCGCGCAACTGAGGCGCAAAGCGGCCCGCGCGCAGCCGAAAGCGCCGTGAGCCGCGATTTCCGGCCGCTGTAAACGCTGGAAAAAGGCCCGCGCGACATCGCGGGCCGGAGGCTTGTGCCTCAGCCCGCCTTGATGCGCACCGGGCGCAGCAGGAAGGCCGGCAGGTGTGAGGTATCAGCCGGCTCGTCGTGACGTGACGACGGACGATCCTCGTTACGGCGCGGCGTGATCGGCGTTACCGGCGAACGGCTCGGGGCCGGACTCGCCTTGGCACCACTCTTCGGCGCCTGCCTGGTCGATCCATCCTTGGACGCCGTGTGCGGGGCACGCTCGGCGCGGGGCTCGCGCACGGCCGCGCTGGCGACGTCCTCGACGGGAGCGGCTTCCTTGGCGGGGCGGCGGCTGCGGCGGGCCGGCTTGGCGGCGGGCTCGATGTCCTGAACCAGTTCCGGGGCGGCCGCCTCGATCTCGGCGGGAGCCGCCGGACGCTCGGTGCCGTCGCGACGACGCGCGGGACGGGCGCCCTTGCGCTCGCGCTCGCCGGAGCTGTGCTCGGAAGAGCCACGCTCGGAGGAGCGGGCCTCACCCCCGCGCGAACTGCCGGGACGGGCGCGGCTGGAGCGAGCCTCGCGCGGCGGTGCCTCGCCGAGTTCCACGCCGTCCTTCCACTCGACCGATTTGCCAATCAGCTTCTCGATGGCCGCCAGCGACTTGACGTCGGCATGGGTGACGAGGGTGAACGCGGCGCCGGAGCGGCCGGCCCGGCCGGTGCGGCCGATGCGGTGGACGTAATCCTCGGCATGGTGGGGCGCGTCATAGTTGAAGACGTGGCTGACCGCCGGAATATCGAGACCGCGCGCGGCGACGTCGGAGGCAACCAGCAGCGTGGCGTCGCCATTGCGGAAGGCGTCCAGCGCCTGCATGCGCGAGCGCTGATCCATGTCGCCGTGCAAACACACCGCCTTGTAGCCATGGCGCAGCAGCGATTTATGGACGACCGCAACCTCGCTCTTGCGGTTGCAGAAGATGATGCCGTTCTGCAGGTTTTCCGCGCTGTCGATGAGTTCGCGCAGCTTCTCGCGCTTCTCGTAATCCTCGCGGCCGGTGGCCACCAGAAGCTGGGTGATGTTCTCGCCGGTGGAGGAGGGGCGGGACGCCTCGACCTGAACCGGATTCGACAGGAACTGCGCGACGAGGCGCTGGATTTCCGGCGGCATGGTCGCGGAGAAGAACAGCGTCTGGCGGGTGAACGGCACCAGCTTGCAGACCCGCTCGATGTCCGGGATGAAGCCCATGTCCAGCATGCGGTCGGCTTCGTCGATGACGAGGATCTCGATGCCGGAGAGCAGCAGGCGCCCGCGCTCGACATGATCGAGCAGGCGGCCGGGGGTGGCGATCAGCACATCGACACCGCGCACCAGCTTGGCGTCCTGGTCGCCGAAGGAGACGCCGCCGATCAGCAGCGCGACGTTCAGCTTGTGGTTCTTGCCATAGCGGGTGAAGTTTTCCTCCACCTGCGCGGCCAGCTCGCGCGTCGGCTCAAGGATGAGCGTGCGCGGCATGCGGGCGCGGGCGCGGCCCTGTTCGAGCAGGGTCAGCATGGGCAGCGTGAAGGCGGCGGTCTTGCCGGTGCCGGTCTGGGCGAGGCCCAGAACGTCGCGGCGCGCGAGCACATGCGGGATCGCCTGCGCCTGGATCGGCGTCGGCTCGGTATAGCCGGTGGCCTCGACAGCCGCGAGCACCTTGTCGCTCAGGCCCAATTCGTTAAAAGGCATCTAGGATCAATTCTGCGGCAGCGCACCGCTCACCGGATCCCTCGAGCCGTAACCGGGGACGGGCTGCATCGTCTTCGCGCGGGGCGCATCGTTCGGATAGGTTAAGACGACGCGTTGCAACATAGGGACAAAGCCCCGAAAGTCAACGGATTTCGCGGCTGTCAAGAGTTTGCGTGCCGGTTTGGTGCGCGGGCTGCGACAATGAGGACGGCGGAAGGACATCCCGTAGCATGAGCCGGGCTTTCGTGAAGGAAGATGGCGGGCCCGAGGCGCCGCCCGAACGGCCGGTGAGCGCGGGTCGCAACCTCGTGACGCGGCGCGGCCTCGCGCTGATCGACGCTGAAATCGCGCGGCTGCGCGAGGCGCGGTCCGGTGCCCAGGCCGGCGGCGACCTCGATGCCGCCGCGTTCGCCGCGCGCGACCTGCGCTACTGGATGCAGCGTCGCGCCAGCGCCGAACTCGTCGAGCCGGTTCCGGGCGAGGAGCGCATTGCCCTCGGCATGGCGGCGACGCTGGAGGATGACGAGGGCCGGCAGCGGCGCTTCCGCATCGTCGGTGAGGACGAGGCCGATCCGAAGCTCGGGCGCATCGGCTGGAATGCCCCGGTCTCTCGCGCGCTGCTTGGCAAATGGGTCGGCGACGAGGTGGAGTTGCCCGCCGGCACCATGAAGATCGTCGCGGTGGACCCGCAGCCCGAAGCACCGCCAGCCGTGTAAGGGTTAGGCTCAGGCGGGTGTCAAAGGCGGCTCGGTTTGCTACATCCCGGGCCAACGCACAGTGCGAGAGGCATGTCATGACGCTGCAAGTTTACCTGTCCGGCGAGATCCACACCGACTGGCGCGAGCAGATCATCGATGGCGCGAAGGATCTCGACGTCGCCTTCCACGGTCCCGTCACCGATCACGCGGCGAGTGATGATTGCGGCGTCGCTATACTCGGTGCGGAGCCGAACAAGTTCTGGCACGATCGCAAGGGCGCACAGATCAATGCCATTCGAACACGCCGTGGGATCGAGCAGGCGGACGTCGTGGTCGTTCGGTTCGGCGAGAAGTACAAGCAATGGAACGCCGCCTTCGATGCCGGCATGGCAGCCGGCCTGGGCAAGTCGCTGATCATACTTCATGGGCCCGAACACCAGCATGCGCTGAAAGAGGTCGATGCTGCAGCTCTCGCGGTCGCCGAGCGACCAGAGCAGGTCGTGCAGATCCTGCGCTATGTGCTGACAGGTGTGCTGCCATGACCTTCGCCGAACTTCAGGCAGCTCTCGCAAAACTCAACCTCTCGCCCGCGGCGTTGGCGAAGCTGCTTGGGGTCGATGTTCGCACGGCTCGTCGATGGGCGACGGGCGGCAAGCCGATTCCCGACACGGTGGCGGCTCGCATTTCCGACATGCTGGTCAACGGGATCACGCCCGACGTCAGAGAGAAGCGGCAAAGCGGGGAGGCTGCGACGTCCTTCTTGTGGGTCCGAAAGGCGGGCAACACCGAGTGGACCGTAGCCGAGCATGATCGAGTGTCCGACATCTATTATCTCCCCGGTCGGATCGAGCGCTACACGCCAGACGATCTCGTACTGGGGCCCACCATTGAGATACCTGGGGAGTAGTCGGCGGGTCGTTGGCGGACTGTGCAGGGATTAACGGCTGCGCGGGCAGTCGCCATATCCAAACGCTGGGGATTGAACGCTGATGTTTCATCACTAGCCGCTTGTTGCCGTGCCCCACTGCGGGCACCAACCCCCTCGCAATGATGGCAAGGGCAAATCCATGATCGTTCCGGCCGAGACGTTTCTGGTCTTCATTCCCGCCGCGCTGGCGCTCAACCTGACGCCGGGTAATGACATGCTGTTCTGTCTCGGGCAGGGCATGAAATCTGGCCCGCGCGCGGGGGTGGCGGCGAGCTTCGGCATCGCGGCCGGGGGCATGGTGCACACGCTGGCCGCCGCGCTGGGGCTGGCGGCGTTGCTCGCCACCCATCCCGGCGCCTTCGAGGCGATTCGCTGGGCCGGCGTCGCCTATCTCGTGTGGCTTGCCGTGCAGGCGTTTCGCTCGCCGGCGCCGAAGCTGTCGGCGGAGGGCGCGCGGCGCAGCACGCCGTGGCGCGCCTTCCGGGAGGCGGTGGTGGTCAATGTTCTCAACCCCAAGGTCGCGGTGTTCATCCTCGCCTTCCTGCCGCAGTTCGTCGATCCCGCGCGCGGCTCGACCTTCCTGCAGTTCTTGCTGCTCGGGCTGGTGTTCAACATCGGCGGAACGGTGGTGAACGTCGCTGTCGGCCTGTTCGCCGGCCGCATCGGCGGCTGGCTGATGAGCCGGGCGCGGATCGCCCGGGCGTTCCAGGTCGCGACCGGCGGGATTTTCCTGATGCTGGCGGCGCGGATCGCCTTCGAGCGGCGGTAACGGTGAGCCGGCCGCTCAGATGTCCAGCAGTTCGTCGCTCGCAAAGGCGGCGCGTTCGGAGATGAAGGCGAAGCGGCTCTCCGGCTTGTTGCCCATCAGCCGCTCCACCGTGTCGGCCGTGGCCGAGCGCTCGGCGTCCGCGACGGTGACGCGCAGCAGCGTGCGCGTCTTCGGGTTCATCGTGGTTTCCTTGAGCTGCGCCGGCATCATCTCGCCGAGGCCCTTGAAGCGGCCGATATCCACCTTGCCGCGACCGGAGAATTCCTTTGCCAGAATCTGGTCGCGATGCGCCTCGTCGCGAGCGTACAGCGTCTTGGCCCCCTGCGTGATGCGGTAGAGCGGGGGCACGGCGAGGAACAGGTGGCCGTTCTCGATGAGCTTCGGCATCTGTCGGTAGAAGAAGGTGACCAGCAGCGAGGCGATATGCGCGCCGTCGACATCGGCGTCGGTCATGATGATCACGCGCTCATAGCGCAGATCCTCGTCACGGTAATGGGCGCCGGACCCGCAGCCCAGCGCCTGCAAAAGGTCGGCGAGCTGCTGGTTCTGCGCGAGCTTGTCGCGGGTGGCGTTGGCAACGTTGAGAATCTTGCCACGCAGCGGCAGCACGGCCTGACTCTGGCGCTCACGCGCCTGCTTGGCGGAGCCGCCGGCCGAATCGCCCTCCACGATGAAAAGTTCGGAGCCGGCTGCGGAATTGTTGGAGCAGTCCGCCAGCTTGCCCGGCAGGCGCAGCTTGCGCACCGCGCTCTTGCGCGAGACTTCCTTCTCCTGCCGGCGGCGCAGGCGCTCGTCCGCGCGCTCGATCACCCAGTCGAGCAGCCGTCCGGCCTGCACGGGGTTGCCGGCCAGCCAATGGTCGAACGGGTCGCGGATCGCGGCTTCGACGATGCGCGCGGCCTCGGCCGTGGCGAGCTTCTCCTTGGTCTGGCCCTGGAATTCCGGCTCGCGCACGAACACCGAGAGCATGGCCGCGCAGCCGGCCATCACGTCGTCGCCGGTGATGATCGCGGCGCGCTTGGCGTTGCCGGTGCGCTCGGCATGGTCGCGCAGGCCCTTGAGCAGCACCGCGCGGAACCCCGCCTCATGCGTGCCGCCTTCAGCCGTGGGAATGGTGTTGCAGTAGGAAGCGACCGAGCCGTCGGCATCGCCCAGCCACGCCACCGCCCATTCCGCGGAACCATGGCCGCCGGGGCGGGATGTTTTGCCGGCAAATATATCGCCATGCACCAGCGTATGGCCGGCGATATCGGCGGCGAGATAGTCCTTGAGGCCGCCCGGAAAGCGGAAGGTGGCCTTTTCCGGCACATCGGTGCCCGCCACCAGCGACGGATCGCAGTTCCAGCGGATTTCAACGCCGCCGAACAGATAAGCCTTGGAGCGCGCCATCTTGAACACGCGCGCGGGCTTGAAGCGGGCGTCGGCGCCGAAGATCTGCGGGTCGGGATGGAAGAGCACGCGGGTGCCGCGCCGGTTCTGCACCCGGCCGACTTCCGCGATCGGGCCCTGCGGCACGCCGCGCGAATAGGTCTGGCGGTACAGTACCTGCCCGCGCGCAACCTCGACCTCCAAGAGGTCGGAGAGCGCGTTCACCACCGAGACGCCGACACCGTGCAGGCCGCCCGAAGTCTCGTAGACCTTGCTGTCGAACTTGCCGCCGGCATGCAGCGTGGTCAGGATGACCTCCAGCGCCGACTTGCCGGGATATTTCGGGTGGTTCTCGATCGGGATGCCGCGCCCGTTATCGGTGACGGCGAGGAAGCCGTCCGCGGTCAGTTCCACCTCGATGAAGCTGGCATGGCCGGCGACCGCCTCGTCCATGGAATTGTCGATCACCTCGGCGAAGAGGTGATGCAGCGCCTTCTCGTCGGTGCCGCCAATATACATGCCGGGCCGGCGCCGCACCGGCTCCAGCCCTTCCAGCACCTCGATGTCGGCCGCCGTATAGGCGGCTTCCGCCGACCCTCCCGCGACGGGTGCCCGCGCGGGGCTCCGCTCGGCCCTTGCGGGCGCCGGGCGCGGGGCGGGCGGGGGCACGGAGGCGAACAGATCGTCGGAATTCGACATTGCAGAGGAAAGCTCGCGACTGCTTGGCGGTGGACTGATTCGATCAGGCAATAGTATGGCAGGCCACTTCTTCGCGGGGAACAGGTCGTGAACGCATCACCCCGCCGGCGCCCGGCCATCTGGGCTAACCCTTCAGGCGGCGCCGGTTCGCCCGCACCTTGCGGCCATACATGGCAACGATTTCCGGACCGGCATGCTCCAGCCGCCCGGCGGCGGCGGAGGTCGCGATCCGGGCATTGACCTCGGCGAGCGCCAGCGCCTTCTCGGTGATCATGCGCATCGCTTCCACCCCGGAATCAAGATCACCACGGGCAAAGCGCGACAGGCGTTCGGCAACCACGATCTGCGAGTCGATGCCCAGCCGCGCCATGCGCACGCCCAGGGTAAGAAAGGCATTAGGTGTCATCATTCGCGGCTTCCTGTCGGCAGCCGTGAGCCGGCACCAGCGTTCTATATCGGCCTTTATGCGCCATGCAGCAAGGCGCCCTGCCGCATGGCTCCCGCCCGCGCCGCGCTGGCGAGGCCGCCGTGCGCCAAACAGCCCCGGCAAACGAGGAGGTGACATGCGGCGCGCCGTCTTCCGTCCGACACCCATCGGGTGTAGATGCGCGTTTCCCGCTGCCGGACGCGCGCGGGATGTCGAGGAGACGGTGAGATGACGGAAAGCAGGGCGCGGATCGCGATACTCGGGGCTTCGGGCTACACCGGCGCTGAGCTGGTGCGCCTTCTGGTCCGTCATCCGCGCGTGGAAATCGTCGCGCTCACCGCCGACCGCAAGGCCGGCCAGAGCATGGCCGACGTGTTTCCGCAATTCGCGCCGCTGAGCCTGCCCGTGCTCACCACCATCGATGAGGTGGACTGGACGAAGGTTGACCTCGCTTTCTGCGCGCTGCCGCACGGCACCACGCAGCAGGTGATCAAGAAGGTCTTCGAGGCCGCGCCGCACATCAGGATGGTCGATCTTTCGGCCGATTTCCGGCTGCGCGATCCCGGCGCCTATGAGGAATGGTATGGCCATCCGCATCAGGCGCTGGAACTGCAGCAGGAGGCGGTCTACGGCATTGTCGAGCTCTATCGCGCCGATATCCGCAAGGCGCGCCTCGTCGCCAATCCCGGCTGCTACACCACGACCGCCATCCTGCCCGTGGTGCCGCTGATCGAGGCCGGCGCCATCGAGCCGGACCATATCGTGATCGATGCCAAGAGCGGCGTGACCGGCGCCGGGCGCGCGGCCAAGGAGAACCTGCTCTACACCGAGGTCACCGACGGCATGCACGCCTACGGCGTCGGCGGCCACCGGCATATGGCGGAGCTGGATCAGGAATATTCCAGGTCCGCCGGCCGCTCCATCGTGCCGAGCTTCACGCCGCATCTCATTCCGATGAGCCGCGGCATCTACGCGACCATCTATGTAAAGACCGGCCCGGGCATCGGGGCGGAGGGCGTGCATCGCGTGCTGGCGGACTTCTACAAGGCCGAGCCGTTCGTGCATGTGCTCCCGCTCGGCCAGGTGCCGCAGTCGCGCTTCGTGAAGGGCTCGAACATGACCTTCCTCGGCGTGGTGGCGGATCGCCAGCCGGACCGGGTGATCATCATCTCGACGCTCGACAATCTGGTGAAGGGCGCTTCCGGCCAGGCGGTGCAGAACATGAACCTGCTGCTCGGCTTCCCCGAGACGCTGGGGCTGGAACAGGTGGCCATGTTCCCGTAAGGCGCGGCCCTGCCGGAGAGGCGGGGTCAGGCACGGTTGACCCACTGTACCATAATGCCGAAAGTTCCCCCTCAAACACAATGAAAAGGGGGAGAATACGCCATGCCTGCTTCCGAAATGCTGTCCCGTCGCAACCTGTTTCGGACCCTCGCCTGTGGCTGCCTTGCCGCCGGCGTCGGCATCCCAACGGCTTTCGCGGCGGAGCCCGAGGCCAAGACGACACTCGGCGGGGACGAGGCGCTCGCCCGCCTGAAATCCGGCAACGAGGCCTTCGTGAAGGGCGGCGCGTGCGTGCCGGTCGGCGGGGCGGAGCGCATTTCCGCGCTCGCGGCCGGGCAGGCGCCGTTCGCGGTGGTGGTGGCGTGCTCGGATTCGCGCACGCCGCCCGAGCATCTGTTTGACGCCAGCCTCGGCCAGCTCTTCGTCGTCCGCGTCGCGGGCAACACAGTCGACCAGTCCGCGCTCGGCTCGATCGAATACGGAGTCGCGGTATTGGGCGCGCCACTGGTGCTCGTGCTGGGTCACAGCAGCTGCGGCGCCGTCCAGGCCGGCGTGAAGATGGTGACGGAAAAGGCCGAGTTCCCCGGCGCCATCTCCGCGATGGTGGAGCCGATCCTGCCGGCGGTGCTGAAGGCGCAGACCATGTCCGGCGACCTCGTCACCAACGCAATCCGCTCCAATGTCGAGTTCGTGCTCCGTTCCGTCGCCACTGGCAGCACGCTGGTGTCCGATGCCAGGAAGGCCGGCAAGGTTCGCCTCGCTGGGGGCGTCTACGATCTCAAGACCGGCGTGGTCGACTTCCTCGCCTGACCGCGGTCAGCGCCGGCACCCCTCAGGTGGTGCCGGCTACCGCGCCCGCACCGCGTAGCTCGCCTTCAGCTTGCCGCCGTCCCATTTCCAGGTGCCCCAGCATGCCGCCTCCGGCGCGGCGTCGGGACATTGGAAACGGTCGACCCAGAGTTCGAGCGCCGTGGTTTTGGCGCTCTGGGCCAGTACCGGGTCGCTGCCGCGCAGCCCCTCCGGCCGGTAGCCGGCCGTGGACAGGCTGACGGCGACATCGCAGCCGTCATTGGCGCAATAGGCGGTGGCCGCGCCTTCGCAGGAAAGGTTCTGCGTGTTCAGCACATAATCGGGCTGGCCGTCGCGGTCGAGATCCGCGCTCATCATGAACGGCCACTGGCTGCCCTTGGGCGTGCCGCCGAGGCTGCGGCACTGCTGGAGATAGGCGCTCGCCTGATCGATCACCGGCTGCGGCGCCGGGGCGCCGTCGGAGTTGGCCTGCCGGGTCAGCGCGTCGAGCGCGCCGCCGAGATTCTTGCGCAGGGCGGTGATGCGCGTCTGATAGGCGCGGGTCAGGCAGGCAATGTCGCCGGCGCAGCGCCCGCGCTCGCTCAGGAAGGCGTGGGCTTCGTCTCGGCGGTCGGCGCTTCCGCCCATCAGCAGCGGGATGCGCTCATAGGCGAACCACAGCCCGCCCATCTCGCTATCGAGGGCGGAGAGGGTGGGGTCGGCGCAGACCGCCTTCTCGTCGGACAGTCGCGCCCGGGCGCAGTCGAAGCTGGCGGCACTGGCCGGCGCCGCGGCCAGGCTCAGCAGCACCGCCGGTACGGCGAGCCAGGCGCATATGGCGCCGCCGCTCACGCGTTCACCTTCACATAGCTGCCCGGCGCGTCCTCCAGCGCCGGGAAC
Organism: Ancylobacter gelatini; assembly: GCF_022601675.1. Classification (GTDB taxonomy): domain Bacteria; phylum Pseudomonadota; class Alphaproteobacteria; order Rhizobiales; family Xanthobacteraceae; genus Ancylobacter; species Ancylobacter gelatini. The sequence goes on along the minus strand of NZ_JAKVIL010000004.1, from coordinate 348,479 downwards.
GCCCCGTCGCCGGGAATGCGGGCGGGCACGCGTGCGCCGTCCTGCGCCTCGATCCAGCCCATCCAGTCCGGCCACCAGGAGCCGGGGTGTATCTGCGCCTTGTCGAGCCAGTCCTCCAGCTTTCCGCTTGGCGTCTCGCCGGTCCAGTACTGGTACTTGCCGCGCGACGGTGGATTGACCACGCCGGCGATGTGGCCCGAGCCCGCCAGCACGAAACGGCTCTGCGCCCCGAAGAGCTGCATGCCGAGGAACACCGATTGCGCGGGCGCGATGTGATCCTCGCGCGTGGCGATGGAATAGATCGGCAGCGCGACCTTCGAGAGGTCGAGCTGGCGCCCTTCCAGCCTCAGTGCGCCCTTGGCGAACAGGTTGTCGAGGTAGCAATTGCGTAAATAGAACGAGTGGTTCGCCGCCGGCAGCCGCGTGGAGTCCGAGTTCCAGTACAGGATATCGAACGGGAACGGCGCCTGCCCCTTGAGGTAATTATTCACCACATAAGGCCAGATGAGATCATTGGCGCGCAGCATGTTGAAGGCGCGGGCCATCTTGCCGCCCTCCATCACGCCGGATTCCAGCATGCGGCGTTCCAGGCTGGAGATCTGGTCCTCGTCGATGAACACCTTCAGGTCGCCGGCATAGGTGAAGTCGACCTGGGTGGTGAGGAAGCTCGCCGAGCGGATGCCGGCCTCGGCGATGCCGCCCGGCTTGCCGGCGGCGAGCCAGGCCAGCGTCATCGAAAGCATGGTGCCGCCGACGCAATAGCCGACCGTGTGCACCTCGTCGACATCGGCCGCCTTGCGGGCGACCTCGATCGCCTGGAGCACGCCGTCATGCATGTAGTCGCCGAAGCCCTTGGTGGCGAGAGAGGCGTCGGGGTTCACCCAGGAGACGATGAACACCGTCAGCCCCTGCGCCACCGCCCAGCGGACGAAGGATTTCTCGGCGTTGAGGTCGAGCACGTAATATTTGTTGATCCAGGGCGGCACGATCACCACCGGCGTGCGCAGCACCTGCTCGGTGGTGGGCGAGTACTGGATGAGCTGCATCAGCTCGTTCTGGAAGATCACCTTGCCCGGCGTGGTGGCGAGGTTCTCGCCGACCTTGAACTTGGAATGGTCGGACTGGCGGATCTTCAGCTCACCGCCGCCGGCTTCGATATCCTCGGCCAGCATCTTCATGCCGCGCACCAGATTGTCGCCATTGGAGGCAAGCGTGGTGCGCAGCAGCTCGGGATTGGTGAGCACGAAATTGGAGGGTGAGACCGCGCCTGCGATCTGGCGGACATAGAATTCCGCCTTGTGCTTGGTGTGCGGGTCGATCTCGGCCTCGTCGACCATCTTTTCCGCCCAGTTGGCGGTCAGCAGATAGGTCTGCTTCAGCGTGTCGAAGAACGGATTGTTGCTCCATTCCGGATCGGTAAAGCGGGCATCGCGGGCCGGTGGGGCGACGACGGGAGCCGTTTCCTCCCCTCCGAGCCGCTTGAGGGTCGAGGACCACAGCGAGAGATAGCCGCCGATCAGGCGCGACTGCGCTTCCACCGCGCGCTGCGGGTCGATCATCCAGTATTCCGCGACATTGCCGAGCGTCTTCATGACGTCGGCGATGTCCTCGGCCACATCGTCCTTGATGGTGCCGTCCTCGCGCGGGCGCAGATAGGCCGCCATGGCCTTGCCGCCCTCCTCGATCATCCGGGCGAGATTGCCGGCGAAGGCCTCGAAATCGATCGAAATCGGCGAGGGAGTTTCCTGAGGCTCGGGAGCGGATTTCGCGGCGGGCGCGGCTACCGCCGGGGAGGGGGCTTGCCTGGGTGCCGGCGCCACAAGCATTTCGGGGGAGGGCGCCTTCGGCATGGCGGAGGCCGGAGGCGCGGCAGCGGGCTTGACGGGAGCAGGCTTGGCGGCCGCCGTGCTGACACCGGCAGAGCCGGCGGCGGATCTACGGGCGGCGGGCTTGGTGGAGGCCGTCTTCGATTTCGCGGTCTTCGGTTTCGCCGTCTCGGGCGTTGCCGGCGCGGGAGCGGCGGGCATCTCGGAGCCTGCCTTCGCCTTCACCTTCGCCGCGCGCGGACCGGCCGGCCGCTCCGGTTCATGGGGCAGCGCGGCCTTGGCCTTGGCCAGAGCTTGCTTGGCGGCGGCGATGCGGGCCGCGGACACCTTGCTGGCGGCAGGCCGGGCCGCGTCGACCGGGGCGAGCTTGCGCCCTCGGGTGCGCGATGGCGGAGCGGAGGCCGGTTCGGCGGCCATCTTCGCAGGAGCGACGGCGGTCTTGGCGACGACGGTCTTGGCTGCGACGGCCTTGGCCGCAGCAACTGTCGGGGGAGCATCCGCCTTGGCGGCCGGACGCGCCGGCTTCACCGACGATCTTGCCGGCTTCACCGAAGGCTTGGCCGATTTCGCCGATGACGTGGCCGATGTGGCCGATGATTCGGGGGAGGGCGCGACGCTCGCCGTGTTCCTGCCGGTTTCCTGCGGTGCGTTGGCGGGGAGGCCGGCAACGCGCGGGTCGGGGCTCTTGCTGACTTTGGCGGCGCGCCGGACGGTCTGCCGTGTCGGGTCTCGGTCACTCAACGCTTGTCCCCAAGGGTGCGTGCGTTCATAGGTGAAGGCATCATAGACGTGCCGTTCGGGAGTAGCGAGCCTTTCTCCCGTTCCGGCATCCTGCACGAGCCAAGTGTGGAAGGACGGACGTGGCGAGACATGGCGACCTGGAACCGGCGCGCGACGCTTGGACGCGCCCTTTGATCCGCCTTCAGACGCACCCGCGCGTGCTGCCGGCGGCGGCACTGCTGGCCGCCAGCCTTGTGCTCGGCGGCTGCGCCGGTGTTGCCGATTCGCTGCTGCCGGACGTGACCCGATGGCCGGAGGAGGGCAAGACCACGACCGATCCCAACGCCCCCAAGCCCGCCTATCCCACCTTCGGCGCGCCCGCGCAGATCGGCGATCGCCCGGTGATGGACGCCGCCGCGCGCTCGAAGATGCAGACCGACCTCGAAACCCTCGCCACACAGCGCGAGCAGCAACTGCTCAAGGAGATCGAGCAGGACAGCGAGCCGGATGACGGCAGCGCTGGGCAGTAGCGCCGCATAATACCGCAGGGCCACGCTGCTGCCACTTTAGACTGAGATCCCTCGCTGTGCGGGCGCGCGAACAATGATATGAAGCGCCCGATGCGCCGACCTCGTGAGGAAAAGAGGCGGCTTGGAGCTTGAGACCGATGACCGATTTCCACCGTATCCGCCGGCTGCCGCCTTATGTGTTCGAGCAGGTCAACCGCGTGAAGGCCGCCGCCCGAAACGCCGGCGCCGACATCGTGGACCTCGGCATGGGCAATCCCGATCTGGATGCCCCCGTGCACGTCATCGAGAAGCTCAAGGACACCATCGGCAAGCCCCACACCGATCGCTATTCGGCGTCCAAGGGTATTCCCGGCCTGCGCCGCGCGCAGGCGGCCTATTATGAGCGCCGCTTCGGCGTGAAGCTGAACCCCGACACGCAGGTCGTGGCGACGCTCGGCTCGAAGGAAGGCTTCGCCAACATGGCGCAGGCGATCACCGCGCCCGGCGACGTGATCCTGGTGCCGAACCCGTCCTACCCGATCCACGCTTTCGGCTTCCTGATGGCGGGCGCGGCGATCCGCTCCGTGCCCTGCGAGCCCGGCCCCGAGTTCTTCCACGCGCTGGAGCGCGCGGTGGTGCATTCGATTCCCTCGCCGCTGGCGCTGGTGTTGTGCTACCCATCCAACCCGACCGCGTGCGTCGCCGATCTCGATTTCTACCGCGATGTTGTGGCCTTCGCGAAGAAGCACGACCTGATCGTGCTGTCCGACCTCGCCTATTCCGAAGTGTATTTCGACGACAACCCGCCGCCCTCCGTGCTGCAGGTGCCGGGCGCGATGGATGTCACCGTCGAGTTCACCTCGATGTCGAAGACCTTCTCCATGGCCGGCTGGCGCATGGGCTTCGCGGTCGGAAATGAGCGCCTGATCGCCGCACTGGCGCGGGTGAAGTCCTATCTCGACTACGGCGCCTATACCCCGATCCAGGTTGCGGCCGCCGCGGCGCTGAACGGCCCGCAGGACTGCATCGCCGAGATGCGCGGGGTCTACAAGAAGCGCCGCGACGTGCTGATCGACAGTTTCGGCAAGGCCGGCTGGGACATTCCCTCGCCGAGCGCCTCGATGTTCGCCTGGGTGCCGATCCCGGAGAAGTTCCGCGCGCTTGGCAGCGTGGAATTCGCCAAGCTGCTGATCGAGAAGGCGGATGTCGCGGTGGCGCCGGGCGTTGGCTTCGGCGAGCATGGCGACGAATATGTGCGTATCGCGCTTGTGGAGAACGAGCAGCGGATCCGGCAGGCGGCGCGCAGTGTCCGGCGCTTCCTTGAAACCGGCGCCGAAACATTGCACAACGTCGTCCCTCTCGCCGCGGTACGCTGACGGCTCGGATCTGCGTCCGGGCCCGTGCCGTTTCCTGCTTTCTGTTGTGTTCGGACATTACTCATGGCGCCGCCGCTCAGAATTGGCATCGCCGGCCTCGGTACGGTCGGTGCGGGTGTCGTGCGTATGCTGGCCCGCCGCAAGGATGACATCGCCACGCGCACCGGCCGCAAGGTCGAGGTGGTGGCGGTCAGCGCACGCGACCGTAACCGCAATCGCGACTGCGACCTTTCCGGCGTGCGCTGGTTCGACGATGCGCTCGCCCTTGCCCGCGATCCTGACATCGACGTCTTCGTCGAGCTGATCGGCGGCTCGGACGGCATCGCGAAGGCGGCTGTCGAGGCCGCTATCGAGGCCGGCCATGACGTCGCCACCGCCAACAAGGCGTTGCTCGCCCATCACGGCGTCGCGCTGGCCCGCGCGGCGGAGGCGAAGGGCGTCGGCATCGCCTTCGAGGCAGCGGTGGCCGGTGGCATTCCGATTGTCAAAACGCTGCGCGAGGCGCTGCTCGGTAACCGCGTCGAGCGGGTTTCGGGCATTCTCAACGGCACCTGCAACTACATCCTCACCCGCATGAAGGATGAGGGCCTCTCCTTCGAGAGCTGCCTCGACCAGGCTCAGCAGCTCGGCTATGCCGAGGCTGACCCGACCTTCGACGTCGACGGCTTCGACACCGCTCACAAGCTCGCGCTGCTGGCCAGCCTCGCCTTTGGCGTGCAGCCGGACCCCGAGGCGATCCATGTCGAGGGCATCCGCTCCATCACCCTTGCCGATCTCGATGCCGCCGACGAACTCGGCTATCGAATCAAGCTTTTGGGCGTCGCCGCGCGTTCCGGCGAGGCGGTGGAACTGCGGGTTCACCCGACCATGGTGCCTAAACATTGGCCAATCGCGCAGGTCTCCGGCGTCACCAATGCGGTGGCGGTGGACGGCGACGCGGTTGCGCTGACGCTGGTCGGCCCCGGCGCGGGCGGCGACGCCACGGCGTCCGCCGTGGTTGGCGACCTGTGCGACCTTGCGACGGCGCGGCCTCGCGCGGTTTTCGGCTGGCCGGCGGTCAATTTGCGGCCGGCGGGCAAGCCCGCAATCCAGCGTCATGAAGGTGGGTATTATATCCGTCTCGCCGCGGTCGATCGGCCCGGAACGGCGGCAGCGATTGCCCGCCATATGGCCGAGCAGAATATTTCTCTTGAGTCCATAATGCAGCACCGGCGTGGCCGGCCGCATGGCGGGGATCGGGCCGACAGCGCGGAAGACCCCGCGCCGGTGGTGTTGATCACCTATGCGACGACGGAAGACGCGGTGCGCCGTGCGATCGCCGCCATCGAGATCGATGGTGTGATCGCCTCGCCCCCGCAGGTTATACGTATCGAGAAGGATTGAGGGCAGGGACGATGGCGGAAATTACGGTCAAACCCGATCAGTTGCTGGAGCGCATTCTGACGCTTGAGCTGGTGCGCGTGACGGAACGCGCGGCGGTGGCATCGGCGGCGCTGCGCGGGCGCGGCGATGAAAAGGCGGCGGACAAGGCGGCGGTGGACGCCATGCGCCGCGAGCTGAACCGGCTGCCGATCGCCGGCCGCATCGTGATCGGCGAAGGCGAGCGCGACGAGGCCCCGATGCTGTTCATCGGCGAGGAACTCGGCAGCGGCAAGGGTCCGGCCGTCGACATCGCCGTCGATCCGCTGGAGGGCACCACGCTCTGCGCCAAGAACATGCCCGGCTCGATCGCCACCATGGCGATGGCCGAGGGCGGCACCATGCTCTATGCGCCCGACGTCTACATGGACAAGATCGCGATCGGTCCCGGCTACCCGAAGGGCACCATCGACATCGACGGCTCGCCGGCGGACAACATCCACTCCCTCGCCAAGGCGAAGGGCGTGAAGCCGCACGAGATTTCCGCGCTGATCCTCGATCGCCCCCGCCATGCCGCCATTATCGAGGCGGTACGCAAGACCGGCGCCTCGGTGCAGCTCATCACGGACGGCGACGTGGCCGGCGTGATCCACACCGCCAACCCCGACGAGACCGGCATCGACATCTATATGGGTACCGGTGGCGCGCCCGAGGGCGTGCTGGCTGCGGCGGCGCTGCGCTGCATTGGCGGCGAGATGTACACCCGCCTCATCCTCGACACCGAGGAGAAGCGCGAGCGCGCCAAGAAGATGGGCGTCTCCGACCCCAAGAAGATCTACACCATCCATGACATGGTGCGCGGCGACTGCCTGTTCTCCGCCACCGGCGTGACCACCGGCAACCTGCTGAAGGGCGTGAAGTACGAGAAGGGCGTGGTGAAGACCCACACCGTCGTCATGCGCTCGGCGACCGGGACGGTACGCTGGATCGAGGCCGAGCACCGCGACCTGTCGAAGTTCCACCTCGGCTGAGGCGCGCCCTCGGCCGTTTCGCCGCTCAACCCACGGGAAGGAAAGACGCCATGTTCACCGGAGATGCCGCCCTCGTCGCGCTGATCGAGAGCAACACCGCCCTGATCGAAGCCGGCAAGTACGGCGAGGTCGCCGAAGCCTATAAGAGCTTCGTCGCCGAGCACCCGACCACCAGCTACATGGCTTCCGAGCCGGTGCCGTTCAAGGTCAACATGTACCTGTCGAAGAAGTATGGCTCGTCGGCCACCACCACCTTCACCCTGCGCCACCCGACCTGGGCGTCGGACATCAAGAAGGCGCTGAAGGACAGCCCGGAGGCGTTCGCCTCGACCCTCGCCAAGATCGACGCGGACGTGGCCGAGATCGCCAAGGGCGTCAAGCCGCTGAGCTGAGACGTCTTTGCGCGCTTCGGCGCGCGTCTCTGCACCAACGAAAGGCCGGCCATCGCGCCGGCCTTTTTGTTTGCCGCGGTCAGAGCCCGGGATGGCTCAGGAAGTAATCGACGCCGAGTTGCACCATCGCCGGCTGCGAGGCGTGCGGGCCGGGGTGCTCGACATAGGTGAGCTCATAGCCCGCCGCGCGCAGTTTGGCGGCGTGGGAGCGGCCGGCGGTCGCGATCGGGGTCTGGGTGTCGTTCTGCCCGTGGGCGATGAACACCTTGGGCGAGCCCTCCTGCGCCAGCACGGTCATGAACCCGGCGGAGAAGGCGAGGATATGGGTGACGACGTGTCCGTTGCTGAGCCCGGTGGACAGCGAATAGCTGCCGCCGTCGGAATGGCCGGCAAAGGCGAAGCGGGCGGGGTCGAGCGTGAAGCGCGAGGCGACCTCGGCGAGGCCGATGTCGAGCCGCTCGCGGTCCGGACCGTTGCCGGCGATCACGATGTCCCAGGTCGGCAGCAGCGATTGCGGCACCAGCAGCAGAAAGCCGCGCTCTTCGGCATGCCGGCGCAGGATCGGCATGATCTTCTCTGCGCTGCCGCCCCCGCCATGAAACAGCGTGACGAACGGCGTCGGCCGCGCCGGGTCGATACCCTCGGGCACGACCAGCGCATAGTCGCGTGTCTCGAACAGGCCGAGATCGTGCCGGCCGGGCGGCAAGGCGGGCTTGGTGGGGGGCGTGTGGCGGAAGGCGAGGCGGCCGAGGAGCGAGAGATCGTGCATGGCGCGCACCATAGAACAGCGATCGAAAAAGAAAACGCCCCTCAGCGTCCCCATGCGCCAGCAAAGGCGCGGGGCGTGCGACCGTCCCGCGCCTCGCCTTGATGGTCGACTACCCGATGTCGCGTCCAGCCACGGCGGCGGCGATGGCGTCGCCGGCTTCCGTCGTCGAGGCGGTGCCGCCGAGGTCGCGGGTGAGGCAGATGCGCTCGGCCAGCACCTCCTCGATGACCTCCTCGATGGCGAGCGCGGCTTTCTCCTCGCCGAGGTGGCGCAGCATCATCGCGCCGGACCAGATCTGGCCGATCGGATTCGCCAGCCCCTTGCCGGCAATATCCGGCGCCGAGCCGTGCACGGGCTCGAACATCGACGGATAATCCCGCTCGGGATTGATGTTGCCTCCCGGCGCGATGCCGATCGAGCCGACAATGGCCGGACCAAGATCGGAGAGGATGTCGCCGAACAGGTTGGAGCCGACCACCACGTCGAACCAATCCGGATTGCGCACGAAATGCGCGGTCAGGATATCGATGTGGAAATGGTCGGTCCGGAAGTCGGGATATTGCGCCGCCATGGCGGCGAAGCGCTCATCCCAATAGGGCATGGTGTGGCTGATGCCATTCGACTTGGTGGCGGAGGTGACGTGCTTCTTGCGCGTGCCGGCCAGCTCGAAGGCGTAGCGCATCACGCGGTCGCAGCCGCGGCGGGTGAAGATGGACTGCTGCATCACCAATTCTTCCGGCGCACCCTCGAACAGCCGGCCGCCGATGGATGAATATTCGCCCTCATTGTTCTCGCGCACGACATAGAAATCGATGTCGCCGGCCTCGCGGCCCTTGAGCGGGCTCTCCACGCCCTTGAGCAGCTTCACCGGGCGCAGGTTGATGTACTGGTGGAAGCTGCGGCGGATCGGGATCAGCAGGCCCCACAGCGACACATGGTCCGGCACACCGGGAAAGCCGACGGCGCCGAGATAGATCGCATCCGTGTGACGGATCTGGTCGAGCCCGTCGGCGGGCATCATCGATCCGGTCTTGGCGAAGCGCTCGCACGACCAGTCGTAATGCTGCCACTCCAGAGCGAACCCCGCGCGCCGGGCGGCCGCCTCCAGCACCTTCTGGCCTTCCGGCACCACCTCGTTGCCAATGCCGTCGCCGGGGATCACCGCAATGCGGTACGTGCGCATGTGTCGTCTCCTCATTGGTGTCCAGCCTGCGCGTCACGCAGGGCGGCCGACCCACTTTCCAGCCGCGCGCCGGCATCGGCAAGGCGGCTCTTCACGCGGTCAACCGTCGCGATGTCATCCACGAGCCGCAAGAGACGGCTGCGCTATGTCCCGCAACTTCTACGTCGCAGGGTGGCTCCCGCTTTTCGCGCCCTTTACCAGCCAGGATATCGTGCCCCTGCACCTCGGTGCGCCGTGTCGTCGCCGCCACGGCACAGCCGCGGCGCACCGCGCGGGGGATGATCGTCCTATGCAGGGACGGGGATCGGGTCTATTCGGCGGAGGACGTCTTCCCCGACAGTCTTCCCGGCCCGTCCACCGCTTCCGGCGGCGGGGCCTTTCCTTGCGGTCCGACATGCCTTTCCGGTTCAAGCTTCTCGCCTTGCTGGTCGTCCTGTTCTGGGCGCTCAACGTGATCGTCATCAAGCTCGGGGTCGCGGATATCCCGCCGATCCTGATGAGCGCGCTGCGCTTCACGCTGGTGGCGGCGCTTTTGGTGCCGTTCACCCGCATCCGGCGCGACCAGTGGAAAGGCGTGGTGCTGGTGTCCGTCACCTTCGGCACCCTGCATTTCGGCGTGCTGTTCCTCGCGCTGGAGCGTGCGGAGGCGGGCACGAGCGCGATCCTCATCCAGCTCGGCGCGCCGATCGCCACCGTTCTCGCCTGCTTCGTGCTCAAGGAGCGGCTGGGGCCGATGCGGCTGCTGGGGCTCGCGGTCTCGGTCGCGGGAATCGCGGTGCTGGCGGTCGGGCCGACCATGCCGTCGCCGCTGCCTTTCGCGCTGCTGATGATCAGCGCCACGGCCTGGGCGGTGACCAATCTCATCATCAAGTCGATTCCCGGCATCTCGCCCATGACGATGATGGGCTGGTCGTCGCTGTTCGCGGTGCCGCAGGTGCTCACGGCCTCCTGGCTGCTGGAGGGCGAGCGCTGGTTCACCGCGAATTACGCCAGTCCCTGGGGCTGGATCGCGGTGATCTACAGCGCGATCGCCTCGTCGATCGTCGCCTATGGGATCTGGTACTGGCTGCTGCAGCGCTACCCGATCAATTCAGTGGTGCCGTTCTCGATGCTCAACCCGCTGCTGACGGTGCTGCTGGGCATCGTGCTGCTCGGCGATGCGCCCTCGCCGGTGAAAATCGCCGGGGCACTGGTGATGCTGGTCGGCGTCGCCTTGATCCTGCGCCGGCCCGTGACCGCGCCGACATTGCCCGACACCGCCTGAGACCGCGGGGCTCCCCGGACGCGCGCCCGGGGAGCTTGTGCATCGGTTGAGGCCTCACTTCGCCTTCAGGAAATCGCCGACTTCCAGCAGCACCATCTCGTTGTCGTCCGCCTTCGCCGGATCGCGCGAGGACGAGAACGGCAGGTTGTTGTCGTTGCCGACCAAGATATGGGTGGCGTCGACCACATCGACATTCTCGATGGTGAAGAACGGGAAGGTGAGCACGCCGTCATTGAGCGGCTTACGGGCCAGCTTGTCGGGATCGGCGATCTTCATCAGGTCGATATGGCCGATCTTGCGCACCGGGCCGCCGGCATTGGCGTCGGTCATCTCGATCTTGTAGACGCGCTTGAACTTCGCGAGGTCGTGGAAGCAGTCCGGCCCCTTGGTGCCCGCGGCGCACGCCTTGTCGGCGGTGCCTTCACCATTGTCGCGCTCGATGATCAGGCCGGTGGTGGCGTCGATCATGTTGAAATCGCCGATGGCAAGGCCGTTCCGCTCCAGCACGTACTGCCACATGCGGCCGGTCCATTTCTGCGCGGCCACGTCGAATTCGAGGATGGGCAGGAATTCGCGCCCGTCGGCGGTCTTCTGCCAATCCTTCTTGTCGGCGTCCCAGAGCGGGCCCTCCAGCAGCGCGTAGAGGAACCTGCCGTCCTTGGAGGCGGCCATGCCCTCATACCCCTTGGAACGGCGGGCATTGAAGCTGGCGGGGGCGTTCGGCGCGCCGGCCGAGGCGACGGCATAATGATCGGGCGAGCGCACCGGCATCTCCCCGGCGACGGTCTCGAACATGCCGAGCACCTTGCCGCTCATGTCGGCCTTGATCAGATAGGGGCCGAATTCCTCGCCGATCCAGAAGTTCCCGTCGATGATCTGGAAGCTCTCGAGGTCGAAATCCGCGCCGGTGAGATAGCGCTTTTCCGTGCCTTCATGAACGATGCGGAACGGCACCTTCCTGTCGGGATCGGTAAGGAACACGGTCTCCAGCGGGGTGAAGCTGCCGGTCTTCCAGTCGATGGCGTAGCGGTTGAGGTAGAGCGCCGAATCCGGGCTGTTGGCCTTCGAGCCCATGCCGTTATCCGTGATGATCCAGAACGAGCCGTCCGGCATGGTCTTGATCCCGGAATGGCCCTGGCGCGGCTGGCCCTTGAACGGCAGCGCCACGCCCGTGGGGCGCCCGGCGGACTTGCCCATCACCGAGCCGATCGCCTCGACGCGGGTGCCGGTGGTGAACTTGCCGGAGGTCTTCAGGTCTTCAGGTCCTCGGGCGCGTCGGCCGGCATCTCGATGAAGCTGGCCGCGGGCAGCACGGCATGGCCGGCGAGCGTCGCCGGAAAGGTCTGGTCGGCAATCGCGCCGGTGCTGAGAGCGATCAGCGCGAGCGCGGCGCTGGCGAGCAGGCGGGTGCGAGACATGAGCGGTTCTCCTTGTCGACGATCGACCGGGCGGTCGACGCGGCTTTCCTGACCGTCACCCGTGTCCGTTGCGCTACGTTTCGATGACCGCTGAATGACGTCTCCCCGGCCTCCGGGCGCGGAATGTGCCGGCATCTCCTGCCGCCGGGCTCGACGCGGGGGCGGGCTTAAGGCTTATCTCTCCCCATGAGTCTCGTTCTTCCCACCGCCGCCCCGGCACCCCGGCCGTTTCTCGGCGTCGCCCGTTCGGTGATCGGCCGGTTCTGGCGCGAGCGCCTCGACGTGCGCGGCGCGCAGGCGACCATGGCCATCGTCCAGCGCCATGGTGTGCCGGAGTTGCTGGCGCGCGTGCTTGCCGGGCGTGGCGTCGGCATAGACGAGGTGGAGGCCTGGCTCGACCCGACCATCAAGCGCCTGCTGCCCGATCCCGATACGCTCACCGACATGGAGCCTTGCGTCGCCCGGCTCGCCGACGCGGTGGTGACGGGCGAACAGGTGGCGGTGTTCGGCGACTATGATGTCGACGGCGCGACGTCGACCGCGCTGCTGGTGGAGGTGCTGCGCGCCGGGGGGCTGGATCCCGCCTTCCATATCCCGGACCGCATATTCGAGGGCTATGGCCCGAACATCCCCGCCATCGAGGCGCTGGCCGCCAATGGCGCGACGCTGCTGGTGACGGTGGATTGCGGCACCGCCAGCTTCGAGCCCTTTGCCCGCGCTCATGAGATCGGGCTCGACGTGGTGGTGATCGACCATCACCAGACCGGCGAAGAGCTGCCGCAGGTCGCGGCGCTGGTGAACCCGAACCGGGCGGACGATCTCTCAGGCCTTGGCCACCTTTGCGCGGTGGGGCTGGTGTTCGTCGTCGCGGTCGGTCTGGTGCGCGAGCTGCGCCGGCGCGGCTGGTGGAACCCCTCGCGCCCGGAACCCGACCTCCTTGCCGCGCTCGACATGGTGGCGCTCGGCACGGTGGCGGACGTGGTGCCGTTGATCGGCCTGAACCGCGCCTATGTCACCAAGGGGCTGATCCAGCTCCGCAAGCGCCAGCGACCGGGGCTGACCGCGCTGATGGACGCGGCCCGGCTTTCCGGCCCGCCCAAGGCGTGGCATCTCGGCTTCCTGCTCGGCCCGCGCATCAATGCCGGCGGCCGCATCGGCGATGCCGCGCTCGGGGCCCGGCTGCTGCTGTGCCAGGACCCGATCGAGGCGGCTGCGCTGGCGGTGGAACTCGACCGGCTCAATGCCGAGCGCCAGCAGGTGGAACGCGCCATCGTGGCGCAGGCCGAGGCTGAGGCAGACGCCGCGCTTGGGCTGTCGGGGGAGGGGGCGGTGATCCTCTCCAGCGGGCAGGGCTGGCATCCCGGCGTGGTCGGGCTGGTGGCGGCGCGGCTGAAGGAGAAGTTCGGCCGCCCGGCCTTCGCCATCGCCTTCACCGGCACCACGGGAGCGGGCTCGGCGCGCTCCATCCCCGGCGTCGATGTCGGGCGCGCCGTGCGCGGCGCGGTGGAGCGCGGCCTGCTGGTGAAGGGCGGCGGCCACGCCATGGCGGCGGGACTGACCATTGAGCGCGAGCGGCTGGGTGATCTGCGCGCCTATCTGGAGGAGGTGCTCTCCAGTGCGGTGGATGTCGCCCGCGCGGTGGACGAACTGGCGATCGACGGCGCGCTGTCGGCCGGCGGGGCGACGCCGGAACTGATCGAGATGGTGGAGCGCGCCGGCCCTTATGGCGCGGGAAACCCGCAGCCGGTGTTCGCCTTTCCCGCCCATCGCATCGTGTTCGCGGAAACCGGAAGCGCCGATCAGGTGCGGGTGCGACTGCGCGGCTCGGACGGCGCGACGCTCAACGCCGTCGCCTTCCGCGCCGCCAACGCCCCGCTCGGGCAGGCGCTGCTGGACGCGCGGGGCCGGCAGATGCATGTGGCCGGTACGCTCGACATCGACAGCTGGCAGGGCCGCTCGCAGGCCAGCCTGCGCATCAGCGACGTCGCCGACCCGGATCAGGCTTGAGCATCAACCACATGTGCGCCACAGCTGAATCAGTATGGCGGCGCGTTGAATCGCCGCCTCAAATCGAGACCGCCCGGAATCAGGATGTGAAGCCGTGACCGCAAGCACCGGAGACGACTCGACTTTCGCTTCCACCGGCCCGTCGGTCGCCATTGTCGGCGCCGGCCCTGCCGGCCTCATCGCCGCGCAGGTGCTCGCCGAGGCCGGTTGCCGGGTGAGCCTGTATGAGCGCATGGCCTCGCCCGCGCGCAAGTTCCTCATCGCCGGTCGGGGCGGGCTGAACCTCACGCATTCGGAACCGCGCGAGAGCTTCCTCGCCCGCTATGGCGCCGCGCGCGACTGGCTGGCACCGATGCTCGACGTCTATCCGCCGGCGCGACTGCGCGCGCTGGCTGAGCGGCTCGGCGAGGCGACCTTCATCGGCACCAGCGGCCGGGTGTTTCCCAAAAGCTTCAAGGCCTCCCCGCTTCTGCGCACCTGGCTTGGCCGGCTCGGCGAACTCGGCGTGACGCTGGAAACGCGGCACGACTGGCGCGGCTGGACGCCGGAGGGTGCGCTGCGTTTCTCGACCCCGCAGGGCGAGCATGTGGTTGCGGCCGACGCCGCGATTTTCGCGCTGGGTGGGGCGAGCTGGCCGCGGCTCGGCGGTGATGGAAGCTGGGTCGCGCCGTTCCGCGAAGCCGGCGTGAGCGTGGCCCCGCTGCGCCCGTCCAATAGCGGCGCGCGCATTGTCTGGAGCGACTTTTTCCGCGCCCGCCATGCCGGCCAGCCGCTCAAGCGCATCGCGCTGACGGCCGGCGGCGTGCGTGCGCGCGGCGAGGCGATGATTACCGAAGCGGGGCTGGAGGGCGGCGCGGTCTACGAGCTCTCCGCCCGGCTGCGCGAGGAGGCGGAGTGGGACGGTGCCGCACGGCTCACCGTCGACCTGCGCCCCGATCTGGGCGAGGCGGAACTCGTGGCCCGGCTCGCGGCGACGCGAAAAGGCGAATCCATGGCCAACCGGCTGCGCAAGGCCGCCGCGCTCTCGCCCGCCGCGGCTTCGCTGCTGCGCGAGGCCGGCCTGGACCTGCCCTCCGAGCCGAAGGCGCTGGCCATGCGGATCAAGGCGGTGCCTCTTGCGGTCGAAGGGCTCGCCGGGCTGGAACGCGCCATTTCGTCGGCCGGCGGCGTTGCCCGCTCCGCGCTGGGGCCGGACTTGATGCTGACCGCACGGTCAGGCCAGTTCATAGCCGGCGAAATGCTTGATTGGGAGGCGCCGACCGGCGGCTATCTGCTTCAGGGCTGTTTCGCCACCGGCTATGCGGCGGCATGTGGCGCGCTGCGCCATCTCGGGCTAGCGGAGCCGACGCCATGGACCGGGCCGTGGCACGCGGGCGATGCCGACTGAGGGCCTGAAAGCGCGGGACGACGGCTGAGGGAGCGCGTGCCGCCGTCCCGCGCGGGATCACGAGACCAGCCGGGAAAACGGTCTCGCGAACCTGTCAGGCAGTCGATGACGCCCGGATTTCGCCGTGGTCATCAACTTCGTGAAGATGAATACTCCGTCACGCTCAGTATCACAATGCCTATCTTTAATTGTTATTATAGTTCTAAAGAAGGCGGTTTGAATTTACTTGGATAAATCTGCCCGCCGTCGTGGCGGCTTGCGCCGGACGCGCCGCGCGCTTAGCTGCTGCACGAAGCGGCCCGCGCGGCGCGAACGAGGTCCACGCGGCGCGAACGAGGATTGAAGTATGGCACGGCTATTCTTTCGCCGGGGGCAGGGCAGCGAGGCGGCGCCCGATGCGGCGCGCGAGCTTGCGCGGAAAGCCCGGGAGATTCTCGGCGTCGGCGAGGAAACCACCTTGTCGATCACTGAAATCGCCTGCGGCGATCCGGCCTGCGGCGGTGCCGAGACGGTGGTGCTGGTGATGCGTCCCGGCCGCAAGACCGAGGCCGCCAAGGTGCTGCGCCCGCTCGCCAGCGTAACGGACGAGGATCTGCAAGAGGCGCTGGCCACGCTGGCGAATCCTGCTTCGTGAACCCGGCCCACATCCTAAAGTATTCGCCTTGATGCTGATCAATAGCCGACATGACGCAGCGTAGCATTCACTGTATAAACATTCTAAAGTAAGATCGAAGACTTGCAGGTGTTTCGTTCCGTGGCGTAGGAATGCTTCGCTAGGGGGTGCCGCGGAGGCGCCCGGAGGAGACATCCATGCGAGCCCGAATGACATTCGCCGCGCCGCTGCTCGCGGCCCTCGCGCTGGGCGCGGTCGCCGCCGCCCCGGCGCATGCCGATACCGCGCCGAAGCCCAAGGACATTGCCGTCACCTACGCCAATATCGCCGAGGCGATGTATGGCGACAGCCTGACGACCGCCAAGGCGCTCCAGACTGCGGTCAACGCCTTCATCGCCGAACCCACCGAGGCCAATCTCGGCACCGCCAAGGCCGCCTGGAAGGCCGCCCGCGTGCCCTACCAGCAGACCGAGGGCTTCCGCTTCGGCAATGCCATCGTCGATGACTGGGAAGGCCGCGTGAACGCCTGGCCGCTCGACGAAGGCCTCATCGATTACGTCGACAAGAGCTATGGCGATACGTCGGACGAGAACCCCCTCTATACCGCGAACATCATCGCCAATACCAAGGTGCGCGTCGGCAAGAAAACCATCGACACCACCAAGATCACCCCGAAGCTGCTGGACAGCCTTCAGGAGGCGGGCGGCGTCGAATCCAATGTCGCCATTGGCTATCACGCCATTGAATTCCTGCTCTGGGGTCAGGACCTGAACGGCACCGGACCGGGCGCCGGCAAGCGCCCCGCGACCGATTACTCGACCTCGAACTGCACCGGCGGCAACTGCGAGCGCCGCGCCGCCTATCTCAAGGCCGCGACCGACCTGCTGGTGACCGACCTCACCGACATGACCAAGTGGTGGGGGCCGAAGGGCAAGGCCCGCAAGGCGGTGCTGGACCAGAAGGGCAAGGCCGCGCTCGGCACCATCCTCACCGGCCTCGGCTCGCTCTCCTATGGCGAACTGGCGGGCGAGCGCATGAAGCTCGGTCTGATCCTGCACGACCCCGAGGAGGAGCATGACTGCTTCTCCGACAACACCCACAACTCGCATTATTATGACGAGCTGGGCATCGCCTCCATCTATCGCGGCACGTACACCCGCGTCGACGGGTCGGTGGTCGAGGGGCCGTCCATCGCCGCCTATGCCGCCGCTCTGGCGCCCAAGGCGAATGACGAGGCGGAAGCCAAGATCGACGCCGCGCTGGCCGCGCTCAAGGCGATCAAGGACGAGGCCGACAGCGGCAAGCAGGCCTATGACCAGCAGATCGGCGAAGGCAATGTCGAGGGCAACGCGCTGGTGCAGAAGGGCGTCGATTCCCTCGTTGCCCAGACCCGCGCCATCGAGGGCGTGGTCTCCGCGCTCAAGCTGAAGATCAAGGTCGAAGGCTCCGACAGCCTGGACGATCCTTCCAAGGTCGGCCAGTGAGCCCGCAGCGATGAGCGGCGGCGCGACACTCTCGCGCCGCGCCTTTCTTGGCGCGGCGGCACTGGGCGCGGGGGCGGCACTGGCCCCTTCGCGTGTCAGTGTCGCCCGCACGCCGGCCGCCTTCGTGCCGACGAAGACTCTGACGCTGGCCTCCGGCGAGATGGATTTCCGCCTGCTCGGCGCCGACCGACCCGCCACGCGCATTTATGCCTATGACGGAATCCCTTTTCAGGAATTGCGCCTGCCGCGCGGCACGCGGCTTGAGGCCACCTTCGAGAACGGGCTCGATGAGGGCTCGACCGTGCATTTCCACGGCATCCGCATGCCGAACGAATATGATGGCGTGCCGACCATCACCCAGCCGCTGATTCAGCCCGGCGGTCGCTTCGTCTACCGCATCCCGCTGGACGATCCCGGCACCTTCTTCTTCCATCCCCATTGCGACGAGACCGGGCAGGCCGGGCGCGGGCTGGTCGGCGTGCTGGTCGTCGAGGACCCGCGCGATCCCACATTCGACGCCGAGCATGTGCTGTCGCTGAAGGACTGGCGCCTCGCGCAGGACGGCAGCTTCCTCGATCTGTCCGAGCCGGACGGCGCCTCGAAGGCCGGCACCTTCGGCGCCACGCGCTCGGTGAACGGCGTGGCCGCGCTCGAATTGTCGGCCCCGGCGGGTGGAGATGTGCGGCTGCGCATCCTGAACGTCGATTCGACCCGCATCATGGATATCGGCGTCGAGGGCGCGGAGGCGATGCTGATCGCGGTCGACGGCCATGCCTTGCCGCCCGTGAGCCTGGATTCGCTGCCGGATGGCGTCTGGCGCATGGGTCCGGCCCAGCGCATAGACCTCGCTTTGCGCATGCCGGCGGATGGCTCCACAGTGACGATCGGCGATTATCGCGCCGCCGACATCTACAGCTTCGCCACGCTCACCGCGCAGGGCCGGGTGAAGCGCGGCAAGCCGGCCTATGCCCTGCCCAAGGCCGCCATTCCGCGCGCCGACCTCAAAAAGGCGACACGCCATTCCTTCACGCTGCAGCAGGCGACCGACAGCGCGGTGAAGGAACTCAGTCTCCCCCCGGACGATCCGCTGGCGAAGGCCCTGCTCGACAGCCTGTGCGTTGGCTCCACCACCTATTGGGGCATCAATCAGGATAGCTGGCCCACCGGTGAGCGCCGCAGCGTGCCGCCGCCGCTCGCGACCATGAGGGCCGATGCCAGCTACCGCGTCGAGATCAAGAACGAAACGCGCTTTCCGCATCCCGTCCACCTCCACGGCCATGCCTTCGAGGTGCTCTCCTCCAGTCTCGACCGGCTGCCGCGTCATCTGGCGGACACCGTGCTGGTGCAGCCGGGGGAGGCGGTGGAGATCGCCTTCGTCGCCGCGCCGGGGGACTGGGTGTTCCACTGCCACATCCTGGAGCATATGGAGACCGGGATGATGGGCTATTTCCGGGTGGTGTGATGGCGCCCTCCGACCCGATCGCGTGGCATACTTCCTCTCCTCGAGGGGGCGGGGCGAGGTCGCGCCGGCCTGCCACGCCGCGCTCGCCCTTGCCCGGAAGCCGCGCGGCCGGCTTCCCCCTGTGGCGGAGAGGCCTGGCATGGCTCGCGCTCGCGGGCGGCGTCCTGTCGGGTCTCGCCGTTCTCGCGCCGCCCGCCCAGGCCGGGGAGGCCGGGCTCGACCGCGCGATCGGCAAGGCCCTGTTTGAACGGCCCTGGGTGCCCGCGCCCAGTTCCACCCGCGCCAATGATGGGCTCGGCCCGCTGTTCGACGCCCGCTCCTGCTCGGCCTGCCACCCGGCGGGTGCCGGGCGCGGGGCCACGGCGCTGGACGAGGCCGGCCGGCCGGAAGGGCTTGGTCTGGTGCTGTCGCTGATCCGGGAGGATGGCGCGGCCGATCCGGTCTATGGCCGTCGGATGGAAACCATGACTCTGCCCGGCGTGCCGGCGGAAGGCGAGATCGCGGTCGCCGTCGAGCAGGGACGCCGCGTGCCGCGCATCGAGAATGCCGGATATGGGCCGCTGGACCCCGCCACCTTCATCTCGCTGCGTGCCGCCCCGGAGTTGCGCGGACGTGGCCTGCTGGAGCAGGTGGACGACGCCACGATCCTCGCGCTGGAGGACCCGGATGACCGCGACGGCGACGGCGTGCGGGGCCGTGCGCGGCGGCTGGACCATGCCGAAGGCGGCTCGGCCATCGGTCGTTTCGGCTGGAAGGCGAGCCATGCCACGCTGGCGAGCCAGACCGCCGAAGCCTTTTCGCTCGACCTTGGCCTTTCCACCCCCGAGCGCCCGGAGCCCTGGGGCGACTGTAGCGAGGCGCAGACGGGCTGCCGCAACGCGCCCCATGGCCGCGACGCCGAGGGCGCGCCGGAAATAGGCGACGCCATCGTCCAGCGCATCGTTGCCTATCTCGCCGGGTTGAAGCTGCCTTCGACCGAGGCTGACGCGCATGGCGCCCGGCTGTTCGCTTCCACCGGTTGCGCCACCTGTCATCGTCCGGAACTGCAATTGCGCGACGGCGGAACAGTGGCGCTGTTCACGGATGTGCTGCTGCACGACATGGGCGAGGGCCTCGCCGATCCGGTCGGCGTGCCGGGGGCGGGCGCGGGCGAATGGCGCACCGCGCCACTGGCGGGCCTGTCGCGCGGCCTCGCGCGCGGCGCCGGCCTGCTGCATGATGGCCGGGCGGCCGATGTCGCGCAGGCGGTGAGGTGGCACGGCGGCGAGGCCGCCCGCGCCCGTGACCGTTTTGACGAGTTGAGCGCGCGCCAGCGCCGCGCCCTGCTCGACTATGTTTCTTCCCTCTGATCCGAGGCCGATCATGTCCCGCTCCCCCCTCGCCATGGCTCTGGCGCTCGCCTCGCAGATCGGGCAGACCGCGCTGGGCGTGCCGGCGGTCGCTACGGCGGCCACGCTGGTGGCGCAGTTTTTCAGCGTCCGGGCCCACGCCGCGCCGATCGCCGCCCCTGAGGTGGTCGAGCAATGGCTGCTGCCGCGCTATGACGCGCTCCATGCCGCGACCACCGCGCAGAAGGACGCTTGGGCCCGCTTCTGCGCCGGCCCTTCCGCCGCCGGGCTGGCAGAGCTGAAGCAGCGGTTCGCGGCGACGTCGAATGCCTGGGCCTCGGTCGAGTTCATCACCTTCGGCCCGGTCACGCTGTCGCTCCGCCCGGATCGTTTCAACCTGTTCCCCGAGCGGCGCAACGCCATCGGTCGCTCGCTGGCCGAACTGATCGCCGACCCGACCGACGAACGGCTGCAGCCGGAGCGTTTCGGGCGGCTCAGCGCCGCCGCGCAGGGCCTGCCGGCACTGGAGCGCCTGCTTTATGAAGAAGGCGCGGCCGACGCGCTGCTCGCCGGGCCGGAAGCGACACGGCGCTGCGGGATCGGTCTCGCGGTCGCCGGCAATCTCGACACCATGGCGGGCGAGATCCGGCAAGGCTGGGGCGATCGCACGAGCGGCCTGCTGGCCCAACTTCTCGCCGGAAAGAGCGACCCGGTGTTCTTCCCCGATCCGTCCGCGCTGCTCAGCCAGATCGTGACCGACCTTGCCGGTGCCTATCAGCGCGTCGTGGACCAGCGGCTGCTGGCGGTGCTCGGCAAGTCGCCCGACGAGGCCAGGCCGCTGATCGCGGACCGGCGGCGCAGCGGCCTGTCGAAGGCGACCATCGCCGCAATGATCACCAGCGCCGACGACCTCGCTTTGCTGCTGGCCAAGGGCATCGACGCCAAGGGGCAGGCCGTGATTGCAGCCGCCACCGACGCTGCGGCCAAGGCCGCGCAAGCTCTGCCCGATGATATTGGCACGGCCGCCACCACACCGCAGGGCCGCAAGGCGCTGGAGAGCGCGGCCGCGACCTTCAAGGCCGCGCAGGCCAAGGTCGCCGATCCGCTGGCCTCCGGCCTCGGCGTGCCGCTGGGCTTCAACGCGCTCGATGGCGATTGAGGCGGGTCATGGGCCTCTTTGACCTCTCCCGCCGCTCGCTTCTCGCCGCCGTCGGCAGCCTCGCGAGCGCGCCGCGCGTGCTGTTCGGCACCGCCCACGCGCAGGACCATCTGCTGGAGGTCGAGTGGCTGGCGACCGCCGGCGTGGCCGACGGTTTCGCGCCGGTCGTGCTGTCGCCCGATTACGGCGCGACGCAGGTCGGCGCCGGCATGCAGCGGCTGCATTGGGTGGAGCCGAGCCCGGACGGGGCCACCGCGATCGCGGTGGCCCGCCGGCCCGGCACGACGGCATTGCTGTTCGACCGCCGGCACGGCACGGTGCTCGCGACCTTCGAGCCGGGCGAGGGGCGGGTGTTCTCCGGCCATGGCCGCTTCATCGAGGGCGGACAGCGCTTTCTGGCGGTGGAGATCGAGGTGCCGGGCGGCGATGGCGTCGTCTCGCTGCGCGACGTCGAGGCCGGGTTTGCCATCGTCGCCGAATGGGCGTCCTCGGGCATCGGCCCGCACGACATGCTGCCGTCGGGCGGCGCTTTGGTGGTGGCCAATGGCGGTATCGAGCCGCACACGCCCGAGGCCATCGGTGCCGAGGTTGCCGGCGCCAGCATCGCGCTGCTCGACGCGCAGACCGGCCGGCTGCGCGCGGTGGCCGAGCTTTCGGACGATCTGTCCTCGCTGTCGCTGCGCCATCTCGCGGCCGGGCCGACGGGGCAGGTGGTCGTCGCCGCGCAGGATTTGATCGCCGATGAGATCGCCCGCCCGCTGGTCTATGCGGTGGAGGGCGAAAGGCTGCGCGCCTTCGACGCGCCGGACGCGGAATGGCGCGGTCTGCGCACCTATGTCGGTTCGGTCGCCTATGACCGTTCGGGCGCCTTTGTCGCCGCCGCCAGCCCGCGCGGCAACCGGGTGATGCTGTGGAAGGCCGATGGGCGTTTCCTCGGCTCGATCCCGCTGGTCGACGGCTGCGGCCTCGCGCCGACGCGAGAGCCGGGCCAGTTCCTCGCCACCAGCGGGCTCGGCGAGGTGGTGCTGATCGCGACCGACGGCGAGGGCGTCGGTGTCGTCGCGCGGCGCTCGGGCGGGCCGCGTTTCGACAATCACGCGGTGCTGGCAGGGTAGGGGCTCTTTCCTTTTGCCGGGGGCAGGAGGATAAGAACAGGCTATGACCGTCGTTCGATTTTAAATACTCAGGTTTCCTGTAAATGAACCGCCTGTTCGCCTCGTTGCCCACCACCGTGTTTGAAACCATGTCGCGGCTCGCGCGCGAGCATGAGGCGGTCAATCTCGGGCAGGGTTTTCCGGACGATCCCGGCCCGCGCGACGTGCGCGAAAAGGCGGCCGAGGCGGTGCTGAACGGCTGGAACCAGTATCCGCCGATGATGGGGCTGCCGGAGCTGCGCCGCGCGGTGGCCGACCATTACGCCCTGTGGCAGGGGCTCGACCTCGATCCCGAGCGCGAGGTGATGGTGACCTCCGGCGCGACCGAGGCGTTGGCCGGCGCGCTGCTGGCGCTGATCGAGCCGGGCGACGAGGTGGTGCTGTTCCAGCCGCTCTATGACGCCTATCTGCCGCTGGTGCAGCGTGCCGGCGGCATTCCGCGCCTCGTGCGCCTCGTGCCGCCGGCCTGGCGCATCACCGAGGCCGCGCTGGCGGAGGCCTTCTCGCCGCGCACCAAGCTGGTGCTGTTCAATAACCCGCACAACCCGACCGGCCGCGTGTTCGACCGGCAGGAACTGGAACTGCTGGCGGGCTTCTGCGTGCGCCACGACGCCGTGCTGGTCAGCGACGAGGTGTGGGAGCATGTCGTGTTCGATGGGCTTGAGCACACCAGCGTGCTGGCGCTTCCCGGCATGCGCGAGCGCGCGGTGAAGATCGGCTCGGCCGGAAAGATTTTCGGCATGACCGGCTGGAAGGTCGGCTTCGTCTGCGCGGCGCCGGAGCTGATGCAGGTGCTCTCCAAGGCCCACCAGTTCCTCACCTTCACCACGCCGCCCGCGCTGCAGGTGGCCGTGGCCTATGGGCTAGGCAAGGAGCGCGACTGGTTCCTCGGCATGCGCGCCGGGTTGCAGCGCTCGCGTGACCGGCTGAGTGCGGGCCTGACGCGGATCGGCATGCGGGTTCTGCCGTCATCCGGCACCTACTTCCTCAATGTCGATCTCGACGCGCAGGGCATCAACCTGAAGGACGAGGCCTTGTGCCGGCAGATGGTGGAGCGCGACCGCGTGGCGGCGATCCCGGTCTCCGCCTTCTATGCGCAGGACCGTGTGGAAAGCGTGGTGCGCTTCTGCTTCGCCAAAACGGACGGCACGCTGGACGCCGCGATCGACCGGCTGGCGCGGGCCGCTGTTCAGGTTTGAGGCAGAAACCGCCATTCGCAGGCAGGCAGCATTAGTTTGTATGCCAACATCGCGGCCGAAACCGGACGATCCCGCGTCAGCGTACAATCTCTGAGCATATGGCGCGAATTTCGGCATATTGTTCTTTGGTCGTGGGGCGCCGCGGTGACGAGCCGCCCCAGCCCGAGACTCCCTGTGTTGGCACGGGCGTTGCACACCTCCCCCTTCGGCACGCGGACGGGGGTCCTGCGTGCGTACTCCAGAAGGGAAATAAAATGTCGAACCTGTTCACCCATGCGCGGCGCGTGGCCGGCCGCGCACTGTTGGGCGCGACCGCGCTGGCGATTGCCGGTTCCGCGGTACCGGCGAATGCCCAGGACACCATCAAGGTCGGGGTGCTGCACTCCCTCTCCGGCACCATGGCCATCAGCGAGACCACGCTGAAGGACACCGTGCTGTTCATGGTAAAGGAGCAGAATGACGCCGGCGGCGTGCTCGGCAAGAAGCTTGAGGCCGTAGTCGTCGACCCCGCGTCGAACTGGCCGCTCTTCGCCGAGAAGGCGCGTGAGCTTCTGGAGAAGGAAAAGGTCGCGGTCGTGTTCGGCTGCTGGACCTCGGTCTCCCGCAAGTCCGTGCTCCCGGTGTTCAAGGAGCTGAACGGCATCCTGTTCTATCCGGTCCAGTACGAGGGCGAGGAGAGCGAGCGCAACGTGTTCTACACCGGCGCGGCCCCGAACCAGCAGGCGATTCCCGCCGTCGACTACCTGATGGAAAACGAAGGCGTGAAGCGCTGGGTGCTCGCCGGTACCGACTACGTGTACCCGCGCACCACCAACAAGATTCTCGAAGCCTACCTGAAGTCCAAGGGCGTCGCCGCCGAGGACATCATGATCAATTACACGCCGTTCGGTCATTCGGACTGGCAGACTATCGTCGCCGACATCAAGAAGTTCGGCTCGGCCGGCAAGAAGACCGCCGTCGTGTCGACCATCAACGGCGACGCCAACGTCCCGTTCTACAAGGAACTCGGCAACCAGGGCATCAAGGCGACCGACATCCCGGTCGTGGCGTTCTCGGTGGGTGAGGAAGAACTCGCCGGTATCGACACCAAGCCGCTGGTCGGCCACCTCGCCGCGTGGAACTACTTCCAGTCGGTCGACGTGCCGGAGAACAAGGCGTTCATCGAGAAGTGGCGCGCGTTCATCAAGAACGACAAGCGCGTGACCAACGACCCGATGGAAGCCACCGTCATCGGCTTCAACATGTGGGTCAAGGCGGTCGAGAAGGCCGGCACCACCGATCCGGACGTCGTGATCCCGGCGCTGATCGGCGTGGCCGTTCCGAACCTCACCGGCGGCTTCTCGGCGATGATGCCGAACCACCACATCACCAAGCCGGTGCTGATCGGCGAAATCAAGGATGACGGCCAGTTCGACGTCGTGTCCCAGACCCCGGGCCTGATCGTCGCCGAAGAGTGGTCGCCCCACCTCGAAGGCTCCAAGGACCTGATCTCCGATTGGCGTTCGCCGATGAACTGCGGCAACTTCAACGTGAAGACCGGCAAGTGCGGCGGCGCCGGCAACTGATGCCGGGCTGACGCCTGACGCTTGATCGAACCGGCCGCCCCCGGGCAGTCCCGAAGGTGGCCGGTTCCCCTTCACGCGACGACGCGTGCCGGGAAGGCGGCTGTCCGCCTCCTCATCGCCGCCGGACCGACTCCGGCCTTTTCCACGCGCCACATCGACGGATGACGATGACCACCATCGCTCGATTTCGTAGCTTCTGCTGCGCGCTGGCCTTTCTGCTATCGGTTGCCTCCTTCTGCCTGCCGGGCGCGGATCGTGCCCAGGCGCAGGACCTGAGCGGGCCGCTCGGCCAGATCGCCACCGACAATTATGGCAACACGGAAGCTGCGCTTGGTGAGCTGGCGCTCAGCGGCAGTCCCGCCGCCGCCGGCATCGTCTCCGCACTCGCCGACGGCAATCTCGTCTTCAGCCCGTCGACCCGACAGGTCTTCATCCGCAACGCGGCGGGGGCGCTGCTCGACCCGGTGACGCTCCAGCCGGTGGCGGACGCCCCGGCGGTAAAGCCGGTGCGCGTCAACAACCGCATCCGCCGCGCGATCGAGGCCGCCAACGGCGCTCTCTCGCTGGTGAGCCCGGACGCTGCCAAGCGCCTCGACGCCGCGCAGGCGGTCGGCCGCTCCCGCGACGAGGCGGCGCTCCCGGCGCTGGAGACCGCGCTCGCCAAGGAAACCGACCCGCGCGTGAAGACCGCCATGACGCTGGCGCGCGCTTCGATCGTCATCGCCAAGGAAGGCATCACGCCGGCCGAACGCATCGCCGCCGTGGAACTGGTGGGCGCTGAAGGCAACCAGGACGCTCTCGCCATCCTGCGCAGCGTGCCCGACAGCGCGGCCCCCGAGGTGAAGCAGGCCGCCGCCGACGCCATTGCCGGGATCGAGCGCAATCTCGCCATCTGGGGCGCCGCACAGAATGTCTGGTACGGTGTCTCGCTGGGTTCGGTGCTGCTGCTTGCCGCCATCGGCCTTGCCATCACCTTCGGCGTGATGGGCGTCATCAACATGGCCCATGGCGAGATGGTGATGCTCGGCGCCTACACCACCTTCGTGGTGCAGGAACTGATCCGCACCTATAACCCCGCTCTGTTCGATGCCTCGCTGCTGATCGCCATTCCCGTGGCCTTCCTGTTCACCGGCCTCATCGGGGTGCTGATCGAGCGCACCGTGATCCGCTTCCTCTATGGCCGCGCGCTTGAAACGCTGCTGGCCACCTGGGGTATCTCGCTGATCATCCAGCAGGCGATCCGCACCGCGTTCGGACCGACCAACCGCGAGGTTGGCGCGCCGAGCTGGATGTCCGGCACCTTCGACCTCGGCCATCTCGCCATCACCTATGGCCGGCTCTGGATCGTGATCTTCGCCTTCCTCGTCTTTGTCGCGCTGCTCGGCGTGCTGCGGCTCACCCGCATCGGGCTGGAAATGCGCGCGGTCACGCAGAACCGGCGCATGGCGGCCTCGATGGGCATCCGCACCAACTGGGTGGACGCCATGACCTTCGGCCTCGGCTCCGGCATCGCCGGCATCGCCGGGGTGGCGCTCAGCCAGATCGACAACGTGTCGCCCAATCTCGGCCAGAGCTACATCATCGACAGCTTCCTCGTCGTGGTGTTCGGCGGCGTGGGCAATCTCTGGGGCACGCTGGTCGGCGCCATGTCGCTCGGCATCGCCAACAAGCTGCTGGAGCCTTATGCCGGCGCCGTGCTGGGCAAGATCGCGCTGCTGGTCATCGTCATTCTGTTCATCCAGAAGCGGCCGCGCGGCCTCTTCGCTCTCAAGGGGAGGGCGATCGAATCATGAGCACGCTCGACACCCGCCCGCCGGCCCTGCTCGGCACCAGCGGCCAGATCTTCCTCGCCATCACGCTCGGCGTCGCCGTGCTGGTGCCGGCGCTGAACCTGCTGCTGCCGCCGGATTCGCCGTTCTACATCCCGACCTATGTGGTCTCGCTGCTGGGCAAATATCTCACCTACGCCCTGCTGGCGCTCTCGGTGGACCTGATCTGGGGCTATGTCGGCATTCTCTCGCTCGGCCATGGCGCCTTCTTCGCGCTCGGCGGCTACGCGATGGGCATGTATCTGATGCGCCAGATCGGCACGCGCGGCGTCTATGGCGATCCCGTGCTGCCGGACTTCATGGTGTTCCTGAACTGGAAGGAGCTGCCCTGGTTCTGGTGGGGTTTCGATATGTTCCCCTATGCCGCGCTGATGGTGCTGTTCGCCCCCGGCGTGCTGGCGCTGGTGTTCGGCTGGTTCGCCTTCCGCTCGCGCGTCACCGGCGTGTACCTGTCGATCATCACCCAGGCCATGACCTTCGCCCTGCTGCTGGCGTTCTTCCGCAACGACATGGGCTTCGGCGGCAATAACGGCCTGACCGACTTCAAGGATATTCTCGGCTTCAATATCCAGTCCGACGGCACCCGCGCCACGCTGTTCGCGCTGTCCGCGCTGGCGCTGGCGGGCGGCTATGTGCTGTGCCGCTTCCTGGTGCGCTCGCATTTCGGCAAGGTGCTGGTCGCCATCCGCGACGCCGAGACGCGCGTGCGCTTCACCGGCTACCGGGCGGAGAACTACAAGCTGGTCGCCTTCGTGGTCTCGGCCATGCTGGCGGGCATTGCCGGCGCGCTCTACGTGCCGCAGGTCGGCATCATCAACCCCTCCGAATTCTCGCCGGCCAATTCGATCGAGATCATCGTCTGGGTGGCTGTGGGTGGGCGTGGCACGCTGGTCGGCGCTGCGCTCGGGGCGGTGCTGGTGAACTATGCCAAGACCTATTTCACCTCCGGCCTGCTGGCGCCCTACTGGTTGTTCATGCTGGGCGGGCTGTTCGTCGCGGTCACGCTGTTCCTGCCCAAGGGCATCGTCGGCACGTTCTATGAGTGGCGGGAGAAGCGCCGTCCGCCGCCGGACGAGGCGGCCCCGCCGCTCGCCGAGCCCCGGCCGGCGGAGTGAGGGAGGCGACCATGAGCACTACCGAAACGCTGGAACCCGCACCGGTCGACGCCATCGCCAAGAAGGACCTGACCGAGGCGCTGCTCTATCTCGACGGCGTGACTGTCACCTTTGACGGCTTTCGCGCGCTTAACGCGCTGTCTTTCACGGTCGATCCGGGCGAGATGCGCGCCATCATCGGCCCGAACGGTGCCGGCAAGACCACGATGATGGACTGCATCACCGGCAAGACCCGGCCCGACAGGGGCGACGTGTTCTTCGCCGGCGGCACGGTCGATCTCACCAAGCTCGACGAGACGCAGATCTGCACGCTCGGCATCGGCCGCAAGTTCCAGAAGCCGACCGTGTTCGAGAGCCACACCGTGCTCGACAATCTGCGCCTCGCGCTCAAGGGGCAGCGCTCCGCCCTGCCGAACATCTTCCGCAAGGAGACCGCCGAGCAGCGCGACCGCATCGACGAAATCTTCGAGACCATCAAGCTCACCGAGCATCGTGGCCGCCTCGGCGGGGCGCTCTCGCACGGGCAGAAGCAGTGGCTGGAAATCGGCATGCTGCTGGCGCAGGACCCCAAGCTCCTGCTGGTCGACGAGCCGGTCGCGGGCATGACCGACGCCGAGACCGCGCAGACCGCCGAGCTGCTGCGCGAGATCAACGCCAATGGCCATTCCGTGGTGGTGGTCGAGCACGACATGACCTTCGTGCGCGACCTTGGCGTGCGGGTGATGTGCCTTCACGAAGGTTCCGTGCTGGCGGAAGGCACGCTCGATCAGGTGAGCGCCAATGAGCGCGTCATCGAAGTCTATCTGGGGCGTTGAGCGGCATGCTGGAAGTTCAGGACGTCAACCTCTTCTACGGCGCGGCGCAGGCCTTGCGCGGGGTCTCGGTTACCGCCGAGCCGGGCAAGGTCACCTGCGTGCTGGGGCGCAACGGCGTCGGCAAGACCAGCCTGATGCGCGCCATTGTCGGCCAGCAGCCGATCGCCAGCGGCGCCATCCGCTTCAACGGCGAGGACATCACGCGGCTCGCGCCGGCCGACCGGGCGCGGCGCGGTATCGCCTTCGTGCCGCAGGGGCGCGAGATCTTCCCGCTGCTCACCGTGGCGGAAAATCTCGAAACCGGCTTTGCACCGCTCAAGCGCGCCGACCGTTCGATTCCCGATGACGTGTTCTCGCTGTTTCCGGTGCTGGATTCGATGATGCGCCGGCGCGGCGGCGACCTGTCCGGCGGCCAGCAGCAGCAGCTCGCCATCGGCCGCGCGCTCACCATGCGCCCGAAGGTGCTGGTGCTCGACGAGCCGACCGAGGGCATCCAGCCCTCGATCATCAAGGACATCGGCAACGCCATCCGCTACTTGCGGAGCAAGGGCGATATGGCCATCGTGCTGGTCGAGCAGTATTTCGACTTCGCCAAGGAGCTCGCGGACCATTTCATCGTGATGGAGCGCGGCGCGGTGGTGATGTCGGGCGATGGCGCCGCCCTTGAGGACCCGGATGTACGCAACCGAATTGCCGTCTGACGCTTCGCCCCGCTCGACCATTCCCGTCGAGCTGCGCGCGAAAGGGCGGCTGTTCGTGGAGGCGCTTGCCGCCGGCGGGCGCACCGTGCGCGGCGCGGTGGAGGAGGCGGGGCCGAGCCGCGTGCGCTTCCCGCTCTCCGGCCGGCGCGGCGCGGCGCTGGAAGGCGTTCTGCTGAACACCGGCGGCGGCTTCGCCGGTGGCGATAGTTCTCATGTCCGGGCCCGCGCCTGCGACGGCGCCCATCTCGTGCTCACCACACAGGCAGCCGAGAAGATCTACCGTTCGGACGGCGCGCTCACGCAGCTCGCCGTGGAGCTGGAGGTCCGCGCTGGCGCGCGCCTCGACTGGATGCCGCAGGCCACCATCCTGTTCGACCGCGCCCGCGTCGAGCGCTCCATCACGGCGGAGGTCGCCGGCAGCGGCCGGCTGCTGCTGGTCGAGCCGCTGGTACTCGGGCGCACCGCCTCCGGCGAGACGCTCCGCCAAGGCGCCCTGTTCGACAGCTGGCGCGTGCGCCGTGACGGGCGACTGATCTATGCCGACGGGCTTGACCTGTCCGGCGACCTTGCCGCCGTGCTGGGACGTGGCGCGGTGATGCGGCACTGGGCGGCGCTCGCCACCATTCTCCTGATCGCCCCCGACGCCGAGAGCCGGCTGCAGCCGGTGCGCGCCGCGCTCGGCATCGGGGAAGAGGCGACAGACGGCCTGCCCGACGGGCTGGAGGCCGGCGCCAGCGCGTGGAACGGCATTCTGGCCGTGCGCCTGCTGGCGCGTGACGGGGCGGGGCTCGATCGCGCGATACGCCGCATCATCCGCGATCTGGGTGTGGCGGATCCCCCGCGGATTTGGCATTCCTGATGCAAGAGCGCGCCGCCCGCGCGCCGGAATTCGCCACGCGATGTGGCGTGATGGTGAAAGCCGCTGAATTTGAGGGGCGGGTGCGTGGTGTGATCGCGACAACCATGCTTACCTAGCCGCCGATTGCCTGAAGTGAGCCGGAGAAACGCCGATGAATCTGAGCCCGCGTGAGAAGGACAAGCTTCTGGTCGCCATGGCTGCCCAGGTGGCCCGCCGCCGCTTGGAGCGCGGCGTGAAGCTGAACCATCCCGAGGCCGTGGCGCTGATCACCGATGTCGTGGTGGAAGGCGCGCGCGACGGCAAGAGCGTCGCCGAACTGATGACGCTGGGGGCCACCGTGCTCACGGCCGATCAGGTGATGCCCGGCGTCGCCGAGATGATCCACGACGTGCAGGTGGAAGCGACCTTCCCGGACGGCACCAAGCTGGTCACGGTCCATGAGCCGATCCGCGGCGGGCTGGGACATGAGGGCGCGCCGGGCGAGATCCTGTTCGAGGACGGCGAGATCGAGCTGCTCGCGGGGCGCGAGTTCCTGTCGCTCACCGTGTCGAACACGGGCGACCGCCCGATCCAGGTCGGCAGCCATTATCATTTCTTCGAGACCAACCCCGCCCTCGCTTTCGACCGCGAGAAGGCGCGCGGCATGCGCCTCGCCATTCCCTCCGGTACTGCCGTCCGCTTCGAGCCGGGCCAGTCGCGCGAGGTCATGCTGGTGGACCTTGCCGGCAAGAAGGAGGTCTACGGCTTCCGACAGGCGGTCATGGGGCGCCTGTGACCCCGCCGGCTGGTTTCGTCTCCGCCCTCCCGCTTCCCGATTGACCGGATACGCGTCCATGGCCATCAAGATTTCCCGCGCCGTCTATTCCGAGATGTTCGGGCCGACCACGGGTGACCGCATTCGCCTCGCCGACACCTCGCTGATCATCGAGGTGGAGAAGGACTTCACCACCTATGGCGAAGAGGTGAAGTTCGGCGGTGGCAAGACCATCCGCGACGGCATGGGCCAGGCGCAGATGACCCGCGCGCAAGGCACCGTCGATACGGTCATCACCAATGCCGTGATCCTCGACCACTGGGGCGTGGTGAAGGCCGATATCGGCCTGCGCGACGGGCGCATCCACGCCATAGGCAAGGCCGGCAACCCGGACATTCAGCCCGGCGTCGATATCGTGATCGGTCCCGGCACCGAGGTGATCGCGGGCGAGGGCAAGATCGTCACCGCCGGCGGTTTCGACAGCCACATCCATTTCATCTGCCCGCAGCAGATCGAGCACGCGCTGATGAGTGGGGTCACCACCATGCTCGGCGGCGGCACCGGGCCGGCGGCGGGTACCAACGCCACCACCTGCACGCCCGGCCCGTGGCACATCGAGATGATGCTACGCGCCTTCGACAGCTTTCCGATGAATCTGGCGCTGGCCGGCAAGGGCAATGCCTCGCTGCCCGGCGCGCTGGTCGAGCAGATCGAGGCCGGCGCCTGCGCGCTGAAGCTTCATGAGGATTGGGGCACCACCCCGGCGGCGATCGACTGCTGTCTCTCGGTGGCCGACGAGTACGACATCCAGGTGATGATCCACACCGACACGCTGAACGAGAGCGGCTTTGTCGAAGACACGATCGAGGCGTTCAAGGGGCGCACCATCCACGCCTTCCATACCGAGGGCGCAGGCGGCGGCCATGCGCCGGACATCATGAAGGTGGCCGGCCTGCCCAACGTGCTGCCGTCCTCCACAAACCCGACCCGGCCGTTTACGGTGAACACGCTCGACGAGCATCTCGACATGCTCATGGTGTGCCACCACCTCCACCCCTCGATCGCCGAGGATCTCGCCTTCGCCGAGAGCCGTATCCGCAAGGAAACCATCGCCGCCGAGGACATCCTGCACGATCTCGGCGCGCTCTCGATGATGAGCTCCGACAGCCAGGCCATGGGCCGGCTCGGCGAGGTGGTCACCCGCACCTGGCAGACCGCGCACAAGATGAAGCTGCAGCGCGGCCCGCTTCCGGGCGACAGCGAGCGCAACGACAATGTCCGCGCCAAGCGCTATGTCGCGAAATACACCATCAATCCGGCGATCGCGCATGGCGTCGCGCGGCACATCGGCTCGGTGGAGCCGGGCAAGCTGGCCGATCTCGTCATCTGGTCGCCGGCCTTCTTCGGCACCAAGCCGGACATGGTGGTGAAGGGCGGGGTGATCGTGGCCGCGCAGATGGGCGACCCCAATGCGTCGATCCCGACCCCGCAGCCGGTGCATTACCGCGAGATGTTCGGCGCCTTCGGCAAGGCCCGCACCGCGACCTGCCTGACCTTCACCTCCAAGGCGGCGGTGGAGCGGGGCGTTGGCGCGCGGCTCGGGCTGGAGAAGCGCTTCATCGCGGTCGACAATGTCCGGGGCGGCATCGGCAAGGCCTCGATGATTCACAATGGCGCGACGCCGAACATCGAAATCGACCCCGAAACCTATGAAGTGCGTGCGGATGGCGAATTGCTGACCTGCGCGCCGGCGAGCGAACTGCCCATGGCGCAGCGCTACTTCCTGTTCTAATTGTCGGTTCCAGACAGAGCTTCGCTCGAAGGAGACCGCCATGATCCACGCCCGCACGCTGCTGCCCGCCGGCACCTGGGACACGAGCGCCGCCGCCGACAAGGTGGTGCTGCCCCATGACGGCCGCCATCGTCGCCGCATTGCGATGCGCGGGGAGGGCGACGTGGTGTTCCTGCTCGATTTCGCCGAGGCCACCCGGCTCAAGGACGGCGACGGCCTGCTGCTGGACGACGGGCGCACCGTGGCGGTGGTGGCCGCCGAGGAGCCGGTCGCCGAGATCGTGGCGCGCGATCCCTATCATCTCGCGCGCCTCGCCTGGCATCTGGGTAATCGCCATGTGCCGGCCGAACTTCTGGCCGACCGCATCCGCATCGCCCGCGATCCCGTGCTGGAAGAAATGGCGCGCGGGCTGGGTGCGCAGGTCAACGTGGTCGACGCCTCCTTCGAGCCGGAAGGCGGCGCCTACGAGGCCGCCGAGGCGCACGGGCATCAGGCGCACGGGCATGAACACCACGAGCATGGCGAGGATTGTGGCTGCGGTCACGACCATCACGATCACGGCCATGAACATGCACACCATGATCACGCGCATCCTGATCACGCACACCATGATCACGGCCATCATGGGCATGCGCATCACGCGCATGACCATCATGAGCATGACGAGAACTGTGGCTGCGGGCATGATCATCACAGCCAGCACCGTCATCACCATGTGAGCGACGACCACGCGGCCGCGCCGGTGCGCGATGTGCTGCATGTCGGCGAACCCAAGCATGAGCATGCCCATGGCGAGGGCTGCGGCTGCGGCCACGATCATGCCCATCATGATCATGCGCACCACGATCATGCGCCTCACGACCCTTCCCACGACCACCCGCATGGGCACGGCCATCACCACCATCACGACCATAAGTGAGGCAGGCGCTACGGGCCGGGACGCGTTCCCCGGCGCTGTAGACCTCGTGCCGCTGCTTGTCTGGCTGTCGCCGGCCTATCCGGTCGGCTCCTTCGCCTATTCCCACGGGCTGGAGTGGGCGGTCGAGACCGGCGACATCAAGGACGCCGCCTCTCTCCGTGGCTGGATCGAGGACCTGCTGCGCCATGGCGGGCCGTTCGCCGATGCGGTGCTGCTCGCTCATGCCTGGCGCGCGGTGGAGTCCGGCCGGGACGCGGATTTCATTGAGGTCGCCGAACTGGGTGCCGCTTTCGCGCCCTCGCGGGAGCGCCAGATGGAGACGTTGAACCAGGGCGACGCCTTCCTCGCCGCCACCCGCGCCGCCTGGCCGGCCCCCGCGCTGGAACGCGCCTGCGCCGCCTGGGGCGGGCGCTATGCCTATCCGGTCGCGGTCGGCGCGGCCGCGGCGGCTCACGGCCTGCCGCTCGGTTCGACGCTTACCGGCTTTCTCACCGCCGTGTGTGCCAATCTCGTCTCGGCGGCGGTGCGGCTGGTGCCGCTCGGCCAGGCCGACGGCAACCATGTGCTCGCCAGCGCCGCGCGTAGCCTGAGCGATGTCGCGCTTGCGGCGATGGACGTGCCGCTGGCACGGCTGGGCGGCGCGGCGCTGCGCTCCGACATCGCCTCGATGCGGCACGAAACCCAGTACACGCGTCTGTTCCTGAGCTGATCTGAAGCAACGGCGGTGCGCAGAGCGCATGCAGTTCCGCCGCGCGTGCGCGCTTCGCTGGAGGCTGGGATGCCGGAGCTCCGACGCGGGCGCGGGAGGGTGTCGTCGGGGCGCCTTGCGTCATTGTCGAGGCCGGCAGTCTCGCCCCGATGGTGGCGGCGGGCCGAAGCGCCCCGCATGTGGCGCCGAATCCCACCTATTTTGACGATAGCGTCGCTGAAATGTGGCAATACTAGTAGTTTTGCGACACCATCACATGCACCCTTTGCGCTAGCGTGCCCGTTTAGCGGTTTCAGCAGGTCCCCATGGCATATCCGATACCGGAGAATGAAGCCGAGCGTCTGGCTGAACTGCATGCCCTCGAGATTCTGGGCTCCGGTCAGTCGGCAGCGCTGGAGGGCGTGTGCCTGCTCGGCCGCATCGTGCTGAATGTTCCCTATGCCTGCATCGGCCTCGTCGATCGCGAGCGGCAGGTGTTCAAGGCCAGATCCGGCTGGGAGGTCGAGGGGACCTCGCGCGAGCATTCATTCAGCGCCTGGACCATCATGTCGCCGGACATTCTCGTGGTGCCGGACGCGACGAAGGATCCGCGCTTTCGCGACAACATCTATGTGACCGGCGAGCCGCATATCCGGTTCTATGTCGGCGTGCCCATCGCGCTGCGCTCCGGGCTCCATATCGGCTCGCTCTGCATCTTCGACCGGGAACCGCGCGAGATCACCGAGGCCGAGATCGAAGTGGTCGGCCGCCTGGCCCAGCTCGTTACCGACCAGTTCCGCTTTCATGAGGCGACGCGGCGCACCAAACGGGAGCTGGAGCACCGGCGCACCAGCCAGGGCCTTCTGGAAATGCAGAGCCGGGAATTGTGGCGGCGCCAGACCCTGCTCGCGCAGACCGAAAGGCTGGCGCGCGTCGGCGGTTGGGAGTTCGACATCGCGACCAACCGGCTGACCTGGTCGGACGGGCTGTTCCGCATCTACGGACTGACACCGGGTCGCGAGCCTTCGACCGAGGTGGCGTTCTCGCATTTTCCCATCGAGGCGCGGCACCAGTTCCAACGCAAGCTGGAACAGGCGATCCGGACCCGCGAGCCCTTCGAGGTGGAGCTTCCCTTCGTCGACGCGCAGGGCGGGCACCGCATCGTGCGCAAGACCTGCGAGGTGGAGGTCGAGGACGACAAGGTGGTCCGCGCCTTCGGCATCCTTCAGGATGTCACGGAACAGAAGGAATCCGAGCAGCGCATGTGGCGCATGGCCAATCATGACGCTCTGACCGGCCTGCCCAATCGGGGATTGATGCGTGAGAAGCTGGAGGCCGCCCTGCGCCGTGCCAAGCGCAGCGGCAAGCATGTCGGCGTGCTGCTGATCGACCTCGATCAGTTCAAGGACGTCAACGACACGCTCGGCCACGATGCCGGCGATGCGCTGCTCATCGAGGCCGCCGGTCGGTTGAGCCGCAGCGTCAGCGAGGTCGACACCGTTGCCCGGCTGGGCGGCGACGAATTCATCGTGCTGCTGTCACATATAGAGAGCCCGGTGGACGGCCTGCTGGTCGCCCAGCGCGTGCTGGCGGTGCTCAACAAGACGTTTGTCTACCGCCGGACGTCACTGTCCTGCCGCAGCAGCATCGGGGTTGCGGTCTCGCCGGATCACGGCGCCGATCCGTCCACGCTGCTCAAGAACGCCGACATTGCGCTGTATCGCGCGAAATCGTCGGGGCGCGGTATCGCCGTAGAGTACAACACGCGCATGCAGCAGGCGACCGAGAACCGGATCCAGCTTGCCGAGCGCGTGCGGCTGGCCCTGAAGAAGGGCGAGTTCGTGCCCTACTACCAGCCGAAGGTGTCGTTCTCCACCGGCGCCATCGTCGGGTTCGAAGCGCTGCTGCGCTGGCGCCATCCCCGCAAGGGACTGCTCGGGCCGAAGGACTTCGGTCAGGCCTTTGACGATCCGTATCTCGCGCTGGTGATAGGCGAGCGCCTGCTGGACACCGTGATGCGCGACATGACCACATGGCAGGCGGCGGGATGCGATTTCGGCCATGTCGCCATCAATGTCAGCTCGGCCGAATTCGCGCGCGGCGAGTTGCCCGAGCGCGTGCTCTCCGCGCTGGACGCTGCCGGACTGCCTCCCGAGCGACTTACCGTCGAGGTCACCGAGACAGTGTTTCTCGGCCGCGGCAACGAGGTGGTGCGCCAGAGTCTGCGTGCGTTGAACGCTGCCGGGGTCCGGATCGATCTCGACGATTTCGGCACCGGCTACGCCTCGCTGACCCATCTCAAGCAATTCCCTGTCGATCGCATCAAGATCGACCGCTCCTTCGTTCACGACATCGAGCACGACATTGACGACGCCGCGATCGTGCGCGCGGTGATCAATCTCGGGCAGAGCCTCGGTATTCAGACCGTGGCGGAGGGGGTCGAGAACGAGGCGCAGGCGGCCTTTCTGCGTACGAATGGCTGCGACCATGGCCAGGGCTATCTGTACTCTCAGGCCATGCCGGCGGTGCGCGTGCCCGGTTTCATCCGTAATTGGAGGGCCGAGCGGGCCACGGGTGGCGCGGCGGTCCAGCAGGTGGCCGAATAGCGCAGCCCTGCTGCTTCCATTAGCGCGTGTCGCGCTTTCCGCGCGCGGCGCATCTGGTATGTTCCGCCCGCTTTCGAAAGGGCGGCCGCAATGATCTCGCGAACAGGAACCCACAAGAAGCCCGGCTCGCCGCTGGCCGCGCCCGGCCGGCTGCGGGCGGCGGAACGCATTCTGGCGCTGTTCGATGCCTGCTCCCGGAGCAATCTGCGGGCCTGCCTGTTCCTTGTCGGCCTCTCGCTCATCGCCTTCCTGCCCGGCCTGTTCGCGATTCCCGTCGTCGACCGTGACGAGGCGCGCACGGCACAGATTTCGCGGCAGATGGTCGAGGGCGGCAGCCTCACCGATACGCGCATCGGGGTGGAGGCGCGTCATACCCGGCCGTTCGGCTTCTACTGGCTGCAGGCCGGCGTGGTCGCGCTCGGCGAGGTGGTGGCAGGCGAGGGCGCGGTTCACACCATCGCCTTGTACCGGCTTCCCTCGCTGGCCGCGGGAATCGGTGCCGTGCTGCTTACATTCTGGGCAGCACTTGCCTTTGTGCGCCGCCGTGCCGCGCTGCTGGCGGCGACCCTGCTCGCTTCCAGCGCCGCGATCGGCATCGCCGCGCGGCTCGCCGTGCCGGATGCGGTGCTGGTGGCGGCGGTGGCGGCGATGATGGGAGCCTTCGCCCGCGTCTATGTCGGCCGCGGCGGGGAAAATGTCGGACGCCCGCCGCTGCCGGCCGCGATCGACGTGAAGCTCGCCGCCATCTTCTGGGGCGGCCTGTGCGCGGCGTTGATGGCCAAGGGGGTGCTGGCACCGCTCTATGTCGCCGTGCCGCTGGTGGCGCTGGCGGCGGCGGACCGCTCGGTCCGGCTGCTGCGTCCGCTGGCGCCGTTCCATGGCCTCGCGGTCTGCCTGCTGCTGGTGGCGAACTGGTTCGTCCTGCGCCACTGGACCGGCACGGAGAGCGCCGCTGAAACCGCGGAGAGGCTGCTGATCGGACGGGTGGCGCCGTTCTTTCCCGGCTTCACCGCGCTGCCCGGCGCCTATCTCCTGATGTTCTGGGGCCTGTTCTGGCCGGCGGCGCCGCTGGCGGCCCTCACTCTGCCGATCCTGTGGAAGGCACGACGGCTGCGCTCGGTGCGCTGCCTGCTGGCCTGGGTGCTGCCGGTCTGGCTGGTGTTGGAGTTTTACCCGACCAAGATCCCCGGTTTCGTGCTGCCGACCTTTCCGGCCATCGCGATCCTGATCGCGCTGGCGGTCGAGCGCGGGGCGCTGGCGCTTGCCAATACGCGGCTGGTGCGACTGCTGTGGCTGTGGCCGGTGATCGGCGCACTGATAGCGGTGCTGGCGCTGCTCGGACTGGCGATCTTCGACCGCACCACCAGCGTGCTGTCCTGGCCGCTGCTGCTGCTCGGCTTCTTCGCACTGGTGATCGCCGCCGGGTCGGTGCGCGATTACGGCGTGGAGAAGGCGACCCTGCTCGCGGTGGCCGGCATGCTGGTGTCCGGCTTCGGGGTGATGCAACTCATCGTGCCAAACCTTCAGAGCATCTGGGTCTCGCCGCGGCTCGCCGAAGCCGCCAGCGCGGAAGCCTGCGCGCGCGCTGGCCAGCCGATCGCGATCGGCAGCGCCGGCTTCAACGAGCCGAGCCTGATGCTGCTGGCGCCGGGTGCGGTGCCGGTGCGTTTCCTGGACGGGGCGGCCGCGGCCGATTTCCTGCAGGAGGGCGGCTGCCGCGCGGTGTTCGTGGAGCGGCGGCAGGAGATGCGTTTCGTGCGCCGCGCCGAAGCGCTGGGCCTGCGTGTCGATCGCGGCGCCGACATTCCCGGCTATGACTACAATGAAGGCCGCCGGGTGCGCATCTCGCTATATCGTCGGGCGAATTAGCGGCCCGAACCCACGCGCCCCAGTCGCTCCAGCCCCTGTGCGAGGTCCTCGATCAGGTCGTCGACATTCTCCAGCCCGATATGCAGCCGAACCGCCGGGCCACCGGGCTGCCAGCGCGTGGCGGTGCGGTAGGTCGAGCAGTCGAAGGGAATGGCAAGGCTCTCGAACCCGCCCCAGCTATAGCCGAGCCCGAACAGCCGCAGGCTGTCGAGGAAGGCGTCCACAGCCGCCTTCGGCACCGGCTTGAGGATGATGCTGAACAGGCCCGACGCGCCCTTGAAGTCGCGGCGCCAGATCGCGTGGCCGGGATGGTCCGGCAGCGCGGGATGAAGGACGCGCAGCACTTCGGGGCGCGCGGCGAGCCACTGCGCCACCCTCAGCGCCGATGCCTGATGATGGACGAGACGCACCGCCATGGTGCGCAGCCCGCGCGTCGCCAGAAATGCATCTTCCGGCGCCACTGTGATGCCGAGATCGCCATGGGTGAGCTTGATCTTGCGGAAGCAGGGATCGGTGGCCGAGATCGTGCCGATATTGAGGTCGGAATGGCCGCCGAGATATTTGGTGCCGGCCTGGATCGCGACATCGACCCCAAGATCGTGCGGGCGGAAGAACAGTGGCGTCGCCCAGGTGTTGTCCATCAGCGTGGTGATGGAATGCCGGCGGGCGACCTCGACGATGGCCGGAATGTCCTGCATTTCAAAGGATTGCGAGCCCGGCGATTCCATGAAGATGGCGCGGGTGTTGGGCCGGATCAGCGCCTCGATGCCCGCTCCGGCCAGCGGATCGTAATAGGTCGTCTCGATCCCGTAGCGCCGGAGCACGGCGTCGCACACGCGGCGCGTGGGCTGGTACGCGGTGTCCACCATCAAAAGATGATCGCCGGCCTCCAGCACCGCCAGCAGGGCGACGCTGATCGCCGACAGGCCGGAGGGTGTCAGCACCACGCCGGCGCTGCCTTCGAGGTCGGTGAGCGCCTGTTCCAGCGCTTCCACCGACGGATTGCCCCGCCGGCCATAAGTGTAGCGCCCGGTATGTGCCTCGAGATCGGCGACCGTGGGCGAAAGAACTGTGGAGCCGCGCACGATCGGGGTGTTCACGAAGCCGTCAAAGCGCTGCGGGTCGCGCCCGCCATTGACGATCCGTGTCTCCACGGCAAAAGCGTGGTTTTCGGCGTCTTTAGGTTGTCCTGCCATCATCGTACCGCGTCGAGTCGCCCAGTGTGGTTGCCATTGGCCGCCCCGGCGGGCGGGCCGTCAAGCGCTTGACCGTACATGAATAGGGCGCTCTGATGACGTTAGGTCTGGCGAGGCGGGCCACACATGCCGCAGGCTGTGCGTCAGACGAAGGAAGCATGCCTTGTCGCGCGAAGGGGCGTGCATGCGGCACGCTTATTGCCTTGCTTCTCCACCCGTGCCGTTCGCGCAGCGTGAACGGGGCGATAAATCAAAACCGAATGAACGAAGGCAGCTAACATGAAACGCCTCATTTCCACTTTCGCCTTCGCCGGAGCTTTCGGGCTCTGCGCGGTCGGCGCTCAGGCGGCAACGCTCGACCAGGTAAAGTCCAAGGGCTTCATCCAGTGCGGCGTCAGCCAGGGCCTGCCCGGCTTCTCCAACCCCAATGACAAGGGTGAGTGGACCGGCCTCGATGTGGATTTCTGCCGCGCCGTGGCCGCTGCCGTGCTCGGCGATGCCAGCAAGGTGAAGTTCACCCCGCTTTCCGCCAAGGACCGCTTCACCGCGCTGCAGTCCGGCGACATCGACATCCTGTCGCGCAACACCACCTGGACGATTTCGCGCGACACCTCGCTCGGCCTGAACTTCACGGGCGTCACCTATTATGACGGCCAGGGCTTCCTGATCCGCAAGGACAAGAACGTCAATTCGGCGCTTGAGCTCTCCGGCGCGTCGGTCTGCACCCAGACCGGCACCACGACCGAGCAGAACGTCGCGGACTTCTTCCGCGCCAACAAGATGGAATACGAAGTCATCGCGTTCGCGACCGCTGACGAGACCATCAAGGCCTATGATTCCGGCCGCTGCGACGTCTACACCACCGACCGTTCGGGCCTCGCGGCTGAACGCCTCAAACTGACGAACCCGGACGATCATATCGTCCTGTCCGAGATCATCTCCAAGGAGCCGCTCGGCCCGGTCGTGCGCCACGGCGATGACCAGTGGTTCGACATCGTGAAGTGGACCCTGTTCGCCCAGGTCAACGGCGAAGAGCTCGGCATCACCTCCAAGAATGCCGACGAGATGCTCAAGTCCGAGAATCCGGAAGTGAAGCGCATCGTCGGAACCGAGGGCAAGTTCGGCGAGGGCCTCGGCATCGGCAATGACTGGGCGTTCCAGATCCTCAAGCAGGTCGGCAATTACGGCGAGATGTACGACCGTAACGTCGGGCCCGACACCCCCCTGAAGCTCGCGCGCGGCACCAACGCGCTGTGGACGAAGGGCGGCCTCCAGTACGCCCCGCCGATCCGCTGATCCGGTCGTCGCGCCCCGCCTCCTGGCGCGGGCGCGACTTCCATCGGGACGCGGAGCGGGCATTAGCCGGCGTCAGACCGGACCGTTCCCCGTCGCACATGTGTGAATAAGCCTCGAATCGAGGCGAGGGGGACCATGGCTGACCTTGCGCAAGCGACTGCGACCCGGTCGCGGACATCTTTCATCAACGACCCGAAAATCCGAAGCATCCTGTTCCAGC
Organism: Ancylobacter gelatini; assembly: GCF_022601675.1. Classification (GTDB taxonomy): domain Bacteria; phylum Pseudomonadota; class Alphaproteobacteria; order Rhizobiales; family Xanthobacteraceae; genus Ancylobacter; species Ancylobacter gelatini. The sequence goes on along the minus strand of NZ_JAKVIL010000004.1, from coordinate 306,615 downwards.
TCGCGGCGCTGATCATCATCGTGCTGCTCGGCTGGGACTTCCTCCAGAATGCCCAGGAAAACCTGAAGGCGCAGAACATCGCCACAGGCTTCGGGTTCATGGAGAACACCGCCGGATTCGGTATCAGCCAGACGCTGATCCCCTATAGCGAGTCCTCCACCTATGGCCGGGCCTTCCTGGTCGGCGTGCTCAACACGCTGCTGGTCGCGGTGGTCGGCATCTTCATCGCCACCATTATCGGTCTTCTGGTCGGCATCGGCCGCCTGTCGAAGAACTTCGTCGTCCGGCTGCTGTCCAGCGTCTATGTCGAATTGCTGCGCAACCTGCCGCCGCTGTTCCAGATCCTGTTCTGGTATCTCGCCGTGCTCAGCGCGCTGCCGGGGCCCCGCCAGAGCATCTCGCTGTTCGGCGAGGTCTTCCTGTCCAATCGTGGCTTCATCGTGCCGCGCCCGGTCTTCGCCGAGGGCACCGGTTATGTGGTGTGGGCGTTCGGGCTCGCCATCGTGATCGCGGTGTTCGTCGCCTCCTGGTCGAAGAACCGGCTGGAGGAGACCGGCCGTCCGCTTCCCACCTTCCGGATCAATCTCGGCCTGATCGTCGGGCTGCCGCTGATCGCGATGGCGCTGACCGGGTTTCCCGTCTCGTTCGAGGCGCCGGAGCTCAAGGGCTTCAACTTCGCGGGCGGTGTGCGGGTGATTCCCGAGTTCATCGCGCTGACCGTGGCGCTCGCCACCTATACCGCGGCGTTCATCGCCGAGAATGTGCGCGCCGGCATCATGGCCGTGAGCCATGGGCAGACCGAGGCGGCTCATTCGCTCGGGCTGCGCTCCAGCCAGACATTGCGGCTGGTGGTCATTCCGCAGGCCATGCGGGTCATCATTCCCCCGCTCACCAGCCAGTATCTCAACCTAACCAAGAACTCGTCGCTCGCGGTCGCGATCGGCTACCCCGACCTCGTGGCCGTGTTTGCCGGCACCACGCTGAACCAGACCGGGCAGGCGATCGAGATCATCGCGATCACCATGGGCGTCTACCTGGTCATTTCGATCATCACCTCCATCATCATGAACACCTATAACCGGCGCGTCGCGCTGATCGAACGGTGAGGAGCGCGCGATGAGTCTGACCTTCGACGACGGGACATTCATCCGCAGCGAACTGGTGACGCCGCTGCCGCCGCCGAAACGCAATATCGGTGCGGTCGCGTGGATGCGGGAGAACCTGTTCTCCGGCGTTCTCAACACCCTGCTCACCCTGTTCGGCATAGCGCTGCTCGTGCTGGTGGTCCCGCCCGTGGTGCGCTTCCTGTTCATTGACGCGGTATGGGAGGGGCAGAACCGCGAGGCCTGCCTCGGGCCCGAGGTCGGCGCCTGCTGGCCCTTCATCAAGGCGAAGTTCTCCCAGCTGATCTACGGTTTCTATCCGGCGGACCAGCGCTGGCGGGTCGACATCGTGTTCGCCCTCGGCGCGGTGCTGTTGGTGCCGCTCATGGTGCTCGACTGGCCGATGAAGCGGTTGAACTCCTTCCTCTTCTTCGCGGTCTATCCGGTGGTGGCCTTCGTGCTGCTCACCGGCGGCAATATCGACCTCTCGAACTTCATGCTCGGCCATGCCGGGGTTATCCCGTTCATGTCGGGCACCGACACGGTCATGGGGCTCAACCCCGGATTCTGGCTGGATTATGTGCTGACGGCGCTGGTGTTCTGCGCCATTGCCGGCGGCATCCTCGCTTTGCTCGGCGGCAATGCGATGAGCGCGGCGCGCGGCGTCGGCATGTTCTTCGTCGGGCTCGGCATCATCATCCTGATGTGGGATTTCGATTTCGGCCTGCAGAAGGTGGAGACCCGCTCCTGGGGCGGCCTGCTGGTAACGCTGGTGATCGCGGTGACCGGCATCGTCACCTCGATGCCGCTCGGCATTCTTCTGGCGCTCGGCCGGCGCTCGCACATGCCGATCGTGCGGCTGCTCTCGGTGATCTTCATCGAGTTCTGGCGCGGCGTGCCGCTGATCACCGTGCTGTTCTTCGCCACCTATATGCTGCCGCTGTTCCTGCCCTCGGGCGTGAACCCGGATGGCCTGCTGCGCGCGCTGGTCGGCGTGGCGCTGTTCTCGGCCGCCTATATGGCGGAGGTCATCCGCGGCGGCCTGCAGGCGATCCCGAAGGGCCAGTACGAAGGCGCCATGTCGATGGGGCTGGGCTGGTGGCAGATGATGCGCCTCATCATCCTGCCGCAGGCGCTCACCCTGGTCATTCCGGGAATCGTGAACAGCTTCATCAGCCTGTTCAAGGACACGACGCTGGTGCTGATCGTCTCGATCTTCGATTTTCTCGGCCAGCTTCGCGCCGCGTTCACCGACCCCAACTGGGCGACGCCGGTGACGCTCTACACCGGCTTCGCCTTCGCCGGCATCATCTATTTCCTCTTTTGCTTCGGCATGTCCCGCTACTCCCTCTTCGTGGAGCGGCGCCTGAACACATCCCACAGACACTGAACGACGGAGAGTCCCATGTCCGAACCTCATTCGATCGTCTCCGGCGACGAACTCCCGGCCGTTCACACGCCGCCCATGCGCGAAACCGCGGTGGAACTGGTGGGCGTGCATAAATGGTACGGCGAATTCCATGTGCTGAAGGACATCAACCTGCGCGTCCATCGCGGCGAGCGCATCGTGATCTGCGGGCCTTCGGGCTCGGGCAAGTCGACCATGATCCGCTGCATCAACCGGCTGGAGGAACACCAGCAGGGCTCGATCGTGGTCGACGGCATCGAACTGACCAATGACCTCAAGCGCATCGACGAGATCCGCCGCGAGGTCGGCATGTGCTTCCAGCACTTCAACCTGTTCCCGCACCTCACCATTCTCGAAAACCTGACGCTGGCGCCAATCTGGGTCCGCAAGATGCCCAAGAAGGACGCCGAAGAACTGGCGATGCACTTCCTCAAAAAGGTGAAGATCCCCGAGCAGGCGGCCAAGTATCCCGGCCAGCTCTCGGGCGGCCAGCAGCAGCGCGTCGCCATCGCCCGCGCGCTGTGCATGAAGCCGAAGATCATGCTGTTCGACGAGCCGACCTCCGCGCTCGACCCGGAAATGGTCAAGGAAGTGCTGGAGACCATGGTCAGCCTTGCCGAGGAAGGCATGACCATGCTGTGCGTGACCCATGAAATGGGCTTCGCGCGTCAGGTTGCCAACCGCGTCATCTTCATGGATGCCGGCCAGATCATCGAGATGAACGAGCCGAACGCGTTCTTCTCCAACCCGCAGCACGAGCGCACCAAGCTGTTCCTCAGCCAGATCCTGCACTGAGGCGCGGCGCGCCGGTAGCGCGCCTTGACCTCATGGCTTGTGGCGGGGTGCCGACTGCCTTCCGGTGGTCGCCAGGTCTCAACGAAAAGGGCCGGTCCGCGCGTGCGGGCCGGCCCTTTGACTTTCCGGTTGCCGGAGGCGGCGTCAGTCCGCCGGGCCGGTGGCGATCGGCCGGTCGGAGCCGCCCCATTCGGTCCACGATCCGTCATAGAGCGCCTTTGGCGGGGTACCGAGCGTATCGAGCGCGAGCCACAGGATCGCGGCGGTGACGCCCGAGCCGCAACTCGTGATCACCGGCTTCGCGGGGTCTATGCCCGAGGCGGCTATGGCTGCGCGCAGCGTGTCGGCATCGGCGAGGCGGCCCTCCTTCACCACTTCCGAAACCGGCAGGTTGCGGGCACCCGGAATATGGCCGGAGCGCAGCCCGACCCGCGGCTCTGGCACCTCGCCGCGGAAGCGTTCGGCGGCGCGGGCATCGAGAATCTGCGCCGAGCCGCTGGCGATCGCGCTGGCCACATCGGCGAGGCTCGCCACGCGCTCGCGGTCGAGCTTGGCGGGGAAGCTCGCCGGATAGATTTTCGGCTCTCCCGCTTCGAGCGGGCGCCCCTCTTCCAGCCACTTCGGAAAGCCGCCATCGAGTATCTGCACGTCCACGGCGCCGAACACCTTGAGCGTCCACCAGACGCGCGGCGCCGAGAACAGGCCTGCGGTATCGTAAACCACGATCTTCATGGTCCGGCCGATGCCCAGCGCTTCCATCGCCGCCCGGAACAGCGTCTCCGACGGCAGCATATGCGGCAGGGGGCTCGATGTGTCGGAGATGGCGTCGAGGTCGAAGAACACCGCACCGGGAATGTGCCGCTCAAGATATTCGGCGCGCCCGCTGCGTCCCGTCGCCGGCATGTGCCAGGAGCCGTCGACGATGACGAGGTTCGGTGCGCCGAGATGGTCGGCGAGCCATTCGGTACTGACGAAGTGGGGATCGTAGGCCATCGCTCAAACTCCCGGTACAGGCCGCAAACGCACGCGTCTCAGGCGAAGGCCAGCCGCACACGGCGATTCTGCTGGCCCTTCTTCTCGATTTTCGTCACCAGCACGGCGCCGATTTCGCTCACATTGCGCACATGGGTGCCGCCACAGGGCTGGAGATCGAGCCCATCGATATTCACCAACCGCACCCGTCCGGAGCCGCGCGGCGGCTTCACCGACATGGTTTTGACCAGACCCGGATTGGCGTCGAGTTCGTCGTCGCTGATCCAGCTTTCGGTAACCGCGGCGCCGGTGGCGATCATCGCGTTCACCTTGGCGGTGATCTCGTCCTTGTCGAGCCCGGCATCGGGAATGTCGAAGTCGAGCCGGCTCTCGCTTTCGCCGATCGAGCCGCCAGTGACCGGATAGGGCAGGGCGACCGACAGCAGATGCAGCGCGGTGTGCATGCGCATGCGCTGGTGGCGCACCGGCCAGTCCAGCCGCAATGTCACCTGTTCGCCGAGCTCGGGCAGCGCGCCGCCCGCTGTGGCCGGTACATGGATGATCTCAGCCTTGTCCGGCCCATAGACGGCCGTGGCCAGCGCGATCTCTGAGCCGTCCGCGCGCACCAGCACGCCCTTGTCGCCCGGCTGCCCGCCGGCGGTGGCGTAGAACACGGTGCGGTCGACGATCACGCCGCCTTCCGGCGTCACGCCGGTCACGACGGCGGCGGTCTCGGCCAGATAGGCGTCGTCGCGGAACAGAAGATGGGTTGCCATCACACCAGCACGCTCGGCAATTCGATCCTGCGCTCCAGCCAGCCGGGAACGGGCAGGCCCTTTTCGCGCAGGAAGTCGGGGTTGAACAGTTTCGACTGGTAACGGGTGCCGAAGTCGCACAGCACGGTGACGATGGTGTGCCCCGGGCCGAGTTCCTTCGCGAGGCGGATCGCGCCGGCGACATTGATGCCGGATGATCCACCCAGGCACAGGCCCTCATATTCGAGCAGGTCGAACACGATCTGCACCGCCTCGGCGTCCGGGATCTGGTAGGCGATATCGATCGGCGCGCCTTCGAGATTGGCGGTGATGCGGCCCTGCCCGATGCCTTCGGTGATCGAGGAGCCTTCGGCCTTCAGTTCGCCGGTGGTGTAATAGGAATAGAGCGCGGCGCCGAACGGATCGGCGAGGGCGATCTTGATGCGGGCATTGCGCTCCTTGAGCGCAAGGGCGCAGCCCGCCAGCGTGCCGCCGGTGCCGACCGCGCTGACGAAACCACTGATTTCACCCTCGGTCTGGTCCCAGATTTCCGGGCCGGTGGTCTCGATATGGGCCTGCCGGTTGGCGATATTGTCGAATTGGTTGGCCCAGACCGCCCCGTTCGGCTCGGTTTTCGCCAGGGCTTCGGCAAGGCGGCCGGAGACCTTCACATAGTTGTTCGGGTTGGCATAGGCGACCGCAGGCACCTCCACCAGCGCCGCGCCCGCAAGGCGCAGCATGTCCTTCTTTTCCTGGCTCTGGGTTTCGGGAATCACGATCACCGAGCGGAAGCCGAGCGCGTTGCCGACCAGCGCGAGGCCGATGCCGGTATTGCCCGCCGTGCCCTCGACAATGACGCCCCCCGGCTTGAGCAGGCCCTTCGCCACCGCGTCCTTGATGATGAACAGCGCGGCGCGGTCTTTCACCGATTGGCCGGGGTTGAGGAATTCCGCCTTGCCGAGAATGGTGCAGCCGGTCTCTTCCGAGGCGCGTTGCAGCTTGATGAGCGGCGTATTGCCGATCGATTCGACGAGGCCGTTGCGGATGTCCATGGGATGATTTGGGTTCTGCGCGTTGCGAAAAGGTTCACGAAATTAGTGTCGTGGAACCGGATCGGCAACCGGCGAGACGCGTCATTCGCCGCGAATGCACCCCAGCGCCTCCAGCGCCCGCGTTCTTCCGGCGGCCAGATCCAGGATCGGGCGCGGATAAGTCCGGCCGAGTTCCACGCCGGCGGCCCGGAGCGTCGCGGCATCGGCGTCCCATGGCCGGTGGATCAGGCGCGGCGGCAGCCCTGCGAGTTCCGGCACGAATTCGCGGACATAGGCGCCCTCGGGATCGAATTTCTCCCCCTGCGTCACGGGATTGAAGATGCGGAACCACGGCGCGGCATCCGCCCCGCAGCCGGCGACCCATTGCCAGCCCGCCGGATTATTCGCGGCATCGGCATCCACCAGCGTGTCCCAGAACCAGCGCTCGCCGTGTCGCCAGTCGGTGAGCCCGTGCTTGATCAGGAACGAGGCGGCGAGCATGCGCACCCGGTTGTGCATCCAGCCGGTGCGCCAGAGCTGGCGCATGCCGGCATCGATGATGGGATAGCCGGTGAGCCCCTTGCGCCATGCTGTTTCCAGCGTGGCGTCGTCGCGCCATTCCACCACGTCGAAGCGCCGGTCGATATTGGTCGCGGCGATGTCCGACAGATGGAACATCAGATGGTAGCAGAACTCCCGCCAGTAGATTTCGCTGGTGAACTTGGCCGCATCCGGCGCCGCCACCTCGCCAGCGGCCTCGGCATGGCGCAGCGCTGCAAGGACCTGATGGGGCGAGATATGGCCGAAGCGCAGGAAGGGCGACAGCCGTGAGACATTGGCACGGCCCGGCACGTCACGGCCCTGCGCATAGCCGTGGATGCCATGGTCGAGGAAGGCGTGCAGCGCCGCCCGTGCCCCGTCCTCGCCCGGTTGCCAGGCCTCCCGCAGCCCGCCCGCCCAGTCGGGGCGCGAGGGCTCCAGATGCCAGTCGGCGAGCGCTTCGCCCGGCGGTGCGTCCGCTGCCGGCCGCAGCCAGCCGTTGCCGGTGGGGCGCGGGAGCGGCGCGCGCATCGGCTGGCTCGCCGCGGCACGGAAGAATGGGGTGAAGACCTTGTAGGGGCTTCTGGCTTGCGTCAGCACGGTCCACGGCTCGTGCAGCAGCGTGGCGCCGAAGCTCTCCACGAGGACGCCCTGCGCGCGCAGCTCGGCCTTGAGCGCGGTGTCGACCGCGATCTCGGCCGCGCCGTACCGCCGATTCCAATAGACCGTGGCGGCGCCGATCTCCTTGACCGACGCGGCGATCACCGCCCCGGCCGCACCCCGCCGCAGCAACAGCCGGCCGCCATGCGCCGCGATGTCGCGCTCCAGCGCCGCGAGCGCGCGCCCGAGCCACCAGCGCGCTGCCCCGCCCAGCGGGCGCAGGCCGGGACTTTCCTCGTCCAGCACATAAAGCAACTGCACCGGCCGGCCCGAGGCGATGGCGGCGGCGAGTGCCGGGTTGTCGCCCAGGCGAAGATCGTCGCGCAACCAGACGAGAGCGGGGCGATCGGGGCGGCCGGTGGGCGAGGGAAGGGCGTCGGTCATCAGGTCCCTCGGGCGCGGGTCAGTGGCATCGTTCTTATACGCAGGCCAGGCGAAAACCGTTCAATTGAGACTTGAGAATTAAAAATGATGATCATAATGTGAAAACGAAGAGAGCGGCCGTCGCCGCGCTGGAAATGGAGATTGTCATGAACACCAACGCTACCAAGGGAACGGCCGTCGTCACCGGCGCCTCGTCCGGCATCGGCAAGGTCTATGCGCGCCGGCTGGCCAGCCGTGGCCATGATCTCGTGCTGGTCGCGCGCAACAAGGCGCGGCTTGAGGAACTCGCGGGCGAACTGGTGCGCGAGACAGGGCGCAAGGTCGAGGTGCTGCCGGCCGATCTCGGCAACCCTGCCGACGTCGCGCGTCTGGTCGCGCGGGTCACGGATGACGCTGCCATTTCGTTGCTGGTGAACAATGCGGGCGTCGGCACGGAAGGCCCGGTGCTTGGTGCCGAAGCCGCACGCATCGATGCGATGGTGCAGGTCAATGTCGTGGCGCTGAGCCAGCTGTCGGTGGCGGCGGTGAACGCCTTTGCCGCGCGCGGCGGCGGCACGCTGATCAACATCGCCTCGGTGGTGGCGTTGATGCCGGAAAACCTGCTCGGCGCCTACAGCGCCACCAAGGCCTATGTGCTGAACCTGACCCAGTCCCTGCAGAACGAGTTCAAGGACCGGCCCGAGCTTCGCATTCAGGCGGTGCTGCCGGGCCTGACCCGCACCGAGTTCTTCGAGAATTCCGGCCTCGATTTCAGCCACCTGCCGGCAGAGGTGTTCATGGCGGTGGACGAACTGGTCGATGGCGCGCTGGCCGGGCTCGATCTTGGCGAGGCCATCACCATTCCCTCGCTGCCCGATGCCGGGGAGTGGGACGGTCTGGCCGCGGCGCGCATGGCGTTGTGGCCCCGCCTGTCACTCGCCCATCCCGCCGCCCGCTACGGCCTCGCCGTGCCGGCCTGAGCGGGGCCGGCCGTAAAAGCACGAGGTTCGTCCCGGCCGGCAGCATGTTCCGTGCTGCCGGCCGGGCCTTGTTATGACCTCGGCAAAGTCCGTCCCAAGCTCCCGTCACACTCCGTCGGGCGCCGGTCAGCCGTCGCGTTCCTGCTGCGACAGCTTTGGACGCAGGGCCCGACATAGCCATTCTCCCGCGCGGGCGCTGGCAGCCTGCCCGTCGGCGAGCCTGCCAGACCACAGCATCCAGGCATGGATCATGCGCGGCCATATCTCCAGCGTGGCGTGGACCTCGGCGGCGCCAAGCGCGCCGGCTACCCGCACGGCGTCGTCGAGTAGCGTCTCGCTGGAGCCGACCTGGATCAGGACAGGGGGCAGGCCGGTGAAATCCGCGTAGAGCGGTGAAACCGCCGGATCGGCCGGATCATGGCCCGCGAGAAAAGCGGTGGCGAGCCCGGTGAGGTAGTCACGGCTGATCAGCGGATCGATGTCGGCCTTGCTGTCAAGGGTGGCTCCCGTCATCTGCAGGTCCAGCCAGGGCGAGACTAGCCAGGCCGCAGCCGGCAGGGGCTCGCCTAAGGCCTGCAGCCTCAACAGTAGCGCCAAGGTGAGATTGCCGCCAGCGCTGTCGCCGCCAATGGCTATGGATTGCGGCGTGTAGCCCTGCTCGCCAAGGAAGCGCCATGCGGCAAGCGCATCCTCCAGAGCGGCGGGATAGGGATGCTCCGGCGCAAGCCGATAGTCGATTGCGAGCGTGCGGATGCCTGCGAGCTTGCCGACCCCGCCGACCATGGCGCGATGGCTGCCGATCGATCCGGCGCAATAGCCGCCGCCGTGGAAATAAAGCAGAACCCGCGCTGCATCGCGTTCGGGGGCTAGCGACCATTCGGCCGGAATGCCGCCAATGGCAAAGGGCGTGAAGACGATGTCGGCAGGCGGCGGATCGATGGCGCAAATCTCGTCCATGCGCGCGCGCCGCTCGGCCCAACTGGTAGGGCGTGGCTTCGCGGTGAAAAGCGTCTTCAGGTCGTCAATGTCGCTGTCCATGGCACGCTCCCAAACCCTTTCCCGTCGAGAAAGCCGAAGATCTGCTGTCGACGGCTTCGCGGTCATGAGTAGCAATATACCGGGCGCGCGGTCGTGGTGTAGGCGTTGAAGCGGCAGACAATCTTATCGCTGGTTTTGTGGTCGTCATGCCTGGCGATGCTGGCCGTTGGCGCCAACAGCACGGCGATCATGGCCGCACTGCCGCTCATGCAGGCGGAACTCTCCCTGAGCGGCCGCAGGCTTCACGAAAAGATAGAGGCCGCCACCATCGGAAAGTTTGTATTCGCCGTCCCGGCCTTTGGCCGTCCGGCACGCGGCATCTGACAAGGCCATGTTCGCTCTCCCTGCTGATCGCTGGGATCACGAAAACACGGCCTGCAGGCCAACAACAAGGCCAACAAATTCGCGGGATGAGGTGGCTCTGGCCGATCCCGGCTGGGACAGCGAGCGGAGGCTGGAAATCAAATTATCCAGCAATTTCGATGGGTAGGAGAGCTCTTTGGGAAAAGCTGAGCCGCCCCGGTAACGGGGGAGTGGCTCCCTGAGCAGGACTCGAACCTGCGACCATTCGATTAACAGTCGAACGCTCTACCAACTGAGCTATCAGGGAACGGAGGCGCCGGGCAGAACCGCCAAGCGCGTCTCGCCGGGGGCATATAGCAACGCGGGACCGGTTTGTGAAGCCGCTCCCGCATGGCTGTGGATATCATCAGGCGCTCAGGCGCTCTTCCTGCCCCGCGAACTGGAGCTGGTGGAAGGAATAATAACGGCCGCGCCGTGCGATCAGCTCGTCGTGGCGCCCGCTTTCAACCAGGCGTCCGCTCTCGATCACGCAGATGCGGTCGGCGTTCACCACCGTCTGCAGGCGATGGGCGATCACCAGCGTCGTGCGGTGCATCTGCAGCGAACGCAGCGCCTTCTGGACCTCGGCCTCCGATTCGCTGTCCAGTGCCGCCGTGGCCTCGTCGAGCAGCAGGATCGGCGCGTTCTTGAGGAAGGCGCGGGCGATCGCGATGCGCTGGCGCTGGCCGCCCGAAAGCTGGGCGCCATGCTCGCCGACATGAGAATCATAGCCGCCGGCGAAGGTCATGATGAAATCATGCGCGTGCGCCGAACGGGCGGCCTGCTGGATTTCCTCGTCGCTCGCGCCCGGGCGGCCGGCGGCGATATTGTCGCGGATCGTGCCGGAGAACAGGAACACATCCTGGCTCACCATGCCGACCGCTTCGCGCACCGACTGACGGGTCAGATGCTCGACATTCTGCCCGTCGATGGAAATAGTGCCCGACTCGGCGTCGTAGAACCGCTCGATCAGCGCCATCACCGTGCTCTTGCCGCCGCCCGAAGGGCCGACCAGCGCGGTGGTCTTGCCGGCCTCCGCCACGAAGGACAGCCCGCGCAGCACCGGCTCGTTTTCACGATAGCCGAAGAAGACGTCGTTGAACGCGATCTCGCCGCCCTCGAGCTTGAGATCCGGCGTGCCGGGCGGGTCGTTCTCGATCGGCTTGAGATCGAGGATCTGGAACAGCATGCGCGCGCCGAGGAGATGCGCGGTCATGTCGATGTTGAGACGCGCAAGGCGCTTGGCGGGCTCATAGCTGAGCAGCAGCGCGGTGATCACCGAGAAAAACTCGCCCGGGGTGCGGCCGCCGTGGAGAACGCCCCAGCCGGCATACATGACCACGAGGCCGATCGCGACGCCGCCCAGAGCTTCCATCAGCGGGCCGGCCTGCGACTGCGCGCGGATCATCCGGTTGGATGCCGTTTCCAGCGCGTCGATGCGGCCGGCAATCCTGGTGCGCAGATCACCCTCCAGGGTGAAGGACTTCACCGTGCGGATGCCCTGAAACACCTCGATCGATTCGGTCATGATCTGCACCGCGGAATAGAACTCGCGGGAGAAGATCTTCTGCACCTTGCGGATCAGGCTGCGCACGCCGCCGACCGCGATCGGCATCACGATCAGGCCGATCACCGCCATGAAAGGGTCCTGGATGATCATCACTGCGGTAAGGCCGATCACCGAGAGCAGGTCGCGGCCGAGGCTGGTGATGAGCAGGTTGAGCACGTTGCGGGCGCCCTGCGCGCCGGCATTGAAGCGCAGCATGATCTCGGCGGTGTGCTGGCCGTTGAAGAAACGGACATCCTGCGAGAGCAGCCGCTCGAGCACGCGCTTCTGGTTGTCGGCGATGATGCGGTTGCCGACCCGCGCCAGTGTGATCGCCTGGCCATAGGTGGCGAAGCCCTTGACCACGCTCAGTGCCAGCACGGCGGCCGACAGGATCCAGATGGCGGCCGAATTCTGCTCGACGAAAATACGGTTGATCACGTCGCCCATGAGATAGGCGAGGCCCGATGTCGTCGCGGCCATGATCCCCATGAAGAAGAAGGAGATCGCGTAGCCCTTCCAATGGCGGCGGCCGTCAGTGAGCAGGAGCCGTCCGATCGTGTCCCGGGTTTCAGGACTGATCAGATTGCGGAAGGCATTGGCCAATTTGGGAGGCACCATCAGGCGGTTCCTTGCCGGCAAGAAGCGAGGGTTGCGTGCGCGGGACCCGGTGTCATCACGCGGCCGGTCGCGTGCGGGGCATCATCAACGACGATCATGACGTGTTGTCAAACCTTGGAGATCCTTTGGCCGAGGCAGGACCAAGCGCCTCTGCCCGGCACATCACGCGTCGCCGACGGCAAGATTGAGGCCGTCGGCGACGCGTGCGTGAACTGGAGGCCACGGAGGGAATCGAACCCCCGTACGCGGATTTGCAGTCCGCTGCGTAACCACTCCGCCACGTGGCCGAAGCCTGGGCGGCCCTGCCGGGCCAGCCCGGGCAGCGGCCTCATAACAGAGCCGTTCGCGCTCGGCAACGCACCATCCACATGGGAATGGCTCCGGCGAGGCCGTCGGGGGAGAGATTGCGACATTTGGAAACCTTCGAGAAGGCTTGCCAACGGCCGGCCCTGCGCAATACTCATGCCCGTGGTTCTCCGGCTACCGCCCGTCGCCGTTTTTTCTGTTTCGAGGTTTTCCGATGATCGATTTCGCAGAGATGCGCCGCGCCATGGTCGACGCGCAGGTTCGTGCCAATGACGTGACCGATCTGCGTATCGTGGCCGCCATGCGGGAGATGCCGCGCGAGAAGTTCGTTCCCGCCAGCCTGAAGAACTTCGCCTATATCGACGACGACCTGATGGTGAAGCCGGGCACGCCCGCGCGTTATCTGATGGAGCCGATGGTGCTGGCGCGCCTGCTGCAGGCCGCCGCGATCGGCCCGGATGCGCTGGTCCTCGATGTCGGTGCCGCCACCGGCTATTCCACCGCCGTTCTGGCCCGGCTGGCCGGGCAGGTCGTCGCGCTCGAGGAAGATGCCGAGCTCGCGGGGCAGGGCACGCGCCTGCTGGAGGAGCTTGGCCTGCTCAACGCCGCCTATGTCCAGGGGCCGATGAATGCGGGCTGGCCGGGCGAGGCGCCGTATGACGTGATTCTGCTGAATGGCTCCGTTGACGAGGTGCCGCCGGCCCTGCTGTCTCAGCTCAAGCCGGAAGGCCGACTCGTTGCCGTGGTCGGCCGCGGTCGCTCGGCTCGCGCGACCGTGTACACGAATACCACCGGCGGTATCGGCTCCCGCATTGCCTTCGACGCGGCGGTGCCGGTTCTGCCCGGTTTCGAGGCCCGCCCGGCCTTTGTATTCTGAGGCTTCCGCAAGGGGGCTGTGGCGGAACTGTCGCGCCCGACGCAAAACGGCCGGCCATGGCGAACCGGCCGGTTCACATCCGTGCTTCCAACCCCTATCCTATTAAGGCCCGATTAAGGGATAAGGGGGGCGCCTGTTGGGCGCCTCCGGAAAAACTAGCATTCGCAGGGGTTTGGACCATGTGGGTTTCTGCTACCGGGGGCAGGGTCGTTGCATCTGTGGCGACCGCGCTTTTCCTCGCGACTGCGCTGCCGGCTTATTCGCAGACCCTCGATCAGGCGCTGTCATCGGCCTATCAGAACAATCCGACGCTCAACTCGCAGCGCGCCGCCACCCGCGCGACCGACGAATACGTGCCGATCGCGCTGTCCGGCTATCGCCCTCAGGTGTTCGGCAGTGCCTTCGTCGGCATGCAGTGGGCGGAGACGCGTATCGATTCGGCGTATGCCCGGGCGCTTGGCAGCGGCTCGATCAGCAACACCAGGACCTCTCCTTCCGGTGTCGGCATCACCATCGCGCAGACCATTTATGACGGCCTGCGCACCGCCAATTCGGTGCGTGGCGCTGAATCGCAGGTGAGGGGGCAGCGCGAGCTGCTGCGCAATACCGAGCAGCTCGTGCTGCTGGACGCGGCGACCGCCTATATGAACGTTCTCCAGAACGGCGCTCTGGTTCAGCTGCAGAAGCAGAACCTCGAAGCGCTGCGTGAAGAACTGCGCGCCGCCCGCGACCGTTTCGCGGTGGGTGAAATCACCCGTACCGACGTCGCGCAGGCCGAGGCCAGCGTGGCTAATGCCGAGAGCGAGCTGGCGCTGGCCGAGTCCAACCTCAACACCTCCAACGCGGTGTTCTTCCAGGTCACGGGCCTGCGCCCGGTCAAGCTTACGCCGGGCCGGCCGATCGACGCCTTGCTGGCCAAGTCGCAGACGCGGGCGGTCGAGCTCGGCCTCTCCCGCCATCCCGCCGTCAAGGCGGCGGAATTCGCGGTGGACGCGGCGTTGTCGAACGTGAAGGTGGCCGAGGGCGCGCTGTCGCCGACCCTGACGCTGAATGGCTCGGCCTCGTCCAACTACAACAACTCGGCCAATGTCGAGCGCCAGACCTCGGCGGCCGCCTCGCTGAACCTTTCCGTGCCGATCTATCAGGGCGGCGCCGAGTTCGCGACGATTCGCCAGACCAAGGAAACCCTCGGTCAGGTGCGGATCGAGGTGGACGTGAACCGCGATCAGGTCCGCGCCAATGTCGTGCAGTACTGGGGCGCCCTTGAGGCGGCCAAGGCGGCGATCGAATCGGCGCAGGCCTCGGTGGCGGCGAACGAGATCGCCCTGCGCGGCGTGCGCGAGGAGTGGCGGGTCGGCCAGCGCACCACGCTCGACGTGCTGAACGCGCAGACCGCGCTGTTCGATGCCCGCGCCAGCCTCGTCATCGCCCAGCGCGATCGCGTGGTGGCGTCCTATGCCGTGCTCTCCGCCAGCGGCGAGCTGTCCGCGACCCGGCTCGGGCTCAAGGTGGCGACCTACAATCCCAAGGTCCATTACGACCAGGTGCGCGATGCCTGGTTCGGCGTGCGCACGCCCGGCGGTCAGTAAGAACGGACGGCGCTCGCGCCGTCCACAGTCTTGACGGGTGGGCTGCTTGGCGCCCGCCTTTTCCCGATGCCATATTTACAGGACGTTAACGGAGTGATTCGCCTGATTCGGCGACATTCCCGTCGGTGTGGCGTCGTTTCAACAATCGGATGCAGCGCATGTCGGTGAGTGCGAGGGCCAACGAGCCGTCCATGGAAGAGATTCTCGCCTCCATCCGGCGCATCATCTCCGACGATGTGGCCGCCGATGCGCGCGCGGCGGAGGCCTCGTCGCCCGCTCTCGCCGCCGAGCCGACGCGGGCCGAGGCTGAGCCGGCCCGTCCCGCCGAGCCGGTTTCCGAGCCCCGCGCGTCCGAGCCGCGTTCTTCCGAAACCCGCGCCTCCGAAACCCGTGCGTCCGAGCCGCGCTCCTTCGCGCGCCCTGTGGTTGCGCCCGCGCCGCGCGCGGCGGCCGGCTATACGCAGGCCGTGGCCCGCCGCCCGCTCTCCGATCCTTACGCGCCGCGCAGCTATGACGCCTCGCGCACCGCTCCCGCGCCGCGGACGGAGCCGCAGGCCATGGCGGCACCCGTCATCGACGAATTCGACCTCGACGCCCCCTTTGCCGCCGCGCTGATGGACCTCGCTCTGGTCGAGCAGGCGGTGCAGGAGCAGCTTGCCGCTATGCCGGCCGAGCTGTTCGAGACGGCCGCCAATCCTGCTGGCGGTGAGGCGTCCTTGAGTGAGGCGTCCGCGAATTACGCGGCAGCCATGCTCCCCGACGCTCCCGCTCATGCCGAGCCCGCCACGCCGCCGGGCCTCGTGCAGGACGTCGCCCATGCCGCGACTGATGTGTCGGTCGCCGTGACTTCCACCGAGCCCGCGTCGCAGCGGGCCGAAACCAGTTCCCCCGTGCCGGAGGCCGTCGACATGCAGGTGCAAGCGAAGCCCGCCCCTCTCTCGCCGCGTAACCCCGCATCCCCCGCCGCCACGGCGGAGCAGCGCCCGGTCGAGGCCCGCCCGGTCCAGCCCGTGCGGGCGCCCGAGACGGCTGCGGAGCTGCCTCGCCCCGAGCGTCTCGTTTCCGCGCCGACCAACAGCGCGGTGGCCGCCTCCTTCGGCTCGCTGGCCCGCACCGTCGCCTCGAACTCGCGTTCGGTGGAAGACGTGGTGACGGAAGCGATCCGCCCGATGCTCAAGAGCTGGCTGGACGAGAACCTGCCGGCGCTGGTCGAGCGCCTCGTGCGCGCCGAGATCGAGCGCGTCGCCCGTCAGGGCTGAGCCGGCCACGTCATTCGTGTTTCATCACAAAGGCGGGTGCCCTCGCGGGTGGCCCGCCTTTGGTGCGTGAGGGGTGCTCTGCCGAGGTCGTTGTTGACTCAGCGCGCCGGCTCCGCTTTCTCTCGCACCCGTTCAGAGCCCGCGCCGACCGGATCGGGCTCTCCTGTCTTTATCGTGAGCCCGTCCCCGGCCGAGCGGCATGTTTTGCCGGCGGCTAGCGGCTCGAACGAGGTGCCCGGAGCCGTCATGCTCGATAACAGGTTCGATCCCGCCGCCGTCGAAGACCGCATCTACCAGGGCTGGCTGGATGCGAAGGCATTCCAGGCCGGGCGTCCCGAGCGGGCCGGCGCGCCGCCCTATTGCATCGTCATCCCGCCGCCGAACGTCACCGGCTCGCTCCACATGGGGCACGCGCTGAACAACACGCTGCAGGACGTACTGTGCCGCTTCGAGCGCATGCGCGGCAAGGATGTGCTGTGGCAGGTCGGCACCGATCATGCCGGCATCGCCACCCAGATGGTGGTCGAGCGTCAGCTCGCCGAGCGCCAGCTTCCCGGCCGCCGCGAGATGGGCCGCGAGGCCTTCATCGAGCGCGTGTGGCAGTGGAAGGAGGAATCCGGCGGCACCATCATCAACCAGCTCAAGAAGCTCGGTGCCTCCTGCGACTGGTCGCGCGAGCGTTTCACCATGGATGAGGGCCTGTCCCGCGCCGTGCTGAAGGTGTTCGTCCGGCTCTACAAGGAAGGGCTGATCTACAAGGACAAGCGCCTTGTGAACTGGGACCCGAAGTTCCAGTCCGCCATTTCCGACCTCGAAGTGCTTCAGGTCGAGGTGAAGGGCCATCTTTGGCACTTCCGCTACCCGCTGGCGGACGGCGTGACCTATCAGCACCCGATCGCCTTCGACGAGAACAACCAGCCTTACGAGTTCGAGACCCGCGACTACATCGTCGTCGCCACCACCCGTCCCGAGACCATGCTCGGCGACACCGCGGTCGCGGTGCACCCGGAAGACCCGCGCTATCAGGGCCTGGTCGCCGCCGGCGCCAAGGTGGTGCTGCCGCTGGTCGGGCGCCTGATCCCGATCGTCGCGGACGAGTATTCCGACCCCACCAAGGGCACCGGCGCGGTGAAGATCACCCCGGCGCACGACTTCAACGATTTCGAGGTCGGCCGCCGTCACGACCTGCCGATGATCAACGTGCTGGACGCCGAGGCGCGGCTCACGCTGCTCGGCAATGGCGAGTTCCTCGAAGGCGCCGTCTCCGGTCCCGACCTCGATCACGTGCTGGCGCTGGATGGCCTCTCGCGCGAAGCCGGCCGCAAGGCCGTGGTCGCGCTGATGGAGGAGCGCGGCCTGCTCGACAGGATCGAGCCGAACACCCATGCCGTGCCCCATGGCGACCGCTCCAATGTCGTGATCGAGCCCTGGCTTACCGACCAGTGGTATGTCGACGCCCACACGCTGGCCCAGCCGGCGCTGGCGGCGGTGCGCGAGGGGCGGACCTCCTTCGTGCCGAAGAACTGGGAGAAGACCTATTTCGAGTGGCTGGAGAACATCCAGCCCTGGTGCGTCTCGCGCCAGCTCTGGTGGGGGCACCAGATTCCGGCCTGGTACGGGCCGGACGGCAGCATCTTCGTCGAGGAGACCGAAGAGGAGGCCGTCGCCGCCGCGCTCGCCCATTGCGTGCAGAACGGCATCATCACCGATGCCGAGGCGCAGCTGCTCGCCGCCGATCCCGAGAAGCGCGCGAGCCTGATCACGCGTGACGAGGACGTGCTCGACACCTGGTTCTCGTCGGCGCTGTGGCCGTTCTCCACGCTGGGCTGGCCGGACGAGACCGGCGAGCTTGCCCGCTTCTACCCGACCTCCGTGCTGATCACCGGCTTCGACATCATCTTCTTCTGGGTCGCCCGGATGATGATGATGGGCCTGCACTTCATGGACGGCGAGGTGCCGTTCAATGACGTCTACATCCACGCCCTCGTCCGCGACGAGAAGGGCGCCAAGATGTCGAAGTCCAAGGGCAACGTCATCGATCCGCTCGACCTCGTGAACAAGTACGGGGCCGATGCGCTGCGCTTCACGCTGGCGGCGATGGCGGCGCAGGGCCGTGACATCAAGCTGGCGACCTCGCGGGTCGAGGGCTACCGCAATTTCGCGACCAAGCTCTGGAACGCCGCGCGCTTCGCGGAGATGAATGGCTGCGTGCGCGGCGAGGCCTTCAATCCGGCCGGCGTCAGCTCGGCGCTCAATCGCTGGATCATTTCCGAGACCCAGAAGACGCTTGGCGAGATCACGCAGGCACTGGAGGAATACAAGTTCAACGAGGCGGCCGGCGCGGCCTATCGCTTCGTCTGGAACATCTTCTGCGACTGGTATCTGGAACTCGCCAAGCCGGTGTTCATGAACGCCGAGAACCCGCATCAGGCCGAGACCCGCGCCACCACCGCCTTCGTGCTGGATGAAATCCTCAAGCTGCTGCACCCGTTCATGCCGTTCCTCACCGAGGAGCTGTGGGCGCGCACCGCCGAGGGCGGCAGCCCGCGCGAGAACCTGCTAGCGCTGTCCTCCTGGCCGGTGCTGGAAGGGCTGGAGGCGCCCAATGCCGAGGCCGAGATGGGCTGGCTGGTCGATCTGGTCACGGAAATCCGCTCGGTGCGCGCGGAAATGAACGTGCCGGCCGGTGCGCAGATCCCGCTGGTCCTGGTCGGCGTGTCGGAGATCACCCGCGAGCGTGTCGGCGTGTGGAACGACGCGCTGGCGCGTCTCGCGCGGCTGTCCTCCATCGCCTTCGAGCACGAGGCCCCGACCGGCGCGGTGCAGATCGTTGTGCGCGGCGAGACGGCGGCGCTGCCGCTCGCCGGCATCATCGACATGGACGCGGAAGCCGGGCGCCTCGCCAAGGAACTGGCCAAGGCGAGCGACGAGATCGCCAAGATCGACGTGAAGCTCAACAACCCCGATTTCCTCTCCCGCGCCAAGGAAGAGGTGATCGAGGAGCAGCGTGAGCGTCGCGAGGCGGCCGATGCGCGCGCGACGAAGATCCGCGAGGCGCTCGCCCGGCTCGGCAAGGGGGCGTGAGCGCCCCGGCCGGTCGGCTGGCCGCCGTGATGACACGGCGACCGGCGGCGGCCGGTCCCTCAGCAACCAGCAGGCACGGCGCCGCGCGCCGCGCCATTTTTCCCCGCGCCGCCGCCTAGTCGTCCGCCTGCCGCGCCGCCCGCCATTGGGAGGGCGCCATGCCCGCCCATCGCGTGAAGGCGTGGTCGAACGTGCTGTTGGCCGAGTAGGAAAGCGCTTCGGCGATCCGCCCGATCGGCAGCCGGGTCAGCGCGAGCAGTTCGCGGGCGATGGCAAAGCGAACCTCGTCCTTGATCGCCTCGAAATTGGTGCCGGCCCGGTTGAGGTGGCGCGCCAGCGTGCGGCCGCCCAGCCCGAGTTCGCGCGCCACCGAATCACGGTCGGCCTCGCCGGTCATCAGGCGCGGACGCAGTATGTGACGCACCTGTGCCGCGATGTCTTCGAGGTCGCCCCGCAGCATTTTCTGGATGCCGGTGCGAAGCTGCAGGTGCCGGGCGGGATTGGCGCCGGGGAGCGCGAGCGCCATGTCGCGCGCCGAGACGACGACGCCGGTGTGTTCCTGTTCGAACAACGCGGTGGTCTTCATCGTGCTGCGATAAGGCGCCAGATTTCCCGGCGGGCCCACGCTGGCGAGTGCGCGCAGCGGGCTCGCGCGGCCGCCGGTGAGCGATCGCACCATGTTGCAGCCGAGCGCCATGACCAGATCATGGATCTGGCGGCCCGATGCCAGTTCGGCATAGAGGCCATAGCCAATCAGCGTGTCGTCGCCGGCCGTCTGCAGATAGACCACGGCGCCGCGCGAATAGCCGATCTGAACACCGACATAATCGCGGAACGCCTCGCCGAGTGTCGCGGCGCTCGCCATCATGTCGCCGATAGGGCCGAGCGCGCGGTGATCATTGCGCGCGCCAACCAGAAGTCCGAGATGCGGGCACCGCGCAACCCGGGCCGAGCGTTCCAGCAGGGCGGCCAGCATCGGGTAGGGAAAACGCGCATCCGGCACGAGCTGGGAAGGCTCGATACCCGAGCCGTCGAACGCCAGCGGCACGTCGACACCGAGTTCATCGAGCAGGCCCGGCAAGGCCGCGAGCGGCCCGACACGCTGTGACGGAGCGTCGTTCAAATTCGGAGGCTCCTGTCCTCAAAAAGCAAGCGGCTGCAATTTACCTAAGCTATGCCTTGCCTCGTTGACAAGACATCTGCGACCCGAAGTCCATGAATAAATGGAAGCATTGCTTAACGACTGCATGTCATCAAAAAGAAGTATACAGATGATCTGCGTCAAAGATCTTTGTGCCCCGCCGGCGCCCCCCGCCGTCGGCCGGATCGCGCATTCAACGGCCCCGTCTTGCCGCCGCGAGCGGCCTTCCTTTCACGCCATCGAGCGCCCGACCGGCAGACATGATCGTCGCCCTCGCCGGATGAAGCTCGCGGTGTCCCCGACACGTCATGGAGGAACCAGATCATGACACTCTCGCGCCGCGCCCTGCTGCTGGGCGGAACCGCCGTCGCGCTCGCCGCTACCCATCAGGGCGCTCAGGCCTGGGACGGTCCGCTGTTCGACCTCGTCGAGGGAACCGAGGACTTCAAGATCGCCTCCGATGCCTATGTCTACGGCTATCCGCTGGTGACGATGGAATACACCCGCCGGGTGATGACCAACGTCGCGAAGCCGGAAGGCACGCGGGCGCCGATGGGCACCATCATGAAGGCGCGCTCCTATCCCGACGCCGCGTTCCGCGACGTGACGGCGCCGAATGCCGATACGCTCTACACCACCGCCTTCTTCGATGTCGGCGCCGAACCTTGGGTGGTGAGCATTCCGGACATGAAGGGGCGCTACTTCCTGCTGCCTTTCCTGGATGGCTGGACCAATGTGTTCCAGGTGCCGGGCTCGCGCACCACCGGCACGGGCGCGCAGACCTTCCTCGTCACCGGCCCCGGCTGGAGCGGCACGGTGCCCGACGGCATGGCGCAGCTCAAGTCGCCGACCAGCATGGTCTGGATGCTCGGTCGCATCTACTGCACCGGCACGCCGGAGGACTATGCCGCCGTCCATGCGCTGCAGGACCAGTTCAAGCTGTTCCCCCTGAGCGCGCTCGGCAAGGACTACACCCCGCCGGCCGGGAAGGTGGACCCCTCGATCGACATGAAGACGGCTGTGCGCGATCAGGTGAACGCGCTGACCGCCACCGAGTATTTCACGCTGCTCGCCGAACTCATGAAGACCAACCCGGCTGCCGCCAAGGATGAGCCGGCGCTGGCGCGCTTCAAGGAGATCGGCCTCGTGCCGGGCCAGAGCTTCGATGCCAGGGCGGTCAAGGCCCGCTGGGAAAAGCGGCTGCCGCAGATGTCCTTCGATCGCATCATGCTGCACTTCAAGTTCAGCGACGGCGACGTGAAGGAGGTCAATGGCTGGGGCTACACCACCAAGACCGGGCTGTATGGCACGGACTATCTCCAGCGTGCGCTGATCACCGCCATCGGCCTTGGCGCCAACCGCCCGCAGGACGCGGTGTACCCGACCTCGCTCAAGAGCAAGGAAGGCGACGAATATAGCGGCGCGAAGAAGTATCAGCTGCGCTTTGCGGCGGGCCAGCTGCCGCCGGTGAAGGGCTTCTGGTCGCTGACCATGTATGACGCGAACATGTTCTTCGTCGCCAACCCGATCAATCGCTATTCCATGAGCATGCGCACCAATCCCGCGCTGGAGCCGGACGGCTCGCTGGTCATCTACATCCAGAACGAGAGCCCCGGCCCCGGCAAGGAAGCCAACTGGCTGCCCGCGCCCAAGGACCGCTTCAACCTGATGCTGCGCCTTTACTGGCCGGACGAGAACGATCCGTCTATCCTCGACGGCTCGTGGGTCATCCCGGCCGTCACCAAAGCGAGCTGAGCCGGATGAGCAGGTTGCGCGCGCATGTCGGCACGGCGACTTTGTTCGCCGCGCTTCTGGCCGCAGGCATTGCCGGGGCCGCCGATATGCCATCGCCGGTCGCGGTCAAAGCTCCCGCGCCTGTCGTCACCACGTCGGACTGGCGTTTTCAGGCAACGCTCTATGGCTGGCTGACGGCGGTCGATGGAGATGTCGGCGTGCGCGACCTGCCGACCTCGCCCGTTAACGCCTCCATCGGTGATGTGCTGGAAAATTTCGACGGTGCGCTGATGGGTTCGTTCATGGCCACCAACGGCAACTGGCTGTTTCTTGGCGATCTCGTCGTGGCGAAGCTGTCTCATGGCCAGAATGTCGGGCTTTACGGCGCCAGCCGTCTCGATGCCGAACTGGATGAGGTGATCGCGACCGCCGCCGTCGGTTACTGGCTGCCGCTCGGCATCAGGAATGTCGATATCGCGGTCACGGGCGGCCTTCGCTATGTCGATCTGTCGGCCGAGCTGTCGCTGACGCCGGCCCTGCTTCCGGTCACGCTCTCTCGCAGCCAGAGCGAATCGTGGGTCGATCCGACCATTGGTCTGGTCGCCAACTGGAAGATCGATGAAAAATGGTTCGTGAACGCTGTCGCCGACATTGGCGGCTTCGGTGTTGGCTCCAAGCTGTCCAGCACCGGCTATCTCGGTGTTGGCTATATGTGGACGCCCTCGCTCTCCACCGCCATCGGCTATCGCTACCTCTACGAGGATTACGAGAATTCGAACGGCAATGGCGGCTCGTTCCGCTACAACACCACCATGCACGGCCCGACCGTCAGCCTAGCCTGGCACTTCTAGCCCGTGCGAGGCGTGTCGTCCCGGCGAGGAGTGGCATTCGCTCGCATGTCAGGGCGGGTTTCCCGGAACGGTCTTTCACGCTATGGGCTCGGCCCTGACGATGCCGGAGGATGCGTCGACGCTGGCCGGGTAGGCGCCGCCCGTTCTCGGCCCGTCATCGAAATGTCACCCGCGAGGCATTAGACCAGACGGGGCAGGGCGATGCCGCCTTGTCCGCCGGCTCACCGGTGACCGCGCGCGAGGCGAGACAGACCCATGCCGTTCATCGCCTCGTTCCAGCTTGCCGAACTCGCAAGCACCGTCATCAGCCTGATCGTGGCTTTTGCCATGGGCACGCTGATCGGTGCCGAGCGGCAATACCGCCAGCGCATGGCGGGGCTGCGGACCAATGTTCTGGTGGCGATCGGCGCGTGCCAGTTCGTCGACATGGCGATGCATCTGAGCGGCCCGGACGGGGCGGTGCGCGTCATCGCCTATGTCGTGTCGGGCATCGGCTTCCTCGGCGCCGGCGTC
Organism: Ancylobacter gelatini; assembly: GCF_022601675.1. Lineage (GTDB taxonomy): Bacteria > Pseudomonadota > Alphaproteobacteria > Rhizobiales > Xanthobacteraceae > Ancylobacter > Ancylobacter gelatini. The sequence goes on along the minus strand of NZ_JAKVIL010000004.1, from coordinate 283,107 downwards.
ATCATGAAGGACGGCGCCAATATTTCCGGCCTCAACACCGCGGCGACGCTGTGGTGCTCGGCGGCCGTGGGGGCCTGCGCGGGGGCGGACCTCATCGCCCAATCCGTGCTGCTCACCGCCTTCGTGCTGGCCGGGAACACGCTGCTGCGCCCGCTGGTGCGGTGGATGGAACGCCTGCCGCAGGGCGAGGAGAGCGAGGCGAGCTATGAGGTGATCCTGATCGGGCGCCTCGCCGACACCGCCCATCTTCAGGCTCACCTCTCCGCCGAACTGGACCACGCCAATTTCCCGGCCGCCTCGATCGACGATGAGCCGCGCCCCAACGACATGGTCGAGATCACGGCCCAGCTCGTTTCCACCGTGGTCTCGCGCAAGGAACTCGACGACCTCGTCGCGCATCTGCGCCGCCTGCCGGAAGTGTCGTCGGCGCATTGGGTGCGCGGCGCCGCCGATTGAGCGCCGACGGCGGCCCTTACTCGCCGTCGGCGGCGCCCGTCGGCGCCTCAACCGGCGGCAGAAATTTATCGAGCTCGGCGCGCAGGCGCTCGATCACATCGGCGGCCTCGGAGAGTTCGTCCTCGATCTTGTCGCGCGGAAAGCGTTCGATATCCGCCGCCATCGCCCTCAGCCGCTCAACGATGTTGCCGCTCGACATGTCTTCAGGTCCCCGTGCAGGTGATTGTTCGTGAACAGGCTTTCCCGCACAGCTGCGTGACACGCTGATGACGGTCGCGGCCCCGAGCGGAAGGGTCGGCTCGTCCAGGCCGATGCCCTTGCTTGCGGCGGCAAGAAAAACTTAGCCATGGTGCCACTCGGTGTCCGGGCGTCGCTCTCCTGCACTACCTTTCGACGTGACGGATGTGCAACAGTGTCGCTCATTCGCAACCATAAGCGGAACCAGACCCCCTGGCGCCCAGAAGCCGCCACAAACCGGCACGAAATCCGACAGACAGGTAGTGGAGAGTAGTGTCTCGGGTGCAGGGCCCGTGAATTCCGCTTCCGCCGGGAAAGTGCATAAAAATGGACGCCAAGACCATCATCGACAAGCGCAACCTGCCCAGCCGTCACGTCACGGAAGGGCCGTCCCGCGCTCCGCATCGTTCCTATCTTTATGCCATGGGCCTGACCCGGGAGCAGATTCACCAGCCGCTGGTGGGTGTTGCCTCCTGCTGGAACGAGGCCGCGCCCTGCAACATTTCGCTGATGCGCCAGGCGCAGGCGGTGAAGAAGGGCGTGTCCGCGGCCGCCGGCACGCCGCGCGAATTCTGCACCATCACCGTCACCGACGGCATCGCCATGGGCCACGAAGGCATGAAGGCCTCGCTGGCCTCGCGCGAGGTGATCGCCGACTCCGTCGAGCTCACCATTCGCGGCCATGCCTATGACGCGCTGGTCGGCCTCGCCGGCTGCGACAAGTCGCTGCCCGGCATGATGATGGCCATGGTGCGCCTCAACGTGCCGTCGATCTTCATCTATGGCGGCTCAATCCTTCCGGGCTCGTTCCGCGGCCAGCCGGTCACGGTGCAGGACCTGTTCGAGGCGGTCGGCAAGCACTCGGTCGGCGCCATGAACGATGCCGACCTCGACGAACTGGAGCAGGTGGCCTGCCCCTCCGCCGGTGCCTGCGGCGCGCAGTTCACCGCCAACACCATGGCGACGGTCTCCGAGGCGATCGGCCTTGCGCTGCCCTATTCGGCCGGTGCGCCCGCACCCTACGAAATCCGCGACAAGTTCTGCATGGCGGCCGGCGAGCAGGTGATGGACCTCATCGCCCGCAACATCCGCCCCCGCGATATCGTGACCCGCAAGGCGCTGGAAAACGCGGCGACGGTGGTCGCGGCCTCCGGCGGCTCGACCAATGCCGGCCTGCACCTGCCGGCCATCGCCCATGAGGCGGGCATCAAGTTCGACCTGTTCGACGTCTGCGAGATCTTCAAGCGCACGCCCTACATCGCCGACCTCAAGCCGGGCGGCCGCTATGTCGCCAAGGACATGTTCGAGGCCGGCGGCATTCCGCTGCTGATGAAGACCCTGCTGGAGCACGGCTACCTGCACGGCGACTGCATGACGGTGACCGGCCGGACCATCGCCGAGAACCTTGCCTCGGTGAAGTGGAACCCGCACCAGGACGTGGTTCGCCCGGCCAATGACCCCATCACCGTCACCGGCGGCGTGGTCGGCCTCAAGGGCAATCTCGCCACCGAAGGCGCCATCGTGAAGGTGGCCGGCCTGAAGAACCAGAAGTTCTCCGGCCCGGCGCGCTGCTTCGACGGCGAGGAAGCCTGCTTCGAGGCTGTCACCAACCGCGCCTATGAAGAGGGCGAGGTTCTGGTCATCCGTTATGAAGGCCCGAAGGGCGGCCCCGGCATGCGCGAGATGCTGTCGACCACGGCGGCGCTCTACGGCCAGGGCATGGGCGACAAGGTGGCGCTGATCACCGACGGCCGGTTCTCCGGCGCCACGCGCGGCTTCTGCATCGGCCATGTCGGGCCGGAAGCGGCGGTCGGCGGGCCGATCGGCCTGCTGCGCGATGGCGACATCATCACTATTGACGCAGTCGAGGGCACCCTCGACGTGGCGCTTTCGGACGAGGAACTCGCTGCCCGCCGGGCGGAGTGGGCTCCGCGTCCGTCTCCGGTTGGCTCGGGGGCTATCTGGAAGTTCGCGCATGCCGTGGGACCCGCTCGTGACGGTGCGGTGACCCATCCCGGCGGCGCGGCCGAGACATCGTGCTATGCGGATATTTGACCGTTCACTTCTTCTCGCCGTTCTGGCGCTTGTCGTGACGCCGGCCGTAGCGCCGGCGTTCGATGGGTCCCCCGACGGTCCCGCCGTCCCGGCTTTGCCGGGCCCGGTGGTGCCGAGCGCGGTGATTCCGGGTGCGGCACTGTCGGGCGCCATGCCCCGCGGCATCGACGAATCGGTTCGGTTCGGCACGCGGGCGCTGCGGTCCGGCGAGACCGAGAAGGGCATTGACGCTCTGCGCTACGCGGCCGACCAGGGCCATGTCGGCGCGCAGTGGAAGCTTGGGCGCATGTATGTCGAGGGCGAGGGTGTCGAGCGCAACGACATCAAGGCGTTCGACTACTTCACCCAGATCGCCAACATGCATGCCGACGACAACCCGTCGGCCCCGCAGGCGCGCTTCGTGGCCAATGCCTTCGTCTCGCTCGGTGCCTATTACCTGATCGGCATTCCCAACAGCAATGTCCGCCGCGATCCCAACCGCGCGCGCGACATGTTCGCCTATGCCGCCTCCTATTTCGGCGACCCGGACGCGCAGTACCATCTCGCGCGGCTCTATATCGAGGGCACGGGCGTTAATCGCGACACCCGCCTCGCCGCCCGCTGGCTCGGCCTTGCCGCGCATAAGGGGCAGTATCAGGCGCAGGCCGCGCTTGGTGGGATGCTGTTCAAGGGCGATGACGGCATCTCGCGTCAGGCCGCGCGCGGCCTGATGTGGCTGACGCTCGCCCGCGACGCCGCCGCCGGCCCGGACGACAAATGGGTCGTCGATCTCTATGAGGAGGCGTTCAGCTCGGCCAATTCCGATGAGCGCGCCATGGCCCTTGTCTATCTCGAACAGTACATGAAGGCGACGCGCTGAGGCGCCGCCTCGCCGGCCTGACGGGATGTCAGGCCGCCAGATCGATATCCGCCCACACCGGAACGTGATCGGACGGCTTTTCCCAGCCGCGCACATGCTTGTCGATGCCGACGCCCTTCAGCCGATCGGCAGCTTGCGGCGACAGCAGCAGATGGTCGATGCGGATGCCGTTGTTCCGTGGCCAGGCGCCGGCCTGATAATCCCAGAACGTATAGAGCCCCGCCGCGTCGCTGGAGGCCCGCACCGCATCGGTGAGGCCGAGATTGACCAGTTCGCGGAAGGCGAGGCGGGTGCGCGGAAGATAGAGCGCATCACCCTCCCACGCGCGGGGATCGTGCACATCCTCGGGCGCGGGGATGACGTTGTAGTCGCCGGCAACGATCAACGGCTCCTCATAGGTGAGGCGCTGGGCGACATGGGCTTTCAGCCGCGCCATCCAGTTCAGCTTGTAGGGGTACTTCTCGGTGTCGGGCGGGTTGCCGTTCGGCAGATAGATGCCGCATACCCGCACGACGCCGGTTCCGGTCGACACCACCACCTCGATGAAGCGCGACTGGACGTCGGCCTCGTCGCCCGGCAGGCCGGCGGTCACCTCGTCGAAGGGCAGGCGAGAGAGGATGGCGACGCCGTTGAAGCCCTTCTGGCCATGGACGGCGACGTTGTAGCCGGCAGATTCAAACGCCTCGCGCGGGAATTGCTCGTCCTGACACTTGATCTCCTGAAGGCACACCACATCCGGCGAGGTTTCCTTCAGCCAGGCCAGCGTGTTGTCGATCCGCAGCCGGATCGAGTTGACGTTCCAGGTGGCGATGCGCATGGGCGTAGGTCCGCGTGTCGGGCCCCTCGGTCGTGGGCCAGTGTCGAGTCGGCGCGCAGAATGCGGCCTCGCGGCGGGCGGCGCAAATGTCGCCGGCTCAGGCGCGGTGGCGGATCTTCTCGTCGCCCACGCAATAGCGGCCGTGCTGGCACGCGCCGTCGGTCAACCGCCGGTCAAAGCGGTGGGCCGCCCGCATCAGGACGGAAAGCAGGGTGGACATGATCATGGTCGCCTCCATCGGCCGACATCGGCCGCGACGTCAATGTGGCGCCCGGCGGGTCAGCTTTCGATTGGGAAGTCGGGGCGAGGGCATAAGGGCGGGATAAAGGAACCCGTTCACAGAACGGGCAGCAGCCGGCGCACGATCAGCGCCGACGACAGCGCCACCTCGTCGACGAAGGTGGCGAAATCGAAATGCGACTGCGCGCCGGCAAGGTCCGACAGCGCGCGGATCACCAGCCATGGCACGCCGAAGGCTTCGCAGCTCTGCGCCATCGCCGCGCCTTCCATCTCCACCGCCGCTCCGCCCAGTTCCTCGAACAGGCGCACGCGCAGCGCCTCGCTGTTCACGAACTGGTCGCCGGTGAGAACGCGCCCGACATGGAGGCGGGGAGGGTGGTCGCCGGGGCTGGCGGAGAGCGGTGCCAGCGCGAGATCGGCGAGCGCGGCCTCGACGCGTCGCAGAAGATCGGGATCGGCGGCATGGCCGAGCCCCTCATAGGGCCGGAAGAAGGGCAGATGGCCGGCCTGATACACCTTGAAGCCGTCCGGATCGGTGAAGCCGGCATCGTGCTGGAGCACATGGTCCGCGATCACCACGTCGCCGATGCTCAGGGCCGGGTCGAGCCCGCCGGCAATGCCGGAGAACATCAGCGTGCGGGCCTTGAACCGCTCGATCAGCAGCGTCGAGGCGATGGCGGCGTTCACCTTGCCCATGCCGGCCTGCGCCAGCACGACGCTGTGCCCGTCCAGCCGGCCGGTGTGAAAATCCATCCCGGCCACCGTCGTCGTGCCGTCATGGTCGAGATTGTCCGCCAGATATGCGAGTTCCTGCTGCAGCGCGCAGAGGATGCCGAGAGGCCCCATCAGAGCGCGAAGCTGGTGCCGCAGCCGCACGAGGCGGTGGCGTGCGGATTCGTGATCTTGAAGGAGGCGCCGATCAGGTCGTCGACGAAATCGATGTACGAGCCCGACATGTATTCCAGCGACACCGGATCGATCGCCACGGTGGCGCCGCCCTCGGCGATGATGGTGTCGTCCGCCTCGCGCTGGCGGGTGATGTCGAACCTGTACTGAAAGCCCGAGCAGCCGCCGCCTTCCACGCTGACGCGCAGCAGGCTCTCCGGCGGCTCCTGGCTCAGGATTTCCGCGATACGCCGCACCGCGCTCGGCGTGACGCCGACGCTTTCGACCGGGGCAATCGAAGGGCTTGAGCTCATGGCGCTGTCTTCAGGGTGCATGGCGCTGTCTTCAGGTTGAATGTGACCTGCTGCAATAGTTAAGTGCTGCCCGCCCCGAGTCAAAGGGGGCGGAGCGCATGGGAGACCCGCTCATGACGGCGGCGAGGGCCTGATGGCGGTGGCAGGAGCCATTCCGCGCGCGCCATGGGCGTCGAAGGCGGAGGAGAGTCGAGGGCGGCTGTTCCCGGAGCCGGACAGCGGCGCGCGCAGCGCTTTCCGCCGCGATGCCGATCGGCTCATCCATTCCAGCGCCTTCCGGCGCCTCGCCTACAAGACGCAGGTGTTCTCCTATCACGAGGGCGACCATTACCGCACCCGCCTCACCCATACGCTGGAAGTGGTGCAGGTCGCCCGTTCGCTGGCCCGCGCGCTCGGCGTGGACGAGGATCTCGCCGAGACGCTGGCGCTGGCGCATGATCTCGGCCACCCGCCCTTCGCCCATGCCGGCGAGCGCGTGCTGGACGCCTGCATGGCCGAGTATGGCGGCTTTGATCACAACGCCCAGTCGCTGCGCGTGGTCACCAAGCTGGAGAACCGCTACCCGGCTTTTGATGGGCTCAATCTGAGCTGGGAGGCGCATGAGGGCATCGTCAAGCATAACGGCCCCCTGGTCGGCCCACTGCCGCATGCGCTCGCGGTTCATGCCGAGCGCCAGGACCTCTGGCTGTGGAGCTGGCCCGGCGCGGAGGCGCAGGTGGCGGCCCTCGCCGACGACATCGCCTATGACGTGCACGATCTCGATGACGGCCTGCGCGCGGGCCTGTTCGGGGTGGACGAACTGGCCGGCCTGCCGCTCATCGGCCCGGTAATCGGCGATATCCGCGCGCACTGGCCGGGCCTCGACCTCGCCCGCATGATCCACGAAATCGGCCGCCGGGTGATCACGGTGCTGATCGAGGATGTGGTGGCCGAGACTGCCCGTCGCGTGGCGGACGCGCGGCCGGGCCATGCGGACGACGTGCGCCGGCTCGGCCGGCCGCTGGTGGGCTTCTCGCCCGCCATGGCGGAGGCGGAGCGCGCGGTAAAGGCGTTCCTGTTCCCGCGCATGTACCGCCATCCGCGGGTGATGGCGGAGATGGATGTCGCCGGCGACGTGGTGCGCGCGCTGTTCGCCCGCTACATGGCCGATACGCAGGCGCTGCCGACGGAATGGCGCGCGGGTATAGACGCGTTGCTGCCGGCGCGCCGGGCCCGGCGCATCGCCGATTTTCTCGCCGGCCAGACCGATCGCTATGCGCGGGCCGAATATGAGCGGCTGTTCGGGGGCGATCCGGTCCGCGCGGCGGCGGTCACGCCCTGAGAAGGCGCAAGCGAGCCTCGAAGGATACCCTATAAACGGCCCCTTCTTTGACTTGCGCGGCGAACTGCGGTAGCGGCAGCGGCCCTTCGGAACCTGTGGGCCAGCCGTGCCGGGAGCCGTTTCAGATGAACCTGTTCGCCCTTTTCGTCGATCACGTCCGCGCCGCGCTGGATGACCTCGCACGCGAGGGCGCGCTGCCCGCCGGCCTCGACGCCGCGCGCGTCGTGGTCGAGCCCCCGCGCGATGCCAGCCACGGTGATCTCGCCACCAACGCCGCCATGGTGCTCTCCAAGGACGCCGGGATGAAGCCGCGCGACCTTGCGGAGAAGCTGGCGGCCAAGCTCGCGGCGCTCCCCGATGTCGCGCGCGTGGACATCGCCGGGCCGGGCTTCATCAATATCGCGCTTGCGCCGGCCTGGTGGCCTCGCGTGCTCGCGGCGGCGCTGGAGGGCGGGCGCGATTTCGGCCGTTCCGATCTCGGCGCCGGTGTGAAGATGAACGTCGAATATGTCTCGGCGAACCCCACCGGCCCGATGCATGTCGGCCATTGCCGGGGCGCGGTGTTCGGCGATGCGCTGGCCAATCTGCTGGCCTTTGGCGGCTTTGACGTCACACGCGAATATTACATCAATGACGCCGGCGCGCAGGTCGACGTGCTCGCCCGCTCCGCCTTCCTGCGCTACCGCGAGGCGCTGGGCGAGGCGATCACGATTCCCGAGGGCCTGTATCCCGGCGATTATCTCGTCCCCGTCGGCAAGGCGCTCGTCACCAAATACGGCCGCACCCTCCTCGACAGGGACGAGGCGGAATGGCTGCCGCTGGTCAAGGACGTCGCCATCGATGCGATGATGGCGATGATCCGGCAGGATCTCGCCACGCTCGACATCCATCACGACGTGTTCTTCTCCGAGCGCACGCTGCACGCCCGCAAGGATGGCCAGCCCAGCATCATCGACGGCATGCTGGCGACGCTGCGCGCCCGCGATTTGGTCTATGAGGGCCGCCTCCAGCCGCCCAAGGGCCAGCCGATGGAGGATTGGGAAGACCGCGAGCAGACCCTGTTTCGTGCCACCCAGTTCGGCGATGACGTCGACCGCCCGCTGATGAAGTCGGACGGCGCCTATACCTATTTCGCCGCCGACATCGCCTATCACAAGGACAAGTTCGACCGCGGCTTCACGCGCATGATCGACGTCTGGGGCGCCGACCATGGCGGCTATGTCAAGCGCATGCAGGCGGCGGTGAAGGCCGCGACCGACGGCGCGGGCAGCCTCGATGTCGAGCTGTGCCAGCTGGTGCGCCTGCTGCGCAATGGCGAGCCGGTGAAGATGTCGAAGCGCGCCGGTGACTTCGTGACGTTACGTGATGTGGTGGATGAAGTCGGCCGCGATGCGGTGCGCTTCATGATGCTGAACCGCAAGAACGACGCGGTGCTCGACTTCGACCTCGCCAAGGTGATCGAGCAGACCCGCGACAATCCGGTGTTCTATGTCCAGTACGCCCATGCGCGGGCGGCCTCGATCCTGCGCAATGCGAAGCTCGCCTATGCCGACCTGCCCAGCGAAGCATCCGCCTTCGCCACCGCCGATCTTTCCCTGCTGACCGATGAAGGCGAGATCGGTCTGGCGCGGCTCATTGCGAATTATCCGCGAATCATCGAGCAGGCCGCAGCGGCACGCGAGCCGCATCGGCTGGCCTTCTACCTCTACGATCTTGCCAGCGCCCTGCATGGACAGTGGAATCGCGGAAAAGACCTGCCTCATTTACGCTTCATTATCGAAGATGATCGAAAGTCGACTTATGCGCGGCTGGCTCTCGTTCATGCCGTTGCGCTGATCATCGCTTCAGGTCTCGGGATCCTCGGAGTCGGTGCTCCCGAAGAAATGCGGTGAGCGTGGCGCGCAGCGTAGCGTGCGGCCCGCTGCCATCAGGTCGCCCCATCGGGGTGGTTTAAGTCACGCGACGCAGCGAGCAGGTTCGAGACATGGGCAACGAGACGACGCGTTATCGGCAGGACGATGCCGCCTTTGGCCAGCGTTCCACCGAGGAACGGCATGCCGCCGAAGACCCGCTTGCCGAGCTCGCTCGCCTGATGGGCCAGGACGACGAATTCGCCGCGCTGGCACGTTCGGCGCCGCGCCCGGGCGCCCCGGTGCGTAGAGAGCCCTCGCTCGGTGCGCCGCCGCCCCGCCCTGCAGCCCCGGTCCGGCCTGCCGCCCCGCGCCCCGCGGCCCCCCAGCCGCGCCCGCCCGCCGCGCCGGGCTCCTTCGCCGCACTTGCCGCCGAAGTCTATTCCGACGGGACCGCGCGTTCGGTTCCGCGCTCCGAGCGCCACTCGCTCGAAGACGCCGCGCGTGACCTCAATCGCGGCTTCGCTCGTACAGAGCCCCGCGCACCCGAGGCGCGTGCTCCTGAGGCGCGTGCTCCTGAGATGCGCGCTCCTGAAGCCCGTGCGCCCGAGCCGCGTGCGCCGGAGCAGCGTTCATATATGCCGCCCCGTCCCCAGCCGACGGAATCGCGGGTGAGTGCACCTTCAGTTGCCCCCGCGCCGCGCGGCGCCGATCGTGGCCGCGTGGGAGCCGTCGGCGTCGATGCGGTGTCGCAGGCGCTGGGCCAGCCCTTCTCCGCCGAACCGCACGCACGCTCGCCTCGCGCTCCCGAACCGGCCGTCTCGCGGCCGGCACCCGCGCGCCCGGCCGAGCCGCGTCCGCTGGATCTGGACGAGGAGGCGTATGATTACGGCCGTTCCGCCGTCGAGGATGCCGGTTACGGTGCCGACGGACAGGAAGGCTTCGATGAACGTTACGAGCACGAAGAGGTCGAGAGCGCCCCGCCGCGCGGCAGCCGCCGGCTTGCGGTGGTGGGAACCGTTATCGGCCTCGTGGTGCTCGGCGTCGCCGGCGTCTACGCCTTCCGGTCGTCGAGCTCCGGCCCGGCGACATCGGGCGGCCAGCCGCCGGTGATCCGTGCCGACGAGGGGCCGAACAAGGTGGTACCAGAGCCCTCCGCCGAGGCGCCGACCGACGGCCAGAAGCTGATCTATGACCGCGTGGGCGGCAACACGCCCACCGGCAATGAGCGCGTCGTGTCGAGCGAGGAGCAGCCTGTCGACGTGTCGCAGGCCGCCCAGCCGCAGCAGCCGCGCGTGATCCAGCCCGCCACCGGCGCGTCCCCGACCCCGGTCCAGCCGAACTCGACCGAGCCCAAGCGCGTGCGCACCCTCACCGTGCGCGCCGACGGTTCCATCGTCGAGGACGCCGCGCCGACCCCGCTGCCGGGTGCGCCCGCGACCGTGGCCCCGACTGCCCAGCCGACGGCCAACGCGCCGATCGCGCTGAGCGCCGGCACCTCAGGCCCGATCAACACCGACCCGACCCCGCTCTCGGCGACACCCTCGATCGTAGACAACGTGGCTGCCGCGCCGCGCGCGCCGACACAGACCACCGCCGCGCCGGCCGCCAGCGCCGTTCCGGCGCCCGCCGGCGCCTATGTCGTCCAGATCGCCTCCGTGCGCTCCGAGGCCGAGGCGCAGGCGACATGGCGCTCGTGGCAGGCCAAGTATCCGAGCGTGCTCGGCGGCCAGCAGATGGCGGTCCGCCGTGCCGATCTCGGCGATCGCGGCGTCTATTACCGCGCGCAGGTCGGCTCCTTCGCCAATCGCGAGGAAGCCAACGCGCTGTGCCAGGCCCTGCGTGCGCAGGGCGGGGACTGCATGGTTCAGCGCAACTGAGCCGGCGGCCTTCCGGCCACCGCTCCAGACACGGCACATCGTCATGACCGCATATAACGCGCCGCGCGCCTTCATCTCGGGGTGCGCTGGCACCGTGCTGGCGCCCGAAGAGGCGGCCTTCTTCCGCGACGCCGCGCCTTGGGGCCTCATTCTGTTCCGCCGCAATGTCGAGAGCCCGGCGCAGGTGCGCGCCCTGGTCGACGCGTTCCGCGCGACGGTCCAGCGCGATGATGCGCCGGTGCTGATCGACCAGGAGGGCGGGCGCGTGCAACGGCTCGGCCCTCCGCACTGGCCGGCCTATCCGCCGGCCGCCGTGTTCGCCGGCATCGCCGAGGCGGGCGATGCGGCTCGCGCGGTCGAGGCGGCGCGTCTGGGCGCGCGGCTGATGGCACAGGACCTTGCCGAACTCGGCATCACTGTCGACTGCGTGCCCTGCGCGGATCTGCGACTGCCGGAAGGCCACGGCATCATCGGCGATCGCGCCTACGGCACTACCCCGCAAGCGGTGGCGAGGCTCGCCCGCGCGGCGGCGGAGGGGCTGATGAGCGGGAGCGTGCTCCCGGTGCTCAAGCACATTCCCGGCCATGGCCGCGCGCGCGCCGACAGCCATGAGAGCCTGCCGGTGGTCGAGACCTCGCGCGCCGAGCTGGAGGCGACCGATTTCGAGGCGTTCCGGCTGCTCAACGATCTGCCGCTCGGCATGACCGCTCATGTCGTCTACAGCGCCATCGACGCCGAGCGCCCGGCCACCACTTCAGCGCGCGTCATCGCCGAGATCATTCGCGGCCACATCGGCTTCGACGGCGCGCTGATGAGCGACGACCTTTCCATGGGCGCGCTCGCCGGCTCGCTGGCGTCGCGGGCGGAGGCATCGTTTGCGGCCGGCTGCGACCTTGCCCTGCACTGTAACGGCAAGCTGGACGAGATGGTCGAGGTCGCCTCGCGCACGCCCGTGCTGGCGGGTGAAGCGGCCCGGCGCTGCGCCGCCGCGCTGGCCCGGCTCCAGGCGCCCGGAAGAATCGAGCAAATTGAGGCGCGCGCGCATTTTTCGGATATGATCGCGGCATCCTGAACACCAGCCGCCGGTCGATATGGAACAAAGCCGCTTTGCGTTCGAGGCAGATGACGCGCGCGAGCCCGGCGAGGGCGCGCTCGTCGTCGATGTCGACGGCTTCGAGGGGCCGCTCGATCTGCTGCTGGCGCTGGCGCGTACCCAGAAGGTGGATCTGCACCGCATCTCGATCCTCGAACTCGCCGAGCAATATCTGCGCTTCGTTGACGAGGCCCGGCGCATCCGCCTTGAACTCGCCGCCGACTATCTGGTGATGGCGGCCTGGCTCGCTTTCCTGAAGTCCCGCCTGCTGCTGCCCGATCCGCCGAAGGAAGACGGCCCAAGCGGCGCCGATCTGGCGGCCGATCTGGCCGAAAGACTGCGCCGGCTGGAGCGCATCCGCTCCGCCGCCGCGCATCTGGCCACCCGCGACCGCGTGGGCCATCAGGTGTTCCTGCGCGGCGCGCCGGAGCGGCTCGACCGCCCGGTCGGCCATGTCTACGAGGCCAATCTCTACGACCTGCTCGCCGCCTATGGCGCGCAGCGCCAGAAGAACGCGCTCTCGCAGGTGCGCTTCGCCCCGCGCAATGTCATCTCGCTGGCGGAGGCACGCGAGCGGCTGGAGCGGTTGATCGGACGGCTGGCTTTTGCCGGCGAGTGGGCACGGCTCGACGGCTTCCTGCTCAACTGGATCGCCGATCCGAAGATGCGCGCCACCGCGCTCGCCTCCGGCTTTTCCGCCAGCCTCGAAATGGTGCGCGAGGGGCTGATCGACGTTCAGCAGGAAGAGGCCTTCGCGCCGATCTGGATTCGCGCGCGGGCCGACAACGCATCGGGTCCGACGGGGGAGGGGGCATGAGCGCGGAAGCGGCGCGCGCGCCACGTCTCCATGACGACGAGCCGGAAATGGCGATGCTCCGGGAGCGCCCGCTGGCGCTGCGCCTGCTGGAAGCCATGCTGTTCGCCGCTGGCGAGCCGCTGAGCGAGGAGGTGATGGCCTCCCGCCTGCCGGAGGGCGCGGACCTGCCCGCGCTGCTGTCGCGTCTTTCTGCCGATTACGCGCCGCGCGGTGTAAATCTGGTGCGCGTGGCCGGTAAATGGATGCTGCGTACCGCGCCGGACCTCGGCTTCCTGCTGGCGCGCGACAAGCCGGAGCCGCGCCGGCTTTCCCGCGCCGCGCTGGAGACGCTGGCGATCATCGCCTATCACCAGCCGGCGACGCGGGCGGAAATCGAGGAAATACGCGGCGTCTCCACCAATAAGGGCACGCTGGACGTGCTGCTGGAATCCGGTTGGATCCGCATGCGCGGGCGGCGGCGCAGCCCGGGGCGTCCGGTGACTTATGGCACCACCGAGACCTTCCTCGTGCATTTCGGGCTGGAGGCGATCCGCGACCTGCCGGGGCTGGACGAACTGCGCGGCACCGGCTTCATCGACTCCCGCGTCTCGGCCGGGCTCACCGTACCGCTGCCGAGCGACGATGCCGGGTTGCAGGACGACGAGGACCCTCTGGAGCCGGAATTCAACCTGCTGTTCGCGCCGGAGCCGGACGGCGCGGACGAGGACGGCCCCGAAGACGCCGCGGACGCCGGGGCTTGACGGCAGGCCGTCGGGGGCTGAAACCCGTGAGGCGGCGGTAACGCGAGCGGAAGGGTCTATCGATGCAGGAAATGCTGGCGCGCACGCCGGTCTCCATGGCCAGTCGGCTGGTGATCGACGAGGTTCGCCATCACTATGGCGAGAAGGAAGCGGTGCGCGGCATCTCGCTCACGGTCGAGCCGGGCGAGATACTCTGCCTGCTCGGCGCCTCGGGCTGTGGCAAGACCACGCTGCTGCGTCTGATCGCCGGCATCGAGCGGCCGAGTTCCGGCCGCATCCTGCTGGACCGCATGGTCGTGGCGGGGCCCGACGACTTCGTGCCGCCGGAGCGGCGCAATATCGGGCTGGTGTTCCAGGACTATGCGCTGTTCCCGCATTTGACCAATCTGGAAAATGTCGCCTTCGGCCTGCGCCGGCTGACCCGCGCCGAGGGACTGGAGCAGGCGCGCCTCGCGCTGCGCCGCATGCGGCTGGAGCGCTACGCCGACGCCTTCCCCCACGCGCTTTCCGGCGGCGAGCAGCAGCGCGTCGCGCTGGCGCGGGCGCTGGTGCCCCGGCCGGGTATCCTGTTGATGGACGAGCCGTTCTCGGGCCTCGACAGCCGGCTGCGCGGGGCGGTCCGCGCCGAGACTCTGAACGTGCTGCGCGAGGCGGGGGCGACTTGCATCATCGTGACCCACGATCCCGAGGAAGCGATGCGGCTTGGCGACCGTATCGCGCTGATGCGGCGCGGTCAGCTGGTGCAGGCCGGGACACCCGAGCAACTCTACCGCGCGCCGGTGGATCTGGAGGTCGCCCGCTTCTTCTGCGAAATCAACGAGGTGGACGGACCGGTCGCCCATGGCCGTATAGAGACGCCGCTCGGCCGCTTCGCCGCGCCGGGGCTGGCGGACAGCGTGGAGGCGGTTGCGGCCATTCGTCCGCAGGGCGTCGAGCTGCGGGCGCCGGGATCGGGCATACCGGGGCGGGTGATGACCCACAAATTCCTTGGCGAGCTGGATTTCTACGAGGTCGCGGTGCAGGGGCTGGACCATCCGCTGATCGTGCGGCGCCGCACCCAGGCCGGCCTAGCCTGTGGGCATGACGTAGGTGTGCACATAGATCCGGCAGAGGTTCTTGTCTTCGCCGCAACCCGGCCCTAGTGTCCCTTCTGAATTGCGGTGCGCCGCCGTCAGGGGCCGGCCGCGTACCCACGAGGGAGTTTTGACTATGGGTTCATTGAGCATCTGGCATTGGATCATCGTGCTGGTGGTCGTTCTGCTCCTGTTCGGTCGTGGCAAGCTGTCCGAGCTGATGGGCGACGCCGCCAAGGGCATCAAGGCCTTCAAGAAGGGCATGGCTGACGACGACGAGACGCCGCCCGCCAAGCCGGCCGAGCCGGTTCGTACGCTCGACCACCAGGCCAGCGTCGACGCCGAGCGCACCAAGGTCGGCTGATTCCCGTGTATCGGGACCCCATCGGATCGGAGAGGGGCCGTGTTGACGCGGCCTCGGCGTGACTCATGTTTGATATCGGCTGGTCCGAATTCTTGGTGGTCGGCATCGTCGCGCTGGTCGTGATCGGGCCGAAGGAACTGCCGGGCGTGCTGCGCACGGTCGGCAAGTCCGTGGGGAAACTGCGCCGCATGGCCGGCGAGTTTCAGGGACAGTTCCAGGAGGCGTTGCGGGAGGCCGATCTCGTCGACCTCAAAAAGGATCTGACCGGCTTCGCCGATGACGCGAAGGGCACCGTCAGCAGCTTCGTGGACGACACGAAGAACAGCATTTCCGGTGCACTGCCTTCCAACCCGCTGCTCGACATCGAGAGTGAGTTGAAGGCGGCGACCACCGGGGTCGAGCGCGCGGACCTGCCCTCGGCCGATCCGGTTCAGGCGCAACTGCCCGAGCCGACGGAGCTGGAGAGCAACGCCTTCGAGACCATCGAGGACGAGGTGCGCAACGCCGCCGCCAAGCTCGACACGCCCTCCAGCCTGTCCGCTGCCGCGTCGGTGCCGGTACCACCCGCGCCGGTGCCGCCCGTGGCTTCCGCAACACCGGCAGCGTCTGCTGCGCCGGTGCCGCCTGAACAGCCCAAGCGCGTGCGCAAGGCCAAGGAGCCGGCGGCCGGCGGCGATGCCGTCACCGAGCCCGCGCCGAAGCCGAAGAGGGTGCGCGCGGCCAAGACCTCCTCGGCCGAGCCGGAGGTGGCGGACGCGGTCGCCGCGCTGGACGGTCCGGCTCCCAATCCACCGGCCAAGCCCCGACGCAAGCCGCGCGTCAAGGCGCCGGGCAACAATGATGAAGGCCCGGCGGCATGAGCCAGGATGAAGTCGACGCCTCCAAGGCGCCGCTGATCGAGCATCTGATCGAGCTGCGCACGCGGCTGATCAAGTCGCTGATCGCGTTTTTCATCGCGTTCTTTGCCTGCTTCATGCTGGGCAAGTTCATCTACAACATTCTGCTGTGGCCCTATGAGTTCGCGGCCGGCGGCACCGAGAATGTGAAGCTGATCTACACCGCGCCGCAGGAATTCCTGTTCACCCAGATCAAGCTCGGCATGTTCGGGGCGGCGTTCATCTCCTTCCCGGTGGTGGCGACGCAGATCTACATGTTCGTGGCGCCGGGGCTCTACAAGCATGAGCGCGGGCTGTTCGTGCCCTACCTCATCGCGACGCCGGTATGCTTCCTCATCGGCGCGGCCTTCGTCTATTTCGTCGCCATGCCTCTGGCGATGACCTATTTCATCTCGATGCAGCAGGCGGCCGGGCCGGGCTCGGCGGAAATCTCGCTGCTGCCGCAGGTCAGCGAATATCTCTCGCTGATCATGACGCTGATCTTCGCCTTCGGCATCTGCTTCCAGCTTCCGGTGATCCTGACCCTGCTGGCGCAGATCGGCTTCGTGACCTCGCAACAGCTCAGGAAATTCCGGCGCTACGCCATTGTCGGCGTGTTCGTCGCGGCCGCGGTGCTCACCCCGCCGGACGTGGTGAGCCAGTTCGCTCTGGCGATCCCGACCCTGCTCCTCTATGAGGTCTCGGTCTACCTCGTGCGCATGGTCGAGAAGAAGCGCGCGACGGCGGATCAGGCCGGGGATGAAAGCCCCGCCGCCTGAGGGCTTAACGGCAGGTCTTTCAAGGACGGACTTCCATGCACGACATCAAATGGATCCGCGAGGAACCGCAGGGTCTCGTTGACGCATTGGCACGGCGCGGCACGCCGGAATCCGAGGCGCGGTCGCTGGTGGAATCGTTGCTCTCGCTGGACGAGACCCGCCGCGCCGGCATCGTGAAACTGGAAGAGCTGCAGGCCCGCCGCAACGCCGTCTCCAAGGAGATCGGCGCCGCCAAGAAGGCCGGCGACAACTCGCTCGCCGAAGTGCTGATGGCCGAGGTCGGCAAGCTCAAGACCGACATTCCCAAACTGGAACGGGATGTGAAGGCGGCGGAAGCGGAGCTGCACGCCAAGCTCGCGGCGATCCCCAACGTCCCGCTGCCCGACGTGCCTCCCGGCGCCGACGAGCACGACAATGTGGAAGTGCCGGCCCGGCGGTACAGTGAGCCGCCCAGCTACGCCTTCCCGCCGAAGCAGCATTTCGAGATCGGCGAGGCGCTCGGCCAGATGGATTTCGAGGCGGCGGCCAAGCTCTCCGGCGCGCGCTTCGTGGTGCTGAAGAACAAGCTCGCGCGGCTGGAGCGCGCTATCGGCCAATTCTTCCTCAACACCCATGTCGAGGAGCACGGCCTGACTGAGGTCGCCCCGCCGGTTCTGGTGAAGGACGAGGCGATGTTCGGCACGGCGCAGCTGCCGAAGTTTGAGGAGGATCAGTTTTTCACTGATCCTCGGACGCCTGACTGGGTGGAGCATACGATGCGGGCGATTGAGCGCTTCGCCAAGTCGACCCTTGGTCGCGGCGAGCGGACATTCAGTCGAGCCGACATTGATGCGGTCATTGAGAACGTTGCAAAAAGCGCCTCAAGTGCTTTCATGATCGAGGACTATTGGGCGACGATCGATACGGATGCCGAGAAGCCTTTTACGGCAAAGCGCCTCGGGCTCATCCCCACCGCCGAAGTGCCGCTGACCAATCTTGTCGCCAACGCCATCCTCTCCGAGGAGGAACTCCCGCTGCGCCTCACCGCGCTCACCCCGTGCTTCCGTGCGGAGGCGGGGTCGGCGGGGCGTGATACGCGCGGCATGATCCGCCAGCACCAGTTCAACAAGGTGGAGATGGTCACCATCTGCACCCCGGAGAACTCGCCGGCCGAGCAGGAGCGCATGCTGGATTGCGCGCAGAACGTGCTGAAGAAGCTCGACCTGCCGCATCGCGTGGTGATGCTGTGCACCGGCGACATGGGCTTTGCCTCGGGCAAGACCTTTGACATCGAGGTCTGGCTGCCGGGACAGAACGCGTTCCGCGAGATTTCCTCGGTCTCGACCTGCACCGACTTCCAGGCGCGCCGCATGAATGCGCGCTATCGGTCGGCGGGGGCCAAGTCCCCGCGCTTCCTGCACACGCTCAACGGTTCGGGCGTCGCGGTCGGCCGCGCCATGGTGGCGGTGCTGGAGACCTACCAGAACGCCGACGGCTCGGTCACCGTGCCCGACGTGCTGGTGCCCTATATGGGCGGGCTGACCCGCATCGAGGCGTGAGGCTTGCGGGTCGGGGCTGGCGGATCGTAATGGCCGGGCTTCACCCGGCCATCCATGCCTTGACCGTGCAGAAGACGTGGATCCCCCGGCCAGGCCCGGGGCTGACGCGGTTGTGGAGGACGAGACGGGCATGCGCATTCTGGTCACCAATGATGACGGCATCCACGCGCCGGGGCTGGATGCCTGCGCGAACATTGCCCGCGCGCTGTCGGACGATGTGTGGGTGGTGGCACCGGAATTCGACCAGTCCGGCGTCTCGCATTCGCTCTCGCTGTCCGATCCGCTGCGCCTGCGCCAGGTCTCGGAGAAGCGCTTCGCGGTGAAGGGCACGCCGACCGACTGCGTGATCATGGCGGTGCGCCACATCATGAAGGACGCCAAGCCCGACCTCGTGCTCTCCGGCGTCAATCGCGGGCAGAACGTGGCGGAGGATGTCGGCTATTCCGGCACGGTGGCCGGCGCCATGGAAGGCACGGTGCTCGGCATCCCCTCCATCGCGCTGTCGCAGGCCTATGGCTTCGAGACCCGCAGCGCGCCGCCCTATACGGTGGCCGAGCATTTCGGCCCCGGCGTGGTGCGCGAGCTGCTGGACGAGGGCATTCCCCCCGGCATCGTGCTCAACGTGAACTTCCCGAACCGGCCCATCGACGAGGTGAAGGGCGTGGCGATCACCGCGCAGGGCCGTCGCGACCAGGACCTGATCCGCATCGAGCCGCGCGCCGACGGGCGCGGCAATCCCTATTACTGGATCGCCTTCGAGAAGCGCATCTTCGAGACCGTGAACGGCTCGGACCTCCACGCGCTGGATGAGGGGCGCATCTCGGTGACGCCGCTGCGCCTCGACATGACCGACGAGCCGATGATGACGCAGCTCGCCCGGCGCTTCGCGCGCTGAACGGGGCAGGGGGCGAGGGTGGCGGCGGCGAAGGACGATGCGGTCGAGCGGGCCGAGCTGCTGCTGTCGCTGCGCAAGCGCGGCATACGCGACCGGCTGGTGATGCGCGCCTTCGAGCAGGTGCCCCGCGAGCGCTTCATCGAGCCGCCGTTCCGCCCGCTGGCCTGGGCCGACCAGGCATTGCCGATCGATTGCGGCCAGTCGATCAGCCAACCCTCGGTGCTGGCGCTCGCCACCGAGTCGCTTGACCTGACGCCGGCCCACAGCGTGCTGGAGATCGGCACCGGCAGCGGCTACTACGCCGCCATCCTCGGCTCGATCGCCCGCCATGTGGTCACGGTGGAGCGCTTTCGCACCCTCGTCCATGCCAGCGCGGTGCGCCTGCGTCAGATCGGGCTGGCCAATGTCGAGGTGGTGCATGGCGACGGCCGGCTCGGCCATCCGTCCCGCGCGCCCTATGACCGGATCGTGATCAGCGCGGCGGTGCGCGACATTCCGCCCGCCCTGCTGGCCCAACTCGCCCCCGACGGCGTGCTGATCGCCCCCATCGGCCCGCCCGACGAGACCCAGATGCTGGCCCGCTTCGTGCCGGGAGTCGCCGGGCTGGTACGCCGCGACCTCGCCCCGGTGCGCTTCGTGCCGCTGCTGCCTGGCGTCGCTTCGGTGCTCTAAGGCCTGGTGCCGCAACACCTTGCCGCGAAATTGCCGCGGTGTGTGCTTTTGCGTGGCGGATTTAAGCCGACGTTTACCTATACGCCGCTTTAATTCACGGGTGTTTAGCGTTCGGGTGTGTGCGATGCGTAACTTCCTGTCGACGTCGGGGTCCCAGTCGTTCTTGCGTCTGTCGATCGTCGCCCTTCTTGGGGGATCGGCGGCGGCATGCAGCTCGGATACCGCGCGGTTCAGTAATCCAAATGCCAGCCCGTTCGCCAGCCAGGGCGCCCCGGCCTATACCGGCTCGGTCGCAAGCGCGCCGACCGGCGCGGTGCAGCGCGGGCCGATCAACGGAGCGCCGCAGCAGGTAGCGAGCGCCACTCCCGGCCCTTACGGTGCCGCGCCCGCCGGCTACGGCGCGCCGCAGGCCGCCGCTGCGCCCGCCTATGGCGCGAACGCCCCCTATGTCTCGCCGAACTATGCCGCTCATGTGCCCGCCCAGACCCAGCAGGCACTCTACGGCGCCCAGCCGGTCGCCGCTGCCCAGCAGGCCGTGGCCGCGGCGCCGACGCAGCTTGCCGCTGTCGCCCAGCCGGCACAGGCCGCGATGCAGAACACCGTGGCGCAGGCCGCCGCTCCGGTGCGCTCCGCCAGCGCCGCCGCCGGCGCGCATGTCGTCACCAGCGGGCAGACCCTTTCCTCGCTGTCTCGCCAGTACGGCGTCTCCCGCACGGAGCTGGCCGCGGCCAATGGGCTCGATCCCAATGCCTCGGTGCGCATCGGCCAGAAGCTGAACATTCCGGGCGCCGCGACCACGGCGATTGCCGCCGCAACCCCCAAGGCCACGCAGGCGGCCGTTGCCGCGGTTCCCGCCGCCAAGCCGTTGGTCGCCGCCGCGACGCCGGCCGTGACCGCTGCGGCGACGCAGGCGGTCGCGACCGCCTCCGCCGAGCCCAAGGCGCAGACCATCGCCGCCGTGAAGCCGGCGCAGTCCGCCGATGACGTGCGGAGCGACAGCGGGGTGCAGTTCCGCTGGCCGGTGCGCGGCCGGGTGATCTCCGGCTTCGGTCCCAAGCCTGGCGGGCAGCAGAATGAAGGCATCAACGTCTCGGTGCCGGAAGGCACCTCGGTCAAGGCGGCCGAGGATGGCGTCGTCGCCTATGCCGGCAGCGAGCTCAAGGGCTACGGCAACCTCGTGCTGATCAAGCATGCCGATGGCTGGGTCACCGCCTATGCCCATAACAGCACGCTCGACGTGAAGAAGGGCGATACCGTCAAGCGCGGTCAGGTGATCGCCAAGGCCGGCCAGACCGGCTCGGTGACCTCGCCGCAGGTGCACTTCGAAATCCGCAAGGGTTCGCAGCCGGTCGATCCATCCCAGCACCTCGCCGGGCTCTGAGCTCGCAGGAACAGCCCGCCGACATCAAGAGGGGAGAGAGGGCCGATGCCCTCTCTCCCTTTCGCGTTTGATCGCTAGCCGGCGAGCGGCACACCGAGCCGGCCGGCAACATCCTGCACATATTGCCACGCGGTGCGGCCGGAGCGGGCGCCGCGCGTGGTCGACCATTCCAGCGCCTCGCGGCGGAGCGTCTCGGCGTCGACCGGGATATTGAAATGGGCGACATAGCCTTCGACCATCGCCAGATAATCGTCCTGGCTGCATTTGTGGAAGCCGAGCCACAGGCCGAAGCGGTCGGAAAGCGAGACCTTCTCCTCCACCGCCTCGCCGGGATTGATCGCGGTCGAGCGCTCGTTCTCCACCATCTCGCGGGCGAGGATGTGCCGGCGGTTCGAGGTGGCGTAGAAGATCACATTGTCCGGCCGCCCCTCGATGCCGCCCTCCAGCACCGCCTTCAACGACTTGTAGGAGGTATCGTCCGCGTCGAAGGAGAGGTCGTCGCAGAACACGACGAATCGGAACGGCGAGCCGCGCATCAGCGCCATCAGCGCCGGCAGGGTCTCGATGTCCTCGCGATGGATCTCGACCAGCTTGAGCGGCAGCTTGCCTTCCTTCGCCGTCTCCTCGTTGACCGAGGCGTGGGACGCCTTGACCAGCGAACTCTTGCCCATGCCGCGCGCGCCCCAGAGCAGAGCGTTGTTGGCCGGCAGGCCGCGCGCGAAGCGCAGGGTGTTGTCGACCAGCAGATCGCGCGTGCGGTCGATGCCGCGCAGCAACTCCATGTCGACCTTGGAAACGCGCGGCACCGGCTCCAGCCGGCGCAGGTCCGCCTGCCAGATGAAGGCGTCGGCCGCGGTGAAATCGGCCGGTTCCGCACGGGCGGGGGCGAGGCGCTCCAAGGCCTCGGCGATGCGGGTGAGGACGGCGCCGAGATCTTCCGGGGTGTGGGTCATGGTCAGGCTCCTTGCCGGACCGGACATACCCACAGGCGAGGGGGGCGGCAAGGCATGGCGGGCCGGTAATTGCCGGCGGTTCGACGGGTTTTCACAACCGTGACCCGAACGCGTGCGCACAGCGTTTGCAATCGGCAGGCGCGTCAGTATAGTCCGCGCCGCTTCAACGGGCCTGCGGCCCAGCTCGTGTCTCGACGGACAAGGAACCCACATGTTCATTACGCCCGCCTATGCGCAGGCCGGAGGCCCCGGCGGCACCGACATGCTGATGTCGCTGCTGCCCTTCGTGCTGATCTTCGTCATCATGTACTTCCTCATTCTGCGCCCGCAGCAGAAGAAGGTTAAGGCGCACCAGGAACTGGTGAAGAGCGTTCGCCGCGGCGACACCGTCGTCACCTCCGGCGGCCTGATCGGCAAGGTTGCGCGCGTCATCGACGACACCGAGATCGAACTGCAGATCGGCGAGGGCGTGAAGATCCGCCAGCTCCGCGGCATGATTTCCGACGTGCGCGCCAAGGGCGAGCCCGCCAAGGAAGACAGCGCCGACTGAGGCGTCGAGCCGGGCGTCCACCCGGCGGACGCCTGCTTCGGGTGAGCGCCCGGAAAGAACAACATGCTCTACTTTTCCAAATGGAAGGCGCTGGCGACCGTGGTCTTTTCCGCGGTCATGTGCCTGATGATCGTGCCGAGCCTGTTGTCGCCGGCCGCTTACGACAGTCTGCCGAGCTTCCTTCAGCGTAAGATCGTGCTGGGTCTCGACCTGCAGGGCGGTTCGTATATCGTCCTGCAGGTGGAGCAGTCGGAAGTGCGCAAGGCGCGGCTCGAAATGCTCCGCGACGATGCGCGCCGCGTGCTGCGCGATGCCCGCGTCGGCTATAGCGGCCTGAATATCCAGGGCGATTCCGTTCAGGTCCGCATTCGTGAGGGCCAGGACGCGGAGGCCGCGCTCACCCAGCTGCGCACACTTGCCCAGCCCATCGGCGGCGCGCTGGCCTCGAGCGGCCAGCTCGATACCGACGTGACGCGCGACGGCGACGTGATCAGCCTCACGCCCACCTCGACCGGCATCCAGGCACGCACCATCCAGGCGGTGTCTCAGTCAATCGAGATCGTGCGCAAGCGCATCGACCAGCTCGGCACGACCGAGCCCTCGATCCAGCGCCAGGGTTCCGATCGCATCCAGGTTCAGGTGCCCGGACTTCAGGACCCGTCGCGTCTCAAGGCGTTGCTCGGCCAGACCGCCAAGCTGTCTTTCCGTCTCGTCGATATGTCGGTCAATCCGCAGCAGGCGTTGCAGACCCGGCCGCCGGCGGGCACGGAGATCCTGTACTCGCAGGACCAGCCGCCGGTTCCCTATGTGGTCGAGCAGCGTGCGCTGGTGCAGGGCGAGGACCTGACCGACGCGCAGCCGAGCTTCGATCCCAATACGCGTGAGCCGGTGGTCACCTTCCGTTTCAATTCCAACGGTGCGCGGCGCTTTGCCGAGGCCACCCAGCAGAATGTCGGGCGTCCCTTCGCCATCGTGCTCGACAATCAAGTGATTTCCGCTCCGGTGATCCGCGAGCCGATCACCGGCGGCTCCGGCCAGATCAGCGGCAACTTCACCGTCCAGCAGGCCAACGACCTCGCCATCCTGCTGCGCGCCGGCGCGCTGCCGGTGCCGCTGCAGGTGGTGGAAGAGCGCACGGTCGGCCCCGGCCTCGGCGCCGATTCGATCCGCTCGGGCGTCATGGCCTCGATCGTCGGCGCGCTTGCCGTCGCCGCGTTTATGATCGCGACCTACGGCCTGTTCGGCGTGGTGGCGGTGCTCGCGGTCGCGGTCAATGTCGGTATGATCTTCGGTGCGCTGGCCATGCTGGGTGCGACGCTGACCCTGCCGGGCATCGCCGGCGTGGTGCTCACCGTCGGCATCGCGGTGGATTCCAACGTGCTGATCTATGAGCGCATCCGCGAGGAAGCGCGCGCCGGACGCTCGGCGATCTCGGCGATCGATGCCGGCTTCACCCGCGCCCTGGCGACGATTCTCGATTCGAACATCACCACCTTCATCGCGGCGGCGGTGCTGTTCTATATCGGCTCGGGCCCGGTGCGCGGCTTCGCCATCACCTTCGGCATCGGCATCATTACCACGGTGTTCACGGCCTTCACGCTGACCCGCCTGATGGTCTCGCTCTGGGTGCGCTGGAAGCGTCCCCAGCGCGTGCCGATCTGAGAAAGGCGAGAGCTTCCATGCGTCTGCTTCGCATCGTCCCGGACGATACCAAATTCGACTTCATCCGCTTCCGGCGCATCAGCTTCCCGATCTCGGCGCTGCTGTCGATCGTGGCGCTGGTGGCGTTCTTCACGCTCGGCCTGAATTTCGGCATCGACTTCAAGGGCGGCACGCTGCTTGAAGTGCGTTACCCGAACCAGACGCTGAACATCGGCGATGTGCGCTCAAAGCTGGAGGCCCTCGAACTCGGCGAGGTGCAGATTCAGGAAATCGGCAGCGACGGCGAAGTGCTGATCCGCGTTGCCCAGCAGCCGGGTGGCGAGAGCGCACAGCAGGCCGTGGTCGGCAAGGTGCGTGCCGCGCTCGGCGATCAGGTCGAGTATCGCCGCGTCGAGGTGGTGGGACCGCGCGTCTCGCAGGAGTTGCTGAGCTACGGCATCGTGGGCCTGATGCTGGCGGTGTTCTGCATCCTGATCTACCTCTGGTTCCGCTTCGAATGGCAGTTCGCGCTCGGCGCCTCGATCGCGAATTTCCACGACATCGTGCTCACCATCGGGTTCATGGCGATCTTCCAGATCGACTTCGACCTGACCAGCGTCGCCGCGCTGCTGACGATTCTCGGCTACTCGCTGAACGATACGATCGTCATCTATGACCGAATCCGCGAAATGCTGCGGCGCTACAAGAAGATGCCGACCGACGAATTGCTCAACCAGTCGATCAATTCGACGCTCTCGCGCTCGGTGATCACCCATGTCACCGTCACGCTGGCGCTGCTGGCGCTGGTGCTGTTCGGCGGGCGGGCGATCCATTCCTTCTCGATCACGATGATGTTCGGCGTGGTGCTGGTCGGCACCTACACCTCGATCTTCATTGCCTCGCCGCTGCTGATCTATCTCGGCGTCACCACCCGCACCATGGCGGAAAAGGACGGCGCGGAGGACAAGCGCGAGCAGAGGGCGGAGCGCCCGGCGCGCTGAGGAGCACATGGCGACACCCGACGCACATCTGCCGCGCCAGGTGCCCGTGGAAGGCTACGGGAAGGGCTTCTTCCACTTCGCCGGCATGGCCTCGTCCGGCTCCATCCTCGCTTTGCCGTCCGGCATTCATGCCTGGGCGCCCGTGCGCGCGGCGGATATCGACGCGGCCGCGCTCGCCGAGGTGTTCCGGCAGGCCGAGGCTATCCAGATGCTGATCATCGGCACCGGGCTGGAGCCGTGGCCGGTGCCGGAGGCGCTGCGCTGGCGCCTGCGCGATGTCGGCATCGGTGTCGACGCGATGCCCACGCGCGCGGCGGCCTCCACCTATAACGTGCTGCTCGACGAGGGCCGGGCCGTCGCCGCCGCGCTGCTGGCGCTGCCGTGACCGCCGCGCCGGGAACCCGCTCATGAGCCAGACCGACACCGATCATTGCGCGGCGCTGGTGCGCGGACTGGACCGCGACCGCTATGTCAGCGACCTCTACGCCCCGACGGACCGCAGGCCGGCGCTGTTCGCGCTGCATGCCTTCAATGTCGAGGTGTCGCGGGTGCGCGAGGCGATCACCAATCCGCTCGCCGGCGAGGTGCGCCTGCAATGGTGGAGCGAGGCGCTGATCGGCGGCGCGCGAGGCGATGTGCGCGCCAATCCGGTGGCGGCGGCGCTGCTCGACGCCGTGGAGACCTACAGCCTGCCGCGCGACGCCTTCTTCGCCCTGCTCGATGCGCGGGTGTTCGATCTTTATGACGACGCCATGCCGAGCGTGAACGACCTGGAGGGCTATGCCGGGGAGACGTCCTCGGCGCTGATCCGCCTTGCCACGCTGGTTCTGAGCGGGTCGGCGGACCGGGCCTCGGCGGAAGCGGCCGGTCATGCCGGGGTCGCCTATGCGGTGACCGGCCTGCTGCGCGCCTTTCCCAACCATGCCCGGCGCGGCCAGTGCTACCTGCCGCTCGACATATTGAAAGCCCATGGCCTGGCCCGCGAGGATGCGGTGTCCGGCCGGGCGAGCCCGGCGCTGCGAGCCGCGCTCGGTGATCTCGGCGTGCTGGCACGCAAGCATTACGAGCTGGCATTGGCGGCATTGGCGGAGGTCGACGCCGCGAATCTGCCGGCCTTCCTGCCGCTGGCACTGGTGCCGGGTGACCTCGACCGGCTCGGACGCCGCGCCGATCCGTTCGCGCCTGCCGAGCCGGTTTCGCCCCTCGGCCGTTTCTGGCGTCTGTGGCGCGCCTCGCGCAAGCTGCGCAGCGCCTTCCGGGCGTGAACCGTGCAAGATTGACGTGCCAGTCCCCCGTCTTCCATAAGGCGTGTGGTCTGAAGTGGTTTGATGGTCCCGCTGGTCACAGGATTTGAGATGCTCCCGCAGCCCCAGGCGTCCCTGAAGCCGAACACCTATGCCTACGAGACCGTGCCGCTGGTGAAGCCGACGGGCTTTCGCGAGTATGACGCGCGCTGGTTGTTTGGCAGCGAGATCAACCTGATGGGCGTGCAGGCGCTCGGTCTTGGGCTTGGTACGCTGATCCACGAACTCGGCATCCGGCCGGAAATCGTCACCGGCCACGATTTCCGCGGCTATTCCTCGTCGATCAAGCAGGCGCTGACCCTCGGGCTGATGAGCGCGGGAATCACGGTGCATGATATCGGGCTGGCACTCTCGCCCATGGCCTATTTTGCGCAGTTCGCGCTCGATATTCCCTGTGTCGCCATGGTCACCGCCTCCCATAACGACAATGGATGGACCGGGGTTAAGATGGGCGTGAACCGGCCCATGACCTTCGGTCCCGACGAGATGAGCCGGCTCAAGGAAATCGTGCTGGCGGGCGCCGGCGTTCAGCGTCCGGGCGGCGCGTATCGCTATGTCGAGAACTTCCCGGAAATCTATATCAAGGACCTCACCGACCGGCCGAAACTCAGGCACCCGATCAAGGCCGTGGTGGCCTGCGGCAACGGCACGGCGGGCGCCTTCGCGCCGGGGATCCTTGAGGCGCTGGGCGTCGAGGTGGTGCCGCTCGATACTCAACTCGACCACTCGTTCCCGAAATACAATCCGAACCCCGAAGACATGGAAATGCTGCACGCCATGCGCGATGCGGTGCTGGAATCGGGCGCGGATGTCGGCCTCGGCTTCGATGGCGATGGCGACCGCTGCGGCGTGGTGGACGATACCGGCGAGGAGATCTTCGCCGACAAGGTGGGCGTGATGCTCGCCCGCGACCTCTCCGCCCTCTATCCCGGCTCGACCTTCGTGGTCGACGTGAAGTCGACCGGCCTGTTCGTCACCGACCCGGTGCTGATCGCCAACGGCGCCAAGGCGGATTACTGGAAGACCGGCCATTCCTACATGAAGCGCCGGGTGAACGAGAGCGGCGCGCTGGTCGGATTCGAGAAGTCGGGCCACTACTTCTTCAACACGCCGATCGGGCGCGGCTACGATGATGGCCTGGTCTCGGCCATCGCCATTCTCGACATGCTCGACCGCAATCCGGGCAAGAAGCTGTCGCACCTCAAGGAGGCACTGCCCAAGACCTGGTCCTCGCCCACCATGTCGCCGCATTGCCCGGACGAGAAGAAATACGGCGTGGTCGACGCCGTGGTGAAGCACTTCGAGGGCATGCTGCTGCGCGGCGACAAGATTGACGGCCAGTCCATCCGTGACCTCGTGACCGTCAACGGCGTGCGCGTCACCGCGGAGGATGGCTCGTGGGGACTGGTGCGCGCCTCCTCCAACAAGCCGGAGCTGGTCGTGGTCGTGGAAAGCCCGGTCTCGAAGGAGCGCATGTACGACATGTTCAAGCTGGTGGACGGCGTGCTGCGCACCCATCCGGACGTCGGCGCCTATAATCAGAGCCTGTGAGCGGCACGACAGCCGCCCTGGCGCCCCTAGGCCGCTGATACGGCCGGGGGCGTTGCTCAGCGCGAGAAGCCGCCCCAGAGCCTGCGCCCCGCCAGCAGACGACGGCCCAGCGAGCCCACGATGAGGCCCGCGCCCGCGCCGAGAACCCCAGAGGCGAACTGCTCCAACTCGGCGCTGCGGGTCGCGGTGTAGCTCTGCGCGACTTCGAGGCCGGCGGCCAAGACCATCAACAGGATGCTGGCGACGATGCGCAGCTGCCGCGAGCCGATGCCGAGCGTCAGCAGCACGCCGGTGCCGGCATAGGCGGCGAAATGCTCCAGATCTTTCCCGACGCCGGTGCGCTCGATCGAGCCGGCGGGCAGCAGGGACAGCAGAGGCAGCGCAATCAGGCAGGCTACCGCGCCGATCCGCGAGGCACTCTCGATCACTCCGAGCAGGAGAGGGCGCAGGGGGGCCGGCGAGCTGGCT
Source organism: Ancylobacter gelatini (assembly GCF_022601675.1). Taxonomy (GTDB): domain Bacteria; phylum Pseudomonadota; class Alphaproteobacteria; order Rhizobiales; family Xanthobacteraceae; genus Ancylobacter; species Ancylobacter gelatini. The sequence goes on along the minus strand of NZ_JAKVIL010000004.1, from coordinate 254,498 downwards.
TCCGTCATCGAGCCTTAAGGCCCTTGGCGATGCGATCGAAGGCCTGAAGCTGTTCGACCAGCGCTTCAAACTGGTTCAGCGGCACCATGTTCGGCCCGTCGGACGGCGCGTGGTCCGGGTCGGGGTGGGTCTCGATAAAGACGCCGGCGACGCCCACGGCAACCGCCGCGCGCGCCAGCACCGGCACGAATTCACGCTGCCCGCCGGAGGAGGTGCCCTTGCCGCCGGGCTGCTGCACCGAATGGGTGGCATCGAAGATCACCGGCGCGCCGGTGCCTTCCGCCATGATCGGCAGCGACCGCATGTCGGTCACCAGCGTGTTATAGCCGAAGGAGGCGCCGCGCTCGGTCACCATCACGTTCGCATTGCCACTGTCGGTAACCTTCGCGACCACATTGGTCATGTCCCAGGGCGCGAGGAACTGGCCCTTCTTGACGTTGACCACGCGGCCGGTCTGCGCCGCCGCGATCAGAAGATCGGTCTGGCGGCACAGGAAGGCGGGGATCTGCAGCACGTCCACCACCTCGGCGGCGGGGGCGCACTGGTCGATCTCGTGAATGTCGGTCAGCGTGGGCAGGCCGTAGCGCTCGCGGATCTCGGCGAAGACCGGCAGCGCGCCGGAAAGCCCCATGCCGCGCGCGCCATGGATCGAGGTGCGGTTGGCCTTGTCGAACGAGGCCTTGAACACAACGCCGATGCCGCGCCGATCCGCGATTTCCTTGATGGCGGCGGCGCATTCCAGCGCGTGCTCGCGGCTCTCCATCTGGCAGGGGCCGGCGATCAGCGCGAGCGGCAGCTCATTGCCGAAGCGGACGGAGCCGGCACTCACCACGGAATTGGCCTTGATGCCGCTCATCGGCGTCTCCTCGGTCGGCGCGGGTCGCGGCGGTCAGATGACGCCGGCGCGCAGAAGGTCATGAATGTGAAGAATACCGACGGGCGTGCCCTCGCTCTCGACGAACAGCACGGTGATCTGCCGCCGACTCATGGCGCCGAGCGCGGCGCTGGCGAATTCGTCGGGCGCGACGGTCAGCGGAGAGGCCGTCATCACCTGCTCCACCGGAAGGCTCAGCAGGTCGGTCGTCATTTTGCGGCGTAGGTCGCCGTCGGTGACGATCCCGATCAGGCGGCCGCTGCCATCCACCACGCCGCAGCAGCCGAAGCGCTTGCCGGTGATCTCGATCAGCGCTTCGCTCATGGGCGTCGCGACCGCGACCAGCGGCACGGTCTCCTCGGCATGCATCAGGTCCGAGACCTTGAGCAGCCGGGCGCCGAGTTTGCCGCCGGGATGGAACACACGAAAATCGGAGGCCGAGAAACCACGCCTCTCCAGCAGCGCCACCGCCAGCGCATCGCCGAGCGCGAGTTGCAGCAGGGTGGAGGTTGTGGGCGCCAGCCCGTTCGGGCAGGCCTCCTCGGCGCGGGGCAGCACCAGTGCGACATTGGCCGCGCGGCCGAGCGTCGAGCCGGCATTGGAGGTGATCGCCAGAAGAGGGTTGGCGAAGCGGCGGGCATAGTCGACGACATCGCCGAGTTCGGCGGTCTCGCCCGACCAGGAAATCGCCAGCAGCACGTCGTCCTGCGTCACCATGCCGAGGTCGCCATGGCTGGCCTCGGCCGCGTGCAGGAACAGGGCCGGCGTGCCGGTCGAGGCCAAAGTCGCGGCGATCTTGCGGCCGATATGTCCGCTCTTGCCCATGCCGGTGACGATGACGCGGCCCCGCGCCTGCTCGATCAGCCCGATCGCGGCTTCGAGCGCCTCGCCGAGCGCGCCTTCCACCGCCTCGCCGAGCGCGGCAAGGCCGCCGGCTTCGACGGCGAGGGTTCGGCGCGCACTTGCGCGGATGTCGGCGAGCGGCGCGATCACGGGGTTTTCCGAGCGGGCAAGGCCCAAGGCATATACTCCTGGCTGGCCCGCCACGTCTTCCGGTCAGGTCGCGGAACGGCGGCGGGGGCTTCGGCCCCGGTGACATAAGCGGCAATGGGCCGGGATGCAATGGAGAGCGGTCCGGAGCGGGGGGGGGGGGGCGCCTGCGCGGCGGCCGGACATGACGAGGCCCCGGATCGCGAAATCCGGGGCCTTGGGTCGACGGAGGGGTACGCGCGACGCGATCAGCTGCGGTTGTAGACGTCTTCTAGCCGCACGATGTCGTCCTCGCCGAGATAGGAACCGGTCTGGACCTCGATCAGCTCCAGCGGAATCTTTCCGGGATTGGCGAGGCGATGCACGCCGCCAAGCGGCAGATAGGTCGATTCGTTCTCGCGGACTTCGAACACCCTGCCGTCGAGCGTGACCTCGGCAGTGCCCTTCACCACGATCCAGTGCTCGGCGCGGTGATAGTGCTTCTGGAGCGAGAGCCGCCCGCCGGGCTCCACCACGATCTTCTTCACATGGAAGCGCTCGCCGCGGCAGATGGTCTGGTAGGTGCCCCAGGGGCGGTGCGCCTTCACATGCTCGCTGGCGGCGTTGCGCTGCTCGCTCTTGAGCTTGGCCACGAGCGGCTTGACGTCCTGCGCACGATTGGCGGGCATCACCAGCACCGCGTCCTCCGTCGCGACCACCGCCACATTGTCGAGGCCGATGGTCGCGACCAGCGGGCCTTCCGAGTGGATGAAGTTGTTGTGCGAATCCAGCATCGTCACCGGGCCGTGGACGACATTGCCGGCGGCGTCGCCCTTGGCGAGCGCGCGCAGCGCGTCCCAGCTTCCAATGTCCGACCAGCGGAACGTACCCGCGACCACGGCGGCGCGCTTGGTGCGCTCCATCACCGCGAAATCGATCGACTTAGAGGGCGAGTTGGCAAAGGCTTTCGGGTCGAGACGCACGAAGCCGAGGTCGTCGGTCGCGCTCTCCACCGATTCACGCACCGCCCCGACGATGGCGGGCTCGAAGCGGGCGGCTTCCTCGATCAGGAGCGAGGCCGGGAACATGAAGTTACCCGAGTTCCAGAGATAGCCTTCCGCGATGTAGCGCTCGGCTGTGGCGGCGTCGGGTTTCTCCACGAAGCTCGCCACGGCCTTGACGCCCGCCGTGTCCAGCGGCGCACCGGAGCGGATATAGCCATAAGCGGTCGAGGGCTCGGTCGGCGTGATGCCGAACGTGACGATATGGCCCTGGCTCGCGCCCGCAGCAGCGGTGCGGCAGGCATCGATGAACAGGTCGTCGTCGAGCACGACATGATCGGCCGCGAGTGCCAGCACAAGGCAGTTCTCACCCGCGAGGCGCTGGGCGATCATCGCGGCGGCGAGCAGCGCCGGGCCGGAATCGCGGCGCGCCGGCTCCAGCACCACCTTGGCCTCGATCCCGATATCGCTGGCCTGCCGGCGGGCGAAGAACCGGAAATCCTCGTGGGTGAGCACGATCGGTGCGGTGAACAGCGTGGAATCGGCAACCCGGGCCAGCGTCGCCTGATACATGGTGCGCTCGCCAGCCAGCGGCTGGAACTGCTTGGGCAGGCTGTCCCGAGAGACCGGCCATAGCCGCGTACCGCTGCCGCCGGCGAGGATCACAGGCACGATGGGGGATGTGGGGGGCATTGTGTGATTCCACGCGGAGCAGGCCCGATCGGCCGCCAATGGGCCTTCTGACCCTTCAATACAGGGCAGCATGCCGGAAATCGGCCCTCGGGCCAAGCCGAATGGCGTGCGCGCCGCCACAACCTCCCGTTGGGCGCGGGAACCGGCGCGGCCCGGGCGCGTTTGCATGCTGGCGGGCGCCGTGGTGCGCGTCTGAGATCGGGGGAAGACGTGGATATCTGGCGTGGCGCGGGGGCTGGATCGACCGTCACTGGAGTGCCCCCGGAGCTGCCGGCCGACTCGGTGCAGCAGATACGCAATGAGCGCCTCTGGCTGCGAGTCAGTCAGGTTTCGATCACGCTTATCGCGCTCATCGTGCTGGCGGGCGCGATGGTGGCCGCGCGATCAGTGCTGATTCCCATCGTGGCCGCCGTGATCATCGGCAGCGTGATCGGCCCGGCGATGGAGGCGCTGACCAAGCGCGGCATTCCGACCGCCGTCACCTCGCTTGTGCTGGTCGCCGCGATCATCGCCGCGATCTATGGCGTCGCCAGCGTGTTGTCCGGCCCGCTCGCCGAGTGGATCGCCCGTGCGCCGGAGATCGGGGCGACGCTTCAGGAGCGCTTCGCCTCCTTCAAGCCGGCCATGGCGCGCATCTCGTCCTTCTTCGATTCGATCGAGGCGATCGGCCGTGCGGCGGAGGCGCCGATGACGGTTGCCGTCGCCGATTCGCGGATGCTGGAGAGCGTGCTGAGCCTGGTCACGCCGGCGATCGGTGAGTTTATACTGTTCGTCGGCTCGCTGCTGTTCTTCCTCGCGGGTCGCACCCAGATCAAGCGCAAGGTGGTGCAGGCGATGACGCCACGCTCGACCCGGCTTGCGACGCTGCGCGTGTTCCGCGAGATCGAGGAGCGGCTCGGCGCCTATCTGATCGCCGCGACCTCCATCAATATCGGCCTCGGCATCGCGACCACCGCCATGACCTGGGCGCTCGGCCTGCCCAACGCGCTGCTATGGGGCGCGCTGGCGGGCGTGCTCAATTACGTGCCTTATGTCGGCCCGGCCGTGATGACGCTGATCCTCACCATCGCCGGCATCGTCACCTTTCCGACCCTGGTCCCCGCCCTGTTGCCGGCGGCGGCGTTTCTGGTGATCACCAGCATCGAGGGGCAGGTGCTGACGCCGCTCATCGTCGGGCGGCGCGTGTCGCTCAATCCGTTCGCGGTTTTCCTGTCCATGGCGCTGTGGACCTGGCTCTGGGGGCCGGTCGGTACATTCCTCGCCGTGCCGCTTTTGATCGCCGCCATGGCGACCATGGACGGCATTCTCGCGGGGCGCCGTCCACAATTGCCGGGCTGATCGCTTGTGGATGACGTCAGACGCGCTTGACACCCGGCGGGGGCTGCCGTAATTCCCGCCCCACTCGACGCGGCGCCCACGGCGCTCCGACGTTGGGGGTGTAGCTCAGTTGGTTAGAGCGCCGGCCTGTCACGCCGGAGGTCGCGGGTTCGAGCCCCGTCACTCCCGCCACTCAATTCCCCACATATCATCCGAATTGCTCGCCACGCGGTCGTCGCGCGCCGACGCCCCGCTTTAGCGGGGCGTGGCTTTGCTGGTGGCTTCCTTCTCGTCGTCCTCGCCGGCAAGCACGCTCTGCTGCGGATTGCCGCTGCGGGCATGGCCGGGCGATTTCGGGCCAAGCCGATCGGGGCTCTTGCGAGTTTCGCCGGGCTTGGCCTTGTCCTTGTTGTGCTGCTCGGAAATGATCATCGTGGCCTCCTGATGTTGTCAGGAGACAACCCGCGCCGGTGGCCTCGCGTTCCGCACGAAAGCGAAATGCGAGTGAGGCGAGGGCCCGCCCTCAGTCGTCCGGCAGCGAATCGAACCACGCCTTCCATTCCGGTATGGCTGTGGCGTAGGTGCCGCGATGGTTGGTCTTGCCGGTCGAGATCGCCTCGACCCGGGAATTGCCGGCCCCCATGGCGTGCTGATAGCTCGCCGCCAGCTTGCCGAAATCGGTCGCGATCACCTCATCGTCTTCGCCATAGTAATTGCGCACCGGGGTCGTGATCACCCAGCGATAGGCATTCGTCCGCTCCTTCAGGATCCGGCCATAGGCCGAGGCGGCGAAGAATTGCGGATCGAAATAGTCGGGCTGGATCAGCTTGTGCAGGTCGGTGGGAAGGTCGGCAGCCTCGACCGGCTCGCGCTCATAGATCTTGCGTCCGGCCTCATAGGCCTCTGTCGTCAGCAGCGAGCGGGCAAGGCCCGGAACGCCGTAATAGTTCTCGAAGGAGAAGGCGGTGAGGACGAACAGCGAGTTCACCCAGTTCGCGTCATTGGCGCGCGGGAAGAACAGGAACCCGTTGAGACAGAGGAAGCCGTCGACCGGCGCGCTTGCGGTCGCTGCCCCCGCGACCTTCACCCCGGCGCTCTCCAGCTTTTCCAGCAACGCCATGGTGACGAAGCCGCCTTGCGACCAGCCGCCCAGTACCAGCTTGCCGGCCGTGAGCTTGAGATGGGCGAGCACGGCGCGGCTCGCCGAAATCATGTCGAAGGTGGCCTGCTGGTGGCTTTCCTTGACGAGATATCCTTCCGGTTCGGTCGAGGAGCCCATGCCGAAATAATCCGCGCCGATCACGATGTAGCCCTGCGCGGCGAAGCGGGCGAGCGCGAGCGCGGTCTCCGGCGACTGGTCGGGGAACGAGGGCACCTGCTGTTTTCCATAGACGGTGCCGTGCTGGTAGGACAGCAGCGGAAAGCGCGTGGCGTCGGTGTCGGGAATGGCGAGCAGACCGGTGGCGACGATAGGACGGTTGCCGCGCTCGGGTACGACCGAGGGATAGGTGACGCGGTAGAGCTTCACCGCGTTACGCGCCGGCGGGGCCGCCGAATCGATCCCGAAGAAGGTCGGCGCCTCCGTGGAGGCCACGCTGTCGAGCCGCGCGGTGTCCCAGCGCCCGATCGCCTGGTAGCTGACGCCGCTGCCGACCTCGATCCGCCCGTGCTCCTGCGCGGCAGCAGGCAGGGCCGCGGCTGCCGTCAGCACCAAGGCGGCCACAAAGCGCGCCGCCAGCGCGCGGAAGGGGCGGGGCGACAGGTTCGGGCGTTTCATGTCCGGCACTCCGATGCACATGAGCCGATCTGCACGACTCGCGGAAATGACGGTAACATGCCGGGCTCGCCTCGCTCATGACCGGCGTTCCACCGGCACGAAAGGTAGCGGCGAACCGGAACCGATCGGGGGCGTCCGGCGTTTCCGCTCCGCACTCACGCCATGAAGGGGATTGGCATGGAAGACGCACAAATCGGATGGATCGCCGCCATCATCATCGGCGGTCTGGCGGGCTGGATCGCCTCCGCCGTCATGAATACCGGCACCGGCATTCTGGCGAACATCGTGCTCGGCATCATCGGCGCGGCCGTGGCGAGCTTCCTGTTCAGCTTCATCGGCGTCGGCTTCGGCGGCTGGCTGGGTTATCTGGTCGCCGGCGTGATCGGCGCCTGCATCCTGATCTGGATCGTCCGCGCGATCCGATCCTGAGCGCGACCCGCCGTCTCGCTCAGCGCGGGGCGGCGGGCTGCTCGTAATCTTCCGTCGGTGGCGGCAGCGCCTGATAGCCGCTCGGCGGCACGGAGGTCGCCTCCCTGTCGATGCCCGGCGCCTCGTCATAGCTCGGCGTGTCGACGAGGCTTGCCAGCCACAGCACGCCCCCGGCGACGGCCACGATCAACAGCCAGGAACCCGGCTTGGCGTTGTTGCGCTGCATGCGGATCATGGCGGCGATGATCAGGCAGCCGACGATCAGGATGGTCCAGTAAAGCATCGTACCCTCCCGGCCGCCGCCTCCGTTCCGCGACGGCCAACACGCACACCCATTGCTCCCCGGCTAGACATGGGGAGGACTGACGGCTGCAACCAGTGATGACGCAGCGACAGTCGCGCGGATTTTCTCAGGCGGTTTGCACAAAGGCATGGCGACGCGCGCGGCCGCTTCGACCGGGCGTTGGCGGTGAATTTGCATGCGAACGACCTCTCGCCCGCGGCCTTTCTCAGCCACGGCGCGTGAGAATCGGTCGATATTGCTTGCGCATGACAGGGGAGGTCCCGCGATGACTGGAGCCATCACACGCCGCCACACGCCGCTTTCGGCGGCAGGACAGGGTGCATCGCGCCGGTCCGGCATCGCGCGTTTCACGCAGGGTCTCGGCGCTCTCGCGCTCGGCGCGGTGGCGGTTTTTGCGGCACCGATGGCGGCTAAGGCGCAGACGCCGGTGAAGTTCACGCTGGACTGGGTGTTCCAGGGGCCGACCTCGCCCTTCATCCTTGCGCTCGACAAGGGCTACTACAAGGAAGAGGGCCTCGATGTGACCATGGATCCCGGCCAGGGCTCGGCCGGGGCGGTGCAGCGGGTGGCCACCGGTGCCTATGACATAGGCTTCGCCGACGTGAATTCGCTCATCGAGTACAATGCCAAGAATCCCGGCAAGGAGATTCTTGCCGTCTTCATCGCCTATGATTTCCCGCCCTTCGGCGTGCACACGCTGAAGAAGAACGGCATCGAGAAGCCCGCCGACCTCGCCGGCAAGAAGCTCGGCGCGCCGGTGTTCGATGCCTCATTCCGCCTGTTCCCGGCCTTCGCCAAGAAGGTGGGGCTCGACCCCAAGAGCGTCGAGCATGTCAACCTCACCCCCCAGCTTCGCGAGCAGTCGCTGGTGCAGGGCACGGTGGATTTCATCTCCGGCCACTATTTCTCGTCGATCCTCGACCTCAAGGCGCGCGGCGTGCCGGCCGAGGAGATCGTCTCGTTCAACTACAGCGATTACGGCATGGACGTGTACGGCAACGGCATCATCAGCTCGCCCGCCATGGCCGCGAAGCCGGAGGTGGTGACAGCGTTCCTGCGCGCGACCGCGAAGGCGTGGAAGGAAGTCGCCGCCAACCCGCAGGCCGGCATCGACGCGGTGAAGACGCGCGATCCGCTGATCGACGAGGCGCTGGAGCTGGAGCGGCTCAAGCTCTCGCTCGACATGAACGTGCTGACGCCCTTCGTGAAGGCGAATGGCATGGGCAATGTCGATCCCGAACGCTTCGCCCGCTCGATCACCGATGTCTCGGAGGCGTTCGGCCTTCCGAGTGCCCCGGCGCCGGACAAGGTGTTCTCCGACAAATACCTGCCCCCGAAAGAGCAGCGCATGGTCGCGCCGTGAGCGCTCACGCACCGGCCATGGCGTCAGAGCCTCTCGTCGAACTGCGTAACGTCAGCCTTGCCTATGGCGAGGGGCGCGAGCGCATGGTGGCACTCGGCGATGCCACGCTGAGCATCGAGAAGGGCGAGTTCGTCGCGGTGGTCGGCCCGTCCGGCTGCGGCAAGTCCACGCTGATGAAGCTGGTCACCGGCCTGCTGCCGCCGAGCACGGGCACGGTGCTGGTGCATGGGCGGGAGGTGACGGCGCCGATCCCCGGTGTCGGCATGGCGTTCCAGAACTCCACGCTGATGCCGTGGCGCACCACCCGCGACAACATCATGCTGCCCTTCGAGGTCGTGGCGCCGCACAAGCACCGGCTGCGGCGCCACCGCGCGGAGTATGAGGCCAAGGCGGAGGCGCTGCTGGCGTCGGTCGGGCTCGCCGGCTTCGGCGACAAATATCCCTGGCAGCTCTCCGGCGGCATGCAGCAACGCTGCAATGTCTGCCGGGCGCTGATCCACGAGCCGGAAATCCTCATGCTCGACGAGCCGTTCGGTGCGCTCGACGCCTTCACCCGCGAGGAATTGTGGGGGGTGATGCAGAAGCTGTGGCTGGAGCGGCGCTTCACCGCCGTCCTCGTCACGCACGATCTGCGCGAGGCGGTCTATCTCGCCGATACGGTCTATGTGATGAGCCGCCGCCCGGGGCGGATCGTGAAGCGGCGCACCATCGACCTGCCGCGCCCGCGCACGCTGGACACCACCTTCGAGCCCGGCTTCGTCGAGATCGTCCATGAACTGCGCGAGCGCATCCAGATGGAGCACGCCTGATGCCGGGGAGGGGGCCATGACCGGCCGTCAGCGCCGCCTGCTGCGCCTCGCCATGCCGTGGCTTACCCTCGCGGTGCTGCTCATCGGCTGGGAACTGGCGTGCCTTGCCTTCGTGGTGCCCGAGATCATCCTGCCGCGCCCGAGCCGCATCATGGAGGTGATCGTCCAGCGCTGGGACATCCTGCTGCGATTCTGTCTGGAGACGCTGTGGACCACGCTGGCCGGATTCGTCATGGCCATTGCCTTCGGCCTGCTATTGGGGCTCGCGGTCGGGGCCTCGCCCTTCGTCTATTCCGGGCTCTACCCGCTGCTGATCGCTTTCAACGCCATTCCGAAGGTGGCGATCGTCCCGATCCTGATGATCTGGCTCGGCATCGGCGCGCTGCCGGCGGTGGTGACTGCCTTCGTCATCTCGTTCTTCCCGATCGTGGTGAACGTCGCGACCGGGCTCGCCACCATCGAGCCGGAAATGCGCGACCTGATGCGCTCGCTCGGCGCCAGCCAATGGGAGACGCTGACCAAGGTCGGCATTCCCCGCGCCATGCCCTATCTGTTCGCCAGCCTGAAAGTGTCGGTGACGCTGGCCTTTGTCGGCTCCGTGCTGTCCGAGACCGTGGGCGGCAATCGCGGTATCGGCTTCCTGATGCTGTCGGCGAGCGCGCGGAACGATTCCGCCACCACCTTCGCCGGGCTGTTCGCCATCGCGCTGATGGGCATCGGCGTCTATGCCGCCTGCGCTCTGGTCGAGCAGCGGATGACGCGGTGGGCGGTGCGCGGCCAGCCGTCACGATAGCCCACGGGGAACCGGGCGGCGCAGGGCGCATTGTTCCTTCTCAAATGGAGGGTGCGATGCTGTCCTGGTTGATCCTGATCGTCGGAGCGGCTCTTGCGATCGCGCTGGTGGTGCCGCCGCGTCGCGACGCGGGAGCGGGCGTGTGGCTCAGCGTCTTTGCCATCGTCGGCGTGACGCTGTGGCTGTCGGGCCAAGTGCGCGAGAAGGCCCCCGCGCCGGCGGCTGCGCCCCAGGACACGACTCGCATGCCGACCAGCCGCGCGCTGCAGCGGCCCTCGCCCTTCGCCGACAACGCCGCGCGCGACCCGGGCGCGCCGATGACGCCTGACCCTGCCCGCTAGGCGCGCCGACGCGCCCGGTTGCCCATATTTCGCTACCTCCCGCCGGCAGCGGCCGCGGGCGCATGCGTCATATCGCCCTTCGCGATCGCAGCGCAGCATGATGCTTTTTCCGTGGTGCGACCTGCGTTTGACGGGCTTATGCGACCAAAGTGGCATGCCAGAATAATCCGCGCGTCACCCAAGGACATGCCGCAATGCGGTAGAAAGGCTGGAGGCCCTTCGGTCAAGCTGTGAATTCTGTATACCAGGCTCGGCGAACCCGCATTGTTGCCCTTGCCTCGCCTAGAACGGTGCGATAAGCCTGCCCTCGTGCTTTGAATATTTCGCAACTGCGATGGTACGCCAACCGGCGTACACTGGCCGGGGAGGGTGCAGCCCATGAGCAGCCTGCTTCAGGACTATCTACCGGTCGTCATCTTCATCGGAGTCTCGGCCGTCATCGGCGTGGCGCTGCTTGTCGCTCCGTTTCTTGTCGCGTTCAGTCGGCCTGATCCGGAGAAGATGTCCGCCTATGAATGTGGCTTCAATGCGTTCGACGATGCGCGCATGAAGTTCGATGTCCGCTTTTATCTGGTGTCGATCCTCTTCATCATCTTCGATCTTGAGGTCGCCTTCCTGTTCCCGTGGGCCATCACCTTCGGGGAGCTCGGCAATTTCGGCTTCTGGTCGATGATGCTGTTCCTTGGCGTCCTCACTGTCGGTTTCGTCTACGAATGGAAGAAGGGAGCGCTCGAATGGGATTGAGCGCCGTGAATTCTCCTGTGTCCGGCGGGCCGCTGGTCGCGCCCGCGGCACGGGGCATCATCGATCCGAACACCGGCCGCCCGGTCGGTGCAACGGATCCGTTCTTCGTCGAGGTGAATGCGGAGCTGGCCGACAAGGGCTTCCTCGTCACCGCTACCGACGATCTCATCAACTGGGCGCGTACCGGCTCGCTGATGTGGATGACCTTCGGCCTGGCGTGCTGCGCGGTCGAGATGATGCAGACCTCGATGCCGCGCTATGATGTGGAGCGGTTCGGCTTCGCTCCCCGCGCGTCTCCGCGCCAGTCCGACGTGATGATCGTCGCCGGCACGCTGACCAACAAGATGGCCCCGGCGCTGCGCAAGGTCTACGACCAGATGCCGGAGCCGCGCTACGTCATCTCCATGGGCTCCTGCGCCAATGGCGGCGGCTATTATCACTACTCCTATTCGGTGGTGCGCGGCTGTGACCGGATCGTTCCGGTCGACATCTACATCCCCGGCTGTCCTCCGACGGCGGAAGCGCTGCTTTATGGCGTGCTGCTCCTCCAGAAGAAGATCCGCCGTACCGGCACCATCGAGCGCTGAACTCCCGAACGCCGACCGGCCAATGCGACCCAAGAGCGGGATGCGGAACCGACCATGGACGAGACCCTTAAAGAGCTTGGAACACACGTTGCGGAGGCCCTGCCGGGCGCCGTCGACGAGGTGGTGGTGGCGTTCGGCGAGCTGACGCTCGTCGTCTCCGCCGCGCAGGTGCTGAAGGTGCTCGCCTTCCTGCGCGACGACCCGTCCTGTCGCTTCGTGTGCTTCATCGACATTTGCGGGGTGGACTATCCCAAGCGCGAGAAGCGCTTCGATGTGGTCTATCACCTGCTGTCGCCGACCCTGAACGCCCGTGTGCGGCTGCGGGTCGAGACCGACGAGGTCACGCCGGTTCCGTCCGCGACGCCGGTGTTTCCGGGCGCGCTCTGGTTCGAGCGCGAGGCGTTCGACATGTACGGCATCCTGTTCTCCGGCCACCCGGAATTGCGCCGTCTGCTCACCGATTACGGCTTTGACGGCTACCCGCTGCGCAAGGACTTTCCGACCACCGGCTTCGTCGAGGTGCGCTATGATGACGAGCGCAAGCGCGTGGTCTACGAGCCGGTGAAGCTCGCGCAGGAGTTCCGCAACTTCGACTTCCTGTCGCCGTGGGAAGGTCCGGACTACGTGCTGCCCGGCGACGAGAAGGCCGGTGCCGCGGCGCCGAAGGCGGGCTGAGGCGGAGACGGAACCCATGAACGCACCTGTCGAAACCGACGCCAACGTCCGCAACTTCCAGATCAACTTCGGGCCGCAACATCCTGCAGCGCATGGTGTTCTGCGTCTCATTCTCGAACTCGACGGCGAAATCGTCGAGCGCGTCGATCCGCATATCGGCCTGCTGCACCGCGGCACCGAGAAGCTGATCGAGACCAAGACCTATCTGCAGGCCGTGCCCTATTTCGACCGCCTCGACTATGTGGCGCCGATGAACCAGGAGCATGCCTTCTGCCTCGGTGTGGAGCGGCTGCTGGGCCTTGAGGTGCCCGTGCGCGGCCAGCTCATCCGTGTGCTGTTCTCCGAGATCGGCCGCATTCTTTCGCACATGCTCAACGTGACCACGCAGGCCATGGACTGCGGCGCGCTCACCCCGCCGCTCTGGGGCTTCGAAGAGCGCGAGAAGCTGATGGTGTTCTATGAGCGGGCCTCGGGCTCGCGCATGCATGCCGCCTTCTTCCGCCCCGGCGGCGTGCATCAGGACCTGCCGGTCAAGCTGATCGAGGACATCCGCGACTTCATCCCGTATTTCCTCAAGGTCTGCGACGACCTCGAAGGCCTGCTCACCGACAACCGCATCTTCAAGCAGCGCAATGTCGATATCGGCATCGTTAGCCTTGAAGACGCCTTCGCCTGGGGCTTCTCCGGTGTGATGGTGCGCGGCTCCGGCGCGGCGTGGGACCTGCGCAAGTCGCAGCCCTATGAGTGCTATGACGAGATGGAATTCGACATTCCGATCGGCAAGAACTGCGATAATTACGACCGCTACTGCATTCGCATGGAAGAGATGCGGCAGTCGGCCTACATCATGCGCCAGTGTTGCGAGCGCCTGCTGAAAGAGCCCGGCCCGCATTCGGCCGTCGACAACAAGATCGTCCCGCCCAAGCGCGGCGAGATGAAGCGTTCGATGGAAGCGCTCATCCACCACTTCAAGCTCTACACGGAAGGCTTCCACGTTCCCGCCGGCGAGGTCTATGCCGCGGTCGAGGCCCCGAAGGGTGAGTTCGGCGTCTATCTGGTCGCCGACGGCACCAACAAACCCTATCGCTGCAAGATCCGCGCGCCCGGCTTCGCGCATCTGTCGGCGATGGATTTCCTCTGCCGCGGCTACATGCTCGCGGACGTCTCGGCGATCCTCGGGTCGCTGGATATCGTGTTCGGTGAGGTGGACCGCTGAGCCCGTCGGGCGAGGCGGTTCGATCGGAAGGTTAGGGCATGTCTGTCCGTAGGCTTGCACCCAAGGAACTTCAGCCGGAGAGCTTTGCCTTCACGGCGGAGAATCTCGACTGGGCGCAGAAGACCATTGCGAAATATCCGGCGGGCCGTCAGGCCAGCGCGGTGATCCCGTTGCTCATGCGCGCGCAGGAACAGGCGGACGGCTGGGTTTCCGAGCCGGCGATGCGTTATGTCGGCGAGATGCTCGGCATGCCGCCGATCCGCGTCTACGAGATCGCGACCTTCTACACCCAGTTCCAGCTGCTTCCCGTGGGCCGCAAGGCGCACATCCAGGTGTGCGGCACCACGCCCTGCATGCTCAAGGGCGCGGGCGACCTGATGAAGGTGTGCAAGCACAAGATTCATCCCGAGCCGTTCCACCTGTCGGAAAACGGCAATTTGTCGTGGGAAGAGGTCGAGTGCGCCGGTGCCTGCGTGAACGCGCCGATGGTGCAGGTGGTTCGCGACGTCTATGAGGACCTGACCCCGGAAATCCTCGAAAACATCATCGACGCCTTCGATCGCGGCGAGCACCCGAAGGTCGGGCCGCAGAACGGGCGCAAGAGTTCCGAGCCGGTCACGGGCCTGCGCGTGCTGATCTCGCCGGAGCTGTTCGACGGCTCGATGGTCGGACAGGGTGCCGGCCTTGCCGCCGCCCGCGAGGCGATCGCCGCTCGCGAAGCCGCCGCCGCCCAGCCTGCCCCGGTGCCCGAGCCCGCCGCCGCCGCCGCGCCACCGGCGCCGCCCAAGAGCGATCCGGCGCCGGCTAAGCCGCCGGTTGCCGAGGCCGTGAAAGCCGCAGGCGAAGCCGATTCCAACGGCCCGGCCAAGCCGAACTGAGGAGCGAACCATGCTTGCCGACAAGGATCGCATCTTCACCAACATCTACGGCTATGAGGACTTCGGTCTTCAGGGCGCGCTGAAGCGCGGCTCGTGGGACGGCACCAAGACCATTCTGGAAGCCGGCCGCGACTGGATCATCGACCAGATGAAGGCGTCCGGCCTTCGCGGGCGCGGCGGGGCGGGCTTCCCCACCGGCCTGAAATGGTCGTTCATGCCCAAGAACAATGACGGCCGTCCGCACTATCTCGTGGTCAACGCCGACGAATCCGAGCCCGGCACCTGCAAGGACCGCGAGATCCTGCGCCACGACCCGCACCATCTGGTTGAGGGCTGCCTCATCGCCGGCTTCGCCATGGGCGCGCATGCCGCCTACATCTATGTGCGCGGCGAGTTCATCCAGGAGCGCGAGCACCTGCAGGCGGCGGTCGACCAGGCCTATGAGGCCCGGCTTATCGGCAAGAACAACGTCCATGGCTGGGACTTCGACATCATCGTCCACCATGGCGCCGGCGCCTATATCTGCGGCGAAGAGACCGCGCTGATCGAGAGCCTGGAAGGCAAGAAGGGCCAGCCGCGCCTCAAGCCGCCGTTCCCGGCCAATGTCGGCCTCTATGGCTGCCCGACCACGGTGAACAACGTCGAATCGATCGCGGTCGCCCCGACCATCCTGCGCCGCGGTCCGGCCTGGTTCTCGGGCATCGGCCGCGCCAACAATGTCGGCACCAAGCTCTATGGCATCTCCGGCCATGTGAACACGCCCTGCGTCGTCGAAGAGGCGATGAGCATCCCGTTCAAGGAACTGATCGAGAAGCATGGCGGCGGCATTCGCGGCGGCTGGGACAATTTGCTGGCGATCATCCCCGGCGGCGCGTCCTGCCCGGTGATCCCGGCGGACCAGTGCGCCGACCTGATCATGGATTTCGACGGCTGCCGCGCGGTGAAGTCCAGCTTCGGCACCGCCGGCGTGCTGGTGATGGACAAGTCCACGGACATCATCCGCGCCATCGCCCGCATCTCCTACTTCTTCCGGCATGAGAGCTGCGGCCAGTGCACGCCGTGCCGCGAGGGCACGGGCTGGATGTGGCGCGTGATGGACCGCATGGCCGAAGGGCGCGCTCAGAAGCGCGAGATCGACCTGCTGCTTCAGGTGACCACCCAGATCGAGGGCCACACCATCTGCGCGCTCGGCGACGCGGCGGCATGGCCCGTGCAGGGGCTGATCCGGCATTTCCGTCCCGAGATCGAAAAGCGGATCGACCAGTATTCGGCGAACCCGCATTCCGATCCCGTCCCCGTCGCGGCGGAGTGAGAGAACATCATGGCCAAGCTCATCGTCGACGACATCGAGGTCGAGGTTCCCGCCGAGTACACGCTGCTTCAGGCGTGCGAGGCGGCGGGCGCGGAGATTCCGCGCTTCTGCTTCCATGAGCGGCTGTCCATCGCCGGCAATTGCCGCATGTGTCTGGTCGAGGTGAA
This sequence comes from Ancylobacter gelatini, assembly GCF_022601675.1. Taxonomy (GTDB): domain Bacteria; phylum Pseudomonadota; class Alphaproteobacteria; order Rhizobiales; family Xanthobacteraceae; genus Ancylobacter; species Ancylobacter gelatini. Next base: position 238,249 of record NZ_JAKVIL010000004.1, on the reverse strand, counting down.
GGGCGGCCCGCCCAAGCCGCAGGCCAGTTGCGCCATGAGCGTGCGCGACCTGCGCCCCGGCCCGAATGGCGAGCCGCCGGTGATCCTCACCAAGTCGCCGATGGTGAAGAAGGCCCGCGAAGGGGTGATGGAGTTCCTGCTCATCAACCACCCGCTGGATTGCCCGATTTGCGACCAGGGCGGCGAGTGCGACCTGCAGGACCAGGCCATGGCCTATGGCGTGGACACCTCGCGCTACGCCGAGAACAAGCGCGCGGTCGAGGACAAGTATATCGGCCCGCTGGTGAAGACCTCGATGACGCGCTGCATCCAGTGCACGCGCTGCGTCCGCTTCACCACGGAAGTCGCGGGCGTCGCCGAGCTCGGCGCCATCGGCCGCGGCGAGGACATGGAGATCACGACCTATCTCGAGGCGGCGCTGTCGTCCGAGTTGCAGGGCAACGTGGTCGATCTCTGCCCGGTCGGCGCGCTCACCCAGCGCCCCTATGCCTATCATGCCCGTCCGTGGGAGCTGGTGAAGACCGAATCCGTCGACGTTATGGACGCGGTCGGCTCCAACATCCGCGTCGACACGCGCGGCCGCGAGGTGATGCGCATCCTCCCGCGTCTCAACGAGGACGTGAACGAGGAGTGGATTTCCGACAAGACCCGCTACATCTGGGACGGGTTGAAGACCCAGCGCCTCGATCGCCCCTATGTGCGCGTCGGTGGCCGGCTGAAGCCCGCCTCCTGGCCCGAAGCCTTCGCCGCCATCGCCGCCAAGGTCAAGGGCGTGCCCGGCAACCGCATTGGCGGTCTGGTCGGCGATCTGGCCTCGGTGGAAGAGGCCTTCGCGCTCAAGCAACTGCTGACCGCGCTCGGCTCGGCCAATATCGACTGCCGGCAGGACGGGGCCAAGCTCGACCCCGCGCTCGGCCGCGCCTCCTATCTGTTCAACACCAGCATCGCCGGCATCGAGCAGGCCGATGCGCTGTTGATCGTCGGCGCCAATCCGCGCCTTGAGGCGAGCGTGCTCAATGCCCGCATCCGCAAGCGCTGGCTGCATGGCAATTTTCCGATCGGCCTCGTCGGCGAGCCGGTCGACCTGACCTATGCCTACGACTATCTCGGCGCCGGCCCGGACACGCTGACCGACCTCGCCGGCAACGGCACCTTCGCGGAAACGCTGAAGAAGGCGGAGCGTCCGCTTATCCTGATCGGGCAGGGCGCCTTGTCGCGTCCCGACGGCGCGGCGGTGCTGGCGCTGGCGGCCCGTCTCGCTGTCTCGGTCGGTGCGGTCAAGGAAGGCTGGAACGGCTTCTCGGTGCTTCACACCGCGGCCGCGCGTGTCGGCGCGCTCGATGTCGGCGCGGTGCCGGGCGCCGGCGGGCTCGATGCGGTCGCCATGACCAATCCGGGCGGGGTCGACGTGCTGTTCGCGCTGGGCGCGGACGAGATCGACATCGCGCCGGGCGCTTTCGTGGTTTATCTCGGCACCCATGGCGATCGCGGTGCGCACCGCGCCGACGTCATCCTGCCAGGCGCGGCCTACACCGAGAAGTCGGGCACCTATGTGAACACGGAAGGCCGGGCGCAGATCGCCAATCGCGCCGCCTTCCCGCCCGGCGAGGCCCGCGAGGACTGGGCGGTGCTGCGCGCGCTGTCTGACGTGCTCGGCCAGCGCCTGCCGTTCGACACGCTCGGCCAGCTTCGCGCCGCGCTCTATGCCACCCATCCCCATCTCGCCCGCATCGACCATGTGGAGCCGGCGGATGTCGCCGCCCTCGTGGCGCTTGCGGCGCAGGAAGGGGCGGCCGATCGCGCGCCGTTCCGCGCGGCGGTGAGCCAGTTCTATCTGACCAATCCGATTGCACGCGCATCCGCCGTGATGGCCGAATGCTCCGCGCTCGCGTCCAGCCGCCTCGCGGCGGCGGCCGAGTGAGGGGAGGGGGAGCATGACCGAAACCAGCTGGCTTGACACTCTCATCCAGGTCGCGATCATCCTCGCCCAGAGCCTCGGGCTTCTGGTCGGGCTGCTGATCGTGGTCGCCTATGTGCTTCTCGCCGATCGCAAGATCTGGGCGGCTGTGCAGCTTCGCCGCGGACCGAATGTGGTCGGCCCGTTCGGCCTGTTCCAGTCCTTCGCGGACCTCATCAAGTTCGTGCTCAAGGAGCCGGTGATCCCGGACGGCTCGAACAAGGGCGTGTTCCTGCTCGCGCCGTTCATCACCTGCCTGCTGGCGCTTTCCGCCTGGGCCGTGGTGCCGCTGGCCGATGGCTGGGTGGTCGCCGACATCAATGTCGGCGTGCTCTACATCTTCGCCATCTCTTCGCTGAGCATCTACGGCATCATCATGGGCGGCTGGGCGTCCAACTCGAAGTACCCGTTCCTGTCCGCGCTGCGCGCGGCGGCGCAGATGGTGTCCTACGAGGTCTCGATCGGCTTCGTGATCGTCACCGTGCTGATGTGCGCGGGTTCGTTGAACCTGTCGGCCATCGTCGAGGCGCAGAACGGCCCCTACGGCATGTTCCAGTGGTACTGGCTGCCGCTGTTCCCGATGTTCGTGATCTTCTTCATCTCGGCGCTGGCCGAGACCAACCGGCCGCCCTTCGATCTGGGCGAGGCGGAATCCGAGCTGGTCGCCGGCTTCATGGTGGAATACGGCTCCACCCCGTACATGATGTTCATGCTCGGTGAATACGTGGCGATCATGACCATGTGCGCGCTGACCGCCATCTTGTTCATGGGCGGCTGGCTGCCGCCGTTCCCGATCGCACCCTTCACCTGGGTGCCGGGCATCATCTGGTTCCTGATCAAGGTCCTGCTGGTGTTCTTCATGTTCGCCATGGTGAAGGCCATGGTCCCGCGCTACCGCTACGACCAGCTGATGCGCCTGGGCTGGAAGGTGTTCCTGCCGATCTCGCTGTTCATGGTCGTGCTGGTGGCGTCGGTGCTGCACTTTTCCGGCATGGCGCCGGGCGCCGGAAGCTGAGCGGAGGATGTCATGAGACTTGACCTTGCTGCACGCTCACTGCTGCTGACGGAGTTCGTCTCCGCCTTCTTCCTGGCGATGCGCTACTTCTTCAAGCCGAAGGCGACGCTGAACTACCCGTTCGAGAAAGGGCCGGTCAGCCCGCGCTTCCGTGGCGAGCATGCGCTGCGCCGCTACCCGAACGGCGAGGAACGCTGCATCGCGTGCAAGCTGTGCGAGGCGATCTGTCCGGCGCAGGCGATCACCATCGAAGCCGGCCCGCGCCGGAACGACGGCACCCGCCGCACCACGCGTTACGACATCGACATGGTGAAGTGCATCTATTGCGGCTTCTGCCAGGAAGCCTGCCCGGTGGACGCCATCGTCGAGGGTCCGAATTTCGAGTTCGCCACGGAAACCCGTGAGGAGCTCTATTACGACAAGGCCAAGCTGCTCGCGAATGGCGACCGCTGGGAACGCGAGATCGCGCGCAACATGGCGCTCGACGCGCCCTATCGCTGAGTGCCGGGGAGAATTTCAAGGTGAACGACGTGACGAGGAAAGCCGCAAAGGCACCCGGCGAAGGCGCGGGACACATCGGGGAGAACCGGGCATGACCCTCGCCGCGCTGTTCTTTTACCTGTTCGCGGGTGTCGCCGTCGCGTCGGCCTTCATGGTCATCGCCTCGCGCAATCCCGTGCATTCGGTGCTGTTCCTCATCCTCACCTTCGTGAACGCGTCGGGCCTGTTCATCCTCATCGGTGCCGAGTTCCTGGCGATGATCCTGATCGTCGTCTATGTCGGCGCGGTCGCGGTGCTGTTCCTGTTCGTCGTGATGATGCTCGACGTCGACTTCGTGGAACTGCGGCAGGGCTTCCTGCAGTACCTGCCGGTGGGCGTACTGGTGGGCCTCGTCTTCCTCGCCGAGCTGGTGCTGGTGCTTGGTTCCTGGACCTTTGGCGAAGGTGTGACCGGCGCGGTGCTGACCACCACCTCCGACGTGTCGAACACCGTCCAGATCGGCCGCGTGCTCTACACCGAATATGTGATGTTCTTCCAGATGGCGGGTCTGGTGCTGCTGGTCGCGATGATCGGCGCCATCGTGCTGACGCTGCGCCACCGCGAGAACGTGAAGCGCCAGAGCATCCCGGCGCAGAACGCGCGCAACAAGGCCGCGGCGATCGACATCGTCAAGGTGCCTTCGGGCAAGGGGCTGTGACCATGATCGGGCTTCCCCACTACCTCACCGTCGCGGCGATCCTGTTCACGCTTGGCACGCTCGGCATCTTCCTGAACCGGAAGAACGTGATCGTCATCCTGATGTCGGTCGAACTGATCCTGCTCGCCGTGAACATCAATTTCGTGGCGTTCTCGGTCTTCCTCGGCAACATCACCGGGCAGATCTTCGCCCTGTTCGTGCTGACGGTGGCTGCCGCCGAGGCGGCCATCGGCCTCGCGATCCTCGTGGTGTTCTACCGCAATCGCGGGTCGATCGCCGTCGAAGACATCAACACGATGAAGGGCTGAGGGACGTCATTCCATGTTTCAGGCGATCGTCTTCCTTCCCCTCATCGGCTTTCTGGTTGCCGGCCTTTTCGGCCGGGTGATCGGCGCGCGGGCTTCCGAGCTCGTGACCACCAGCCTGCTCGGCGTGTCGGCCGTGCTGGCCTGGATCACCTTCTTCAACGTGGCGTTCGGCCATGGCGGCGGCACGGTGGAGCTGTTCACCTGGATGGCGTCCGGCGGGCTCGACGTGAAATGGGCGCTGCGCGTCGACACGCTGACCGCGGTGATGCTCATCCTCGTCACCACCGTCTCCACCCTCGTGCACCTCTATTCCATGGGGTACATGCACGAGGACCCGAGCCGTCCGCGCTTCTTCGCCTATCTGTCGCTGTTCACCTTCGCCATGCTGACGCTGGTCACGAGTGACAATCTCGTCCAGCTGTTCTTCGGCTGGGAAGGCGTGGGCCTCGCCTCCTACCTGCTGATCGGCTTCTGGTATGAGAAGCCCTCGGCCTGCGCCGCGGCGATGAAGGCGTTCATTGTCAACCGCGTCGGCGATTTCGGCTTCGCGCTCGGCATTTTCGCGGTCTATCTGATGACCGGCTCGGTCTCGTTCGAGCAGGTCTTCGCCGCTGCGCCGTCACTGGCGGACAAGTCGCTCTCCTTCCTGGGTCATGAGTGGCACGCCCCGACCATCATCTGCCTGCTGCTGTTCGTCGGCGCCATGGGCAAGTCGGCCCAGCTCGGCCTGCACACCTGGCTCCCGGACGCCATGGAAGGCCCGACCCCGGTCTCGGCGCTCATTCACGCCGCGACCATGGTCACCGCCGGCGTGTTCATGGTGGCGCGCCTCTCCCCGCTGTTCGAGCTGTCCGAGACGGCGCTCAACGTGGTGATGTTCTTCGGCGCCTCGACCGCCTTCTTCGCGGCGACGATCGGCTGCGTGCAGAACGACATCAAGCGCGTCATCGCCTATTCGACCTGCTCGCAGCTCGGCTACATGTTCACCGCGCTCGGCACCGGCGCCTATTCGGTCGGCGTGTTCCACCTGCTGACCCACGGCTTCTTCAAGGCGCTGCTGTTCCTTGCGGCCGGCTCGGTCATCACCGCCATGCACCACGAGCAGGACATGCGGCACATGGGCGGCCTGTGGCGCAAGATTCCCTTCACTTACGGCACCATGATGATCGGTGGTCTGGCGTTGACGGGCTTCCCGTTCACGGCTGGCTACTATTCCAAGGACGCGATCATCGAGACGGCCTTCGTGAGCGCCTCGCCGGTGGCGACCTATGCCTGGATCATGACGGTGGCGGCGGCGGCGCTGACGGCGTTCTATACCTGGCGCCAGATGTTCATGACCTTCCACGGCAAGCCGCATGACCATCATCATTATGAGCACGCGCATGAATCGCCGCTCACCATGCTGGTGCCGCTCGGCGTGCTCTCCTTTGGCGCCCTGTTCGCGGGCATGATCCTCTACCCGTATTTCGTCGGGCACGACGTGGATCACTTCTTCCGCGAGTCGATCTTCATGGGTCCGGAGAACAAGATCCTTGAGGAGATGCACCACATTCCCGGCTGGGCGAAGTGGGCCCCGACGGTGATGATGGCTCTGGGTTTCCTGACCGCCTACTGGATGTACATCGTCAATCCGGCGGTGCCGAAGGCGCTCGCCAAGCAGAACGACGTGCTGTACCGCTTCCTGCTGAACAAGTGGTATTTCGACGAGATCTACGACTTCCTGTTCGTGCGGCCCACCATGTGGCTCGGCAAGTTCCTCTGGAAGCAGGGCGACATCCGCGTGATCGACGGCTACGGCCCGAACGGGGTCTCGGCCCGGGTCATCGACGCCACCAACCGCGTGGTGCGCATCCAGACCGGCTATCTCTATCACTACGCGTTCGTGATGCTGGTCGGCGTTGCGGCCCTCATCACCTGGTTCATGTTCGGGGGCTCGCACTGATATGTACGACTGGCCCATTCTCTCCGTCGTCACCTTCCTGCCCCTGGTCGGCGCGCTGCTGATCGTCGTGATGATCCGCGGCGATGACGAGGTGGCTCAGCGCAACACGCGCTGGGTCGCGCTCTGGGCGACGCTCGTCACCTTCCTGATCTCGCTGCTGCTGCTGGTCGGCTTCGAGCCCTCGGCGTCGGGCTTCCAGTTCGTCGAGCGCACGCCGTGGCTCGGCGACTTCGCTGCCTATCGCATGGGCGTGGACGGCATTTCGCTGCCCTTCGTGCTGCTCACCACGCTGCTGATGCCGATGTGCATCCTGGCGAGCTGGGAAGCGATCCATGTCCGCGTCAAGGAGTACATGATCTGCTTCCTGGTGCTTGAGACACTGATGCTCGGCACGTTTTCGTCGCTGGATCTGCTGCTGTTCTACATCTTCTTCGAAGGCGGCCTGATCCCGATGTTCCTGATCATCGGCATCTGGGGCGGCAAGCGGCGCATCTACGCCACCTTCAAGTTCTTCCTCTACACGCTCGCCGGCTCGGTGCTGATGATGCTCGCCATCATGGCGATGTACTGGCAGGCGGGCACGACCGATATCGAGGTGCTGCTCAAGCACGGCTTCCCGTCGGGCATGCAGTACTGGCTATGGATAGCGTTCTTCGCCTCCTTCGCGGTGAAGATGCCGATGTGGCCGGTGCACACCTGGCTGCCGGACGCCCATGTCGAGGCGCCGACCGCCGGTTCGGTGATCCTGGCGGGCATCATGCTGAAGATGGGCGGCTACGGCCTGCTGCGCTTCAGCCTGCCGATGTTCCCGGAAGCCTCCGCCTATTTCGCGCCCTTCGTCTTCACGCTCTCGATCATCGCGATCGTCTACACCTCGCTGGTGGCGCTGGTGCAGGAGGACATGAAGAAGCTGATCGCCTATTCGTCGGTCGCCCATATGGGCTACGTCACGATGGGCATCTTCACCCTGACCCAGGAAGGCATCCAGGGTGCGGTGTTCCAGATGGTCAGCCACGGCTTCGTCTCGGGCGCGCTGTTCCTGTGCGTGGGCGTGGTCTATGACCGGATGCACACGCGAGAGATCGCGGCCTATGGCGGCCTCGTCCAGCGCATGCCGATCTACGCCACGGTGTTCATGATCTTCACCATGGCCAATGTCGGCCTGCCGGGTACGTCGGGTTTCATCGGCGAGTTCCTGACGCTGATCGCGGTGTTCGGCCGCAACAGCTGGGTGGCGTTCTTCGCTACCAGCGGCGTCATCCTGTCGGCTGCCTACGCGCTGTGGCTGTACCGCCGCGTCGTGTTCGGCGCGCTGGAAAAGGACAGCCTCAAGGGCATTCTCGACGTGAACCGCCGCGAGATGGTCTCGTTCGTCCCGCTGCTGTTCTTCACCATCCTGTTCGGCGTGTGGCCGCAGCCGATCCTCGATGCGTGCAACGTCGCCGTGCAGGCGATCGTGGCCCGCGCCGATGTGGCCGCCGGCGCCATCAAGGCTGCCAGCCTGGTGCTGCCTTGATCGTTTATCTGACCCGCCGACACACGCATTTCGCGGAGCCCGCCCGATGACCCTCACTTTTGCCGCGCTCGGCCCCGCGCTGCCGGAACTGCTGCTCGCAGCGGCGGCGATCTTCCTCGTGCTGTTCGGCGCCATCGTCGGGCCGAAGTCGGTGGACACCGTCAACGGCCTCGCGCTGGCGGCGCTGTTCGCGGCGCTGGTGCTGGTGTTCCTCAGCCCCGCCGAAAAGGTGGTGCTGTTCAATGGCAGCTTCCAGGTCGACGAGTTCGGCCGCTTCATGAAGATTCTGGCGCTGCTCGGTGCCGGCGGGGCGCTGGCCATGTCGGTGGACTGGCTGAAGGCGGAGAAGCAGAGCCGTTTCGAGTTCGCGATCCTCATCCTGCTCTCGACGCTGGGCATGATGGTGCTGATCTCGGCGGGCGACCTGCTGGCGCTCTATATGGGCCTCGAACTCATGAGCCTCGCGCTCTATGTGATCGCCGCCAATAACCGCGATTCCGTGCGCTCGACGGAAGCGGGCCTGAAGTATTTCGTCCTCGGCGCGCTGTCCTCGGGCATGCTGCTCTACGGGGCGTCGCTGATCTACGGTTTCACCGGCTCGATCAATTTCGCCCAGATCGCCAATGCCGCGCGCGAGCCCTCGCTCGGCCTGATCTTCGGCATCGTGTTCATGTTTGCCGGCATGTGCTTCAAGGTCTCGGCCGTGCCGTTCCACATGTGGACGCCGGATGTTTATGAAGGCTCCCCGACCCCGGTCACCGCCTTCTTCGGTGCGGCGCCCAAGGTGGCGGCCATGGCGGTGTTCGTACGCTTCGCCATCGAGGCGCTGCCGAACGTCACCCATCAGTGGCAGCAGATCGTCGTCTTCGTCTCGCTGGCCTCCATGGTGCTCGGCGCCTTCGCCGCCATCGGCCAGCGCAATCTGAAGCGACTCATGGCGTATTCCTCGATCGGCCATATGGGCTATGCGCTGGTCGGCCTCGCCGCCGGCACCGAGCAGGGCGTGCGCGGCGTGCTGGTCTATATGGCGGTCTATGTCGCCATGACGCTCGGCACCTTCGCGGTGATCCTCTCCATGCGCCGCAAGGAAGGCATGGTCGAGAACTACGAGGACCTCGCCGGCCTCGCGCGCACCAACCCGGTGATGGCGTTCATGCTGGCGGCGCTCATGTTCTCGCTGGCCGGCATCCCGCCGCTCGCGGGCTTCCTCGCCAAGTACTACGTGTTCCTCGCCGCGATCGAGGCCGGGCTGTACACGCTGGCCGTGGTCGGCGTTCTGGCGAGCGTGGTGGGCGCCTATTACTACCTGCGCATCGTCAAGGTGATGTATTTCGACGAGCCGGCCGGCGCCTTCGAACCGATGCCCGGTGAACTGCGCGCGGTGCTGGCGGTTTCGGGCCTGTTCACCGTGCTGCTCTTCGCCTATCCCGCGCCCCTGCTGGCGGCGGCCGGCGTCGCGGCGAAAGCCCTGTTCTGAGGATGGCGGCGGCGCCGAGCCCCGTCGTCCGCTTCGAGGCCGTCGGTTCCACCAATATCGAGGCGCTGGCCCGTGCGAACGGTCCGGCGCCTTGCTGGTTCGTGGCCGAGCGCCAGACCACCGGGCGCGGCCGGCGCGGACGTCCGTGGAGTTCCGAGCCCGGCAATCTCTACGCCACGCTGCTGCTGGTCGACGCCGCGCCGCTGATCCGTCAACCCGAACTCTGCTTCGTGGCGGCGCTGGCGCTGCACGACGCCGTGCGCGCGGTGACGGGGATCGACCCGCTGCGCATCGGCCTGAAATGGCCGAACGACGTGCTGATCGACGGCGGCAAGCTTGCCGGCATCCTGCTGGAGGCCACGCTGCTGCCGGATGGGCGCGGCGCCACCGTGATCGGCTTTGGCGTCAACTGTGCGCACAACCCTCCCGATACGCCCTACAAGGCCGTCAACCTCGCCGGCGCAGGCTTTCCCACATCACCGGACGCGCTGCTCGCGGCGCTCGACGCGGCGATGCAGGAGCGGCTGGCGCAATGGGCGCGCGGCGCGGGGTTTGCCGAGATACGGGACGCATGGCTGCGCCGCGCGTCGGGAATCGGGCGCCCGGTACTGGTACGGCTGGGCGAGCGCGAGACGTCCGGCGTGTTCGAGGCGCTCGATGCGTCCGGTGCCATGCTGCTGCGCCGGAGCGACGGCGCGCGTGAAATCATCAATGCCGGCGATGTTTTTCCGGCGCCAGGCGGCTGATCGCCACCGTTTGGATTGCATCCAATGGCAAAAGGCGTCACGGCAAAGGGGAGAGCGGGAGTTGATCGGCCGTCAGGTGGCGATCATGCTCGCGCGAGGAAATGTTGAGGGTCCCGCCTGTCGTTCGGACGATGACGTCCGCGGAGCGGGACCGGGTGTGAAAGGCTGTTGAGTGAGCAAGATGCCGGATGAACTGGTCTTCGTCGCGCTGGGCGGCGTGGGCGAGATAGGCATGAATCTGGGGCTGTATGGTTTCGGCCCGAAGAACCGGCGCAAATGGCTCGCGGTCGATCTCGGCATTTCCTTCGCCGGACCGGACCTGCCGGGCATCGACATCGTGATGCCCGACGTCGCCTTTCTGGAGCGCGAGCGCGGCAGTCTGGTCGGCCTGGTGCTCACCCATGGCCATGAGGATCATGTCGGCGCCCTGGTCGACCTGTGGCCGCGTCTCGACTGTCCGGTCTACACCACGCCGTTCACACATGCGCTGGCCGAGGCGCGCCGGTTGAACGAGCCGGGAGCGCCCAGGATTCCGTTCCATGTCGTGCCGTCGGGCGGGCGGGTGCAGATCGGCCCGTTCGAGGTCGAGTTCGTGCCGGTCGCGCATTCGATCCCCGACAGCCACGCGCTGGCGCTGCGCACCCCGCTCGGCCTGTTCGTGCACACCGGCGACTGGAAGATCGACCCGACCCCGGTGGTCGGCAACGTCACCGACCCGGCCCGTTTTACCGCGCTCGGCGACGAAGGCGTGCGCGCGGTGATCTGCGATTCGACCAATGCCATTCGCGACGGCATTTCGCCGTCCGAACTCGACGTGCAGGCGGTGCTGGGCGAGTTGATCGCCAAGGCGCCCTACCGGGTGGCGGTGACGACGTTCGCGTCCAACGTCGCGCGTGTCCGCTCGGTGGCGGAGGCGGCGATCAAGGCGGGTCGCGAGGTGGTGCTGGTCGGCCGCGCCATGGAGCGCGTCGTGATGGTGGCGCGCGAGCAGGGGCTGCTGAACGGACTGCCCGCCTTCCGCTCGGTGGATGCCTATGGCTTCCTGCCCCGCGACAAGGTGGTGGCGATCCTCACCGGCAGCCAGGGCGAGCCGCGCGCGGCGCTGGCCCGGATCGCCGACGACGACCACCCGGAAATCGCGCTGTCGGCCGGCGATCATGTGATCTTCTCCTCGCGCACCATTCCCGGCAATGAGCGGGCGGTGAACCGCATCATCAACGCGCTGGTTCTGGACGGGGTGAAGGTCATCACCGACCGCGACGCGCTGGTCCATGTCTCCGGCCATCCCCGGCGCGGTGAGCTGGAGCAGATGTACCAGTGGCTGCGCCCGCAGGTCGCCGTGCCGGTCCATGGCGAGCCGCTGCATCTGGCCGAGCATGCCGAGCTTGCCCGCCGCATGGGCGCCAAGGAAGTGATCCGCATCGTCGATGGCGATGTGGTGCGCCTTGCAGGCGGCGATCCCGCGCGCGGGGCGGAAGTGTCGGAGCGCATCAGCGTCGGCAAGCTGTACAAGGACGGCCATGTGCTCACCGCCGCTGCCGATCCGGCCGTGGCGGAGCGCCGGCGGCTGTCCTTTGGCGGGCTGGTGTCGATCGCCGTCGCCATGACCGCCAAGGGCGAGGTGGTGGGCGATCCGATGATTGATCTGTCGGGCCTGCCGAGGCTCGGCCTCGGCGGGCGCCCGATCGACGAGGTGATCGAGGACGCGGTGCTCGATTGCCTGGACAATTTGCCCAAGCCGCGCCGCCGCGATCCCGATCTGGTGGCGGAATCGCTCAGCCGCGCGGTGCGTGGCTCGGTGAACGGCGTGTGGGGCAAGAAGCCGCTCTGCCATGTGCTGGTAATCACGGTATGAAGGGCGCCTCGAACCAGGGAGCCTGCCATGATCGGTCGCCTCAACCATGTCGCCATCGCGGTGCCGGACCTTGCGAGCGCCTGCGCGCTCTACCGTGACACGCTCGGTGCCGCGGTCTCCGAGCCGGTGGACCAGCCCGAGCACGGCGTGACCACGGTGTTCATCGAGCTGCCCAACACCAAGGTTGAGCTGCTGGGCGCGCTGGGGGAGGGCTCTCCCATCGCGAAGTTCCTTGAACGCAACGCCGATGGCGGCATCCATCACATCTGCTACGAGGTCGAGGACATTCTCGCCGCGCGCGACCGGCTGAAGGCGGCCGGCGCGCGGGTGCTGGGCACCGGCGAGCCGCGCATCGGCGCCCATGGCAAGCCGGTGCTGTTCCTGCATCCCAAGGACCTGCTCGGCACGCTCGTCGAGCTGGAACAGGCCTGAGGCCGGAACATGGGCATCACCACCTATATCGCGATCTATTTCATCGTCTGGTGGACGGTGATCTTCGCCGTGCTGCCGTTCGGCGTGCGCTCCCAGCACGAGGACGGCGTGATCGAGGACGGCACCGAGCCCGGCGCGCCCCAGCGCCCGCTCCTGCTGCGCAAGATTCTGGCGACCTCGGTGATCGCCGCGGTGATCGTCGGGCTGTTCTACTGGTCGGTTGAAACCGGACGGCTGACGCTCGACATGTTCCCGATGCCGTTCAAACCTTATTGAACGCGCCACGCGCCGGGCAAAAAAAGAGGCGGGACCTCGGTCCCGCCTGCTCTTCTTGAATTTCCGCCCGCAACCCGATTCCGTGCCGTTTCGGCATCTGCCGGGGGGCTTTCTTAGTCGTCATTCCTCCCGAGACCTGAGCCTGTCATCGCGCTCGCAGCGGCGTCTGGCGGACCCTCTTTCAGAGGCACGCAACATAAGCCATGAGTCGCACCTTTGTCATCCTTGCGCCGCAATAGATCGATTGTGCATTGCGATAGTTCGCGCAGCACGATTTCCTTCGGGATCGGACTGGCGTGACGGAATGGCCGTTCCGTCCGGGCCTCAAGGGCTTGTAATTTTCCGACCGATCCGGTTTCACTCGGATTGCCCCCGCCGCGCGCGCCCGCCGGCCGAATCGTGAGTCCACTTGATGCGCCTCTCCCGCTATTTCCTTCCCATCCTCCGCGAAGTCCCGAAGGAAGCAGAGATCGTCTCGCACCGGCTGATGCTGCGCGCCGGGATGATCCGGCAGGAGAGCGCGGGGATCTATGCCTGGCTGCCGCTGGGCAAGCGCGTGCTCGACAAGATCTGCAACGTCGTGCGCGAGGAGCAGAACCGGGCGGGCGCGATCGAGATCCTGATGCCGACCATCCAGTCGGCCGATCTGTGGCGCGAGAGCGGGCGCTATGACGATTACGGCAAGGAAATGCTCCGCATCAAGGATCGCCACGAACGCGACATGCTGTTCGGGCCGACCAATGAGGAGATGCTGACCGAGATCGTTCGCGCCTATGTGAAGTCCTACAAGGACCTGCCGCTGAACCTCTACCACATCCAGTGGAAGTTCCGTGACGAGGTCCGCCCGCGCTTCGGCGTGATGCGCTCGCGCGAATTCCTGATGAAGGACGCCTATTCGATCGACCTCGACTTCGAGAGCGCGGTCACGGCCTATAACCGCATGTTCGTCGCCTATCTGCGCACCTTCGCCCGGCTCGGGCTGAAGGCGATTCCGATGGTGGCAGATACCGGGCCGATCGGCGGCAATCACAGCCACGAATTCATCATTCTCGCCTCGACTGGCGAGAGCGAGGTGTTCTGCCACGCCGATTATCTCAACATGGCCACCCCAGATGCCGGCGTCGATTTCGACGATCCGAAGGCGTTGCAGACCATCGTCGACGGCTGGACCAGCCTGTATGCCGCGACCGAGGAGAAGCACGACCGCGAGGCCTTCGAGGCGGTGCCGCAGGGCAGCCAGCTTTCGGCGCGCGGCATCGAGGTCGGGCACATCTTCTATTTCGGCACCAAGTACTCCGAGCCGATGGGCGCCAAGGTCACCGGGCCGGACGGCGTGGAGCGCCCCGTGCACATGGGCTCCTATGGCATCGGCCCCTCGCGCCTCGCCGCCGCGATCATCGAGGCCTCGCATGACGAGAACGGCATCATCTGGCCGGAGGCCATCGCGCCGTTCCGGGTCGGGCTGCTGAACCTCAAGGTGGGCGATGCCGCCACCGATGCCGCCTGCGAGACCATCTATGCCGAGCTGGTCGCCCGCAATGTCGACGTACTTTACGACGATACCGACGAGCGGCCCGGCTCCAAATTCGCCACCGCCGACCTGATCGGCCTGCCTTGGCAGATCATCGTCGGTCCGAAAGGGCTGGCGAACGGCACGGTGGAATTGAAGCGCCGCGCCGACGGTCATCGCGAGACGCTGCCGATCGCGGCGGCGCTTGCCCAGATTCTCGAATGAACGCCCCGCGCGGCGGAGAACGCATGGCAGCAAAGAGCGCATCCGGCGCGACGCCGGACAGGTCCCGCGGCAAGGCGGCAAAAGCCGCTGCCCCGCGTGAGGCTGGCGGAACCCGGCCGTTCAGTGCCTATGAATGGATGCTCTCGCTGCGCTATCTGAGGGCGCGCCGCAAGGAAGGCTTCATCTCGGTCATCGCCGGGTTCTCCTTTCTCGGCATCATGCTTGGCGTGGCGACGCTGATCATCGTCATGGCGGTGATGAACGGCTTCCGCACCGAACTTCTGTCCAAGATTCTCGGCCTCAACGGCCATATGCTGATCCAGCCGCTCGATGGCCCGCTCACCGATTACGAGGCGGTCGCGCAGCGCATCGCCGGCGTGCCGGGCGTGAAATTCGCCGTGCCGCTGATCGAGGGGCAGGCCTTGGCGTCATCGCCCTTCAATGCTGGCGGCGTGCTGGTGCGCGGTATCTCGGAAAAGGATCTGCGCGAGCTGCCCTCGATCGGCAGCAACATCCGGCAGGGCACGCTGGAGGGCTTCGACAGCGGGGAGGGGGTCGCGATCGGCAAGCGCCTCGCCGACCAGCTCTCGCTGCGGGCCGGCGACAGCATCACGCTGGTCGCTCCGCGCGGCGCGGTAACGCCCATGGGCACGACGCCGCGCATCAAGAACTACAAGATCGCGGCGGTGTTCGAGATCGGCATGTCGGAATATGACAGCGCCTTCGTGTTCATGCCACTGCCCGAGGCGCAGGCCTATTTCAACAAGGATGGCGACGTCACCGCCATCGAGGTCTACACCGACAATGCCGACGCCATGGACGCGTTCCGGCCGCTGGTCCATGCGGCGGCGGAACGACCGATCTATATCGTCGACTGGCGCCAGCGAAACGCCACCTTCTTCAATGCGCTCCAGGTCGAGCGTAACGTGATGTTCCTCATCCTCACGCTGATCGTGCTGGTGGCGGCGTTCAACATCGTCTCCGGCCTCAACATGCTGGTGAAGGACAAGGGGCGCGACATCGGCATTCTGCGCACCATGGGCGCCACGCGCGGCGCGATCATGCGCATCTTCCTCGTCACCGGCGCGGCCATCGGCGTGGTCGGCACCTTCGCCGGCTTCGTGCTGGGGTTGGTGGTCTGCCTGAATGTCGAGGAGATCCGCCAGTTCATTTCCTGGCTCACCGCCACCGAGCTGTTCTCGCCCGAGCTCTACTACCTCTCGCGCCTGCCCGCCGAGATGAATGCCGGCGAGACCGCGACCGTCGTCATCATGGCGCTGGTGCTCTCCTTCCTCGCTCCGCTCTACCCGTCCTGGCGCGCCGCGCGCCTCGATCCGGTGGAAGCGCTCCGTTACGAATAGGATCCTTGCCCGTGCCATCGGCCGCCCTTCGACTGCAAGGCGTCGAGCGTCGCTATCCGCAAGGCGACGCCACGCTCGACATCCTGCGTGGCGCGGATTTTTCGGTGCTGGAGGGTCAGTCGGTCGCGCTGGTCGCGCCCTCGGGCACCGGCAAGTCGACGCTGCTGCATATTGCCGGCCTGCTGGAGCACCAGGACGCCGGCGAGGTGTACATCGCCGGCAAGCCGACCGCCGGCCTGGGCGATGCCGAGCGCACGCGCATCCGCCGCACCGATGTCGGCTTCGTCTACCAGTTCCATCATCTGCTGCCTGAGTTCTCCGCGCTGGAGAACGTGATGCTGCCGCAGATGATCCGCGGCCTGCCCAAGCGCGAGGCCACCAAGCGCGCCACCGAGCTTCTGAGCTATCTCGGCCTCGCCAAGCGTCTCGACCATCGCCCCGGCGAACTGTCCGGCGGCGAGCAGCAGCGCGTCGCCATCGCCCGTGCCGTGGCCAACGCGCCGCGCGTGCTGCTGGCGGACGAGCCCACCGGCAATCTCGACCCCCACACCGCGGACCATGTGTTCGGCGCGCTGTCGCAACTCGTGGAGGCAACCGGGCTCGCGGCGGTTATCGCGACGCACAATCTCGATCTCGCCTATCGCATGCACCGCCGCGTGACGCTGCAGGATGGGCATATCGTCGAGCTGGAATAGGGCGTCCGGCGTTAGGCTGTCGGAAACCATAGTCAAGAACGAAAGAGGAACATTCGTTGACCTCTGGGGATTGCGGGCATAATGTTCTCCATATGTTCCATGGAGGTCGACATGATCCGCATCCTTCTCGAAGAAGCTGCCGCGCTCGCGTCCATCGGTCTGTTCATCGCGATGATCGGGACCTGGGCGGGCGTGTTCACCGGAGTCTGACGCGCCGCGCCTGAGGACAACGGGGATGCCCGTGCGCGGCGGTGGACGCGGGCGGCGCCGGTGTCCACCATCGGCGCCAGCTGAGTCGCAGGAGAATGAACATGGCCGCAACCGATCCCGGATACGTCCATCTTCACGTCCATTCCTCGTTCTCGCTGCTCGAGGGCGCGCTCTCCATCGCCAAGCTCGCCGACCTCGCCAAAAAGGATCACCAGCCGGCACTGGCGCTGACCGACACCGGCAATCTGTTCGGCGCGCTGGAATTCTCCGAGAAGCTCGCCGGCTCCGGCATCCAGCCGATTCTCGGCTGCGCGCTCGCCATCGATTTCGCCGACCAGTCCGGGCGCGGCGGGCTGAACGTCCAGCGCCCGCGCCTCGTGCTGCTGGCGGCCAATGAGACCGGCTGGGCCAATCTGATCGCGCTGGTCTCGCGCTCCTTCCTCGACACGGCCTCGGACGGCGCGCCGCACATCAAGGCGGACTGGCTGCACGGGATCAACGACGGGCTCATCGCGCTCACCGGCGGACCCGGCGGGCCGATCGACCGCGCGATCGCCGCCGGCAGCGCCGATGTGGCCGAGCAGCGGCTCGTCACGCTGGCTGAGATGTTCGGCGATCGCCTCTATGTCGAACTGCAGCGCCACGGCACCGCCGAGGAGCGCAGCGTCGAGGCGGGACTGCTGGACCTCGCCTATCGGCTCGAACTGCCCATCGTCGCCGCCAACGAGCCGTTCTTCGCCACACAGGAAGACTATGAGGCGCATGACGCCTTGATCTGCATCGCCGAAGGCAAGCTGGTGGCCGAGGACAACCGCCGCCAGCTCACGCCGGAGCACCGGTTCCGCACCCGCGCCGAGATGGCAGCACTGTTCGCCGACCTGCCGGAGGCGCTTGCCAACACGGTCGAGATCGCCCGGCGCTGCGCCTATCGCCCGCGCACCGTGAAGCCGATCCTGCCGCGTTTCACCTTCGACCGCGACGAGGCCGAGGAACTGCGCGTCCAGGCGGAGGAGGGGCTGGCGGCGCGCCTCGCGGTCCACGGCCCGGCGACGGGCCTCACCGTGAAGGATTATGAGGACCGGCTCGCCTTCGAGCTGTCGATCATCGAGAAGATGAAGTTTCCCGGCTACTTCCTCATCGTGTCGGACTTCATCAAGTGGGCGAAGGCGCAAGGAATTCCGGTGGGGCCGGGGCGCGGCTCGGGCGCGGGTTCGCTGGTGGCCTATTCCCTCACCATCACCGACCTCGATCCGCTGCGCTTCGGCCTGCTGTTCGAGCGCTTCCTGAACCCCGAGCGCGTGTCGATGCCGGACTTCGACATCGACTTCTGCCAGGAACGGCGCGACGAGGTGATCCGCTATGTGCAGCAGCGCTACGGGCGCGATCAGGTGGCGCAGATCATCACTTTCGGTACGCTGCAGGCGCGCGGCGTGCTGCGCGACGTCGGCCGCGTGCTGGAAATGCCCTATGGCCAGGTCGACAAGCTGTGCAAGCTGGTGCCGCAGAACCCGGCCAACCCGATCTCGCTGAAGCAGGCCATCGGCGACGAGCCCAAGCTCCAGGCCGAGAGCGACGCCAACCCGGTGGTGAAGCGGGCTTTCGACATCGCCACCCGGCTGGAAGGGCTGAACCGCCACGCCTCGACCCACGCCGCCGGCATCGTGATCGGCGACCGCCCGCTCGCCAAGCTGGTCCCGCTGTACCGAGACCCGCGTTCCGACATGCCGGTGACTCAGTACAACATGAAGTGGGTCGAGCAGGCCGGGCTGGTGAAGTTCGACTTCCTCGGCCTCAAGACGCTCACCGTGCTGCAGACCGCCGTACGCCTCATTGCCCAGCGCGGTATCAAGGTCGACCTCTCCACCATCCCGCTCGACGATGCGAAATCCTACGCCATGCTGACGCGCGGCGAGACGGTCGGCGTGTTCCAGGTGGAAAGCGCGGGCATGCGCCGGGCGCTGGTGGACATGAAGCCGGACCGGCTTGAGGACATCATCGCGCTGGTTGCGCTCTACCGGCCGGGTCCGATGGCCAACATCCCGGTCTATTGCGCGGTGAAGAACGGGCAGGAACAGGCCGCCTATGCCCATCCCGCGCTGGAAGGCAGCCTCAAGGAGACCTACGGCGTCATCATCTACCAGGAGCAGGTGATGCAGATCGCGCAGACGCTGTCGGGCTATTCGCTCGGCGAAGCGGACCTGTTGCGCCGCGCCATGGGCAAGAAGATCCGCGCCGAGATGGACAAGCAGCGCGAGCGCTTCGTCGACGGCGCCATCGAGCGCGGCGTGCCCAAGGCCAAGGCGTCGGAGATCTTCGACCTGCTGGCGAAGTTCGCCGATTACGGCTTCAACAAGAGCCACGCCGCCGCCTATGCGCTGGTGTCCTACCAGACCGCCTATCTCAAGGCGAACTACCCCACCGAATTCCTCGCCGCCTCGATGACGCTCGACATGGGCAACACCGACAAGCTTGCGGAATTCCGCCAGGATGCGCAGCGGCTCGGCATCGAGGTGGTGCCGCCGTCGGTGAACCATTCCGGCCGCGAATTCGCGGTGAAGGACGGGCGCATCCTCTATGCGCTCGCCGCCATCAAGGGCGTGGGCGTGCAGGCGGTCGACGCCATCGTCGAGGCGCGCGGCGACAAGCCGTTCAAGGACCTCGCCGATTTCGCCTCGCGCATCAATGCCAAGGCGCTGAACAAGCGCACCATGGAAAGTCTCGTGAATGCCGGCGCGTTCGACGCGCTGGAGCCGAACCGCGCCCGGGCTGTTGCCGCGGTCGAGGGCGTGCTCGGCCATGCCGCGGCAACGGGGGCCGAGGTGGCGCTCGGGCAGGGCAACATGTTTGGCGGTCCATCCGCCGCGGCAAGCCTGCGCATTCCCAATGTCGAGGCCTGGCTGCCTGCGGAAAAGCTGCAGAAGGAATACGACGCCATCGGCTTCTTTCTCACCGGCCACCCGCTCGATGAGTACGGTAAGGCACTGGAGCGGTTCCGCGTGCAGCGCTGGATGGATTTCCAGCGCTCCGTCCGCGCCGGCCACGGCTATGGCCGTCTCGCGGCCACCGTGGTGAGCAAGCAGGAGCGCCGCACCAAGACCGGCAACAAGATGGGCATTGTCGGCCTGTCCGATCCATCCGGCCAGTTCGAGGCGGTGCTGTTTTCCGAGACGCTGAACCAGTTCCGCGACTTGCTGGAGCCGGGCCGGGCGCTGCTGCTGCATGTCGCGGCCGAGTTGCAGGGCGAGGATGTGCGCGCGCGCATCCAGAACTGCGAGCCGCTCGACGAGGCCGCCGCCAAGATGCAGAAGGGCCTGCGCATCTTCCTGCGCTCCCCGGAGCCGCTGGACAGCGTCGCCTCCCGCCTTGGCTCGCTGGCCGGCGGGCGGGGTGATGGCGAGGTCGCCTTCGTGCTGCTGCTCGGCGAGAGCGGGGCAACCGAGGTCGAGGTCAAGCTCCCCGGCCGCTTCAGCCTCTCCCCCCAGATCGCCGGCGCCATCAAGGCGGTGCCCGGTGTGGTGGCGGTCGAGGCGCACTGACGGCCCTTATCGATGAGCCCAGCCGCGGCTATGGGCAAAGGACATAAGGGCGGGCGGCAGACCGTCCTCGCCCTTGCGGCGTGCAGCCGCCGGACTTGCGCCATTCGGCCTCCTCGCGTATATGCCGCGCCATCCCGCACGCGGATTCGCGCCCGGGCTCGCTGTCCATTGGATGGGCGAGCCGTCAGGTCGCTCCGGTGCCGTACGCCGAAATCCCTCGGCACGGCTAAATCCGCGGAGGCCAACCGGAAGAGAGACGACAATGGCACTTCCCGATTACACCATGCGCCAGCTGCTTGAGGCCGGCGTCCACTTCGGTCACCAGTCGCACCGCTGGAACCCGAAGATGGCCCCCTTCATTTTCGGCACCCGCAACAACATCCACATCATCGACCTGGCGCAGACCGTGCCGGCGCTGCACCGCGCCCTTCAGGCGGTCTCCGACACCGTGGCCCGTGGCGGCCGCGTGCTGTTCGTCGGCACCAAGCGTCAGGCGGCCGATGCCGTGGCCGATGCCGCCAAGCGTTCCGCCCAGTATTATGTGAACTCCCGCTGGCTCGGCGGCATGCTCACCAACTGGAAGACCATCTCGCACTCGATCGCCCGCCTGAAGAAGCTCGAAGAGCTGCTCAGTGCCGGCGAGGGCGTGGGCTACACCAAGAAGGAGCGCCTGACGCTCCAGCGCGAGAAGGAGAAGCTGGATCGCGCTCTCGGTGGTATCCGCGACATGGGTGGCATTCCCGACCTTCTGTTCGTGATCGACACCAACAAGGAAGACCTCGCCGTCGCCGAAGCGCGCCGCCTGGGCATTCCGGTTGCCGCGATTCTCGACACCAACTGCGATCCGGACGGCATCGCCTTCCCGGTTCCGGGCAATGACGACGCGGGCCGCGCCATCAACCTCTATTGCGACCTGATCGCCCGCGCGGCGATCGACGGCATCGGCCGCGCCCAGGGCGACCTTGGCATCGATGTCGGCGCCTCCGAGGTTCCGATGGTCGAGGACCTGCCGGCTGAAACCACCTGGTCGAGCTTCGAGCCGCTTTCCGGCCCGCGCGGTATCGCCGACGACCTGAAGAAGCTCACCGGCGTTTCCCCGGCGATCGAGAAGCAGCTGACCGATCTCGGCATCTTCCACTACTCGCAGATTGCCGCGCTCGATGCGGTCGATGCGCACCGCATCGGCGAGGAAGTCGGCCTGCCGGGTCGCGTGGATGGCTGGATCGCCCAGGCCAAGGAACTGACCGCCGAGGTCGAGTGATCACGACGGCGTCGGCTCCGGCAGGCGCCTGAGTTTGAGTAGTCGTGGCGCCTGCGCCAACGGTTAGGTGATCGCGGCGCCTGCGCCGCGCACCACGCCAATGTGAATGCACGGCCGGCCCGGAACCCTCCGGCCGGCCGTGTCGTCGAATGACGGGTCGTTCGGTGACGCGTCGATGACAGTTGAAATCGTGTGAGGAAAAGAACATGGCCAACATCACCGCTGCCCTGGTGAAGGAGCTGCGCGACAAGACCGGCGCCGGCATGATGGACTGCAAGGCCGCGCTCGGCGAGGTCGACGGCGACGTCGAGGCCGCCATCGACTGGCTGCGCAAGAAGGGTCTCGCCAAGGCCGCCAAGAAGGCCGGTCGCGTTGCGGCCGAAGGCCTGATCGGTATCGCCGTTGCCGGCACCAAGGGCGTGCTCGTCGAGGTGAACTCCGAGACCGACTTCGTGGCGCGCAATGAGCAGTTCCAGGATCTGGTGCGCAGCGTCGCGCAGGTTTCCCTGTCGACCGACGGCGATGTCGAGGCTGTCAAGGCCGCGGCCTATCCGGGCGGCGCCACCGTTGCCGACGCCATCTCCTCGGCGGTGGCCACCATCGGCGAGAACATGAACCTGCGCCGCGCCGCCAAGCTGGAAGTCTCGGCCGGCGCCATCGGCGCTTATGTCCACGGTTCGGTGGGCGAGGGCCTCGGCAAGATCGGCGTGCTCGTCGCGCTGGAATCGACCGGCAAGGCTGATGAACTGGCCGCCCTCGGCCGCCAGATCGCGATGCATGTCGCCGCCGCCAACCCGCAGGCGCTGGATGCCGCCGGCGTCGACGCCGACGTCATCGCCCGCGAGCGCGGCGTGCTGGCCGAGAAGGCCGCGGCCTCCGGCAAGCCGGCCAATGTGGTCGAGAAGATCGTCGAGAGCGGCCTGAAGACCTTCTTCAAGGAAGTGACGCTGGTCGAGCAGGCCTTCATCCACGATCCCTCCAAGACCGTCGCGCAGGCGGTCAAGGAGAGCGAAGGCAAGGTCGGCGCGCCGATCAAGATCGCCGGCTTCGTGCGCTTCGGCCTCGGTGAGGGCGTCGAGAAGCAGGAAAGCGACTTCGCCGCCGAAGTCGCCGCGGCTGCGGGCGTCTGAGCCTGAAGCAATGCGTTGATAAGAGCACGCCGGGGGCTGCGAAGCTGCCGGCGTGCTTTATTGTGTCGACGGTTGACGAGTCGCGAACGTATTTTTTGATGTCATTTGAGGTTCCTCATGTCGACGCTGCCTGAGCCCGGCACCTGCGCCTATGCGCGCGTGCTGGTCAAAGTTTCCGGTGAGGCGCTCATGGGCAGCGAGGCGTTCGGCCTCCACTGGCCGACCATCGAGGGCATCGCCGCCGATCTGGTCGAGGCCCGGCGCACCGGCGCGGAAGTCGCCGTCGTGGTGGGGGGCGGCAATATCCTGCGCGGCGCCAGCGTGGCGGGGCAGGGGCTCGACCGCGCCACGGCTGACCATATGGGCATGCTGGCCACGGTCATGAACGCGCTCGCGCTGGAAAAGGCGATCGAGCATGCCGGCAGTCCGGCACGCACGCTGTCGGCGATTCCCATGCCCACCATCTGCGAGCCCTATGCCCGCCAGACCGCGGCCCGCCATCTTTCGCGCGGGCGCATCGTGCTTCTGGCCGGCGGCACCGGCAATCCGTACTTCACCACCGATACCGGCGCCGTGCTGCGCGCGGCGGAGCTGGAATGCAACGCGGTGCTGAAGGCGACGAATGTGGACGGCGTGTACACGGCCGACCCGAAGACGAATCCGTCCGCCACGCGCTACGATCGCCTGACCCATGACGATGCGCTCGCCAAGGATCTCAAGGTGATGGATGCCGCCGCTTTCGCGCTGGCCCGCGAGGCGAAGCTGCCGATCGTGGTGTTCTCCATCCGCGAGCCCGGTGCCATCGCCGCCGCCATCTGTGGGGAGGGGCGGTCGACCACTGTCGCCCCCTGATACCTGTCGTTCTTTGCCTGTATTTGATTAAGTCATTGCGTCCTGCTTGCCTCGGCGGCCGATCCATTCGATATAGCCGCGTTTGAATGACGGAGCCTGGAGCGCCGTTGCGGGAAGCGTCTGCTTCCGGCGCTGCGTTCAGGGGAATGAAACGAGGTCCGCTATGAGCACTGGTCCCATCGATCTTGCCGATCTGAAGCGTCGCATGCAGGGGGCCATCGGCGTCCTCAAGCAGGAACTGAGCGGCTTGCGCACCGGGCGCGCTTCGGCGAGCCTGCTGGAGCCGATCCAGGTCGATGCCTATGGCAGCCACATGCCGCTGAGCCAGGTGGCATCGGTGAACGTGCCTGAGCCGCGTCTGCTCTCGGTGCAGGTGTGGGACCGTGGCATGGTTTCGGCGGTCGAGAAGGCGATCCGCGAGTCCAATCTCGGGCTCAACCCGCAGACCGAAGGCCAGGTGCTGCGCGTGCGCATTCCTGAGCTCACCCAGGACCGGCGTCAGGAACTGGTCAAGGTTGCGCATAAATATGCCGAGGCTGCGCGCGTCTCCGTGCGCCATGTCCGGCGCGACGGTCTGGATTCGCTGAAGAAGGCGGAGAAGGATGGCGACGTCAGCAAGGACGATCTCGATCGCCTCGCCGATCAGGTCCAGAAGGCGACGGATCAATCGATCGGCGAAGTCGACCAGATCGTGGCGTCCAAGGAAAAGGAAATTCTGGCAGTATAGCCAGCGCTGGGCGCGCAGAGGGGGCTCTCCGTGAAGATCGCGAATATCGAGCTGCCTGAAAGCACCTCGACCCGGGCGGAGACGCCGGGCACGGCTGGCGGAGCCGTCCCGCGTCACGTCGCTATCATCATGGATGGCAACGGCCGCTGGGCGACCGCACACGGCCTGCCGCGCTTCGAGGGGCACCGGCGCGGCGTCGAGGCGGTGCGCCGGACAGTGCGCGCGGCCGCGGAACTCGGCATCGAGGCGCTGACGCTTTACAGCTTCTCCAGCGAGAACTGGTCGCGTCCGGCCGCCGAGATCGGCGAATTGATGGGCCTGTTGAAGCGTTTCGTGCGGTCTGATCTGAAGAAGCTTCACGCCGACAATGTGCGCGTGCGCATCATCGGCGAGGGCCACCCGACCGATGACGAGGTGCAGGCGCTGTTCCGCGAGGCCGAGACGCTGACCCGCGACAATACCGGGCTCGTGCTCTCGGTCGCGTTCAATTACGGCGCGCGCAACGAGATTGCCCGCGCCGCGCAGCAGCTCGCGCGCGAAGTCGCCGAGGGCCGGCTCTCTCCGGCCGACATCACGACCGACATGCTGGAGGCACGGCTCGACACGGCGGACCTGCCTGCGCTCGATCTGGTAATCCGCACCAGCGGCGAGCAGCGCCTGTCGAACTTCCTGCTGTGGCAGGCAGCCTATGCCGAACTGGTGTTCATGCCCGTGCTGTGGCCCGATTTCGATCGCTCATGGCTGGAGAGCGCGCTGACCGAATATGGCCGGCGCGAGCGGCGCTTCGGCGGCGTCGATAGTCGCAGGCGCTGAGAGCTTGGCAATCGGTCCCGATCTTCTGCCGCGCGTCGCCTCGGCGATGCTGCTGGCGCCGGTGGTGCTGTTCGCAGCCTTTATCGGCGGCTGGCCCTTCGCCGTGATGCTTGCCATCGCCGCGGTGCTCGTGCTGTGGGAATGGCTTGCGATGACCGCGGCACGGCCGGGTCGCGTGCTGCTCGCCCTCGGCGGCGGCGCACTGCTGGCGGCGCTGGCGAGCCTTTATTCCGGCGGCACTCTCCCGCTTGCTGCCGCCATCGCGCTGATCGGCGCGGCGGCGCTGGCGCTGGTGGCGCGCGGCGGCGGGCCGGCGCGGCTCTGGGCGCTGGGCGGCATGGTTTACGCGGCCGGCGTGATGTTTCCCGCACAGTTGCTGCGCGCCGACGATACGCTCGGGCTGATCAGCCTCGGCTGGCTGCTCGCCGTGGTGTGGACCACCGACATCGCGGCCTATTTCTGCGGAAGGCTGATCGGCGGGCCGAAGCTGTGGCCGCGTGTCAGCCCCAATAAAACCTGGTCCGGGGCACTGGGTGGGGCGATTCTGGCGACGCTGGCCGGTGTGCTGGTGCTGCGCGCCGCGGGAATCGAATCGTTCCTCTCCGCCGCACCGGTCGCGTTCGTGGTCAGCGTGGCGAGCCAGGGCGGCGATCTGTTCGAATCGTCGATGAAGCGGCGCTTCGGCGTAAAGGACTCCAGCCACCTCATTCCCGGACATGGCGGGCTGATGGACCGGCTCGACGGCTTCATCGTCGGCGCCGCCTTGGCGCTGGCGATCGGCCTGCTGCACGCGCCTGATGCGCCGGCACGGGGGCTGCTCATCTGGTGAATGCGGCGATCCGGCGCGGGAGATTTCGGATTCGGGCGGACTTTTGCCCAACTTGGCCTTAAACCTCACGCATGAGTGAGGGGCGCGTCGTCCGGCGTGCTCATTTGGGACTGTGCTGACACATGGATTTTCTCGCCTCGATGGGTGGCAATGCGAGCTGGCTGCTCGGCTATGTCGTGCCGTTTCTCTTCGTGCTGACCATCGTCGTGTTCTTCCATGAGCTCGGCCATTTCTGGGTCGCCCGCCGTGCCGGCGTCCGCGTGGTGGCGTTCTCGGTGGGATTCGGGCCGGAGATCGTCGGCTTCAACGACCGCCACGGCACGCGCTGGAAGCTTTCGGCGATCCCGCTCGGCGGCTATGTGAAGTTCCTCGGCGACGAGAATGCGGCCAGCACGCCCGACCGCGATTCGCTGAAGGGGATGACCGAAGAGGACAAGCGCGACAGCTTCTTCCATAAGCCGGTCGGGGCGCGGGCGGCGATCGTCGCCGCCGGGCCGATTGCCAATTTCATCCTCGCCATCGTCATTTTCGCCGGCCTGTTCATGACGGTCGGCAGGCAGGTGACCACCCCGCAGGTCGATGCCGTGCAGGCCGGCAGTGCCGCCGAGCGCGCGGGCTTTCTGCCGGGCGACGTGATTCTCTCGATCGACGGCACC
This sequence comes from Ancylobacter gelatini, assembly GCF_022601675.1. Classification (GTDB taxonomy): domain Bacteria; phylum Pseudomonadota; class Alphaproteobacteria; order Rhizobiales; family Xanthobacteraceae; genus Ancylobacter; species Ancylobacter gelatini. The sequence goes on along the minus strand of NZ_JAKVIL010000004.1, from coordinate 211,722 downwards.
AAGATCGAGTCGTTCGGCGACATGCAGCGTATCGTCAGTGCGAGCGCCGACGTGAAGCTGGACGTCGAGGTGGAGCGCGACGGGCGCGCTGTCGTCATCGAGGCGACGCCGGACCGGCGCGAGATCACCGACAGCTTCGGCAATGTGCATCGGCTCGGCGTGCTGGGCATTTCGCGTTCGACCGGCAACGGCCAGGTCAAGACCGAGCGTCTCGGTCCGGTCGCGGCGGTGTCGGCGGCGACCAGCGAAGTGTGGTTCATCGTCGACCGAACCTTCAGCTATCTCGGCGGGGTGGTGACAGGGCGGGAATCGGCGGACCAGCTTGGGGGCCCGATCCGCATTGCGCAGGTTTCCGGCCAGGTGGCGACCTTCGGATTCGGCGCGCTACTGCAGCTCGCCGCGGTGCTTTCGGTCTCGATCGGACTTCTTAACCTGTTTCCGGTACCCTTGCTCGATGGTGGGCATCTACTCTTCTACGCCATCGAGGCGCTGCGCGGTCGCCCGCTCAGCGACCGGGCTCAGGAGGTCGGATTCCGCATCGGTCTGGCACTGGTTCTGATGCTTATGCTGTTTGCTACGTGGAACGATATACTCAATATATCAAAATCTTGACCCTGTTTTCCGCAGGGCGTGGCCTCGGAGCCACGCCGTGCGGAAAAGGCGTGGGTCGGGGGCCGCTTTGGTTTGCAGGCATACCAAAAGCCTGTACAAAGCGGGACGCAGGGTGAAGGGCTATGCCTGTCCGCGCGAGTGGATGAGTCTGTGCCCAGAACAACGGTAAGGTTGCGCACCAAATGACTGTTAGTGTCCGGTTTTTGAGTAAAATGGCTTCGGTGGTCGGTGTAGTGGCACTGATGGCTGTGGCTGGGGTCGCCGGATCCGTCGTCGTGCCTGTCAGCGCCGTTGCGCAGACTGCCAGTTCCATCGTCGTCGAAGGCAATCGCCGCGTTGACGCCGAGACCATCCGCTCCTACTTCGCGACGCAGCCGGGTCAGCCGCTGACCGCTGCCAAGATCGACGAGGCGCTGAAGTCGCTCTATGCGACCGGTCTTTTCTCCGATGTCACCATCAGCCACAGCGGTGGCCGTCTGATCGTGCGCGTGGCCGAGAACGAGGTCGTCAACCGCGTCGCCTTCGAGGGCAACAAGAAGATCAAGGACGAGCAGCTCGCCAGCGAGGTGCAGTCCAAGTCCCGCGCGCCATTCTCCAAGACCACGGTGCAGGCCGATACCCAGCGCATCATCGAGCTGTATCGCCGCTCGGGGCGCTATGACGTGCGCGTCGAGCCCAAGACCATTGATCGCGGGCAGGGTCGCGTTGATCTCGTTTTCGAGATTACCGAGGGTGAGAAGCTCGGCATTGCTGGCATCGCGTTCGTGGGCAACAAGGCGTTCCCGGACTACAAGCTCAAGGACGAGATGACCACGACCGAGACCAATTGGCTCTCGTGGCTCAAGAACACCGACGTCTATGACGTCGACCGCATCAACAACGATCAGGAACTGCTGCGCCGCTTCTACCTGAAGAACGGCTATGCCGATTTCCGCATCGTCTCCGTGACTGCCGACCTCGATCGCGCCAAGGAAGGGTTCATCCTGACCTATGTGCTGGATGAGGGTCCGCAGTACCGCGTGGGCGATGTCGATGTCGTTTCCGGCATCAAGGACGTGCAGCCCGCCACCATCCGCTCCGCGCTGCGTGTGCAGAAGGGCCAGGTCTACAACGCCGATCTGGTCGAGAAGTCGGTTGAGAACGCGACCATCGAAGTCTCGAAGGCCGGTTACGCTTTCGCTCAGGTGCGGCCGCGCGGCGATCGCAACGTCGAGAACCGCACCATTTCGCTGGTGTTCGCGGTGGAAGAAGGTCCTCGCGTCTATATCGAGCGTATCGAAATCCGCGGCAACACCCGTACTCGCGACTGGGTCATTCGCCGCGAGTTCGATCTTGCCGAAGGCGACGCCTATAATCGCGTGCTGATCGACCGCGCCGAACGCCGTCTGCGCAATCTCGGCTACTTCAAGGATGTGAAGATCACCAACGAGCCCGGCACCGCGCCGGACCGCGTGATCCTCGTCGTGCAGGTCGAAGACCAGCCGACCGGCGAGTTCTCGATCTCGGGCGGCTATTCCACGACGGACGGCTTCATCGGCGAAGTCGCGGTTTCGGAGAAGAACTTCCTTGGCCGTGGCCAGTATGTGCGCCTTGCCGGTTCGCTGGGCGAGAACGTGCAGGGCGCCGAGTTCAGCTTCACCGAGCCCTATTTCCTCGACTACCGCGTTGCGGCCGGCTTCGATCTGTCCTGGAAGGAAACCACCGAGACCGATTACAGCCCCTACGATACGTCAACCGCCGCCGGCACCTTGCGCCTCGGCCTGCCGCTCACCGACGAGCTGACGCTGGGTCTGCGCTATACCTTGTCGCGCAAGGAAATTTCGATCAACGAATGCCCGAGCTACTACTCGGCCGCGGAGTGCCTCTCGTTCGGTTACTACAATGACGTTTCGTGGGCGCTGCGCGAGGTCAACAACGACCCGGCCATCACCTCGGCGATCGGCTACACGCTGTCCTACAACATGCTGGACAATAATCTTGAGCCGACAAGCGGTTACCTGCTTGAGCTCAAGCAGGACTTTGCCGGCCTCGGCGGCGATGTGAACTATCTGCGGTCGACCTTCGACTCCCGCTGGTACATCCCCGTCTATGGTGACTTCGTCCTGATGCTGCGCGGCCAGGCCGGTAACATCACCTCGTGGGGTGGCGAGAACCTGCGTATCCTCGATAACTTCTTCAAGGGTCCGGACCTCGTTCGCGGCTTCGAGCCCAACGGCATCGGCCCGCGCGACCTTGCGTCGGGCGGCTATGATGAGGAACCGGACGCGCTGGGTGGCACGCTCTACTGGGGCACCACGGCCGAGCTGCAGTTCCCGCTGTCCTTCCTGCCCAAGGAACTCGGGCTGAAGGCCGCTGTGTTCGCCGATGCAGGCTCGCTCTGGGACTATCAGGGTGACACCACCTTCACCAACATTGCCGGCTGGGAAAACAACCTGACCGACTGTTCGGCGATTGCCGGCTCCAGCACGCAGGGCCTGAACAATGTCTGCGTCGCCGATAGCGACATGATCCGGTCCTCGGTCGGCGTGAGCCTGATCTGGAAGTCGCCCTTCGGCCCGCTGCGCTTCGACTATGCCTGGGCGCTGACCAAGGAAGACTACGACGAGACGCAGGCTTTCCGCTTCAGCGGCGGTACCCGCTTCTGATATTCTGATCCGGCTTGAGAGTTGATCGGCGGTCCGGGTTCTCCGGGCCGCCGGTTCGTTTGATCGACAAGGGGCGGTGTGCTTCAGCATGAGCGATCCGGTCTTCCATGCCGTCCCGGTTCCGCTGTCGCTTGACGACATCGGCGCGCTTGTCGGCGGCACGGTGGGCGAGGGCGCCGATCCGGCGCTTCGCGTGACCGGCGTCGCCTCGCTCGAAGGCGCGGGGCCGACCGACCTCACCTATATGGACGGCGCGCGCAACGTGCCCGCACTGGCCGCGACCCGTGCCGGTGTCTGTCTCGTCATTGCCCGGTACGCCTCCCATGTCCCGGCCGGTACCGCTGCGGTCGTGGTCGACAAGCCGCATGCCGCCTTCGTCGCGATCGCGCGGCGGCTCCATGCCGACATGCTGCGTCCGGGCCCGGTCTTCGCACAGCACGGCGTCGCCGCCGGCGCCGTGGTCCACCCGCAGGCGCGACTTGAAGGCGACGTGACCATCGATCCGGGCGCGGTCATCGGCCCCGGCGCGGAGATCGGCGAGGGCACAAGCATCGCCGCCGGCGCCGTGATCGGGCCTGGCGTGCGCATCGGGCGCGGCTGCTCGATCGGGCCGGGCGCCTCCTTGCTCCATGCGCTGCTCGGCGACCGCGTGATCGTGCATCCCGGTGCGCGCATCGGGCAGGATGGCTTCGGCTATCTGGGAGGTGCCAGCCACGCCAAGATTCCGCAGATCGGCCGTGTCGTGATCCAGGACGACGTCGAAATCGGCGCCGGCACCGCGATTGATCGCGGCGGGCTTCGCGACACCGTGATCGGCGAGGGCACCAAGATCGACAATCTGGTACAGATCGCCCACAACGTGGTGATCGGGCGCCACTGCATCATCGTCTCGCAGACCGGCATCGCCGGCAGCGCGACGCTGGGCGACTATGTGGTGCTCGGCGGCCAGGTTGGCGTGATCGGCCATGTGCGGATCGGCGACGGCTCGCGCATCGCGGCGACCAGCAATGTCAAGGACGACGTGCCGGCCGGCGTGGAATGGGGCGGCTCGCCGGCAAAGCCGATGCGTGAGTGGTTTCGAGAAGTGATGGCGGTCCAGCGGCTCGGGCGCGGGGAGGCGCCGGGCGGACCGAAAAGCGTACAGGAAGGACAAACGGGGAAATGAACGCTCCGACCGAAGGCGCGCTGGGGAGCGCCGATATCCAGAAAATTCTCGCGGCGCTGCCGCATCGCTATCCGTTTCTCATGATCGACAAGATCGTCGGCATCGAGGGTGACAAGCGCGCCATCGGCATCAAGAACGTGTCGGCCAACGAGCCGCATTTTCAGGGCCATTTCCCGGAAAACCCGGTCATGCCGGGCGTACTGATCCTCGAAGGCATGGCCCAGACCGCCGGCACGATCTGCCTGCTGGGTCAGCCCGGCGCGGCGGCGCCCACGCGGGTCTATTTCATGACCATCGACAAGGCGAAGTTCCGCAAGCCGGTGCTGCCGGGCGATGTGCTCGAATACCACATGACGCAGATGAGCAAGCGCCGGAACATGTGGTGGTTCCGGGGCGAGGCCAAGGTGGACGGGCAACTCGTCGCCGAGGCGGAAGTCGGCGCGATGATTTCGCGCGAAGGAGCAAAATGACCGACAAGGTGAAGATCGACCCCACGGCGCGCGTCGAGGATGGCGCCAGGCTGGGTGAGGGTGTCGAGATCGGCCCGTTCTGCACGGTCGGCGCGAATGTCGAGCTCGGTGCGGGGGTGAAGCTCATCTCCCATGTCGCTCTGGCCGGCCACACCACAATCGGTGAGGGCGGGGTCATCTATCCGTTCGCCTCTCTCGGGTTTCCCCCGCAATCCTACCACTACAAGGGCGAGCCGAGCCGGTTGATCATCGGTCGCAACTGCATCATCCGCGAGCAGGTCACCATGAATCCCGGTACCGCCGGCGGTGCGATGGAGACGGTTGTCGGCGATAATTGCATGTTCATGGTCAGCACCCACGTCGCCCATGACTGCGTGGTCGGCAACGGGGTGGTGTTCGCCAATGGTGCCACGCTGGGCGGCCATGTCACGGTCGGCGACAATGTGTTCATCGGCGGGCTGGCGGCGGTCCACCAGTTCACGCGCATCGGTGAAGGTGCGATGGTCGGCGGCATGTGCGGCGTGCATTTCGACATTATCCCCTTCGGCCTGATGATGGAGGGCCATCCGGGGCTGCGCTCGCTGAACTATACCGGGCTTAAGCGTCGTGGCATGACGCTGGTGCAGCGTCGCCAGCTCCAGGCCGCGTATCGCGAGCTGTTCTACGGCGCCGGCACGCTGTCGGAGCGAACCGAGCGTGTGGCCGAGACCTATGGCGACAATGCCCATGTCATGACGATCGTCGCGTTCGTGCGCAGTGCCGGCAAGCGCCGCCTCACCGTTCCCGCCGATGCCGACGACCATGCCGCCGAGCCCGCGGCGGCCTGATCTCGGGCCGGGCGCGGGCGAGCCCGGCGGAGAGCCGCTCGCCATCATCTGCGGCGGCGGCTCCTTCCCGCTGGCGGTTGCGGCCGCGGCGCGGCGAAGCGGGCGGCAGGTCGTCCTCTTTCCGTTGCGCGGCTTTGCCGACCCCGAAGTCGAGCGCTGGCCCCATGTCTGGGTTCCGATCGGCCGCTTCGGCACGCTGACCGCCGAACTGCGCCGCCATGGCTGCCGCGACGTGGTGATGATCGGCAATGTGTTGCGCCCGCGCATCCGCGACATCCGGCTGGACTGGACCACGATCCGGATGTTCCCGCGTGTGTTCTCCATGCTGCGCGGCGGTGACGATCACCTGCTGACCAGCATCGCCCGGCTGTTCGAGGAGGCCGGCTTCCGGCTGCTCGGTGCCCACGAGGTGGCGCCGGAGATGCTGATCCCTGCCGGCCAGCTTGGCGCGCGCGTGCCCTCGCAGGAGGCGCTTGACGATATCGCCACCGGCCGCAGCGTGCTTGGCGTCACCGGACCGCTCGATATCGGGCAGGGTGTGGTGGTGATGAACCGTCATGTCGTGGCGCTGGAGGCGGCGGAGGGCACCGATCTCATGCTCGCGCGCGTCGCCGAGCTGCGCGCCAATGGCCGCATAAAGATGCCGACGCCCTGCGGCGTGCTGGTGAAGCGCCCCAAGGCCGGGCAGGACAGGCGCATCGACATGCCCTCGCTCGGTCCCCGCACGGTGGAGGGCGCCGCCCGCGCCGGGCTGGCCGGCATCGCGGTTGAGGCCGGCGGGGTGATCGTCACCGATGTCGAAGCGCTGTTGCGTGCGGCCGATACCGCCGGCCTGTTCATCTATGCCTTTGCGGCCGACGCGGCGTCGGAGGCCGCGACGTGAGCGAGTTGCGGCCGCTCGACGTCTTCCTCGTCGCCGGCGAGGAATCCGGCGATACGCTGGCGGCGGGGCTGATGGCGGAACTCGCCGCGCTCTCGCCCGGCGGCGTGCGGTTTCGCGGCGTCGGCGGCGCGCGGATGCAGGCGCAGGGCCTCGCCAGCCTGTTCCCCATGGAGGATATCACCGCCATGGGCTTCGCACAGGTGATTGGCGGCCTGCCGCGAATTCTCAATCGCATGAGCCGGACCGTGGAGGCGATCCTCGCGGCGCCGCCGGACGTTCTGGTGATGGTCGACGCGCCGGATTTCACGCATCGCGTGGCGCGCCGTGTCCGCGCCCGGCGGCCTGAACTGCCCATCGTGAAATATGTCGCGCCCACAGTCTGGGTGTGGCGGCCGGGCCGGGCGAAGGCCATGGCGCCGGATTTCGACCGCGTACTGGCGTTGCTGCCGTTCGAGCCCGAGGAAATGCAACGGCTCGGCGGCCCGCCGACCACCTATGTCGGCCATCCGCTGCTGGGGGAACTCGACCAACTGCGCCCCGACGCCGCGGACGCATTGCGCCGCGAGGCCGCCCCGCCTGTCGTGCTGGTGCTGCCGGGGAGCCGGCGCGCCGAACTCAGCCGTCTCGGCACGGCGTTTGGCGAGGTGCTGGCGGACCTCAAGGCGAACGGTCCGGAGGTGGAACTCGTGCTGCCGACCCTGCCGCGTCGTCTCGCGCAGGTCGAAGACATGGTGGCCGGGTGGCGGGTGAAGCCGCGCCTCGTGGTGGATGAGGACGAAAAGCGCGGCTGGTTCCGCAAGGCCCGCGCCGCTCTGGCCGCCTCGGGCACGGTGACGCTGGAAATGGCGCTGGCCGGCATTCCCACCGTCGCGGCCTATCGCGTGCCGTGGCTGGAGGGGCGGATCGCCCCCTACATCATCCGGGTCAAGACCGCGATCCTGCCGAATTTGATCCTCGGCGAGAACGCCATGCCGGAATATTTGCAGTGGCATATCGATCCGCCGGCCATGGCTGCGCAGTTGCGCCGCCTGATTGAGGGCGGGGCGGAACGGGAGGCGCAGCTTGCCGCCTTTGCGCGGCTCGACGCGATCATGGGGCAGGACGGCGAGAGCCCGAGCCGCCACGCTGCGCGCGCTGTGCTGGAGACGCTCGCGGCCCGCTGACCTTGCCGTCATCCGATCGGGGCACCGTCGTCGACACAAAAAACCCCGCCTTCCACTGACCGGAAGGTGGGGTTTTTGTTGGTCGAGGGGCGGCTGGGCCCAAGAGTCCCGCGCCGCCGCTACTTATCGCTCACTTGCGGCGGGCGATCGGGATGTAGTCGCGCGAGGTCGCGCCGGTATAGAGCTGGCGCGGACGACCGATGCGCTGGCCCGGATCCTCGATCATTTCCTTCCACTGGCCGATCCAGCCCACGGTGCGGGCGAGGGCGAACAGCACGGTGAACATGGAGGTCGGGAAGCCGAGCGCGCGCAGCGTGATGCCCGAATAGAAGTCGATATTCGGGTAGAGCTTGCGCTCGACGAAATACTCGTCCTGCAGCGCGATGCGCTCCAGTTCGACCGCGATGTCGAGCAGCGGATCGTCCTTGATGCCGAGTTCGCCGAGCACCTCATGGCAGGTCTTCTGCATGATCTTGGCGCGCGGATCGTAGTTCTTGTACACGCGATGGCCGAAGCCCATCAGGCGGAACGGATCGTTCTTGTCCTTGGCGCGCTTGATATATTCGGGGATGCGGTCCACCGAGCCGATTTCGCCGAGCATCTTGAGCGCCGCCTCGTTGGCGCCGCCATGCGCGGGTCCCCACAGGCAGGCGATGCCGGCGGCGATACAGGCGAAGGGGTTGGCGCCGGAGGAGCCGGCGAGGCGCACGGTCGAGGTCGAGGCATTCTGCTCGTGATCGGCGTGCAGGATGAAGATGCGGTCGATGGCGCGCGAGAGGATCGGGTTGACCTTGTACTCCTCGCAGGGCACCGAGAAGCACATGCGCAGGAAGTTCGACGAATAGTCGAGGTCGTTCTTGGGATAAACGAACGGCTGGCCGACGGTGTACTTGTAGGCCATGGCCGCCAGCGTCGGCATCTTAGCAATCATGCGGATCGAGGCGATCATGCGCTGCTGCGGATCGGCGATGTCGGTGCTGTCGTGATAGAAGGCCGAGAGCGCGCCGACCGAAGCGACCAGAACGGCCATGGGGTGCGCGTCGCGACGGAAGCCGTGGAAGAACCGGCTCATCTGTTCATGCACCATGGTGTGGCGCGTGACGCGGTAATCGAAATCGGCCTTCTGCGCCGCCGTGGGCAACTCCCCGTAAAGCAGAAGGTAGCAGGTCTCGAGGAAGTCGCCGCTTTCGGCGAGCTGTTCGATCGGGTAGCCGCGATAGAGCAGGATGCCTTCGTCGCCGTCGATATAGGTGATCGAGCTTTCGCAGCTCGCGGTCGAGGTAAAGCCGGGGTCGTAGGTGAACATCCCGGTCTGGCCGTAGAGCTTGCCGATGTCGACCACGTCCGGGCCGATGCTTCCCTTCAGGATCGGGAGATCCCAACTCTGCTCGCCAATGGTCAGAGTGGCGGATTTCGCCGAATTGCCGTTACTGGCGTCCATGCGGATCTCCCTGAAGCAAATGGACCGATATGTCGGTGGGTTGGGACGTTACGGTGCGTGACCCTGCATGCCTGTTCTGAAGGGTGCCGCGCCGCGCGTTATTGGCATGCGTCGCCGGAAGGCGGGGTGCCCTCCTCTGGCCCGATTTCCCAAGTGGTAGCGGTTTCGCCTGCTGCTCGCAAGCGCAGCGAATGAGGTATCTGAGGGTTGCCAGATGCTTCACTCGCCTTGGCTTTCGGTATTTCGCAGTTGCATCATATCCATGCTGGAGCGGGATCATCCAATAGTCGAGGCCGCCTGGTCGGCGAGGCGCGCCATCGCCTCTTCCTTGCCCAGAACCGCCAGAACGTCGAAGATCCCCGGCGAGGTGGTGCGCCCGGTCATCGCCGCGCGCAGCGGCTGGGCGATGGCGCCGAGCTTGACGCCAGCGGCTTCCGCAGCGGCGCGCACGGCGGCCTCGGTGCTGGCGGCCGACCAGTCGGAAACCTTCGCCAGTTCCGTGCCCGCCGCCGCCAGCAGCGCGCGCGCGTCCGGGGTGAGCAGGGCGCGTGCCTTGTCTTCCATCGCCAGCGGCCGGGCGCGCCAGATATAGGAGGCGCTGTCGATCAGCTCGACCAGCGTCTTGGCTCGCTCCTTGAGGCCGGGCATGGCGGCGAGGAGCTGCGCGTGGCGTTCCGGAGTCAGGGCATCCGCCAACTCGGCGCCGTTGGGCAGGTGGGGAATGAGCGCATCGATCGCGGCCACCAGTTCGGCGTCCGGGGTGGCGCGCATATAGTGGCCGTTGACGTTCTCCAGCTTGGCGAAATCGAAGCGCGCGGCCGAGCGGCCCACTCGATCGAGGTCGAACAGCGTGCTCATTTCCTCGGTCGAGAAGATCTCCTGGTCGCCGTGGCTCCAGCCGAGCCGCACCAGATAATTGCGCAGCGCCGCGGGAAGATAGCCCATGGCGCGATAGGCATCGACGCCGAGCGCGCCATGGCGCTTGGACAGCTTGGCGCCATCCGCGCCGTGGATCAGCGGGATATGGGCCATCTTCGGCACCCCCCAGCCCAGCGCATGGTAGATTTGCGTCTGGCGCGCGGCATTGGTGAGGTGGTCGTCGCCGCGGATGATGTGGGTGACGCCCATGTCGTGGTCGTCGACCACCACCGAGAGCATGTAGGTCGGCGTGCCATCCGAGCGCAGCAGCACGAGGTCGTCGAGTTCCTTGTTCTGGAACACGACGCGGCCCTGGACGAGATCGTCGATCACGGTCTCGCCTTCGGTCGGGGCCTTGAGGCGGATGGCGGGCTTGGCGCCGGCCGGCGCTTCGGAGGGGTTGCGGTCGCGCCAACGCCCGTCATAGCGCGGGGCGCGGCCCTCCTTGCGGGCCAGTTCGCGCATCTCTTCCAACTCCTGCGCCGTGGCGTAGCAGGGATAGGCGCGGCCGGCGGCGATCATCTGCTCCACGGCCTCGCGGTGCCGCGCGGCGCGGGCGAATTGGTAGACCACGTCGCCGGACCAATCGATGCCGAGCCATTTCAGCCCGTCGATGATGGCTTCGATGGCTTCGGGCGTCGAGCGCTGGCGGTCGGTGTCCTCGATGCGCAGCAGCATGGTGCCGCCCTTGGCGCGGGCATAGAGCCAGTTGAACAGCGCGGTACGGGCGCCGCCGATGTGCAAAAAGCCGGTGGGCGAGGGGGCGAAGCGGGTAACGACCTTTTCGGACATATCAATTCCGTCTCGCGCCGCGGAAATCAGGCGGGCCAAAGCATAGCGGGCGCGGACGGTGCGTGTACCATAGGTCCGTGACAGGGGAAAAGGCACAGGATCGGCCGCCGGCTGCATCAGGTGTCTGCAAGCGCCGGAGTGGGGCGTGGGAGCCGGGGGCGGGTATCGTCCGGAGCAGGGGAGCATCGCTCCGGCGCGCATCGGCGCCCGGGCGGCGGGCGAGGTCGCGCGCGGTCCCGCCGCCGGCCTGCCCTTTCTGCCGGAAGGGCTCGCCGGGCGGCTTCCGGCGGTGCTGGCGACGACGCTGGCGCGCGAGGTCGAGGACAGGCGCGGCTTTCTCTACGCCGTCATCGGCTTCGGCATCGGCGTGGCGCTCTATTTCGGGGCCGAGCACGAGCCGATGGCCTATGTCGCGCTGGTGCCGGCCGTGCTGTTCACCGCGCTGGCCTGGCTGGCCCGGGCGCGGCCCGGGGCGTTCCACCTGTTCGCGCTGGCGGCGGCGGTCTCCTGCGGCTTTGCCGTGGCGAGCTTTCAGGTCCAGCGCATCGCCCATCCGGTGCTTGGTGAAACGCTGACCGCGGTCAAGGTCTCGGGCTTCGTCGAGGCACGCGAGCGGCGCATGCGCGGCAGCCGCATCACGCTCCTCGTCACCGGCATCGAACGCCGGCTGAGTGCGGTGCCGCAGCGCGTGCGCGTGACGCTGGCCGCGCGTGTCGCCCCGCCGATCGGCAGTCATGTAACGCTGCGAGCCACGCTGTCTCCGCCGCCCGGCGCGACCTGGCCCGGCGGTTTCGATTTCGGCCGCGCCGCCTGGTTCGACGGGATCGGCGCCACCGGCTTTGCGCTGGGCAAGGCGCAGGACAGCGCCGCGCCCGGCCCGGTGCCGCTGTCGCTGCGCCTTGGCGCCTGGCTGGATGCGCGACGAAACGAGATGGCGGCGCGCATCAGTGCCAGCCTGCCCGGCGCGTCCGGCGGCATCGCCGTGGCTCTCGTTACGGGCCTGCGCGACGCGGTGCCCGAGCCGATCGAGGAGAGCATGCGCGTGTCCGGCCTGTCGCATGTGCTGTCGATCTCCGGCCTGCACATGGCACTGGTGGCGACCACGGTGTTCTTCCTGGTGCGGGCGCTGCTCGCGCTGTTTCCGCCGCTGGCGCTGCGCTACCCGATCAGGGCCTGGGCAGCGGTGCCGGCGGCGCTGGCCGCGACCTATTATCTCTTGCTGTCGGGCGCCGAGGTGCCGACGCAGCGTTCCTATGTAATGACGCTGCTGGTGCTGGCCGGCGTCATCGCCGCGCGCCCGGCGCTGACCCTGCGCACGCTGGCGCTGGCGGCGCTGGCGGTGCTGGTGATGACGCCGTGGGCGATCCTCGACCCCGGCGCGCAGATGTCGTTTGCCGCGACTCTGGCGCTGGTGGCGGCCTATGAGCGCTTCGGCCACCGGCTTTCCGCACCGGCGGGGAGGGCGGCGGGCGGTCGCGGGATAGGCGGCAGCCTCATGGGCATGCCGGTGCGCTATGTCGCGGCGCTGCTGCTGACCTCGCTCGCGGCGGGGCTTGCCACCGCGCCCTATGCCGCTTTCCATTTTCACCGGCTGGCGCCCCTGAGCCTTGTCGCAAATCTCGCCGCCATGCCGCTGGTGTCGTTCATCATCATGCCGGCCGGACTCGTCGGTTGTCTGCTCATGCCGTTCGGCTGGGACGGCGCGGCGTGGTGGGCGATGGGCTGGGGCATCGACGCCATGGTGGCGGTATCGCAGGCCGTTGCGGCGCTACCGGGTGCCGATAGCGGCATCCGCGCCATGCCGGCGGCGAGCATGGTCCTGCTGAGCGGGATGGTGATCGCGCTGTGTCTCGCGCGCAGCTGGCTGATCGTGCTGGCGCCCGCCATGCTCATCGGCGCGCTCTGGTTCGGCTGGCGTGCGCCGCTGCCCGATGTTCTGGTCGACCCGCAGGCGCGAACGGTCGCGGTGCGTGGCGCCGATGGCCGGCTCCAGGTGATGGGCGACCGCGATGCCGGGCTGGAGCGTCGTTTCGCCGTCGAGCAATGGCGCGGCATGGAGGGCGAGCGCGGCGCGGCCGGCCCCTCGCCCGATGCCGCCGCGCCGCGCTGCGATGCCGAGGGGTGCACATTGGCGACGTCGAATGGCCAGCGCGTGGCTCTGTCCCGCGGCCCGGATTCACTCGCCGATGACTGCCGCCTCGCGGCGCTGCTGGTAACGAAGGTCCCGCCGCCCGAGGGATGCGCGGCGCAGGTGCTGCGCATCGATCCGCGTCGGCAGAATGGCGGGCTGGCCCTGTTTGCCCGGCCTGACGGAGGCTGGCGTGTCGAGGCAGCACGGCCCCGGCAGCCGAGACGGCTCTGGCATCCCGGCTTCGGCCAGAGCGAACGCGTCGCCCCGCCCGGAGTGGAAGGAACGGCAACCGGGGCGCCCATTCCGTCGCCCGAGACCACCTCCGAAGACGCGGCGAGGCCCTAGAGAAAATAGCGCTGGACGATCCGCCCCTCACATGACGGACAGAGGCGGAACCGGCGCCCGAAATGTCGGACGCTCCCGAACCGCCGGCCTCAGTAGCGGCGGAACAGCCCGACCAGCCGGCCCTGGATGCGCACGCGGTCGGGGCCGAAGATGCGGGTCTCATAGGCCGGGTTCGCGGCTTCCAGCGCGATGGAGGCGCCCTTGCGGCGCAGGCGCTTCAGCGTGGCTTCCTCGTCATCGATCAGCGCGACCACGATGTCGCCAGTATTGGCGCTGTCGCTCTTGCGGATCAGAGCGAGGTCGCCATCCAGAATGCCAGCCTCGATCATCGAATCGCCGCGCACTTCGAGCGCGAAATGCTCGCCGGCGGAGAGCATTTCCGGCGGCATGGAAATGGTGTGGTCCCGCGATTGAATCGCCGAGATAGGCGTGCCGGCGGCGATGCGGCCCATCACCGGGATCGGGATCGGACGGCCGCCATCTTCTTCGTTCTGCGGGGGCACGCGGCCGAGGCTGCCTTCGATGACGCTCGGGGCGAACTGGCGCGCCGCGGCGCGGGGCGCCTGCGTCGCTTCGGGAAGGCGGATGACTTCAAGCGCCCGGGCACGATTGGGAAGGCGGCGGATGAAGCCGCGCTCTTCCAGCGCCGTGATCAGACGATGGATGCCGGACTTCGACCGGAGATCCAGTGCTTCCTTCATCTCCTCAAAGGAGGGCGGGACGCCGGTCTCCTTCAGGCGTTCATTGATGAAGTGAAGCAGCTCATGCTGTTTGCGGGTGAGCATAGGGCATTCGTCTCTTGCGGGAGGGCGGCGCCGGGGTGAACCAAATCAGCGAAACAAATCACGAACAAACCATATCCGTTCTTTTTGTGTTCTACAATGGGTAAACAAATCGCCAATGTCGGTCCGGCTGCCCCGCCGGTTCTGCCGAGAAACGAGGCAGGGGCGCCTAATGTATGCAATGGCTCTCGCCGTGCTCAAGTGGTATGCAGTCCGGGAAGTGTCGTGTCGGGGGCGCCGTTGTTCGCAACTGTCGAGGAAATCGTCGCGGGGCATCGCGCCGGAACATTCCACCCGTCCCAGACCGTGGCGGACTGCCTGGCGCGAATCGAGGCACATGGCGATCCGGCCATCTTTACCGCCATCAGCTCGCCACAGGCCATTGCCGCCGCGCTGAAGGCGCTGGAAGGCATCGATCCCGCGACGCTGCCGCTCTATGGCGTGCCCTTCGCGGTGAAGGACAATATCGACGTCGCCGGCCTGCCCACGACCTGCGCCTGCCCGGATTTCGGCTATGACGCCACGCATGATTCCGGCGCCGTCGCCCGGCTGCGACGCGCCGGGGCCATCGTCATCGGTAAGACCAACCTTGACCAGTTCGCCACCGGGCTGAACGGCACGCGCTCGCCCTATGGCACGCCGGTGAACGCGATGCGGGCCGATCTGGTGCCGGGTGGCTCGTCCTCCGGCTCGGCGGTGGCGGTGGCGGCCGGGCTGCTGCCGTTCGCCCTGGGCACGGACACGGCCGGCTCCGGGCGCGTGCCCGCGGGGCTGAACAATATTGTCGGCCTGAAGCCTAGTCTCGGCGTGGTCTCCACCAATGGCGTGGTGCCGGCCTGCCGCTCGCTCGATTGCGTGTCGGTGTTCGCGCTCAATGTGGAGGATGCCCTCGCCGTGCTCGCCGCCATGGCCGGGCCGGACGAGAACGATCCGTTCTCGCGCCCCCTGCCGCTGGGCGCGCGGGGCGCCTTTCCGGTGCGTCCGCGCCTTGCCGTGCCCCGCGTGCGGGACCGCGTGAGTTTCGGCGATCGCGTGTCGGAGGCCGCTTTCGAGCGCGCCATTGCGCGGATGAGCGAACTCGGCGCGAGCCTCGTCGAGATCGAGATGGAGCCGTTCTACGAAACCGCGCGGCTGCTCTATGAGGGCCCGTGGGTGGCCGAGCGTTTCGCCGCTGTCGGTTCCTTTCTCGAATCGCGGCCGAATTCCTTTGATCCGTCCGTGCGGGCCATCGTCGAGCAGGGGCGGGGATTCTCCGCGGTTGACGCCTTTCGCGGCCGCTACCGCCTCGCTGAGCTGAAGGCGATCGCCGACAAGGTGCTGGCGGGTTTCGACGCGCTCATGGTGCCGACCATGCCCACGGTCTACACGGTGGCGCAGATGCGCGCGGACCCGATCCGGCTCAACAGCCATCTCGGCGTCTACACCAATTTCGTGAATCTGCTCGACATGTGCGGCCTCGCCGTGCCGTCGGAAATCCGCGACGACGGCGCCCCGTTCGGCATCACGCTGCTCGCGCCGGCCGGGCGCGATGCCCATCTGGCGGCGCTCGGCTCGCGCTTTCATGCCGCGAGCGGGCTCACCATGGGCGCGACCGGGCGCGGCCTGCCCTCGACCCCGGACGTTCCCGCCCGGGCCGCGCCGGGCTTCCTGGAGATCGCGCTGTTCGGCGCTCACCTGTCGGGCCTGCCGCTGAATGTCGATCTGCTCGCGGCGGGCGGCGTGCTGCTGCGGTCGGCGCGGACCAGCGCGGACTACCAGCTCTATCTGCTGCCGGAGGGCCGCGTGCGGCGGCCGGGGCTGCTGCGCGGCCGGCCGGGCAGCGGCGCGCCGATCGATTGCGAGATCTGGGCGCTGCCGGCGGCGGCCTATGGCCGTTTCGTCGCGGCGATTCCCGCGCCGCTCGGGCTGGGAACGGTCGAGCTGGAAGATGGCGGCCAGGTTAAGGGCTTCGTGCTGGAGGCCGTCGCTGCCGGCTCCGCCCGGGATATCACCGCTTTCGGCGGCTGGAAGGCCTTCCTCGCGGACGAGGTGGCCAAGCGCAATGCCGCCAGCTTTGCGCGAGGATGAGGACGTTCGCCTGTCCGTTTAAAAGTAAAATATATCGTGTAATATCAAATAGTTTGAGAATATTGTTCATACGCGTTATGAACAATCGAGATGTGGCTTCGCATCGCGCTTGAAGCCGAATCCCGGTCGCCGCGCTGGATCGCGGTCACCACGCGCTCATGCTCGGCGTGCGACAGCGAAAGCCGGCCGAGCGCAAGGAACTGGGCACGGCGGAAGGGCGAGAGCCGGCGCCGCGTGCCGAGCGTGAGTTCCACCAGATAGTCATTATGGCTGCCGGCATAGATCGTGGTGTGGAAGGTCTCATTGGCCTCCCGGTAGCGGGCGAAGTCGCCGTGACGGACCAGCTCGCCCATGCCGGCGTGCAGCGCCGCCACCTCATTGCGCTCGGCCGGCGTCATGTGGAGCGCGCACAGGCCGGCGCAGAGCGCTTCCAGCTCCGCCATCACCGCGAACATATGTTCGAGCCGGGCCACGCTGGGACGCGCCACCACGGCGCCCCGATGCGGCCGGGTCTGCACCAGCCCGGAGGCGGCGAGTTCGCGGATCGCCTCGCGTACCGGGGTGCGGGAGACGCCGAACCGCGCGGCGAGTGCGGTCTCGTCCAGCGTTGTGCCCGGCGGCAGCAGGCCGCGCGTGATGTCCTCGGCGATCTGAAGGCGCAGTTCCTCGGCGCGCGTGGGGCGGGGAAGCCGGGGGCGCGCCGGCTCCTCGCGAGGTTCCGGGGAGCGCCCAGCGGGGGCGGCGGATCGGGGGCGGGCGGAGGAGGCGGGCATCGGGGCAATCTATCCAGCGGAGCGGCGAGGCGCCGCAACTATTACGCGCCCGCGCGCGTTGGCGGCGGTACCTCAGCGCGGGGCGGGCTGCGGCTCGTCGATGATGCTGACATGGGCGGCGACCACCTTCCAGCCGTCGGCGGTACGCATCCAGGTCTGCATCTGCCGGCCGATTCGGCCCGGCGCGTTCTCCCGCCGAAACAGGGTAGAGGCCGTGGCCATGTCGCGGCCATACGTTGTGATCACAGTGCGCTCCAGAGAGCGCTCCAGCCCGAAGGCGGACCGGGCGGCACGGAAGGCCCGAATCGCCTCGATTCCGTACAGATTCTCGCCGCTGCCGTAGCGGATGGTGATCTGACTGTCCCAGAACAGGGCGTCGAGGCCGTCGACATCGTTGGAAACGAGCGCCCGTTCATAAGCGGCGAAGGCAGCTTCGACCTCCGCGCGAATCTCGGGAATGTTGATCTCCATCGCGTGCCCGGCTCCCTGATGCTGTGCGGTGATGTCAGCACAGCGCGGCGGGGGCGCAACGTCAATCGCGAAGTGGTGGGCCAGCCTCAATCGTCGAGCGGCACGATCGCGCAGGGCTCGCCGGCCTTCGCGGCAGGGGCGTTGGGCGCCCGCACCAGCAGCGCGTCGGCGCGGGCGAGCACGCTCAGCATCGAGCTGTCCTGCACGGGAAGCGGGCGCACGATCGGCCCGCCCGCGCCATGACCGATAATTTCGGCGCGCATGAAATCCATGCGGTGATCATTGGCCTTCAGGTCGATCCCGAGCTCGGCCGCCTGCACGGGCACCTCCGGCGTGACCGCCTCGCCCTGCAGCGCCCGCAAGAGCGGCTTCAGGAACAGCAGGGCGCAGACATGGGCCGAGACCGGATTGCCCGGAAGGCCGAGCACCAGCGTGGCCGGCTCGCGCCGGGAGCGGCCGAACATCAGTGGCTTGCCCGGCCGGAGCGCGATCTTGTGCACGGCGAGGGTCACGCCTTCCGCTGTCAGGGCCGGAGCCACCAGATCATGGTCGCCCACGGAGGCGCCGCCGGTGGTGACCAGCACGTCGAAGCCGCCATCCAGTGCCGCGCGCATGCCGGCTGTGGTCGCCGCCATGTCATCGGGCAATATGCCGAGATCCGACGCTTCGCCGCCGCTGGAGCGGATGAGGGCCATAAGGGCATAAAGATTGGAGACAATGACCTGATGGGCATCGGCGCCGGTGCCGGGCCGCACTAGCTCGTCGCCGGTGGAGAGCAGGGCCACGCGGGGGCGCCGGTGCACCGCCACTTCGGCGATATCGGCGGCGGCAATGAGCGCGAGGTCGCGCGCGGTGAGCCGCCGGCCGGCGGGAACAATGATCTGGCCGGTCGCGAAGTCGCCGCCGGCGCGGCGGATGTGGCGACCGGCGGTCGCCGCCTCGGTCATGGTGATGCGCGTCGCCTCGCGGGTGGTGTCCTCCTGGATCACCACCGCGTCCGCACCCACCGGCATTACCGCCCCGGTGAAGATGCGCACCGTGGTGCCCGGGGCGACCTCGCCCGCGAACGGGCGGCCGGCGGCGGATTCGCCGATCAGTTCCAGCGTCTCCGGAGCGCGCGCGACATCGGCGGCGCGCACCGCATAGCCGTCCATCGCCGAGACGTCGGCGCCGGGGCTGGTGCGGCGGGCGATCACAGGGGCGCTGGTGACACGACCATGGGCCTCGATCAGCGGCACCGTTTCGCTGGTGAGCGGCGTGGCTGCGGCCAGCAGGCGCGCCAGCGCCTCGGTCACCGGCATCAGGGTGGGGGCCATCGGCGCTACTCCGCTTTCCAGTGGCCCGAGCGCCCTCCGGCCTTCTCGACCACGCGGATGCCCTCGATCCGCATGCCGCGATCCACCGCCTTGGCCATGTCGTAAATGGTCAGGCACGCCACGGAGACGGCGGTCAGGGCTTCCATCTCCACCCCGGTCGGACCACTCACGCGCACCGTTGCGGAAAGGCGCAGGCCGGGCAGGGCGGTGTCGGGCTCGATCTCCACGCTGACCTTGGAGAGCAGCAGCGGATGGCAGAGCGGAATCAGCTCGTGGGTGCGTTTGGCGGCCATGATGCCGGCGAGGCGCGCCGTGCCGATCACGTCGCCCTTCTTGGCATTGCCGGAGAGGATGAGGTCGAGCGTTTCCGGCAGCATCACCACGCTGCCGAGCGCGGTGGCGGTGCGGTCGGTCGCCGGCTTGTCGGTGACGTCGACCATATTGGCCGCGCCGCTGGCGTCGATATGCGAGAGCTGGGCGCTCCCGGAGCCGTCGGCCGCATCCGCGCCCATGGCTCAGCCCGCCGCGCGGATCGGATCGGGGCGGGCGAGCAGGGCGCGGGTCGCCTGCGCGACGTCCTCCTGCCGCATCAGGCTCTCACCGACCAGAATCGTGTCGATGCGCGATTGCGCGAGCCGCGCCACGTCGTCGGGCGTGAAGATGCCGCTCTCTCCGACGATCACACGATCGGCCGGGATGCGCGGGGCGAGGCGCTCGGAGGTCTCAAGCGACACCTCGAAGGTCCGCAGGTTGCGGTTGTTGATGCCGATGAGAGCGGCGGGCAGGGCGAGCGCGCGCTCCAGCTCAGGCTCATCATGAACTTCGACCAGCGCATCCATGCCGAGACCATGGGCGGCCTCAATCAGATCGAGAGCCAGCGCGTCATCGACCGCAGCCATGATGACGAGAATGCAGTCCGCGCTCCAGGCGCGGGCTTCCATCACCTGGTAGGTGTCGTAGAGAAAATCCTTGCGCAGCGCCGGCAGCGAACAGACGGCGCGGGCGGCCGTGAGGAACTCCGGCGCGCCTTGGAAGGAGGGCTGGTCGGTTAGCACGGAGAGGCACGCCGCCCCGCCGGCCTCATAGGCGCGGGCCAGCGCCGGCGGGGCGAAATCGGGACGGATCAGCCCCTTGGACGGGCTCGCCTTCTTGATCTCGGCGATCAGGGCGGTCTCGCCTGCCGCGATCCTGGCGCGGATCGAGCTCAGAAATCCGCGCGGGGCCGGGGCGGCGCTGGCGCGGGCCGCGATCTCGGCGGGCGCTACCGCGCGCTTGGCAGCGGCGATTTCCTCGCGCTTATAGGCGCCGATCTTTTCCAGAATATCCGCCACCGGCCGTCTCCTATTCCGCTGCGGCGAGCGCGGAGACCGCGACCAGCCGGTTCAGTGCGGCCTCGGCATGGCCGCTGGACAGGCTCGCGCGGGCGAGCTCCAGCCCCTCGCCGAGATGTTCCGCCTTGCCGGCAACGACCAGCGCGGCCGCCGCGTTCAGCAGCGAGACATCGGCATAAGCGCTCTTCTCGCCGGCCAGCACCGCACGCAGCGCGCCGGCATTGGTCTCGCCATCGCCGCCGCGCAGGGCCGCGGCGTCCGCGCGGGCGATGCCGAACTGTTCCGGCGTGATCTCGAAGGAGCGGATCGTGCCGTCCTTCAACTCGGCGACATAGGTCGGGCCGGTGACGGTGATCTCGTCGAGCCCGTCGGAGCCATGCACGACCCAGGAACGCACCGAACCCAGCGTCTTCAGCACCTCCGCCAGCGGCTCGACCCAGTGGCGGGCGAACACGCCGACCATCTGCCGCTTCACGCCGGCCGGGTTGGAGAGCGGGCCGAGCAGGTTGAAGATCGTGCGGGTGCCGAGCTCGACCCGGCTCGGGCCGACATGCTTCATCGCCGGATGATGCGCGGGAGCGAACATGAAGCCGATGCCGGCCTCGTTGATGCAGCGCGAAATCTGTGCCGGGGTGAGGTCGATCTTCACCCCCAGCGCCATCAGCACGTCGGCCGCGCCGGACTTGGAGGACAGCGCGCGGTTGCCGTGCTTGGCGACCGGCACCCCGGCGCCGGCCACGATGAAGGAGGCGCAGGTCGAGATGTTGTAGGAGCCGGAGGCGTCGCCGCCGGTGCCCACCACGTCGACCGCGTTCTCCGGCGCTTCCACGCGCAGCATCTTGGCGCGCATGGTGGAGACCGCGCCGGCGATCTCCTCGACATCCTCGCCGCGCACGCGCAGGCCCATCAGCACGGCGCCGATCTGCGAGGGCGTCGCCTCGCCCGACATCATGACGTCGAAGGCGAAGGCCGCTTCGGCGCGTGTCAGCGTGGTGCCGGCGGCGAGTTTGCCGATGATGGATTTGAGGTTTTCCATGAGCCCTGAAATCTTTCGTCCGCGATCGTCGTCAGGCCGCGCGCGCGCGGCGGGGGCCGGCATTCCACGCCCGCGCAAGGTCGAGGAAGTTCTTGAGAATGGTCTTGCCGTGTTCCGATGCGATGCTCTCTGGGTGGAACTGCACCCCGTGCACCGGCAGTTCCTTGTGCGAGAGGCCCATGATCAGGCCGTCATCGGTTTCGGCGGTGACGCCGAGCGCGTCGGGCAGGGTGGTGCGGTCCACCACCAGCGAATGGTAGCGCGTCGCCTTGAACGGGCCGTTGATGCCGCGGAACACGCCCTCGCCGCGATGCTTTACCTCGGCGAGCTTGCCGTGGATCGGCAGCGGCGCGCAGATGACGTCGCCGCCGAACACCTGCCCGATGGCCTGATGGCCGAGGCAGACGCCGAACACCGGCACGCCCTCGCCGGCGGCGCGGGAAATGAGGTCGAGGCAGATGCCGGCCTCGTTTGGCGTGGCCGGGCCGGGAGAAATGACGATGGCCTCGGGCTTCATCGCCAGCGCCTCCTCGACGGTGAGCGCATCGTTGCGGCGGACCTCCACATCGACGCCAAGGCCGCCGAGATAGTGGACGAGGTTCCAGGTGAAGCTGTCGTAATTGTCGACCAGAAGGATCATGGCGGTTCCGTTCGAGCGGAGAGCTTCCCGTGCCGGCATTCTGCCGCTTGGAGAAGCTCTAGGGGGTGAGCCGGCGCAAGGTCAAGCCGCGCCGTTGGCCGTCATCCGCGCCGAGCGGCCTGCGGCCGTCCGGGAAGATGATCGAGGCGTCACATGTCCCGCCATCGCTCGTGACGAAAAACCGTCATGCTCACTGCCCCCGTCCCGCTCGCGCAGCGAACCGCACCGCTTCCTCGCCGGCGCGGAACAGGGCCTTGGCCTTGTTCACGCATTCCTGCAACTCGCTCTCCGGCACGGAATCATAGACGATGCCGGCGCCGGCCTGAACATGCATCTTGCCATCCTTCACCACGGCGGTGCGCAGCACGATGCAGGTGTCCATTTCGCCGTCGGCGCCGAAATAGCCGATGGCGCCGGCATAGATGCCGCGCTTGTCGCGCTCCAGCTCGTCGATGATCTCCATCGCCCGCACTTTTGGCGCGCCCGAGACGGTGCCCGCGGGAAAGCCGGCGGCGAGCGCGTCCAGCGCGTCGCGGCGCGGGTCCAGCGTGCCCTCGACATTCGAGACGATGTGCATCACCTGGCTGTAGCGCTCGATGAAGAAGCTGTCGGTAACATGCACCGAGCCGATCGAGGCGACGCGGCCGACATCGTTGCGCCCGAGATCGAGCAGCATCAGATGCTCGGCGCGCTCCTTGGGATCGGCCAGCAATTCGTCCTCAAGCGCCTTGTCCTCATGGGGCGTGGCGCCGCGCGGGCGGGTGCCGGCGATCGGACGGATGGTGACGGTGTTGTCGCGCAGCCGGACCAGGATTTCCGGTGAGGAGCACACCAGCGAGAAGCCGCCGAAGTTGAAATAGACCAGGAACGGCGCCGGGTTGATCCGCCGCAGCGCCCGGTAGAGCGAGAAGGGCGGCAGGGTGAACGGCGCGTCGAAGCGCTGCGAGAGCACCACCTGGAAGATATCGCCGGCCCGGATATATTCCTTGGCCCGCTCCACCATGGCGAGGTACTGCGCCGGCTCGGTGTTGGAGAGCGGCGCCACCTCCTGATGGAAGGCATCCGCGGCCGGCAGGTTGGGCAGCGCGCTGTCGAGCGCCGCCGTCACGCGCTCGATGCGCTCAAGGGCGGATTCATAGGCCGCGCCGGCACTGACGCCGGGCTGCGGGCGCACCGGGGTGACCACGGTCAGCTCGTCGCGCACCGCATCGAACACCACCATCACGGTCGGGCGGAAGAAGATCGCGTCCGGCACGCCGAGCAGATCGGCCTTGGGCTCCGGCAGGCGCTCCATCTGGCGCACCATGTCATAGCCGAGATAGCCGAACACGCCCGCCGCCATGGGAGGGGAGCCCGCCGGCAGCGCGATGCGCGATTCCGCCACCAGCTTGCGCAGCGAGACCAGCGGCGCATCGCTGCAGGGCTCGAAGGCATCGGGGGCGTGGGCGGCGCGGCGGTTGATCTCCGCCGCATTGCCGCGGCAGCGCCAGATCAGGTCCGGCTCGATGCCGATCATGGAGTAGCGCCCACGCGTGGCGCCGCCCTCGACCGATTCCAGCAGGAAGCTGTTGGGCCGCTCGCCGGCGATCTTGAGGAAGGCCGAGACCGGCGTCTCAAGATCGGCGACCAGAACGGAAGAGACCACTTGCGGCTCGCCGCGCTCATAAAGCGCGGTGAAGGCCGCGATATCCGGGGTAACGCTCATCGGTCGGGTCTCAGTTCACCGCTTCGCCACCGCCGACGATCTGGTCGAGCGCCGCGCGGTTTACGCGGGCGCCGAGATCGTTTTGCAGCCGGACCAGATATTCGGTCATCAGGTCGTTTTCCATGCTCTGGCGGATGTCGGCCAGCAGCTTGTCATTGACGCTGGCACCGGCGGGAACCGTGCTGCGCACCAGCTGGAACAACACGCGGCTGTCGCCGCCATTGGTGAGCGCGAAGGCGACCTTGCCGGGTGCCGCGTCGAACACGCTCGCCAGCACTTCCTGCGGCAGGCCATCGGTGGCGCGGCCGCGGGTCAGGCCGTTGGCGGTGCGCATTTCGAGCCCCGCCTCGGTGATGGCCTGATCAAACGGCGTGCCGGCCTCGATCTTCTTGGTCAGTTCCTCGATGCGGGCGTCGAGCGCCTTGGCGGTCTCGTCCTGCTTCCAGCGCTCCAGCACCTGCACGCGGGCTTCCTCGAATGTGCGGTCGCGCGGCGGGGTGATGGCCTCGACCTCGTACCAGACATAGCCGCCGCCCTGACCCGCGCTCTGCGGGATCTGGACCGGGTCGTTCTCGGCGCCGACATCGCTGGCGAAAGCGCCGCGCAGCACCTCCGCGCGGCCCGGGAAATCAGCCGCCGGCGTGCCGTCCGCGGTGAGGCCCTGAGGGTCGACGTCGATCTGCTGGAGGGTGAGGTTGAGCCGGGAGGCGACCTCGCCGAGCTGGGCGCCGCTGGCGCGC
Source organism: Ancylobacter gelatini (assembly GCF_022601675.1). GTDB lineage: Bacteria > Pseudomonadota > Alphaproteobacteria > Rhizobiales > Xanthobacteraceae > Ancylobacter > Ancylobacter gelatini. Next base: position 187,469 of record NZ_JAKVIL010000004.1, on the reverse strand, counting down.
TCGTCCTCGATCTTGTCATAGGTCGCGAGCAGCGCGCGGCGGGCGCCGTCGACCTGAAGCGCGGCGCGGATCACCGGTGCGACCTCCGCGAGCGGCTGCGTGGTGCCGGGCGTCACCGCGCCGACATGCACGATCACCGGGCCAAAGCGGCCGGCGACCACGCCCGACGTGCTGTCGGGCGCCAGCGCGAAGGCGGCATCGGCGATGGCCTTGTCGAAGATGTCGGCGCGGGTCACGTCGCCGAGATCGATGTCCTTGGCCTCCAGCTTGCGCTCGGCCGCGATGTCCGCGAAGGGCGTGCCTGCGGCGATGCGGTCGGCGGCCGCCTTGGCCTCTTCCTCATTGGAGAACACGATCTGCTGCACCACGCGCTTTTCCGGCGTGCCGTAGCTGGCGAGATTGGCCTGATAGGCCGCCTCGACCTCGGCGTCGGATACCTGCTGCGCTTCGGCAAGCGCCTGCGGGGTGAGGGCGAGCACGGCGATCTTGCGGAATTCCGGTGCCTTGAACGCCACCTTGCGCGCCTCGAAGAAGCTGCGGAGTTCTTCTTCGGTCGGCTCGGGCAGGGCAGGGAGGCCGGCGGCGGTGAGCACCGCGTAGTTCACCGAGCGCTCCTCGGTCTCGAAGCGCGCGGCGGCGTCCTTGATGACCTGCGGCAATTCGATGCCGCCGCCGAGCGACTGGATGAGCTGCTGGCGCAGCGCGAGCCGGCGCTCGGATTCGACGAAGCGCGCCTCGGTGAAGTTGTTCGAACGCAGGAGCTGGTTGAAATAGGCCGGATCGAACGAACCGGACGGCCCGAAGAAGGCCGGGTTCTGGTGCACCCGGCGCACGATCTCCTCGGTGGAGAGCGCGAGGCCCATGGTGCCGGCCATGTCGTCGAGCGCGGCCTCGGCGAGGCGCTCATTGAGAATCTGGTCGGGAATGCCGAGCGCGCGGGCCTGATCGGGGGTCAGGCCGCGTTTGATCTGCTGGCTGATCTGCTGCATCCGGTCCTGATAGAGCTGCCGGAACTCCGGGACGGTGATCTCGGTCGAGCCGATGGTCGCCAGCGTCTGACTCCCGAAGCCGCGGAACACGTCCGCGATGCCCCACACCGCAAAGCTGAGGATGAGGAGCGTCATGAGGATCTTGGCGACGATACCGGAAGCGCGACTGCGCAGGCTCTGCAGCATTTCGTTTCTCGTTGGGCATAGGCACAGGTCCGGTCCCGGGATCGGGGCCGGCTCGCGAAAGGCGCGCATCATAGGGATGCCTCCCGTGTGCCGCAACGCCACAGCTCACATCATTTGCGTGCGCAAAAAACGTCTGTTACGCGGGGTCATCCGAGTTTCACGAGCGAGATGACACGCCCATGCCCCGCCCCCTCATTGCCGGCAACTGGAAGATGAACGGCCTCAAGGGGACCGTCGCCGAGTTCGCGCGCATGATGGAAGGCTATGACCGCACGATGAAGGCGCGGGTCGACCTGCTGATCTGCCCGCCGGCCACCCTGCTGGCGACGCTGCCGGTGGTGGCGCTGGGCTCGCGCATCGCCATCGGCGCGCAGGACTGCCACGCCAAGGCCAGCGGCGCCCATACCGGCGACATTTCCGCCGAGATGATTGCCGATACCGGCGCCACGGCGGTGATCGTCGGTCATTCCGAGCGCCGCGCCGATCACGGCGAGACCGACGCGACGGTGCGCGCCAAGGCGGAGGCCGCGCGCCGGGCGGGGCTGATTGCCATCGTCTGCGTCGGCGAGACCGAGGCCGAGCGCCGCGCCGGGCTGGAACTCGACGTGGTGCGCACGCAACTCGCCGGCTCGATCCCGGACAACGCCACGGGCGCGGAACTGGTCGTGGCCTATGAGCCGGTCTGGGCGATCGGCACCGGGCTGATTCCGACCATGGACGACATCGCCGTCATGCACGCCACCATACGTGCCGAACTGGTCGCCCGCTTCGGGGCGGAAGGCGAGAGCATGCGGCTGCTTTATGGCGGTTCGGTCAAGCCGGACAATGCCGTCGCCATTCTCGGCGTGCCGAATGTCGACGGTGCGCTGGTCGGCGGGGCCAGCCTGCAGGCCGCCACCTTCCTCGATATCGCCCGCGCCTATTGCTGAGGAGACGGGCGTAGACCATGCAGCAGGGCGAGCAATTCGCCCTGACTGTGGGTTCCGGTCTTGTAGAACACCGATTTGAGGTGATGGCGCACGGTTTCCGGCGTGGTGGCCGTTCCTTCCGCCGCGCCGCCGACGCCGGCGCCCTGCAGCAGATGGACGACCACCCGCGATTCGGCCGGTGTCAGGTCGAACAGCCCGGCCAGCATCCGTGCGCTCACCGGCTTTCCGGCAGCGGGCGGGGTCAGGATCAGCAGCCATCGCGCGGCCGCGAACAGGTCGCGGCCATGGCCGGCGATTGGCGAGACATGCACGATGAAGGGCGGCCGATGCTCGCCTGCGCGATGCGGGAAGCTGGCGCCGGTCGCCTGCGGCGTATCGAGCATGGTCTGGAACAGCCGGTCGGCCTCCCTGTCCCGGAAGCGTAGCCGGCCCGGCAGGTCGACCATCTCGTCGCCGGCTTGTGTGCCGAACACCGCATTCGCGTCGATCAGCCGGCCGGCCGGGCTGAGCGTCGCCGCCGGCAGGCCGAGGTTTTCGAGCGCCGAGAGCGTGGCGGCGTGCCGTTCATTCGCGAGCCGAGCCGAGACCAGCGTGGCGCGCGCCAGATGCGGCCGCAGCCGGGTCAGTTCCGCCATGCGCGCGCGCTCGATCGGCCCGCATTCATAGGGGCGGTGGATCGAGACGATCGCCATATCGGCGCTGCCGCCCTCGATCATGGTGCCGGTGCCCCACGCCATGCCGTTCGGCCGCAGGAACTCGCGGTAGTAGGGTAGCGTCTCGATCTCCTCGGGCGAGAACAGGTCGTCGTCGCATTTGAAGGCCGGCTCGGGGTAGGTGATGACGTGGGCGCCCTGCGGGTTGCGCTCCATCCAGCGGTCACGCAGAAACACCTCCATGCCCGGCCGCATCGCCTCGTTGCACACCCAGCGCTGCACCCGCGCGCCGTCGGTAGTGAACATCAGCGCCTTGTCGCACTCCACCACTGCCGCCAGCCGGTCGAGCGTGGTTGGCCACAGCTCCGGAAGCGCGGCGCTCTCATAGATGGCGGCGATCAGGTCGTCGGCGGGGCTCATGCGGGTGTCTCGGAGGACTGAAATCGATGGGAGGCCGGTGCGGCGGGCGCTGTGTCCCAATGAACAAATGCAAGTTCCGTGCAGCTTTTACCGCCGCGATGCGTGCCTGTGACATGCGAGCCACAGTTGAACGCGATCACCGCCGGAAGTTGCAACCTACCCAAAGTGAGGGATGCGCCAAGCCGCCCGCGCTGGCGACACTGATGCTGGGAAGTGCGGCCTGAATCAGGGTTTTCAGGTGCATGCAACGGGAATGTGCGGGGCTAATATGAGTTTTGCCAAAGTCGCGAGATCCATGGCTGTCGGCTACCGGCGCCTGACCGGCGCTGGTATGATGCTGGCCATGCTGAGCATGACCGGCGGCGTGACTGCCGATGCAGCGGCATTGGAAGCGCCGGATCGCGTGCAGATGAGCGCGCAGGTGATGCGTGCGCTGGTGCCGGGCAGGCCGCTCTCGAACGATAATGTTGGCAACGTGTTTGCGGCATTCTCGAGCCTTGTCGCGAATCCGCCGGACGGCGTCACACCCGGCTTCGCTACCTTCGTTTTTTCGGGCCTCGTCACGAACTTCATTGAGGGTGCTGACGGAAGCGGTTCCTCGGCCATCCACTTGGCCGAGCGTCTTGCCCTTATCAAGGAAGCCGTCGCGCAAATGCCGAACGCGCCCGGCCATGCGGAGATGATGGCGGGCCTTGGTGTGGCCTTCGCCAGCGCTGAGCGCAACGTTGCGGCGTTGGCGGAGAGTGAGCGCAGTCGGCTTCAAGCTCGTGGTGTTGAGCTCAAGACCGACGAAAATGGCAGGGTCTATGTCGACCAGCCCTTCAGCATCGGCGGTGAGCGGGGCGGAGTCTCCTTTAACGATGTACCGCAAGGCGAGGGAGCCGCTGAAGGCCGACGCTATCCGACACCCGAGCAACTGGAAGATATCGGTCGCCATAATGCGGCAATCGGCGATGCGGTCCAGGCAAGCTTCGATCTCGAGAGTGCTCGTCTGGAGGCGTTGAGTACGTTTCTCGAAGACAGCGGTTTCCTGAACGACACCGCATTCAAGAAATCCTACGAGTACCTGATCGACAAGACCCGGCCGGGACCCGCCAATGGTTGGGTGCCCGAATATGTCTCCAGCTATTACGATGCAGATCTCATCACCGAAGCACTCTCGGCAGGGCTGGGGATGCCCGTGACATCCTTCATGACCCCGGGCCAGAAGCGGGTCTTTGAAGACGAGCAGGCGGCGCAACAGGCGCTGGCCGCCCTGCAGGGGGAGGGGCAGGAGCAGCTTGGCAATCTCGCGAACTCCCTCACGAATGTCGGGCCGCAATGCCCTCGAAACCCCAGCCCCAACGCGCCTTGTCCGTGACATGCCGATGTTTCCACAAGGCGTGGCTCTGGCGCGGCGTGGTTTTCGACCTATTTGAAAGCGCGAAGGCGGGGCGGTTGCCGGTTCCGCCTCTTGTGCTGGCAAAGTCGGGCGCGATCGTGTAGGAACGCGCCGAATGTTGCGGCGGAGGGCGTGGCCGAAGGGTCGGGCCCGGCGCCGCTTTGGGTTTTTTGAAGGCGTCCCATGCAGACCGTATTGATTGTCGTCCATCTGATGGTGGTGCTGGCGCTGATCGGCGTCGTGCTGATCCAGCGTTCCGAAGGCGGCGGCCTCGGCATTGGCGGCGGTGGTGGTGGCGGCGCGGGTGGCGGCTTCTTCTCGGCCCGTGGCACGGCGAACGCGCTGACCCGCGCGACCGCGATTCTCGCTGGCCTGTTCTTCCTCACCAGCCTTTCGCTCACCATGGTGGCGGGCTGGGGTCGTGGTCCGGCCACGATCTTCAACACGCCGACGACGCTGCCTTCCGGCGCTCCGGCGCCTGCGCCCGGCGGCACCGTGCTCGACCAGCTTCAGGGCGCCCAGCCGGCGCCGGCCGCCCCGAGCGGCCCCCAGGTTCCGCAGTCCCAGTGAGATCCTTCCGCGGCTTTCAGGGTCGCGGCGGGCTTTTTCCAGGTTTCCCACAGGCGAGGGGCCGATCTTCGCGGCGGCCTCTCGTCGAATCGTGTTTTTGCAGCTAGAAACCCACTTCCATGGCGCGCTACATTTTCATCACCGGCGGCGTCGTGTCCTCGCTTGGCAAGGGCCTCGCTTCCGCCGCTCTCGGCGCGCTGTTGCAGGCTCGTGGCTACAAGACGCGGCTGCGCAAGCTCGACCCTTACCTCAATGTCGATCCGGGCACGATGAGCCCGTATCAGCATGGTGAGGTCTTCGTCACCGACGACGGCGCCGAGACCGATCTCGATCTCGGCCATTACGAGCGCTTCACCGGGCGGCCGGCCACCAAGGCCGACAACATCACCACCGGGCGCATCTACCAGGACATCCTCACCAAGGAACGGCGCGGCGATTATCTCGGCGCCACCATCCAGGTGATTCCGCACGTCACAAACGCCATCAAGGATTTCGTGCTCTCGGGTAACGAGGGTTATGATTTCGTGCTGGTGGAGATTGGCGGCACGGTGGGCGACATCGAGGCGATGCCGTTCCTGGAGGCGATCCGCCAGATCGGCAACGACCTGCCGCGCAAGCACTGCATCTATGTGCACCTGACGCTGCTGCCCTATATCCCCTCGGCCGGCGAGCTGAAGACCAAGCCGACCCAGCACTCGGTCAAGGAGCTGCGGGCGCTCGGCATCCAGCCGGACATTCTGATGTGCCGCACCGACCGGGAAATCCCCCGCGAGGAGCGCCGCAAGCTCGGCCTGTTCTGTAATGTGCGCGAAAGCGCGGTGATCGAGGCGCGCGACGCCGACAACATCTATGCCGTGCCCTCGGCCTATCACGAGGCCGGGCTGGACGGCGAGGTTCTGGCGGCGTTCGGCATCGAGCCGGCACCCGAGCCGGACCTGACGCGCTGGAAGAAGGTCGAATCGGGCATCCGCAACCCGGAAGGCGCCGTCACCATCGCCATTGTCGGCAAATATACCGGCATGAAGGACGCCTATAAGTCGCTGATCGAGGCGCTGGCCCATGGCGGCCTCGCCAACAATATGCGCGTCAATCTCGACTGGATCGAGAGCGAGATCTTCGAGCGCGAGGACCCCGCCCCGTTCCTCGAGCATGTCCACGGCATCCTCGTGCCCGGCGGCTTCGGCCAGCGCGGCGCGGAGGGCAAGATCCGCGCGGCGCAGTTCGCCCGCGAGCGGCGCGTACCCTATCTCGGCATCTGCTTCGGCATGCAGATGGCGGTGATCGAGGCGACGCGGAACCTTGCCGGTGTCGAGGCCGCCAATTCCTCGGAATTCGGTCCGACCACCGAGCCCGTGGTGGGCCTGCTCACCGAATGGCTGCGCGGCAATGAGCTGGAGAAGCGCGGTATCGGCGGCGATCTTGGCGGGACGATGCGGCTCGGCGCCTATACCGCCGCGCTGGCGCCGGAGAGCCGGGTGTCGGACATTTACGGCGCCACCGAGATTTCCGAGCGCCATCGCCACCGCTACGAGGTCAACATGGCCTATCGCGACCGGCTGGAGGCCTGCGGCATGCGATTCTCCGGCCTTTCGCCGGACGGGCTGCTGCCGGAGATCATCGAATACCCGGATCACCCGTGGTTCATCGGCGTGCAGTTCCATCCCGAGCTGAAGTCGCGTCCGTTCGAGCCGCACCCGCTGTTCGCCTCCTTCATCGGCGCTGCGGCGGTGCAGAGCCGGCTGTTCTGACGCGTCCATGGTCGTGCGGGGCGGGCGGTATTTGCGCCCGCCGCCGGTTCCCCATCCCGGCGGATGCGTCGGCATGGGCCGCGTCTGGTCCGCCTTTGACACGCCTCCGCGGCCGTTCCGCTGGGTTTCAGCAGGATCCTCTCCGGCGCCGCGGGACGCGGCTGTCCACAGATCGCCGCAGCGGGGCAATCGGCGCTGGATTTCCCCATCCCCCCCGTGCTCTCCTGCCGGCATTGCCTTGTCAGGAGTATGCCCATGCCGCGCGGTCTCGATCATGTCGTCCATGTCGTCCGCGATCTTGAGGCCGCCGGCGAGCTCTACGACATGCTTGGCTTCACCGTGGGCGCGCGCAACCGTCATCCCTGGGGCACGCATAACCGGCTGATCCAGACACCGGGCTTCTTCGTCGAGTTGCTCGAAATTGCCGAGCCGGACGCGATTCCCCCCGACACCGGCGGCGTTTTTTCCTTCGGCGCCTTCAATCGGGATTTCCTCGCCACCGCCGGAGCGGGCCTGTCCATGCTTGTGCTGGAAAGTGCGGACCCGGCCGCCGACAAGACGGAGTTCGACGCCGCCGGCTATGGCGGGTTCGAGACCTTCGACTTCGCGCGGCAGGGCAAGCGGCCGGATGGCTCGGATGTCGAGGTCGCGTTCACGCTGGCCTTCGCGCGCGATCCGGCCTCGCTCCATGCCGGCTTCTTCACCTGCCACCAGCGTTTTCCGGATAATTTCTGGTCACCGGATCTGCAGCGCCACATGAACAGCACGGACTCGATTGCCGGCGTCGTGCTGGTTGCGACGGAGCCCGCCGCCCATCTCGATTTTCTCGCCGCCTTCCTCGATGTTCCATTCCGCCGCGCGGTGGATGGCTGGCACATCGCGCGGACGCCGCGCGGGTCGGTCGACCTGATGAGCCCGGAAATCTACACCCAGCGCTTCGGCGTGGCGGCGCCGGCCGATCAGGGGCTGCGGCTCGCGGCGCTGCGTTTCGCGGTGGCGGACATCACCAAGGCGCGCCGACGGGTGGCGTCGAGCCGCATGTCGGCCGAAGAGATCGAGGGCATCATCGTGATCGGCCCCAAGGCCGGGCTCGGCGCGGCGCTGGTGTTCGAGGCGGCCGACTGAGCCGATCGCTGACGGCGAAATAAAAAAGGCCCGCAACAGCTTCCGGGCCTTTTTTCATGTCGGCTCTTCAATCGCCGCGGGGGCGGGCGGCGTCCTCAGGGCGCCACCTTCTCCACCGTGACCCGCGCGGCCCGGGGCGTCGCGCGGCCCGGCAGCAGGGCGAAGGCGCGGGCGCGCAGGCTTGCCCATGTCTCGAAGGCATTCAGGCTGGAGCCTTCCAGCCAGCCGATGACGGCGGCGGCGAGGAAGGGCAGGCTCTGGATGGCCAGCGCGAAGGCGAACAGGTCGACCTCGACCACCGCGTGCCAGTTGGTCATGCGCAGCACGATGGCCGCCAGCATGAGGCCGCTGCCGATGATGGTCTCCGGCAGGGCAGGGAAGGCGCGGGCCGCGCCAGCCAGCCAGGAGCCCTTGGCGGTGCGGGCGAAGGCGAGGTCCTTGTAGCGGAACCCGTCATAGACCGCCTTGGCGACCGTGAACTGAACCGCCATGGCCGCGATGGCCGCGCCGATCATACGGACCGGGGTGGTGGCCACGCGCAGACGGTACAGCGCGCAGAAGTGCAGCACATAGATGCCGAAGCAGAACAGGATCGGTACGGTCAGGATGCGCTGCGGCACCGCAATGCCGAGGCCGAGCACGAAGGGCACCCAGGCGAGGCTGAGGATCGCCACCAGCGCGCCGACGCTCTCCGAGCCGAGCCAGCTCACCCAGCCGATGCCGAATTCGCGGCGCTGTGCCGGGGTGAGGCGGGTGCCGCCATTGGGCAGCATCCGGCGCCAGTGCTTCTTGACGATCTGCATGCCGCCATAGGCCCAGCGGTGGCGCTGCTTCTTGAACGAGGCGAAATCGTCCGGCAGCAGGCCCCAGCCATAGCGGGTGTTGGTGTAGTGGCTCTTCCAGCCGCGCTCGACGATCGAGAGACCGAGATCGGTGTCCTCGCAGATCGTGTCGCTCGACCAGTCGCCGGCCTCGACCATGGCGGCGCGGCGGATCAGGCACATGGTGCCGTGCACGACGATGGCGTCATGCTCGTTGCGCTGGACCATGCCAATGTCGAAGAAGCCGGCATATTCGGTATTCATCGCCTCGTGCATGAGGCTCTTATTGGCGTCGCGGTGATCCTGCGGCGCCTGCACGATGCCGACGGTCGGGTCCTCGAAGGTCGGCACCAGATCGTGCAGCCAGTTCGGGTCGACAACATAGTCGGCATCGATCACGCCGATGATCTCGGCGTCGGGCGCGGTCTTCTCCATGGCCACGCGCAGGGCGCCGGCCTTGAAGCCCTCGACCTTCGGCAGGTTGATGAACTTGAAGCGCTCGCCGAGCTGGGCGCAATAGGCCTCGATCGGCTCCCAGAATGCCGGGTCGGGCGTATTGTTGATGATGACGAGGCACTCGAAATTCGGCCAGTTCAGCCGCGCCACGCTGTCGAGCGTGTGCTTCAGCATCTCCGGCGGCTCCTTATAAGCCGGGATGTGGATCGACACTTTCGGGGTGCGCGCGGGCAGGGCGTCGCCCTTGGCGCCCTCATTGCGCAGCAGGCGGCGCGGGGAGTGGCCGAAGGCAATGGTGGCCAGTTCCTCGACCCGATACAGCATGACCACGACCAGGGGCACCAGCAGCACGAGGCTGGCGATGAAGGTCACGACATTGCCGCCGACGATGTAGTGGCTGATCCAGTAATCCGCGACCGTCGCGATCCAGGCGCCGACGAGGCTCGCCGCGCCCATCATCACCAATCCCTGCGTCATGGTGAGACGCCCGAAGCGGAACACCGGCAGAGCGAAGGCGATGCCGAGCAGCAGCGCGATCGCCGCCGTCGCGGTGTAGGTCGAGGGCGTGAGCGGGCCGGAAAGCGGGAACTTCAGCTCGCGATTGGCATCGAGCAGGCCCCAGTACTGGCCGACGCTGCCTTCGAAGCTCTTCCACGGCGCATCGAACGCCTCGATGATGTTGTAGTCGATACCGAGAGCATCGGCCCGCGCGACGAAATTGCGGATGATCTGGCCCTGCTCAAGCTCGCCGGGAACCGCGTTGTCGCGGTTGTAGCCCTGGCTCGGCCAGCCGAACTCGGCGATGACGATGCGCTTGCCGGGATAGGTGGCGCGCAGGCGGTCATAAATGGCGATGGTGTGGTCGACCACCTGTTGCGGCGTCACGCCTTCCCAATAGGGCAGCATGTGAGCGGCGATGTAGTCGACGGCGGAAACCAGCTCGGGATGGTCCAGCCATACGTCCCAGGTCTCACCCGTGGTGACCGGTACGTTGGTTTCGCGCTTCACGCGGCGGATGGTCTCGATGAGCTGTTCGGGCGTGCGCTCGGCGCGCAGGATCGACTCGTTGCCGACCACGATGCCGACGACGTTGGAGTTCTTCTTCGCGGCCTCGACGGCGTTGGCAATCTCGCGCTCGTTGCGCGCCTCGTCCTCGTCCAGCCAGGCGCCGACCGTGACCTTGAGCCCGTCCTCGCCGGCAAGGCGCGCGACATGCTCCAGCCCCCCGGTGGACGCGTAGGTGCGCACCGCCTTGGTGTAGGGCGCCACCGCGTCGACGTCGGCGCGGATCTGCGCCTCCGTGGTCGGCTCGCCCTTGTCCGGGTTCGCATCGCGACCATAGGGCGCGAAGGACATGCTGGCGAGGCGGTCGGAAATGCCCGGAGCGGTCACCTCCTCGCGCATTGCCAGCCACATGAAGGCATGCACGGACGTGACCACCGCAAGAGCAGCGGCAGCGACACGAACAGCGGGACGCATGGAACTAACCCACGGATGGAGTGAGGTAACGGGTGACATATAGTACAATTTTAACGCGGTTGCAGCATGTCCTGCGCCGCATCGCGATAATTCCGATGTGAGTCGGCGCAAGCCTTTACAGGCCGGCAACGCGGTAAGGCGGAATATGGTTCCGCACTGTGGCAGTGACGTGTCACAGCCGCGGCTCGGCCATGATTTCATTGCGCTGCAAACGCCTTGCGGATGAATGCTCGTTCATCGATTGTGCGGGTGACGCAGCGCGCCGTTCACTGCGCGGGGGCGGGGGGCGCCTGTGCGGGGACCGGAGGAGTGGAATCCGGGTTCACCCAGCACATGTGCACCCGCTCGGAAAGCCGCTCCTGCGCCTTGGAGTCGATGTTGCCCTGCCGCACGAGGCAGCGGAACGCGATCTTCAGATGCTCGGTCGGGCAGCCGAAGCGCTCATAGAGTTCGAGGTGGCGGCGGGCGGTGTCGATGTCGTCGCGCCACAGCAGCATGGCGATCCGTCGGCCGCTCCACACGCATTCCGGAAGACCCGCATTGCCCGGCAGCTTGGCGGCCTGGTTGAATTCCTCGATCGAGCGGCGCTGGGCCTCCTTTGCCTGCTCTTCAGGCGACTGTTCGGCCGGCTTCTGCTCGCCATTGGTGGTCTGGGCGAATACCGGCACGGAAGCGGTCGCCGTGAGGACGAAGCCGCCGATCACGAGGGCGGAGAGAAGGCGTACGGAGAACAGCATGATGGGAAACGTCACACGCGAAAGAGGGAGGCCAGTGGAGTTTGCACACTAGGTGAAGCCGCCGAATTTGTCAGCATGACGGCGCAGATTGACGGCATGACCAAGGCTTCGGCATTTCGTGATGTCCGGCGGAAATCGGGAGCTTCCCCATCGGCGCTCCCTGAGGCTACAAAGCAGCGCGTATTCGGCCGGCGGCATCGTGCCGCGCCGGCCGGCCGGTCCGATCTGGAGAGTTTCCGCATGCGACTTCCCGTAGCGCTCGCCGCCGTTGTCTGCGCGGCGATCGTCGGTGTCTGGGCCTGGCTCGGACAGCCGGTGCCGGCCCCGGTCTCGCCGCTCGCTGCCGGCGAGAAGCTGCCCTGCGTCTCGTATGCGCCGTTCCGGCCCGGGCAGTCGCCGTTCATGGCAGGACTGGTGATCCCGCCCGAGCAGATCGACGACGATTTCGCGCGCCTCGCCAAGATCACGGAATGCGTGCGCACCTATTCTACCGAGATGGGGCTGCATGTCGTGCCGGAGCTGGCGCGCAAGCATGGCCTCACCGTGCTTCAGGGCATCTGGCTCGGCCGCAACCGCGACAATAACCGCATCGAGATCGACGCGGCGGTGAAGGCGGCGCAGCAGAACCCCGACGTGATCAAGGCGGTGATCGTCGGCAACGAGGTGCTGCTGCGCGGCGAATTGTCTCCCGTGGACATGGCAACCTACCTCAAGGACGTGAAGAGCAAGGTTGGTGCGGTGCCCGTCACCTATGCCGATGTCTGGGAGTTCTGGGAGCGCAACCGCGATCTCGCCGGCTCGGTGGATTTCGTCACCGTTCACATCCTGCCGTTCTGGGAGGATTTGCCCGTCGCCGCCGAGGATTCCGTCGCTCATCTCGGCGAGATCCGCGAGCATGTCGGGCAGGTCTTCGCCGGCAAGGAGATACTGATCGGCGAAACCGGCTGGCCAAGCGAGGGCCGGATGCGCGAGGGCGCGCTGCCCTCGCCCTCCAACCAGGCGAATGTCATTCAGGAATTGCTGGCTTTGGCCAAGGCCAAGGGCTACCAGCTCAATGTGATCGAGGCGTTCGACCAGCCTTGGAAGCGCGCTTCCGAGGGCACGGTCGGCGGCCATTGGGGCTTCCTCGACGCCTATACCCGCGATTTCAAGTTCACCTGGGGCGAGCCGGTCTCCGACCATCCGAACTGGATGCTGCAGGCGCTTGCCGGCGTGGTGCTGGCGGGGTTCGTCTTCGCCGTCGCCGGCCTTGCCCAGCGCCGGTCCGGCGCTCCGGTTCCGGCGACACGGCACTGGCTGGCGGTGGCTGGCGTCGCCTTCTTCGCCGGGCTGATGATCGGGCGGCTGCTGCACACGATTCCGGTGGAGAGTCTCGGCATTGGCGGCTGGATTCGCGGTATCGCGCTTCTGGTGCTGGCGCTTGCCGTGCCGCTGGTGGCCGCTGCCGCCATCGGCATGCGGACCCGGCTCGTCACGCTGGATGTGGCGCTCAATCCCGGCCATGCCGGCCCGGCGCCGGCCATGGAGCGCGTGCTGGCCTGGCTGCTGGCGGCCTCGCTGGTGCTGGTCGCGCAGATCGGGCTCGGGCTGGTGTTCGACCCGCGCTACAAGGATTTTAACTTCGCCGGCCTGACGCCGATCATCACCGCCTTCGCGCTCTACGCGCTGGTGGCCCCGGTGCGCCGCAGCGGGGAATCGCGCCATGCCGAGGTGATCGCGGCAGCGGTCTTCCTCGCCAGCGGTCTCTACATCGCGATCAACGAGACCTTCGAGAACTGGCAGGCGCTGTGGACCGGCGCGCTGCTGGTCGTGCTCGCCTTCACGCTCTGGCACCTCGCCAGGGCCGGGCGAAAGAAATGAGCAGCAGGCCGGCGGCCAGCGCCGACAGGTTGTTGTTGTACATGACCAGGCCGATGCCGGTCGCCATCAGGGCAATGGTGAACATCGGCACCGAGGGCCGGAAGAACTGGAGCGCGGCGGTGATGATCGCCGCGATGCCGAACGCCGAATAGCCGAACATCTCGATCACGATCGCCCGCGTGTTGCAGGTCGCGGTGTCCATGCCGATGCAGGCGAGGCCGACGCCGGATTGCTCGACCAGCGCGTAGCGCATGTAGATCGCCCAGCCGAGCGCGAAGGCACCAAGCGCGATGACGATGTTGGCGGCGCGGGCGCCGGGCAGGAAACTGGGTTTCGGCAAGGGGCGGTCCTCGATCTCGATCGTGCCGACGATGGATGACACGGCGCACGCCCGCGATCAACGTCGCGACGCCGCTTCCGGCTCCGGCGCGGCTGCGCTAAACAGCACCCGCCGTCCCCGCCGGAGAGAAATATCGATGTCGTCCCCCACGCGCAGCCTCCTCGTCATCGTCCTCGCCGCCGGCGAGGGCACGCGCATGGCGTCCTCCCTGCCCAAGGTGCTGCACGCCATCGCCGGGCGCTCCATGATCGCCCATGTTCTCGAAGCGGCGAAGGGCGCGGATGCCGCGGCCGTTGCGGTGGTGATCGGGCCGGATCATGACCGCGTCGCGGCCGAGGCCACCCGCGTGCTGCCGGGGGCGGATGTGTTCGTGCAGGCCGACCGCCGCGGCACCGCCCATGCCGTGCTCGCCGCCCGCGCGGCGCTGGCGCGCGGTTATGATGACGTGGTGGTGATGTATGGCGACACCCCGCTGGTCAGCGCCGAGACCATCGCAACACTGCGCGCCCCGCTGGCGGCTGGCGCGGCCGTGGCGGTGCTGGGCTTCCGCGCGGCGGACCCCGCCGGCTATGGCCGCCTCGTCACGCGCGACGGTGCGTTGCTCGCCATCCGTGAGGACAAGGATGCGTCGCCGGAGGAAAAGCGCATCGACTTCTGCAATGCCGGGCTGATGGCGTTCGATGGCCACGCCGCGCTCGCCCTGCTGGAGAGCATCGGCGATGCCAATGCAAAGAAGGAATTCTACCTCACCGACGCGGTGGAACTCGCCCGCGCCTCTGGCCGCGAGGCAATGGCCTGCGAGGTGGCGGCGGAAGACGTGGCCGGCGTCAACACGCGTGCCCAACTCGCCGAGGCCGAAACGGTGATCCAGAACCGCCTGCGCGCCCGCGCCATGGCCGGCGGGGCGACGCTGGTGGCACCTGAGACCGTGTTCTTTTCCGCCGATACCCGGCTCGGACGCGACGTGATTGTCGAGCCCAACGTGGTGTTCGGCCCCGGTGTTCAGGTCGGCGACGAGGTGGTGATCCACTCGTTCTCGCATCTGGAAGGCGCGAGCCTGTCGCGCGGCGTTGCCATCGGCCCCTACACCCGCCTGCGCCCCGGCGCGGCGCTCGGGGAGGGCGTCCGCATCGGCAACTTCGTGGAGATCAAGGCCTCCGAGCTTGGGGCAGGGGTCAAGGTCAATCACCTGTCCTATGTCGGCGATTCCAGCGTGGGAGCGCGCACCAATATCGGCGCCGGCTCGATCACCTGCAATTATGACGGCTACGGCAAGCACCGCACCATCATCGGCACCAACGCCTTCATCGGCACCAATACGCTCATGGTCGCCCCCGTAAGCATCGGCGACGGCGCCTATATCGGCACCGGCTCGGTCATCACCGAGAACGTCCCGGCCGACGCGCTCGCCGTCGCCCGCGCGCGGCAGGTCAACAAGCCGGGCTGGGCCAGCCGGCTGCGCGAGCGCTTCACCGCGCGCAAGGCGCAGAAGGGCTGAGCGGTCAGCCGAGGTCGTAGCGCTTGAAGATGCGGTCGACGCATGCGCCCGAGCGCAGCGGTACGGCCGGGAGGGTGCGATAGGTGTCGAACCCCATCTTCCCATAATAGGCGAGCCCGCCGCTGTTATCGGCGCGGATCGCGGCATTGATGGTGACGAGGCCGAGTTCCCGCGCCCGCTCCCGTGTGGCGGAAAACAGCGCGCGTCCGGCGCCGGGCAGGGCGGGATCGCGCCGGGTGAAGGTGGCGATGTCGCACCAGCCAGGGGGCAGCTCGGCATGACGCACCACGGTCTGGAAACCGAGCGGCGTATCGTCGTCCGGCCCGGTGACCACATGGCAGCACAGCACGGCCGCGCCGGCGAGGAACATCTGCGCGACGTCGGCCTCGCTCATCTCCGTTTCCAGCGCCGTCGTGCCGCCGGCGCGGATGATGGCGTTGAGCAGCCCGGTCAGTGTCGGCACATCAGAGGGCCGCGCCGGACGGACGCGGAAGCGGGAAGGAGGCGTGGTCACGGGCGGCTCCGGAATCTGGCGATACGAATCGACATGAGACTTGATTTCGGTATCCCGGTCACCGGCGGTTAAACCCTGCGGTGCAATATCCTGTGCGGTTCGGAGATCAGATCACCCATGTGTGGCATCATCGGCATCGTAGGTGCGGCGCCCGTCGCCGATCGTCTGGTCGATTCACTTCGGCGCCTCGAATATCGCGGCTACGATTCCGCCGGCATCGCCACGCTGGAGCACGGACGGCTGGAGCGTCGCCGCGCCGAGGGCAAGCTGCGCAACCTTGAGACCGTGCTGCGCGACGCCCCGCTGGCCGGCGCTATCGGCATCGGCCACACCCGTTGGGCTACCCATGGCAAGCCAAGCGTGGCCAATGCCCATCCCCACGCCACCACGCAGGTGTCCGTGGTGCATAACGGCATCATCGAGAATTTCCGCGAGCTGCGCGACGAGCTGCGCGGCGACGGTGCCAATTTCGAGAGCGAGACCGACACCGAGGTCGTCGCCCATCTGGTGACGCGCGAGATGCGCTGCGGACGTAGCGCGGTCGACGCGGTGGCCGCCGCGCTGCCACGCCTGCAGGGCGCCTTTGCGCTGGCCTTCCTGTTCGACGGCGACGAAAACCTGCTGATCGGGGCTCGCAAGGGCAGCCCGCTCGCGGTGGGCTATGGCAAGGGCGAAATGTATCTCGGCTCGGACGCCATCGCGCTCGCGCCCTTCACCGACACGATCTGCTATCTCGATGATGGCGACTGGGCGGTGCTGACCCATGACGGCGTCGAGATCCACAACGCCGCCAACGACATCGTGGCGCGCCCGGTCCAGAAGACCGCCGCCACCGCCTTCCTGGTCGAGAAGGGCAACCACCGCCACTTCATGGCCAAGGAGATGCACGAGCAGCCCGAGGTCGTCGCCCACACGCTGGCCCATTATCTCGACATGGCGAACGGGACGGTGCGCCTGCCCGACGACCTGCCCTTCGATTTCGCCGCGCTCGACCGTATTTCCATCGCCGCCTGCGGCACCGCCTATTATGCCGGGCTGATCGCGAAATACTGGTTCGAGCGCTTCGCCCGCCTGCCGGTCGAGATCGACGTCGCCTCCGAGTTCCGCTACCGCGAGGCCCCGCTGCCGAAGAGCGGCCTTGCCGTCCTCATCTCGCAGTCCGGCGAGACGGCCGACACGCTGGCGAGCCTGCGCTATGCCAAGGAAAACGGCCAGCACATCATGGCGGTGGTCAACGTGCCGACGTCCACCATCGCCCGCGAGGCCGATGTGGTGATGCCGACGCTCGCCGGCCCGGAGATTGGCGTCGCCTCGACCAAGGCCTTCACCTGCCAGCTCGCAACGCTGGCGGCCGTGGCCGTCGCCGCCGGCCGCGCGCGCGGCGTGCTCTCCGTGGAAGAGGAGCGGGCCATCGTCCAGGCGCTGGTAGAGGTGCCGCGCCTGATGAACGAGGCGCTCAAGCTCGGCCCCGAGATCGAGGCGCTGGCGCGCGCCTTCGCCAAGACGCAGGACGTGCTCTATCTCGGGCGCGGCACCGCCTATCCGCTGGCGATGGAAGGCGCGCTGAAGCTCAAGGAAATCAGCTACATCCACGCCGAAGGTTACGCGGCGGGCGAGCTGAAGCACGGACCGATCGCGCTGATCGACGAGAAGATGCCGGTGGTGGTGATCGCCCCGCACGATGCCGTGTTCGAGAAGACCATGTCGAACATGCAGGAAGTCGCCGCCCGCGGTGGCCGCATCGTCCTGCTGACCGACGCCGAGGGCGCGGCCAGGGCCGGCATCGAGACCGAGGCGACACTGGTTCTGCCGGAGACCCACCCGGCGGTGGCGCCGCTCGTCTATGCGCTGCCGATCCAGCTTCTCGCCTATCACACGGCGGTCGTGATGGGCACCGATGTCGACCAGCCGCGCAACCTTGCCAAGTCCGTCACGGTGGAGTGAGGGGGAAGCCCCTCATCCCCGCCCGCGATAGGGCGGAACGCCCTGGTCCGGCAGCCAGATGTCGGCCGGCGGGGCACCGCTCTGCCAGAACACGTCGATCGGAATGCCGCCGCGCGGATACCAGTAACCGCCGATGCGCAACCAGTGCGGGGCCAGCAGGTCGTGCAGGCGGCGACCCACGGCGACCGTGCAGTCCTCGTGGAACGCGCCGTGATTGCGAAAGCTCGCCAGATAGAGCTTCAGCGACTTCGATTCCACCAGCCAGTCTTTCGGCACATAGTCGATGACCAGATGGGCGAAGTCCGGCTGGCCGGTCACCGGGCACAGCGAGGTGAATTCCGGGCAGGTGAACCGCGCCACGTAGAGCGTATCGGCCTGCGGGTTCGGCACGCGGTCGAGCACCGCTTGTTCAGGGGAGGCCGGCCATTGGGTGGCGCGGCCAAGCTGCAGCGTCTCGTCTGTCATCAGGGCACTCCTCGCGCGGCACGGCGCGCCGTTATCAGTGGCACCTCTTTCGCATGTCACAGCGGTCGAGTAGAAGCGCTGGGAACGTGATGCTCCCGCGATCGGGAAATTTGGGGAAACGCATGACCGCTATCGTCGATATCATTGGCCGCGAAATCCTGGACAGCCGCGGCAACCCGACCGTCGAGGTCGATGTCGTGCTCGAAGACGGCTCGCGCGGCCGCGCCGCCGTGCCGTCGGGTGCGTCCACCGGCGCCCATGAGGCGGTCGAACTGCGCGACGGCGACAAGGGGCGCTATCTCGGCAAGGGTGTCGAGAAGGCGGTCGATGCCGTGAACGGCGAAATCTTCGATGCGATCGGCGGCATGGATGCCGAGGATCAGCCCGCCATCGACCAGATCCTGATCGAACTGGACGGTACGCCGAACAAGGCGCGCCTCGGCGCCAACGCCATTCTCGGCGTCTCGCTGGCGCTCGCCAAGGCCGCCGCGGCCGCGCGCGACCTGCCGCTCTATCGCTATGTCGGCGGCGTGAATGCGCGCGTGCTGCCCGTGCCGATGATGAACATCATCAATGGCGGCGCCCATGCCGACAACCCGATCGACTTCCAGGAATTCATGATCATGCCGGTCGGCGCCCCGACCTTCGCGGAAGGGCTGCGCACCGGCGCGGAAATCTTCCACACGCTGAAGAAGGCGCTGAAGGATGCCGGCCACAACACCAATGTCGGCGACGAGGGCGGCTTCGCCCCGAACCTGCCGTCGGCGGACGCCGCGCTGGCCTTCGTGGTGAAGGCGATCGAGACCGCCGGCTACAAGCCCGGCGAGGACGTCTATATCGGCCTCGACTGCGCCTCGACCGAGTTCTTCAAGAACGGCAAGTACGACTATGAGGGCGAAGGTGTCGTGCGCGATATCGAGGCCCAGGTGAAGTACCTGGCCGACCTCGTGGCGCGCTACCCGATCGTCACCGTCGAGGACGGCATGGGCGAGGATGATTGGGAGGGCTGGAAGCTGCTCACCGACACCATCGGCTCCAAGTGCCAGCTCGTCGGCGACGACCTGTTCGTCACCAACGTCACGCGGCTGGAAGCCGGCATCAAGCAGGGCGTGGCCAATTCGATCCTGGTCAAGGTCAACCAGATCGGCTCGCTCACCGAGACGCTGAACGCGGTCGAGATGGCCCACAAGGCCGGCTACACCGCCGTGATGTCGCATCGCTCGGGCGAGACCGAAGATTCGACCATTGCCGACCTCGCGGTCGCCACCAATTGCGGGCAGATCAAGACCGGCTCGCTGGCCCGCTCCGACCGCACCGCCAAGTACAACCAGCTCCTGCGCATCGAGCAGGAACTCGGCCCCCAGGCGATCTACGCCGGCCGCTCCGCGCTGAAGGCGCTGGCCTGAGCTTGAAAGGCGCGCGGGCCATCCGCCAGCGCGATGTTGGATGCTTACGCGAATCCCCGGGCCGGTCCCGGGGATTTTCTTTTGGCGGGCACTCAGCGCCGGGTGGCCCTCAGGCTCTCGCGCTCGGCAAAGACCCGTGTGACTTCGGCAAGGTTTTCCGTGCCCCAGTTGCACAGCGGCACCAGCGCCTCGGCCAGACTCCGGCCCAGCGGCGTGAGGCTGTAGTCCACGCGCGGCGGCACCTCCTTGTAGTCGGTGCGCTTCACCAGGGCGTCGCCCTCCAGCTCCTTCAACTGCTGGATCAGCATCTTGTCGCTGACATCGCGCACCGCGCGGCGCAGTTCGCCATAACGGGTGGGGCCGCCCTGGGCGAGGAAGTACAGGATCAGCGGTTTCCATTTTCCCGAAATGACCCGCAAGGTGGCGTCGAGCCCGCACGTGAAGCCGGGCAGCGTCGGCGTGCAGTTCTGAGGCGGAGCCGGGACAGGCGTCGAGCGATCGGATGACATTTTTCGACACTTACCAAAAGGTGCATACTTGTCCATAGGTGGGTAGCTTGCCAGCTCAGTGCAACCTTAAACCAAGGAGCACATCATGAGCAGGCTGGCAGGCAAGACGGCGGTAGTCACGGGCGGCGCAAGCGGCATCGGTTTCGGCGCCGCGAAGCGCTTCATCGAAGAGGGCGCGTTCGTCTATCTCTTCGGGCGGCGGCGGGAGGTGCTGGACGAGGCCGTGGCGAAGCTCGGCCCCTCGGCGCGGGCGGTGCAGGGCTCGGTCACGGAGCTTGGCGACCTCGACCGGCTCTACGAGACGGTGAAGGCCGAACGCGGCACGCTCGACATCGTGCTCGCCAATGCCGGCACCGGGGCGTTCGCCGCGCTCGGCGAGATCACGCCCGAGCATTACGACCAGGCCTTCGACGTCAACGTCAAAGGCCTAATCTTTACGGTGCAGAAGGCGCTGCCGCTCATGTCGGCGGGCGGATCGATCATCCTCACCGGGTCCAGTACCAGCGTCATGGGCACGCCGGCGTTCAGCATCTACAGCGCGACCAAGGCGGCCGTGCGAAACCTGGCGCGCAGCTGGGCGCTGGATCTCAAAGCTTCCGGCATCCGCGTCAACGTGATGTCACCCGGCCCGATCCGCACTGAACTCGCGGTTGAGGTGGTCGGCGAGGAGGGAATAGCGGCCGTTGGCGCCAGCACGGTGTTGGGCCGTGTCGGCGAGGCGTCGGAGACCGGCGCGGTGGCGGCGTTCCTCGCCTCGCCGGACAGCAGCTTCATGACCGGCGGCGAGGTGTTCGTCGACGGCGGCCTCGCTCAGGTCTGAGGCGCGTGTGAGGCGGTGTCGCGCCGCCTCACATCTCCTGCCAAGGGAGGGGGTGCGAGGCTTTCGCAATCATCGTTAACGCCCTCTCAACCGCCGCGCGCTAGGCTCTGGCCTCATGATTATTCGCACGCGCTGGCGCTCCATATTCCAGACCATCACGCTCCATTTGGGAGCTGCGGCCCTGATCGGCTATTTCGCCTTTCAGGGCTATAACGGCCAGTATGGCCTGCTCGCCCGCCGGGGCTTCGAGCAGCAGATCACCGAACTGACGCAGGAGCGCGACGCGCTGCGCTCCCGTCGCGAGGCGATCGAATCCCGCGTCCGGCTGCTGTCGCCCGACCGGATCGATGCCGACCTTCTCGACGAGGAGGCGCGCTCGCTTCTCAATCTCGTGCATCCGAAGGACCTCGTGCTGCTGCGTCCGGTTGCGGCGCCGCCGGCGCCATGAAAGCTGCGTGAGTGGTTTTATGGTATTTTTTATACGCAAATGACCTTGCGGAGAGGAAACTCAGGAATCGCATGAACTTAACTTGATTTGAGCTAATTTTATTTATTAACTCAAATTCAGTTGAAATGCCGAAACCATTGCGTCTACAACATGTTGTGCGGCGCAGCATTGCGTTTCGGGCGTAGCGCATTGCCGGAAGTTGCGATATTAAGCTCACCCAATTCGTAACGAGCTGGGGATGCGCCATGGTTGTTGCCGCGAAGAAGACGGTTGCTGGCAAGACTGCACCTAAGACCGCGGCCAAGGCTGCGACGACGAGGGCCTCGGCTCGGCGGAGCGAAAAGGCCGCTTCCGTCCTCGACTTCACCAAGGAGCAGGATCTCGAAGCCTACAAGATGATGCTCGAGATTCGCCGCTTCGAGGAAAAGGCCGGCCAGCTTTACGGCATGGGCCTGATCGGCGGCTTCTGCCATCTCTATATCGGCCAGGAAGCCGTCGTCGTCGGCATGCAGCTCGCGCTCAAGCAGGGCGATCAGGTCATCACCGGCTATCGCGACCACGGCCACATGCTGGCCACCGGCATGGATCCCAAGGGCGTCATGGCCGAGCTTACCGGCCGTCGCGGCGGTTATTCCAAGGGCAAGGGCGGCTCGATGCACATGTTCAGCATCGAGAAGGGCTTCTTCGGCGGTCACGGCATCGTCGGCGCGCAGGTCTCGCTCGGCACCGGCCTCGCCTTCGCCAATCACTACCGCGACAACGGCAATGTCACCCTGGCCTATTTCGGCGATGGCGCCGCCAATCAGGGCCAGGTCTATGAGAGCTTCAACATGGCGGAGCTCTGGAAGCTGCCGGTGGTCTACATCATCGAGAACAACAAATACGCGATGGGCACCGCGGTGAACCGCGCCTCCGCCCAGACCGACTTCTCCCGCCGCGGCGCCTCGTTCAACATTCCCGGCGAGCAGGTCGACGGCATGGATGTGCGCGCGGTCAAGGCCGCCGGCGAGCGCGCAGTCGCCTTCGCCCGCTCCGGCAAGGGCCCCTACATCCTTGAGATGCTGACCTACCGCTATCGCGGCCACTCGATGTCCGACCCGGCCAAGTACCGCTCGAAGGAAGAGGTGCAGAAGATGCGCACCGAACACGATCCGATCGAGCAGGTGCGTGCCCGCCTTCTGGAGAAGAAGTGGGCCAGCGAGGATGACCTCAAGGCGGTCGATGCCGGCATCCGCGACACCATGAACGCGGCGGCCGATTTCGCCACCAACGATCCGGAGCCCGACGCGTCGGAGCTCTACACCGACGTGCTTCGCTGATCGCCGCGCCGGCACCGGGGTCGCATTGATGCTTGCCAACCTGTTCTGGGTTCTCCTGGTCGCCTCGGTCTCGGCCGCGGCGGTCATCTGGGTCCTGTCGATCCGGCTGGCCTATGGCATCGCCTCGGTGACCCGCGCCGGCGGCGGCTCTTCCGCCGTCAGCCTCATCATGGCCGTGGCGTGGCCGTTTGCCATGCGCCACGTCCCCGGGGCGCCCTCCGACAAGGCGACCAGCCTCAACAAGATGCTGGTCGCGCTCTTCGCCGCCATCCTCGTCGCCATCGCCTCGATGGCTGTCTACAGCAATCTGACGTTGGTGCTTCCGGCACAGACGCATCAGTGACGCGCGATCTCGACGCGACCTTTTGGGGAACGCCGCCATGCCGACCGAAATTCTCATGCCGGCCCTGTCTCCCACCATGGAGAAGGGCAATCTGGCCAAGTGGCTGAAAAAAGAAGGCGATACGGTGAAGTCCGGCGATGTGATCGCCGAGATCGAAACCGACAAGGCCACGATGGAAGTCGAGGCGATCGACGAGGGCACGCTCGGCAAGATCCTGGTGCCGGAAGGCACGCAGGACGTCGCGGTGAACACCCCGATCGCCGTGATCCTTGCCGATGGCGAGGACGCCAGCGCGGCAAGCGCGCCGAGCCCCCAGGCGGCCCAGTCTGCCCCGCCGGTCGAGGCCGCGCCGCTGGAGCCCTCGCCGGTCGCGGCGTCCGCTCCCGCCGCCCCGGCTATCGTGAATTCGGCGGTCGCGACCCCGCCCCAGCCGGCGGCAATCCCCGAGCCGGAAGTGCCGGAAGGCACCGAGTTCGTCACCCAGACCATGCGCGAGGCGCTGCGTGACGCCATGGCCGAGGAGATGCGCCGCGACGGCGACGTCTTCGTCATGGGCGAGGAAGTCGCCGAGTATCAGGGCGCCTACAAGATCACGCAGGGCCTGCTGCAGGAGTTCGGCCCCAAGCGCGTGATCGACACCCCGATCACCGAGCACGGCTTCGCCGGCGTCGGCGTCGGCGCGGCCATGGCGGGCCTGAAGCCTATCATCGAGTTCATGACCTTCAACTTCGCCATGCAGGCGATCGACCAGATCATCAACTCGGCGGCCAAGACGCTCTATATGTCCGGCGGCCAGGTGCAGTCCTCGATCGTGTTCCGCGGCCCGAACGGCGCGGCGGCGCGCGTGGCGGCCCAGCACAGCCAGGACTACACCTCCTGGTACTCGCACATTCCCGGCCTCAAGGTCGTCGCGCCCTATACGGCGGCCGACGCCAAGGGCCTGCTCAAGGCGGCGATCCGCGATCCCAACCCGGTGATCTTCCTTGAGAACGAGATTCTCTACGGTCACTCCTCTCCGGTGCCCAAGCTCGACGATTTCATCGTCCCGCTCGGCAAGGCCCGCATCGCGCGCGCCGGCAAGGACGTTACGCTGGTGGCCTGGTCCATCGGGATGAATTACGCGCTCAAGGCGGCGGAAGAGCTGGCCAAGCTCGGCATTGATGCCGAGGTAATCGACCTGCGCACCATCCGCCCGATGGACACCGACACCATCCTCGCCTCGGTGCAGAAGACCGGGCGCCTCGTGACGGTGGAAGAGGGCTGGGGCCAGTCCGGCGTCGGCGCGGAAATCGCCGCGCGGGTGATGGAGCGGGCCTTCGACTATCTCGATGCGCCGGTGCTGCGGGTCTTTGGCAAGGATGTGCCGATGCCCTACGCCGCCAATCTCGAAAAGCTCGCGCTTCCCTCCGTGCAGGATGTCATCGACGCCGCGCGGGCGGTCACCTATCGCTGATCGGAGAGCGTCATGCCCATCGAGATTCTCATGCCGGCCCTGTCTCCGACCATGGAGAAGGGCAACCTCGCCAAATGGCTCAAGAAAGAGGGCGACAAGGTCGCCCCCGGCGACGTCATCGCTGAAATCGAGACCGACAAGGCCACGATGGAAGTCGAGGCCATCGACGAGGGCACGCTCGCCAGGATCGTGGTGCCGGAAGGCTCCCAGGACGTGCCGGTGAACCAGCTCATCGCCGTGCTTGCGGCCGACGGCGAGGATGTCGGCGCGGCTGCGGCCGGTGCCGGTTCCGCCCCGAAGGCGGAAGCCCCCAAGGCTGATGCCCCCAAGGCTGATGCCCCCAAGCCTGCTGAAGCCCCCAAGGCGGCCGAGGCCCCCAAGGCTGAAGCGCCGAAGCCGGCCGAGCCGGCCCCCGCCGCCGCTCCGGCTCCGGCCTCTGCACCCGCTCCGGCCGCCTCCGGCTCCCGCGTCTTCGCGTCCCCTTTGGCGCGTCGCCTCGCCAAGGAGAAGGGCGTCGATCTCTCATCGGTGAAGGGCTCCGGCCCGCATGGCCGTGTGGTCGCCGCCGACGTCGCCTCCGCGACCCCCGGCGCTGCCAAGCCCGCCGCTGCTCCGGCAGCGGCTGCCGCCGCCCCCGCCTCCGCTCCGGCTCCGGCGGCTCCCTCGGCGAGCGCGGTGCTCGAACAGGCCAAGGCCTATTACGAGCCGGGCACCTATGAGGAAATCCCGCTCGACGGCATGCGCCGCGTCATCGCCCAGCGCATGACCGAGGCAAGGCAGACGGTGCCGACCTTCTACCTCACCGTCGACTGCGACATGGATGAGCTGCTCAAGCTGCGCGAGACGCTCAACAAGTCCGCCCCCGAGAAGGACGGCAAGCCGGCCTACAAGCTCTCGGTGAACGACTTCGTCATCAAGGCCTACGCGCTCGCCTTCCAGCAGGTGCCGGATGCCAACATGGTGTGGGGCGGCGACCGCTACCTCAAGCTGAAGCATTCCGACATCGGCGTCGCGGTCGCGATCGACGGCGGCAAGGGCCTGCTGACCCCGATCATCCGCAAGGCCGAGACCAAGACGCTCTCCGCGATCTCCAACGAGACCCGCGAACTCGCCACCCGCGCCCGCAACAAGAAGCTGGCGCCCAACGAGTACCAGGGCGGCTCCTCGGCGATCTCCAATCTCGGCATGTTCGGGATGAAGCACTTCACCGCCATCATCAACCCGCCGCACGCCACCATCCTCGCGGTCGGCGCCAGCGAGCAGCGGGCGGTGGTGAAGAAGGGCGAACTGGCGGTGGCCACCGTGATGACGGTGACGATCTCCTGCGACCACCGGGTGATGGACGGCGCCATGGGCGCCATGCTTCTCGATGCCTTCAAGAAGATCATCGAAAAGCCGATGAGCATGCTGGTCTGATCCAGTCGCCATGGCCGGGGCAGCGCCCCGGCCATCCTCGTCTTTCGGAAGGCGCGCCGGGCCGGGTCCCGGTTTGAGCCCGGCATGACGGAACATTTTAGATGGCCGCAACCTCCTACGACATCCTCATCATCGGCTCCGGCCCCGGCGGCTATGTCGCCGCCATCCGCGCCGCTCAGCTCGGCCTCAAGGTCGGCGTGGTCGAGCGGCAATATGTCGGCGGCATCTGCCCGAACTGGGGCTGTATTCCGGCCAAGGCGCTGCTGCGCTCGGCGGAGATCTACCACTATATCGAGCACGCCAAGGATTACGGCCTCGTCGCCGAGAAGTTCGGCGTCGACATTGCCGGCGTGGTGAAGCGCTCGCGCGGCATCGCGGCCCAGATGAGCAACGGCGTCGGCTTCCTGCTCAAGAAGAACAAGGTGGAGATGATCTGGGGCCAGGCGACCATCACGGCGCCGGGCAAGGTCTCCGTCACCGCAACCGACGGCGCGCCGAAGGGCGCGCAGGGTGCCGGCGAGTACACCGCCAAGAACATCATCATCGCCACCGGCGCCCGCCCGCGCGCGCTGCCGGGCATCGAGCCCGACAAGAAGCTGGTGTGGACCTATTTCGAGGCGCTGGCGCCGGCGGCGGTGCCGAAGTCGCTGCTGATCATGGGCTCGGGCGCCATCGGCGTCGAATTCGCGAGCTTCTACAAGGCGATGGGATCGGATGTGACCATCGTCGAGCTGCTGCCGCAGATTCTGCCCGTCGAGGACGAGGAGATCGCCGAGCACGCGAAGAAGCGCTTCGAGAAGCAGGGCATCAAGATTCTCACCGGCGCGAAGGTGTCGAAGGTGGTCAAGGGCGCGGACAATGTGACAGCCACCGTCGAGACCGCCGACGGCAAGGTCCAGACCCTCACCGCGGACCGGCTGATTTCGGCGGTCGGCGTGGTCGGCAACATCGAGAATCTCGGCCTTGAGAAGCTCGGCGTGAAGACCGAACGCGGCTGTGTGGTGATCGACGGCCTGTGCCGCACCAATGTGCCCGGCATCTTTGCCATCGGCGACGTCGCCGGCCCGCCCATGCTGGCCCACAAGGCCGAGCATGAGGGCGTGATCTGCGTGGAGGGCATCGCGGGCAAGCATGCCCACCCGATGGACAAGCTGATGATCCCCGGCTGCACCTATTGCATGCCGCAGGTCGCCTCCGTCGGCCTCACCGAGAAGAAGGCCAAGGAAGCCGGCTACGAGATCAAGGTCGGCCGCTTCCCCTTCATCGGCAATGGCAAGGCCGTGGCGCTGGGTGAATCGGAAGGTCTGGTCAAGACCATCTTCGACGCCAAGACCGGGCAGCTTCTGGGCGCCCATCTCGTCGGCGCGGAAGTGACGGAGATGATCCAGGGCTTCGTGCTGGCGATGAACCTCGAGACCACGGAAGAAGAGCTGATCAACGCCGTCTTCCCGCATCCGACGGTTTCTGAGACGATGCATGAGAGCGTGCTTGCCGCCTATGGGCGCGCGATCCACATGTGAGGCAGCCCGTTCGCGGGCAGGGGACCTGAATCATGGACGGTGAAGTCTATTCGGCGTTGAACCAGCCGGGTGTCGGCTGGTTCACCATGATCATCATCGGCCTGCTCGCGGGCTGGATCGCCGAGCGGGTCACGGACAGCGATCACGGGCTGTTCGCCAATCTGCTGTTCGGCCTGATCGGCGCCTTCGTCGGGGCCAAGCTGGCCGAATTCGCCGAAATCCCGGTGTTCGGCTTCTTCCGCACCCTGATCGCCGCCGTCGTCGGCGCGATCATCGTGCTGTTCCTGTGGCGCAAGCTGCGCGCGCGGTAATGTTCTGTTTCCCGGGCCGGCCGGCGCGCGGCCGAGCGTTGCGTCGGCTTCGTGGCACCTGCCCGCAAGACGGGGTTTTCCGAGCGTCACGCAACGATTAAGTGTGAAGCCACATCGCGAACGGGCATCGGGCAGTCAATGGTCACCGTCGTCAACACCCTGAACCGCCAGCTTGAGAAGCCGCGTCACCCGGAAAAGGTGAAGCGCGCCGAGACGCCGGTGCTCAAGAAGCCGGACTGGATCCGCGTGCGCGCGCCCGGCACGCCGGGCTGGCAGGAGACGGCGAACATCGTGCGCGCCAATGGCCTCGTCACCGTGTGCGAGGAGGCGAGCTGCCCGAATATCGGCGAGTGCTGGCAGAAGAAGCACGCTACCTTCATGATCATGGGTGACACCTGCACCCGCGCCTGCGCCTTCTGCAATGTCCGCACCGGCATGCCCGGCGCGCTCGACCAGGACGAGCCGCAGAAGGTGGCCGATGCCGTCGCCCGGCTGGGGCTGGAGCATGTGGTGGTGACGTCGGTCGACCGCGACGACCTCGACGATGGCGGCGCCGAGCATTTCGCCCGCACCATCCGCGCCATTCGCGCGGTCAGCCCGAAGACCACAATCGAAATCCTCACCCCGGATTTCCTGCGCAAGGACGGCGCGCTGGAGGTGGTGGTCGCGGCGCGGCCCGACGTGTTCAACCACAATCTGGAATGCGTGCCCTCGCTCTACCTCAAGGTCCGCCCCGGCGCGCGCTATTTCCATTCGCTGCGCCTCCTGCAGCGGGTGAAGGAGCTCGACCCGTCCATCTTCACCAAGTCCGGCATCATGGTCGGCCTTGGCGAGGTGCGAAACGAGGTGCTCCAGCTCATGGACGACCTGCGCTCTGCCGACATCGACTTCATGACCATCGGCCAGTATCTCCAGCCGACCCGCAAGCACCACCCGGTGATGGGATTCGTGACGCCGGACGAGTTCAAGTCCTACGAGACCATCGCCTATACCAAGGGCTTCCTCATGGTGTCGTCGAGCCCGCTGACGCGCTCCTCGCACCATGCCGGCGAGGATTTCGCCCGGCTGCGCGCCGCGCGCGAGGCGAAGCTGGGCGGCGGCGTCTCGCCCGCGCTGGCCCCCGTCTGAGCCATGCCCTCGTTCCGCAGCAAGCGGCAGGTCCGGCACTCGGCGGCCGACATGTTCGACCTTGTGGCCGATGTCGAGCGCTACCCTCAATTCGTGCCGCTGTGCGAGAGCCTGCGCGTGCGCCGGCGTGTGGCGAGCGGGGAGGGGATTGACATCCTCGTCGCCGATATGACCGTCGCCTATAAGGTGTTCCGCGAGAGCTTCACCAGCCGCGTCACGCTGGACCGGCCGCGCCTCACCATCCTCGTCGAATATCTGGACGGCCCGTTCAGCCGTCTGGAGAATCGCTGGAACTTCAAGCCCACCGGCGAAGCGAGCTGCGAGGTCGAATTCTTCATCGATTACGATTTTCGCTCGCGCACGCTTGGCCTGCTGATGGGCGCGATGTTCGACGCCGCCTTCCGCCGCTTCGCCGAGGCGTTCGAGAAGCGGGCGGACGAGGTTTACGGCGTCGACGGCGCCGCGCTTCCCCGCGCCTGATCGCCCGCCAGCTCCGCCAGCATGGCGAGCGCGGTCAGCACCGAGAGCTGGCGCACGCCGGCGCGATCCTCGCCCGCGAACACCTCGCGGCGCACGAGGGTGCGTCCGCCGGCCCGCGCGGCAGCGAAATGCACGAGACCAACGGGCTTTTCCGCCGAGCCGCCACCGGGCCCGGCAATGCCGGTGACCGCGACGCCGAGCGACGTGCCGCTGGCCTTGAGCAGCCCCGCCACCATCTCCCGCGCCGTCTCCTCGCTCACCGCGCCATGAACGTCGAGCGTCGCGGCGGACACGCCGAGCACCTGCCGTTTGGCGGTGTTGGAATAGGTGACGAAGGCGCGGTCCACCACGTCGGACGAGCCGGCGATTTCGGTCAGCGCCCCGCTCACCAGCCCGCCGGTGCAGGATTCGGCGGTCGAGACCGTGAGCCCGGCGGCGCGGCACAGATCGAGCACGCGCACCGCCTCCAGGGTGATCGCGTCCTGCCGGGTGGCGCTCCCGCTCATTCGTCGTCCCTCCAGGGCAGGCGCACCGTGGCGGCGGCCATACAGGCAATACCCTCGCGCCGCCCCGCGAAGCCGAGCTTCTCGCTGGTCGTGGCCTTTACGCCGACGCGGGAGACCGACACGCCGGCAATCCGTGCGATTGCCTCGCGCATCGCCTCGCGGTGCGGCCCGACCTTGGGCGCCTCACAGATGATGGTGGCGTCGAGATGGGCGATGCGCCCGCCTTGCGCGCGCACCCGCTCCACCGCATGGGCGAGGAAGCGGTCGGAGGACGCGCCCTTCCATTGCGGATCGGAGGGCGGGAAATGATGGCCGATATCGCCGTCGCCGATGGTGCCGAGCAGCGCGTCGGTCAGGGCGTGAAGCACCACATCGGCGTCGGAATGGCCGGTGAGGCCGAATTCATGGGGAATGGCGACGCCGCCCAGCATCACATGGTCGCCCGGCGCGAAGGCGTGGACATCGAAGCCGGTGGCGGTGCGCACATCGGCAAGTTCGGCGAGCAGCTTGTTCTCGGCGGTCACGAAATCCTCGGGCAGGGTGAGCTTGGTGTTGGCGGGATCGCCCGGAAACAGCGCGACCCGGTGCCCGGCGGCCTCGGCGACGGCGGCGTCGTCGGTCAGGTCGCCCTTGGCGGCCAGCGCGCGGTGGGCGGCAAGGATGAGGTCGTAGCGGAAGCCCTGCGGCGTCTGCACGCTGCGCAGCCCCGTGCGGTCCGGCCCGGTTCCCACATAGCCGTGCTCGGCGACCGACTTGATGGTGTCGACCAGCACCAGCCCCGGAACCGCGGCACCGTAGCGGGCGGCGGCGGCGATGCCATCGGCGATCAGGCGCGGTTGGACGAAGGGACGGGCGGCATCGTGGATCAGCACCAGCTCGGGCGGATCGGCGGCCAGTGCCTCAAGCCCGGCGCGCACCGAAGCCTGCCGCGTGGCGCCGCCAGCCACCGGCGGGCGTATCCCCGGCAGCCCCGCCACTGCCTGCTCATAGAGCGCGGCGTGATCAGGATGGACCACGATCTGGACATGGCGGATGCCGGGCTGGCCGATGAAGCGGGTCAGCGTCCGGCGCAGCACGCTGTGTCCGCCGAGGTCGCGAAACTGCTTGGGCAGACCCTCGCCCGCCCTTTGGCCGCTACCTGCCGCGACCACGATCACGTCCGTCCGCATCGGAAAGGCGTACCCCGTACCCTTTGACTGCCGCTTCAGCAGGGAAGCCTTGCTCCCCCGATCGGTTTAGCGCAAAACCGGAGCATAAATGCAAAAGTTTTGACATATCGCATTCAGAAGGCTTGATGACGGGCGCGGGGTGGCTATTGTATAGGCACGGCCATTCCGGCTCATTAAATGTGCATCGAGTGATCACGGCTTGATCCCTATTGCTGCTGCGAACGTCAGTCTGAAGATCGGGACGCTCTCGGTGCCCAATCGCGTCGCGCTTGCGCCGATGGCGGGCATTACCGATGCACCGTTCCGACGCATGGCGCTGCGTTATGGCGCCGGTCTCGTCGTGTCGGAAATGGTCGCATCCGAGGCGCTGGCCGCCGGCCATGTCGAGACCGTTCTGCGCGCGGAAGGCGAGGGCGTCTCGCTTCACGCCGTCCAGCTTGCCGGCAACGAGCCTGCCTCGATGGGCCGCGCCGCCGCCATGGCGGAGGCCGCCGGCGCTGGCCTCATCGACATCAACATGGGCTGCCCCGCCAAGCGCGTGACCACGGGCCTCGCCGGCTCCGCCCTGCTGCGCGACCTCGATCTCGCCACCGCCATCATCGAATCGGTGGTCGGCGCGGTGAGTGTGCCGGTGACGCTGAAGACCCGGCTCGGCTGGGACGAGGCGGCGCTGGTCGCCCCCGAGCTCGCCCGCCGCGCCGAATCGATCGGCATCGCGCTGATCACCATCCATGGCCGCACCCGCTGCCAGTTCTATACCGGCCGTGCCGACTGGACGGCTATCCGCGCGATCAAGCAGGCGGTTTCCATTCCCGTGCTTGCCAATGGCGATCTGGTCGCGGCCGAGGATGCACCCGCCATGCTCGCGGCCTCCGGCGCCGATGGCGTGATGATCGGGCGCGGGGCGCAGGGCCGGCCGTGGTTCCCCGGCCAGGTCGCCGCGCGCCTAGCCACCGGCGTCACCCCGTCCGACCCCGGCCTCGACGAGCAGCGCGACGTGCTGCTGGAGCTTTATGATGGCTGGCTCTCGCATTACGGGCTGGAACTCGGCCGCCGGCAGGCCCGCAAGCATGTCGGCTGGGCGCTGGAAGCGGCGGCGGCGAGCGCCGGCCGCGCCGAAGACGCCGCCAAGCTCTGGCGCAAGCGCCTGCTGACCCTCGACGATCCCGCCGCCGTGCGTTCCGGCATCCATGACGCCTTTGACGATTTCTCCTGGAGTGCCGCGGCATGAAATCCGCCAAACCCGAACGTCCTGCCGGCCTGCCGAGCGGCGCGACCTCGGAAGCCATCGTCAACGCGCTCCCACACCCCGTTTTCACGGTGGATGGCGACGACAAGCTGGTCGGCGCCAATGTCGCGGCCGAGGCGTTCTTCGAGGCGAGCCTTGCCGTTCTGGTGCGTCACCGTTTGCAGGAATTCGTGCCCTTCGGCTCGCCGCTGCTGTCGCTGGTCGATCAGGTGCGCACCCGCGGCTCGGCGGTGAACGAATATCGCGTCGATCTCGGCACGCCGCGCAATGGCGGCGAGCGCATCGTGGACATCCATGTCGCGCCGCTGAACGAGGCGGAGGGCCATGTGGTGATCATGCTCCAGGAGCGCACCATCGCCGACAAGATGGACCGCCAGCTCACCCATCGCGGCGCGGCGCGCTCGGTCACCGCGCTGGCCTCCATGCTCGCGCACGAGATCAAGAACCCGCTCTCCGGCATTCGCGGCGCCGCCCAGCTTCTTGAGCTGAACGCCAGCGACGACGACCGCTCGCTGACGCGGCTGATCACCGATGAGGCCGACCGCATCGTCAAGCTGGTCGACCGCATGGAGGTGTTCTCCGACGAGCGCCCGATCGAGCGCGAGCCGGTGAACATCCATGCCGTGCTGGAGCATGTGCGCACGCTGGCGGCGTCGGGCTTTGCCCGCCACATCCGCTTCATCGAGGAATACGATCCCTCGCTGCCGCCCGTGCTGGCCAATCGCGATCAACTGATTCAGGTGTTCCTCAATCTGGTGAAGAACGCCGCCGAGGCGATCGGCGACTCCACCGATGGCGAGATCCAGCTCACCACCGCCTTCCGCCCCGGCGTCCGGCTGATGGTGCCGGGCGGGCCGGCGCGGGTGAGCCTGCCGCTGGAGTTCTGCGTGCGGGACAATGGGCCGGGGGTGCCCGACGACCTGATGCCCCATCTGTTCGACCCGTTCGTGACCACCAAGCCGACCGGAACCGGCCTTGGCCTTGCGCTGGTCGCCAAGATCGTTGGCGACCACGGCGGCATCATCGAGTGCGAAAGCCAGCCGCGCCGCACCACCTTCCGTGTCCTCATGCCCATGTATCGCGGTGGCCGCGCTACCGAAAAGAGTTGAGAGCGCCTATGCCGACGGGAAGCATCCTTGTAGCCGATGATGACGCCGCGATCCGCACGGTGCTCAATCAGGCATTGTCGCGGGCGGGATATGAAGTGCGCTCCTGCGGCAACGCCGCCACGCTGTGGCGCTGGGTCAGCCAGGGCGACGGCGACCTCGTGATCACCGATGTGGTGATGCCGGACGAGAACGCCTTCGACCTGCTGCCGCGCATCAAGAAGGTTCGCCCGGATCTGCCGGTCATCGTCATGAGCGCGCAGAACACCTTCATGACCGCGATCCGCGCCTCCGAGCGCGGCGCCTATGAATATCTGCCCAAGCCCTTCGACCTGAAGGAGCTGATCGCCATCGTCGGCCGCGCGCTGTCGGAGCCGAAGAAGCCGGAAGCCGCCCTGCGCTCCGGCGGCGACGAGACCGACAACATCCCGCTGGTCGGCCGCTCGCCGGCGATGCAGGACATCTACCGCGTCCTCGCCCGGCTGATGCAGACCGACCTCACCGTGATGATCGCGGGCGAGAGCGGCACCGGCAAGGAGCTGGTGGCGCGCGCGCTCCACGATTACGGCAAGCGCCGCAACGGGCCGTTCGTCGCCATCAACATGGCGGCGATCCCGCGCGACCTCATCGAATCCGAGCTGTTCGGCCATGAGAAGGGGGCGTTCACCGGCGCCAATGCCCGCTCCGCCGGCCGCTTCGAGCAGGCCGAGGGCGGCACCCTGTTCCTCGACGAGATCGGCGACATGCCGATGGAGGCACAGACCCGGCTGCTGCGCGTGCTCCAGCAGGGCGAATACACCACGGTTGGCGGGCGCACCGCGATCAAGACCGATGTGCGCATCGTCGCCGCCACCAACAAGGACCTGCGGATCCTCATCCAGCAGGGCTTGTTCCGCGAGGACCTGTTCTTCCGCCTCAACGTCGTGCCGCTGCGCCTGCCGCCGCTGCGCGAGCGTGCCGAGGACGTGCCGGACCTCGCCCGCCACTTCTTCCTCCAGGCCGAGCGCGAGGGCCTGCCGCGCAAGCAGATCGATGCCGCCGCGCTCGACCGGCTCAAGCGCTACCGCTGGCCGGGCAATGTGCGCGAGCTGGAAAACCTGATCCGTCGCCTCGCCGCGCTCTACCCGCAGGAGATCATCACCGCCTCGATCATCGAGGCGGAACTGGCGACGCCGATCGCCAATTCCTCGCCGGAGGAGGGCGGGCAGGACGAGACGCTGTCCTCCTCGGTCGAGCGCCACATGAACACCTATTTCGGTGAGTTCGGTGACAATCTTCCCCCGCCCGGCCTCTATCACCGCATTCTCAAGGATGTGGAGTATCCGCTGCTCTCCGCCGCGCTGGCGGCGACGCGCGGAAACCAGATCAAGGCGGCCGAATTGCTGGGGCTTAATCGCAACACGCTGCGCAAGAAGATCCGGGATCTCGACATCCAGATAATCCGCACGAGCCGATGACGGGGCCGCGCTTTCGGTGAATAAAATCGGGCATGCGCGGTTTCTGTCACATTTTTGCACCAGTGTAGTTACACTGCATCACACCTGACGGGGCGATTCACTCCCCGTCACAGTGGTGATGAATGAGCGACACCCCGACCCACGGACCCGAGAAAGGCGACACGCTCGATTTCGGCGCCATGGGCTTCCGCTTTTCGCTGTGGGGCCTGCCGCCGCTCGCCGTGCTGGCGGCGCTCGTCACCGCGCTGGTGAGCTTCATCATCCTGATCGGCATCACCCCGCTGGTGCCCTCGCAGGAAATCGTCATCGTCGTCCTGTGCCTCAACGGCTTCATGTCGCTGGTGCTGCTTGGCATCATCGGCCGCGAGGTGTGGCGCATCGTGAAGGCCCGGCGGCGGGGCAGGGCGGCGGCGCGGCTGCATGTGCGCATCGTCGGCCTGTTCGGCATCGTCGCCGTGGTGCCGGCCATCCTCGTCGCCCTGCTGGCCTCGATCACGCTGGACCGCGGCCTCGACCGCTGGTTCTCGGTGCGCACCCGCGCCATCGTCGACAATGCGGTGTCGGTGGCGCAGACCTATGTGCGCGAGCACGCCTATTCGATCCGCGGCGACGTCATGGGCATGGCGCGCGATCTCCAGCGCATACGCCCGCTCTGGGATCAGGACCGCAGCCGCTTCCGTCAGGCCATGACCGCGCAAGCCGTGGTGCGCGGCCTGCCCGCCGCGATGGTGATCCAGCGCGACCTGTCGATCGTCGACCGTGCCACCATCCGCGTCGGCCGAGAGTTCCTCGTGCCGTCCAACCTCGCGGTGCAGGACGCCACCGAGGAACAGCCGCTGATCTACCTGCCCAACGACGCCGATTTCGTCGGGGCAGTGATCCCGCTGAAGGACTTCGACGACCTGTTCCTCTATGTCGCCCGCCCTGTCGACCCGAAGGTTATTGAATACCTCAAAGAGACGCAGGCGGCGGTCGCCGATTATCGCAACCTCGAACAGCAGCGCATCGGCGTGCAGGTGGCGTTCGCGCTGCTTTATGCGGTGATCTCGCTCACGGTGCTGCTGTGCGCGGTCTGGCTGGGCATCCATTTCGCCAACCGGCTGGTGGCGCCAATCCGCCGGCTGATCGGCGCGGCCGACCTGGTGGCGGCGGGCAACCTTTATGTCGAGGTGCCGGTCCACCGCGCCGAAGGCGACCTGTCGAGCCTTGCCGAGACCTTCAACAAGATGACGCAGGAACTGCGCACCCAGCGCGACGACCTGGTGCAGGCGCGCGACCAGATCGACACCCGCCGCCGCTTCACCGAGGCGGTGCTCTCCGGCGTCGGCGCGGGCGTGATCGGCCTTGATTCCCACGGCAGCATCTCGATCATCAACCGCCCGGCCGAAAAGCTGCTCGGCGTCACCGAGGGCGAGGTGCTGGGCAAGAGCCTGCGCGAGGTGATCCCGGAGATCGATGCGCTGCTGACCGAAGCGATGGGCTCCAACCAGCTCAGCGTGCAGGCCAACACCACGCTCACCCGCAATGGTCGCGACCGGGTGATCGCGGTGCGCTTCACCACCGAGCGGTCGCGCGAGGCCGATCGCGGCTGGGTGGTGACGCTGGACGACATCACCGAGCTGGTGGTGGCGCAGCGCTCCTCCGCCTGGGCGGATGTGGCCCGGCGCATCGCCCATGAGATCAAGAACCCGCTGACCCCGATCCAGCTCTCTGCCGAGCGGCTGCGCCGGCGCTACGGCAAGGTGATCGGCGAGGACCGCGAGGTGTTCGACCAGTGCACCGAGACCATCATCCGGCAGGTCGGCGATATCGGGCGCATGGTGGACGAGTTCTCCTCCTTCGCCCGCATGCCCAAGCCGGTGGCCGAGGCGCAGGATATCGGCGAGACGGCGCGGCAGGTCGTGTTCCTGATGCGGGTGGGCAATCCCGACATCGCCATCGACCTCACCCTGCCGGAGAGCCCCGTGATCGCCCGGTTCGACCGCCGGCTGATCTCTCAGGCGCTCACCAATATTGTGAAGAACGCCACCGAAGCCCTTGCAGGTGTTGAGCCTGAGGAGCGCAATTCGCCGCCGCGCATCAAGGTGGCGGTGCATGCGGATGAGCGCATGGTGACGATCGACGTCATCGATAACGGCAAGGGCCTGCCCACCGAGAACCGGGCGCGCCTGCTGGAACCCTATGTGACGACGCGCGAGAAGGGCACCGGCCTTGGCCTCGCCATCGTCGGCAAGATCATGGAAGAACACGGCGGCGGCATCGAGCTCGACGATGCGCCCGAGGGACGCGGCGCCTGGATCCGCCTCACCCTCGCGCGCGACGGCGGCGGTGCGGCTCCCATCCTCGACAACAAGACCGGCGGACATGCCGCGTCCGGCATCGCTGCCGGCTAAGGGAGATTGGGCTCATGGCGACCGACATTCTGATCGTCGACGACGAGGCCGACATTCGCGGGCTGGTGGCCGGCATTCTCGAAGACGAGGGCTATGCCACCCGCACCGCCAAGGACAGCGACGAGGCGCTGGCCGCCATCGAGGCGCGCCGGCCGCATCTCATCTTCCTCGACATCTGGATCGAACGCTCCAAGCTCGACGGGTTGCAGCTGCTCGAAGTGATCCGGCAGAACCACCCGGAGCTTCCGGTGGTGATGATCTCCGGCCACGGCACCATCGAGACCGCCGTCGCCGCCATCAAGCAGGGCGCCTACGACTTCATCGAGAAGCCGTTCAACTCCGACCGGCTGATCCTCGTCGCCAACCGCGCGCTGGAAACGCTGCGGCTGAAGCGCGAGGTGCGCGACCTCAAGCAGCGCGCGCCGATGACACAGCAGCTCGTCGGGCGGTCTTCGGTGATCAACCAGCTGCGCCAGACCATCGAGCGCGTCGCGCCCACCAATAGCCGCATCATGATCGTCGGCCCGTCGGGCGCCGGCAAGGAGCTGACCGCGCGCATGCTCCATGCCGCCTCGGCCCGCGCCAAGGGGCCGTTCGTGGTGATCAATGCCGCCGCGATCACGCCCGAGCGCATGGAGGTCGAGCTGTTCGGCGTCGAGAGCGCGGGCGGGCAGGGCCGGCAGGTCGGCGCGCTGGAGGAGGCCCATGGCGGCACCCTGTTCATCGACGAAGTGGCCGACATGCCGCGCGAGACCCAGAACCGCATCCTGCGCGTGCTAGTGGACCAGAACTTCCTGCGCGTGGGCGGGGCCACCCGCGTCTCGGTGGATGTGCGCATCATCTCGTCTACCGCGCGCAATCTGGAGAACGAGATCGTCGAGGGCCGCTTCCGCGAAGACCTCTACCACCGGCTGGGCGTGGTGCCGATCCGCGTCCCCCCGCTCGCCGAGCGGCGCGAGGATGTGCCGGAGCTGGTGGAGTTCTTCCTCGACCAGATTTCGCAGGGCACCGGCCTGCCGCGCCGGCGCATCGCCGACGATGCGCTCGCGGTTCTTCAGTCCCATGACTGGCCCGGCAATGTCCGCCAGTTGCGCAACAATATCGAGCGCCTGCTGATCCTCGCGACCGGCGATGCCGATGCGGCGGTCACCGCCGACATGCTGCCGCCCGATGTGGGCTCGCTGGTCCCCAGCCTGCCCAATGGCAGTGGCGGCGAGCACCTGATGGGCCTGCCGCTGCGCGATGCCCGCGAGGTGTTCGAGCGCGAATATCTGGTGGCCCAGATCAGCCGGTTCGGCGGCAATATCTCGCGCACCGCCGAATTCGTGGGGATGGAGCGCTCGGCGCTGCATCGCAAGCTCAAAGCGCTCGGCATCGGTTGAGTGCGGCCTCAACTCGTGTAGACCTTGTGCCTTCCGCGGACTCACGCGGGAGCGGGGCAGGGTCGTTGCGGACCGTGCATAGGGGATCGCCATGAAGGTCGTCATCTGCGGCGCGGGTCAGGTCGGCTTCGGCATTGCGGAGCGACTGGCGGCCGAGCAGAACGACGTCTCCATCATCGACACGTCGCCGCGCCTCATCCAGGCGGTGACCGACACGCTGGACGTGCGCGGCTTCGTCGGCCACGGCTCGCACCCGGACGTGCTGGCCCGCGCCGGGCTGGAAGCGGCCGACATGCTCATCGCCGTGACGCTGCACGACGAGGTGAACATGATCGCCTGCCAGGTCGGTCATGCTCTGTTCGACGTGCCGACCAAGATCGCCCGCGTGCGCGCCCAGAGCTACCTGCAGGGCCACTGGCGCGATCTGTTCTCGCGCGACCATCTGCCGATCGATGTCGTCATTTCGCCGGAGATCGAGGTCGGCGAGATGGTGCTGCGCCGGCTCTCGCTGCCGGGCGCCGTGGATACGGTCAGCTTCGCCGATGGCGAGGTGGTGGTGGTCGGCGTGCGTTGCGAGGAGGAATGCCCGGTCCTCGACACGCCGCTGCGCCAGCTCACCGACCTGTTCCCGGATTTGCGGGCCGTGGTGGTCGCGGTGAACCGCAAGGGCAAGGTGTTCGTGCCGCGCTCCAGCGATCAGCTCATTGCCGGCGACCTCGCTTATTTTGTCGCGCAAAGCGATCAGGTGACGCGCGCCCTGTCGATCTTCGGCCATGACGAGCCGCCGGCCCACCGCATCGTCATCGGCGGCGGCGGCAATATCGGGCTCTATGTTGCGCGCGAGCTTGAGGCGCGCAATCCGCGTGCGCGGGTCAAGCTGATCGAGGACAATCCCGAGCGCGCCGAGGCCATCGCGCAGGAACTGGGCAAGACCGTCGTGCTGCGCGGCAGCGCGCTGGATCGGCTGATCCTCGACGAGGCCAATGTCGGCGATGCCGATACCATGATCGCGGTGACCAATGACGACCGCGTCAACATCCTGTCCTGCCTGTTGTCGCGCGAACTCGGCGCGCGGCGCATGCTGTCGCTGCTGAACGATTCCAACTACCCGGCCTTCGCGCGCGGGCTGGGCATCGACGCCTATGTGAATCCGCGCCAGATCACCGTCTCCAAGATCCTGCAATATGTCCGCAAGGGCCGCATCCGGGGCGTGCATTCGCTGCTGAACGGGGCAGGGGAGGTGATCGAGGCCGAGGCGCTGGAAACCTCGCCGCTGGTCGGCCAGCCGCTCAAGAGCCTCGATCTGTTCGACGGCATGCGCATCGGCGCCGTGGTGCGCGGCGGCCGGGTGCTGCTGCCGCGTGGCGACACGGTGATCCAGGCCCGCGACCGGGTGGTGATGTTCGCGCTGGCGGACCGGGTGAAGCGCGTCGAGCAATTGTTCCGCGTCAGCCTCGAATTCTTCTGAGAGGCATCCGGTGAGAGTTTTGGCGCCATGATCGCGGTTGCCCGGAACAGCGCGCTGGTCGCCGCGGTCATGGCCGGCTTCCTGCTGGTGTCGTCGATCATCGCGGTGCTGCGTCAGGAGGCGGGCGCCGGCGTGTTCCTCATGA
The DNA here is from genome assembly GCF_022601675.1 of Ancylobacter gelatini. Taxonomy (GTDB): domain Bacteria; phylum Pseudomonadota; class Alphaproteobacteria; order Rhizobiales; family Xanthobacteraceae; genus Ancylobacter; species Ancylobacter gelatini. The sequence goes on along the minus strand of NZ_JAKVIL010000004.1, from coordinate 147,326 downwards.
CCGCGCTGCTGACCGTGTTCGGTGCCGGTGCCATGTACCTCGCGGTGCGCAATCGCCGGGAGCGGATCGACCGCCTGTCGTCCTATGTGCTGCTGGTCGCGCTGTGGCTCGGCACGCCGGTGATCGCGGCCTTTCCCATCGCGGCGACCACGTCGCTTGGCCCGCTTCAGGCGTGGATGGAGGCGGTCTCGGCCTTCACCACCTCCGGATCGATCCAGATCCACGAGCTGGAGGACGTGCCCCGCGCCACCATTGCCTGGCTGCTGACGCTGCAATGGAGCGGTGGCCTGCTGACTCTGGTCGGCGTGGTCGCGGTGCTGGCGCCCGCCGGCATTGGCGGCCTGCCGGACCGTTCGGCCCGCGCCAACCTCACCGGCGCGACCGAGGCGATGGCGCTGGACGATGCGGTGCGGCAGGTGCTGCCGGTCTATCTCGGCGCCACGGTGCTGTGCACGCTGCTGCTGTTCGCCTGCGGCGTGCGGATGTTCGATGCGCTCGGCCTCGCCGGCGCGGCGCTGTCCACCGGCGGGCTGCTGCCCGACGCCGATGGCATGGCCGCCTATGGGCATTTCAGCGTGAAGCTGGTGATGATGGTGTTCATGCTGGTGGGTGGCACCAGCGTGCTGTGGCACCGCCTGCTGTTGACGCGGCGCTTCCGCCTCGCCTTCGGCCAGCAAGAGAACACGGCGGTGCTGGGCGTGAGCCTGCTGCTCGGCATCATCGCAGCCGCCACCTGGTTCAACACCCCGCTGGGCGGGCGCTCGCTGCCGCTGGCGCTGGAGGACGGGCTGTTCACGGCGATCGCGCTGGTGACCACCATGGGCGTCGAGCCGCATGCCGGCGCCTTCACCGCTCTACCGATCACGCTGGTGCTGCTGGCCGTGTTCATTGGCGGGGCGACCTTCTCGACCTCCGGCGGCATCAAGATGTACCGCGTCGGCGTCATGATCCTGCAGGGCCGCCGCGAGGTGGACCGGCTGGTGCATCCCAATGCGGTGCGCCCGCGTCGGCTGGGCCAGCAGAACGTCTCGCTGCAGATGATGAAGGCGATCTGGATCAGCTTCGGCGTCGCCTGCACCACCATCGTGACCGTGACCGTGGCGCTTGCTCCGGTCATGCCGAGCTTCGAGGCGGCGTTCGTCGCGGCGATGGCGGCGCTGAGCAATGCCGGCCCGGTCTATGCCGCCGGCTGGGAAACCGGGCAGATTTGGCCCGACTGGGGCACGCTACCGGCCTATGCCCAGCTTATACTAGCGATCACGATGATTCTGGGCCGGCTGGAGATCCTCGTGGTGCTTGGGCTGGTGAATTTCGCCCTGTGGCGTCGCTGACGGGATTGAGGATTGGGGAACATGTCGCGCGTCGCCTATGTGAACGGCCTCTACGTGGTGCATGCCGATGCCGGCGTGCATGTGGAGGATCGCGGCTACCAGTTCGGCGATGGCGTCTACGAGGTCTGTGAGGTGCGCGCCGGCCGCATGGTGGACGAGCGCCGGCACATGGAGCGCCTGGTGCGCTCGCTGCGCGAATTGCGGATCCGCCTGCCCATGCCGCTCCACGCGCTCGGCGTGGTGCTGCGCGAAACCGTCCGCCGCAACCGGGTACGCGACGGCTTCGTCTATCTTCAGGTCACGCGCGGCGTGGCGCGGCGCGACCATTATTTCCCGGTACCGGAGGTGCCGCCCTCCGTGGTGGTCACCGCGCGCCGGGTCGATGCCGCGAAGAACGAGGCGCTGGCCATCGAGGGCGTCGCGGTCATCACCGTGCCGGAGAACCGCTGGGACCGGGTGGACATCAAGACCGTCGGCCTGCTGCCGAACGTGCTCGCCAAGCAGGCCGCGCGCGAAGCCGGGGCGCGGGAGGCGTGGTTCGTCGACGCCGACGGCCATGTGACGGAAGGCGGCTCCACCAATGCGTGGATCGTCACGCAGGATGGCGTGCTGCGCACACGGCCGGCCGAGCACGGCATCCTGCGCGGCATCACCCGCACCGTGATGTTCGAGGTCGCCGAGCAATTGCAGCTTCGCATCGAGGAGCGGGCCTTCACCGTCGCCGAGGCGCTGGCGGCGCGCGAGGCGTTCCTGTCGTCGGCGACCACCATCGCGATGCCGGTGGTGCGAATCGACGGGCAGCCGATCGGCGGGGGAAGCCCCGGCCCGGTGGTGCGCAAGCTGCGGGAGCTGTTCCATTCCGTGGCGGAAATCGCACGCTGACAGCAGCTTCCGCGAGCTATCGCGAAAGCGTCTTGCGCGATAAGCATGGTGTGCGATGCTTGTACTGCACGTTTTCAGACGCTTAGGGCCCCCGGACGGGTCCCTGCCGGCCGATGAAAACGACCGCGCCGACGAAGTACCAACAACAAACAACGGATCAAAAAAACCATGGCCGCGGAACGTTCGCAGAACCTCCAGGACACCTTTCTCAACCACGTCCGCAAGAACAAGACGCCGCTCACGATCTTCCTCGTCAATGGAGTGAAACTCCAGGGGGTCGTGACGTGGTTCGATAATTTCTGCGTCCTGCTGCGGCGGGACGGTCATTCGCAGCTTGTCTACAAGCATGCCATTTCGACCATCATGCCCGGTCATCCCGTTCAGCTCTTCGAGCCGGACGAGACGCCCGAGAAGAGCTGATCTGGAAGGGCGACTTGGAAATCAGAAGCCGCAGGCGGCCGGGCGGGGCACCGTCCGACGCCGGTCTGCCGCCGAGCCTCGAAGGGGCAGGGGACGCCACGCGCGTGGTGGTCCTCGTCCCTCACCTCACCCGCAAGGCGGTCGAGGGCGAGGAACGCTTGCGCTCACCTGAGGCCCGGCTCGACGAGGCGGTCGGCCTCGCCATGGCCATCGACCTTGATGTCGTCGCCGCGACGCTGGTCGGCCTCTCGCAGGTGCGCCCCGCCACCTATCTCGGCACCGGCAAGGTCGAGGAGATCGCCGGTATCGTGAAGGCGGAGGAGGCGGGTCTCGTCTTCGTCGACGCCCCGCTCAGCCCGGTGCAGCAGCGCAACCTCGAAAAGGCGTGGTCGGCCAAGGTCATCGACCGCACGGCGCTGATCCTCGAAATCTTCGGCCAGCGGGCGCGCACCAAGGAAGGCGTGCTTCAGGTGGAGCTTGCCCACCTCAACTACCAGAAAAGCCGTCTGGTGCGCTCCTGGACCCATCTGGAACGCCAGCGCGGCGGCTTCGGCTTTCTCGGCGGCCCGGGCGAGACCCAGATCGAGGCCGACCGGCGCATCATCGGCGAGCGCATCACCAAGATCGAGCGCGAACTGGAGCAGGTGAAGCGCACCCGCGCCCTGCACCGCGCCAGCCGCAAGAAGGTGCCCTATCCGGTCGTGGCGCTGGTCGGCTACACCAATGCCGGCAAGTCGACGCTGTTCAACCGGCTGACCCGCGCCGACGTGATGGCCAAGGACCTCCTGTTCGCCACGCTCGACCCGACCCTGCGCGCCATCGAGCTCGGCAGCGGCGAGCGGGTGATCCTTTCCGATACGGTCGGCTTCATCTCCGACCTGCCGACCCAGCTTGTCGCCGCCTTCCGCGCCACGCTGGAAGAGGTCATCGAGGCCGATCTCATCCTCCATGTCCGCGACATGGCCCATGAGGACGCCGAGGCGCAGGCGCATGACGTCGAAAGCGTGCTGGCCGATCTCGACATCGACCCGACCGACGACCACCGCCTGATCGAGGTGTGGAACAAGATCGACCTGATGGACGAGGACGGTCGCACCCGCATCTTCAACACGGCGGAGCGCCGCACCGGCGATGCACGGCCGATTCCGGTCTCGGCGCTGACCGGGGAGGGGCTCGACACCCTGCGCGATGCCATCCGCGAGCGCCTCGCCCGCGAGCGCATCACACTCACCCTCGACCTCGACCCGTCCGACGGCGAGGGCCTGAGCTGGCTCTACCGCAACACCGAGGTTCTGGAGCGCCGCGACGCCGTGGATGGGCGCGTCAATCTCGCGGTGCGCGTGCCCCCCGAGCGCGCCGAGCACATCGAGCGGCGGTTCCAGGCGCGACGCTCGAAAGCGCCGAGCGCGCACTGAGCGGGCTCGGCCTTCCCGCGCATCCGTCGAAACGCATTGGCGCCGGCGGGTCAGTATCAACGGGCTTCGGAGCCGGGAAACCTCGATCCGTCTGCCGAAGCGCTAACCAGCCGGTGCCGAAGCGCGCAGGCTGCTGCCGCCGGAACCGACGACGCCCGGAATGCCCGTCGTGCGGGCGAGGCCCCTTTCTTCAAGGTGGCAAGCTCGCTCCGTGATGCCGAGGTGGGGGCACGGGGCAGCCTCGAAGCACGCAGGCCGGCTACCACCGCACCCTCGCACAATGCCGTCCGCCCCTTCGCCTTCAATCATCCTTTCGGGACGGGCGTGCGACACTCTCGGAATCGCGCGACGCGAAACGTGTCCCGTCGCGAGCGATCCGTGCGCCACAGCACCGCGTCATCCGCGCCGCTCGTAACAGGACGGCAAGATTCCGTGATTTATGCTGTCGCGCCAACGCCTTGCCAAACCGCCGCCGCGCCGTCCGTCAAACCGAACGGCATTCCGTGAAACAGTCCCGGTGCCGGCGAATGCGGCGCGCAGGGCAGGGCGTCCCTGCCCGATCCTCTGCCAAGCGGAGGCTTTCGCCGTCCTACTCCCGCCCCTTGGCCTGCTGCCAGAGCGCTTCCATCTCATCGAGGCTGGCGTCCTGCGGGGCGCGGCCCTGCGCCTCCAGCGCGTCCTCGATATGGCCGAAGCGGCGGGTGAACTTCTCATTGGTGCCGCGCAGCGCCGCCTCCGGATCGACGCCGAGATGGCGCGCCAGATTGGCGAGCGCGAACAGCAGGTCGCCGACCTCGCCAGCCGCCGCCGCGCGGTCGCCGCTGGCGATTTCGGCCTCGACCTCGACGATTTCCTCGCGGATCTTGTCGATCACCTGAACCGTGTCCGGCCAGTCGAAGCCGACGCGCGCGGCCTTGGCCTGCAGCTTCACCGCGCGGGTGAGGGCAGGCGCCCCCACCGCCACCCCATCCAGCGTGCGCGCCTTCGCCTCGCCCGGCAGTCCCCGTGCGGCCCGCCGCTCGGCCTTCAGCCGTTTCTCGTCCGCCTTGATCTCTTCCCACGCCGCGTTCACCGCGGCGACACCGCGCCCGCGCGCTTCGCCGAAGACGTGAGGATGGCGGCGTATCATCTTGGTGGTCACCGCCGTCACCACGTCGCCGAAATCGAAGGCGCCGCGCTCCTGAGCCATCCTCGCGTGGAACACCACCTGAAGCAGCAGGTCGCCCAGCTCGTCGCACAGATCGTCGAGGTCGCCGCGCATTATGGCATCGGCCACCTCATAGGCCTCCTCGATGGTGTAGGGCGCGATCGAGGCGAAGTCCTGTTCCAGGTCCCACGGGCAGCCGGTCTCCGGCGTGCGCAGCGCGGCCATGATTTCAAGGAGCCGGCCAATATCGCGAGAGGGCTTCAAGACGGCATCTCCACCGGCTGGTTTCTGCGCCAGATATGATTCGCAGAAGACATATTATGGAAAACAAACGGATATGACGACATGGGAGCTGCTTGCGAAATTGGCGGCAACCTGCTGTCAGGTCTCGATTTTCAGGCCGTCATAGGCCGGGATGATGTGCGCCGGCAGTTCTCGGCGCAGCGTCTCGTAATCCAGATCGGTGTGCAGGTTGGTCAGCACGGCCCGGCGCGGCTTCATGCGCTCGATCCAGCCCAGCGCCTCGCTCAGCGAGAAATGCGTCGGGTGCGGCGTGTAGCGCAGCGCGTCGATCACCCAGACGTCGAGGTCTTCCAGATAAGGCAGGCTCGACGGCGGCAGGTCGTGCAGGTCGCTGGAATAAGCCAGCCCGCCAATGCGGAAGCCATAGGACGAGATGTTGCCGTGGAACTGCCGGAACGCCAGCGCCTCCAGCGTCCCGCCGGGTCCGGGAATGCGGATGGCGTCCCCGTCGCCGAACCGATGCTCGGTGAGGATTGGCGGATAGTCGCTGCCCGGCGGCGTCTGGAAGCAGTAGCCGAAGCGCTGGTGCAGCACGGCCGAGGTCTCGGCGTCGACATGCACGTCGATGCGCCGCCGGTGCTGGATGGTGAGCGGGCGCAGATCGTCGATGCCGTGGGTGTGGTCGGCGTGCTCGTGGGTGAACAGCACCGCGTCGAGCCGGTCGACGTGCGCGTCGAGCAATTGTTCGCGCAGGTCCGGCGAGGTGTCGATCAGAACACGGGTAGGGCGCCCCTCGCCTTCCGCGTAGCGCTCGGCCAGCATCGAGCAGCGGCGGCGGCGGTTCTTCGGTTCCGTGGGGTCGCAGGCCCCCCACCCCTGCCCGACTCGCGGCACCCCGCCCGAGGAGCCGCAGCCGAGAATGGTGAAGTGGAAAGCCATGCCGGGGATGCGTCCTGTGTCAGCTGGCCTTGGAGAACAGGCGGAAGAAATTGCGCGTGGTCACGGCGGCGATGTCCTCGCGCGACAGACCGCGTGTCTCGCCCAATATACGGGCGGTCTCCACCACATAGGAAGGCTCGTTGCGCTTTCCCCGCCACGGATTCGGCGCGAGATACGGCGCGTCGGTCTCCACCAGCAGCCGGTCCTCCGGCAGCGAGGCCGCGATCTCGCGCAGCGGCGCGCCGGTCTTGAAGGTCAATATGCCGGAGAACGACACATAGCCGCCCAGCGCGACGGCGCGACGCGCAAGATCGGGCCCGGCGGTGAAGCAGTGCAGCACGAAGGGAAAGGCGCCCTTGGCGCTCTCTTCCTCAAGGATCGCGGCGGTGTCCTCGTCGGCGTCGCGGGCGTGGATCACCAGCGGCAGCCCGGTCTGCCGCGCGGCGGCGATGTGCATGCGGAAGCCGGCGGCCTGCGCCTCGCGTGGCGCGGTATCGTAATGATAGTCGAGCCCCGCCTCGCCGATCGCCACCACCTTGGGATGGTCGGCCTCGCGCAGCAGTTCGTCCAGCGTCACGTCGACTTCCTCGCCGGCATTGTGCGGGTGCGTGCCGACCGAGCAGAACACGTCGTCGAAACGCTCGGCGATCGCCTTGACCTCGCCCGCGCGGCGGATGCGGGTGCCGATGGTGACCAGGCGCCCCACCCCGGCCGCCCTCGCCCGCTCGACCACGGCGTCGAGCTCGGCGGAAAAATCCGGGAAGTCGAGATGGCAATGGCTGTCGACGATCATGCGCCCGCCGCCGCCTCGGGCTCGACATAGCGCGGGAACACCGGCGCCGGGGCCGGCAGCACCGTGCCGCCCTTCAGCCGCCCGGCCTCGCCGAGCGTGGCGAAGTCGCGGCCCTCGGCCGGCACGGCGATCAGGTCGAGCAGCTTGCCCGCGCTCACCGGCACGAAGGGCTGGGCGAGAATCGCGACCTGCCGGATCACCTCGGCCGTGGTCCACAGCACGGTGCCGAAGCGCTCCGGGTCGTTCTTGCGCAGTTCCCAGGGCGCGGAGGCGGCGAAATAGCGGTTGGCGTCCGCAACCACGGCCCAGATCGCCGCCAGCGCGTTGTGAATCTGCTGGCCCTCCATCGCCTCGCGCACCTTGGCGCCCATGGCGTCGGCGCCGGCGAGGATGGCGGCGTCTTCCGCCGAGAGCGGGCCGGGCTCGGGGAGCGTGCCACCGAGGTTCTTGGCGATCATCGAGAGCGAGCGCTGGGCGAGGTTGCCGAGGTCGTTGGCAAGGTCGGCATTGGTGCGCGCGACGATGGCCTCGTGGCTGTAGGAGCCATCCTGCCCGAACGGAATCTCGCGCAGCAGGAAATAGCGCAGCGCGTCGACGCCATAGGCCTTCGCAAGGTCGAACGGGTCGATCACATTGCCGACCGACTTCGACATCTTCTCCCCGCGATTATGGATGAAGCCGTGGGCGAACACGGTCTTCGGCGGCTCAAGGCCGGCGGAGAGCAGGAAGGCGGGCCAGTACACCGCGTGGAAGCGGATGATGTCCTTGCCGATGACGTGCAGGTCCGCCGGCCAGAACCGCTTGAACGACGCGCCCTCGGTGTCGGGATAGCCGACGCCGGTGATGTAGTTGGTCAGGGCGTCGACCCAGACATACATCACATGCGCCTCGTCGCCGGGCACCGGAATGCCCCAGCTGAAGGTGGTGCGGCTGATCGAGAGGTCCTGCAGCCCGCTTTTGACGAAGCTCGTCACCTCATTGCGCCGCACATCGGGGCGGATGAAGTCCGGGTGCGCGTCATAATAGGCGAGCAGCGTGTTCTGATACGCCGAGAGGCGGAAGAAATAGCTCTTCTCCTCGGTCCATTCCACCGGCGTACCCTGCGGGCCGAGCCGCACGCCGTCGGCGTTCACGCTGGTCTCGTCCTCGGCGTAATAGGCCTCGTCACGCACCGAATACCAGCCGGAATACGCGCCGAGATAGATGTCGCCCTTGGCGACCATCTTCTCCCAGATCGCCTGCGTCGAGACGATATGGTCCCGGTCGGTGGTGCGGATGAAGCGGTCGTAGTCGACGCCCAGCAGCGCATCCATCTCCTTGAAGCGCGTGGCGTTCTTCGTCGCCCATTCCAGCGGCGTAAGCCCCTGCTTTTCCGCCGTCTGCGCCATTTTCAGCCCGTGCTCGTCGGTGCCGGTCAGGAAGTAGACGTCATAGCCGTCCAGCTTCTTGAAGCGCGCGAGCGCGTCGGAGGCGATCTTCTCATAGGCGTGGCCGATATGAGGAAAGCCGTTCGGGTAGTCGATGGCGGTGGTGATGTAGTAGGCGGGTTTCACGCGAGAACTTCCTGAGCTGTCAGCGCCGCGACCGGGTGCCGTCAGGGCCCGTCGCCGGGAGGCGGGTGCGTTAGCGACGCACGGCCTCGTCAAGCGACGCGAAGATCCTGAAGACGAGCGTCTTGCGGTCGAGATTGTAGGTATCCGCGTCGATCGCCGCGCGGCGAACCTTCTCCCACACCTCCGGCAGGCGTGCAAGGCGAAGCGAGGGGCTTTGCCGCCGTCCGGTGGCGTGGTCGGAAATCCAGTTCTCGACCGTCGCGACGAAGCTGTCGAGCGCCCCTCCCCGGTCGCCCTGCAGTTTTTCGCCCAGCGCGTGCAGGCCCTTGCGGTCGACATCGGGCAGGCGGTCGAGCAGGTCGTGCGTTGCCTTGCGCACGGCCAGCCCGTCGCCGGTCAACAGCGCCAGCGCCTCGCGCACGCTGCCCTCGCTCGCCTCCGCCGCCTCGGGGAAGCGCGCGGCGTCGAGGTCGGTCATCGCGCCTGCGAGGCTCTCCAGCGCGGTGACCACCTCGCCGGTGGCGAGCGGGCGCAGCGATACGGCCCGGCAGCGCGAGCGGATGGTCGGCAGCAGCCGGCCCGGCGCGTGGCTCACCAGCAGGAACAGCGCGCGCGTCGGCGGCTCCTCCAGCGTTTTCAGCAGCGCGTTCGCGCCTTGCGCGTTCATCTCGTCCAGCGTGTCGACGATGCACACCCGCCAGCCACCCAGCGCCGCCGTGGAGCCGAAGAAGGAGCGCACCTTGCGGACCTGTTCGGCCGGGATCATCGAGGGCAGCTTGCCGCTGTCGTTCGGCGTGCGGCGCAGCACCAGAAGATCGGGGTGCGAGAGCGCATCGACCTGCCGGGCGGCGGAATGGGTCGGATCGACCGCGATCGAGCCCGCGGGCGCCGCGCCGTTCGCAAGTACGAAGCGCGCGACGCGATAGGCAAAGGTCGCCTTGCCGATGCCCTCACGCCCGCCAATCAGCAGGGCATGGGGCAGGCGCCCGGCGTTCCAGGCCTCGCGCACCATCGCTTCGGCCTCGCCATGGCCGAACAGCTCGTGCCGCTCACGCGGCGAGGGGGCGGTGCCAAAGCGGTCGGCTTCCGGGAGGGTATCGCTCATTTGGCGTCGCTCATCGCGCCCTCATGCCCGGCGTGCCACGACGCGCTGCGGCGCGGGCGGCGGGCCGGGGCGCTTTGGCAGGTAGTCGCCGAGGCGCGTGGTCACCACCTGCCACACCGCATCCGCGACCGCATCCGGCGTGCCCGAGGCGTCGATCAGCACGCAGCGCGCCGGCTCGCGGGTCGCGATGTCGCGAAACGCCTCGCGCAGCCGCAGGTGGAAGTTCAGATCCTCGCTCTCGAAGCGGTCGGCATTGCTGCCGGAACGCGCGGCGGCGCGGGCGAGGCCCTCGGCGGCCGGCAGGTCGAGAATGAGAGTCAGGTCCGGCCGCGTGTCGCCGACGGTGACCGATTCCAGCGCCGCGATCAGCCGCGGGTCGAGATCGCCCAGCACGCCCTGATAGGCGCGGGTGGAATCGGCGAAGCGGTCGCAGATCACCCAGCTTCCGCTTGCCAGCGTCGGGCGGATGGTGACGTCGAGATGGTCCGCCCGTGCCGCCGCGAACAGCGCGGCCTCGGCGAACGGGCCGAGCGGCTTGGCGGCGCCGGAGAGCACGACATGGCGCATGATTTCCGCCCCGGGCGAACCGCCGGGCTCGCGCGTGGTGGCGGCGTGGATGCCGCTTTGGCGCAGGCGCTCGCTCAACAGGCGTACCTGCGTCGACTTGCCGGCGCCCTCGCCGCCCTCGAAGGTGATGAAGCGCCCGCGCCGCACCGTGGGCTCGGTTGCGGCGCTGGCAGGCTTGCTGCTGAAACGGCGGGGGGGGGCCATGGTTCAGCCTGTCAGCTTGACCGTTGCCAGCTTGGTGTAGCCCTGCCGCAGCAGGCCGACGACCAACTCATAGGCGCCATCCATGGCGCGGCGCCACAGCGGGCCTTCCGCCACGGATTCGGCCGCCACCAGCGGCACGTCGAGCGCGACCTGCTCGCCGCGGAACACCCGGAGACGGGCGAGTTCCGTTCCCTTCTCCACCGGCGCCATGACCGGCCCCTCATACTGGATGCGGGCGGTGATGCGCTGGTCGCCATTGCGCGGCACCAGAATGCGGATGGTGTCGACCCCGGTCAGCGGTGCGCCGCCGCGATTCCCGCCATAGAGCACGGCCTCGCCGACCTCCTGCCCCTTCTCGAACAGCACGCGCGATTCGAAGGAGCGGAAGCCCCATTCCAGCAGCTTGCGGGCGTCATCGGAGCGCTCGCGGTCGGTCTTGGCGCCCATGATCACGACGATCAGCCGCTGGTCGCCCTGCACTGCCGAGCCGACGAGATTGAAGCCGGCTTCCTTGAGATAGCCGGTCTGGAACCCGTCGGCGCCCAGGCTCATGCCGAGCAGCGGGTTGCGGTTGTTCTGGCGGATCTTGCTCCAGAGGAAGTCCGGTTCGCTATAGACCTTGTACTCGTCCGGGTAGCTGCGAATGATATGCGCCGCCAGCGTGGCGAGATCGCGCGCCGTGGTCTTCTGGTCCGGGTCGGACAGGCCATTGGTGTTGGTGAAGCGCGAATTGTCGAGGCCGAGCCGCTTGGCCTCCTGGTTCATCATTCCCGAGAAGCCGAGTTCGTTGCCGGCGATGCCCTCGGCCAGGATGATGGTGGCGTCGTTGCCGTTCGGGATGATCGTGCCGCGGATCAGGTCGCTGACCTTGATCGAGCTTTTCAGCGCCGCGAACATGGTCGCGCCCCCCGAGGGCGCCCCACCCCGCCGCCAGGCATATTCGCTCACCTGAAACTCGGTGTCCGGCGAGAGGCGCTTTTCGGCGATCTCGCGGAACACGACGGCCATGGTCATCAGCTTGGCCAGCGAGCCGGGAAAGTTCTGCGTGTCGGCATTGCGCTCGAACAGCACCGTGCCGCTTTCAAAGTCGAGCAGAAGGGCCTGGGGCGAGGCGATGGTCGGCGTCTGGGGCTGCTGCGCGTGCGCCGCGCCGGGCGCGGCAAGCAGGGCGAGCACCAGACACACGAAAATCCGCATCATTCAGCCTCGTGCCGTTCGCTCCGCAGCGCTGTGCAGGCCGTCCCCGGCATGGGGCAAGGATTATCAGCCCGAACCCGCTGCTGCAATGCGGTGGAGGTTTGATGCTTAATGCCGGGCGTGGCCCGCCCGGCTGGCGCGTCCGGCCGATCGAGCGCTCAGTACAGCCCGCGTCCGGTGCCGACCGGGGTCAGCACGCCGGTGGCGGCATAGCCCATGGCGGGCTGGGCGCCGACCATCCAGCCACTGGCTTCCGGCGCCGAGGCGATGACCGGCGGCGGCGGCTCGACCGGGGTGCGGCGCGGCTGCGCGAGCGCGGCGGCCTGCACCGGACGCGGCGCGCTCGCGGGGTTGATCACGGGACGCGGCGCCGGGGCGCTGGCGACCGCGACGGGCTTGGCGCGGGGAGCCACATAGGTCGGCGCCATCGGCGCGGCGGACGCGACGGTCTCTTCCATGCCCTCGCCGAGGTCGAAGGGACGGCTCGGCGGCAGCGGCACGTTGGCGGCGGCGATCACGGTGGTGCGGGTGGCCCGCACGGCGGTGATCGGGCCATTGGAGGCAACCATCAGCGTGGACGACGACGCGGAGGCCACCATGACGGTCGGCTCCGGCGCCGGCGTATTGGTGCGCAAGGTGGCGGCGAGCTGGATGTCGTCGGAGCCCTCAAGGCGGGCCGGGCCGATATACTCCACCTTCACGCGCGCGGTGCCGCGGCTCTTGAAGCCGAGCATGTCCGCCGCCCGCTGGGAGACGTCGATCACGCGGTTGCCGTGATACGGCCCGCGATCGTTCACGCGCACCACCATGGAGCGGCCATTGTCCTTGTTGGTCACGCGGACATAGCTCGGCATCGGCAGGGTGGGATGGGCGGCGGCGATCGAGTGCATGTCGAACACTTCGCCATTGGCGGTCATGCGACCGTGGAAATCGTCGCCATACCAGGAGGCGAGGCCTTCGAACTTCTCGCCCTTGTTCATTTCCTTGGGCACGTAGGTCTTGCCGGCGACCTTGTAGGGCTTGCCGACGCGATAGGCGCCGCCACCCTTGGGAACCGGATCACCCATGGCCACGACGCGCGGGCTGGCGGAAACGCCGTATTTCGGATCGATCTTGCTGGTGAGCTTGTTGTCGCCGGTGCAATTGGCGGCCAGAAGGCCGATACCCAGCAGCGCCGCAACGCGACCGACGCGGCCAACCGTCACCTGAGCCGGCAACTGGCCGGCAGCTCGTACGAGAGCTCGATACGTCGTCATACACCCCGACCGCTTGCTATGCGCCCTACCCCGTCGCGACGCCTGTACCCGGCGCCTTCTCACGGCTCGCACGCAACTGCATCGACACCGACGGGTGCAAACACCCCCCGATCCCACTCCTTATGTCACAGAAGGCTGTTTGAGTGGGGCGAAAATGCGGCGTCCGCGCCAACGTGGTGAACGAAGGGTAAAGTATGGCGGTATCGGGCGATTTCGCGCTGCCGCTCCGTCATGCCGGGCGCAGCGCCACACGGCCGACATTTTTCAGCTCGGCGACCGAGGTCAAGCCCATCAGCGCCAGCGTTATGTCGACCTCCTCAGTCAGATGGGCGATCACTCGCGCCACCCCTGCCCCGCCGGCGGCGCCGAGGCCGTAGACATAGGCACGGCCAAGCAGCACGCCGGAGGCGCCGAGCGCAAGCGCCTTCACGATGTCCGCCCCGCGCCGGAAGCCGCCATCCACCAGAATCTCCATCCCGCCTTCCAGGGCGTCGACGATGGCCGGCAGCGCCGCGATGGTCGAGGAGGCGCCGTCGAGCTGGCGCCCGCCATGGTTCGAGACCACGATGGCGTCGACTCCGGCCGCCTTGGCCAGCCGCGCGTCCTCGGGGTCGAGCAGACCCTTGAGCACCAGCCGGCCCGGCCAGCGCGCGCGCAGCCACTCCACGTCGCGCCACGACAGCGACGTGTCGATGCCACGCGAGAGGTGGCTCGCCTGTTCCAAAAGGCCGGCGCCGAATTCCGGGCGATGGGCGATCGCGCCGACGCGCGGCGTGCCGGCCCGGCTCATGTCGACGCACCAGCGCGGGTGCAAGGCGAGCTTCGCCAGCAGGCCCGGCCCCACTCTGGTGAGCGAGCGGAATCCGTTGCGCACGTCGCGCTCGCGCACCGAGGTGATGGCGGTGTCGACGGTGAGGTAGAGGTTCTCCACCCCCGCCGCCTGCGCCTGCGCAATAATCTCCTCGCTCAGACCGCGATCGTTCAGCACATAGAGCTGGAAATCGAGCGCGCCCGTGGTCTTTTCCCGCAATTCGCCGATCGAGGCGATGGAGAAGGTGGACAGGCACAGCGCGGTGCCGGCGTCATGGGCGGCCTGCGCGGCCTGCACTTCGCCATGGCCGGCATAGAGGCCGAGAAAGCCGACCGGGCCGAGCATGAACGGCACGGCATGGCGGCGCCCGAGGAAGGTGGTCGATAAATCCCGCATCGAGGCGTCGACCAGCACGCGCTGGCGCAGCGTCCAGCGCGCGAAATCGCCCGTGTTGGCCGCCATGGTCTGCTCGCCGAAGGCGCCGCCGTCGAGATAGTCGAAGAAGATGCGCGGCAGCCGCCGGCGCGCGGCCCGTCGGGCGTCCTCGACATTGATGAGGGTCATGGGCGGCACTCTCCGGCGGGCGCGGGGTGCCCGTTGGCCGCCTTCTAGCCTATCCGCAACCCGGCCGGCTAGGTCGACGATGGATGGCCTGGGGAGCGAAGCAGGACTACGCTTGGCGGGCAAGCCGGCGCCGGCCGGCAGCGAAAGCCAGTGATGAGGGAAACCAGCGATGAGCGAGCCTCGCAGCCTGCCCCTGCCTCTGCCCTTGCCCGCACCGGAGCCGGTGCCCACGCACCCGGAGGAGATGAAGGCGGTGTTCGATATGCGGATCGGCAAGTCGATCTCGATTCAGGGCAGCGCGCGGATGACGCCGGCCGGCATCGTGGCCATGGGCATCACGGCGTCGGCCGCCGCCCTCACCTTGCTCGCCCTCGCCTATGCCTGGAACACCTCACGCCGCTGAAATCCCGACAGGCCTCGCTTTGGCGGCGCGAGGCCCTATATCTGTGCGGACAGGTCAGGAAACATGTGATGTACAGGATTGTCGGGGCGATAGGCGCCGTCTTGCTCACGGTCGCAGGCGCCTCGGCGCAGATATCGCCGCCAAAGCCGATGCAGCCCAAAATGCCCCCTCTGAAGATCCCGCAGCGCCAGAACACGGTTCGGCCCAACAGCCAGAACCTGATGGAAGGCCCGTCCTACTGGACCAATGAGCAGCGCCGGCTCAACGTGCCCAATGCCGACGCCAACCCGGTGCAGCGCGAGAACAACCCGTTCGACCGCCCGGTTCCCGCGCCGGTCCCGGGCAAGCCTGTCCCCTAGAGCATTTTCGAGCGAAGTGGGTACCGGTTCGCGTGAAGAAAATGCGAAAAAACAAACAACTAGAGCATTTTCGGTGAACGTGAATTCACCGAAAATGCTCTAATGTGTCCTCAGAACACCCGGTTGATCGACACCATGATCGACTGCGTGCTGGAGGCGCCGGAGAAGGTGCCGCTCAGTATGCCGACATCCTCGAAGCCGCCGCGCGCCGTGGTCGAGAACGGGCCAGAATAGCCCTTACTGGTGTTGCCGGTCACGGTGTAGCTGTAGCTCAGATCGACGAACCAGCTCTCCGAGAGAAAATAGGTCGCGCCGACAATGACTTCGCCGCCCACCACCCAGTCCTTGCTGGAGGAATCGTCCGGCCTTCCGGTAATGTCGTAATGGACCCCGTTGATATCGGCAAAGCCGACGACATTGTTGAAGTCGTAGCGCACGCGCGACAGCGTCGGGCCCGCTCCGAGATAGACGAAGCCCCAGTCGAACGACCTACCCAAGAACGGCACCAGTGAGAACTGGTTGTCGACGCGGCTGGAATAGGAGCCGCCTACCACGTTCCCGGTGAAGCTGGCGGAAGACGGGCCGGTGAACGCGCCGGACTGCGGCACCGCGATCGGCCCGGTCTCGGCTTCCGTCCCGAGGTAATTATAGGTGAGCTTGACACCCCACAGCCAGTCCGAGGCCTGGAAATGCTGGAAATAACCCAGCTGGACCGCTCCCGCGATGCTGTATTCCGTGCCGAAACCGGGATCAACGTTACCCCCGGCATAACCCGCCCCGATCGGGACGCCGTTCTGGGAGATCGTGGAGACCCCTTGCGCGTACAGGTTCTGGTCGGAAAACCGCGTGGCGTTGAAGCTCGCGCCGGCGCCGATGAAGAAGGCGCTGTCGGGCACGAGGCTGGTGGAGGTCGGTGGCGCGGCGGCGGCAGGCGCAGCCCCCGCGACGTCCGCCGCCTGCGCGCCTCCCGGCGTCAGGCCGGCAATACCGCTACCCAGCATCGCGACAAGTATCGCGGCCTTCGCGCCAAGCCTGTGATTTTGCTTCATCATTATACCATCCCCCCAGGAATCGATTCATGTTTGTTAGGGGGTACGATGGCGCACATCGCGGTCAGGCCGGATGGCTTTTTTTAAGCGCATCCGACAACCGCTTAGAAAAACGCCCCGGAAACGGGTCCGGGGCGTTCTTTTCGGTAGGACCGTCCGAGTGGCGGGGCTCTACTCCGCCGCGCGCACCACATCCGGCGCGCGTGCTTCCCCGACCAGGCTGGCGAGCGCCTCGTCGAGGCTCATCGTGGTCTGGTTCGGGCTGCCCAGTCGGCGGATGGAGACGGTGCGCTCGGCCGCCTCCTTGCGCCCGACCACGATCAGCGCCGGCACCTTGGCCAGCGAGTGCTCGCGCACCTTGTAGTTGATCTTCTCGTTGCGAAGATCGCTGTCGACGCGCAGCCCGGCCTTCTTCGCCAGCGCCACGATCTCGCGGGCATAGTCGTCGCCCTCGGAGGTGATGGTCGCCACCACCGCCTGCGTCGGCGCCAGCCAGAGCGGGAAATGCCCGGCGAAGTGCTCGATCAGGATGCCGGTGAAGCGCTCCATCGAGCCGCAGATGGCGCGGTGGATCATCACCGGGGCCTTCTTGCTGCCGTCGGCATCGACATAGAACGCGCCGAAGCGCTCCGGCAGGTTGAAGTCGACCTGCGTGGTGCCGCACTGCCATTCGCGGCCGATCGCGTCGCGCAGCGTGTACTCGAACTTCGGCCCGTAGAACGCGCCCTCACCCGGCAGGATGCCGGTCTTGATCCGCCCGCCGGATTCGGCGGCGATCTGGGTGAGCACCTTCTCCATCACATCCTCGGCGTGGTCCCACACCGCGTCCGAGCCGACCCGCTTCTCGGGCCGCGTGGAGAGCTTCACCACGATCTCGCCGAAGCCGAAATCGGCATAGGTGGAGAGGATCAGCTCATTGATGGCGAGGCATTCCTCGGCGAGCTGCTCCTCGGTGCAGAACACATGCGCGTCGTCCTGCGTGAAGCCGCGCACGCGCATCAGCCCGTGCAGCGCGCCGGAAGGCTCATAGCGATGCACGGCGCCGAATTCCGCAAGCCGCATAGGCAGATCGCGGTAGCTCTTCAAGCCGTGCTTGAAGATCTGCACGTGGCCGGGGCAGTTCATCGGCTTCAGCGCGTAGACGCGGTCGCCTTCCTCCACCTCGCCGGCGGGCTGCACCTTGAACATGTTGTCCTTGTACCAGCCCCAGTGACCGGAGGTCTCCCACAGCGACTTGTCGAGCACCTGCGGGGCGTTTACCTCGTCATAGTCGGCCTTGAGGCGGCGGCGCATATAGGCCACCAGCTCCTGGAACAGGGTCCAACCCTTGGGGTGCCAGAACACCACGCCCGGCCCTTCCTCCTGGAAATGGAACAGGTCCATCTCCCGGCCCAGCCGGCGGTGGTCGCGCTTCTCGGCCTCTTCCAGCTGGTGGAGGTAGTTGTCGAGTTCGTCCTTCGTGCGCCAGGCGGTGCCGTAGATGCGGGTGAGCATCGGGTTGCTGGCGTCGCCGCGCCAATAGGCGCCGGCCACCTTCATCAGCTTGAAGGCGTCGCCCACCTTGCCGGTGCTCGGCATATGCGGGCCGCGGCACAGGTCGAACCACTCGCCCTGCTTGTAGATCTTGATCTTCTGGTCGGCGGGGATCGCGTCCACCAGCTCGACCTTGAACGCCTCGCCCTTGTCTTTGAAGACGCGCTTGGTCTCCTCGCGGTCCCACACCTCGCGGGTGAAGGGCGCGTCGCGCGCGATGATCTCGCGCATCTTCTTCTCGATGGCGGCGAAATCGTCCGGGGTGAACGGCTCGTTGCGGAAGAAGTCGTAATAGAAGCCGTTCTCGATCACCGGGCCGATGGTCACCTGGGTGCCCGGCCACAGCGCCTGCACCGCCTCAGCCAGCACATGGGCGGCGTCGTGGCGGATCAGTTCCAGCGCCTCGGGGCTCTCGCGGGTGACGATCTCGATCTTCGCGTCGGCCTCGATCGGCTCCGACAGGTCGGTCAGCACGCCGTCGAGCTTGACGGCCAGCGACTTCTTGGCGAGCGACTTGGCGATGGCGGCGGCGACATCGGCGCCGGTGGCCCCGACCGGGAACTCGCGCACGGCGCCGTCGGGAAAGGTCAGATGCAGCATGGCTTTTCTCCTGCCCACTCCTGCGAACCACGCAGGTAGGCTTGTTGGTCAGTCATGCGGGGGGCTACGCCACCTCGCATAGCGCCACGGCATATACCACACCGCTTTTGGCGGCAATTCGACGGGCACCGCCTCGAAGCCGGAACCACCCCACGGATGGCAGCGGCAGATGCGCCCCGCCGCCATCCAGCCGCCGGCCCAGGCGCCGTGCCGGTCGATCGCGTTGTCGGCGAATTCCGAGCAGGTCGGCAGGAAGCGGCACTGCCGGCCCATGAAGGCGGAGAGGCTGTAGCGGTAGACCAGAATCGGCGCGCGCAGCATCAGGCGCGGCAGCCGGGCCAGATGCCAGCCGATCATCGCCGGCGCTCCCGGGTGACGCATGGTGCCGGAATGGGGAACAAAACGGCAGCTACCCCGTTAAGCCATTGAGGAAGTTGGCAAGATGTCGGTGGGAGTTGTCCATGCACGATCCGGTCTCCAGCCTGCGCGTTCAACCTGTGACCCGGCGCCCGTCTGGCCGTGTGGCGCGGGAACGTGCGCCGGCCGCCATTGCCAGCGCCACCATCGTCTCGGTCACGCTGGTCGGTGCACTGGCGGTGGTGACGGCCCTGCTGTTCACCCTTCCCGCGGCGGCCCAAGGCGCTGCAACCAAGGGGGCCGCAACCCAGGGCACTGCAACTCCGCCCGCGCCCGCTGCCCAGCCGCCGGCACCCGTCGCGCCCTCCCCGGCCGGTGGCACCCAGCCCGACCCGTCCGCGGCGACCTCGCCCGAGGTCGACCCGGACATGCAGCGCGTCGCGGCCTGCAAGGCGCAGGCGCTGGAGAAGCTCAAGCAGCGCTCGCCGACCATCGAGGACATCTATATCGACATTGACGGGCTCACCATCGCCACTGCCGAGGCCCGGCTTGGCGACACCGACGTCAAGGGCGTGATCATGGGCGAGGCCTATATCCAGCGCGACCGCTCCGACACCGCCAACCGCTTCCTGTGCCTCACCGGGCCGAAGGGCGAGGTGCTCTTCACCTTCTTCACCGAGCGCTGAGCCGCGCTCACTCGGCTGCCTGCGCCGCCGCGCGGGCGGCATCGCGCGCCTCGATCTGGTTCACCGCGTCCACCACGGCATCGAAGGTCAGCAGCGTCGAGGCGTGGCGCGGCTTGTAGTCACGCACCGGCTCCAGCACCGCGAGTTCCGCCCAGCGCCCCTCCGGCACCGGGCCATTTTCCTTGAGCATGCGCTGCACCGCCTCGCGCACCGCGCGCAGCTCGCTCGCGGTGGAGCCGACCACCAGCCCCGCCATGATCGAGGACGATGCCTGCCCGAGAGCGCAGGCGCGCACTTCATGGGCGAAATCGGTGACCGCGCCATCCTTCATCGCCAGGTCGATGGTGACGGTGGAACCGCAAAGCCTGGAATGCGCCGTTGCACTGGCATCGGGCGAGGCAAGCCGGCCGAGCCGTGGTATGTCGGCAGCCAGCTCGAGTATGCGGCGGTTATAGACCTCGTTCAGCATGGCTGATCCATTCCGGTGCGAGTCTCGTATCAAACGTAACATTGCAGTGGGATTGTCGTCGCTTATATAGGAGCGACGTCTGGGGCGCGAAAGAATGTCCGTCATGCGTTTTCGGTATTTGCGCTTCGTCGGGTCAGGGTATGCTGCCGGTCGGAGCGATCGAGACGGCGCGTATGTGACGAGTTCAACCGGTGACACCCGGCGCCCGGTACCTAAAAGCGCCGTCGAACGGAGTTCGTCATGGATGCCGTGCTTGAGACCCTGATGCGTAGCGCGAGGAACGAGGCTGCGACCGGCAACCGGCCGTCGCGCGAGGAAGCCGAAGCGGCGGTGCGCACGCTGATCGCCTGGGCCGGGGATGACCCGAGCCGGGAAGGCCTGCTCGACACGCCCAAGCGCGTGGTTCGGGCCTATGAGGAGCTCTATAGCGGCTACAGCGCCCAGGCTGCCGCAACGCTCGACCGCACCTTCGGCGAGATCGGCAATTTCGACGACATGGTGCTGGTGCGGGACATCGAGTTCCATTCGCACTGCGAGCACCACATGGTGCCGTTCGTCGGCAAGGCCCATGTCGCCTATTTCCCGGTGGAGCGCGTGGTCGGGCTGTCCAAGATCGCGCGCATCGTCGACATCTTCGCCCGCCGCCTGCAGACGCAGGAGCACCTCACCTCGCAGATCATCACGGCGATGGACGAGATCCTGAAGCCGCGCGGCGTCGCGGTGCTGATCGAGGCCGAGCACATGTGCATGGCCATGCGCGGCGTGCGCAAGCAGGGCGCCTCGACCGTGACCTCGCAGTTCACCGGCGTGTTCCGCGACGACCCGCAGGAACAGGTGCGCTTCATGAGCCTGCTGCGCGGGATGCGCCCGTGAGCGCTGAACTGTTCGCGCCGCGCGGCAGCGCGGCCGAGATCGAGGAAGGCGACCGCCTGTCGCCGAAATTCGACGCCAACGGGCTGGTTACCGCCGTGGCCACCGATGCCGAGAGCGGCGAGGTGCTGATGGTCGCGCATATGAACGCGCAGGCGCTGGCGCGGACCATCGAGACCGGGCAGGCCCATTATTTCAGCCGCTCGCGCAATCGCCTGTGGAAGAAGGGCGAGGAAAGCGGCCACGTCCAGACGCTGGTCGAATTGCGCGTCGATTGCGACCAGGACGCCGTGGTGCTGCGGGTGCGTATGGCGGGTCCCGGCGCCGCCTGCCACACCGGGCACCGCTCCTGCTTCTTCCGCTCGGTGCCGCTCGGCGCCGCGCCCTCCCCGCAGACCCAGCTCACGGTGAATGACGGCGGCAAGCTGTTCGACCCGTCGCACGTCTACGGCACGCCGGCCAAGACCGACGTACCGCGCTTCTGACGGCGTTCGACCGCTCAGGTCGACATGATGTATTCGCGCATGGCGTGGCTCTCGCGCTCCATCTCGGCGAGGCGGTGCTTCACCACGTCGCCGATCGAGATGATGCCCACGAGCTTGCCCGCCCGCACCACCGGAACGTGGCGGAAGCGCCCGGCGGTCATCTGTTCCATGATCTGCGGAATGGTCTCGTTGCCGTCGGCGGTCTCCACCTTGGCGGTCATCACGGTGGACACCGCATCGTCGAGCCGGCCCGGGCCGTCGAGCCCGATCACGCGCACGATGTCGCGTTCCGAGAGGATGCCGACGACATGCCGCTCGGAATCGATGACCACGATCGCGCCGATGCGCTTCTCGGCCAGCAGTTCCACCGCTTCGCGCAACGTCGCCGTCGGCCCGATCGTCGCGACGTCGTAGCCCTTCTCATCCAGTATCATGCGCACTGTCATGGCCTGTCTCCTGTCCCTTGTGGCGGGCGGTTCAGCCACAGCTCCACGCCCGCTTTGTCCCCGGCGAGTCGCCATCATGTCGGCGCGCGCTCTTTAAGGCGGGAATGATCGGACCTAACGCTACGGAGGGCAATAGGTTTTCTCGGCCCGGCCGGGCCGGGCACCCGACGCCCGCCGGATCAGCTGTTGCGCTGGCGCGTCAGCGGGTTGTCGTCGGGAAAGCCCCGCACCGGATCGAACAGCGGGAACAGCAGCAGACCCGCGACGAATCCGCCAATATGCG
The DNA here is from genome assembly GCF_022601675.1 of Ancylobacter gelatini. Classification (GTDB taxonomy): domain Bacteria; phylum Pseudomonadota; class Alphaproteobacteria; order Rhizobiales; family Xanthobacteraceae; genus Ancylobacter; species Ancylobacter gelatini. The sequence continues at coordinate 125,359 of NZ_JAKVIL010000004.1, read as the reverse complement.
CCTGCCAGGCGATCGAGCCCTCGACGATGCCGGCCGGCGCGCCGATTCCGAAGGCGAGGTTGATCGCGAACCACACCACGACGAAGGCGATCACCCGCCGGTCGCGCAGCACGGTGAGCAGCGGCGCCGCCGGGTAGCGTACCGATGCCTCCAGCGCGCTCTGCCGCCAAGGCACGAAGCCTTCGGAGGCGAACATGAAGCGGATCGCCGCCGCCATGCAGCCCGACACCGCCGCCGAGGCGCCGATCATCGGCGCGAGGTCGTCCTCATGGGTGAACAGGTGCAGCCCCGCCCCCGCCGCCGCCGTCACCGCGAAGAAGGCGAGGAAGCGTACCGCGCCGAAGCGCCGCGCCACCGGGCTGCCGAAGGCCAGCATCCAGAGCAGGTTGATGCCGACATGCGCCCAGTCGCCGTGCAGGAAGGCGTAGGACACGAAGGTCCACACATTCGCCGCCGCCCCGCCCGGCAGCACGCCCTCCCCCAGAAAAGCGGGATCGAAGCGCGCGGGAATGAAGGCGAACAGCGCCAGTATCTCGATGCCGGTATCCACGCCGACCGAGACGCGCAGCAGATGGATGGCCAGCATCGCCGCCGCCAGCACGGTGATGACCGTCGGCACGTTCAGTATGGGCTGGCGCATGGGGGCCGTATAATGGGTTCGATCGAGCACCTTGATCACATAGGCTCAGGCCCGCGTCGCGGCAAGCGCGCGTGACGAATGCACGCGGCCATGTGACGGCGCGCGACTGGCGCGAAAGCCTTGCCGGTCGCTTAAACGGCGTGATGAATAAAATCGATATTGTAATGGTTAACGACAGTAGAAAAGTTATTAATTTTCCATATCCAGCGTAGTGGCGAATTCGCGCGACGGCTTAGATCAAGATAAAAATCTCTCTGGCAGTATCTCTCCCCATGACAGGGATTGAGGTGCGCGATGAAAAAGAGGCTTGAACGGGCCCTTCTCGCGGCGGCGGTGGTGCTCTCGGGCGCCATCTTCTCCGGGCAGCCGACGCAGGCGCAGGAGGCCCGCGCGGCGAACGACCAGGTGGCGAACGACCAGGTGGCGATGCTCTCGCCCTTCGCCGCCAACATCGCGGCGGGCGCGGCCACCTCGACGCCGATCGGCTATGCTCGCTTCTGCGCGGAGACGCCCGCGGAGTGCGGCCCCGGCAACGGCCGCGGCGGACGTGTGGCGCTCGATGCCGCCGGCTTCGCCCAGCTCCGCCAGGTCAATGACGAGATCAACACCCGCATCAAGCCGCTCACCGATCTCGAGCATTTCGGCGAGGTCGAGCGCTGGACCTATCCCGATGACGGGTTCGGCGATTGCGAGGATTATGTGCTGGAGAAGCGCCGCACGCTGATCGGCCTCGGCTGGCCGGCCGAGACGCTGCTGATCACCGTGGTGCGCGACCGCAATGGCGACGGCCATTCGGTGCTCACCGTCGTCACCGATCGCGGCGATCTGGTGCTCGACAATCAGGAGCCGGACATCGTGCTCTGGCACGAGACCGGCTACCGTTTCGTGAAGCGTCAGGCGCAGGGCACGCCCGACCAGTGGGTCTCGCTGGGCGACGTGCTGGCCCCGGTCACGGTCGGCCGCAACTGAGCGGCCGTCCCTTCAGCCGATCTTTTCCAACCCCTGCGCGAAGCGACGCCAGTTGCGCACATAATGCGCCGCCGTGCCGTGGATGCGCGCGGCCATCGCCTCGTCCAGCACGCGGATCGCCTTGGCGGGCGTGCCGACGATGAGCGAATTGTCCGGGAATTCCTTACCCTCGGTCACCAGCGCGCCGGCGCCGACCAGGCAGTTGCGCCCGATCTTCGCGCCGTTCAGCACGGTGGCGCCCATGCCGATGAGGCTGTTCGGGCCGATCGTGCAGCCATGCAGCATCGCCTTGTGGCCGATGGTGCAGTCGGCGCCGATCGTCATCGGAAAGCCCGGGTCGGTGTGCAGGCAGCACAGTTCCTGGATGTTGACCCGCTCGCCGATCAGGATGCGCTCATTGTCGCCCCGGATCACCGAGCCGAACCACACGCTGGCCTCGTCGCTGATCTGCACATTGCCGATCACGCTGGCATCGGGTGCCAGCCACCAGCGACCGAGCGCCGGCAGGTCCGGCGCGATTCCGTCGAGTGCATAGATCGGCATGGCCGCTCAGTCCTCCAGATCGTCGCCGAGGATCGCCATCTGGAAATTATAGGACAGATCGCCGTCTTCCTTGTCCTCGAACATCACGCCGATGAACTCGTCGCCGATATAGACCTCGGCCGAATCCTTCTTCTTCGGGCGGGCGACGACCCGGATGTTCGCATTGCCGAACAGGCGGCGCAGATAGGTCTGCACCCGTTCATTGTCTTTCTTTTCCACTGTCCGTGCTCCCGCGGTGGATGTGTGAACGGCGGCAGTCTTGCCAGGGCGCAGGCTTGCCATGGCACAGCCCCGGGCGCAACCGAGCGCGGGTCCGCCAATGGTGCAAAGGGTGGAAAAGCCGGCCGTGCGGCCGGCCCGGCTGCTGGCGCCGTGGCGTCAGATCGACTCGCCCGAATAGGTGCGGTCGAACATCTGGTCCATGCTGCGCGAGGGTTCCGAACAGCCGGCCTCCCCGATCACGCGGGCCGGAACGCCGGCCACGGTGGTGCGCGGGGGCACGGGCTTGAGCACCACCGAGCCGGCCGCCACGCGGGCGCAATGGCCGATCTCGATATTGCCGAGCACCTTGGCGCCGGCGCCCAGCAGCACGCCGCGCCGGATCTTCGGGTGGCGGTCGCCATGCTCCTTGCCGGTGCCGCCGAGCGTCACGCCCTGGAGCACCGAAACGTCGTCCTCGATCACCGCGGTCTCCCCGACCACGATGCCGGTGGCATGGTCGAAGAAGATGCCGCGCCCGAACGGGGCGGCCGGGTTGATGTCGACCTGGTTCACCGAGGAGGAGCGGCTCTGCAGATAGAGCGCGAAGTCGCGGCGCCCGTTCTTCCACAGCCAGTGCGCGAGACGGTGGGTCTGGATGGCGTGGAAGCCCTTGTAATAGAGCAGCGGCTCGATCGCCCGCTCGGTCGCCGGGTCGCGGTCGCACACGGCGAGGATGTCGGCGCGGATGGCGACGCCGAGCGAGGGGTCTTCCGCCACCGCGTCGTCGAAGGCGTGGCGGATCAGTTCGCCGGGCATGTCCACATGGTCGAGCCGCTGGGCGATGCGGTGCGCGACCGCCTTCTCCAGCGTGGGGTGGTACAGCACGGTGGAGAAGATGAAGCTCGCCATGGCGGGCTCGTTCTGGGTGATCGCCTCGGCCTCCGCGCGGATGCGCGACCAGACCGGATCGATCTTGTCCAGCACGCGCTTGTGCGCATCGACAAGCTGGAGGGAATTATTCGCCATGACAGCATTCCTAGGGTCGTTGCCCGTGGAGCCGCCCGATAACGGCTCCTGTTGAGGCCTTCTTAGCATAGCTGGGGTGGCCAGCCTATGCCGTCCAGCCCCGCGTCACGGGCGTTCGTCGAGGAAGGCGAGCACCGCCTCCTTGAAGCTCTTGTCGCCCACCGCCAGCATGTGGTCGCGGCCCTCGATATCGAAGGCTCGCGCCCCCGGAATCAGCGCCGCCAGCGGGGCCGCCGCGCCCGCAATCGGGTCCTTTGTGCCGACCCCGATCAGCGTGGGCACGGCGATGTCCGCCACCTCCTCGCGGGTAAGCGTGCGGCGCGAGCCGTAGATGCAGGCGGCGAGCGCCTTGCGGTCGCTGCCGGTCTGCTCGGCGAAGGCGCGGAAGGTGCGCCCGACCGGATCGGTGACATCGGAAAGGCTCGGCGCCAGCAGCGCCTCGGCGACGGTGGCGGGCAGTCCCGCCCCTTCCACCAGATGGATGCCGATGCCGCCGAGAACGAGCGAGCGCACCCGCTCCGGCGCTTCCAGCGCCAGACACGCGCCGATCCGCCCGCCCATGGAGTAGCCCATGACGTCGGCGCGGGAGAGGCCGAGATGGTCCATCAGCGCCCGCGCGTCGCCCGCCATGATCGCGGGATCGTAGAGCGCGGCCTCGTAAACCTTGCCGGAGGCGCCATGGCCGCGATTGTCGAGCGCAACGACCCGGCGGCCTGCCCGCACGAGCGTCGAGACCCAGCCGGGGCCGACCCAGTTGATTTCCTTGGTGGAGGCGAAGCCGTGGATCAGCACGACCGGCTCGCCCTCCCCCTCGTCGAGAAACGCGAAGTCGATGCCATCGTGGTGGAAGCTGGGCATGGCGGTCTCCGAAAAGCGTCCACGATACCTAGTCAGCCGCCGCCGCCCTGCCAAGCGGGAGCGGCCCCGTTGTCGCCAAATCTACTTATGATTGCAAAATGCAGAGAATGTTACCTAGAGTGAGTGACGGATTCCGTCAGGACGATAGTGGCATGGCACAGACCATCGATGAGTTTCGCGCAGCATTGATCACCTTCGCCGAGCGCGTGCAGCGCGTGCGTGCGCATATTCACAACGAGGAGGCGACCAAGGTCGCGCTGGTGCTGCCGTTCATCGGCATTCTCGGCTATGACGACCGCGATCCCACCGAGGTTGCGGCCGAACACGCCGCCGACTTCTCGGAGAAGTACCGCAACCGCGTCGACTATGCCGTGCTGCGCGATCTCCAGCCGGTAATCGCGGTCGAGTGCAAGTCGCTCGGCAACGGCAAGAAGGACGATCGCGGCCAGCTCAAATCCTATTTCAACGCCTCGAAGACCGTGAAGCTCGGCGTGCTGACCGACGGCATCGTCTACGAGTTCTTCGTGGATTCGCAGGAGCCGAACATGATGGACGACGACCCGTTCCTGGTCGTCGACTTCGAGAAGGTGGCGAAGGCCCAGATCACCGAGACCGTCATCGCCGGGCTGTACGACTTCACCAAGTCGCGCTTCGATCCCGACACCATTTCCGAGCACGCCCGGCGGTCCATTACCCACCGCGCGTTCTTCGACTATCTGTCCGAGCAGTTTCTGGCGCCGAGCGTCGAGTTCACGCGCTTCCTGCTGAAGGAGAACGACATCAAGCATGTGCGCCTGAACGCGCTCGACGGCTACCGCGCCATCGCCAAGTCCGCCTTCGACGACGTGTTCACCAGCAATGTGCTGAAGCGGCTCGATATCACCACCGCCCCGCCCAAGGCCTCCCCGCGCGCCGAGGTCGAACCGGCGGTGCCGGTCGAGCCGGCCGCCGGCGAGAAGGAGGCGGTGACGACCGAGGCCGAGTTGCGAGCCTTCGAGGCGGTACGCCGCCGCCTCGCCTATCTCGCCGCCGGCCGCGACGACCTGTTCGAGGCTATCGGCAGGGTCGCTTATCGCGACTATCAGGGGAAGATGGCGGTGTTCTACGTGCAGGAGCGCAAGGGCCGGCTGATGGACATCATCGAGGCGCGCGACGGCACCATCCGCTTCAATCTCGCCGATGGCGGCGAGGGCGGGCCGGTGACCGAGCTGCCCGCGCTCGATACGCGCCTCAGGGCGCTGTTCGAGCGGCGAATCTCGGGCCAGTGAACCACCCCGCCCGCTTCTTCCGCCGCCACAGCGGGCGCACCATCGCCACCACCATGGCGTTGAACGAGGCGATCAGCCCGATCACGTCCAGCACCAGCGCAATGACGCGGTAAGCGAGCCGCGTCAGCGTCTCGGTCAGGAACAGTGCGCCGCGTCCCAGCGTCTTCACCACCGCCAGCGTCTGCCCGCCCTTCACCTCAGCAAGACGGCGCAGCCGCGCCGCGCCCGCCGCGTCGTCGACATGGCGCAGCCCGGCGAAGGTGGCGCGCGTGCCGGCCTTGGAGGCCGACGTGCCGAGATCGCCGACCAGCGCCGCCAGCTTCACCCGCTTGCCGCCGCGCAGCGCGTCGGTGACCTGGCCCGCGAGCCGCGCGCTCATCGCACCGGTGCGCCGCGCACCCTTGAGCGCGGTCAGCCCGGCGCGCAGCGCCAGCGGCGTGCCGAAGGCGGCATAGGTCGCCCCCGTGGCGGCGATGCCGGCACCGGCGAGCCCGAGCATCAGCGGGTCGACATTCTCGCCGCGCACCCAGTGCAGCACCTCGCGCCCGCCATCGCGCAGATCGCCCCAGACGGTGAGATCGCCCGCCGCTGCGCCGGCCAGCCCCGTGAGGTCCTCCGCCTCGCCGGTGACGAAGCCCTGCCCGAAGCGCGCCGCCCCGCGCACCGCGCCGGCCACCGCATGATTGGCGAGCACCACCTTCGCCCGCAGCGCCGCATCGACCGCGATCCCCCGCGCATCCGCCAGCGCGACGAAGCTCTCCGCCAATTCGCCGTCATCCGCCGCCAGCGCTTGTTCGATTTCCGCCCGCACCCGCGCGCCGTCGAGCGTGCGGTCGAGCTGCAGCTCGGCGATTCGCGCGGCGTCGTCCTGCGCGCGGATCAGCGCGAAGGCCTCATGGCCCAGCGGCACGACCCAGTGGGCCGCGCCGGCGAAGGCGAGGAAGAAGCCGAGAGCGGCGAGAAGGCGGAACATGATAGCGGCGCGCGGCCTGAAGGTGCACGGGTCGCCGGCCGTGCGAACCCGGCGCCTTGATGCCGGTTCATTGTGGCGAACCCAAGGGAAGCGGGAAGGCGAAAACCATGGAATGCGACCGCACGTCCCCTGCCCGCCCCTTTGCCCGCCGGCGATCAGCGGCTATGGTCCGGCCAGTTCAACACGATTGTTCAGGCAGGCGAACACCATGGCGGGCCACGTCGTTCCCCACTTCCACAATTCAGCCGGCGTCGCGAAGATCGCGGTGGCGGCGCGCGAGTTCATGTGCGTCGGCGCCCTGCCGCCTTACGACCATCCCCACGTCTTCCTCGACATGGGGTCGGATGACGAGATCATCTGCCCCTATTGCTCGACGCTCTACACCTTCTCCGCGACCCTGCACGGCACCGAATCCATTCCCGCCGGCTGCCTCTACGAGACGCCGGTAGCTGCCTGAACGCCGCGATCATGGCGCGTCCGCAGATCGTCGTCGCCGGTGCCGGCATAGGCGGGCTGTCGGCCGCCCTCGCTCTGGCCCGGAATGGCTACTCCGTTACCGTCCTTGAGCGCGCGCTGGTGCTCGAGGAGGCCGGCGCCGGTGTCCAACTCGCCGCCAATGCCACACGCTGCCTCGACGCGCTCGGCGTGCTCGGCCGCGTGCGCGAGGTCGCGGTCCGTCCGCGCGCCTTCATGGTGATGGACGGGCGCAAGGGCGTGGCGCTGGCGCAGGCGGAGATGGCGGACGCCGTCGCGGCGCGTTTCAACGGCCCCTTCCTCGTCATTCATCGTGCCGATCTCCAGCAGGTGCTGCTGGAGGCGGTTCGGCGTGAGCCGCAGATCCGCCTGCTGCTCGGCCGCACCATCGAGGGCTTCGAGGAGGAGCCCGGCGGTGTGGCGGTCGACGCGTCGGGCAGCGGCCGGCTGGAAACCCATAGCGGCCTTGCCTTGATCGGCGCCGACGGGGTGCGCTCCGTGGTGCGCCGTCAGCTCCAGCCGCGCGCGCTTCCCGTGTTCCAGCAGCGCGCCGCGTGGCGGGCGACGGTGCCGGTCGAGGCGCTGCCCGCTGCGCTTGCCGACCCCGTGACCCGGCTCTGGCTGGGGCCGGGCGCCCATCTCGTCAGCTATCCGGTACGCGCGGGGCGCGAGGTGAACCTCGTCGCCGTCACGCCGGACAAGCGCGGCGTGCATGGCTGGGGGCTCGACGCCGATCCCGCCGAGTTGATGCGCCATTATGCCGGCTGGAGCGCCCCGGCCCGCGCCCTGCTCGCCGCCCCGGCGCACTGGCTGCGCTGGGCGCTCTACGATCTCGATCCGATGGAGAGCTGGGGCACCGGCCGCGTCACGCTGCTGGGCGACGCCGCCCATGCCATGTTGCCTTTTCTCGCGCAGGGTGCGGCGCAGGCGATCGAGGACAGCGCGGTGCTCGCCGCCGAACTGACCGGCCGCGAGGACGACATCCCCGCGGCGCTGCGGCGCTACGAGGCGCGGCGCATGGGCCGCACCGCCCGCGTGCAGACCGCCGCGCGCGGCATGGCGCGCATCTATCATCTCGCCGGCCCGGCCCGGCTGGCGCGCGATCTGGTTATGCGGGCGCGTTCCGGTGAGGCGATGCTGGAGCGCTACCGCTGGATTTACGAGTGGCAGCCATGAATAATGAAATGCAGGACGCCGAAATCGCGGCGGTCGCCGGCTTCTGGCGCGACGCCGGGCCGGAGCGCTGGTTCGAGAAGAACCCCGCTTTCGACGCCGCCTTCCATGACCGTTTCCGCGAACTGCATTTTGCCGCCGCCGCCCGTCAGCGCGACGGCTTCATGGCGAGCGCGGAGGGCGCGCTGGCGCTGATCCTGCTGCTCGACCAGTTCCCCCGCAACTGCTTCCGCGGCACCGCGCATATGTACGCCACCGATCCGCTGGCTCGCCATTTCGCGCGGCTGGCGGTGGAGCGGGGCTATCCGGGACAGCTTGAGATGGCGCTGCGGGTGTTCTTCTTCCTGCCGTTGTCGCATTCGGAAAACCTTGCCGATCAGGACATCGCGGTGGAGCTGAACCGGGCGAACGACCCGGACTCGCTCAAGCACGCGCTCGGCCACCGCGACATCATCGCCCGCTTCGGCCGCTTCCCGCACCGCAACCCGCTGCTCGGGCGGGACACCACGCCGGAAGAGGCGCGGTTCCTGGAAGAAGGCGGCTTTGCCGGATAGCTCTCCCTATCGGCCCGGCGCCTTGCGATTTCTCCCTGTTCCTCGGCGGCGGTCGCAGGTAATTTACGGCATCGTGCCGTGGCGACCGGCTTCGCCTGACGGCGGGGAATCATCATCATGACCGACACCGTTCTCATTGTCGGCGCAGGTCCGGTCGGCCTGACCATGGCGCTCGAACTCGCGCGCTACGGCGTGCCGGTGCGCCTCGTCGACCGCATGACGAAGCGGGAGGAGACCTCGCGCGCGGTCGCGCTCTGGCCGCGCACGCTGGAGCTTCTCGCCCGCGCCGGGGGCGGTCTCAGCGACGAACTGGTGGCGCTCGGCAATCCGGTCACGGTGGCGAACATCGTCGCCGGCAGCGCGCCGATCGCGCGGGTCGAGCTGAAGGACATCGAGACGCCCTACCCCTTCGTCCTGATGCTGCCGCAGAGCGAGACCGAGACCGTGCTGGCGCGCCATCTCGCCGACCATGGCGTGCAGGCGGAGCTGGGCATCGAACTTGCCGGCTTCACCCAGGACGAAGCCGGCGTCACAGCGACGCTGCGCCATGCCGATGGCCGCGAGGAGACGGCGCGCCACGGCTTCCTTATCGCCTGCGACGGTGCGCACAGCCCGGTCCGCCATGGCCTCGACCTCGCCTTCGAGGGCGACACGCGCGGCGACGACTGGGCGCAGGGTGATTTCCACATGTCCGGCGTGCCCTATCCGGTCAACGAATTCGTCACCTACTGGCACGAGGAAGGGCCGGCGGTGCTGTTTCCGATGGCACCGGGCCGCTACCGGGTGATCGTCGGACTCGGCGCGTCGAGTGGCGCCGCGCCCGCCGTGCCATCGATCGAGACGTTTCAGGCCATTCTGGACCGGCGCGGGCCGGGCGGCATGGTGCTGCACGACACGATCTGGTCCTCGGCCTTCCGTATCAATGAGCGGCAGGTCGAGCGCTATCGGGTCGGTCGGGTGTTCCTCGCCGGCGACGCCGCCCATGTCCACAGCCCGGCCGGCGGGCAGGGCATGAACACCGGCATGCAGGACGCGGTGAATCTCGCCTGGAAGCTCGCCTTGGTAGCGCGGGACATCGCGACCGCCCCGGCGCTGCTCGGCAGCTACCACCCCGAGCGCCACGCCGTCGGGGCGCAGGTCATCGCCGCGTCGGGCCGCCTCACCCGCCTCGCCACGATGGAGAACCCGCTCGCCCGGCAGATCCGCAATGGCGTGCTGCATTTCCTGCTCGGCCTCGCCCCGGTGCAGCACCAGCTCGAAGGCACGCTGACCGAGACCTCGATCGGCTATGAAGACAGCCCGCTCAACGGCGTGAGCTGGCAGGCCGGCCCGCGCGCCGGCGAGCGCATGGTGCCCCGCGCCGGCGAGGCGCCCTATGGCGCTGGCGACACGCCGCGCTTCGCACTGCGTACCGGCGCCGCGGTAGGCGATCCCCCACTGGCGCTGCCGTTCGCGCTGGTCGATCCGCTACGGCGGACCAACCCCGTCGCGGGCGGCATCGAGCTGGTGCGGCCGGACGGCTATCTGGCTTTGTCGGTCACGGACGGCGAATGGGAGCCGGTGGTGGACTATCTGCACCGTCTGGGGAGAGCATGATGAGCGTCACCTTCCTGCATTCGCATGGCGCCGAGCCGCCGATCGCCATCCCCGCCATCGGGCTCGACCTGTTCGTGCGCCTGCCGCCGGCCGCGAGCGGGGGCGCGTTCAGCATCGTCGAGACCATCAACGCCCCCGGCAAGGGGCCGCCCCGCCACCGTCACCCCGAGGCGGAGATCTTCCGCGTGCTGGAGGGGCGCTATCTCTACGAGATGGACGGCCGGCGGTTCTATGCCGAGGTCGGTGACGTGGTGAGCATTCCCGGCGGCGTGGAGCACGGCTTCGTCAATGTGACGGACGCACCCGCCCGCCAGTACATCGTCATCGCTCCGGCGCTCGATGCCGTCGCCTTCTTCACCGAACTGGCCGCCACCATGCGCGACGGCCTGCCCGACACCGCCGCGCTCAACGCCTTCGGGGTGAAATGGCAGGTCGAATTCCTCGGCCCGCCGCTGCGCGCCGATGAAGGCCCGACCGGCTGAGCCTTACGCCCCCGCGATCCGAGCCGCGGGCGGCTGGCCGGCGACCAGCAGCAGGTCGCTCTCGTCCTTCAGCGTCACGCCGGTGATCTGCCGCGCCAGCGCCTCCTTGAGCAGCCAGGCCAGCTTGAACGCCGCATGGGGATGCGACAGCCCCTCCCCGCGCACATTGGAGATGCAATTGCGCTCGGCATCCGATCGCCCGACCTTCGGCGCGAAGGTGAGGTAGAGCCCGAGACTGTCCGGCGAGGACAGGCCCGGCCGCTCGCCGATCAGCACGAGGCAGGCCCGCGCGCGCAGCACCTCGCCCACCTCGTCGCCCAGCGCCACCCGCGCCTGTTCCACGATCGCCACCGGCCCGGTGCTCCAGCCATTCTCCGCGATCCGCGCCTTGAATTCGGTGAAGAACGGCACGGTCTGGGCGTGGATGGCGGTGGAGGACAAACCGTCCGCCACTACGATTGCGAGGTCCGGCGGCGCGCCATCCTGCGCCGCCCGCTCCCGCAGCGCGGCGCGGCTGTCATCCGAGAGCCGGCGCCCGAGATCGGGCCGGCGCAGATAGGCGTCGCGCGCCGGTGCGGCTGAGGCGAGGCGGATGGTCTCGAAGCCGAGCGCGGCGACATCGCGCGCCACCTCTTCCGCCTGAAACGGCGTGTGAACCGCGTCGCGCGCCTGCGCATGGGCCAGCGCGAAGCGCAGCACCTCGCGGGTCGGCATGCCCGTCCCTGCCCTGCCCAGCGCGATGCGTGCCGGCGTGGTGGCGGCGAGCCGCACCCAGGCGTCCTCGATCACATAGGGCGCGCCGTCCTTGCTCATCTCATCCGCGCTCATGCCGCGAGCCCGGCGTCGAGGCCCTTGGCGACGGTCAGTAGCGCGTTGCCGCCGCCCTGCGGCTTCAGGCGCCCATCCGGCCCGGTGATGCCCATGGTCTGCAGCCACGCCTCGAATTCCGGGGCCCGCTTCAGCCCCAGCACCTCGCGCAGATAGAGCTGATCGTGGAACGAGGTGGACTGGTAGTTCAGCATCACGTCGTCCGAGCCCGGAATGCCCATGATGTAGGTCACGCCCGCCGCGCCGAGCAGCGTCATCAGCGTGTCCATGTCGTCCTGGTCGGCCTCGGCGTGGTTGGTGTAGCAGACGTCGCAGCCGAGCGGCACGCCCATCAGCTTGCCGCAGAAATGGTCTTCCAGCCCGGCGCGGATGATCTGCTTGCCGTCATAGAGATATTCCGGCCCGATGAAGCCGACCACGGTGTTCACCAGCAGCGGCTTGAATGGGCGGCACACCGCATAGGCGCGCGCTTCCAGCGTCTGCTGGTCGACGCCGTGATGCGCGCCGGCCGAGAGCGCGGAGCCCTGCCCGGTCTCGAAATACATCACATTGTCGCCGAGCGTGCCGCGCTTGAGGGAAAGCGCCGCCTCGTGACCCTCCTTCAGCGTCGCCAGCGAAATGCCGAACGAGGCGTTCGCCCCTTCTGTCCCCGCCACCGACTGGAACACGAGGTCGACCGGCACGCCGCGATTGATCACCTCGGTCGAGGTGGTGACATGGGTCAGCACGCAGGCCTGCGTCGGGATGTCGAAGCGCTGGATGATGCCGTCGATCAGTTTCAGCAGTTCGCTCAGCACCGGCACGCTGTCGGAGGCCGGGTTGATGCCGATCACCGCGTCGCCGCAGCCATAGAGCAGCCCGTCGAGGATCGAGGCGGTGACGCCGGCCACCTCGTCGGTCGGGTGGTTGGGCTGGAGCCGCACCGCCATGGTGCCCGGCAGGCCGATGGTGTTGCGGAATTTCGTGACCACGCGGCACTTCTTCGCCACCGCGATCAAATCCTGATTGCGCATGATCTTGGACACCGCCGCCGCCATTTCCGGCGTGATGGCGGGCGCCAGCGCCGCCAGAGCCTCGCTGGTGGCCGTCGCCGAGAGCAGGAAGTCGCGGAAGTCGCCCACCGTCATGTGGCTGATCGGCCGGAAGGCGGGCAGGTCATGGGTATCGAGGATAAGCCGCGTCACCTCGTCGGTTTCATAGGGCACCAGCGCCTCGCTCAGGAAGGCGGTCAGCGGCACCTCTGCGAGGCACATGCGCGCGGCGACGTTCTCTTCCGCGCTTGCCGCCGCGATGCCGGCCAGCATGTCGCCGGAGCGCAGCGGCGTTGCCTTTGCCATCAGGTCCTTCAGGTCGGCGAACACATAGGCGCGCGGTCCCACGACATGGCGATACGGCATCACAGCTCCTCACATGCGGCGCGCTGCCCAATTCGGCGGCGTGTTCAAAAAACATAATGCGCGGCGTGGCATTGGGGAAGCGGCGCGGCGGTTCGCAGGGCGGCAATGCGACGTATGGACGAGGCGCGCGTGGGAGGCTAACCACGCCGAAAGGCTCAGCACGAGGCGAGGAAGCATGGCGACGTTCATTCTCATTCACGGCTCCTGGCACTGGGGCGGGTGCTTCCTGCCGGTCTCCAACATCCTCGCCACCCATGGCCACGCCGTGATCGCGCCCGACCTCGCCGGTCATGGCTTCAATCCGATGCCGGCAGCGAATGTGACCGATATCTCGATCTACGCCGCCCCGGCGCGGGCCGCGCTGGAGGCGGTGAAGGGCAAGGCGATCCTGGTCGGCCATTCGGTCGGCGGGGCGACCTGCACCTGGCTCGGCGAGGAGATGCCTTCAAAGATCGCCGCGCTGGTCTATCTCACCGGCTTCATGGCGCCGAATGGCAAGAGTGCCCGCGATTTCGTCATGACGCAGACCTATCTCAAGGATATTGCGATCATCGAGAGCCAGGGCATGCTGCGCCTGACCAAGGAAGGGCTTGGCCTCGATCTGAACAAGCGCGACCTGATCGCCCGCTCGCTCTACTCCGACGTGTCGCCCGAGCATGTCGAGGCGGCACTGCCGAGCCTGTCGAAGATCACCCCGCACGCCCCGTTCACGGCGGTGTCGAAGATCACGCCGGAGCGCTATGGAACGCTGCCGCGCCATTACATCGAGTGTCTGGAGGATCGCGGCCTGCCGCTCGGCGTGCAGCGCGAGATGCAGGCGGCGGTGCCGGGCGCGACCGTGCACCAGCTCAAGACCGGCCATTCGCCATTTTTTAGCGCGCCGAAGGCCGTCGCCGACATCCTGCTGAAGATTGCCGGCGCGGATTAACCCTCCCGGCTGCGGAGCGGCGGCCGTCCTATCGGCGGCGCAGGCCGTATGCTATGCGTTTCGCGTTCGGGTTGCGTTTGGGGGCGTCGAGTGTCGGTGTTGTGGATCATGCGTGGCCTGGCACGACCCGCGTCGCGCGTCGCGGTACTGGTGGTCGGAGCGGCGCTGCTGGCCGGCTGCGCGGACCGCCCCGGCGCGGAGTCGCTGACGGCGACGGATGCCAGCGTCCCCGGCACGCGCGAGCATGTCATTCTGGTCGCCTCGACCCGCGCGCGTGATCCCCGCCCCGGCGCGATCTACAGCGGCGAGCGTTCCTCGACGCTCAGCTTCGCCCGCATCGACATGACCGTGCCGCCCAATCACCGCGCCGGCCATGTCGAATGGCCGAAGACCGTGCCGGGCAATCCCGCGACCGACATGGTGGTGCGCCGCGCGGAATTTCGCGAGACCCCGAAGGAGTTCGACGCCGAGCTCAAGGCCGAGCTCGCCAAGCGTCCGCCCGGCCAGAAGAAGGTCGCGATCTTCGTCCACGGCTACAACACGCAGTTCAACGAAGCGCTGTACCGCATGGCGCAGCTCGCCGAGGATTCCCGCGCGCCGGGCGTGCCGGTGCTGTTCACCTGGGCCTCGCGCGGCGAGACCACCGATTACGTCTACGACACCAACAGCGCCACCTCCGCCCGCGACAATCTGGAGGAGACCATCCGGCTGGTGTTCAATTCCGGCGCGGAGAAGGTGACCATCCTCGCCCACTCGATGGGCAACTGGGTGACGGTGGAGGCGCTCCGCCAGATCAAGATTTCCGGCAATGCGCTGCCGGCCGACAAGATCGACAACATCATCCTCGCCGCGCCCGATATCGATGTCGACGTGTTCAAGAGCCAGCTCAAGCGCTTCGGCAAGCCGGCAAAGCCGTTCATCGTCATCGTCTCGGGCGACGACAAGGCGCTGGCCTTCTCCCGCTTCATTGCCGGCGGCGAGAACCGGCTCGGCGCCTATACCAATGACGAGGAACTGGTCGAGCTCGGCGCGGTGGTCATCGACATGACCAAGGTGAAGGCGCAGGACGATTTCAACCACGGCAAATTCGCTCAGCTCGCGGCCATGGCGCCGGAGCTGCAGGCGATCGCCGACGCGCGCCGTGGCGCGGGCGCCAACAACAATAAGGTCATGATCGACAACATTGCCTTCTTCGGCGTCGACAAGATCTTCCCGGCCGCCGGTGCCAAGGCCAATCAAGGCACCACGCAGACCGCCGGCGCGCCGAAGGTGATCGCCGTGCCCGAAGAGGGTGGCGAGTCGCCGGTGACCGCGGCCGCGGCCGTCTCCGGAACGGCCACGCCCTGACGATTTGCCGTCGCGCCACGGAATCCGGCGCTCTTGCCGGTTGCGGTAGCCAATTGCAGGGCTCACTCTCGCAACTGTTCCGGGCCTGCGGCCGATTCCTCCTCGCTCCGCAGCCGGCAAGGGTCCTCTGGCTGGGTGGCAGGTGGCGATGAGCGCAGTGATTGATTTTCTCAATACGATCTTCTGGAGCTATGTGCTGATCTATGGCCTTCTGGCCGTCGGCATCTATTTCACGATCCGCCTCAAGCTGATCCAGATCCTGCATTTTCCCGAGATGATCCGCTCGGTGCTCGGCTCGTCCGAGACCGACCATGCCGGCATCACGCCGTTCCAGGCGCTGTGCACCAGCCTCGCCTCGCGGGTCGGCACCGGCAACATCGCCGGCGTCGCGGTGGCGCTCTATCTCGGCGGGCCGGGCGCGATCTTCTGGATGTGGGTGGTCGCCGCCATCGGCATGGCGACCGCGCTCGCCGAGAGCACCCTCGCCCAGCTCTACAAGCAGAAGGACGAGGAAGGCCGCTATGTCGGCGGCCCGGCCTTCTACATCGCCAAGGGGCTCAAGGCCCCGTGGGCCGGCACCCTGTTCTCGGTGTGCCTCATCATCTCCTTCGGCCTGGTCTTCAACGCGGTTCAGGCCAATTCCATCGCCGACGCCATGGAAGGCGCGTTCGGCGCGCCCAAGCTCGTCACCGGCATCGTGCTGGCCCTGCTCTCCGGCCTCATCATCTTCGGTGGCATCCCGATGATCGCGCGGGTGGCCGAGATCGTCGTGCCGTTCATGGCGGCCGGTTATCTCGGCGTCGCGCTGTTCGCGGTGGCGATGAACATCTCGGAGGTCCCGGCCATGTTCGGGCTGATCTTCCGCAGCGCCTTCGGGCTGGAGCCGGCGGTGGGCGGCGTGTCCGGCGCCATGGCGGCGGCGATGCTGAACGGCGTGAAGCGCGGCCTGTTCTCCAACGAGGCCGGCATGGGCTCGGCGCCGAACATCGCGGCGGTGGCGACCCCCGATCCGCATCACCCGGTCAGCCAGGGCTTCGTGCAGGCGCTCGGCGTGTTCATCGACACGCTGCTGATCTGCACCGCCACCGCGCTGCTGATCCTGCTCTCCGGCGCGCTGGTTCCCGGCTCGGGCCTCACCGGCACCCAGCTCACCCAGGCGGCGATGCAGCATCACATCGGTGTGGCCGGTCCCTATTTCGTGGCGATCTCGATCTTCTTCTTCGCCTTCACCTCGATCATCGGCAACTATTCCTATGCCGAGAACGCGCTGGCCTTCCTCGGCATCGGCAGCCATCTCGGCAAGGGCGTGCTGCGCGTCGCGGTGATGGGGATGGTGATCTGGGGCGCCTATGAGACCGTCGCGACCGTGTTCGACGCCGCCGATGCCTCGATGGGGCTGATGGCGACCATCAACCTGATCGCCATCATGCTGCTCTCCGGCCTCGTGGCGCGGCTCACCGCCGATTACCTCGCCCAGCGCAAGGCCGGCAAGAAGCCACGCTTCGTTGCCAGCTCGATGCCCGAGCTCAAGGACCAGATCGACCCCAATATCTGGAACCGCTGACGGCCCCCGGCCGGGGCGACATCGATCGTCCCGGCTGATGGCCCCCATGAGAAGATCGCGTTTCCTGATCACGGACTCTGCGTTTAGCTTCCCCGGCTCCTGACCTCGGAGCCGTGCCATGCCGGGCCTTTCATCCAGCCTTCCCGTGGAGCCCGCGCGCAAGCCCGCACGCGGGCTCGCCTCGCTGCCATTGCTGATCGCGCTGTTCTGCGTGCTGTGGTCCTCGGCCTTTGCCGGGGCCAAGCTCGCGCTCGGCTACTGCCCGCCGCTGACCCTGCTCACCATGCGCTTCGCGCTGGCGGGGGTGATCATGCTGGCGCTGGCGTGGCTGGTGGACGGACGCCCGCGGATGAGGGCGCGCGACGTGGCGGCTCTGGTGCTGTGCGGCGTGCTCAACAACGCGGTCTATCTCGGCTTCAACTGGAGCGCGCTCACCCTCGCCTCCTCCGCCTATGTCGCGGTGCTCACCAGCTGCCTGCCGCTGGTGGTGGCGCTGTTCGCCGGGCCGCTGCTCGGCGAGCGCATGAGCGCAGTGAAATGGGGCGGCATCGGGCTCGGCGTGGTCGGCGTGGTGATCGTGCTGCGCTCGCGGCTGGAGGGCGGTCACGAGAGCCTGACCGGCACGCTTCTGGTCGCCTGCGGCGTCATCGCCTTCGCCGCCGGGACGCTGGCTTTCAAATATCTCAAGCCTCAGGGCGGAATCTGGACCGGCAACGCCATCCAGTGCCTTGCCGGCGCGCTCGCTGTGGCGCCCGTTGCCTTCGCCACCGAGCGGGTCTCCGACATCAGCCTCACGCCCCAGCTCCTCATCGGCTTCGCCTATCTGGTGGTTGGCGTGTCGATCGGTGGCTACGGCCTCTGGTTCTATCTGCTGACCCGGTCCGGCGCGACGGCGGCTTCCAGCCTGCACTTCCTCATGCCGCCGCTCGGCCTGTTCTTTGGCTGGCTGCTGCTGGGCGAGGCGGTGCCGCCGCTCGATTTCGTCGGCATCGTCCCGATCGCGCTCGGCATCTGGCTGGTGACGCGGCCGTCGCGGGCCTAGACCGCTACCGGCGCGATTTCCATCTGTGCCACCAGCTCATAGGAGCGCTTCTTGGCCGCGAGGTCGTGAACCGGGGTGGTGATCATCACCTCGTCCGCCCGCGTCGTGTCTATGAAACGCGCCAGCCCCTCGCGCACCCGCTCCGGTCCGCCCACCAGCACCTTTTCGCGATTGCGCCGCATGAAGGCGCGATCGCTCTCGCTGTAGTGCTGCGCGGCCGCCTCTTCCGGCGAGGGGATCGGCTGGTAGTCGCCGCGCGCCCGGCGCAGATGCGACAGGTCCACACTGCCGGCCAGCCATTCGGCCTCCTCATCGGTCGGTGCGCACACCACGGAGAGCGCGAGAATGGCGTGGGGCGCGTCGAGCCGGTCTGCCGAAGGGCGGAAGCCGTTGCGATAGCTCAGCATCGCGTCCATCACGTCATGGGTGGCGAAATGGTGCGCGAAGGCGAAGCCCATGCCGAGCTGGGCAGCGAGCCGGGCGCTATAGCCCGAGGAGCCGAGCAGCCAGATCGGCGGCAGCTTCACGTCGACCGGCATCACCCGGATCGAGCGGAACGGATGATCCGCCGGCCAGTCGCCGCTGTCCCACATCATCAGTTCCTTGAGCCGGTCAAGGAAGTCGTCGCCGGGCTCCATGTCCTGACGGCGCCGCAGCGCCATGGCGGTGAGCTGGTCGGTGCCGGGCGCACGGCCGAGCCCGAGATCGACCCGGCCCGGATAGAGCCCTTCCAGCACCTTGAAGCGCTCCGCCACCATAAGCGGGGCATGGTTCGGCAGCATGACGCCGCCGGAGCCGACGCGAATATTCTCGGTCGCCGCCAGAATCTGGCCTGCCATCACATCGGGCGCGCCGCTCGCCACCGAGGGCAGGTTATGATGCTCCGCCACCCAGAAGCGGCGGAAGCCGAGCGCGTCGACATGGCGCGCGAGTTCGATGGTCTCCCGCAGCGCCTGCGGCCCGCTGCCGCCGGAGGTGACGAAGGAGAGGTCGAGAACGGAGAGCGCAAGCGGGGCATGCTGTGTCATCGCCCACAGGTGGGGGCTGGTACGCTGCATCGCAATACGTCGCGCGCGATGGTCCGGCATCATCGACGGACGGGGCGGGTGATACCTTGCGGAGCAAAGAGGTTTCACCTATGGGTGTTACCCATGGCGGATAGACGGTAGTCCACAGGGAGGCGGTCATGGCGACCACGACCATTGGCGTGAAGATCGACGAGGAGCTCCGCGCGCGGCTCAAGGCGGCGGCGGAGCGGCAGGGTCGCACCCCGCATGCGCTGATGAAGCAGGCTCTGATCGACGCGGTGCAACTCGTGGAAAGCGCCGAATCCGGCGCCGGTTCGCCCGCCGATCTCCCGCCGCATATCGCCGCTACCGGCGCCTCCGGCGCTGTGTCGCGCGCGATGGATTTCGGCGCCGGTCGCACAGTGTCCGGCGCCGCCGATTCCGCCGATTCTGGCGCAAAAACCGCCGGATCGGCGTCCGAAATGGCCGATTCTGGGGTCATCGGCGCCCTTCACGAGGGGCCGTTCGTCGCCTTCGCGCGTGGGGTCCAGCCCCAGAGTGTTCTGCGTGCGCGCATCACCGGGGCCTATCGTGCGCCGGAGCCGGAATGCGTTCCGCTTTTGATTTCCGAGGCGGTGCTTCCGGCCGCGCGAGAGGAGGCGGCGAAGGAGCGGGCGCGGGGGCTGGTGGCCGCGCTGCGGGCCAAGGGGCAGAAGGGGCCGGTCGAAGGCTTGATCCATGAATACGCCCTCTCCAGCCAGGAGGGCGTGGCGCTGATGTGCCTCGCCGAGGCGCTGCTGCGCATCCCCGACCGCGCCACCCGCGACGCGCTGATCCGCGACAAGATCGGCCATGGCGACTGGCACGCCCATGTCGGGCAGAGCCCGTCGCTGTTCGTCAATGCCGCGACCTGGGGGCTGGTGCTCACCGGCAAGCTGACTTCCACCTCCAGCGAGACCGGGCTTTCCGGCGCGCTGACCCGGCTGATCGGACGCGGCGGCGAACCCTTGATCCGCAAGGGCGTGGACGTGGCGATGCGGATGATGGGCGAGCAGTTCGTCACCGGGCAGACCATCTCCGAGGCGCTGGCCAATTCGCGCGCCATGGAGGCGAAGGGCTTCCGCTATTCCTTCGACATGCTGGGCGAGGCCGCCACCACCGAGGCCGACGCGCAGCGCTATCTGGCCGATTACGAGCAGGCGATCCATGCCATCGGCAAGGCCTCCGCCGGGCGCGGCATCTATGAAGGGCCGGGCATCTCGATCAAGCTGTCGGCCCTGCACCCGCGCTATTCGCGTGCGCAATATGATCGCGTGATCAATGAGTTGCTGCCGCGTGTTCTGAAACTGGCGAAGCTCGCGCGCCACTATGACATCGGCCTCAACATCGACGCCGAGGAAGCCGACCGGCTGGAAGTCTCGCTCGACCTGCTGGAGGCGCTGTGTTTCGACGAGGCGCTGGCGGGGTGGAACGGCATTGGCTTCGTGGTGCAGGCCTACCAGAAGCGTTGCCCCTATGTGCTCGACTATCTGATCGACCTCGCCCGCCGCTCCGGCCACCGGCTGATGGTGCGTCTGGTGAAGGGCGCCTATTGGGACAGCGAGATCAAGCGCGCGCAGGTGGACGGGCTGGAGGGCTTTCCGGTGTTCACCCGCAAGGTGCACACCGACGTCTCCTACCTCGCCTGCGCCCGCAAGCTGCTGGCCGCGCCGGATGCGGTGTTCCCGCAATTCGCCACCCACAACGCCCAGACGCTCGCCACCGTGATGGAGATGGCCGGGCAGAATTATTATGCCGGGCAATACGAGTTCCAGTGCCTGCACGGCATGGGCGAACCGCTCTATGAGGAGGTGGTCGGCAAGGAGAAGATGGGCCGGCCCTGCCGCATCTACGCCCCCGTCGGCACCCATGAGACGCTGCTCGCCTATCTCGTCCGCCGCCTGCTGGAGAACGGCGCCAACTCGTCCTTCGTCAACCGCATCGCGGATGAGAGCGTGCCGATCGACGAGTTGATCGAGAACCCGGTCGACGTGGCCCGTCGCATCGCGCCGATCGGCGCGCCGCACCCCAAAATCGGCGCGCCGGTGGACATTTTCGGCGCGGATCGGCGCAATTCGGCGGGGCTGGACCTGTCGAACGAACAGCGCCTCGCCTCCCTCGCCGCCTCTCTCCTAGCCGGTAGCTCGGCACCAATCAGCGCCGCGCCGATGATCGCCGATCTCGCCGTTCGCGGCGGCGCCCATAGCGCCGATCTGGCAGTTGATGGCACAAATAGGATCGTAACCAACCCCGCCGATCAACGTGACAGGATCGGCGGTGTAACCGATGCTGCAACCGAGCAGGTGCAACTCGCCATGGAGGCTGCGGCGGCTGCGGCGCCGATCTGGCAGTCGACCCCGCCCGAGGAACGTGCAACCTGTCTTAACCGCGCCGCCGAGCTGATGGAGGCGCGGTTGCCCTCGCTGATCGGCATCGTGGTGCGCGAGGCTGGAAAGTCGTTCGCGAACGCGGTCGGCGAGGTGCGGGAGGCGGTCGATTTCCTGCGCTATTACGCCTCCCAACTGCGCGACTTCTCCGCCGATACCCACCGCCCGCTCGGCCCGGTGGTGTGCATCAGCCCGTGGAATTTCCCGCTGGCAATCTTCACCGGGCAGGTGGCGGCCGCGCTGGCGGCCGGCAATCCGGTGCTGGCCAAACCGGCGGAGGAAACCCCGCTGATCGCGGCGGCCGCGGTGCGAATTCTGCGCGAGGCTGGCATTCCGGCCGGGGCGGTGCAGCTTCTTCCCGGCGCGGGCGATGTCGGCGCGGCGCTGGTGGGCGATCCCCGCACGCGCGGCGTCATGTTCACCGGCTCCACGGAAGTGGCGCGGCTGATCCAGCGCCAGCTCGCCGGTCGGCTGAGCCCCGAGGGACGGACGATTCCGCTGATCGCCGAGACCGGCGGACAGAATGCCATGGTGGTGGATTCGTCCGCGCTGGCCGAGCAGGTGGTGGCGGACGTGCTGGCCTCGGCTTTTGACAGCGCCGGCCAGCGCTGTTCGGCGCTGCGCATCCTGTGTGTGCAGGAGGATGTCGCCGACCGAATGCTGACCATGCTGAAGGGCGCATTGGCGGAACTGCGCGTCGGCAACCCGGTGCACCTGTCGACCGATATCGGGCCGGTGATCTCCGCCGAGGCCAAGGCCAATATCGAGGGGCATATCCAGCGCATGCGGGAGGCTGGTCACGCGGTCGAACAATTGCCACTGCCGGAGGAGTGCGCTCACGGCACCTTCGTGCCGCCGACCCTCATCGAGATTGGCGATATCAGCGAGCTGACGCGCGAGGTGTTCGGCCCGGTGCTGCATGTGGTGCGCTACGCCCGCGAGGACCTCGACAAGGTGCTGAAGGCGATCAACGATACCGGCTACGGGCTGACCTTCGGCCTGCATACCCGCATCGACGAGACCATCGCTCATGTGACCGAGCGGGTCGGCGCCGGTAATATCTACGTCAACCGCAACATTATCGGCGCGGTCGTCGGTGTTCAGCCTTTCGGCGGCCACGGGCTTTCGGGCACGGGCCCCAAGGCCGGCGGGCCGCTTTATCTGCGCCGTCTTCTGGCGCAGCGGCCAAGCGCCCCTGCCCTCGCCCCCATGGCTGACGTGCCGGAGGCGGCGCGACTCTGGGTGGATTCGCTCACCGATCCGGCGCTGCGTGACTTGTGCGGTCGGCTGGTCGGCGACAGTCGCTTCGGTTACCGCACCGAGCTGGCTGGCCCGGTGGGTGAGCGCAACGTCTATGAGTTGAGCCCCCGCGGCACGGTGCTGTGCCTGGCCGCGACCGAGGCGGGTCTGGCTGCGCAGATCGCGGTGACGCTGGCGACCGGCAACCGCGTGCTGCTGGAGGGCTCCACCCTGCCCCCCCTCCCGGCCGCGATCTCGCCGCTTGTCAGCCTGACCACCGATATCGACGCGGCACGGTTCGACGCGGTGCTGTTCGAGGGCGACGTCGACGCGCTGCGCAGCCTCAACGAGGCGATGGCGGGACGCGAGGGCCCGATCATCATGGTGCATGGGCTTACCCCCGAGGCGCTGGCGCGCGGCGAGACCTACCCGCTGGAGATGCTGATGCTGGAACGTTCCACCAGCACCAACACCGCCGCCGCCGGGGGCAATGCCAGCCTGATGAGCATCGGCTGAGACGGCGTGCGTGGGGGTGGTGCCGGCCACCGCCTCCTGCGTCGCGGCTCTGCTGCCGGTGCCGATAGCATCGTTTCGCCCATCCTGTAAGGGTTTGTCCGGGCCTTGGATAAACCAGTGTGCAGGTGCACAATCGCGGGCGATGGCGGGGCGAGAACCGGGAGCAGAACGGTGACATTCAGCTCAGCAAACATCTTCCAGGATGCCTTGTCCTATTGGACCGACGCCGGCCAGCGCTGGACGCTGTTTCTCGACGCCATGCACCAGCGCGGCCTGCAGTACGAGGCCCACATGGCCGAGCCCGCACCTAATGTGCTGGACTACAAGGCCGAACTGGTGGTCGACGGGCGCACGCTGCCCCGCCCCGCGAACTATCTGCTGGTGCGCATCGTGCCGCCGGAGGGCTTCGTGGTGGACGAGGCCAAGCGGCCCTTCGTCATCGTCGATCCGCGCGCCGGCCATGGGCCGGGCATTGCCGGCTTCAAGGCTGACAGCGAGATCGGCGTGGCGATGAATGCCGGCCATCCCTGCTATTTCGTCGGCTTTCTTCCCGAGCCGGTTCCCGGCCAGACCATCGAGGATGTCGCCCGCGCCGAGGCGGTGTTTCTGGAAACGGTCGCGGCCCGGCATCCCCATGCGGAGGGCAAGCCGTGCGTCGTCGGCAATTGCCAGGCCGGCTGGGCGGTGATGATGCTCGCCGCCGTGCGCCCCGAGCTGTTCGGCCCGATCATCATCGCGGGCGCGCCGCTGTCCTACTGGGCGGGTGTGCGGGGCGTGAATCCCATGCGCTATTCCGGCGGCCTGCTGGGCGGAAGCTGGCTCACGCAGCTCACCAGCGACCTCGGCGCCGGCGTGTTTGACGGCGCGTGGCTGGTGCAGAATTTCGAGAACCAGAACCCGGCCAACACGCTCTGGACCAAACAGTACAACCTCTATTCGCAGATCGATACCGAGCTGGAGCGCTATCTCGGCTTCGAGAAATGGTGGGGCGGCCATGTCACGCTGAACGGCGAGGAAATCCAGTTCATCGTCGATGAGCTGTTCGTGGGCAATCATCTCGCCTGCGGCGATATCCGGACCTCGGACGGCACCGCGATCGACCTGCGCAACATTCGCTCGCCCATTGTGGTGTTCTGCTCGCGCGGCGACAACATCACCCCGCCGCAGCAGGCGCTGGACTGGATCCTCGACCTGTATGACAGCGTGGACGAGATCCGCACCTACGGGCAGACCATCGTCTACACGGTGCACGACAAGATCGGCCATCTCGGCATCTTCGTATCGGCCAGCGTGGCGCGGAAGGAGCACCACGAATTCGCGTCGAACATCGATTTCATCGACGTGCTGCCGCCCGGGCTCTATGAGGCGATCTTCGAGCCCAAGGCGGGGCAGGACCCGGACCACCCGGCGACCGAATGGATCATGCGCTGCGAGGTGCGCGACCTCGACGATATCCGTGCCTTTGGCGGCAACGATCTCGCCGATGAGCGGCGCTTTGCCACCGCGGCCCGGATGTCGGAGATCAACCTCGCGCTTTATCGCGCCTATCTCCAGCCAATGGTCCGGGCGATGGTGAACCCGGCTATGGCGGAGGTCGGGCGCAAGCTCCACCCGCTGCGCCTGTCCTATGAGATGTTCAGCTCGCGCAACCCGTTCCTCGGATGGCTCGACGACGCCGCGCAGCGCGTGCGCGAGGAGCGCCGGCCGGTCGCGCCGGACAACCGCTTCGTGAAGGCACAGGAACAGGTCTCGCGGCAGGTGGTCGAGATGCTGGAGGGCTACCGCAAGGCGGCCGAGCATCAGGCGGAACTGACCTTCCGCACCCTCTACGGCTTGCCGGTGCTGCAGGCGGCGCTGGGCGTCGACCCGGCCGGCGCGCGTGGGCCGCGCCGCGCGGCCAAAAGCCGGCTGCATGCCGAATTGCTCGCCAAGCGGATCGCCGAACTGCGCGCGGGCTTTACCCATGGCGGCACGCTGGAAGGCGCGGTGCGGGCTCTGGTTTATGTCGGCATGGCGCGCGGCAGTGCCGACGAGCGCGGCTTCGAGGCGATCCGTCAGCTGCGCCGTACCGGCGCCCGCGCCCGCCAGCTCACGCTGGAGCATTTCAAGGCCGTGGTGCGCGAGCAGTATTTCATGCTGCTGATCGATCGCTCCGCCGCGCTGGAGGCGATCCCCGCTCTGTTGCCGGACGACGCCGAGACGCGGGCCGAGGTGCTGGCGCTGCTGGAAAAGGTGCTGACGGCGCGCGGCCCGCTGACGGGTACGGCCGCCGAGCGCTTCGAGGAAATCCGGACACTGTTCGACACCCCGGCGCGGGCTGGCGGCGGCCGCGCCCGGCTCGCGGTCGCGGCGCGAAAGGAAGGCTGAACGAGAATGGCGGATATGCTCGACGCTGCCGATGCCCTGCCCAAGACATCGAAATATGACCGGCTGATCGCCGCTGCCCGCGCTTGTGAGGCCGCGCCTACCATGGTCGCGCACCCCTGTGACGAGACCTCGCTGCGCGGCGCGCTGGAGGCGGCGGAGGCCGGTCTGATCGTGCCGATCCTCGTTGGGCCCGAGGCCAAGATCGGATCGGTCGCCGCCGAGCACGGCCTCGATCTCACCGGCATCGAGATGATCGACGCGCCCCACAGCCACGCCGCCGCGGCCAAGGCGGTGGAACTGGTGCGCGAGGGGCGCGGCGAACTGCTGATGAAGGGTAGCCTGCACACCGACGAGTTGATGAAGGCCGTTACCTCCTCGGCCACCGGCCTGCGCACCGAGCGGCGCCTGAGCCATGTTTTCGTGATGGACGTGCCCGGCCATGCCGAAACACTGTTCATCACCGACGCGGCGATCAACATCTTTCCGGATCTCGACGCCAAGCGCGACATCATCCAGAACGCGATCGACCTGTGGGTTGGCATCGGGATGGGCACGCCGCGCGTGGCGGTCCTTTCGGCGGTCGAGACGGTGACGACGAAGATCCCCTCCACCATCGACGCGGCCGCCTTGTGCAAGATGGCCGATCGCGGGCAGATCACCGGCGGGCTGGTGGACGGGCCGCTGGCGTTCGACAATGCGATTTCGCCGGAGGCCGCCGCGATCAAGGGGATCGTCTCGCCGGTGGCCGGCCGGGCGCAGATCCTCGTGGTGCCGGACCTTGAGGCCGGGAACATGCTGGCGAAGAACCTCACCTTCCTCGCCCATGCCGACGCCGCCGGCATCGTGCTGGGTGCGCGCGTGCCGATCATCCTGACATCGCGGGCGGATTCGGTGCGCACGCGCCTTGCCTCCTGCGCGGTGGCGACGCTCTATGCCGCCGCGCGCCGCACTGCCGCCGCCGTGCCGGCGGTCTAGCTGCCGTTCCCGCCCCTGGCCTCCTGACCGCATCGGAGACGCGCGATGTCCATACCTTCCGCCATGGCCAATCTGCTCGACGGCAAGAAGGGGCTCATCGTGGGCGTGGCCAACGACCAGTCGATCGCCTGGGGCTGCGCGCGGGCCTTTCACGGCTTCGGGGCCAAACTCGCCCTCACCTATCTCAACGACAAGGCGAAGCCCCATGTCGAGCCGCTGGCCCGCGAGGTCGAGGCGGCGATCTTCCTGCCGCTGGACATGAACGTGCCCGGGCAGGTCGAGGCGGTGTTCGAGACCATCGCCGAGCAATGGGGCGAGCTGGATTTCGTCATCCACTCCATCGCATTTGCTCCACGCGACACGCTGGCGGGCCGGGTGACCGACGCGCCGCTGGACGGTTTCCTGAAGACCATGGAGATTTCCTGCTGGTCGTTCATGCGCATGGCGCAGCTCGCCGAGCCGCTGATGACGAATGGCGGCACGCTGTTCACCATGACCTATTACGGCTCGCAGATGGTGGTGGAGAACTACAACATCATGGGCGTGGCCAAGGCGGCGCTGGAGAGCGCGGTGCGCTACATGGCGGCCGAGCTGGGGCCGAAGGGCATCCGCGTGCATGCGATCTCGCCCGGCCCGCTGGCGACGCGCGCAGCCTCCGGCATCCCCGAATTCGACGCGCTGCTGGAGAAGGCGCGGCGCAAGGCGCCGGCGCGCGAACTTGTCGGGATCGCCGATGTCGGCACCACGACGGCCTTCCTCGCCCATGATGCCGCCCGGCTGATTACCGGGCAGGTGCTCTATATCGATGGCGGCTACCACATCATCGACTGAACTGGACGTCCTCGCGGCCGGGCGAGAGACATTGGCGGACGAGACGTCGCCAGATGAGGCATGGGCCAGACGAGGCATGGGCCAGACGACAGGAGGCCAGCGTGGACGATCCCGCGCCGGCTTCCTGTCCTTTTCAAGCCTCAATGGCCGCCGGAGAATACCAGCGTCTGGATCGGCAGGATGAGTGCCTGGATGCGCAGCAGCAGCGCGTGGACCAGGGCGACCGTATCCACCACATGCAGATAGAGCGCGGTGCCGACGCCGAGCCCGCCGGCCGCCAGCTTTTCGTGATTGCTGGAATAGGCATTGGCGAAGCAGCTCGACCCCGGGGGCACGCCATCGAGGCCATCCGGATACAGCGGTTCCAGTATCACGGTGATCGTGCCCGGCTTCTGCAACTGCTGGGCATCGATGAGTTGCTCGGTGGAGCGGAACTGGCCGGCAGCAATGAATTCCTGCACGTTGGTGACCACCATGGGAATGATGGTGAACGGCTTGGACAGGCAGGTCGCCTCCGCGACCATGCCCGGCTTCATGATCTGCGCCTCAATCTGGCCGAAGCCGGCCATAAGGCGCTCGCGGCCGGTGTCATCGGGAATCAGAACGCCCGCCGAGCGGATCATCGGGTTCACGATGTCGCCGACCCGAAGCGTGAACTGCTCGACCCGACCATCGACGCCGGCGCGCACCACGGTCTTTGCAAGCTCGGCCTCGGCCTCGGCCAGCGCGGCCTCGGCGCTGGCCTTCTGGGCCGGCAGCAGCGTGTCGAGCCGCGCCAGAGCGCCCTCCTTCGCCGCCGCGGCGGCAGCGAGTGCGCCCTCGCGCCCGTCGACCACCACCTGAAGGCGTTCGATTTCGCGCTGGCTTACGACATTGGCGTTGCGGTCATTCAAGAGCTGCTTGGTCTGCAACTCGTCCTTCGCCTGCTGCAGCGCCTGTTCGGCCTGCCGCATCTGGCCATCCGCCGCCGCGATGTCCGAGCGCGCCACCACCATCGCCGCGTCGGTTTCCACGATGCGGCGGCGGGCGGTCTCGGCCGCGGCGCGTTGGGCCGTGTCGTCGAGGGTGAAGATCGGCTGGCCCCTGGCGACATGATCGCTGACGCCGACATGGACCTGCGACACCCGGCCGATGGTCTCGGGCAGGATCGAGACCGTGCGGAAATAGGCCGTGACGTTGGAACTCGACGGGTGATTATAGAAGATCACCGTGATCAGCCCGATGGTCAGCATGAGGCAGGTGGTGATGCCCCACCGCAGCTCGAACCACACCGAATAGAGCGTGATCTCGCGACCCAGCCGCTTGCCCTGAGCGTAACGCCGGTAGAGGTAGTCCGGCAGGATGGTGAGAAGCGAGCAGAGAAACAGTTCAAGCATGACCGCCCTCCTTCAGCTTCTCGTCCTCGGACGGCTGCGGCGGCGAGGGCAAGCCGGCGAGCTTCTCCTGCGAACGCGCGATGCGGTTCAACGGGGAGAGGAAGTCCGGCAGGTCGATGAAGGCCAGCAGCAAGGCCGCGACCCACAGCACATGAGCATGGGTAAACAGCGCCAGAAGGCACATCACCGCCACCAGCTCGAACTGAAGCTTCTGGCCCTTATGGGCCAAGCGCTCGGGCAGCGAGTGAACATGCAGGAAGAACACGCCGGCCAGCAGAGCGGCGGCGATGACGGTGACGCCCGCGATCACCATCAGCACATCGGTGTCACCCGGCGCGGTGATGAAGAAGGGCAGGTCGTGGGGGGCTGAAGGGTTCAGGGGCGCCATCTCTGCGCAAACTCCAGGGCACCGGCCGCCATCGGCCGGTCATGTCTCACCCGCGATGTGGTGCACCGATGCCCGCATGAAAGCAAGCGTCGGTTGTGCCCCCTTGGACGTCCGGTTCAGCCGCGGCCCCAGGTGAGAAAGAAGCCGACATCGCCGGGCATGCCGCGCGGCCATTCCACGATCATCGCGGCGAGGCCGAAGCCCTTCGGCTTCAGCTGGTCGCGCCACAATTCATAGGCCTGCCGGGGACGACCGGTCAGCGTCTCCGGCCAGCCTTCGAGCGCATTGTTGATGGCCCGGCCATTATCCGTGCACAGCGTGTTGGGAAAGCGCATGACCATCATCTCGGTTTCGCCGCGCCCGGCGGCGGCGCGGAGCTTCACCAGCACGTTTTCCTCGATCTCGGCGATCTTGGCCGGGGTGAGGTCGAGCGGCTCGGAGAGCGTCTTGGCCAGTTCCTGCTTGGCCTTGTCCGCCTTGTCCATCGCCTCCACCGCCTCATTGGCGCGGGCGAGGGCCACCTGATCCATATAGTTGCGCAGGTCGTCGGCCGTCATGAAGGATTCATCGCCGAGCGGGCGCTGATGGGGCTCGGAAATCTTGCTGGCATCACTCATCGTCGGACTCCATACCGAACTGACAGATCGTCTTGGAACTAGGGAGCGGAAACTGACATCCGCCCGGTCAATACACGGCGGGGACGTGGTGGCGCGTGTCTTCCGGCGGCTGGTAGCCGTTCGCCTTCTGGCGCTTGGGCAGCTTGATCTTGTCCCGCTTCGGCGCCTCATAGGGCACCTTGGAGAGCAGGTGGGCGATGATGTTGAGCCGGGCGCGCCGCTTGTCGTTGGAATCGACCACGTACCAGGGCGCCCAGGCCGAATCCGAGGCCATGAACATGTCGTCGCGCGCGCGGGAATAATCGTACCAGCGGCTATAGGATTTGAGGTCCATGGGCGAGAGCTTCCAGACCTTGCGCGGGTCGGTGATACGGCTTTCGATGCGGCGGGTCTGCTCCTCCTGGCTGACTTCCAGCCAGTATTTCAGCAGCAGCACGCCGGAATCGATCATCGCCTTCTCGACCGCCGAGATGGTGTCGAGGAACTTCTTCGCCTGCTCGTCGCTGCAGAAGCCCATGACGCGCTCGACCCCGGCGCGGTTGTACCAGCTGCGGTCGAAGATCACGACCTCGCCTGCCGCCGGCAGGTGCGGCAGGTAACGCTGGGCGTACATCTGCGACTTCTCGCGGTCGCTGGGCGGCGGCAGGGCGACCACACGGAACACGCGCGGGCTGACACGTTCGGTGATCGCCTTGATGACGCCGCCCTTGCCGGCGGTGTCGCGCCCCTCGAACACGACGCAGACCTTGGCGCCGCTGTGCTTGGCCCATTCCTGCAGGTTGACCAGCTCGCCATGAAGCCGCTTGAGCTCCGATTCATAGTTCTTGCGGGAAAGCTTGTCGTCCTTGGAGGGCTTCTCGGCCTTGCTGCTCATGGACCTTCTCCCTTTCGAGGCATGTCCGCCGCAGGTTCGTCCCGGCGGCGTGCAGACGCCCCTGTTCTTATCGTCCGTTCGCAAGTGATCGACACCTGCATGGATCATAACACGGCACGAACACGCCGACGTTATTCTGATCGCAAGAACAGGAGGTCTTTTCAACTTGGGAGAATAACGGAGAGGAAGGCGCCGCCGGGGCCGCTCAACCGGGGTTGCGCGGTCTAAGCCGGCTCTGGCTCCCAGGAGGGAAACGGGTCCGGCAGGTGCTTCAGCTCGGTCGGATCGAACAAGCTTGGCGCGAGTGGGCCGACGAGGCACTCATCCAGCGCGGCGCGGATGGCCGCCTCATCCATGTTCACGCCGATGAACACCAGCTCCTGCCGCCGGTCGCCATAGCCCGGCGTCCAGTGCGAGCGCAGCCACGAGCGCCAGTCCGGCTGCGTCGGCCAGCGCTCGGTCGGGATCGCGGCCCACCACTGGCCGATCGAGCCGGTGCGGCAGATGGAGCCGGCGAGCGACATCTCGCCGACCCGGCGCGGGCGGGTCGCCAGCCAGAACAGACCTTTGGCGCGGACGAGGCCCGGCCAGGTCCGGGACAGGAAGGCGCTGAACGTTTCGGGATGGAACGGGCGGCGCGCGCGGTAGACGAAGCTGGAGACGCCGTATTCCTCGGTCTCCGGCACATGGTCCTTGAAGCCGTTCAGCTCCTTGAACCAGGTCGGGTGCTCATGCGCCGCTTCGAAATCGAAGCGGCCGGTGCCCAGAATGTCCCTCAGCGGCACGTTCGCGTGGTCGGCTTCGATGATCAGGGCGTCGGGATTGAGCGCCTTCACCACCGCCCGCACCTCACGCCGTCGCTCATGGGCGACGTCCGACACCTTGTTCAGCACGATGACATCGGCGAATTCGATCTGCTCGGTCAGCAGATCGACAAGGGTACGCTCATCGCCCTCGCCCGCCGTCTCGCCCCGGTCGCGCAGGAAATCGCGCGAGCCGAAATCGCGCAGCAGATTGGCCGCGTCGACCACCGTCACCATGGTGTCGAGCCGGGCGAGGTCGGACAGCGAGAAACCATCCTCGTCGCGGAACTCGAAGGTGGCGGCCACGGGAAGCGGCTCGGCGATGCCGGTGGATTCGATCAGCAGATAATCGAAGCGCCCCTCACCCGCGAGGCGCTTCACCTCGGCAAGCAGGTCGTCGCGCAGCGTGCAGCAGATGCAACCATTGGTCATCTCCACCAGCTTCTCTTCGGTCTGGGAGAGGTTGGCCCCGCCTGAGCGCACCAGCTCGGCGTCGATGTTCACCTCAGACATGTCATTGACGATCACGGCGACGCGCAGCCCCTCGCGATTGGCGAGGACATGGTTGAGCAGCGTGGTCTTGCCGGCGCCGAGAAAGCCGGAAAGAACCGTTACCGGAAGGCGTGAATCTGACATCTATGCGCGCTCCACTTGCATAATGATACAATGTATCATTTGCATGGTGCGCGCGCTCGATCAAGGCACCGGGAGTTGCGCCCTCCGTGGGGGAGAGCCAGACACGACAACGCCGCCCCGGAAGTGGCGATCCCGGGGCGGCGGTCGGTTTCTGCGTGGGTAAGGAGCGCGGCGGCTCAGTCGATCCGGCGCGGAGTGCGGCGTATCATGGTGTCGCGGCTGCGCACGCGCACCGGGACCAGCGCGGGACGCGCCGTCATCTGTCGGCGCCCCCCGGTCTCATCGTCTTCGCCGAGCAGCATCACGGCAAAGCCCATCTGGACGCTGCCGAAGGTAATGGCGAGGGCAACCGTGAGCACCAGAGCCGCAAGAAGGCCGTTGGAAGAGTGCAGCACCAGCTCGCCGAGCCGGGCCACGTCGAACGCGATGAGCCCGCCGACGAACAGAACAGCCAGCGCGCACCCGATGAGGGCGTGACGCAGAAGGAAAAGAACGTGCCTGGGCATGACGCCATCCGCCTTTCCGAAACGCGCCGGATTCGGTCGCGCATGTTCCCTCAAAGATAATCCGCGCAGGGGCGCCCGCAAGCGGTAAAGGTCGTTAAATCCGACAATCGGCGCGCGCGTGGGGAGGACCCGGCAGGACCGCCGACCAGTAAGCGCGAGGAGCATGCGCGAGCGCTCGACGGCCCGAAGTGCGTCGACGTGGGGATCGTCGGTAAGTCGGATATCAGAATGGTGCGGACGACGGGACTCGAACCCGTAAGCCTTTAAGGGCGCAAGATTTTAAGTCTCGTGCGTCTACCAGTTTCGCCACGTCCGCCAAGTCTGATGGGTCAGCTCAGGCCCCCGATGAAGCCGGTCTCGTCGACGAAGATGTGCTCCGCCGCCGGCCGGGAGGGGAGGCCCGGCATGGTCATCACGTCGCCGCACAGCGCTACCACGAAACCGGCGCCCGCCGAGAGCCGCACGTCGCGGATCGGCAGCACGAAGCCTTGCGGCGTGCCGCGCTGGGCCGGGTCGGCCGAGAAACTGTACTGCGTCTTGGCCATGCAGACCGGCAGGTCGCCATACCCCATGGCCTCGTATTCGGCGAGCTTTTTGAGCGCGCTCGCCTCGACCGAAATCGAGCCGGCCCGGTAGATGCGGTGGGCGATGGTCTCGATCTTCTGCACCAGCGGCAGCGCGCTGTCATAGAGCGGCCGGAAGCTGGACGGCTCGGCGGCGAGCTGCATCACCTCGGCCGCGAGCCCGGTGGCGCCGGCCGAACCCTCGGCCCAGTGCGCGCACAGATGGACGCCGGCGCCGACCGCGTTGCAGGCCGATTCCACGGCGGCGATCTCGGC
The DNA here is from genome assembly GCF_022601675.1 of Ancylobacter gelatini. GTDB lineage: Bacteria > Pseudomonadota > Alphaproteobacteria > Rhizobiales > Xanthobacteraceae > Ancylobacter > Ancylobacter gelatini. The sequence continues at coordinate 92,096 of NZ_JAKVIL010000004.1, read as the reverse complement.
CGGGGTATCGCTGGTGAAGCGGTTGATCGCGACCACCACCGGCACGCCATAGGCCTTCATGTTCTCGATGTGGCGCACCAGATTCCCGGTCCCGGCCGTCACCGCCGCGACATTCTCCGGCCCAAGGTCCTTCTGCGCGACGCCGCCATGCATCTTCAGCGCGCGCACGGTGGCCACGATGACGATGGCGGACGGCGCAAGGCCGGCCTGCCGGCACTTGATGTCGAGGAACTTCTCGGCGCCAAGGTCCGCGCCGAAGCCGGCTTCCGTCACCACGTAATCGGCGAGGCCGAGCGCGGTGCGGGTGGCGATCACCGAATTGCAGCCATGGGCGATGTTCGCGAACGGGCCGCCATGGACGAGGGCCGGCGTGCCCTCCAGCGTCTGCACCAGATTGGGCTGGAACGCATCGCGCAGCAGCGCGGTCATGGCGCCGGTGATCTTGAGGTCGGCGGCGGTGACCGGCGTGCGGGCGCGCGTCTGCGCGATCACCATGCGGCCGAGGCGCTCCTCAAGGTCGGGAAGTGAGCGGGCGAGGCAGAAGATCGCCATGATCTCGCTCGCGACCGTGATGTCGAAACCGTCCTCGCGCGGGTAACCATTGGCCGCGCCACCGAGGCCGACCACGACGCTGCGCAGCGCGCGGTCGTTCAGGTCGATCACCCGTCGCCAGTTGATGCGGCGCGGGTCGATGTCGAGCGCGTTGCCCCAGTAGATGTGGTTGTCGATGGCGGCAGCCAGCAGATTGTGCGCGGCGCTGATGGCGTGGAAATCGCCGGTGAAATGCAGGTTGATCTCCTGCATCGGCACGATCTGCGCGCGCCCACCGCCGGTGGCGCCACCCTTGGAGCCGAAAACCGGGCCAAGGCTCGGCTCGCGCAGCGCGATCGCCACCTTAGCGCCCGCCCGCGCCAGCGCGTCGCCGAGCCCGATCGTGGTGGTGGTCTTGCCTTCGCCGGCCGGCGTCGGGTTGATCGCGGTGACGAGGATCAGCTTGCCCCCGAGCCTGGCCTGCGCGGCTCTCGCCACTTCGGGCGATATCTTCGCCTTGAAGGGGCCGTAGCGGTAGAGCGAGGAGGCGGGCAGGCCCAGCCGCGCGCCGATCTCCTCGATCGGCGTAAGCGGCACCGAGGCGGCGATGGCGGCATCGCTGTTCGGGTCGATGGTCCGGGCCGCGAAAGTCATCTGAACGTCCTCCACTCCCACGGCCAAGCCACCGCGGGGCCTTATCCTTATACGGCTTGGCCGGCGCGCGAGCGCTCGGCATGAATGGCCACCAGCAGCATGCCGCCGATGACCGCCAGATGCTCGACGAAGAAGTAGAACTCGATCTGGGCGCGCTCGCCTTCCATGGTCCAGAAGGCGTGAGCGATGGGAATGGTCAATACCGTGAAAATACCCAGTGCTCCCGCCGCCAGCCAGGTAGCGCGGTTGAACAGGATCAGCAACGAGCCGGCGAGTTGGGTGATGATGGTGAGCACCGCGAACAGCCAGGGCGGGTTGAGACCGAAGAAGGCCATCTCGGCCTGCGCACCCGCAAAATCAACAATCTTGCTTATCCCACTGCCGAGAAACATGAAAATCAGCAGAAAGCGAGCGACGAACGCCGTGATGGGCGAACGCAGGATCATGGAAATCAGGCCAGGCGTCATCGGAGCATCTCCCCCAAAAGCAACCGATCGCGTTGACATCGTGGTCTCGTAGCGCAGGCGCGGCTGAAAGGCGAGGCACGGCACGTCGCGGGCTGCGCAACTCGCGTCGTGGCGTCACTGGCGCGGCGTGCCGGGCGCGTCGCCCTTAGTATCGGCTGCCGCGCGCTCATCCTCTTCGCGCGCGGCCTTGGCCTCCGCGATGAATTCGGCGGCACCCTTCTTGGCCTCGCGCACGCTCTCGCCGAGTTCGCGGGCGAAGCGGTCGAGGTCGAGCCGCAAACCGCCGACCGACGGTTTCTCGGTCTCCGAGGCATAGGCGATCATGCGCAGCGACAGGCCGAGATCGGAGGCCAGCTGCGCCATGAAGCCGTCGCTGAGATCCTCCTGGTCGGCATAGGCGATCAGCATCTCGTAGAGCGCGTTGCGGTGCTGCTCATAGGCGGCCTCATACGCGTCGTCGGACATCTCGTCGCCCGGCAGTTGCTCGTCGTCATATCCCATTGCTGTTCTCCCTCAGGCCACGCCGTCGCGGATCGGCGGCTGGAACGACAGGCCCATGTCCCACGGAAAATAGATCCACGTATCCTGGCTGACCTCGGTGATGAAGGTATCGATCAGCGGGCGCCCCAGCGGCTTGGCATAGACGGTGGCGAAATGCGCCTTGGGCAGCATCTCGCGCACCACGCGCGCGGTCGAGCCGGTATCGACCAGATCGTCGATCACGAGAAGCCCCTGCCCGCCCTCGCCCGCCGCGGCGAACACCGCATCGGCGATCGGCTTGATGACCTGCATCTCGCCCTGGTTGTTGTAGTCGTGATAGCTCGCGATGCACACGGATTCGATGAGCCGGATGCCGAGCTCGCGCGCCACGATGGCAGCCGGCACGAGGCCGCCGCGCGTGATGCACACCAGCCCGGTGAACGGGCCGGCGCCGGCAAGGCGCCACGCCAGCGCGCGGGCGTCACGGTGGAACTGGTCCCAGGAGACGGGAAAGGCCTTCTTCTGGCGATCGTCGGACATAAGCGGAAACCTCGGGCAGGCAATGGCGCGCGAGCGTCACGGGCGTGCGGCCGGACATGACGCTTGGTCCGCGATCATTAGCCTTACCGGGCGCTGCGCTCCAGTGGCTCCACGGCGCAATTGCGCCTGATGCGTGCGCTGTCCCCAGCGCACGCCGTCCGCTCTGCCGGTTCAGGCCCCCGCCGCGCGTGCGGCCGCGACTTCCTCGATCATGCGACGGACGTCCGCCACGGCGGCGGCGAGGTGGTCGGGATCGCGCGAGCGCACCACGAGATTGGTGTTCGGCCGCCCGCTCTCCTCGATGAACGGATAGCTGCCGATGGTCACGCCGGGGTGCGCCTTGGCGATGAGCGCGAGTGGACCGCCCACGTCACCCTCGCGCGCATTGGCGGGCAGGGTCTGCGAGAGCATGACCTTGCCGGTCCGCAGCTTGGGCGCCACGTCGTCCAACATGGCCTGCATGATGGTCGGAACCCCCGCCATGACGATGACGTTGCCGATCCAGAAGCCCGGCGCCTTGGAAACCGGGTTCGCCACGAGTTCCGCGCCAGCCGGAATGCGCGCCATGCGCAGGCGCGCTTCGTTGAGATTCGCCTCGCCGACATGGGCCGCCAGTAGAGCGCGCGCGCGGGGATCAATGTCGATCGTCACCCCGAACGCCTTGGCGACCGCGTCGGCGGTGATGTCGTCATGGGTCGGCCCGATGCCGCCGGTGGTGAACACATAGGTGTAGCGCGCGCGCAGCGCGTTCAGCGCGGCCACGATCTCCTCCTCGATGTCGGGAACCACCCGGACTTCGGACACATCGATACCGATCGCGGTAAGGTATTCCGCGATATAGCCGATGTTCCGGTCCTTGGTCCGGCCGGACAATATCTCGTCGCCGATTACCATAATACCGGCCGTGACGGCCTCACTGGTCCTTGTCATCCGATTCTTCTCCCGTTCCGCCGTCCGATCATCCGGTTTCGCCGCAATTCAACGCAGGTCGCGCCGCAACCAAAGGCACGGCGCCTGCGTTTTGGGCAAAATGCGGCCATTCGCAGGATTATCAGCATCGGTGATGTTCCGCCTCTTCCGCTGGCACGGCGTTTGTAGCTAACTTGTTTGAGTTGGGGAGTAGATTTGCACCGATGACCGTCGCGTTCGACGAAATGACCAATGCGGACGGCTCGATCCGCTCCGCCTATGCCGCCCTCGCCCGCTGGCTGAGTGACGTTCCGCCCGACGTGCTGGACTTCCGCCGCCGCGAAGCCGAGTTCATTTTCCGCCGAATCGGCATCACTTTCGCCGTCTATGGCGACAGCGATGCCCAGGAACGCCTGATCCCGTTCGACATCATCCCCCGCATCCTGACCGGCGGGGAATGGTCGCGGCTCTCAAAGGGGCTGGAACAGCGCACCAAGGCACTCAACCTCTACATCAAGGATGTCTATTCCAAGCGGGACATCCTCAAGGCCGGGATCGTGCCCGAGGATCTGGTCTACCAGAACCCGGTGTTCCGCCCGGAAATGAACGGCCAGAAGGTGCCGCACGACCTCTATGTCCACATCGCCGGCATCGATGTGGTGCGCGTGGACGCCGACACCTTCTATGTGCTCGAAGACAATGCCCGCACGCCTTCCGGCGTCTCCTACATGCTGGAGAACCGCGAGATCATGATGCGGCTGTTCCCCGAGCTGTTCGCGGAGAACCGGGTCGCGCCGGTGGAGAACTACACCGACGAACTGCTGGCCACGCTGAAGTCGCTCGCTCCGACCACGGCGACCAGCGATCCGAACGTCGTCGTGCTCACTCCCGGCATCTACAATTCGGCCTATTACGAGCACTCGTTCCTTGCCGACAAGCTGGGCGTCGAGCTGGTGGAGGGGCGCGACCTCTTCATCAAGAACGACATCGTGTTCATGCGCACCACCGAGGGGCCCAAGCGCGTCGACGTGATCTATCGCCGGCTCGATGACGACTTCCTCGATCCCCTCGCCTTCCGCCCGGACAGCGCGCTCGGCGTGCCGGGGCTGATGAGCGCCTACAATGCCGGCAATGTCACGCTGACCAATGCGGTCGGCACGGGCGTCGCCGACGACAAGGCGGTCTACAGCTACATGCCGGAGATCATCCGCTTCTATCTCGGCGAAGAGCCGCTGCTCAAGAACGTGCCGACATGGCGCTGCCGCGAGCCGGAGCACCTGAAATACGTGCTCGACCATCTCCACGAACTGGTGGTGAAGGAAGTGCACGGTTCGGGCGGTTACGGGATGCTCATCGGTCCACGCGCGGACAAGGCGCAGATCGAGCTGTTCCGCAACAAGCTGAAGCAGGACCCGACCAACTTCATCGCCCAGCCGACGCTGGCGCTTTCCACCTGCCCGACCTTCGTCGAGGAAGGCATCGCTCCGCGCCATGTCGATCTGCGCCCCTTCGTGCTCACCGGTTCGGACCGCGTGCGGATCGTGCCGGGCGGCCTGACCCGCGTGGCGCTGCAGGCCGGCTCGCTGGTGGTCAATTCCAGCCAGGGAGGCGGCACCAAGGATACGTGGGTGCTCGACGAATAGCCGGGAAAGGGCGAACTGAGGAGGCGGCATGGCAATGGACACGATGACGATGGAGGCCATGTTCGGCGGCGCCACGCTCGCAGGAGCAATGTCGCTGGAGACATGGCTGGCGTTCGCCGCCGCATCGTCGGTGCTGCTGGTGATTCCAGGGCCGACCATCCTCCTTGTCGTGTCCTACGCGCTCGGGCAGGGCCGCAAGGTCGCGTTCCCCGTCGCCACCGGCGTCGCGCTCGGCGACTTCACGGCGATGACGCTTTCCATGCTCGGCGTCGGCGCGCTGCTCGCCACCTCCGCGATGCTGTTCACCGCGCTGAAATGGATCGGCGCCCTGTACCTCATCTGGCTCGGCATCAAGCTGTGGCGGGCGGGGAGCGCGGCGCAGTTCGGGCCGGCGCGGGGCGAGGGATCGCCGCTGCGCATGCTGGTTCATGCCTGGATCGTCACCGCGCTGAACCCGAAGAGCATCACCTTCTTCGTGGCGTTCCTCCCGCAGTTTCTCGATCCGTCCCGCAGCTTCGTCGGCCAGATGGTGATCTTCGAGACCACCTTCCTCGTCCTCGCGGCCGTCAATGCCTTCGGCTACGCGCTGATCGCCGGGCGGCTCCGCTCGGTGATCCACCATTCCAGCATCATCAGCGCCATCAACCGGGTTGGTGGCACCCTCCTGATCGGGGCGGGCGTCGCCACGCTCGTCTGGCGCAACGCCAAATAGATAAGCGGACACCATGCTTTCACGCACTGCAGACAATCTCTACTGGCTGGCCCGCTACATGGAACGGGCGGATTGCCTCGCCCGGATCCTCGACGTCACCCAGCGGCTGGCGCAATTGCCCACGGCCTATGGCGGCTCGACCAATGAGTGGCGCTCGGCCCTGCTGACGGCCGGTTGCGCCGACCTTTTCAAGCAGGTCCATGGCGACGAGACCAACGAGCAGAACGTGGTCTCCTTCCTCGCCTTCGCGCCGGAGAACCCCTCCTCGATCCGCAACTGCTTCGAGATCGCGCGCACCAATGCCCGCTCGGTGCGCACGGCGCTGACCATGGAAATGTGGGAGACCATCAACTCCGCCTGGCTGGAGCTGAAGCGCTATTCCACCAAGAGCATGACCCGCGAGGAACTGGCGCGCTTCCTCTCCTTCGTGAAGGAGACGTCGCTGCGCTTCGACGGCGCCGCCTATCGCACCATGCTGCGCAACGACGCCTTCTGGTTCTCGCGCGTGGGCATGTATGTCGAGCGCGCCGACAATACGGCCCGCATTCTCGACGTGAAATACCATGTGCTGCTGCCGGACACCGAGCATGTCGGCGGGCCGCTGGATTATTTCCAGTGGGCCTCGATCCTGCGCTCGGTCTCGGCACTCACCTCGTTCCATTGGGTGTACCGCCAGAGCGTGAAGCCGTGGCTTGTGGCCGATCTGCTGATCCTCAACGCCCAGATGCCGCGCTCGCTCACCAGCTGCTACCAGAACATCACGCGCTATCTCGACGACATCGCGGCCTATTACGGCCGTCAGGGTTCCGCGCAGCGCATCGCGCGCACCACGCTGACGCGGCTGGGCAACAGCCGCATGGACGACATTTTCCAGACGGGCCTGCACGAGTTCATCGACGGCTTCGTTGTCGAGAACAATCGGCTGGGCGCAACCGTTACGGACCAGTATCTGCTCTGAACCGAAACCGGTCATCGTGTCATGCGTATCCATGTAAACCACGCCACCATCTACACCTATGATCCGCCCGCCAATGGCGCGATCCAGATTCTGCGGCTGACGCCCCGCAACCATGACGGCCAGTATGTCGTGTCATGGCGCATCGACGTTTCGGAGAGTTGCCGGCTCCAGGCGCATCAGGACGCCTTCGGCAACCTCACCCACACTTTCGCGGTGGACGGACCGATCAGCGAATTGCGGGTGCTGGTCGAGGGCGAGGTCGAGACACAGGACACGGCCGGCGTGATCCGCGGCATCAGCGAGCGCTTTCCGCCGACGCTGTACATGCGCGAGACCGACCTCACCGCGCCGAACGCGTCGCTGCGCGAATTCGCGCTGGATTCGGTCGGGTCCGATCCCGACCGGCTGGCGAAGCTGCACACGCTGATGGACGGCATCGGCGCCGCCATGACCTATGACCCCGACCCCACCCACGCCTCCACCAGCGCGATCGAGGCGTTCGAGCTGAAGCGCGGCGTGTGCCAGGACTATGCGCATATCTTCATCGCCTGCGCGCGCCATCTCGGAATTCCCGCCCGCTATGTCAGCGGGTATTTGGTCGGCGACGGCTCGACCCGGGCGCAGGGCGCCGGCCATCAAGCCGGCCATGCCTGGGCGGAAGCCCATATCGAGGGGCTGGGCTGGGTCGGCTTCGACGCGACCAACCAGATGTGTCCGATCGAGACCTATGTGCGGGTAGCCGTGGGGCTGGATTATCTGAACGCCGCGCCGGTGCGCGGCAACCGTTATGGCGGAGGCGACGAGAATCTCTCCGTCGCGCTGACCGTCGATCAATCAAGCCGCCAGATTCAGGGTTGATCATTGTCCATCTGCGAAGCGTCCGGCTATAAGGGCGCCTGAAACCAGCCGCATGCGGCCCGTGGGGAAGTGCCTTCATGACATATTGCTGTGGTATCTTGGTGCGTGACGGTCTCGTCATGATCGCCGACACCCGCACCAATGCGGGTCTCGACAACATTTCGACCTTCCGCAAGCTGCACGTGTTCGAGCAGCCGGGCCGTCATGTGATGGCCCTCGCCACGGCAGGCAATCTGTCGATCTCGCAGGCGGTCATCTCGACGCTGCAGGAAGGGCTGAAGAACCCCGAGACCGGGGAAAAGGAAACGCTCGCCGGCGCCTCCAGCATGTTCCGGGCGACGCAGCTGGTGGGCCGCGCCATCCGTCACGTCCACGGCCTCTACAATGAGGGGCTGCGCGAGGCGGATCTGCGCTTCGAGGTGTCGTTTCTGTTCGGCGGGCAGGTCAATGGCGGCCGGCTGCGGCTTTTCATGATCTATTCGGCCGGTAATTTCATCGAATGCACCAACGACACCCCGTTCCTGCAGATCGGCGAGCATAAATACGGCAAGCCGGTGCTTGACCGTTCTATCACCTATGACATCGACCTCTATGACGCGCTGAAATCCGGCCTGATCTCGATGGATTCGACCATGCGCTCGAATCTCGGGGTCGGCATGCCGATCGATGTGCTGGTCGCGCGCCGCGATGCCGGACAGTCGGAACTGAACTACCGGATCGAGTTCGGCGAACCCTATTTCCACGATTTGCGCGAGCGCTGGTCCGCCGCGCTGCGGGCCGCGCATAATTCAATCCCCCGTCCGCCTTACGGGCGCACCTGACCCGCGCAAAGAAAAGCCGCCAGCCCGTTAAGGGAGGCGGCGGCTTTAGTTTGGGGAGAAACCGACGAATATCGCCGGAAACGGTCTCATTACGTAATGAGATAAAGAAGAATGATGATCGGGATCGGGATGCCGATAAGCCACATCAGAATAGCAGGCATGATATTGTCCTCCAGTCTTCTTCCGTGATGCTTGACTGTCTGGATAACGCCGGTCCGACGATCCGGTTCCCGGCGCTAAAGAACGCTGGAGCATCTTTGTCAGGAACGTGGTGGTGCCGGCATTAGCCTGTGAGCGCGCCGCGCTATCGATCGGGGCCGGTCTTGCCGATGGCATGCGCCTCGGCCATCGTGCGGCCCCATCGGGAGGAACAAGAACATGACAACCAAGCGCATCGCCCTCGTCACCGGCGCCGGCACCGGCATCGGGAAGGCCGCCGCCGTCGCCCTCGCCCATGACGGGTTCACCGTGGTGATGACCGGCCGGCGCCGCGAGCCGCTGGAGTCGGTTGCCGCCGGCATCGGCGACCGCGCGCAGGTGATTCCGTCCGATATTTCCGATCCGGCCTCGGTCACCGCGCTGTTCGGCGAGGTGCAGGCGCGGTTCGGCCGTCTCGATGTGCTGTTCAACAATGCCGGCGGCTGGTCCGCCGCCATGCCGATCGAGGACATTCCGCTGGAGGACTGGCAGCGCGTGGTGAATGTGAACCTCACCGGCGTGTTCCTGTGCACCCAAGCGGCGATCCGCATCATGAAGGCGCAGGACCCCAAGGGCGGCCGGATCATCAATAACGGCTCGATCTCCGCCCACGCGCCGCGGCCGAACACTGGACCCTACACCGCGACCAAGCACGCCGTGACCGGGCTGACCAAACAGGTGGCGCTGGAGGGCCGCTGGCACAACATCGCCTGCGGGCAGATCGACATCGGCAACGCCGATACCGACATGGCGACGAAGATGAAGACCGGTATTCTCCAGCCCAACGGCCAGATCATGGTCGAGCCAACCTTCGATCCGGCCGATGCCGGCCGGGCGGTCGCCTATATGGCCAGCCTGCCGCTCGATGCCAATGTGCTGAACATGACCATCATGGCCACCGCCGCCCCGTTCATCGGGCGCGGCTGAGCCCGGCTCAGATGAAGGCCAGCGCGCCCTGATAGAGCATCCAACTCAGGAACCCCATCACGCCGAAGCTGATCAGGGTCGCGACGATGCCGGCGCAAATGAAGGCGCCGTCGCGTTCCACCAGCCCAAGGCCGAGGATGCACACCGCGATGCCGGGCGGCAGATTGCCGAAGATCGGAATCGGCAGCAGCAGCAGCAGGCCCAGCACCACGACCAGCCCGCCGAGCACATAGCGCGCGACCGGGCTGGAAAGCTGCTCCAGTCGCGGGCGCGAATAGCGCTCGAAGCGGCGGATCCAGGGCAGCGCGCCATTGACGATGCGATCCAGCAGCGCGCGCGAGAAGGTGCGCGCGGCCAGCCAGCGCGGCAGCCACAACTCATCGCGCCCCATCACCATCTGCACGCCGACGAGGCACAGCAGGATGCCGCAGATCACCGGAATGCCGGGCGGCATGGGCAGCGCGTTCGGCAGTCCGAGCAGCAGGATCGAGAGACCAAAAGCGCGGTTGCGCAGGGCGTGCACCACCTCGCCCACGCCGATGCGTTCCGCCGAATGGGCGGTGACGATCGCCGACAAGAGTTCGGACGTGCGCGGCGAACGATGATCCACGGAACTGACCAAGATACCCTTTGATGCCCCCCGGAAAGGCCGGGTTCGCCGCCCTCATAGCACGGCGATCAAGGCAAGGAGAGGGCATGGTTGCCAAAAGGCGGGCAGTTCTTTCGCGCAGGCAGGGTCAGTTGAACCGGAAAACCCCGTCGACGGCCCGCAACTCGGCGGGCCGGATCAGGCGCGAATGCGCGACCGTCACCGAATGGAGCGGGCCCTCCAGCTCGCGCTTCCAGAACTCCAGGAAGCGGTTCAGCTCGGGAAAATGCGGGCACAGATCATAATGCTGCCAGAGATAGGTTTGCAGGAAGGACGGGTGGTCCGGCATGCGATACAGAATCTGGGCGGTCGTCAGGCCATAGCCGGAGAGCTGCTTCACGAAGTCGTCGGAAATCGCAGTCATGCGGAACCTCCTTTCGCGGTGATTCCGATTCTGCGGCTGCTTCGAGGCGGCTGCAAGGTTAAATTCTAAATTTCGTGTTCAATATCAATGCATTGGCAGCATATATCTCGGAGTGCTGACAAAAGGGGCGGCATTGCGTTGGCACTCTCTCATGCTGACTGCCAGTTTTTTCGTCCCCTGCCCTTGCGCCCCCTCCCCACGCCGCCTAGATGTCCCCCCGGCGGCCACCTCCTTCGGGCGGGAGCTGCCGTACATCATGTCAATGATTGTCCATGAATTTCTGGAGAAACGCGATGAAGTTCCGTCCTTTGCATGACCGCGTGGTGGTCAAGCGCATCGACGCGGAGACCAAGTCCGCCGGCGGCATCATCATCCCCGACAGCGCCAAGGAAAAGCCCTCGCAGGGTGAAGTCGTGGCGGTCGGTCCCGGCTCGCGCGACGAGGCCGGCAAGCTGGTCCCGCTCGACGTGAAGGCGGGTGACCGGGTGCTGTTCGGCAAATGGTCCGGCACCGAGGTCAAGCTCGACGGTGTCGAGTACCTGATCATGAAGGAATCCGACATCCTCGGCGTTGTCGAAGACGCTTCCTCGGCCAAGAAGGCCGCCTGACGCGCGGTTTCGCACGACGCTCGAAACGACTTACCGGAGTTAAGCCAAATGTCTGCCAAGGAAGTAAAATTCTCCGTCGAAGCGCGCGACAAGATGCTGCGCGGCGTCGACATCCTCGCCAATGCGGTGAAGGTCACCCTCGGTCCGAAGGGCCGCAACGTCGTGATCGAGAAGAGCTTCGGCGCTCCCCGCATCACCAAGGACGGCGTCACCGTCGCGAAGGAAATTGAGCTCGAGGATCGTTTCGAGAACATGGGCGCCCAGATGGTGCGCGAAGTGGCCTCGAAGTCCAACGACCTCGCCGGTGACGGCACCACCACCGCCACCGTGCTCGCCCAGGCGATCGTTCGTGAAGGCGCGAAGTCCGTTGCCGCCGGCATGAACCCGATGGACCTCAAGCGCGGCATCGACCTCGCGGTGGAAGCCATCGTCTCCGACCTCAAGAAGAACGCGAAGAAGGTCACCTCGAACGACGAGATCGCTCAGGTCGGCACCATCTCCGCCAACGGCGATTCCGAGATCGGCAAGTTCCTCGCCGAGGCCATGCAGAAGGTCGGCAACGAGGGTGTCATCACCGTCGAGGAAGCCAAGACCGCCGAGACCGAGCTCGACGTGGTCGAGGGCATGCAGTTCGACCGCGGCTACCTCTCGCCCTACTTCATCACCAACGCCGAGAAGATGCGCGTGGAGTTCGAGGACCCCTACATCCTCATCCACGAGAAGAAGCTCTCGGGTCTCCAGGAACTGCTGCCGGTTCTCGAAGCCGTGGTGCAGACCTCCAAGCCGCTCCTGATCATCGCCGAGGACATTGAGGGCGAGGCTCTGGCCACCCTCGTCGTCAACAAGCTGCGCGGCGGCCTGAAGGTTGCGGCCGTGAAGGCTCCGGGCTTCGGCGACCGCCGCAAGGCCATGCTGCAGGACATCGCGATCCTGACCGGCGGCACCGCGATCTCCGACGATCTCGGCATCAAGCTCGACAGCGTGACCCTTCCGATGCTCGGCCGCGCCAAGAAGGTCGTGATCGAGAAGGAAAACACCACCATCGTCGACGGTAACGGCGCGAAGGGCGACATCGAAGCCCGCGTGGCGCAGATCAAGGCGCAGATCGAGGAGACCACCTCGGACTACGACCGCGAGAAGCTCCAGGAGCGCCTGGCCAAGCTCGCGGGCGGCGTCGCGGTGATCCGCGTCGGCGGCGCGACCGAGGTCGAGGTGAAGGAGAAGAAGGACCGCGTTGACGACGCGCTGCACGCCACCCGCGCGGCCGTCGAAGAGGGCATCCTTCCGGGCGGCGGCGTCGCGTTCCTGCGCGCCATCAAGGCGCTGGAAGGCGTCAAGACCGCCAATGCCGACCAGAAGACCGGCGTCGAGATCGTCCGCAAGGCGATCCAGACCCCGGCCCGCCAGATCGCCTCGAACGCCGGCGAAGACGGCTCGCTGATCGTCGGCCGCATCCTGGAGAAGGACAGCTACTCCTTCGGCTTCAACGCCCAGAGCGGCGAATATGTCGACATGTTCAAGGCGGGCGTGATCGATCCGGCCAAGGTGCTGCGCTCCTCGATCCAGAACGCGGCCTCCGTGGCCTCGCTGCTGATCACCACGGAAGCGATGATCGCCGACATTCCCAAGAAGGCCGGCGCCGCGGCCCCGGCCATGCCGGGTGGCGGCATGGGCGGCATGGACTTCTGATCGAAGGCTATTGCCTCAGGGAACGACGGAAAGGCGCGGCGAAAGCCGCGCCTTTTTCGTTTGAAATGGCAACGATGTTCACCCGGCGGCCAAGATGGGCGCCGCTCTAATCCAGCGTCTGCCGGAACCGCCTCACCGCGATGAACATCGCGACCAGCATGATGGCCGCCAGCGCCGCGATGTCGTGGGACAGGTCGGTCGCGGTCGAGCCCTTCAGCAGGATGCCGCGCACGATGCGCAGATAGTGCGTCAGTGGCAGGGTCTCGCCGAGCCATTGCGCCCAGACCGGCATGCCGGCGAAGGGAAACATGAAGCCTGAGAGCAGGATGCTCGGCAGGAAATACATGAACGCCATCTGCACCGCCTGGAGCTGGTTCTGCGCCAGCGTCGAGAAGGTGTAGCCGATGGCGAGATTGGCGAGGATGAACAGCACGGTGAGCACCACCAGCAGCCCCAGCGAGCCGATCATCGGCACATGGAACAGGAACACGCCGGCCGTCACGATCATCGTCGCCTGCAGCGCACCCACCATCACATAGGGCGCGATCTTGCCGAGCATGATCTCGACCGGGCGGATCGGCATCGCCAGCAGCGTTTCCATGGTCCCGCGCTCGATCTCGCGCGTCACTGACAGCGCGGTGAAGATCAGCATGGTCATGGTGAGGATGGTACCGAGCAGGCCGGGCACGATGTTGAGCTGCGTCACCGCCGCCGGGTTGTAGCGGGCATGGGTGATGATCTGGAACGGCGGCGGTGCCGGCTCCAGCCCGCTTCCCGCCGGCCCGCCCTCCTCCGCGAAGCGCTCGCGGCGCACCGACGTCTCGACGAGGCTCTGCAAAGTGGCGATCGCGCTGCCTGAGGCAACGGGGTCGGTGGCGTCGGCGGCGACCAGCATGGCCGGGTTCTCGCCGCGCCTCGCGCGTCGCTCGAAGCCGGCGGGGATTTCCACCACGAACAGCACGGCGCCTGAGCGCATCAACTCCTCGGCCTCGGCCTCGCTTTTCGGCAGGTGGCTCAGCGTGAAGTATTTAGTGTTCTGGATCGCCGACATGATGGAGCGCGTCAGCGAGGTGTTCTCATGCGCCAGCACCGCGGTCGGCAGATGGCGCGGCGTGGTGTTGATGGCGTAGCCGAACAGCACCAGTTGCAGCAGCGGTATGGTGATCATGCTGGCGAACGACACGCGGTCGCGCATGAGCTGGAGGAATTCCTTGCGCACCATGGCGTCGACGCGGGTGAGGAACCCGGTCAGGCGGCTGAACATTCCCGCCGGCCCGCTCATCGGAAATTATCCTTCGAGCGGCTCATCAGGTCGATGAACACGTCTTCCAGCGTCGGCGCGTCGCGATGCCAGTCGAGTTCGGGGCGGGCGCGGAACGGGGCGATCGCCGCCTCCAGCGCCGCGGCGTCGTGGCTGCCGACATGGACCGAGGCGCCGAACGGCGCCACCATCTCGATGCCGGGCGTCGCTTCCAGTTCGCGCGCCAGCCGCGCCGGGTCGCCGCCGGTCACGCTCCAGGTCACCAGCCCGGCGCCGGCGATCACCTCGTCGACCGTGCCCTGCGCCAGCAGGTCGCCATAGGCGATATACGCGATCTCATGGCAGCGCTCGGCCTCGTCCATGTAGTGGGTCGAGACCAGTACGGTGAGCCCCTCGGCGGCGAGCTCGTGAATCTGCGCCCAGAACTCGCGGCGGGCCTTCGGGTCGACGCCGGCGGTGGGCTCGTCCAGCAGAAGCAGTTGGGGCGCGGGCAGGATACAGACGCCGAGCGCGAGCCGCTGCTTCCAGCCGCCGGAGAGCGAGCCGGCGAGTTGCCGGTCGCGGCCGGTGAGGCCCAGCCGATCGACGGCCGCGCGCGCGGCGCCGGCGGGATCGGCCATGCCATAGATACGGGCGACGAATTCAAGGTTCTCGCGCACCGAGAGGTCGGCATAGAGGCTGAATCGCTGCGTCATGTAGCCGACATGGCGCCGGATTTCGCGGGACTCGGTCAGGATATTCATGCCGAGACAGGTGCCCCGCCCGCTATCGGGGGTCAGCAGGCCGCACAGCATGCGGATCGTGGTGGTTTTGCCGGAACCGTTCGGGCCGAGAAAGCCGTAGATCTGGCCGCGCCGCACCTTCATGGAAAGATCGTGCACCACCACGCGGTCGCCGAACGTCTTGCTCAGCCCCTCGACCTCGATCGCGTAATCGGGTGCCCCGCCCGGCCCCTCGCTCATGGCGAAAGCCCGACGCTGACCGGCTGGCCCGGACGCAGCGACAGGGGATCGTCGGGCTTCGCCTCCAGCAGGAACACCAGCTTGGAACGTTCGTCGAGGCTGTAGATCACCGGCGGGGTGTATTCCGCACTCGCGGAGATGAAGCTCACCTTCGCCGGGATCGGCACCGCGCAGCCATCGCAGGTCACCTCTACCGACGCGCCGAGCCGGAAGCGCGGCAGGTCGGGCTCCGGCACGAAGAAACGTACCTTGATCAACTCCGGCGGCAGGACGGAAATCACCGGCCGTCCGACCGGCACCAACTCGCCGGGGCGGAAATACACGGTCTCGACCGAGCCGGCATGCGTCGAGGCGAGAGCGCGGCGGTCGAGGCGGGTCTGCGCGGCGTCGAGGCTGGCCTTCGCGGCGGCAACCGCCTGTTCCGCCGCGGCGACCTGCTGGTCGCGCGACGCCATCCGGCCGACCTCGATCTGCCGCTCGACCTCGTTCAGCGCCGCCTGGTTCTGGTTGTAGGTCGCCTGCGCGGTGTCATAGGCGGCCTTGGAGCCAACCTTCTTCTCATAGAGGTCCTTCTGCCGGTCCAGTTCGATCTGCGAGAGGTCGAGGGCGGCCTGAGCCCTGCGCCGGCTCGCTTCCAGCACGGCGATCTCCTCGGGCCGCTGCGCGCTGGCCTTGAGGTTGTCGAGATTTGCCTGCGCCTGCGCGAGCTGGCCGCGCGCGGCATCGACGTCGGCCTGCTGGAGCACCGGGTCGACCTCGAACAAGGGCTGGCCCGGCGTGACCCGATCGCCTTCATCAACCTTGAGGGTGAGCAGGCGCCCGGCCTCGTCGGGGCCGACGAAGATCAGGTCGCTCTCGGCGTAACCCTGAAACTGCGGCGCGCCGCGCTCGCCGCAACCCGTGAGTATCAGAACGCAGACCAGCACACCGATCATGCGCATCATGTTGCGTCTCCCTCGCGGTCGGTCCAGCCGAGGCCGCGCAACAGGATGTCGATATGGGCGGCGAGCATGTCTTCGGTATCCAGTGGATCGAGGCGCTGAAACGTCCCCTCCCACAGGACCGCGATCAGCAATGGCGCAACGAGTAGCTGCGGGTAGCGCGCGCCGGCATCGCTGGTGATCTCACCCCGCGCCAGCGCCCGCTCGTTGACGGCACGAAGCAGGCTCAGTCCCCGTGAGACCACCTCGCGATGATAGAGCGCCGCCAGCTCCGGGAAGCGCTCCCCCTCCCCGATCATCAGCCGCACCATATGCCGGCGCGGCGAATGCACGGCCTCGCTGATGAAATGGGCGAACAGCAGCCGCAGGAAATCCCGAGTGGAGCCCTCGAACGCCGCGAGCCGGCCCTCCATGGTGCCGAGCACCGGGTCGAGCGCCTCGTGGACCAGCCCCTCGAACAGCGCGGCCTTGTCCTCGAAATAGAGATAAAGCGTGCCTTTCGCGACGCCGGCGCGCGTGGCGACGTCCTGCATGCGCGCGGCGGCGAAACCGGATTCGGCAAACACCTCAAGCGCCGCGTCCAGTATGGCGCGCCGGCGCTGCGCCGGATCGGCGCGTTCGGCGCGGCGCCGGGGGCGCTTGTGTTCAGGTTGGTCGTCGTCGCTCACGGTTGGGTGCATCTGATAGTGACTGGACGGTCAGTCATATCACCGGGCTTATTCGAGCGCCACCCGATGCCGCCCATCCGCCGGCGCAAATGAAACGGGCGCCCGATGGGGCGCCCGTTCAAATTTGGCTCGTCGATCCCGCTCAGTTGAACGTGCCGAGCGGGATGAACTGGGTCTCGCCGGAGGAGCCGTCCACGCCGTCATTGTCGGTGACGATGAAGGCATTGCCGGCGGTGTCGATGGCGAAGCTTTCTACCTTGTCCAGCACGTAACCGTGCGGCGCCCGCAGGAGCGGCAGCAGATCCTTCATCTCGGTCTTGGTGAGCACGGGCGGCGCCTGCTCGCTGCCGAGCGCCGCCGGGGTGACGTCCTTGAGCGAGACGAAGGTCAGCTTCTTCAGCTTCGCCGCGTCGCCGATCTGGTTGTCGCGCTCGATCACGATCAGGCCGTCCTTGTAGGCGGTCAGCTCGGAAAGGCCGACCCAGCCCTTCGCGGCCTTGTCCAGCGGGTAGCGGACATAGCCCCAGCTCTTGGCGGCGGGCTTGTAGGCGAGCAGCTTGACGAAGCCCTTCGGGTCGTCCTTCCACTCGCGCTGCACGGCGATCCACACGGTCTCGTCGGCGCCCGAGCCGGTGACGGTCACGCCTTCGAAGCCGTAGCGCGTGGCCTGCGCGGCGAGCGCTTCCGGCAGCGCGATCTCCTCGGCGATCGAGCCATCGGCATTCACGCGCAGGAGCAGGTTCTGGGTCGGGTTTTCCTTCTTTTCCGGGTTGCCTTCAGAAGCGACCCAGAAGCCGCCCTCGGGACGGACCGCGATGCCTTCGAGGTCGAGGCCCTTGGCCGGCTTGCCGTCGCGGGTGAGCAGGGTCGCCGCGGTGATCTTGGCCGGCAGGCTGGAGGCGTCGACGGTGAGGATGCGCGCCTGCGAATAGGCGCTGTCGGTCACGGCGTAGAGCTTGTTCGGCGTCGTGGCGTCGGCGGCGAAGCCGGAAAGCGCGCTCCACCAGATCGGCAGGCCGTCCGGGCCGTTCTCCGAGACGATGGTCGGGTAGGCCGGCTTTTCCTGGCCGCCCTCATAGACCGTCACCACCGAGCCGATGCCGCCATCCTCGCGCAGGTCGGTCTCGGCGGCGGTGACGAACAGGTTGCGCGAAGGGATGGCGAGCAGGCCCTCCGGCCCGATGCCGCCCGGCAGCACCTGGAGGAATTCGGGGGCCTCGCCCGCACCCTTGTCGCGGTAGACGAAGACGATCGAGCCGCGCTCGGAAGCGACGAAGATCAGACGGTGATCGCCGAAGGTCGCGACTTCCGCGCCCTCCATCTCGATGCCCTTCTTGTTGCGCTTGTCCGGATAGTGGCCAAGGCGCACCGCCATGTGCTCGGGCGCGGTGCCGGATTCGAACAGCAGCTTGCCGGTTTTGTCGAACACGCTGAAGCCGCGCGTGCCGCCCTTCCAGTCGCCTTCATTGGCGATCACGAAGCGATCGTCGTCGATCCACTGCACGGTATCGGGTTCCCGCGGCACGGCCTTCATCGAGCCGGAAAGATCGATGACGCCGTCCTTCTTGGTGTCGATCTTGTCGAGGTCGACGGTGCCGGCGGAAAAGTGGTTGGTGACCTTGCCCGTGGGCAGGTCGATCAGCACGATGTGGTTGTTCTCCTGAAGCGTCAGGATCACTTCGTTCTTCGAGTTGATGTCGAGATATTCCGGCTCCGGGTCTTCCGGTGCGACGGCGGCGAGGCCGGTGAGGTCGACCACCTTCTTGGACTCGTCCACCACGCGGCCGTTCTTGACCTCGAAATAGGTCAGGTTGCCGGCCGGCATCTGCGGGATGGCGCCGTCATTCACCTCTTCATCGCGCTCGTTCTCGATCGCGACGGCGAGATAGGAGCCATCCGGGCTCTTGGTGATGGAGTCGGGCTGGCCGCCGAGGTCGATCTTGTCCTCGACCTTGCGGGTCGCGAGGTCGACCACCGCGAGATGACCCGACGGCTTAGCCTTCGATTCGGAGGTGTTGACGCCGACATAGGCCTTGCCGCCGATCACCACCGTCGTGGTCGGCTCACCGTCGAGCGCGACGATGCCCGCGGGCTTCGGCGCCTTGGGGTCGGTGATGTCGATGAAGCCGATCCGCTGGCCGGGGCTGTCGCTGTAGATCAGCGTATTGCCGTCCTCGGTGACGGTGATGATCTCGGCGGAGGTGGACTTCGCCGGGTCGGCGCCCTGGGGCAGGTTCGCGACGACGTCGAAGGTCGCGGCGCGGTTGAACACCGGCGGAGCGGACTGGGCGATCGCTGACGAGGCAGCCAGACCGAATACGGCCAGCGAGACGCCGGCCATGAGAATCGCGCGCATGATTTCTCCCATCATCATATCGGGCCGAGCCCGCTCGCGCGCACTTCAAGGCGCAGTGGGTGACAACGACATGACGATCGCCTGCTTGTTCCCCATGGTTTTCAGGCTAGATACGACTTTCGTCTCATAAGAATTCAGAATTCAGAGCGATTTAGCGCTTGCGCTTGCCGTACCGGCATCGTCTGATTTCAGCATCGGGACAAGGCGCGCAAAGCGCCGCCCGGCGGGCCACAAGCCCGCAGAGGAAAACGCCACAGGAGGAACCGCCCATGACCGAGACGTCAGGGAAGAACGTTGGCGCGCGCGCCGACGCCACCGTCACCAGCCGCCGCCGCTTCATCGCCACCGCTGCCGTCGCGGCGGGGGCCTCGGTGGTCGCCGCGCCTGCCGTCCACGCGCAGGCGCCCATCAAGCTCAAATTCCAGTCGACCTGGCCGAACAAGGACATCTTCCACGAGTTCGCCGGCGACTATGTGAAGCGCGTCAACGCCATGACCGGCGGCCGCGTCGAACTGGAAATCCTGCCCGCCGGCTCGGTGGTCCCGGCCTTCCAGATGCTCGACGCGGTATCGTCCGGCATTCTCGACGGCGGCCATGGCGTCGCCGCCTACTGGTACGGCAAGAACAAGGCGTTCTCGCTGTTCGGCACCGCGCCGGCCTTCGGCTGGGACGCTGACGAACTGCTGGGCTGGATCCGCTATGGCGGCGGCCAGGAACTCTACGACGACCTCGTTCAGAACACGCTGAAGCTGAATGTGGTCGGCATGCTCACCGGCCCGATGCCCGGCCAGCCGCTCGGCTGGTTCAAGAAGGAAATCACCAGCGCCGACGACATGAAGGGCATGAAGTACCGCACCGTCGGCCTTGGCGCGGACCTGTTCAAGGAGTTCGGCGCGGCGGTGACCATCGTACCCGGCGGCGAAATCGTGCCGGCCATCGATCGCGGCCTGCTCGACGGCGCCGAGTTCAACAACCCGTCCTCGGACCTCGTGCTCGGCTTCCCGGACGTCGCCAAGGTCTACATGCTCGGCAGCTACCATCAGGCGCTCGAATGCTTCGAGATCCTGTTCAACAAGACCAAGTTCGAGGGCCTGCCCAAGGACGTTCAGGAAATCCTGAAGGGCGCGTCCGACGCCACCTCCTCCACCATGATGTGGAAGGCGCAGGACCGCTACTCCAAGGACCTCGAGGCCATCAAGGCTCGCGGCGTCAAGGTCCTCCAGACCCCGCGCCCGGTGCTGGAAGCCCAGTTGAAGGCCTGGGATACCGTGATCGCCAATCTCTCGGCCGATCCGATCTTCAAGAAGGTAGTCGAAAGCCAGAAGGAATGGGCCAAGCGCATCGTCGGCTTCCGCCTCGAATATGAGCCGGACTCGAAGTTCGCCTACGACCACTTCTTCAAGACCGCCTGAGTACCCGGCGGCGGGCGTTTCATCCCCGGACGCCCGCCGCCGCGTATCATCCATGCACAGGTGTCGCGTCTTCCCGCGTCGCAGGAGCCGACCCTTCCTCGCCGGAGAGCCGCCGTCGGAAACGCCCGCGCGCGTTCCGTGTCCGCGCCCCTGCCCTGTGCGTCGTCGGCATGGACCGGCGTGACGGAAAGGGCGGCGGAGCAGATGGAGCGGTACTGCGCCGAGCCGCGCGCTCCGATATGTGCCTTCGCCCTGCCGCCCTTTCGAGGCGACCCCATTCCGAGGCCCCCATGCAATCACTCCTGCTCGCCGTCGACAGGATAAATGCCTTCATCGGCAAGCTTTTCGCCTGGTGCATCGTTATTCTGATGCTGGCGATCTGCTACGAGGTGTTCCGCCGCTACGTTCTTCGCGACCCCACCACCTGGGCTTACGATGTCAGCCTGATGCTGTATGGCGCGCTGTTCATGATGGCGGGCGCCTACACGCTGTCGCGCAACGGCCATGTACGCGGCGACTTCCTCTATCGCAACTGGGCGCCGCCGACCCAGGCCAAGTGCGACCTGGTGCTGTATTTCCTGTTCTACTTTCCCGGCATCCTGGCGCTGATCTATTCCGGCTGGGGCTATTTCTATCTCTCCTGGCTGCTCAATGAGCACTCGTCCTTCAGCCCGGACGGGCCAGTGATCTGGCCGTTCAAGGCGATCATCCCGATCACCGGCGTGATGATGCTGGCGCAGGGCGTGGTCGAGGTCGTGCGCTGCTGGATCTGCATCCGCGACGGGGACTGGCCGCAACGGCTGCACGACGTGGAGGAGATGGAGAAGGTCATTCTTGAAGAGGCGGCGGCCCGGCAGGAGGCGATCACCAACGCCGCCGACCGCGAAGGCACCACGCGGGGGGCGCTGTGATGTTCCTGTCCGATCCCGCACTCGGCATCCTGATGCTGGTGCTGTTCCTGATCTTCCTGATGCTCGGCTTCCCGATCGCCTTCACGCTGATGGCGCTGGGCGTGGGCTTCGGCTACTTCACCCAGGGCGACAGCATCTTCAACCTGTTCGTGCAGCGCACCTATTCGGTGATGGCGAACGATGTGCTCATTTCGATCCCGCTGTTCCTGTTCATGGGCTATGTGATCGAGCGCGCCAACATCCTCGACCGGCTGTTCAAGGCGATCCAGCTTGCGGCCGGGTGGATTCCCGGCTCACTCGCCGTCGCCACACTGATTACCTGCGCCTTGTTCGCCACCGCGACCGGCATCGTCGGCGCCGTGGTGACGCTGATGGGCCTGCTCGCCTTTCCCGCCATGCTGCGGGCCGGCTACAACACCAAGATCGCCTCGGGCGTGGTGTGCGCCGGCGGGTGTCTGGGCATCCTGATCCCGCCGAGCGTCATGCTCATCCTCTATGGCGCGACGGCGGGCGTCTCGGTGGTCAAGCTCTACGCCGCCGCCTTCATCCCCGGCATCAGCCTCGCGCTGATGTACATCGCCTACGTCATCATCCGCGCAATGATCAATCCCTCGCTGGCGCCGAAGCTGCCGGTCGAGGAACGCAACGTGCCGACCTCGACCATCATCTGGGCGCTGCTCACCTCGTTCTTCCCGCTGGTTGCGTTGATCACTTCGGTGCTGGGCTGCATCATCTTCGGCCTGGCCACGCCTTCGGAGGCGGCGGCGATCGGCGCGGCGGGCGCGATCCTGCTGGCGCTGGCCTACCGGACCTTCAGCCTTGAGAAGCTGAAGGATTCGGTGTTCCTCACCGCCCGCGCCTCGGCGATGGTGTGCTGGCTGTTCGTCGGCTCGGCGGTGTTCTCGGCGGTGTTCGCGCTGCTGGGTGGTCAGCGTGTGGTGGAAGAGTTCATCATGGGGCTGGACCTTGGTCCGGTCGGCTTCCTCATCCTCACGCAGATCATCATCTTCGTGCTGGGCTGGCCGCTGGAGTGGACCGAGATCATCGTGATCTTCCTGCCCATCTTCCTGCCGCTGCTCGACCATTTCGGCATCGACCCGATCTTCTTCGGTGTCCTGGTCGCGCTGAACCTTCAGACCTCGTTCCTGTCGCCACCTGTGGCGATGGCGCCATTCTACCTGAAAGGCGTGGCGCCCAAGCATGTCTCGATCGACGAGATTTTCTCGGGCGTCATGCCGTTCATCTTCATCGTCGTCTTCGCGATGGCGCTGCTCTACATCTTCCCGGGCTTCGCCCTCTGGCTGCCGAACTATCTCTACGGCGGCTGAGGACGCGGCACATATGCGCGATGCCCGGCCCCGTGCCGGGCATCGTCGTTCAAGGGCATGTGATCAGGAAGCGAGGCCGGCGGCGGCCTTGGGGTCGCCCGGCGCGGTCTTCCAGCCGAGCGTGGGGAAGCGCACCACGCGCCGGCCGCGGAAATCGGCCTCGCACACCAGATGGCCGCGCTCTTCCATATAGGTCAGCAGCCAGCGCCCGCGCGAGGGCGAACGGCTGCCATAGGCGCGGGCCAGCGCTTCGTCCGCCGGGGACGGCGCGCCCTCCATGCCGGCGCGCGCCAGCAGCAGGAACACGCCCTGCATCTCCTCCGGCAAGCGCGAGGCCTGTTCCACCGCACGTTGCCAGCCCTCATCCTCCATCCGCCCGTCCATTCCGGCACGGGCAATGGCGAGACGGCGGGTGAAATCGGCGAGGTCGGGCACGCGCGAGCCGATGCGCCGCACCCGGCAATGCACGAGGAAGTCCGGGTAGAGCGCGGCGGCGGAGCGGAACGGTGCCTCCGGGTCGGCGACGAACTGGCGGATGATCTCCTCGATCAGCGCTTCCCGTTCAGCCTCGAAGGCGGCGACGGCTTCCGGGTCGACCGGTACCGGAACCGGCGCGGGCGTCACTTCGAGCGTGTCGAGAATGTCGTCGGTGGCGCGCGGCTGCAGGCGCGGCGCGGGCATCGGCGCCGGCTCGCCGCCCAGATCGTCGAAGATCAGGTCCTGAAGCTCCGCCGTGCCCATTTCCGGCGGCGGCATCAATTCGGGGCGTCCGTTGCGGCTGGCGGTCTCGACCACACCGATCTTCACCGGCAGCGGACGGCGCGACAGCGCGGGGCCGAGCGCCACGAAGGAACCCGTATTGAGGTCGCGGAAGCTCTCTGCCTGCCGCTTCTCCATGCCGAGCAGGTCGGCGGCGCGCGCCATGTCGATGTCGAGGAAGGTGCGGCCCATCAAAAAGTTGGAGGCTTCCGCCGCGACGTTCTTGGCGAGCTTGGCGAGGCGCTGGGTCGCGATCACGCCGGCGAGCCCGCGCTTGCGGCCGCGGCACATCAGATTGGTCATGGCGCTGAGCGAGATGCGGCGTGCCTCGTCTGAAATCTCGCCCGCGCCCGAGGGCGCGAAAAGCTGGGCTTCGTCGACGATGACCAGCATCGGAAACCAGTATTCCCGCTCGGCGTCGAACAGCCCGTTGAGGAAGGCGGCGGCCGAGCGCATCTGGGCGTCGGCGTCGAGGCCCTCCAGATTGAACACCACGGAGGCGCGATGGCGGCGAATGCGCGCGGCGATGCGCTGAATTTCCCCGGCGGTGCGCTCGGCGTCGATCACCACATGGCCGTAGCGCTCGGCGAGCCCGACGAAGTCGCCCTCCGGGTCGATGATCGCCTGCTGCACATGGCCGGCGCTCTGTTCCAGCAGGCGGCGCAGCAGGTGGGATTTGCCCGAGCCGGAATTGCCCTGCACCAGCAGGCGCGTGGACAGCAGTTCTTCGAGATCGAGCCGCACCGGCTGGCCGGTGGTGTTGGTCCCCAGATCGATGCCGATCTTCATGCCGCTCAAAACGTCCCTGTCGCTCGCGTCACCAGCCCGGCGGCCGGCAGCCTCAAGCCTCTAGCACCGTGTGAAGGGGTGATGGTGGTGGCGCGGTGAAACGTCCACAGATTCGCGCGATTCCCGCAAGGGGCTTGCGGCTCGACAAGGGCGGCGGGCTCTGCCACATCTGAGCCATGTCAGTCCCCGGCCCGCTTTTCACCATCGGCTATGAGCAGGTCTCGTCCTCCTCGGTTCTCGATGCGCTCACGGGCGCTGGCGTGGACCTGCTGGTGGATGTCCGCGCCGTGGCCGCCTCGCGGCGCGCCGGCTTCTCCAAGAGCCTGCTGGCGGCGGGCGTGTCCAATATCGGCATCGGCTATCTGCATCTGCGCGGGCTCGGCACGCCGGCCGAGGGCCGGCAGGCGGCGCGTACCGGACATTTTGGCGAGTTGCACCGTATCTATAGCGCGCATCTGGAAACGCCGACGGCACGGGCGCAGATGGACGAACTGGCCGCGCTGGTGAGCGCGGGCCGGCGGGTCTGCCTTCTGTGCTATGAGCGCCATCCGGAGCACTGCCACCGGCAGATGATCGCCGGCATCATCTGCGAGCGGGTCGGCATTCCTGTCGAACATCTCGCCGCCGCGCCGGTCTGAGTGCCGTTTTGGCCCCGACTGCGACGAAATGTGTAGCTTCTGCACGGTCTGGCGCAAGGCGCTCAATCACGGGTTGATTGAGTACAACCGTCTGCCTGTGTTCCGCTGAGGTATCGAGTTATTCACCCGCGAAGCACAAGGCGGTACCGCGATGCGTCGGGCGCGCCGGCGTGCGAAGGATGCGCTGGTTATCGGCCTGCTTGCGGCGGGCGGTTTTGCGATGCCTGCCGTCGCCGATGAGCTGAGCGACCAAACCCCGCCATCGCACTTCTATTTCTATTCCGGCGTCGATGTCGCGCGAGACACGTCTTACGGCTGGGCCGGCGCGGCCTGGGCGCCGTTCGGGCCGATGGACCGGGAGGGTTTTCGCCTTCGGGCCCAGGCGGGTATAGCGCGCCGGCATCTTTTGCAGTGATCGCCGCTGCCTTTTGCAGCAATCCTCATAGCCGGCCGCCACCTTAGAGGGGCTGAATGGCCGCCGGCGCCTCAAAACGATTGCTGTTCATCTCTGACGTAACGCGCCAGCGCTGGAGCAGTCCCTCCGGCGCCGGCTTTAGCGTATCCAGATCAGGCTGAGCCAAATAGCTTTCCCAGGTCGCCGGGGCGAGGAAGACGGGCATCCGATCATGGATCTCGCTCATAAATGCGTTAGCCGCACAGGTGATGATCGTGCAGCTTTGCACCTCATCCCCGGTCTCACGATCCGTCCAGGTGTCATGCAGCCCCGCCATGCCGAGCAGCCCGCCATCAGCCGCCGAAATATACCAGGGCAGGCGCGCGGCTTTAGGGCCGCTCCACTCGAAAAAACCGCTCGCCGGAATAATGCATCGCCGACGCTTCCAAGCGTCGCGAAACATGGGCTTAGCCTCGATGCCTTCGGCCCGCGCGTTGAAGGTAGCGGGCACCTCGCGCAGTGTCTTGCTCCACCATCCAGGCACGAGCCACCAGCGCTTCCGCTCATAGGCCAATGATCCATCGGACTGAGGGACCAAAGCACCGACTTGTTGGGTCGGGCTGATATTGTAACGAGGCTCAAGATTGAGCGGCGGGCCGGAGAGCGTAAGAGGCTGGCTGAAAGCGTGGATTTGCTGCCACGTATAATGCTGAGAGAACCGTCCGCACATCTGAGCCTCTTCGTCCCTGAAGCTATCCGTAACTACACGCGTGCCTTGCCTCAGCAGAACATAGCGCTCGGGACGATCCTTGCGAGCGGCCTCGAAAGCCGCGTGCGCAACCGAGATATTCTCAGCAAGCGCCATAAGGTGCTTCGGGCGATCCGCCGCGTGGTCCCACTCTTCGATCCTGAAGCCCAAATGAACCTCGAATTTCGGTTCACATAGCACCTGCGCGGGGCGCGTGATCATCACGTCCCGAGATCCGCAACTCCGGCAGCTAAGCCGGCCCTTAAGCTCTTGGTCGCTACGAAAGCCCAGCTCGGACGCGTGCGCCCATGTGCGGCGGCCGCAGGTACATTCAATGCAGATGATCCCGAGTGCGCCGTCTGTCATGAGAACATAAACAGAACAAACGCACTCGGGAGTCAACGTCACTCAGGCACCACCCACAGCCCGCAGCCGCCGGCACGCGATCTCAAAATACTCCTCGCTCATCTCGATACCAACGTAGTCCAGTCCCAGTTGGGCGCATGCAATGCCGACCGTGCCGGAACCCATGAACGGATCCAGCACCGCGCCCTTCATGATCGACAGGAGTCCGGTCATCAGCTCGACCGGCTTGCCAGCGATATGGTGCTTTTGCGCCGGCACGGGCATGCGAAACACGCCTGGAGCGACCGGCCCTGACAACGGTCGCGCACCGTTGGATCCCCACACCACGTACTCCGCCTGCGCTCGATAGCGGCCTTGCTGAGGCCGGCCGCGCTCCGTTTTGTCCCACGGCACCACGCCTCGCCAAATCCAGCCGGCGCACTGGATCGCGTCGGTGGTCACGGGGAGCTGGCGCCAGTCGGTGAAGGTCGCGCAGATCCCGCCGGGCTGGACCAGATCACGCGCTCGGCCGAGCCAAAGAGTTGACCAGGCCAGATAGGAGCGCTGGTCACGCGTGTCGCCGACGAACTCAGGGTAAAGGCCACGATGCGCGCTGGACTGGTACTTAGCCGAGGTCACTTGCGTTCGGGCGGACAGGCTCGCGCCGCCGCTTGAGTAAGGTGGGTCGGAAAGCACGCCGCCGAAGCCCGGCTGCAGCTCGCGCAGGATCTCCAGAGCATCGCCTAGATAGAGAGTAGCCCGACCTATTTTCTCACAACGAAACCGCATGCGTCGTCTCCATTGGACTGACGCTCGGGGCGCTCGGTGGTGGGCTCGATCGGCCTCAATGAGTTGAGCGTGCCGCAGCGGCGGCACTTGATCTCGACAGCGCCCTTCAGGGCGCCGGCATCGGCGCGAAAAAGCAGCGCGCCACATCGGCATCTTATATCCTTCACTCGAAATTAAACCCACATGCTGCACCTCGTCACCGCTCACCAGAGCACGGGGCGGGGTGGCAGTTATGCGTCTGCACTGCTCGCGGGTTTCGTCGGCAAAACAGCCCCGCGCCGGCGAAAGCCGGACCTCGCCACCGATCGGTCAGGCCAACCCGTATTCGGCGAGCGCCTTGGCGTGCCAGGCCTCGAATTCGTCGTCACGCCAGATGCGGCTGGAGCCGCGGAACCGCGCGATCTCGGTAGCCGACAGCGCGCCTGGCGCCCCGATCCGCAGGTGGCGCAGGATGCCCGACGTTCCGGTCGATGTGTGGCCAGTCGACGATGCGATCGGCCGGGCATCGAGCTTGCGGCGCAGCGTGCCACCTTCGGTGTTACTGAACGAGTAGGTGAGCAGGTGCCATGCGGTCTCGGTGCCCGAGAGCACGGAGCCCATGCTGATTCCACTTTGGCCTGCGCCGACATAGAGCGCGCCGCCTGACGAGGGTCGGATCACCAGGTAGCGACCCGACGAGGTGCCATTGAGCACCTGCGTCCCATTGGTATTGATGAAGGCCCCGATTTCGTCGAACCGAAAGAGCATCGAGACCGTGAAGTCGGGATAGTCCGTGTCCCCGACCGCCGTCATAGTGTCGTCGCCAGCCGACTTGCCGAAGCGCAGGGCCGGCAGGCCATTGATGGCGTCCGCCTTGTAGGTGGGGGGCGAGTCAGCGGCCACCAGCGTCTTGATGCCCGTAGCGTCACCGCGCGCGGATTCCCAGGCTGAGACTGGTTCGCCGTCCTCGGCGTCATCGATAGTTCGCGCGTCGAAGTCGAACAGCAGACCGCGACCGAGATCAGGGAGGAAACGAACGGGGTTTGCAGGCGGGTTCTTGGCTTGAAGGATGAAGGTCATGTCAGGCTCCGTACCAGCCGAGAGCGATCATGCGCGGCTTGATGAGATAGGTGACGATGGCGGATCGCACCGACGGCTGAAGATGCAAATAGTCAGCGAAAAAACGGGAGGGCAGCTTGCCGGCCGCCAGCTCAGCAATGTCAGTTTCGGTCTTGATCCAGCCGAGGTGAGACCAGATCAGCTCGCTGAACAGATAGCCGCCGACGTCGATGTAATCTTGACGGTATCGCGCCATCTCATAGTCGCGCACGGCCTGATAGAGCAGCATCCCTTCAGACCCTGCCGTGTCGTCACGCTTCGGCGGATGGCCGATGACCAGGACGCGCTTGACCAGCGGAGAGAGCCACGCATAGGCGATGCGATTGCCCCGAACGATGCTCTCAAGCGCGTAGCCGTCGTTGAGGTTGTTCTTGCCCAGGTTCAGCAGGACCGTGGAATCCCGGTACAGCCGCGCCGCATCGGGGACAAAGGGCGTGCCGTTCGGAATGGTCACGGCGTCACCGGCTAGTGCGCGTGTGAAGATACGCCCGCCCGAGCCGTCATTGCCAAGCGTGCCGGCGAGCTGCGCGCCGCCCGCAAGCGCGAGGTACCCGCTGTAAGTGGCCGGCCCGGCATAGCCGTCGCCGATGTTCGCTGCGACCGCGACCGGTCCCGATGCCGGGATCGTGACGGCCGACAGAGTGAGCGGGACGGCGCCCATGCGCGCGAGAATCTGATCATTCAGCTCGCCACCTCGACCGCCGCCGTAGAATGCAGCACCCCAAGCCGCCGCCAGCGTTGTGAGAGACGAGTGCAGGCCGTCCATGGTGCTGGAGCCCCAGCCGACCCATTGCAGAGGGTTCGCCAGCGTCGGCACCAAGTCGAGCGTGTCGGGATGGCGCCACGTCCCATCGGAACGGATATCCGTCCCGCCGCTCAACCCGAGAGCGCTCATTGACGCGGCGATGTCGCGGAGCGCCGCCTCGGTGAACCGGCCGTCACTACCGAGATCGAAATGCGGCGAGATGACTTCGATGCGTTTCGTCACCGGGTTCGCCCACCCCATAACCATGGAGCGATCCTCGGCGCCCTCGTACTCCTGATCGGCGGGGAAAAGACCCGTCGCAAGTAACGGCGGCGCCATCATCTGTGCCGACTCGTCGGTCGGGCCACCGTCCTGATCGTTAGCCTCGATCCACGTCGCTTCGCCGTTGGGGCCTGAGAGAGCAGCCATGATGCCGGGGATCTCGGCATCCACCCGCACGGCCGTCTCAAGCACGGCTGTGCGGCCATCGACCGCCGGCAGCGTGTCGCTCTCGGGCGTCGAGGGCCATGCCCCGGCCGTGCGGCGATAGACGCCGCGCCGCCGCGAGCCGCTATTGACCGCGAGAGTCGCCGGTTTGCGATCCGCCGGCACATAGGCGAGCAGTTCGGCCTCGGTTATAAACACCGGCCCGCCGTCGAGATTGGCGTTCGTGTTGGCCGCTGCGGTCACCGCATCGTCGCGGGCCGCGTCTGTCGCGGCCTTGTTGCTCGCAACCGCCGCCGCATTCCCGGCCACCTCGCCACGAGCCACCTCAACGGCCGTCGCATCCGCGCCCACCTGCACCGCGAGCGGCTGGATGATCTCCGCCGCCGCTACGGCCGCAGCACCCGCCGGACCGGCGACATTAGCAGCAGCCGCAGCAGCCTCCGCCGCGTCCTGCGCCGCCTGCCGGTCCGCCGCCGCGCCAGTGCCATCGAGCAGCATGCTCCAGTCGGTGGCCTCCGGGCCCGGCTCCTGGGTCGTGGCCCGCAGCGCGTACCAGGTCGAGCCGAGATGGCTCACAGCTTCAGGCGGCGTGAAGGAGCCCGCCGTCCACGGCCCACGATGGATGTAACCCGGCGGCCCTCTCATGGCCGACTCGCCCGCCACCATTGGTCGATAGGTTGCGGCGACGCCGGCCGGCACGATGCGCACGCGGCCAGCGTCGAGCTTGCTCCGAGTGTCGCCGACCCAGCAGTACAGATCGACAACCGAATTCGATCCGACACCGGCTTGCAGGGCCGCGTCGATCGGGACCACGATCGTGGTCGGATCGAACTCGACGCGGATTTCGTCCCGCGCGGTCGAATAGAGCCGGACCGCCCCGCTGGCGAGCCGCACCTCCATCTCGACCACCTCGCCGGGGGCGACGGTGATACCCAGCGGCCAGCGCACCTCGCGGCCGACTTCTCCCAGGACGACCAGCAGTTCGACGCCCATGGATCAGACCCCGACGCCCGGCCACGCGACAACGGCCGCCGCGCGCGCGGCGTTGGCCGTGTCGGCCGACATGACGGCCGCCTTGGCGGCGAGGCGCGCGGCCCGGATGGCGGACCCGATCGCTCGCCACTGCGCATGCATGGCCGCCACGGTGATGGCGACCGCTGCGAGCGTTTCGCCGTCTATCCCGATCGACGCGGCAAGCATCGGATAAGCGGCAGAGGCCGGCTCATGCTCCGGGTCGGCCGCAATGGCCGCGAGCAGGCTTTCGGCTTCGGCAGCGGCCTGCTGGTACTCCATCGCCTGACCGGCACCGGCAGTCACGTACCGCATGCGCTCGTGCTCGGCGGCCTCGTCAATGCCGGCGAGCAGCGCGGCTTTGAGTGCGGCCAGATCGAGGTACAGGCCATAAGGTGCCAGTACCTCTTGGAGGGCGGCCTCTGTCTGCTTGCCGGCGTCGTCGCGCGGCCAGGGCGTCCACAACCCGGCCGCGACGGCTGCCTCATAGGCGACATCATCGCTCGCCACCAGCCCGCCGGCCGCGCTCGAATAGACACGGCCATCCTCGGCCGTCCAGAACCAACGACGTGGATCATAGTCAGACATAACGACCTCCTTCGTTCACCGCGCCAGCGATGGTGCCGGGGAAATAGTTCGGGCCGTTGCCAGCGACGTTGATGATGCCGTTGAGATTGGCGTAATAGCGGGGCGTGCTGACCGTCGAGCCAAGCACCGCGACCGACCCGGTCCGCACCGAGAAACGCCCGAGATCGGTCGCCACGCACAGAGCGCCGACGTAGCTCTGCACGCCCGTGATCGTGAAGTTATGAAGCAGATTGATCGCGCCGGAGTTCGCAGCCGTGAACAGGCTCTGCGCCGAGCCGACTGCCGAGCAGCCTTCCCGGATGTTTACGGTGCCGCCGGACGCCAGCAGAAGGCTGGGTGACGCACCGACGGCTGCCGTGACCACGACGTTCTGTATGTCGAGGTTGCGATTTATGACCGATGCCAGTGCGCTGCAGATCGCGGCAGTATTCTGCACCAGCACGCCTTGCAGCAGCACATCTCCGTGCGCCGCCGTCAAGACGCCCGCATAATCAGTCGATCCTGCGCCTGCGATAAGGTAGGCGGAGGGGTTCGCTGGATCGCCGATGATGGCCAGCGTTCCGCCATTGAAGCCGGTTTCACCCGGCGCGGCGTAGGTGCCGGGCACGCCGAGGCGCACGATCAGGGAGACGCCAGGCGGCAGATAGAAGTTACTCGCGCCGTAGCGCACCGCGGCCGCGATCGTCTGGAACGCTTTTGCAGCGGTGTTTGCCGATCCGTTATTCGCGTCGTTGCCATCCGGTCTCACCCAGAGCACCGGGCTCACGCTCTGGCGCAGCGGAAATTCGCTGTAGGCCGGGCCAACCAGCATCCACGACGTACCGGTACAAATCAGCGTGACGATGGCGTCGGCGATGAGGTCGCCCTGGGCGATCGGCACGCCACGCGGCGTGACGATCGGCAATGCTCCGGGACCTGCATTCAGCGTCGCCGGTCCTGTATTGTTCGAGCCGATCCTGAGACGGAGCGGCATCCCGGTCAGCGCTGGATTGAGTGCCGGCACAGGCGCGGGCGCCAAAGCAACCGTAAGGGCATTGGCCGATCCGCCCGCCACCCGGTAGTTCAGCGATTGGGCGCGGATAACCTCCACCAGTCGCGCATCGGCGCTGTGAGGCGCGGCCCGGCCGGCCGCCGTCAACAGGGTCGAGACTTCGGCCTCTACCCACAGTGCCTCCCACCCCGCCGCCGTGCGCCGGTAGACCTTGCCCGTATCGCTCGCCGCCACCCGTTTTCCGATGGGCGCGGCATGGAACCGCCACCCTCCAAGGTAATAGGCGAGCGTGTGGCCCTGCCCCGCCCAGGCTCCCGTGGCACCTGCCGGCACAAGATAGAGCGCGTGCGCGGACGGCGTGGCTGGCGGCACGGTGATCGTCGCGCTGTCGACCGTGATGAAGGGCCGTGCGAGCACGCGCTCCAGCACCCAACCCTGCGTCGCCAGCAGCACGGTCGGGTCGATCAGGATCTGCACCGATGACGCGGAATCGAACACGATCGGCAGGCGCACCACGCCTTCGGTGCTGGCGCCCTCCGAAATCAGCGCCACGTTGAGCGCGGGCATCTTGGCGATGACGATCAGGTCGCCATCGGCGTCATAGATGCCGGCCTCGCGAAGTGTCCAGCCGCCGACGCCCGGCGGGATGATGCCTTCGACGTAGAGAATGCTGGGGTTGGTGGGGTGCGGATATTTCTCGACCAGGAGTGCGCGGTATCGTTCGTTGACGAGCCCTGTTGCCGCCGGAGTTGGCGCGGTTTCAGCTCCGCCTCCATCGCCGAAGGCCATGGCGGAAAGCGTCAACGACGGCCCGCCGGCAGCGCTGGCGGCAAGTTTGGCCAGGCCGGTATTGGTGACGAGGCCGTAATAAAGCTGGCTCACGAGAGCGCTCCCTGATGCGGGTCGACGGACAGCGACAAGCCCATGACGATCCCGACACCCGAACAGGATGTTGTCAGGATCTCGGGCGTAGACGGCTCGAAAGGTTCGATCTGAACGTGCGCGGCGGTGAGCACCGCCACACCGATGGGGCGCGGGGCGGCAATCTCGCTGACGACGCGCAGACCATGATCTTGGCTCCAGCGCTGCATCGCGTGGATCATCCGCCAGATGGCGCGCACGGCCTCGATGCCGTCGAGGGGCTGGTCCGGCCACAGGGGCTGGTCGACATCGACCTCGATCCGGTGGGTTCCGCGAACGCCGGGCGGGCTCTCCTGCCACCACTGGGTGAGGTCGGCCTCATAGCCGAGCATGGCAATGCCACTGAGGATGCCGGCGCCGTAGCCCTTGGGCTCATGCAGATCCCATGCGCGCTCGATCATCTGACGGATGATCGGCGGTGGCAGGCCCGGCCCGACGAACTCGTCAAGGCTGTGCTCGTAGGCGAGATAAGGCAGCGCGCCCTCACGCACGGTCGCTGGATCCATCAACATGAGGTCGGTGGCGTCCAGTTCGTCGAGCGCCTGCTCGAAGGCCAATAGCAACGCGCGCACGCGCTCATCGCGCGCGAGCGGCGGCGGTATCAATTTGAGGATCGAGACGCGCTCCATGTCACGCCTCCTCGACCACGACGGTCAGGGAGGTCAGCACGGCAAACTCGTCCTCACCGAGCGCGCTGTAGCTGTAACCGTCGATTTCGGCCTCGACGATGCCGGCGATCTGCTTTGCAGGCGACGTGACCGCAGCGGTGGAGACACGCGCGCCGAGCATGCGGCGCCAGGCGGCGAACACGCCGCGCGCCGTTGCCTCGGCCTGAGCAGCGAGCGCGGCGCTGTCACCATCAACCCAGAGTCGCAGGGTCGGCTCGAACGAAACGGCGGTGGCAGGGTAGACCGTCACCTCATCGCCCTCGGGCCGGCCCTCCAGCGGATCGCAGGCGGCAAGCACGGCGGCCGATACGGCGGCCGGCAACGGCAGCTCTTCGGTCAGCACATAAATGTCGATGTCGCAGGGCTGCGGCCGGATGATTGCGACATCAAGGATGTCGGGATGCGCGCCCAGGGCGAGCTGGCGGTAACCCGCTCGCGGCCCGCCGCGCGAGATGCGCTCCCACGCCTCGGCGATACGGGCGCGCAGCGGGTCGTCCCGCTCCTGATCGGAACCTCCATCAGAGAGGGTGACCGCCGTTGCAGCCTCGACGCCGGCGACGGGATCGAGCATGCCGAGCGTCGAGCCCGGCGGCACGCCATTGCCGGCGATACCGGCAACCGCCGCCGTGGCGTGGACATCGCCGGAGAGCGCCCCCGGCGCGATCAGCAGATCACCGTCCGTCAGAAACAGTCCGCCGGCGCCGCCGGCTCTGACGCGCGAACCGGCGGGGATAATGGTGGTCGAGGGGCGCGGAGCGGAAAGGGTAAAGCGCAAAATCAGGCGGGCGGTGGATGCAGCGAGACGGAACGTCTTGAGCCGCGCGCCGAGCAGGTCGAGATATCGACCTCGTGCGAAGGGCAGCAGCCGCTGGATGACGGCGAGCTGCTGCTCGGCCCCGCGCACCTGGAGTGCGTAGGCCATCACCTCGATCATGTACATCTCAACCTGCCCCTCATAGAGGGTCCGGTTCATGATCGCTTCGGCCTTCGAGACCAGCAGTCCCTTGTAGTAAAGCGGGTCGGACGAGAAGAACTGCGGCTCGCCGGCGGCGACCAGCGTGTCCAGGTCGTAGACGAAGCGGGGATCGAGGCTCACAGCAGCGCCCCCGTGAGTGCGCCGCCGGAGTAGCTGACGCCGACCTCGGTGCGCCGGATCTCGGCGGCGACATCGCCCTTCACGTGCCACGGGACGGTGATCCCGAAATGCTCGAAGGCGATGGCGCGCGTCTCCACCGGCTGGATCTCGACGCGCGCCACCCAGGTCGTGACCGCGAGCCAGATCTCGCGTGAGATCAGCGGCAGCGCTTCTGCCGGCGGGCGGTCGATATAGGCGAGGAGGTTGCAGCCCTTGAGCGGATTACATGGCACGCTCCCGATCGGCGTCAGGATGATGGTCAGCATCTCCTGCTCGATGTCACCGTACCCGGTCACGATGCCGCCGCCCGCCGGCTCGGTCTGGCCGAGGGCGAGCTGCCAATGCACATGGCGGATGGTTGAGCGGTCGAGCATGGCGCGACAATGCCCGCGCGCGCGCGATCGGGTGACGCGACAACGTCGCAGCGCTACTCGTCGATCAGGAACCAGTCACGGCCCGATGAGGCGTGGCCACAGGAGGCGCGGTGCCCGGCACGACAAACCGGCACCCCGTCGATCAAGAACCACTCCGATCCCTCGACCATGATCGGCAGCGGCGAGTGCGGCGGGTCGCCGTGTGGCGTGACCGGATCGCCCAGCACCACGACGAGCTGGTCCTCGACCGTCATCCAATCCTGCCCGCCGGCGAGGTGCGCGCCGCCGGCGCTGTCGAGCGACTTGACCGCGATACCCGGCATCAGGAAGGCCCGCCGGTGAGCTTGGGCGAGCGGACCTCGATCTCCTCGCCGGGCTTCAGCTTGATCAAGCAGTCGCCCGCCACCAGCTCGATCCCGCCCGGCGCGCTGAGCGTGAGCTTGCCGGTGGCCCGGTCGTAGTCGAATACGAGCCCGCCCTCCAGCGCCGCATGCATGTGCTTCGCATCCTCGATCGGTGGCCGATCCTCGTCGGAATAAAACGCACCGAGGATGGTGCCCTCCTGTCCACCCGCATCGACCAGGCAGTTCACCTGCGCGCCCAAATCCGGCATCGAATAGACGCGGCTCTTGCCGGCCGAAGCGTGCGGCTGGTTGACGTTGAGCCACCAGCTCACGACCTGGTCGCGGTCACGGAATTCGACCCGCGCCAGCCCTTTCTTGCCGTCAACCTCGGTAACGATCCCCGTTCGATACATGGTGTCACTCCTGCCGGATCACGCCATCGGCGCCCATCACGCCGAGGCTTGTGCCGGTGCTGGACGTCGAGCCGACCGCCGAGGCGCCGCTCTTCTTGGTTTTCGGCGAGGCGCTCGCCGCCTTGCCGTCCGACGCCTGCTTGTCCGTCAGCCCCTCGATCTCCACCGAAGTGGTGTAGCCGCTCCGTGCCTTCCTGTGTTTCGCGCTTGTGACAAGGTACTTGCCGGATTTGTTGCCAAAACCGGTCAGGCCGATCACGACGCCGGCGACAATCGGTGGGTCCCCGACCATATCGAGGGAGCCGGAGTATTTCGGGCTGTTTTTCTGGTCGAGCTTGGATTTGGCGAGCCGCTCGGCCTGCTGTTCGTTCTCGACGCGCACGTCCAGCTTCACCACGTCGCCGGAATTGGTCATGAGACCCAGATCGTCGGCCGAGGATGCCGATCCCGAAATCACCTTCTTGCGTCGGGGATGCTGGTAGCGAACCTCGGCTCTGGCCGCCGCCACGTGATCGGCGTCGCGCAGGCTGTATCGCAGCAGCGTCTGGCGAAAATCGCGCACTCGATCGAAAGTCTTTACCGGCTCGGTCGAGCGCAGCGCGTTGCGCGAGGTGAACACGAGCCTTTTGCCCTTCACCGTGAAGAAATGGCCGGTCTCTTCGGCAAGCCGCGTCAGAAAGGCGAGGTCACGCTCGCCGTTCTGGTCGACCCGCTCATAGTCTAGATCCTCGATCTCGCCTTCGAGCTGGAAACCATGCTCGCTGGCGATCTTAGCGACGATCTCGGAAAGCGACTGCTGCTCGAAGGCCCTGTGCTTCTCGGTGCGTAGTTCCTTGGTCTTGGGTGCCGCGAGCCCTTTGAAATCGACCGTGTCGCCGCCGGCATCGCCATCCGCACCACTCTCGTCGACCGTGAACTCGCCGGCCGGAACCGGCGCGCCATCCTCGTATCCGTAGTCGAGCGAGAACACGTCGCCGTTCTGCGGTTCCCAGATGTCCAGCCAGGCGCCGTTGGAATTGTGGACCTTTACGGTGCACTCGTCGGCCTTGCCGTGGTGGTTGTCCGTATAGGTGATCTCGACCGGCCACTGGGAAAACTCGGACGTGATATCGCGCCCGGCATAGGTCAGGCGGAACAGGGGCGCGCGCGGCTCCATGGGTCACCTCTTCCAGGGCGGGAGCTGGCCGGTGGTCGCCTCGGCCGAGCCCGTCGCCTCGCGGATCGGGATCCGCAGAACCAGCCCGGCCGACAGGATGGCCGGGATCCGCATATCGTCCATGAACAGGTCGCGGTTGGCCGCGATCAGTTCGCCCTGGCGCGACACGTCCGCATAGTAGCGAAACGCCAGCAGGTCCCAGCGCTCGCCATCGCTCGTGCGGTGCTCAAGATATTCGGCCATGCGGACCTCCCATCACCTCAGCGCCAGCGCCTTTGTCGCGACTGTGCCGAGCGCCGAGGCCGTGCGCGCAGCGCTAGACAGCGCGGAGGACAGCAGGCTCGGGATAGGCGCTTCGATCAGCGAGAGGGTGGATTCCAGTCGCACCACGCGCCCGGCTCGCGTCGTCTTGAGCACCTCGCGGCCGAGCTTTTCGACCACGAAATGGCGGCCGTCGAAGCCGCCGGCGGCGATCAGCGGCAGGCTCGTACGCGCCAGATAGGCCGACTGGAGCAGTGCCCACTGGGTGAGCGGATTGCAGAACCCCTCGTCGAAAAAGAAGGTGAACTCGCGCGTGTCCAGCTCCTGCCCGATGTACTGCAACACCGGCTTGCCCCGCAGCACGTCGTGGCGTGCATAGGAATTGGCGTATTCCTCGCTGAGCGCGGTCGGCCCGGTCAGGGCGCCGTTTCCGGTCCCGACACCCAGCGCGATATCGCCAAGCCACAACATCATGTCTCAATACTCCAGTCGTTTCTGACGGCGCACAGCCTCATCCACCATGCGAGCCAGCTCGTCCGCATGATCCCGGAGCTGCTGCGCGAAACTCGCTGCCTGCTGCTGGGTGGTGCCGGCTGGCACCGTGACGCTCGGGCTGTACTGCACGCTCACGGTGACACCGCCGCCCGCGCCGGCGCCGGCCGTCCCGATCGGCAGGCCGGCCGAACGCGGGGCGATATCCGAAAGCGCGCCACGCATGCCGGCCGCAACTGAGCGCGCCGCCGCAGCCGCTGGACCGGGCCGGATGGCCGAGGCCAGCGTCTCGGAAAACCGCACGCGGTCGAGATCGGACAGCGGCCCAACCTTGGCCGGCGAATGAGGCAGGTAATCGCGCATCTGCTGCGTGACGCCCTGGACCGCGCCGACCGCCGCGCCGGCGCCAGCGCGGATGCCGGCCGCGAGCGTTTCCATCAACGCGACGCCGTGCGAATGGAACGACGCGGCCGAGAGGGCCGAAGATGCCGCCTGCACCGCCGCCTGAGCCGCCGGGCCGATGCCGGCGATCAGCTTGTTCGCCGCCTCCGCCTGCCGGGCGAGCTGCGC
This sequence comes from Ancylobacter gelatini, assembly GCF_022601675.1. GTDB lineage: Bacteria > Pseudomonadota > Alphaproteobacteria > Rhizobiales > Xanthobacteraceae > Ancylobacter > Ancylobacter gelatini. The sequence continues at coordinate 53,573 of NZ_JAKVIL010000004.1, read as the reverse complement.
CATGTCCTGCGCGTTCGTGACGGCGCTGGTATCCTTCGAGCCGCCGAACCACGACCCGAAATCCGGCAGCGAGGGGATGATGCTCGACCAGTCCCAGTCCGGCAGCAGGCTCGACCAGGAGAAGCTGGGCAGGCTGATATCCGGGATGATCGCGGACCAGTCCCAATCCGGCATCAGGCTTGGCCAGTCCAGCGCCGCGAGCCAGTTCCAGGCGTCGGAAAACACCTGCCTGATCTGTTCCCACTTCTCAGCCAGCCAGGGGCCGATGCTGTCCCAGTTGGCATAGATCAGATAAGCCGCCGCCGCGACCGCCGCGAGACCGGCAATGATCCAGCCGATCGGCGTCGCCATCAGACTCGCGCCGAGGAAGAGAGCGCCCCGTGATGCGAGCGACATGGCCAATGCCACGCCGCGCAACGCGGCCGAGAATGCCCATAGCGTCGACGACAGCGACAGTACGGCCATCACGCGCATCAGCGCGAAGCCTGCGACCCACGCCCCGCGTGCGATCAGGAACAGGCCCGAGGCGATGTTGAGGATCGGCCCGGCGAAGGCGGCGGCGATCAGCAGATAGGAGAAGTTCTCCCAGCCACCGATGGCGGTGGCGACCTGCTCGGCGCCCTTGGCCAGCGTCCCGAGCGCGGCGCCCAAGCCTTTCGCCACCTCCCAGCCTTTCGACAGGGTTGCGATCAAGGTAGTGGAGATATCCTTCGCCCAAGCTTGGAGCGATCCGTCGGCCGTCATGCGGTCAATCGTCGAGAGGATGTCGCCGAGCCGGCCTTTCATCCAGTCGAAAAGGCCGGCATTCATGATCATCAGCCGGATGCGCGACCACTGGTCGGCGAGATTGGAGACCATGCCCTCCCACGTCGCCGAGAGAGCGTCCATCGCGCCGGCGTACTTATTGTTCCAAATGAACGCCAGGGCCTGCTCGATAGCTTTGCGGTCGTTCTTCAAGGCTTTGATGGTCTTTTGTGAGCCATCCTTGGCGGTGAACGCGAACACCGCATAGGCTCCATCGACCGCGCCCTTGATGCCGAATTCCTTGAGGCGCTCGAACTCGCCCGTGACCGCATCGGCGATCGCTTCTACGGCCTGGATGAGCGGCTTGCCCATCGCTGCCGAGGTGTTGCCGAGCGTCTTGAGCAGGCCGCTCATGGGATCGAGACCATAGGCGCGCAGCTTCACGAAGGCATCCGTCACGCCGGCCATGTCATAGGGTGTCTTGGCGGCGAAGTCGGAGATCCATGCCAGTGCCGCCTGGGCCGCCTGGGCCGACCCCTGCAACGTGGTGAGGATCGTCGCAAACCGCTCGAATTCACCCGCCGGCGCGACGAGCTGGCTCATCAGCATGCCGCCAGCAATGCCCAGCACACCCGCCCCGGTCGCGACGCCGGCGGCGACCTTGCCGGCCCCCTTCATGCCCTGCCATACTTGGCCGGCACCCTGGCCGATCATGCCGCCGCCCTTGACGATCAGGTCACCCTGGCGCCGCGCCCATCGGGCCAGAGCTTCGGACGCACGATCATAAGCGCGCTCGGCCGCGCGGCCTGCGGCGGCACTGAAATCGCCAACACGGCGAGCCCCGGCGGCGACGCGGTCCTGCGCACGAGCCACCATCGCAAGCGCACGCTGCGCGCGGCTATGTCCGGCCGCGCCCTGGGCAGCGCCTGCGGCAGCGGCCTTGCCCGCCGCGCGGGCGGCTTTCTCGGTTTTGCTGTAGGCGTTTGCGGCCTTGGCAGTCGCCCTTGCCGTCGTGTTGGCGCCAGCGGTCGCGACCTTATTGAAGCCAGCGACGGTTTTCTGCGCGGCGCGGATGGCCCGGCTGGCCTTGTCCTGCGCTTCGAGGGTCATGGAGACGCGCATGGCCTTGACCCTCCTATTTACGCGTCCTCGCGGCCCGCGCGGCCTCCTTCTGGGCCTTGTCCTCGTCTTTCACGATGTCGATGGCGGTGCGCAGCACCTGGTCGAATTCGTCGGGCGTCATCGCCATCAGGTCGGACGGGGGCCAGCCCCGGCCGACCAGGAAGTGAATGTCCCGCTGGTGCGGGATCAGGCGTTTCCCGCCTCGTCCTCGTCGTCATCGTCGCCGTAAAGCTCGCCGATCAGCTCGTTGTAGTCCTTGCCGGTGATCTTCTCGGCGATGTCGGCGGCGGTCCAGGTCTCGCCGTTGAACCGGCAGACCCGCTGGATCAGCGCCATCTGCGTCTTGGGCACGTCGCCCTTGCCGTAACGCTGCGCCGCCTGGGTGTCGGAGACGTGCCAGTCCTCGGGGATGGTGACCTCGATCTTGGAGCGGGTGAGCGTGTGCTTGCGGGTCGGGAAGGCCATGAGGGAACTCCTGTTGAGGCCGGTCAGCGCCAGCCCGTGTTGTGCTCAACGCGAAGGAGGAGATGGGTCGGGAAGAACACCTGCCCGCCCCGACCGTCTTCGCGGTCTTCGATCCAGATCCCGCGCTCGTCGTGTCGTGTGACGTAGCCGGAATGGTGGGACCCGCCGCGCGGGGCGACCGGTTCGGACAGGTAGACGGTAGAGACCGCGCGCATGGCGTCAGCCCACCATGCCGAGCGCCTGGAGATAGAGATCGAGGATCGCCTCTTGCTCGGCGCGCTGGTCGGCGTCCTGTTTGCGGATGCGCAGGATCTCGCGCAGCGCTGTGGTGTCGAAGCCGGTGCCCTTCGCTTCGCTGAAGACATCCTTGATGTCCTCGACGATGCTCTTCTTCTCCTCCTCCAGGCGCTCGATACGCTCGATGAAGGATTTGAGCTGCTCCTTGGCGAAGCCGGCGGCGGCGTCGGAAAGCGGTTGGTCGTTCGGGATGTCCGACATCTCGATCAGTACTCCGACCAGACGTTTTCGCCGTTGATGCGATAGACTCCCGAGAACGGGTCATATTCGAGGATCGGCACGTCGGACGTGCTGATGCGCTGCGAAATGAACTGGGTCCGGCACTCCAGCTCATGATTGAGCATCTCGCCCAGCGTGTGCCCGAAGCTCGACCGACCGACGAACTGGAGCCCGACAGTGGTGATGAGACGGTGACCCGCATCCGCGATCACCCCTTCCGGCCCGTGCACGTCCACATAGGAATGCATGGCCCAGCGATGGACCTTGGTCGGGTTGATGACCAGGCGCTCCACCTCGTGATCAAGCCAGTCGAAAGTGATCGAGCTCTCGATCGCCTCGACGCCGCGCGCCGGGATCTCGATAACGCCGATCATGCCGAGCGCCTCGTGGCTGATGACCTTGGTCGAGAAGTCGCCGGGATCGAACTCCTTGACGCGGCCGGTAAGCTTGTTGTTGGCGAGGTACATGTCGGCATTGCTGACATGACCGATCTTGATCGGGTCCATGGGTCACTCCATCCGGCGGCCTGAGGCTCGCCGCTCGTCAGAGGTTTCAGGCGGCGAGGCCGAGGGCGGAGGCGGCGAGCGAGGCGTCGAGGTAGCTGTCGACGGTCATCCGCTCGGTGACGCCGACTGGCATGCAGTCCAGCCGGTAGTAGAACCGCCCGTCCGTGGCGTCGGCCGAGGTGGTCTTGGTCCGATCGAAGCGGAACGTGCCGCCATAGAGCGCGCCTTCGCCTTCCTTCTTGCGCAGGAAAGCGTCGACGTCCTCTTCGATGTCGTTGAGGAAGTTCTTGGTAGCCGGCCGGTCGATCTTGTCCATGAGGTAGTACAGCGCCGCCTCATGGATCATATCGAGCGTGCGGCGCACATGGATAAACTGGTGCGCCGTGGTCATGGTCGGGAAACCGGCGCTACGGTTGCCCCACGTCCGGTAGCCCGAGCCGAAATAGTTCATCGCGGTGACGATGCCGGCCTCGTTCAGCGCGTTCTGGTCGCTGTCATAGCGACCGGGCACGAACTCCAAATCTCGCTCCAGGCCGAGCACGTCGGACATCGCCCGGTTGGACGGCGAATAGTGGTAGCCGTAGCTCAGATCGCTCGCGACCATCATGCCGGCGAAATGCTGGCTGTAGGGCTGGAGCGCCACGTCGTCGATGACGGGATCATAGGCCTTGAGGTGCGGATAGAGCAGGATGCCGCGCGACGAGCTGGTGTTGTAGGCTCCCGTCGCGCCGCGCGTCTCGACCGCCTGCTGAACGGTCAGCCCGGCCGGCAGGTCGGCGAGATAGACCGCCGACAGGTCGTTGGCCTGCACCTCCATCTCGGCGCGCACGCCGACGAGGCCGGACAGACGCGGCGCTTCCAGGATCTTGGGGAAGAAGCCGAGCCGGTTGAACATCGTGCGCGCCAGCTTGAAGCCGCTCGGTTTCCCTGCAGTGTAGGTGCCGATCGCATCGGCGGCCGTCACCTTGCTGGGGTCGGGATCGCCCTCGTCCTGGTGCGCGGCAAGGTCGGGATTGAAGATGTTGACCGCGACGATCGTGCCGCCGCCCTTGCCGGACTGGATCTTGTTGAAGTGGACGTCGAGGGCCTCCGGCAGCGAGTAGCCGGCCATGCGCGGCCCGAGCAACTCCTCGATCTGCTCGCGCCTGCGGATGACGACCAACTCGTTGGTGACGGCCGCTCGCTTCTCAGCGGTGTCATGGACCTCCTGAATCGGCGCCGTGCCGACGATGAAGGTGACCGCCGACTTGACCTCGCGGACGACGCTGTTGCCCTCAAGGTGCTCGATGATCTCGGGACCGTGGTGAAAATTCTCGGCCATGGATCAGCCCTCCTTGGTGGCGCGGCGGCGGATGGCGGGTTCGGCGGCCGGCTCGGCCGGCGCATCGATGGCGACCGGCTCCAGCAGGCGCGCGCCGACCCATTGCGCGACATGCGGATGGTCGACCGGCAGGCCGGTCACCTTGCGGCCCGGCACGAGCTGGCCCTCCCAGAGCACGACGCCCTGGGCGTCCTGGAGCGACGCGGCCTGATGCGGCCCGCGCCAGATGAATGCCTGCTGGCTCATGACGCCTCCGCGCGCTGGAGCATGGTGGAACGCTCGCCGGCATCGGCGACCGCGACGGCCGGGGCGCGGCAGGTGAAGCGGATGGCCCAGCGCCAGACGCCGGCATCGCGTGCCTGGAGCTGGTCGCCAGCCGGCGCCATCGCGGTCGCGCCGCCGAAGGACTGGCCCTGGAGCGCGAGGCGGACGGCCTCAAGCGCGTCATAGGAGCTGACCCGCCCGTCCTGCGCACCGCGAAGTGAGCGGACCAGGACGATGACCTCGAAGGACAGCGTGCGCATCGGCGCATAGGCGCGCCGAGGTTCGGCATCCGGGCCGGCATATGTCGAGCGGTCATAGCGGACATAGCAGGCCGCCTCATTCGAGACGGGGAAGTCGAAATTCTCGGCCTGGTCGGGAAAGGATTCGGCGGGCCGGAATGTGCGCGGCAGCTTGGCCATCAGCCGCGCGACCATCGCGTCCTCGATCGCCGTGATGACGTTGGACATCACCAGCCCTCCAGAACGCGGCCCATGCGGGCCGGCGGCATCCGGCCGCCCATGGTCTCGGCGTGGGCGCCGAGCTCGGGATTGGTGCCGTCGCCATTGACGTCCAGGGTCACGCGGCCGGCCGAGATATCGCGCAGCAGCGCCATGGCGGCGTCGTACTGTGCCTTGACGGTATCGGCCATGGCGGTCTGCTGCCCACCCTTGGCGCGCAGCCGCCACCGCGCGATGTCATGAGCGATGCCCGCCAGAATTTCCGGCACCACGAGGAAGTCGGCCGGATAGCGGGCGCGGACATAGCCCTCGATCACCCCGTCCGCGTGCACCAGGTGCGCGGACAGCAGGTCGAGATTCAGCTCGCGCGCATCGCGAAGGCCGGTGCCGGCGAGATCGTCGGCCTCGCGCTCGCCGAGGCGAGCGACGAAATCGGCGACCGTCAGATATTTCGGGGTGGCGGGCATGTTCTGACGCTCAGTTGATCGGATCGCCGAGCACGCCGATGGCGATCAGCGTCTCCGCCTCGGCCTCGGTCAGCTCGATGGTGTTGCTGTCGGGATCGTCGGGACTGTAGCGCCGGCGATCGTGACGGAGCGGCGAGCGCACCTGATAGGTGAGCCGGATCGGGGCGTCCGGCTTGCCGGCTTCCGCTTCGACATCGGTCGGACCGCGCGCGACGCGCGCCTCCTCGATCAGCGCGCCGGCGGGATGGGTGTCGGCATCGGTGGCGGCCGCAGCCGAGCCGTCCTCCGGTGCCTGACCGGTTTCCGGCGCCGACTGCTCGTGGCCGTCACCATCAGCGTGACTGCCGCCCGTCGCATCCGACACCGGGGCGACCGCACCGGCCTCCGGCTGTGCCTGTTCGCCCACGGCGTCGACCTTCGCCGGCTGCGGGGCCACGGAACCCTCCCCGGAGCCTTCGCCCCGGCCGGTGGACGACAAAGTCTCGTCCACCGGCCCGGACTTTTCGCTCGGGGGGGTATCGGTGGCGGGCGCGGCCTTGGCCGGCGCCCGCGTGGATTTGGTGGCGGGCTTGGACATGGTCAGGCCGCGCCCTGGAACAGGAAGCCGCCCTCGGCGCCGGTCACATAAGGCCGGTACTCTTCCGTGACCGGATAGGCCCAGCTCTTACGGTTGCGCTCGTAATAGGGCTGCTCGACCAGCGGATAACCGGACAGGCGGTAGGTGTAGCCGAAGGCGGGGACGAGGAAGTTGGAGCCGGCACGGTAGAAGAGCAGGGCGTCATTGCCCCACACATCATCCGCCAAATCAGTGTCAGCCGCCGTATCCGGTAGGGCCACCGCCTTGCCGACGATGACTTCGTCGAGGTTGAAGTACTTCGCCAGCATGGCCTCCGTCACGCTGTCGGAGCTGGTGTGGACGAAGCGCGCCGTGATCTTCGGGTGCTCGCTCAGCGCATTGAAGACATCCGGGCCGATGGCCAGAACGTTCGGATAACGCCCGATCGAGCGGCGCACGGCCTCGCGGGCCTCGCGCACATCCTTCGCCGGATCGCTGTCCGGGTCGGACCACTTATCGGCGCCGGCGAGCGCAACCTTGTGATTGGCGTCATAATTCGCCGCGTTACGGACCATGCCGGCGATCTCGACTTCACGGCCGAGCCCGATGATGTCCTGCACCGCATTGATCGACACGCTGGCGAGATCGATGCCGGGCACGCGTTGCGCATCGCCGCTGATTTCGTCCGGCACCAGCGCTTCGAGCGCTTCCTGCGTAAGAGCGACGGGATCGCTGGCATAGCCGAACTGGAGGCGCATCGTCTCGGCGCCGGGGGCACGCCGCGTGTTCATGTAGCGGCGGAAGGCATCCTTGCCGAACCGGATTACCTTCATCGAGCGGTTCGGGATATCCGCGAAAGGCAGGATGCGGTGACCGATGAATTCCTGATTGGTGTAGCCGCGCGCCTGGGTCGACAGGATGGGATCGATCACCTGGGCCTGACGGCTGTTCATGGCGGGCATGGAAAGTCTCCGGGTTGCGCGGCGTCAGGCCGGCGGGATCAGCGGATGAGGATCGAGACGCGGGCGCCGGCGGCAGCGGCGGCATTGAGCGCACGGCCGGCGACGTTGACGTTGGCACCCTTGGCGATCGGCCGGCCATTGGCATCGGACACCACCTCGGCGCCGAGGGCGATGACACCGCCCGCGACCATGTCGATGACGCCGATAAGGGTCAGCGGGATGGCGTCGCCGGGAATGCCAGCCATCTCCGAGACGCCCTTCACGATGCCATCAAGGCCCGCCTGCGCGTCGGCGAAGGTCACGAAACGCCGTTCGTCGATGGCGCCGGTCGCGACGGCCGTGGTCTTGAGGGTGCTGATGCTGCCCATGTGCATGGCGGCGACTCCAAGTGAGAGGATGAAGCGCGGTTAGGCGCGCGGGTCGACGGCGCGCACGGCGTCGATATAGGCGGTGCCGGGGTGCTGGCGCTGATAAGCCAGCGCCTTGGCGTGCGTCGCCGAGCGGTCGCTGTCGACTGCGAGCCCATCCGGCGCGGCGAAGGTCGGCTCGGCCGCCGGCGCGTCGCCGTTGGGCAGCGTGCCGCCAAGCGGCACCACCTTCGGCAACTCGCGGAGGATGGTCTTGAGCGCCTCGACCGGCGCGACGGCCGCCTCACCGGCGGCGAAGCTCACCGGCGCATTGCTGCCGCCGGCCAGCGCATCGAGCGCGGCGACCAGCCGACCCTGCTGCGCCGGCAGCACACGGCCCGCCTGCGCCAGTTCGGCCGCGAAGGCGACGTTGGCGCCGTGGAGCGCCGCGCGCTCGGCATCGGCGATGGCTTTTTCGCGGGCGGCAAGCTGGGACTCGCGGGCCGCGAAGTCGACGGGAGGCTGCGGGGCCGGCGGATTGGGGGCCGGCGCGGTCGGGTGTGACATGGTCGGGTCCTTCACGGGAGGCGCGGCATAGGCCGGCGCGGGAGCAGGCAGAGCCGGCGGCGTGTCGAGATCGTCAAGCCAGCGGATTTCGTAGTCCGGCAGCACGCGATCGGCGTCTTCCGCGCCGAATTTCTCGATCAGAAATTCGCGCATGCGGCGGAACAGGCCGGCGCTCTCGCGGGCGCCGCCGAATTCGACGGTGACCGGATCGGCGACACCGGCGAACGACACGGTTTTGAGCCCCGTGACGGCCGGCGCCGCGCCACCGAGGAAACCGACATGACGCGGATACCAGGAGCCGGGCTTGGGATTGGCGGCCTCGGTGGGGCGAAAGAAGGCGAGCGACACTTTGCGATAGCGCTTGGCCTGCACCGCCTCGGCGAAGGCCGGCGCGATGTCGCCGATTTCGGCGGTAAGACGCTCCGCCTGGTCGTCGTAGCTGAAGGAGCGCGCCCAGGCATAGGCCGGCGCGTCCACGGAAGGATGGCCGACCACCACCGGCGCCGGGGAGCCATCCGCGTCGTAGTTCGCGGCGAGCTGGCGCAGGTCCTCGGCCGAAAAGGTGATCGCCTCGCCGCCCATGGTGACATGGGTGCCGGGCCGGAACACTTCGATGGTGCGGGTGGCAGGCGGGGTCGCTCTCGTCATGATCGCGACGCTAGCGAGGCCGTCCTCAGTACATGACGCGACGATGTCGCAGCCGCGCCGAAAAATCGGCGGACCCGCGACCGGTCAGCCGCTCAGTGGCGGCGACGAAGTCTACCTGAAGCGCGCAAGGGCGATTGCGGCGTTTCTGACGCCCATCTGACGCCCCTCGCGCCGCTTCAGGCTATCTCGCCACCCTCTGGCCTGTCCATGGGCCTCCTGGGCCATCCTCATGGGTAGCTCTATTCGCCCAGTCCGTCGACCGCGAGCCAATCCTCGATCGCGTCGCGGGACGCCTCCTCGTGACGCGGCCCGAAGCCGATGATGGGTCGCGCCGGGATCGACACGATCACCGAGGCGCGGAGCACGAAGCCGAAGCCCGCATTGCCGACAACAGGCACCTTGAGCGCGCCGCCTGGCTTTGCGTTGATTTCGTGGGTCGAGCCAAACTGATGCACCGTGTCATAGGGCGGGGCATTGAGCCCGACGCGCAGCACGTTGCCGGCGACGTTGTAGCTAGCCGATCTGCGCAGCCGGCCGGAAACCTGGAGGATGTGGCCGGAACCGCCGCGCAGCATAATCGTGGTGAGCGCCAGCGGTGCCCATGGCCGACCCTGCGGATCGGTCTGCGTCTCGAACAGCACGTCGGTGACCTGGAGGATCGCCTCACCGACATTACGCAGGCCGCCTTCGATGTTCTCGGCGCGGTCGGCCAGCTCGCCGAGCACGCTGTCAGCCCGTGCCTGTTCCTTCTCGTCCAGCTTGATCCTCAGGTCCAGCATGGTGCAGCTCACTCCCCTGTGCTATTTTGCCGGCGGTCGTGATCCGTCGATCGCCCGCCGACGCGCCACCCGCGCTAGTAGGCTGCGACCGGTGCGATTGGTGGGGTGGTCGCCATATCGCTCACGGCTTTTCTTCCGGTCGGCGCCAAAGCAATGCGCCTCGCCTCTCCTTGTCGAGATAGCCGGGCCGGTCCGGTGGGAACGCGGTGACTCCGCGCCAGGCGCGCGCCGCCCACTCGAACAACGCGAATCCCTGTCCACCCGGAGCCCAGCGGAGATAAGAGCGCAGCAGAAACGGCCGGCCATTTTCGTCGTGCGCCCAGTTCACCCATATTTCATCAGGGTCCTTGAGCGTCTCGGCGAGCTTGAGTACCTCGGTATCGCGGCCTCGCTTCGTCGCCTTCCATGCACCCGATGCCGCCCGAAACAATTCATCCGACAGTGCCAATACGTGGCCGGCGGGATCGCGCCACGCGACCCCCTTCCCAACATCACCTCCGAACTCGGTCATGAATGCCCGCGCATACTCGGCGGGATCGTCACCGCCGGGTAGGCTCGGAGCCGAAAAGGGGCGTCCGGGCGGTGCCGGCGGCACCGGCGGCCGCTCGGAACGCGGCAGCTCGGGCGGCAGAATGTCGAGCGGCTTTTGCATTTCCTGCGGCACCAGTCCCTCGGCCCAGTCCCGGCCAGGCGCATGGTCCCAGCCGAAGCCGATACCTTCCGGCACATCGACCAACTCGCCCGTGGCAGGGTCACGCACCCGGCGCATCGTTAGCTCCGGCGACGGGTCCGGCCCTTCCCGGCCCATGCGCTTGAGATCGCGCGGGGAGAGCGGGCGCACACCGCAGGAACAGAACCAGCCATTCGGCGGATAGATGCGGCGCCATACCGGATCGTTGGCGCGCCAGATCTTGCCGTCCCAGGCGAGGTGCTGAAGGCGAGGATTAGCCGGTTTGCGCCGCTCGCCATGGCGGTACATCCAGAACGGCCGCACCTTGAGGACATCAGGGTGCGTCATCTGCTTGTAGCGGCCGGCGGCGTGCGCGGTGGTCAGATTGGTCTGATAGATCACCCGCGCACGCCACGCGCGGCCGGCGGCGGTGTCCTCGCCGGTCCAGCCGGTCCAGCCGTTGCGCTGGACGATCTCCTCGAAGCGCTCGGTGAATTGCGCGAGGGTCAGCCCATCCGTGAGTGCCTTGTCGACCGCACCGTGCAGGTCGGCAAGCAGCGCGTCACGGGTCGCGCCGGCGACGACGAAGGCGCGGTCATGCGCATTGCCGGCAAGATCGCGATAGCTGCGCGAGGGCAGACGGACCTTCTGCCGGTGGAAGTCGATCGCATCCTGAAAGGCGACCCGAAACCCGTCCTCGGCGTAGCGCACCGGCCGAACCATCCGGCGGCGCGCGAACGACACCGGAGCGCGCGGCCGGATCGAAGCGAGGATGCGCGCGGCGACGCTCATGCTTCGCTGCCGATCTCGTCAATCACGTCGGCACGGCCCGTCAGCTCGGCAAGGATCAGCGGCAGAGTGATAATCTCGCCGAGCGGCGACGCGTCCAGCTCGGCGGCGAGCGGCAGCAGCAGGTCCTTGACGTCGGAGAGCGCGAGGCCGCGCCGATCGGCATCTGCTAGCACCTGGCGCACGCGATCGACCCACAGATGGATCACGGTCTCGGCCTCCAGCCCGAGCTGGTCGAGGATATCGCCGATCTCGTGATCGTCATGCGCGGCGAAGGCCGGATTGAGCGCGGTCGACGACAGCGCTGCCTGCGCCGGATCGAGCGCCGGCGGCGGGCCGAACTGCTGCTTCAGCTCCTCGTCCAGGATCACCGAGGTCCCGGTGATATCGGACAGCGATTTCTCCAGCCCCTCGGCGGGCCGATAGCCCTTCGCCGCCAGCGCGAACAGATTGTCCATCTCGCTTTTCTGACGCGCGGCGCGCTTGGTCTTGTGATCTTCCTCGGCCGTTTCGTTCTTGGGCCGAGGCCGCCAGATGGTCGGCGACTGCGCGCCAGGCACATTAAATTCTGTGATCCAGCGACAGAGCGTCTCATTGAGCGTCGCCGAAAGCAGATCCGCATCGGCATCGGCGATGCCGCTGGAAACATCGTCATGAGTCTCGCTGGCCGCGCGGGAGCCGGCGCCCTGAATATTGGTCGAGAGCGTCTCCCCGAGCACGGCGACGCTCGTCTGCTCGTCCCAGAACCGGCACCACTCCTCATAGGTCGCCGCGCCAGATCGCGCGGCCTCCAGGAATTCGACGTCGGTGCCGAGAGGAACGACCAGGGCACCCTTTTGCACCAGGTCGAGCAGATGGCTCAGCAGCCGGTCCTGCTCGGTCGGGGGCGTGCCCATGGGGTACTTCGCGACGGGCGTCGGCGAGGCATATTTTTCGAGGAAATGCGACCAGAAGCCGATGCCCTCGCGCTTGAAAAGCACATGCCAGAACAGCACCCGCCCGAGGCCGCGGCCGTACGGGTCCGAGCCCTCGGCATCGTGACGGTGCACGATGAACTTTCGCTCCGGCAGCTCCATGCCCTCGAAGCTGTTCTCGCGTGTGAGAAGTCGCGGACGCCAATCGAGATCGAACACGAAGCGGGCGCGCTGGTGGTTGACGATGCGCGCGGGATAGACCTCGCCGCCACCCACGGCCCATTCGATCTCGGCGACCGAATAGCCGTACAGCACCGCGCCGAGAAGCTCGCGGCACAGGCGATCGAAGGCCACGCGATTGATCTGCCGCTCCACCACCTCGGCCGCCTTGCGGTCGATCGCGCGCTTGGAGGCGGGCTCCACAATCCACGGCCGCGAAACCACCTTGAGCGTGCGCTTTGTGAGGACCGCCAGTGCATGGCCGTCGCGCCGCACCTCGTCATAGAGGCGGACGCCACGGGCGCCACCTTTCGTCAGCAGCGTCTCGTCCTCGGAACGCAGGACATTCGTGTAGTTCGGGATGGTGATGTCGTTGACCGGTGTCGCCAGCATGCGGCGCATATCGGGCGCCAGCGCCGGCGGCGAGCTGGTTGCGGCGAAGGTGACGGCTTTGGCGGCCGCGCGGCGGGATCGCTTGCTCATGATAGCCGGTAGCCTCCCATGGTGTTGCGGTTGCCGGCGGACGCGCCCTGCATCGAGCCGATCGCCCCGGCCGCCCCGCCGCCATAGCGGATGGCGAGGTTCCAGAGCATCTCCAGGCAATCCGGGCCGTCATCGTGATCGGCGGACGGCCACTGCTGGAGCTGCTGGAGCAGGGTCGCGTGCGAAGCGTGGAAGAGGATCGACCCGACCGAGGTGTAGGGCTGGAGCCGCTCGATGCGCAGGGTCTTGTCGGCGATGTTGTCGACCGGCAACGCCGGCAACGTGACGCCCTGGCGTAGCGCCTCGACCATCAGCGTGGTGCGCAGAAACTCCTGAAACTGCACGCTCTCAACCGCCCATAGCTGGCAGTTGTACTCGCGCTGGAGCGCGATGGTGTCCGCTATGATCGTGTCTGGCAGGCGCTTGCGGATCGAGGCCTCGACCACGCAGAGCACCGGCGAGGAGCCGGTGCGATCGAGCGCGCCGACCAGGATGGCAGACGGGTCGCGGCTCTTGCCCTGCTTCCCCAGTGACGGATCGACCGCCCCGAAATGCAACCACTGACGGCTGGCGTTGACGAAGAAATACAGCTTCTGAAATGGGGCGTTCTCAGGCGTCGGCTCGCCCTGCTGCTCGCTGGCGAAGGCGCTAGAGCTCTCGATCCGCTCTTTCATGAGCTGGAACAGCGTCTGCATCGCCGGCCAGTTCAGCAAGGCGCCAGCATCCATCCAGTCGCGGTTCTGCTCGTAGAACTCACGCGCCGGGGCTTCGCCCTCATTGCGGAAAAGCTCCTCGAAATGATCCCACAATTTCATGTCGCCGGGCATGCTCATCAGCGCCTTGAAGTGGTGCGTCGTCCAGCCCGGCCGATTCTTGTTGCGCAGGATCACCGCGTCCCAGTGCACCACGGTGCCGATATGCAGCAGGTCGAGCGAGCCATCCGCCGGGCCGAGCTTCAGCACAGCCTTGAGCACCCACGATTCCAGCTTGTCGCGCTGCTCTGGTGAGCGCACGTTCTCGTCGTTCTCGATGTCGTCGAGGACGACCAGGTCGGGCCGGTATGGACCATGGCGACGGCCGCGCAGCTTCATGCCGCCGCCGACGCCCTGGATCATGACGTTGTTCTTGAGGACGATCTCGCCCTCGCGCCAGACCCGGCCCTGACCGACGATTTCAGGGAAATCCATCGCGAGGCGAGGGTTTTGCTCCAGCTCGCCTTTGATCGCCTCAACCTGGAGAGCCGCTTGCGCATAGCTGTCCATCACGATGATGGCGTAGCGCGAGCGTCCGATCAGCGCCCGCCAGACCGGGTAGATCAGCGAGATCAGGGTGGATTTCGCCGCGCCGCGCGGGGCGATCTTGACCTCGCGCGCACCGCCGCCCGCCGCCGCGATGCGCGGCAGATCCTCGAACAGGTGCAGGTGGAGCAGCGACGGTGCTTTGGTGAGGTAGTGCGGGAAATAGGTCTCCGCGAAGAACCGAAAGCCGGTGATCGGATCAAGCGCCTTCGCCCGGCGATCCTTCCGCGCGGACTCGTCGACCGCGAAAGCCTCACACTCCAGCTCGACGCGGGTGCGGTAGTTCGCGGCGAATTTCGCCAGCTCGTCGCGAAACTGCTTCGCCGACAGATCGGCCTTGATCCTTGGCGTGCGCTTCACGTCAGCGAATCCTGCAGGGTCTCACCAAAGGGCTCGATGATCTCGATGAAAGCGGCGACGTGATCGCGGTGGTGCTGCGCGATGTAATCGCCGAGCAATTCAAGTACCTTCATGGCCACGCCGAGCTGCGAGATCTGAGGAGACAGTCGGCCCGAGGCGGCAAGCGTCTTGCTGAAGCTGTCGGCGAGGCTGGCGAGGACTTTCGCCTTTTCACCCGGCCCGAGGTCGGTCGCGGCCTTGAGGTCATCAATCGCCGCCTGGTGCTGGATGACATAATCGTCCAGCAGGCCGGCGATCAGCGCGTCGCGGCCGTCGCCGGAGAGCGTCGAGGCGGCACGGGCCGCGTCCCAATCGTCGCCCTCGGTTCGCGCGTCGCGCTTCCATCGGCGTAGCGTGGACTCCGGCACGTCGACCAGCAGGGCGATGGTGGCGAGCGACTGGCGCTCGGTCACATATTTCCGGCGCACATCGCGCTTCTTGCCATCGTCATGCGCCATGGCAAGGTCAGGCCTTTCCCATCAGCTTTGCGGTGATGAGACTGACGCCGACGGAGACGACGCCGCCCGCAATGACGGCAAAGCCGGCGCTGCGTTTCTCGATCTCGTCGAGGCGCGCATCCTGGCGGTCGAGCTTGCTGTCGATCTTCTCCAGCAGCTTGCCCTGGTGCTCCTGAGTGGTTTCCATCCGCGCAAGGCGCTCGTGGATCCCGCGTAGTTCGTCACTCATGGCTGGTCTCCTTACGGCTTCCAGCCGCATGTTTTCTCGCCATGCTCGTCATGGGCGAGGATTTGGCCGGCGAGCGACGGCGACATCACCTCGATGTCGGCCGAGCTGGGCCGGATCGGGCGCCAGCCGTCACAACTTGTCGTCGCGCACCCAGCGAGACAGACGCTCGCGGCGAGCACGATCATCAAGGCGAGCAATTTCATCGTCGGTTTCCTGACGGCTGCGAAGATTGTTAAGGGCGGCGGTGTCCTGTTTCGCCCGCTCCTGGGCGCGGCCGGCAGCGAGCAGGCGCAAGGCCAGCGCGCCGAGAGCGACAGCGGCGCCACCCACCCACAGGATGATTTGGCCGACGCGTGTGGTGGCAAGCAGAGCGACGATGTTCATGCCGGCACCGGCGCAGTCGCCGGCCAGATCGCCGGGATGACGTAGGAGCGGACCACCCCGATCGCGATGATGCCGACGCCCGCGCCGGTGAGCATCAGGGCGCCATAACCGACCCAGTCCGACAGGCCGGCATAAGCCTGGAGCACGCCGGCTTGGTCGATCAGCCTCTGACCACCCTCGCCGATCGCGGCGAGGCTGAAGCCCGTCGCCACCGGGGGCGCGGCGCGGGGCGGCTCCGCCACGGCCTCGGAGCCCGGCGCGGCCGCCGTGATCGACAGGCGGGATGCCAGGGCGGATTTGGTCAGGTCGCCCGCGATGCCGTCCGGTTTGAGGCCGTTCGCCCGCTGGAAGGCCACCACGGCCGCCGTGGTCGCGGGGCCATAGCGGCCGTCGACCTTCAGGTCGTAACCGAGCTGGACAAGCTGGCCCTGGAGCAGCTTGGTCATCTCCGAGGGATGCGCTACCTTCCAGCTCTGCTCCGGCTCGCGATCGGAACGGAGCAGCGGCCAGAGGCGATTGAACCACGCGACGCGCTCGGCATAGCCGTTGTATCCGCCATTGATGCGCCGGGTGACCGCACGGATATCGTTCTGGTCGGCAAGGCCATTGCAGCCGTTGCGCTCCCAGTAGTCCAACGCCGGACGCAGGCAATGGTCTGCGGTCTCGATCAGGTCGGGATCATCAGCGAGGCCGACAAGGTCATAGCCGTTGCGGCCGGTCGTGTGCATCGCGCCGCCACCACGAAACCGATAGCCGTCGCCGACCTTGATGTTGCCAAGCTCGCGGGCCTTTTTCGGGTTGCCGAGGCCATAGACCCGCTCGAAGAGAGCGTATTCATTTCCAGCGAGCTTCTTCGCCTCGGCCGGGGTGACGGCGGCCGAGTGCTTGCCGACGCCGAACACCTCGACGATGCGCTTGGCGGAGTAGCGACCACTCTCGCGCAGGCGGGTGAAGCCCGCCGTCTCGACGGCGACCTGGGCGAGGAAGTGTGCGAGGCGCAACGGTGTGGTGATCTTCGCGTCCTCGATCGCAGACTGACGGGCAAGCGCGGAGACAATGGCCGGCGCGGCGCCGGGCGCGATCTCGCGGATGATGGAGAGAGCGTTCCGCATAGCTCAGACCCCCGCGCCGTGGACGATCGCGAGGACGGACAGGAAACCGGCGACGGTCGACGCTCCGCACAGCGCCGCACGCCATCGGGTGCGACCGAAGGACAGAAACACGCCGGTGACTGCGAGGCCGAGGGCCGTTGCGGTCAAATAGTGGAACCTGCCCATCTGGGTGAGGCCGTTGCCCGCAAGATAAAGCGCGTACGAACCGCCACCGGCGAGCACTGCCAGCCCGAAGACGGCAGATCCGCACAAGGCGGCGCCATTGGCAGCTTTCGCGACCGGGACGCCATCCCAGACATTGAGCACGAAGATGATGAGCGTCGCGGCGATCGCGCCAAAACACGCCCAAGCGAGCAGGAACAGCATGATGGGGCTCCGAAGCAGGGTTCGGAGCTGACCTTGGCGTGCGTCGGGGGTATTAAATGACGCGACAACGTCGCAGTTGGCGCTACTTGAGCAGATCGTCGATGTCGATCTGGCGTGGATCGACCTTGCGCCTCAAATGTGCGGCGCCTGGAACGCGGGGCGCGTGCTGGCGCCGGCTCACCGTGCGCTGTGAACAACCGACGAGGCGGGCGATCTCGTTATGCTCCAGCCCATCTGCCAACAACTCGTCAATAACGTTGGCGAGGCCGTCCGCAGTGAGTAGCCGGCGTGGGACATCGAGCACGGAGTTGCCAAAGCAGTCAATGAGGCGTCGCGCATGAGCCTCACCGATGCGGTTGAGATCGTGCTCGGCCGTCCAGCGGAGCGGCACCCAGAGTCGCGTGCCGCCGAATACCCGCACGAGATCCTGCGCCGCGTCCATGCCGCAATATTCCGCGACCTCGCGCAGGGTCTTGTACATGGCCGAACGGACGATCTTGTAGCGCGCCTCGCTCATGGCTCGCCCTCATCGGCCGGGCTATGTCCGCGCGGCGACCCGCTGTCCATGACGGTGACGACAAGCGCATCACGCAAAATGAACCGCACGCCGTCGACGACGACGCCGCAGGCGCCGGCCTCGACACCTCGCGCGACCTTGCGGCCGATCTCACGACGGACGGCCTCGATGTCGAAGCCGCGCGAGCGCTCCAGATAGCGGATGACCGCGTGGTCGGTGACGTGAGGGACGCGGCGGCGGCTCATGAGCTGCGCTCCCTGGACCATTCAGCGTCAATCGCAGCCCAGCACTGGTCTTGCTCACGGTCCGCGCGGTCCATGGCGCGGCGGGCCCTTTCAGTGGCGTCCTTCTGGTCGAGATAAATGCGATCGAGGAGGTTTTTCTGCCGGGCATCGCCTTTCCAGGCATGCCACGCCATCATCGCGCGGCCTTCGGCATCTAAGGCGTCGTGATACTTCCTCATTGCGGCAAGGTACTTGTCGCTGAGGGTCGAATGCCGAACAGACAGGAGATCGGCCTGTCGGACTCGAAAGAGGGCGACCATTTTGATCCACGCGAGCAGTTCCTCCCGCGACAGGTCTTCGAGGGTCAGCTCCTTCATGCCGCAGCCCTCGCCTTGAGCGCGCCGCGCAGCCAGACGCCGAGCTTGTTGATCAGCCAGTCCCAGTGGCGCTCTTCGTAATCCTCCAGCCGTGAGACGGCGACGCCGCGCCGATAAGCGTAGGCTGCGAGGTCGAGGTGGTCCGGCCGCGCCTGCGCTCCGAAAGGAGGCCACGCGCCGATCGCAACCAGCCTTTCAAACTGTGCGAGGGCGATGGCGCGCTTGGCCCCGGCAACGTCGCCACGCGCCTTCGGCCATTCCACGCCCGCCTCGCGCGAAATCCACGCCTTGAGCCCCTCGATCGCGGGACGGGCATGTTCGGGCTCCGTCAGAAATCGGGTGTGATCGACCCCCGTCTGACGCTGAACCCACGCGATCATCGCCTTGTCGGCCGAGGAGCGCACGATGCCGAGCTGCCACGCATCGAACCATAGCGCCTTGAGGATCGCTGCATACGGCCCGGTCGCTGTGTCGGCCGGACGCGATCCGCCACCCTTGAGGTGCGCGATCACCCGCGCGGCCTCAGCGTCGGACAGGGCCTTCGCCGATCGCTTGCCGGTCAGCCGCTCCAGCAGCGCGCGGTAAGCACCATCGTCAAGATCACCGCGCCTACGATACATGTGGATCTGCTTGAGCTGGGTCGGGGATGTCATGAGCGGACCTTTCGGCCGAGTTCCAGCGGGTGAGAGCGGCAAGGTCGGCCTCGGCGCGCAGCCGCCGCAGCGAGCGTGGCGCCATGTGCACGAGGCGGCGGCGCAATTCGTGGTGCTCGCGCGCCAGCACCGACAGCCGGCCTCGCACTTCCAGAGCGAGGAGCGGCGGTAGATCGGAGTGCGGGGCGGGAGCGCGGGGCATCAATTGCGCTCCTCGCCGGCATCCCGGACCGGAACGGAGACGCGGGCCTTCGGACGGCGCGATGCGGCCCAGCGATCCCATGCGTCGCCATTGCAACGGCTGCACGGACGAGGCTGACCCTCGATGTCGAGCACGGTGCGCGTGTCGCGGCAGCAGGTGCATTTCACGGCGAGACCTCCCCGAACAGCGGCAGGTCGGCCGGCTTGCACCAGCGGCTGATATCTTCGGGGCGCGTGAGCAGCTTGCGCTGGCCGGGCGGTATCCACATGGGAGGGCGCGGAGCGGCGTCGCGCACCCAGCAAACCCAGCAATAATCCGTGGCGGTCGAGCCCTTCGGCTTCCAGCGGCCCCGATGCATCGGGACGCGCTCGGTGTAATAGGCGACGACGTGCGGAGGGTGCTCGGTGAAGAGGTGGTGGCGCTCGTCCGTGTGAAGCCAAGCCGTCCGCACAAGAAAGGCGCAGCCACGAGACGCGACCGAGAGCGACTTGCGAACGAACTCGACGGCGAGATTGAAAGGCGGATTGGTGAAAACCCAATCACATGCATCATTTGAGAACAGGAAGTCGGAGACCTCTCCGTACCCGTAGGGATGAATGTCGCTGGCGCTGACGAACTGGAAAGTCTCTCGCAGCGGTTCGGCCATATGGCCCTCGCCACAGGCCGGCTCGTCGATGATGTCCAGATCGGGATTTACGCCGAGGATCGGCAGCGCCACGAATTTGACAAACGCTCGCGTCGCCCATGGCGGCGTCGGGAAAAAATCGAGGCTGTCCGGCGGCTCCTGCCGGCTGGACATGATGGCGCGGGCGCCGAAGGGGAGCATGGCGGTCATTTGCATCCCCCGGCCCGGTCGAAATCCTTGCGCAGGATGTTGACGACGCTGCCGAGCAGGATCGCCGCCTCGGTCATTTCAAGCGCCGCCGCCCGATGACCGGCCGCATTCAGGAGTCGCGCCATGCGCGCGGCCTCGCGGGCGCGCTGGCGCAGCCCGACGAGTGTCCTGGTGGTGAGCGGAGCATCGAGCGACGGGATCATCGCCGGCCTCCCGAGGTCAAGAGACTGACGCCAGCGCGACCGCCGGCGAGCGGCGCATCGATGTCGACGGACCGGCCAGCGCCATAGCCATCGCCGCGCGCCGCGTCGCGGAATGGTCGGCCCGGCACCTTCAAGGCCGGCAGGTTCCGAAATGCGACGCCGCGCCGCGCCAGCTCGGCCTCGACCGGCGCCATCGCGACCGTCACCACGGCCTGCCGTTCATCGTGCGGGCGATCGGCGACGCCATGCCGGCGCCAGAGGCCGAGCATGATCTGACCGGCGAGGCCGATGGCAAAGCCGTCTTGAAAAGCCCGCAACGCGTGGGCACGGGTCTTGGAGGTACGGCGGCGGAGATAGACGTCACTCCGCTTGAACCCGCGCGTCGCGGTATCGGCGGCGCGGCGGCAGACCTCATGCACGTACTCCGCGATGAGGATGTTCGCCGGAGCGCCGAAATACACATAGGTGAGCCGGCGCTCTCGGCGCAGCAGCCAGCCCTTGCACCCCGAGAAGGTGGCGATGGCGTTGTACACCCTGACCATCGGCGTGCGCCGGCTGCCGATGCCGATCTCCAGTTCACCCATAAGGTGAGCGTCGATCTCGACATCCGACATGCCGAGTTCGGCCAGGAGAGTTGCGGCCTTCTCGGCCGCGTTCAGCGCCTCGGCCTCGGTGCAGCCGTTCGCCGTGGTCATGCGGCGCAGGGCGTCGAGGCGGGCTTTCAGACGGGAGAGATCGCGCGTCATGGCCAATCCCCCGCCATGCACCACGGCTGGCGCGCCGGACACCGCCCCTTCGGGCAGATATACGGCCGCACCAACCCCTCGCTGATGAGGCGCTCCCCGAGATCCCGGCCGTCGACCCGGATGCGCGCCAGCGTGCGGCCGTAGCGGTCGCGCTTCGGCTGGCGCTCGATGTCGATGCACGAGGCTTGAGCCGCCGGCAGCGCCCCGCAGGCGGCCGTCAGCAGCTCAACGACGCGCGCCTTGGCCTCAAGGCCCCGGCGCAACTCGTCGTCGCAGCGGGAGCGGCGCGTCTCCGGCGCGTCGATCCCGACGATGCGGATGCGCTCGCGGTCGACGATGATCGTGTCGCCATCGGTGACGTAGATCCCGGCGCCGGCGCTGGTGGAGATCAGCAGGACCGCGACGAGGGCGGTCGAAGGGAAAAGCCGGCTCATGGTCCGACGTCCTCCCCGGCAGCGATCTTCTCGGCGACCATGGCCTTCTGATCCGCGAGGAACCGATCTAGATCGACGATGATCTGGTCGGCGGTGTCGACAGCGCCCTGGTCTACATCGCCCCAGATGCCGGCGATGTCGGCCAGAGCAGCCTTCGCGTCCTCGATCCGGCATTCCATCCGCCGCAGGGCGATTGGGACCGTCCACCGCGACATCGGCGCATAGCGAAACAAGCGGGTCCGCCTCATCCCACACCCCCGATCTTCTGAGCGACGGCCGTCCGCCAGTTCTGGAGCGCGGCTGCTGCACCACGCGTCGACGAGGCGCGGATGCCGCCGAGCGTGACAGACAGTTCCGAGCCCTTGTCGCGCCAGCGTGCGCCCTCGGTTCGGGCGAGGTCATCGAGCGCGGCCACCGCCGCTTTCCGATGCTCGGCATGGCTGTCGCGGCGGCTGTGGTCGACCGCCGGCAGGCTGGCGAGGATGACGTCGACCACGCCGACCAGGCGGCGCAGCTCGGCAGGAATGGCGGCGCCGGCGCCGAAGGGGTGCGCGGTCATTGGCGCACCTCCGTCTCTCCGGCGCACGGGGGCACGCCCAACATGGAGAGGCACACGGACGAGTGCCCGCTTTCGCGCGCGGCGCGCATGATGGCGAAGATCAGCACGTCGACGTTGCCACGCGCCTGCATCTCTGCATGAACCAGTCGCACGCCATAGCCGGCCGAGGCCGCGACCGTGCCGGTATGGCCGGTTTCACCGGCCTTCCACTCGGCAACAGCAAGGAAGCTGAGGCCATGTGCCTCGCACTTCTGCCCGAGCGCGGCGAGCACAGGGGCGATTTCGTTGTCGTAGAACGCTTCACGCGCCATGGCGTCGTAGTGACTGGGATCGTGACCTATCGTCATGACCGCACCTCGCCGAGCGAGGCGAGCGCGGAGGCGCGGTCGAGGTAGACCCGGCCGGGGTCGACGACGATGGCGCGCGTCGCACCCTGCAGATGTACGCGAAGGCGCGAGCGGCCAGACCGCGTCTTAACCGCACCGAGAAGCGCGCCTTGCGGAGCGCGACCGAATGAAGTGGCGACGTAGACTTTCGGGAGTGCGGGGCGTTTGCTCATGACCGTGCTCCGCCCCGTCAAGCCTGGACGCCGGGAGCGTCGACCTCGAAAGGCTCGACGATGAATTCTTCGCCGGCCGAGCCGACGGTCACGCCGGGCACGGTGCGTGCCTTTTCCGGGTCCTTGAGCATCGCCTCCTTGTCGACCTCCTGCTTCGTCCGCAGGAACTTCTTGCCGAGCCCCATGCGCGTGATGGCGGCAATGACGTCCTCGACCTTGCGCAGCCCCACCTTCGGCGGCAGGTTTCGCCAGGACAGGATTCCGGTGACGAGGTTGGCGGTCTTGACCTTGCCGCCGTTGGTGAGCGCGGCCCGGTTGGCCTCCGCCCACACCTTCAGCCCCTCAGTCAGCGCAGTGACGCGCTCCTGTAGCGGCAGCACCTTGTCGGCCAGCGCCCTGTTGATATCGGCGATCTGGTCGTTGGCATCGGCGGAGAGCCGACCGATCTCACGGTTCAGCCCGCCGATATCGGCGATGGCCGTGGTCGCATCCTCTGTGCACTGCGGCACCGGCAGGTTGACGGCGAGCGTCTTAGCCTTCTTGGCCATCGGTGGCCTCCTCTTTCGGGAACTGGATGAAACCGAGCGTCAGCAGGACGCCGGCAAGATTCTGCTGTGTCTCCGCCACGCGGACGTCGTAGGCGGCCGTCTGTTCGTCATTGGCGGGGTCATAGGTCTGGTCGAATGCGAGCAGCAGGTCGGCAGCGGAATTCGCTGCGAGATTCATCGCAAGCAGCACACGGCCGAGGTTCTGCGCTTCCTCGACGCTGAGCCCGGTCTGCATCCGCCGCGAGCTGCACAGCAGCCGCGCGGTGCGCACCGCCCGCGTCACGGCCGCCGTGTCGACGGCCGCTCTTTCATCCGACATTGCGGATCTCCGATTTGTTGGGATTGAGGGGACAGGCGCGGCACGCCTGCCATTGCTTCACAGCCTCGCGGCTGGTCGGCGTGAGCGGACGCTCGCGCAGCTCGACGCACTCGGCCGAGCGAATTTCGCGGGCGAGGTGAGGGCACGCGATGTGATCGGCAAATCGCTCGACGATCTTCGCCGCGAGCCGGCGGACATCGGCCGGATAGCGGCCATTGAGCGCCTGCGAGACGGCGGTGCGAGACACGCCAAGCTGCTCGGCGACGGCGTCGCGGGTGCCGTACCGCTCCAGCGCCTCGCGCAGCAGCGCGAGGCAGCGGTCATCGAGTTGCGGATAGGTTTTCACCGGCATGGGAAGTCCTCGCCGGTGTTGAGATCGGACATCACGCCGAGCTTTTCACGGTGCATCGGCGCGATCTCGCCGGTGTCGCGCACGAGGCGGAAGACGCGGGCGCCCGATGTGCTGCCGATCCGCTCTGCACGCGCCGGCAGCACGGCGACATACCCCGATCGTTTGAGTAGATCGACGAAGCGATAGGCGCTGCGGATCGCATTGCCGTCGTCGGCCCGGCGCGCGAGCATGACGATATCGTCGACCTCGAAACGAGGTTGCAGGCGCATGGCATTCCACGCGCGCTGTCGGAAGCTGTCGCGGTTCGGCGCCCGTCGACCCGTCAAGGGGCGATAGTTGCCGCTGCGCAGCACCCTGCCCTCTTCGAGCACACTCACGCCTTGCGCCGTGAGCTGATAGGTGCCGGCCTCTTCCCGCGCGATCAACTTGCGCAGGACAAGCCGATGTACCGTCCTGTGGATGTCGGAGCGGCGGATAGGCAGGTGCGCGTCGAGATCATCGATGCTCCGCGCGCCTCGGCCGATCGCCCCGAGCACGGCGGCAAGCAGGGTTGCGGTGCCTGCCATCACACGCCCTCCGGCACGATGACGGCATGGCCGTTGGCGCGATTGGTTCCGATAACCTGGCCACGCATGGCGCCGAGCGGCAGCGGGTTGTCGGCGCCATAACCATTGCGCTTTCCGAACCGCTCGATCAGCGTGATCGACTCCTTGATCTCACGGGTGAAGCCGCCGGAGACCTGCTGCACGAAGCCGGCAAGATCGTCGGCGACCGGCACGTCCGACAGCTCGGCGATCAGCTTGACCACGTCGTCGCGACTAGCCGGCGCAAATTCGACCCGTTGCCCGACGCGCGAGGAAATCTGCGGGAAGGCGGTGAGGTTGTGGCGGATACGGCCCATGCCGACGAGGATGGTGATCAGGTCCATGCTGTCGCTGAGGTCGCGGATCGTCTCCATGATCCGCTGCGACCGGGAAAAATGGTCGGCCTCGTCGATGACGAGCGCAAAGGTGCGCTTCTGGATCGCGAAGTCGCTCTGGCGGGTGGCAAGCGCTTCCGTTGCCTGCCGGAAACGATCCTTGAAGGAATGGCGCTTGGCGACATTGAGCTGGGCGAGCAGGTCGTCGATGAACCAGCCGGCATCCCATTCGCGCTTTGCGCGCAGGAACAGCGCCTGGTTCTGCGCGGCCCAGCGGTGCAGGGCCGTGGTCTTGCCGAGCCCCGGCAGGCCGTCCACCACCATCAGGCAGCTTTCAGCAGCGCCGCGACGCTCCAGCACCTTCAAGGCGCCGTTGAACCGGCCGACATTTTCAGTTTCGACAAAGACGTTGCGCATGGTCGTTTGCGCTCCTTTCACGGTTTAGGCGGCGGTTAGGCTGCGCGCTGCGCGACGTCGCGCAGCGTGTCGAGGTCGATGCCGGCAATGCGCAGCTCGTCGCGGGCCGCAGTGGACCCGAGCAGTTCGTCGCGCACGAAGGCGATGTCGGCAGAGGTGACGGCGCCAGGATTGGCGACCAGCCAGCGCGCGTACTGCACGTCGTCGATGAAGGTCGGCCGGCCGTTCGTCGGCACGGTCACTGGCATCGCGACAATCTCCCGATCGTCCTGCGCCAGCGGATGCAGCTTTGAGAGGTGGTCGATCGGCGTCTGGCTTTCGAGCAACAGCGTCGGCCGCAGCTCCTCGCGCACGGTCTCGACATGGCCCATGAGGCGGCGCTCGCGCGAAGCGGCGCGCTTTTCCATCGCCGCCTGCTCGGCCGAGACCGGAACGTAGCGGGTCTTGTTGCCCTCGAATTGCGCGACCGCGATCAGCTTGCCGGGAACGCGCTCTCCATCGGCATTAAGCCCGATCTCACGGACCCAGATGCGGGTCGCATCCTGGAGGTCGTAAGCCACGATCACCTCGTCGCCGTGGAACGGCTCCAGTTCCAGCGCGAAGTAGGTGTTCGTGAAAATCTCGATCTCGCAGCGGGACACCTTGCGGGTGGTCCACGGCCGGAACAGGTCGTTTGCCTCCTCGGCGGAGACCGTGATCGGCTCGAAACCCCTTTCCAACCCGGCCTGCCACGCCTCGTCGGGCGTCATGTGCCGGCGCTTGCCTGTGATGGCGTCGACGGTCCATGCGAGCGTACGGTGCGGCCGGGCGTTGTAAATTTCGATGGCGCGCATGCAGGCCGAGATAAAGTCGGGCCAGCGCGGCAGCAGGCGGGAGGTGCCGGCGACGGCAATCTCGCGGCGGGTCGCGTGATGGGCCGTTTTCTTCGCTTCGCGGTCCATGTCCCGCGAGATGTAGGTGTCATAATCACGCGCGAGGTGGCTCCATTCGTGATTGAGCCGCTCGACGATGCCTTTCGCCTGCGAGTTGTAGGGCAGTGCCCGCATTGGTGTGATGCCGAGCCGACCGAGCAGGCCGGTTAGCGAGGCAT
Organism: Ancylobacter gelatini; assembly: GCF_022601675.1. GTDB lineage: Bacteria > Pseudomonadota > Alphaproteobacteria > Rhizobiales > Xanthobacteraceae > Ancylobacter > Ancylobacter gelatini. The sequence continues at coordinate 27,576 of NZ_JAKVIL010000004.1, read as the reverse complement.
CCATCGTGTCGTTGACATAGCCGGAGCCACGATCGGTGTAGAAAATCGCCGGGATGCCCGAGCCCATGCACGCAACGCGGAGCGCATCGGTCACCGCAACGGCGGACTCGTCCAATGCTGCCGAAAACCCGACAATGCGGCGGGTGTGCGCGTCAATGATCGTGGTCAGCTCGGGCCGGAACGGCCGGCCATGGAACGGGTGCGCGATCTCCGCGTCGAAGGTCTTGCCGTCAGCAACATAGACTGATGTCGGCAGCAGGTCGGAAGCGTCGCGCGCGGTGTACGCTTGCCGCGCTTTGAGTGCCTGCGCGCCTTCCCGGCCGCGCATCTTGTCGATAGCGCCGAGCTTGTCGAGCACGCGGCGGACCTGCTGATAGGAGGGCAGGTCGCGACCGGGCTCGGCTCGCTGCCACTCAGCCAACACGCGGGCGACCTTGGGCTTTGTCGGCTTGGCGTAGCGTGGAAGGAAATCCCGGAACCAGCCCGGCATATCCTGAGCGGTCTTTGTCGGAATTGGCGCAAGGGCGGGCACCCCGCCCGCCGCTTTCGCGGCGCGCCAGGCGAAGAGGATGCGTTCCTTGACGACGGCCTTGCCGCCGGAGCGGTCATTGGCGACGGCGCATGCCGCTGCGAGCGCAGGGTCGAGCCTACCGGCGGCGCTGTCGGCTGCGAGCCCACGCACCGCCGCCGTCACAGACGAGCCCTCGATCAGCACGCGGCGGTCGATATCGAGCAGCAGCGCGGCCCGCGCCTCCATAACCGCGCGCTGACGAGCCGTCAGATTTGACGTCTCCACCATCGCAATCTGACGCGAGGTGTCGACCTTCGCGGCCTCAATCGCCGCCCGCGCCTCTATCTGGCTGCGGACCGAGGCCGGCAGGGTGTCGAGGTCGTACACCTTCGGACGCCCGGTGCCTGTGCCGATCCGATACGGCCAGCCATCCTCCTTGGCGCGCTGCTGCGCCACGCGCAGCGAGATGCCGAGCTGAGCGGCGATGTCGCCGATGTTGAGATCACGGCCCGACGCAATGGTCATCAGCGCGCACCCCGCCACTGGCGGCGGCCGGCACGGGCGAGGCGCTCAAGGCGCTCCATCTGCTCGCGCGCCATCGCCTCCTGGATAGCGCCGACATAGCGGCTTTCGATGCTGACCCGGTCGAGCGGGTCCAGCGCGAGCTGGAGCGGACGATGGTCGCCGGTGACCGCGCACAGCGCGACGAGGCGGGCGAACGAAATGGTGTGTTCGTCCTTGGCCTGAGAGGCATAGTTGTCGAGCATGGCCTTGGAGACAGCCTCGCCGCCGAGATACGTGCTCATTTCATCAGCGATCTCTTCGCGGCTGCGTTGCTGACCCTCCAGTACCTCGGCGACCGCCAGCGCGATGCGCTCGCGAAGGGTACGGGCGCGCAGAACGCGCTCGTCCGGCCGGTCGGTGACCGGCGGCGGCGTCCAGTCGGCAAACAGGTCGAGGGTGCGGGTGTCGCGGCGCCGGTTCATTCCTCGCCTCCGAACAGTTCGGGGCACCGCTGGCGGATCAGCATCTCGTTGCGCTGGAGCCATTCGAGCGTCCGCTGCGCGGCCGTGAGGCGGCGCACGCGGAAATCGGCGAGCGACACGCCGAGCTGCCGGCGCGCAATCTTGCTGCTGTACTCGACCCGCCGCTCTTCGAGCGTGGTGCCGACTTCCTCGATCTGCTGTGCCAGGGCGACGCGCATGTCACGCCTTCCCCCCGAAATCCGGCAGTGGCATCGCGCGCCAGAGCGCCGCGCCCGGATGGCGCTTGAGAGCTGGCGATGTGTTGAGCCAGAGCGCGAGCCCGGACGCGACATCAGCGTCGCCGAGCACGAGCACGTTGTGGCGCGTGACGGCCTCCCCGATCAGCAGGGTGGCGCTGTCAGCCGGGCCGGGATCGATGGTCACGGACCCGCTCCAGTAGATGCAGCCGGAGCGGTGATCGGGCTCAAGGCGACCGACGACGTACATCATGCTCACCACCCGATTCCGTGGCGGCAAAGGTCGGCGAGGACGGTCGCCGAGCCGATCACCAGCGCGGCGACGACCAGCGCTTGAGAGATCGCGTCACCCACCGGGGTACGGCGGCGGCAGTGGCGGCGTGTGCGGAGGCCCGGAGTGAGTGTCATGTCAGGCGACCTCGCGCTTTTGGACATGGCGGATGGGATGGGAGTCGCTATGCTTTGCTTTGTGCAGCGATGATCGCTCGTGCGGGATTCGGAGCCCCTTTGAGGTCCAATGCTCGGCGAAAAGCTCTTGAGCATTGACGCCCAGCAGGTCGGCTAGAGCCCGCTCGATCGGGATCGAGGGCCGCCCTGCGGCAGCCTGCTGAATGGCCTGTGGAGAAACACCGAGGGATCGGGACACCGCCAGCCAGGAAAGCCCGCGCAGTCGCAGTTGCATGCGAATCCACTCCCGCCGTTCGGCGGGTTTTTTTGGAATGTCTGACGTTGCGGTTACGATTGTCATGGGAAGCAAAGTAGATACCCAAACGGGTATGTCAAACCCAATTGGGTGCTTCGCGAAGCGGCGGCAGCACCGCTTTATCTCCAATTGGTCTAATTATTTGATATCCATACGGAAATTTTCTTTGCGAACCCCTTGCGCTTGCAGTGGATATTTTTTCGCAAAAGGCATCCATTTCCGCGAAGAGGTGCGGCAGTGACGATTGGCAAGCGAATCAGGACATGGCGAGAGACGAACGGCTGGACCATTCCCGATCTCGCTGACCGGATAGAGGGCGTATCTGCCCAATCTGTCGGGCGCTATGAACGTGGGGAGCGCCTTCCGGATTCCGCCTTCCTAGAGGCCCTAGTCCGTTTGGGCTGTGATCCCGTCGTGCTCCTCCTGGGTTCGCAGGCGGCACAATCACAAGTCCAGACCCATTCTCCTGGCGTTGCGCCGGATGCGGTTGAAGTTGAATGCTTGGCGTTCAGCGCTTCAGCAGGTTATGGCGCATTGGCCATCAACGAAACGGGCAAGAAAGCAACGGTGAGGCGTGACGTACTTGAACGCCTGAATTTACGGCCGGAGTTTGCTCGACTCGTGAAGGCGAATGGCGACTCGATGCTGCCGACAATTCATCACGACGATCCGTTGATTATCGACGTTTCGAAAACGGCCAGGTCAAGCCCGATAGACAACAAGGTGTATGTTTTCACCATCGGAGACGAGGCATATCTCAAGCGCTTGCGGCGTGAGCCCGGCCGGCTTGTCATGATCAGCGACAATCGCGAGAACTTTCCTGAGCGTGTCGTGCCAGCGGAAGAGCCGTTCAGGATCGTGGGACGCGTGATGTGGGGAGAGCGAGAACTGTGAAGCTTCTTATTGTTATCTCTGCCATTTTGGCAACTACGGCCTTGCCCGTCGCAGCGCAGGATTATCAACCTCAGCCGTGGCAAGGGAAGGCTGCCCAGCAACTTCCGACGACATTCGGAAAGATCAAGAAAGCCCACTGGTCGCAGTCCATCAGCCTCTGGCTGGCCGTTGATCGTGACAAGACCGACTGGACAGCCGCCACGCCGATGATCTGCAATGCACTCGCCGCAGCCGGCAAGCCGCATGACGCCTTCGTCGCCATTTCCTACCTCGACTGGCGCACATTTCCCGCGATGGACGTAATCGCCAAGGCGTATTGCGAGCCGAAGCCGCCGGCGCCGCCGGAATCGACCGCCCCGGCTGAAAGCCTCGGCGTGATGGGCGCAGACGGCATCATTCGCCCCGAATAGCCCGCCAGCGTTCAATTCGAGCCGTTTCAGCGGCGGTTTCGGTCAAAAATGGTCGGAGCCGCCATCTTTTTTGATCAACACTGCAAAAGATTGCGACGATTTCGACCGCGAATGGCGCCACCGCTGCAAAAGGTGACTGCTGGCCAACCTCCCCACAACGCGTTGAACGGTCGCCATTTTCTCCCGTCCAGCCACCATTGCCCCACTGCAGAATGAACAGGCCCCCTATAGCGGGCGGCGGCGGTTATCGCTACCGGACCAGCGCCGTTCCGGGCGGCTGGAACAGTGCGACCAAGATCGAGGGCGAGGTGCTCGCGGGCTGGCAATTCCTGCGCGGGCCGCACGCGCTCGCACTTTATGGCGGTGTCAACGTCACCGAGAACCGGCTCGACCAGCCCGACCCGTACAACCGGGATCAGGGCACGCAGTTCGGTATCAAGGGTGTCGCGGAGTGGTTCTACCGGATCGACGACAACTGGATAGGGACGACATCGCTGGGCGGCTCGACGGCGGACGGAACCGCCGTGGCTCGGGCCAGCCTCAGTCGGCGCGTGGATGCGCGCTTTTCGCTGGGGGCCGAGGCACAGGCGTCGACCGACTGGCTGGAACAGAATGCCGGTGCCGGCCTGTTCCTGGACGTGCCATTCGCGGATCGGCAATGGCGCGTGGCCGGCGGCTGGCGCTGGAGCAGCGACAGCGACAACGGCCCCTACGGCACGCTCTCCTATTACGCGCCGTTCTGATGCGCCCGGACGCCGTCAGGCGTCTTCGGCCTCCATGCCATCGAGCGCGGCCGACGCATCGACATCGGCCCGCGCGGCGATGGTGTGGATCTGCAGCGCCTCCAGTTCCTCGCGCGTGTCGATATCGGTGAAGGCGCCCTCATCCTCGACCGCGACCTCGATCACCGCGTCCGGATTCTCGGCGATGATCTGGCGCGCGCCGATATCGCCGGACAGCGCCAGAATGGCGGGGAACAGGCGACGTGACAGGGCGACCGGATTGCCGCGCTTGCCCTCGCGCACCGGCACCGCGACCAGCAGGCCAGCCTCGGGGTCGAGCGCGGCGGCCAGCTTTTCGATCAGCTCCGCGCCGACTTTCGGCATGTCGCCAAGCATCACCACCACCGAGGCGACATCTTCCGGCAGCGCGGCGATTCCGGCCTTCAGCGAGGTCGAGAGTCCGTCGGCGAAGGTGGGGTTATGGACGACAATGACGTCCAGTCCTTCCAGTGCCGCCGTCACCGGCTCCGCCTCATGGCCGGTGACCACCACGACCGGTCCGGTCCTGGCAGCCAAAGCCGAGCAGGCCGCACGGCGCACCAGTGGCTCGCCGTCGAGCAGCGCCGACATCTTGTTGACGCCGTTCATCCGCGTGCCGCGCCCGGCGGCCAGCAGCACCACGCCGGTGCTGCCGGAACCCGCCATCTCTTCCTCGCGCGGCTGGGGACGTGTCGGAATTTCCATGAGCAATCCTCCTACACCCATGGACATGATATCAGATCGCGAAACATCCAGTCCCGCCAGCAGACGTCTGAGTACCCAGTCGAAGCCGTTTTCCTTCGGGCTGCGCGCGCAGCCCGGCGCCCCCAGCACCCGAACGGAGCCGACACGGCCAAGCAGCAGCAGATTGCCGGGGTCGACCGGCATGCCGAAATGCTCGATCATGCCGCCGGCCGCTTCGATGCCGGCAGGAATCACGTCGCGCCGGTCGGCGATCGCCGAGGCGCCGAACACCAGCACCAGTTCCGCGCCCTGCCCGATCGCCGCGCGCACCGCCTGCGCGACGGCCGCCGGCGCATGTGGCACGCGCTGCTCGCCGATCAGCGACGCACCGGTCGGCGCAAGTCGCGCCGCCGTGGTCCTCGCCGTCTTGGCCAGCACCTTCTCGCCGAGGCCCGGCAGAAGCGTCGAGACCAGCGCGACCTTGCGCAACCGATAGGGGGCAATCCGTACCAGCGGCCCGGCGAGCGCGGCGATGCGCTCCAGCACGTTGCCGGGTACGGCGAAGGGGATGATCTTCACCGTAGCGATCATCTCGCCGGCGCGCACCGCACGGAAGGCCGGCAGGGTGGCGAGCGTCACCGCCTCGTCCACCATGTTCAGCGCGTCGATACCCGCGCGATCGACCGTCAGCAGGCCGGACACGGCCGCCCTGATGTTGACGCGGCCGGTGAAAGCCGCATCCGCCACAGCATGGGGACCGAGCACGGAGGCCGCGACCCGTGAGGCCGCCTCGTCCTCCCACACATCGCCAGGCTCGGCGCGCACGGCAATGATCTCGCCATGGCCCGCTGCGCGCAGCCGCTCGATCAGCCCGGCATCGAGCCGTGTGCCCTTTCGCACCATGAGGTCGGGAAGGCTCAGCGCATGGACGGTCACCGCGCCTTCGGCATCATCCAGTGCCACGGGGCCGAACTTCATGCCGCGCGTTCCCGCGCCGCGGGGCGCTGGCGCAGCGTGCCGACCACCTGTGCGAGGATCGACACCGCGATCTCCGCCGGCGTCGCCGCCCCGATATCGAGGCCGATCGGAGCATGGATGCGCGCCAGCGTCTCGCCCGCCAGCCCGCGCGCGGCGAGCCGCTCCAGCCGCGCGGCATGGGTCTTCCGCGACCCCAGCGCGCCGACATAGAAGCAGCCCCGCCGCAGCGCTTCCTCCAAGGCGGGATCGTCGATCTTCGGATCGTGGGTCAGCGCGGCGAAGGCGGTGAAGGCGTCGAGCGCGAGGCCTGGAAGCGCCTCGTCCGGCCATTGCGCGCGGAGGTCGACGGCGGGAAAGCGCTCGGGCGTGGCGAAAGCGCTGCGGGGATCAATGATCACCACATCGAGCCCGGTCAGTGCCGCCATCGGCGCCAGCGCCTGCGAGATATGAACCGCTCCGGTAATGACGAGGCGCGGCGCCGGCAGTTGCACCGAGAGGAACAGGCGCTCGCCGCCCTGCTCCACCATTGCGCTGCGCCCGGTCCGCAAGGCCTCGGCCATCGGGTCCGCGAGCGGATCGGCGGGGGCCTGCTCAGGCGTCACCAGCCGCTGTCGGCCGCTCGCAAGCTCGGTCACCAGCAGCACGGCACGGCGCGAGGCGCGTTCGGCATTCAGGGCTTCCAGCACGGCGAGGTCCATCAGCCGACCTTCTCGACATAGACCGAAATGCGCCCGCCGCAGGACAGGCCGACCCGCCAGGCGGTCTCGTCCGCCACGCCGAAGGAGACGAGGCGCGGCTGACCGTCGGCGATCACTTCGGTCGCTTCCGCCACTACGGCGCCCTCGACGCAGCCGCCGGATACGGAGCCGAGAAAGTCGCCCCGATCGTCGATGACGAGATGGCTGCCGACCGGCCGGGGCGCCGAGCCCCAGGTCTCGACCACGGTAGCGAGCGCGACTCCCCGCCCCTCCCGGCTCCAGCGCGCGGCCGCTTCCAGCACATCATCTTCACGCACGTTCATCATCGTCTCTCCGAACCGTGCTTCCAGCATAGCCCAGCCATGCGCGACATGCCTTGCCCAGATGCCCGGAACCGATCACAAGAGCGCGCATGAGCCAAGCCCGTCCTTCACAAGCCCGCGCGACCAGCGCCCGCCCGTCGAGCAACCCTGCCCTTTTGCCCCGCACCCTGCGCGGCGTGCCGGAGCTCGCCGAGGCCGGATTGGTGGCGCGCGACCCGGCGCTGGAGGCGGTGGCCGCGCGCTATGCGGTTGCGGTGACGCCGACACTTGCCGGTTTGATGGCGCCGGGCGAGGCGGGCGATCCGATCGCCGCGCAGTTCCTGCCGGATGCGCGCGAACTGGAGACAAGGCCGGACGAGCTTGCCGACCCGATCGGCGACGAGGCGCACAGCCCGGTGCCGGGGATCGTGCACCGTTATCCCGACCGGGTGCTGCTGAAGCTGGTCGGCGTCTGCGCGGTTTATTGCCGGTTCTGCTTCCGCCGCGAGATGGTGGGGCCGGGCGCGGAATCCAACCTTTCCGATGCGGCGTTGGACGCGGCGCTCGCCTATGTTTCCGCGCACCCTGAAATCTGGGAGGTCGTCGTCACCGGCGGCGATCCGCTGGTGGCGTCGCCGCGCCGGTTGGCCGAGCTGATGGCGCGGCTGTCCGCCATCGACCATGTGAAGATCGTGCGTTTCCACACCCGCGTCCCGGTCGCCGCGCCGGAGCGGGTGACGGCGGCGCTGGTGACGGCCCTGCGCGTGCCGAACCTCACAACGTATATTGCGGTTCACGCCAACCATGCTCGCGAGCTTGGGCCAGAGGCCCGGGCGGCGCTGGCGCGGCTGGCGGATGCCGGCATCGCGCTGGTGAGCCAGAGCGTGCTGCTGCGCGGCGTCAATGACGAGGCCGAGGTGCTGGCCGCCCTGTTCCGCGCTTTGGTCGAGTGCCGGGTGAAACCTTATTACCTCCACCACCCCGACCTCGCCCCCGGCACCGCGCATTTCCGGCTCACCATAGAGCGTGGACAGGAACTGATGGCGTCGCTGCGCGGGCGGCTTTCCGGCCTCGCTTTGCCGACCTATGTGCTCGACATTCCCGGCGGCTACGGCAAGGTCCCGGTCGGCCCCTCCTATCTGGACGCGACGCCGGAGGGCTGGCGGGTCACCGATTATTGCGGCGGCGTGCATGATTACGACGCCGGAGTGCCGGTGTGATGCCCGAGGCTCGAACGGTCGATGTTGTCGTGCTGGGCGCCGGCGCGGCGGGCCTGATGTGCGCCATCGAGGCGGGAAAGCGCGGGCGCTCGGTGCGGGTGATCGACCATGCCCGCGCGCCGGGCGAGAAGATCCGCATTTCCGGCGGCGGGCGCTGCAATTTCACCAATCTCGATGCCAATCCGCGCGCCTATCTCTCCACCAATCCGCGTTTCTGCATCTCCGCGCTCAAGCGCTACACCCAGCAGGATTTCATCGCGCTCGTCGAACGCCACGCCATCGCCTGGCACGAGAAGACGCTCGGGCAGTTGTTCTGCGACGGCTCGGCGCGGCAGATCGTCGACATGCTGCTACGCGAACTGAGGGATGCCGGCGGCCAGTTGGCCCTGTCGACCTCGATCGAGGAGGTCACGCGCACCGCCGACGGTTTCCATCTGCGCACCAGCGCCGGCCCCCTCGCCTGCCGCGCGCTGGTGGTGGCGACCGGGGGCAAGTCGATCCCGAAAATGGGAGCCACCGGGCTCGGCTATGACATCGCCGAGCGTTTTGGCCTGAAGATCGTGCGGACGCGTCCCGGCCTCGTGCCGCTGACGCTGGAGCCGGGCCTGCTGGAGCGGCTGGCCCCGCTCGCCGGCGTGGCCGTGGAGGCGAGCGTTCGCCATGGCAAGACGCACTTCGACGAGGGGCTCCTGTTCACCCATCGCGGCCTCTCCGGCCCGGCGATCCTCCAGATTTCCTCCTACTGGCGCGAGGGCGACGACATCGAGATCGCGCTGGCGCCCGGCATCGACGTGTTCGCGCAGCTACGTGAAGCGCGCGCCTCAAATGGCCGGCAGGCGCCGGTCTCCGCGCTTTCCGCCCTGCTGCCGCGCCGGCTGGCGCAGCTCGTCGCCGACAGAGAGGCGGGAGGCCGAAACCTCGCCGACCTGTCCGATCGCCATCTCCGGCAAATCGATTCGGCGGTGAATGGCTGGCGGCTGAAGCCGACGGCATCGGAGGGCTACCGCACCGCCGAGGTGACGCTGGGCGGGATCGACACCACGGCTCTCGACCAGCGCACCATGCAGGCGAAGGACGTGCCGGGCCTCTTCTTCATCGGTGAGGTGGTGGACGTTACCGGCTGGCTTGGAGGTTACAATTTCCAATGGGCCTGGTCGTCGGGCTGGTGCGCGGGACAGGCGGTCTAGTCGCGCCTCACAGCACCCGGTAGGTGCGGTCCAGATAAGCGAGACCCGGCCCCGCCGGTCCCAGCGTCACCGCCTCGACATGGCCGACCAGCACGTTATGGGTCGCGATGGTGCGCACCTCGGCCAGCCGGCACTCGAACACGGCGAGCGCACCGATGAGGCACGGCAAGCCGTGCGTTCCCTCATGCCATTGCCCGACGGAGAAACGCTGCTCGCCGCTCATTCCGAGCCGGCCGCCGAAGCTGTCGGCCACCGCCTGCTGCTCGCCGCTCAGCATATTGACGGCGAACAGGCCGGACTGCCGAAAGGCGGGCGCGGCGTTGATCGAGCGGTTGAGGCACACCAGCAGGGTCGGCGGGGAATCGGAGACGGAGACGACGGCGGTCGCGGTGAAGCCGGCGCGCCCGGCCTCGCCTCGTGTGGTAACCACATGGACGGCCGCGACGAGGCGGCTCATCGCCTCGCGGTAAAGTGCGGGCTCGGCCTTGTGCCGGGTAATGTCGTCCAAAGGGACCTCCGTGACGCCCCGACGACGGTCGGAAAGCATCCTGTGCATAACTCCGAAGCGGGGTGATTGGAAACCGCTTAACGGCTCGAACCTTGGACGTAACACACCCGGACACCTGACCGCGAAAAACACAGGCGATCCTTGGCATCCGGCAGGTGCAACCCGCCGGGCAAGCAACCCGCACCTCAAAAATTGAGGTGTTTCGCTTTACTAGGATACCGAAACATCATTTCTTTCGATCGATTGCATTTCGCCTTTCGATCGAATTGTATCCTTTCAAGGCCCGCGCTAAGAGTAAACGGCGCTCATATGAGCATGACCACAATCTGGGCACAGGCTGCGGGCGCCGACAGATGCGCCGGGCGGCCGAGGGGAGCCAGTTCGTAATGGACGTCTTTGTTCAGCAACTCATCAACGGGCTGACGCTCGGATCGATCTACGGTCTGATCGCGATCGGTTACACCATGGTATTCGGCATCATCGGCATGGTGAACTTCGCCCATGGCGATGTCTTCATGGTGTCGGCGTTCATTTCGCTGATCTGCTTCCTGCTGCTCACCACGGTGTTGGGGATCACCTCAATCTTCCTGGCGCTGGCCATCGTTCTGGTGGTCGCGATGTTCTTCACGTCGCTGACAAGCTGGGCGATCGAGCGTGTCGCCTATCGGCCGCTGCGCGGCTCGTTCCGCCTCGCGCCGATGATCTCGGCCATCGGCATGTCGATCTTCCTGTCGAATTTCGTCCAGGTCGCGCAGGGCCCGCGTAACAAGCCGGTGCCCCCGATGATCACCGACGTGATCGTGCTGATGGACAATGGCAGCTATCAGGTCACGCTGGCGTGGAAGCAGGTCATCATCATGGCGGTGACCGCCGTGTTGCTTACCGGCTTCTGGTATCTCGTGCAGAAGACCTCGCTCGGCCGGGCGCAGCGCGCCTGCGAGCAGGACCGCAAGATGGCCGCCCTGCTCGGCATCAATGTCGACCACACCATCTCGCTGACCTTCGTCATCGGCGCCGCCCTCGCCGCCGTCGCCGGCACCATGTACCTGATGTATTATGGTGTCGCCCATTTCGCGGACGGCTTCGTTCCCGGCGTGAAGGCGTTCACCGCGGCGGTGCTGGGCGGCATCGGCTCGCTGCCCGGCGCGGTGCTTGGCGGGCTGCTGATCGGCCTCATCGAAGTGTTCTGGTCGGCCTATTTCTCGATCGAATACAAGGACGTCGCGGCGTTCTCCATTCTCGCCATCACCCTTATCTTCATGCCGCAGGGCCTGCTGGGCCGGCCTGAAGTCGAGAAGGTGTAAGGTTCCCGATCATGGCAGCGCATACTGCTGAAAGTGCCTCCGCCGAGAACGCGGCCCCGGCATCCCCCTCCGCGTTCTCGCATGCCCTGAAGGACGCGTTCTTCGCCGGCCTGATCATGCTGGGCCTGGTCGGCCCGCTGGTCGGCTTCGAGACCGTGATCCGCGACGGTGCGCTCGGGCTCGACTACCGGCCCCTCACGGTGGCGGTCATGGTCGCCATCGTGTTCGTCGGCCGGCTGATCCTCAATCTCACGGTCTGGTCGCCCAATCGCGTGGTCAAGACCCGCACCGGCCCGAGCCCGATGGCGCGGGCCGTCACGGCCGCCGGCCCGGCGTTCAAGCCGGCGCTGCTGGCCTTCGCCGTCGCCTTCCCGCTCATCGCGGTGCTCAGCCAGGGCGGTCTCAACGAGAGCCGCTACCTGATCGATCTCGGCATCCTCATCCTCACCTATGTGATGCTGGGCTGGGGCCTGAACATCGTGGTCGGTCTCGCCGGCCTGCTCGATCTCGGCTATGTCGCGTTCTACGCGGTCGGCGCCTACACCTACGCGCTGCTCGCCACCTCGGCGCCGGTCAATGATTTCTTCGCCGCCCTGATCGGTGAAAAGTTCTGGGCCGACTGGGCGTTCTGGATCTGCCTGCCGGCCGCCGGCATCTTCGCCGGCGTGTGGGGCATGATCCTCGGTTTTCCCGTGCTGCGCCTGCGCGGCGACTATCTCGCGATCGTCACGCTGGCCTTCGGCGAGATCATTCGCCTCGTGCTGATCAACTGGGTGGACTTCACGGGCGGCGGCGCCGGCATCGCCTCGATCCCGCGCGTGACCTTTTTCGGCATTCCCTTCAATGCCAGCGAGCACGGGTTCGCGGCGCTGTTCGGGCTGAAATTCGACCCGATGCATCGCATCATCTTCCTGTACTTCGTGATCCTGGCGCTCGCGCTGCTCACTGCCTTCGTCACGGTCCGGCTGCGCAAGCTGCCGGTCGGCCGGGCCTGGGAAGCGTTGCGCGAGGACGAGATCGCCTGCCGCTCGCTCGGCCTCAACACCACCAATGTCAAGCTGTCGGCCTTCGCAACCGGCGCGATGTTCGGCGGGTTCGCCGGCTGTTTCTTCGCGGTGCGCGCCGGCTTCGTCAGCCCGGAGAGCTTCACCTTCGACATTTCCGCGATGATCCTCGCCATCGTGGTGCTCGGCGGCATGGGGTCTCAGATCGGCGTCGCGGTCGCGGCGGCGGTGATGCTGGGCGGCATGGAGATGCTGCGCAATCTCGGCTTCCTCAAGCAGTTCTTCGGCAACGAATTCGACCCCAGCCTCTATCGCATGCTGCTGTTCGGCCTCGCCATGGTGGTCATCATGGTGTGGAAGCCGCGCGGCCTCGTTTCGACCCGCGACCCCACGATCTATCTCAAGGAGAAGAAGTCGGTCTCGGGCGATCTCGTCAAGGAAGGGCACGGCTGATGTCGCTCCCCACGGATACTGCCGCCCACAGGTGGGATATCGATCCCATACTGAGCGTCGAGCACCTGTTCATGCGCTTTGGCGGGCTGGTCGCGGTCAACGACCTGTCCTTCAAGGTCGGACGCGGCGACATCACCGCGCTGATCGGGCCCAATGGCGCCGGCAAGACCACGGTGTTCAACTGCATCACGGGCTTCTACAAGCCGAGCGAGGGGCGGCTCGTGCTGGCGCACCAGCGCCCGCCCACCGATCCCGAACTGACGGCCGTGACGCTGAACGGTGAACGCGGTCTCGCCGGTGCGTCGAGTTCGGTCTACCTGCTGGAGCGCCTGCCGGATTACCGCGTCTCCGGCGACGCCAAGGTGGCGCGCACCTTCCAGAACATCCGCCTGTTCACCGGCATGACCGTGCTGGAAAACCTGATGGTGGCGCAGCACAACGCGCTGATGAAGGCGTCGGTGTTCTCCATCAAGGGTCTGCTCGGCCTGCCGAGCTGGAACGCCGCGCAGAAGGCGGCGCGCGAGAAGGCGGTGTATTGGCTTGAGCAGGTCAATCTGCTCGACCGTGCCGACGATCCGGCGGGCGATCTGCCCTATGGCGCCCAGCGTCGGCTGGAGATCGCCCGCGCCATGTGCTCGGACCCGATCCTGCTCTGCCTCGACGAGCCGGCCGCCGGCCTCAATCCGCGTGAGAGCCTCGAACTCAACGCGCTGCTGCGCTCGATCCGCGCCGATCACGGCACCTCGATCCTCCTGATCGAGCATGACATGAGCGTGGTGATGGAGATTTCCGACCACGTCGTCGTGCTCGACTACGGCACGAAGATTTCCGACGGGACGCCCGACGCGGTGAAGAACGACCCGCGCGTTATCGCGGCCTATCTCGGCGTCGACGAGGATGCGGTCGAGGAGGTCGAGGCGGAGATCGACGCGACGATTGCAACGGGAGCGTCCTCGTGACCGACACCTCTTCCCCGACCGACGCCCCGATGCTGGCCGTCCGCGGCGTCAAGACCTTCTACGGCAACATCATGGCCCTTAAGGGCGTCGACGTGGACGTTCATCGCGGCGAGATCGTCACGCTGATCGGCTCCAACGGTGCCGGCAAGTCGACCCTGATGATGACCATCTTCGGCCAGCCCCGCGCCCGCGAGGGACAGATCGTCTATGAGGGCCGCGACATTACCAAGATGCCGACCCACGAGATCGCCCAGCTCAAGATCGCGCAGTCGCCCGAGGGCCGGCGCATCTTCCCGCGCATGACGGTCTACGAGAACCTGCAGATGGGCGCCTCGGTCGACGGTTTCGCCCATTTCGACAGCGACCTGCAGAAGGTCTACACGCTGTTCCCGCGCCTGAAAGAGCGCATCAACCAGCGCGGCGGCACGCTCTCGGGCGGCGAGCAACAGATGCTGGCGATCGGCCGTGCGCTGATGAGCCGCCCGCGCCTGCTGATGCTCGATGAGCCCTCGCTCGGCCTCGCGCCGCTGATCGTGAAGCAGATCTTCGACGCGATCCGCGAGCTCAATCGTACCGAGGGCCTCACCGTGTTTCTGGTGGAGCAGAACGCGTTCCACGCGCTCAAGCTCGCCCATCGCGGCTATGTGCTGGTGAACGGCACCGTCACCATGTCGGGCCAGGGCCGCGAGTTGCTGGAGCGCCCTGAAGTCCGCGCAGCCTATCTCGAAGGCGGGAGGCACTGATCATGGCAGCCGAATTCTCCGGAACCGTCATCTCGCAGGGCGCGCCGACCAGTCTCGCCGTGAGTGTCCCGATTGCCGTGATCGGCGCGGTGATCTGCGCCTTCATGGTTGCGCCGGACCTCGTCGTCGAAGTCTCGCGCGGCGATTTCCTGCTGGTGACCATCTTTCTCGGCGGCGGGGCGGCGTGGCTGTCCGGCCGGGCCATCGCCTCGACCTGGCGCGGCTACAGGCAGGCGGTGCTCTATGCCGTACTGCTGGGCTGCGTGGTGCGTTTCTTCCATTTCGCGTTGTTCAACGGAACGCTGCTGTCGTGGCACTATTTCATTACCGACACCGCTTTCCTGATCGCCGTCACCACGCTCGGCTTCCGCGCCGAACGCGCCAAGCAGATGGCCACCCGGTATAGTTGGCTCTATCGTCAGGCAGGCCCGTTTGGCTGGCGCGAGAAGAGCAACGGATAGAGTTTCTTGAGAATTTCCCTTGAGCGCCGAACGTGGCTCGGATTTGATGCTTGCGCGTTCGTGCTTCGTCTTCGCCGTCGACACCGGCACGGAAACGGTCATGATGGCGCCCAGGGGCGATGACGCGACAGGAAATGGCCGCGAAAGTTCTAATCCTCCCAGAGAATCAGGAGAGAAGTTCATGAAGAAGCTTCTGTTGGCCGGTATCGCGCTCGGCGCGATGGTGGCGATGGCCATGCCGGCGTCGGCGCAGGTCAAGGTCGGCGTTGGCGGCCCCATCACTGGCGCGAACGCCACCTTCGGCGCGCAGCTGAAGAATGGTGCCGAGCAGTGGGCGGTCGATGTCAATGCCAAGGGCGGCCTGCTTGGCGAGAAGGTCGAGATCATCATCGGCGACGACGCCTCCAAGCCCGAGCAGGGCGTGTCGGTGGCCAACAAGTTCATCGCGGACGGCGTGAAGTTCGTGCTCGGCCACTTCAACTCGGGCGTCTCGATCCCGGCCTCGGAGCAGTATGCCGAAGCCGGTGTGCTCGCGATTTCTCCCGCGTCGACCAACCCGACCCTTACCGAGCGTGGCCTGACCAACGTGTTCCGCACCTGCGGCCGCGATGACCAGCAGGGCGCGACCGCCGGCGAATACATCCTTCAGAACCTGAAGGACAAGAAGATCGCCGTCGTTCACGACAAGACCCCCTACGGCAAGGGTCTGGCTGACGAGACCAAGAAGGCGATCAATGCCGGTGGCGTGACGGAAGTCATCTACGAGGGTATCAACCCGGGTGAGAAGGACTACACCGCGCTCGTCTCCAAGCTGAAGGCGGCCAATGTCGACGTGCTTTATTTCGGCGGGCTGCACACCGAAGCCGGTCTTCTGGTTCGCCAGATGCGCGACCAGGGCATGAAGACCGTCCTGTTCTCGGGTGACGGCATCACCGACAAGGAATACTGGACCATCGCCGGTCCGGGCGCCGAAGGCACGCTGATGACCTTCGGTTCCGACCCCCGCAAGATCCCGGCCGCCGCTGCGGTTGTCGAGGAGTTCAAGAAGAAGGGCATCGATCCGGAAGGCTACGTGCTCTACACCTATGCGGCGGGCCAGATGCTGCAGCAGGCGGCCGACGCCACCAAGTCGCTCGACCCGACGAAGATCGCCGAGTACATCCACTCCGGCGCCAAGTTCGACACCGTGCTCGGCACGCTCTCCTTCGACAAGAAGGGTGACCGCACCAGCGGCGACTACGTCGTCTACGTCTGGAAGGACGGCGGCTATTCCGAGCTGTGATCGGCGGGCGCCGGTGGCGCCAGCGCTGAAATGACGAACCCGCCGGAGCGATCCGGCGGGTTTTTCTTTGCGCAAGTCATTGCCATCCGTGTATCGCCTGCGAGACGATCGGCGGCGCCTGACACGCCGCCCCGCAGTTTGAAGACACGCCGATGCTTTCCAATATCCGCCTGTATGACGCCCGCCCCGACGATGCCGCGGACCTGTTACGGGTCCACCGCGCCGCGATCCGCAGCACGGCCGCGGGGTTCTATTCACCCGAGATCATCGCCGCCTGGGCACCGCTGCCGATACCGCCGGAGCATGTCGACGCCCTCGCCTTGCGCCTCGATAACGGCATCGAGGAAGCGGTTGTGGCGCGTGCGAAGGGGGCGGGGGTCGTCGGTTTCGGCTCGTTCGTTCCGGGCCGGCGGGAGTTGCGGGCGGTCTATGTGCACCCCGATTACGGGCGGAGGGGCATCGGGGCCGCCATGCTGGCGGCGCTGGAGCGCAGGGCCCGCAAATATGGGCTTCGCGAGTTGGTCATGGATGCCAGCCTCAATGCGGAAGCCTTCTACCACCGCCACGGCTTCGTTACCGAGAATACGGGCGAGCATGTCCTGCCGGGTGGTCTGCGCATGGCCTGCATACGCATGCGCAAGCCGCTCGCCGCTTCCTGAAGCGTCTTGGCGGCTCAGCCGAAGCTCGCCAGCGCCGGGAAGGTCTCCAGCAGCCAGTAGCTCATCTGCGCCATCCAGCCGGAGAGGAAGCCGATGCCGGTGAGGACGAGGAGCGCGCCCATGCCCTTTTCCACCGCCGGCAGCCAGCGCCGCGCGCGGGTGAGCAATCCCAATGCCGGCCGCGCCATCGCCGCGACCAGAAGGAACGGGACACCCAGCCCGGCGGAATAGATGCCCAGCAGCAGCGCGCCCTGGGTCAGCGTCTGCTCGCTCGCCGCGACCGCAAGGATGGCAGCCAGAACCGGGCCGATGCAGGGCGTCCAGCCGAAGGCAAAGGCGAGGCCCATCACATAGGCGCCGAACAGGCCGGTGGGCGCATCGACATGCACCCGCTTGGTTTGGCTCAGCCAGCCGAATTTCAGGATGCCGAGAAAATGCAGACCCATGACCAGGATCGCGATGCCGGCGATGATCGACAATTCCTGTGAATAGAGCCGGAGATAGCCCCCGATCACCGACGCCCCGGCGCCGAGCGCCACGAACACCGTGGAAAAGCCGGCGACGAACAGCAGGGCCGCGCCGAGCGTGCGCCGGGCGGCGGCGTCGGTGGGGGCCTTGTGGGTGATCTGGTCAAGGCTGGTGCCCGCCAGATAACACAGATAAGGCGGTACCAGCGGCAACACGCAGGGAGAGGCAAAGCTGGCAATACCGGCGACAAAGGCCGCCGGGAGCGTGACGTCGGCCATGAATTTTGGCAACCTGCATCGTTCCGTTACCCTCCCAATGCACCTCCCGCGCCCCTTTAGCAATGAGACCAGCCCGCCTCTCTCCGTGATGTGATGGCGCGGCGGCAAGATGGAGAGACGCCAATGCGCGCCACCCTCGCACGCAATCTGATCACCGATGTCGCCGGGTTGAAGGTCGGCAACGCCACGGACCTGACGCTCGGCTCCGGCGTCACCGCCATCCTGTTCGACGAGCCGGCCGTCGCCTCCGTCGATGTGCGCGGCGGCGGGCCCGGCACGCGGGAAACCGACCTGCTGGCCCCGGACGAAACGGTGGGGGCGATCCACGCCATCACCCTGTCCGGCGGCTCGGCCTTCGGGCTGGACGCCGCCGCGGGCGTCATGTCGGCGCTCGCCGAGCGCGGTATCGGCTTCCCCGTGGGCGACGCCCGTGTGCCGATCGTCCCCGGCGCGGTGCTGTTCGACCTCATCAATGGTGGCAACAAGGAGTGGGGCCGCTTTGCTCCCTATCGCGACCTTGGATATCAGGCGGCCAATGGCGCGGGTCTGGATTTCCCGCTCGGCACGATCGGCGCCGGCACCGGGGCGACGACGGTCAGCATGAAGGGCGGCCTCGGCTCGGCCTCGATGGTCTGCTCCACCGGCCACACCATCGGCGCGCTGGTGGCGGTGAACGCCTGCGGGGCGACCAACCTGCCCGGCATGCCGCATTTCTGGTCCGCGCCTTTTGAACTCGGCGGCGAATTCGGCGGGCTCGGCCTGCCCAATCCCCTCCCCCTCCTGCCCGATCCGCCGGCGCTGAAGGGCCTGCCGCCCGGCGCCAACACCACCATCGCGCTGGTCGCCACCGATGCGGTGCTGACCAAGGCGCAGGCCAAGCGGCTCGCGGTGATGGCGCATGACGGCTTTGCCCGCGCCATCTGGCCGGTGCATACCCCGCTCGACGGCGACACCATCTTCGCCGCGGCGACGGGAAAACGCGAACTCGCCGATCCGGTGTTCGACCTCGCGCTGATCGGGGCCGCGACGGTGGCGACGCTGGCGCGAGCCTGCGCCCGCGCGGTCTATGAGGCGAGCGCCCTTCCCCAGCGCGGTGCGCAGCCGAGCTGGCGCGACCTGTGGGGCGGGCCGCCGCTGAGCTGACCGCCGTCATGTGATTGTCGCGTTTGCAGCCCGTGCCGTCGCATCTGTGCAATCGGCATGGCTGCCATGCGCCTGACACTCTCCTGGCACGGGGGAGTTCATGACCGAGAAACGGCCTCGCATCAGGGTTCGCGGACTGACCAAGATTTTCGGCGACGACGCCGGAAAAGCCCTGCCGCTTCTGCAGGGTGGCCTCGGCCGCGAGGCTATCTTCAAGCAGACCGGCGCGGTCGTAGGCCTGCACGATGTCAGCTTCGACATTGCCGAGGGCGAGATTCTCGTGGTGATGGGGCTTTCCGGCTCCGGCAAGTCGACCTGCCTGCGCTGCATCAACCGCCTCGTCGAGCCGACCGCCGGGTCGGTGCTGCTGGACGACACCGACCTTACGAAGCTCTCCGAAAGCGAGTTGATGGCGGTGCGCCGCACCCGCTTCGGCATGGTGTTCCAGCAATTTGCGCTGTTCCCGCACCGGACCATCCTGCGCAATGTCGAATACGGGCTGGAGGTGCAGGGCGTCGCCCCGACGCTGCGCCGCGAGCGCGCGATGGCCGCGCTGGAGACCGTGGGGCTGAAGGGCTGGGAGGCTCACCTGCCCTCGCAGCTTTCCGGCGGCATGCAGCAGCGCGCCGGCCTTGCCCGCGCTCTGGCGCTGGAGCCCGACGTCCTGCTGATGGACGAGGCGTTCAGCGCGCTCGACCCGCTGATCCGCCGCGACATGCAGCAGGAACTGGTGGCGCTGCAGAAGCGGCTGAAGAAGACCATCGTCTTCGTCAGCCATGATCTCGACGAGGCCATCGCGCTTGGCGGGCGGATCGTGCTGATGAAGGACGGCGCGGTCGTCCAGCAGGGCTATGCCTCCGACTTCCTCGCCAATCCGGCCGATGATTATGTGCGCCGCTTCGTCGAGCATATCGACGTGCTCGGCGTGGTGACGGCGGGCGCCGCGATGCGCGCGCCGGCCTGCGTGGTGCCGTGGCATGTTCCCGCCGCCGAGGCGTTGGTGCGGCTTGAACAGTCCGGCGATCCCGCCGCCACCGTGGTCTGTCAGGACGGGCTGTTTCAGGGCACGGTCGATGCCGGCGTGCTGCGCGGTGCCGGGGCGACGGAAATCCGCCTGCTGGCCAGCGACCGCGACGCCTGCGTCTCCGACACCGCGACGCTCAACGACGCGGTGTCGCGACTGGCCGCCGGGCGTGGCGAGATCGCGGTGATCGGCGCCGGGCGCGAGTTGCGCGGCGTGATCAGCAATACCGACCTCGTGGCCGCGCTCGCGCGTCGCCGCGGCGAACCGATGCACTGAGGGCGCCGGCGATGGACTTCGAGATCCCCCGAATCCCTCTCGCGGAAATGTGCGACGCCGCGCTGGACTGGGCGACCGAGCATTTCTCCGGCGTGACCCGCGCCATAAGCGCGGTGATCGGCACCGGCATCGAGGCCACCACGGATTTCCTCGTCGACCTGCCGCCATGGCTGGTGATCCTTGCCTTCGGCCTGCTGGTGTGGCGGCTGACCACGGCGCGGATCGCGCTGTTCACCATGCTGGGCTTCGCCTTCCTGTGGAATCTCGAACTCTGGCGCGCGACGCTGCAATCGCTTGTGCTGGTGCTGGTCTCCACGCTGTTCGCGCTGATGATCGGCATTCCCATCGGCATCGCCGCCGCGCTCAGCCGCCGGTTCTGGCGCGTGGTGGGTCCGGGGCTCGACATGATGCAGACCATGCCGAGCTTCGTGTACCTGATCCCGGCCATCCCGTTCTTCGGGCTGGGCGCGGTGTCGGCGTGCTTCGCCACCATCGTGTTCGCCATGCCGCCCACCATCCGCCTCACCGCGCTCGGCATCATGCAGACGCCGCCGGAACTGGTGGAGGCGGCGGATTCCTTCGGCTCCTCGCGCTGGCAGAAGCTGTTCAAGCTCCAGCTCCCGCTGGCTATCCCGACCATCATGGCCGGCATCAACCAGACCATCATGCTCGCGCTCTCCATGGTGGTGATCGCGGCAATGATCGGCGCCGGCGGGCTCGGCGGCGAGGTGTGGAAGGCGATCCAGCGGCTGGAGGCCGGACAGGGATTCCAGGCCGGCATCGCCATCGTGGTGCTCGCCGTCATTCTCGACCGCATCACCCAGCACATCGCCCGGCGCATGCGCACGGACCGGGGCGCCGGCTAGGCCTCCGAACCTCCCAAAGGAAGCACAAGACTTCCGCTGACAACCTTATCCTTTCAGAACCGGAGTATCCGTCAATGTCGATCCTCTCGAAATTCCTCAAGGGCACGGCGGTTGCCGCCACCGCCCTCGGTCTCACGCTCAGCGCGGCGCAGGCGGAGAAGAAGGACCTGACCATCGCCTATGTCGAATGGTCCGACGCCGTGGTCGCCACCAACGTCATCAAGGCGGCGCTGGAGGATAAGGGCTACAAGGTCAAGATCGTCCCGCTTTCGGGCGCGGCGATGTGGCAGGCGGTCGCCACCGATGAGGCCGACGCCATGGTCGCGGCGTGGCTGCCGGGCACGCACGCGGCCTATTACGACAAGCTCAAAGCCAAGGTCGACAATCTCGGGCCGAACGTCACCGGCGCCAAGATCGGCTGGGCGGTGCCGACCTATGTCGACATCACCACCATCGAGGACATCAAGAAGGACCCCGCCAAGTTCGGCGGCAAGGTGATCGGCATCGATCCCGGCGCAGGCCTGATGAAGGCGTCGGAGAAGGCGATCAAGGAATACGGCCTGCCGGTGAAGCTGGTCGAGGGCTCGGACGCCACCATGGTCGCCGCGCTCAAGGACGCCTACGCCAAGAAGGAGCCGATCGTCATCACCACCTGGACGCCGCACTGGATGTTCGCGACCTGGGACCTGAAATATCTCGACGATCCCAAGGGTGTGTTCGGCGGCGAGGAAACCGTGAACACCATCGTCTCGACCAAGCTCAAGGAAGAGTCCCCGGAGGCCTACAAGATCCTCGACGGTTTCAACCTGTCCCTCGCCGATGAGCAGGCGCTCATGGTGGAGAACGAGAAGCCCGGCGCCGATCCGGCGGCCACCGCCAAGGCCTGGGTCGCCGCCAACAAGGCCAAGGTCGACGCCTGGTCGAAGTGACCTCCGCCGATACCAGCTCCTGAAACTGAAACGCGGCCGGAAAGCTCCCGGCCGCGTCCTGTTTTCACCCGGCGAGAGCTGCGTGCCTCAGGGGCACGGCTCCCAGAAGCCCTGGGTCCGCTGCGGGTTGGTGTAGTACCAGCAGTAATTGGGCTGGGGCGGCGGACCGACCAGATTGGCGGCCGCGACGCCGGTCAGGAAGCCGAGCGCCGCGCCCGCGGCCACGGCACCGCCCGGCGGCCAGTAGCGGCGCGGATTGACGACGACCACGCCGCCGCCGCGCGGCACCGGGCCGTAATAGCGGCCGGCGCCGTAGTAGTGGCCCGGATTGCCGGCGGCGCCTACGCAGCCGCGCGCACCGCAGGCGCCGGCGCGCCAGGCATTGGCCTCAGGCATGGTCGCCAGCAGGCCGGCGACTGCGACGACGGCACCCGCCGCCAGATATCGAACATTCTTCATAGCAGGCTCCCCTCGTCCGTCGCGCCGCCCGCGCCCGCCGGCGCAGTATCCTTGATCGACGCGACTCGCAGCAGCTTAGTCCTCCCTCAATACCGGCGCATCTGGTCTCGCTCGGATTTGTCGGCTTTCTTGCCGCCGGGGTTCCGTCATGTTACGGGCGCGGCAATTCGGAGAACCTGCCATGCCCCCTCGCCCGCTGATCATCGCTCCCTCGATCCTTGCCAGCGACTTCGCCCGCTTCGGCGAGGAAGTCCGCGCGGTCGATGCCGCCGGTGCGGACTGGATCCATATCGACGTCATGGACGGGCATTTCGTGCCGAACATCTCGTTCGGCCCGGATGTGGTGAAGGCGATCCGCCCCTACAGCGACAAGCCGTTCGACGTGCACCTGATGATCGCGCCGGTCGACCCCTATCTGGAGGCTTTCGCCAAGGCGGGCGCCGATCATATCTCGATCCACGCCGAGGCCGGCCCGCATTTGCACCGCTCGCTTCAGGCGATCCGTGCGCTCGGCAAGAAGGCCGGCGTCGCGCTCAATCCCGCGACCCCGGCGACGGCGATCGAGCATGTGCTCGACGTGATCGACCTCGTGGTGGTGATGACGGTCAATCCCGGCTTCGGCGGGCAGGCCTTCATCGCGCCGGTGATGGACAAGGTGCGCCAGCTTTCCGCGATGATCGGCGACCGCCCGATCGACATCGAGATCGACGGCGGCGTCGTCCCGTCAAATTCCGGCATCTGCGCCCATGCCGGCGCCAATGCGCTGGTGGCCGGTTCCGCCGTGTTCAAGGGCGGCCCCGACGCTTACGCCGCCAACATCAAGGCCATCCGCGAGGCAGCGGCGCGCGCGCGGGGCGAGTTGGTCTGAGGCCGGTATTTGTGGGATCTGGCCTAATCTGCTAGAGCGCGGCTGTCCCTCGACAGTCGAAAGAGCCGCCCGTGATCCCGCGCTATACCCGTCCCGAAATGGCTGCCATCTGGGAGCCGCAGACCCGCTTCCGCATCTGGTTCGAGATCGAGGCGCACGCGACCGACGCGCTCGCCGAACTCGGCGTGGTGCCGAAGGAGGCGGCGGCGAAGATCTGGGAGATGGCGAAGGACGCGACCTTCGACGTCGCCCGCATCGACGAGATCGAGGCGGTCACCAAGCATGACGTCATCGCCTTCCTGACGCATCTCGCCGAGATCGTCGGGCCGGAAGCGCGCTTCGTGCATCAGGGCATGACCTCTTCCGACGTGCTAGACACCTGCCTCAACGTGCAGCTCGTGCGCGCCGCCGACATTCTCATCAAGGATGTGGATCGCCTGCTCGCCGCGCTGGAGGCCCGCGCCTTCGAGCACAAGCTCACCCCGACCATCGGCCGCTCGCACGGCATCCACGCCGAGCCCACCACCTTCGGGCTCAAGCTCGCGCAGGCCCATGCCGAGTTCCAGCGCAACCGCGCGCGCCTCGTCGCCGCCCGCGAGGAAGTGGCGACCTGCGCCATTTCGGGTGCCGTCGGCACCTTCGCGCAGATCGATCCGCGCGTGGAGGAATATGTCGCCGAAAAGCTCGGGCTGAAGGTCGAGCCGGTCTCGACGCAGGTCATCCCGCGCGACCGCCACGCCGCCTATTTCGCCGCGCTGGGCGTGGTCGCCTCCTCCATGGAGCGCGTAGCGATCGAGATTCGCCATCTCCAGCGCACCGAAGTGCTGGAGGCCGAGGAGTTCTTCTCCGAAGGGCAGAAGGGCTCCTCCGCCATGCCGCACAAGCGCAATCCGGTGCTGACCGAGAACGTGACCGGCCTCGCCCGCCTCGTGCGCGGCATGGTCACGCCGGCGCTGGAGAATGTCGCGCTGTGGCATGAGCGCGATATCTCGCACTCCTCCGTCGAGCGCGGCATCGGCCCGGACGCGACGGTGACGCTCGACTTCGCGCTGAACCGCCTCGCGGGCGTGGTCGAGAAGCTGCTGGTCTACCCGCAGACCATGCAGAAGAATCTCGACCGTCTCGGCGGCCTCGTTCATTCGCAGCGCGTGCTGCTGGCCCTGACCCAGAAGGGCGCGAGCCGCGAGGATGCCTACCGGCTCGTGCAGCGTAACGCCATGCCGGTGTGGCGCGGCGAAGGCGAGTTCCAGAACCTGCTGACCAACGATTCCGAGGTTCGGCAATATCTGACGCCGGAGGAGATCGCCGAGAAGTTCGATCTCGGCTATCACCTCAAGCATGTCGATACGATCTTCACACGGGTCTTCGGCCGGGCGTGATCGATCAATGCGTTAGACGGACTTCCGCAGAAATCGTGTGAATTCTGCGGAAGTCGCTGTCAGCGTGCGCGCCAGCCGCGTCCGCCGCCCATGCCAACCGGGCGCATCCGCATGCCTCCGCCATAGCCGCCCCGCATCATCGGAGGCCGGCCTCCCATGCGGGGGCCACCGACCATGCGCGGGCCGGGACCCATGCGCGGGCCGCGCCATCCGGGGCCGCGATTGCCGTTCCACGCCGGACGTCCCCGCCAGCCGGGATTGTTGTTCCACACGCGACGCGGGCCATTCCAGCCGGGGCGATTCCAGCCCCCGCGCGGACCGCGCCAGCCAGGGCCGCGCCAGCCACGCGGTGGCGGACCCCAGTAATTGCCGCGCCAGCCCGGCCCGCCCCAGCCGGGGCCCCAATAGCCCGGTCCCCAGGCATTGCCGACGCCGACGCCAAGCGCGAAGGCACCGACGCCTAGGGCGAGGTCGTTATCGTAATAATCGTCGTAATAGACCGGTGCCGGCTGCACCACGACACGGGTGCCCGCGCCGAAGGCGAGGAAGCGCGCGCTGGCGAAGCCGCCCGCGACGCGGCACCAGCTTCCGGTGCAGGAGCCGACATCCACCGACGAGCCCGCCGGGAGCGAGCCGATGACGCGATAGCCGGTGCCTGGGCCGGCACGCACGTTGAGATCGGTGGTGACAACCGCCGGCCGCGCCGAGGCGGCAAGGCTGCCGGCGAGCAGGAAGCCCGCCACCAGCAAAAGGGATCTGGGAAACCGCATTGCACTCTCCTCACCAGCGCGGCGCGCGCCGCGACGCCCCCGCGTCCCGGATCGGGACGCGTCGACGCATGCGTCTGATAAGCATGGCAACTATTTCAGGCGAAATTTGTTGCAGCTTCCCCTGCGACAGCTGGCCAGCACTCAGAACAGACCCGCACGCGGACGCCAGACTACAGGACGGCCGTTGTAACGGGGTCCGGCATCATACGGACCCTGCCAGCGCGGGCCGAGCCCGCTGGATCCGCCGGTGTACCAGCGCGCCGGTTGCGGCCGCAGGCCGGCATTGCGGGTCGACCAGTAATAGTTCCCGCGCCGATCACCGCGATACGCCTGCACCGGGTAGCCAGGATGCGCGTTCCAATAGGTCGGACGCCCGCCCCAGTAGCTCGGCCGTGCGCCCCAGTTGCTGGGAATGTTGCGGCCGTAGAGCGAAGGCCCCCAATAGCCCGGCCCCCGGTCGCGGGTGCCGTAAGAAAATTGCGGCCCACGGCTCACGCGCCAGTTATTGCCGAGCGGTTCGGCGGGCGCGTTGTACCAGCCGCCGCCCCAGCCACCTTCGCCGAAGCTGTAGGTGGCGGCGGTGGCCAGAGCCTCGAACGGCGCCGCGATGTCGGCCGCCAGATTGCCGAGCGAGGGCGTATAGGTCGGGTAGGTCGCGCCGGGAATGTAGCGCGAGCCGGTATAGGCGCCTCCGAAGGTCGGATCCGGCGCGTAGGCATTGCCATAGGACGACTGCGCATAGGCGGGCTGGACGTAGGCGGGTTGCGAGTAGGTCGGCTGCGCATAGACGGGCGCCGTGGCCGGCGCGCTGTAGCTGGCGCGGGCATAGGTGGCGGGCTGTGCGGCCGGTGCCTGGTAGCTCGCGCCAGCGGAGCCGGTCGAGATGTGGCGGGCGCTGACATAGCCATATTGCGTCTGGCACCAGCTTCCCGCGCAGGAAACGACGTTCACCGGCGAGCCGGCGGCCAGCGTGCCGAGAATGTCGTAACCGATGCCGGGGCCGCTGCGCACATTGAGTGCGGCGACGGTGACGGCGGAATAGCCCTGCCCGGCCGCAACGCCGGCCACGCCGTAGCGGCGCGGATCCTGATAGCCGGCGGCCGGATAGCCGGAGGCCTGCGGAAGCGCCGGCGCGGCCTGCGCCGTGGTGCCGTAGGGCTGGCGGTAATTTGTGCCGAGCGTGGGCGCGGTGCCGGGGGTGATGCCGGGTGTCACGCCGGGCTGGGCCGGGAGGAACGGGCGCTGCTGCACGGCCGGCTGCGCGATGAGCTGGGGCGCCACCGGCTGGCGGTAATTGGTGCCGGGCGAGGCCAGCGCGTAGTTCGGCGCGCCATAGGCGCGGGCGGCGGCCGGCTGCGCGCCGGCATACAGCGTGCCCTGCGACACGAGGCGGGCGCTGACATAGCCGTATTGCGTCTGGCACCAGCTGCCGGTGCAGCTCATGATGTCGACCGGCGCCCCGGCCGGCAGCGAGCCGACCACATTGAAGCGCGTGCCGGGGCCGGAGCGGACATTCACATTGGCGCGCACGGTGGCCTGGCCGCCGGCGACGCCATAGGGCGTGGCGCCGTAGGCGTTGGGCGCGTAGCCCGGCGCAAGGTTCGCCACCGGCTGCGCCGCCAGCCGCTGGGCCACCGGAACGCGGTAATTGGTGTTCGAGGCAGCATAGGGCGCCGCGATGCCGGGAACGCCGGTGGGCACGCCGCCGATCGCGACACCCTGCCCGGCGGCGCCATAGCCCATCGTGGCCTGTGCGGCGAGATTGTCGGCGTAATAGGCCGAATCCCGCGAGCCCGAGCCCGGGAGCAGCGGCTGCGCGGCCGAGCTCAGGATCTGCTGCACCGGGCCACGCGAAAGGTGGAACAGGCTGATATAACCCTCGTCGGTCTGGCACCAGGTATTGGCGCAGGACTGCACCTCGACCTTGGTGAAGTCCGGCAGGGTCTTGATGACGGAATATTCGACGCCCGGCCCGGAGCGGACATTGGTTTCGCCGATGGTGGTGCGCGCGCCCTTCATGGTGCCGAAGCTGCCGGGGCCCCGGCTGGTGGCCGGCGTGCCGGCCAGAACGGCGGCGGCATCGGCGTCATAACCGGGCGCCGGCGCGGCCTGCGCCGTGGTGCCGTAGGGCTGGCGGTAATTTGTGCCGAGCGTGGGC
Organism: Ancylobacter gelatini; assembly: GCF_022601675.1. Taxonomy (GTDB): domain Bacteria; phylum Pseudomonadota; class Alphaproteobacteria; order Rhizobiales; family Xanthobacteraceae; genus Ancylobacter; species Ancylobacter gelatini. The sequence continues at coordinate 15 of NZ_JAKVIL010000004.1, read as the reverse complement.
GCGGTGCCGGGGGTG
>NZ_JAKVIL010000003.1 GCF_022601675.1 Ancylobacter gelatini | reverse complement strand
TGTTCTCGACCTGCGCGGCCAATGGCGGCTCGGCCTGGGATCACTCGGCGCTGGTGAAGGCGCTGGAGATCATGGCCAACCACACCGTCGCCCCCGACGCGTGAGGCCGGATCGGCGCGTGCCCCTTGCGCGCGGCGCCGCATTGTATGACCGTCCGTGAAACTGGAGTTTCGCGGGAATCGTCATGCAGTCCAAGGAACGGTCCTTCCTGACCCGGGTGCGGCAGGCTCTGCCCACGCTGCACCCGGCGGAAAAGCGGCTCGGCGATTTCGTCTGCGACTTTCCCGGCGAGCTGGCGAGCTATTCGGCGCAGGAACTCGCGGCGCTGGCCCACGTCTCCAAGGCCACGGTCTCGCGCTTCGTGCAGCGCCTCGGCTATGAGAATTACGAGGAAGCGCGGCGCCATGCCCGCGCCGAGAAGCAGACCGGTTCGCGGCTCTTCCTCTCGACCTCGGTGGATTCGGCCGCCGAGCAGTCGGTCGCCGCCCACACCGCGCAGGCCATCGCCAATCTGGAGGCCACCTTCCTCGCCATCACCGACGCGCAGGCGAGCGCCATCGCCGACGCCATCCTCGGCGCGCGCAAGACCTGGGTGATCGGCTTTCGCGCCAATGCCTCCTTCGCCAGCTACCTGCAATGGCAGCTCACGCAGGTGGTGGAGAACATCATTGCCATTCCCGGCGCCGGACAGACGCTGGGCGAGCATCTGGTGAGTCTGGGCCCGCAGGATGTGGTGGTGGTGTTCGGCCTGCGCCGGCGTGTCGCCCGCCTGCCGCTGATCCTCGACCAGATCCACAAGAGCGGGGCGAAGCTCGTCTACATCACCGATGAAGGCGAGGGCTTCCTGTCCAGCGCCGCCTGGCATCTGCGCTGCCAGACGCTGGCGCCCGGCCCGCTGTTCAGCCATGTCGCGGTGATGGCGGTGTGCCAGCTTCTCGCCACGCGGTGCATCGAGCGCGCCGCCGCCGCCGGCCGCTCCCGGCTGCGCGGCATCGAGGCGCTGAACGACGCGCTTGAGGAGCTCTGACCGATCTTTGGGCAGTTGCACGAAACTGCGAGCTACTATTCAATCACATGAAACTGAGGTTTCATCCGATGGCAAGGCAACAAAACTGGCATAAATATCTGCGAATAAACATGAAACTATAATTTCTTATCACTTGGCATGAAATCTGTATTCCTTTTTCGGTAAGGAAGTGCGGCAGAACGGGTATCAGGCCCACCGGCAGTGCTTCCACAGCGTACGCAGCAACCCGTCACCCACGTCATCGTTCGCAAAGGAAATCCGCATGCCCAAGATGTTCCGCGCCAACACGCTCCTCGCTGCCTTCTCCGCCCTCATGCTGGCCCCCGCCAGCGCCGAGACCATCACGCTCCGCGTGCTCGGCCAGCCCTCCGGCTCCGGCCTCATCGCCCAGCAGAAGGAACAGCCCTTCTTCGAGAAGCTGGCCGAGACCACCGGCCTCGACATCAAGGTCGAGTATCTTCCTGTCGACGTCGCCGGCATCCCGGACACGGACGGGCTGCGCATCCTGAAATCCGGCCTGTTCGACATCGTGTCGATCCGCGGCCCGCAGGTGAGCCGCGACGAGCCCTCGATCCTGGGGCTGGACCTCGTCGGCCTCAACACCTCCTATGCCGCCGGCCGCGAGCACATCGCCGCGTTCCAGCCCTATGTCGGGGCCCGGCTGGAAAGCCAGTTCAACGCCCGCCTGCTGGGCGTCTGGCCTGCCGGCCCGCAGGTGATCTTCTGCAAGCCGGAGGTGAAGGGCCTGGCCGACCTCAAGGGGCTGAAGGTCCGCGTCGGCGACCAGAGCGCGGCGAATTTCGTCGCCAAGCTCGGTGCCACCGGCATCTCCATGCCGTTCGGTGAAGTCCAGCAGTCGCTGGCGCGCGGGGTGGTCGATTGCGCCATCACCGGCCCAGCCTCGGCCAATTCCGGCGGCTGGCCGGAAGCCACCACCACCGTGCTGCCGATCGCGCTGCAACTCGCCGTCAACGGCTACGCCATCAACCAGAACAGCCTGAAGAAGTTCACGCCCGAGCAGCAGGAGAAGCTCGCCGCCGCCATCGCCGGGCTGACCACGGACATCTGGGCCTTTTCGGAGGAGCTTTATGCCGACGCCATGCGCTGCAACACCGGCAAGACGCCCTGCGAGCGCGGGAAGTCCTACACGCTGACCGAAATCACCCCGTCCGACGCCGATCTCAAGGCGGTCGGCGCGGCGGTCGGCGAAGTGTCGCTGCCGATCTGGGCCAAGCAGTGCAACGCGGTCGCCCCGAACTGCGAAGCGAGCTGGCGCGCCACGGTCGGCGCCGGGCTCGGCCTCTGATCCCGCCCGGCGCGACGGAGAACAGCCATGCACACCTATTCACGTTTGCTCGGCATCCTGTTCGGGGTGCTGATGATCCTGCTGTCGCTTGCGATCACGGCGGAGACATTGCTGCGCAAGTTCTTCTCCGTCTCGCTCGGCGGCATTGACGAACTGGGCGGCTACGCCATCGCGGTCGCCGCCCCGCTCGCCTTCACCGTGGCGCTGGTGGAAAACGCCCATATCCGCATCAACCAGCTTACCGCACTGTTTCCGAGGCCGGTGCAGGCCGGCCTCGACGCCCTGGCCGTGCTGTCCATGGCGGTGCTCGCCGGTTACTTCTTCTTCTTCACCGTCGACACCGTGCTCGACACCTTCGCCTACCAGTCCATCGCGCCGACGCCGTGGGCGACGCCGCTGATCTACCCGCAGACGGTCTGGCTGATCGCCAGCGCCACCTTCCCCATCGCCGCCATCATCCTCGCCGCGCAGGCGCTGCGCCTGCTGGCGACGGGCGACTGGCGCGCGGTAACGCGTCGCTTTGGCCCCCCCACCCCCGAGGAGGAACTCAAGGCCGAACTCGACGACCTCAAGCGCCGCGAAGCGCTGATCCACGAAGGAGCCGCGTCATGAGCATCGCCCTTGTCGGCATCGGCTTCTCGCTGATGCTGCTTCTGATGTTTCTCAGCCTGCCGGTAGCCGTGGCCATCATCGCGGTCGGCGCGATGGGCGGCTATCTCATGTACGGCATGCCGCTCGTCGACATGATGGGCGGGGTGATCTGGTCGAGCGTCAACAGCCCGTCCATCCTCGCCATCCCGCTGTTCATGCTGCTGGGCGAGTTGCTGCTGCGCGGCGGCATCGCCGACCGCATGTATGACGCGATGGCGGTGTGGCTGGCGCGCCTGCCCGGCGGGCTGCTGCACACCAATATCGCGACCTGCACGCTGTTCTCGGCGACGTCCGGCTCTTCGGTCGCCACCGCCGCCACCGTGGGCACCATCGCGCTGCCCGCGCTCCAGCAGTACAAATACCCGATGTCGCCGGCGCTGGGTTCGCTGGCGGCGGGCGGCACGCTGGGCATCCTGATCCCGCCCAGCGTCAACCTGCTGGTCTATGGCTCGCTGGCCAACACCTCGGTCGGCCAGCTCTTCGCCGGCGGCGTGGTGCCCGGCGTGCTGATGGCGCTCGCCTTCTCGGCCTACATCTTCATCTTCCACGGCCGGGCCGGCGCGCAGGCGACCGAACTGATCGACATGCCGCTGCGCGACAAGCTCGCGCTCGGCAAATATCTGATCCCGCCTCTGGTGATCTTCGGCGTGGTGATGGGCTCGATCTATGGCGGGCTCGCCACCCCGACGGAATCGGCGGCGATCGGCGTGATGATCGCGCTCGGCTTCGTGGCGCTCAACCGCCGGCTGACGCTCGACCTGCTGATCGAGTGCTCGATCCAGTCGGCCAAGACCAGCGGCATGGTCATCATCGTGCTGGTGTGCTCGCTGCTGCTCAACGTCACCATTTCGATGACCGGCGCGGCGCAGGCCATGACCCAGTGGATCGCCGCCTTCGACCTCAGCCAGCTTGCGCTGCTGCTGGTGCTGCTGGTGTTCTACGTGCTGCTCGGCACCTTCATGGACGCGATGTCGATGCTGGTGCTCACCGTGCCGATCGTGATCCCGGTCGTGGTCGCGGCGGGGATCGAGCCGGTGTGGTTCGGCATCTTCATCGTGATCATGTGCGAGATCGCGCTGATCACGCCGCCGGTGGGCATGAACCTGTTCGTGGTCCATGGGGTGCGCACCGATGGCGGCAGCTACAGCGACGTGACGCGGGGAGCCCTGCCCTATGTCGTGCTGATGATGGTGTTCGCGGTGCTGCTGATGGTGTTCCCTCAGCTCGTCATGTGGCTGCCCGACCTGCTGGCGGGGCGGTGATCATGGGACCGTCAGTGCCCGGCCGGGAGGCGGCGTCGACCCGCCTCCTGGTCATCAACCCCAACACCAATGCCCACGTCACCGCCAATATCCGCGCGGCGCTGGAGGGCGTCGTCGCCCGCTCCACGCTCGCCCGCGTGGTCAATCCGGCGGCGGGGCCGTTCGCGATCGAGAGCGAAGCCGACCGGGACGCGGCAGAACCGGGCGTGCTGGCGCTGGTGCGCGACAGCCTGTTACCGATCGCAGCGCGACCGGATGCCTATGTGCTCGCCGCCTTCGACGATATCGGCCTTGGCGCCGCCCGCGTCCTCTCCGGCGCGCCGGTGATCGGGGCGGTGGAGGCGGGGATCGCGGCGGCCCGCACGCTGGGCCGGCGCTTCGCCGTCGTCACCACGGTGGAGGCGGCGCTGCCGGGCATTCGCCGGCAGCTGCGCCATCACGGCGCCGCCGACATCGCCACCGCGCGGGCAGCCGGCATCGGCGTTGCCGAGGCGGCGGAAGGCGGACGGGCCGCGCACGAGAAGCTGTTGCGCGCCATCTATCTCGCGGCGAACGAGGACGGCGCCGACGCCATCCTGCTCGGCTCGGGCGGGCTGACCGGCACCGCCGACCGGCTGCGTGCCTCTACCAGCGTGCCGATCATCGACGCGGTGCTGGCGGCGGCAACGATGGCGGAAGCGCTCGCCACGCTCACCCGGCGCACGCCGGCCAAGGTGCCCGCCATTCGCATCGCCGGCGGGTGAGCCTCACGCGCCCAGATAGCGCCGCGCGAGATGCGCCTTGAACACGGACGCATCGAGCGGGCGGCCGGTGGCGTGGGTCAGCAGTTCGTCCGTGGCGTAACGCGAGCCCTGCGCATGGATATGGGTGCGCAGCCAGCCGACCAGCGGCGCGAAATCGCCGCGCGCGATGCCCGGCAGCGTGTCCGGCTCGGCCCGGCAGGCGGCGTCGAACAATTGCGCGGCGGTCATGGCGCCGAGCGTGTAGGTCGGGAAATAGCCCCAGCCGCCGGAGGGCCAGTGAATATCCTGCAGGCAGCCCAGCCGGTCGTTGGGCGGGGTGATGCCCAGCAGGGCCTGCAGGCCCTCGTTCCATGCCGCCGGCAGCTCGCTGAGCGGCATGGCGTCGGCGATGAGCGCCTTTTCCAGCCGGTAGCGCAGGATGACATGGGCGGGATAGGTCACCTCGTCGGCGTCGACGCGGATGAAGCCACGCTCGACCCGCGTGGCGCGCCGCCACATCGCGTCCGGCTCCCAGCCGGCGCCCGCCCCGTCGAACGCCTCGCGCATCAGCGGCGCGGCGAAGGCGAAGAACTCCGGGGTGCGGCAGGCCTGCATCTCCATGATCAGCGACTGGCTCTCATGCACGCTCATGCCGCGCGCATGGCCAACCGGCTGGCTCATATGGGCGGCGGGCCGGCCCTGCTCATAGAGCGCGTGGCCGGTCTCGTGGATCACCCCCATCAGCGCCTTGGCGAAATCCGCCTCGTCATAGCGGGTTGTGATGCGCACGTCGTTGTCGGCGCCACCGCAGAACGGATGCGCGGAAATATCGAGCCGGCCACGCCCGAAATCATAGCCCAGCGCCGCCATGACCTTCAGCCCGAGCTGGCGCTGCGCCTCAATGGGGAAAGTCCCTTCGACCGGCGCGGGCTCCGGCCGGCGCGCCTGCGCCGCCAGCGCCTCCAGCGTGAAGCCGGGCAGGAAGGCGGCGAGGTCGTCGAACAGCGCGTCGATGCGGGCAGAGGAGCCGCCGGGCTCATAGTCGTTCAGCAATGCGTCATAGGGCGACAGGCCGAGCTTCTCGCCCTTGGCGCGGCCCGCCTCGCGCTGGAGCTTCAAGACCTCGGACAGCAAGGGAAGCAGCCCGGCGAAATCGGATTCCGCCCGCGCCTGCCGCCATTTCATCTCGCATGCGGAAATCGCCTTGCTGCTCGCCTCGACCAGATCGGCCGGCAGCGCGGTCTCGACGGTGTAGACGCGGCGGATTTCGCGCAGATTGGCGCGGTCCCAGTCGGTGAGCTCGCTCTCAGCCTCAGCCGCCTCCAGCCAGTCGCCGATGCGCGGGTCCACCGCCATCCCGTGCGCCAGCACCCGCAGCAGCGCCATGCTCTCCGCGCGGGAAGCCGCCGCGCCCGTCGGCATCATGGTGTCGCTGTCCCACTGCAGAATGCCGATGGCGTTCGACATGGCGCTGAGGCGGCCGAAATGGCGGGTGAGCGAGGCATAGGCGGTCATGGCGGTCCTTCTCCGACGCCCTTTCCGGCGGGCGAGACGGCCTAGCATATTCCCCGCCCCGTGGCATTCGCCGCCCCAAGGCACTTGCCGTCCCTTGGCATTTGCCGGCGCGGGTGACTATCGTCGCGCCCCCGAAGCGATTCCAAGAGACACGATGACCGACACCGCCGCCCTCGCCGCCCGCCTCGCAGCCCATCTGGCCAGCCAGATCGCCGGCGAGATCGGCGCCCGTCCCCAGCAGGCCGCCGCCGCCATCGCGCTGCTCGACGAGGGCGCGACCGTTCCCTTCATCGCGCGCTACCGCAAGGAGGCGACCGGGGGGCTGGACGACACCCAGTTGCGCCTGCTCGGCGAGCGCCTCGCCTATCTGCGCGAGCTGGAAGCGCGGCGCGGCGCGATCATCGAGTCGATCCGCCAGCAGGGCAAACTGACGGACGAACTTTCAGCCTCCCTCGCCGGCGCCACCACCAAGGCGGAGCTGGAGGACATCTATCTCCCGTTCAAGCCCAAGCGCCGCAACCGCGCCGACATCGCCCGCGAGCGCGGGCTCGGCCCGCTGGCCGACGCCATCCTTGCCAGTCGCGCCGATGCGCCGGCCGATCTGGCCGCTTCCTACCTCACCGAGGAGGTGCCGGACGTGAAATCGGCGCTGGAAGGGGCCCGCGACATCATCTCCGAAGGCTTCGCCCAGAATGCCGAACTGCTCGGCCGGCTGCGCGCCCATCTGCGCCAGCACGCCCAGCTTCGCGCCCGCGTGGTCGACGGCAAGCAGGAGGCCGGCGCCAAATTTTCCGACTATTTCGACCATGTGGAGCGCTGGTCCGGCGTGCCGAGCCACCGCGCCCTCGCCATGCTGCGCGGCCGCAACGAGGATGTGCTGTCGCTGGAGATCGAGGTCGACGCCGAGGATCCCGCGCCGATCAAGCCCGTGGTGCGCATGATCCTCGACGCCAATGACATCGGCGACAGGCTGCCGGGCGATGCCTGGTTGCGCGAGGTCGCGGGCTGGACCTGGCGGGTGAAGCTCGCGCTCCATCTCTCGCTCGACCTGATGGGCGAACTCAAATCCCGCGCCGAGACCGAGGCGATCAACGTTTTCGCGCGCAATCTCAAGGATTTGCTGCTGGCGGCGCCCGCCGGCACCCGCGCCACGATGGGGCTCGACCCCGGCATCCGCACCGGCGTCAAGGCCGCGGTGGTGGACGCCACCGGCAAGCTGCTGGCCACCTCCACGGTCTACCCCTTCCCGCCGAAGAACGACGTGCGCGGCACGCAGGCCGAGCTGGCGCGTCTCATTCGCGCCCATGGCGTCGAGCTGATCGCCATCGGCAATGGCACCGGCAGCCGCGAGACCGAGAAGCTGGTGGCCGAGATGCTCGGCGACATGCCCGCGCCCAAGCCGCTGAAGGTGGTGGTGTCGGAAGCGGGCGCCTCGGTCTATTCCGCCTCGGAGCTTGCTGCCGCTGAATTCCCCGGCCTCGACGTCTCGCTGCGCGGCGCGGTCTCCATCGCCCGGCGGCTCCAGGACCCGCTGGCGGAGCTGGTGAAGATCGAGCCCAAGTCGATCGGAGTCGGGCAGTATCAGCACGATGTCGACCAGTACCACCTCGCCCGCGCGCTGGACGGGGTGGTGGAAGATGCGGTGAACGCGGTCGGCGTCGACCTCAACACGGCGTCCGCCTCGCTGCTGGCGCGCGTTTCGGGGCTCGGCAGCTCGCTGGCGGAGGCCATCGTCGCCCATCGCGACTCCAACGGCGCCTTTGCCAGCCGCCGGCAATTGCTGGATGTGGCGCGGCTGGGCCCGCGCACCTTCGAGCAATGCGCCGGCTTCCTGCGCATCCGCGACGGCGCGGAGCCGCTGGACGCCTCCGCCGTGCACCCGGAAGCCTATGGCGTGGCACGCAAGATCGTGAAGGCGTGCGGTCGCGATCTGCGCAGCCTGATGGGCGACAGCGGGGCGCTGTCGAGCCTTGATCCCCGCCAGTTCGTCGACGAGCGCTTCGGCCTGCCCACGGTGCGCGACATCATCGCCGAGTTGGACAAGCCCGGCCGCGACCCCCGCCCGGCGTTCAAGACCGCGACCTTCGCCGACGGCATCGACGACATGAAGGACCTCAAGCCCGGCATGGTGCTGGAAGGCACCGTGACAAATGTCGCGGCCTTCGGCGCCTTCGTCGATATCGGCGTGCATCAGGACGGGCTGGTCCATGTCTCCCAGCTCGCCGACCGCTTCGTGAAGGACGCGCATGAGGTGGTGAAGGTCGGCGATGTGGTGAAGGTGCGGGTGGTCGAGGTCGACCTCAAGCGCAAGCGCATCGGGCTTTCCATGCGCAGGGACGGCGCGCCCGCTTCCGGCCGCCCGCCGGCGGAGACCGCGCCACGCGACCAACGCCCCGCCGGTGGCACCCGCTCGGACAAGGCGTCGGCCAAACCCGGAGCGAAAGCGCCCGCCGCCCGCGAGCCGCAGGGCGCGCTCGGCGCCGCCCTGATGGACGCGCTGAAGCGGCGCTGAGCGCCCGCCTACATCCCCTCATTCGCGATATCGAACGGCGCCCAGCATGGCGAGCCTCGGCTCGACCATGACGTGGGCGTTCGTTTTCCCGCGTCCGCGCGCTCGGCATCGAGATCGTGCATATGTAAATTGTCCTACAATCTTCAATTGACATTCGGACGATTCAGTCGCTTCATCGCGGCAACGGAGATCACCGCATGTCGACGCCTGCCATCGAGCTTCTGAAGTCCCGCTCCCTGCCGATGCTGATCGAGGAGGAGATCCAGCGGGTCATCCTTTCCGGCGAATACGAGCCCGGCGACCGCATCAACGAGAAAGAACTGACCCTGCGCTTCGGCACCAGCCGCGGGCCGATCCGCGAGGCGCTGCGCTCGCTGGAGGCCAGCGGGCTGATCGAGCAGATTCCCAATCGCGGCGTGTTCGTGCGCCGGCTCACCGGGGAGATGGCCGCGCATATCTATGACGTGCGCGCCTTCCTGTTCGCGCTCGCCGGCCGGCTGCTGGCCCTGCGCGCGACCGATGACGAGATCGCCACGCTGCGCGGCTTCGTCCGGGCCATGGACGCCGCCATCGCCGCAGACGATTTCGACCACTATGTGCGCGAGAATTTCGCGCTGCACGAATTCATCGTGGCGCATGCCGCCAACCCGGTGCTGGCCGCGCAATATCTCTCTCTGATCAAGCAGTTGCGGCTTTATCGCACGCGCAGCCTGATGCTCGGCGATTCGATGCAGGAATCGAACAGGGAGCATCACGAGATGGTCGAGGCCATCGCCGCGCATGATGCCGACCGGGCCCAGGCCGCGCACATGGCGCATGTGATGCGCGCCAAGCACCGCCTCATCTCCAATACCGAACTTACCTAATTAGCTGTCAGGAGTGCGTTGATGCATGCCGCCAACACGACGATCACGAGCCAGGCTCTCCGGTTCGTCGAGACCACCACCTATGCCGACCTCCCGGAGGAGGCGCTGCGCATCGGCCGCCGCTGCATTGTCGATGCCGCTGGCCTGTTTCTCGCCGGCAGCCGCGAACCCTCGGTCCGGATCCTGATCGAGGACGCGCTGGAACAGGGCGGCCGCGCCGACGCGCCGCTGCCCGCCGCCGGCGCTATCGGCGTGCCGGCGCCGCTCGCCGCCCGCGTCTGGGGCACCGCCGGCCATGCCCATGACTGGGACGACACCCAGGTCTCTCATGACCCCGCCCATGTCTACGGCCTGCTGACGCATCCCACCGTGCCGCCGCTGACGGCGGCGCTGGTGATCGCCGAAATGCTCGGCCAGCGCGACGGCCGCGAGGTGATGCTCGCCTTCCAGCTCGGCTTCGAGGTCGAGTGCAAGATTTCCGAATGGATGCTGCCGCGCCACTATCGCCGCGGCCATCATTCCAGCGGCACGGTCGGCACCTTCGGCGCCTGCGTCGCCGCCGCCAAGCTGCTCGGGCTGACCGGCCCCCGCCTCGCCCACGCCTTCGGCATAGCCGCGAGCCTGGCCGCCGGCATCCGGGTGAATTTCGGCACCATGACCAAGCCGCTCCATGTCGGCCGCGCCGCCGAGAACGGCGTGACCGCCGCGCTGCTCGCCGCGCGCGGCTTCGATGCCGACCCGGCCGCGCTGGACGGGCCGTGGGGCTTCTTTTCGGTGATGGCCGACGGCTTCGATCCCACGAAGATTTCCGAAGGCTTCGGCAATCCGCTGACCATCGTCAGCCCCGGCGTCTCGATCAAGCCGTTCCCGTCGGGCATCCTCACCCATCAGTCGATGGACGCCATGCTCAAGCTGGTGCTGGATCACGACCTGAAGCCGGAGCAGGTGGAGCGCATCCGCTTCTTCGCCGGCAAGAACATCATCGAGCCGATCCGCTACCCGATCGCCCGCAACCATCTTCAGGCGAAGTTCTCGATGCCCGCGCTGCTGGCGATGATGGTGCTGCGCCGCCGCGCCAGCCATCACGAGTTCGAGGATTCCTTCGTGGCCGGCCCGGCGATGCAGGACCTTCAGGCCCGCACCGATGTCATCAACGATCTCGACATCGACGCGCTGGGCTACGACCTGATCCGCTCGCGCATCGAGGTCGAGACCCGCGACGGGCGTACCCTCGTGCAGTGGGCCGACGAGCGCTACCGCGGCGGCCCGCTCAACCCGATCAGCGACGCCGATCTCGACGGCAAGTTCCTGATGTGCGCCGAAGGCGTGCTCGACGAGCCGGCGCAGCATGAGGTGCTGGCGCTCGCGCGCGGCATCGACCAGGGCGCCGACCTCGCGCGCCTGATGTCGCTGATGTCTACCGCGACCTCCGACGAGATGAAGGCCGTGGCCGAATAGACCACCGAAAGACAATCGACGAGCGACCCGGAGAGGCGCCGTTTCACCAGGAGGAAATCATGAAGTTCAAGACAGGCCTGGCTTTCATGCTGGCGGGTGCGATCGTCGGCGGCAGCCTCTTCGCGGGGAAGGCGGACGCGCAGCCCGCTCCCTATCCGCAGAAGGTCGTGACGCTGGTCACGCATTCCAGCCCCGGCGGCGGTTCAGACGTGTTCCTGCGCGAACTGTCCAAATATCTCGCGAAATATATCGACGCGACCTTCATCGTCGAGAACGTGCAGGGCGGCAGCGGCGCCAAGGCCGTCGCCCGCGTCGCGGCGGCCCCGGCCGACGGCAGCGTGTTCTACGCGACCACGCCGACCTACATCTACACCTCGCTGCTCAGCAAGCCGCCCAAGACCTACAAGGACCTTGAGCCGCTGGTGAACGTGTTTGCCGACAGCGAGGTGGTATTCACCCGCGAGGACGGGCCGTTCAAGACGCTCCAGGACGTGATCGACCACGCGAAGAAGGACCGCGGACGCTGGGGCGCGGCCAATCCGGCCTCGCTGGAGCGCCAGGCCGCCGAGCAGCTCAAGCGCGCGTCCGGCGTCAATGCCGCGATCGTCACCCACGAGGGCGGCGGCGACATGATGCTCAACGTGCTGAACGGCACACTGGATATCGGCGTCGGCGAATATCAGGAACTGCGCTCGCAGATCGAGGCCGGCAAGATCCGCGTGCTCGCAACCTTCAACCCCGAGCGCCTGCCGCAGAAGCCGGACGTGCCGACCGTCAAGGAGAGCGGCTTCAACGTCGAACTGGTGAAGTTCCGCGGCCTCGCCGGCCCCAAGGGCGTGCCTGAGGATGTCACCACGATCTGGGATGCCGCGATCCAGAAGGTTCTGAACGATCCCGAGTACAAGAAAGCCTACACCGAGGAAGTCCTGATCGCGGAATTCATCCCGCACAAGGACTACCCGGCCTTCGTGAACAACTTCGCCGAGACCACCGAGGGCTTCCTCAAGGAAACCGGCGCCATCAAGTAGCGCCGCTCCGAAGACGACCAAGGTCGCCGGCGCGGACCGGCAGGGTCCGCGCCGCACTCTTCCGAGAAAAGGTTTTGCCATGAACAAGGACAGCTTGAGTGGCCTGGTGCTGCTCGCGCTTGCTGGCGGCTATTACTGGGCAACGGGTTTCATCGCGGACAGCACGCTGGAGGACGAGGTCGGCGCCGTCGGCCTGCCGCACGCGCTCACGCTGGCGCTGGTGTTACTCGGCCTGATCCTGCTGGTCCGCGGCCTGCTCGCCGCGCGTGCCGCTGCCGCCCATGCGGCAACCGGCCCCGGCGCCGCGCGCGTCGAGGACGAGGAGCGTGATGCCCGCGTGCCGCGCGCCCTCGGCTTCCTCGCCATCGGCGCCGCCTATGTCGTTCTGCTGCCCTATCTGGGCTATCTCGTTTCCGTCGCCCTGCTGATCGGCGCGGTCTCGCTGTTCGAGGGCGCCCCGCGCCGCTGGACCGTGCCGCTCACCGCGATCGGCGGCGCGCTTCTGTACTGGGCCGTGTTCGTCAAGCTGCTGGGCGTGAACCAGCCGGCCGGCCTGCTTTTCCAGGGATGGCTCTCATGACGACGTTCTGGGACATCGTTCATCTTCTTACCGCGACGCCGATCATCTTCGTCGCCATCATGGGGCTCACCTGGGGCATATTGGGCGGTGCCCTGCCCGGCATCTCCGCCTCGATCACCATGGCGCTGGTGCTGCCCTTCACCTACACGATGGACCCGGCCATGGCGATCGCGCTGCTGGCCTGCGTCTACATTGGCGCAGAATATGGCGGTTCGATCCCTGCCATCCTGATCCGTACTCCCGGTACCAATTCCTCGGCGGCGACGGTCATCGACGGCTATGAGCTCAACCGGCAGGGCCGCGCCGGCGAGGCGCTCGGCATCTCGCTGATGTCCGGCGTCATCGGCAGCCTGTTCGGCCTCGCCATGCTGGCCCTGTTGACCGAGCCGCTGTCCTGGCTTGCGCTGGCCTTTACCCCGCCCTCCTATTTCGGCCTCGGCATACTCGGCCTCAGCGTGATCGCCTCGATGACCGGCGGCTCGCTGGTGAAGGGCCTGGCCGCCGCCGTGATCGGCCTGATGATCTCGACCGTCGGCACCGACCCGATCTCGGGCGTGACGCGCTACACCTTCGACATCCCGGACCTGCTCAATGGCGTGGAGCCGGTTCTGGTGATGGTCGGCCTGTTCGCCCTGACCGAACTGATGAGCCAGTCCGGCTCGACCGCCGTGCTCGCGCTCAAGGATTCGGTGCGCATTCGCCTGCCGAACCTCGCCATGATGAACCGCCTCAAGCGCTCGCAGACCATCGGCTGCATTCTCGGCCTGTTCGAGGGTCTCACCCCTGGCGGCGGCGGCTCGATCGCGGCCTTCATGTCCTATAATGAGGCGCGCCGCTGGTCGAAGACGCCGGAGAAGTTCGGCAAGGGCTCCGAGGAAGGCGTCGCCGCGCCGGAAGCGGCCAACAACACGGTGGCCAGCACCGCGCTGATCCCGCTGCTGAGCTTCGGCATTCCCAGCTCCAACTCGACCGCGGTCCTCCTCGGCGGCCTGCTGATGCATGGCCTGTTGCCCGGCCCGCGCCTGTTCGAGCAGAACCCGCAGGTGATCGACAGCCTCTATGTCGGCTCGTTCATCGCCATCATCGCGCAGATCGGCGTCGGCGTGGTCCTGCTGCCCGCCGCCGTGTGGCTGGTGAACCGGCCACGCCCCTACCGCGCCGGCTTTATCTTCGCGCTGATCCTCTCCGGCATCTACACGCTGAACATGGCAACCTTCGACCTCGGCCTCGCGCTGGCGCTCGGCGTGGTCGGCTACCTGATGCGGATCGCCGGCTTCCCCTTCCTGCCGATGATCCTCGGCGTGGTGCTGGGACACATGGTGGAATCCAGCTACCGGCGCTCGCTGGTGCTCTCGGGCGGCGACATGATGGTGTTCCTGCAGGACCCGATCTGCGTCGGCCTGCTGCTCGCGGCGGCCGGCTTCGTCATCTTCTCGCTCAGCCGCGAACTTCGCGACGCGCGCAAGGCCAAACTCCAGGAAGCGCTCGGATGAACCAGCACAACTCCCCGCTCGACACGCCCCTCGCTCTGCGGATTGGCGCCTTCGTCGCCGAAGCTCAGCCCACCCGCGCCACGGAAGCGATCTGCCGGCAGCTCGTCTTCGATATTGCAGGCCTGATCGTCGCCGCACGCGACACCGACTATGTCGGGGCGACGCTCGCCAGCGTGGTCGATGACGGGCGCTGCACCGCGCTCGGCCATGCCCGCCGGCTCGGCATGTACGATGCCGCGCTGGTCAACGGCACGGCCGCCCATGGCGAGGATTTCGACGACACCTTCGAGGGCGGCCCGGTGCATCCGGGCGCCGTGGTGGTGTCGGCGGTGCTGGCCTGCGCCGAACAACACGGGCTCGACGGACGCACCGTGATGCGTGCCATCGCCATCGGCTCCGAGGTGATGTGCCGGCTCAGCCTCGTCGCCCCGCAGGCGACCCACAAGGCGGGGTTCCACCCGACCGCGATCTTCGGTGCGGCGGCCGCCACCGCGGCGGTCGCCGCCGCGCTCGGGCTCAACGCCGCCACCACGGCGCGCGCGCTCGGCATATCGGGTAGCCTTGCCAGCGGCATCATCGAATATCTCGCCGACGGCTCCTCGACCAAGCGCCTCCACGCGGGTGCCGCCGCACAGGCCGGGCTGCGCGCCGTGCACCTCGCGCGGGCGGGCTTCACCGGGCCACTCACGGTGCTTGAGGGCGCTCATGGCCTGTTCAAGGCGTTCGCCCCGTCCAAGACCCCGGATTTCGGGCGACTGATGGACGGTCTCGGCGAGCGCTGGGTGATCGAGGGCCTCGCTTTCAAGCCTTATGCCTGCGGGACCATGACGCAACCCTTCGTCGACTGCGCGCTGCAACTCGCCGCGAGCGGGGTCGGCGCCGACGACATCGTGGCAATCCGCTGCAAGGTCGGCGAAGGCACGGTGCACCGTTTGTGGGCGCCGCTCGAACTCAAGCACCGCCCGCCCAACGGCTACGCCGGCAAGTTCTCCACGCCCTATTGCATGGCCGTCGCCTTCATCGACGGCGCGGCGGGCCTTGGCCAGTTTACCGATGCCCGCTCGCAGGACCCGCAGGTGCGCGCGCTGGCGGCGAAGATCTCCTACGAGATCGACCCGCAGGACGAGTATCCGCGCAATTTCACCGGCCACCTCGAAGCCACGCTGCGCGACGGCTCGGTGCGCGCGTTCCGCCAGCCACACATGCGCGGCGGCGCCCGTGAGCCGCTGCCCGAGGCCGAGCTTTCCGCCAAGTTCGAGGCGAATCTGCGTTTCGGCGGCGTCGACGATCACGGCATCGCCGCGCTCCGCTCCGCGCTCGACACGCTGGTCGCCGGCGGGGCTGTCGACCTGTCGGCCGCGCGGGCCTCGTGATGAGCGCGCTGGTTCCCGAGGGCTTCGCCTTTGCCGGCCGCGAGCTGGCGGGCCGGGTCGCGCTGGTCACCGGTGGCTCGCGCAATATCGGGCGGGCCATCGCGCTCGCCCTCGCGCAGGCCGGCGCGAGCGTGGCCGTTATCGGCCGCAGCGACCGCGCGGCGGTCGACGAGGCGGTGGCGACCATCGCCGCCGCCGGTGGGCGCGCGCTCGGCCTGCTGCACGACGTCACGCGGCCGGACGCCTGCGCGGCAGCGGTCGCTGACACGCTCGCGGGGCTCGGTGGGCTCGACATCCTCGTCAATAATGCCGCGCTGCGCGCCGAATCCCCGTTCGAGAACCTGACGCCGGAGGCGTGGCGCGCGGTGATGGCGCTGTCGCTCGACGCACCGTTCCTGATGACGCAGGCCGCAGCCGAGCCGCTCGGGCGCTCTGGACAGGGCGCGGTGGTGAATATTGGCGGGCTCACCGGCTATATCGGCGCCCGCAACCGGGTGCATGTCGTCACCGCCAAGGCCGGGCTCGACGGCATGACCAAGGCGCTCGCCCATGAGCTGGCCGGGCGGAACGTCACGGTCAACCTAGTCTCGCCGGGGTTGATCGAAACGGTGCGGACCGACGGTCACCGCCCGCATCACCACGCCAGCACCCAAAATCTGGCCGGCCGGCGCGGTACGCCGGAAGAGGTGGCGGCAATGGTGCGCTTCCTGTGCGGCCCGGCGGCGCGCTACATGACCGGCCAGACCGTGCACGTCAATGGCGGCGCCTATATGTAGCGCCGCCCTTCGGGACGCGCCCGCTCAGAGCTTGTATTCGTAGAGCCGGCGGGCACGGATCGTGCCTTCCAGCTTACGAATATCGGCGAGCACACGCTCGCTGTCGGCCGCCGAGGCATCGGCATCCAGCACGACATAGCCGACATCGGCATAGGTCTCGTAATACTGGCCGGCGATGTTGACCTGATGCCGGGCCAGCACCTCGTTGAGCCGCCCCAGCATGCCGGGCAGATTGCGCTGTACCTGGATGAAGCGCGTGCCGAGCGGGCGGGCGGGGAGTTGCACCTGCGGGAAATTCACCGCGCCCATGGTGGAGCCGGTGTCACTGTAATCCACCAGCTTGCGCGCCACTTCCGAGCCGATGCGCTCCTGCGCCTCCTCGGTCGAGCCGCCGATATGCGGGGTGAGGATCACGTTATCCAGCCCCTGAAGCGGCGAGACGAAGCGCTCATTGTTCGAGCCGGGCTCGACCGGGAACACATCCACCGCCGCCCCGCGCAGCTTGCCGGACCGGCGCGCCTGCGCCAGCGCGTCGAGGTCGACCACCGTGCCGCGGCTGTTATTGATGAAATAGGCGCCGTCCTTCATCGCCGCGAACTCCGCCGCGCCGATCATGTTCTGGGTCGCCGGGGTCTCGGGAACGTGCAGGCTGACGATATCGCTGAGCGCCAGGACCTCGTGCAGGCTGCTCACCGCCTCGGTATTGCCGTGGCGCAGCTTGTCGGTGTGATCGTAGAAGATCACCTTCATGCCCATCGCCTCGGCGAGGTTGGAGAGCTGCGAGCCGATATTGCCGTAGCCGACGATGCCAAGCGTCTTGCCGCGCACTTCGTGGCTGTTGCTGGCGGATTTGTCCCAGCGCCCGTCATGGGCGGCGCGCGAGCGCTCCGGTATGCGGCGCAGCAGCATCACGATCTCGCCGATCACCAGCTCCGCGACGCTGCGCGTGTTGGAGAACGGCGCATTGAACACCGGGATGCCGTGAATGCGGGTGGCGTCCAGGTCGACCTGATTGGTGCCGACGCTGAAGCAGCCGATGGCGATCAGCCGGTCGGCCGCCTCCAGCGCCTCCGCCGTGATCTGGGTGCGCGAGCGGATGCCGAGCAGGTGGACGCCCTTGAGCGCCTCCTTGAGCGCGTCGCCATCCAGCGCCTTGGCGAGGCGCGTGATGTTGGAGTAGCCGGCGGCGGTCATGATCTCGACGGCACTGTCATTGACGCCTTCGAGCAGCAGGACGCGGATCTTGTCCTTGGCCAGCGAAAGCTGCGGCGATTCGATAGGGCGATGGAACACGGGCTCGGCGTCCTTCGGCGATGTATGGGCTCCCGGCGAAAGGCGGCCTGTTCAACGGCTCGCCCTCCCCGCCCGCGCAACACTCGGCGCACGGGCGGGCGGGAACTTAATCCTTTTGCGCCCGGCGTCCAGTTCGACCTGCCTCCTCCCGCCCCCATGCAGCCCAGCATTGCGCGTGGCATGGAGCCCGAACCCCGGATTTAGCGGCGAGGCTAGGCGGCGCGCGCGGCTTCGGACAGGATGGCTTACGCCACGCGGGCGGGAAGAGGAGATGCGCCATGGAGCGATTCACCGGCGGCTGCCGCTGCGGCGATGTGCGGTTCGTGGCCGCGGGGCGGCCCTACCGGGTCGGCCTTTGCCATTGCATGGACTGCCGGAAGCATCACGGCGCGCTGTTCCACGCCTCCGCGATCTTCCCGCAGGACGCCGTGAGCATTGAGGGCGACACCCGCGACTATGCCGGACGCTTCTTCTGCCCGCGTTGCGGCTCGCCGGTGTTTTCGCGCAGCGCTGACGAGATCGAGCTCAATCTCGGCGCGCTGGACGCGCCCGACCAGTTCACCCCGACCTACGAGCTCTGGACCATCCGCCGCGAGGCATGGCTCCCGCCCTTCCCCCTCGCCCGCCACTATGAACGCGACCGTGACCCGGCAGCGCGCGACGAGGGATAGCTGGGGGAATAACGGGACGCCCTCCTCATTTCCCGACACGACACGGCTGGCGCATCGGGGTCGGCTCGCCCCGAGGCGCGACCTCGAAGCGCCGGCATCGTCACTCGGCCGCCACCGGCGCGGCCTGCGCGGCCGCCGGCCGCGGGCGCTTTAAGTCACGGGTTGCCTTCTCCATACCGAACAGGATGGACGACAAGCCGATACGGTCGGTCAGCCGGGTCAGCCACAAGGAGCCGACCGTTCCAAGCACGGTGGCGAACAGGACATAGACAATGCCGGTCGGATCGACCGACAGGAACAACGGCGCCAATGGCCGCAGGCAGGCGATGATGTAGGCGTGCCAGCACAGGATCGACATCGAGTTGATGCCGAGATAGGCGACCACCCGCGTCGAGGCGGCGAAACGCGCGCCGATGCCGACGAGCAACAAAGCCGTGCCGACCACGAACGGAACGCGCAGGATGTAACTCGCGTCGATGTGTCCGGCACCGAGATAGGCATAGCCGATGAAAGCGATCAGCGGGATCAGGATGCCCGCCGTGAGCTCCCCGCCACGCCAGCGCATCGCGACACCGATCAGGTAGAACACAATGAAGTCGGTGTTCAGGATGCGCAGATACCAGAGCATGAAGATGAAGATCAGCGCGACCAGCTCGAACTGACGCCCCTGCATGCCGCGCGTGACATAAATGGCAGCAGCCACGGCCAGTTGGAGGAAGCCGAGGTTGTAGAGGTACCAGTACGGGCCTGTCGGAGCGAAGAAGACCGTATGAAAAAGCTCGGCCCAGGTCGAAATCGGGGCGGTATTGGTTTTGATAAATCCGAAATAATTCGCCGAAAAATGGATCAGTATGTAGCCGCATTCGAATATGAAATACGGAACGACCACATATCGGAAGGAGCGGTACGCAACCTCCGGGCCCGGCCGATGGAAACTGAAGAAGAAGCCGGTCAACAATATGAGGACAGGCATTCTGAAAGAATGCATGAACTCATAAATGACTTCCTGCGCATGGAGCGTGTTTCCAATCAGCGAAATATGCCCATACACCATCAATACAATAACAACACCTCGCGCAAAATAAGCGCCGGCACTGGTTGATTCAGTCATGTTGCCAATCTCACGGGACGATACACCGCCCGACGGTACTTCAGGCGTTTTTCATAAGAAAATTTTGAAACAATAATAGTCACGTACAAAAGGCTGGCGCTCAGATGCCGCAGATAGGAACCGGAATCCGGCTCGAAGACGTGAATAAGAAAGAAATGACCTGCGATCATCGCCCCAAGGAATTTTATCTTCGGATCCTTGTCAATAAGGCCCCGCCACATGGCGAAGATATAGACGACGACATTCAGGGTCAGGAAGGCCTCTCGAATACTGAACCCTCTCGATATCAACGAGAAGTCGAGCATCCAGAATGCATTCAGGTAATTCAACATGAAATGCCAAAGGCTGTCGATCGGATACGGGTTCAGGAAGGCCGTTCGCACACCGCGAACGCCTTCGATCAGGCGCACGAAATTCGCCCGGTCCCGGGGAATCTGAAGCTGATAGAGCACATCCGTCGGGACAAGCAGCAAGACGGCAATCGCCACGAAGACTGCCATCATCTTGAACTTGTAATTATAGGCAAAAAATACATAGAAAATAAAAGTTATGAACATAATCAGGAAAAAATATTTCCTGAAATAATACGCATACAGCGAATATATTATTATATAAAATATAATAGATCTCAACAACGTCGCATTGGATCGAAAAATATAGGCCACAGGCAAGGTGAACCAGACCAGCAACAGATCCTTCTGGAACGTGCCGATTGCGGTCAGCATCGGCATGATCAACAGAAACGACACGATCGCTAATGAATAACGGTCATTCGCCGTACGAAGCGCGAAGATGATATAGGCGACACCCGTGGCATAAATGAACGGATGCCGGAGAAAGGGGGGGGTAATCGAGTAAATAAAGGCCGTCATCGCATAGGAGCCGGCGTCTTCGAAAGATCCCGACTCCGCGAGTTGCTTCACGGTCGACGAATCGCTGCCCGCCGTATCGCTGAACGCTCCTCGAAGCCCGAAGACGATGGCAAAATACAGCAGCACCATCGCCACGATGACGACGAGAGAATATCGGATGATGATCTTCGGCTCACGCGAGGCCGCTGCTATGGACGCGTATTGCATTACCGTCGATCTTCCAAAAACCAATCCGTACCAGGAAAACGTCGCGTCATCTCACTGCGCCTTCCCGCCCTGAGTAGCATGCGCGACGCCCTGCTCATACCGGCTCAGACCGACAAGCTGCGGCTTGATCAAAAAGCTGACGATGCCCCGCCGAACCTTGCCGTTGAGATGCTGGCTGTCCTGAAAAAATGACGCGGGTACGCGACCGGCGGCCAGATCCGCCTGATCTTCCGGCGTTGGCACGATGCCGAGATCGGTGAAGGCTCGCCCGCTCAGGATCCAGCCTTGCACGTCGATGTAATCGGAGCCATAGCGCGCCTGCTCATAGCGCCGCACGGCCTCCAGCAGATCGTATCGCGCCTCACCCGGTTCCCAGTTCCGGTTGGTGAACTGGCCGAGCACGAAAACATGCCGCGCGCTGGGTGCCAGCCATTCATAGGCGGTGCGGTTCCCCCAGACGACATTCTCCACCGTCGCGCGGGTGGTGACGTTGTTCTTGCCGCATCCGATGATGCTGACGGCGCCGCGGAACAGGTCGGCAGAATCGGGGACGAATTTCGTGCCTGCGGCAACCTCCAGGGGCGCGCCGGCGGCGGCTCGGGTGAAGATTCTCGTCTTATTCCCGGCGTCCCATCCCAGCGTCCCCGCGACGGGCACGTCGAGATCGAGATAGCCGGGATAGGTCGGGCCGACCCTCGAATAGCCTACGCTGAGATCGGACGTGACCACGACAGGACCGGCCGCCGGCAATGTGAAGCCGTCCAGCAGGATCGGCGCTACGCCCATCCGTGCGAGGATCTGGGCGTTGCCGTCGCCACCGCGCCCTCCGCCATGAAAGCCCATCCCCAGATCCGCCGCCACCTGCTTCAGCGGTGTCTGCAGGCCCGCCGCCGTGCTGGAGCCCCAGATCGCGATCTGCATCCCCTTGGTATTGGCGGCGAGCTGAAGCGCGGCAGCCTTGGTACGGCCATCCGCCGACCCGGAGCCGACATAGGCTGCCGTGTCCGGGTAAGAGCGGCGATCCTGAGCCCGGGCAATGACCGGTATGGCTATTGAAACAGCAAGAAGAACAGCAAGGCCGATCGGCCAAAGACGGACATGCATAGGCAGCCCCTGGAAAAAAGCGCCAGCTTCCGGAAAAGCAATCTGGCATAATGTATCAGAAGAGCACGGAGGTTTCATCCGCCGATGCACCGCAGCCTGAGCCGGCATTCACAACGGATCGCGCCCGCTGCGCAACCGTTCCCGGATAGGGGTGCATAAGGCAGATGACCACCATCACATGTCGACGTCAGCTTAAGATCGTCTGCTCGCGAGCGCCAAATGGGCGCAGAAATCGACCTGCCACCGATCTGTCATCCAGGGGCGGTTAGAGCGTCGGCGGGTTTTTCGCGGTCCTGATGAACGGCCCGGCAACCCGGTTGCCCCGTGCCTACGCAGGCACGGCGTTTGAGGTGAACTCGGTTCCACGATCGGAGAAGATCATGCCCGGCTTTATCCGACACTCGATCAACACCGTCCGTGCGCGCGCCACGCTGACGTTGCCGCTCCTGGCTAATCCAGCTTGAAGTTCGTTCTGGCCCAATGAGAGGACCAGAACATGAGGCGCAGCCGCTTCACGGAAAGAGCAGATCATCAGCATCCTGAAGGAGCACGAGGCCGGGGTGCCGGTCTCTGAACTGTGTCGCAAGCACGGGGTCAGTGACGCCAGCATCTACAAGTGGAAGGCTCGTCTCAGTGGGATCCACGTGTCGGAGGCCAAGCGGCTGCGGGCGCTCGAGGACGAGAACGCCAAGCTGAAGCGCATGCTCGCCGACGCCATGCTGGACAACGTCGCGCTGAAGGATCTGCTGGGAAAGAAGTGGTGACGCCCGCTGCCGAGCGCAGAGCTGTCGCCCACCTCATGGATGTCCATGGATGAGCGAACGGCGGGCGTGTAAAGCCACCGGCTTCTGCCGCATGACCATGAGATACAAGGCCACGTGCGTGAATGACGCCTCGCTGCGGGAGCGGATGAAAGCCATCGCCCAGGAGCGGCGGCGGTTCGGGTATCGCCGTCTCCACGTCCTGCTCCGGCGGGAGGGCTTCCGGGTCAACCACAAGCGGTTGTTCCGGCTCTATCGTGAGGAACGGCTGATGGTGCGCCGGCGGGGTGGCCGCAAGCGGGCCATCGGGACGCGGGCGCCGATGATGATCCCGCTGCGGCCGAACGAGCGCTGGCCGCTCGACTTCATCGCCGACCAGATGACCGATGGCCGCCGCTTCCGGATGCTGGCCATCGTGGATGACTGCACCCGCGAGTGCCTGGCCCTGGTGGCGGACACGTCGCTGTCCGGGGTGAGGGTCGCTCGCGAACTCGATCGGCTGCTGGCAGAACGCGGCCGACCGAAGTGATCGTGAGCGACAATGGCAGCGAGTTCACCTCCAATGCCATTCTGGGCTGGGCCGACGCCGCTCGGGTGTGGGCGAGTTCGCGGCCAAGACTGCGGCCGGTCTCAAAGCTGATGCCGAGTTCCTTCTTGCGAGCGGCGAGCACGGATTCGAGCTGCGGGTCGCGCTCCAGGCTCCGCGCCATGTCGCCCATCTGGTTACGGGTTGCCTTGTAGCCCGAGTAGTCGCCGTGCTCGTACTGATGCTGGCGCTGCCGGTCGAGCTTCTGCCAGCGTTCAATGAAGCGATCGGCGCGGCGCTCGGGGTCGGTACGGATTTCAGTTTCAAGCTGGAGGGCGCGGACGGCGCGGTTGACTTGGCCGCCGGCCGTCTCGTGGATGAGCTCCGGGTTCTTCTCATAGGCGGCTTCCGCATCGCGCCAGCCATAGGGGCGCACCTCCTCGAAGGCCTTGCGGGCGTCGCTGAGCTCGCGGAACTGCTGGGGCGTGCCCTGGCCGGTTGCCTCCGCCGTGGTGAGGATCGCGTCCCAGACGGAGGCGTGACGGATGAGGGCTTGTCGTCTTGCCTGACGCAGCGCCACCTCCGGATCCTCGGGAGGCTCCGGTGCGAGGGGGGCGGGTTTGGGGTTTACGTCTGCATCCGCGCCTCTTGCCTCCCGTGCCATGTCCATGGGCGGCCTTAGCGCCTTGGCAAGGTCGCGGAGTTTCGAAGGGACCTTGCGCACGATCTCCGTGAGGCGCTCGCGGAAGGTGATGCCACGGCGCTCGGCATAGTCCTGTGCCGGGTCGGGGCGTTCGTGGTCCGACGCCATGTCCTTGGCCCGGTCACGCGACAGGGTGCGCGCCAGACGTTCCCCATCGGCGAAGTCGTCGCGGCCATAGTGCAGCTCCGGGCCATCGCGGTGACGCGACAGCGCGACATAGCTGGAATGAGCGTCCATGCCGGGCGTCGCCAGCACATGGGTGCGATCGACCGTCATGCCCTGCGCCTTGTGGATGGTGGCGGCATAGCCATGGTCGATCCGGTCATAATCCTTCAGGTCGAAGGAGACGGATCGGCCATCATCGGTGCGCACCGACATGGACTGCGCGCTGACCTGCTCGAGGGTGCCGAGCGTGCCGTTCTTTACCCCGAGCCCGCGCTCATTCTGCAGGAACATGACACGGTCGCCGCTGGCAAAGGAACGCTCCCCGCGCTCCACGGTGACACGAACCTCCTCACTAAGCCCGCCGACCTCTCGCATCCGTTGGCGGGCGGCCAGGTTGAGGGCCCGCACCTCGACATTGGTGTGGGTGAGGATGATGCGGCTGCGGTCTGGTGCGGCCTGCCGGTCGCTATCCCAGCGATCGATCAGCTCGCCCCGCGCCTGCTCCCGCGTTTGCGCGGCATGCACCATGCCATTCGTCTCATAGGCCTGGATCGCATCGCCGATCTTGCCAGTCGCCAGGTCGCGCGTGGCGTCGCGCTGCCACTCCGCGCGCTGGCGGCGTACCTCGCTGATCTCCGCACCGCCATGACGCTCAACAAGCGAGCGGAAGGCGGCGCCGGCCTCGATCGATTGCAGCTGCTGCGGATCGCCGACCAGCACCACCTTGGCGCCAACGTCAGCGGCATGGGAGAGCACGCGCTCCAGCTAGCGCGTGCCGACCATGCCGGCCTCATCGATCACCAGAACATCGCGCGAGGTGAGCAGATCCCGGCCCTGGCCCCAGCCATGTTCGAGACTGGCGATGGTGCGGGACATGATGCCCGATCCGCTTTCCAGGTTCTCCGCAGCGATGCCGGACAGCGCGACGCCGCGAACCTCAAGGCCGCCCGCCTCCCAGGCCTCGCGCGCGACGCCCAGCATGGCGCTCTTCCCCGTCCCGGCATAACCGACGACGATGCCGAGATCGCGGGTGCCGGTGATGTGCGCGAGCGCATCAGACTGCTCGCCGGAGAGAAAAAGGCCGCGCTGCTCGGCACGCGTCAGCGCCGCCTCTCTGTCTGTACCTTTCACTACATGGCGTTCGC
Organism: Ancylobacter gelatini; assembly: GCF_022601675.1. Lineage (GTDB taxonomy): Bacteria > Pseudomonadota > Alphaproteobacteria > Rhizobiales > Xanthobacteraceae > Ancylobacter > Ancylobacter gelatini. The sequence goes on along the minus strand of NZ_JAKVIL010000003.1, from coordinate 425,696 downwards.
GTTCCGCCATGAGCCCGGCAGCCCTGTGCAGGCGCTGCTCAGCCTCGATCATTGCCTTGGTGGTGAAGCGATCGTCGCCGCGCCCATCCTTGCCGAGCTCGACGAGATCGGGCGCACGGCCCATCGCGCCCATCACCTCGTCGAACTGCTCGATGCCGTCGCTGTGACGGTGCGCGAACCGCGCCATGTCGAGCCGGGTGAAGGTCGATTGCTGATGGGTGATGGCGTCCAGTGCTAGCGACGCATCAGCGATGATGCGCGTGCCATTGCCGCGCGCGATCTCCCGGTGAAGCTCCGCCCGATCGGCGGCCTCGATCCCGCCCGCTTCGACGCGTTGCGCGGGCGCGCCGATCTGGCTCTGCGGCTCCAGCGCGATGCCCTGCGCCTCAAAACTGCGATGATCGATGCGCGCGTCGATATCGAGTTCGGCGAGCCGCTCATTGGCGAGCGCGGCCCAGCGCTCGCGCCATCGCTCGACCATCTCGGTCGCGTTCCACTCCCGCACCTTCGGGCCGAAGCCCTCCTCATCGACCGAGCGCATGGTGAGCATGACATGGGCGTGGGGCTTCGGCATGCCGTCCTCGCCAATATCCCAATGCACATTGAGATCGGCGACCATCCCAAGATCGACGAACTCGGATTGGACGAAGTCACGGGCGAGCTGAATTCCTTGCGCTTGGCTCATCTCACGCGGCAGGGCGAACTCGACCTCACGGGCGAGCTGCGCGTCCTTGCGCACCTCGAAGGCTTCGACGTCGTTCCACAGCCGTTCGCGGTCGCGCCACACCTCAGGCGCCCCGTCCGACAGCAGCACTTCCGAATGCACGACACCGCGCTTGGCAGAAAAATCCTGGACACGATCGATCCGCGCATCGCCCAGCCTTGAGGCCGAGCGGTAGGCCGCGGACGCCACCGCACTGGAGCCCGCCTTGCGGCCAATGATTTTGACATGAAGATGAAAGATCGCCATCGCGATCCGAACATCAGCACGGCGAAGCGCACGTCGCGGTGATTTCTGCGATCGGCCGCGCACCCAACGATGGACCCGCGAGGTCCTGCAACATCCATTTGTTCTTCGTCAGCGTGGACGGAGCCGCGCCGTCGTCCTCTATACGCGCCAGATACTCCGCAGCGATGCCGCCAAAGGTGCTCTCCGTTGCGACGGCTGCTGCGATCTTCCGGACCTTCTTGTCGGCTGAAGGATCGATACCCGAGGCCAACAGCTTCTTGGCCTCGTCGCGCAATCGTCGAGCGTCAGCCAATCCCACCGTCGGGTAAGCCCCGTGCGACAGTTTCTTTTGCTTGTTCCCGAATCGGTAGGCCTGGCTCCACAACCGCGTGCCGTTGGGTTTCACCAGCAGATAGAGCCCGCCCCCATCCGACAGTTTATATTCGCTGTCCCTGCCCTTGGCGGATCGGCAGGCGGTATCAGACAGAGCCATGACATTCGCCCTTGTTGGCTTTACCGAGGCCAACAGACGACACTCTGAGGCCAACAGCAAGGCCAACAAATTGTCGAGATACGGAGAGGCAGAGCGACACAGAGTGAGACGAAATCAGGTCAAAAAGTTCGTTTTTCCCAGCATTACCAATACGATACGAGACGCCCTGAGGTCGCCTGAAATCGTTCGAAAAAGGGAAATGGTGCCAGGGACGGAATAAAAGTAATAGAACAATCAATTGAAATAAATAGCACACGAAAAAATATTTTTACAATAGATTCAACAATAATACCAACTCTTCTATACCGCACCGGATGCGATTTCCATCTCTTTTATACACCTCAGTTCGCCACGTCAATTTTACTACGATTTTTCCGCACCCAATTTGTTCTTTTCAACCTGAATGAAGGCGGGCTAATCCCACACCCTTTCGTAGCGGGTTTAGCGCAACGTTGGAGGCGTCATGGCTAGCCTAGCAAGGAGGACGAGCGACGTTACCGCTCATAATCGGCCTTCCGCGATGGTCAGCCCTGCCGGTCCGCCGTGGCTGGGTCAAGGCCGGAGCCACATGAGCGGTGGCGCGAAGCGCCAGCCTTGACGCTGTCGTGGCGGACCGGCCTACTGGTTCTTCGCGGTAGCTCTATTCCTGTGAATTGGGACGGTCGTCCAACCGCCCGCCACCCCAATTTAGAAACCGCCGCCACTCGAAAGCTCGACCTAAAGCCCCAACCCTCGATTGCGGACAAGGCTCCACTCAACACCGCCATCGCGGGAGATGCCGGATATGTGCCGGCCGATCTGTTTCTCCAGCACAGGCTGCCACGGTACGAGCTGGAAGCCGAGACCATCGTCAATCATAGCGAAGCGCCCGCTGACGAGATTGACCGAGCCGGCGAGCCGGCCGGACACATATTCGCCCGGCTGGCTCGGGGTGTAGGCAAGGCCGCGCTCCGCCGCCATGGCACGTCCGACGCGCTCGACCTCTACTTTCTCAAGGCGGGCGAGGATGTCGCGCGGCGCGCGGACGGTGCCGTTCTCCAGTCGAACAGCATGACCCTGATCGACGAGGCTCTGGCGACGTCGCTCCAGCGCAACGCTCACCTCACCCCCAAAACCCGCGTCGGACAGCTCGGTGCGCTGGCGCGAGGCTAGTTCCCGATCGAGCCAGGTCGCGCCGTCGCTGGCGACCTGCTGGTCGAGATCGAAAGCAGAGACCGGGCGGACTGCGAAGTCCTTCCGCTCGGTTCGTGCATCGTGGGCGATGCCGCGCTCGGGCAGGTCGTCTGGAATCTTCCAGTGGTCGGCGTCGATGCGCTCGACATGGCCGGCGCGGCGCAGCGCTTCCAGCCGGCGTACATGGGCGCGGATGAAGGCATCCGGTTCGCCGCGCTGCTGTTCGATCGCCGGGCGCGCTAGCTCCAAATGCTCGCTCGGCCGGTATATGCCGCCGCTTCGCTCGGCCATGGTGGCGATGTTGAGGTCCGCCGGGCGTGGGTCGAACCTTGTCGGCAGCGGGTCGAGCGCGACGATGTGGCCGCGCTTGATGTCCTCCAGTCGGGAGACGTCGCTGGTCTCGACATGATGGGTGCGTCCGTCCACGCCATCGATGACCAGATAGAACAGCTCTCCCATCTCATCGCCGGCCAATCCCTTGTCGAGTACTCGTCCGACTAGGGCATGGGAGATGCGATTGCCATGGGTGACATACTGCACGGCGCCGCGCTCGTCAGCGAGCCCGTGATCGGCCAGCGCGCGGTGCATGGTACGCAGGATATCTTCGCGCTCACCCATCGCCCGAAGGGTGCTCTCGGCCCGCTCATTGATGGTCCAGCGTCCCGGCTCGATCTCCTCGGCGACGCCGAAGCCCTCCAGCCGCTTCACCCGGTCGATCAGAACATGCCGATTGGTCCGCACGAGATAGCTCTCGCCAGCGTCCGGCCGCAGATCGAGGACACCATGTTCGCGCTGCTCGGCCATCATCATCCGGTCCAGTCGGGTGACACGGTCGGCGTCCACCTCATGGCGCAGCTTGTTCTGCAACTCGACCTCGGTCTGCGGGCCAAGCTCCAGCGTCATCAGCTCGCTCGCCCGATGACGAATGCCATGGGCGATGTAGTCACCGGCGATGTTGAGGATACGGCCATCGTCGAGCACGCCTCGCACGAGGATATGGCTGTGCGGATGGCCAGTGTTGTGGTGATCGACGGCGATCCAGTCCAGCTTCGTCCCGAGGTCACTCTCCATGTGCCGCATCAGGTCACGGGTGAAGCGCTTAAGGTCGCCCAGCTCGGCAGCATCCTCCGGCGCGACGATGAAGCGGAACTGATGGCGATCCTCGCCGCTCCGCTCGACGAAGGCCCTGGCGTCGACCTCGTCACCAAGCGCCGAGTAGGCGCGGCCCTTCTCGCCGTCGCGGGTTACGCCGTCGCGTTCGAGGTAGCGCAGATGCGCACCGACCGCGTTGACCGACACCGCGCCGCGCATCTTCGGGCCGCGCGCGCTCTTCCCCTTCCCGGCGAGCCTCACCACCCGCGCCTTCACAACGACGCGGCGGGAGCGGAACCGGCCTGAGGACCCCGACTGCCAGCCGCCACTGTCGCGCGGCAGCGACGCCATCGCCTTCGCGCCGCGACCGCGTGCGTTGGACCGGCCGCTACCGCCTCCTTCCCGCGCAACCCCGCCACCGGACCACGCGCCGCCGCCGGCATGGCGCGCGGCGATCAGCGCCTGCCGGACGAAGGGCAGTTCCTGCGTCTTCAGCGGCGTCCCCCGGCTTCTGGGGCGTCCCGGCTTGATGCGGAAATCGTTCTCGTCGCGGCGTGTCATGACCGCAGGTTTGGCCACCAAAGCCCGTCCCACAAGTCGAAAATAACTCGATCAAAGTATAGTGTGGAAACGTCGGCTATGGCGCGCGGCCGGCGAAGCGCACATTGCGGGTGCACACGAAAGTCGACGAAATATCAATCCCTTGAATGACCGTCGCGCAAAGCTCTACCTTCCACGAAGTCACTTAGACCCGTTTTCCGGAACGGAAAACAACGTGCAGACAACAAATTAAGGGCGTAGCCGGCGCGGATTGAAAATCCGCTTTATCTTGCCCTCAATCCCTTCTAATCTGCCAATGTCGCACATAAACGATCAACGTATGCCGAATGTACTACGAAGAAGCAACCGAGAAACGCTGACGGCGGCCCGAGCCAACCTACGACGCGCTAACGCCGCCCCGGCTGCTACAGCCTGCTTGGTAGGGGGCTATTGATGCCGCGAGTTCGCGGTCAAAGGGCGATTCTGCCACAGTCGCGCTGCCGTCGAGCCTGCACTGAAGATGCCGATAAGTGCCCGATGCTGTGCAGAAACTTTGCAGCGAAACTGCCGTCGAGCTGCGCCGATCCCGCAGTTTCTCACCGAACTAGCTGCAACCAACGCGGCCTTATTCGGATGCTGATGGTTTGCGGAAGCGCACGCCGACACCGCCGCCGTTCTCCGGAATGAATTCGATGCCGGCGGCTTCGAGGGCGTCCCGCATCGCTGAGACGGTTGAAGAACGAAGCTGTTCACCGCGTTCGAAACGCACGATCGTCTGCGTGGAAATAGAAGCCTCGCGAGCGAGATCGAGCACTCCCCACGTCAACGCCGCGCGCGCCATCCTGCACTGCGCCGGGGTCACGAAGTCACCATAATATGGTGATTTTTATTGTTCATCGAGCTACAGAAGTGTACCTTTGGTGACTCATGACGGCCGAACGCGTGTTTGCACCACGTGCCCGGCCTGACCACACCCAAGCTGAGTGGAGCTCGGATCATGGCTGATTCTGAGATTAGCACGAGTCTGTCCCGACCATCCCGGAGGGACGTTCTCTCTGCCACCCTGATGACGATCGGCGTCACTTCCTTCAGCAGTTCGCCTGCGGCCGCGCCGCAAGATGGCCGCGCGAGGGATGCGGCTGAACTTGCATGGAATGCGTGGCGCGCCGCGCATCGGCGAACGCTCGCCCTGTGTCGGAAACAGCAAGCTCTGGAGTCCGAACTCGCGCGGACGATCGGCTTTCCGCAGGCGGTTCTGGCTGCAGCCGAACTGCCATCACCGGTGCGCATCAACTCCTTGTGGCAGTTCGATGAGCTTGCGGCCGATTTGCCGTCGCTTCGCACGCGGCGCCCTGAAGTCGCGGAGGCGCTGCGCGCACATCAGCAGCGCTGGGACGACGCGGATTGCGCCATCGGCTACACCGTCGCTCGGCAGGAAGAGGAGGCGGCTTCCGACTTAGAAGAGCACCTGATGAAGGAGGTTCTTGCAGCGGAGGCCACGTCTCTGCGTGACCTCTCCGCGAAGCTCGACGTGCTGATCGCCGTCGGGGCGGATGGCGCTGAGGGGCGGCATTTCCCATGGCCCGAGCTGCGGCGCATCCGCAGAGATGTTGCACGCTTAGTGCAGCTGCAGCCTCACGATGCTATCGCCCTCACTGTTTGAAGCAGTGCTCCGATGCCAGTGCAGGAAGTGGGGGTGCGGACGCTAGAACGCCCGATGCGGTGTAATGGCGCGTCCACTGCGATTAATGCACGAGACTTTGCAAGGGAAGAGGGTTAGCTTTAGGACCAGTCCGGGCTAGGGGACCAGCATCAGCACATCCTGATAGAGCTTGCGAAGATGGTCATCGGCCATGTCCAAAATGGGTTCGTACATGAACGAATTCAGGTGGATATTCTCAGGCGTCATCAGCAAAACTCGCTGAACCGTCTTCACCGTAGCCGGCGACGAAGCTCCGCTGGCTTGATAAAGCTTCAGTAGCTTCGGGGTCTGATTTGCACTGATAGAGTTGGTGGCGGCAGGGTTTGCTACCTTGGAAACCATATATGCTTCGCACTTCAAGCGCGAAGCAATCGATAACACGATCTTATGTTCCAAATTTGCGGCAGTGGCGGCTCCGAGACAGACAGCGGCTTGCGAGTGAACCGTATCGATAACCCTAGCGGCAGGCTGCCCCCAGGTGCCCGCGCCTCCAAAAACCCTGCTATAAATCGCATCCAGATCCGCTTCCGTAATGGACGCTGAATCAGCCTTCCAATGGAGCAATGAGGTCAGCTTCACATAGTCGGGGTCGGTGATACCCTTTGTGAATTCTATAAGATTTCGGATGAAGGGGATCGAAGCGATCCGCTTGTTCGCATCCGTAAAGAACGCTCGTTTCCAGTCATTGACGAAAACATTCTGGATGCCAGTCGCTTTACCGAGCTGGATCACACCAGCCGATTTCGAAGCCATGTAGCAATTCGGATAGCCTACAAAACGGCTGCATATCGTACGGTAGAAATCGAAATTATGAGTCAAAATGAGCTGCTTGAATAGACCGCCGTCAGCGATATCCTTGAGGTACTCGATGATCGCGTATTTATTTTTATAGTCAAATGAATCCGCGATATCATCCACGATTAATATCGTTGTTTGCCCCGCTTTCAGGCGAGCTTCTATTTCGAATATGATATTGAGAACGTAGAGTGCCTTTTTCTCGCCAGTGCTCAAAATTTCGATGAGCGAAGCACGCTCGACCTGGGCAGAGTCTCCCCCGTCTTCGAACGTAAAGCCAAGCGTCAGGATGGGCTCCTGGCCGAGAATGACCGACACGCGGTTCTTGGCAGTGAGCTTGAAGGGGACAAAGAAGCGGTCATTGAAGATATCAATGACCTCTTCCCACTGCGTGCGCTCTTTGGCTGCCTGCTCCTCGATTTCAGTCTTGCGCTTCTCGGCCGCCTCATATTTTTCGATCAAGTCGTTATAGGAAGCTTCATTTGCCTTGATGTAGGCTTTCCACAGGTCCTCTTTCAGCTGGTCCGTATTGGCAAGACGAGGCAAAATATCCTCGTTATCGGAAAGATATTGCTCGAAATCTCGTACGGACGCATTTTTAGTTATAAGCTTTTCTATCTCGCCGTACTTTTTACGTAGATCGGCATCGGAGGAAATTGCCTCCTTCTCCTTAGCAATGATATCGGCGAGCTGTTTTTCGTCCGTAATCTCAACAATCGTGTCGGCGTTAAGCCGGATCGTATGACTAGCTTTAAAAAAACCATTATCGGCTAAGCTTTTGGCAATTGTCGATGCATTGTAATAATTAAACGTTCCTTTCTTGAAATAGGTTGACGCCCCTAGAAGCTCGTTGTATTTGCGAATGTAGTCTTCTATGGCCGTCTTAAAATCTTTGGTTCCAAGAAACTGGATAACCTTCTCGTCAAACAGAGTATCATACTTGACATTCGCGAGGGGCGACTCGTCTTCGGCAGCTATTTCTCCCTTGATACGCAGTAGGGCTTTAAAGAGCTGATTGTCGCTGGAGCCGAACGCTAGCGATATCTCCTTCTCGACATCCTTCTTGGACGACGACTGAGCTTTTACAGACTTGAGGAAAAAATCCTTTGCGACGCCAATCGCCTCATGTAGCTGCTCATACTCTTTCCGGAGAGTTGCGTTAACGAGCAGCGTTGACGTTTTTTCGGAGTGCGAAAAAACCTCATCATACGGCTCGATGACCAAGATGCTGTCGGCTGCGACAGAGTCAGAGTTTTGATCCGTGATCGATCGGTGGCTTTTCCGTCCAGGGAAAATCCTGTCACCTGACTGCTTTCCTGCTGCAAGATCCCTAAATGTCTTTGCGAGAGACGATTTCATCGCTCCATTTGGCGCATAAAGCGCGATTGCATTAGTATCGGTATAATCAAATTCTTGCTTTAATTTGCGAATGCCGTAGCAATAGCTCAGATCGATATTGAGTTTATCCACGAGCCCCCCCTGCGTTTTGCGCATTATATTATATTGTCATTGCCGCTCTACGCGGTCTGATCCGGCAGCTATAGTGAGCTTCTGCCCGATGCAAGCTGAATAAGACCTGTAGGTTCGGATTCAAACCAAGCATAGCTTCCCCAGGCGAGGGCGCCGACAGTCTTCTTAAAGGGCGAGCCGCTGCGATCGAGATACGCCGTCACATAGGCGATGTGCTCCACCGGGAATCCTGCTTCGCGAGCCAAGTCAGCGAGCGCGTCTTTGCGCCTCTCGTTGATCGGGCCATCGGTAGCCACAGCTTCGACGAACACCAGCAGCGGATGCTCCGGCGCCAAATCGACCAAGATGATGTCAGGAAGGTTCTTATCTGCCTTGATATTCAAACCGATCACCTTGGCGAGCTCATCATCCCGTGCCACGACCTTGTTGCCGCTCTCGCTAAGGAATACGACCGCCGCCTTGCCTAGGAAGCGCGGGGCAAACACCTCGATCACAGCCTTGGAGATCTTGGAGCTAGGCCCCGGCTTGAGCTTGCGGGTTTCTCCGCTGGGGAATGTGACGAGCACATGGTCACCGCCGGCGGCCGCACCACGCCTTACAATCGCGATCCGAGCGAGTGCGCCCGGCGTCAGGTACTTCGCCTGCCACGCCGAAATCGCCTCCGCCAGTGCAGAATCGGTTAGTCCGGGATCGAACAGCGCAGCAAACGCGGCCTGAAGCATATATCGCGGCTTACCGGAGGTCGTCGGAACGCCTGGCTTCTCAAGGGCTGCTCCGAGCACAACCAATCCTTCGCGGAGGGTCTCGTCCCGGATAGATTCTCGGCTGTTATCAGCATACCACTGCTCGCCTGGTGCTCGGCCGCTCGGCTTCATCACCTGCACACTGTAGGCAGTCCTCTCAGCTGGGGTCGTCATCCCCTCTTGAATGTCGCTGAAGCGGTAGACGTGCTTAGGTGCTAGCCAGGTCTCAGTGCCCTCGATCGCGCCAATATAAAGGCCAACGAAGATGGTGCATGCTGACAGCTCGCGGGTCAGATAATTTCGCTCCGGCGTCCCGGCCGGAAAGATCATCGGTAGCCGCTCGTGAACGACGTTGAAGGGTGGCAGGGCGGGCAAGCTCATGCGTCGGTGCCGAAATAGAGAGCGTTTAGAGCGCTCTCGACTGCCGGGGCAGGTGAGCCGATCTTCAATAAACGCTCTACGCTGCGCATTTGCTCAATGGTCGGTAACGGCAAGGCCTCCAACTCGAAGGCCGACACGGCAACGCTACCGCTGATGCAGCGGAATGCCTGGTCCGCAGCCCGGCTGTTGAGAATGGCTGCAACCGCCCTCGGCGAAACCTTAGGAGAGCCGCTGAGAGGCCGAACCATGTTTAGATGATTTTCTACAATAACCGCGCCATGCTGCGTTATGAGCTCCTGAGGCAGCTCGGCTGCTATCAGCCTGCGCGCCTGCTCTTTTGCTGTGGTGCGCTGAATTAGGACGCAGGCCTGTGTCACCTTCAACCAGTCGTCAATCGGCGTCGCTTTAAAGAATGGCTGGTGATTGCGCTTATCGGCTTTAAACGTGAACCGGCCATCTGCGGACACCGCCTCGGCCCAAATCAGTGGGAAATGGCCCTTTCCCGCTTTCGGCCGGAGCTGATCTTTGAACCGGTTCCATACTAGCGGTCCGGTTGAGATCTTGTATCCCCAATCGGCGAATCTGGTCGGCATCTTCGCCAATTGCTCAATCAGTCGCTGCTGCCCTGGTTCCCGCGGCGCTAGCCACGGATCCGTGGCGTCGTCGGGCAGTCCGAACTTACCGGCATGGGTGACGTCGAAGCTATCGCTATCGACGATGTCCAAGAAGTGGACCGTTGCCCGGCGAGAGCGCCCCCCACGTTTGTAGGTTGAGAGCGCAGCTTCCTGAAGGACGTCCTCGAACACCCCCTTACGCGCTGACACGAAATCGATCGCCACGGGAGGCGCCTCTTTGGCGAGCAGCCCTCGAAGGGCCTTGAAATATTCTCCAGCAAGGAAGCTGGTGGGAGTGACGTAGGCCACTACGCCTCCCGCGCGGGTCCAGCGAAGTGCCAGGTCCGTGAACACTCCATAGAGGTTGGCATGCCCGTATAGCCCGCGCGAGTAGCGCTCGCGCTGCGCGGTCGTCAATTTGATCCGGCCGTAAGGCGGATTGCCGATGATCAGGTCATAGCCGTCCTTGGAATTAGGATTCTGCTCAAGACTATCCCCAACGGTGACGATAGGTGGGAACGACAGGCCTGAAGCGGCCGCCTCATCTGCAAAAATCGCCTCCAGCCAGATCTGTGTGAGCCAAGCTGCGAAGGGGTCGATTTCAAACCCACGCAGATGCGTCGCCAAGTGCTCGATAAACGCCGCGGATGTGAGCCATGGCATGGCCCGACGCATGCGCAGCGCCACCGGCAGCAGAAACGCTCCGCCACCACAAGCTGGGTCAAGCACCCGGGCAGTGGTCCAATCGGTGCCGGCCTCGGCCGCCATGTCCAACAGACGTTCGGTCAGCGCAGGCGGGGTGTAATAAGCGCCCCACTCGCTGCGCAGCGACGTGGGCAACAGTGCGGTATAGGTGGCGCTGATCTGATAACAGGCCTGCAAGGGTTGCAGGTTAGCGGCTGCTCGGCCCAGCGTTGCCGCCAATTCGGCGGCGGATGAGGTCAGCTGATAGGGGACCGCCAGCTTTAGCGGTGACACCTGCAAGTTTCTGCCAAGAGCCTTCCCATGCGACTCGACGTATGCGCGAATTGCTTCGGCGACAAAGGCCCATGCTGCCCCTTGGCGACGGCGATCGTCAATCTGCTCAGCCCAGGCGCGCGCCATGACGCGACCTTCCTGAAGGCTGCGCGGAGCATCCGTGACCTGGGCAGCGGGAAGCCGAGCGCGCTGCAGGAGGAGGGCAGATCGTTTCATGTCACGGGGATCCTACCGCAACGATTTCGCTCTTGCACGGATTAAGAACATAGAATGAACAAATCTTGGCGAATCCCAGTGAGCACGCCTGATGCTTGAGTTGTCAATCTCCTTGGCCTCTAGCAAAAATGCAATCAGCATGCGCCGCGTGATCCCAAAAACGCGCTAACAAATTTAAGCTTCACGCTGCATCCGCATTTGAGGATCGTGACGATCTGATTGTCCCAAACCGGACGTTCCGAACGTCGGCTCAGGGGGAAGATACGTCATAGGGCTATAGCGTACACATAGTTCTCTTCTTGGTCGCTCGCGGCCCGCCAATGATGCGATCGGCGAGCTTAGCGTGCTGGCGGAAGATCGGAGGCAGCTTCTGGCGTCCTCGCCGGACTACGCCGGATGATGATGTGCACTGCGCCTACGCCGCAGCGCTATTCTAGTGCCACTGAAAGGTGCCTCCGATCGCCGACGGGCCGCGTCTCTCGCCATTCGATCTGCGACCGTATAGCGGGCTTAAAAGTTACCCTGGCAACATTCCGTTAGCAGATGCTTGCCTTTAATTATGTCGACGTTAACCTTTCCTAGGGGAGAGGCAAGATGGCGGATGAAGATGGCGAAAGCGATCTGGGCCAAATATCGCTTTATCTGGCGAAAGAAGGGAGGCCCTTTGAAAAGGTGATCGATTTAGAAACGCTGGTGAAGCGCCACCAGAGAACAGAGCATCAGTTCGAAGTTGCCGATGCGATTTGCCGGTTCATTTATTTCGAGACATCGACCAAAAAGACCAATCCACCCTGGCTCGACTTCATCAATGTCCGGATTCCCGCGACAGATCAGAAAAGCTTTGCCGCGTGGAGTCACAGCGCCAATGGCATTCTCGCGATAGCCCTCGATGGCCAGCTATTCATCGCTACCTTTGGCCGCAGCGCTGGGTCCCTCATCAAGCGGGAGGAGATCCAGACCGATTTCGGCATCCGGACAGCGATGAATCTATGCGGCAACGAGGAAATCCGCCAGACGCGGACGCAGAGCCACTCACTAACCCCGACGCATATCGACCGGCAGGTCGCGCGCCCGTCGCAAAGTTTCGTGTTCGGCCTCAGCGAATCGGAGGATCTCAAGTCCATTGCCGCGCACCTCAAAGGCAATCCACTGGTCACGCTGCAGGGCCGCGATCATCTCACGATCAAGGTCATCGGTGCCGAGAAGCTTAGCTGGGACCGGCTGATCGAGCAGTGTCGCGATTTTACTGAGGCCTATGGCAAAGAGGATTTTGCCAGTCTCTTTCCCAACTACCGTAACTTCAAGCCCGCTGGTGATGATCAGATTAAGTTGCTCGATCAGGCGCTGATCGACACTTTACGTGCAAAAGAGCTCGAACCTGTCCAGCTGTGGATTCCCGAGCTTATCGCCGACGACGATTACAGCTTCAGCTATTCAGACAACCCCAAGCGCAAAAATCGCATTTACGCCTTTCTTGACGCTGGACAGTTGTCGTACGCAGTGAATCTCGACAAGGTCACGATCAAGATGCTCCACGCCCGGCGCATCTATGCATATTCACATCAGGAAGATCGTGTCCTCTCGCACAAATGGTGGTCACTCTACAACTGTATGCTCTTTGAGCATAAGCTCGGAGACGGCCATTTCATTCTGACTGGTGGAACTTGGCGCCAAGTTGAAGGAAGTTTCTATCGCTCCGTGACCGACTTCGTTGCCAAGCAGGTGCGCGAGGAAGCGTGCGAGCCTCTTTATGCCGGCATCTCGATTGCCGACCAAACTGCGCGGAAGAATCGCGAAGCGGTTTTCAATACCCGGGCATGCGTGCTGCGCCCGCAGAGCATCCGTTTCGACCAGGCTAAATTGCGTATCGGCTCGAGCCGGCAAGACAAGGAATTCTGCGACATTCTCGATCTGACTGACGATGGCACGATGCGGATCATCAATTGTAAGCCGTACAAGGGGTCTTCATCGATCAGCTACCTGTTTGCCCAGGCCCGCTTCTACTGCGACAGCTTCCTCCACGATCAGGTGTTCCTATCGGAAATACTGAGCCATGTCACGAGTTCACCGACCCCGGCTAAGGCTGAATACCTAGCGCATATTAAAGCCGACATCCGCGAAGTGGTTGGCAGCGATTATCAGGTCTGCGTTTGGCTACTATTCGACAACAAGAAGCCCCAGCCCACCCGAGCGAGCCTGCCGTTCATGGCGCAATACGAACTAAAGCTCATGCAAGAGCATTTGCGCAACCACTGCAAGTTCGCAGCGGTCGTGCTCCGCTTCATCCCGGTCGAATGTGTCAACTTCGAGCGTGACGCCAAGCCGACCAAGAAGCAGAAGCCGAGCGCTGGCGGCTAATCTGGATTCCGCAAGCCGGTCATTCGTGTTCGCTGGTCAGCCTGGGAATGAATGGGAACCTGGAAATAGTGAGCCACATCCTGAGCGAAGCTGACCATTAGGATGATATGGCCACATGGCCTGGAAAAACGCCGGCGACGATCTCCTGCTCTCGGGCGGGCGCGCTCCCTTATGCATTTCCACGACAACAAGGCGGAGCAAGAGGGATGCGAACTCAACTTCTGCGCTCCAGCGGAGCACACCGAATCGGCCTCACTCGCCTAGGCGAAGAGTTGGCCTCTCGGTCAGACGTACTGCAGCATAGCCCATCGCCACGACGATGAGCGGAAGCGCCACGTAAGCGTAGAGCCATAGACCAGTCATTTGAGTCTCCCAAGAACGAGCCTCGCAAACCAATGTAGCACGGCGGCGGCGCCCAACCAAAACAGGCTGCGGATAGCTATCAGGGGAGCGATGATCGATGCTCCTCCGCCGATCCCATATAATGCGGCGGACGGTCCCAATACTGCAACCGTGAGGCAGGCTGTCGAGGCCCGATCAAGCGCATTCGCGAGCAACTTGGTCTGCTCCATTATGGTCGAGGCTCAAGTGTCCTCTCCCTGAGAGTCGACTGTCGCTCCAGCCTATCTGTCGATGTCCGATCGCATCTCGTCGATACGATCGGCCCACCATTGCATCATCCGGGCACGCTCTTCCCAGTGTTCGCCGCGCGCATAAGCTCGCCGCACATCATTGCTTTCTATATGGCCGAGTTGCCTTTCGATCGCGTCGGCGTGCCACAGGCCGCTTTCATTGAGGAGCGTGGAAGCGGTCGCCCTAAATCCATGGGCCGTCACCTCGTCCTTGCCGTAGCCTAATCGGCGCAAGGCAGCATTCAGCGTGTTCTCCGACATCGGTCGACGCGGCGAGCTAACTGACGGTAGTGCGAGCTCGCGAGTTCCCGTGAACTGACGAAGATCACGCAGAATCGCAATGGCCTGGGTAGGCAGCGGTGACCGGTGCGGCCGGCGCATTTTTGTGCGGCTGGCGGGCACAACCCATTCAGCCTTCTCAAGGTTGAACTCACGCCATTCTGCCAATCTTAGTTCGCCGGGACGGGGGAAAAGCAGGGCCATTAAGCGAAGTGCCGCGAGCGTGACGGGTTGGCCATCGAAACCATCGATGGCCCGAAGCAGTCCACCAAACGCCTTCGCGTCGGTGATGGCAGCTCTCGGCTTGACCGTGGGGGTCGTAAGAGCGCCGCGCAGGGCATATGTGGGATCGTGTTCAGCCCTCACGGTAGCGATGGCATAGCGAAACACCGTACCCATCGTACCGCGGAGCCTACGTGCTGTTTCATAACGGCCGCGCAGCTCGACTTTGCGCAGCACTGCCAAGACCTCGACGGGCTTTATGTCGGCTATTGGCCGCTCACCAATATCGACGCGTGCCAGATCGAGGAGCCAGCGCGTCTTCTCCATCGTCGCGTCGGCTCTGAGCTCTCGAGTCATTTTGGCGAGATATTCGTCTGCGACCATGTTGAAGGTGTTGGCGTCGACGATGCTTTTGGTGAGCTTCGTTAATCGGGCCTGAACCCTGGGGTCCTGTCCCGCCGCCAGCAATCTTTTGGCTGCGTCCCGCCTCTCCCTAGCCTCGGTAAGGGAGACGACGGGATAGGATCCGAAGGTCACCATCTTCTGCTTACCTTCGAAGCGATACTGAAGGCGCCAGTGGCGACTGCCGGTTGGCGTGACGAGGAGGTGCAATCCTCCCCCGTCGGAAAGCTTGCGCGGCTTTGCGCTCGGCTTGGCATTGCGGACGGCGGCATCTGACAGGGGCATTTTGTTGGTACCCGGCCTGTGAGTTGGTACCGAACGATGCCAACAAACGTTCCAAAATGCCAACAGGCCCGGCGATACGTGCCAATGCGACGATCGCCGAAAATTCTTTTATTATAGTAGTTTAGCGCGTTTCCGGTTACCCCCGGCGGGAAGGAGTGGTGCCCAGGGACGGAGTCGAACCGCCGACACTGCGATTTTCAGTCGCATGCTCTACCAACTGAGCTACCTGGGCGTAGCCGGCAACGGCGTAAGCCGTGCGGAGCGGGGCGGTTTATAGAGTTTCGATTCCTCCCTGTCCATATGGTCGGGAGGGTAAAATGCTTCTTTCCCCAGCCACATCGGACCGGCATCGCCAGCGCCCTCGACGGGCCATCTCCGCGACCCTGACACGATAAGTCCAGACACGGCCGGGTCGCGCGCCCTGCGCCACCGTGGGGGGCGCCACCGTGGCGCGCGCCTTGCCAGGCGCCGGCAGGCCGTGACACGCGGCGGCGGGGCCGCGTGGGAGCAAGGCGTCCGGCAGCGAGCTTCAGCGGTCGCGCGGCGGAGCGGGGGCGAGCGGGGCTTCCTCGCCGTCCTCGTCGTCATCCTCGGAGGCGGGTATCGCGTAGCTGCCGCTCAGCCAGCGGTGCAGGTCGACATCGGCGCAGCGGCTGGAACAGAACGGGCGATATTTCTCCACCGGCGGCTTGCCGCAGATCGGGCAGCCCTTGCCGGAAGCGCCCTTTTCCCGCGTGGCATCCCCGCCGCTCATGGCGGGTTGCCCCAGGCGTGGTGCACGGGATAGCGCTCGCCGGCCAGCATCGCCACGGTCTCGGCCAGCGGCAGGCCGACCACATTGGTGTAGGAGCCGACCATCTTGATCACGAAGGTCGCCGCCAGCCCCTGGATCGCATAACCGCCCGCCTTGCCCAGCCATTCGCGCGAGGCGATATAGGCGTCCATCTCCTCGCGGGAGAGCCGCTTGAAGCGCACACGCGTCTCCACCAGTCGGGTGCGGACGGCGCCCTTGGGCGTCATCAGCGCGACGCCGGTATAGACGCGGTGCGCACGGCCGGAGAGCAGGCGCAGGCAATCGGCCGCCTCCTCGGAAATCTCGGGCTTGGGCAGAATACGCCGGCCGACGCCGACCACCGTGTCGGCGGCCAGCAGATAGGCGCCCTCATATTCGCCCACCGCCTTGCGACGGATATCGGCGGCGCGCAGTTTCTCCTGCGCCAGCCGCAGCGCGAGCCGGCGCGGCAACTCGCTGCGCTCCGGCGTCTCGTCGATATCGGCGGGCAGCAGGGCGTCGGGTTCGAGACCGGCCTGCGCCAGCAGCGCCAGACGGCGCGGCGAGCCCGAAGCCAGAACCAGGACAGGATGTCCGCTCACTCAGGTCAACTCCTCGTTCCACCGGGACGGAATGGCCGGTGGCGGCATCGGCAGGCCGACCGCCGTCAGATGGAATCATCCGGCCGACAAGTAAAGGCTCTGACAACATCAATGCGTGGCTGCTCGCGGGTCACGACGGGCGGAACCGCAGGCGAATCCGCTGCTCCAGTTCGTCGCGCACCGCGCGATAGGCGTCCATGCGCTGCTCGCGATTGCCGGTCACCAGTGTCGGGTCCGGTGTCGGCCAGTACTCCACGTCGATGGCATTGGTCCGGGTGAGTTCCAGCGCGCGGTGATGGGCGTCGGGGGAGAGGGTGATCACGAGGTCGAAGCCGAGCCCCTCATTCTCCTCCAGTTCTTCCAGCGTCTGCGGGCGGTGGCGGTGCACGTCGAGGCCGATCTCGTCGATCACGGTGGTGACAAAGGGATCGGCATCGCCCTTCATGACGCCCGCCGAGCCGACATAGATGGAACGGCCGAACAGATGGCGCGCCAGCGCGGCGGCCATGGGCGAGCGCACGCAATTCTGCCCGCACATGAACAGCACCGCCTGCGGGCGCTCCTTGCGGGCGGCGCGGGGCGGCTTGAGCGAGGGCGGCAGGTCCGGCGGAGAGGCGATCACCGCTCAACCCTTCCAGTGCAGCGCGCACATTAGCGTGAACAGCCGCCGTGCCGTGCCGAAATCGACGTTGATCTTGTCCTTGAGCCGCGCGCGCAGCAGTTCCGAGCCTTCGTTGTGCAACCCGCGCCGGCCCATGTCGATGGCCTCGATCTGCGAGGGGATGGCGGTGCGGATCGCCGAATAATAGCTCTCGCAGACCAGAAAGTAGTCCTTCACCACGCGGCGCAGCGGGCTGAGCGAGAGATGGTGCGCGACGACGGGCGTGCCGTCCTGCCGGGAAACCTCCAGCACCAGCCGCCCCTCGGCCAAGGACAGGGTGAGAATGTAGGGGCCCGGCTCGACATCACCGCATGGCGCGAAGCTGTTTTCCTCGATCAGGTCGTAGATCGCGATGGCGCGCTCGTGCTCGATGTCCCGGTTGGAGCGCCCGATCGAGGCGGCATCGAGTGTCACCGCCACGAGGCGGCGCGTTTCGGCATAAGGATCGGAGGGGGTTACGGCCTCGTTTTCCGCCATGCCGGCCCCATCACAGGTTGAGGCGGATGGCGACCGAGCGGGCATGGGCGCCAAGCCCCTCCGCCTCGCCGAGCGCGATGGCCGCCGGCCCGAGCGCGCGAAGCTGCTCGGGGCCGCATTTCAGTATCGAGGTACGCTTCATGAAGTCCAGCACGCCGAGCCCGGAGGAGAAGCGCGCCGAGCGTGCGGTGGGCAATACATGGTTCGAGCCACCGACATAATCGCCGATCGCCTCGGGCGTGTGGGCGCCGAGGAAGATCGCGCCGGCATGGCGGATCTCGCCCGCCAGAAACTCGGCATCGGCGCACATGATCTCGAGATGCTCGGGGGCGAGCCGGTTGGCAAGCGCGCTCGCCTCGCCGAGATTGCCGAGCCGGATCACCGCGCCGAATTCGCGCCAGCTTTCCTCGGCGATGTCGCGGCGCGGCAGGGTGGCGAGCTGGCGCTCAACGGCAGCGATGACGGCTTCCGCCAGTCCGTCGCTGTCGGTCATCAGGATCGACTGGGCGGCGGTGTCGTGCTCGGCCTGCGCCAGCAGATCGGCGGCGATCCAGTCCGGGTTCTGCTCGCCATCGGCGATCACCAGCACCTCCGACGGCCCGGCCACCATGTCGATCCCCACCGTGCCGAACACATGGCGCTTGGCGGCGGCGACATAGGCATTGCCGGGGCCGACGATCTTGGCCACGGGCGCGATGGTCGCCGTGCCATAGGCCAGCGCCGCGACCGCCTGCGCGCCGCCGACGCGATACACCTCGTCGACCCCGGCGAGGCGCGCGGCGGCGAGCACCAAGGGATTGAGCACGCCGTCCGGCGCCGGAACCACCATGGCGAGCCGGGAGACGCCCGCGACCTTGGCCGGCACCGCGTTCATCAGCACCGACGACGGATAGGCCGCCGTACCGCCGGGCACGTAGAGCCCCACCGCATCAATCGCAGTCCAGCGATGGCCGAGCTCGACGCCGAGCGCGTCGACATAGCGTCCGCTCTCGGGAAGCTGCTTGGCGTGGTGGGAGCGGATGCGCTCATGCGCGAAGGTCAACGCCTCCAGCGTCTTGGCATCGGCCGCCATCACCGCGGCATCGATCTCCTCTTCGCTCACCCGGATGCCGAGCGCGCCGAGGTCCACCCGATCGAACTGCTTCGAGAGCGCGATCAGCGCCTCGTCGCCGCGCAGCCGCACATCCTCGACGATGCGCGCCACCGCCTGCGCCACATCCTGCGACACCTCGCGCTTGGTCCCGAGGAAGGCCTGGAAGCGGTCGGCGAAGTTGGCAGAGCGTGTGTCGAGGCGAAGCGGCATGACATGTCCTGAAGGCGCGAAGCGGTCTTTGCGCGGGTCCTATCGCAATCGATACCATGGAACAATCGCCCGGCGGCTTTTCGCTATCCGTTGAGGTGCTGAGAAACCTCAACCCACATTGCGGGCCACCCCTTTTCAGACGACCGGCCTATCATGCGATCCATTCGATCGATCAGAATCGAGCAAGGTACGGGGGAGGAAACCATGAGCCAGGGCCGTTCCGACGTATCGCCCGATGCAGCCGGCGCCGCCGCGCGCCCGCCGCTGGCCATCGCGCGTCAGGGGGCGTTCCATGCCGGCGGCAGCTACACACGGACCGTGGATGGGCAGGTGATGACCGGCCAGATGTTCGTGCAGTTCCAGATTCCTGCCGCGTTGCGCCACCCGTACCCGGTCGTGATGGTCCATGGCGGCGGCCAGACCGGCGTGAACTTCCTGTCCACGCCGGACGGGCGAGAGGGCTGGGCCGACTATTTCCTGCGCCAGGGACACGCCGTCTATGTGGTGGATCAGGTCGGGCGTGGGCGTTCGGGCTACGTCACCGAGGTCTACGGGCCGACGCGGCGGCCCAACACCACAGCAATAGCCGACCGCTTCAGCGATCCGCGCTCGACTGCCGGCTTCCCGCAGGCAGCTCGGCACACACGATGGCCCGGCGGCGGGCGCGCCGGCGATCCGGTGTTCGACCAGTTCTTCGCCTCGCAGGTCGAGGATATGGCCGACGGCGCCGCTATCGAGGCACTGAACCGAGCCGCGCTCGCCGCCGTGCTCGACCGTATCGGGCCCGCCGTCCTCCTGATGCATTCGCAGGCCGGCGCCATCGGCTGGGGTATCGCCGACGACCGGCCGGAACAGGTGAAGGCGCTGCTCGCCATCGAACCGAACGGCCCGCCGCTCCACGAGGTGAAGATGCTCGGCGCGCCGGACTGGTTCGAGGACGGCCCGGTCGGCCGACCCTACGGCATCACCCGCACACCGCTTGCCTACGACCCGCCGGTCGCGACGCCGGGCGAACTGGCACTGGTGCGCGAGGCAGAGGCGCAGGCACCCGACCTTGTGCATGGCTGGCTCCAGCTGGAACCCGCGCGCCGCCTGCCCAACCTCGCCCGCGTGCCGATCCTGATCGTGACCGCGGAGGCTTCATACCATGCCGGTTACGACCATTGCACCGCGCGCTATCTGACGCAGGCGGGCGTGCCGAACGAGTTCGTGCGCCTTGCCGATGTCGGCATACGGGGCAACGGGCACATGATGATGCTGGAGACAAACAATGAGGAGATCGCCGCCTTCCTCGACGGCTGGATCACCCGGACCCTCGGCTAAAGGCGCTCCGCTTCAAGCGCGGGCTCATTCGGCGGCGTCGTGGCAGGGCGTGCCCTTGGCGTCCCAGGCGGGGCCAAGATCCTCCAGCCCCGCTTCCAGGCACTCCACGCTGAGCTGCACCTCGGCGCCGCCGGAGAACAGGAAGGTGACGAGGCCGGAGGGCGCGTCGGTCTCCTCGAAAGTCACGGCCAGAAGGTTAAGCGTCGCGGGTCCAGCCGAGAGGTCGATGCCGCGCACCTTGGCGCCCATGACCCGCTCGAAATGCATGCCCGAGCGCCGGCGCACGCACGGTGCGGCCAGCGGTGCCGCGTTGCGCCCCTGCGCCGCGTGAGCCTGCGCCTGCACCTCCGCCTGCACCGCCTTTTCCCAGTCGAAACGGTTGGCGAGCAGGACGAAGCGATGCTCCTTCGGCAGATAGGTCATATCGCCGACCGAGATCACCGCGTCCTGGAGATGGACGGAGAGCACCGCGAGATCTTCCGCGTCGAGCGCGATCAGCTTGAGCCCGGCCATGTTCTTCGATCTCCGCAACGTTACATGTCGCGAAGATGGCGTCGCAGGCGGCTTACGGCAAGGGAGGCGCCTGAAGGATGCCGCGCCAAACGCGGCGCTTGCATAGCGCCCGCTCAGCCGGCGAGGCGCTCGATCTGCGCACCACAGGCCGAAAGCTTCTCTTCCAGCCGCTCGAAGCCACGGTCGAGATGATAGACCCGGTGGATCATGCTCTCGCCTTCCGCCGCCAGTGCGCCGATCACCAGCGACACCGAAGCGCGCAGATCGGTCGCCATGACCGGCGCGCCCTTCAGCCGCTCGACGCCCTCGATGGTGGCGGTCTCGCCGTCGAGATGGATGCGCGCGCCGAGCCGGGCCAGTTCCTGCACATGCATGAAGCGGTTCTCGAAGATGGTCTCGGTGATGCGCGAGGTGCCGGACGCCCGCGTGGTCAGCGCCATGAGCTGCGCCTGCAGGTCGGTCGGGAAGCCGGGGAACGGCGCGGTGGTCACGTTCACCGGCGCGATGCCACCACCATTGCGCCTGACGCGCAGCCCCTCATTGGAGGGCGTGACCTCGACGCCGGCCTCGCGCAGCGTGTCCAGCGCGGAATCCAGCAGATCGGCGCGGGCGCCGGCGAGCATGACGTCGCCGCCGGTCATCGCCACCGCCATGGCATAGGTGCCAGCCTCGATGCGGTCGGGCAGCACAGCGTGGCGGGCGCCCTTGAGACGCGGCACGCCGACGATGCGGATGGTGGAACTGCCCTGCCCCTCGATCCGCCCACCCATCGCATTGATGCAATTGGCGAGGTCAGCGATCTCCGGCTCGCGCGCCGCATTCTCGATGATGGTCTCGCCGTCGGCGAGGCTGGCGGCCATGATCGCGGTATGGGTGGCGCCGACCGAGACCTTCGGGAAATCGATGCGCGCGCCCTTCAGGCCCTTCGGGGCACGGGCCAGCACATAGCCGGCATCGATCTCGATGTCGGCGCCGAGCGCCCGCAGCGCGTCGAGATGGAAGTCCACCGGGCGCGTGCCGATGGCGCAGCCGCCGGGCAGCGACACCTTGGCCTGCCCCATGCGCGCCAGCAGCGGCCCGATGACCCAGAAGCTGGCGCGCATCTTCGACACCAGTTCATAAGGCGCGGTGGTGTCGACGATGACGCGGGCGTCGATCTCCAGTGTCTGGCCGGCATAGGCATCGTCGCCCCGGCGCTTGCCATTCACGGTGATGTCGATGCCATGATTGCCGAGAATGCGCTGGAGCTGGGCAACGTCGGCGAGGCGCGGCACGTTTTCGAGGATGAGCTTTTCCTCGGTGAGCAGTCCGGCGATCATCAGCGGAAGCGCGGCGTTCTTGGCGCCGGAAATCGGAATCGACCCGTTGAGGGGATTGCCGCCGACAATGCGGATGCGGTCCATGTGGTTTCAGGCTCCTTCGACCGAAGGGGCGCAGCGGCGCGGTGACCTTCGGCAACAACATCTTCCGGCAATGCAACGAGGATCGGGCCGATTCGTGGCGCCGGGTCCGCCGGTTTCCTGCCCAGTGGTCTAGCGCGAGTGGCGGGACGAGACAACGCGCGCGGCTCAGCCCGGGGAGTTGCCCGCCTTATCCACCGCCTGCGCGCCGGCATTGTCCATCTCCTCGGCGGGCGCGACGCCCTCGACGTCCGCCCCCGTCGCCTCGCTTTCCGCCTGCCGGCCGCGCGCCTGGGTCTTGCGGCGCTTCAGATTGGCCCGCAGCGCGGCCGCAAGGCGTTCGGCGCGGGCTTTGGCCTCGGTGTCATCCGGCCGGCTCATGGAAGCTCCTGTCCCTGCGAGCGCATCACCGCGCCCTCCCGCGAGCCGTCCCGAACCGGCGCGGGATAGGCCGGAAACGCGTGCGACGTGCGCGATGTACACAGCGCGATGATCTACGATGGACGCAGACGCTTGCACAGACCGGCGCGCTGTGGCAAACACCGCCCCGCCTCGCCGGCCATCTCGCCGCGCGGCCGGCGCTGCGGTAGCTCAGTGGTAGAGCACTCCCTTGGTAAGGGAGAGGTCGAGAGTTCAATCCTCTCTCGCAGCACCATTTGTCTGATCTGTCTCGGAATTTTGCGGCGACATGGCCCGGTTATTCTCAACCGGGATATCCGGCTGCTCCGTCACCGCATCGACAGCAACCTGCATGGCTTGTGGCGCAATGACCGATGCCGTTTCCACGCTGGTTATGGGTGCGCGCGCCAGAGCTCTCAGCGTCGTTGCGAGAGCGAGCAGGATGGCGGCGCCGGCTATGAAGTACAGGACACCGTTGATGTCGAGGTACGACATGATCCATGAGCCTGTGAAAGGCCCGATCGTAGACCCGATCCCGCTCACAAGGATCAGCCGGCCGCTGACCGAGACGACCCTCTCGCCGGTCATGCTGTCCAGCGCACTGGACACGCAGACGGGGTAGAGGGTCGACATGAAACCGCCGAGAAGCGCGGCGACAGGCAGGATGACGATCAGCGCACGCGGCAGGAAGAGGAGGGAGATGGCGGTCAGCGCGAAACCCGTTGCCAGCAGGCCAAGAAGCCTTCGCCTGTCCATGCGGTCCGACAACAGCCCGACGGGCACCTGAAACGCCAGCCCGCCGAGCACCGCGCTGAGAATGACAAGGCCGATGGTCTCCTGCGCGATGCCATTCTCCGCCATCCATGCCGGCGTCACCGCGTAGAAGGTCGCGCCAACCATGCCCGCCACCAGCGCTCCGAGAACCGCGAGCGGCGCCGCGCGGGTCAACTCGCCATAAGGCAGCTTGACCTCGCTCACGATGGGCGGCGGTTCGGCCCTCGTCATGCTCACAATGACAAGCGCGGCCGCGAACAAGGTCGCGATGACGCTGAAGGGCACGGTGCTCTCCAGCGGAAGCCAGCCGATCAGCAATTGTCCGAGCGCGAGCGCGAGGAACGTGCCGACCATATAGGTCGAGAAAATCCGGCCCCGCGCGGCGGGTGGGGCCTTGGCGTTCAACCAACTTTCCGTGGCCACGAAAAGACCCACGCACCCGAAGCCGATGGCGGCGCGCAAGGCCATCCACGAGAGAGCATCAACCCACAGCGACATGCCCAAGGTCGCGCCGATGACAATGCCGGCAAAGGCCGCATAGCCACGGATATGACCGATACGCTGGATGATGCCGCCGCAGGTGATGGACCCGACGGTAAAGCCGACAAAGAAGGCGCTCATGATCAGGCCCTCAAGGGCCGGATTGAAGTCCTCTACAGAGAGCCGCAACGCAACCAGGGTTGTGAAGAACCCGTTTGCAAGCTGAACGAGACTAGTTGCCAATATTAGAGCGCTAACTTGTGTGTACAAAAACGCGACCTCCCGTTCTGGCTGGCGAGTTCAAGCCACAAGCATCGATATACCGCTGACACTAATGACCCATAGCCATCGAGTCACCCCCCGAAAGAGGCCGCACTATTTTGGTACCTTTTCGAAACACGTTTCGGGCAGTGCCGAGCCCAAGGGCACATCTAGCAATTGGCATCAGTGAACCGAGCGGCGACTGGGGCATTGGCGCGGGCGGTGAGGATACTGCGGATCGCCGACAAGCCTGCAGGCGGCGCCCCCAGGGGGGACGTGCTACGGTCGCGGCCCGGAACAGGCACACGGCAAAAGCGATGGGGTGGACGTCCCCCTGACGGCATCGACGTGCCAGAGTGGAGGTGTTCATCACCACTGGAGGAGGCGTCCGTGAGCGAGATCAGCACACGGCATCGATCTGGCCAAGTCGGTTTTCCAGGTTCACGGCGCGGACCGGGGCGGTAACGCGATCCTGCGCAAAAAGCTGCGGCGTGACCAGGTTCTGGTGTTCTTCGCGTCGTTGCCCCGGTGCGTCGTGGCGATGGAGGCTTGCGCGAGCGCGCACTACCGGGCCCGCGAGATCGCTGCTTTGGGCCACGATACGCGGCTCATCCCGCCTGCGTACGTGAAGCCGTTCGTGAAGCGGCAGAAGAACGACATGGCTGACGCGGAGGCGATCTGCGAGGCGGCGCAGCGCCCGACGATGCGGTTCGTTCAGGGCAAGAGTGCGGAGGCGCAGGCATCGGCCGTGGTGTTTCGTACGCGCGACATCCTCGTGCGCCAGCGCACCCAGCTGATCAACGCCTTGCGCGGGCACCTCACCGAGTTCGGCTATGTCGTGCGGCAGGGTGCCGGACATGTCGGCAAGCGGGTCGAGATCGTAGGCGATCCCACATCAGACATCCCGGCTGAAGCGCGGCCGGTACTGGTCGTCATCGCACAGGGGTTGCAGGCACTGCAGGCGCAGATCGCTCTTCTCGACCGCGAGATCGCGGCCCGGGCGAAGGCAGACCCGGTGGCGCAGCGGTTGATGACCGTCCCGGGCATTGGTCCGGTCATCGCGACGGCGCTGGTCGCACTGGCGCCAGCCGCCAGCACCTTCCGCCGCGGGCGTGACTTCGCGGCCTGGCTGGGTCTCGTCCCGCAACAGCACTCCAGCGGCGGCAAGGAGCGGCTCGGGCGAACAACCAAGATGGGGGAGCGCAGCCTGCGACGGCTTCTGATCCTAGGCGCGAGCTCGGCGACCAAGGTCGCGGCGCGCGATCCCGACAAGGCTAGCGGCTGGCTGGCCGGCATGTTGGCGCGCAAGCCGCGTATGCTGGTCACGGTCGCACTGGCCAACAAGATGGCAAGGATCGTCTGGGCGCTGATGGCGCACGGCGGATCCTACAGAGCTCCGGCCGCGGCGGCATAATCGCCACGGCTCGAGGCGTCAGGGACGCAAGGTAAGGTCAGCAGAGAGGTATGGCGCAACGGTCAGCAGACGGGGTCGGGAAAACCAGTGAAATGTCCGGGCGCCTCGAGCGCGCAAAAGCGATCTGGTCTCGATCCGCGATCTCCATACAGGCCAGCAGCCGTGATGATCGCTGCATCAACAGGCCGGACACACGGAAGCACCTGAACCCGCGCAACATGCCCTCAAAAACCTCTTGCATCCAACGGGGCGTCCACACACGGTCATCCCTCATGCGGCTCCGCCGACGGTGTGTCGTTAGGTGCCCTAGCGGGACGAGCGCTCCACCTTTACGAAACGTCACTCATCTCCTTGGACGTCGCTAGCGGAGCCTGCCAATGATCGACCTGTTCGCCCTGACCTCGGCCTTCGCCATCCTCTGCGTCTCGGCGCTTGTGGCCTTCATGGCCACGCAGATTTTTACGGCTGTTCTGATCATTGGGGCCGTCGTGGTGCTGGCGGCGGTCGCGGCCGTGAACTTTGGATGGTTCGAGGGCATTGCGCCGCTGCTGGTGATCTACGCCAACTCGGGGCTGATGGGCTGCTTGGCCGGCATCCTCCTTGCCAGATATATTGCCGCCGGCCGAAATGACGAGGCATAAGCCGGCCCTCTCGATTGCCCGCTGGCAATCGCAGCGGCTGCCCGATGGAGGGTCGGAACGGCGTCTGTTCTACAGCAGCGCCGCATCGCCATTGTCACGCCTACCCGGATGATGTGAACGATCGCGGCGCCTCACGCCACGTCGCGGCCTCTCACCTCGCGGCGCGGTTCGGGCGCGCGCGGGCGCTGGTGGTGCTGCCAGTCCGGCGCGACGTGATAGGCCGGCGCGGCCCCCTCCGGCGCCCGGCGGCCGAGGATGAGGTCCGACGCCTTCTCCGCCAGCATCAGCACCGCCGCGTTGAGGTTGGCCGCAGGCAGGGTCGGCATGATCGAGGCATCAGCGACGCGCAGCCCGTCGACACCATTCACCCGGCACTGTGGGTCCACCACCGCCTCGGCGTCGCCGCCCATGCGGCACGAGCCGGCAGGGTGGAATTGCGACTGAATGGTCTCGCGCAGGAAGGCGTCGATCTGCGCGTCGGACTGCACGCCGGCGCCGGGCTTCACCTCCGCGCCGCGATAGATGTCGAAGGCCGGCTGGGCCAGCACCTCGCGGGCGAGCCGCAGCCCGTCGCGGAATTCTTCCCAATCCTCGGGATGCGACATGTAGTTGAACAGGATGCGCGGCGCGGCCGCCGGATCGGCGGAGTGCAGCGAGACGGTGCCGCGGCTCTTTGAGCGCATCGAGCCGAACTGGATCTGGAAGCCGTGCTCGCGCCCGGCATCGCGCCCGCCATCGGAAATCGCCAGCGGCATGAAGAAGAACTGCATGTTCGGCCACTCGATGCCGGCGCGGGTGCGCACGAAGGCCCCACTTTCAAAATGCGTGGTGGCGCCGGGCCCGGAGCGGAACAGCAGCCATTGCAGGCCGATCCGCGCCATGGAGGCCGGGTTGAAATAGGAGTTCAGCGTGACGGGCAGGCGTGAGGCGACCTGCACGCTGCAGATCATGTGGTCCATCAGCCCTTCGCCGACCTGCGGCCGGTCTGCGACCGGGGCGATGCCCAGCGCGGCAAGGCGCGCGCCGTCCCCGATCCCGGAAAGCTGAAGCAGCTGTGGTGAGTTGATCGCGCCCCCGGCCAGGATGACCTCGCGCCGCGCCATTACGCGGCGAACCTCGCCGCCCTGGCGGAACTCCACGCCGCAGGCCCGCCGCCCGTCGAACAGGATCCGCGTCGCCAGCGCGCCGAGTTCCACGCGCAGATTGTCCCGCCCCTTGGCCGGCGCGATATAGGCGCGGCTGGAGCTGCACCGCCGCCCTTCGTGCACGTTCATCGGGAAGGCGCCGAACCCCTCGTGCTGTGCTCCGTTGAAATCGGCTGTCCGGTCATAGCCGGCCTGCGCCCCGGCCTCGACGAAGGCGCCGTGCAGCGGATTGTGGAAGTCCCTCGGGCCGGCATGAACCGGACCGTCGCCGCCGTGGAAGGCGTCCACCCCCGCGCTCCAGCTCTCGCTGCGCCGGAAATAGGGCAGAACATCGGCATAGGACCAGCCGCGCGCGCCTGAGGCCTCCCACGCCTCGAAGTCGAGCGGATTTCCGCGCAGGAACACCATGGCGTTGATCGAGGAGCTGCCGCCCAGCACCTTGCCGCGCGGGCAGCGTATGACGCGCCCGCCCAGATGCGGCTCCGGCTCGGTCTGGTAGGCCCAGTCATAACGTGGGCTGTTGGCCGCGTAGCGCACGCCGGCGGGCATGCTCAGGATGAAATGGCCGTCACTACCGCCGGCCTCCAGCAGCACCACCTTGTAGCGCCCGGATTCGGACAACCGGTTGGCGAGCACGCAGCCCGCCGAGCCTGCGCCCACCACCACGTAGTCAGCATCCTGTTCAGCCATAGTCGAAAACTCCTGCTCCCGGTCAGCCCCGCTGAACGCGCTCGCCATAGCGCCGCGCCAGAAGGCTGATGGGAAAGATCAAGACGAAGTAGAGCACACCCGCAGCGGTGTAGAGCTCCATGTAGCGATAGGACGAGGCGCTGAGCGTGGCGGCCTCGTAGGCGAGTTCGGCCACGCCGATGACCGACAGCAGGCTGGAGCATTTGATGATGTCGGCCACCACATTCATCGCCGGCGGCATCATCACCCGCGCCGCCTGCGGCCCGACCACAAGCAGCAGCACCCGGAACCGGGACAGGCCCAGCGCCTGCGCGGCGTCCTTCTGGCCCTGCGGAACCGCGAGCAGCCCGGCGCGGAACACCTCGGCCAGAAACGCCGCGCCGATCAGGCTGAGCGCGACGATGCCGATGGTCATCGCATCGAGCTGGAGCCGGAACAGGAACGGCGCACAGGCATATAGCCAGATCACCGGAATCATCTCGGGAATGGTGCGGAAGAAATCGATGAAGCCGGAGGAGCACCAGCGCAGCGTCGCATGCCGGCTGATGCGCCCGGCGCAAAGCACGACGCCCAGCAGCGCGCCCAGCAGCAGCGAGAGCGCCGAGATGCCGATGGTGCGGGCGAAGCCCTCCAGCAGCAGCGGCGCGCTGGACTGGAGCACGGCGAGATTGAAGCCCCCCATAGCCGCTAGCTCCCCATCCGGGCGCGCCGTTCCAGCAGCGCCATTCCCGAGGTGAAGACCTTGCCGGTCAGAAAGTAGAGCAGCGCAACGATGCTGAGGGTTTCTATCGGCTTGAACGTGTAGTTGGCGATGTGCTGCGACACGCTCATCAGTTCCCCGACCGACAGAACGGAGAGCACCGCGCTGCCCTTGAACACGCTGAGCAGCGTGTTGGTGCCGGGCGGGATCATCAGCCGCAGCGCCTGCGGAAGAATAACCTTCTGCCAGATGCGCGGCGGCGAAAGCCCGAGCGCCCGCGCCGCCTCCCACTGGCCGGACGGGATAGCGGCGATGCCGGCCCGCGCCACCTCGGTGAGATAGGCGCTCGCCTGCAGGGTCATCGCGATCAACCCGCTCACCAGGACCGAGGTCGAGAGCCCGGTGAGCAGCGGCAGGCCGAAATGCACCCAGAACAGTTGAATGAGGATGGGCGTGTTGCGCCACAGCTCGACATGGACGGTGACGGCCGCCCGCACCAGCCGGGAGCGCCCGCGCGCCGCGACGGCGAGCAGGATGCCGACCGCCAGCCCTGCCCCCATCGCGCTGACCGTCAGGCCGATGCTGACCACACTGCCGCGCAGCAGCGCCTCACGATAGGCGTAGAGCATGCCGAAATCGAGTTGGCCGATGAAGCCGAAATCCATCACCAGCGCCAGCGGAAGCGCTATCACGGCGAGCACCGCGACCAGCAGCAGCACCTCGCGCATCCAGGACGCACGGGCGGGCCGGGGGCGCCGCACCGGCGGCACGCCCGCCTCGGCGGCGGCTCGATCGAAAGCGTTCATCGGGTCCGGCCCATGCATGGGAAAGGCAGATTGGCGCGCGGTCCCCGGCGGCAGATAGCCCGCCGGGGACCGGCCGGCCTACTTGACCGTTACGTAGGGCGTGCCGAACCACTTGGCCCAGTTCGCCTCCATCTTGCCGGAGGAGAGGTAGCCATAGAGCCAGGTGTTGATGAGCTGTTGCAGCCCGTACTGGCCACTGCCGACAGCCCACACCACCCGCACCGGCGTCTTGGGCTCGTCGCCGATGGCGCGCAGCGGGTATTGCGGATTCTCCTTCAGGAAGCGCTCGGTCGAGGTGGTGGAATCCCACCAGGCATCGATCCGTTTGGTCGCGACGTCGGTGACGATCGCCAGCTCGCTATCGGCGAGATAGGACTTGGTGGTCGCCTGGGTCAGGAAGCGCTTGGAAAACTCCTCCGGCACCGTGCCCGCCTTTACGCCGACCGTCTTGCCGGCGACGTCGAGCTCGGCATAGCTCTTGAGCGGGGAATCCTTGTGCACGAAGGCCGTGGTGGTCTCATAGGCGAAGGGATCCGAGAACAGCACGACCTTGGCGCGCTTGGGGGTCGCGAACAGCGACGCGCCGATGATGTCGCATTTGTCCGTCTGCAGGTTCTGGATCAGCGTCGACCACGAGGCATCGACATCGACCAGTTCGACCTCCATGGCCGCCGCGAGATCGACCGCCATGTCCTTGGTCAGCCCCTCCCATTTGCCGGTGGTCGGGTTCTTGAACGTCCAGGGATTGTCCTCGGCAAAGCACACCCGCAGCTTGCCGGAAGAGTCGATCTTGGAGATGGCGTCGTCGGCCGCCATCGCTGAGGTTGCCATCGCCAGGCCCACAGCCAGCGACAGCGCATGCACCACCCGCGTCAACATCATAGCCCAGTTCCCTTTTTCCACTGGCCACGCATCGAAGGCGCCGGAGAGGGCCGAGAGGATCGCCGGTCTCGCTTTGGCACTTCAATGGCATACCATACGACGCCGATGATACACAGGCCGCGATCCTGTGCATGCCCATAATCTCGGCAGCTCCAGCCGCGAAATGGGCAGGACCGAAGCGGGACTTCGACAGTGATTTCAGGACTGGACAGCGGGCACGCGGATAATGCAGCCTCCGCAGACGGCCCTCAAAAGGTCATCAATTCCAACAAGTCACCAAGGACACGCATTTGACGGAGGACTCCGCATCCCGTCGCCTCGCCCACAGTGCTTACCGGCAACTGGAAGACATGATCTTCTCCGGCAAGCTGCGTGGCGGTGACGTTGTTATTGAACGCCGACTTGCCGAGATGCTCAATATATCACGCACGCCGCTACGAGACGCCCTGTTGATGCTTGAAGGCGAGGGCCTGTTGAAGCGGCGGGGCGCGCGCTATCTCGAAGTCAGCGAGATGACCGTGCCGGAGTTCATGCAGATACTGAACATCCGCCGGCTCCTCGAACCGGAGGCCGCTCGGCTGTGCATCGGCAGGATCGACCCGATGCTTCTGGCCGATCTGCGCGACCGGCTCAGGCGGTTGGCGGCCGCAACCGGCGAGAACCAGCCGGTCAGCGACCCCGATGAATCAGTCCTCATCGACAAGCTGGTCCATGAAAGCATCGCCGACGCATCCGGCAACCCTTTGATGTCGAACATTATTCGCGACCTGCGGCGCCGCACTCGCATCTTTGACCTCGGCCGGATGACCGACCGCGTTTCGGCAGCATGCCAGGAGCATATCGATATCGTCGTCGCCATTGAAATCGGCGATCCGCACGCCGCCGCCGCTGCCATGGCGCGCCATATCGACAATTTCAAAGCCGCCATCATCCAGCATCTGTCGTCATTCTAGCCGGTCCGCGGCGCCGCTTCAGCTTGGTATACCGAGGCGAGGCCCCACCCGGACGACCCGCGTTTGAGCCAACACCTCAGATGCCACTTGCAATGGCATTCCTTTTGCATTTTTTTGGCATACCAAACAAAAGCTTTGACGGTTTTAAAATACCGTCACGGCCCGTCCCAAGCCATATCGCGCGCCCGCGCGAGAACGGCGCCCGCCGGCGTGACCATGGAGATGCCCGATGAACACTGCGCTTGCCTCGATCCCGCAGGGCGTGGAAGCCGCCTTTCCCCAAGCGGAATTCGCCGCCCGACTGGCCGCGCTGCGCGACATGCTCAAGGAACGGGGCGCCGACCTTTATCTCACCACCCAGCCCGAAAACATCTTCTACCTCAGCGGCCAGCAGAGCCCGGGCTATTACGTCATGCAGTGCCTGTGCGTGCCGGCGGAGGGGCCGGAATTCCTCATCATCCGTAGCTTGGAAAGCTACAATGCCCGCGCCAACACCTATCTGGAGGACATCGAGACCTACGCCGACGGCGTTCCCGCCGGCCTCGCCCTCGGCGAAAGCCTGAAGCGGCGCGGCTTCACCGGGCGCACCATCCTCGCCGACAAGAGCGCCTGGTTCCTCACCGTGCAGATCTACGAGGCCCTGACGTCGGCGATCGGCCCGACCGGGGACGGCTCCGGGCTGGTTGAACTGCTGCGCCGCGTCAAATCACCGGCCGAACTCGCCTGCATCGACGAAAGCGCGCGCATCACCGATGCGGGCATGCGCGAGGGTTTGGCGGTGGTTGCGGCCGGGGTGAGCGAGAATGACATCGCCGCGCGTGTCATGGCGGGAATGATCGCAGCCGGCTCGGAATATGTCGGAATGGAACCGTTCGTGACCTCGGGCCCGCGCGGAGGCCTGCCCCATTCCACCTGGCGCCGCCGCCGCATCGAGCCGGGTGATATCGGCATCATCGAGAATGCGTCCAGCTACAACCGCTACCATGTCGGGCTGTTTCGCACCTTCTCGATCGGTGCGCCCTCCGCTCTGGCCGCGGACCAGTACGCGACCTGCATGGAGGCGCTCGATAAAGGCCTCGCCGCCTGCGCGCCCGGCGTGCCGTGTTCACATGTCCATGAAGTGGTGGAGGGGATCATCCAGCGCGCAGGGTTCGGCGACGGATTCCGAAAGCGCGCCGGCTATAGCGAGGGCATCGCGTTCGCGCCCGACTGGGGCGAGGGCAATGTGCTCAGCCTCAATCGCGGCGTGGAAACCCCGCTGGCGCCGGGCATGGTGTTCCATGTGCCGGTCACGCTGCGCGCCTATTATCAGCACACAGTGGCGGTGAGCGAGACCGTGGTCATCACCGAAGACGGCCATCGCACCGTCAGCACCGTGTCTCGCGACATGGTGATCGTCTGAACCGCCGGCCTCCGACGGCCGGTGTTCAGGAGAAAGTCCAGATCAGGAGGCGCGCGCGGCTATGGCGGGGCGCGCCTTCTTCTTCTCGCCGGCGGCAGCGGCCTTGGGCTTGGCCTTGGCGGGGGCCACCGGCACCGCTACCTCGGCCGCCTCGCGCGCCAGGCGCTCCTGCCTGAGCCGTGCGAGCTTGGCGTCGCGATGCGCGGCCTCGTGCTCGATCATCGACATGGCGATGCGCGAGACCGTGTCCGCCTTGCTTTCCGCCTTGGTGAGGCTGGGCTTGAAATTCGTATCTCGAGTGACAGTCGTCATCTAACAGCGTCTCCCTCGAATGAAAAAAGGCCGGGTTACCCCGGCCTCTCCCATGTCTCAACAGTCAATGCCAGTACATCCGTGGTCAAAGACCGGAGACAATTCCTCACGCGGCCTTGAGGTTAGCCGCCGACTGCTTGCCGGTGCGACGATCGGCTTCGATCTCGAAGGAGATCTTCTGCCCATCGTTCAGGCCGGTAAGGCCAGCGCGCTCGACCGCCGAGATGTGGACGAACACGTCCGAACCGCCATTGTCAGGCTGAATGAAGCCGTAGCCCTTCTGCCCATTAAACCACTTCACAGTACCTGTCGCCATAACGAAATCCTTTTCAGCCGACATAGAGATCCGATCACCCGCAAGATGCGAGTGTCATATTTGAGATCGATTTGAGAGGAAGTTCGCTAGGGCGCAAGTTGCGCGAAACAAAGTTCAACGTGCAGATCGATGCTTAACGTTAGCGCAAAACACCGCCGGGCGCAAGCCCTAGGCCGGCTTAGTCTCGGATGCGCCTGCCGGCGACATCGGTGACGGACGCCGTTCGACCACCTTCTTCTTCGGAGCCGCGAGCAACCCTTCCCGTACCGCCTGCTTCCGCGCCAGTTTGCGCGCACGGCGAACAGCTTCGGCAGCTTCGCGATTACGACGTTCCGAAGGCTTCTCGTAAGAGCGGCGGGCCTTCATCTCCCGAAACACGCCCTCGCGCTGCATCTTCTTCTTCAGAACCCTGAGGGCTTGGTCAACGTTGTTGTCCCTTACCAGTACCTGCAATTCCTGTCCGATCACATGCAGCCGATGCTGCTGGTTGGCTTCGCCTCCATTGGCGTAGCCCCTTATATGGGGTGCGGAGCGCAAATGGAAAGGCGGAAGTGGCCGCCGGCCATTTCAGGGCTGCGCGCTGGAGCGTTCCGGCGGCCTGAAACCGCCCGCCCGACGCGCTCGCGGGAACCACGCTAGCGGGCGTGTTGGCAAAGAAACATACCTACGTATAGACGCCGCGTTTCGCAAAGCTGCTAGCCTCGCGCATCGTTCGCTTTCCCGGCAGCCGGCCGTGAAAACCAGCCCCGGATGACCCGCAACCTATGCGTCGACACCTGCTTTCCGCGGCGCGGCTCTCCGTGTCGTCGACATCCTCCTCGCCGCTGGCGCCCACGCTGGCGCTGGTGCTGGGCGCGGGCATCTTTCTCGTCGACACGCTGACCCCGCTGGATATGGCGGTGGCCGTGCTCTATGTCGCGGTGGTGATGCTGCTGGCGGACCGGCTGTCGCGCCCGGGCATCCTGCTGGTTGGCGCCGCCTGCATCGCGCTCACCCTCATCAGCTTCCTCGTCACTCACCACGTTCCCGACGACCCGGAAGCGGCGCTGCGCGCGCTGGTCAGCCTCTCGGCGATCGCGGTCGCGACCGTGCTGTCGCTGCGGAATCGGCAGTCCAACGAATCACTGCGGAGCCAGGCGGCATTGCTCGACCTCACGCATGATGCCGTGCTGGTGCGCAATGCCGAGGACATCATCCTGTACTGGAATCGTGGCGCCGAGGAACTCTATGGCTGGAGCGCCGCCGAGGCAGTGGGGCGCAAGACGTCAGAGCTGCTTCAGACCACGTTCCCGGTGTCGCGCGAGGCGGCACAGGCGCAGTTGCTCGACGAGGCCCGGTGGGAGGGCGAGTTACGGCACACCCGCAAGGATGGCTCGCATCTGGTGGTCTCCAGCCGCTGGTCGCTGCGCCATGACGAGCGCGGCCTGCCCGCGGCGGCGATGGAGACCAATAATGACATTACCGCCCGTAAGCGCTCGGAAGATGCGCTGCACAGGGCCCATTCCGAACTGGCCCATGTAACCCGCGTGGCGACGCTGGGCCAACTCACCGCCTCCATCGCCCATGAGGTGAACCAGCCGCTGGCTGCGGTAGTGACTAATGGCGAAGCGTGCCTGCGCTGGCTGCGCCGGCCCGAGCCCGATGTCCCCGAGGCCGTCGCGACAGTCGAACGGATGATCGCCAATGGCCGACGAGCCAGCGAGGTTATCGCGCGGTTGCGCGCGCTGGCCCGCGGCGACGATCCCGAGCACATGCCGCTTCACCTCGACGAGACGGTAGAAGAGGCGCTCATGCTGATGGACTGGGAGCGCACCCGCAACGGCGTCGTGCTCGCCCTGGACATGCCTGCCGGCCTGCCGCAGGTAATCGGCGACAAGGTTCAACTGCAGCAGGTGATCATCAATCTGGTTATGAACGCGGTTCAGGCCATGGAGCACAGCCCCGCGCCGCGCATCCTCACCGTCCGCGCGGGCGTGGAGCATGGCCTGGCGCAGGCCATGGTGCAGCTTGAAGTCTCCGACACCGGGGACGGCATAGCACCGGAGCAGTTGGCAAAACTGTTCGAGCCGTTCCACAGCACGAAGCCTAACGGAATGGGGCTGGGCCTTTCCATCAGCCGGTCTATCATCGAGGCGCATGCAGGCCGCATCCAGGCTGAACCCGGCGTGGAGCGCGGCATGACCTTCCTCCTTGCCCTGCCCGCCGTTAAGGAAACGACATCGTGACAGTGCCCGCCACGCCGCGCCGCAGCGAAACCGCCACCGCCGAGCCCGTCGTCATCGTGGTCGACGACGACGCTGCGCTGCGCGAGGCGCTTTCGAGCCTGTTCCGATCGATCGGCCTCAAGGTGCAGCTCTTCGGCACGGCAGCCGAACTGATGGCGGCGGTGCTGCCGGACGCGCCGCGCTGCCTGGTGCTCGACATCCGCCTGCCCGGTGTCAGCGGGCTCGACTTCCAGTCCCAGCTCGCCCGCTCCGGCCTCAACATGCCGGTGATCTTCATGACCGGCTATGGCGATATTCCCATGACCGTGCGCGCCATGAAGGCCGGCGCGGTCGACTTCCTCACCAAGCCGTTCCGGGATCAGGACATTCTCGATGCGGTTTCCACCGCCATCGAACAGGACCGCGTGCGGCGCGCGGCGGACAGGGCCGCTTCAGGCGTGCAGGACGCCTACCAGTCGCTGACCCCGCGCGAGAAGGAAGTCATGGCTCTTGTGACCTCCGGTCTGATGAACAAGCAGGTCGCGGCAGCGGTAAACCTGAGCGAGATCACCGTGAAGATTCATCGCGGCCATGTCATGCGCAAGATGGGCGCGCGCTCGCTCGCCGACCTCGTGCGCATGGCCGAGCTTCTCGGCCTTGAGGCACCGAAAAGATAGGCACTGCAAACCTAGATATAATTCCAGCGCGGCGGGCCGGGGTCTATAGATCGCGAAGACAAAACGTATTGCCGGACAATATTCCGGCCGGTTCAAAGGATTTTTCATCGTGCGCCAGCCCGCGATGGTTGCGATCATCGACGATGACGAGCAGGTTCGGACCGCCACCGCAAGCTTGGTGCGTTCACTCGGCCTTGCGGCCAGCACCTTCGCCTCGGCCGAGGACTTCCTCAACTCGCCGCGCCGCCCCGACGCGGCCTGCGTCATTACCGACGTGCAGATGCCCGGGATGAGCGGCATCGAACTTCAGGAGGCGTTGCGCGCGGACGGTCATCGCACCCCGCTCATTTTCATCACCGCCTTTCCTGAGGAGCGCGTGCGCCGACAGGCGGCGGCGGGCGGCGCCATCGGCTTCCTCGCCAAGCCGTTCGACGGCACCGAGATGATCGCCTGCCTCGACCACGCGCTCGGCGGTATCGCCTGAGCGGGCGCCAGCTTCTTCCAGTGCATGCAAGGATTTAAGCCGGCGCGGCGACAGGCCCCGCCGGCTTTTTTTGCGCGTGAGCGCGGCGGAAAAAGGCTGGCCTCACACTCATGTATGAGCCGGCCAACCCTAGGGCCAATAGGTTTCGGCGGGGGTCAGGTCTAGCTTCCGACCTGTCAGATGCACCCGGCACGGCGGCCGGCTCGCACTTCCCCCACGAGCCGGCCGCCCGCCATTCTTCCCAGGAGAGCCGCCATGAGCACCCCCGCCACCCGCCGCACCGCGCCGCTGCGCACCCCCACCGATCTCGGCGCCGACGCCACACGCGACATCGCCGCCGCGCTCACCGGCCTGCTGGCCGACATGTTCGCGCTTTACCTGAAGACCAAGAATTTCCACTGGCACCTGTCCGGTCCGCATTTCCGCGACTACCACCTGATGCTCGACGAGCAGGGCGACCAGATCTTCGCAACCACCGATGCCATCGCCGAGCGCGCCCGCAAGGTCGGGGGCACCACGCTGCGTTCGATCGGGCATATCTCCCGGCTGCAGCGCATCGCCGACAATGACGCCGATTATGTCACCGCCAGCGACATGCTGGCCGAACTCGCCGAGGATAACCGTGCGCTCGCCGGCTTCCTGCGCGCTGCCCATGGCGTGTGCGAGGAATATGGCGATGTCGCCTCCACCAGCCTGATCGAGGTGTGGATCGACGAAACCGAACGCCGGGCGTGGTTCCTCTACGAGTGCACCCGCTCCAACCATTGACCGGCCGCGGCCCGCGCCGCTCCAGCGGAGACGTCATGATGTCCGACACACCCCACCCGCCGGCCTCCGGCCCTCTCGAAGCCGGGCGCCCCGCGCCCGCCTTCACCTTGCCGGCGACGCCGGACCAGCAGCTCGCGCTGGCCGACCTGCGCGGAAAGCCGGTGATCCTCGCCTTCTATCCGGCGGACTGGAGCCCGGTCTGCGGTGATCAGATGGTGCTCTACAACGAAGTGCTGCCGGAGTTTCACCGCTATGGCGCACAGCTGGTCGGCATCTCGACCGACGGCGTGTGGTGCCACGCCGCCTTTGCCGGCGAGCGCCGCCTGCATTTCCCTCTGCTGTCCGATTTCGAACCCAAGGGAGCGGTCGCCCGCGCCTATGGCGTCTATCGGGAGCATGACGGCACATCGGAGCGCGCACTGTTCGTCATCGACGGCGAGGGCATCATCCGCTGGAGCTATCTCTCTCCGCTCGGCCTCAATCCCGGCGCCGACGGCATACTCGACGCGCTGGACGCCCTCGCCGGCGCACCACAGCAGGGAGCCAGGTCATGAAGATGCTCACACCCCCGGTCGGCCCCGAGGACCATATGCAAGGTCCCGAGGATGCACCGGTCACGCTGGTCGAATATGGCGATTATGAATGCCCCTATTGCGGGGAGATGTATCCCGTCATCAAGGCGCTCCAGCAGGCCATGGACGACCGGCTGCGCTTCGTCTTCCGCAACTTCCCGCTCACCGGCGCCCATCCCCATGCCGGCCATGCGGCGCAGTTCTCGGAAGCCGCCGCCGCCATCGGCCGGTTCTGGGAGGCGCACGACCTGCTGTATGAACACCAGGACGCGCTCGACGATGCCAGCCTCGCAAGCTATGCGCAGGCGCTCGGGATCGACCCTGCCGATCTGGAGGCGGCCTTTGACGGCCGGTTTGACGCACGGATTCGCGTCGATTTCAGCGGCGGCCTGCGCAGCGGCGTGAACGGCACGCCCTCGTTGTTCATCAATGGGCGGCGCTATGACGGAGCTCATGAGCCGGAAGCCCTGCTCGACGCACTGGAACTGGCCGCCGCCGTGGCTGGCTAGAAACGCACCGGCGACCTATCGCGCACGATATGGGGGTGACTAACGACGCCACTTCTGTCTGTTTATGCGCGCCGAGATCAGGTCGGACCACAGCCGGAAGTGCCTCCCATGCGCAGACAAGCCGCCCCGGGCCCAAGGGCCCTTGCCTATCGCTACGCCGCCGCGACGACGCTCGCGGCGGCGGTGTTCGCCGTCGACGCCTTCACCCATCTGGGCAGCGCGGTGGCTGTGCTCTATGTCCTCGTGCTGATCATCGTGGCCGACATCGCGTCGCGTCACGCCATCCAGGCCTTCGCCGTCGGCTGCGTCGGGCTCACCCTCTTCGCGTTCGTCTATGGCCACGGCGTCGATGTCATGGTCGAGCCGGGGTTGCGGCTGCTGTTCAGCCTGTCGGCGATCCTCGCCACCACGGTCATCGTGCTGCAGCGTCACGCCGACCGGCTCACGGTGGAATCGCAGGCCGAACTGCTCGACGTCACCAGCGACGCCATCTACCTCTCCGACGCCATCGGCCGGATCGCCTACTGGAACAAGGGCGCGGAAACCCTCTATGGCTGGTCTTTCGATGAGGCCTGGGGTGCCAACGCCCACGCCCTGCTCGCCACACGCTTTCCCGAGCCCCGCGACGCGATCGCAGCGACGCTACGCCAAACGGGCGAATGGCAGGGCGAGCTGACGCAGCGCACGCGCGCGGGCCAGACGCTCTACCTGTTCAGCCGCTGGCGCCGACGCCCCGATGGCACGGAAGGCGGCGGCACCACGCTGGAGACCAATACCGACATTACCGCGCGCAGGCAGGCCGACGAGGCACTCAAGGACAGCGAGCGGCGCTACCGCACCATCTTCGAGACGCTGGCGGTGGCAATCTGGGAACACGATCTGCGGCCGGTAAAGGAGGCCCTCGACGCGCTGCGGGCAGAGGGCGTGACCGATCTGGCCATGTATCTGGCGCAGAACCCGGATTTCGTGACGCGGACGCGCTCCCTCATCCGCGTCACCGACGTCAACGGTACCGCGCTCAAGCTGATGGGCGTTGCCACCAAAG
This sequence comes from Ancylobacter gelatini, assembly GCF_022601675.1. GTDB lineage: Bacteria > Pseudomonadota > Alphaproteobacteria > Rhizobiales > Xanthobacteraceae > Ancylobacter > Ancylobacter gelatini. Next base: position 385,887 of record NZ_JAKVIL010000003.1, on the reverse strand, counting down.
AGGATTTCTTCACCCGCCTCGACGACTTCCTTCCCGAGGACGACCCGACCTTCCCGGCCTTCCTGCTGGCGCTCAACCGCAATGTCGAAAGCCACACCGCCGAGACCACGATCCGGACGCGGCAGGGTGAGTTGCTGCGGGTAATCGTCGCCTTCAACTTCCCGCCCGGCGCCCCGCTCGACCGGGTTCAGGCGAGCGTGCTCAACATCACCGAACGGGTGAAGGCGCAGGAGGCACTCCAGCACACGCGCAGCCAACTCGACCATGCCCTGCGCGCCGCCATGCTCGGCGAGGTCTCGGCCTCGATCGCCCACGAGATCAATCAGCCTCTCGCCGCCATTACCGCCCACGCCGCCGCCGGCCAGCGCTGGCTCAACCGGCCGGAGCCCGACCTCGACGAAGTGCGCGCCTCGCTCGCGCAGGCTGGGGCGGCAGCAACACGCGCCTCCGAAGTGGTGCGCCGCGTGCGTACGCTGATGACGCAGGTCGAGCCGGAAAAGACCCTGCTTCCAGTCAATGCGGTGGTGGAGGAAGCGCTGCACCTGCTGCGCAACGAAATGGCGGCGCAGGGCATCGTGCTCGCCGCCGCGCTCGGCGCCGAGGATAGCCGGATCGAGGTCGACCGCATCCTGCTGCAGCAGGTGCTGATCAACCTGATGGCGAATGCCATGCAGGCGATGCAGGCGACGCCTCCCGGGGCCCGCCGCCTCGGTGTGCGCACACACGCGGTGCCGGACGAGGTGATCATCGAGGTGTGCGACACCGGGCCGGGCTTCTCCGAACAGGTGGCGCAGAAGGCATTCGAGCCGTTCTTCACCACCAAGGCGCAGGGCATGGGCCTCGGCCTCGCCATGTGCCGCACCATCGTCACCGCCCATGGCGGGGAGATCGCCATCGCCGCGCCGGAGCAAGGGATGGGCGGCAAACTCCGCCTCAGCCTGCCCGCCGTCCCCGCAGCCGAGAGCTGACGGCTGACGGCTGACGATCCGGCGTTACCATACCGCACCGCTGCGGAAGGCAATTCATTCCCGCAACACCCGCTGCGCGCGTCGAGGCATAGTGGCGTCGTGGCGCGGGGGCGCGCCTTTCGAGGAAGCGATGCCGCCATGCTGGACACGACACCCGACACCCAACGCGCCAGCGCGACGCCGGTGATCCCGACCACACCAGCCACGCCGCCGGCGCCTTCGCTCGGCGCCAGCCTGCGCCGGCTGCTCGTGCCGCTCGCGGCCATCGCCGTGCTTGGCGTGCTGCTCGTCTACAGCAATGCCCACTGGGCGAACTGGATGAGCGAGAGCGCGCTGCAATCCACCGACGACGCCTATGTCGAAGCCGATGTCTCGATGCTGAGCGCCCGGGTGTCCGGCAATGTGCTGAAAGTGCTGGTCGACGACTATCAGAGCGTCAAGGCCGGTCAGCCTTTGGTGGAGATCGACCCTGCCGGCTATCAGGCCGCGGTCGACGGCGCACAGGCGTCGGTCGAGGGCGCCCGCGCCGCTCTCGCAAATCTGGGCAATCAGGAAGAATTGCAGCGCGCGCTGGTCACGCAGGCCGAAGCGGCGCTTGCCTCGGCGGCCGCGGTCGAGACGGAGATGAAGGAGGAGTTCGGCCGCCAGAAAGCGCTGGTGGATGGCGGCATCGCCGGGACCGAACAGCGGCTCCAGCAGGCCACCGCCAATCTCGCCAAGGCCAACGCCGATGTCGCCGCCGCTCGGGCGGCGATCGAAGCTCAACGGCGCCAGCTCGACGTGCTGACCGGCCAGGAGGGAACGCTGCGCGCCGCGCTCGACGGCGCGATCGCCAACCTGAAGACCGCGTCGCTGCAACTCGGCTACACCACCGTCAGCGCCCCCTTCGACGGCATCGTCAGCACCCGTCTCGTCCAGCCGGCCGACTATGTGAATGTCGGCACCAGCCTGATCGCGGTGGTGCCGATCCCCGATGTCTATGTCATAGCCAATTTCAAGGAGACCCAGCTCACCCATGTCGCGCCGGGGCAGCCGGTCGACGTCACGGTCGACACTTTCCCCGGCCAGACGCTGCGTGGGCGGGTGGAGCGCATCTCGCCGGCGAGCGGAGCGGTATTCGCCCTGCTGCCGCCCGATAACGCAACCGGAAATTTCACCAAGGTGGTGCAGCGCATTCCGGTGCGGATCGCGATCGAGCCCGGGCAGGCTCTGACCGGAAAGCTGCGCGCCGGCATGTCGGTGGAAGCGCAGATCCATGTCGACCGGAACGAATGAGCCATGGCCAACGCAACTCCGCTCCCGGCATCCGCCGCCTCGGCGCCAGCCCAGTCCGCGCCCTGCCCCCGCCCGGTCTATGCAGCGGCGGCGGTGCTGCTCGGCTCCTTCCTCGTCGGCTTCGACACCCGCCTGTTCTCGATCGGCCTGCCGGACCTGCGCGGCGCGTTCGGGATCAGCTTCGACCAAGGAGCCTGGCTGTCCACCATCGCCACCGCCCCGCAGATATTCATCGCGCCGGCCGTGGCGTGGCTGGCCGCCACTTTCGGGGTCGGGCGCGTGCTGTTCTGGCCGAGCCTTGCCTATGCCCTGCTTTCGCTGGCGATTCCCTTCGCGCGGGGCTGGGAGCTGATCGTGCTGCTGCACGGCCTGCGTGGCCTGCTGCTCGGCGTGTTCATCCCCGCGACCATCATGATCATCTTCCGCAATCTGCCGATCCGCTGGTGGATTCCGGCGCTGGCCATCTACGCCTTCCGCCTCGCCTTCTCGCAGAGCGCGGGCGTCGCCATCGTCGGCTTCTACGAGCAATATATGAGCTGGCAGTGGGTGTACTGGCAGGACGTGCTGCTGGCTCCGGTGATCGGCATCCTCGTGCGCCTCGGCACCCCGCATGAGAACGTCGATTTCGGGCTGCTGGAGCGGGCGGACTGGGGCGGCATGGCGCTGCTCGGCAGCGGCTGGGCGCTCATCTATGTCGCCGTCGACCAGGGCAACCGGCTGGACTGGCTGCAATCCGGGCTCGTCCTCACCTTGCTGGTCGCCGGTGTCATCCTCGTCGCCGGATTTTCACTGAACGAACTGCTGGTGCGCGTGCCTTGGGCGAGCCACAAGGTCATCGCCTCGCGCAACATCATCGGCGCCTTCATCGTCATCCTGTGTTTCAACGTCGCCAGCCTCTCCAACAGCATGCTGATCCCGGGCTTCCTGTCCTCCGTCGCCGGACTGCGGCCTGAGGAGAGTGGATGGCCGATCTTTGTCGGCACCGGGCTGCCATTGCTCGCGGTTATGCCGCTGGCGGTGGTGATGATCCGTCTGTTCGACGCCCGGCTCACCATGCTCATCGGCTTCCTCGCTTTCGCGGTGGCCGCGCGCATGGGAACCGGCATCACCCACGAATGGACGGGCTGGAGCTTCCTGCCGCTTCTGCTGATCCAGTCGGTCGGCCAAGGCTTCACCTTCCTCGCCGCCGTGGTCTACATCCTGTCCAATTCCGATCCCAAGACCGCGACCGCCATCGCCGCCTATGTGCAGGTGCTGCGGCTGGGCGGGGCGGAAATCTCCATCAGCCTGATGGCGACGCTGCTGCGCATGCGCGAGCAACTGCATTCCTACCTGCTCGGCCTGCACGTCACGGCTTCGGACACCGCCCATGCTCTGGCCGGCTTCGCCGCGCCCTTCGCCGGGGCGGGCGGCTCGGCGCACCTCACTCAGGCGCGGGGCGTCGCGGCGCTGGCGGCCACGGTGAGCCGCGAGGCCAATGTGCTTGCCTATATCGATGCCTTCCAGGTCAGCTACTGGGGCGCGCTGGCAGGTCTCCTGATGGTGGCGCTGCTCGGCGCGGCCCCGCGCGGGCCGCTCTCTCCCCGCTACTAGGCGCCGCGAGGTGCTGGCGGGCATACCAAGGTATGTAGCCATCACACTCATCATATAGCTGCCGAAACCCACGTAGAATGGGAGCCGGCCCCCACCCCGAATAATCTTTCATCATCGCTAGTCGATGGATGAAACGGGGAACGGCCAGAGAGAATACGGGGACGCCGCCGAAAACACTTCGGCACCGATGTCGCCCTCTCCGGCCCGCGCCCATCCAGAGGCTTACTTTCGCTCCGAGGATGATGGGGTATCGGCCATGTCGCTTCATGTCACGCCGCCTTCCGCTGGTTTCACCTCTGCCGCCAACGCCACCCTGCCGCCCAGCGACGCTGCGCGGAACGCGCTCTCGATGCGCCTCGACCATATGGGCGTCGTGCTCGCGATCGGCCCTGCCGCAACCGCCCGCCGCCAGGCGACCGAAGACGATGTGCCGGTCATTCATCTCCAGGTCGGCGCCTCCAGCCTCGACCGCTCTCCCCTGTTCGATGACGCCGCCGCGTCCTCCCGGGGCAAAGCCGATCCGGATCCGGTGATCGACCGGCTTTCGCGTGCCCTCGACGCCGCCGAAAGCAGCGATCGTGAATTTGGCGGGCTCTATGCCGACGCGCTGCGCCTTGCCATCGTCACCCGCGTGCTGAGCGGGCACGATGCGCAAGCTCGCCGGCTCGAGGAACCGGAAACGGTCACCGCCCCGCGCCGCCCCAAATCCGGCCTGCCGAAATGGCGCCTCAAGCGTGTCGTCTCCTATATCGACGAGAACCTTTCGGAGAGCGTCACCCTCGCCGGCATGGCCGCCGCTGCCGGGCTCAGCCGCATGCATTTCGCCGCGCAGTTCCGCGTCGCCACCGGTCTGCGGCCGCATGAATTCCTGCTGCGCCGCCGGGTGGAGCGTGCCCAGGCGATGATGACGGAAACCCGTGACTCACTGGTCGAGATCGCGCTGGCCGTCGGCTTCCAGACCCAGGCGCATTTCACCACCGTGTTCCGCCGCTTCGTCGGCGACACGCCGTACCAGTGGCGCAGCGCCAACCGCGCACATCACTGACCCCGCGTCGACCGACCGGAGGGAGTTCGGGTCATGACCGGCGTTTTCCTGGCAGTGCATGCGCCACCGATCTTCGCCGGCCTCGCCGCCTTCTGCATCATGGTCTACATCTTCGCGGACGGGCTCGATCTCGGCGTCGGCATCCTGTTTGCCGGCGTGCCACGCGCTGCGGACCGCGGTGAGATGATCGCCAGCATCGAACCGGTGCTGGACGGCAACGAGATCTGGCTGGCGGCGGGCGGCGCTCTGCTGTTCTCCACATTCCCGGCCGGCTATTACATGCTCATGCCGGCTGTTGCCCTGCCGATTGCCGCGATGCTGGCCGCGCTGGTGCTTCGCGGTGCCGCCCTCGGCATGCGCCGCCGCTCGGTACGGATGCGCCCCATGTGGGATGCCGCCTTCGCGATCGGCTCGATCCTCGCCGTGCTGTGCCAAGGTCTTCTGCTCGGTGGATTGATCGCGGCTGTGTCAGACGCAGGCGGCCCGCCGACGGAGAGCGCCCTGGGCCTCGTGACACCGCTCGGCATGATCTGCGCCTTGGGCCTTGTCGGCGGCTACGGACTGACCGGCGCGGGCTGGCTGGTGTGGAAGACGGACGGCAACACCGCGCGTCGTGCCCGCTGCGTCGCTCGTCCCCTGCTGGTCCTCACGGGCGCAATGCTGCTGCTGGCCGGGTTGTGGGCGCTGTGGAGCCTGCCGGACACCACGAGACTCACCACGGGGCTCACGAGCGTCGCGCTGCTGGTGGTACTCACAACGATCGGGCGCGCCCTCGCCACGAGCGGCGGCCCTCGCCTCTTCGTCAGGGCGTCGTCACTGTTTGCATTCGGCCTGGTCGGCCTGGCGGCCCTGCTCTGGCGCGGGCTCATGCCTCTCGACGTGCAACTGTGGGACAGCGTCGCGGACTCCCATGCGCTCGGCCTCGTCATGACGGGACTGACCATCGCGCTGCCGCTGGTTCTGGCCCATCAGATCCATGCATTCCGCGCGTTCCGTGGTCGTGGCACTGTCCTCCGCCGCCGTGCCGGAGCAGCGCACCGATGAGCCCTGGATTCGACGTCGCGCTGATCTTGATACTTGCCGGGTTGATCGTGCTGTTCGTCGGCGCAACCATACTGGTCCAGCTCGCCGCGCCGCGCGGCTGGATGGTCGGCGCCTATGTCCTGCTCGACGCCGCGCTGATCGGCTCCGGCCTCGTGCTGCTGCCCTTCACCGGCTAGCGGATCAGTGCCGCCGGGAAGCGCCCGGCGCTCAGCGGATGAACTCGATCGTGTCCAGCGCGATGAGTTGGCTGCCCTGGTAATTATTGTCGTGCAGCCGGCACAGCATGAAGCGGTCGGCGACCTCGATCGGCCCATAGGCGGTAACGGTGTCACCGCTGCGGAGCTTGATGGTGAGGGCGTGCTTGCGGTCGTCCTTGGCGACCTCCCGAAGGAGGTCGCAGATGGTGCGATCGGTCGTGCAGATGTTCATGGCGTTTCTCCCGCGCAGTCCCAGCCGCTTTGCTGAACGATCCGGAGGGCCGAATCTGCGGCTTATTCTGGACATCAACCTGCCGGGAACTATCCGGTTCCCTACCGAGTTCGGCAAGATTTTTGTCGCAAGCCCTTCTATGGGCGAGACTTTCCGCAGCGGAAGACGTCAGCCCGCGATACGCCGTGCCCGGCGCTTACGCAGGACCGCAATGCTGATCAGGGCAATCACGATGATGGCCATCGAGAAAACGGTGGTCACCGTGCCGAGCGCGTAGAGCACCGGCGTCGTGACGTTGGTGGTCATGCCGTAAATCTCCAGCGGCAGCGTGTTGAACGAGCCGGAGGTCATCAGCGTGCGGGCAAACTCGTCATAGGACAGGGTGAAACCGAACAGGCCGACGCCGATCAGGCTCGGCAGGATGATCGGCAACACCACATGGGCGAAGGTTTGCCAAGGCGTGGCGCCGAGGTCTCGCGCGGCCTCCTCATAGGCCGGGTTGAAGCGGTTGAACACGGCAAACATGATCAACAGGCCGAAGGGCAGCGTCCAGGTGAGTTGCGCGCCGAACGCCGAGGAGTACCAGGCCGGTTCCAGCCCGAACACCTGAAAGGCGAGGCCGATGCCGAGTGAGATCAGGATGGACGGCACGATCAGGCTGGCGATGGTGAGATAGAACAGCGGTCCGGCGCCGAGGAACCGGCGACGGAAGGCCAGCCCCGCCAGCAGCGACACCACCATAGTGGTGATCATGCACATGATCCCGAGAATGAACGAGCGCAGGAACGCGCCGCCAAAGTCGCCCACCGCCTGCTGCTCGAACAGGAGGTTCTCGAACCAGCGCAGCGAGGTCCCGTTCATCGGGAAGGTAAGACCGCCATTCGGCCCCTGGAACGACAGGATGAAGATCGTCGACAGCGGGCCGTAGAGGAACAGCACGAACAGGACGAAGAACACGGAGAGGACCCAGAAGCCGGGGCCGCGGCGCTCATGGTGCATCGGGCGGCTCCCTCTAGAGTTCCTTGCGGATATTGACGATGCGCAGGATGCCGCCGACCAGCAGCAGCACGATGATCAGCAGGATCACCGCATTGGCCGCCGCCGCCGGGTATTGCAGCAGCGCGATCTGGTTCGCCATCATCAGCCCCACCGAGGCCGACTGGCCGCCGGACATGAAGCGCACGGTGATGAAATCGCCCATCACCAGCGTCACCACGAAGATCGAGCCGATGGCGATGCCGGGCTTGGCGAGCGGGATGATGACGTTGATCAGGATCTGCCAGGCATTGGCGCCGGCATCGCGCGCGGCCTCGATCAGCGAGCGATCGATGCGCATCAGCGTGTTGAATATCGGCGTCACCATAAACAGCGTGTAGAGGTGCACCATGGCGAGCACGACCGCGAAGTCCGAGAACAGCAGGAATTCCAGCGGCGTATCGATCAGCCCCATCGACATCATCGACTGGTTCAGCAGCCCGTTGCGCCCGAGGAACGGGATCCAAGAGATCATGCGAATGATGTTCGAGGTCAGGAACGGGATGGTGCAGACGAGGAAGAGCACCATCTGCGTGGTCGCCGAGCGGATGTGGAAGGCAAGATAATAGGCCACCCAGAACCCGACCAGCAGCGTGATCGCCCAAACGATGACGGTGTATTTCAGCGTGTTGATATAGGTGTTCCAGGTCACCGGCGAGGTGATCGTCTCCTCGTAATTGGTGAAGACGAAGGCCGGGAATATCTGGATCGAATCATAGTCCCAGAAGCTCACCATCACGATGGTGGCGATGGGCAGCACCAGGAAGGCGAACAGGATCGCCGTCAGCGGGCCGGCCTGTAGATAGGGCGCGAGGCGTGAGAGCGTCATGCTGGGCTTCCTGATCGACCACGACATTCATCAGCATCCTTCGAAGCCCGGGCCAGGCCCGGGGCACCTCCGCATGACGTCGCTTCCCAGCGACCCATCATTCCGAGGCGCAGTGCCTGCACGCGTTGAAGCGCGCAGGCACCTGCCTTCCACCCGAAGGAGGGCGTCCTCACGCCGCGATGAACTCGTTCCAGCGGCGGACCATGTAGCGGTCCTCGTCCATCACCGAGTTCCAGCACGCGACAGCGCCCATGCGCTCCTTGAAGGAGCCGCCGTCGCGCACTGCGCCGGCCGTGTACATCACCTTGCCTTCCGGCGAGAGAATGTCGGTCTTGGCCGGCTGGCCGAGCATCCAGAACGCCCACTCGTCCGGGGTCATGTTCTTCTCGGCGGTGGAGAGCACGGCCGAGTAGTAACCCTGGCGGTTCAGATAGGCGCCGACCCAGCCGGAGAGATACCAGTTGATGTACTCATAGGCCGCGTCGAGCTGTGCGCCCTTGAGGTGCTTGGCGATGCCGAGGCCGCCGCCCCAGGCGCGATAGCCTTCCTCAAGCGGCTGGTAGACGCAGGGAATCCCCTTGGAGCGCACCGCCGCCACCGCCGGCGACCACATGGACTGGATGACGACCTCGCCCGAGGCCATCAGGTTCACGCTTTCATCGAAGGTCTTCCAGAAGGCGCGGAACTGACCGGCCTTCTTGGTCTTGATGAGGAAATCGATCGTGGTGTCGATCTCCGCCTTGGTCATGTTGCCCTTGTCGCCATATTTGATGATGCCGGCGCTCTCGCAGATCATCGCCGCGTCCATGATACCGATGGACGGGATGTTCAGGATCGAGGTCTTGCCCTTGAAGGCAGGATCGAGAATGTCCTTCCAGTTCTTGATCGGACGGCCGACCAGATCGGGGCGGATGCCGAGCGTGTCGGCGTTGTAGATGGTCGGGATAAGGGTCATCCACTGGGTCGGCGCGGCGGCGAACTTCTTAGAGTCCGGGCCTTCGACGAAGCCGACCGTGTTCGGGGCCGTACCCTGCGCGATCTTGGAGTCGGGAGTCAGCTTGCCGGTGGTGAAGATCGGAACGATGTCGTCGTAATACTTGATCTTCTTCACGTCCATCGGCTGCAGCGTGCCGGCGGGGAACACCTTCTTGCAGATCCAGTATTCGATGTCGGCGATGTCGAACGAGTTGGCCTGTGTCACCACGCGCTGCGACACGGCGTCGGAATCGAGCGCGGTCATCTGCAGCGTGATGCCGAGGTCCGCCTTGCACTTCTCGGCGATGGCGTTGAGGTTCGACACGCCGGTGCCGAACTGGCGCAGCGTGATCGGGTTCTGCGCCCAGATGGTCGGGAAGCCGGTGACGACACCCGCGCCGGCAGCGAGGCCCGCAGCGCCGGCAGCGCCCTTCAGCAGGCTGCGCCGGCTGACGCCCTTCGTGCTGCCCTTCAGTTCCGTGATCTTCGTGGTCATGTGTCTCTCCCGAGAGCTAAGGCGGCCGGAATCGTTGCTGCGTCAGGCCGAAGGCGAGGCTTGGAGAATGTGGACGTCCTGCGACGTCCAGGCGAGCGGCACCGCGTCGCCCACGGCGAGCGGAGCCTCGAAGAAAGCGGTTTCCGGCACCTGCACGGAGAACTCGTCGACGCCGGGCGCAGCGAGCGCTATCTGCACCTTCTGCCCGTGATATTCGATGTTCTGGACGAGGCCGGTCAGACCGAAACCGGGCGGCGCATCACCGGCCAGCTTCACGCGGTCGGTGCGCACGGCGATCTCCACCGGGGCGCCGGGCTCAAGCCCAGGCTCGGCCGGGGCGCGGAACGAGGCGCCGCCGGGCACCTCGAAGGTCATGGTGTCGTCGGCAATACCGGTCACGCGGCCGGCGATCACATTGTGGTCGCCCATGAAGCGCGCGACGAAGGCGGTGGCGGGGCGGTTGAACACCTCGCGCGGGGTCGCCGCCTGCTCGATGCGCCCGCCATTCATCACCACCACGAGGTCGGACAGCGCCATCGCCTCCTCCTGGCTGTGGGTGACGTGGATGAAGGAGATGCCGAGCTGAAGCTGCAGCTTCTTCAGCTCCTGGCGCACCTTGATCTTCAGGAACGGGTCGAGCGCGGAGAGCGGCTCGTCGAGCAGCAGCGCCTGGGGATCGGTGATCAGCGCGCGGGCCAGCGCGACGCGCTGCTGCTGGCCACCCGAGAGCTGTGCGGGGCGGCGCTCGGCCAGATGGTCCATCTGGACCAGCTTCAGCATTTCCATCGCCTTGGTGCGGCGCACCGCCTTGTCGACGCCCTTCATCTTCAGGCTGAACGCCACATTGTCGACGATGTCGAGATGGGGGAACAGCGCGTAGCTCTGGAACATCATCGCTGTGCCGCGCTTGGCGGGCGGCAGGTCGGTGACCACCGCCGGCCCGAGCCGGACGTCGCCTTCGCTGATGGTCTCATGCCCGGCGATCATCCGTAGGGTGGTGGTTTTTCCGCAGCCCGAGGGGCCGAGAAGGCAGCAATAGGTGCCGGCGGGGATCTTCAGCGTAACGGCATCGACGGCCAAGGCCGCGCCATAGCGCTTGGTGACCTGGACCAGCTCGATATCAGCGCCTTTGCTCATGCCTCGCACAGCTCCCGATGTGATGCCGCCATGCTCTCGCAAGGGGTATGCCAACCCGGCACGGGTGCCGGCCACGTCCGCCAATCGGCGAATCCTGTGCGCGGGCCCGCGAAAAATCGTTGCCAACGCCATCGCCGCGCCCATCAAATGAGCAACCACGCTCAATTGATACGCATATCGGATACAATTCCGTGGAAAATCGTATCCAATACCGCGAGGCTGTTATCCCTTTGTCCGAATTTGCCGGACGGACATTGAGCCCGAGCGCCAAATGCCGCACGTTGGCGCCGACGATGCGGCCATAGAAGCCGCAGACCCCATCCTTCAGTCCATCCATGACCCGGGAGGTCGCCTATGCTCCGCTCCGTTCTCGCCGCCACACTGTCCGCAGCGGTCCTGTTCGCACCCGGCCTCGCCACGGCCCAGGACTTCCCGAGCCGTCCCGTCACTCTGGTGATTCCCTTCGCCGCCGGCGGCTCCACCGATCTGGTCGGGCGGCTGATCGCCGAGCGCATGAGCCAGGAACTCGGCCAGCCCGTGGTGGTTGAGAATCGCGGCGGCGCCGGCGGCACGCTCGGCACGGCAGCCGTCGCCAAGGCGACGCCGGACGGTTATACCATGCTGATGGGCACGGTATCGACCCATGCGCTGAACCAGGCGCTCTACAAGAACCTGCCTTATGATCCCGACAAGAGCTTCGCTCCGGTCTCGCTGCTGGTGGTGGTGCCTAACGTGCTGGTCGTAAACCCCGAATTTCCCGCCAAGACCGTTCAGGAACTGATCGACATTCTCAAGGCCAACCCTGACAAGTACAGCTACGCGTCGTCGGGCAACGGCACTCCGCTGCATCTGTCCGGCGAGTTGTTCAACAGCATGGCCGGTGTCGACATGCAGCACATCCCCTACAAGGGCGCCGGCCCGGCGCTGGTCGACGTGCTCGGCAACCAGGTGCCGATCATGTTCGACAACCTGCCCTCCTCCTCCGACCACATCAAAAGCGGCAAGCTGCGCGCGCTCGGCGTGACCACCAAGGAACGCGCACCGTCCTTCCCGGACGTGCCTGCGATCGCAGAGACCATTCCGGGCTATGAGACCTACACCTGGAACGCGCTGTTCGCCCCCGCCGGCACGCCGCCGGAAGTGGTGGCCAAGCTCAATGCCGCGGCCAACAATGCGCTGAAGGACCCCAAGGTGCAGGCGCGCCTCGCCGATTTCAGTGCCACGGTCGTCGGCTCGACGCCGGAGGAACTTGGCGAGCATGTGAAGAAGGAAGTGGCCAAGTGGGCACCGATCGTAAAGGCGACCGGCGCGCAGATGGACTGAGGCCTCCTAGCTCCCACGCAGCGGAATCACGGCCGGGCATGCTCCCGGCCGTTTTCATTCCGGCATCCGCAAGCCGCCCGAGACGGCGTCAGAACACGGTTCCGTCGGCGTCGATGGAGATCGGCGGACCGCCCGCGGGCGGGCGCTTCTCGGCAGCGATGCGCCGCCCCGCGCTCCAGGTGCCACCCTGCAGCATCTTGGCCAGCGGGAATTGCGCAGCGTCGAGTTCCAGCCGCTCGCGCACCAGCCCGGCGAGCCGATCCATGAGCGCGACGGTGAGTGCGCGCCACTCCACGACCATTTCCGACGAGACCGGGAATTTCCGCGCCGGATCGATCGGCGCACGCGGGACGATGGCGCCGAGATCGACCAGCAGACCACCATTGCGATACTCGGGAAGCGCGGTCAGATCGTCGAGATCGACCACCGCCAGTCCCGCCGCCTCGAACGGCTCCAGCAACGAATAAGTGAGCCATTGCGAGAGCTTATGGAACGGCACGATGCCGTTCGAGCGATCCGGCACGGTAATGGCGGGATGGCGCCCGGCATCGCCGAGCGAGAAGCCGTCGACGCTGAGGCCCGCCGGCCAGATCGGTGAGAGCCCGTCGAGCAGCAACTCCAGTATCTGCGCCGCGTGGAGACGGCCGACCTTCGCCTGTGGAGCCAAGGCATCGAACATGCCGCCCGGTCGTGCCGGATCGGTGCCGAACAGGTCCGGCCGCGCGGCCAGCGCCTTGCCCAGCCGCACCAGGAGTTCGGCGCGCCCGGCCAACCCGACCAGAGGGTTGTCGTCGTTCACCTGGAAAAAGCGGCCGAGCGTGGCCGGGTCGATGCGGATCAGAGCCGCCGCATCCACCCTCAGCGGATGCTGCGGATCGGAGGAAAAGCCGCCGGCCTCGAACATGCGCAGGCTTGCCACTGCCAGCCCTTCGGAACGTGTGACGGTCAGCCCGGTCTCCGCCTCATGAAAGCGCCACGCATCGCCCGCCCCCGCGTCGAGCAGGACGCTCACGACCGCGAGGTCGATCATGGTGCGCGCCGTTTCGGCCAGATCGGCGCGCATCTGCCCGCCGATCGGCGCCCAGCGGTCAACGCCGCCGGCGTCGAAGTGGCGCCAGCGGCTGTGATAGGGAATGTCGAGACCGGGATAGGCGAGCCTCGTCACCTCGCTCACAAAATCCGCCACCGTCTCCAGCGCCGCCTCGTCGATCGAGAAATGCGGCGAGCGGCCGGCGAGCGCATGGTCGAGCACCTGGTGACAGCGCGCGCGCACGGCGGAGGGAGAGCGCAGGGCGAGAAGCTCGGGCGGGGGCAGATCAGGCGGGATCATGCAATTTCTCTCCAGGCGCCGTCAGGACCGACCGGCATCGGCCCGGTCCGGGATGCCCGATAGGGGAAGACAACCAATCCCGGATCGCGGCGCGGCTCCGGGATCATGAGGGGCGGGGCGGGCGGATCGCCGCCAGCGCCGCGTGGGACGCCTCAGCGCTTGCGCACGAATTCGGTGCGCAGCACGAGGCCCTTGATGGCGTCGTGGCGGCAGTCGATCTCTTCCGGGTTGTCGGTGAGGCGGATCGAGCGGATGACCGTGCCCTGCTTCAGGGTCTGGCCGGCGCCCTTCACCTTGAGGTCCTTGATCAGGACCACCGAATCCCCGTCGGCGAGCAGATTGCCGGAGGCGTCGCGCACCGCGCTGGCGGCGGCCGCCTCGGCCGCAAGCTCCGAGGCGGGGCGCCACTCGCCCGTCGCCTCGTCATAAACGTAATCGTCGTCTGCCATGGTCTTCCTGTTTCCGGCCCGGCCTTAGTCTTTAAGGCCGCGCCCCTGCGTCGCGTCGTACTGGCTGTCGAAGCCGACGCCGTAATATCCGGCGGATACCTTCGCTTCCATCTCAACCCGCGCATCGAGGGGAATAAGGTCGGCCGGGATCGGCACACGCTCGATGACCTGAATGCCGGCGCGGTCCAGCGCGTTGAACTTCATGTCGCTCATCGAGGCGAAGCGGTCGATGCGGTCGACGCCGAGCCAGTGGAACACGTCCGGCATCAACTCCTGGAAGCGCATGTCCTGCACGCCGGCCACGCATTCGGTGCGCTTGAAATAGGTCTCGGGCAGGTCGCCACCCTCCTGCCGCTTGCGGGCATTGTAGACGAGGAACTTGGTGACCTCGCCCAGCGCCCGGCCTTCCTTGCGGTTATAGACCACGAGGCCGGTGCCGCCCTGCTGCGCCATCTCCACGCACATCTCGATGCCATGGGCGAGATAGGGCCGGCAGGTGCAGATGTCGGAGGAGAACACATCCGAGCCGTTGCACTCGTCATGGACGCGGCAGGCGAGCGGCGTCACGCCGTCGCCGATCTTCGACACGTCGCCGAACATGTAGAGCGTCATGCCGCCGATCGGGGGCAGGAACACCTTGAGGTCGCCCCGCGTCACCAGTTCCGGGAACATGCCGCCGGTGTGCTCGAACAGCGCGCGGCGCAGCGCGCCCTCGGTGACGCCGAAGCGCTCGGCGATGCCCGGCAGGTACCACACCGGATCGATCGCCGCCTTGGTGACGCGGACATCGCCCTTGGGGCCGATGATGTCGCCGTCAATCTTCAGCCGCCCGGCGCGGATGGCGTCGCGGATTTCCGGCATGTCGATATGGGCGCGGGTGATGGCGATGGAGGGCCGCACGTCGATGCCGGCCGCGATGGCGTCCGCGAACACCTCGCCGGTGACATGGCCCCATGGATCGAGCGACACGATCTTCTTCGGGTCGCCCCATTGCGGGTGCGGGCCGATGGCGTCGGACGGCGCGGTGTTGGTGAGGTCGGCCTTGAAATCGGCCGGCAGCGAGCCGGCGGCGATGGCCAGCGCCCGATAGACCGCATAGCCGCCGGCATGGGTGCCGATGGCATTGCGGTGCTTGGGGTCGGTCAGGGTCGCGACGATCGGCCCGCGCGCGGCGGGCGTGGGCGCCCCCCAGTCCAGCAGCGGCGCCGAACCGGACACGCCGGTCGAGGCGCCATGGGAGGTGAGGACGATGTGATTGCGGGAACGGCCGCCGGTGCCGGCATTGGCAGACATGTGTCGCTCGCTTCTCGCCCGGCCAGACAACTTCCGGCCGCCGGTGTTTCGGAAGCAATGAAGGAGAGCGCGATTTGGCGCGGCCCGCAAGGGGGTCAGCCGGCGGTGATTCGAAAATTTCGGACGAAACGGTCCGTTTTTTGTATCGCGCTTGGGCACGACCCGGCGAACACCCTTGGCGCACCCCGGTGCCTATGGGAAGCTACCCTCTTCAACGCGTCCCGTGAGAAACAGAAAATGAACGCGCCCGTGCTGCCTTCCAACACCTTCGTCGTCGATCACCCGATGATCCAGCACAAGCTGACGCTGATGCGCCGCTCGCGCACCCCGGCGAACGAGTTCCGCCTGCTGCTGCGCGAGATCAGCATGCTGCTCGCCTATGAGGTGACCCGCGACATGCCGCTGGAGATGATCGAGATCGAGACCCCGCTGACCACGATGCAGGCGCCGGTGGTGGCCGGCAAGAAGCTGTGCCTCGTCTCGGTGCTGCGCGCCGGTGGCGGCATTCTGGAGGGCATGCTGGAAATCCTGCCCGCCGCCCGTGTCGGCCATGTCGGGCTTTATCGCGACCCGGTGTCGCTGCAGGCCGTCGAATATTATCTCAAGCTGCCGCGCGATATTTCCGAGCGCACCGCCATCGTGGTCGATCCGATGCTCGCCACCGGCAATTCGGCGGCGGCGGCGGTGGACCAGGTGAAGGCGGCCGGCTGCCAGTCCATCAAGTTCGTCTGCCTGATCGCCGCCCCGGAAGGGCTGAAAGTGTTCCACGACGCCCATCCCGACGTGCCGGTCTACGCCGCCGCGGTCGACAGCCACCTCAACGATCACGGCTATATCGTGCCGGGCATCGGCGACGCCGGCGACCGCATTTTCGGCACCAAGTAAAATCCGGCCGCCCGGCAATAACCCGCCCCCGCCGGGCTAGCTTTACGTCGGTCCGCTTCGGACGTTCCCAGCGAAAAACAGTGCGTATGATATTCCTACAACTTATTCATACAGTCTGACGTCTCGCTTTTCTGGAACGCCGAACGATATTCTGCCCGCGACACGGGCGCCGCGCCGAAATTTTCGGCGCGGACAGGGCGGCATTGCCGACATTAGAGGCTTCCATTTCAAGCGGTAATACCGCTACCCTTTGGTTGTTCCTAGGGTTCCGGCGCCGAACAGGGCGTGACTGGACCGAGAGGGACAGCCCGGCGGGGGACAGGTGTCCCACCACATTCGCCGGGTCCACGGCGGGATAAAAGCCCGGGAGGCTCGTGCGACGATCGTCGCGGCGAAGGCCTCCGGTATGTCACCCGGCCTTCTCCCCCGAGCTGATCCTCACGGGCCGCCCCGGCAGACACGGGAGACCCTGATGCTTTGTCGTACCCAGCGTGCCCCTCGACTGCGTTTCACCCGGTTGCGTTCGCTGGCGCTCGGCGCGGCCGGCGTGGCCGCCCTCGCCCTCTCCTTCGCGCCAGCTGAAGCCGCGCCGAAGAAGGACTTCAACATCGCCTGGACGATCTATGTCGGCTGGATGCCCTGGGCCTATGCCGCCGACGCCGGCATCGTCAAGAAATGGGCCGACAAATACGGCATCACCATCGATGTCACCCAGATCAACGACTATGTGGAATCCATCAACCAGTACACCGCCGGCAAGTTCGACGGCGTGACGCTGACCAATATGGACGCGCTGACCATTCCCGCCGCCGGCGGCGTCGATACCACGGCGGTGATCATCGGCGACTTTTCCAACGGCAATGACGGCATCGTCTCGAAGACCGCCAAGACCCCGGCCGAGCTGAAGGGCCAGAGCATCAACCTCGTCGAGCTTTCGGTCTCGCACTATCTGCTGGCGCGCGCCCTCGAAACAGCGGGCCTCGCCGAGAAGGACGTGAAGGTAGTCAACACCTCCGACGCCGACATGGTGGCGGCCTTCAAGTCGGCCGACGTCACCACGGTGGTGACCTGGAACCCGCTGCTGGCGGAAGTCGAGGCCGAGCCGGGCGCCAACAAGGTGTTCAACTCCTCGCAGATTCCCGGTGAGATCATCGACATGCTCGGCGTGAACAGCGAGACGCTGAAGGACAATCCGGACTTCGGCAAGGCGCTGGTCGGCATCTGGTACGAGACGCTGGCGCTGATCGCCGACCCGGGCGAGAAGGGCAAGGAAGTGCGCGCCGAACTCGGCAAGCTGTCCGGCACCGACCTCGCGGGCTACGACGCGCAGCTCGCCGCGACCAAGATGTTCTTTACCCCCGCCGAGGCGGTGGCCTTCACCAAGAGCGCGGCGCTGCCCAAGACCATGGATCTGGTCAGTTCGTTCTCCTTCGAGCACGGCCTGCTCGGCGACGGCGCCAAGAGCAAGGACGCGGTCGGCATGGCGTTCCCCGGCGGGGTGACGCTGGGCTCGCCGGACAATGTGAAGCTGCGCTTTGACGACAGCTTCATGGCGATGGCCGCCGACGGCAAGCTCTGAGCCACCCAAAGGCAGGGGGTCGCCGCATGCGTCGCGCCATGAACATCGTGCCGGGGCCGGGAGCACGGGTTCTGCTCGCCATGCTTCCATTCGCCCTCCTCGTCTTCATCTACATTCTCGGCTCGGCGGAACGCCGGGCCGTGAACCCGGACGACAAGCTGCTGCCGCCGATCTCGGAAATGGCGTCGACCATCACCCGCATGGCGACCGAGCCGGACCGGCGCACCGGAACGCTGGTGCTGTGGGCCGACACCGGCGCCAGCCTGCAGCGGCTCGGGCTGGGGCTTGGCTTCGCCACGCTCACCGGTCTCGTCATCGGGCTGGCGCTCGGCATGCTGCCGCTGGTGCGGGCGGGCTTCGCCCCGCTGGTGGCGGTGCTGTCGATGATCCCGCCCATGGCGCTGCTGCCGATCCTGTTCATCGTGTTCGGGCTCGGCGAACTGTCGAAAGTGGTGCTGATCGTGATCGGCATCGCGCCCTTCCTGGTGCGCGACCTCGCCATGAGCGTGGGCGCGATCCCGATCGAGCAGATGGTGAAGGCGCAGACCCTGGGCGCCTCGACCTGGCAGACCGTGCTGCGGGTGGCCCTGCCGCAGGCGATGCCGCGCCTTCTGGAGGCGCTGCGGCTCTCCATCGGCCCGGCCTTCCTGTTCCTGATTTCGGCCGAGGCGATCGCGGCGGAGAACGGGCTCGGCTACCGAATCTTCCTGGTGCGGCGCTATCTCGCCATGGACGTGATCATCCCCTATGTCGCCTGGATCACGCTGCTGGCCTATGTGCTCGACCTCGCACTGGCAAAGATCGCGCGCGGGGCCTTCCCCTGGGCCTATGTCGGGGAGCGGCGCTAGATGAGTGCGATCAAGGTGCGCGACGTCTGGGTCGAATATGGCGACCAGATCGTGCTGGAGAGCGTCAATATCGACATCGCCTCCGGCGCCTTCGTCTCGGTGGTCGGCCCGTCCGGCTGCGGCAAGTCGACCTTCCTGCGCATGGTGCTGGGGCAGGACCGGCCGACACGCGGCACACTCACGCTCGACGGCGCCCCGCTGCCCGCCGAGCCGGGGCCGGATCGCGGCGTGGTGTTCCAGCGCTATTCGGTGTTTCCCCATCTCACCGTGCTCGGCAACGTGCTGGCGTCCTATGAATTCGCCGAGAGCCCGTTCCTCGCCAAGCTGTTCGGCGCGCGCCGGCGCAGCGCGCTGGAAAAGGCCAAGCTGCTGGTGGATGGCGTGGGGCTCGGCCCGCACGCCAATAAATACCCGAGCGCGCTTTCGGGCGGCCAGCAGCAGCGCCTCGCCATCGCGCAGGCGCTCGCCAAGGAGCCCAAGGTGCTGCTGCTCGACGAGCCGTTCGGCGCGCTCGACCCCGGCACCCGCACCCAGATGCACCAATTGATCAAGCCGCTCTGGCGCGAGCACGGCATGACGGTGATCATGGTCACCCATGACCTGAAGGAGGCGTTCGGCCTCGGCACCCGGCTGATCGCCCTCGACAAGAAGCGCATCGACCCGCAGGAGCCGAACCGCTTCGGCGCCCACATCACCTACGATCTCGACCTGACCCGGGACGGCCCGGTTCCGGTGCTCGGCTTCTCCCGTCCGCTCGACGGCGGGCCGAGCGCAACATCCAGTTCCGTCCGCGACGGCGCGGACCTTTCGGCGAGGAGCAATCCATGAACGCCTTCCATCATCGACCCCTTCCCTCCCGTGCCCGCCGCGCCGCCGGCCTCGCGCCGACCCCGCCACGCGCGCGCCGCCACCACCCGAATTTCGAGCTCAAGGACATGCAGGGCTGGAAGTCGCTGGATGCCGAGGCGGGTCTTTCCGAACAGGGCTGGCGCAAGGAACAGCAATGGGCGCTCGACATGGGCCTGCCCGGTGCCGAATCCATCAACGACAAGTCGATCCCGACCTTCGCGCGCGGCGAGCTGCCGCATTTCGCCGGCATCAACACCTTCATGAAGGCGCCCTATGTCGAGAATGTCCGCGATGTCGGCAAATTCGACGCGGCGGTGATGGGCATTCCGTTCGACAGCGGCACCACCTATCGCCCCGGCACCCGCTTCGGGCCGCAGGGCATTCGCCGCATCTCCGCGCTCTACACGCCCTACAATTACGAACTCGGCGTCGATCTGCGCGAGCAGATGACGCTGTGCGATGTCGGCGACGTGTTCACCATTCCCGCCAACCTCGAAAAGAGCTTCGACCAGATTTCCAAGGGCGTCTCCCACGTCTTCTCGTCCGGCGCGCTGCCGGTGATGCTGGGCGGCGACCATTCGATCGGCTTTCCCTGCGTGCGCGGCATCGCCGAATGCACCTCCAAGCGCATCGGCATCATCCATTTCGACCGGCACATCGACTGCCAGGAGAAGGATCTCGACGAGCGCATGCACACCACGCCCTGGTACTGGGCGACCAATCTGCCGAACGTCTCGCCCAAGAACCTGGTCCAGCTCGGCATTGGCGGCTGGCAGGTGCCGCGCTACGGCGTGCAGGAGGCACGGGCGCGCGGAACCAACGTGCTCACCATTGACGATATCGAGAAGATCGGGCTGGAGAAGACCGCCGAGATCGCGCTGGAACTGGCCTGGAAGGACGCCGACGCGGTGTACATCTCCTTCGACGTCGATTCGATCGACTGCGGCTTCGTGCCCGGCACCGGCTGGCCGGAGCCGGGCGGCTTCCTGCCGCGCGAGGCGCTGAAGATTCTCGGGCTGGTCGCCGCCGAAGGGCTGTGCGGGCTGGAAGTGGTCGAGGTCTCCCCGCCCTACGACACCTCCGACATCACCGCCCTGTTCGCCACCCGGGTCTGCGTGGAAGCGCTGGGCTCGATGGTCGCCCATGGCAAGCTCGGCGCGCATAAATCGATCATCGACAAGCCGGTGAGCTTCTGAAGAAACGAGGCCACGCCCTCTCCCCTCGCGGAGAGGGCGGTGGTGAGGGAGCGGCGCCGCGGCGCACTCGCGCCCCTCGCCGCCCCGCTTCGCCGGCCACCTCTGCCCGCGGGGAGAGGATCTCGACAAGGAGTTTCCCATGCATCGCGGCCACGACCACCATCACGACCATGGCGCCGGCGGGCATTCGCACGGCCATTCGCACGGCCACCCCCACAGCCACAGCCATGCCCCCGCCCATAATCACGGCCACCTGCCGCGCGCGGTGCAGTGGCAGACCCCGCATCTGCCGGAGCCGCCGGAAGATGCGGACCACGCCCATGCCGAGCCCGATCTCGACCTGGTGGAGAAGGCGTTCGTCGAGGGCTTCGCCTCCGCCAGCGACCCGACCAGCTTCCTGCGCCTCGCGCGCGTGCCGTTCGACGCGGTGACGCAGGATGGGGGGCATATCAGCCTGCTGCGGGTGGAAACCGACGACGTGACCGATGTCGGCGCGGTGATGCCGCATCTGGGCGGCGGCAGTTTCCGCTATGACCCGTTGCCGGCGGCCATGGTCTCGCGGCGCCGGCGCCTGCGCTTCATCTATTTCGACGGCCGCCAACAGGTACCCCTCAACCTGGCGCAGGTGCGCCTGCTCGCGGAGACGTGAGCAGGCGGTTTTGCCAATTAGCCGCGCCCGATCGCCGCGTAGGGATTTTCGCGGGTTGATCGGAACGGCTCCAAAGTTCATGGTGCCGTCATGCCCGCCGCCCCGAGAGGCTGGCGCGGCGGAGTGGATGCGCCATGAACTATACGCAGTATTTCGAGAATGCCGTCGATGCGCTGAAGCGCGAGCGGCGTTATCGCACCTTCGCTGAAATCGAGCGCGACACCGCGCATTTTCCCCGCGCCACCTGGCATGGCCCACAAGGGCCCCGCGATATCGTGATCTGGTGCTCCAACGACTATCTCGGCATGGGCTGCCATGACGACGTGATCGAGGCCATGTGCGCCACGGCGCGCGAGGCCGGCGCCGGCGCTGGCGGCACCCGCAACATTTCCGGCAACAGCCACGCCATCGTCGAGCTGGAGGCCGAACTCGCCGACCTGCACGGCAAGGAAGGCGCTCTCGTCTTCACCTCCGGCTACATTTCGAACGAGACCGGCATCTCGACGCTGGCGCGCCTCATTCCCGACTGCGTCATCCTCTCCGACGAGCTGAACCACAATTCGATGATCGAGGGCGTGCGCCACGCCGGGCGGGAGAAGCAGATCTTCCGCCACAACGACCTCGCCCATCTGGAAGAACTGCTGCGCGCGGCCGGCGACCGGCCGAAGCTGGTGGTGTTCGAGAGCATCTACTCGATGGATGGCGACGTCTCGCCGATCAGTGCGATCTGCGACCTTGCCGAGCGCTACGGCGCGATGACCTATCTCGACGAGGTGCACGCGGTCGGCATGTATGGCCCGCGCGGCGCCGGCGTCGCCGAGCGTGACGGCGTGATGCAGCGGGTCGACGTGATCGAGGGCACGCTGGGCAAGGCGTTCGGCGTGGTCGGCGGCTACATCGCGGCCAAGCGCGCGGTGATCGACGCGGTGCGCTCCTATGCGCCGGGCTTCATCTTCACCACCGCCCTGCCCCCGGCCGTCGCGGCCGCCGCCGCGGCCTCGGTGCGGCACCTCAAGAACTCCGGCGCCGAGCGCGCGCGCCAGCAGGCGCAGGTCGCCAAGGTCAAGGACGCGCTGGAGCGCGCCGGCCTGCCGCAGCTGGTCACCGACACTCATATCGTTCCGGTGATGGTCGGCGATGCCGAAGCCTGCAAGGCGGCGAGCGACATGCTGCTGAGCGACCACGGCATCTATATCCAGCCGATCAACTACCCCACCGTGCCGCGCGGCACCGAGCGGCTGCGCATCACCCCCGGCCCCTGCCATGACGACGCGCAGGTCGCCGCGCTGGCCGCCGCGCTGGTGGATGTGTGGAGCCGGCTCGGCCTGCCCTTCATCGCCCGCGCACAGGCGGCGGAATAAGGCCGGATTTTCCGGGCAGGAACTCAGTCAGGGGCGGGAAACCGGTCAGGGCCTGGGCTCAGCCCGGGGCGGGGCTCAGTCCGGGCTTGGGCTAAGTCCGGGTCTGGGCTCAGTCCTTGGGCTCGGTGCGGTCCAGATCGACATCCTCCGAGGGCACCGCCGCCGCGCCGAACATCAGCCGGGCCACCACCGGGATCAGCAAAGCGAGGAGCAGGAAGCGCGCGAGATGATGCGCGGCCACGAAGGCGGGGTCCATTCCCAGCACGAAGGCCATGATGGTCATCGCCTCCAGCGCGCCGGGCACATAGGCCATCAGCACCTTGGTCAAGGGCTCGCCCGACAGCCACGCCCCCAGCACCGCGAACGCCACCGCCACCGCCGTGGCGATGAAGAAGGCCGCAAGCGCGTCGACGAAGAAGCGGCGCAGCGTCTCCAGCCGGGTGCCGGCGAAACGGGTGCCGGCATTGGCGCCCAACGTCACGAAGCCGATGATGAGGAACAGGTCCGGCAGCCGCCCCTCGATCAGGCCGAACGCATGCACGGCACCGCTCGCGAGCATCGCACCGACCATGGCGCCGCCGGGAAAATGCAGCTTTTCCGCAAGGAACGCGCCGCCAATGCCGACCAGCAGCGACAGGACCAGGCTGGTCCAGTCCGGCACCACCGGGTTGATCGGCAGCGTTCCCGCCGGCTCATGCCCCAGCCCGCCGAGCGCCGCGGGCAGCAGCGCGACCAGGATGAACAGCCGCAGCGACTGGCCGAACACCACGCGCCGCGTATCGGCCCCGCTGGTTTCCGCCATGGCGAGCACGGCGGACAGCGCGCCCGGCGCCGCCGCGAAGAACGCGCTGCGCCGGTCCCACCCCGCGACCTTTTCCAGATAGACCATGACCGCGCCCATCATCACCGGCACGGAGACCAGCAACACCACCATGGTGAACGGCCAGGTCGCGATGCCCTTGAAGGTCTCGGGCGACAGCGCCGAGCCCATCGAGGTGCCGAGCACGACATAGATCGCCATCCGCATATGATGGTTGATGCCGACCGGGGCCCCGCACAGCGCGGCGACCGCCGTCGCCACCAGCGCGCCGGAGAGCCAGCCGACCGGCAGGCCGAGAGCGGCCGCGACGCCACCGCCGGCAAAGGCCAGCGCCAGCGTGACCGCAATCCAGCCCAGCTTGCGGGGCGTGTAATCGGCTGAGCGGAAAAAGGAAGGCAACGGCATCACAGCAGAGGTGCGAAGCAGGGAATGTTTGAGCCGGATCAATGCGCCCAATGCCGGTTCGGGTCAATTTCGCTTCATGCATAGATCATCGCTTTTCCATGCCGAGCGTGCGGTTCCGCGCTACACCTCCTACCCGACCGCGCCGCATTTCACGGCCGATGTCGGGCCGCAGAGCCATGGCGACTGGCTGGCGGCGCTGCCGGACGAGGCCACGCTGTCGCTCTATCTCCACGTCCCGTTCTGCGCCTCGCTGTGCTTCTATTGCGGCTGCACCACCAAGGCGACGCGGCGGCACGAGCCGGTCGCGGCCTATGCCGAGCGGCTGGAGCGCGAGATCGAACTGATCGCGCAGCGGGCCGGCGGGCGGGCGGTGACGCATATCGCCTGGGGCGGCGGCACGCCGAGCCATCTCGGGCCCGACATGCTCAAACATCTCCATGAGCGCATCGCCGAGCGCTTCGACCTGTCGCGCCTCGCCGAGCACGCCATTGAACTCGACCCGCGCGAAACCACGCCCGAACTCGCCGACGCGCTGGCCGCGATCGGCGTCGACCGCGCCAGCCTCGGCGTGCAGGATTTCAGCGCCCATGTGCAAAGCGCGATCGGGCGTATCCAGCCGTTCGCGGTGGTGGAGCGCACAGTGACGATGCTGCGCGAGGTGGGGCTGAGCGCGATCAATCTCGACCTGATGTACGGCCTGCCGCACCAGACGGAGCGCGACGTGCGCCGCACCGCGCAGCTCGCCGTGCTGCTGGCGCCGGAGCGTCTGGCCCTGTTCGGCTACGCACATGTGCCATGGGCGCGGCCGAATCAGAAGCTGATCGACGAGAAGGCTCTTCCCGGCGCGAGCGCCCGGCTCGAACAGGCGGAAGCGGCGCGGATGACGCTGATCGGCTCCGGCTATGCCGGCATCGGCCTCGACCATTTCGCCCGGCCCGACGACCCGATGGCGCTCGCCGCGCGCGCGGGCCGGCTGCGCCGCAATTTCCAGGGCTACACGGTGGACCAGGCCGACGCGCTGATCGGGCTCGGGGCTTCCGCCATCAGCCGGTTTCCGCAGGGCTTCACCCAGAATGCGCCGGATTCAGCCGGCTATATGCGCGCCATCGACGCCGATGGATTCGCCACCGTGCGCGGCGTCGCCTTCACGCCCGACGACATAAGGCGCGGGGCGCTGATCGAGCGCCTGATGTGCGACCTCGAAGTCGATCTTGACGAGGAATTGCTGCGCGAGGCCGCGCCGCAACTGGAGCCGCTCGCCGCCGACGGACTGTTGAAGCTGGACGGCGGCCATATCGCCATGACACCGAGCGGGCGCCCCTTCGTGCGTCTGGCCGCCGCTGCGCTCGACGCCCGGCTTCAGGCCGGCAAGGGCCAGCATTCCATGGCTGTGTGAGGTGGGAGCCCGTTCGCGGGCGACCTTTCCGGCTTCGCGTCTTCAAAACGAAACGCCCCGCTTTCGCGGGGCGCAGGTGGGAAGGCGATGGCTCTGGAAACAGGCGCGGTCAGGCGGCGCCCGCGAGACGCCGCACACTGCCGCGATCCTGAATGCGCACCTCGTCGGCGCGCAGCAGAGCGACCAGACCGCGCCGCTTCAGCTCGGAAAAGGCGCGGCTCACCGTCTCCAGCGTCAGGCCGAGGAAATCGGCGATCTCCTGCCGGGTCATCGAGAGGTGCAGCGTGCCGCTGCCCAGACCTTCGGGTGCGAGACGGGTGAGGAAGAAGGCGACGCGCTCCAGCGCCGACATGCGGCCGAGCACCAGCGCGTGGGCGTGCATCGAGCAGAGCTGGGCTTCGAAGCGACGCAGCAGCCGGGCCGCGAGCGCCGGATCGCGCTCCAGCGCGCTGCGCTCATGGGCATTGATGGTGGAGGGCGTCAGCGTCTCGGCCGAGCAGGCATATGCCTCGTCGCAGGCGAGCCCGAACACGTCGCCGGGGCCGAGCAGTTCGACCACCTGGCGGCGCCCATCGGGCAGGAGCTTGGTCAGCATCACGGCGCCGTCCATCACTTCCATGATGCGCCGGGCGGGGTCGCCCTCATGCAGCAGGGTGACATGGGCGGCCACGCGCATCAGCGGAAAATGGGGGTCGGCCGAAGACACCGAACGCAAAGGACTGCCGGTGCGTTCTTCGATGAGCTGGCGCATGTGCCTCTTCCCTGTTTGATCTGTCGCAAACCTTACGGCGGGTTGCGGCGGCGCACAGTTCGGTGGGCTGCGTAAGGAAAACCCCGCAGCCGGCTCATTCCATGGGGAGGGCGCGGGTCAGGGTCTCGACATCGAGCGGCTTGCGCACCAGCCACGCCGGAT
This sequence comes from Ancylobacter gelatini, assembly GCF_022601675.1. Classification (GTDB taxonomy): domain Bacteria; phylum Pseudomonadota; class Alphaproteobacteria; order Rhizobiales; family Xanthobacteraceae; genus Ancylobacter; species Ancylobacter gelatini. The sequence goes on along the minus strand of NZ_JAKVIL010000003.1, from coordinate 359,765 downwards.
GCAGGCCGCGCATCTGGTGGTCGATGGCCGACTGCGACTGGCCGCTGATCACCACCACGCGCGGCGGCGAGGCAAGCCCGAGCAGCCAGCGCACGGCCTGCGCACCGGAAATGCCCGGAAGGCTGAGATCGACAATGACGGCATCCGAGCCCGCCGGCGGCACACCACGGAACAGGCTTTCCGCGTCGCGGTGCATCACCACCTCATGCCCGAGATTGCCAAGGATGAGGTTGAGCGAATCGCTCACCCCGTCATCATCCTCCACCACATGAACCCGCAAGATTCTCTCCCGCTGTTTGCTCCCGAACTTGGGACAGGCGGGCCGTCAGCGGCAATTCGTAGGAATGCGAAGGCCGCAGGTGAGAATTGCAGCAGGCACGCATCGATCACGCAGCTCAGGCCCGCGCCTCAGGCCCGGATATCCTTGAGCACGATGCGCACGAGATCGGCGGCGTTCTTGGCGCCGAGCTTCTCCATGATGCGGGCGCGGTGCACCTCGATGGTGCGGGGGCTGATGCCGAGCACCCGGCCCGCCTCCTTGTTCGAGGCGCCGGACGCGATCTGCACCAGCACCTCGCGCTCGCGCGGGGTCAGCAGGTCATGGCCGGGGAAATGGGCGGTGAGCAAATCGCCCGGCTCGCCATCGGCGCGCCGCCGGTGCGCCTCGATCGCGTCGCGCACGCGCTCGACCACGGTGTCGGCATCGAACGGCTTCTCGATGAAATCCAGCGCGCCATGGCGAATCGCGTCGACCGCCATGGGAATGTCGCCCTGCCCGGAAATGATGAAAATCGGCGCCGGATAGCGGTCGGCTTCCAGTTCCTTGAGGATGTCGAGGCCGGAGCGGCCGGGCATGTGCACGTCGAGCACGATGCAGGAAGGCACATGCGAGCGCGCGGCCGAGAGGAAGGCGGCGCCGTCGGAAAAGCCGCGCACATGGTAGCCTTCGAGGCTGAGCACCAGCGAGAGGGAATCGCGAACCGCCGGGTCGTCATCGACGACGAAGACTTCTCCCATGTTCGCCATTGTCAAACGCTCCCTTCCCCAGCCTGGTTCGCCATCGTATCCGGGGCAGCTGGCAGCACCAGCGAGAAGCAGGCTCCGCTACCATTTCCACCCGGATCGACCGTAAGATCGCCTCCGTGGTTCTGGGCGATCGTTCGGGAAATCGCAAGCCCGAGGCCCATGCCGCGACGTTTTGAACTGGCGAAGGCCTGGAACAGCTTGGGCAGCGCCTCCGGCGCGATGCCCGGTCCGTTATCGTGCACGTCCAGCCGCACATCGGCCCCGGTGCGGCGGGTCACGATGCGGATCGCCGGCTCGTTGCCATTGCCGCATTGCGTCGCCGCCTCGATCGCGTTGCGCACCAGATTGACCACGATCTGCTGGATCTGCACCGGATCGACCATCACCGGCGGCAATACCGGCGCCGGTTCGCGGTCGATGCGGATGCGGTGGCGCTGGCCGAGCAGGGTCAGGTCGATCGCGTCGTCGATCAGCGGGTCGAGCTGGCGCAGATGGCGCTCGGGCTCGCGCTTCTCCACGAACTGGCGCATGCGCTGGATGATGTGGCCGGCACGCTCGGCCTCGCCCGCCGCCTTGTCCAGGATGTCGCCGACCTGCGCGTTGATATCGATGCCGCGCGCATGGGCCCGGCGGACCGCCTGAAGATACAGCAGCAGCGCGGTGAGCGGCTGGTTCAGCTCATGGGCGATGGCCGCGCCCATCTCATCGATCGCGGAGACGCGGGCGAGATGCACCAGTTCGCTCTGCAATTCCGCGAGGCGCTGCTCGCTTTCCTTGCGCGGGCGCAAATCGCGCAGGATGCCGATGAACTGGCGCCCCGCCGGGGTCTGCGCCTCACCGACCGAAAGCTCCAGCGGGAAGATCGTGCCGTCGGAATGCCGGCCGCGCACCTCGCGGCCGATGCCGATGATCTTCTTCACGCCGGTGCCGATATAGTTGCTGATGTAGCTGTCATGCTCCACGGCATATTCCGTGGGCATCACGATCTTGACGTTCTCACCCAGCACATCAGCCGCCGGCAGGCCGAACATCGCCTCGCACGCCTTGTTGAAGACGAGGATGCGCGCGGCTTCGTCAATGACGATGATGCCGTCCGCCGCCGTGTCCAGCACCGACAGCAGCCGGGCCTCGGAGACGGTGGGCGGGCCGATCTCGCTGGAATCGCTCTGAATGTCCTTCATCGCAACACTTTGCGTTGCATCCTGCCGGTCCGCAACCCGTTCGCGCCAGGATCAGCGGGTGAGCCAAGCCGCCAGCCGGTTGGTCGCTTCCACCAGCTGCGCCTCGCCACGGGCGAAGCAAAGCCGGATGTAGTTCTCGCCGCCGGGACCGAAGGCGGTGCCGGGCGCGAGGCCGATATTGGCCTCGTCCACCAGCGTCAGCGCCAGGGCCCGCATGTCGCGCTGACCGTGAACGCCGAAGAACAGGTAGAACGCGCCCGGCGGTCGGGCGAGCGTGACCCGGCCAGTGGCCAGCAGCCCGTCGGCCACGATGTCACGCCCGCGCCGCGCCCGTTCGATCTGGTGCGCGACGAAGCTCTCGCCGCGCTCGATCGCAGCGATGCCGGCGCGCTGCATGAACGGGGCGACGCCCGAGGTGGAGTACTGGATCAGGTTGGCGATGACATTGCCGAGGCTGGGATGCGCCTCGATCCAGCCGAGCCGCCAGCCGGTCATCGCCCAGTTCTTGGAGAAGGTCTGCACGAACAGGATCCGGTCTTCCGGCTCCATCACCTCGTGGAACGACGGCGCGACGCCGCCCTCGCCCGCCTCATAGTAGAAGCGGCCATAAATCTCGTCGGCGATGATCCACAGCCCATGGCGGCGCGCAATGTCGAGCACACCGCGCAGCGTGTCGAGCGGGGCGACGAAGCCGGTCGGATTAGCCGGCGAATTGATGAAGATCGCCCGCGTGCGCGGGGTGACGGCATCCTCCAGCCGGCCGAGGTCGAGCGAGAAGCCGGCGGCCTCGTCGAAGGCGAACGGCACGAACACCGGATTGGCGCCCATCACCTGCGCCGCCGCCGCCGCGTTCGGCCAGGACGGCGACGGGATGAGGATCTCGTCACCGGCCGAGAGCGTGGCGGCGATGCAGATCTGGATCGCCTGCATGCCCGAGCCGGTGACGAAGAAGCGCTCGGGATCGTTCGGGATGCCGTAGAGCCCGGCCATGTAGCGGGCGATGGCGGCGCGCAGCTCAGGAATGCCGCGCTGCCAGGTGTAGAAGGTCTCGCCCGCCGCCAGCGAGCGTGTCGCCGCCTCCGCGATGAAGGACGGCGTCGGCAGATCGCCCTCCCCGGCCCAGAGCGGAATCATGCCGGGCCGCTCCCGGCCGTAATTCATCACCTCGACGATGCCGCTCCCCGGAACGGCAAGCGCCTGCGGACGGACATGATCGAGCAGCGAGGGGGGAGTGACGAAGGGAGCGGGCTGGGCGGACATGACAAAACTCGGTTGATCGGAGAGCGTCGACGCAGCGGATTTTGCGCCTCCACGGTTCCCCTTGCCATCAAAAGCTGTCGGCCGTCCAGCGCCCGAAGGAACTGGGCGACCGGCGATTCACCCCTTGCGGCGATCGCGGGCGAGTTCGCGCAGCGGACGGGCGGGATTGCCCATCACCGCGACGCCCGGCGGCACGGATTTCGTCACCACCGCGCCGGTGGCGATGGTGGCATCCCGCCCGATGACCAGCGGGCGGCCGGGGCGACCATTGATGATGGTGGACCCGGCGCCGACAAACACGCCGTCCTCCAGCACCACATAGCCGGAGATGGTGGCGGACGGGCACAAGATGCAATTGTCGCCGATCACCACATCGTGGCCGACCGAACACATCGGCATGACCTGGATGTTGCGGCCGATCGTGGTGTTCGGCCCGACATAGCTGGGAATGCCGATCAGCGAGCCGAGGCCGAGGGTGACGCGGGGAAATCGCTGCGCCATCAGCGGACGGAAATCCATCAAGGTGCCGCCCGCTTCCTCGACGCGGGCCGCGAGGCGGCGGCGATCGGAGGTCCGGCCGAGCGAGATGAAGATGGGCGGCCGAGGCTCCATTGCGCGCCAGGTCTCGAAGCTGATCACCGGCACATCGTCCACGGTCTGCCCGCGGTCGCCCTCCATGTCGTCGATGAAGCCGACAATTTCCGCTTCCGCGTAGATGTCCACGATCATGCTGACAAGCGCGCGAGCCTGCCCGGACGCGCCGTAAATCGCCAGTTTAGGCAACACCACTTTTTCTCCGCGTCATTCGACCATCGACCTTCCGCGCCCGTACCGGCGGGTGTTGCGGGTATAGCAGTTCAGGCCGCACGGAACGACCCCATGCGCCTCCCCGCCCGATCTCATGCATCCCCGCGCGGCCGCTTCAGTGCGGGCGTTCGAACCAGGGCGCGACAACATTGCGGGCGGCGATTGCTTTGCCTCGCCTGTACGGCATGATGTAATATTCGGGTGGCTTTTGCCTAATGCTCCCGGCCGATAAAAAGACGCCAAATGGGAATGGGGTGACACGTTGCTTAGACGTTGGTTCGGAGTCAAAAAGCGCCACAAGGCACAGATCGCCGCCCCTGCCGTGCCAGAACCGCCCTCCCCGATCGACAGCCTGCGCCAGCAGTTGGCCGACCAGGAGGCGCTGCTTCCACCACTCTTTGAGCGGGTCGCGCATCTCGAACATGTCGTGTCGAGCTTCTCGCAGACGGTCGAGGGGCGCTTTTCCACGCTCCAGCTGGAGAACCAGGGGCTGTTCGAACGGGTCACGCATCTCGAAAACGTCGTGTCGAGTTTCTCGCAGACGGTCGAGGGACGTCTGGCCACGCTCCAGCTCGAAAACCGGGGCTTGCGCGAACTCCAGGCGCATGAGGTGCTCCGGCTGGACTACGCGCTGGGTGAGATCGAAGGGCTCGGGCCGATGCGCGAGGCGTTCCATGCCGCGCGGGCAACGCCGGACTATCAGAGCGCCTTCGAAGAAGCCGAACCGCTCGTTACCATCTGCATCTCGACCTATAACCGCGCCGAGCTGCTGCTCGAGCGCTGCCTCGCCTCGATCCGGAAGCAGACCTACAGCCGTCTCCAGGTCATCATCGTCGGGGATCACTGCACCGACGACACCGAGGAGCGCGTGCGTGGTCTCGGCGATCCTCGCATCGAATTCTACAATCTCGACAAGCCATCGATCTATCCCGCGCCCGGCCCCGATCGCTGGCGCGTGGCTGGCACCACGCCCGCCAATTTCGCCCGGCAATTTGCCCGAGGCCGGTTCATCACGCATCTCGACGAGGACGATGCCTACGCCGACAGCCGGATCGAGAAGGTGGTGGCCGCCGCCCAGCAGAACCGGGCGGACATCGTGTGGCACAAATTCTGGCAGGAGAACCCCGACGCAAGCTGGCAGGAAGCCGGCAATGGAACCTTCGCCTTCTCGCAGATTGGCCTGGGAATGTGCCTGTACCACGAGTTCTTTCTGAAGCTCTCAGGCGACATCCACGCCTATCGCTCCAATGAGCCAGGGGACTGGCACAGCCTTCGCCGCATGAAGCATCTGCGCCCGCGCCTGCACTTCGTGGACGAGGCTCTCACCTACTACCACCACTTTCCGCGCCGGGCGCCGTACCAGCCTGTGCCCGGCGAAGCCTATCTGGAGTGATCGGCAGGCTCAGGAGAACAGCCTCACGCCCTCGATGAAGATCGCCCAGATATCCCCGGCGCTGGCGACGTCCTCTCCATCATAGACCGGCAGGCACAGAGCTCGCTCCGAAAGCCGCTCGGCGTTGCGGATCGGCTCGCGGACCGAGGAGAGCGACACGGGCGGGTGGTAATAGCGGCGCACGCTGAGGCCGGCGGCGGCACAATGGGCGGAGATGCCGGCCGCGCTGACGCCTTCCGGCAGGCGCAGGGCAAAGCACTGCCAGGGCGACAGGCCCTCTTCGCCCGGCGCGACGAATGTCTCCAGCCCCGCCTTGAGCGCCCAGCGATTATACAGCGCCGCCATCCGCTGGCGCTCCCGGATCCGGGCCGGCAGATGGCGGCCGACCACGATCGCCATCGCGGCCGTCACATCGTCCATCTTGCCGTTGATACCCTCACCCGGCTTCAGGTCGCCGAGCATCCACAGGCCGAAATTGAGCGCCGAGCGGATGTTGGCCACCAGCGGCGACGGACAGGAGATGAGGCCGCCCTCGCCGACACCGAACGGCTTGGTCGCGTGCAGCGAGAACGCCTCGATCGCATCCTCGACGGCGAAACGGGCGACGACCTCGCGCGCGACGCCGAGACCGGCCGCATTGTCGATGATGAGGACGACACCGGCCCGGCGGCAGATTTCCGCCAGCTCTCCGAGATCCGACCAGATGCCGTAAGGCCGCACGACGATGACCGCATCGCAGCCATGGGTCCTGATGCAGTGATCGAGCGCGCCGGGATCGAGCACGCCGGTCATGGGATCGACATCCCCGACAATGGGCGCAAGTCCCGCGCCCCTCACCGCCGACACGGTCGCCGGAAAGGTGAAGGCCGGAACCAGCACCGGCCCCTTTCGCCGGGTCGCGATCAACGCCGCGGTCAGGGCGGCCGTGCAGTTTCCTGCCGTGACGGCGCAGGAGCCGCTCAGGAAACTCTGCTCGACGGCCTGCTCGAGCCGCAGCGATGCCGGCGCGAAATTGGTGAAGAAGCCCGAACTGCGCGAGACATCGAGCTCGGGCTCGATCTCGGCGAGACGGGGAATCCGAGGCCGGACGAAGGGATACTGGTAGGAGGCGACCGGAACAGCGCTCTTCGCCGGAATGGACATCACGTCTGCTCTCCCGCCCTTGCTCTTATAGGCCCGCCCGGCGCCCGCGGCCCGAATGGCCGCCGGGGTGCGAGCCCCAACCCGTCACCAACTCGTACCGGGCACGCGCAGCCCGGCCACTGTAAAGCCGGCCTGGGCCGTCACCAGCGGTATCAGTCGCTCGATCGCGTGAAGCAGCGTGCCGTCGCCCGCCAAGGGCTCGGGCGGATAATCCGTCCAATCCAGGGCGAGGTCGAGAAGGGGCTGCAATGCGCGTGGCCTTGCCCAGAACATCGTCCCGAGCGGAAAGTCGAAGAAGGCGGGCAGGGGATCCTTCATGCCCATGCGCCGGGCCAGATCCGTCGCCGCCGCGCGATTGTCGTTCCAGCCCACCACATGGGGATCTTCCGCGAAGACAAGCCCGAGCGTCTCGTCCTCGTCAAAGGCCTGCGCCGCCCGGTCCAGCATCGCGTAGCGGCCGCCGACGAGATTTTCCCACAGGAAGCCACGCCAGCGCTCGCCCATCGCGGCATCCACGCCCAGGCTGCGCTTGGCGTGCAGATGGCCCACGACCTCGTAGGTCCCTGCGCTGAGAATATCGGCCAGTCCGGTCAGGAACGGTCCGATGTCGCGGCCGCGATTGGGACAGAGGCGGACATCCCACCGGCCCCGGTAGCCGGCCAGCGCGATGGCGAGTTCGGCGGCCTTTTCGGGCGAATCCGTCGTGATGAACAGATCCGCCGTCGTGTCGTTGCAGGACAGGCGATACAGGAAATCGTCGATCAGCTCGGGATAATGGAAATGCCCGTGCAGCGCGATCGTCGAGGCGGCGGCGCCGGCCCGCGGGCGCGGCAGCAGAACACGCCGGCTCCAGGGACCAACGGGCTGCCCCGCCTCGACCCAGTGCGCCAGCGGATCGCGCGCCTCGTCGATGCAGGCCTCAGGATGCGCCTGTGCATAAACTGTGGGATGGAATCCGGCCCGCGCCCGGCGGAATGGCCGCCGAACGTCGCCACCCTTCGCAGACGCTTCGATCCCGTTCCACAATTTCCAGCGAAGCATCGCGGTGGCGGCCCATTCGGAAGCCGGTGGCCGGCGGTCATGAGGGGCGAACAGCAGGGTGGGGTCGATAATTCCCGGAGCGCCAAGCAGCACGGCATCCTCGCACCGCAGGCTGTGGGAGGCACGCCGTCCTATCTCGGCGATCCGTGCCGCATAGGACGGCATGTCATAGGTACCCCGCGCCAGCCGGGCCAGATCCTCGCTCAGCTGCGCCCGCCGTTCCGGCTGGTCCACGAGTGCCCAGATCGCTTCCGCTGCGGCGTGGGTGTCGAGATAGGGCACCACCAGCCCGCCGGTCGCGGGATCACTCGCCAGAACTTCCGCGGTCCCGGCGCCGCCCTCGAAACAGACCGTCGGAATGCCCAGCGTCATGGTGTCGATGCAGACATTGGGCTGCGGATCGAGCCGCGACGTCAGCAGGAAGATGTCGGCCTGCCGGTAGATCGCCTCGATATCGTCGACCGCGTCGAGCAACTGGAAACTGTCACCGAGATTGGAGCGCCGGATCTGCTCGCGGAGATAGGTCGAATAGTTGAGGTCGGTCTCGGGATCATAGCCATGGCCGATCCAGACGAAGCGCAGATCGAGGTCCGGCCGCAACCGCCGGGTCACCGCGGCGACCTCGATGAAGAGATCGACGCCCTTGCGCATCTGGACCATGCCGGCGCCGAGAACGACGGTCGCGTTCTCCTGCCCCGGCGGGCGCAGTGGGCCGGCCGAACTCACCGGCCGATGACCCGTCAGGCCCGGAATCTGTGAACGTCCCTGCGCCAGAACATGGATGCCGTTGCGCTCGCCCAGCCCCGCGACGGTTTCCATCGAGGAGGCCGCCACCAGCTGTGCAGGAAATACGACGTCGTGCGCCCAGTCGAAGACGTTGGACAGCTTCTCTCGCGGCCGCACATAGGAGGCGAATTCGTGGACGAGGGCGACCACGGCGACACCCTCCCGGGCCAGTGCCGGAACGAGGATCTGCGTCTCGATGCTGTTGGCGACGGCGTAGATCGGGCGATAGTGCCTCACGAGGCGCTCGGCCAAATGCCGCATCTCGACCGGACGCCAATCGGCCCAGGTGAGCGGCGTGGTCGAGGCCGCGGCCACCGCGCGGAAATTGGGCTCCAGATCCCCGCCCCGCAGCAGAACGGAAACGACCCGGTGATCGGCCGACAATTGTTCGATCAGGTTCCAGCCCAGTATCGGCGCGCCGGTGCGCGACGCCTCATGGCAGATGAGCAGGATGACCGGCCGCTCGTCATCCGGCAGCGGATCGAAGATCATCTCCTCGGCGATCGCCTGCCGGCGGCGCCCTTCCGCCACGCCATGGCGATCATAGTGCAGCAGCAGGCACGACTGCGGGCGCACCTGATGCAGATCCGGATTGGCTTCGAGATAATAGCTCGGGTCGAAGCTGGCCGATGGCCGGCTGCCGAAACGCTCGCCGACCAGCACATAATGCAGTGCCGCGTCGAGGTCGCGCGGCACCCCGCCGGAATAATAGGCCTCGTCGAACAGGGGGCTCGCGCGCACCTCACCTGCGAGATAGTGCGAATGCGCCTCGACGAACGGAAGAGGCGCGCCCATGTGCTCGAATTCGAGCCACGCGACGGCGGGCGGCAGCGCCACGCCGGCGGCGACGAGATAGGGACGCAGATAATGCGTCTCGACGTCGAACAGAGGCTCCAGCCCCTCACGCCAGCCACGCGTCACGTAATGCTCTGCCGGATCCGCGTCGGGCTCCAGCCCGGCAGCCCGCGCATAGCCCTCGCGATCGAAGCGCGGCGATCCCGCCAGCAGACGGGCCGACAAGGCAACCAGTTCTCCCGCCCTGCCCGCCAGCATCAGCCCTCTCCGTCGATGCCGAACACACGACGCCGCACGTTCGGCCGCAGCATTCGAGGGACGTAACGGCGAACGAGCTTGTGGATGCGGCGATCCAGCGCCTCGTAGCGGTTCTTCCAGAAGCCGAGCTCGGCGTCGCGCTGCGTGGCCGCGTCGCGCTCCGAGCTGAGCTCCTGCCGGGCCGCCTCCAGACGGGCGCCGAGTTCGTCATGCTGGCGCCTCAACTGATCGTGCCGGTCCCTCAATTCGTTCATTTCGAAATCGGCGGCGGCGATCAGGGCCTCGACCTCCAGCACCCGGTCGGAGGAGAAGGGACGCTCCACCGCCATCCGCAGCATGTCGCATTCCTGCCGGGCGCTCTCGAGCTCGTTGCGAACGACCTCGAGGCTCGCCTGCCTCTGACGGGCGATGACCTGGGCTTCCTCGACCTGAGAGCGATACGCGTCCAGCGTGGCGGAGAGACGGGAGGCTTCGTCCATCTTCTCACGCAGCTGGAACTCGAAAAGCTCGGCCAGCCGCGCGCGCTCGATCAGGTCGCCGATCTCGCTGGAATCGATGAAAAGCGAGTTCGGCACCGGGATCAACGGCTCCATCGACGCCACGGCGATCAGATAGGGCGGCCGCGGCAGGCCGGTATTGCTTTCGTAATGATGAGGGCCACGCTTCTCGAAGGTCGCGAATCCCGGTGTCCCACCATCGTCCGCAATCAGCGCCGAACCGATCATAGGACGCTGCGAAAACACCTGCACATGGGTGAAATACCTACCCAGCAGGGTCTCGAACTCGGCACGGGTGAGTTCGCGCACATGGAACGGATTGGCAGGCTGGCCCGGCGGGGAATAGATGTCGCGCTCGGGCGAGGAGATGATCAGATGCCCGGACGGACGCAGCACGCGCCGCGCCTGCTCCATGAACGCGTCATGATCATAGAAATGCTCAAGCGTCTCGAACGAGACGAGGCGGTCGACGCTGGCATCGGGCAGATCGATCGAACAGGCATCCCCGACCATGAAACGCAGATTGTCGGCGCGGTAGGCACTGCTGGCATGGTCGACGGCCTGCTGGGAGATGTCGATGCCGACCACCGAGCGAGCGACCTGCGCCATCAGGGCGCTGCCGTAACCCTCGCCGCAGGCGACATCCACCACGTCGCACTGCCTGGAAAGAAGGCGCGCCAGGAAATAGCGGTGAATGTGCTCGATCTCGATCTGACCCGAGACACCCGAAGTGAAGCGCTCGCCCGTCCACTCCAGCGCCCCTTCCGGCACGGTGCGTTCAAATATTTCCCCCATATCCTAAACGCCCTGCCCCCTTGCCCCCTGGCACCTACGCGGAAGATCAGCCCAATGATGAGAACAACCGGCCGCCTTCGAGATCCGACAATGTCCGGCGGATGCCATCGGACAAGTTCAAGCGCGGCCCCCAATGCAGGATGTCGCGCATCCGCGAGATATCGAGCACGCTCACCGGCACATCGTAGGGACGGGCAGCCTCGCGCCGGACGTCCAGCCGACGACCCAGACCCGCTTCGAGCTGCGCCACCACGGCATTGAGACTGACACCGTGCCCGCTGCCGAGATTGAAGACATTGTGGACCCCGATCTCGTCCATGCAGGCGAGAGCGCACAATCCATCCGCGACATCGGCAATGTGTATGTAGTCACGCACCACCTCGCCATCCCCCCAGATGACGATCGGCTCCCGGTTGAGGGCACGGTGAAGGAAGGTGGTCACCGCACCTTGCCCGCGCGCAAGGTTCTGCCCGGCCCCATAGGGATTGGACAGACGCGCGACACGGCAGTCGAGGCCGTATTGGCGGGCATAGGCGGTGATGTAGAGCTCGGCCGTCGCCTTGCCAGCGCCATAGGCGTTCAGCGGGTTGAGCGGATGCTCTTCGGCGACGGGAATCTGCTGAAGCGAGCCATAGACCGTGCCGCCCGACGAGGTGAAAACAAGTCGGGGCGCGCGTTCCCGCCCGAGGTTGCGCAGAACCTCCAGCAACGCGATCGTCGGCACGACATTACCCAAAAGATCGCCAGCCGGCTTCTCATTGGCCGTGGCCGGGATCGACCCCCACGCATAATGATGGACGACATCGACGCCGCGGACGAGATCGGCCCAGTCCGCCTTGGCGAGATCCAGCTCGCGCCAGGATATTTTGCCGGCCAAGCCTTCGGGGAAATCCGCGGCGATGGGCGAGCGGTCGGCCAGAACGACGTCATGCCCGTTCTTTGCAAGAAGCAGGGCGACATGTCGCCCGACAAACCCACAGCCCCCCAGCAAAAGATGCACTTGCGTCATACGACCAAACCGCCGTCAATTCCTGAAGGAACGGGCAAAGCAGCCGCCCCCTCGCCTCCCCTTGGCCATCGGATGTTCGCCCCCGAACGGCCATATCGAATTCGCGCGCCCTGCATCCATACACGAAACATCGCTATGGCGATCAACTCCATCGCACTTTCGTGAAATTGACAAGGTGCGGGCGCGTTCGCATTACAGAGAAACGCGGTGAGTGAAAACCCAAAAGCGGAAAATTATAAAATTCACCAGCGGAATTATCACGCTCGTCAGCGCAAAAACGATCCATGCGGACCAAGACTGAGCAGCAGCTATAGAATAGCACCCCCAGATCACCAGCAAATTGCACAGTTGGACAAAAAGAAACTTTCCGCCTTCGGCAGAGATTCGACCGGCCGATCCGAAAGTCAAAAAACGATGGCCAAAAAATGATATAGGCAACATTATGAAATACGCAAGATAAGAACTAAACAGCTCTCCCCATCCAAGAATGTAATAGAAGGCGTTTGCAAGTATTAGGTATGACAACGTATTGAATACGCCAATAATTCCAAAAATTATTATTTGGCGATACCGTTTAAAGAGATGCATCAATGCGGCCCCATGCCTTGGTCGTACACGCCGGGATGCGCCTGAGCCCGCCCTCCTCGACGGCCGCCCGACGCAGGTTTCGCCAACCCGCTCGATAACGCGCCATTTTTCGCATCCCGGCGACATTATGCGTGTTGACCGCCAAGCCGCGTCGCGCGAGGAAGTGACGTCCGGTCGCGAGCTTCGACGTGACACCTTGCGCCATTAACACCGCTCGCGAAAATGGCGCAACAGATGGTCGATTTCGTGCAGGTCGTCGGGAGCGTAGTGCCCAGGCCGGGCCCCGCCAGTCAAGGTCCAGCCCATGCAGAGAACCGCCCCTTTCGGACGCATCGCTCCCGCGCTTGTCACAGTGCTGGCGACCATTCCCCTGATCGTCGGCCTCTGCGTCATCTACGTCCGCGCGGAGCATCCGGCCTATGTGTGGGACTATGGCGCCTACTGGCAGATGTTCCAGCTCTACGGCGGCCTGATCGCCAACGACACGCCCGGCTGGACGACAAGGCTGCTCCAGGAAATCGCGACCCAGGATTATAATCCCTTCGCGACAGTGCCGCTTTATCCCTTCTTCTGGGCCTTCGGCGGCGAACGAACAACCTATCTCGCGGCCGTAACGCTGACATATCTGTTGCCGGCCACCCTCATCGCCACGATTCTGGCCACCCAGACAGCAGATCGCAGCCGGCACTTCTTCTGCCTGTTCTTCGTGATGGCGGTCACTTACATGCCGTTCTGGGTTCCGACCCTGCGTGGCATGGTGGATATATGCGGCCTGATCTTCCTCGGCCTCGCCACGCTGCTGGTCCTGAATACCGACTTTCTCAGTCGGCGCCCTATCCTCACCGGCGCTCTGTTCGGCGTGCTGATCTGGACGCCCTTCCTTTTCAGGCGCTGGTACGCCTACAGCCTTATCTGCCTGATCCTCCTGACATTCCTGTTCGGCCTGGTGACGCGCCTGCGCGCCGGTCACCGGCCCTTGCGCGCGCTCATATCGATCGTCTTGCCGCTGGCGATTGCGGGTATTCTTTGCGTCGCTCTGCTGCTGACCTTCCAGAAGGATCTCGTCGTTCGCGTCCTGTCGACATCTTACGCGGATCTCTACGTCGCCTATCAGGCTCCGCTCGGCTATCATCTTGAGCTGCTTGCCGCACGGGTCGGCGGCTATTATGCCACGCTGATTGTTGTCGGCGTGCTATTTGCCCTCTACACCCGGAACATTGGTGCCATCTTCTGCGCACTCTGCGCCGTAACTACCTATCTGTTCTTCATCCGCACGCAGCAAGTCGGGACGCATCATTTTCTTCCCATGGCGTTCTGGCTGTTCGTTCCTTACACATTTGGCGCCTATCAACTGTCACAACGCCTGACGTTCCTGCCAAATTCGATTCGGATTCTTCCTTTCGCCATCCTCTCGGTGGCGATATTAATAGCGAGCGTCACCGTCGACTTTCGTCGCTCCAACGTCGCCATATCCTTCTTCGTACCGGAGGCCGTGGTGCCGCCGTTGCGGCTGGAGAATTATTCCGAGTACGAGCGCCTCGTCGGCGACCTGCATCAACGGCCCGACGTCAACGAGAAGTTCTCGGTCTTCGCATCGAGCTTCGATATGTCGGATTCACTGATCGTCGCGCTTGCCCCGGATCTGCTGCCCGATTTGAACTACGCCTCGCAAGTGGCGGAGATCGACCCGTTCCATTTCGACAATCTGCGCTCGCGCTATGTGATTTCGACCGATCCTCCGCTCACCCATCTCGCGCCCGGCTCGCAGGCCATCATCACCGTTCCGGCAGAGCAGGTGCTGTCCGGCAAGGGGATCGGCGCGGCGTACAAGCAGATCGGCACGCCCTATACGATCGGCGGTGGCGCCAAGGCCTATCTCATGCGGCGAGAGCGCCCGATAACGGCGCAGGAGTTCGGCGCGTTCGCCGATGCGCTCGGTGTGTATTATCCGGCATGGCGCGACGGGTTGCGCAAATCGATGGCACTCCAGTTTGCCGCACGCATCGACCAGCACGATTCCCAGTTCGGTCAGGTCAACCAGCAAGGTGGCCCCAATACGCTGTTCATACATCCCGGCGCGAACCAGCCGACGGGCGTCTCGCTCGCCATAGACGAGGCCATCGCCACGCGCCCGGCCGCGGTCGTCCTGTCGATACCCGAAAGCATCCTCAAGACCTGCCCCAATGCCGATGGCGTGGCCGTGTCGATGACGTTGGACGGCGCGCCGCTCTGGGACGGCAGCGTGCTGCCGGGCGAGGCGCAGACCGTGCCCTTCCCGCCGAGGAATGGTACGCTCGACATAACGGTCGACAAGAAAACGATACTGGACTGCGATCACCTCTATGCCGAATTCCAGATTCCGCAGTGACCCCCTCAAGGGCCAAATGTACATGACCGGTGCCTCCCCGCCCCTTCTCCCGACCAATGGTGACGGTATCGCGCTGTCGCTGGTCATTCCGGTCTATCGCAGCATGGACGTGCTGCCCAAGCTGGTCGAAACGATCGAGACCTGCCTTGCGAACAGCGACTATTCAGGGCGCTACGAAATCGTACTGGTGAACGATTGCAGCCCCGATGGCAGCTGGGCGGTGATCGAGGAACTCTCAGCCACGCATCCCCAGATCCGCGGTATCTCGCTGCGCAAGAACGCCGGCCAGCATAACGCCACCATGGCCGGCCTGAAGTTCGCAAGGGGCGAGGTCATCGTCATCATGGATGACGACCTCCAGCACCCACCTGAGGCGATTACCGAGCTGGCCCGGCGGATCGAGGACGGGGCGGATGTCTGCTACACCCGCTACCGCAACCGCAAGCACGCGGCCTGGAAGCGCTGGGGCAGTTGGTTCAATGACCGCATGGCGGTGCATCTGATCAACAAGCCGCGCGGGCTTTATCTGTCGTCGTTCAAGGCCCTGCGGCGCGATGTGGTTGAGACCATCCTGCTCTATAACGGCCCCTACCCCTATGTCGACGCGCTGATCCTGAACGCGACCAACAACATCACCTCGATCGAGATCGACCATCAGGCGCGCCATGCGGGGGAGAGCAATTACAATCTTCGCCGCCTGGTCTCGCTCTGGCTGAAGATGGCGACCGGCTCCTCGATCTTCCCGCTGCGGCTCGCGACGATCTCGGGCTTCGTGCTCGCCGCCGCGAGCCTGATTTTTCTTATGACGGTGATCTTTCAGAAGATCATGCACCCGGAGACCCAGCCCGGCTGGACCTCGGTGATGGCCACGCTTCTGCTCATCGGCGGCCTGCAGATGGTGTTTCTCGGCATCATCGGCGAATATGTCGGGCGGATCTATCTGCGGCTCAACAACATTCCCCAGTTCGTGGTCGGCAAGACCACCTTCGAGGCACGGAATTGAAAGCCGGTCATACCGGCGAGCGGCGTCCTGTGAGCCAGCGCCGGGCCGGCTGTTCGACCACAACATGCAGCAGCGTCGCCAGAGCGAGCACGGTGCCGGCATAAATCAGCGCCCCGAAGGGCGCAGGCACCTGCGTCGTCAGGTCGAAATGCGCGCGAAAAGTCTCCTGCACGATCTGGTGCACCATGTAGATGGCATAGGAGATGTTTCCCAGGAAAACGAGCGGCGCCGTGGACAAAAATCGCGCGACCATCCCGCGTGATTGGGCGAGGATCGCGATGAGCGCCAGCACCGGCAGCAGCAGGCCGCCCCCCTGGGACAGCCACTCTGCGAGCGGGACGCTGATGAAGGGATGTACGGCGATCGCCAGATCGGTGACGTAAATCAGCCCGGCAATGATGAGGCCGACCAGCAACAGCTCGACGAGGGTTGCGGCGGCCACCGAGCGCGGCAAACCGCCCCGGGATCGGCGCAGGACGAAGCAGAGCACCATGCCGCTCACGAATTCCAAGAGCCGCGGCAATGGATTGATCGCCATCAGATTGGTGCTGGTCGGCGCACTCTGCGATCCCGTGTAAAGCGGCAATTCAAGGGTCGACGCGATGCCGGCAAGAAGCAGCACCAGCGCCAGCGCCAGCAGCACGACCGCGGTGCGGCTCCACGCCATGATCAGAAGGAGGACGGGAAACGACGCATAGAAGAAGGCCTCGACCGAAATGCTCCAGCTCACGGCATTGAAGCTGAAGGAGATCGGGAATGACGGAACCCAAGCCTGAAGCAATAAAAGATTCAATGCCGCTGTGGTCCCCCAGGACGGCAACAATTGGGAAGGAAACGGCACCAGCAACAGCGCGGCGGCAATGAAGCAGATCAGATGCACCGGCCAGACCCGCGCGAAACGTGCGCGGAAAAAAGTCAGCGTCGCGGGTATGTCGTCAAGGCGTGGATGGACATAGGTGAGGATGAACCCGGATAGAACAAAGAAGAACATGACCCCATTATGCAAAGGCAGTTCTGTCTGGGGCAGCCCGTAGCGCCCGCCCGAATGATGGAAGACGATCATGGCGCTGGCGATGAAGCGAAAACCTGTGAGCGATTCTATGCGCGGCGGCCGGATGACCACCTTGGTCACGGCGCCGGCATGGTTGCCTTCCTCGCCCCCTGCATACGCCGTGCAACCACTCCCTGCCTTCATGCTGCAGCCCCTACCGCATCTGGCGTCGACACACGGCGCCGACCGTGATTACACCAAGACCGGCCTGCCCGCGACAGGGCCCCGGCCGCAGGAAGCGGCACTCTTCACACCGTCCGCGGTTATGTTTATTGCAGAAGCACTTCCACGCGTGTGTCCGATGGTCTGCCAACATGAAGGGCACTCGGCGCGAAACGGGATATGCGTCGTGCCGCCCCTCTCTCCTTCCGGATTCTCATGAGCGTCGGCGTGCTGCCACCACTACCTGTCGTAACGCTCGAACCTGACGCGACGCGGACGGGTTTTCGGCTGCCCGTGGGCGTGCGGCTGCGCGCGCGCCGCACGGGGCAGCCCTTCGTGGTCAAGGCGGAAGGCGCGACGGGCCGGGTCGGGCTCTCCATCCTCGGCCCCTCCGGCGATCTGCTCGACAGGGTGTCGGTCGCAACCGGTCATCTGTGTGGCCTGTGGCTGCCACGCGGTTCGGCGCATTTGCTGGCGGAAGGGCCGGCGGGGGAAGCGGTGCGCCTCAGCTACAGCCCGCTGGGGCGCGGATATCATTTGTGGCGGGCGCTCACCGGCGCGCGCTCGCTCCATGAAGCGGCCGGAGCGCTGCGTACTGCCAAGCGCATGCGGCGACGCCTGAAGCAGGTGCTCTGGGCCTCACCGGCGGCGACGCCCCTGGGCCTGCCGACCTATCGGCGCTTCCGCCATTGCCATGTCGGTAATTTCGCGCAAATCGTCGCCCCGGACGCCGCGCCGCGCCTGCATTTCGTGTCGCAAGCGGCGGACGTGCCCCTGAAACGGCTATCGGCCTGCGCCGCCGCGCTGAAGCAGCAGACCGACCGGCAGTTCGACTGGTATGTCGGCGTGCCGGCGGCCCGCCTGGCGCGCGAAGGAGCCGCGATCCGCAACCTGCTTCGCGACGCCGTTCTAGTCGAGACCGATGACGACGAACCGATGGCCTGCCTGGCAAAGGCGCTCGGCCTTCCTGCCGAAGGGCTCATCGCGCCGCTGGACGCCGAAGGCATGCCGACCCGCGATGCGGTTGCGCTGATCCGGGCGGCCTTTGCGGCGCATCCCGACTGCGAGTTGCTCTACACCGACGAGGAATATGTCGATTCGCGGGATCGACCCGTGGACGTGGCTTTCAAGCCGGCTTTCAACCGCCACCTCCTGCAGGCGATGAACTATGTCGGCCACCTCACCGTGCTGCCCGCGCCGGCCGTGCGCGCGCTCGGCCTCCAGGCCGAATTCGGCGCGGCGGCCCTGTACGACCTGTTCCTGCGCCACGCCGCCAGCGTGGAGAACGCGCGCATCCTGCACGTGCCGCGCGTTGCCTATTCCGGCCGCGCCAACGGGTCGGGCTTCGCAGACGACGAGACCGCCCGGCTGGCGGCCGCGGCGCTGTCCCGCCACCTCGCGCTGCCTGTGACCCTCTCCGGCGGCGGGCGCCACCTGCGCGCCCTGTACCCGGTGCCGCAGCCCGCGCCGCTGGTGTCGATCGTCATCCCGACCCGCGACCGGGCGGGGCTGCTTCGGGCGACGGTCGAGACGTTGCTGGAGCACACCGCCTATACCCATTACGAGTTGATCATCATCGACAACGGCTCGACGGAGCCCGCCACCCTCGCGCTGTTCGAGGAAATAGCCGCGCGCTGGCCAGCGACCCGGGTGGTGCGGGACGATGGTGACTTCAACTTCTCGCGGCTGTGCAATGCCGGCATCGCGGCCGCGCGCGGCGACCTCATTCTACTGCTCAACAACGACATGGAAGTGATCGAGCCGGGCTGGCTCACAGAGATGGTCGCGCTGGCGAGTCTGCCGAAAACCGGAATCGTGGGCGCCAAGCTGCTCTATCCCGACTGGAGCCTCCAGCATGGCGGCTTCATCATCGGCTTGCGGAGCGGCACCGGAAGCCACTGGTTCTCGCATGCGCCGGCCGATGCGCCGGGCTATCAGGAACGGTTGCTGGTCCGGCAGAACCTGTCGGCCGTGACCGGCGCCTGCCTCATGATCCGGCGCGATTGCCTCGATGCCGCCGGCCTGCTCGATGAAACCCAGTTTCCCGAGGAGTGCAACGATGTCGACCTGTGCCTGCGTGCGCGCCGCGCCGGCTATGACGTCGTGTTCACCCCGTTCGCCTGCCTTCTGCATCATGAATCGGCGACGCGCGGCATTGAGGACGCGTCGCGTCCGTCCTCACGGCGCCTGACCGAACGCGCCCGCTTCGAGCGGATCTGGTCGGTGTCGACACGCACCGACCCCCATTTCAGTCCGAACCTGGAGCGCGATAATGAGTTCGCGCTGCGGGCCCCGGCACCACGCGGCGCGCTCGATCCGCGCACCGATGCGATTTAGCCGGGCGCGAATGCTCAGCGAGTGACGCCCTTGATGTTGGTGACGACGCTGTCCCAGCCGCGCAGCGTCGGGATGACGGCAAAGAGCCGCTCCAACGCATGGAGGTCCGTGCCGTCGTCCCGGAGCGGTTCGGGCGGATAATCCGACCAGTCGAGCCCAAGCTCGACGAAGGGCCGCAGCACGTCCGCGCGCATCCAGAACATGGTGCCAATGGGGAAGTTGATCACCTTGGGCAGCGAAGTGTGCCCCATCCGGGCCGCAATTCGCTCCGCCTTCCGCAGGTTGCGGGTCCAGCCGAAGATGTGGGGATCGTCCGGATAGATGAGGCCGACGCGCGCATCGGTCTCGAACCGCTCCATGATCCGATCCAGCATCCGGCCGCCACGGCTGCCGCCCAGGACGTTCTCCAGTAGGAAATCGCTCCACGCGGCCACGAAGGCGGCATCGCCGAGCTGGCTGCTCTTCTTGATATGGATGTGCCCCACGACATCGTATTCCGCGACCAGCCGCGCACCGAAGGCGGTGAGGAACGGGCCGATATCGCGCCCCATATTCGGGGTGTGCCGAATTTCCACGCGGCCTCGATAGGTGTCGAAGACGCGCTTCACCGACGCGACATCCGCACTTTCGCCCACGCTGATGAACAGGTCCGGCTGTGTCTGGTTGGCGAGAAGCCGCTGGGCGACGGCGGCCAGGCCATCGGTGAAATAGGCGTGGATATGCAGCGCGCTGCGCAGCGCGCTCGCGCGCGCCGGCGCGGCGGCGTCCACGCCCCCGTTCAGCACCGGGAGCAGCCAGGGCCCGGCGGGACGGTCCTTGCGCAGGAAGTCGGCATAGGCGTCCGACGTGCCGTCATAACCACTCTCGGGACTCTCCGCGTAGATGAACGGGTTGAAGCCCGGCTCGGGCTTGCGCGCGGCGCCGACCAGACCGAGCCGCTCGATATAGGCGTTCGCGACCTCGTGGCCCGCCTTCCCCGATATCGGGCCGGAGCCGAAGAAATCCGCCCGGAACGCATCGGAGCGCGCGATGGTCTCGGCATCGGCCGCCCGATTCTGCGCCCGCGCCCGCGCCCGCACCGCCAGCGCCTCGATGGTGGAGACGTAACGCGCGATGTCGATCGCCGAATCGGCATAGGTCTTGGTGCGGCGGGCCACGGATTGATAGAGCTCGTCCGACCGGGCCAATGCCGCCAGCTTTGCCGCCATGTCCGCCGTGTCGATGTAATCGGCGGTGCACTCGTCCTCGAGGCCGGCCTCGCTCAGCAGGTCGGCGATACCGGTCGCCTCCTTGAAGCAGAGCACCGGCATGCCACGCGAAAGGGCATCGATGCCCACATTCGGCAGCGGATCGAGCCGGCTCGGCAGCAGCAAGGCGTCCGAGAGTTCATACGCGTATTCGATCTCCGACGTTGCCGGCAAAATGGCCACGCGGTTCTCGATCCCGGCCCTCAGCAACTGGTCGCGCAGATAGACGGAATAGGCATAGTCCCGCTCCGGGGCATAGCCCGCGCCGATCCACGCGAAACGGGCATGTTCGGCGCCCGGCATGCTCAGCACCCGTGTCGCGATCTCGATGAACAGGTCCACGCCCTTGCGGATTTCCACGGTTCCCGCGCCGAGAACGACGAAAGCGCGCCGATCTCCCGGAGGGGCCAGCATCTGGCGGAGCCGGTTCTGTTCCGCCGTGCGGGCCGCATCCGAGGTCGGGGGAGAGGGGATGCGGCACTTGCCCTGCGGGGCGACATGCAGCCGAGGCGTAAAGTCGAGCAGATTGTTTTCAAACGCGTTCTCAAGCGTGAGGCGCGTCGAGAACACCGTCTCGTCCGCCCACCGCACCGCCTCGGGAAAGGCGGTCTTCTTGACCGTGTAGGAAGAAAATTCGTGCAGCAGCGCAACCGTCGGGACCGCATTCTCGTGCAGTGGCTTGAGCACGGCGTGACACTCGACGGAATTCACGATCGCGAAGGAGAACGCCCCGTCATTCGCGAGCCGGGCGATCAGACTGTCGTAATCGGCGGATTCCATGCTGTGAAGATTGGCGTCCACCACCTTCACGGCCACCTCGCAGAAATCCTCGATCAGCTCGCCGCCGGTCAGGCACATGAAGGTGACGTTGTAGCGGCTCGATAGCTGCTCGCCGATATTCAGCGCGAGGATCGGCGCGCCGGTGCGGCTGGCTTGATGGCTGACAACCAGGACGTTGGGCTTTGCCGCATCCGCTGCGCGCCGGCCGTCATAGATCCGCGCCGACCCGGCCATTGCCGACGACGAGACCGGCGCCACCGCCCGCTGCTGCGTATTGGAACGATAGGGATCGTATCGCCGCGCGCGCAGCGCGTATTTGGCCGCCTTGCGCGGGGACAGCGGCAGCTTTCCGCTGCCGAGCCATTTGTAAAGCCGGAACTTCATCTTGCTCACGACAAGCTTCCACGGCCGCTTGCGCGCCTTGGAGAGTTCGTTTTCGAGCTCCGCCACACGGGAGGCGGCTTCGCCACGCTTGGCGGTCAATTCGTGAACCTGGGCGATCAGCGCCCCGTTCATGGCCTGCAGTTCTTCGCGGGAATTGCCGCTGCCGGCTTCTCTCTGGGACGCCTCGCGCCCCTGGCGTATCACCGCGAGGCTGCCGGCCGCGATGTCGCAATCGAAGCCCTGCGCCTCCAGCACCGGCCGCCACTCCCGCGGCTCCAGCGTCTGCAGCACGGCCATCTTGACGAAGGGGAAGCCCTCGTCGATCAGTTCACGCCATTCGCCAAGGGTGCGGTTCTCGGTGGCCTGGCTGGGAAACAGCGCCGCGCCGCGCTTGCCCAGGCTCTCGAAGTAATCGAGCAGCTGGATTTCATAGGCCATGATGACTTCCTGCTTGTCATCCAGCCACCGGACATCGTCGAGGAATGCCTTCAGCGTTTGCGCACCCGCTCCCTTGCCGATCAGAAAATAGCTCTGGAGGTGGTGCTTGAATTCGTAATTGTCGGTCATCCCGACCAGCTCGGCATCGGAGGCGCGGGCCCGCGCCATCAGCGCCGCAAGCGCGGCCTCGCTGAACGGCCCCATCAGGCTGTCATTGACGAGGCACAGCAGCGTGGTGCGGGTCAGGTCGACCAGACCTGCCACATGCGCCCAAGCCGCGAAATCATAGCCGCCATTCTCGCGAATGAAGAGACCGTCGACCTGATCAACCAGGGCCGATGCATCCACCTCGTCGCCGCAATCGGCCACGACGATCAGCACGACACCGAGCCCGGCCCCCTTGAGCGCATTGATATAGAGCGCGACATGCGGCTTGATCGCGCCCGCGGGCGCATGCGTGATGAACAACGCCATCTGATTCAGCGCCGCGGGCTCCTTCACCCGCTCGATCATCGCCTCGGCAACATCGCGCGAATTGTCGGTCGCGTTTCGACGCCGGCCCTCGCTCTTTCCGTTGGAAAGATAATGCTGGAGCGGCTCGAAGCCGCCCTTCACCGTGTCGGGATACGTCTTTCTGTACCAGGCCGGGTCGAAATCCGGGGAGGGCTTCAGCCCGCTGCGCGAGCCGATCTCGATGTAATGCAGCAACGGATGCAGGCCGCTCGCCACGGCATGGGGATAGGTTTCCAAATACCACTTGGTCGAGAATTCGGGATTGGGATCCCGCCGCTCGCCGGCGCCGTGACTGAAGAAATGGCGCAGGGCCGCTTCGGGATGACGCGGCACATCGGCATAGCGCTCCGCATACCAAGCGGCGTCAAACAGCCCGGACGCCTCGATCAGCGCTTCCTCGGCGGTGAGTGGGGCAGGACGTCCGCGCCGCGATCTGCTCTTCGGCCGCAGCTTCTTCCAGAACCGCGACCAGCGGCGGCGGTCGAGCTTGTCGATGCGGCCGCGCAATGCGGCGATTTCCGCTTCGCTGCGCTCCAGCTTCGCGCGCGATGACTGGAGCTCGAGCGTCGCCAGCAACTGGTCGCGTTCCGCCTCCAGGGAGCGGACCTGCCCGATGCAGCGCTGGACATTGCCGTCCACCGCCTTGAGCGTGGCGTCGAGCCGGTCGAACATCTGCCGCTGGGCATGAAGCCGCTGCTCGGCCGATGCCCGGGTCTCGACATCCGACAGCACGATGGACTTCACCTCGGCGAGGCCGGCTTCGACGCGCCCGAGAAGCTCGCGGCGCTGCCCGTCATCGGAAGCGTTGCGATCGGCGCGCTCCAGACGCGCCAGGATCAGCCGCGCCTGGGCTTCGAGCTCGGACTGGGTCGGTGCCTCGGCACGACGCTCGAACAGGATCGCCCATGGGCAGAGGAACGAGCCGTCGAACTCCGCACGCGGCCCGAAACCGTGCTCGGCGAAAAGCTGCATCCAGTACAGCGGCGGCTGGACATTGATGTGGGTGGGCTCGGCGAAATCGCGGGGGCTCGACGAAAACAGAATGCGCGACCCGGCGGCGCACAGGTTCGCGATCGCGCGAC
Source organism: Ancylobacter gelatini (assembly GCF_022601675.1). Classification (GTDB taxonomy): domain Bacteria; phylum Pseudomonadota; class Alphaproteobacteria; order Rhizobiales; family Xanthobacteraceae; genus Ancylobacter; species Ancylobacter gelatini. The sequence goes on along the minus strand of NZ_JAKVIL010000003.1, from coordinate 335,821 downwards.
GGCCATCCTCCTCGCTCATATGCTCGAGAACTTCGATGCAGGTCACGAGGTCATAGGTGCCCTCGATCGGATTGACCAGCGTGTCGCATTCGCAGAACGCCTGAAGGCCGGCCGGAACCTGGCTGATCGCGTAGCTGGAAAAGTCGCGCCCATAGGCCTCGATCCCGCGCCCGCGCAGGCACTCCACCAGGAAACCGATGGCACAGCCGGCGTCGAACACCGTCTTCGGGGCCAGGATCTCGTCGATCTGACGGGCCACTTCGCCGAAGAACTTCAACCAGTGAGGCTCGCCCCGATGATATGGCTGGCCGCAATGGGAAAGGAAATATTCTTCGCCGTAATCCTGTTCAGACACCAGACGACTACCTTGTACCTATCATTATCCACGACGCATCGCACGCACCCTACCGAGGCAGGCATGTCGAGCCCGGAAAGACTTTGGCGCTCGAACGCCGCGCAGCAGATTCAACGGCGCTTCAGCACATTATCGCGCAGATAGGCCCCATACGCGCTTTTGCCAAGCGCGGTCGCCAGCGTCTCCAGCTGGTGGCTGTCGATGAAGCCCTTCTCGAAGGCCGCCTCCTCGGGACAGGCGATCTTGAAGCCCTGGCGCTTCTCCAGCACGCGAACGAACTCGGCAGCCTCCAGCAGGCTGTCGGGCGTGCCGGTGTCGAGCCAGGCATAGCCTCGACCCATGATCTCGACCGACAACGAGCCCCGCTCCAGATAGGTGCGGTTGACGTCGGTGATCTCCAGTTCCCCGCGCGCCGACGGCTTCAGAGAACGGGCAATCTCCACCACCTCGGCGTCGTAGAAATAAAGCCCGGTCACTGCCCAGCTCGATTTCGGCGCGGCCGGCTTCTCCTCGATGGAGAGGGCACGCATCTTCTGGTCGAACTCGACCACCCCGTAACGCTCGGGATCGTTGACGTGATAGGCGAACACCGTCGCCCCGCTCGTCCGCGACATGGCGGAGGAGAACAGCCCGCCCATGCCGTGCCCGTGGAAGATGTTGTCGCCGAGGATGAGGGCCGACGGATCGGAGCCGACGAAATCCGCGCCGATGATATAGGCTTGCGCCAGCCCGTCCGGGCTGGGCTGCACCGCGTAACTGAGATTGATGCCCCATTTCGAGCCATCGCCCAGCAGCGCCTGGAAATTCGGCGTGTCACGCGGCGTCGAGATGATGAGAATGTCGCGAATTCCGGCCAGCATGAGCGTCGACAGCGGATAATAGATCATCGGCTTGTCGTAGACCGGCATGAACTGCTTGGACGTGACAAGCGTCATCGGATGTAGCCGGGTTCCGGAGCCGCCGGCGAGAATGATCCCTTTCATAAAGTACCCTCTGCAGGCTGGGATTGGGAAGCGGCGCCTTGCCCGAGCAGCGCGTGGACAACCTCGCGAACCCTTTCGCGCCAGTGCATGGCGCGCAGGCCGAACACCTCGGCGAAGCGATCGCTGGACAGTTCGGAATTGGCAGGACGGCGCGCGGGGGTCGGGTAGTCCGCCGTCGTGATGGCCGCCACTTCCGGCCGCCGGCCGGTCAGGGGCGCCGCCTCGTCGATGATCGCGCCGGCGAAGCCGTGCCAGCTCGTCACGCCGGTCCCGGCGAAATGATAGGTGCCGGCCACCTCGCGCCCGGCCACCAGCGCCTCGCCCGCCGCCAGCAGCGCGCTGGCAATATCGGGCGTGGCGGTGGGGCAGCCATGCTGGTCCGCGACGACGGTCAAACGGTCCCGTTCGCCGGCAAGCCGCAGCATGGTCTTGAGAAAGTTATGGCCGTGGACGCCATAGACCCAGGACGTGCGCAGGATGACATGGCGATCGAGAGCGTCGCGAAGCCGCGCCTCGCCCTCGGCCTTGGTCCGCCCATAGACGCCGAGCGGGGCGAGAGGATCGCTCTCGACATAGGCGCCGGCCTTGGTGCCGTCGAACACGTAATCCGTGGAGACGTGGACCAGCCCCGCCCCCTGGCGGGCGCAGGCGCGCGCCAGCACTTCCGGCCCGGCCGCGTTGATCGCCCGCGCCAGATCCGGCTCAGTCTCGGCCCGGTCGACCGCGGTATAGGCGGCGGCGTTGATCACAATGTCCGGCCGGTGCTGCGCCAGCGCGCCGGCGACCGCCCCGGCATCGGCGATGTCGAGCCCGGCACGGTCCAGCGCCACCAGACCAAGCCCTCGCGCGGCGGCCAGGGCCGCGGTCTCGCGCCCCAACTGCCCGCCAGCGCCGGTCAACAGAAGCTTCATTTGGTCAGCCCGATCCGGTTTCGATCGTAGCGCTGCTGGAGCGGCTGCCACCAGTCCTGGTTGTCCAGATACCAGCGCACCGTCGCCTCGATACCGCTCTCGAAATCATGGGCCGGCACCCAGCCCAGCTCGGTCTTGAGCTTGGTGGCATCGATGGCGTAGCGCGCATCATGGCCCGGCCGGTCGGTCACGAAGGAGATCAGCTTCTCGCGCGGGCCGATGGACGCATCCGGCACCAGCCGGTCCATGATCGCGCAGATGGTGCGCACCACATCGATGTTGCGCCGCTCATTATTGCCGCCGACATTGTAGCTCTCGCCGAGCCGGCCGCGGGTCGCGATCAGCTCCAGCGCCGCCGCGTGGTCGTCGACATAAAGCCAGTCGCGCACATTCTCGCCCTTGCCATAGACCGGCAGTTGCTTGCCTTCCAGCGCGTTGAGAATGGTCAGCGGGATCAGCTTCTCGGGGAAATGATAGGGCCCGTAATTGTTCGAGCAGTTCGACATCACCACCGGCAGGCCATAGGTGTGGAACCAGGCCCGCACCAGATGGTCCGACGCCGCCTTGGAGGCCGAATAGGGTGAATTGGGCTGGTAAGGCGTGTCCTCGCGGAACAGGCCTTCGGCGCCCAGCGTGCCGTACACCTCATCGGTCGAGATGTGGTGGAAGCGGAACGCCTCGCGCGCGCCGGCGTCGAGGCCGCGCCAGTAGCGCAGCGTCTCGTCCAGCAGGGTGAAGGTGCCGACCACATTGGTATTGATGAAGTCGGACGGGCCGTCGATCGAGCGGTCTACATGGGATTCGGCGGCCAGATGCATGACGAGATCGGGCCGGAAGCTTTCCAGCGCGCCGCGGAACGCCGCGCCGTCGCAGATATCGGCCTTGAGGAAGCGATGGCCGGGCAGGTTGTGCACCTCGGCGAGCGAGGTGAGGCTGCCGGCATAGGTCAGCTTGTCATAGGTGAGCACATCCCGCCCGGAGCGCACCAGGCGGCGCACTACCGCCGAGCCGATGAAGCCGGCGCCGCCGGTAACGAGGATGCGTTGGGGAATGCTGGTCATATCTTGATGGTCTACCTGGAACCGCGAATGGGATCAGAACGGTGTCACGTAATCGCGAAGACGCGGCTGGACCCTGTCCTTATCCGAGAGTGTCATATGCTCCGAACCGATGGGCCACTCTATAGCCAGATCGGCATCATTCCATAAAATCCCAGCGTCGTTTGGTCGCGAATAGGGCGCATCCACCTTGTAGGCGACGATCGTATCGGGCTCGAGCGTGCAGAAACCATGCGCGAAGCCCCGAGGCACCAGCAGCTGATGGCCGTTGTCACCCGTCAGCGTCGCAGCGGCCCATTTGCCGAAGCTCGGCGACCCCTTTCGGATGTCGACGGCGACATCGAAGATGGCGCCGCGCACCACCCTCACCAGCTTGGTCTGCGCGAAGGGCGGCGTCTGGAAATGGAGCCCCCGCAAAACCCCCACGGGGACCGACAGCGATTCGTTGTCCTGCAGGAAGTCGAAAGAAAGACCGAACTCTTCGAAATCCGACTTCTTATAGGTCTCGCAGAAATATCCCCTCGCATCGCCAAAGCGTTTCGGTTGAACAAGAACCACATCGGGAATCGAGAGAGGAGTGAACAAGCTCATCTAACATATATCTCACAGATCGACTGGCAGCGTCCAACCTAGTGCACGGGGGCAGCATACCAAATCGATATATTACGCCTTCTTGGCAAGAAGATCGCGAATCTCGGTCAACAGCACCTCTTCCTTGGTAGGCGCCGCCGGCGGCGCGGGCTGCTCGGCGGCCTTGCGACGCAACCGGTTGATGCCCTTGACCACCAGGAACAGGATCCACGCCACAATCAGGAAATTGATGACGATAGTAAGGAAGTTGCCATAAGCGAACACCGCTCCCTGCTCCCGCGCCGCCGCCAGCGAGTTGGCGGTGACGTTGGAAGAGAGGCCGATGAAATAGTTCGAGAAGTCGAGGCCGCCGAGGATCGCGCCGACCATCGGCATGAACAGGTCGGAAACCACCGATTCGACGATCCGGCCGAAAGCCGCGCCGATGATGACACCGACCGCGAGGTCGACGACATTGCCTTTCACGGCAAATTCGCGGAACTCGTTCAGCACCTTGGACATCTCAGATTCCCCTCGCGATTCGCCGTCTCTCGCGCGAAGTCTGTCGCGCGCCTCCCATGCCGGCAAGCTGTCTTTGGGCCAAGCCGGCGCCGCTTGCCGATGAGGCACGCGCGAGCGCATAAGTAGCACGTTCGCAGTTCCGTTCGGAGACCCCATGCTTCAGGCCTGGGTCATCATCGCCGTCGCCCTAGTCTATATCGGCTTTCTGTTCGCCGTGGCGAGCTTTGGCGATCGCCGCCTGCCGCGCGCGCCCAAGGGACAGGGCCGGCCCTATATCTACGCGCTGTCGCTCGCGGTCTATTGCACCTCGTGGACCTTCTTCGGCTCGGTAGGCCTCGCCACCACGCAGGGGCTGAACTTCCTCACCATCTATATCGGGCCGATGCTGGTCTTCGCCTTCGGCGCGCCGTTCCTGCTGCGGCTGGTGCGCCTCGCCAAAGCCCAGAACATCACCTCGATCGCCGACTTCATCGCGGCCCGCTACGGCAAGAGCCAGGGCGTCGCGGCGCTGGTCGCGCTGGTCGCGATCCTCGGCTCGCTGCCCTATATCGCCCTGCAGCTCAAGGCGGTGTCCGGCTCGCTGGTGGCGATGCTCGGCGATTTCGAGGGGCTCGGGCTGCACTACCCGGTCATCGGCGACCTCGCGCTGCTCGTGGCGGTCGCGATGGCGGTCTTCGCCGTGCTGTTCGGCACCCGCCATATCGACGCGACCGAGCATCAGGAAGGGCTGGTGCTGGCGGTGGCGACCGAGTCCATCGTCAAGCTGGTGAGCTTCCTCATCGTCGGCCTGTTCGTCACCTTCATCATGTTCGCCGGACCGTCGGACCTTCTGGCGAAGGCCGGGGAGAAGGGCGTGCTGCCGGTGCTGACCGACGGCTTCTCGCTCGGCGACTGGCTGGCGATGACCGTGCTGTCCTCGCTCGCCATCATCCTGCTGCCGCGCCAGTTCCACGTCGCCGTGGTCGAGAACACCTCGGAGCGCGAGATCCGCACCGCCTCCTGGCTGTTTCCGCTCTATCTGGTGCTGATCAACGTGTTCGTGGTGCCGATCGCCATTGCCGGCCTCGTCGCCTTCCCGCCCGGCTTCATTGATGGCGACATGTATGTGCTGGCCCTGCCGCTCTCGGTCGGGGCCAAGTCCATCGCGCTCATCGCCTTTGTCGGCGGCCTGTCGGCGGCGACCGCCATGGTCATCGTCGAGACCATCGCGCTGGCGGTTATGGTGTCGAACGACATCTTCATGCCGCTGATGGTGCGCGGCCGGCGCACCGGCACGGATGACGGCGGACCGGCCAATGATGGCGCGGCCTCGCCCCCGCGCGACATGGGCTACATGCTGCTCACCGTCCGGCGCATCGCGATCTTCGCGATCCTGCTGCTGGCCTATCTGTATTACCGCGTCACCGGCGAGGCGCAGCTCGCGCAGATCGGCCTGCTCTCCTTCGCCGCCGTCGCCCAGTTCGGCCCGGCGCTGCTGCTCGGCCTCATCTGGCGCCGCGGCACCGCGCTCGGCGCCATTGCCGGAATCGCGGCGGGCGTCGCGGTCTGGGCTTACACGCTGCTCCTGCCGAGCCTGGTGGAATCCGGCCTGTTTACCCAGGGCCTGCTTGCGGAAGGGCCGTTCGCGGTGCATTGGCTGCGCCCGCAATCGCTGTTCGGGCTCCACGCCTCGCCGCTGACCCATGGCGTGGCGTGGAGCCTGTCGATCAATTTCATCGTGTTCATCGGCGCCTCGCTGCTGCGCCAGCCCGCCCCGATCGAGCGGCTGCAGGCCAGCGTGTTCGTCGAGGCGGACCGCTCGCCCTCCGCGCCCTCGTTCCGGCTATGGCGCTCGCCGGTCACGGTCGGCGAACTCATCGGCACGGTGGCGCGCTATCTCGGCGAGGACCGCACACGCGCCTCGTTCGAAAGCGTGGCGGCGATGCGCGGACTGTCGCTGGAGCCCGGCCGGGAGGCGGATTTCCAGCTCATCCGCTATGCCGAGCACCTTCTGGCCTCCGCCATCGGCGCGGCCTCCTCGCGCCTCGTGCTGTCGCTGATGCTGCGCAAGCGGACCGTCTCGACCAAGGCGGCGCTGAAGCTGCTGGACGACGCCTCCGCCGCCATCCAGTACAACCGCGAAATCCTGCAGACCGCGCTCGACCATGTGCGCCAGGGCATCGCGGTGTTCGACCGCGACCTCCGGCTGATCTGCTGGAACCGCCAGTTCGGCGACATGCTCGACCTGCCCTCCGAGCTGGTGCGGATCGGCGTCGGCATCGACCACATATTGCGCTTCAACGCGGTGAGCGGGCTGTTCGGCCCCGGTCCGGTCGAGGAGATCGTCCGCGAGAAGCTCAGCCGCTACGCCCGGCGCAACGTGACCTTCCAGGAGCGGCTGTCACCGCGCGGCGTGGTGATGGAGGTGCGCGTCAACACCATGCCCGATGGCGGCGTGGTGGTGACCTTCACCGACATCACCGCGACGGTGGAGGCCGCCGAGGCGCTGGAGCGCGCCAACGAGACACTGGAGCGCCGTGTGAAGGAGCGCACCAAGGCGCTGGAGAACCTCAACGCCCAGCTCGCCCAGGCCAAGGCGGCCGCGGACGAGGCCAACATCTCCAAGACCCGCTTCCTCGCCGCCGCCAGCCACGACATTCTCCAGCCGCTCAATGCCGCCCGCCTCTACGCCACCAGCCTCGTCGAGCGCGACACCCGCGGCGAGGAGGGCCGGCTGGCGCACAATGTCGATGCCTCGCTGGAGGCGGTGGAGGAAATCCTCGGCGCGCTGCTCGACATTTCCCGCCTCGACGCCGGCGCCATGAAGCCGGAGATCGCGCCATTCCGTCTCGACGAGATCTTCCGCCAGCTTGAACTGGAATTCGCGCCGCTGGCCAAGGAAAAGGGGCTGCGCCTCACCTTCATGCCGACCAGCGCGGCGGTACGCTCCGATCGTCGCCTGTTGCGCCGGCTGTTGCAGAACCTCGTCTCCAACGCCATCAAATACACCCCGCAGGGCCGGGTACTGATCGGCGTGCGGCACAGGCGCGGCCGGGTGCGGGTGGAGGTGCTGGACACCGGCGTCGGCGTGCCGCCCTCCAAGCAGAAGCTGATCTTCAAGGAATTCCAGCGGCTGGACCAGGGCGCCAAGGCCGCGCGCGGGCTGGGGCTAGGGCTCTCCATCGTCGAACGGCTGGCCCGCGTGCTCGACCACCCGCTCCAGCTCGCCTCGACGCCCGGACGCGGCACCACGTTCACGGTCGACGTGCCCTCCGCCCCACCGATCCCGGCGCTGGAGCGCCACTCCCCGCCGGCCGCCGCGCCCGCCGGGACGCTGACCGGGCTAAACGTGCTGTGCATCGACAACGACCCCGCCATCCTCGACGGCATGGAGACGCTGCTGACCGGCTGGGGCTGCCGGGTGATCAAGGCCTCGGAAGTGGGCGAGGCGCTGGCGACCCTGCGCGAGAAAAGGCTGCGGCCGGACGCGCTGCTGATCGACTACCACCTCGACGACAATGACGGCATCGAAGCCACCAAGCATCTGCGCTGGAAGCTGGGCCAATCGCTGCCCGCCGCGCTCATCACCGCCGACCGGTCGCGGCGGGTGCGCGACACCGCGCGCGAGACCGAGATGGAGGTGCTGAACAAGCCGGTGCGCCCGGCCGCGCTGCGGGCCCTGTTGGCGCAGTGGCGCGCGATGCGGATCGCCGCCGAATAGGGGCGGCCGGCGCCTGCGGCGAGGCTCGCGCCCGTCAGGGCTGCATCACCACAGAGGCGCCGACCCTCACGCGGGCGTAGAGGTCGATGATGTCGTCATTATGCATGCGCACGCACCCATAGGAGGCGAAGGTGCCGATCGACTTCGGCGCATTGGTGCCGTGGATCGCATATTGTCCGCCGCCGGAGAGCGTCATCGCGCGCGCGCCCATCGGGTTGGACGGCGCACCGCCGGGGATGACGTCCGGCAGCTTCGGATTGTCGCGTCGGATTTCCTCTGGAGGAGACCAGGCCGGCTCGACATATTTGGCGTCGATCCTCACGGCCCCGCTCCACTGCTTGCCGCGGCGGCCGACGGCGACCGGATAGCGGATGGCCTGGCCGTCGCCGACCAGCAGATAGAGCTTGCGCTCCTTGGTTTTCACCACGATCGTGCCGGGGCGCAGGCCCTCATCCTTGAACGGCACCGTCTCGCGCGCCTGGCCCGGCGCGGCGGCGATGAAGGTGGCGAGCAAAGCGGCAACGCAGAACAGGCGGCGGCGTGACATGGCACTTCCCGTCAAGGACAAGGCGCGGTGATTACGGCAGGGTCTTCAGGCGGTCCGGCCGTGCCGGCCTTTCCCAGCCGCCGATTTCGTCCAAGGAGGCGGATCGAGGCAATACCCAAGTGCCATGGGGTGCGTGGAAACCGCTGAACGCGCGCCATTTTTGCCACATCATAAAAAAACCCAATGTCAGGTTGCATGTTTGCGGCCGGCGCAATTGCGCAGACGATGGCGCCATGTATCCATATTGTGCCGTGGAAATATTCGGTGAGCCGGCTGGCGGGGATCGTTGGGCCGGAGACTATTAGGGGAATACCAATGCTGAAGTCGTTTCTTGTGATCTCGTCCTCCCTGGCCATGATCGGCGCCGCCCTGGCCGCCGACCTGCCCCAGCCCCAGCCGGTTCCGGTCGAAGCTGCTCCGATCGGCAAGGCGCCGGTTGGCAAGGCTCCGGTTGGCAAGGCTCCCGAGCCGATCGTCACCAAGGGCTGATAAAGCCTTTCGGAACCGGATACGGCATCCGTTTCCGACCTTCGCGGCGGCCCCTCAACAGGCTGCCGCGAAGGTCGCTTAATGCCGCCGCTTTAGTCATGATGTCTGGACGAGGTGTTGCCATGAAAGTCTCTCCGGAGGCAGGAATGCGCGACCTTTTTGTTGTTGCGTTAAGTGCCGTCTGTTTCCTTGCCGTGCCGGGTCTTCCCGCCAGCGCATCGACACAGGGGGCCGAAGGCTTGTCGCAACAGGCGACGGCCGCCTCGCGCCGGACCCAGGCCCAGCTGCCTCTGGTGGCGCCACGGCCCCCGGACCCGGAACTGATGAGCCCCACCGGCGACCTGGTGCCGGGTCCCTATTACGTGGATTTCCGTGCCCGCACCGCCGCATCTTACGGCCATGCCTTCACCTGGTTCGGCAAGTCGACGCAGCGTGAGGTCGATGTCGCCGGCCTTCACCCGGCCACTGACAGCGTCGTGCCTTATCTTCTCGGCCACGTCATGTGGGTGAAGTCCGAAACCGGCGCGAGCTATGGCGACCTCGACGAGCAATATCTGACGGCGAATTATCGGGTGTACCTCTCCGCCGAGGATGCGCCGAAGGTGTTCGCTTATATTCGCAAGCTCCAGGCAACCACGCCGTTCTGGAACGCGGGCACCACCAACTGCATCTGGTTCATCGGCCAGATCGCGGACTATATGGGCCTCAAGACTCCCTCGCAGTTCATGTCGCCCGAGGAATATGTCAACGAGCTCAAGAAGGTGAACAACGGCGTGCAGATGGCGCACCTCGCGCCGTCGCAATAGCGACACGTCCCGAGCCGCTGAGCGCGACGGACGTGCTCTCCGTTGCGCGGCCTCGGCTTCTCAGACCGAATTGAGCCGAATCGTCTGGCGCGATCACCGCATGCGCAAGCAACTGGACGGGCCGGCCTAGAGTGCCCGCGGCGCTCTACTGCGACGGGCTGTCAGGCAGCCGGACGCGTCCCGCCGTTCGACCTTATCCCAAAGCTTCCCGGCCTTCGGACATGTCGCGTTCGTCCCCCGCCGCCAACAGACGGGCGGCGCCAACGCTTGCATCGATGTCCGTCACCCCATGACATCGCGAGAATGTCATCGCCGCCAAGGGCGTGCGAACTCTTCCGGTCGGGTCGCGCCCATGGCTGGCGCGTTCCGCGTTGCGACGCAGGGGGCCAGCGAAGGGATGGAGAAGAAAACTCGCCGCAATTCAGCGCTCGACGCAGGAGGCCGCGTTCAGCAACCACGACGAAGCGCGGCGCCAAAGCCCCCACCCTGCCGAAGCACACGCTCAGCCCGCCGCCTGCGCCCAGGTACCGCCTTCGATCTTGGACGCGGCGATCACCGCCTGGGTGCGGCTCTCCACGCCCAGCTTCTGCAGGATCGCCGAGACATGCGCCTTCACCGTCGCCTCGGAAACCCCAAGTTCATAGGCGATCTGCTTGTTCAGCAGCCCTTCGGACAGCATCATCAGCACCCGCACCTGCTGCGGGGTCAGCGTGGCGAGGCGGGCCACCAGCGCCTTGGTCTCACGATCGCCGTCGGTGGTGAGGTCGATATCGGGCGGCGTCCAGACCCGGCCTTCCAGCACCGCGGCCACGGCCTCGCGCATGGTATCGACCGCGCTGGTCTTGGGAATGAAGCCGGACGCGCCGAACTCCATGCAGTGGCGGATCACCCCGGCCTCTTCATTGGCCGAGACCACCACCACCGGAATGCCGGGATATTGGGCGCGCAGATACATCAGGCCGGAAAAGCCGCGCACGCCGGGCATGGTCAGGTCCAGCAGCACGAGGTCGATATCGTCCTCGCGCTCGAGCAGCGCCTGGAGATCCTCGAAGCCGCCCGCCTCGAACAGCTCGACCGCCGGAAACTGCCGCAGCACCGCCTCTCGCAACGCGCCCCGGAACAGCGGATGATCATCGGCGATCGCCAGCCGAAAACTCGTCGTCGTGTCCACCTTGCAGCGGCCCTTTCCACTGGCGCGGGCACGTGATCCATGCCGTTGCCCTTACCTATACGCCCTTCGTCGCATTTGCGCGCGCAAATCATGGTTCTCTCGACCACCACACGCAAGCGCCGCTCCACGCGACCGGTACCGCGCATGGCTGTCATGACGACCTTTAGTTACCATCGCCGACAAACGCCACCACCAATTCGCGCCGATGCGGCCGCGCCCGGTGCTCGATCAGGTAAATACCCTGCCAGGTGCCCAATGCCATGCGCCCCGCCATCACCGGCACGGCGAGGCTGATGCCGGTCAGCACCGCCTTCACATGCGCCGGCATGTCGTCCGGTCCTTCCATGTGGTGCACCCAACCGCCGTCTTCCGGCGCCAGCCGGTCAAGCGCCGTGAGAAGGTCTATCCGCACATCCGGGTCGGCATTTTCCTGAATGGTGAGCGAGGCCGAGGTGTGCCGGCAGAACAGCGAGACCTCGCCATCGCCGGCGCCGATCCGCCCCAGAAATCGGGCAACTTCTTGGGTTAACTCGGTAAAACCTCGCCCGCGCGTCTCGATGACAAGGGGCGCCGTCACCCGGCGCGTCACCGTCGTTTCGCGGATCTCATCATAACGAAGGACGCTCATCGCGTGTTTCCCTATCCCTGGGTGCTGGACGAATGGCGGCGGCTGGTCTTGGATAGGCCATGCTCCGCCATGGATGCGAGCCTTACCGGGTGCCCTGCCGCGCCTGTCGCCCTTTCCGCTCCTGATACTCGCCGGAATCTGCCATGCCCGCCGCCGTGCTCAAGCTCGACCCCGCAATGTTCGATCCCGCCGCCATCGCTCCCGACACCCGCGCCATCAATGCCGGCATCATCAAAGCCCTCGGCGCGGTGCCGGACCGCTGGATCTACCCGATGGCCGTTCTGCGCAAGCTGAGGCTGGAAGGCAAGGGGCCGTTCCCTCTTGCCCCGGAAAGCCCGCTCGCGCAGGTCATCGAGATCGATGGCCCGCACGGCCCGGTACCGCTGCGCATCCTCACGCCGGACGCGCCGAAGGGCGTCTATCTGCACTTCCATGGCGGCGGCTGGTCGCTGGGGTCAGCGCGGGAGAATGATGGACTGAACCATCGCTTCGTCGAGCGCACCGGCTTTGCCGTGGTCTCGGTCGATTATCGCCTCGCGCCCGAGCATCCCTATCCCGCCGGGCCGGACGATTGCGAGGCCGCCGCGCTGTGGCTGGTGCGGGAGGGGCCGGCGCGGTTCGGCACCGAGCGCTTCGCCATTGGCGGCGAATCGGCGGGCGGCAATCTCGCGGTCTCCACGCTGCTGCGGCTGCGCGACCGCCACGGGCTCACGCCGTTCTGCGCGGCCAGCCTTCATGCCGGCTGCTACGATCTCGGCCTCACCCCGAGCGCGCGGCAATGGGGCGACGAGCCGCTGGTGCTCAACACCCGCGACATCAACGTCTTTGTCGGCCATTACCTGCGCGAGGGCGGCGATGTGGCGACGCCTGACATTTCCCCTCTTCATGGTGACCTTTCCGACCTGCCTCCGGCCCTGTTCACCGTGGGCACGCGCGATGCGCTGATGGACGACACGCTGTTCATGGCGCCGCGCTGGCTGGCGGCCGGAAACCGGACCGAGCTCGAAATATTTCCGGGAGGCTGCCACGTCTTCATCGGCTTCCCCGGCACGCTGGCCGATGCCGCGCTGGCGCGCATTCACGGCTTCATCTCCGCCGCGTGAACATTGCGGCGAAAGCGCGGATCAGAGCTGTTCCCCGCGGGGAGGCTCCTCGCGCAGCCGGTCCACCATCTCCTTGAAGCGACGGAAGGCGTAGTCCGCCATATCCATGGCCTGATCCATCGCGGCACGCAGCCTGGTCCTCTCCTCTTCCGGCGTCTCCGGCTTGCCGGCCTGCGGAGGAATGGGCGGCGTTGCGTCGGGCGGCGTACCGGGCACCGGGACCGGCGGGGCCATGATGTCGGGCACGCCGGGCTTCTCCAGCGTGGCGATGCGAGCCTGCAGCCGCGCGATCTCTGCTTCCAGCGCCGCGCGATCCTCGGGCACCGCCTCGCACACCCAGTCCGTGGCGGCGGCCGGCACGCCGCGCGCGTGGCAGAACGACATCGCACCGCTGCGTGTGTCGAGCTTGAGGATGCCGCCCTCGACCGGCTGCATGGTGAAACGTCCCTCACCGGCCGGCGCCTGGGTCTTGCTATCGACTTGCGCCTTGGTATCGACCTGAGCCTGCGCACCGGCTCCGGTCATTACCAGGCCGACACCGAGGCAGACGGCCCCGGCCCGACAGTGATGTACCAAGCGTGAGATCATCGGCGGCCCTCCCGGTCGGAGCGGGTGCCACCGGCCATCATGGCGTGAACGGCGCCCGCCCGCTGGTCAACGCGGCATCGAGCAGATGGATCCGATCCTGGCCCCAGAATACCTCGCCGTCGAGCACATAGGCGGGCGAGCCGAACACATCCGCCGCGACCGCGGCATCGTGATTTGCCTGATAGATCACCGCGACCTTCTCGCTCGACGCCTCATCAAGAAGTCGCGCTGGCAGGGCAAGCTCGGCGAGTATGCCCGCCAATGCCGCAGGATCCGCCATGTTCTCGTTGCGCTGCCAGATGCCGGAACACAGCCGCGCCACCAGGGCCGATACATCGTGACCGCTCTCGATCGCCGCGATCACCAGCCCGTCGGCGAGCGCCGGATTGAAAGGCCAATGTTCGGGCGAAATGTTGAAATCAATGCCGCGCGCCTCCCGCCACCGCTTCAGTTCGACCAGCCGGTAACGCTGGCGCGCGGGATGGCGCTTGGCCAGCGGCAGGCCGCCGGTCTGCGAGAAGAGTTCGCCCAGGAACACCGGCCGGAACGAAACGCGCACATCATGGCGCCGCGCTACGTCGAGAAAGGCGTCGTGACCGAGGAACGCCCACGGGCTGACGACGGAGAAGTAATAGTCGATATGACGGGACATGGACGCGGCGCTCGGCAATGACGGAAGGTGACGGTCCGTCACGCTAAACGGTCCGTCCCTCGCCGGAAAGTCCGGCCGCCATCCTCTCCCCGCAAAACAAAACGGCACCCTAAAGTCGCCGCATGCCCGCAAATGAAAACGGCGCCCGAAGGCGCCGCTTATCTCTCACCTTGCCAGCGCTCAGGCGGCGGCGCGGACCGGGAAAGCCGCGATCATCTGGCGAAGCTCGCCGATCGCCTCTTCCACTTCGCGCTTCTGCTGCTCCAGCAGGCCGAGCTGCTCGACGCATTTCTCGCGGGTCAAGGCGAGGCCGCCGGCCGGCACCGGGCCACCCTCGCGCAGCGCCACCATCGACTTGATCTCGGCAAGGGTGAAGCCGAGCTTCTTGCCCTTGAGGATGATGGCGAGGCGGGCGCGCTCGGCGGCGCTGTAGAGCCGGGTCAGGCCTTCGCGGCGCGGCGACAGCAGGCCCTTGTCCTCATAGAAGCGCAGGGCGCGCAGGGTGATGTCGAACTCGCGGGCGAGGTCGCCAATGGTAAACAGCTCCGTCTCGCCCGTGGCGGAAACAGAAGCGTCAAGCGAGCGGTCTGCCTCAAAGGAGGTAAAATCCATAATGGCAACTCCGGTGGTGACGGGGAAGGTCAGCGTCGTTGCCATGAACTGTACGGGCGCAGTTGCCCTAGCGGGAGAAACTCGCACCCTCCCTTAGGGCAACTTACTGTTAAATGAAAAATCAAAGATCTGATTCTATTAGAGAAAATTGAATTCCGCCGGCACAGCCCACCCCGTCGCGATCTTACGTTCCGGCAGGCTATATCGCTCGTCGCCATGCTGCCGCCATGAAATCCGGCGCAAATCACCCACGCGCCTGGACCGTGGCATGTTGCTTTGCGGCGGGCCCGATGGCCGCGCTCGGCGTCCCATGCGCTGCCACGCTCTTGCGGCATTAACGCCACATTTACCAAAAATCGAAAGAGTTGCCCTCGGTAGCTTCCAGCGCTCTTCCGGCGATTCCCGCCGCGTGCAGCGCCCGACGCGACGGAGAAAACGGTGAGGCAGCAAGCCCCCACTTCCACCGGGCAGATTTCAACGGAAGCCTGGACCGCGATGCGTGACGCCGCGCAGCAGGCCGGCCTTCCGCTCGACCAGTGGCTGCGGGCGCAACTGTTCGGCGCACAGGCACTTGTCGCCGACGCCGCATCGCCGGGAACCCCCGGCAGCGTCGCCGACCTGCATCGACGCGTGCAGGAGCTCGCCAGCCAGATCGAGCAACTCGCCGACCGCGCCGCGCCGGCTCAGGCCCCCATGCCGGCGCCTGCTCCTGCGCGCGCTCAAGCCCATTCGCCGGCCGCCTATGCCGAGGCCAAGCTCGACGCCGCGATCCGTCACATCAATGAGCGCATGAGCGAGATCGCAAACCCCCGCCCCCGCGCCGCCGAGAGCCCGGCCAACGGGGCGCAGGCCCCGCGTCCCGAGCTGCGCCCGTCCGACCCGCTGTCATCGGCGAGCTTCGGGCGCCAGCTCGACGAGATCATGCGCGCGCCGGAAACCGCTGCATTTTCGCGCGATGAACCTTCTTACGATCCGCGCTCCCACGAACCGCCATCCGTGACGCCCGAGGGCATCGAGGCGGCAGTCGCGGAAATCGCTGCGCGCCAGAGCGAACTCGACGAGGTCGCCAGCCGCCGCAGCGCACGGGAATACGCGACGCGCGAGCCGCTTCCCCCTGAGCCCGCCTTCCTCCAGCCGATGACGCCCCAGCCCGCGCAGCCTGACGCATCGGCCTATCCGAGGCTGCCCCGCGCGCCGCGGCCCGACATGGCGCTCGAGCGTCCCACTCCGCTGGCCGAGAAGCTGGCAAGGACGGAAGCGTCCAGTCCGCCGGTGGCAAACGAGGCGCTGGCGGCATTGCAGCAGGACCTCGCGCAGATGCGCGGCGCGCTCGACGAACTCGCGCCGCGCCGCGCGGTGGCCGAGCTGCAGCGCACCGTCGCCAGCCTCGCCGAGCGCGTGGACCGCAGCGGCGCGGCCAATGACGATATCAAGACCACGCTCGGCACGCTGCGCGAGACCATCGGCGCGCTGCGCCTGCCCGAGCACGGCGCGGTGGTCACCGGCCGTATCGATACACTGGCGCGCAAGATCGACATTCTGAACGCCAAGGCAATCGACGCCTCCACCATCACCCGACTTCAGGCTCAGTCCTCGGAAATCCGCGACCTGCTCGCGCACACGCTCTCGGCGGAATCGGTGCAGCGCCTGGCGGAGCAGGTAGCGATGCTGGCCGGCAAGATCGCCGACCTGTCCGGCGCGCAGGAAACCATGATGCGCGCGCTGGTCACACCGCTGGAGCGGCGGCTCGACCGCATCGCCGATCGTATCGAGACCCATGCCAAGCCACCGGCGATTCCGGTCGACGACATCTTCCGCCGGCTGGACGCCATCCAGCTCAATCTCGCCAGCGTGCGCCGCGAGCCGCCGGCGGGCATGGACGCGATGTTCCAGGGCTTGACCGAACGCCTCACGCGCATCGAGCGTCCGGCGGTGACGCCTGATCCTGCCACCAGCCAGCAATTCGAGGCGCTCAGCCACCAGATCGCGGCGCTGGCGGCCAAGCTCGACACCGCCAACGCTCCGGCCACCGAGATCGCCGGACAGATTTCGGGGCAACTCTCGGGCATTGAGCGCACGCTGAACGACCTGTTCCTCCAGGTCGAGGAAACCCGCGCCACCATACTTGCCGGGTCCGGCCCGGTGCCGCGCACACCCGGCCCCTCCGGCTCCGGCTTCCACACCGCTCCTGCGCCCGGCGCGGCGCTGCTGAAGCGCGAGATCGCGACCATCGAGGCGAGCCGCGCCTCGGCGGCAGCCGGCATGGCCCCGACCTCACTCACGGCGCCGGCTCCCCGAGTTGCCGCCGCAACGCACGAGGCCTTCGAGCCGCAGATGATGCGGGCCGCGCTCGATGAGCTGGTTCGCGTCGCCGCGGCTCCCGCCCCGGAATCCGAGCGCCACGCCGCCATACCGGCCCCCGCCGTGGCGCCGGCCGCGACGCCCGCCCCGGCCCGGCCGCAGGTCCAGCCTCAAGCCGAGCCCGGGCGCGCGGCCGCGCCGCATGTCGCCCCCGAACCTGCCGCCGCCGCACCCATCGCGGGCGGGCTTGCCGACGAACCGGGCGGGCCGGTCGACCTCGACGTGCTCTATCCCGTCTCGCAGGTGCCTGAGGCGGTGAATGACGATGGCGCCCCGGCCCGCGTGGAGTTCATCGCCCGGGCCCGCCGCGCCGCGCAGAGCGCCGCGCCGGTGCTGCCGTCGAGCCACCACCATATCGGCCACCGCCAGCATCGCGAACGGCCTGCGCGCTGGTTTGCCCGCATCCGCGCCATGCTGCTGATCGGCCTCTGCGGTTCCGCGCTGGCTTTCGGCTCGTGGCATCTGCTGGGCGCCATGCGGCAGGCGCAGCTTCAGGCCAATGGCGGCGGCGGCGCCCCGGCGATGACGGCGCGCACCCAGCCGACGCCGGGCATGCCGTCGCTGGCGCCGGGCGACATCACCGGCTCGATCGGCAAGGCCGCGCCCAAGGTGGCGCCGGTTGCGCCCGCCCCGGCCCCAGCCGCACCGCAGCCGTCCAGCATGTCGCAGCCGGCGGAGCTTCCCGGTAGCATCGGCAGCCCGGGACTGCGCGCCGCCGCGCTCTCCGGCGACCCCGGCGCGGCCTACGAGATCGCGCATCGTTTCATGGAAGGCTCCGGCGTGCCGGCCAGCGTCGCGCGCGCCGCCGAATGGTTCCAATATGCCGCGGCGCAGGGCTCCGTGCCGGCGGCCTACCGTCTCGCTGCGATCTATGAGAAGGGCATGGCCGATGTGCCGCGCGACGTCGCGCGCGCCCGGCAGCTCTATGAACAGGCCGCGACCGGCGGCAATGTCCGCGCCATGCACAATCTCGGCGTGCTACTGGCGGCCGGCGTCGACGGCCAGCCGGATTACCGCAGCGCCGCCGAATGGTTCACCCGCGCCGCCGAGCGCGGCGTGCGCGACAGCCAGTACAATCTCGCGGTGCTCTATGCGCGCGGCTTCGGGGTGACGACCAATCTGGCCGAGGCCTGGCAGTGGTTCTCTCTGGCTGCGTCCAGCGGCGATAACGAAGCCGCCGTGAAGCGCGACGAGGTTGCTCGCAAGATGGACGCCAAGTCGCTCGACGCCGCCCGCGCCTCGATCGAGGGCTGGGCACCGCTGATGGTCGACGCCAAGGCCAATAGCGGCTCGGGCATCGACCTCGACGCGTCGATCCCGCGCAAGACCGCCTCGCGCTGAGAGATCGGCCTACCGGTCCGGCAGGCAGGCGTGGTGCGCGATGCGGTAGGTCCGCGTCGCGCCGATCAGATGCGCGGCGTAGGGGCCGGCGAACAGCCCGGCCAGCGCGGCATCGCGAATGTTCAGCCCGCCCGCATAGGCGCCCAGCGCCGGCATGACCAGCCGCCGGCCGTCACTGGCAAAACAGCGCCGCCTTATGCCCCGCCCGCGCCGCACCAGCCGCGCCACCGGGTGGAAATGCCCGGCCACCTCGCCCTGCGCATCCCCGCCCGTGGGCTCGTGGCGGAACGTCAGCGGGCCGAGCCTCAACTCCGGCAGATGCATCCCGCCGAGTTGCGGCACCGGGTCGGGATCGTGATTGCCGGCCACCCACACCATGTCGCGCCCGCGCGAGATATCCGCCAGCATGCCGCGCTCCACATCGCCGAGCCGCACCCCGGCGCCACGATCATGCAGGCTATCGCCGAGGAAGAGGACGACGCGTGGCCGGCGGCGGGCCACGATGCCGGCGAGCAGCGCCAGTGTCGCCCGGCTGTCATAGGGCGGCAGCGGAATGCCGCGCACAGCGAAGGCCGAGCCCTTCTCCAGATGCAGGTCGGCGACGATCAGCATGTCCTGCGCCGGCCAGAACAGCGCGCCGGCGGCGTCCAGCAGCAGCCGGGCGCCGGCGAGTTCGATCGCCTCGCCCTCCGGCGGCGCCTCCTCCGTCGTCTCCGCCTCAGCCCAGCTCACCCATCGCCTCCCGGACCAGATCATCCTCGGCCTCGGCGAGCAGCGCATCGGCCGCCTCGCCCGCCACCATCTCGCGGCCGATCTCCAGCATCACCGGCACGGCGAGCGGGGAGACCCGGCCGAGCGCGATGTGATCGATTCGTCCGCGAATGCGCGTCAGCATGTCGGAGAGACGGCGAATGTCCAGCAAGCCGGTCGCCGCGTCCGCCCGCGCCGCGCGCAGCAGCACATGGCCGGGCTCATGCTGGCGCAACACGTCGTAAATGAGGTCGGTCGACATGGTGACCTGCCGGCCGCTCTTCTCCTTGCCGGGAAAGCGCCGCTCGATCAGCCCGGCGATCACCGCGCATTGCCGGAAGGTGCGCTTCATCAGCGCCGCCTCGGCCAGCCAGTCCTCCAGATCGTCGCCCAGCATGTCGGCATCGAACAGGTCGTCGAGCGAGAGCCGGTCCTGCGCGATCGCCAGCGACAGGTCGGAGAGGCCATAGACCGCGATGGCATAGTCGTTCGCCACGAAGCCGAGCGGGCGTAGCCGGGCGCGCTCCAGCCGCCGGGTGAGCAGCATTCCCAGCGTCTGGTGCGCGAGCCGCCCCTCGAAAGGATAAGCGACCAGATAATGCCGTCCCGCGCGCGGAAAGCTCTCGACCAGCAGATCCTCCCGCCCCGGCAGGCGCGAGCGCAGCCGCTGGATATCGAGCCACTCGCGCACCTGCGCCGGCAAGGCCTTCCAGCGCGTGGGGTCGGCCAGCATCGCCCGCACTCCGGCGGCGAGGAAGGTGGAAAGCGGGAACTTGCCGCCGTCATAGGACGGCACCTTGGGGTCCTTGGCGGCGGTACGCACCACCCGCACCTCGTCCTCGACGATGGCGCGATATTCCAGCACCTCGCCGGCAAAGACGAAGGTGTCGCCCGGGCTCATGGTCTCGACGAAATATTCCTCGACCTCCCCCAGTATCCGCCCGCCATAGCGGGATTTTTCCGAGGCGAGGCGCACTTTCAACATGGTCGCCTCGACGATGGTGCCGACATTCATCCGGTACTGCTGCGCCACCTGCGGGCTTGCCACCCGCCACAGCCCGTCCTTGCGCTGGCGGATGCGGGCGAAGCGCTCATAGGCCCGCAGCGCGTAACCGCCGGTAGCGTTGAACGCCACCACATCGTCGAAATCCGCCCGCGACAGGCCGGCATAGGGCTCGGCGGAGACGACCTCGCGGTACAGATTGTCGGCATCGAACGGCGCCGCGCAGGCCATGCCGAGCACATGCTGCGCCAGAACATCCAGCGCGCCTGCCCGCTCGATCGCTCCATCCTGCGCACTCGCCCGTACCGCCTCCAACGCGGCACGACATTCGAGCACCTCGAAGCGATTGGCCGGCACCAGCACCGCGCGGGAGGGCTCGTCCAGCCGGTGATTGGCGCGGCCGATGCGCTGCATCAGCCGCGAGGAGCCCTTGGGGGCACCGACATTGACCACGAGGTCGACATCGCCCCAGTCGATGCCCAGATCGAGCGAGGAGGTGCAGACCACCGCCTTGAGCCGCCCTTCCGACATCGCCGCCTCGACCCGGCGGCGCTGCGAAACGTCGAGCGAGCCATGATGCAGCGCGATCGGATAAGTCTCCTCGTTGATCCGCCACAGCTCCTGAAACAGTAGCTCGGCCTGCATGCGGGTGTTGACGAACACCAGCGTGGTGCGGTGCCGGCCGATCAGCGCGTAGATCTCCGCCAGCGAATGGCGCGCCGTGTGCCCGGCCCAGGGCACATAGGCCGCGCTGTCGAGCATGGAGAGGTCCGGCGCGGCGCCGGGCGGGGCGATGACGACATCGCCCATCTCGCCCGCCCCGGTCTGCGGCACCAGCCAGCGGCGCAGGCGTTCGGGGTCCGCCACGGTGGCGGAAAGGCCGACGGTTTGGACCTCCGGCGCCAGCGTGCGCAGCCGCGCAAGGCCGAGGCTGAGCAGATCGCCGCGCTTTGAGCCGGACAGCGCGTGCAGTTCGTCCAGCACGATGCGCTGGAGCGTTCCGAACAGGAATGGCGCGTCGGCCGAGGCCAGCAGCAGAGCGATCTGCTCGGGCGTGGTGAGCAATATGTCGGGCGGATCACGGCGCTGGCGCTGGCGGCGTGAGGCGGGGGTGTCGCCGGTGCGGGTCTCGATGCGCACAGGCAGCCCCATCTCCGCCGCCGGCCGCTCCAGATTGCGCGCGACATCCACCGCCAACGCCTTGAGCGGCGAGATGTAGAGCGTATGGAGCCCGCGTGGCCGGTTGGCGGGGCGGGCGAGTTCCACCAGCGTCGGGAGGAAGCCCGCGAGTGTCTTGCCCGCGCCGGTCGGGGCGATGAGCAGCGTGGAGCGCCCGGCCCGCGCCTTGGCCAGCAGGTCGAGCTGATGCGCGCGCGGCGCCCAGCCCCGCGCGGCGAACCAGCGCAGGAAGGTCTCGGGCAGGAGGTCGTCGGGGGACAGAACGGCGTCGGTGCTCACGCCGGTGAAACTAGCGAATGTTCTGCAAAAGTTCCACGCTTCGCTGTCGGGACGCGCTGGAGGCTATATCGCCAGGCCGCGCGGGGCCGGCGCCGGCCGCGCCTCCAGAAACAGCACCCCCGCCGCCGAGACGCCGGCGCGCGCCAGCCCCGCAATCTCCTGCGCGGCATAGCTCCAGATCAGGAGGCTCAGCACGATGTTGAGCGCCGCGATGAGTGCCGGGTCCCGCCATTCGCGCAGGCGCAGCCGCGAGCGATCCTGCCCGACCTTCAAGCCGACGATGACCAGCGCGGCCACTGGCGGCCCGATGACCAGCGGAATCCACGCCAGCAGCAGGGCGAGCTGTGAAAGTTCGAGGCTCGCAAAGGAACGCCCCATCACGACCGATGAGAGCCGGTCGAGAGCTCCGGTCGCCGCCACCTCTCCGGCGGGAACGAAGGCGCCGCAATTCTCGCAGGTGAGGGTGTGTTCCGCGATCGGGAAGGCGCAGCGTGGGCAGCGCCCCAGCGACGCCCGCCGGATCCGGCTCACCGGATCACGCCCAGCGCGAGGTTGCGCATGTAGCGTGCGTTCATGGCCTTGGCCGTCTGATACGCGTCGATCCACGACCAGATGTTGATGATCCATCCAAGGAAGACGAACCACAGCACGATGCAGCCGATGAACATCAGCAAGCCTTTGCCTATCTGCCCATTATAGAGCTGGCCGAGACCGACGATGAGGATCGACAGAACCAGCGCCAGACCCGCGGATTTCGGCGCCGCGTCGCCAGCATCGACGATCAGGACGGGTTTCGGCTCGGGCGCGGCGGCGATGTGGTTGGTGACCTGCACGACCGTCGCCCCCTTGCCGGCGCTGACCGGCCCGGGTGGAGGTGTCGCCCCCTCGGAGGGGTCGCGGCGGGGGCCGAACAGCGGCGCCAGCGCCTTGTCGTCAGCCGCCCGTACCCAGTTTTCATCGCCCAGGCGCGCGACGTCGGTGTCGACGGACAGGCGCCCCTCGCGAGCGAAATCGCGCAGTTGATGCCCGGAAAAGGGACCGAAGACCTGGCCATCGATATGCAGATGCCATTCGCCGTCCAGCGGATGTGGTGGCGGCCGATGGAGCGCCGTCGGCGGCTCGCCCGCCGCAGGCAATAGGGCATATCTGCCCGGTTCGATCTCGTCGGCCATTCTCATGTCCCCCATCCGGAAGGGGATCATTGGCCAGCCGAGGCTTTATTTCAATCAGAAATTGTATCTGTATTTAGAGCAACTTTTCGATGTGCCGCCTTTGGCTTTCGTCGCGGCTCTACGCGGTCCGCCGCGCGATTACCACCAGTCCCGGCACCGGTTTTTCCTTCTCGTTGCGGGTCGATTCGGCTCGCAGGCTGACCCGTTCCAGCCCCGCCCCCGCCAGCCCGGCCCGGACATAGTCCGCCGTATGGGCGTAGCGCATGGTTTCGCGGAGCAGGATGCCCTCCCCGTCATGCGTCTCGACCGTGAAGGCCAGCAGCCCGCCCGGTTCCAGCACGCGGTGCGCTTCGGCGAGGATCGGGCCGAGGTCGCCGAGATAACAGAAGGCGTCGCCCGCGAAGATCAGGTCAGCCTCGCCGCTCGGGCGGGCGCGCAGGAAATCCACCATGTCGCCAGCGACCAGCTCGTCGTAGCAGCCGCGCCGGCGCGCGCGCATCACCATATTGGGCGACAGGTCGACCCCGCTCATGAAGCCGATGCGCGCGACCAGCCGCGCCCCGACCAGGCCGGTGCCGCAGCCCAGGTCGAGGCCGCAGGCGAAGGCGAACGGCTGGGCCAGCGCCGCACAGGCCGCCTCCAGCGCGGCCTCGATCAGCTCCGGCCCGCGATAGCCGAGCCGCGCCAGTGCCTCGTCGAAACGGTCGGCATATTGATCGAACAGGGTGCGCACATAGGCCGGGCTCATGTCCGGCGCCGTCCCGCCGGTCAGCCGCGCCAGCCGCAGCCCGGCACCGAGCCGGTCCTGCGGGTCATGCTCCAGCGCACGGGCGAAGGCATCGGCGGCACCCGCCGCGTCGCCGGCGGCTTCGCGCGCCTCGCCGAGCAGGAACCAGCCGGGCGCATAACCGTTCTCCCGCCGCAGCGCCTCGACCAGAAGCTCGGCGGCATCGCCGGGATTGCCCTCCTCCAGCAGCGCGCGCGCCCACTCGATGCGCCGGTCCACCGACGGATCGCCCGATGACAGGAAGAGCGGAACCGTGGCCATGGAACCCTCGCGACAGCGATCGATGCACGCACCGGCGAAATTGACGGGCGCACGCCCTATATCTGGAGCGACATGCGTCCGATAGAGCTACTTCAACCGACGCCGAAGGGGCTTTACTGCCCACCCGGCGATTTCTTCATCGACCCCGTGCGCCCCGTCGCGCGGGCGCTCATCACCCATGGCCATTCCGACCATGCGCGGGCGGGCCACGGCGCTGTGCTGGCGACGCGCGAGACGCTCGACATCATGGCAATCCGCTATGGCGATGACTTCGCTGGCACCACCCAGGCCGCGAGCTATGGCGAACGGGTGGAGATTAACGGCGTCGGCATCACCTTCCATCCCGCCGGCCACATTCTCGGCAGCGCGCAGATCGCGCTGGATTGGCAGGGCCTCACCATCGTCGCCTCGGGCGACTACAAGCCTGGCGCCGACCCGACCTGCGCGCCCTTCGCGCCGGTGCGCTGCGACGTCTTCATCTCGGAGGCGACGTTCGGCCTGCCGGTGTTCCGTCACCCCCCCGCCATGGCGGAAATCGCCAAGCTCATGGATTCGCTGGCGCTGTTTCCCGAGCGAGCGCATCTCGTCGGCGCCTATTCGCTCGGCAAGGCGCAGCGCGTCATTGCTCTGCTGCGCGCCGCCGGGCATGACCGCCCGATCCTCATGCACGGCGCGGTGGAGCGGCTGACCGCTTATTACATCGCGCAGGGCATCTCTCTCGGGGCGGTGCGCCTTGTGCGGGAGGTGAAGCCCGCCGAATTGGCCGGCGCCGTGGTGATCGCACCGCCTAGCGCGCTGAGCGATGTCTGGTCGCGGCGCTTCCCCGATCCGGTGACCGCTTTCGCCTCGGGCTGGATGCGCATCCGCGCCCGCGCCCGGCAATATGGCGTCGAGCTGCCGCTGATCATCTCCGACCATGCCGACTGGAGCGAGTTGCAGGACGCCATCCTCGCCACCGGCTGCTCGGAACTCTGGGTGACACACGGGCAGGAGGACGCGCTGGTGCATTGGGCCGGCCTTGCCGGCCTGCGCGCGCAGCCACTGCACATGGTGGGCTATGGCGAAGAGGACGGCGAAGAGGCTCTGCCGGCCCCGGCGACGGAGAGCGCACCATGAACCGCTTCGCCGCCCTGCTCGACCGGCTGGTTTACGAGCCGCGCCGCAACGGCAAGATCGCGCTGATCGCGGATTATTTCCGCCACACGCCGGACCCCGAGCGCGGCTTTGCGCTGGCCGCGCTTACCGGGGCGCTGTCGTTCCGCAATGCCAAGCCCGGCCTGATCCGCCAACTCATCGCCGAGCGTACGGACCCGGTGCTGTTCGCCCTGTCCTATGATTATGTCGGCGACCTGTCGGAAACGGTCGCGCTGATGTGGCCGGCACCGGCGGGAGCCGCTGCCGTGGCCGAGACATCCCCGGCCCCCGATCTGCCGCTCTCCGCCGTGATCGATGCGCTGAGCCACGCCGGACGCTCCCAGATGCCGGCCGTGCTGGCCTCGCTGCTCGACCGGCTGGACGAGACCGGGCGCTGGGCGCTGCTCAAGCTGATCACCGGCGGCCTGCGCATCGGCGTCTCCGCCCGCCTCGCCAAGACCGCGGTGGCGGCGCTCGGCACGGTGATGCCCGACGAGATCGAGCTGGTCTGGCCCGGCCTCGCCCCGCCCTACGAAGCGCTCTTCGCCTGGGCCGAAGGACGCGGCGAGCGGCCGGAAACGCTGGACCCCGCCCCGTTTCGCCCCGTCATGCTCGCTCATCCGCTGGAGGAGGCGAGCCTTGCCGCGCTCGATCCGGCCGGCTATCGCGCCGAATGGAAATGGGACGGCATCCGGGTGCAGGCCGCGCGGGCGCGCGGGCCCGACGGAGCGTTCGTCACCCGGCTCTACAGCCGCACCGGCGAAGACATCTCCGGCACCTTCCCCGACCTTGCCGAGGCGCTCGGCTTCGAGGGCGTGATCGACGGCGAGTTGCTGATCCTGCGCGAGGGGCGGGTGCAGTCGTTTAACGTGCTGCAGCAGCGGCTGAACCGGAAGGTGGTGTCGTCGAAGCTGATCGCGGAATTTCCCGCCCATATCCGCGCCTATGACCTGCTGGCCGAGGGCGATGAGGATGTGCGCACCCTGCCCTTCGACGACCGCCGCGCCCGGCTGGAGGCACTGGTGGCGCGCGCGCCCGCGCAGCCGCTTGACCTCTCCCCGCTCATCGCCTTCGCGACATGGGAGCAACTGGCGCAGGTGCGGGCCGAGCCGGCGGGGCACGGCGCGGGCCCCGACGCCGAGGCGGTGGAAGGCGTGATGATCAAGCGCGCCGACAGTCTTTACCTGCCCGGCCGCCCGACCGGGCCATGGTGGAAATGGAAGCGCGATCCGCACACGGTCGACGCGGTGCTGATGTATGCCCAGCGCGGCCACGGCAAGCGCTCCTCCTATTATTCGGACTACACCTTCGGGGTCTGGACCGAAGCCGGCGAACTGGTGCCGGTGGGAAAGGCCTATTTCGGCTTCACCGATGCCGAGCTGATCGAGATCGACCGCTTCGTGCGCCAGAACACGGTGGAACGCTTCGGGCCGGTGCGCGAGGTGGTCCACACGCCGAGCAAAGGGCTGGTGCTGGAAGTGGCGTTCGAGGGGTTGGCGCGCTCCACGCGCCACCGCTCCGGCCTTGCCATGCGCTTTCCCCGCATCGCCCGGCTGCGATGGGACAAGCCGCCCGGCGAGGCGGACCGGCTGGAGGCGCTGGAAGCGCTGCTGGACAGCCCGGCGGGAGCCTCCCCATCGCCCGATGCGCGTGCTAGGTGAAAGCCTCGTTCGCCCCGCATATGGAGCCGATTCCATGGCCGACAACCCGCTTTCCCGTTTCATGGGCGGCTCGCCCGTGTGGGTGCTGCTCCGGCTGATCGTGCTCTCGGTGGTGATCGGCGTGATTTTGAGCGCGCTCGGCCTCGACCCGCTGAACATTCTGCAAAGCCTGCAGCGGCTGGTTTTCAACCTGTTCAATTTCAGCTTCGAGGCCATCGGCCGGGTGTGGGGCTATTTCCTGCTGGGTGCGGTGGTGGTCATCCCGCTCTGGCTGCTGATGCGCATTGCAAATCGCGGACGCTGAGCCCGTGACCGGCACCCATATGGGCGCCGCCGCCGGGCGCGCCGACGTCACGCATCGCCGCTTCCTTGCCATTGCCCTGCCGGCGACACTGGCGCAGATGACCACCCCGCTGCTCGGCCTCGTCGCCACCGGCGCCATAGGCCGGCTCGGCGATGCCGCGCTGCTCGGCGCGGTGGCGGTCGGGGCGCTGCTGTTCGATTTCGTATTCTGGGTATTCGGCTCGTTGCGCATGGGCACGGCGGGCCTGACCGCGCAGGCGCTCGGGCGTGGCGACGCGCCGGAAATCCGGGCGGTATTGGCCCGCGCCCTGGCGATCTCGGTCGCCATCGGCCTCGCAATCATCGTCGTGCATGTGCCGGTCGGCCATTTCGCCTTCACCGCCATGGGTACCAGCGAGGCGGTGAGCGCGGCGGCCTGGGTCTATTTCTCGGTTCGCATCTTCGCCGCGCCCTTCGCCATCGGCAATTTCGCCATCCTCGGCTGGCTGGTCGGCATCGCGCGCACCGATGTCGGGCTCGGGCTTCAGGTGCTGATTGCCGGCGTCAATGCGCTCGCCACCCTGTTTCTGGTGCTCTACTGGGATTTCGGCATTGCCGGCGCGGCGATCGCCAATGTGCTGGCGGAGGTCGCCGGCTCGGTGGCGGGCCTCGCCTGCGCCCGGCTGCTGCTCGGACGCGACTGGCGCACGCCGTGGTCAAGGATCGTCGAGCGTGCGCGGCTGATCGAGACCGTGGCGGTGAACAGCGACATCATGATCCGCACCGGCCTGCTCATGCTGGTGCTGCTGTTCTTCACGGCGCAGGGCGCACGCCATGACGACGTGACGCTCGCCGCCAATGCGGTGCTGTACAACATCGTCATGGTGACCGCGTTCTTCCTCGATGGCTTCTCCACCGCCGCCGAGCAGATCTGCGGCCAGAGCATCGGCGCGCGCGACCGCTCCGGCTTTCGCCGCGCGGTCAATCTGGTGCTGTTCTGGGGCTTTGCCTTCGCTCTCCCCGCAAGTCTGGCGCTGATCTTTGGCGGCGGGGCGATCATCGACCTGCTGGCGGCCAATGAGGCGGTGCGGCAGGTGGCCCGCGACTTCCTGCCCATGGCGGCGCTGACGCCGCTGCTCGGCGTCGCCGCCTTTGCCTATGACGGCATCTATGCCGGCTCCACCTGGGCGCGCGACATGCGCAATCTGATGCTGCCGGCGGTCGGGCTGTTCTTCCTGGTGTGGTGGCTCACTTTACCGCTCGGCAATACCGGGCTGTGGATCGCCTACCTCACTTTCATGGCCGGGCGCGGCGTGTTCCAGGCGCTGCGCATGCCGGCGCTGGTCCGGCGGTCATTTCCTTAAGCGGGGAACGGCTCGGCGACGCGCATCGCCGCCTTGCGCCCGACCAGCGCGGCGAGCGGCAGCTTCTCGTGCGCCAGCCGGGTGGACAGCCCCGCCTTGATCCGCTCCGCCAGCCCCAACCCCTCATAGACCAGCGCCGAATAGAGCTGGATCAGGCTGGCCCCGGCCTCGATCTTGGCCAGCGCGGTCTCGGGGCTGTCGATGCCGCCGGCGCCGATCAGCGGGAAGGCGCCATCCGCCCGCACATAGGTTTCCGCCAGCATCCGCGTCGCCAGCGGGAACAGCGGGCGCCCCGAAAGGCCGCCGGTCTCGCCCTTATGCGCCGAGCGCAGCGTGGGCGGGCGGGAAATGGTGGTGTTGGAGACGATCAGCCCGTCAATGCCGCGCCGGCGGGCGACCTGCACCACGCCGTCGAGATGGGGGAGCGCAAGATCGGGCGCGATCTTGAGCAGCAGCGGCACGCCGGGCGCTGCCTCGTTCCGCGCCTCGATGATACGCGCCAGCAACTCGTCGAGCGCGCGCTCCTCCTGAAGATCGCGCAGGCCCGGCGTGTTAGGCGAGGAGACATTGGCGGTGAAATAGCTCGCCAGCCCGGCGAACGTCTTGATGCCGGCGACATAATCGGCGACGCGGTCGCTCGCCTCCTTATTGGCCCCGACATTCACACCCACGATTCCCGGCCTGCCGCGCCGCGCCGTCAGCCGCGCCTTCGCCGGACCGTGGCCGCCGGAATTAAAGCCGTAGCGGTTGATGACCGCGCGGTCCTCGGTCAGGCGGAAATTGCGCGGGCGCGGGTTGCCAGGCTGCGGCAGCGGCGTGAGGGTGCCGACCTCGACAAAGCCGAAACCGGCGCCGAGCATGGCGTCCGGCACCTGCGCCTCCTTGTCGAAGCCCGCCGCCAGCCCGACGGGATTGGGAAAACGCAGGCCGAACGCGGCGACGGCGAGCCGCGCATCATCCTGCGGCACGGCTCGCGGGGGCAGGCAGGCCAGCGAGCGGATCGCCAGCCCATGGGCCGTCTCAGGGTCGAGCAGCCTAGCGAACGGCAAAGCGAGGTCGAGAAGGGCACTCATGACGGCTGCGCTCCGTGTTCGGCTTCAGCCATTGTCGGCCGGAAAGATGTCGGCCGGAAAAGCGTGGCGCCCGTCCGGTGCGAGCGGCAGCGGGCGGACCCACGCCACCGCCGCCAGCGGCAGCGGGCCATAGAGATGAGGAAACAGCGCACCACCGCGCGAAGGCTCCCATTTCAATAACACCGCGTCGAGCTTGCCGGCATCGACCGCCACCAGCACGAGGTCGCCATGCCCCTTGAAATGCCGGGCCGCGGTCTCGCGGGCCTGCGCAGCCGTGGAAAAATGGATGTAGCCGTCGGCCAGATCGACCGGCGCGCCCTCGAAGAAGCCGGCGTTTTTCGCGCGCTCCCAAAGGGAACTGGGCGCAATCTTGTAGATGAGATCGGGCAAGGCGCAGCTCCGCATAGCCGGCACGGCTGATGACGCGACCTCTAGACCGGCGGCAGGGTCGGCGCAAGCATGCTGTACTTTGCCGAAAATAGGGTATAAATTCCTATTTCAGGATCAAGATTCGGCTCGCGTCCGTCGTTCCCTCCAGAGAGACGTGCCCCCAATGCTGACCCATTCTCAAATATGGAAGGCCGTTGACCGGTTGGCGGAGCGCCACGGCCTGAGCCCTTCCGGCCTTGCCAAGCGCGCGGGGCTCGACGCCACCACCTTCAACCGTTCCAAGCGCTCGACCCGCGACGGGCGCCAGCGCTGGCCCTCCACCGAGAGCATCGCCAAGATCATCGCCGCCACCGGCACCGGGCTTGACGACTTCATGCAGATGGTCGACGGCACGGCGCCGGCCGGCCGGGCCATCCCGCTGATCGGCCTCGCCAAGGCCGGCACGGGCGGGTTCTTCGACGATGCCGGCTTTCCGGCCGGCGGCTCGTGGGAAGAGATCATGTTTCCCGATGTGGGCGACGAGCATGCCTATGCGCTGGAGATTGCCGGTGATTCCATGATGCCGCTCTATCGCGACGGCGATATCGTGGTGGTCTCGCCCACCGCCACCGTGCGGCGCGGCGACCGGGTGATCGTGAAGACGCGCGAGGGCGAGGTGCTCGCCAAGGAGCTGAAGCGCCGGACCGCCAAGACCATCGAGCTGCGCTCGCTCAACCCCGATCACGAGGACCGGGTGTTCCAGGAGCCGGACCTTGCCTTCATCGCGCGCATCCTCTGGGCCAGCCAGTAGCGCGCACCAGACATGCGAAGGGCCCCGAACGGGGCCCTTCTTTCATCGCTACGAAATGTGAGACGGCGATCAACAACGCACCGCGATCGGGTTGCCCCAGCGGTCACGGGTCCAGCATTCACGCGGAGTGGTCGCCGCGCCGATGACCGCGCCGCTGGCTGCGCCCACGCCCGCGCCGATGGCCGCGCCGGTGCCGCCGCCGGCAATGCCGCCGATGACCGCGCCGGTGCCGCCGCCGATCAGCGCGCCGGTGCCGGCGCGGCGCTCGGTGGTGGTGCAGGCCGCCATGCTGAGCGCCACAGCGGAAATCGCAATAATCTTGAGCATCTGTTCCCTCCCGAACGCGGCGGCCCACCGTGCCGCTCCACCAGATTCCGAGCGACAACGCCCGGGGCCCGCGTTGGTTCCGCCGGCCAGGACCGCCTGCGCCGCCACTTCCTACGGATCAATTTGCGTATTATGATATTTACAACATGATTTTATTGTAAATATGCTCAAGGAGAGTGCCATGTCCATCCGTCTCGGCGACGTCGTTCCCGATTTCGAGGCCCAGACCACCGAAGGCCCGATCGCGTTTCACGAATGGCTCGGCAGCTCCTGGGGCGTGCTGTTCTCCCACCCGAAGAACTTCACCCCGGTCTGCACCACGGAACTCGGGCAGGTCGCGCGGCTGAAACCGGAATTCGACCGTCGCAACGTCAAGGTGATCGGCCTGTCGGTCGATCCGCTCGACGCCCACGCGAAATGGGCGGACGACATCGCGGAAACGCAGGGCTACGCCCCGAACTTCCCGCTGATCGCCGACCAGGACCGCAAGATCGCCGACCTTTACGACATGATCCACCCGAACGCTTCCGACACCATGACCGTGCGCTCGGTGTTCGTCGTCGGGCCGGACAAGAAGCTGAAGCTCTCGCTGACCTATCCGGCGAGCGCGGGCCGAAACTTCGACGAAATCCTGCGGGTGATCGACTCGCTCCAGCTCACCGCCCAGCATGCGGTGGCGACGCCGGCGAACTGGAAGGACGGCGATGACGTGATCATCGTTCCCTCGGTCAGTGACGAGGCGGCCAAGGAGAAGTTTCCGGGCGGCTGGAAGACCTTGAAGCCCTATCTGCGCGTGGTCGCCCAGCCGGGGAAGTGATGCGACGGACCGGGACGACGGCACCACCTGCGCCGTCGTCCCGGCCGGGCTCCGCCTTACAAAGTCTTGCGGTACTGAATAAAGCCGCTGCGCTCGGCCACCTTGTCATAGAGCGCCTGCGCGGTCGCATTGGTCTCGTGGGTGAGCCAATAGACCTTGGCGCAGCCCGCCAGCTGGGCGGCCTCATACACATGCTCGATGAGCTGCCGGGCAAGCCCTCGCCCGCGCGCGGCGTCTGCTACGAACAGGTCGTTCAAATAGCAGACCGCCCCCTCGCTCCAGGTCGAGCGATGGAAAATGTAATGCACCAGCCCGAGCGCCGCGTCGCCCTCGACGGCCAGCGCACCCCAGACCGGCTCGCGCGGGTCCAGCAGGCGCGCCCATGTCGTTGCGGTCACCGCCTCCGGGAGTTCGACCTCATAGAAGCGCTGGTAGCCCTGCCACAGCGGCAGCCACGCGGCACGATCCTCTGGCCGCAGCGGACGGATCGCGCTCATGCCAGCACCTCGCCATCAGACGGCGCGTTCCCACGCAGATAGTCCGACGCCGGCATGGCCCGGCTGCCGGCCTTCTGCACCTCGACGAGTTGCACCGCCCCCTCACCGCAGGCGATTCTGAGCCCGTCCAGCACCTCGCCCGGCCGGCCCGAACCGGCGGCCAGCGTGCTACGCAGCACCTTCACCCGCGAACCATCGCGCTCGAACCACGCGCCGGGAAACGGGGAAAGGCCGCGAATATGGTCGTGCACCGCCTGGGCAGGACGCGACCAGTCGATGCGGGTCTCGCTCTTCTCGATCTTGGCAGCGTAGGTCACACCCTCCGTCGGCTGGGGCGTGAAATTCAGCGCCCCGCGCTCCAGCGCCGCCAGCGCCCGGCCCATCAGGTCAGCACCAATGCTCATCAGCCGGTCGTGCAGTTCGCCCGCCGTCATGTCGGGCCCGATGGCGACGCGCTCGGTGAGGCCGACCGGGCCGGTATCCAGCCCCTCCTCCATCCGCATCACCGCGACACCCGTATGCAAATCACCCGCCATGATCGCGCGCTGGATCGGCGCGGCACCGCGCCAGCGCGGCAGCAGCGAGGCGTGGAGATTGAGGCAGCCGAGCGCCGGCAAAGCGAGAATGGCGGGCGGCAGGATGCGGCCATAGGCGACCACCACCGCGACATCGGCCTCATGGGCGGCGAAGACTGCGGCAGCCTCATCGCCGCGAAGGCTCGCGGGATGCAGCACCGGGATGCCGAAACGTTCAGCGGTGCGGTGCACAGGCGAAGGCACCCGTTCGAGCCCGCGACGCCCGCCCGCCGCCGGTGCGCGCGTGTAGGCAGCCACGACCTCATGGCCGCTGCCGACGATCTCCGCCAGCGTCGGCACCGCGAAATCCGGCGTGCCCATGAAAACGATGCGCATGGTCTTCCCCTTCACGGAAGACGCGGCTCACGCGCCGTCCCGGGCCTTTTCCTTGGCGAGCTTGGTGAATTTCTTCACCACGCGGTCGCGCTTGAGCTTCGAGATGTGATCGATGAACAGCACGCCGTTGAGATGGTCGATCTCGTGCTGCACGCAGGTGGCGAGCAGGCCGTCGGCGTCGATTTCCTGAATCGCGCCGTTGAGATCCATGTAGCGCACCTTCACACGCGCCGGACGTTCGACATCCTCGTAATATTCGGGGATCGACAGGCAGCCTTCCTGATAGACCGAGAATTCCTCGGACGCAGCGATGATCTCCGGATTGATCAGCGCGATCGGACGCTTCTCGCCCTCTTCGTCGCCCTCGGTGCGCGAGCCGACATCGATGGTGATCACGCGCTCAGGCACGCCGACCTGGATCGCGGCGAGCCCGATGCCGGGGGCGTCATACATGGTCTCGAACATGTCCTCGACCAGCGCACGCGTCTTCGCGTTCACGCGCGCGATGGGCTCGGACACGAGACGGAGGCGGGAATCGGGAATGATGACCAGCGGGCGTATCGACATGACGCCGAGATAAGCGACGCGGGCGCGTCGGTCAACGGAGCGCCTGTACGGATGTTCACTTTTCGTTCGCACGTTTGACGAAATCTGCTAGGAAGGACGCATGGATCAGATCGTGTTCATCCTCGGCGCCTATTCGATCACGCTTGCGCAACTGGTCATCGCCACTGCGGCGGCGGGCTTCGCATTGCTGCTTGCTGTGTTGGTCACGCTGGGGCGTGGCGCGCGGATGCGCGCCTTCGACGCCGAAGAACAGGCGCGCCGGGCCGACGAGATGGAGCAACGCCTGCTCCAGCTCGCACGCGGGCAGGCCGAGACCACGGGACGCGTGCAGTCCATGGCGGAGCTTCTGGCGCAGCGGCAGGGTGACCTCGCCCGGGCGGTGGCCGAGCGGCTCGACGCCTCCTCGCACCGTATCGGCGAGAGTCTCGCGCGGGCCAGCGAGAGCACGCATGAAAATCTGGTACGGCTCAATGAACGGCTGGCGCTGGTCGATCAGGCGCGGGCAAGCCTCGGCGAACTGTCGGGCCAGGTGATGAGCCTGCGCGAGACGCTGGCGAACAAGCAGGCGCGCGGCGCCTTCGGGGAAGGCCGTCTACAGGCGATCGTCGCGGACGGACTGCCGCGCGACAGCTTCGCCTTCCAGTACACGCTGGCGAGCGGCCGGCGTGCCGATTGCGCGGTGTTCCTTCCGGGCGATGCCCGGCCGCTGCTGGTCGATTCCAAATTTCCGCTGGAGGCGGTGACCGCGTTCCGGGAAGCATCAAGCCCGGAGGCGCGCAAGCAGGCGGAAGCGCGGCTGAGGCAGGATATCGGCAAGCATATCAACGATATTGCCGAACGCTATCTGGTCAGCGGCGAGACGCAGGACATCGCGCTGATGTTCGTGCCCTCGGAGTCCGTTTATGCCGAGTTGCACGAGCATTTCGACGAGACCATCCAGCGCGCCTTCCGCGCCCGTGTCGTCATCGTCTCGCCGTCGCTGTTGATGCTGGCGATTCAGGTGGTGCAGGCGATCTCCAAGGATGCGCGCATGCGCGAGCAGGCCGACCTGATCCGGGCCGAATGCGGAGCGCTGGTGGCCGATGTCGCGCGGCTGCGCGAGCGCATCGGCAATCTGCAGAAGCATTTCGGCCAGGCGGGCGAGGATGTCGCTCAGGCGCTGATTTCCGCCGATAAGGTGGCCCGGCGCGGGGCGCGTATCGAGCAGCTCGAATTCGAGACGCCGCCAATGGCGGCAAATCAGGATTCCCGTAGCGGATCGCTTCCCTTCACCCGCGGCGCGGCGGAATAGTCCCGTGGCGGTTGTCGCCGGTGGCACTGTTGCGGTCGGCCCTGGCCGATGTGTCGCGGGAGAGGATGTGGATGGTCGGCAACCGGGTGGGCGCCGCCGCGCTTAATCCCGGATCGCACGCTTGTCTTTCATCTCTCCAATTCGCACCTGCTGCACAAGCTGATAGTCTGATAGAGACAGACTATCGCCTCATAAAAGCTGTGCCGGGAATTATCGCGTGCTCGACCGTTTTGAACTGCTGCTCGCCCTCGCCAAGGAACGCCATTTCGGACGCGCGGCGGAATCCTGCGGCGTCACTCAACCCACGCTCTCCGCGGGCCTCAAGCAGCTTGAGGAAACGTTGGGCGTGCGCCTCGTCGAGCGCGGCTCCCGCTTCATCGGCTTCACGCCGGAGGGCGAGCGGGCGCTGCAATGGGCGCGACGTATCATAGGCGATGCCCGCGCCATGCGCCAGGAAATCGCCGCGCTCAGAAAGGGCCTGGCCGGTCATCTGCGTATCGCCGCCATCCCGACCGCCATGCCGATGCTCTCCGAGCTCACCACCCCGTTCCACGCCAAGCATGCCGACGTGCGCTTCACGTTGATGTCGGCCACCTCGAACGAAATCCTGCGGCTGCTGGAAAATCTCGAGGCGGATGCCGGCGTCACCTATCTCGACAATGACCCGCTCGGCCGGATGAAGACCGTGCCGCTCTACAAGGAAGGCTACCGCTTCCTGACCTCGATCGATGCCCCGCTGGGCGACCGCAAGCGCGTGACCTGGGAAGAAATCGGCCAGGTTCCGCTCTGCCTGCTGACCCCCGACATGCAGAACCGCCGCATCGTCGACCGACAGCTCCAGGCCGCAGGACACAGCACGGTGCCGATGCTGGAAGCCAATTCCACGATCGCGCTGCTCTCCCATGTGCGCACCGGCCAATGGGCGAGCGTGGTGGCAAAGACACTGGCCGACGTGTTCGCCTTCCCCCCCAATATCCGCTCGATCCCGATTGAGGAGCCGGAAGTGCTGCATCAGATGGGGCTGGTGGTGCTCGACCGCGAGCCGATGACGCCGATCGTCACTGCCCTGGTCGCAGAAGCCCGCGCCATCGCGCCAGAGCTCTCAAACCGCATGTGAACCGCAGGGAACCGGACGTTCCCGACCTCGTTGTATCGGTGAGGCGGCATTGTCCGCAACATCGATCAAGGAGACCGGACATGCTGAGCTGGGCGCTTACTTTTCTCGTGGTGGCATTGATCGCCGCTGTTCTTGGTTTTGGCGGCATCGCTGGCACGGCCATCGAGATTGCGAAGATCATCTTCTTCGTCGCGATCATCCTGTTCCTGGTTTCGGCGGTGCTCGGCATGTTCCGTGGTCGCTCCGGCCGGGCGCCCTAAGTCCCCGGGCAACGCCGGAATACCATGACGCCCGCGCTTCCACAGCGCGGGCGTTTTGTTTTGCGAGGGCGGCGCGCGATCCTGAGCCGGCCGGAATGGAGAACAGACCCGCAGACGTGCTGGACCTGCCCCTGCCGGCCCTGGACCGGCGGAACGGTAATGATGTCTCGAAAAGGAAGGTAGAAGGATCGCGCGCCGAAATCGCGCACGCCGACGGCGGTGCCTCAGCCGCGCTGAACGGCGGCGAGCGCAGCTCTCGTGGTCATGTCGGGGCCGAAGTCCCCGGCATTTTCGATGGCAAGCATCTCGCCAAGCCGGCGGCGGGCCCGGTTTACGCGGCTCTTGATGGTGCCGACCGCGCAATTGCAGATGTCCGCCGCTTCCTCATAAGAGAAGCCGGACGCCCCCACCAGAACCAACGCCTCGCGCTGGTCCGGCGGCAGCGTATCCAGCGCCGCTCGGAAATCCTCAAAGTCCAGATGCATATCCTGGTCGGGATTGCTGGTCAGGGTGGCGGCGAAAGCCCCATCTGAATCGGGCACTTCGCGCCGCCGCTTGCGATATTCCGAGCGGAACAGGTTGCGCAAAATGGTGAACAGCCACGCGGGCAAATTGGTGCCAGGCCGGAAGCTGCCCAGGTTGGCAAAGGCTCGCAGCAGCGTCTCCTGCACCAGATCATCCGCGCGATCGACATTGCCGCTCAGCGAAATGGCGAACGCCCGCAGATTGGGGATCGCGGCGATGATATCGTCGCGGAGCGTCGGATCAAATGCCGTCACCGGCCGCCTCCATCGTTGCGCGTGTCTGGCGCGGACCCGTCCTTGGGGGCGGCCGGCTCGTCGAGCCGGGACAGAAGGTCAAGAAAGCGATCAGGCACTCCCTGGCGCACGACGTCATCATACATGGCGCGCAGGTGCTGGCCGATCTTCGCCTGAATGTCGCTTCCGAGCGTAGTGCCCGGCAGCCTCGTTTCCATGAGTGACGCGTCGTTTATGCCCGACGTGCCCTCGGACTGTTCATCATGCATTGCTTTTTTTCCCGACATCGAGCCTCCTGATGTCCTCGAAATAAAGGGCGGCTCCGTCGCTTCCTTCGCGCAATCTGCGCATACTCGCCGGGGATAACGGGCGATGGCGCGCCAGGTTCCCGGAACGCGACGGCTTTCTCAGATTTTTTATCACGGAAGCATGGAACCCTAACCCTGACACGCCGTTAATGGTGGACCGGCGGGCAGGAGCCCGGCCGAATGTATTTGGGGAGACACGCGTGAGCACTTCGCAACTCGTTGCGCAGCATCTGCCCTTCCTGCGCCGCTACGCACGTGCGCTGAGTGGCAGCCAGACAGCGGGCGACACATACGTAACGGCCCTGCTGGAAACGCTCATCGCCGAACCGGAGGTCCTCGACACAAGAGCAGACCCGCGCGTCGGCCTCTATCGCATCCTGACGCGCCTGTGGAACTCGGTTTCCGTCAATGGCGTGGCAGATCGCGGCCCACCGGCCATTCAGGGCGAGCAGCGGCTCGGTCATATAACGCCGGTGGTTCGCCAGGCGTTCCTTCTCGTGTCGCTCGAAGGCTTCGACGAATCCGACGCGGCCGCGATTCTGGATGTCGACATCCAGACCCTCCGCAACCTTGTGGAAGAGGCCGGCCGCGAGCTCGCTGCCGAGATCGCCACCGACGTTCTTATCATCGAGGACGAGCCGTTCATCGCGCTTGACCTCGAAGGGCTGGTGGAAAGCCTCGGCCACCGCGTGACCGGCATCGCCCGGACCCATGGCGAGGCGGTCAACCTCGCCAAGCGCAAGGCGCCGGGCCTTATCCTCGCAGACATCCAGCTCGCCGACGGCAGTTCGGGGCTCGAGGCGGTGAACGAACTCATTGAAACCGCTGAGGTGCCGGTGATCTTCATCACCGCTTATCCCGAGCGCTTCCTGACCGGCATCCGCCCGGAGCCGGCCTTCCTCATCGCCAAGCCGTTCCAGCCGTCGACCGTGGCAGCGGTGGTGAGTCAGGCGCTGTTCTTCGAGCGGAAGGCCCGCCCAAGGGAGCAACGAGCCACCGCGTGAGGCCCAGTTGAATGAGTGCCTCGTTCAGCCTGCTCGACGATGCGGCACGCTACGTCACGGTCGCGGCCTCGTTCGCCATAGCGCTCGCCCTGTTCCGCCTGATCGCGCTCCGCACCGACCTGAGCGGCGGCATGAAGCTGCTCGGTTCCCTGCTCGGCGCGCTGGTGCTTGCGGTCGGCGCTTTGTCACTGCTGGCCACTCTCAATGCGGTCGACGCCTATCCGTGGCTGCCGTCGATGGTGCGCATCGCACTGGCATCGCTGAACGCCGTCGGCGCTGCAGTGCTGTGGTTCAACTTCCGCTCCTTGCTGAAGATACCATTGCCCGGGCGCATCGCGACCGAGCAGCGGCGCCTCGCATTGGAACTTGCAACGGCGCTGCAGCGCTACGAGATGGCGCTGCGGGGATCGAGCGTCGCGATCTTCACGCAGGATCGCGAGCTGCGCTACACCTCGGTCAGCAAGCCGCTGTTCGGCTTTCCGGTCGAGCAGGTACTCGGCGCAACTGAGGCCGACCTTCTGGGCGAAGGCCAGTCCCGGGCGCTGGAGAACCTCAAGCGCGAGGCTTTGGGCGGCACAACACCGCGCAAGGGCGAGATCGAGATCGAGCAGGATGGCTCGAAATGCTGGTACGACCTGTATGTCGAACCGCTGCGGGACCTTTCGGGCAATACGGTCGGCTTGACCGGTGCCGCTGTCGACGTAACCGAGCGCAAGCTCAACGAACAGCATCTGCGCCTGCTCACGCGCGAGATCACTCACCGCTCCAAGAATCTTCTTGCTGTCATCCAGGCCATGGCGCGACAGACCGCCCGCCATGCCTCATCGATCGACGAGTTCGTCGAGCAGTTCAGCGCGCGGCTACAGGCCTTGGCCCTGTCCCATGACCTGCTGGTGCAAGAGAGCTGGCACGGCGCATCGCTGAGCGACATGGTGCGCTCCCAGCTTGGCCATCACCTCAATCGCGAGAACAGCCAGGTTTCGGTGGTCGGGCCGGATATCTTCCTCAAGCCCGAGGCCGCGCAGAATATTGGTCTCGCCCTGCACGAACTGTCGACCAATGCCGCGAAATACGGGGCGCTCTCGGTGCCCGAGGGGCATGTGACCATCTCGTGGGCACGACGCATGCCCGAAGCGGGTGGCGGGTTCGAGCTGTCCTGGCGCGAAGCGGGAGGGCCGTCAGTTGCTGCGCCACGCAGCCGCGGCTTCGGCTCGCTCGTGATCGAACGCAACCTTTCCCGCGCGCTGGATGGCGAGGTGAATCTGAACTTCGCGCCCGGCGGACTGGTCTGCAACGTCTCGGTGCCCGAACAGCACCTCTCCGCCGGCCGTTAGTACGCCGCCACGCGGGAACCAATCCCTTCATCGTGCATTAACCAAGGCGCGGGCAACGGCGGCAACGCCGTTCCGTGATTTTCTTGGACATTGCTCACGGCTTTCAATCCGCGAGGCACGCTCGTCGTGCGCGCGCGGGGGATCGCGCGCTTGCGTCGTTCAGCCGAGGAGCCAGAGATCGGAAGGGTGCGAACATGCCTCGTTTCAGTGCCGCCGCCCTCAAGGGGACGAGCTATTTTCTGGGAACGCTGACCGGCATGGCCATCGCGATCCCCCTCACCGCCACCGCGTTCAGCCCGGCCCCGACCGGACGCGGCGCGCCGATCGCTCCAATCGCTGCCCCGGCGGGCGCGCTGTTCCAATCGAGCGCGATCGACCGTACGGCCAAGGGTGCCCGGCTCGATCTGCGGGTGACGCCCAGCGCCGGTGCCCACAATACGTCCGTTGCGACCAAGTCCTCTACGCCGGAGCCGGTCACGCCGAGCCGTACCATGCAGGCAACGCGGGGCTGCGCCTCGAGCGTCGGTGTTACCCGCGCGAATCTGACGACGGAAGAACTGACCGTCTGTGTTGCTTCCGCTTCGATGATCCAGAGCATCAACTAGTATTATAGTCCCTATCCTACCGAGACAGTTAAGATACTCTTCGATCAGTTGAATTATTCAGGAACATTCCCGCTGGGACGCGGTTGTAAAGACAGACGGTCGCTGACCGCATGATTTTTAACCGACCTTACGGAAATGGGAGATTCTCTATGACCAACAAGATCGTGACCCTCACCGCTCTTGCCGCCCTCTCGCTCTCTCCGGCGGTTGCCTTCGCGCAGAGTGCCAACCCCGAAACCTCCACCCCGCCCGCCGTCGCCCCGGCCACGCCGGGTACCGCCACGCCTGACGCTGCTTCGCCGCAGGCTCCGGCCTCGGTGATGCCGGGCACGCCGAGCACCGCCACCGCGCCGACCGCGACGCCGAAGTTCGTTTCCGCGCAGGCGAGCGGCCAGTGGATGGCCTCGGACCTGATCGGCTCGGACGTCGTGACCTCCACCGACGAGAAGCTCGGCTCGATCAGCGACGCCGTGGTTGACGCTGACGGCAACGTACTCGCCGCCGTGATCGACGTGGGTGGGTTCCTCGGCATCGGCGCCAAGCCGGTAGCGGTGTCGTTCGACTCGCTGACCGCGACCCCGACGGATGGCGGCGAGAAGATCGTGGTCGCCCTGACCAAGGAAGAGCTGAACGCGGCGCCGGAATTCCAGACCCTGGAACAGGCGCGCGACTCCAACGCGTCGACCGCGCCGAAGACCCAGTGAATCCGAGCTGTCGGGTTCATGTGACCCGACAGAGTTGGTACCAGCTATAGGCAACGCGCCTAGCCTCCGAAACGTCCCGCATGCCCGGCCTCACCGCCGGGCATGTCGCGTTTGGGCACCTGTCCCCGCCCCTGCGGCCGGAACGACGTGATAAGGGCGCAGTGCACGATGACGTGGCGGGCGGGATCGGCTAAAGCGGAAGGCCTGTCCAGTCGGATCCTGCCATGATCGAATCCCGCTCCCGTCGCACCGACCATCCTTTCAAGGATCTGCTCGACATTCACGCCATGCGTACCGAACTCGCCACATTGGCGAAGACGGTGCTGGGCGAGGCCAAGGCCGGACGAGAGATCGAACTGCGGGCGGCGCTCGCCAAGCGGCTCAAGGCCGCCTATGTGCACGGCCACGCCACGGCCGAACGCTGGCTGATGCAAGACGGTTCGGGGCGGCGCTGTGCCGAGCGCCTGTCTCGGCTTCAGGACGAGATCATCCTGTTGGTCTACGAACTAGTCGTGAGCCATCTTTATCCCTCGGACAACCCCTCCACCGCCGAACGCATGGCGATTGTTGCGGTGGGCGGATACGGTCGCGGACTGATGGCGCCGGGGTCCGACACCGACATCCTGTTCCTGCTGCCCTACAAGCAGACCGCATGGGGGGAGAGCGTCGCCGAGGCGGTGCTTTACGTGCTGTGGGACATGGGGCTGAAGGTTGGCCACGCCACACGCTCGGTGGACGAGTGCATCCGGCAGGCGCGCGCGGACATGACGATCCGCACCTCGCTGCTGGAAGCCCGGCTGCTGCTCGGCGAGAAGGCGCTGTTCGATGAACTCAACAGACGCTTCGACACCGAGGTAGTCGAGGGCACGGCCGTCGAGTTCGTCACCGCCAAGCTTGCCGAGCGCGAGGACCGGCTCAAGCGCGCCGGCCAGTCGCGCTATTTGGTCGAGCCCAACGTCAAGGACGGCAAGGGTGGCTTGCGCGACCTGCACACGCTGTTCTGGATCGCCAAATATGTCTACCGCGTGCGCGAGACCCGTGACCTCGTGGCCAAAGGCGTGTTCACGGGGGAAGAA
Organism: Ancylobacter gelatini; assembly: GCF_022601675.1. Lineage (GTDB taxonomy): Bacteria > Pseudomonadota > Alphaproteobacteria > Rhizobiales > Xanthobacteraceae > Ancylobacter > Ancylobacter gelatini. Next base: position 293,723 of record NZ_JAKVIL010000003.1, on the reverse strand, counting down.
GCCAAGGAATTCCGCCGCTGCGAGGATTTCCTCTGGTCCGTGCGCTGCCACCTGCACTTCCTCACGGGCAAGGCCGAGGAGAGGCTCTCCTTCGACCTGCAGCGCGAGATGGCCGAGCGGCTCGGTTATACCGAACATCCGGGGCTGAAGGACGTCGAGCGCTTCATGAAGCACTATTTCCTCGTGGCAAAGGATGTCGGCGACCTGACCGCCATCGTCTCGGCCGCGCTGGAAGAGCGCCACGACAAGCCAGTCCCCCGGCTCAACCGCATGATCAACCGGCTGCGCCGCTCGCCCCGCCGCACGCTGAAGGAGAGCGCGGACTTCATCGTCGACAATGACCGGATCAATGTCGCCGACAACGCGGTGTTCGACCGCGACCCGGTGAACCTCGTGCGCATCTTCCACCTCGCCGGAAAGCACGGGCTGGCCTTCCACCCGGACGCGATGCGCCTCGCCACCCGCTCGCTCAAGCTCATCGACGCCAAGGTGCGGGACAATCCCGAGGCCAACCGGCTGTTCCTCGATATCCTGTGCTCGCGCAACACGCCGGAGATCGTGCTGCGGCGTATGAACGAGACCGGCGTGCTCGGGCGGTTCGTGCGAGAATTCGGCCGCATCGTCGCGATGATGCAGTTCAACATGTACCACTCATACACGGTGGACGAACATCTCATCCGCTCGATCGGGGTGCTCTCCGAGATCGAGCGCGGCGACCGGCCCGATTATGGCATCGCCAACGAATTGATGGCGCAGATCAAGAACCGGCAATTGCTCTATGTCGCCGTGTTCCTGCACGACATTGCCAAGGGCCGGCCGGAGGACCATTCGATCGCCGGCGCCCGCGTCGCCCGCAAGCTGTGCCCGCGCTTCGGGCTGAACGCCGTCGATACCGACACGGTCGCCTGGCTGATCGAACAGCACCTCACCATGTCCACCATCGCCCAGTCGCGCGACCTCTCGGATCGCAAGACCATCGAGAATTTCGGCGCGGTTGTGCAGAATCTCGAACGGATGAAGCTGCTGCTGATCCTCACCACCGCCGATATCCGCGCCGTCGGGCCGGGCGTGTGGAACAACTGGAAGTCCCAGTTGCTGCGCACACTCTATTACGAGACCGAGCCGGTGGTGACGGGTGGCTTCTCGGAGAGCAATCGCAACCAGCGCGTGGCGCGCGCACAGGCCGAGTTCCGCGCCGCGGTGGGCGATCGCGCCAGCGAGGAACTGGAAGCCTATATGGCGCGGCTCTATCCCAGCTACTGGCTGCGCGTCGACCTCGAGCACAAGCTCGCTCATGCCGAGTTCATCCTGGCGGCAGAGGACAACGGGCAGGCGCTCGCCACCGCATCCAAGACCGACCCCGAGCGCGGCATCACCGAGCTTACCGTGTTCGCCCCGGACCACCCCAAGCTGCTGGCGGTGATCGCGGGCGCCTGCGCGGCGGCCGGCGCCAATATCGTCGACGCCCAGATCAACACCACCACCGACGGACGCGCGCTCGACACCATCTCGCTGACCCGTGCCTTCGAGCAGGATGCCGACGAATTGCGCCGTGCCGGTCGCATCGCCTCGGCGATCGAGAAATCGCTTTCGGGCGAGATCCGCCTGCCGGAAGTGGTGGCGAAGAAAATTCCGAAACGCCCACGAGCCTTCACGGTGGAACCGGAAGTCACGCTCAACAACTCCTGGTCCAACCGCCACACCGTGGTGGAGGTCTCCGGCCTCGACCGACCGGGCCTGCTCTACGGGCTGACACAGGCGCTCTCGCGGCTCAACCTCAACATCGCCTCGGCCCATGTCGCCACCTTTGGCGAGCGGGCGGTGGACGTGTTCTATGTCACCGACCTGATGGGCGCGAAGCTGATGGGAGCGGCCCGGCATTCGACGATCCGCCGTGCCCTGCTGCAGGTGCTGGACGCCGATGACGAGGCGCACGCGGCCTGATCAGTATCGGCCGAGCACCGAATGGCGATGCTCGTTGATGGCGAGACGGTCGAATTCCCTTGACCAGCGGGTCGGCACGGACCGGTGGCTATCTCGGTACGGACCCGCCTGCGCCAGCCGGGCTTGTCATCAATTTGCCAACGAACGACCCTGTAAACTTCATTCCATGAAGTCGATCGTAAAACCAGAACTGAGGAAATCTGACCACCCACCGACCTAAGCATCGCATAATCACAATATATCGACAATGAACCGCGACTTTGGGCCGCCCAGTACTATTCCTCCATGTGCGAAGGGATGACGCGCCGCCGCAATCTCTCCCCTTAACACCCCTTTAAAAGCCCTGATTTAGAGTTCGTTTACCGGCCGATCGGGGCAAGGGACGCATGTTCGGACGCAAGAACCACATGGAGCGGCGCGAGCCGGTGCTAGGTGCGCCGGCCGGTTTCGGCGATCTGCGCCTCAGCGCGGACGACCGTCCGACCCTGGCTGACTCCAGCCATGCCCGCACCAGTGGTAAAACGGGGGGCAAACCCGGTTCAAGCAAGACCCGCTCCGCCAAATCGGCTGTGCGCGGCAGGGCTTCCGACCCTGACCGGCCGCCACGTCAGCGCAGGGGCGCTCGCCGAGGCCTGCTCGGCCGGCTGTTCTACTGGGGCGTGGTGCTTGGTATCTGGGCGCTGATCGGGCTCGTCGGATTCGTTGCTTATGAGGCGAACCAGCTTCCGCCGATCCAGAACCTCGCGGTTCCCGAGCGTCCGCCCACGGTGATCATCCAGGGTGCTGACGGCAAGACCATCGCCACGCGCGGCGAGATGCGCGGGAGTTCAATACCGCTGCGGGCGCTGCCGCCCTATCTGCCTCAGGCCTTCGTTGCGATCGAGGACCGGCGCTTTTACGAACATTTCGGGCTCGACCCGATCGGCCTCGCCCGCGCGGTCTTCGTGAACCTGACCACCGGACGGCTGCAAGGCGGCTCCACCCTTACTCAGCAGCTCGCCAAGAACCTGTTCCTGACGCCTGAACGCTCGCTGTCGCGCAAGGTTCAGGAGTTGGTGCTCTCGCTGTGGCTGGAGACCAAATATACCAAGAACGAGATTCTCGAGCTCTACATGAACCGCGTCTATTTCGGCGCGGGCGCCTATGGAGTCGAGGCCGCCGCGCAGCGCTATTTCGGCAAGTCCGCGCGGGCGGTCACGCTCCCGGAGGCTGCGATGCTCGCCGGTCTCGTCAAGTCGCCCTCCTCGCTCGCCCCGACACGCAATCTGGAAGGCGCGCAAGCCCGGGCCGAAATCGTGCTGGCGGCGATGGAAGACGCAGGCTTCATCACCGCCGACATGGAGAAGCTCGCCCTGTCGCGCCCGGCCGTCGTCGCCAAGAATGCCGGCGTCGACCCGTCCGGCTATGCCGCCGACTGGGTGAGCGAACAGTTGAAAACCCTGATCGGTCCGATCACGCAGGACGTCGTGGTGCAGACCACCATTGATCCCGCGCTACAGGCGGTAGCTGACAAGGCGCTCAAGGACGCGCTGGCCAAGAGCGGCAAGAAGCTTGGCGTCGAGCAGGGCGCTCTCGTTGTCCTCGATACCGATGGCGGCGTGCGCGCGCTTGTAGGCGGGCGCTCCTATGAGGAAAGCCAGTATAATCGCGCGGTCAGCGCCCGGCGCCAGCCCGGCTCCGCCTTCAAGCCTTTCGTCTATCTCACCGCCATGGAGCGCGGGCTCACGCCGGAAACCGTGCGCGAAGACGCGCCGGTTCAGATCAAGGGCTGGCGGCCGGAGAATTTCTCGAAGGAGTATCGCGGCCCGGTGGACCTGCGTACCGCGCTCGCCCTGTCGCTCAATACGGTAGCGGTGCGCCTGGCGCTGGAGGTCGGGCCCGCCGAGGTGATCAAGACCGCGCATCGGCTCGGCATCGCCTCCAAGCTGGAACCCAATGCCTCGATTGCCCTCGGAACCTCGGAAGTGTCCGTTCTTGAACTCGCCAGCGCCTACGCGCCGTTCGCCAATGGCGGCATCGGCATCACGCCCCATGTCATCGAGCGGGTGCGCGATGGCTCCGGCAAGATACTGTATTCCTACGCCTCCCCCAGCCGCGGCATGGTCATGGCCCCGCCGCATGTGGCGATGATGAACAGCATGATGCAGCAGACGCTGCTCACCGGCACCGCGCGCCGCGCCGACCTTCCGGGCTGGCCGGCGGCGGGCAAGACGGGCACCAGCCAGGATTACCGGGACGCCTGGTTCGTCGGCTACACGGGCCGCTTCGTCACCGGCGTCTGGCTGGGCAATGATGATTCCTCACCGACCAAGAAGGCCGGCGGCTCCGGCCTGCCGGTAGAAATCTGGAGCCAGGTGATGAAGGCGGCCCACAACGGCCTGCCGGTTGCCCCTCTGCCCGGCACCGGCGCCGGCAATCCCGCGCCCGGCGCGCTGCCGCCCGGCGACGTACCGGAAGACCCTGTTGTGACCGGCGGCCCACAACCGCCCGCCAGCAAACCGGCGACGCTTGACAATTGGCTGATCGATAAACTGTTCGGACGAAACTGAGCGCTCGTTCAGGCTTCCGCGTCGCCCGCCGCGCCATAGCGGTGAAGCTCCGGGCCGTGGCGCTTGAGCCAGTTCTCCGCCCGCTCGCGCTCAGGAAATAGCAGGTCGACGGTGCGCCAGAAGCGCGGCCCGTGGTTCATCTCCCGTCGATGCGCGACCTCATGGGCCGCGAGATAATCCAGCACGAAGGGAGGGGTGAAGATCAGCCGCCACGAGAAGGACAGCGCCCCGGTCGAGGAGCACGAGCCCCAGCGGCTCGCCGTGTCGCGCAGCGTCACGCGGGTGATCGTCACACCGAGCGCACGCGCATGGCGATGCGTGGCTTCGATGAGGTCGCGGCGCGCCTCGCGTTTGAGATAGTCCTCCACTCGCCGAGGAAGATGTGGCGCATCACCAGCTACGCACAGCACCGAAGCACCGGCCTCGTCGTGGGCCGGCCACACCGTGCCGCGCGCGCCGGGCATGTGCTGGATGCGATGGGGCGTACCGCGCAGGGGAAATACCGCGCCCGCCGCAAACGGCACCTCGTCCGGCAGGCGGGCGAGACGGGTCTCGATCCAGCCGACATGCCGGCGGGCGAAATCCAACGCTTCCTTCAGTCGGCCATTGGCCGGCAGCGTCAGAACGATATCGCGGGTGGCCGCGCGCACCCGGAGCGTATAGCGGCGGGCACGGGCATTGCGGCGCAGGGTGACAACCACATCCTCCTGCGTCAGTCGCAGCGTGAAGGAGCGGGGCTCCGGCTCGGCCGGTGTCTTGCGCGAGGACTGGAGGGCACGAAACAGCATGGGCGGTCCGGAATGACGGTTCACGCCCCACTATGACGCACCGCGCCGCCAGCGCCAGCCTGGGATTTGGGCGATGCGCTCAGCGCACCGCGCGACGGTCGCGGCGGCGATCCTGAACCGGCTGATAGGCGATGCGCGCGTGATAGGCACAATAGGGCAGTCCGGTCTTCGTACGGCTGCCGCAATAGAAGAAATCCTGCTTGCCGGGATCGCCCACCGGCCAGCGGCAGGTGAATTCGGTCAGGTCCAGAATGGTGCAGCGGTCGGCCATGGGAATGACATTGGCGACCGGATCGGCAACTTCCTCGGGCTCGGGCTCGGCGACCGCACGCACCACCGTTGCCAGCGCGGCATTGCCGTGCACGGCCGGGCGGGCCGGCACCGCGGTCGGCGCGCTGGGACGCGGCTTGCGGGGACGCGGAGCAGGAGCGGCGACGGCCTTGGCACGCCCCGACAGGCCGAGGCGATGAACCTTGCCGATGACGGCATTGCGGGTCACGCCTCCGAGCTCCGCCGCAATCTGGCTCGCGGAAAGCCCCTCGGACCAGAGTTTCTTCAGCAACTCGACGCGTTCATCCGTCCAGTTCATTGCCGTGCCTCCTAAGAACCCATCGATCGCGCGGCAGAATCCCACAGCGGTCCGATGCCGGATTACCGGCCGGATCAACGCCGCTGACGCCACTTTAGGAATACCGCCGCACGAGATGTCGTATCTGACGAGGGGGAGGCTACAATATGCGTTGACTCACGCCCAGTAGGTTCAGGGCCGAAACGATTGTTTTCCCCAGTTGCGAGTCCGCGCGGCAACACCGCGCCCCGGCCCGCACTGTCATCGTGAGGTCATACGCGCATTACTCCGTCAAGATGCGCGGGCCAATATTGACCGGGAAATCCTAATCTATAAAATTCGCGCTCTCGGGTGCCGCCCCCGCAAGGGCGGCACGTTTCGTTTTTGGGCCCTGCCGTCTGCGGCAAACGTTGAGAAAGTGGAGGGGACAGTGATCGATCCCATCCTGCCGACCTATAATCGTGTGAACCTCGTCTTCGAGCGTGGCGAAGGCGCGTGGCTGTTCACGAAGGACGGCGAGCGATATCTCGACTTCACCGCCGGCATCGCGGTGAACGTGCTCGGTCATGCCCATCCCCATCTTGTCGCTGCCCTCACCGAGCAGGCCGGCAAGCTCTGGCATTTGTCCAATCTGTTCCGCATCGAGGGAGCCGAGCGCCTGTCGCGCCGCCTCGTCGAGGCGACCTTCGCGGACACCATGTTCTTCACCAATTCGGGTGCGGAAGCGCTGGAATGCGCGATCAAGATGGCGCGCAAATACCAGTACGTCTCCGGCCACCCGGAGCGTAACCGCATCATCACCTTCGAGGGCGCCTTCCACGGCCGCACGCTTGCCACCATCGCGGCCGGCGGCAACGCGAAATATCTGGAGGGCTTCGGCCCGGCCTTACCCGGCTTCGACCAGGTGCCGTTCGGCGATCTCGACGCGGTGAAGGCCGCGATCGGGCCGGAGACCGCCGCGATTCTCGTCGAGCCGGTACAGGGCGAAGGCGGCGTGCGCGCCGCGCCTTGGGCCTTCCTGCGCGCCCTGCGCGCGCTCGCCGATGAGCATGGGCTGCTGCTGGTGCTGGACGAGGTGCAGTGCGGCGTCGGGCGCACCGGCAAGCTGTTCGCTCATGAATGGGCGGGTATCACGCCGGACGTGATGGCAGTGGCCAAGGGCATCGGCGGCGGCTTCCCGGTCGGCGCCTGCCTCGCCACGGAAGAAGCGGCCAAGGGCATGACCGCCGGCACGCACGGCTCCACCTATGGCGGCAATCCGCTCGCCATGAGCGTGGCCAACGCCGTGCTCGACATCGTGCTGCAGGACGGCTTCCTGGAGAACGTGCGCGCGACCTCCGGTCGGCTGCGCCAGCGCCTTGCCGAACTGAAGGATCGCCACCCCGCCATCATTGGCGAGATCCGTGGCGAGGGCCTGCTGCTTGGTGTGCGCACGCTGGTGCCCAATGGCGAAATGGTGGACGCGATGCGCGCCGAAGGCATGCTCGGCGTCGGCGCGGCGGAAAACGTCGTGCGGCTGCTGCCGCCGCTGAACATCGGCGAGGCCGAGATCGACGCGGCCTTCACCCGGCTGGACGCTGCCTGCGGGCGGCTGGAGAAGGGCCTGCGGGCCGACACTCAGAAGGGAGCGGCGGCATGAACGCGCGCGCCAGCAACATCAAGCATTTCCTCGACCTCGATGCACTCCCGGCCGAGCAGCTTCGCGACATCATGCAGCTTTCGCATGACCTGAAGAGCCGCCGTCAGGTGATCGCGACCGAAAAGCCCTTCGCCGGCAAGGTGCTGGCGATGATCTTCGACCAGCCCTCGACCCGTACGCGCATCTCCTTCGATGTCGCGATGCGCCAGCTCGGCGGCGAGACCATCATGCTCACGGGCGCGGAAATGCAACTCGGGCGCGGCGAGACCATTGCCGATACCGCGCGCGTGCTCTCGCGCTATGTCGACGCGATCATGATCCGCATCCTCGACCACAAGGCGCTTGAGGAACTGGCGCAATACGCCACCGTTCCGGTGATCAACGGGCTGACGCGCGACTCCCATCCCTGCCAGATCATGGCGGATGTGATGACCTTCGAGGAACACAAGGGGTCGATCCAGGGCCGCACCGTGGCATGGACCGGCGATTCCAACAATGTGCTGGTGTCCTGGGTCCACGCCGCCCAGCGTTTCGACTTCGCGCTGAACGTCGCGACGCCCGAAGAACTGGCACCGCGCCCGGCGCTGATCGACTGGGCCCGCCGTTCGGGTGCCCGTGTCAAGTTCGGCCGCCATGCCGAGGAAGCGGTGGAAGGCGCCGATTGCGTGGTCACCGACACCTGGGTGTCGATGGGCGATGCTGAGGCCGAGCGTCGGCATAACCTGCTCAAGCCTTATCAGGTCAACGCGGCCTTGATGAAGCGCGCTCAGCCCGACGCGATCTTCATGCACTGCCTGCCCGCCCATCGCGGCGAGGAAGTCACCGATGAGGTGCTGGACGGCCCGCAATCGGTGGTATTCGACGAGGCCGAGAACCGTCTCCATGCCCAGAAGGGCATCCTGGCTTGGTGTCTCGAAGGCGCACAGGGCTGACGGACCGATTTTGCCGCGACAGCAAGGGCGCCGGGCCGCGAGGCTAGCGGCGCCCTCTCGCATCCGGCGCGGGGCGCACCTATATGGGCGGACGGAGCTGACATGACATCAAAATCACCGACCTCATCCCCCGACACCGCCCCTCTCCTGCCGGAGATTCCCGACGACCGGGTGACCGCGTTCCATGTCGACGAGCTCGACACGCGCGGGCGCGTGGTGCGCCTCGGCGCGACGCTCGACGCCGTCATGGCACATCATGATTATCCCGCGCCGGTGAAACGCCTGCTCGGCGAGGCCGTGGCGCTCACCGTGCTGCTCGGCTCGACGCTGAAGATCACCGGCCGGTTTATCCTGCAGACACGCACCGACGGGCCGGTCGACTTCCTCGTCGTCGACTTCACAGCCCCTCGGGACGTGCGCGCTTATGCCCGCTTCGACGCGGCGAGACTGGACGCGCTCAGCGAAGTGGAACGCCGTGACAGCGGGCTGCTGCTCGGGCACGGGCATCTCGCCATGACCATCGACCAGGGCCTCAGCGTCAACCGCTATCAGGGCGTTGTCGCGTTGGAAGGTGGCGGGCTGGAAGACGCCGCGCACCAGTATTTCGCCCAATCCGAACAGATCCCGACGCGCGTGCGCCTCGCCGTCGCCGAGGAAGTGCACCCGGGCGGGGCCGCCTCGTCCTGGCGCGCCGGCGGGCTGATGGCGCAGTTCCTGCCGACCGAGGGCGGGCGCATCCGTCCCGTCGACCTGCATCCCGGCGATGCACCCGAAGGCACCGAACTGCCGGTCGCGGACGAGGACGATGCCTGGATGGAGGCGCAGTCGCTGGTCGGCACCATCGAGGACCTCGAACTGGTCGACGGCGCGCTCACCAGCGAGCGGCTGCTGTACCGGCTGTTCCATGAGCGCGGCGTACGCGTGTTCGATTCCGAGCATATCGAGGCGCGGTGCTCGTGCTCGCAGGAGCGGGTGATGGAAGTGCTCACCAATTTCTCCCGCGAGCAGCGCGAGAGTTTGGTCGAGGATGGCAGGATTACCGTGACCTGCGAGTTCTGCGGGCGCTCCTACGGCTTCAAGGCCGAGGAAGTCGTCGATCAGGACCCGCCGGAACCTGCTCCCGAGTCCTGACGGCTGGTAAGATGCCGGGGCCGTGGCGGCCCCGGCTACGCCTCACGCCGCGCATTCCGCGATCAAGCGACCGAGAAACCGCTCGCAGGCGCGCAGCTGCGCGACCTCGATATATTCGTCCGGCTTGTGCGCCTGGTCGATAGAGCCGGGGCCGCAGATGACGGTCGGTACGCCCTGCGCCTGGAAATGCCCGCCCTCCGTGCCATAGGCCACCGTATAGGTGCGGTTCTGCCCGGCAAGGCGCAGCGCCAGCAGTTCGGCCTCCGAGCCGGTCTCCGGGCTCAACGGGGGCACCTTGTAGATCACGTCGGTGACGATCTGCGCCTCAGGTGCCTCCGCCCGCAGCTTAGGCAGCACGATGTCCTGCGCGAAGCGCTCGAAGCGCGCCAGCAGCGCCTCCTCGTCGAAATCCGGCAGGCCGCGCACGTTCCAGCGTATGGCACAGCGGCGCGGCACGATGTTGCCGGCGGTACCGCCATCGATCACCGTCACCTGCACCGTGGTGCTTGGCGGATCGAAGCGGCCGCTGACATCACCCTTCGCGATCAGCTCGGCCCGGTAGCGGTCGAGTTCCCCGACCAGCTCGGCGGCGGCGAAGATCGCGTTCGCGCCCAGATGCGGCATGGAGGAATGCGCCTCGCGCCCTGTCACCGTCGTGACATAGGCGATGCCGGACTTGTGGGCGTCGACCACGCGCATCGAGGTGGGCTCGCCGACGATGCACGCACGCGGCAAGGGCAGGTCCACGCCAAGCTTGCGCACCGCCGGCACCACGCCGGTGCAGCCGATCTCCTCGTCATACGACACCAGAAGGTGGATCGGCGTCTTCAGCGCCGCGCTGGCCATCTCCGGCACCATGGCAAGGCAGGCGGCGACGAAGCCCTTCATGTCGCAGCTTCCCCGCCCATACAGCCGGTCGTCGACCGGGGTGAGCGTAAAGGGATCGGTGGTCCAGGGCTGGCCATCCACCGGCACCACGTCGGAATGGCCGGACAGGCACACGCCGCCGATCCCCGCGGGGCCGATGGTGGCAAACAGACTGGCCTTGTCGCCAGTCTCGTTCGGCACGGTGACGCTCTCGACGCCGAACGCCGCCAGATAATCGCGCACGAAGGCAATGAGTTCGAGGTTGGAATTGCGGCTCGTCGTGTCGAAGGCCACCAGATAGGCGAGAAGTTCCTCGGTGGTAGTACGGCTGGCCAGCATGAACGATCCCCGTCGGTGTGCGCATTCGAAGATAGGGGAAGGCGCGCCCCAGCAACAGCTACCGGCGCCACAGGCTGGGCAGGAAAAGCACCAGCACGGTGAACAGTTCCAACCGCCCCATCAGCATGCCGAGCGACAGCAGCCAGATCACATGATCGGGCAGCGCCGCGAAATTCTGGGCCGGGCCGATCACCGGCCCAAGCCCGGGACCGACATTGGCAACGGCAGTGATGGCGGCGGAGAACGATGTGATGAGATCGAAGCCGAGCGTATTGATCACGAGCGCGATCGCCATGAAGGTCGCCATGTAGAGAAAGGCGAAGGATAGCACCGAGGCAACCACATCGTCGCCGATCGGCGCCCCGTTATACCGCACCGGAAACACGCCGTTGGGGTAGATGATGCGCTTGAGATGCTGGGAAAGCGCGGAGCCTAGAATGGCGATGCGGAACATCTTCATACCTCCGGCCGTCGAGCCGGTGCAGGCGCCGAGAAACAGCAGGATGAAATAAAGCGCTTCGGTCGGCGGCCCCCAATTGGTGAAATCGGTCGCCACGAAACCGGTGGTCGACATGATCGACACCACGTTGAACAGCGCGTTGCGCAGCGCCGGCTCGCCTTCCGCAATTGCCCCGCGTATCTGCTGGAGCGTCGAGAGGATGGTGAACAGCGCCACCAGCCCGAGAAACAGCCGCACTTCGCTATTGGCGAACAGCCGGCTGAAATCGCCAACCAGCACCCGGACATACAGCACGAAGGGCAGCGAGCCGGCGACCATGAAGACCACGGCGGCATATTCGATCGCCGCGCTGTGGAAATAGCCGATCGAGGCGTCGTGCGTGGCAAATCCACCGGTGGAGATCGTGGCCATCGCATAGGCAACGGCGTCGAACACACTCATGCCGCACAGCAGGTAAGTGACGGCGCAGGCCAGCGACAGCACAAGATAGGTGCCCAGGATGCTCTTGGCCATCTGCGCCGCCCGCGGCAGCATCTTCTCCGCCTTGTCGGAGGACTCGGCGTGGAACAGCTGCATGCCGCCCACCTGCAGCATAGGCAGGAAGGCGATCGCCAGCACGATGATCCCAATACCTCCATACCAGTGCAGGAAGGCGCGCCAAATCAGCAGGCCCGGCGGGCGTTGGTCCAGGCCGGAAATGACGGTCGCCCCGGTGGTTGTCAGGCCGGACATCGCCTCGAAATAGGCGTCGGTGAGGGAGAGGTCCGCATCCGACCACATGAAGGGGATGGCGGCGAAGGCGGAAAGCAATACCCAGCTGAAAGTGGTGAGCACGAAAGCCTGCCGCACATCCAGCCGCTCTACCTCGCCCGAGCGCCCCGCCAGCCACAGCGAAAGCCCGACGAACACGGTGATGGCGGCCGAGGCGGCATAGACGATGAAATCGTCATGACCGGCAGCGACATCGACCAGCGCCGGTATCAGCATGGTTGTGCCGAGGATGGCGAGCAGGACGCCCAACATGGCGGCGATCGGGCGGAAGTCGATCACGGGCGTCTGGTACCGTTATCGCGAAGGGAGGCGCGCGGCGTCAGGGCAGGATGCCTTGGACCGCATACCGCAGCCGCCGCGGGAGGCGGCGGGTGCGAGAGGGGGAAACATAGCTGCTTCGCACGCTCCCCGGAAGCCGCAGCGTCGCCTTCAGTTGAGCGTATACACCGCGCCGGGGAGGTCGAGCGAGAAAGCGGGCACTTCCGCGTCGAACGCCTCTCCACTCTGCGTGGTGAAGTTGTAACTACCTTCCATGATGCCGGTGGAGGTCGGCAACGGTACTCCGCTAGTATATTCGAAATGCCCTCCGGGCAGCAACACGGGCTGCTCACCAACCACGCCCGCGCCGCTCACCTCCTGCACCCGGCCGAGCGCGTCGGTGATGATCCAGCGCCGGGTCCGCAGTTGCACCGTTTCACCGCCAAGATTTACGATCTCGATGGTGTAGGCCCAGAAATACTGGTTGCGGTCCGGGTCGGAACGTTCCGGCGAGAAGCGCGGGGTCACCGTCACCTGCACGCCGCGAGTGGTGGCACGGTACATGACGCCTCCTTCATGATTCCCGGCATGATGCCAGTCAAACCGCTTCCCCCGCGGACGGCAAGGTCGACGGGGGAAGCCGGCTGATCAGACTGCCGACAGCGCGCGTATCAGGTCATCGGCGAGATCGTCGACATGCTCCAGCCCGACCGAGAGCCGGACCATGCCGTCGCTGATCCCCATATCCGCCCGCTGCTCGGGCGTGAAACGCTGGTGCGTCGTGGTCGCCGGGTGCGTGATCAAGCTCTTGGCATCGCCGAGGTTGTTGGAGATTCGAGTGATTCGCAGCCCGTTGAGAAGGCGGAAGGCGCCGGCCTTGCCGCCCTCGACCTCGAAGGTCACCAGCGTGCCGCCACCGCGCATCTGGCGCTTGGCCAGTTCGTGCTGCGGATGATCGGCGCGGAACGGATAGATGACCTTCGTCACCTTCACTTCGCCCGCCAGCCGGTCGGCCAGCGCGCTCGCGCTCGCCTGCATGCGCTCGACGCGCAGCGGCAGCGTCTCCAGCCCTTTTAGCATCACCCAGGCGTTGAAAGGCGAGGCGGAGGGGCCGGTCTGGCGCAGGAAGGTCTGGAGATGGTCGGCCAGGAACTTCTCCGAGCACAGCACCACGCCGGCGAGGCAACGGCCCTGCCCGTCAATGTGCTTGGTGGCGGAATAGACCACGACGTCAGCGCCGAGCGCGATCGGGCTCTGCAGCATCGGGGTTGCAAATACATTGTCCACGACCAGGCAGGCGCCGGCGGCCTTTGAGATCGCCGCGACGCCGGCGATGTCCACCAGCTCCAAGGTCGGGTTGGTCGGGCTCTCCAGGAAGAACACCTTGGTTTCCGGCCGCACTGCCGCTTTCCAAGCATCGAGGCTCGCGCCGTCGACCAGCGTGGTCTCGACGCCGAAGCGGGGCAGCAGTTCCTCGATGACATAGCGGCAGGAGCCGAACAGCGCGCGCGCCGCCACCACATGGTCGCCGGCCTTGAGCTGGCACAGCAGCGACGCCGTCACCGCCGCCATGCCGGACGCGGTGGCACGAGCGACTTCCGCCCCTTCCAGAAGCGCCAGCCGGGTCTCGAACATCGCGACCGTGGGATTGGAATAGCGCGTGTAGATGAAGCCGGGATCGTCGCCCTTGAAGCGCGCCTCGGCCTGCTCGGCCGTGTCATAGACATAACCCTGCGTCAGATACATCGCCTCCGCCGTCTCGCCGAAGGGCGAACGCAGGATGCCGCCATGGACGAGGCGGGTATCGGGCCGCAGCGCGGCGATATCGGCGGGGGAAAGCTTGGGCTCGGCGGACATTGGCGGCTCCGGTATCTGGTACAGACCGGGGTCGCCCACGCGCAAACGCCACGCGGCCCCGACCTTTTAGCAACCTTGTTTAGCGTGGCGGCAAGCCGGCCGGCTCAAAAGACCACGTTGTGAAGCGGGCTTACTCCCACGCCGGACATCTCGTCAAGACTCTCTTGGCGTCAAGGGGCGCGTCCGGTAAAGCCAACGCAGCGCATCCAGCGGAGAGCCCAGCGTGTCCGAAACCGGCCGGCCTGACAGCGGCGAAGGCATTCTCCCCGACCACGCCATCGCGGCGCTGGCGGCGGGCGGGGCGATCCGCACCGCCCGGCCGTTCGACGAGGACCAGATCCAGCCCGCGAGCCTCGACCTCAGGCTCGGCCCGACAGCCTGGCGCATCCGTGCCAGCTTCCTGCCCGGCCCTGGCGAGAGCGTGGCGCAGCGCCTGGAACGCCTCGCCTTGCATCAGCTCGACCTGACTGGCGGTGAGGTGCTGGAGACCGGCTGCGTCTATCTGGTCGAGCTTGAAGAAAGCCTCGCTTTGCGGGCCTCGATCGCGGCTTCGGCGAATCCGAAGAGCTCAACCGGCCGGCTCGACATCTTCACCCGCGTGATCGCCGACCGCTCGCGCGCCTTCGACGTGGTGCCGGCGGGCTATGAGGGCAAGCTCTATCTGGAGATCAGCCCACGCACCTTCCCGATCCTGGTGCGGCAGGGCTCGCGCCTGTCGCAGATCCGCTTCCGGGTCGGCGACACGAGGCTCGGCGAGGACGAGTTGCGCGCCCTGCACCGCGCCGAGCGCCTGGTCAGCACAGATGACGCCGATGTCGCGGGCGGCGGCATAGCGGTAAGTGTCGACCTTTCGGGCGACGGCTTCGGCGGCCTGCTCGGCTTCCGCGCCAAGCATCACACCGGCTTGATCGATGTCGACAGGCGCGCGGCCTGCGATGTCGACGATTATTGGGAGCCGCTGGTGACGCGCGGCCGGCGCGAACTGGTGCTGGACCCCGACGCCTTCTACATCCTCGCGTCAAAGGAGACGGTTCACGTGCCCCCCGCCCATGCGGCGGAAATGGTGCCGTTCGATCCGCTCGTCGGCGAATTCCGTGTGCACTATGCCGGCTTCTTCGATCCCGGCTTCGGCCATGACGCCGCCGGCGGGCGCGGCGCCCGTGCAGTGCTGGAAGTGCGCTCGCGCGAGGTGCCGTTCATCCTCGAAGACGGGCAGATCGTCGGCCGGCTGGTCTATGAGCGCATGCAGGCGCTGCCCACCACGCTCTATGGTGAAGGCCTCCGCTCAAATTATCAGGCGCAGGGACTGAAGCTGTCCAAGCACTTCAAGGCATGGACGCGGGACTAAAGGCGGCTCACCCCGTCGGCGGGTCGCGGCCTTCCACGAAGGCGCGGATCAGGTGGTGGGCGATCGCCATGGGCGGGGGGATGGTGAGCCCTTCCGGGTGACGGTCTGCCATCATCGCCGCCACCTCCGCACGCGAGAACCAACGCGCGCCCTCAAGCTCGACCTCGTCGATCACGATATCGCGGCTCGCGGCCTCCAGATGGAAGCCGATCATCACCGACATCGGGAACGGCCAGGGCTGCGAGGCGAGATAGCGCGCCGCGCCGGTGCCGATGCCGGCCTCCTCCCGCGTTTCGCGACGGGCGGCGTCCTCGAAGGTCTCGCCCGGCTCGACGAAGCCAGCGAGGCACGACCACACGCCCGGCTTGAACCGCGGCGAGCGGCCGAGCAGGCAATTGTCGCCGTCCACGGTAAGCATGATCACCACCGGATCGGTGCGCGGAAAATGCTGGGCGGCGCAGTTCGGGCATTCGCGCCGCCAGCCGCCCTCGCCCACCTCCAGCCGCTCCCCGCAATTCGAGCAGAAGGTCCGGCGCGCGTGCCAGGACAGCAGCGCCTTGGCGCAGGCGAGTTCGCCGACCTGATCGGGCGGCACCAGCCCCTCGACCGCGATGGAACGCAGGTCAGTCAACAGCAAGTCGCTTCGCTCGGTCAGTTCCCCGGCGGAGGCGGCGTGGAGTGGCAGCACGAAATGCGGGACCGCACCATCGAAGCCCAGCAGGCACGCCTCGCCGAGACGCCCGCCCAAGGCGCCGGCGTGGGCGACATCGAAGAAAGCGTCGAGCCCCTCTCCGTGCCGCGCCAGCACCACGGTCTCACCGGCGATCAGGCAGGCACGGGCGGCCGGATCGCGTAGGAATTCGGGCGTCTGTGCGCGCCGTTCACTCGCCCGGCCGAGCTGGAAGCCCGCATAGCCGAGATGCGGCCACGGGCCGAGACGATCCGTCGCCATCAGTCGATCTCCAGCGCCGTGCGCAGCCGCGCGATCAAAAGCTCGGCCGCCGCTGGCGCATAGGGTTCCGCCGCGCCGCGCCCCCAGACCGGGGCGGGCCAGGCCGCGTCACCTTCGAAGCGGGCGACGACGTGAATGTGAAGCTGGCGCACCATGTTGCCGAGCGCGGCGACATTGAGCTTGTCACAGCCGGTCAGCGTCTTCAGCACCCGCGCGGCGCAGTCGGTCTCCACGCTCGCCTGCGCGCGGTCGCCCGCCTCCAGCTCGATCAACTCGGCGAGGCCGGCACGGCGGGGGACGAGGATCAGCCAGGGATAGCGCGCATCGTTCATCAGCAGCACCCGGCACAGCGCCAGATCGCCGACGGGCAGCGTGTCGGCGGCAAGGCGCTCATCGAGGCGGAAATCGGCGGAATCGGCGCTCATGCGGCGGCTCATCGGCGGGACACAGGATCCGCCGGACGGCGGGCGCCCTTCTATAGCGCGGTTCGCCGGCGGAGCCATCGGTTTCGACTATCGCAGTCGCGCTCCCGACCAAATGCAATATCCCATCGATTGAAATCGGCGATACTGTACGCAGCCCCGATTGACTCGCCCGCCCGGAGCGGCGAAGGCTGCGCGGCCTTGGTCGTTTTTTTTGACCAGACGAGCCGAGAGGGAGTTCGCGATGTTCGAATGTAGTGGTTACGCGACTCGCAGACGCTTGCTGAAGACGGACGCGGCGGCGGCCTGAGGCCGTCGCTTCCACCCAACAGCCCCAAGCTACGGACCCGGACCGACATGCGCCTGAGCGATTGCCACAACTTCCATGACTTCCGCACCCTCGCCAAGCGCCGGCTGCCGGGCCCGATCTTCAACTATATCGACGGCGCCGCCGACGATGAGGTCACCTACCGCCGCAATTCGGAGAGCTTCGAGCGCTGCGATCTGGTGCCGAACATCTTGCGCGGCGTGCAGAGCGTCGACATGTCGGTGACGGTGATGGGCCAGAAGCTGGCCACCCCGTTCTACTGCTCGCCCACCGCGCTGCAGCGCCTGTTCCACCATGACGGCGAGCGCGCGGTAGCGGCCGCCGCCTCCAAGCTCGGCACCATGTTCGGCGTCTCCTCGCTGGGCACGGTGAGCATGGAGGAGTTGCGCAAGACCTATGAAACCCCGCAGTGCTACCAGTTCTATTTCCATAAGGACCGCGGCCTGAACCGCGCCATGATGCAGCGGGCGAAGGAATCCGGCATCAACGTGATGATGCTCACGGTCGACAGCATCACCGGCGGCAACCGCGAGCGCGACCTGCGCACCGGATTCTCGATCCCGTTCCGGCTCACCCTTGGCGGCATTACGCAGTTCGCGCTCAAGCCGATGTGGGGCATCAACTTCGTCACCCACGAGAAATTCAAGCTGCCCCAGCTCGACGCCCATATCGACATGGGCGGCGACACCATGTCGATCGGCCGCTATTTCACCGAGATGCTCGACCCGTCAATGACGTGGGACGACGTGGCCGAAATGGTGAAGCTGTGGGACGGCCAGTTCTGCCTCAAGGGCGTCATGTCGGTGGAGGACGCCAAGCGCGCCGCCAGCATCGGCTGCTCCGGCATCGTGCTGTCGAACCATGGCGGGCGCCAGCTCGACGGCTCGCGCGCGGCCTTCGACCAGCTCGCCGAGGTGGTGGACGCGGTGGGCGACCGGCTCGATGTCATCATCGACGGCGGCATCCAGCGCGGCACCCACATCCTCAAGGCGCTCTCGCTCGGCGCCAAGGCAGTGGGCCTCGGGCGCGCTTATCTCTACCCGCTCGCCGCCGCCGGCCAGCCGGGCGTGGAACGCGCGCTCGGCCTGCTGCGCACCGAGGTGGAGCGCGGCATGAAGCTGATGGGCGTGTCCTCGCTCGACCAGCTCTCGCGCAATAATCTGCGCTTCCGCTGAACCGGAGTTTCGAGATGAGCGCGTTGCGCACCCTTTACCCGCCGATCGAGCCCTATGAGAGCGGCATGCTCGATGTCGGCGACGGCCATTCGATCTATTATGAACGCTCCGGCACGCCCGGCGCCAAGCCGGTCGTCTTCCTTCACGGCGGGCCGGGCGGCGGCTTTTCGGCCAGCCACCGCCAGCTTTTCGACCCCTTGCGCTATGATGTGACGCTGTTCGATCAGCGTGGCTGCGGGCGCTCATTGCCCCATGCCTGCCTGGAGGCCAACACCACCTGGCATCTCGTCGCCGATATCGAGCGGCTGCGAGAGAAATTCGGCCATGACAGATGGCAGGTGTTCGGCGGCTCCTGGGGCTCGACGCTGGCGCTGGCCTATGCCGAGACCCACCCGGAGCGGGTGAGCGAACTCATCGTGCGCGGCATCTACACGCTGACCCGCGCCGAGCTCGACTGGTACTATAAATTCGGCGTCTCGCAGATGTTCCCGGAGAAATGGGAGCGCTTCCTCGCGCCCCTGAAGACGCCGCAAGAGCGCGCCGACCCGATGAACGCCTATCGCGCCCTGCTGACCGGGGATGACGAGGCGAAGAAGCTCGAAGCGGCCAAGGCGTGGTCAATCTGGGAATCCGAGACCATCACGCTTCTGCCCGATGAGGCCACGTCCGCCCCTTTCCGCGACGGGCATTACGCGCTGGCGTTCGCGCGGATCGAGAACCATTTCTTCGTCCATGCCGGCTGGCTGGAGGAAGGCCAGTTGCTGCGCGACGCCCACAAGCTCGCCGGCATCCCCGGCGTGATCGTCCACGGCCGATACGACATGCCCTGCCCCGCCCATTATGCGTGGGCGCTCCACAAGGCGTGGCCCGATGCCGAGTTCCACCTGATCGAAGGCGCCGGCCATGCCTATAGCGAGCCGGGGATACTGGACCGGCTGATCCGGGCGACGGACGGGTTTGCCACCTGACATGACAAGGCCCGCCATGTCGGGAATGACGGGCCTTGTTTCATGCTGTGGAATCAGCCGAGCGTCGGGCAACCCGGCGCATTGGCAAAGCGGATGCGCTCCGGCCCGCGACGGGTGAAACCCTCGACGACGATGCTGCGATCCGACACGCGCACCACCTGCGCGTCGCGCAGACCTTCCTCGCGCGCGGCGCGGCGCGCCTCACGCGGCGAACAGCCGCCGCGCCGTTCCTCATAGCGCGGGCCATCAGAGCGCGGCCCGTCATAGCCATAAGGAACGACCGGCCGGACCCCGTTCGGCCCGACTTCGAGCTGGAGGCCCTGCGCCGCGGCGGGCGCAGCGACCAGTATCGGAGCAGCGGTAACAGACAACGCAATCGCCGCCGCAGACATAAACCGGATCATGGAAAGTCCTCCTTGGGTCCACTGACGATCAAATTCCAGTGGACGGGCAATTCGGATGAGGATCGATTGGTTCCATGACGTTCAGTGAGATTCAACTCAGCCGGTTCGGAATAGGGACCTATCCCGGAATGTTTTATTGTACTTACATCTTCACGAAATAAATTTGAATCTGGGTCAGGCTGCAGATCGGATCGGCGTTCTGCCACCCCCTTGCATCCGTCTCGCATCTGCCCGATATAGGCGCCGGGAGGTTGGCGGTGGACGAGCCACTCGCCAACCGGGTCAGGTCCGGAAGGAAGCAGCCCCAACGAGCCCGACTCGGGTCTCTGTCCAGCCTCCCACCCTAAGCCCGGCGCCAAGCGCCGCGCCGCCGTCCAACAGATGCGTGCGGCATGGCGCGAACCTGGCCGTCCCTTCGCCACCATCCCCGGATTTTTGACCCGCGCTTCATCGCGGCGTTGCCTCCTCACCGTCCGGCGATGCTATGAAGGGGCCCATGAGCGCGGACACCCCCGACCACCCGACCGCATCCCCCGACGAAGCGGAGCTGATGGCACCCGGCTTCGACCTCGGCCCCGTGTCGGCGCCGGCCGGCGGGGCGACGCCCTACCGCGTGCTCGCGCGCAAATACCGTCCGCAGACCTTCGCCGACCTGATCGGCCAGGAAGCGATGGTGCGCACCCTGTCCAATGCGTTCGCCTCGAACCGCATCGCGCAGGCCTATATGCTCACCGGCGTGCGCGGGGTCGGCAAGACCACCACCGCCCGCATCATCGCCCGCGCGCTGAACTATGAGCCGATGGACGGCCCCGCTGGTGGCGGCGCGCCGACGCTCGACATGCCGGTGCTCGGGCGGCACTGCAAGGACATCATCGAGAGTCGCCATGTCGACGTGCAGGAGATGGATGCCGCCTCCAATACCGGCATCGGCGACATTCGCGAGATCATCGAGGCCGCGCGCTACAAGCCGGTGCTGGCGCGCTACAAGGTGTTCATCATCGACGAAGTGCACATGCTCTCCACCGCCGCCTTCAACGGGCTGCTGAAGACGCTGGAAGAGCCGCCCGAGCATGTGAAGTTCATTTTCGCCACCACTGAAATCCGCAAGGTTCCGGTGACGGTGCTCTCGCGCTGCCAGCGCTTCGATCTGCGCCGGGTGGATGCCGGCGTGCTCGCCACCCATCTGCGGGGCATTTGCGGCCATGAGGGCGTCGGCATCGATGCCGAGGCGCTGAGCCTCGTCGCCCGCGCGGCGGAAGGCTCGGTGCGCGACGCGCTCTCGCTGCTCGATCAGGCCATCGCCCATAGCGGCGGCACGGTGCACGCGGAAGAGGTCCGCTCGCTGCTCGGCCTCGCCGATCGCAGCCGCGTCATCGACCTGTTCGAGGCGCTGATGAAGGGCGAGATCGGCGTCGCCCTCACCGAGCTGCGCGAACAGTATGATTCCGGCGCCGACCCGGCCGTGCTGATTTCCGACCTCGCCGAGTTCACTCATCTCGTCACCCGGCTGAAAATCCTGCCGCACACGGCGGACGATGCCGCGCTGGTGGAAGCCGAGCGGCTACGCGGTGCGGAGTTCGCGCAGAAGCTCTCCATGCGCGTGTTGGCGCGGGCGTGGCAGATGCTCACCAAGGGGCTCTCCGAGGTGCAGCAGGCGGCGAAGCCGATGCAGGCGGCGGAAATGGTGCTGGTGCGCCTCGCCTATGCGAGCGACCTGCCGACCCCGGACGAGGCGCTGCGCCGCCTGCGCGAGGAAGGCGGCGACGCGCCAGCCCCCCGCCCCTCGCAGCCCTCCGGCTCCTCCGGCGGCGGGGCGTCGGCGGCACTGGCGCAGCCGGTTGCCCAGTCCTATGCGCCGCCCCGTCCCTCCCCGGCGCCGGCCAGCGCCCCGCAGAGCCACCTTTCGGTCGCCACGCGGAGCAGCGCCCCGGTCGCAGCCGGTCGCCCGGCCCCGGACGTCGCCCCCGCGGTCCGCCTCTCTACAATGGCGGAACTGGTCGCGCTTGCCGCCTCCAAGCGTGACCTGAAGCTGAAATTCGCGCTGGAGAACCACGTCCGTCCGGTCGCCTTCGAGGATGGCAAGGTCGAGGTCGCGCTGGTCGAGGGCACCTCGCCCGCTCTGGTGCAGGAGTTGCAGAACAAGCTGGCGGACTGGACCGGCCGGCGCTGGCTGGTCGCCCTCTCCCGTGAGGAAGGCGGGGCGACGCTCGCCGAGGAGGCCACCGCCGCGCGCGACGCCATGATGAGCGACGTGCGTGCCGATCCGCTGGTCACCGCCGTGCTGTCGCGCTTTCCCGGCGCGTCCATCGTCGATGTGCGCACCAGCGCGACGGAGGAGCCGGTGCCGGGCGCCTCGATCGACGATCCCGATTTCATGGCCGGGCGCGAGGACGGCCCCGGTCCCGACGACGAACTCGAATTCTAGGAAAAGGAGCCCGCATGAAAGACCTTCTCGGCATGATGTCCAAGGTGAAGGAGATGCAGGCCCGCATGGAACAGATGCAGGCCGAGCTGGAATCCATCGAGGTGGAAGGCGCCTCGGGCGGCGGCATGGTCAAGGTGACGCTTACCGCCAAGGGCGCGCTGAAGGCGATCTCGATCGACCCGAGCCTCTACAACCCGGATGAGGCGGAAATTCTGGAAGACCTGATCGTGGCCGCCCACGCCGAGGCGCGCGCCAAGAGCGAGCGGCTGGTGCAGGAAAAGACGCAGGCGCTGACCGCCGGCCTGCCGATCCCGCCCGGGCTGAAGCTGTTCTGACGGGTGAAGTGCAAGCAGCGCTTCTGTTCCGGCTAATTCCGCCTTGCGGCAAGAACCTAAGCCAGCGTCGGAGCCCAGTGGCTGAGGATAGCGTCGGCAATCTGGCGTCGCTCAATCCATCGCGAGCTACCGGCTAGGTGGTCATATGGCGCCCAGCTAGCCGACCCTCGTGACGACAGACCTGTTGGCATAATGAAAGAGCGCTGCGGATCGTCCGGATCATAAACTTCGGCCGAATCCGAGACATTGGCTTCGCCAATCGGCCAGAACTCAAGCACACCGGTCCGCTTCCGACCGGCCAATTCGTGTTTTTCCAATGGCATTCTCAGCAAACTGAGGTCCCATTTGATCTGCTTAAATTCGGGTGTCTTCTCCACGAGTCCACGCTCGTCCATGACGCGGAAGATCTCGTATGCGCTTCCTACCCAGAGCTCTGACAGGTGTAACAAGTGATCAAAACCGAGGTCGCCACGGGCTTCCCCTCCCACAGCGATGAGTTCTTCCTCCAGGCATCGGAGCAAGATGTCCAGCCTGCCGATCCGCTGGATGTTGGGCATCAAGAGTGACCTCGGCAAACCGGCTCCAATGAGCGAGAGCGCAATCCAGCGGTCAAAAATTGATGCATGCCTTTGGGCGGCTAGGCCGAAGGCGGCGTTGATATACTGTGCCACTTTCATGTGCTGGCCTCCTGCTTTGGTGCTGGAGCGCCGAGCATCCTGAGTATGCCTTGAGTAATCGCCGGGGCATGCGCGGCGAGTGGGCGCTCAAGCCGGCCATACACCGCAAACACCGCCGGCTGGATCACCATGCCGAGCGTCAGCGCGGCGGCGAGTTCGGCAGGTTGCGGCAGGCTTGCCCCCTCGCCGGCTGCATCCTCCAGCACCAACGCAAGCGCCGCCACAGCATTGGCCTCCGGTACGGCCGGAACGTGGACCAGATGGTCGTGCTGGTTGATCAGCAGATAGCCAAAAAGCGCCGGCTCCTCGTCGAAAAGTGCGCAGGCCAGCCGCACGATCTCGCCGAGCCGCGCTGTAAAACCGGAATAGTAATCGCGGACCGATAAAATCGTTTGGGCCAGCTCGGCGTAACGCGAGAGGAACAGCTCGCGCGCCAGCGCCTCCTTGGAGGCAAAATGCCGGTACAGCGCGCCCTCGCTTACCCCCACCGCCTGCGCGAGGTCGCGCACCGACGTGCTGGCGACACCTTTTTCGGCGAACAGCCGCAGCGCCTCGGCCTCAATGCGCGCGCGCGTCTCCGCGCCGTCGCGGCCGCGACGCATCTGCGCGCTCACGGCGCCCCTCCGCCGGCCCGCGCGGCCGCCACTTCCAGCGCGAGGCGTCGGGCGGAGGTGAAGTCGACCTTGCCCGAGCCCAGCAGGGGCAGCGAGTCCATGAGCTGAATCTCCGCCGGGATCATCAACTCGGTCACGCCCATCTCGCGGCCATAGGCCTGCAGCGCCGCGCGCGTCAGGCCGGCATCGGTGGTCATCAGCACGATGCGCTCGCCGCGCCGCGCGTCGGGGATCGCGACCGCGACATGCTCGGCATCGGGCCGCAGCGCCGCGACCATGGCGTCGATGGCGGCGAGCGATATCATCTCGCCCGCGATCTTGGCGAAGCGCTTGGCGCGGCCGCGAATGGCGACGAAACCCTCCTCGTCGATGGCCACGATATCGCCCGTGTCATACCAGCCGGCCTCCGGCGGTTCGAGCACGCCGGGTGCCTCGGCGCGCAGATAGCCGAGCATCACGTTCGGACCCTTCACATTCAGCCGGCCACCCTCGTCGATACCCGGCACCGGTTCGAGCACGTGCTCGATGCCCGGCAGCAATCGGCCGACCGTGCCGGCGCGGTTGAACATCGGCGTGTTCACCGCCAGCACCGGCGCGCACTCGGTGACGCCGTAGCCTTCCAGGATGCGATGGCCGAATTTTTCCATCCACACCCGGCGCGTCTCGGTCTTTACTGGCTCGGCGCCCGCCACCACGAAGCGCAGCGAGCGGAAATCGTAAGGATTGGCGGTGCGGGCATAGCCCATGAGAAAGGTGTCCGTGCCCACGATGGCGGTGGCGTTGGTGGCGTAGACCATCTCCGGAATGATCCGGTAGTGCAGCGGCGAGGGGTAGAGGAAGCATTTGAGCCCCGACACCATCGGCAGCACCAGCCCTCCGGTGAGCCCGAAGGAGTGGAACACCGGCAGCACGTTGAACATGATGTCCGCCGGCGAGAAGTCGATCCGCGCCGCCACCTGCGCGACATTGGTCAGGATGTTGCGGTGTGAAAGCACGACGCCCTTCGGACTCCCCTCCGATCCCGAAGTGAACAGGATGAAGGCCGGCTCATCCGGGTGCGCCGGCTTGGGCGCACGGTCCGGCAGCATGGCGGCGATCTTTTGCGATGTGGTGACGCTGGCGCGGATGTCCTCGCTCATCAGCACGCGGACATGGTTCGACAGCTCGACGACCTCGGCCTCCAGCTTCGCCTTTTCGACGAAGGCGCGCGAGCTGACGATGACCTTCACCTCGGCAGCACGGCAGGCCGACACCAGATTGGCTGCCCCCGCCGTGTAGTTGAGCATCACCGGCACCCGCCCGTGGCGGGACAGTCCCATGAGCACGACAGCAATGCCCGCGGCATTGGGCAGCAGCACGCCCACATTTTCACCGCGCTGTGTCTCGGCGGCCAGCTTGGCCCCGAGGATCTTCGCGCCCAACAGCAGCTTGCGGTAGCTCAGCGAGGTGCCAAGGGGGTCCTCGACCACGATGCGTCCCTTGCCGAGCCGCTCCGCGGCTTCCTCGACCGCCTGATAGATAGTCTGGTCGGAATGGGCAGTGGCGAACATCAGATCCGACATGATGTCGTAGAGCGCCGCCCCGGCCGCGCGCCGGCGCTTGCGGCCGAACAGTTCCGGGTCGACCTCGATGGGCTTGGGCGGCAGGATGGTCACCCGCACCTTGGGAAAGAGCCGCTTGCGGGTCTGGTCGGTGGTCAGGCGCGAGAATGGTGTCTGCTCGAGCCCCTCGATGCGGACCGGCACCACCAGCGCGCCGGCCTTGTCAGCCACCAGCGCCGAGCCATCATAAATCTTCATGATCGACCCGGTGACGGTGATGCGACCTTCCGGAAAGATCACCAGTTGCTCGCCCTGCTGCACCAGCTTGATCAATTCGCGCGTGGCAAGCGGGCGGGTCGGGTCCAGAGGGAAGGCGCGCACCAGCTTGAGGAACGGCTTGATCCACCAGCGCTCGGCGATGCCGGCATCGACCGCGAAGACGGGATCATTGTCCAGCAGCGCCATGATCAGCGGTGCGTCGAGAAAGCTGACATGGTTGATCGCAATCACCGAATGCGGGCCGGCATTCTTCAGGTGCTCGGCCCCCGTCACCTCGACGCGAAACAACACCCGGAACACCAGGCGGATCAGATCGCGCAGCACATGGCCCTGGAAGGCGCGGCCCACCAGCAGCGCGACGATCAGCGTCGCAACGCCGATCACAGCCAGCAGGGCGGGCGCTCCGAAGCCGGCGATCTGCAACGCCGCGACCACGACGGCGCCGGCCACCATCATGGCGGCATTGAGCACATTGTTCGCGGCGATCACCCGCGCCCGCTGCTCCTCATGCGCCTCGGCCTGCACATAAGCGAACGTCGGCACCACGAAGGCACCGCCGGAGGCGGCGAGGCCGACAAGGCCGACCGCCGCATGAAGGCCCGCCGGCGACAGCAGGAAGTCCTGCCAGCTCACCATTTCGACCGGCACCGGCAACGCCGCGATGGTGAAGGCGATGTACAGCGCGAACAGCCCCATCGTTATGCCCGAAAACGGGACCAGCGCCAGAATGATCCGGCCCTCGGACAGCTTGGCGGCGAGCATGGAGCCGATGGCGACACCAACGGTGAACAGCAGCAGAAACAGCGTGACGATGCCCTCCTCGCCGCCGATGTTCTCCTTCACCATGGTCGGCAGCAGCGAGAGCACCACCGCGCCCACCATCCAGAACCAGCTCACGATCAGCGCGCCGCGCCAG
Organism: Ancylobacter gelatini; assembly: GCF_022601675.1. Taxonomy (GTDB): domain Bacteria; phylum Pseudomonadota; class Alphaproteobacteria; order Rhizobiales; family Xanthobacteraceae; genus Ancylobacter; species Ancylobacter gelatini. The sequence goes on along the minus strand of NZ_JAKVIL010000003.1, from coordinate 267,236 downwards.
ACATTGGGCTGGGCGCGCAGGTCGCGCAGCATCTGGGTCGTGCCGCGGAAGATGTTGAGGTCGATCTTCAGGCCCGGCGCACGTTGGGCGGTCGAGGGAATGAAGCGCGCGCACAGCCAGCCGATAACGGCGAGGACAAACGTGTAGGCCGCCACATGCCAGTCGCCGACATGGGTTATCGCCAGTGCGCCAGCGACCGTGCCGCCGAGAATGGCGATGAAGGTCGCGGTCTCCACCAGCGCATTGCCGGCGACCAGCTCATCCTTGGCGAGTTGATCCGGCAGGATGCCGAACTTCACCGGCCCGAACAGCGCCGACAAGCAACCCATGAGGAACAGGCCGAAGAACAGCATCGGCAGCGATTGCAGCACGAAGCCGGAAGAGGCGATCAGCACGATCCAGATTTCGGCGAACTTCACCCGACGCGCCACCAGCGCCTTGTCGTAACGATCCGCGATCTGGCCGCCGAGGCTGGAGAGCAAGAAGAACGGGAGAATGAAGATCGCCCCGGCCAACGTCACGAGCGCCCCGCCATTGGCCTGCCCTATGCCATAGAGAATCAGCAGCGCCATCGCGTTTTTCACGAAATTGTCGTTGAACGCGCTGAAGAACTGGCACCAGAATAGAGGTGCAAAGCGCTTGGCGGACATCAGGCGCGTGAACATGGGCGGACTCCCTGGGTCGCCATTTATGTAAGTAAACGATCACTCACATAAACTTTCGACCAAGTCAATTGCCCGCCGTGCGGTCGCTTTCGTCAGTCGGGAGAGAAATGACGGCCTAAAGCAGTGTTCCCGCCAGTGCCGCCAGAAGCAGGGCCGCATCATGGGCCGCGAGCTGGAATCGGGAGGGCGCGCCTCGGGCGTGCAGCATCAGCGTCGCGCCGAGTGTCGCAAGCGACCACCCCGCACCCACCAGCAGGAAGCCTATGCCGATCCGAGCCGCCTCGGTTTCAACATGGGCGTACAGCGCAGCGCCCAGGCACAACGCCACGCCGCACAACGCGACGCCACTATTGCCCAGAAGCAGGGCCAGTCGCCCCCCGAGCAGCGCCGGCGCGTACATCGCCACCACATGCCAGGCCACCAAGCCGGAAATAACGGGCAGGCTGATGCCACAATCGGCCATAGCCAGCGGCGCACTCGACATGGCCGATGTCATCGCACTCCAGGCAAGGATGCCCACCAACGTTGGCGCGAGCAGGGCGCGCCAAGGCGGCGTCTCCGGTCGAGGGGCTGTCGCCTCGGCATCCGCCGTCAGCTCGGCGTGGGAGAAGCGCGCCTCGGGCAGCGTCACGGCGAAGGAAAGCGCGCCGAGTTGCGCCAAGGCCGCGAGCGTCAAGGTTCCGACGAAGGTGAAGGGCGTGAACAGCGCCTCGACGGCTCCGGCCGCCGCCGGCCCAGCTATTCCAGCGAGTGCCCCGGCGCCGAGCAGGCGGGCGATCACTCCGGCCCGGCCCGCACTGCCGGTGCCGAAGGCGGCGGCGTGTCGGTAAAACATACCGAAGCCCTGCGCGCTCCCGAGCCAGAAGCCGCCGACCACCAGCGCAGGGAACAGCCGCATGGTGACGGCATAGGCCGCGATCAGGCCACCCGCGACGCCAAGGCTGGCGCCGAGGGCGAAGGCCGCTCGCCGGCCGAAGGCGTCGAGGAGGAAGGATGCCGGCAAGCTGGCGCAAGCCGCTCCTAGAAAGAACGCCGCCAGCGGCAGGCCGGCCATGGAAAGTCCGTGAAACAGCAGGCCGTCATCCAGCATCGCCCCGGCGAGCGGCAGGACGCCGAGAGTCAGCGCCTGCGCCAGCACGATCAGGGCGAAGCCGCCGGCAAGCTGCCATTGCCCCGGCGGCCGGCGCAGCACGCCTGCGCGCTCCTCCGGGCAGGCACAGCCGAGGCGCCCGGCACGGGCGGCGGCATCCTCCTCGCCATACCCCAGACCCAGGCTCATCGTGGCGCCATGTCCTTCATGTTTCGCTCAACCCGCCGATCCAGGTCGTCATCGCTGAGCACACGGACGGCGGCGCCTTCCATGTCCTCATACTGGCCGCTGCGCAGCGACCATGTGAAAGCCAGCAGCCCGAGCAGACCCAGCCCAAGCGCCATGGGAAGCAGATAGATCAGCACATTCATGGCGAGGGAGCCTCCCGGCTGTCGGCCGTGGAAACGCGGCACGAACGGGCCCGCAGGGCGTTCAGCGTCACGATTACCGAGGAGCCCGACATGGCGAGCGCCGCCACCAGGGGCGTGACATAGCCGCCGATGGCCAGCGGCACCGCGATCAGATTGTACACCACCGCGATGATCAGGTTCTGCTGCATCAGCGCCCGCGCTCGCGCCGAAACCGCTATCATCGCAGCGACCGGAGCCAGCCGCTCACCGAGAAACACCGCGTCGGCATGGGCGCGGGTTATGTCCGCCGCTGTGATGGGTGAGATAGAGACGCTGGCGGCGGCAAGCGACGGGGCGTCGTTCACCCCATCGCCCACCATCAGCACCCGCCGTCCTTGCGCGCCGAACTGTTCGAGCACAGCGATCTTGTCGGCGGGCATCGCGTGACCGCGCCAGTCCTCGACGCCCAGTTCGCCCGCCACCCGCGCCACAGCCGCCGGCCGATCGCCGGACAGGATGATGACATCCTTGCCCCAGCGGCGAAGCTGGTCGATGACCGCCCGCGCATCCGGGCGCAGCGACTGGCGGATCACCAGCACAGCGCGGCGCTCCCCGGCACGCACCGCCACCAGCGAGGCATCCGGCGCGGCAGCGGCTTCCGCCAGATCCATGCAGCCGCAGAAATCCGGGCTGCCGAGCCGAACCGGGATGCCATGAAGCTCACCCTCGACCCCGGCGCCCGCAATTTCCGAAAGCTCCTCCGGCGGCACGGCGCCGGGCCGGGCGACGGCGATGGCGCGCGCCAGCGGATGCGTACTTCCCGCTGCCAGCCGCGCGGCGATGTCGATGAGGTCGGGATCCACCGACCGGGCATTGTCCAGCATCATCTCAGGGACGGTGAGCGTTCCCGTCTTGTCGAAAGCCACGGTGTCGACCAGCGCGAGCCGCTCGAACACGTCCCCGGAATTCAGCAACACGCCCGCCCGCATCAGGGTGCCCGCCGCCACCACCTGCACCGCCGGGACCGCGAGCGCCAGCGCGCAGGGGCAGGTGATGATCAGCACCGCGACCGCGATCAGCACCGCCTGATGCACCGAAGCGCCCGCGACCAGCCAGCCGACCAGCGACAGCAGCGCGGTGGCATGGACCATCGGCGCGTAGAGCCGCGCCGCACGGTCGGCCAGCCGCACATAGGAGCCGCGTGCGGTCGCGGCCTTGTCGAGCAGCCGCTCGATCTCTTCGATGAAGGTATCCTCGCCCGCCGCCGTTGTGCGGACATGCAGCACCCCGTCATGCACCAGGCTGCCGGCATGGATCGGCGCGCCCGCCGCCAGCGCGCGCGGCAGGGTCTCACCGGTGATCAGGCTTTCATCCACCGAAGCCGTGCCCGACACCACGACCCCATCCACCGGCACCCGTTCGCCGGCGCGCACCAGAACCATGTCGCCGGGCGTGATGGCGGCGGCGGGAACCGTTACCAGCGAGCCATCGGGCGCGAGCCGGCTGGCGCTGGTCGCCTTGAGTGCGGCAAGATTGCTTGCCTCTGCCCGCGTCCGGCGTCGCATGGCGTGGTCGAGATAGCGGCCGGTCAACAGGAAAAAGAGCAGCATCACCGCCGAATCGAAATAGGCGTGCTCGGCATGGTTCAGCGTTTCGAACACGGACACCCCGAGCGCCAGCATCACGCCAAGCGTAATCGGCACGTCCATGTTAAGGCTGCGGGCCTTGAGCGCGCGGATCGCGCTTTGAAAGAAGGGCTGGCCGGCATAAGCGGCGGCCGGCAGCGCGATCAGGGCCGAAAGCCAATGGAACAGGTCGCGCGTCTCGGGGGTGATGTCGGTGACGTTGCCCGACCACACCGAGACCGAGAGCAGCATGATGTTCATCATGGCGAAACCCGCCACGCCCAGGCAGCGCAACAGGTGGCGCGCGGTCGTGCGGTCCATCTCCTCGGCGCGGTCCGCCTCGAACGGATAGGCCTTGTAGCCGGCCCCGGCCAGCGCGCGTAAAATCGCCCCCGGCTCGGCCGATGCGTCCTTCTTCCAGGCCACGGTCAGCCGGTGGCTGGTGTAATTCAGCCGGGCCTGCGCAATGCCGGGCAGCGCCTCGACCGCGTCCTCGATCTCGTCAATGCAGGCAGCGCAGTCGATCCCCTCGATCGCGAAGGCCATTTCTGCCTGACCGCTCTCATTTTCTCGCACGAACAGCGAAAAATCCTGAACCGCCTCCACCCTCGCCGGCTCGCCGCCCGACCGGACAGAAGTGGGGGCAAGGGACGGTAGCCGCGCCACACTGGCATCCACGCTCATGGCTGCTACCTTGTCACGACCCGGTTGCTGGAACGGAACAGGCGCTCGCCGTCGCGGCTGAGCTCGATCACGAGGTCCCACTGGCCGGGCGGCACCGCTGCCGCGGCCCGCCACCGGCCCGCGCCGATACGCTCGGGATCAACCGCCTGATCCAACCGCCGGTCGGTCGGGTGATGCAGCCGGACCGCGATGTCGAGGCTGGTCAGCGGCTGGCCGTCCGCATCGCGCGCGCTCACGTCGAGTTCGCCGGCTGCGAGATGGGCCGCGACCTGCCAGTGTCGTGCCTCTTGTGCCTGCGCTGCCGCGCTTTCGCGGGTGAATTCCAGGCCAGCCTTATAGGAACTCTCGGTCTCGACCCCGCCAAAGCTGGTGACGGCCGCACGGACGAGGAAAAAATTCGCCCCGAACACGATGCCGAAGAAGCCCAGGAAGCAGGCCAGCACGGTGCGGCCGGTGATCGGTTTTCCGGTGGAGGTATGGTCAGAGCTCATCGCCATGGCGCGCGTTTCCTGCCTCAGGGACCCTTGAAATGATCGGGAGCGGAGGCGGTCCGCCCGCTCTCGATATCGACGGCGTGGAAGGTGATCTGGAGCGAGGCGCTTTGCGGCAGCCGGGCATGGGTCGAGACCAGCACGCGCGCCTCATAGGTCTGGTCGGGCCCGACCGCCACGACCGGACGGCCCTGCGTATCCGGCACGCCGCCGACCACCTCGACCACCGCGTCCGGCACGCCTTCCACCGCGATCTGGAACTGGCGCGAGGTCAACTCCTTGTTGACGAGGCGCAGCGTGTAGGCGTTGCGGATCGAACCGTCGGAAAGCTGGACGAAGAGCGGGTTGCGGTCGTGAATGACCGAGAGGCCCTCATAGCCGCGCGTCGCCAGCGTGGTGAGCATGATGCCGCCGACCACGACGATCAGCGCGGCATAGAGCACGGTGCGGGCGCGCAGCAGGCGCGTCACCGTCGGCCGGCCCTGCTCGCGGGCCTGCACGTTCATATCGGTATCATAGGCGATGAGCCCGGCCGGCCGGTTGATCTTGTTCATCACCGCGTCGCAGGCGTCGATGCACAGGCCGCACTGGATGCAGCCGAGTTGCAGGCCGTCGCGGATATCGACACCGGTCGGGCACGCCGCCACGCACTGGTTGCAGTCCACGCAATCGCCGCCGGGCAGACCCTGAAGCTTCAACGCCTGCGTCTTCTTGAACGAGCCGCGCGGCTCGCCACGGTCATAGCGATAGGTGACGTTCAGCGCGTATTCGTCGGTCAATGCGGCCTGGATGCGCGGCCAGGGGCACATATAGGTGCACACCTGCTCGCGCATGTGGCCGGCGAGAACATAGGTCGTGAAGGTGAGGATGCCGATCCAGACATAGGCGACGGCAGGCCCCTCGCCCTTGAGGAGTTGCATCACCAGCGTGGGGGCGTCGGCGAAGTAGAGCACCCAGGCGCCGCCGGTCCACCAAGCCACCATCAGCCAGAGCGTGTGCTTCGAGGCGGCCTCGAAGGCCCGCTGTGCACGGGAGGCGTGCTTGAGCTTCTCGCGGCGCTCGCGCGGGTCGCCCTCCACCATGCGCTCGATCGCCTGGAACAGGTCGGTCCACACCGTCTGCGGGCACAGATAGCCGCACCAGATGCGCCCGGCGACGGCGTTCATCAGGAACAGCACCAGCGCGGCGAGGATGAGAAGGCCGGTCAGGTAGTAGAATTCCTGCGGCCAGATTTCGATGAAGAAGAAATAGAAGCGGCCATTGGCGAGGTCGACCAGCACCGCCTGCGAGGGCGCGTTCGGCCCGCGATCCCAGCGCACGAAGGGCAGCAGGTAGTAGATGCCGAGCGTGATCGCCAGCAGCGCCCACTTGATCTTGCGGAAGCGGCCATGGACGGCGATCGGGTAAATCTTGCGCCGCGCCTCATAGAGCGGGCCGTCGTCCGTGCCCACCTCGTCCGCCTGCGCGTCCCTCGTCGCCATGTTCATCGATACTCTCCCGGCGCGGGGCATCGGCGCTCCACCGAATGCCCGCACTGCTTTCTAGCGCCGGTGGTGTGCGCGGTTGATCCGGGCCATGCCGGGCGGGAAAATGCGTATGCGGCACCCCGTCCCGGAGACATGATGTCACCGGCACGGGACGCCGCCTCGACTGCCCATCGCCGTGGGGCCCCGGCGAGAGCTGCGTCGGTGGCTACTGGCCGCCACCGAGCGTGTGCACGTAGACGGTCAGTGCCTTGATGGTGCTGTCGTCGAGCCGCCCTTGCCAGGCCGGCATGATCGCGCCACGCCCATTGGCCACCGCCTGGATGATGGTCGGCTTGTCGGGCGAATAGAGCCAGATGCCGTCCGTCAGGTTCGGGGCGCCGAGTTCCTGGTTGCCCTTGCCGTCCGGCCCATGGCAGGCGGCGCAGTTGGCGGCGAAGATTTCCTTGCCCTCCTCCAGCTGCGCATCCGCCACCTGTTCGAGGCCAGCGATGGAGCGCACATAATCCGCCACTGCGACGATCTGCGGATGGGTCAGGATGCCGTCGCGCCCGAAGGCCGGCATGTCGCCCATGTGGCCGGCGGCGTCGGTGGAGCGCGCGCCGTGCAGAATGGTCTGCTGGATCTGCTCCAGCGAGCCGCCCCACAACCAGTCATCGTCATTCAGGTTCGGGTAGCCCTTGGCACCACCGCCACCCGCGCCGTGGCAGGGGGCGCAATTGTCGCCGAAGGCGGCCCGGCCCTGCGCGCGGGCGAAGGCGAGCAGCTGGGGATTTTGCTCGATCTCCTCCAGCGATGCAGCGTCGAGCTTGCCAGCGAATTCGGCGCGCTGGGCGCGCAGGTCCGCCATGCTTGCCTGAATCGCCTCGCGCGAGTTCCAGCCCAACACGCCGGAGGTGTAGGACGACACCAGCGGCCAGGCCGGATAGACCACCCAGTAGCCCACCGCCCACACGATGCAGGCATAGAAGGTCCACAGCCACCAGCGCGGCAGGGGATGGTTCAGTTCCTTGATGCCATCCCATTCGTGCCCGGTCGTCGTGACGCCGGTAACGGCATCGACCTCGGGCTTGTGCGTCTCGGACGCATGAATTTCGGCCATGGTCTCAATCCTCGCTCAGAGGCAGGCGGGCAGCGTGCTCGAACTCGCGCTTGCGGCTGGGAGCCAGCGCATAGACGAGCACGCACAGGAAGATGCCGACGAAGTAGATCAGACCCCAGGTCTGGGCGAATTCGGCGACGGCGCGGTAGGTCTCGTTCATCGTCGCCTCCTCAGCGCACGTTGGCCTTGTCTTCGTAGAGCTTGAAATCGACCATGGTGCCGAGCGCCTGTAGGTAGGCGATCAGGGCATCGGCCTCGGTCAGCGCGCGCGGATTGCCGTCGAAGTCGCGGACCTGCGCGCCGGGGTAGCGCTTCTGGAACGCGTCGACGCCGTCGGCATCGGGGTTCGCCTGGGCCCGCAGGTCGGCGAGCGCATTCTCGACCATCTCGTCGGTGTAGGGGACGCCGACGATCGCGTTGGTCCGCATGTCGGCGGCCACTTCCGACGTGGCGAGTGACGTCTGCGCAAGATAGGGGTAGCCGGGCATGATCGAGCCGGACACCACCGAGCGCGGATCGGCCAGATGCTGGCGCTGCCATTCGTCGGAATACTTGCCGCCGACCCGGGCAAGGTCCGGCCCGGTGCGCTTGGAACCCCACTGGAACGGGTGGTCGTACATGCTTTCGGCCGCCAGCGAGTAGTGGCCGTAGCGCTCCACCTCGTCGCGCAGCGGGCGGATCATCTGCGAGTGGCAGTTATAGCAGCCCTCGCGGACGTAGATGTTGCGCCCCGCCAGTTCCAGCGGCGCCCAGGGGCGCACGCCGGAAACCTTCTCGATGGTACTCTTCAGGTAGAACAACGGCACGATCTCGACGAGACCGCCGATCGAGATGACGATCAGGATGCCGATCACCAGCCAGATCGAGTTCTTCTCGAAGAAGGCATGCTTGGCCCAGAGCGACTTCTTGGTTGCGGCTACTTCAGCCATGGTTTTCGTCCTCACTCGGCCGGAACGGGGGCGGGCGTGGCGCGCAGGCCCGCCTCGACGGCTTCAGGCCCGCGGATGGTCATCCACACGTTGAAGGCCATCAGCAGGGCGCCAATCAGGAACAGCACGCCGCCCACCGCGCGGATGATGTAGAAGGGGTGCATCGCCTCGACGGTTTCGATGAACGAGTATTCGAGGAAGCCGAGCGAGGTGTAGGCGCGCCACATCAAGCCCTGCAGGATGCCCGCCACCCACATCGACGAGATGTAGAAGACGATGCCGATCGTCGAAATCCAGAAGTGCCAGTTGACGAGGCGCAGCGAATACAGCTCACGCTTCTGCCAGAGCCACGGCACCAGACAGTAGATGGCACCGAAGGAGATGTAGGCGACCCAGCCCAGCGCGCCGGAATGCACATGGCCGATGGTCCAGTCGGTGTAGTGGCTCAGCGAGTTGACCTCCTTCACCGACATGAGCGGACCTTCGAAGGTCGACATGCCGTAGAACGCCACCGAGACCACCATCATGCGCAGCACCGGGTCGGTGCGCAGCTTGTCCCAGGCGCCGGAGAGCGTCATCAGGCCGTTGATCATGCCGCCCCAAGAGGGCATCCACAGCATGATCGAGAAGGTCATGCCCAGGGTCTGCGCCCAATCCGGCAGCGCCGTGTAGTGCAGGTGATGCGGGCCGGCCCAGATGTAGAGGAAGATCAGCGCCCAGAAGTGGATGATCGACAGGCGGTAGGAATAGACCGGCCGATCGGCACGCTTCGGGATGAAGTAGTACATGATGGCGAGGAAGCCGGCGGTCAGGAAGAAGCCCACCGCGTTGTGGCCGTACCACCACTGCACCATCGCGTCCTGAACGCCCGCCCACACGATGTAGGACTTGGGCGAGAACACCGAGACCGGCACCGTGGCATTATTGCCGAGGTGCAGCACGGCGATGGTCACGATGAAGGCGAGGTAGAACCAGTTCGCCACATAGATGTGCGGTTCCTTGCGCTTCCACAGCGTGGCGAGGAACACCAGCAGGTAGACCACCCACACCACGGTCAGCCACAGGTCGGCATACCATTCCGGCTCGGCGTATTCCTTGCCCTGGGTGATGCCCAGCAGATAGCCCGTGCCGGCGATGACGATGAAGAAATTATAGCCCAGCACCACGAACCACGGCGCGAGGTAACCCGCGAGGCGGGCGCGCGAGGTGCGCTGCACCACGTAGAACGAGGTCGCGATCAGCACATTGCCGCCGAAGGCGAAGATGACCGCCGAGGTGTGCAGCGGGCGCAGGCGGCCGAAGCTGGTCCAGGGCAGGTCGAAGTTCAGGAAGGGGAAGGCGAGCTGGAACGCGATGAGCACGCCGACCGTGAAACCGGCAAGGCCCCAGAACACGGCCGCGACGGTCGCGAATTTCACCGGGCCGAAATTGTAGTTCGGCTTGCCGGCGATCTCCTGCTCCGGCAGGGCGGCAGGGCGGTCGACATAGCGGTTCAGCACCACGAAAACGACCGCGATGCTCGCCAGCGCCGACAGATAGGCGTGGAAGGCATAGGCAGCGCTATCGGTCTTCGCCGCGATGGTGATGCAGGCGAGAGCCATGATCGCGAAGACGGCGGCGAGGCCGCCCTCGCCGAAGGTCATGCTCTTCTGCACGCTCTTTACGGCGGCGTAGCTATCCGGTTCCGACATTCGATCCTCCACCCGCCCCGGTTCCGCTGGAAATCTGGAACGGCTCCATAGTCTGGTCGGACCTTTGTCACGCGGGCGTGAGGGGGCCTTGATCCACGTCAAGGCTAAGGGTCTTCCCGGATCGCCCCGGGAGGGATTGGAACGGAATGTCGCGGTGGTCGCCCGGTCGCAGGCGTTACCGCGCCTTCTCGGCGCACAGGCGCTTGCCTCATGGGACGGCGGCGCTTAGACCGGATTCGGGCGCGGCGAGGCCCGGCGGGGAGACGGCATGATCCGGTTCGTAGTGCGTTTCTTGGGCATGTGGCTGCTGGCGGGCGGCTTCGTCGCACTGGTGCTGGATGGCGTGCGCTCCATCGCCTCCTCGCAGCTGGTGCTGGCCCCGTTCGGCCTCACCTGGGAGGCAACCAGTCCGGGAACGCTCGCCTCGTTCCAGTCGCTGGTGGAAACCAACCTGTCCGAGCAGGCGTGGGAGAAGGTCATGGTTCCCGCGCTCGCCGCCCCGCTCTTCGCCGTGCTGGGCACGCTCGGTATCATTCTGCTGCTGCTCGGGCGCCGCAGGAGTCGTTGACCGCTCAAAAGATCTGTTCCGGCCGCAGCGCCTGACTATTTTTGGTCGCATCGCTGCGCCCGCTTCCGGCAGCCTCGCATCCGGCGGTAACGTGCGGGCACCGCAACCTGACTGTGGCGACGCCGTGACTTGCTCTCGTTTCGTGAATCTGCCGGGCGCTCTGCTCGCGCTGCTGCTGGCGCTGTCTGGCGCCGCGCAGGCGCAGCCGACACCCCAGCTCCCCGCGCTCCTGCGCGATGCGCGCTACTGCGAGATCGTGCCGGTCCACGTCACGCGGGAGGGCCTGCGGGCCTCCGTCTACAACACGCTCGGCTTCGACGACTGCCCGGCAGGCAAATGGGAGGCGATCACCCGGCTCGATCTGCTCCGGCAGTTCGAGACCCTTGCCGTGGTGATGAACGGACCGCGCCACTTCCTGATGGACGGCATCATCGCCTCGGGCGCCACCAAGACCGGCGAGGTGATCACGGTCGGCGGCATCACTTTCGCCAAACGCGCCGAAATCGGGCTGTCGCTGCATCAGGCCATGGGGCCGGCCTATACCGAGCAGACCATCGAGCGCGACACCACCTATCGCTTCGATGCCGGCAAGCCGGTGTTTCAGCTTACCGGGCCGGACGGCGCGGTCTATGTGATGCAGTCCTATGCGCAGATCTTGGAGCCGGCACTCACCTATGCCGACCTGCCCGGCCTCGGCGCCAAGCTCACGCTGCCGGCCGGCTGGAGCTACGCGACGCGCGTGCCGGAGCAGGACCTCATGCTGACCGCCGCCGGCACCGCGACGGTGATTCAGGACAATCTGAAGAACACCTATCAGAAGATGATACCGCGCTGAAGGCACCCGGCCGCCGCGCGCGTGGTTGCGATGCAGCAAACCACTTGCCGACGCCGCAGCGGCATGTCACCCCTCTGGCATCCGCGAGAAGGAATCCGGTGCCACGCATGGAAAAGCTCATCGAGCGCTTCATCTTCATCAGCCGCTGGATCATGGCGCCGTTCTATATCGGCCTCGTCATCGCGCTGGCCGTACTGCTGTTCAAATTCGCCAATGAGCTGTTCCACTTCGTCACCCATGCCACCCAGTTCGACGAGAGCGAGACCATTCTCGGCATTCTCGCGCTGATCGACCTGACCTTCACCGGCAGCCTTGTGGTCATCGTCATCTTCTCGGGCTACGAGAACTTCGTCTCCAAGATCGACGCCGAGGGTCATTCCGACTGGCCGGAATGGATGACCAAGGTCGATTTCGCCGGGTTGAAGCAGAAGCTGCTGGCCTCGATCGTCGCCATCTCCGCGATCGCGCTGCTGAAGGCGTTCATGGACCTCGACCGCGGCGTCGACGAGAAGGAACTGATGTGGCTGGTGATCATCCACGTCGTGTTCGTGCTTTCCGGCGTGGTGCTGGCCTGGACCGACCGGCTGTCCGACAAGGCACACTGAGCCCCGGCCGCAGCGGCCAAGGGGTCAAACCGGATAATCGGACAGACGCTGTTTATATCCTTCAATTCCGATATTCGTGTGTTATATCCAGATTGATCACCCCCGGCCCCCGGCCGGCAAGACGGACCTGCCCCATGGCCGACGGCCTGAGCGACGAAAACGACGCACGACACCCGGTGGACGGCTCCACCGCGCGCATGGCGCCGCTCGCGCGCCTGCCGGTGTTCTTCGCGCTGAAGGGCCGGCGCGTGATGCTGGCCGGCGGGTCGGACGCCGCCGCCTGGAAAGCCGAGCTGCTCTGTGCCGCCGGAGCGCAGGTCGAGCTGTTCGCGCCTGAACCGGTGGCCGATCTCCTGTCGCTGGCGCAGAACCCGCCGGACGGCACGCTGACCCTGCACTCCCGCGACTGGACGCCCGCCGACCTTGCCGGTGCGGCGCTGGCCATCGGCGCCATTGAGGATGACGCGGAGGGCGCACGCTTCGCGCAGGCCGCACGGGCGGCCGGCGTGCCGGTCAATGTGGTCGACAAACCGGCCTTCTGCGATTTCGCCTTCGGCGCCATCGTCAACCGCTCGCCGCTGGTGATCGGCATCTCCACCGACGGAGCCGCGCCGGTGTTCGGGCAGGCGGTGCGCGCCAAGATCGAGGCGGTGATCCCGCAGGGCTTTCGCCATTGGGCGCAGGCCGCGCGCAGTTGGCGCGCCAGCGTCGCGGCGCTGGAGCTGGGCTATCAGGGCCGCCGCCGGTTCTGGGAACGCTTCACCCGCCGCGCGCTGGAGACACCCGAGGCCGCGCCGGACGAAGCGCTGCGCGAGACGCTGCTTGAGCGCGCGGAAGCCGAGCGCGACACTGAAGGGCGCGGCTCGGTCGCGCTGGTGGGCGCCGGGCCGGGCGACCCGGAGCTGCTGACGCTGAAGGCGGTTCGCGTGCTGCAATCCGCCGATGTCGTGCTCTATGACGATCTGGTCTCCCCGGCCGTGCTGGACGTGGCGCGGCGCGAGGCCAAGAAACTGCTGGTCGGCAAGACCGGCTACCGCCCCTCCTGCAAGCAGGACGACATCAACGCGCTGATGGTCTCGCTGGCCAAGCAGGGCAAGCGCGTGGTGCGGCTCAAGGGCGGCGACCCGATGGTGTTTGGCCGCGCCGGCGAGGAGATCGCCGCCGCGCGGGCCGCCAACCTGCCCATCGAGGTGGTGCCGGGCATCACCGCCGCACAGGGCGCGGCGAGCCGGCTCGGAGTCTCGCTCACCCATCGCGACCATGCCCGCCGGCTGCAGTTCATCACCGCCCATGCCCGCGACGGCAAACTGCCGCGCGATCTCGACTGGCAGGCACTCGCCGACCCGGCCGCCACCACGGTGGTCTACATGCCGCAGCGTACCTGGGAAGAACTGGCAAAAAAGGCGATGGCCGCCGGTCTCGATCCGCATGCACCGGCCCTCGCCATCTTCTCCGCCACCCGCCCCGAAGAATTCCGGGTCACCGCCACCGTCTCGACGCTCAAGGATAAGCTGGATGCGGCGGTCGCGGATAAGTTGGCGGCCGGCGTGTCGCTGGGGCCGTGCCTGATCCTGTTCGGGCACGCCATCGGGGAGGCCGAGGCGTTCGCAAGCACGAGGCTCGACGCCCCCGGGACCGCGCTGGGCCGCTGAGGCTGGTCAGCAGGCGGGCGTTGGTGACGTCTACCCGATCTTCGCCGCCAGCTTCTCGTAAAGCGGGTTTTCCGCCGCGAACACATAATCGAGCGGGCCGACCGAGACGGTCGCCGCGCCCTTGTCGCGCAGGAACACGGCGAGCCCGTGCAGCGTGTCCGGCGGGCAGTGCAGCGTGACCATTCCCGAGGAGGTCGGCGCGCCGAACGGGGCGACCGCGCGGAATCGCTCCACCGCCTCGCGCACCACCGCGGTGTCGCAGGCGGAGAACCGGGTCTTCACCTCGCGCATGGTCGCCGCCTTGCGCGCGGAGGTCACGCGGTCGAACAGCGCGCGGGCGGCCGCACGGGCCGGCGCGTTCCAGTTGGCGCCCAGCGAGGCGACCAGATTGGCTTCCGAGCGCAGCATCACCCCGTCGTCGATCACCTTCAGCGCATTGGCCGCCAACGTCGAGCCGGTGGTGGTGATGTCGACGATCAGCTCCGCCGTCCCCGCCGCCGGTGTGCCCTCGGTGGCGCCGAGGCTCTCGACGATGCGGTAATCGACAATGCCGTGGCGGGCGAAGAAGGCGCGGGTGAGGTTGAGATATTTGGTCGCCACGCGCACGCGGCGGCCGCGCGTCGCATGGAAATGGGTCGCGACGTCGTCGAGGTCGCGCATGGTGCGCACGTCGATCCAGGCCTGAGGCACGGCGACCACGACATTGGCGAAGCCGAAGCCCAGCCCTTCCACCAGCAGCACCTTGGAATCGGCGTCGGGAATGGTCTCGCGCACCAGATCCTCGCCGGTGACGCCCAGATGCACCGCGCCGGAGGCGAGCTGGCTGGCGATCTCGGAGGCCGAGAGATAGGCGACTTCGACCCCCTCCACGCCCGATAGCGTGCCGCGATAATCGCGCGCACCGCGTGACTGGGTGAGGCTCATGCCGGCGCGGGCGAAAAAGGCGACGGCGTTTTCCTGAAGGCGCCCCTTGGACGGAACGGCGACGATGAGCGCGCTCATGAGCGAACCTCCAGCGCATCGAGCCGGCCGAGCCAGACCGCGAAGCCCACCGCCGGGATCGGCGCGGGCGCACCGAGCCGGGCCAGCAGCCCGTCATAGCGCCCGCCGGCCACCAGCGGATGGACGCCGCCATTGGCGTGCAGCTCGAACACCATGCCGGAATAATAATCCAGCGGCCGACCGAAAGCGGCGGCGAAGCGCAGCTTCTCGATCTCGACACCCTGCGCGGCGATGAAATTGGTGCGGGTCTCGAACATGTCGAGCGCACCCGCCAGGTCGAGCCCGGCGTCCCGCGCCAGAGCGCGCAAGCCGGCGAGCGCGGCGTCGGGATTGCCTTCCACCGCCAGATAACGCTCCAGAACCGCGACCTTTTCGGCGGGCAGCCCGTCGGCATCGCCGGAGGCGGCCTGTTCCAGGAAGCGGCCGGCGATCTCCTCGACATTGCGCCCGCCCACGGTCGAGATGCCGGCGATCGACAAGAGGTCGGTCACCAGCGCATGGGCGGCGGCCGGGTCGGAGCCCGCCAGCGCCGACAGCACGCCGGCATGGGCCGAGACGCCGCCGCCTTCCGGGCGCTGGCGCAGCGCCGCGAGGTCGGCGCCCAGGCTGCCGGAGCGGGCGAAATCCTTGATGAGGCGCCGGCGCCAGCCGGGCGGCAGGTCGAGCGCGTCGAGCAGGCTGGCGAACAGGCCGGCATCGCCGAGCCGGATCACCGGATCGTTCACGCCCCACAGCGCCGCCGTCTCCAGCCCCAGCGCCAGCAATTCGGCATCCGCCGCCTCGCGGTCGAGACGGCCGAAGGATTCGACGCCGGCCTGCAGCAACTCCCCGCCCGGCACATCCGAGCGGAACACCGGGCCGAGATAGGCGAAATCGCGCGGCTGGGCGGCACCGTCGGCGATGTATTCCCGGCACACTGGCAAGGTGAGATCGGGCCGCAGGCACAGTTCGCGGCCGTCCTCGTCGGTGGTGACGAACATGGTGCGCCGCATGTCCTCGCCCGACAGGTCGAGAAAGGCGTCGGCCGGCTGCAGCACGGGCGGCTCGACGCGCTCGAATCCGGCGCGCGCGAACAGCGCGAGCAGTTCCCCGACATGGGTGGTGGCGGTCGGCACGGGCGTCGTCATGGTCGCTCAACGGTTTCGGCGGTTTGCCGAGCAGGGTTGCGCGCTTCTAGCAAAGGGGATGCGTCGGGTCCATGACGCCGCGTCGATATGGTTTCCCGCGAGCGTGGACAGCGCAGAGGCGGACAGCGGAAAGCGCCCCGCGCCGCGAACCGGCCGGGGAGATGGGCAGGCGGCGCCGCGAAGGGCGCGCGGGGTGCCGGAGCCGAGGCCCCGACGGTCGCCTGCACCGTGATGAAAGGAATGGTGCAAGCCTTCAGTCAACCAATCGACGCGCCGTCTCCGGCACCCCGCACGCGGTGTTTTTTGGCTTGCTCCCTGCGGCCCCCGGAGGACTGACCGTTGCTATCCTCCGCTGCGGGAGCCGGCCGGACGGCGAACCGTTCGAACCGCCTCCCAAGTGACCGGCGGCAGAGCCAGTCGGGAACGCAAGGCTTGGGCCGCCGCGCGCGGGGAGCGTTATGCCCCGGCACACGGCCACCGCCCCCGCCCCGCGTCAGCCGGCCGCTCCGGTTGCGCCCCTTCACGGGACAGGGTGAGAGGATGTTACGGCAGGGTGGAGGGGGTGCGGATAAGTTTCGTGGGTGCGAGGGAGCCCCGCTCCCCTTCTGCCCCCGATCCCCGATAGCCGCGTTGCGGCTTCCGGGATGATGGACAGGATGATCGACGCCGGAAGGCCGACAGGCCTAGCCTTGCTTCCCCGCCCGCTCGTTCAGATGCTTCAGCGCCGCCGTGATGAGGGTGATGAAGAAGAACGACGCCAGGAACATGATCAGCGCGAACAGGAACGCGCTGTCATTGACGTCCTGATAGCTCGCCTTGAGCCAGTTGGCGGTGGTGAGACCGCCAATGGTGCCAAGGCCGCCGGCGATCGCGCCGGTCGTGCTGGGGCCGAGCGGAAACAGCTTCATGCGCCGCCCTCCCCGCCGCCCTCAGCCGCGCGCCGCGCCGTAGGGCACGCCGTGATGGCCGAGCACCTCTTTCACCTTCTCGACCAGCTCGGCTTCGCTGCACTCGAACTGCGCCGGGCGGCTTTCGCGCCATTCGGCGTTGTCGGTGATGGCGGCGGCAGCCTTCGCGCCCTCGATCAGGTCCTTGATCTGCACGGTGCCGGCCGCGCGCTCGTCCGAGCCCTGGATCACCACGCAGGGCGAGTTGCGGCGGTCGGCATATTTGAACTGGTTGCCGAGATTCTTCGGGTTGCCGAGATACATCTCGGCCCGGATGCCGGCCTCGCGCAGCGTCTTGACGAGGCCCATGTAATGGCCGGTCTGGTCGCGGTCCATCACCACCACCACCACCGGGCCGTACTCGGTCGCCGCCTTCAGCTTGCCGAGCGCGGAAAGCGCGGCAGCCAAGCGCGAGACGCCGATGGAAAAACCCGTAGCCGGCACAGCTTCGCCCCGGAAGCGGCCGACCAGCCCATCATAGCGCCCGCCGCCGCCGACCGAGCCGAAGCGCACCGGGCGGCCCTTTTCGTCCTTGACCTCGAAGGTCAGCTCGGCCTCGAAGACCGGGCCGGTGTAATATTCGAGGCCGCGGACGACGGAGGGATCAATGCGGATACGGTCACGACTATAGCCAGCAGCTTCTGCCAGATCGGCGATCTCCGCCAGCTCTTCGATGCCTTCGGCAGATGTCGCGTAATTGCCGAACATGGCCCGAAGGTGATTCACGACACCCTTATTACTCTCCACGAACTGGCCGGAACCGTAATTATTAACTTCATGACCATTTGCGCGAGCGCCAGCGGCAAGGCCAGTAATATCCTCCAGAGGTGTGACGTCGCCGGACTGAAGAGTGACGAAGCTGATGACAGTATCAATTTCATACTCATCCAGCCCCGCACCCTTGGTGAAGTCGCCGCTCTTGGCGGCCGGGTTCTCCCAGCGGCCCTCGCCGAGCAGATCGCGCACGCCCTCGATGCCGACCTTGTCGAACTTGTCGATGGCGCGCAGCACGGTGAGGCGGCGGCCGGCATTGTCATCCCCGCCGAGGCCGATGGCCTCCAGCACGCCGTCCAGCACCTTGCGGTTATTGACCTTGATGACGTAATCGCCGCGCGCGATGCCGAGTGCTTCCAGCGTGTCAGCGGCCATCATGCAGATCTCGGCATCGGCGGCGACGGTGGGCGCGCCCACCGTGTCGGCGTCGAACTGCATGAACTGGCGGAAGCGGCCGGGGCCGGGCTTCTCGTTGCGGAACACCCAGCCCTGCCGGTAGGAGCGGAACGGCTTGGCGATGTCCTGAAAATTCTCCGCGACATGGCGGGCGAGCGGCGCGGTGAGGTCGTAGCGCAGGCTCAGCCACTGGTCGTCATCGTCCTGGAACGAGAACACGCCCTCGTTCGGGCGGTCCTGATCCGGCAGGAACTTGCCCAGCGCGTCGGTATATTCGATGAACGGGGTCTCCAGCGCCTCGAAGCCGTAAAGCTCATAGACGCGGCGGATGGTGTCGAGCATGGCCCGCGTGCCGGCGAGTTCTGCGGGGCCGCGATCAGCGAGGCCGCGCGGCAGGCGCGCCTTGAGCTTCGTGGGTTTGTCCTTGGCCATGGTGGCGCCGTTCCTCAAAAGTCCCGTTGCGCGCGGGTTTAGAGGATGGGGGGCGGGCTCGCAATGGTGTGGCGCCCGCGCGCGGCCGAAGCCCGGCGCGGGCCGGCCTCGTTTTATGGGCGCAGCCCCGCCGCCAGGCGGGCCAAAATCCCCAGGGTCGAAGCCCCGCCGCCAGGCGGGCCGGAAATCCCTAGGGTCGAAGCCCCGCCGCGAGGCGGGCCCAAAATCCCTAGGGTCGAAGCCCCGCCGCGAGGCGGGCTTCGATGGCGTCGAGCACCGGGAGCAGGTCCGCCACGGTGTCGATGACGAAATGCGCGCCCGCGCGGGACAGACGATCATTCGCCCGCGCGCGGACCATGGCGCGGTCGGCGGGGGAGAGCGAGTCGAGTTCGGCCTTGGACAGGCCGGCCGCGTTGCCCGAAAGCGCGAGGCCCACGGTCCAGGTGCCGGCGGCGAGGCCCTCGGCAATGCCGGGCTCGGTGTCGTCGAGCTTCACGCAGGCGGACGGCGGCCACACGCCGATATCGGCGAAGGTGCGGTACATCATGAGCGGGCTTGGCCGGCCGGCGGCAAGGTCGCCGGCGCACACCACATTGTCCGGCGCATAGCCGGCCTCGGCGGCGAGCGGCATCAGCTTTTCCATGATCGGCCGGGTGTAGCCGGTGGTGGAGCCGATCTTCATCCCCTTGCCGCGGGCGAAGGCCACCACGTCCAGCAGGCCGGGGATGAGGTCGGCGTGGCGCGGGATCACCTCGACATTCAGCGGCTCGAAGATCGCCAGCACGCGGTCGACATCGGCCTCGTCCGGCAGCCGGCCATGGACCGCCTCCCAGCGCTGGCCGATGATGTGGGTGTAGAGCAGGGCGGCGACATGGTCGCGCTTGGGCAGGCCCATCGGCCCGCGCGCCTCGTCGATCGAGATCGTCACGCCCACGCGGGAGAACGCCTCGACGAAAGCGCCCATCGGCGCGCGCGAGCCGAAATCCACCGCCGTACCGGCCCAGTCGAGAATCAGCGCCTTGAGTGCCATGAACGTCCCTTTCCGCCTGTCAGTCGAAAAGCTGCGCCATCGCTTCTTCCGCGATGGCAAAGCCCGTGGAGGCGCCGGTGCCGCTGGTGACCACCACCAGCCGGACGCCCTCGGCCGGCGTGTCGATGAAGGCGAGCCGGTCGGGCGCGGAGGCATAGGTGCCGATCCAGCGCTCCAGCACCCGCTCGGGCGCATGATCGAACACCCGGGCATATTCGTCGAGGATGAGGTCGTCGACGAATTCCGGGGCGAAGGGGTCGGGCGTCGCATCGTAATGATGGCTGTCGCCGACCACCAGCGAACCATCGGCCGACTGCACGACGATGAGATGAACGCCGTGGGCGAGGTGCTCGGCCTGCTCCTCCTTGAGCCGCGCGATCAGCGGGGCGGCCTCGGGCAGTTCGGCATAGCCGAGATAGCGGCCGAGCGAGAGGTCGGTCATGATCGAGCCGGGCAGCGTGCCGATGGCGGGATCGCTGACGCGCATCATGTGCAGCTTGCAGCGCGTGAGGCCGTAAGCTTTGAAGCGGTCCTCGAACAGGGTGTGGAAGTCGTCGCCCGGCGCCACCACGATGCGCTCGGCGGCGATCTCGCCGGCGGAGGTGTGGACGCGGCCGGGCTCGACGCCGATCACCGCGCGCTCGCGGCGGAACGCGATGCCCTCGCCGGCCAGCCATTGGGCGAGCTTCGGGATGGCGAAGCGGGATTCGACGCGCAGATCATGGGGGCTCCACATCGCCCCGACCAGTTCGCCCTGAAGCGCGGGGTAGCGCTCACGGGCGGCCAGCGGCCCAAGCAGCTCGCAGCCCAGCCCCATCTCCGTGCGCTCGAAGGCCTCGAGCACCGCCAGCGCCTCGGGCCGGCGCGCGGTAACCACGAGCCCGCGATGCACCACCTCGATGCCGGCGAGCGGCGCGATCTCTGCCCAGATATCGCGCGAGCGCATCGCCCGGTGCCAGCATTCGCCGCGCTGCTGGCCGGTGACGGTGACGAAGCCGAAATTGCGCACCGAGGCGCCGTTGGCCCGCACGTCACGGTCGATCACCACGGTCTTCAGCCCGCGCTTGAGCGCGCTGATGGCATGGCCCAGTCCGACGACACCGGCACCGACAATGGCGAGATCGTATTTTTCCGACATGGCAGGTTCCGCCGTGCAGCAGGGGGTGTCCGCTCATAGCGCGTTCGGGCTGGAGGCGCCATGCGTCGCGGCGCCATCGGCCGAAAGGTGGAGCCGGCAGCCGCCTTCAATTCGCGGCGGCGGCCTTGAAGCCCCGAAGGCCGGCGCCGGCCAGATCCTCCCGCACCCGCTGGGCGAGCGCCGGATCGGGGAAGAAGCGCGAGACCATGACATCGGGCTGGGAGGCCCATTCCGGTGCGATCTCGGTCAGCTTCTGCACATCCGCGCGGGCGGCGGCCATCTCGCCGGCGCTGGCGCTCGCCAAGGCGCGGGCCAGCAGGCCGGGCGCATAGCCGTCACCCATCAGATGATCGGCGGCGGCCGCGGCCGCGGGAATGTCGCCGCGCGCATAGGCGGCGATGACGCGGTGAAAATCCACCCAGGGCGGCATGCCGAGCGCCGAGAGCGAGGCGCTGGACAACAGCGCCTCGCCGCGTTCGGGCTGGCCGAGCGCCACCAGCCGGCCGCCGACATCGGCCAGCACGTCGACATCATAGGGATTGAGCGCCAGGGCCGCCTCGCCCGCGGCGATCGCCGAGCCGCGCGCGCCCCGGAAGAAATGCACATCCATGAGCACGCGGCGGACATAGGCGCTGGTCGGCGCCAGTTCCACCGCCTGCTCGGCCGCCGCCAGCGCGCGGTTGAGCGAGGGCGGGCCGGGACGCGGATTGACCCCGTTGCGCAGCTCGTCGAGATAAAGCTCGGCCAGCAGCGCATAGCCGAGAGCGAAGGTGCCGTCATTCTGCACGGCCTTTTCCAGACAGGCGCGCGCACGCTCGTGATCGGGCGCCGCATAGCTGCGCCAATAGCCATAGGCCTCCAGCACGCAGCCATAGGGGCCGGCAGTGGCGGTGCCGCCCGCCGCGACCACACGGGAGCGCGCGCGGGCCTGGATCACGCCATAGGGCTCGGCGATGGCCGCCATGATCTCGCGCACCAGCGCGACCTCGGCCGCCGACGAATCGCTGCCGGGCCTCAACCCGTCGAACTCGCGGGACCAGACGATGGTGCCGTCGCACAGGTCGGTCAGCCGCAGCAGCACGGAAATCGCGCCGTCCTCGTGATGTTCCACCAGCCCGCCCAGCGCGAAGGCGGAATGGGGGGCGTTTGCGGTGGAAGCGCAGCCCAGCGAGGGGCGGGCATCGGGGCTGGACAGCACGTCCAGCAGGTCGAAGCGCGCCAGCGCGTCGCGCACGCGCACTTCGATGGCGCGGGCCGGGAAGTCGGCGGAGGGGGACGCGCCGCCGCTCGCATCGGCCTGCGTCACGCCCGGCTGGCTGGCGCCGGTCTCGTCGAAGGACCGGACCTCGATCATCGGAATGCCGAGGCGGTTGAAGCGCTCGATCGGCCGGAACGCCACGTCGGACATCGCCGAGCGCCAGCCGCCGGGATAGAGAACGCCGAACAGCGCAACGACTGAAGCCACCACCAGCAGGAGCAGCAGCAGCCCCGCCCATCCCCGCGCCAGCCCGCGGCGCACCGGGACGGCCACCACGGCGGGAACGGGGGCAACCTCGCCCGGCTCCAGCAGATCGGCCGGCTCGGCGCCGGGCACCGGCAGCCGCTCGCCAGCCTCCGTGCCCTCGCGCGTGCCCGCACGGCGCGGCACGAATTGCGGCACATAGCTGCCGCGCGGCACCACGATCTCGATCTCGTCCTGCGCGCCGGCGCCGGCATAATAGCGCTCCAGCGCCCGGCGCAGCCGCGTGGCCTCGACGCGGACGATGGGGTCGGCCTGCGGATCGAAGGAGGCATCGCGCCCGAGCGCCTCGACCGCGATGGTGTAGCCCTTGATGGCGTCGCGCCGGCCCTCCAGCGTCGCCTCGACCACAAAACGCAGAATATTCGACAATTGCGGCGAGGAGCTCAGCTCCTCCGACATCAGCACGCGCGCCAGCGCCGCGCGCGCCGCCTCGGGAGGCAGGGCGGCCAGCCCCGCATCCACCGGCGGCGGCTCCAGCTCCGAGGCATCGATTGTCGTGCTTTCAGGCACTTGGACGGTCCCACGCGGCCGGCACGCGCGAGCAGGGCGCGCAGGCCGGGAAAAACATGACGTTAGGTGACTGTAGCACGGCTTTGGGCGAGTTCATGGCCGCGTTACCGCCGCGCGGTCAAGCGGGCGTGAAGCCTCAGAAAAGAAAGTGATCACATCATCATATTTTCTCGTGAGCGCGCCGGTGCTCACGCATTATACATGATCAAAAGCGCGGCCCCACGACCTGTTTCCGGCGGCCGGACCAACGATCGGAGCCTGTGCCATGTCTGTTTCCTATGATGTCGATGCCGTGAGCGTCGCCACCCCCAACGATCTCGACGCCTTCTGGATGGGCTTCACCGCCAACCGCGCCTTCAAGGCGCGCCCGCGCATGGTGTCGCGCTCCAAGGACATGCACTATTTCACGCCGGAAGGCCGCGCGATCCTCGACGGCTCCGCCGGCCTGTGGTGCGCCAATGCCGGCCACAACCGCCAGCCGATCGTCGAGGCGATCAAGAAGCAGGCGGAGGAGATGGACTTCGCGCCGACCTTCCAGTTCGGCCATCCGCTGGCGTTCAAGGTCGCCTCGCGCATCGCCGAGCTGGCGCCGGGCGATCTCGACCATGTGTTCTTCTGCAATTCCGGCTCGGAGGCCGGCGACACCGCGCTCAAGATCGCGCTCGCCTACCATGCCGTGACCGGCAAGGGCACGCGCACGAGGCTGATCGGCCGCGAGCGCGGCTATCATGGCGTCGGCTTCGGCGGCATCACCGTCGGCGGCATCTCCCCCAATCGCCGCTTCTTCGGCAGCCTGCTGGCCGGCGCCGAC
This sequence comes from Ancylobacter gelatini, assembly GCF_022601675.1. GTDB lineage: Bacteria > Pseudomonadota > Alphaproteobacteria > Rhizobiales > Xanthobacteraceae > Ancylobacter > Ancylobacter gelatini. Next base: position 243,776 of record NZ_JAKVIL010000003.1, on the reverse strand, counting down.
CACCTGCCGCACACCTATGACCGCGAGAAGCAGGCCTTCTCCAAGGGCGAGCCGGAATGGGGCGCCGAGCGCGCCGACGCGCTGGAGGGCATCGTCGCCCTGCACGACGCTCAGACCATCGCCGCCGTCATCGTCGAGCCGATGGCCGGCTCCACCGGCGGCCTGCCCGCGCCCAAGGGCTACCTCAAGCGCCTGCGCGAGATCTGCGACAAATACGGCATCCTGCTGATCTTCGACGAAGTGATCACCGGCTTCGGCCGCCTCGGCTTCCCCTTCGCCGCCGAGCGCTATGGCGTGGTGCCGGACATGATCACCTTCGCCAAGGGCGTGACCTCCGGCTCGGTGCCGATGGGCGGCGTGATCGTGCGCAAGGGCATCTACGACGCCTTCATGAACGGCCCGGAACACATGATCGAGCTGTTCCACGGCTACACCTATTCCGGCCATCCGCTCGCCTGCGCCGCCTCGCTGGCGACGCTCGACCTCTATCGCGACGAGGCGCTGTTCGAGCGCGCCCGCGCCATCGAGCCGATCTGGGCCGATGCGGTGATGAGCCTGAAGGGCAAGCCGGGCGTGCTGGACATCCGGCAGGTCGGCCTGGTCGGCGCCTTCGACCTCGCCCCGCTGCCCGACGCCCCCGGCAAGCGCGGCTACACCGCGATGGTGAACGCCTTCCACGACCACGACCTGATGCTGCGCGGCACCGGCGACACGCTGGCGGTGAGCCCGCCGCTGATCATCAACGAGGCCCAGATCGGCGAACTGGTGGAGAAGATCGGGAAGACGATCGATTCGGTGATGTGAGACGCGGGAGGGCGCCGGCACGCGCCGGACGCCCTCCCCTCGACGTCAGTTCGTCGGGCCGGGCACCGGCGCCGGCGGGGCGATGTCGCCCAGCGGGTTGAGCAGGTCCTCGCGGCCCTCGAAGGCGAAAAGCAGCAGGTCGGCGATTCCGAACACCTTGCCCGCCTCGACCAGGCTCGGCTGCCAGCCGACCATGCGCAGATTGGACACCGTGCTGGCCTCGGCCGCCCGGTGGAACACCTCGGCGACGATGCGCCCGCCGACCCCGGTGAGCTTGCCGCCGTTCAGCTCCGCTTCGCGCAGGACATAGAACCACAGCGGCGTCGCCGCGAGCAGTTCGTCCTTCTCCGCCGATGGCAGCCCGGTCAGATCCGCCCCTTCGCTGCCGACAAGAAGGGCGTCGGCGGAGAGCGGCGGCAGGCCGAAGAATGCCGCCATCTGCTGACCGCTCGCGAGTTCGACCATGTTGGCGCGCGCCAGGTTGCGGAAGGCGAGGTTGAGTTCGATCGGATCGGCGATCGGCTCGTGGCCGAAAGACCCCGGAGGCAGCGTGGCGAGGGGATCGACCAGCGAGGTGTCGATGCGCCGCGTGACGTTGAACTGCGCCGCGTCGAGCGCGAGATCCGGCCGCCCGGCCGCCGCGAAGTCGAACAGGCGCCGGAAGTCGGCGATCCAACTGGTCGGCAGGCGCTCGAAGCTGCCGCTCTCGGGATCGCCCGGCGTGGAATCGGCCGAAAGCGTGCCGCTGGTGCCGGAAAACAGGAACAGCAGCCCGAGCGTGGCGGGAATTCCCGCGCTGTTGAAGATGCGGTTCCACTGGTAGCCGCCGCGGATCATGCTGTGGCCCGTGCGATAGGCAGCGACCGAGAACTCGATCGGCATCGTCGGGAAATCGCCGGGAAGCGGATTGGGCTCGAAGAAGCGCCGGCCGTTCTGCGCCACGTCGTCGAGGATCGCCTGATCGACGATGAGCGGAAGGAATTCGTGCTGCACGATCCACTGGTAGTGGCGCACGACGACCTCCCGCGCCCGCTCGAACAGCACGGCGCTGGGCGTGCCCTCGCCGGCGAGGCGGTCGACGACACGGTTGTGAAACCGCAGCATGGCGAGATGAAACTGTGCGACGATCAGGTTCTCGTCATTGCGCGGATCGGCGATCGCTGCCTTGCGCCGCGCGGATTTCGACGAGCCGAACCCGCTGCGCGGCAGGTCAAAGCCTTCACGATCGACATTGGTGCCCGCGAAGTTGGCGTCGGCGGCCGTCCTGCCCATCCTGAAGCGGATGCCGTCGACATAGAAGGCGCGGCTGTCCGGGTCGTTCGGGCCGCCGCCATACAGGCAGTCCAGATCGAGCGCCGGTGAGCGCCCCTGAACCAGATCGGCGACCAATACGTTGTCACCCAGCTTGGCGGCCGTGCGATCGAAGGTGAGATCATGATCGATGAACTGGCCGAGATAGGTGAAGCCCGCCGGTATGGTCGGGCGCGCATTCTGCTGCGGCCCTGCGACCATGGCCCGGGCCAGCGCCGCCAGTAAAGCCGGCGAGCCAAGCCCGCCCTTCGGTCCCAGCCGCGAGAACCGGAACTTGCGCATCTCCGCTTCGGTCGATGCGGGAAGGGTCACCGGCTGGTGGTGCGTGTCGTGAGTGGCGATACCTTCGCCGACGATGAAGAAATTATCCCTGCTGTGCCGCTTCATCGAATGCCCCTGTTAGCGGCGGGATGCCGCAACGTTAGGATGCAATTTTAAGTTGAAACAATCTATAGATGTAACTGTTCAAATCTCGTGTCACGACCGAATTCCCTTACGAGCCGAAGCGCTCTAAATCCTGCAGGCATGGCCCTCCCTCCCCTCCCCATCGACGACGCCCTGCCCGCGCTCACCGCCGCCTTGCGGCAGGGGTCGCGCGCGGTGCTTGTCGCCCCGCCGGGGGCGGGCAAGACAACGCGGGTGCCGCTGGCCCTGCTGGATGAGCCATGGGTTCAGGGGGGCAAGATCCTCGTGCTGGAGCCGCGCCGCATCGCCGCGCGCGCGGCCGCCGAGCGCATGGCGACCACGCTCGGCGAGACGGCGGGGCAACGCGTGGGCTACCGCGCGCGCTTCGGCTCCAGAATCGGCCGCGCCACGCGGATCGAGGTGATCACCGAGGGCATCTTCACCCGCATGATCGTCGACGATCCCGAACTGTCCGGCGTCGCCGCCGTGCTGTTCGACGAGTTCCACGAGCGCAGCCTCGACGCCGATCTCGGCCTCGCCCTCGCACTGGAAGCGCAGTCGGCGCTGCGCGAGGATCTGCGCGTGCTGGTGATGTCGGCGACGCTGGACGGCGCGCGGGTGGCACGGCTTCTGGACGATGGACAGCAAGGTCCGGCGCCGGTGATCGAGAGCGAGGGCCGGGCCTTTCCGGTCGAGACCCGCCATGCGGGGCGCGACCCGCGCACGCCGATCGACCGGCAGATGGCGGACCTCATCGCCCGCGCTCTGCGCGCGGACGCCGGGTCCGTGCTGGCGTTTCTTCCCGGCACGGCAGAGATCCGCCGCACCGAGCGGGCGCTGCGTGAGCTGCTTTCCGACCCCGCCATCGACATCGCTCCGCTCTATGGCGCGCTCTCCCCGGCCGAGCAGGACCGCGCGATCTCGCCCGCGCCCAAGGGCCGGCGCAAGGTGGTGCTGGCCACCTCGATCGCCGAGACCAGCCTCACCATCGAGGATGTGCGGATCGTGGTCGACAGCGGGCTGGCACGGGTGCCGCGCTTCGAGCCGGGCGTGGGGCTGACGCGGCTGGAGACGGTGCGCGTCTCGCGGGCGGCGGCCGACCAGCGGCGCGGGCGCGCCGGCCGCACCGCGCCGGGCATTTGCTGGCGGCTGTGGAACGAGGCGGAGACGATGAGCCTGCCGGCCTATGCCACGCCGGAAATTCTTTCCGCCGACCTGTCACGCCTCGTGCTCGACCTCGCGATCTGGGGCGTGAGCGACCCCGCTGGCCTCGCCTTCCTCGATCCCCCGCCAGAGGCGGCGGTGAAGGAGGCGCGGGCGCTGCTGCGCCTGCTCGGCGCCTTCGACGCGCAGGGCCAGGTGAGCGCGCTCGGCCGCGCCATGGCCCGGCTGCCGCTGGAGCCGCGCCTTGCGCGCATGGTGATCGAGGGCGCGCGGCGCGGGGCGGGCGAGGACGCCGCGCTGATCGCCGCGCTGGTGTCCGAGCGCGGGCTGGGCGGCGACGGGCTCGACCTCGCCCACCGGCTCGACGGGCTGGCGCGCGACCGCTTGCGCCGGGCGGAAGAGGCGCGCCGGCTGGCGGGGCGCTGGGCGGAAGAGGCCGCGCGGGCGGCGCGCGGTGCCGGGGCGGCGCCCGCGCTGTCCGGTTCGCCCGCAGGCCTGCTGGCGCTCGCCTTTCCGGACCGGCTGGCGCGCGGGCGCGGTGACGGGCGGCGTTTCGTGCTGGCCAATGGGCGCGGCGCGGCGATCGACCCCGCCTCCCCGCTCGCCCGCGCGCGCTTTCTCGCGGTGGCGGAACTGACCGGCACGGCGGAGGAAGCGCGCATCGTGCTCGCCGCCGAATTGAGCGAGGCCGATATCGAGGCCGAATTCGGCGACCGGATCACCGAGGGCACGGAGACGAGCTTCGACCCCGCCGCCGGGGCGCTCCGCGCGCGCCATGTCCGCCGGCTCGGCGCGCTGGTGCTGGCCGAGCGCACCGCCCGTGTCGAAGCCGGGCCGCAGGCGGCGGCGGCGCTGGCCCGCGCGGCGGCGGCGCAGGGCATCGCCCGGCTGGGCTTCTCCGACGCGCAGCGGCAATGGCTGGATCGCGGGCGCTTCCTCCATGCCAGGGCGCCCGGCATCTGGCCGGACCTGTCCGACGACCGGCTTGCGGAAAGCGCCGAAGACTGGCTGGCGCCGGAGCTAACGGGGCTGACCGCGCTCGGCCAGATCGACGCGCAAGTGCTGGGCCGCGCGCTCGCCGGCCTGCTGCCCTGGGAATTGTCGCGCCGGCTGGAGGAAGAGGCGCCGACCCATTTCGAGGTGCCGACCGGCTCGCGCCTGCCGATCGACTATGCCGCCGAGGGCGGGCCGCTGCTCGCCGTGCGGGTGCAGGAACTGTTCGGGCTGGGCACCCACCCCGCCATCGCGCAGGGCCGCGTGCCGCTGACGCTGGCGCTGCTCTCCCCCGCGCACCGGCCGATCCAGATGACGCGCGACCTGCCGGCCTTCTGGTCCGGCTCCTGGCGCGATGTGCGGGCCGAGATGCGCGGGCGCTACCCGCGCCATCCCTGGCCGGAAGACCCGGCCAACGCCGAGCCAACCCGCCGGGCCAAGCCCCGGGGCACGTGAGGATCGGCCCGCGCGCCGGCCACCAGCGGCCCCGCATTCATGGTTAACGCCCGGCGAACAGCGCCGAAGCATTCGGCCGGAGCCGGCTGCAAAACATTAACCACGGACAAAGAGCTTTCCGCGCACGGCAGCGTTTTAACGCCCGATCAACGTCTCGGGCTCAGGGTGCTCGCATAATAAAACCTGTCTCAAGCAGGCGTTTTAACAGTCGAGCGCAAGCAGAGTATCGCGATGAGCAACTGGGTGGACAGGGACCTGTCTCAGCGTCGGCGTAGCGCCGCCGTCCGCCGTCCCCACGGCACCGGGCTGGAATACGGCCTGATCGCCGCCGCGCTCGCCGTGGCCATCGTCACCGTTGTCGCCGGCCTCAGCGCCCGCTACGGCCTCGCCGACAGCCGCGCGGGCACGTCCATCGAGCGCAACCTGCGCTGAACCGCGCTCAGCCGGCGAGCGGCGCGCGGCGGCGGGGGGAGACCGCCCGCGAGACCAGCAGCTTGTCGATGCGCCGCCCGTCCATATCCACCACCTCGAAGCGCCAGCCCTTGGCCTCGAAGCTGACCCCTTCCTGCGGCATCGCCTTCAGCTCGTAGAGCGCGTAGCCCGCCGCGGTATGGAAGCCGGCATCCTGCGGAATGCGGATGCCGAGCTGGTCGGCCAGTTCGTCGATCGGCGTCGCGCCGGCGATGAGGAAGCTGCCATCGGCGCGCTCCACCACATGCGGGCTGGAATGGCCGGCATCGTCGGTCACCACGGTTCCGGCAATGGCGTCGAGCAGGTCCGCCGGGGTCAGCACGCCCACAAGCGAGCCATATTCGTCGACCACCAGCGCCAGCGGCGTCTGGGTGTGGCGCAGCACCTTCATCGCGTCGAGGGCGCCGGCGGTCTCGACCAGCACGGCGGCCGGCTTGACGAATTCGCGCGGATCGGGCGTGCGGCCGTCCATATAGGCTTCCAGCAGGTCGCGGCTGTCGATGACACCGACACTCTCGTCCGGCGTGCCCTCGCAGGCCGGCATGCGGGTGTAGCGCGTCTCGCGAATGGTCTTGCGCACCGTGTCGGGATCGTCCGTCAGGTCGATCCATTCGACATCGGTACGCGGCGTCATCACCGCACGGACCGGACGATCGGCGAGGCGCATCACGCCCGCGATCATGCGCCGTTCCTCGGGGTCGATGATGCCGGCGGTCTCGGCCTCGGCGACGATGGCGCGGATTTCCTCGTCCGTGACGTTGTTCTCGCCGGCCTTGCCGTGCTCGCCCAGCAGGCGCAGCACGAGGCGCGACGAGATGTCGAGCGTCCACACCGCCGGGGCGGAGACCCGCGACAGCAGCAGCATCAGCGGGGCCACTAGGCTGGCGAGCTTTTCCGGGTTCTGCAGCGCGAGGCGCTTGGGGATCAGTTCGCCGATGATCAGCGACACATAGGTGATGGCCGCCACGACCAGCGTATAGCCCAGGCCATCGGCGAGCCGCCCGGCCATGCCCTGCTCCTTGAGCCAGGCGCTGAGCATGTCGCCCAGCGTGGCGCCGGAGAACGCGCCCGCCAGAATGCCGATCAGCGTGATGCCGATCTGCACGGTGGACAGGAAGCGGCCGGGGTCGGCGGCGAGTTGCAGCGCGATGCGCGCGCCCGCCGATCCGTTATCCGCCATGGAGCGCAGACGCGCCGGGCGCGAGGACACGACGGAAAGCTCGGCCATGGCGAGAACGCCGTTGATCAGCACGAGCAGAAGGACGACAGCGATTTCAAATAAGGGCATATGGTATGATGAGGCAGCCTCGTATCCTCTCTATGTAGCACGGATGCGCGGCTTCGCCACAATCGGTCGGCGCGGCGGACGCGCGCAGCGGTTTGACGCCCGTGCCCAAGCCGCCTAGAAGCCCGATATCCGTCACTTTTTAAGTGTTTGTGGCCCATGTCCTTCAACACCTTCGGCCAGCTTTTCCGCGTCACCACCTTCGGCGAGAGCCACGGCGTGGCGATCGGCGGCGTGATCGACGGCTGCCCCCCCGGCCTCACTTTCCGACTGGAGGACGTGCAGGCGGCGCTGGACCGGCGCCGGCCCGGCACATCGCGATTCACCACCCAGCGCCGCGAGCCGGACGAGGTGAAGATCCTCTCCGGCGTGCTCACGAGCGAGGACGGCACGCTGACCTCCACCGGCACGCCGATCGGCTTCCTGATCGAGAATGTCGACCAACGCTCCAAGGACTATTCGGCGATTTCCGAGAGCTACCGCCCCGGCCATGCCGATTACGCCTATGACGTGAAATACGGCCTGCGCGACCATCGCGGCGGCGGGCGCTCCTCCGCGCGCGAGACCGCGGTGCGCGTCGCGGCGGGGGCGATCGCCCGCCTCGTGCTGCCCGGCATGACCGTGCGCGGCGCGCTGGTGCAGATGGGCGAGATCAGCATCGACCGCGCCAACTGGGACGACGCGGAGATCGGCCGCAACCCGTTCTTCTGCCCGGATGCCGAGGCGGCGGCGCGGATGGAGAGCTATCTCGACGGCATCCGCAAATCCGGTTCCTCGGTCGGCGCGGTGATCGAGATCGTGGCCGAAGGCGTGCCGCCGGGCCTCGGCGCCCCGATCTACGGCAAGCTCGACGCGGATCTGGCCGGCGCGCTGATGAGCATCAACGCGGTGAAGGGCGTGGAGATTGGCGAGGGCTTCGCCTCCGCCGCGCTGACCGGCGAGAACAATGCCGACGAGATGCGCATGGGCAATGACGGGCGCCCGGTGTTCCTCGCCAACCATGCCGGCGGCATTCTCGGCGGCATCTCCACCGGGCAGCCGGTGGTGGCGCGTTTCGCGGTGAAGCCGACCTCCTCGATCCTCACCCCGCGCCAGACCGTGACCCGCCATGGCGAGAACGCCGACATCGTGACCAAGGGCCGCCACGACCCGTGCGTCGGCATCCGCGCGGTGCCGGTGGGCGAGGCCATGGTCGCCTGCGTGCTGGCCGACCATTTCCTGCGCAACCGCGCGCAGGTCGGCACCCCGCCGCAATGGCCCTTCCCGCGCTGACGACGCCATCGACGGGCGCGCGGGCGACGCGGCTCTATTTCACAGGCGCCTCCTGCGCCGGCGTGACCACGCTCGGGCGGGCCGTCGCCCGGCGGCTCGGCCTGCGCCATGTCGATGTCGACGCGTTCTATTGGGCGCCGACTGATCCGCCCTACACGGTGAAGAACTCGCCCGAACAGCGCGTGGCGGGGATCGCCGGCGCGCTGGGCGCCGACGGCTGGGTGCTGACCGGCGCGTTCGACGGCTGGGGCGACGCGCTGATCGCCGACGTCGATCTGATTGTCTTCGTCGCGACCGATACCGCCCTGCGCATGGAGCGGCTGGCAGCGCGCGAGCGCCAGCGGCACGGCGCGCGGATCGATCCCGGCGGCGACATGCACGCGGCGCACCTCGCCTTCCGGCGCTGGGCGGAGGGCTACGACACGCCCGGCTTCGACGGCCGCAACCGCGCGCGCCACGAGGCGTGGCTGGCGCGGCAGCGGGCGCCCGTGCTGCGTGCCGACGGCGCCGACGCCCTCGACGATCTGGTGGCGCGGGTGCTCGACGCCCTCACCGGATTGGCCTGACACGGCGACTGTGCCGCACCGCAATTTCAGTATTGCTGAAAACATCCGCCACCTTCATTGCTACTGAACCTCGCCGGGCATATGTTGCCGGCATGAAACTCGCGGACTGGCTCCAGACCACCGGCACGACACGCAGCGCCTTTGCGCGCGCGGTCGGCCTGTCGCCCGCCAGCATCACCGCGCTGTGCAAGGACCAGCAGGCCTGGGTCTCGCGGGAAGCGGGCGCGCGCATCGCCGCCGCCACGGGCGGCGCCGTGACGCCGAACGACTTCCTCGGGCTCGATATCGGTGAGGTGACGGACATGAGCGACAATCTGGCGAGCCGCGTCGAGGCCGCGATCGAAGCCTTCAAGCGCGGCGAGATGCTGGTGGTCACCGATGACGATGACCGCGAGAACGAGGGCGACCTGATCGTCGCCGCGCAGTTCGCCACCCCGGAGAAGATGGCGTTCATCGTGCGCCACACCTCCGGCATCGTGTGCACGCCGCTCACCGCCGAGCACGCCAAGCGGCTGCGCCTGTCGCCCATGGTGAGCGACAACGACGCGCCGCACTCCACCGCCTTCACCATTTCCGTCGACTACAAGCACGGCACCACCACCGGCATTTCTGCCGAGGACCGCACCGCCACCGTGCGCGGGCTCGCCAATTCCAATGCCGGCGCCGCCGATTTCGTGCGCCCCGGCCACATCTTCCCGCTGATCGCCCGCGAGGGCGGCGTGCTGATGCGTTCGGGTCATACCGAAGCGGCGGTCGATCTGTGCAAGCTCGCCGGGCTGGAGCCGGTCGGCGTGATCTGCGAGCTGGTCAATGACGACGGCACGGTGATGCGCGGGCCGAAGGTTACCGATTTCGCCGGCGCGCACGGGCTCACGCGCATTTCGGTCGCCGACCTCATCGCCTATCGCCAGGTGCGCGAGAAGCTGGTGACGCGCGCCGCCGAGTTCACCGCCCCCACGGCGGTCGGCGAGATGCACGGCATTTCCTATGTCACCCCGTTCGAGCCGGTGAACCACCTCGCTTTGGTGCATGGCCGGATCGGCGACGGGCGCGACGTGCTGGTGCGCCTGCACCGCGCCGACCCGATCGGCGACGTGTTCACCGGCGGCAAGGCGATCCGCGCCTCGCTGGAGCGCATCAAGGCCGAGGGGCGCGGCGTGCTGGTCTATCTGCGCGACGGCACCTCCGGCGTGCCGGTCACCAGCGTCGGCGAGACCGACAAGATGGATTCCTCGCGGCTGCGTGACGAGCAATGGCGCGAGATCGGGCTCGGCGCGCAGATTCTCCGGGACCTCGGCATCTCGTCGATTCGCCTGCTGGCCTCGCGCCATCGCACCTATGTCGGCGTGGCCGGCTTCGGCATCGAGATCACCGGCACCGAAACGCTGGACGGCTGAGCGCGCACCCCGGCACCGTCGCTCACGCGAATGGCATAAACCGCGCCACCCTGCCCGCAATTTCGGCTTCTGGCGACCTGCCGGCCGTGTCACCATCCTTCGTGACGGTTTCCTGACATGTCGGGAGCCCGTCACCGATGGAGGTGGCGATGCCGTATGTGCGTTCGTGGCTGCTCCTGTTGGCGATGCTGTCCGCGTCGTGGACGGCTTCCGGCGCATGGACAACCCGTGCGCAGGCGGCCGAGCCGCGGGATGCCGGACAGGTGGATGTCGAGCTGGTGCTGGCGGTCGACGTCTCCTACTCCATGGACCTCGACGAACTGGCGCTGCAGCGCGACGGCTACATCTCCGCCGTCACCTCCGAGGAATTTCTCAACGCGCTGAAGCTCGGGCCGAACGGGCGCGTCGCCATGGCCTATGTGGAATGGGCGGGCTCGGACGAGCAGAAGCTGGTGGTGGACTGGACCGTGATCGGCAATGCCGACGACGCCGCCGGCTTCGCCGACGCCATCCGACAGGCGCCGCTGCGGCGGGTGTACCGCACCTCGATCTCGGGGGCGATGGAGTTCAGCGCCACGCTGATCGAGGGCAATGCCTTCAAAGGGCTGCGGCGCGTCATCGACATTTCCGGCGACGGCACCAACAATCAGGGCCCGATGGTCGACATGACCCGCGACGATCTCGTGAAGCGCGGCATCACCATCAACGGGCTGCCGCTGATCCTGAAGGAACCGGCCGGCTCGATGCTCGATATCCCCCAGCTCGACATCTATTACGAGGACTGCGTGATCGGCGGGCCGGGCGCCTTCGTCATCCCGGTGCGCGGCACGCACGAATTCGCCACCGCGATCAAGACCAAGCTGGTGCTGGAAATCGCCGGCGTGAAGCCACCGCCGGAGCAGATCGTCCATTACGCCAGCGACGAGAAGCGGGTCTCGTGCACCATAGGCGAGCGCATGTGGATGGAGCGCTGGGGGAACTGAGACGCGGGACGACGGGGCCGCATCCAAGCCCGCTAGCGCCGGAACACGCCAATCAGCTCGACATGGGTGGAATAGAGGAACTGGTCGACCGGCGTCACGCTCTCCAGCCGGTAGCCGCCATCGACCAGCAGCCGGGCGTCGCGGGCGAAGGTCGCCGGATCGCAGGACACACCGATCACCAGCGGCACCTTTGACGCCGCCAACTGGCGGGCCTGCGCCTCCGCGCCCTGGCGCGGGGGGTCGAACACCACGGCGTCGTAGGCTTTCAGCTCCATCGGCAGCAGCGGGCGGCGGAACAGGTCGCGCGCCTCGGCGGCAATGGGCTTGAGGCCGGCGGTAAAGCGCGCCGCCTTCCCCAGTGCCTCGACAGCGCCGGCATGGGATTCGAACGCGCCGACGCGGGCGATCTCGGCGAGGCGCAGCGCGAAGGTGCCGACGCCGCAGAACAGATCCGCGACATGCTTCGCCTTCGCCGCTGTCACCGCCGCGAGCACGGCCTGCGCCAGCACCGCCTCGCCCTCGGCGGTGGCCTGAAGGAACGAACCCGGCGGCAGCGCGACGCGGGCACGGCCCATGGTCAGCATCGGCGGCTCGCGCTGCAGCACCAGCTCGCCATGGCGCGTGAGGCGCGCCAGCCGATGCTCGCCCGCCAGCCGCGCCAGCATCGCGACGCGCGCGGGCTTGAGCGGGCCGGAGCCGCGCACATCCATGTCGAGCCCGGTCTCCGTGGCGGTGACCTGAATGTCGAGTGGCTTGGCCAGCGGCGCCAGCACCTGCGCCACCGCCCAGGCGGCCGGCAGCGCCCCGTCCAGCGAGGATGCGAGGATCGGGCAGGCATCGATGGCGACCACGGCATGGCTGCGCCGGCCGGCAAAACCGACCGCCAGCACATCCTGCCCCGGCCGGGCGCTGCCGGCGGTGCCGCGCGCATGGAAGGTGGCGCGGCGCCGGCCCTCGCCATGGGCGGCGACCAGCTCGCCAACCGGCGCCTCCAGTCGCTCGCGGGCCAGCGCATCGACCACCAGAGCGCGCTTCCACTGCCGGTAGGGCTCGGCCTGCCAATGCTGGAAGGTGCAGCCGCCGCACAGGCCGACATGGCGGCAGATGGGCTCGACGCGCTCCGCGCTCGGCTCAAGCACCGAGACGAGGCGGGCGCGATCGCCCTCGCGCTCGACCTCGACCCGCTCGCCGGGCAGGGCCAGCGGCACATAGACCGGCCCCTCCGGCGTGTCGGCAATGGCGTCGCCGCGATGGCCGAGCCGGTCGATGGTCAGGGTGACGAGCGAGGTGAGGGACATGTCGTTCAGCTCCGCGCCGCCACCAGCAGGAATTCCTCATTGCCGTCGCCACCCGCGATCGGCGAGGCGAGCCGATGCGAGACCACCCAGCCGAGTTCGGCGAGCCGGGCGACGATGCGGTCGACCACGTCGAGGCGCGCGCGGGCGTCCTTCACGATGCCGCCCTTGGAGAGATGAGCGCGGCCGACCTCGAATTGCGGCTTCACCAGCGCCACCAGCCGGCCCGAGGGCGCGGCATGGGCGAGCGCGGCCGGCAGCACGGCGGCGAGGCCAATGAAGCTGACATCGATGGTGACGATATCGGCCGCCGGCACGGCGCCGGGCGCCAGCGTGCGGATGTCGGTCTCCTCCAGCGACACGACGCGCGGATCGCCGCGCAGCCGGGCGTGGAGCTGGTCGCGCCCGACATCCACGGCGTGGACCCGGACGGCGCCGCGCGCCAGCAGCACCTGCGTAAAGCCGCCAGTGGAGGCGCCGACATCGAGCGCCTCAAGACCGGTGACGTCGAGCCCGGCGGCATCGAGCGCGGCTTCCAGCTTGAGGCCGGCGCGGGACACCCATTCATAGGCCTCGCGCGCCTCGATATTGGCGGCGGGGTCGATCATGTCGGAGGGCTTGACCAAAGGCCGGCCGGCGACGCGCACCAGCCCGGCATTGATCGCGGCCTGCGCGCGGGCGCGGCTGTCGAACAGGCCGCGCGCCACCAGCACGCGATCGGCGCGCTCGCGTGCCGGACTGTCCTGCGCCGCCACGACCGGCCGTCAGCCCAGCAGGGCGGCGGGCACCGCCGAGCCGGCGTTTACTCCGCCCGCGCCGAGACCGAGCGTGCCGAGCACGCCGCGCACGATACCATCCGTATCGAGGCCGGCGGCCTTGAGCTGCGCGGCGGGGGTGTCGTGATCGAGGAAGCGGTCCGGCAGGTGCAGCGTGCGCACCTTGAGCCCGCGCGCCAGCGCGCCCTCTTCCGCCAGCAGGGTGAGAACATGGCTGCCGAAGCCGCCAATGGCGCCCTCCTCCACCGTGACCAGCACCTCGTGCTCGCGGGCGAGCCGCAGGATCAGTTCGCGGTCGAGCGGGCGGGCGAAGCGGGCATCGGCGACGGTGGTCGAGAGGCCGAAGCCGCCCAGTTGCTCGGCCGCCGCAAGGCAGGGGGCGAGCCGGGTGCCGAGCGACAGCAGCGCGACTTTGGTGCCCTCGCGCACGATGCGCCCGCGCCCGATCTCCAGCGGAACGCCATGGGCGGGACGTTCGGCGCCAACGCCCTCGCCGCGCGGATAGCGGAAGGCGATCGGACCCTCGTCATAGGCGCTCGCGGTGGCGACCATATGGACCAGTTCGGCCTCGTCGGCCGCCGCCATCACCACCATGCCCGGCAGACAGGCCAGCATCGGCACGTCGAACGCCCCGACATGGGTCGCGCCATCCGCACCGACCAGCCCGGCGCGGTCGATGGCGAAGCGCACCGGCAGGCGCTGGATCACCACGTCATGCACGATCTGGTCATAGGCGCGCTGCAGGAAGGTGGAATAGAGCGCGCAGAACGGCTTGTAGCCCTCGGTCGCCAGCCCGGCGGCGAAGGTCACGGCGTGCTGCTCGGCGATGCCGACATCGAAGCTGCGCTCGGGGAATTCGCGGGCGAACAGGTCGAGCCCGGTGCCGGCCGGCATGGCGGCGTTGATGGCGACGATCTTGTCGTCGCGCCGCGCCTCGTCGATGAGGCTCTCGGCGAAGACGGAGGTGTAGCTCGGGGCGTTGGAAACCGCTTTCTTCTGCGTGCCGGTGGCGACGTCGAAGCGCTGCACGCCGTGATATTTGTCGGCCGACGCCTCCGCCGGCGGATAACCCTTGCCCTTCTGGGTGACGACATGGACCAGGATCGGCCCCGCCTCGGAATCGCGCACATTGCGCAGAACCGGGAGCAGATGGTCGAGATTATGCCCGTCGATCGGGCCGACATAATAGAAGCCGAGTTCCTCGAACAGCGTGCCGCCGGTCCAGAAGCCGCGCGCGAACTCTTCCGCCCGCGCCGCCTGCCGGCCGAAGAACTTCGGCAGATTGCCGGCGAGCTGCTTTGCGGTCTCGCGCAGGGAGCGGTAGGTGCGCCCGGACAGGAGACGGGCGAGATAGGCCGACATCGCGCCCACGGGCGGGGCGATCGACATGTCGTTGTCGTTGAGGATGACGATGAGGCGCGAATCCATCGCGCCGGCATTGTTCATCGCCTCATAGGCCATGCCCGCCGACATCGCGCCGTCGCCGATGACGCAGACCACGTTGCGCCGGCCCGCCTCCGGGTCGAGCGCGGCCTGGAGATCGCGCGCGACCGCCATGCCGAGCCCGGCAGAGATCGAGGTCGAGGAATGGCCGGCGCCGAACGGGTCGTAGGTGCTCTCGGTGCGGTTGGTGAAGCCGGAAAGCCCCGCGCCCATGCGCAGCGTGCGGATGCGCTCGCGGCGGCCGGTCAGTATCTTGTGCGGGTAGCACTGATGGCCGACATCCCAGATCAACCGGTCATGAGGCGTATCAAAGACGTGGTGCAGCGCGACGGTAAGCTCCACCACGCCAAGCCCGGCGCCCAGATGCCCGCCGGTGACGGACACCGCGTCGATGGTCTCCTCGCGAAGCTCGGCCGCGAGTTGCGGCAGCTTCTCGTCGGACAGCCGACGAAGGTCGGCCGGCTCACGGATCGTGTCGAGGAGCGGCGTCGAGGGACGGGTCAAGTATGTCTCCGGTCTATCACCCAACCCCATAAAGCAAGATGGGGGCCTTTGGGCGAAGGTCAACGGCATACACAATGCGTCCCCGCCGCGCAACGCGCGGGCGCACCCCGGCGTGCCGGTGCGCGATACCGTCAGCAGCCGCCTTGCACTAAACCGCATGTGGAGACCGGCGCCGGCAGCGGCGCAAAGATTGGCATCGCGCCCGAGCTTCCGTTAGAACCGCTTCATGAATGAGGCAGCGCCGGTGAGCGCGGAATCGGCCGTCGAGGGCCAGCAGTCGACCGGCGAGGCCACACCCCGCCGGCTGGTGCTGTTCCTCCCGGGCCACGACCCCACCGATATGGACTATCACCACGGCCGCTTCGCCCATCAGGCGCAGCGCTTCGCAAGCCTGTGGTCGTTCGGGGTGGAGGTGTCCGGCCGCATCGATGACGGCGCGGCGCCGCTCGCGCGCTGGGACGTGCGCACCCATGGGCCGAACTGGCGGCAGGAGACCGAATACGGCATCCTGCGCTGGGAGGATATCGTCGTCGAACTCGACGACCGGCCCAATCATGTGCGGCTGTGGCGGGGCTTTGCCGCGCTCATCGAATTCCTGATCAACGGCACTGCCGGGCGCTATGTGAAGGCGAGCCCGCGCTATGGCGGGTTTTTCTTCTTTCCCTTCGTCATCATCGCCCTGTTCGCGGCGGCTGGCGCGCTGGCCGGCGGGATCGCGGCCGCACTGGCTGCGCCCTTCGTGCCGACAATCGCGGCGGTGCTGCTCGGCGCCCTCGTCGCGGCCGGCGTGTTCATGGGGCTGTTCCACCAGCCCGGCCGGCGCTGGCGGCTGCATCAGGCGCTCGACGACTGGGATGTCGCGCGCCAGTATCTGCGCGGCGAGGTGGCGATCCTCGACAAACGGCTCGACCGCTTCGCCGACATCGTCATCGAGAAGCTGCGCTCGGGCGCCTATGGCGAAATCCTGCTGGTCGGCCATAGCCTGGGCGCGACGCTGATGCTCGGCGTGCTCGACCGGGTGCTCGACCGCGAGCCCTCGCTGGCCGCTGGTCCGGTGCGGCTGAGCCTTCTGACCTGCGGGGCGACCATCCCCAAGCTGGCCCTGCACCCGCAGGGCGAGCGCGTCCGCCGGCAGGCGGCGCGGGTGGCGGGCGCGAAGGGCATCCACTGGGTGGAGTACCAGGCCCGGCACGACGCCATCAATTTCTACAAGTTCCATCCGGTCACGCTGACGCGCAGCGAGTTCGACATGGAAAACCTCGGCGCTCCGGTACTGCGCAACGCCAATATCAAGACCATGCTGACGCCGGAAAAACTCCGGAAGCTGCGCTGGTCAACCATGCGCATCCATTACCAGTTCATGCTGGCCAATGAGCGCCCGGCCTCCTACGACTATTTCATGTTCGCGCTCGGCCCGATCCGCTTTTCCGACCTCACCTACAGCCCGGACGGACCGATCGGCCATTTCGCGCCGGACGGCTCGCGTCGCGACGCGCCCAACTGACGGACCTTTCATGAACCTCCTTCTCGCCGCCAAGATCGTCTGGGCCTCCGGGGTCATCGGCTGGTATCTCATCCGCATCCCGTTCGAGCGCAAGGTGAAGCGCGAGCGCGTGGTCGACGTGCGCGACCGGCTGCGCGAGACCGTGCTGCTGATGTGCTCGACCTGCGGGCTCGGTATCGTGCCGCTGCTCTGGGCCACCTCCCGCGTGTTCAATTTCGCGAACTATCCCTATTCCTGGGTGCAGTTCGCGCTCGGCACCGCCGTGTTCATCTTCAGCCTCTGGCTGTTCCGCCGCACCCACAAGGACCTCGGCAAGAACTGGTCGGTGACGCTGGAGATCAAGGACAGCCACAAGCTGATCACCGGCGGTGTCTACCGCCATGTGCGCCACCCCATGTATTCCGCCTTCTTCCTGTGGGCGCTGGCGCAGCTCATCCTGATCCCGAACTGGATCGCCGGCCCGGCCGGCTTCATCGGCTTCGGCATCCTGTTCGCCTTCCGCGTCGGTCGCGAAGAAGCGATGATGCTGGACACGTTCGGCAAGGAATATCAGGATTACATGGCGCGCACCGCACGGGTGGTGCCGGGCATCTACTGAGGGGCGACGATGCTGGAACTGCGACCGGGCTGCGAGTGCTGCGACCGCGACCTGCCACCCGGCGCGCGCGACGCCTTCATCTGCTCCTTCGAGTGCACCTATTGCGCGGACTGCGCGGAAAATGTGCTCGGCGGCGCCTGCCCCAATTGCGGGGGCGAACTGGTGCGCCGTCCGGTGCGCCCGGCGGCCAAGCTCGCAGCCAACCCGCCCTCACGGGTGCGGGTGTTCAATCCGGACGGATGCCGCAAGGCGAAGGCGAGCTGAGAGCGGGCACGCCTGCTTCGCCATGCAGCCGCACGGCGCGGAAGCCGGAGGCGGCGATATCGTCGCAGAGCGCCGCCCATTGGCAGCCCAGGCACGCGGCGCGGATCGTCCCTTCGGCAAAGCCCGCGCGCAGCCGGGCGATGGTCGCGGCGTCGAGCGCGAGGCTCGCGCCCGCCTCCAGCGACCGGCCGAGATGGAGGCTGAGCGCCTCGCGCGCCTGCGCGTCGCGCTCTTTTATGCTGGCATTGAAGCAGTGATGGCCGTCTGCCAGCATCGGGGCACAGATCTCGTCCGGCCCCTCCACAAGTTCCGCCGCCTCCCCCGCCTCCAGCCGCGCCACCACGCGGTCGTAATGGGCGACGAAGGCCGGGGTGTAGCCCTTGCCGACATAGGTCAGCAGGCACAGCAGATGATGGGCGCGCAGGCGCACCGTCATGGCGCGCCGCTTAATGCGGGTCGAGCGGCTGCACGCCCGGCCGGCCGTCGGCGCCGAGCGTGATCTTTTCCACCCGCGCCTCGGCGTCCTTCAGCAGCGCGTCGCAACGCGCTTTGAGCGCCTCGCCGCGGGCATAGAGCGCGATCGATTCCTCAAGCGGGACATTGCCGGCTTCCAGCTTGCCGACAATCGTCTCCAGCTCGGCCAGCGCTTTCTCGAAGCTCAGGCCGACAACATCCGCCGCATCGGTCATGGCGCTCTCCCTCATTCGCGAATCCGTTTCCGGCCCCGCTTATACAGGATCACCCGCGCATGAGCGCCGTCACATGTGCGGAAGCGGAGCGTGCGAGGCCCTCAAGGTCGTAGCCGCCTTCCAGCACCGAGACGATCTTGCCGCCGCAATGCTTGTCGGCGACGTCCATCAGCTTCTTGGTGACCCAGGCGAAATCGTCTTCCAGCAGGTTGAGCGTGGCGAGCGGGTCGCGTGTATGGGCGTCGAAGCCGGCGGAGATGATCACCAGTTCCGGGCCGAAGGCATTGAGCCGCGGCAGGATGCGGCTCTCGAACGCCTCCTTGAACTGCTCGCCGCCATCGCCCGAGCGCAGCGGCGCGTTGACGATATTGTCCGACGTGCCGCGCTCGCCCACCGCGCCGGTGCCCGGGAACAGCGGCATCTGGTGGGTCGAGGCGTACATGACGGACGGATCGGACCAGAAGATTTCCTGCGTGCCATTGCCGTGATGCACATCGAAATCGACGATCGCCACGCGGTGGATGCCGTAGGTCTTCTGGGCATGGCGCGCGGCGATGGCGACATTGTTGAACAGGCAGAAGCCCATGGGCGTGCGCGTCTCGGCATGGTGGCCGGGCGGGCGCATCGAGACGAAGGCATTCGTCACCTTACCGGTCATCACCTCGTCGACGCCGAGCACCGCGCCGCCGACCCCGCGCCAGATCGCTTCCCCGGTGCCGGGCGACATCACCGTGTCGCCGTCGATCCGCACCAGACCCTCGGTAGGCATCGCCTCCTCCAGCGCCGCGACGAAATCCTCCGGGTGCACCCGCACAATGTCCTCGCGCGCGCCGACCGGGGCCTGCTCACGGGCGAGCATGGCGAAATTCTCCGCCTCGAACACGCGATTGAGCACGCGCACGCGGTCCGGCCGCTCCGGGTGGCCGGAGGGCGTGAGATGGTCGAGGCAGGCGTCGTGCTGGATGAGCAGGGTGGTCATTGGCGTTCCTTGGACCCTTGTCGGTTCTGGCGGCAGGCGTGTTTGGTCTTGATCCAGATATAGGCAGTGGTGGACGATATGCCACGCACGATGGCCGTGCCACCGGGCGGCCGAGGGTCGCACGGTTTTTTCGCGCCGCCCCTCGGCGGTTGACCCTGCCCCGGCAAACCCTTATCGAGCCGGCTTTTGCAGAGCCGTGCGGCAGGGGCCGCGCGGCGGAAGGAATGAGCGCGTTGAGCGAGCCTGCATCCTATCGGCCCGCGGCCCACCCGCCAACCACGCGGCGGCTGGCGGCGGACCGCGCCGGCATCGAGGAAGCCGCCCGCGTGCTGCGCGCCGGCGGGCTGGTCGCGCTGCCCACCGAGACCGTCTACGGCCTCGCCTGCGACGCCACCGATCCGGTGGCGGTGGCCCGGCTCTATGCCGCCAAGGGGCGCCCCTCCTTCAACCCGCTGATCGCCCATGTGCCGGACCTCGACGCCGCCCGCCGCGTCGGCCATTTTCCGGCCGAGGCGCTCGCGCTGGCGACGCGGTTCTGGCCCGGCCCGCTGACGCTGGTGGTGCCGGCCAAGCCGGAGGCGACGAGCGAGCTAGCCCGCGCCGGCCATTCCAGCGTCGCCATCCGTGTGCCCGCCCATGAGGTGGCCCTCGCCGTGCTGCGCGCGGCCGGCCGGCCGATCGCCGCGCCGAGCGCGAACCGTTCCGGCCATGTCTCGCCCACCACGGCCGAGCATGTGCTCGCCGATCTCGACGGCGCGATCGACCTGATCCTCGATGCCGGCCCCTGCGCCGTGGGCATCGAATCCACCATTCTCGACGCCACCGTTGCGCCCCCCGCCCTGCTGCGCCCCGGCGGGCTCGCGCGGGCGGAGATCGAGCGCGCGCTCGGTGCGAGGCTCGCCCGCCACGCCACGCCGCGGAGCACGGCCGACGAGCTGATTGCGCCGGGCATGATGGCCTCGCATTACGCGCCCTCGGTGCCGGTGCGGCTCGACGCGCGCGAGGTGCGCCCCGGTGAGGCGCTGCTGACCTACGCCGGCGCACGGCCGCCGGGCAGCGCGCACGCCGCCGCGATTCTCGATCTCAGCCCGGGGGCCGACCTGATCGAGGCCGCCGCCAACCTGTTCGCCCATCTGCGCGCGCTCGACACCACCGGCGCCGCCGGCATCGCCGTGGTGCCGCTGCCGCGCGAGGGGCTCGGCGAGGGCATTCGCGACCGGCTGGAGCGCGCGGCCGCGCCGCGCTGAACGACGCCCGGCCGCCGATCGGTGCCGATGCTGGATTCCGCGAGGTCATTAACCGCCCCGCAAGGTTAATCTGCGACAACCATATTTGTCGGCACGCGATGCCTTGCCTGTGGCAGGAGCGACACGGCCGGCAACGGGATTGTTGCGGGCGGTTTGTTGCGTAGGCGTTGTCGCATGGGGGCTATCACTCGATCTCGGCGTCTCGGCCTGTGGGCGGCCCTGCTGGTCGCGGGGACCTGCGGCGCCAGCACCGGCATCGGCCGGCAGGATATTGCGGGCCTGCTCGCCCACCAGCCCGGCATTGCCGAGCGGGCGCGGCTCTCGGTCTATTCCGGCGCCTTCCACACCCTCAAGGCCGCGACCTTCGCCTGGCCCTCCACGCGCTCTCCGCTGCTCGGCACCTCGATCGACGAGCCGCCCCGGATCGGCGGCAGCCTCAATGAGGTGAACCGCGCGCCCAAGGCCGACCGGCTGGCGGCAAACGAGGAACAGACCATCGAGCCGGAAGACCGCGCCGGCCAGCAGACGCCCGAGAGCGTCGCGGGCTCCGGCACCGGGACCGGCGGCGAGAGTCGCGCGACGGCAGCCGGCGGCACCACCGGCACCGGCATCTTCCTCGCCGATGCGGGGATCGGCACCGATCCGCACGAAGCCGACGATGTCGCGGAAGGCACGGACCGCACCGCGCTGGCCTTGGGCGGCGTCGATTCGATCTCGGCCGGCGACCCTACTGGCGACCCCGCCGAGCTTGAGGCGGAGGCGATCACACTCGGCGCCGACGAGAGCGGCGACCGGGCCGATGGCGCCGCGACAGGCGCGGAAACGCGGGCGGTTTCCTTCAGCGCCGCGACGCCGATCTATCGCGAGAGCGCGCTCATCTTCTCCTCGAACCGCGACGCGCTGCCGCCGCAGCCCTTCCTGCATGTCGAGGCGCCGCTGCCCGATAGCGGCACCACCCTCGCCGCCAAGTCCGGCGAGCCGGACGGTCGCCCCCATGCGCTCGGCGGCCCGAGCCCGGCGGAGCGGCTCGGCCTTTCCGGCAAGCGCCTTGAACGCTCGCTGAAATGCCTCGCGGAAGCGGTGTATTTCGAGAGCCGGGGCGAGCCGGAACGCGGCCAGATCGCGGTGGCGCAGGTGGTGATGAACCGCGTCTTCTCCGGCTATTACCCGGCCG
This sequence comes from Ancylobacter gelatini, assembly GCF_022601675.1. Lineage (GTDB taxonomy): Bacteria > Pseudomonadota > Alphaproteobacteria > Rhizobiales > Xanthobacteraceae > Ancylobacter > Ancylobacter gelatini. The sequence goes on along the minus strand of NZ_JAKVIL010000003.1, from coordinate 222,196 downwards.
ATATCTGCCGCGCGGTCTACCAGAACGCCCATCGCAAGCTGGCCTGCCAGTTCACATTCGCCTGCGACAACATCCGCGACGTGGTGACCGAGCCCAAGCTCTGGCAGCAGGCGCAGCGCATCGCCGACGACATGCTGGACGGCAGGATCTGGGACGAGCAGGTGGGCCGTGCCACGCATTACCACGCCCGTTCGGTGCGGCCGAACTGGATCCGCGAGATGCGTAAGCTCGACCGCATCGGTGAGCACACCTTCTACCGCCCCCGGCGCTGGACGAGCTGAGCGGGGCCGCCCCCTCGACGCCCACCCCCTCGACGCCTGACGCGCGCGGCCTATCCTTGTTGGAGGCTCCCGATCACCGGCGAAACCGCCAGGAAGGCGCGACCATGACCGAGATCGCGGTCTTTCCCGGCAACCACGACGGCCGGCGCCCGCCCCGCCCCGCCACAGCTCACGATCATGGGGGACAGACCGTCCCCACGCGCGCCGCGCCGCTCCGCGCCAGGGTCCCGTCGGCAATTGCCGTCGCCGCGCTTGGCCGCGCGATGCTTGCGCTGCCCGCGCTTGGCCTACCTATGCTTGTCCTGCCCACGCTTGTCCTGCCCGCGCTTGTCTCGCCGGCGCACGCCGCTGACAGCCAGCAGGCCCTGCATTTCGCGCCCGGCACCAGCTCCGCGAGCGTCTCCGGCACGGTGAGCGGGTCGGACACCGCGCTTTACACGCTGAAGGCCCGCGCCGGGCAGACCCTGACGGTGGTGCTGGCGAGCCAAGGCAGCGATGCCTGCGTCTTCGATGTCGCGAAGCCGGACGGCTCGATCCTGTTCAACGGTACGGACGGGAGCAGCGCCTTCACCGGCACGCTGCCGGCCGATGCCGCCTATCAGCTCTCGGTGTTCCAGATGCGCGCGGCGATCCTCGAAGGCCAGAGCTGCCGCTACACGCTGTCGGTAAGCGTGAATTAGAGCGTGAGCGGCCCGGAGCACGGCCAGGCACCGCCCAAAGCAGAACGCCCGGCGCGAGGCCGGGCGTTCAAGGTAGATGTATCGGGAAACCGCCGCTCAGTTGAGCTTGTTCTTCACCTCGGCCACCGCATCGTCGAGCAGGCGGTCGGCAGTCTGACCGACGACATTGGCCGCCAGCAGCGTTTCCGCCGCCTTCACCGCCGCGTCGGCCGCCGCAGCCTTCACGTCGGCCAGCGCCTGCGCTTCGGCCTGGGCGATCTTCTGCTCCGCCATCTTGGTGCGGCGGGCAATCAGCTCTTCCAGCTTGGTCTTGGTCTCGGCCGCGAGACGCTCGGCCTCGGCGCGGGCGGTGGAGATGATGGTCTCCGCCTCTTCCTCGGCCTCGTGCTGGCGACGCTTATATTCGGCGACCAGCTTCTGCGCCTCTTCCTTCAGCCGGCGGGCTTCTTCCAGCTCGGTGCGGATGCGCTCGCCACGCTGGTCGAGCGCCGCGCCCATCCTTGAAAAGGCGCCGGCCTTGATCACGATCCCCATGAAGATCACGAAGGCGACGGCAACCCAGAAAGTATCGCTACCCATGGCCGTTCCCTCAGTTCTCGATGGCCTGATCGACTGCCGCCTCGACCGCCTGGGAGGCGGGAGCGGTGCCGATCAGCGTGCTGACGATGGTGCCGGCCGCATCCACGGCAATGCCGCGGACATTGGCCATGGCCGCCGTCTTGGTGGACGCGATCTGGGCCTCGGCCGTGGACAGCTTGTCCGCAAGCCCGGCTTCCAGCGCTTTGCGGCTCGCCTCGGCTTCCGCCGAGAGCTTGTCGCGGGTCTCGGTGGCGATGCCGTGAGCCTTGCCGCGCGCGCTGGACAGCGCCGCCTCATAGGCCTTGGCCGCCGCCTCGCTCTCCGCCCGCATCTTGCCGGCTTCCTCAAGATCGTCCGCGATACGATCGTGGCGCTCTTCGAGGATGTTGGCGATGCGCGGCAGCGCGATGCGGCTCATCAGCAGGTAGAGCGCCGCGAAGGCGATCACCAGCCAGATGAGCTGGGAGGGGAAGGTGGTGACGTCGAAGGGCGGGAAGGAGCTGCCATGCGCCTCGCCGGGAGGAACGGCAATCACGACGCCGTCAGCAACAGCGGCACCACCGGCATGCGGCGTGGCCTGCGCAGTTTCCGTCGAGGCGACGACGATAATCGCCGGACCCAGGGTCTCAGACATGGTTCAGGCTTCCTCGATCAAAGCAGGACGGGCGGCGTCGGCTCCTCGCCGCGCACCGCCCGAATTCCGCCGGAACGTCAGACCACGAAGAGCAGGACGAGCGCGACGACGAGCGCGAAGATGCCCAGACCTTCGGCGAGCGCCGCGCCGATGAACGCACGGGCGAACTGGCCATCGGCCGCCGACGGATTGCGCAGGGCGCCCGAGAGGAAGTTGCCGAAGATGTTACCCACGCCGATAGCGGCAAGGCCCATGCCGAGACAAGCGAGACCGGCGCCGAGGAACTTGGCGGCAATCGGATCCATGGTCTTCTCCTATTGAATTCGCTAATTGAGTTAAGGACTTGGATAAAGTTCCCGCGAGCGCGCCGATCAGTGACCCGGATGCAGCGCGTCGTTGAGATAGATGCAGGTCAGCACCGCGAAGACGTAGGCCTGCAGGAAGGCAACCAGGAATTCGAGCGCGGTGAGCGCCACGACCATGGTGAGAGGAAGCACCGCGCCGAGCCAGCCGACGGCACCGCCGGCGGTCATCATCACGATGAAGCCCGCGAACACCTTCATGGCGATGTGGCCGGCGAGCATGTTGGCGAACAGACGCAGCGAGAGGCTGATGGGGCGCGAGAGGAACGAGATGACCTCGATCACGACCATGAAGGGCAGCAGGAAAGCCGGCACGCCCGACGGAACGAACAGGTGCAGGAAGTGGGTGCCGTGGCGGATGAAGCCGTAGACGATCACGGTGCCGATCACCAGCACCGCCAGCGCGGCGGTGACGACGAGATGGCTGGTAACGGTGAAGGCGTAGGGGATCATGCCGACGAAGTTCGCCACCAGCACGAAGATGAACAGCGAGAACACCAGCGGGAAGAACTTCATGCCCTCATTGCCGGCCGTGGACCGGATATTGGAGGCCACGAACTCGTAGGACATCTCCGCCAGCGACTGCAGGCGGCTCGGCACCAGGGTGCGGCCGCGCGTCGCGAAGGTGAGGAAGAAGAAGACCAGCGCAACAATGCCGAACATGAAGGCGGCGGAATTGGTGAAGGCCAGCTCAATGCCGCCCGGCGTCCCCAAATCCACGATCTTGAAGATCTGGAACTGGTGGATCGGATCGATCTCAGTCGCCATCGCCGGTCGCTGCCCTCAACATGAGCCACCCGTGCGGGCGCTCATCCCCATTGCCCTGACGCCGCCGGCAGGCCGCGCCGCTTTCAACATCACATCACGCCCCGCCGGGCGGGACCTTGGTCTTTCCGGTCTCGCCGGCCGCGCGCATCATGTTGAGCACGCTGGCGACGAAGCCGAGCAGCAGGAACACGATCATCCCCCACGGCGCCGTGCCGAGCAGATAATCGAGACCCCAGCCCAGGCCGGCACCGACCAGAACCCCCGCGACGAACTCGCTCCCCAAGCGGAAAGCAAGCGTCATGCCGGCGGAAGCCGACGTCCTGTCCACCTTGGACGAAGCCGCCGCCTCCCCCTTGCGCTCGGCCCGCACCTTGTCCAGCGCATGCTCAAGCCCGCGAAGCCTGCCCGAAAGTTCGGAATCGGAGAGTTCCGACCCGTCCTTGCCATGTTGGTCGTCCGCCTTGCCTCGGTCGCCCATCATCTGTGCCCGGCCTTTGTCGGAGAAGGTTTCCCAACCCCCGAAACCGGGCGCACCATAGTGTTCACCCAAAAGGGTGTCAAGGACGCGATCACATCTTTTAAGTCATTGTAATGTCTTATAAAAAACAGGGGGTGGACGCTCTGTCGCAGGGGGTTTTCGCGCCCGGCGGCACCAAGGGAAGCTCCGGCCGCCGCTTTTGGCATACCAGATTCCCTGAACGCTCCCCCATGAGCGGGCGTTCAGCCGACCTCGCGGAAGGCCTCGGCGGTGGTGAGGTCGACCGACACCAGCTTGGAGACGCCGCGCTCGGCCATGGTCACGCCGAACAGCCGGCTCATCCGGCTCATGGTGATCGGGTTGTGGGTGATGGTCACGAAACGGGTCTGCGTAAGCCGGCGCATCTCGTCGAGCAGATTGCAGAAGCGCTCGACATTGGCGTCGTCCAGCGGCGCGTCGACCTCGTCCAGCACGCAGATCGGCGCCGGATTGGTGAGGAACACCGCGAAGATCAGCGCCATCGCGGTCAGCGCCTGCTCGCCGCCGGACAGCAGCGACAGGGATTGCGGCTTCTTGCCGGGCGGCTTGGCGATGATGTCCAGCCCGGCCTCCAGCGGATCGTCCGAATCGGTGAGGACCAGCTGGGCCTCACCGCCGCCGAACAGCGTGGAAAAGAGCTGGCGGAAATGGCCGTCCACCACCACGAAGGAGGACTGGAGCCGCTCGCGCGCCTCGCGGTTCAGCCCGGCAATGCCATGGCGCAGCCGCTTGATCGCCTCGGTGAGATCGTCGCGCTCGGCGGCAAGCCCCTGCTGGCGGCCCTCGACCTCGGCAAGCTCTTCCTCCGCGCGCAGGTTCACCGCACCCAGCCGCTCGCGGTCGCGCTTCAGGCGGTCGAGTTCGGCCTCAACCCCCGCCACCTCCGGCAGGCTCGCCCCTTCCTCGAAGGCGGCGATGTCGCGCGCGCTTTCCGGCGGGCCGTCCAGCATGTCGGCGATCTCGCGAATCAGGTCCTCGCGGCGCTGGCGGGCGGCGTCCGCCCTTGCCTCGGCGCGGGCGCTCTCCTCGCGGGCGGAGGACAGCGCCTCCAGCGCTGCGCGGGCGGTATGCTCGGCCTCGCCTTGCGCCCGCTCGGCGGCGACCAGCGCGTCGGCGGCCTCGCGCCGGGCTGTCTCGGCCTTCGCGGTCTCGTCCAGCAGCGCACGGCGGCGGGCCGCGAAAACGGCCGGGGCATCCTCCAGCTCCTCGCGCTCAGTCCTGGCCTCGGACAGGCGCGCCTCCAGCGCGGACAGCCGCTCGCCGGTGCCACCGGCCCGCTGGCGCCAGGAGGCGGCCTCCGAGACGATGACGGCAAGGCGCCGGGCGCGCTGCTCGCGCTCACGGGCAAAGGCGTCCGCCCGGGCGCGGGCCTCGGCCAGGGCGGCCCGCTCCTGAGCCACGCGGGCCCGCGCCTCCAGCAGCAGCGCCTCGCCCTGCGCGGTAGGCGCGAGGCAGACAAGCTGCTCGCGCGCCTCGTCGAGCGCTGCGATCGCGGTTTCGCGATCGAATTCGACACGCTCACGCGACGAGGCCAGCGCCGCCAGCCGGGCGGCCTGTTCGGCTGTGACACGCTCGGCCCGGGCGAATTCCTCGCGGGCGGTCTCCATGGCGCGCAGCGCGGCGCGGCGGGCCTCACGGGCCGCATTCTCACGGCTACCGGCGGCGCGCAGGGCGGCCTCGGCGGCTTCCACGCCCTGCCGGAGCCGGGCGACATCGGCGCGCGCGGTGCCGAGCTGATCTTCGAGATCGGCGAGACGGTTGCGTTCGGCAAGGCGGCGGGCGGCGGCGGTGGGGGCCTCGGCGGCGGCGGTAAAGCCGTCCCAGCGCCAGAGGTCGCCCTCGACAGAGACCAGACGCTGGCCGGGGGAAAGCGAGGCGGCAAGGCGTGGCCCGTCCTCGCGCACCACCACCCCGATCTGCGCGAGGCGACGCGCGAGGACGGCGGGGGCCTCGACATGGGCCGCGAGCGACACGGCTCCGGCCGGAAGCGCGGCGTCGGCCCCCCCGTCGGTCAGCGCCCAGTGCACCGGCGCGCCGGCATCGGCCGGGGCGTCGAGATCGTCACCGAGCGCGGCGCCCAGCGCGGCCTCGAAGCCCCGCGCCACCCGCACCGCATCCAGAACCGGCGCCCAGCGCTTGGGCGTGCCGATGTCCAAGAGCTTCATCAGCGCGCGACTCTCGGCGTCGAGCCGCTGCATCGCGCGCTCGGCCTCGGACAGCGGACGGCGGGACTGGTCGAGCCCGGCGCGGGCCAGACCATGGGCATCCTCGGCCTCGACGGCGCGGGTTTCAGCCTCCGCGAAGGCGTCCTGCGCCATCTCCGCCCGCTCGCGAAGCGTGTCGAGCCGGCTGGCGTCCAGCCCCGCTTCCAGCGCGCGGGCCTGCTCGGCGAACTGAATAAGCTCGCGCTCCAGCCGGGCGAGGCGATCGGACTGCTCGCGAACCGCGCGCTCCAGCGCGCCGCGCCGGGCCAGCGCCTCGGCATTGGCGGCGGTGGCCTGCGCGAACACCCGTTCGGCCTCCGCCAGAGCCTCGGCGATCGCCTCGCGGGCGTTTGCCGCCTCTTCCCCGGCGCTGAGTGCCTCTTCCTGCGCGATGCGCAGTTCCTCGTCCTCCTCGGCAAGGCGCTCCAGCACCTCGTCGGCATCGCGGGCCAGCGCATGCTCGCGCTCCATGTCGCCCCCAAGCTGGGCGAGCCGACGGTCGAGTTCCTCGCGGCGGGAGCCGGCGCGGGCCTCGTCGCGGTCGAGTTCGCCGCGCGCCAGCGTCAGGCGCTGCAAGGCGGCCGCCTTCGCCGCATCCGCCTCGCGCAGCGCCGGAAGCCCATGGGCGGCAACGGCGGCATTGCGCGCGCTCTCGCCCTGCGCCTGCGTGCGGGCGGCGACGTCGCGCACCGCAAGATCGAACGCGCGGGCCGCCTCCGAGACCGCAGACGTGGTCTCCAGCCAGCGCAGCCATAAGAGGCTCGCCTCCAGCCGGCGGATATCGCCGGAGACCGAACGGTAGCGGCTGGCCTGCCGCGACTGGCGGCGCAGCGCATCGAGTTGGCCGGTGATCTGGCCGATCACGTCCTCCAGCCGGGTGAGATTGGTCTCGGCGGCGCGCAGCCGCATCTCCGCCTCGTGGCGGCGGGCGTGCAGGCCGGCAACGCCGGCGGCTTCCTCAAGGATGCGCCGGCGCGCGGAGGGCTTGGCGCCGATCAACTCGCCGATCTGCCCCTGCCGCACCATGGCCGGCGAGCGCGAGCCGGAGGAGGCGTCGGCGAACAGGATCTGCACGTCGCGCGCGCGCACCTCGCGGCCATTGATGCGGTAGGAAGAGCCGGCCTCGCGCTCGATGCGGCGCGAGACTTCCAGCACGTCGGCATCGTTGAACAGGGCGGGGGCGTCGCGCTGGGCATTGTCGATGGTGAGCACCACCTCGGCGGTGTTGCGCGCCGGCCGCGTGGTGGAGCCGCCGAAGATGACGTCGTCCATCCCCTCCGCGCGCATCGCCTTGTAGGAGCTTTCGCCCATCACCCAGCGCAGCGCCTCGACGAGATTCGACTTGCCGCAGCCATTCGGCCCGACCACGCCGGTGAGGCCGGGCTCGATCAGCATGTCGGTCGGCTCGACGAAGGTCTTGAAGCCGACAAGGCGCAGGCGGGTGAACCTCATGGCCCTGAGCGTGAGGCCTTGGACACACAAGTTCAAGTGGGCGCGCGGGCTCGATCCACGACATGTTGGGGATTTTGCGGTGTCTGGCGGGGATCCGCCCGTCCGACACCATCCCCAAAGCCAAGGCCCGGGGATCCGTTCGCAGGGGCAACGCGATGCCGACGGCAAGGCGTGGATGACCGGGACAAGTCGGCCATCACGCGGTTGGAGGATGCAGGCCGCACACCCCTCCCCGAAAGCCGCATTGCGAAGCGGCACGCTCTGCCGGCAAACTCACTCAAAGCAGCGGATCCTGCCGCGATACGCCGTCACGGAGACAGAGCCATGCGCCCGCCGGTGCTCGACATGTTCGACCTGCGCATCCTGCGCGAATTGCAGGAGGATGGGCGGCTGACCAATGCCGAACTCTCCGAGCGCATCGGCCTCTCGCCCTCGCCGTGCCTCAGGCGCACGCGGCGGCTGGAGGAGGAAGGGCTGATCACCGGCTATCGCGCCCGGCTCGACGCCAGCCATCTCGGCCTCGGCGTGCTCGCCTTCATCCATGTCCATCTGGAGCGGCAGGTGGAGGAGGCGGCGCGCGATTTCGAGGCGGCGGTGAAGGCGCTGCCGCAGGTCATCGCCTGCTACAGCGTCACCGGCGACAGCGATTACATGCTGCATGTGGTGTGCGAGGACCTCGATGGTTTCGCCCGCTTCGCCCATGACCGGCTGATGGGCCTGCCCGGCGTGCGCGGCGTGCGCTCCTCGCTGGCGCTCAAGCGGGTGAAGGAGAGCGGCACGCTGCCGCTGGATCATCTGCGCGCCGCGCCTTTGGAGCCAAATGCAAGCGGATCGAAGCGATCCGATTGACGGGATCGCGCGCCCGAATCCGCTGCCGAAAAAGCAGGCAACGACATGCGAGCCACCAGAATCCCCGGCTGAGCGGCAGATTCTGCCAAAACAGCCGCGTCGCCGTCCCAACATCGCAAGGACATGCCGCAATAGGTCATTCATACTGACCTATATCGACATTCCGCAGCGCGTGAACCTTGGGAGGCGACGTCATGGCATTCGTGGCAGACACCTTGATTCCGCTCACTTCCGGCACCGCCGCACTGCGTCGGCGCGTGGGCCTTGCCGGCTCCCCGGCGACGCTGGCCGCGCTGGCGCTCACCGGGGCGGCGCTGCTGTGGTCCGGCAATTTCCTCGCCGGCCGACTTGCCGCCGATCTGGTGCCGCCGGCGACCTTCTCGGCCGCGCGCTGGCTGCTCGCCTTCCTCGTGCTGCTGCCCTTCACCGTCCGCGAGATCGGCGCCAAAAAGGACGAACTCATCCGCCGCTGGCCGCTCTGGGTGGCAATGGGCGTCCTGAACATCGCGGTGTTCACCGTGCTGATCTATGCCGGCCTCGCCCATACCAGCCTGGTCAACGGCTCGCTGATCGGCTCCAGCGCCCCGATCCTGGTCGGCCTGCTCGGCTGGCTGGTGCTGGGCGAGCGCACCAGCCTGCGCTCGCGGATCGCTCTCGCGGTGTCCACCGCCGGCGTCGGGCTGATCGTGCTGCGCGGCGATATCGGCAATCTGCTCGGCCTCGCCTTCCAGCCCGGCGACCTGGTGCTGTTCCTCGGCATCGCCGCCTTCGCGCTCTACGCCGTGGTGCTGAAGCGCTATCCCTCCAGCCTCTCGCCGGCGGCCGCGCTCACGGTGAGCATTCCGTTCGGGCTGGTGGCGCTGGCACCGTTCGCGGCGTGGGAAATCGCCGCCACCGGGACGGTTCCTGACGGCAATGCGGCGCTGCTGGTGCTTTATGTCGCGACGCTGCCGACGCTCGGCTTCATTCTGTGGGCGCGCGGCGTCTCCGTGCTCGGCCCGCTGCGCGCCGGCCAGTTCCTCCAGCTCATGCCGGTGTTCGGCGCCGCTCTCGCGGTCGGCCTGCTCGGCGAGGAGTTGCACCTCTACCATGCGATGGGGCTGGCGCTGGTGATGGCCGGGCTCGGCCTGCGCGACCGGCGCATCGCCGGCGCCGCCTGAAAAAAACCGCAAGCGGGCCTTTGATGGGTGCATCTTACCAGCGGATGCCCCATGAACGACGCGCCGAACACCACAGCCGCAAGCTTCGACATCGCCGCCGTGCAGAGCCTGCGCAAGAGCGTGCTGTTCGTCCTCGGGGCGCTGGCGGTCTCGGCGCTTCTGTTCGGCGCCTCGCTATGGCCGGATGGCGGCGAGGCCAGCCTGCATGAAATCATCGAGACCATCGGCCGCGCGCTGATCGTGCTGGCGATCCTCGGGCGCACCTGGTGCTCTCTCTATATCGGCGGGCGCAAGAAGGCGGAGGTGGTGGACCTCGGCCCCTATTCGATCTGCCGCAACCCGCTCTATGTGTTCTCCTTCATCGGCGCGGCCGGTGCCGGCGCGCAGTTCGGCAGCATGACGGCGGCGCTCGCTGCGGCGATCATCACCGTATTGGTGTTCGCCATCGTGGTGCGCAAGGAGGAACGCTTCCTCACCGAGCGCTTCGGCGAGGCCTATCTCGCCTACAAGGCGCGGGTGCCGCGCTTCGTCCCGAACGTCCGGCTGTGGCGCAACACGACGACACTGGAAATCCGCCCTCAGCTCGTGGTGCGCACCTTCGTCGATGCCTGCGTGTTCCTCGCCGCGATTCCGCTCGCCGAGGGCATCGAGATGGCGCAGCGCCACGCGGTGCTGCCGGTGCTGTGGATGCTGCCCTAAGGGCTGTATCGCCGCAGCGCATATTGACCCAGCCGGTCGAGCCACAGCGCCACCAGCGCGAAGCCGCAGCCGACCATCACGTCGATCAGGCGCTCGGCAATGTCGTGCTGGGCGCGGCCGAGCGTGCCGGCCACCAGTTCCAGCAGCAGCATGATGAAGGCGGTGAGCGCCGCCGTGCCCAGCGCGCCGCTGCGGCGCTCCGCCGGCCAGCGCAGCAGCGCCGCCAACGCCATGCCGACCAGCAGCCCGGCATGGGAGGGCAGCGCCAGCCCGTAGGCCACCGCCAGCACGATGCCAAGCAGCGTGCCGAGCAGCATCTGCGCCATCAACCGCCGGCTCGACAGCGCATCGGCCCGCAGAACGATCACGATGGCGATGAGTGCCCAGTAAGGACGATGCAGGCCGAGCGCGAGGCAGGTGACAAAGGCGAGCGGCACCGCGATCGCCACCGCGCCAGCGAACACCCAGCGCGTGCGCTCCGTGTCGCGTAGCCGGGCGAACAGTTCCGGCAGCGAGAGCGCGGTCGACGGACGGGCCATTCCGGTCAGCCAGTCCCAGCCCAGCGAGACGAGATAGGCATAGGCGGCAAATCCGGCCACCACGCCGACATCCTTCGGCTCCAGGGGCGCATAGATCGCCCCGACCGCCAGCGTCAGGCACAGGAAGCGCGCACCGGCGGCGGCAGCGGGGTGCAGGCTCTCCACCAGCGCATAGACCGCACCGACCACGGCGAAACCGACGACGACAAGGCCGGTGTGCCCCGCCAGCACCGTCCCGAGCCCGGTGCCCAGCACGATCACCGCCCCGGCCGCCGAGAAGGCGCCGAGGCGCTGCAGGGCCGGCCCGCCGGTATCCATGGCGAAGGCGAGGATGCAGGTGACCATGGCGTAGATCAGCCAATAGTCGATGCCGATCGTCAGCCCCACCAGGATCGGCGCCATGACGGTCAGCGCGAAACGGATCGAGCGCGCGGCGAGGTCGTCGCCGTGCCAGCGCCCGCGCATCCATGAAGAGGTGGTTTCCGCCAATCGCGCGTTTCCCGCTGATACCTTTACCCGGTCTTTACCCTGCCCGATCGAGATTGTGGACAGTGTTGCGGTGTTGCGTCCTCGAGCGTCGGGTTGGGGTTCATGAAGCTGGTTGGTAATGGCGGCGCCCGCCGGGCGTCGCGCGTCGAAAATCCCCTCTCCGGCCTGAACCGTCCCGATGCGCGCCATCCCGACGCCCGCAATCCCGACGCGCGGCTGCCGCTCGACACCATACGTCGCGGCGACTGCATTGCCGAGCTGGCCAAGCTGCCGGCGCAGTCGGTCGATCTGGTGTTCGCCGATCCGCCCTACAACCTCCAGCTCCAGGGCGAACTGAAGCGCCCCGACGACAGCCGCGTCGACGCGGTGGACGATGCCTGGGACAAGTTCGAGAATTTCGAGGCCTATGACGCCTTCACCCGCGCCTGGCTCCTGAGCGTGCGCCGCGTGCTCAAGCCCACCGGCACGCTCTGGGTGATCGGTTCCTACCACAACATCTTCCGCGTCGGCGCGCTGCTGCAGGATCTGAACTTCTGGATCCTCAACGACGTCGTGTGGCGCAAGACCAACCCGATGCCGAACTTCCGCGGCCGGCGCTTCACCAATGCCCATGAGACGCTGATCTGGGCCGCGCGCGAGCCGGATTCGCGCGGCTATACCTTCAATTACGAGGCGATGAAGGCCGCCAATGAGGATGTGCAGATGCGCTCCGACTGGCTGTTCCCGATCTGCTCGGGCCATGAGCGGCTGAAGGACGGCGACGGCCACAAGGTGCACCCGACCCAGAAGCCCGAGGCGCTGCTCGCCCGCATCCTGCTCGCCTCGTCGAAGCCCGGCGACGTGGTGCTCGACCCGTTCCTCGGCTCCGGCACCACGGCGGCGGTGGCCAAGAAGCTGCGCCGGCATTTCATCGGCATTGAGCGCGATCCCGTCTACGCCGACGCCGCGCAGGCACGCATCGACGCGGCGGTGCCGCTGCCCGAAGACGCGCTGACACCGGCGCCGAGCGCGCGGGAGGCGCCCCGCGTCGCGTTCGCGTCTCTGATCGAGCGCGGCTTGCTGGCGCCCGGCACGCTGCTCACCGACGCCCGCTCCCGCTTCAAGGCGCTGGTGCGCGCCGACGGCACGCTGTCGCTGGAAACCGCGCCGGGCCTGGGCGTGGTCGCCTCGATCCACAAGGCCGGCGCGCTGGCGCAGGGGCTGGACGCCTGCAATGGCTGGACCTTCTGGCACATCAAGACCCGCACCGGCCTGCAGCCGATCGACAGCCTGCGCGCCGTGGTCCGCTCGGAAATGGCAATGGCGGCGGAATAGGCACCATGCTCACACTGTTCGACATGCCGGACTCCGGCAACAGCTACAAGGTGCGCCTCGCCGCCGCCCATCTGGGCGTGCCGCTGATGCGCGTCACCATGTCCTCGCGCGACGGCTCGACCCGCGCGCCCGACTTCCTCGCCCGCAACCCGATCGGCAAGCTGCCGACACTCGGGCTGGAGGATGGCCGCTACCTCGCCGAATCCAACGCCATCATGCTGTTCCTCGCCGAGGGCCGCGATGAGGCGGGCATACGGCTGATGCCGGCCGACAGCTATGATCGCGCCAAGATGTATGAATGGCTGTTCTTCGAACAGTACAGCCACGAGCCGGCCATCGCCGTGCGCCGGGCGCTGTTCATCTATGAGGAGCGCCGCGCGCTGGCGACGCCGGAGCGGCTGGTGCAGCTTCTGGACGCGGGAAACCGGGCGTTGACCGTGATGGAGAGCCGGCTATCTGCCCATGACTGGCTGGCGGGAGACGCGTTGAGCCTCGCCGATATCGCGCTCTACGCCTACACCCACACGGCGGAGGAAGGCGGCTACGATCTTGGCGGCTACACGGGAATCACGGCCTGGCTCAGCCGGATGGCAGCGCAGCCCGGCCATGTGGCGCTGACGGACTGACCGCGCCGGAGCAACGAAAAGGCCGCCCCAAAAGGAGCGGCCTTCGCCGAAGTCGGATCATGGACGATCAGAGATTGGCGGCCTTCTTGACCGCGTCCTTGGCTTCGCCCTTGGCCTGCTGGGCTTCGCCCTTCAGCTCCTGGACCTTGCCTTCGGCTTCCATCTTCTTGGAGCCGGTCATCTTGCCGACGCCCTGCTTCACGTTGCCGGCCGCCTCGTTGGCGAGGCCCTTGGCCTTATCCGCTGCGCTACCCATCGTGATTGTTCTCCGTATCAACCCGCGACACGCGGGGTTGCCGGGATAACGCGCAGAGCGGCGGGCGGTTCGACCGCGAGGCGGAATTTATTCCAGATACTCCAATACCTTGACCATGACGCTCGGAAACGCCTCGGCCGCGAATCCGTTCCGCGCCACCCAGCGCGTGCCGGCCGGGGCCGGCGTCGTGGCCGGCACATCCGCCCGCCATACCGACAGTTCCAGCGCGAAATGGCTGAACACGTGGCGCACCGTGCTGTTGAGCGCGCGCCAGCTTGCCGGCAGCGGGACATGGGCCGCCGGGTCGCCCGGCCGCTCGCTCTCCCAAGGCGTGGACGGCACCTCGCTCATGCCGCCGAGCAGGCCGGACAGAGCGCGCGTGCGCACCAGCACGGCGCCATCGGCACGCACCGCGAGAAACGCCACGCCGTGCCGGGTCGGGCGCGCCGTCTTCGCGGCCTTCACCGGATAACCGTCCGTCCGGCCTGCGGCGTGGGCGGCGCAGCTGTCGCGGAACGGGCACAGGATGCAGGCCGGCTTGCGCGGGGTGCAGACCGTGGCGCCGAGATCCATCATGGCCTGCGCGAAATCGCCATGGCGCGCCGAGGGCAGCAGGGTCTGCGCCAGCGCCCGCAGGACCGGGCGCGCCTTGGGCAGCGGCTCCTCCACCGCGAACAGCCGCGAGACCACGCGCTCCCAATTGCCGTCCACCGGCGCGGCGCGCTGGTCGAAGGCGATCGAGGCGATCGCCGCCGCGGTGTAGGGCCCGATGCCCGGCAAGGCGAGCAGCGCCGCCTCCTCGCGCGGGAACTGCCCGCCATGACGCTCCACCACGGCGCGGGCGCAGGCGTGCAGGTTGCGAGCGCGGGCGTAATAACCGAGCCCGGCCCAGGCCGAGAGCACCTCTTCCAGCGGCGCCGCCGCCAGCGCCTCCACGCTCGGCCAGCGCGCGAGGAAGGCGGCATAATAGGGCTGGACCGTCACCACCGTGGTCTGCTGGAGCATGATTTCCGACAGGAACACGCGATAGGGGTGCTGCCGCTCGCCCGGCGCGGCGCGCCACGGCAGCGTGCGCCGGTGCCGGTCGTACCAGGCCAGCAGGTCGGCCGCTCGCGGCGCCGGCAGAACGGACTCCGGCACCGCGACCGGCGCGCGCTCGCGCCGGCGGCCCCGTGCTGCTAGTCTGGCGGCGGCAGGCATGTCGATCCTCGCTTTTCCGGCGCCTAACCTGTGCGCGGGACCGGCTGGGGGCAAGGGTGCGCCGGCCGCTTCAAGGGACTGTCCACGACATGAGCCAACGCCCGGCCTCCCGCCGCTCCACGCCCCGGCCGCTCGCCGACCTGATCGACGGCGCGATCGCCGAGAGCTGCCGGCAGCGCGGCATCGCCTCCGTGGAGATCGTGACACGCTGGGCCGACATCGTGGGCGAGACGCTGGCGGCGCGGGCGCTGCCGATCAAGCTGGCCTGGCCGGCGCGCGCGCAGGCCGAGGAGCCGGGCGTGCTGCATGTGCGGGTCGAGGGCGGCTATGCCATCGAGCTCCAGCACGAGGCGCCGCTGGTCATCGAGCGGGTCAACCAGTATTTCGGCTGGCGCTGCATCGGGCGGCTGGCGCTCCGGCAGGGCCCGGTGGCAGCGATCCGCACCAAGACCCGCCGCTTCATCGAACCGGACGCCGGCGAATGCGCGCAGGTGGCAGACCGGCTCGGCGACTTCGAGAATGCCGAGCTCGCCGCCGCGCTTGCACGGCTCGGCGCGCTGGTGGCGCGTGAGCGCCGCAAGGTGCGCGACGAGCCTCCCGCCACCGGCCAGACCCGCATGCCGGGGCGCGGCGACTTCACGCAGCGGTGACAATGGTTCGCCATGCCCTACCGTTGCCATGTTCGCGCGGTGCCTGTACGCGCTAGACGCGAATGCCGGCAGCGATGATCGACCGGCCCTTAATTGGAGACTGTCCATGATCGATCGCCGCCGCTTCCTCGAAGGGATGGGCGCCGCCGCCCTCACGGCCGCCGCGCTGGTGGCGCTTGCCGGCCCGGGCGGTCTCGGCCTCGACCGGCTGTCCTTCATCGGTCAGGCGGAAGCCCAGACCGTGGACGCCGCCAAGCTGATGTCCCCCGGCCCGCTGCCGGACATCGTGCTCGGCAAGGCCGACGCCCCGGTGACCATCGTCGAATATGCCTCGATGACCTGCGGCCACTGCGCGCATTTCCACACCACGACCTATCCGGTGCTGAAGGAAAAATACATCGACACCGGCAAGGTGAAGCTGATCCTGCGCGAGTTCCCGCTCGACATCGTGGCCAAGGCCGCCTTCATGCTGGCGCGCTGCGCGGGCGACGACAAATATTACCCGATGGTGACCACGCTGTTCGAGAACCAGAAGAACTGGGCGTTCAGCAACAATCCGGCACAGGCACTGATGGCGATCGCCAAGCAGAGCGGCATGACCGAGCAGCAGTTCAATGCCTGCCTGAGCGACACCAAGCTCGCCGGCGAGATCGACGAGAGCGCCAAGCGCGGCGCGCAGGATTTCGGCGTCGATTCCACCCCGACCTTCTTTATCAACGGCAAGAAGATTCCCGGTGCCATGAGCCCCGAGGACCTCGACAAGGAACTCGCCCCGCTGCTGGCGAACTGACGGCGCGGCCGCCCCGGATCATCGGGGAGGCGATGACGATGCCGGGCGCGCAGGCCGAAAGGCCGGCGCGCCCATGTCGTTTCTGGCGTGCGCGGGCCGTGGGTCGCAGCTTGCGCCGGGCCCCGTCACCCCTCCCCGGCCTCAGTCCGGCAGGCTGATGCGTCCGTCGGCGCCGAGCGCGAAGCCGGGATTGTGCGCGATTTCCCAGGCATGGCCGTCCAGGTCGGCGACATAGCCGGAATAGCCGCCCCAGAAGGTCGGTTGCGCCGGGCGCAGCGCGCGGCCTCCGGCAGCCACCGCGCGGATCAGCGTGGTGTCTACCTCGGCACGGCTGGCGCGGTTGCAGGCGAGCGCTATGCCGCCAAAGGCGCCGGGCCGGCCGTCCAGCACCCCGGCATCGGCGGCCAGTTCATGGCGCGGATAGAGCGAGAGCACGACGCCACCCGCCATGAAGAACGCGGCACCGGTCGCGCCCTTGACCTTCCGCTCCAGCCCCAGCGCCTCGTAGAAGGCGACCGCGCGCGCAAGATCGCTCACGCCCAGCGTGACCAGCGAGAGGTGGAGGGGCGCCAAAGCCCGCACGGCGGGCGCGGTGCCGGGCTGTTTCGCCTCGGTGGTTGACGACATCAGGCTTCCTCTCCGAAAAGCGATAATTGCTGCCCCGGCTGGGCGGGGCGGCGGAAATGGCGCGTGGTCAGCCGATGGGCGCGCTTGTTGAAGCTGAGCCGCTCCACGGCGATTTCGAAACGCCGCGCCATGGTCCAGGCATAGGGACCCGAGCCGGTCATGCGCTGGCCGAAGGCGGCGTCATATTCCTTGCCGCCGTGCAGTTCCTTCACCAGCGACAGTACATGCCGGTAGCGGTCCGGGAAATGCGCCAGCAGCCATTCCTTGAACAGATCGCGGATTTCCAGCGGCAGGCGCAGCATGACATAGCCGGCCTCGCTCGCCCCCGCGCTCGCCGCCGCGTCGAGAATGCGCTCCATCTCCGCATCGGTCACGGCGGGAATCACCGGCGCCACCAGCACCGCCGCCGGCACGCCGGCTTCCGACAGGCGACGCAGCGTGTCGATGCGGCGCATGGGGGTGGCCGCACGCGGCTCCATCAGCCGCGCCAGCTTGTGGTCGAGCGTGGTGACCGAGAGCGCCACCTTGACGAGGCCCCGCTCGGCCATGGGCGCGAGAATGTCGAGGTCGCGCAGCACCAGCGACGATTTGGTGACGATGCCGACCGGATGACCGAAATCGCGCAGCACTTCCAGAATGCGCCGCGTCAGCCGCCATTCCTTCTCGATGGGCTGGTAGGCGTCGGTATTGATGCCGAGCGCGATGGTGCGCGGCTCATAGCTCGCCTTGGACAGTTCCTTGGCCAGAAGCTCCGGGGCATCGGGCTTGGCGAACAGCCGGGTCTCGAAATCCAGCCCCGCCGACAGCCCCTGATAGGAATGGGTCGGCCGCGCGAAGCAATACACGCAGCCATGCTCGCAGCCGCGATAGGGATTGATCGAGCGGTCGAAGCCGACATCCGGCGACTGGTTGCGATTGATGATGGTGCGGGCGCGCTCCACCGTCACGCTGGCACTGAACGGCGGCAGGTCCTCAAGGCTCTGCCAGCCATCGTCGAAGCTTTCGCGCGCATGCGGCTCGAAGCGGCCAGGCGCATTGGAGAGCGCCCCGCGCCCGCGCCGGCGTTCCGCCTCGATGACGGGCAGGCTCACCGCCATCTCGCCCTCGAGATGCGGGTCCGGCTCGGCGGCCCGCCTGGCCTCCATGGCCTCGCGCTCGCGGCTCTCGCGCCGCTCCTGTGCCAGCCGGCCGAGATGCCGGGGCGGCACGGGAGCGCCGGGTTCATGGGCGGTGAGAGTGGGGCTGCGTCGTTCCATCGGCCATTTTTAATCCGCACACGAGAACATATCAAGAACATATGTCGAAATGCGGCACAGCCCGCTATACGTCGCGGAACCTGTGCGATAGGCAGGTTTCAGGTCAGGGGAAACGGCTTTCCGGGCGCTGGACGGCCGGATATCGAGGGGTGGCTGAACGCGTGATCTCTGTGGTGATTCCCACGCGCGAGAGCGACAATCTCCTGATTCCGGTCCTGGCTTCCCTGGTTCCCGGCGCCGCCGCGGGCATTGTCCGCGAAGTGCTTCTGGTCGATTCCGAGGCGCCGGCGAATTCACGCATTTCCGAGATCGCCGACGCCGCCGGCTGCGAATATCTGCACGGCCCGGCTGATATCGGCGCGCGGCTGCGGCTGGGAGCCGGCGCGGCGCGGGCGCACTGGCTGCTGTTCATCAGCCCGGCAGGCCTGCTTCAGGAGGGCTGGGCGCGCGAGGTGCGCGGCTTCACCGATCAGGCCGAGCGCACCGCGAGCGTCAGCCGGCGCGCGGCGACATTCCGGCTGGCGCTGGACGGGTTCGGCGTCAAGCCGCGGCTGCGCGAAGCCACGGCGGTGGCGCGCCACGCGCTGATCGGCCGCTCCAAGCCCGAGCAGGGCCTGCTGATCCACCGCCAGTTCTATGAGGCGCTCGGCGGCCACGAGGCCGGTGCCCATGCCGCCCGCCGGCTGGTCGCCCGTGTCGGGCGCGGCCGGCTGGTGCTTCTGCGCTCGCAAATGCTGCTGCCGGAGGGCTGAGGACGCCGTTCAGACGCTCGCGCCCTTGGCCTTTTCGCGCTTCAGGTGCTCGTCGAGGCGCGGCAGGATTTCCACGAAGTTGCAGGGCCGATGCCGGATGTCGAGCTGGTGGACGAGGATCTCGTCCCAGCCGTCGCGACAGGCGCCCGGAGAGCCGGGCAGGCAGAAGATATAGGTGGCGTTGGCCACGCCGGCCGTGGCGCGGCTCTGCAGGGTCGAGGTGCCGATCTTGCCGAACGACACCATGTGAAACACGGTCGAGAAGCCTTCCATGCGCTTCTCGAACAGCGGCTCCAGCGCTTCGGGCGTCACGTCGCGCCCGGTAAAGCCGGTGCCGCCGGTGGTGATCACGACATCAATCGCGGGATCGGCGATCCACGCGCCGACCTTCCCCCGTAGCGCCTCGATATCGTCGGGCACGATGTCGCGCGCGGCCAGCCGGTGGCCGGCCGCAATCACGCGCTCGGCCAGCGTGTTTCCGGAGCGGTCATCCGCCGGCGTGCGGGTGTCGGAGACGGTGAGCACGGCGATGGAGAGCGCGACGAAAGGGCGCTCGGCGATGGGAAGGCTCATCAGATGTTACCCTGGAAGGTGTTGCACTGGCGCATGTCACCGCTGTCCAGCCCGCGCTTGAACCAGCGCATGCGCTGCGCCGAGCTGCCGTGCGTGAAGCTGTCCGGCACGACATAGCCCTGCGACTGCTTCTGGAGCCGGTCGTCACCGATGGCGGAGGCGGCATTCAGCGCCTCCTCGATATCGCCATCCTCCAGAATCTGCCATTGCGCATCGGCATGATGCGCCCAGACGCCGGCGAGGCAGTCGGCCATCAGCTCGACGCTGACGGAGAGCTGGTTGGCCTCGGTGCGCGAAACCTGCCGCTGCATCTGCTGCACCTTGGCGAGAATGCCCATCTGGTTCTCGACATGGTGGCCGACCTCGTGGGCGATGACATAGGCGGCGGCGAAATCGCCCGGCGCCTTGAAGCGGCGTTTCATCTCTTCGAAGAAGCTGAGGTCGAGATAGACCTTCTCGTCGGCCGGGCAATAGAACGGCCCCATGGCGGACTGTGCCGCGCCGCAGGCCGAGCGGGTGGCGCCGGAGAACAGCACCATGCCGGGGTCCTGATAGGTCTTGCCCTGCGCCTTGAAGATCGGCGCCCACACATCCTCGGTCTGGGCGAGGACGGTGGCGGCGAACTGGCCCATCTGGTCCTGCGGGGCGCCGGTCTTGCCGGACGGGGCCTGCGACTGGCTCTGCGAGGAGCCGCCGTCGCCCATCAGGATTTCCGCGCCGCCGATCAGCACCGCGGGATTGATGCCCGTCGCCCAGGCGATCAGCCCGACCACGATCAGCCCGCCAATGCCGAGTCCGCCACGGCCGCCCGGCAGCCGTCCGCCACCACCACCGCCGCCCCGGCGATCCTCGACATTACCGCTGCGCCGGAAATCCTCCCACCGCATAGTCACCTCCCCAAGCCGCCGGCATTTCGGCAAGGCCGAACGCCACCATGGCAAATCCGCGCGACGCGCGCCATGGCGGCAATGCCGTGGGAGGCATCCGGTTCCCGACGCCCGCTGTCAAGCGGCGATGACGCCGGCCTCGCCGAGCCACTGCCGGGCGAGGTTCACATCGGCCTGTGACAGACCGTGGCCGACGGGAAGAACGCGATGGGTGACCTCGGCGCCGGCCTCGCTGAGCTGCGCGGCGAGACGGGCGGCGTTGTCGGCCGGCACGATCGGATCGGCGCTGCCCGAGAGCAGCAGCACCCGGCGGCCGGAGGCATCGGCCTTCGGCGGCACCTTGAACGGCACCATGGCGCGCAGCAGCACGGCGCCGGCCAGCGCTTCGGGGCGGCGCAGCAGCATCGCGGCGGCGATGTTGGCGCCGTTGGAGAAGCCGAGCGCGACCGGGGCCGGCAGGCCATAGGCCGCGCGGGCCTCGGCAATGAAATCGGCGAGTTCGTCGACGCGCGCCCGCACGTCATCCTCGTCGAACACGCCCTCGGCGAGACGGCGGAAGAAGCGCGGCATGCCGCCTTCCAGAACCTTGCCGCGCGGCGACAGCAGGGCCGCGCCCGGGGCCACCATGCGGCCGAGACCGAGAAGATCGTTCTCGTCGCCGCCGGTGCCGTGGAGCAGCAGGAGCGGCGCCAGGTTCGGCACGGTCGAGGGCTCGAAGCGATGCACGAAGGAAAGCTCGTTATTGGCCATGACAGCCTCCTGATCCATTTGAGAACGGGCGCCCCTTCCCCACGCGGGAGAAGGGGCGGACAGGTTCAGGCGATTTCCGGCAGCACCGCCTCGATGTCGGTGCGGCGCGGCTCAAGGAAGGACGGCAGCTTCAGCGCCCGGCCGAGTTCGGCCGGCAGTTCGTCAGCGGCGAAGCCGGGAACGTCGGTTGCGATCTCGAACAGGACATGGCCGGGCTCGCGGAAATAGACCGACCGGAAGTAATTGCGGTCCTTCTGCTCCGTGGTGCGGATGCCATGATTTTCCACGAGCTTCCTCACCATCTCCTCCTGCCCGGCATCGTCCGCCGCGCGGAAGGCGATGTGGTGCACCGAGCCGCCGCCCATGCGGGCCGGCAGGAAGCCGCCGGCGACATGGATGTCGACGATGGATCCGACCTCGTTGCCCTCGACCTTGAAGCGCACCAGCGAACCCTCGCGGCCGATCTCGGTGAAGCCGAAAATGTCGGTCAGGATGGCGCCGGTGGGCGCGGCATCGGCCAGCAGCAAATTCACCGAGTGGAAGCCGCGAATGCCATGCTCGGCCGGCACGTCCGTGCCGAGCCAGGCCGGCTCGTTCTCGGCACCCGCCACGCCGACAAGGGCGAGGCGCATGCCGTGCGGGTCCTTGAAGGAGAGCACGGTCTCGCCGAAGCGGCGCACGATGGCTTCATGGGGCACGCCTTTCTCGACAAAGCGGTGCGTCCAGTAGCCGATCGAATTGGCCGGCACGCGGAACGCGGTCTCCTGCGTCTCGCCGATGCCGAGACGGCCGGGCGCCACGTGATCCCACGGGAAGAAGGTGAGGATGGTGCCGGGCGAACCCGCCTCGTCGCCATAATAGAAATGATAGGTGCCGGGATCGTCGAAGTTCACGGTCTTCTTGACCAGCCGCAGGCCGAGCGTGCGGGAATAGAACTCGACGTTGCGGCGCGCATTGCCGGCGATCGCCGTCACATGATGAATGCCGTTGCGGTTCATGGTGTAGCCCTCCGATGGAGCGGTCGCTGCGCTCTTGCATGAGCCATAGATAGACCGGCACGAACGCAATGCCATCAAGTTTCTATTGCATTGACGCAATGTCTGCCGTGCTGCTATGACGTGACAGGGCGCCGGTGCTTCCGGCGACGCGGGAGGACAGCATGGCCGAACCGTTCAAATCGCTGGCGTGGGACGACTTCCGCCTGATCAAGGCCGTGGCCGATGCCAAGGGCCTGCCCGCCGCGGCCGCGCAGATCGGCGTCAACCATTCCACCGTGTTCCGCCGGCTCAAGCAGATCGAGGACGCGCTCGGCAATCCGCTGTTCGAACGCCACCGCACCGGCTATGCGCTCACCCCCGCCGGCGAGGAACTGGTGGCGCTGGCCAACCGGCTGGACGAGGAGATCACCACGGTCGGGCGCAAGCTCGCCGGACGCGAGCCGGCCCCTTCGGGCGAGTTGCGCGTGACCACGCCGGACTCGCTGCTGATCGAGATGCTGATGCCGATGCTGGCCGCGTTCCGCGAGCGCTACCCGGAAGTGCGGCTCGACATCGTGCTGAGCAACCAGCCGCTC
This sequence comes from Ancylobacter gelatini, assembly GCF_022601675.1. Taxonomy (GTDB): domain Bacteria; phylum Pseudomonadota; class Alphaproteobacteria; order Rhizobiales; family Xanthobacteraceae; genus Ancylobacter; species Ancylobacter gelatini. The sequence continues at coordinate 199,729 of NZ_JAKVIL010000003.1, read as the reverse complement.
AACCTGTCCAAGCGCGATGCCGATGTCGCGATCCGCGCCACCGACAGCCCGCCGGAGAACCTCGTGGGCCGGCGTGTCGCCCGCATCAACTGGGCGCTCTACGGGCGCGGGAGCGACTTTCCCAATCCCGGCGAGGTCGACAGCGAGGCGCTGAAGACCCACAACTGGATTTCGCTGGGCGACGGCATGGGCGCGCTTCAGGCGGTGAAATACGTGCAGGACCACATCGCGCCGGAGAAGGTGGTGTTCAAGGTCAACTCGGTGCTGGGGCTCGGCGAGGCGATCGAGGCCGGGCTCGGCATCGGGCACATACCCTGCCTCATGGGCGACGCCCGTCCCGCGCTGGTGCGCCTTGCCCCGCCGGTGAGCGAGTTCGCCGCCGATCTGTGGCTTCTCACCCACCCGGATCTGCGGCACTCGCCACGCGTGCGCGCCTTCCTCGATTTCCTCGCCGCCGAGATCGCCCGGCACCGGCGCTTCATAGAGGGCACGGGCGGGCTCGGCGAGGCGGCTCCGGCGCAGTGACGAGGCCGAACGTCGTGTCGATCAGGTGATGCCACACTGATCGGAAATGGCTCTAGGGCTTGATCTTCGCCAGCAGCTTGTCGCGCACGGCGATCAGGTCGAGCGTCAGGGCGTGCAGGTCGGCGCCCTCCTTCTCGATGCAGGTTCCCATCGCGCCCGGCAGGCACTCCGCCTGCTTGCGCAGCGCCTGCCCGTGATCCGTCAGGAAGATGCGGACCTGGCGTTCATCGAGCGAGTCGCGCACGCGGCGCACCAGGCCCGCGACCTCCATGCGCTTGAGCAGCGGGGTGAGCGTGTTGGTCTCCAGCAGCACCCGCTCGCCGAGCTGGCCGACGGTCAGCCCGTCGCCGCTCCACAGCGCGACCATCGCGACATATTGCGGATAGGTCAGCCCAAGCCGGTCGAGCATCGGTTTGTAGACGCGATTAAAGGCGTGATTGGTCGAATAGACCGCGAAGCAGAGAAAATTCTCGAGCCTGAACGCGATATCGTCGGCGCCGTCCTGGTCGGACATAAAGAACCTCTGACTTTTCCAGCAAACCGCCACCGCACCTGGGAGAGGTTTGCATCGCTCGCGACCCATCGACAAGCGGGATTATGCGTAACCGGCAGTCGGGCACCGCCGCTGCGCGCTATTTGAAGATGGGGCACGGCTCATTTATAGCAACAGCAACATGTTGCGCGCCTCGACCGCGCGCAGGGGCTGGGGGAAGACGTAGCGATGCCCGAGGCAACCGTGACCACGAAGCCGGAAAGCCCGGCCGGGGCGCATTCCGACATGAGCGCGACCGGCCGGCGCTCCACGCGCCTGAGGCTGCGTGCCGCCTGGATGTATTATGTCGAGGGGCTGACGCAGAGCGCCATCGCCGAGGCACTCGGCATCGGTCGCGTCACCGTGGTGCGCATGCTGGCCGATGCCCGCCAGTTCAACGAGGTCAAGATTTCGCTCTCGCGCGAGATCGCCGAGTTGCCGCGCCTCGAAATGGGATTGCAGAAGGCGTTCGGCCTGCGCGAGGCGGTGGTCGCCCCGCTCTCCGATCCCGCCGCCGACCCGACCGCCGCCATCGGCGCCGCCACCGGGCAGTTCATCTCCGACCTGATTCGCCCCGACATGAAGATCGGCTTCGGCTGGGGCCGCACGCTGATGCGCGCGCTCGGCTTCATCGACGAGAAGGCGGTCGCCAATCTCTCCGTGGTGTCGCTGCTGGGCGGCATCACCAAGGCCAAGCAGTACAACCCGTCCGAATTCGCCTGGCAGCTCTCGCGCCTGTTCCAGGCCGACTGCCATTTGATCGCCGCCCCCGCCATCGTCGACAGCCTGGAGACCAAGCGCGCGCTGATCGAGCGCTGCGGCCTCGCCCCGGTCTACAATCTCGCCCGCGAGATGGACGCGGTGGTGCTCAGCGTCGGCGAGATGACCGGGGACAGCACGTCGCTGCGCTTCGGCTTCTTCTCGGATGCGGACTGGGATTCGCTGGTGGCGGCCGGCGCGGTGGGCGACGTGATCTATAATTTCGTCGACATAGAGGGCCGCCTCATCGACCACCCGATCAACAGCCGGGTGATGTCGATCCCGATCGAGACGCTGCAGGCTGCGCCCGAGCGTATCCTCACCTCGGGCGGGCCCGGCAAGACGCAGGCGATCATCGGCGCGCTGCGCATGCTGCGACCAACGGCCTTCATCACCGACGAGGTGACGGCCGGCGCGGTGCTGAAGGCGGTCGGCGCGACCTATTGACCGGAACATCTGTCGCCCGGCCGACGTGCTTGGCTCTTTGCGTGGCGCCAAATGTCGAGTACCGAAGGACAGGGGGGACCGCGCAAGGGCGGCCGGTCGCCCCGGAATCGGCGGAAGGGTTGAGTTCATGCGCGGGGCAAGCGGCATTTCAGCGGTCGGATTCGGCGGCAACGGACTGGTGACGACGGGCCTCGCCGCCGAGCTGGAGCGCTGGACCGCACAGCACGGCCCGGTCACGATCGGGCTGGCAGGCGCCGGGCAGATGGGCACCGACCTCGTGGTGCAGGTGGCGCTGATGCCGGGCGTGCGCATCGGCGCGGTATCCGAGATCGACCCGCAGCTCGCCATCGACGCCGCGCTGATGGCCGGCCACGCGCGCGATTCCATCGTCTCAGCCTCGACCGCCCAAGCCATCGACCGCGCCATCGAGGCCGGCAAGATCGCCGTCACCGAGGATTATCACGCGCTGTGCGCCAGCGGCCATATCGACGTGGTGATCGACGCCACCGGCTCGCCGAACATCGGCACGCTGGTGTCGCTGGAGGCGATGCGGAACGGCAAGCATGTCGTCCTGCTCAGCGTCGAGGCCGACATCACGATTGGCCGCTTCCTCAAGCAGGAGGCCCGCAAGGCCGGCGTGGTGCTGACCGGCGCCGCCGGGGACGAGCCGGCCGCGACCGTGGAACTGATCGGCTTCGCCCAGTCGCTCGGTTTCGAGATCGTCTGCGCCGGCAAGGCCAAGAACAACGCCTTCAAGCCTGACGCCGTGCCCGACGAGTTCGCCGAGGAGGCGAAGGCGCGCAACATGAACCCGCGCATGCTGGTCGAGTTCGTCGACGGCTCCAAGACCATGGTGGAGATGACCGCGCTTGCCAACGCCACCGGCCTCGTGCCGGACGTGCCGGGCATGCACGGGCCGAAGGCCGACCGCGACGACCTCGCCCAGGTGCTGTGCACCAAGGAGGACGGTGGCATCCTCTCGCGCTCCGGCGTGGTCGACTTCACCCTCGGCAAGGGAGTGGCGCCCGGCGTGTTCTGCATCGTCAAGCCGCGCCACCCGCGCGTGCTCGAGCGCATGGCGGACCTCAAGGTCGGCCCCGGCCCCTGCTTCGCGCTGATCCGCCCCTATCACCTCACCAGCCTCGAAGTGCCGCTCTCGGCGGTGCGCGCGGTGCTGCACAAGCGCCCGGACATGGAGGTGCTGGACCATCCCGTGGCCGAGTGTACGGCGGTGGCCAAGCGCGACCTGAGGCCGGGCGATGTGCTCGGCAAGATCGGCGAATATGACTATCGCGGCTACACCATGGGTTGGCGCGACGCGCGCGACAGCTTCGCCTTGCCCCTCGGCCTCGCCGAGAAGGCGCGGGTGCTGAAGCCGGTGAAGGCGGGCGAGCCGCTGACCTATGAGAACTGCGCACCCGACGAGGCGCTGATCGTCACCCAGATGCGCCGCCGCCTCGACCAGGCCGACGCGCAATATCTGGCGGCGTGAGAACGCCGGCGGACGAGGGACGGGCCCGCGGCGCGGACGCTGAAGTCCACGCCGCACATGCCTCAAGCCGCCCGCGTGATCCCCGTCACACCGTCGAAGCGCCAGCGTGACGGGAGGCGGGCGGCGACGCCCTCACGCGTTCCCTGAGCCGGCGCCGGGGCTGGCGAGGCTGGTGAAATGGGCATCGGCGAGGCGCGCCTCGGCTTCCGCAAGCGCGTGCGAAAGCTGGCGGACCTGCTCCGGGCGCAGCACAAGCTGAAGCGCGGAAACCGGCTCGCCGGGCTTGGGCGCGGCGCCGATCTCAAGGCGCAGGCCCACCGCCTCCGCACCGAACAGCGCGGTGGTGAAGGCGTTCATCGGCCATACTTTGAGATGGCCGTTGGCATCCTTCTCCCAGTCGTCGAACACACCCTTGCGGATCGGATCGGTCATCGGCGTTCTCCTCATTGGCTGCGCGCGGCGAACCACGCGGGTTGACCGATCCATAGCATTGCCGGCGCGCCTTGGCATGCCGGATACACCGTGGGCGATGCGCATCCCCGGCGCCTCGCGGACGCCGCCGGAGCATTTCCCCCGACGGTTTCGTCTGGCCGATGGCCTCGATGGTCACACCCTGGCAAAGGCCGGTGAGAGCATCCCGAGACCTCCCGCGGGGCGGCAGCGTCAAGGCCGTCACCACGCGGTGTTGACCGTTGCGTTCCCGGCGCGGACGGGCCAAGGCTGGCAGAAGGATAAGGCTGGCAGCAGGAAAAGGCTTGCAGCATGGAACCCCGCCTGACCGCGCCCCCGCCGGACGACTGGATCGGCCCGCTCGACCGCGCGGACCGCACCGGCGGGCCGATCCATGCCCGGATCGTCGCGGCGCTGGAGGATGCGGTGGCGCGCGGCGTGCTGCGGCCCGGCGAGCGGCTGCCGACCCAGCGCGCGCTGGCCGGGCGGCTCGGCGTCGATCTCACCACCGTGACCCGCGCCTATAACGAGGCGCGCCATCGCGGCCTGATCGACGCGGTGACCGGGCGCGGCAGCTTCATCGCCGGCGGCGCGGCATTCTCCGCCCCGGCCATGGATCTCTCCATGAACATGCCGCCGCCGCCGCACGGCATGAAACTCGGCGAGCTGATCGAGCGCGGGCTCAGCGGGCTGTTGGCGCGCAGCAATGCCGATGTGCTGATGGCCTATCATGTCGGCCCCGGCGCTCCGCAGGACCGGCTGGCCGCCGCCCGCTGGCTGGAGCCGACGCTCGGGCCGGTCTCCACGTCGCGGCTGATGGTGCTGCCCGGCGCACAAGGCGCGCTCGCGAGCCTGCTCTCGCTGCTGACGCGGCCCGGCGACACGCTGCTGGCCGAGCGCGAAACCTATCCCGGCCTGATCGCGGCGGCGGCCAGGCTGGGCGTGAAGGTGGCGGGTGTCGCGTGCGATGGCGAGGGGCTGCGGCCCGACGCCCTGCTCGCCGCCTGTCATGCGGGGACGGCGCGGCTGCTCTATCTTCAGCCGGCGCTGCAGAACCCGACCACCGCCACCATGGGCGCGCAGCGGCGCGCGGAGATCGCCCGCATCGCGCGCGCCCGAAACCTCACAATGATCGAAGACGATCCCTACAGCCGGCTGATGGACGCGCCGCTGGCCGCCTTCGCGACGCTGCTGCCTGAGGCGACCTACCATGTCGCCACACTGGCGAAGACGCTGACACCGGGGCTGCGGACCGCCTATGTCGCCGTGCCGGAAGGCCAGACCACGGACGCGCTGGCGCAGGCGATGCGCGCGCTTGCCCTGATGCCGGCACCGCTGATGACCGCGCTAGCCACGCGCTGGATCAGCACCGGGACGGCGACCCACCTGCTCGGCGCAATCCGCCATGAGGCGCGGGCGCGGCAGGAGATGGCGCGCGCGCTGCTGCCGGAGGGCGCAATCGCCGCGCCCGAGGGGCTGCATGTCTGGCAGAAGCTGCCGGCGCACTGGGACCGGGGGAGGCTCACCGCGGCGGCACGACGGCGCGGGCTCGCGGTGACGCCGGCAGACGCGTTCTGCGTGGAAGGGACGCCGAGCCCCGCGCTCCGGCTCTCGCTCGGCGCGGTGGCCGACCGGGCACGCCTCGGCGAGGCGCTGGCCGCGCTTGCCGCTCTGATCGGCGGTACGGCGGACTGAAGCGGGGACGACTCAGGGTTTGGCGGCCGGCTCCGGGCTGCGCTCGATCGGGATCAGCCGGCCCTCTTCGGCCTTGTAGTAATACTGGCTCGCCACCAGCCAACCCTTGAGCGGGCGCAGCGGCGGGATGCAGGTCAGCAGCATCACCGGCAGGGTGGTCACCAGATGAACCCAGTACGGCGCCTGAAACGCCATCTCCAGCCACAGGCCGAACATCACCGAGGGAATGCACCCGAAGCAGATGACGAAGAACGCCGGGCCGTCCGCCGGATCGGCGAAGGAGAAATCCAGCCCGCAGGCCTCGCAGCGCGGCCTCAGCTTGAGGAAGCCGTCAAACAGCCGGCCCTCGCCGCAGCGTGGACAGCAGCCGCGAATGCCGCACTGGAAGGGCGTCAATGTGGGCCATTGCGGTTCGGACATGTCGGCCTCCTCCTACAGGTGCCGGCGGGCCACGCCCGCGACATCGCTGAGGTGGGCCTTGATGCATACAATGTCAATGATTGCAGCGAATTGTATGGACAACTCACTGCAATGCATGGAGGCCCCGCCGTCGGTTCCGGTGCGGTACCGGGAGGATGGCGTTAACCATTTCCCGGCATGGTGCTGTCAGCGAACACACGAGGCGATTCTACGAGCATGAGTTCCGTGATGAGTAACGTCATTCCCTTCCCCGCGCGGCCCCGGCAGGACGAGAGCGATCTCGACATCGATCTCGAGACCGCCGTCGACGTCGCGATCCGCGACCTGCGCGACCTGGCCGAGCGCCTGCGCGCCGATTCGGCCGGTCATGAGCAGGCGAAGGAATGTCTGTTGATGCTCGAACGCGCGCTCGACAATGCCCGCGCCTATGGCTGAACCGGCCGGGCGGGCCTACATCAGAAGGCTGTGCAGCAGATAAAGCCCGGCCTTCACGAAGGCCCAGATCACGCCGGACACCACGACCAGAGAGCCGATGGCCAGCGCGATGCCGGCCAGGATCCACAGCCCGTCACGCTCCAATATGCCGAGCGCGAACACGCAGATCGCCAGCGCCGGCAGCATGTTGCCGAGCGGGATCGGCAATACCAGCACCACCGCCAGCACGAAGCACAGCACACCGACCACATATTCGGATGGCGGATGTGCCAGCACGCCGAAACGCGGGCGCAGCAACCCCTCCGCCCGCGCCAGCCACGGCGTGGCACGCCCGACCAGGGCGGCAAAGTCCTTGCGAGCGATGGAACGGTTCGCGATCACCCGCGGCAGCCAGGGATCGCGCCCCAGAGCGAGTTGAAGCGTCAGGAAGATCAGCGGCGCGCCGAGCACGGCCGAGGTGCCGGGCGGGGTCGGCAGCACATTGGGCAGCGCGAAGATCAGCATCAGCGGCCCGAAGGCACGCTCCTTCATCACGCCGAGCAGATCTCCGACGCCGACGCGCTCGCGCCCTTCGTCATTGGCAATGCCGTTCAGAACATCGGAAAGGCGGACAGCCGCCTCATCCAACTCGGCCTCGCTGCCGGCGGCCTCGTTCGACGGAGTATCAAGGGACACGGTCGGCGTAACTCCTACGGCAGCATTGCTCATCGCGGCCGGCGGGGCGACCTTAGCCTTTTAGATAGGATCACAATGTGACGGTCGCCAGAAGCCGGCGCGCAAATCCGCCAAAGCCGCGGCGATCAGTCCCAGCTGGCGAGGAAGGCGCCGATCGCGATCAGCAGGATCAGCAGCGCGACGACCCAGTGCTTGGTTTCCCAGGAGCGCATGGAATTGATGGCGCCGTGCGGCTGGACGGGTTCGGTCGGCTTCTTGTGCTGGGCCACGGCGCATTCTCGCATTCGAGGTCGGTTCTTCCGCTAGGGCGGCTCCCCAAGGGTTTCCCCGTTCCGGGCGCGCCCGTCAACTCGCGTGTCCGTCCTTGGTTGATCAATTCGCGCAAAGCCTCTAACCAAGCCCCCTTTTCCCGAAAAGGAGGTCTCGACCCATGGCTTTTTGCGGCCTCGATTTCGGCACGTCCAACACGACGCTGGGCTATTATGGCGGCGAGGCACCCTGCCTCGCGCGCCTCGAAGACGGCAAGGACACCGTGCCCAGCGCGGTGTTCTACGGGCGCGACGGCGCGCTCACCATCGGCCGCGCGGCGATGGCGCTCTATGTCGGGGGCACTGACGGCCGACTGATGCGCAGCCTGAAATCGGTGCTCGGCAGCGCGCTGATCGACGAGAAAACCCAGATCGGCAAGCACCGCGTCGCCTTTCGCGAGGTGATCGGCGATTTCGTCCGCCAGGTGAAGCAGCGCGCCGAGGCGGATGCCGGGGCACAGCTGAACAAGGCTGTGCTCGGGCGCCCGGTGTTCTTCGTAGATGACGACATCGCAGCCAATGCCCGTGCCGAGGATGCACTGCGCGCCATCGCGCTCAAGGCCGGCTTTGCCGAGGTGTCGTGCCAGTTCGAGCCGATCGCCGCCGCGCTGGACTATGAGCAGCAGGTGCGCGCGGAAGAGACCGCGTTGATCGCCGACATCGGCGGCGGCACCTCCGATTTCTCCATCGTACGGCTCAGTGCCGAACGCCACCGCCGCACCGAGCGGGCCGACGACATTCTGGCCAATGACGGCGTGCGCATCGGCGGCACCGATTTCGACCGCCATCTGAGCCTCGGCACGCTGATGCCGCTGCTGGGTTATCGCAGCCCGATGAAGAAGCCCGGCCGCGATGTGCCGAGCGGCTATTTCCACGACCTCGCCACCTGGTCGAGCATCAACCGGCTCTACAACGCCAAGACCGTGCGCGAACTGCACGAGGTTCGCCGCGAGGCCGCGCAGCCGGAGCTGGTGAGCCGCCTCGTGCGGGTGATCGAGGAGCAGCGCGGCCACACCCTCGCCATGCAGGCGGAAGAGGCCAAGATCGCTCTGGCGGGAGAGCCGCAGGTCAGCGTCGATCTCGGGTGGCTGGAGGCGGGGCTTTCGGTCGGCATCACGGCGGACGAATTGGTGCACCACACACGGGCGCTGGCCGAGCGCATCGCCGCACGCATCGCCAATTGTCTCGATCAGGCCGGACTGAAGGCCGGCGATGTCGATGCGCTGTTCCTCACCGGCGGCTCGACCCGGCTCAAACATGTGCGCGCCGCCATCCTTGCCGCGCTCCCCGGCGCGCGCGTGGTGGAGGGCGACACCTTCGGCTCGGTCGGCACCGGCCTCGCCATCGAGGCCGCCCGGCGCTACGGGAACGTCATGGCGGCGTGAGCGGACGTCGCGACGCGGCGGCTCCCTCTCCGCGGCAGGAGAGGGCGCGCCCCCTGAACGCGTGCCCCTTACCCGTGGCGCAGGTGGAACGACTTCGGACGGGTCAGCATCTCGAAGCCGATGCGCGACAGCGAGGCGCCGCGGCCGGTCTCCTTCACCCCGGTCCAGGCAAGGCCCGGATCCAGATAGTCGCAGCGATTCATGAACACGGTTCCGGTCTCGACCTGACCACCCAATTCCTCCGCCGCCGCGCGATCGGCGGTCCAGATCGAGGCGGTGAGCCCGTAAATGCTGTCGTTCATCAACGCCACGGCCTCGGCGTCATCCTTCACCTTCATGATGCCGACCACCGGGCCGAAGCTCTCCTCGCGCATCACCGACATGGAATGGTCCACCCCGGTCAGCACCTGCGGGGCGAGATAGGGTGTGCCCTCGCGGTTCATCGGGAAGGCGCCCGCATCGATGTGCGCCTTCGCGCCCTTGGCCAGCGCCTCGGCCGTCTGGCGGCGGATCAGTTCGGCGAAGCGCTTCTGCGCCATCGGGCCGAGCGTGGTGCCCTCGTCCAGCGGATTGCCGAGCACATATTTGCCGGTGAGTGCCGAGAAGGCGTCAATGAAGCGGTCATAGAGCGCCTCGTGCACATAGATGCGCTCGATCCCGCAGCAGCACTGGCCGGCATTGTAGAAGGCGCCGTCGACGAGATTCTCGACCGTGAAGTCGAAATCGGCGTCGGCGCGCACATAGGCCGGGTCCTTGCCACCAAGCTCCAGCCCCATCGGCGTGAAGCTGCCGGCCGCGGCGCGCTCGATCGCCTTGCCGCCCTCGACCGAGCCGGTGAAGTTCACGAAATCGACGCTGCCGGAGGCGAGGATCTGCGAGGTCTGCTCATGGCTCAGCACGAGGTTGGCGAACAGGCCCTTCGGCAGGCCAGCCTTGTCCATCGCGGCCTGGAAGCGCTCGCCGACCAGGATGGTCTGTGCCGCGTGCTTCAGCAGCACGGCATTGCCGGCGATCAGCGCCGGCGCGATGGTGTTGACGGCGGTGAGATACGGGTAGTTCCACGGCGCGACCACAAAGACGATGCCGAGCGGGTCGCGGCGGACATAGCGGGTGAAGCCTTCGCGCGCATCGTGCGGGATCACCGGCTTCAGCGCGTCCTCGGCCATGTCGACGACATAGCGCACCCGCTCCTCAAAGCCGCCGAACTCGCCGCCATAGCGCACCGGGCGGCCCATCTGCCAGGCAAGCTCCGGCACGATTTCCGCGCTCATCGACAACATGGCGTCGAGAAAGCGCAGCACATGAGCGGCGCGCTCGCGCACCGGCACCCGGGCCCAGTCGGCCTGTGCCGCGCGCGCGCTCGTCAGCGCCGCGGCGATGGCCTCGCCGGAGGCCGCCGGCCGGCGCGCCAGCTCCGAACCGTCCACTGGGGAAATGCAGATGATGTCGCTCATGACGCCTCCTCGAACCCGGATCCGGATATAGCGCGCCACGCGTGCGGGCGTCCATCCGACGCGCTATGAGTGAGGCCGCCACGCCGCGACAGGCTGGCGGAGTTGGCGGCGGTTTACGCTCGGGCCACCCCATGCCGACACTCGGAAAACGCCCGGCGGGGTGGAGCGCATGCGGTGCAGCATGCAAAAACAGCAGGACCGATGACTGGACGGATTTGAGTACCACTACGGACGACAGACGAGGCGTAAGAGTGATAGGCGCCGGTTGCGGATGGCGGACTGATTGAGATGTTGCATTTGCAAGACAGCACAGACGGCTTGGGAAGCACCCGGGGCGACGACGCGGAAATGTTCGAGCTGGCGCCGATCTCGCTCTGGCTTGAGGACTACGCCGGGCTGAAGGCCCTGTTCGACGCCTGGCGACGAATCGGCGTGGTCTCGCTGCGCGACTTCCTGCGAGAGAACCCGGCCAAGGTGCAGGAATGCTCCGAGCAGATCCGCGTTCTGAAGGTGAACCGGCGCACCCTCGCGCTCTATGAGGCCGACAGCCTCGACCACCTCGTCGCCAATCTCGGCCGCGTGTTCCGGGCCGACATGCTGAAGACCTTCGTGGACGAGCTGTGCCAGCTCTGGGACGGTGCCACCAGCTTCAGCAGCCACACCGTGAACTACACGCTGGGCGGCCAGCGGCTCGACATCCAGCTCAAGGGCACCGTGCTGCCGGGCTACGAGACCACGCTCGGGCGCGTGCTGCTCTCGATCGAGGACGTGACCGAGCGCGAGACAATGCGGCGCCAGGCAAGCCGCGCCGAGGAATATGCCCGCGGCCTGTTCGAGCATTCGCCGGTTTCGCTGTGGGTCGAGGATTTTTCCAGCGTCAAGCAGCTCATCGACGAAGTGCGCCTGCGCGGCATCGTGGATTTCCGGGTCTTTACCGACGTGCATGCGGAATTCGTGCACCGCTGCCTGAGCGAAATCCGCGTCATCGACGTCAACCAGCACACGCTGGAGATGTTCGCCGCCCCCGACAAGGCCACGCTGATCTCCCGTATCGGCGACGTATTCCGCGAGGACATGCACCGGCATTTCCGCGAGCAGCTCGTCGATCTGTGGAACGACAAGCTCTTCCACAGCCGCGAGGTGGTGAACTATTCGCTGAACGGCGACGAGTTGCACGTCCATCTTCAGTTTTCGGTGCTGCCGGGCCATGAACACGACTGGTCGCTGGTGCAGATCGCCCTGACCGACATTACCGCGCGCAAGAAGGCTGAGGCCTATCTCGAATATCTCGGCAAGCACGACGTGCTGACCAAGCTATACAACCGATCCTTCTATGTCGACGAGTTGAACCGACTGGAGCGTAAGGGACCGTTCCCGGTCACCATCATCATGCTGGATCTCGACGACCTGAAGCAGGTCAACGACCAACTCGGCCACGCCGCCGGCGACGCGCTGCTGCGGCGTACCGGCGAGGTGCTGGCCAAGGCCGTGGACAAGCCGAATTGCGCTGCGCGCATCGGCGGCGACGAGTTCGCGCTGCTGCTGCCGGGCGTCGATGCCGAGGGCGGTCTCGCGGTGATGGAGAATATCGAGAAGCTGATCGCGCTGAACAACCAGTTCTACTCCGCCTCGACCCTCTCCGTGTCGGCCGGCATGGCGACCAGCGTGCCCGGCGAGCGGCTGGAGATGGTGGTCAAGCGGGCGGATTTCGAGATGTACCGGGACAAGCGCACCCAGCCGGCCGCCTCGCTTGCCCGCAGCTAGGGCGCGGGACGGCAAGGGCGTCAGTCGGCCGTGATTCCCCAGCGCGCCAGTTCCGCCGTGTGCACGAAGCACAGCTTGTTGCCTTCGGGATCCCGGCAATAGGCGGCGTAATAATCCGGCCCATAATGCGGGCGCAGGCCGGGCGCGCCTTCGTCGCGGCCGCCCTGATCGATCGCCGCCTGCCAGGCCGCTGCTGCCGCCGCCGGCGTGGGCGCGGCAAAGCTCACCTGCGTGCCATTGCCCCAGGTCGCGGGCAGACCGTTGAACGGCAGTTGCACGAAGAACTGCTGCCACGGCTTGCCGGGCACGATCCAGGTCGCGCCGGCCGCCCCGGTATCCTCATAGGTGAAGTCGCGCACCAGCCCGAGCGGCGCCAGCACCGCCGCGTAGAACGCCGTCATCCGCTCCAGATCGCGGGCCCCGACGATGATATGGCTGAACATGACACCCTCCCCGCGCCGCCGGCCCGATGCCGTCCCGCACGCGAAAGACCATGGCTGCCCGGCGTCGACAAGGGTCGACAACCGCCCATTTGCGGATTAAACCCGAGCCACGATTTACATGCACCCTCAGTTCTTCGCTGGGTTTCCACTTAGACGGTTTGTAAATGAGCAATCTGCATCGCGAACGGGTTCTTTCCGTCCATCACTGGACGGACAATCTCTTCACCTTCACCACCACGCGCGACCCCGCGCTGCGGTTCAAGAACGGCCAGTTCGTGATGATCGGGCTGGAGGTGGAGGGCAAGCCGCTGCTGCGCGCCTATTCCATCGCCAGCGCCAATTACGAGGAAACGCTGGAGTTCTTCTCGATCAAGGTGGCGAACGGCCCGCTGACATCCAAGCTTCAGCACCTCAAGGTCGGCGACGAGGTGATCGTCGGGCGCAAGCCGACGGGTACGCTGCTGGTGGACTATCTCGTCCCCGGCCGCCGCCTCTACCTGCTCGCCACGGGAACCGGGCTGGCGCCCTTCCTCAGCCTGATCAAGGACCCCGAGACCTACGAGAATTACGAGAAGGTCATCCTGGTCCACGGCGTGCGGACGGTGGGCGAACTCGCCTATCGCGAACTGATCGAGGAAGAGCTGCCGAGCAACGAGTTCTTCGGCGAGCTGGTGCTGGAAAAGCTGATCTATTACCCGACCGTGACCCGCGAGGAATTTCACAATCAGGGCCGCATCACCGACCTGATCACCTCGGGCAAGCTGTTCGCCGATCTCGGCCTGCCGCCCCTGGCCAAGGAAGACGACCGCGTGATGCTGTGCGGAAGCCCGCAACTGCTCGACGACATGCGCGTGATCCTCAAGGATCGCGGCTTCGAGGAAGGCTCGACCACCGAGCCGGGCGACTTCGTGATCGAGAAGGCATTCGTCGAGAAGTGAGGACGCGGCGAGGCGCCGCCCGCTCAGCGGATGCGGCGCCCGTCATCCCATTTCGTGCTCTCGCGCGCGGCTTCCTCGCTGGACAGCACGCGGTATTCCGCGTCGATCACCGTGGCCCCCGACGGGGCGCGGGTCGTCGCCTTGCGGCCGCCGAACAGCTTGTAGGCCAGCCCCGCGATCGCCACGACCGGGAGCAGGATCAGGAACACGCTGGCCGCGACCACGGCAAGGGCGGTGCCCACCGCGAGCGCCACGGCCACCACAATCGCGACCTGCCAGAAACTGACACGCCGCACTGTGAAGCGCATTCCACCGAACGGATCGTTGGCAGTCATACCTCTCCCTTTTCTCCCATGCCGGATGTCCGGCCGGGTGTTTGCTTTCGTTGAAATATGGAGGCCGATTGCGGCGATTCCAGCGCAACGCCACGAAATTCGACCGCCGCCCGCCCTTCACGATGCCGACAGCGCTACGCAAGGCGGGCCGGATCACGCGCCGCCGGCTATGCTGGACGACTGCCGATCCGATTCCCTGCAAGGTGCCGACATGATCCTACGCGACGCGACCGAGGCCGATCTGCCCGCCATCCTCGCCATCTACAATGACGCGGTGGTCAACTCGACCGCGATCTGGAACGACACGCTGGTCAATCTCGCCAACCGGCAGGCCTGGCTCGCCGACCGCCGCACGAAACGCTATCCCGTCCTGGTGGCGGCGCGGGATGGCGAGGTGCTGGGCTATGCCAGCTTCGGCGATTTCCGGCCCTTCGACGGCTACCGGGTCAGCGTCGAGCATTCGGTCTATGTCGCACAGGCCGCGCGCGGCAAGGGCGTCGGCGCCCGGCTGGTGGAGGCACTGTTCGCGCCGGCCCGCGCGCTGGACAAGAAGGTGATGATCGGCGCCATCACCGGCGGCAATCAGGTATCGGTGAGGCTGCATGAGCGGCTCGGCTTCGTCGAGACCGGCTACATGCCCGGCATCGGCACCAAATTCGGCCAGCGGCTCGATCTGGTGCTGATGCAGAAGGAGTTGTGAGCGCGCCGCCCGCCAGAACGACAAAGGCCGGGACGAGCCCGGCCTTTGCATGATGTTCCGGCTGCCGCTCTCAGTAGCGGTAGTGATCCGGCTTGAACGGGCCGGCGACCGGCACGCCGATATAATCGGCCTGCTCGGGGCGCAGCTTGGTGAGCTTCACGCCCAGCTTTTCGAGGTGCAGCGCGGCGACCTTCTCGTCCAGCACCTTCGGCAGGGTGTAGACCTTGCGGTCATACTTGCCGGGGTTGGCCCACAGCTCGATCTGCGCCAGCGTCTGGTTGGAGAACGAGGACGACATCACGAAGGACGGATGGCCCATCGCGTTGCCGAGGTTCACGAGGCGGCCTTCCGACAGCAGGATGATGCGGCTGCCGCCCGGGAACTCGATCTCGTCGACCTGCGGCTTGATGTTGGTCCACTTGAAGTTCTTCAGGCCCGCGACCTGAATCTCATTGTCGAAATGGCCGATGTTGCAGACGATCGCCCGGTCCTTCATCTGCCGCATGTGCTCGACGGTGATGATGTCGCGGTTGCCGGTGCAGGTCACATAGATATCCGCGCGGGAGAACGCGTCCTCGATGGTCGCGACCTCATAGCCTTCCATCGACGCCTGCAGCGCGCAGATCGGATCGACTTCCGAGACGATGACGCGCGCGCCGGCCTGGCGCAGCGAGGCGGCCGAGCCCTTGCCTACATCGCCGAAGCCGGCGACGAAGGCGACCTTGCCGGCCAGCATCACGTCGGTGCCCCGACGGATGGCGTCGACCAGCGATTCACGGCAGCCATAGAGGTTGTCGAACTTCGACTTGGTGACCGAATCGTTCACGTTGATCGCCGGGAACAGCAGCTTGTCCTGCTCGGCCAGCTTGTAGAGACGGTGCACGCCCGTGGTGGTCTCTTCCGAGACGCCCTTGATGGCGGCGGCGACTTCGGCGAACCAGCCCTTCGGCTTCTCGGCCAACAGCTTCTTGATCAGCGCGAAGAAGATTTCCTCTTCCTCGGATTCCGGCTTGTCGAGGAAGGCGGTGTCGCCTTTCTCGGCGCGCAGGCCGTGATGCACCAGCATGGTGGCGTCACCGCCATCGTCCAGGATCATGTTGGGAACGCCGCCGCCATGCCAGTCGAACAGCTTGGCGGTGAAGTCCCAGTACTCCTTCAGCGTCTCGCCCTTGAAGGCGAAGACCGGGATGCCGGCAGCGGCGATCGCGGCGGCGGCGTGGTCCTGGGTCGAGAAGATGTTGCACGACACCCAGCGCACATCCGCGCCGAGAGCCTTCAGCGTCTCGATCAGCACGGCGGTCTGGATGGTCATGTGCAGCGAGCCGGCAATGCGCGCGCCCTTCAGCGGCTGCGAGGGGCCGTACTCGGCGCGGATCGCCATCAGGCCCGGCATTTCGGTCTCGGCGAGATCGATCTCCTTGCGGCCGAAAGCGGCGAGGCTGAGGTCTTTGACGATGGATTCGCTGGCGACGGCCATGATGGATTCCCTTGCTGCCTGTTCTGCCCGGACGAGTTTTTCTGCCGGGGTGATAGCAGCCCCCGCTCGGGAATACAATAACGATATAAAGATGTCTTTATGTGACACTCCGCACCCGCCACTCCCATTGCGTGCAGTGACGACTCACCGCACCTTTTCGAGGGGAACGGGAGACGGGGATGGGCGCGGGGATTGCAGCGGGCCGGCGCGGCAGGTGTCGGCAGATCGTCTCACGCCTCGCCCTCGCGGCGGCACTCGCGGTGACGGCGGCTTCATGCAGCGCCGCGCGGCGCATGACCCCCGCCCCCGACCCGACGGTCAAGGTCACGCCGCGCCTGTCGGGGCGCGTCACGGTGGAATGGGCGAAGGACAACCGTTTCATCTTCCGGCCGGGGACCGATTCCCTCACCTTCCGCAGCTCAGGAAACAAGACCATCAAACCGGGTCTCATCTATACGGATGGCGGGTCAATTCCGCAGGTCCTTCAGGGAGTGCCGGGGCTCTCCCCCTGGGGACTGGGCCCGGCCTACGTCATCCATGACTGGCTTTTCTACCTGCACCGCTGCGGCACGCCCGAGCAGCGCGACGCGTACACCTTCCTCGAGACGGCCGATATCCTGGAAGAAGTCGCCGTCGAGCTGCGCAAGGCCGGACTCGCACCGAACAGCGAACGGTTCATCCCCGCCATTTCACGGGCGGTGCGCGGCTGGACCGCGCGGAAGATCTGGAACCGCAAGCCCGGAACGGAGTGCGACCTCCCCGGCGAGGGCTCCGTGCTCGACAAGACGACACGACAGCTCAAGGATATGCCGGCGCAAGGGATGCCGCCGGCGCTGAGGGACTTCCTGTTGTCCGCCGAGCCCGTTCAGGTGCGCCGGCTGGAACCGGATCGGGAGAAAACCGCGCCGCCGCCGAAAGGCAAGATCATCACCGATTTCGTCATCCCCAATTACTGAGGAGAGCGCCGCTACTCGCCTTCGCCGAAGCGGTCGGAAACCAGCGCGTCGAGCGCGTCGACCGCTTCCTGCGCCTGCGGGCCGGTGGCTTCGATGCGGATGGAGGTGCCGAGCGCGGCGGCCAGCATCATCAGCCCCATGATCGAGGCGCCGCTCACCGTCTCCCCGCAGCGCGAAACCCGCACATCGGCGTCGAAGCGCTCGACGGTCTGGACGAATTTCGCGGAGGCGCGGGCGTGGAGGCCGCGCTTGTTGGAGATGACGAGGTCGCGCTGGGCCGGCACCGGATCACTCGCCAAGATTACTTACCCGCAAGAACGCGGCTGGCGATGTTGATGTATTTGCGCCCGGCCTCCTGGGCCTGCGCCACCGCCTCGGCCAGCGAGACCTCTCCGCGCACGGTCGCCAACTTGACCAGCATCGGCAGATTAATGCCGGCGAGCACCTCGATATCGGGGGCGTTCATCACCGAAATGGCGAGGTTCGAGGGCGTGCCGCCGAACATGTCCGTGAGAATTACGACGCCATCGGAGGTGTTCACCGCGGCCACCGCATCGACGATGTCCTGCCGCCGCTGCTCGATATCGTCGTCGGGGCCGATGGTGATGGCCTCGATCTGGGTTTGGGGACCCATGACGTGTTCCAGCGCCGCGCGGAACTCGCTGGCCAGGTGTCCGTGGGTGACGAGTACGAGACCGATCATTCTGCTCCGCCGTGCACCCGCGGGCACGGCTCCAACTTGGCTTGAGGCGCAGCCGGGGAAACGGTACCCGCTACCGCCGCGCGCAGGGCCGACATCATCGTTGCACTGCACACGAATGGCAAGTCCCGCCGGAAAAAAGCCACAGCTCACTCCGCAGGGGGGAAAACCCTGTCCTCATCGCTCGGCGAGGTCAGCAGCAGCGCCAGCACCTGCTGGAGAACGTCTCCCGAGCCGAGCGCTGAAAGTCTTTTTATATCAATGCCTTCCAGCTCGACGGAACGGGCGGAAGCCGCAGGAAGGCGCGCGGCGTCCCCGGCATCGAGGTCGACCACGAGGTCGACCGCCGCCTCCGGCAGGAAGGGCAGGCGGCGGATACCGGCGCCCCGTACCTCGATCAGGCCGGCGAGATTTTGCGGCGCGCTCGCGAACAGCCGGTCGCCGCGCCGCGCCAGCAGCACCCGGTCGTCGGCGACGAGGCGCACCGGCGGCACCATGCCCGCGCCTCCCGCCAGCACCAGCGCGAAGGCAAGGCGCGACTTGCCCGCGCCCGGCGCGCCGCGAATGAGCACGCCCGCCTCCCCTACCCGCACGCAGGACGCGTGAATGCTGGGGGCGGCTGACGGCATGGCGAGCCTCACGCCGCCGGCAGCCGGACGATGAACCGCGCGCCGCCGGAGAGGCGGGGCTCCGGCTCACGCGCCTGCGGCCTGGGTTCGGCCTCGGCGGCCTTGGCCCGGCTGGCGCGCTTGCGCACCGGCTTGGGCGGCGCGGCCTCGACCGGGCGGTTTTCGGCCCAGATGCGCCCGCCATGGGCCTCGATGATCTGCCGCGAGATGGAAAGACCGAGGCCGGAATTCTGGCCGAAGCCCTGTTCCTCCGGCCGGTCGGTGTAGAAGCGCTCGAAGATGCGGTTCAGCGCGTGGTCCGGAATGCCCGGCCCGTCATCCTCCACCGTCACCTCGACCTCATCCTTGAGGCGGCGGCAGGTAACGTGCACCTGCCCGCCCTTGGGCGAGAAGGAGCGGGCATTGTCGATCAAATTGTTGAACACTTGGCCGAGCCGTGAATCATGACCCGGCACCACGAAGGCCACCCCACCGCCGGGCGGATCGAAGGTCAGCTTCACCACGCAGCCATCGCCGCGCACCACATCATTATGCACGCCCGCCACCGCGGTCAGCAGCCGCATCAGGTCGACCGGCTCGGCCTCCTGGCGCTGCAGTTCCGCATCGAGGCGGCTGGCGTCGGAGATGTCGGTGATCAACCGGTCGAGCCGCTTCACATCGTGCTGGATGACCTCCAGCAGCCGCCCGCGTGAGTTGTCGGACTTCGCCAGCGGCAGCGTCTCCACCGCCGAGCGCAGCGAGGTCAGCGGATTCTTTAATTCGTGCGAGACGTCGGCGGCGAACCGCTCGATCGCCTCGATGCGCGAATACAGCGCATCGGTCATGTCGCGCAGCGCGCCGGACAGGTGGCCGATCTCGTCGGAGCGGCGGGTGAAATCGGGAATCTCGACCCGCGAGCGCGTCCGGCGCCGCACCCGCTCGGCGGCATCCGCCAGCTTGCGGACCGGACCAGCAATGGTGCCGGCGAGCAGCAGCGACAGCACCACCATCACCGCCATGGCGACAAGGAACACGCGCACGATGACGAGGCGCTCCGCCGTCACCGCCTCCTCGATTTCCCCGCTATGGGTGGAGAGCAGCAGCGCGCCGAGAATGGCGCGGAAGCGCTGCACCGGCACCGCCACCGAGACGATGACCTGCCCCCGCTCGTTCACCTGCACCGAATAGGCGTTGCGTCCCTTTAGGGCGTCCGCGACCTCGGCATAGCCCTTGCCGTTATTGGGGCCGAGATCCTTGTAGAGCGGCAGGTCGCCGCGCTCGAACCAGAGCTTCAGCCGGTTCCAGGTCTTCTCGAACCAGTTCGGCCGTCGCTCGGTCGGCGGGGCCATCTCGAAGCGGAGGATCTCGCCCTTGGAATAGAGCGAGCGCGAATCCAGCAGCAGCCCGCCGTCGCGGTCATAGATGCGGGCATTGGTGCCGGTCGGCTCGACGAGGCGCTTGAGCACCTGGGCGACGCGTTCGGGATTGATCGGGAATTCCAGCGGCGCGAAGCCATCCTCGCCCGGCCCGTAGCTCTCGCCGGCCTGAAGCTCCAGCAGCCGCTCGGGGTCGATGGTGATGGCATTGGTCTCGACCTGCGCCGAGCCGGCAATGGCGGCGGCGATGATCTCGCCCTGCACCAGAAGGCTCTGAACCCGGGCATCGATCAGGCCGGCGCGGAATTCGGAGAGGTAGAGAATGCCGGAAACCAGCGCCACCATGCCCGCGAGGTTGAGCAGGACGATGCGCCGCCGCAGGCTGGAAAAGCTCTTGAACGCGACGAAATTGCGCGCGCGCCGGAGCGCGCCGAGCATCCCGGCGAGCCGTCCGGCCTTGCGGGGCGCCTGCGCGGCTGTGCCGCCCTGTTCCGGCGGCATTTCCTCGTCGGTCACGCCGCGGGTGGAATCGGGATCGAGCAACGAGCGCTCACTCCTTGAAGCGGTAGCCGACACCATACAGCGTTTCGATCATCTCGAAGCTGTCATCCGTTACCTTGAACTTCTTGCGCAGCCGCTTGATGTGGCTGTCGATGGTGCGATCGTCGACATAGACCTGATCGTCATAGGCCGCATCCATCAGCGCGTTGCGGCTTTTCACCACCCCCGGGCGGGTGGCGAGCGCCTGCAGGATCAGGAACTCGGTCACGGTGAGCGTGACGTTCTCGCCCTTCCAGGTGCAGGTATGGCGCTCGGGGTCCATGCGCAGCAGGCCGCGCTCCAGCACCTTGGCGCTGTCGGTCTCGCGCGGGGCGGTGCCGTCCTTGGGTGCGAAGCGGCGCAGCACCGCCTTGACGCGCTCGACCAGCAGGCGCTGGGAGAACGGCTTCTTGATGAAGTCGTCCGCGCCCATCTTGAGGCCGAACAATTCGTCGATCTCGTCGTCCTTGGAAGTGAGGAAGATCACCGGCATGTCGCTCTTCTGGCGCAGGCGGCGCAGCAGTTCCATCCCGTCCATGCGCGGCATCTTGATGTCGAAGATGGCGAGGTCGGGCGGATTGGTCTTGAAACCGTCGAGGGCGGTAGCGCCATCCGTATAGGTCTGGATCCGGTAGCCTTCGGATTCGAGGGCGATCGAGACGGAGGTGAGGATATTGCGGTCGTCGTCGACGAGAGCGATGGTCGGCATCTCAACACTTTCTGGTTCGGCGGCGGTCGTGGCGCACAGTGCGGTGAACCGTGCCGGCGTGGCCATAATGTGACACGCAAGACGAGTCGAGCGAAAATAGCGCGTTTTTAGGCACATAGCCAACGCGGGCGTGCCGCCGTCCCCAGCGGCCTTGACGCCGGACCGCCACCGGCCCCACCTGAACAGGGTCGGAGCAAGGATCGCAGCGGCGGGAGCACGGGCGATGAGTGGCGCGGAGGCAGGCGAATTCGATGCGGCGGGCGAATTTTACGCGGCAGGCGCGGTGAAGCGGCTGCTGCGCGAGGCGCGCACCGGAGCGCTTGCGACGCTGGAGGCCGATGGCCATCCCTACGCCTCGCTGGTGCAGGTCGCGACCCTGCCGGACGGATCGCCGGTACTGCTGCTCTCCGGACTTGCCCGCCACACCCGCAATCTCAAGGGCGATCCGCGCGTCTCCCTCATGCTCGACGAGCGACGGCTCGGCGACGAATTGCAGGGCTCGCGCGTGAGCCTGAAAGGGCGGATCGCGGCCGCGCCCGACCAGGAGCTCGCGCGCCGGCGTTTCCTCGCCCGCCATCCCGACGCCACCGGCTTTGCCGGCTTTCGCGACTTCGCCTTCTACGCGATCACGCTGGAAAGCGCGCATCTGGTCGCCGGATTCGGGCGCATCCTCGACCTGGACGCAGGTGCGTTCCTGACCCCGCTCGACGGGGCGGACGAACTGGTTGGCGCCGAAGAGAGCGCCATCGCTCATATGAACGCCGACCACGCCGACGCCGTCGCGCTCTACGCGACCGCCCTGCTGGGCGCCCCCGCCGGCGGGTGGCGGCTAACAGGGCTCGACCCGGAAGGCTGCGACCTCATGTCCGGGGAACTGGCGCGCCGGATCGACTTCGGGCGCCGGATCGAAAGCAGCGGCGAATTGCGCGCGGTTCTGGTCGAGCTCGCCGCGAAGGCGCGGCATAAGGCGGCGTAAGGCGCGGCCGGCGCATGTGGAAGGCGGGGATGACCGCCTGAATCCGGCCCGGCCCGGTCACGCCAGGCAATCCTTACCGGTTCCTTAACTTTCGCGGGAGGTTAATGCGGCCACGCGCATGGCGTGCTTTGGCCACAGTTCCGACCCGGAATCTCAGCCAAATCGCCCGATACCTCCTCCAGGGTGGCGCGCAACAGTATCGCGTAACCTGAAGGAGCTGCCCGTGCAGGAAACCGGCACACGCAACCCGAACCACGGCGCCGAGGCTTCCGGCCTTTCCGGCAGCGGCAAGGTGTTCTGGAATCTCACCGAGCCCGCCCTCTATGAGCGCGCCATCGCGCGCGGAGAAGCCCGGCTCTCCGATTCCGGCGCACTCTCCGCCGAGACCGGCGCTCATACCGGCCGCAGCCCGGCCGACCGCTTCATCGTCCGCGACGAGACGACGGAAGAGACGGTCTGGTGGGACAACTCCAATGCCATGTCCCGCGAGAACTTCGAGGCGCTGAAGGCGGATTTCCTCGCCCATGCCGGCGGCCGCACCCTGTTCGCGCAGGACCTTCATGCCGGCGCCGACCCGGCGCAGCGGCTGAATGTGCGGGTGTTCACCGAGCATGCCTGGCATTCGCTGTTCATCCGCACCCTGCTCCGCCGCCCCGCCGGCGCCGACCTGCCGGGCTTTGCCCCGCAGCTCACCATCATGTGCGCTCCAGCCTTCCGGGCCGAGCCGGAAAAGCACGGCACGCGCTCATCGACCGTCATCGCCTGCGACTATGCCAACGGCCTGATCCTGATCGGCGGCACCGCCTATGCCGGCGAGATGAAGAAATCGGTGTTCGGCTATCTCAACTACGTACTGCCCGAGCGCGGCGTGCTGCCGATGCACTGCGCGGCCAATATGGGCGAGCAGGGCGATGTCGCCCTGTTCTTCGGCCTGTCCGGCACCGGCAAGACCACGCTCTCCGCCGACCCCGCCCGCGCGCTGATCGGCGATGACGAGCATGGCTGGAGCCGGGAGGGCGTCTTCAATATCGAGGGCGGCTGCTACGCCAAGACCATCCGCCTCTCCGCCGACAGCGAGCCGCAGATTTTCGCCGCGACCCGGCATTTCGGCACCGTCCTGGAGAATGTCGTGCTCGACGGCGAGAGCCGCGTGCCGGACTTCGACAGTGCCGCGCTGGCCGAGAACGCCCGCGCCGCCTATCCGCTGGACTTCATCGCCAATGCCCGTACCGACGGGCTCGGCGGCATTCCGCGCCACATCGTGATGCTGACCTGCGACGCCTTCGGCGTCATGCCGCCGATCGCACGGCTCACCCCGGCGCAGGCCATGTATCATTTCCTCTCCGGCTACACCGCCAAGGTGGCGGGCACGGAAGCCGGCGTGAAGGAGCCTCAGGCCACCTTCTCCGCCTGTTTCGGCGCCCCGTTCATGCCGCGTCACCCCTCGGTCTACGGCAACCTGCTGCGCGACCTCGTGGCCGAGCACGGCGTGGAATGCTGGCTGGTGAATACCGGCTGGACCGGCGGCAAGGCCGGCGATGCCAGCGCCCGCCGTATGCCGATCGAGACCACGCGCCGGCTGGTCGGCGCCGCGCTCGACGGCTCCCTGATCGATGCCGAATACCGCACCGACCCGCATTTCGGCATTGCGGTGCCGACCGCGGTGGAGGGCGTGGAGCCGCGCCTGCTCGACCCCGCGCGGGCCTGGGCCAGCCGCATGGACTACGCGATGACCGCCCGCCGCCTCGTCACGCTGTTCAGCGATAATTTCGCGCGCTTCGAGCCCGCGGTGGACGAGGATGTCCGCCATGCGCAGCCGCGCATGGCTATCGCGGCGGAATGATGCAAGGCTGGCCTCCTGCACCACAGGAGGCCCTCATGACCGGTCGACGCCTGTGCGGGGCGGCCACGCTCGCCGCCCTGCTGCTTCCCGCCTTCGGACTCGCCACCGCGCACGCCGCGACGCGCGTCAGCTTCATCGCCCCGCAGACCTATACCGACGGCAACCTCACCTGGGGGCCGGTGGACCAGCGCCTCACGCTGGAAGGGCTGGAGCGCATCATGCTTCGCCTCGCCGACCGCCATGTCCCGGCCGGCACTGACCTCGATATCGAGGTGCTCGACATCGACCTCGCCGGCAAGATCGACCCGCTGCGCTCGCGCACCGGCACGCTGCGGGTGATGCGGCAGGACACCTGGCCGCAGATGCGCCTGCGCACCACGCTGCGCCGCAACGGGCGGATCGTCGCGCAGGGCGAGGAGCGGGTCCTCAAGGTCAATTACCTGATGGACCCGATCGCCATCCGCTCCGACGACCGGCTGCGCTTCGAGAAGGCGATGCTCGCCGACTGGTTCGCCAGGCGCTTCTCCAAACGCGTCGCCGCCCAGCCCGCGGGCTGAACGGCAACGCCTGCGCTCACAGGAAGTACAGGCAGGTGAGCAGGGCGAAACACGGCAGCAGGAACACGCCGGACCACGCCATGTAGCCGAAGAAGCTCGGCATATTGACGCCGCGACTCTTGGCGATGGCCAGCACCATGAAGTTCGGCGCGTTGCCGATATAGGTCAGCGCGCCCATGAACACCGCGCCCGCCGAGATCGCCTCCAGCGTCACCGCATAGCGGCTCATCAGTTCCTGCGCGTCGCCGCCGGCGAGGTTGAAGAACACCAGATAGGTCGGCGCGTTGTCGAGGAAGCCGGAGAGCAGGCCGGTCATCCAGAAATAGCCGGCATTGACCGGCCCGCCATTTTCGTCCGTCACCAGCGCCACCAGCGGTGCGAGCACGCCGTCCGGCCCGGCCTTGAGGATGGCGATCACCGGGATGATGGTGAGGAAGATCGCCGCGAACAGCTTGGCGACCTCGCGGATCGGCTCCCAGTCGAAGCCGTTGCGTTCGCGGATGAAGGCCGGGGTAACCCAGACCGAAATGCCGGCGAGCACCAGCAGCGTCACGTCCCGCGCCAGCGAGGGCAGCGGCAGATGGGTGCCGGCGATGTTGAACTCGATACCGGGCTTCCACAGCGCGCTCATCAGAATGGCCGCGATGACACCGCCGAGCAGCGGAATGTTGCGCAGGCCGAGCAGACGCAGCGATTCGGTGTCCGGGGTCGGGTCGGCCTTGCTCGGCATCCCCTCTTCCTTGCCGTAGAAATAGCGGTCCAGCAAATAGAACACCGCGAGCAGGATCGCGGCGATCAGCGCGGTGTCGTGAAACAAATGCTGCGTGGTCCAGAAGAAGTCGACACCCTTCAGGAAGCCCAGGAACAGCGGCGGATCACCGAGCGGGGTCAGCGAGCCGCCGATGTTCGACACCAGGAAGATGAAGAACACCACGGTGTGGACGTTGTGGCGCCGGTTGTCATTGGCGCGCAGCAGCGGGCGGATCAGCACCATCGAGGCGCCGGTGGTGCCGATGATGCTGGCGAGCACCGTCCCGATGGCGAGCAGCAGCGTGTTCACCGCCGGGCTGCCATGGAGATTGCCGCTCAGCAGGATCCCGCCGGAAATGGTGAACAGCGCGAACAGCAGGATGATGAACGGGATGTATTCCAGCAGCGCGGCGTGCACCACCTCATAGATCGCGACGTCCGCGCCCTGGAACGCCACGAAGGGCACGAGGACCGCCAGACCCCAGACCAGGGCCACCTTGCCGTAATGGTGATGCCAGAAATGCGGGAGCAGCAGCGGGAACAGCGCGATCGACAACAGCATGCCGGCGAAGGGAATGCCCCACAGCAGCGACAGGGTGGTGCCGTCCAGTCCGGCTCCTTCGGCGGCCTGCGCCGGCATCAGCCCGGCAAGGACAATGGCGGCCGTCAACGGCAGGACTTTCCTCATCGACATGTTCCCCCTTCATGTGCCGTTTCCGGGTAGCAACCCCCCTCTCTCCTGTCGAGCAAAACCCGTCCGCGCTGATGCCGATGCGAAGCCATGGCGCTCGCCGAGCCTCTGGGCTAGAGCTTGGACTTGGCCCCTTTATCCGAGGAAAAGATGCGCCGCGCCGTCGCCGGACCCGAAATCGAACGCCTGATCCAGCTTCTGGCCCGCGTGCCGGGGCTCGGGCCCCGCTCGGCCCGGCGGGCGGCGCTGCATCTCATCAAGAAGCGCGAATCGCTGATGGCGCCGCTCGCCGGCGCCATGGATGAGGTGCTGGCCAAGATCACCACCTGCCAGGTCTGCGGCAATCTCGACGTGCGCTCGCCCTGCTCGGTCTGCGCGGACGAGACGCGCGAGGCCGGCATATTGGTGGTGGTGGCCGACGTCGCCGACCTCTGGGCGCTGGAGCGCTCCGGCGCGGTGAGCGCGCGCTATCACGTGCTCGGCGGCACGCTCTCGCCGCTCGATGGCATCGGCCCGGACGACCTCAACGTCGCCAGCCTCCTCGCGCGGGTGAACCGGGAGGGCACCGGCGAGGTGCTGCTGGCGCTCGGCGCCACGGTGGATGGCCAGACGACCGCCCACTACATCACCGAATTGCTGCGCGAAACCGGCGTGAAGGTCACCCGCCTCGCCCATGGCGTGCCGGTCGGTGGCGAACTCGACTATCTCGACGAGGGCACGCTGGCGGCGGCGATCCGGGCGCGAACGAGCCTCTAGGCCGCAGGAGAGGGCCGGCGCGCCTAACCCTTCGCCCCGCCCGCCAGCTCGCGGAAATGGCCGCGGGCCTGGAGATAGGCCAGCAGTGCGAGGCCCGGCAGCGCGGCGACGGCGGTGATGGCGAAGAACGTCATCCAGCCGGTCGATTGCGCGATGAATCCGGCGCCCGAGGCGAGGAAGGTGCGCCCCACCGCCGCCAGCGCGGTCAGCAGCGCATATTGGGTCGCGGTGTGGGCGCGGTCGCCGCACAGCGCCGAAATATAGGCGACGAAGATCACCGTGCCGATGGCGCCGGTGAAATTCTCGACGATGATGGTCGCGGTGAGCGCGGGCAGGCTCACCCCCATCCAGGCCTGCCAGGAGAAGGCAAGGTTCGAGGCCATCTGCAGCAGGCCGCCGACCCACAGGCTGGTGGACAGCGGCAGCGCCCGGGCGATCAGCCCGCCGGCAAAGCCGCCGATCAGCGCGCTGGCGAAGCCCACACCCTTGACGATGCCGGCATAGGCCGCCTTGTCGAAGCCGATATCGATGACGAAGGCGCCGGTCAGCACGCCGGCAAAGGCATCGCAAAACTTGTACAGCACCACGAACAGCAGGATCGCGATCGCGCTGCGCCGCGAGAGGAACTCGCCAAAGGCCCCGACCGCCGTCTGCGCGATGCGCTTGAGCACCGGCACGTCGTGCTTCACCGGGTCCGCGCCCGCCGGTTCCTTCGCCAGCAGCGACGCGATGAGCCCGACCCCGACCATCAGCGCCGCGCAGACATAACCCCAGCCCCAGACATCGGCCCGCGGCACGCCCAGCACCTCGAACCACGCCACCAGCAGCACCACGCCGGCGCCCGAGGCCAGCATGCCGACGCGATAGGCCGCGACATAGCCCGCCATGCCGGCGGCCTGCTCGCGCACCTCCAGGCTCTCGACGCGGAAGGCGTCGACCACGATGTCCTGCGTGGCGGAAGCGGTGGCGACCAGCAGCGCGCCGAGCGCGACGTGCCAGGGCGCGTTCACCGGATCCTGGAATCCGAGCCAGACCACGGCGAGCGCAAGCAGGAGCTGGGTGAACACCAGCCAGCCGCGCCGCCGCCCCAGCCAGCGCCCGAGCAGCGGCACGTCGAGCGCATCGACCAGCGGTGCCCAGACGAACTTGAAATTGTAGGGAACGCCGACCAGCGCGAACAGGCCGATGGTGGCGAGGTTCACCTTGGCCTCGGCCATCCAGATGGTGAGCGTGGCGCCCGAGAGCGCCAGCGGCAGGCCGGAGGAAAAGCCGAGCAGGATGACGATGAGCACGCGCGGGCGCAGATAGACCGCAAGGCTCGCCAGCAGGCCGTCAGCTTCGGCATCGGCGCGTCGGGTGGCGTCGGTCATGGCAACAGGTTCATCCGGGAGCGATTCGCCAGGAGGATCGCCCATCTGTAGCCCGCAACGCCAGCCCTGTCGCGAGCGGCGCGGGAGATGGCGGCCTCAGCTCTTCGCCGGCGCGCCACCGGAGGCCGGCGTGACCGGGCCGGAACGCGCCGCGCGCGCGGCCTCCCCCAGCACGGGCTTCTCCACCACCGGGATCACGTCCACCGCCACCGACAGCTTCTGCCGGCCCGAGCCGAACAGCACGCCGCCGATCGGGGCGACATCGGAATAGTCGCGGCCATGGGCCAGCACGACATGATCGGTCGCGACCACCAGCGCATTGGTCGGGTCGAGCCCCTGCCAGCCGATATCCTCCCCGCACCACACCGAAACCCAGGCATGGGTGGCATCCGCGCCCTGCAGCCGCTCCTTGCCGGGCGGGGGCTCCGTACGCAGGAAGCCGCTGACATAGGCCGCCGGCAGGCCGAGGCCGCGCAGGCCCGCGATCATGATATGCGCGAAATCCTGGCAAACCCCGGCCCGCATCTCGAAAGCTTCCAGCGGGGGGGTCGAGACGTCGGTGGCGCGGGAATCATAGGTGAATTCCTCGTGCAGCCGGTTCATCAGGTCGATCGCACCCTCCAGCATCGGGCGCCCCGGCGGAAAGCTCCTGGCCGCCCATTTGGTGATCGGCGCGCTGAGTGGCACGGCCGGGCTCGCGAACAGGTGATGGGCCGGCGAGCTCGGGCCGATATCGGCGCAGGTGAAGGCCGCCTCGCGCACCGCCTCCCAGGCCGGGCTGGACAGCGGATCGTGCAACGGCCCGGCTTCCACCACCACCCGGGCGCTGGTACGCACGACGAAGCTGGTATGGGCGGTCTCGATGCGGATATGCACCACCTTGTTGCCGAAGAAGTCCCGCTCTTCCCGCCATTCCACCGGCTCGGGCTCCACCGCGAAATGGCTGACGATGACACGCTGGCCGCTCTGGTCGACCGGAACCATGCGCACGACATGGCGGGCCACCGGCACCGGATAGGCGTAGCGATAGGACGTCGTCTGAAGAATGTCGTACATCATGCCAGGAAGTCCCAGGGCGTCTCCACCGGCTGGCGGTGGATGAAATAGCGCTCGGCGACGTCGTTCGACAACTCCATAAGCCCGGCCTCGATCTCGCGCAGCCGCGCATCGTCGAATTCGTTGGCGCTGAACGCCTTCATCGCCGCCGACAGCCGCGCCGCCACCCGCTCCTCCGGCGGGGGCGGCTCTTCGGCATGGTGACCGGGCAGCGTGTCGAGATGCTCCAGCAGGCAGTCGATCTGGAACGCCAGCGAGCGCGGATTGACCGGATCCAGCAGCACGAGGTCGAGCACCGGGGCGCGACTTTCGGTCATCACATAGCGCGAGCGATAGGTGATCTGGCTGTCGCACAGCTCCAGCAGCACGTCGAGCGTGCTCGCGGTCGGCGCCTCGCCGACCAGCGCGCGGGCGAA
Organism: Ancylobacter gelatini; assembly: GCF_022601675.1. Taxonomy (GTDB): domain Bacteria; phylum Pseudomonadota; class Alphaproteobacteria; order Rhizobiales; family Xanthobacteraceae; genus Ancylobacter; species Ancylobacter gelatini. The sequence goes on along the minus strand of NZ_JAKVIL010000003.1, from coordinate 170,191 downwards.
GCGGCAGGTGGCGATGGCGCGTTCGATGCGCCGGCCGAGGTCGAGAAAACGCCAGCCGGCAAGCCGGTTCATGTTCTCGGAGGCGAGGCCGGAGAACGCCGCGAGCCCGCGCAGTGCGCGGTCGGAGCGCTCATAGGCGTCGGTTTCCGCGCTGCCGGGCGGCACCGGCTCGGCGACGAGCACCGCGAGATCGGCCAGCGTGCGCCAGGCGTCGGGGGACAGCCGGTCGCGGATCACGGAAGCTGTGTGGCGGGCATTCTCGATGAGGTTGGGCAAGGCGCCGGGCAAATCGCGCCGCGACAGCGCCGCCAGCGCGTGGCGCGCCGGCTTGCCGCGCGCGAGGTCCGCCGGCACCGCGCCCCAGGCCTGAAGCAGGCCGAGCAGCTTTTCGACGGACTGCCCGCCGCCTTCGGTGGAGGAGGACAGCCGCCCGACCAGCGTGCGCAGCAGCCGCAGCGTGGTCTCCGCGCGCTCGACATAGCGCCCGAGCCAGAAGAAATTGTCGGCCGCCCGGCTCGGCAGCGGGCCGGTCTGGCGGCGGATTTCCACGCGGTCGGCGGGCGGCAGCAGCGTGATCTGCTCGACCGGATTCTCGTCCAGCACCCACACATCGGCCGAGCGCCCGCCGCGCTGCATGGTCACGGCGCGGGCGTCGAGCCTATCCGAGACGCGGCAGAAACCGCCGGGCATCACCTTCCAGCCATTATCCGTCGCGGTAACGAAAATACGCAGGATGAAGGGGCGCGGCTCCAGCCGGCCGTTCACCCAGACCGGCATGGTCGACATGCGCACCGCTTCCTGCCCGACAATGTCGATGCCCCGGGTGCGGATGGCGTTCTGGATCGCGGCGCGGCGCGCCGGGGAGAGGTCGGCGCCGATGACCGGGCCGTCCTCCATCAGCCCCGGCAGCGGGCGCTGGAAAGCAGGGGCGAGGATGAGGTCTTCAAGCGTGTCCAGCACGCGCTCGCGCTCGGCCTCCTGCCCGCACCACCAGGTGGCGACATTGGGCAGGATCAGATCCTCGCCGAGCACGCGCTGCCCGAGCTTGGGCAGGAACCCCATCATCGCCGGGGATTCGATCAGGCCCGAGCCGAGCGCATTGACCATGGCGACGCCGCCGGCGCGGATCGCCTGCACCACCCCGGGAATGCCGAGATGCGAGCGCGGGTTCAGCTCCAGCGGGTCGGCGAAATCGGCGTCGAGGCGGCGCAGCAGCACGTCGACGCGCTTCAGACCGGCGACGGTGCGCACATAGACCACATTGTCGCGCACCGTGAGGTCCTCGCCCTCCAGCAGCACGAAGCCGAGATAGCGCGCGAGATAGGCGTGCTCGAAATAGGTCTCGTTGAGCGGGCCCGGGGTGAGCAGCCCGACCCGGCCCTCGCCGGAACGGTCAAGCCGGGTGAGATTGGCGCGCAGCGCCTGGAAATAGCTGGCGAGCCTTTCGACATTCAGCGCGCGGGCAAGGTCCGGCAGCGCACGGGCGATGGCGATCCGGTTCTCGAGCGCATAGCCCGCGCCGGAGGGCGATTGCGTGCGGTCGGAGAGCACCCACCAATTGCCGTCGGGGCCTCGGCCGATATCCGCCGCATACATTTTCAGGAAGCTGCCGCCATGGGGATCGACACCGACCATGGGCCGCAGGAAGTCCGGGGAGCCGGTGACGGCAGCGGCCGGCAGGGCACCGGACCGCACCAGCTGGCCCTCGCCGTAAAGGTCTGAAAGCACGCCCTCCAGCAGCTGGGCGCGCTGGATAAGCCCGCGCTCCAGCGCGCGCCACTCCACCTCATCGATCAGCAGCGGCAGATGCGAGAGCGGCCACGGCCGCTCCCCGCCGCCGGGATCGTCATAGACGCGGTAGAACACGCCGGAACGGTAGAGGTGGCGGTCGGCGGCGGCGAAGCGCCGGTTGACCTCGTCCACGCCCATCTCGGCCAGAGCCGCCAGCATCGACGTCCAGTGCGCGCGCGGGGTGCCGTCGGCAGCGACCAGTTCGTCGTGAACGCCCGGGAGCGGCTGATAACCCGCCAGCAGCGCGTCCACCGCCTCCGCCTCGAAGCGGCGCGTCAGCGCCTGAGGGTCAATGCGTCCAGCCATACCGTCCTCTATGCGCGCCCGAAAGGGTCCGGCGCAAGCAGGGTCGCCCGAAAATCCACGAGAGTTTCCGCTGCCCGGCGCCCCGGCGCGGCGAAACAGAAAGCCAGGACGGCCGGCGCGCGCTGCCCCCGCCGTCCTGGCAAAATCATCGTCAGGCACATGCCGGGCTTACCGCCCCGGGCCGTCCAGCCTCACGCGTACGGCCTCACACGCCTGGCGGACGCCGCAGGTCGAGCGTGGCGGGAAACTCCCCGCTCGGCTCCTCGGCCGGCACGAACAGATAGCCCGGCGTGTGGCCGAAATGCTGGAACCGCGCCAGACGGCGGGCCTGCGCCTCGTAGGAATTCACCGGGAACGTATCGTAGTTTCGCCCGCCCGGATGCGCGACATGATAGACGCAGCCGCCCAGCGAACGGTTGGACCACAGATCCACGATGTCGAAGGTCAGCGGGGCATGCACGGGAACCGTCGGGTGCAGGCCCGAGGCCGGCTGCCACGCCTTGAAGCGCACGCCCGCGACATATTCGCCGAAGCGTCCGGTCGGGATCAGTGGCAGGCGCCGTCCGTTGCAGGTGACGATGTGGCGGGTCGGGTTGAGGCCCTCGACGCGGGCCTGCAGGCGTTCCACCGAGGAATCGACGAAGCGCACCGTGCCGCCGATCGCCCCTTCCTCGCCCATGACATGCCACGGCTCCAGCGCCTGGCGGATCTCCAGCGAGACCCCGCCATATTCCACCTGGCCGAAATAGGGGAAGCGGAACTCGCGCTGCGCCTCGAACCATATCGGATCGACGCGGTAGCCGGCGCGGCCGAGGTCGTGCAGCACGTCCATGAAGTCCGCCCACACGAAGTGCGGCAGCATGAAGCGGTCGTGCAGCGCCGTGCCCCAGCGCGACAGCTTGCCTTCCTGCGGCTCGCGCCAGAACCAGGCGATGAGCGCGCGCAGCAGCAATTGCTGCGCAAGGCTCATGCGCCAGTCCGGCGGCATCTCGAAGGAGCGGAACTCGACGAGGCCGAGCCGGCCGGTCGGTCCGTCCGGCGAGAACAGCTTGTCGATGCAGATTTCCGAGCGGTGGGTGTTGCCGGTGACGTCGGTCAGCAGGTTGCGGAACAGCCGGTCGACCAGCCAGGGCGGGGGCGCCTGCCCGACGCCCGGCGGCGGCACGTTGGCGAGCGCGATCTCCAGTTCGTACAGGCTGTCGTGGCGCGCTTCGTCGATGCGCGGGGCCTGCGAGGTCGGGCCGATGAACAGACCGGAGAACAGATAGGACAGCGAGGGATGGCGCTGCCAGTAGGTGACGAGGCTCTTGAGCAGGTCCGGCCGGCGCAGGAACGGGCTGTCCGCCGGCATCGCGCCGCCGACCACCACATGGTTGCCGCCGCCGGTGCCGGTGTGGCGCCCGTCCACCATGAACTTCTCAGTGCCGAGCCGCGACAGCCGCGCTTCCTCGTAGAGGTCGCGGGTGATCTCGACGCAGGTCTTCCAGTTCGACGCCGGATGGACGTTGACCTCGATCACGCCCGGATCGGGCGCGACGCGGATCACGTTGAGCCGCGGGTCGACCGGCGGGGTGTAGCCTTCGATGTGCACCGGCAGTTTGAGCTCGGCGGCCGTGACCTCGATGGCGGCGAGCAGCTCCAGATAATCCTCCAGCCGCTCGGTCGGCGGCATGAACACGCAGAGCCGGCCGTCGCGCGGCTCCACCGACAGCGCGGTACGCACCGAACCCGTGCCGGTGAGCACCTGCTCCACCTTCTCCTGGTGGCCCTCATCCGACGCCGAGCGGCGATAGAGCTGGTGCAGCACCTCCACATCCGGCAATTCGCCGGTGATGGTCATCGGGTCGGCGGGGTTGATGTAGGGATAGGCGGCCGGCGGCACCCAGGGCAGGCTGGCCAGCGGCAGCCGGTAGCCGACCGGGCTGTCGCCGGGCATGAGGAACAGCTTGCCGCGCCGAAAGCTCCACTTCTCGCTGACCCAGCCGCGCTGCGCCCGCGCCTGCCAGCGCTGGATCGGCAGCACATAGCCGCTCGGCTTGCCGAGGCCGCGCTCGAAAACGCGGCTGAAGCGGGCGCGCTCTTCCGGGTTCTCCAGCTTGGAATCGAGCGGATCGACATTGTCCGGCAGGTCGCTTTCCTTGAGGATCCAGTGCGCCGGGTCCTCATAGGCGGCCTCGACATAGCCGCTTGCCAGGCCGAGACGCTCGGCGAGATTGGCGGTGAAGGCCTCGGCCTCCTTGATCTTGGCGGAGTTCTGCGCCTCAAGGGCGATCAGGCTGGGGTCGCGCCAGATCGGCTTGCCGTCCTTGCGCCAGTAGAGCGAGAAGGTCCAGCGCGGCAGGCTCTCGCCCGGATACCACTTGCCCTGGCCATAATGCAGCATGCCGCCGGGCGCGAAGCGCTTGCGCAGGCGGCGCACCAGGTCGTCGGCGCGCATGCGCTTGGTCGGACCGACGGCGGAGGTGTTCCACTCCGCGCTCTGGTAGTCGTCGATCGAGATGAAGGTCGGCTCGCCGCCCATGGTCAGGCGCACGTCCTGCGCCGCAAGGTCGGCATCCACCCGGTCGCCGAGCGCGTCGAGCGCGGCCCAGGCATCATCGGAGAACGGCAGGGTGACGCGCGGCTTCTCGGCGACGCGGGTCACCCGCATGTCGAATTCGAAGCTCGTTTCGGTGCCCTCCTCGGCGGTGAAGCCGCCGGTGATGGGCGCTGCCGAAACGTAATTGGGCGTGGCGCAGAGCGGCAGATGGCTCTCGCCGCACAGAAGACCGGAGGTCGGATCGAGCCCGATCCAGCCGGCGCCGGGCAGATAGACCTCGCACCAGGCGTGCAGGTCGGTGAAGTCCACCTCGGTGCCGGTGGGGCCGTCCAGTGCCTTCACATCGGGCTTGAGCTGGATCAGATAGCCCGAGACGAAGCGCGCGGCGAGACCGAGCCGGCGCAGGATCTGCACGAGGAGCCAGCCGGAATCGCGGCAGGAACCGGCGGCGAGCGACAGCGTTTCGTCCGGCTTCTGGACGCCGGGCTCCATGCGGATGAGGTATTTCACGTCGTGCTGGAGGTTCTGGTTCAGCTCGACGAGGAAGTCGACAGTGGGCGCGCCGGCCTTGGGGCGCCATTTCTCGACATAGGCGTCGAGCAGCGGCCCGCCCTCCTCCTTCTCCAGATACGGAATCAGCTCCTTGGCGAGATCCGTCGGGTAGGCGAAGGGCAGCTTCTCGGCATATTCCTCGATGAAGAAGTCGAACGGATTATAGACCGTCATGTCCGCGATCAGGTCGACCTCGATGCGGAACTCCGTCACCGGCTCGGGAAAGACGAAACGCGCCATCCAGTTGCCGAACGGATCCTGCTGCCAGTTCACGAAATGGTTCGAGGGCGTGACCTTGAGCGAATAGCTCTGCACCGGTGTCCGGCAATGCGGCGCTGGGCGCAGCCGGATGATCTGTGGGCCGAGCGTGATCGGGCGATCATACGTGTAGGCCGTGACGTGATGCAGGCTGGCGAAAATGGTCATAGGCACCAACTGGAAAGAACGGAACCACCGCGCGAGGCAAACAGCTTAGGCGGGCGGACCGGGGGAACGGAAGAAGTTTCCCGGCGCGCTGTCGAATGGACGCAGGATTCATGCCGCATGGTTTACCGTTACGTCGCGGCGCGGCCTTGCCACCGGCGTCGCGTGGCCGCCTGATTAAGCACCATGCCGCTGCCATTGTCGCGGAATTCTGCTGCTTATTCAGGCGGAGGCTCACGGCGCCGGGGTCGGCTCGCCCGCCGGCGGCAGGGGAGCGCCATGGTCCGCGGGGGTCTTCTTGCGGCCGCGCCATTCCTCGAAACGCTGCAGCACCGTGTAGAAGGACGGCACGAACAGCACGGCCAGGCAGGTCGAGGCCAGCATGCCCGAGAACACCGCGATGCCGATCGACTTGCGCGAATTGGCGCCGGCGCCGGTCGCCAGCACCAGCGGCAGCACGCCCAGAATGAAGGCAAAGGAGGTCATCAGGATCGGGCGGAAACGCAGCCGTGCCGCCTCCACCGCCGCATCCATGATCTCCATGCCCTCCGCCCGCTTCTCGCGCGCGAACTCGACGATAAGAATCGCGTTCTTGGCCGAGAGCGCGATCAAGAGGATCAGGCCGATCTGGGTGTAGAGGTTGTTGGCGATGCCGAGCCCGGTCAGCGCGCCCACCGTGCCGAGCAGGGCGAGCGGCACCGCCAGCAGCACCGAGAGCGGCTGGATCCAGCTCTCATACTGGCCGGCGAGCACGAAATAGACCAGCAGGATGGCGAGGCCGAACACGTAGTAGATCTCGTTGCCGACGACCTCTTCCTGATAGGACATCGCGCTCCACTCATAGTCCATGCCCGGCGGCAGGGTCTTGGTGGCGACCTGGCCCATGATGTCGAGGGCCTGCCCCGAGGAGAAGCCCTGGGCAGCGCCGCCGACGATGGTGGCCGCCGGATAGAGGTTGTAGAGCGTGATCAGCGAGGGGCCGAAGACCGGCTTCACTTCCGCCAGCGTGCCGATCGGCACCATCTCGCCGGCCGGGGTGCGGATCTTGAGGTTCAGCACCTGCTCGGGCGTGCGGCGGAACTCGGATTCAGCCTGGATATAGGCCTGGAAGGTCTGGCCGAACTGGTTGAACTGGGTGACGTAGCTCGACCCGATATAACCCTGGATGGTGGAGAAGACCTGCCCGACGGTCACGCCGAGCGTTTCCGCCTTGATGCGGTCGATCGACAGGAAATATTGCGGCACGTCGGCGCGGAACGAGGTGTTCAGCCGCTGCAGCGCCGATTGCGCGCCGGCATTGGTCACCACCTGCTGGGTCGCCGCCTGCAGTTCGGAGAAATCGAAGCTGCCATTCTTGGATTCCACCATCATGGTGAATCCGCTGGCATTGCCGATGCCCTGAATCGGCGGGGGAACCAGCACGAAGGTGATCGCGTCCTGCTCCGCTTCCAGCGCCTTGTTGAGCGAGGTGTAGATCTCCAGCAGGCCCTGCCCGGCCTTGTCGCGCTCGTCCCAGCCCTTGAGGATGACATAGGCGACGCCGGCATTGGGCAGGGTGGCGTTGTTGTCCAGCACCGAGATGCCGGAAATGGCGATCACGTTCTCGACGCCCGGCGTGTCGGACGCGATCTTGGAGATGCGCGCCATCACCTCGTTGGTGCGCTCCAGCGAGGCGGCGTCGGGCAGTTGCGCGCCGATCAGCACATAGCCTTGATCCTCGGTCGGCAGGAACGCCGTCGGCACCCGGGTGAGGCCCCACATCGCGACGCCGATCAGCACGAGGGCCACGGTCACGGTCAGGTAGCTGACATGAACCATGCGCCGGATGAGGCCGGCATACCAGTGCTCGGCCCGGTCATAGACCGCGTTGAAGCCGCGGTAGAAGAAGTTACGCTCCTCCGGCGGCACCGGCTTGCGCAGCCACAGCGCGCACTGCGTCGGCTTGAGCGTCATCGCGTTGATCGCCGAGATGAAGGCGGTGGCGGCGATGACGAGGGCGAACTGCTGGTAAAGCTGGCCGGTCAGGCCCGGCATGAAGGCCGCCGGGATGAACACCGACATCAGCACCAGCGTGATGCCGATGATCGGCCCGAGCAGTTCGTCCATCGCCTTCTCGGCCGCCGCGCGACCCGGCAGGCCGCGCTCGATATGACGTGCCACGCCTTCCACGATCACGATGGCGTCGTCGACCACGATGCCGATGGCGAGCACGATGGCGAACAGGGTGGACAGGTTCACCGTGAAGCCCATCGCCGACATGGCGGCGAAGGAGCCTATGATGGTGACCGGAACCGTGGTCGCCGGCACCAGCGTCGCCCGCCAGTCCTGCAGGAAGACGAGGATGACCACCAGCACCAGTATGCCGGCCTCGAACAGCGTCTTGTAGACCTCCGTCACCGATGCGTTGACGAAGACGGTCGTGTCGAACGGAACCTGGTAGGCGAGACCCGGCGGGAAGTTCTTGGCGAGTTGGGCCATCTTGTTGCGCACTTCCTGCGCGACCTGCAGCGAATTGGCCTCGGGAAGCTGGTAGATGCCGAGCGCGGCGGCCGGCTGGCCGTTGAAGGTGAACTTCTGGCTGTAGGTCTGGGCGCCGAGCTCGACCCGGCCGACGTCGCGCACCCGCGTGATCTGGCCGCCATTGGCGTTGTCGACCTTGACGATGATGTTCTCGAAATCCGCCGCCTCGTCGAGCCGGCCTGCGATGTTCAGCGTGAACTGGAAGTCCTGGCCCTTGGGCATGGGCGGCATGCCGATCATGCCGGAGGCGACTTCCTGGCTCTCCTGCTGGATGGAATCGATCACCTGCTGGGGCGTCAGCCCGCGCGCCTGGAGCTGGTCGGGATTGAGCCAGACGCGCATGGCGTACTGGCCGGCGCCGAACACGCTGACATTACCGACGCCGTTGAGACGGGCGATCTCGTCCTGCAGGTTGATGACGCCGTAATTGGCGAGGAACAGGCTGTCATAGCGCCCGTCCGGGGAATAGAGCGTGACGAATTGCAGGATCGAGGTCGATTTCTTCTGCGTGGTCACGCCCTGCACCTGCACCGCCTGCGGCAGCGACGACATGGCGATGGCGACCCGGTTCTGCACCAGAACCTGCGCGAAATCGGGATCCGTGCCGATGGCGAAGGTGATGGTAAGCGTGTAGGTGCCGTCGCTGGCGCTGGTGGACTGCATGTAGAGCATGCCCTCGACGCCGTTCACCTGCTGCTCGATGGGCAGGGCGACGGTATCGACCAGCGTGCGGGCGCTCGCGCCGGGATAGAGCGTGGTCACCTGCACCGTCGGCGGCACGACATTAGGATATTGCGCCACCGGAAGATTGAGCAGCGCCACCGTGCCGATGAGCACGAACACCAGCGCGAGGACGTTGGACAGAACCGGCCGTTCGATGAAGAAGCGGGAGATCATGAATCGGACTTTCGGTTCGGGCTGACCGTTGGCTCAGGAGAACCGGCGCGCGGCCGGGTTGGTTCTTAGGGTTTGGCCGGGGTCGCTGCGGGAGGCGTCGCGGCAGAAGGCGTCGTGACCGTCGGAGCGGCCTCGGCGGGAGGCGCGGGTGGCGGCGCCACCTCTTCGGGATCCACCTTCGCGCCCGGCACCGCGCGCTGGATACCGCCGACGATCACCTTGTCGTCGGCGGACAGGCCGGATTCGATCACCCGCAGCCGACCGTGAAGCTGGCCGAGGGTCACGATCTTCTGCTCGACCACATTGTCCTTGCCGAGCACCAGCACATAGCTGCCCTGCTGGCCCGAGCCGATCGCCGTGGCATCGACCAGCAACGCACCCGGCAGATGCTGGACCGGGACGCGCACCCGGACGAACAGGCCCGGCAGCAGCTCCGTCTTGTCATTGTCGAACACCGCGCGCGCCAGCAGCGTGCCGGTGGACGGGTCGATCTGCGGGGCAGCGTAGTCGAGCTTGCCCTTGTGGGGGTATTCGTCGCCCTCGTTCTGCAGGCCGATGTCGATCTCGATCTCGTGTATCTGCTCGATCGTGCGCCCGGTCGCCGCCAGCGCCTGCTTGATGCGCAGCACCTGATTTTCGCTCAGGTTGAAATAGGCATAGATCGGGTTCATCTGGATCAGCGTGGCGAGCTTGGTGGGCTCGGCATGGCCGACCAGCTGACCGACATCGGCCAGATGCCGGGTGACGATGCCGTCGAACGGCGCGGTCACCTGAGTGTAGCCCAGGTTGATGGTGGCGATCTCGACATTTGCCGCCGCTTCGTCGACGGCGGCCTTGGCCTGCTCCATCGTCGCCCGCGAGCGATCGACCACCGCCTGCGAGGAGAAGTCCTGCTGGCCGAGCGTCGACTGGCGGCCATATTCGGTCTGGGCGTTGGTGTACTGCGCCTGCGCCGAGGCGAGCTGTGCTTTGGCCTGGTCGAGATTGGCCTTGTAGGTGTCCTGCTGGATCAGGAACAGCTGCGTGCCCTTCTTCACCTGCGCGCCATCGGTGTAGTTGATGGCGTCGAGGAAGCCCTCGACCCGCGCCACGAGATCGATCTCGCCCACCGAGGCGGTATTGCCGGTGAGGTCGAGATAGCGCGTGACGTCCTGCTTCACCGGCGACGTAACGGAGACCTTGGGCGGCGGGGGCGCGACATACTCGTTCTTGTCGCCGCAGGCGGCCAGCACGAGGGAAAGGCCGGCAACGGCCGCAACGCCCATCCAACCGCGTCGCAACACCGTCTGACGCGCATCCGGACCCATCTCACACCCCATGACCAGGAACCACTCTGACTCGGAACCATTCTCCTGCGCGAAATATACCGGCGCAGACCTGATTGTCTAGCAGCGGCAATGCCCACGACTCAGAAATGATCCATGATATTTTCATGTATAACGGGTCGATACTTCACCTCTACACGCGAAATCACGCGAATGACACAAGTATAAATCGCCCCCCGCCCGCCGCGCACCCGACGGCAGCGGGACGGCGGCAGCAAGCCCGATGGTGCAGCGCAGAAATGCGGAGGCTTTCGACGGATTCGCCCTAGGCGGACGGGCGCGTCCATTCTACTGAATAGGCCTCATCGTCCCGGACCGCCCTGCCCTATCCTTAGATGCGAGAGCCGCCATGAAGCCGATCGGATTTGCCGTGCTCCTCCTCGCCCCCCTCGCCGCAAGCAGCGCTCTGGCGGACGTCTCGGGGCTGACCCTGACCCAGGGCGATATCTTCGCCGACCCGGTGGGAACGGTGATGGATGTCTCGGTCGCCAATGCCGGCGCCAACACGGTGGCCGCGGTTCAGATCACCTGCACCTTCGCCGAGGGCGGCAAGCCGGCCGGCACGGTGAGCACCATCATCTACAACATCACGCCGGGCGGCACCGGCGACGGGCGAATCCAGCTAATGGGCGCGAGCGCGCACAGCGCCCGTTGCACGCTGGCCGATGTGCCTGCCGGAACGCCGATGCCGTCGAACTGACGCGCCACGCAAGCGCGGCGCATCGAGACGGTTGAAAATGCCGATGGGCGTCTTGCCACGCGGTCGCGCTTCGCTATATTCCGCGCCTCTTCGTCCGGCGCTGCGCTGTTCCTTCGGGGACGCGGATATGGTGGGACGCAGAAGATCGCGCGGGCCTGAGGGCCGGCGCCGCAGGAGGGGTGGCCGAGTGGTTGAAGGCGCACGCCTGGAAAGTGTGTATACGGGAAACCGTATCGCGGGTTCGAATCCCGCTCCCTCCGCCAAGTTTTTCAGCTAATATATTGATATAAATCAATATTTTTCGCGGCTTACTTCCTGCACCTCACCCGCCGACCTGCATCACAGCGCATGGGCGCGAACGCTCCCGAACAGAACGGGCGGCAAGCCTGTGCCCGCCGCTCTCATGGTGAGGATCGCTGACTTCGATCGCGTTTATCAATCATCGTCGTCTCGGGCAGAATTGGCGACGACAGGCAGCGCCGTTCCCTGCACCTGCTTGATCATGGTGTGTTTCCGGCCCCTCTCACGGTCGACAACACGCCGCACATGGACATTCGACGAGAGAGTTCTACGCGACGGCTGAAGTCGGTCTCCGCGACCGGCGGGGCGAGGGAAGGCGGCCACGCGCGGGTCCGGCACTTCGTGTCGAAGCGGCAGCGCGAGTAAGGCGGCCATTGCGGCGCCACGTCCGCCCGGCTGTCGATCCCCGGCGCTGCAGGCCTACTCACCGCGTCCAGGTGGCCAGTCCCTCATCGTTCAGATAGTCGATGCGCATCGATTTGAGCGCGCCGCCAGGCCCTTCAAAGCGGACCGAGGAGAGCGAACCGTCCGGTGCATTCTCGCTGCGGGGCGCGATCGAGAAAACGTCGCCGTTCCAATGGGTCATCGGCATGGTGATTGCCGCGGGACCCAGGGTTAGGACAAGGCCGTTCTCGCCTTGGGTGATACGCGCCGGGCCGAAATACGGGCTGTCATAGCTGCCGACATAATCCGCCAGCGGGCGTGCCGGTGCCGGGCGCGCCGGGGCGGTCTCGCCGACGAGATCGCCCACCGGAGCATAGTTCTGCATCAGCAGCGGGTGCATGAGCGCGTACCAGTCGCGGGTCGGTGCGCCGTACTGGACGATGTCGAGGAAATGGCCGGTGATGGCCTCCGCCGCGCCCACCGGTCCGGCATTGGTCAGGACGATGATGGCGAGGTCGGCGGAAGGCAGGAACTGCACATTGGTGGCGGCGCCGGTCACGAAGGCCCCGGAGTGGCTCATGTCGGGCCGACCATTGGCATTGACCGACACATTGAAGCCGAAGCCGTAAAATCCCGAGCGCGAGCCTATTGTGCCCGCAGGTGCGCTGAAGGCCTGAGCGCGCAGGGCCGGCAGCAGAGCGGCGGGCGAGATCATGTCGCGGCCATCGCGCTGACCGTTCGCCAGTATCAGCTTCGCCCATTCGGCGAGGTCGGTCACGTTGGAGGTTACGCCACCCGCGGGAGACTGCTGGTCCGGATCGCGCTTGAGGCCTGCCACGAAGCGGCCATTCTCCAGCGTGTGCAGTGTCGCCCGGTTCTCGCGCGCCAGGAAGTCGGCATAGCGCGAGCTGGTGGAGGTCATTGCGAGCGGGCCGTAAAGCGCCTCCTGCGCGAGGTCGGCCCATGGCTTGCCGGCCGCCGCCGCGACAGCCTCGGCACCCGTGGTGAAGCCAAAATTGGCGTAGTTGTAGCTGATGCGGAACGGATGGAGCGGCAGCATCCTCAGCCGTTCGAGAATGGTCTTCCGGTCGAAGCCGATGTCTTCCAGCGTGTCTCCCGCCGCGTGCGGCAGACCGGAGCGATGAGAATAGAAATCGCCCACCGTGCCGTTTGCGGTCACATAGGCATCCCCAACGGCGAAGGTCGGCAGGTGCTGGATGATCCTGTCGTCCCACGTCACCTTGCCGGCGGTCACCTGCGTGGCGGCAATGGTGGCGGCGATAGGTTTGGACATCGAGGCGATCTGGAACACAGTCGCGGTGTCGACCTTCGCATCCTTGCCCAGCTCGCGCACGCCGAACCCGCGCGCAAATACCGTCTTTCCATCGTGAACAACGGCAACGGCCGCACCGGGAACGCCACTGCGTTTCAGCACGCTTTCGATCTCGTCGGGCAGATCCGCCAATGCCCTTTCGAGCCCACCCACGGCCAGCGGCACGACGTCTTCGGGCGGAATGGCGCCCAGCGTCAGCGGCACGGTCTGCGTCTGCGCCGGTACGGCAATGGATGAGCCGAGAAGCAGCGCGGCGGAGATCGATAGCCAGCTAAATCTTGATCGTGCAGCTGATCGCGTCATTGCGCTGGTCTCCATAAAGCGGCGTGCCGAAGCGCCGCGCAAGGATCGGCAAAACTGTGGTCGCTTCCGGCGGATCGATATACCCTCCAGACCGGTGCTCTCGTCGGCAGGCTATCGCGCCGCTCTTGACCATCGCAATCGTCCACCCGTCTCACAGCCAGGCGCAGAGTGCCGACAACATGACCAATCGTCCTGTTCCCGACGGTGAAGACGATGCAGGCCTCAAGATGAATGCCGGGCTCTATCGGCTGCGGCGCGTGTCGACGACCGATTTCGATCCGGGCGACCGCTTCGATGCGTGGCGCGAGACCGCTTACACCATCGCCGATCTCGAGGTGCCCCGTTCCGGCGAGGCCGAACTGTTCGGTACCAAATATGCCGTGCACGGTGCGATAGGCAATTTTGCCAGCCATGCCGGGTCGGAGCACCGCACCGTCATCACTCCAGCGACACGGCTCAGTGGCGCCCTCGATGCCATTATCATTTCGCTGATGGCGGAAGGCAGCGTTGGGCTCGAAAGCCCCGGCGGCGAGCAGCCGATCACGCCGACCGGCCGTCTCGTCGCCTATGACGCGACCAAGGCCATGCGCTACCACTGGAGCGTCGGCAAGGAGATCTACGTGGTGCTCCCCCGGGCCAAGGCGCTGGAAGCCTTTGGCGGCGAATTGCCCGGCCTCGTGCTGCCGCTCGATACCATCCCGCTCGGGGTGATGGTGCGCGACCATATGGCCGCGCTGGACCTGCAGGCCGAGCATCTCGACCGCAAGGAAATGGCCATTGCGCTCGACGCGCTGCACACACTGGCGCTGCTTCTGCTCCAGCGCATCGGGCGCGGCCTCAGCGACCGGGACGAGCCGGATCCGAACGCGCTTTTCCTTGCCGCCAAGCGCTATATTCACGCAAATTACAACGTGTTCGACCTGTCGCCGGAAGCGATCGCCCGTGCGGTCGGCTGCTCGCGAGCGACCTTGTACAGGGCCTTCATGCATAACGACGCGACCATAATGGACACGGTTCGCGACGTCCGGCTCGCCATGTCGCGCAGGCTGATAGAGGCCGGCACCGGACGCAGCATATCCGTTATCGCCTATGATTGCGGGTTCAGGGACGCCTCATCGTTCGGAAAGCTGTTTCGTAGCCGATTTGGCGTCTCACCCAGCACCTGGCGCGAGCAGTTCGGCTAAGCCCCGCGCCGCCGGCGGTGTGGCGGGCCGGCTTGGGGGCCGCGTGGTTCAGGCGTCTCAACATTGGTCATGATGTATCAGCGAACCGCGCACGGCGAGAAAGCTGTTGCGGGTCGCGCGACCCTCATGCTTCTCCAATGACCGATGGTTATCGGATAGGTGCGACGCTCAGGGCTTAGGCCGCCCGGGCACGCCGGAGGATGCAGACGATGCCGCCTGTTGCGACGCCCCCGATGACAACGCCGCGATTGACCGTGCGACTGCTGAGAGCGACGGCGCTGTCGACCGTTCTCGGCATGGGCATGATGATCCTCTCCAGCCCCGTCCGTGCCGCGAACTTCAATGTCGGCAACGATGGGGATTTGCGCAGCGCCATCAGCAGCGCCGGCAATGGCGACACCATCACCTTCACGGCCGACATCACGCTGACGAGCAATCTGCCGAACGTCACGACGAATGTCAGCTTCATCGGCGACAACCACACCCTCTCGGGCAATAACGAGTATCGCGGCCTGTTCGTGCAATCCGGCACCGTCACGATCAGCGACCTCACCATCACCAATTCTCTCGCACAGGGCGGCACGGGCGGAAACGGCCTGCGGGGTGCCGGCGGCGGCGGCGGCGCCGGACTTGGCGGGGCGCTGTTCATCGCCAGTGGCGCGCATGTGGCGGTCGACAATGTCAATCTGCAGAGCAGCGCAGCGCGCGGTGGCGCGGGCGGCGAGGCCACGGGCAACGGCATTGTGTCGACCAGCGGCGGCGGTGGGGGCTACTGGCCGACCGGCGCCAATGGCGGCAATGCCGGTGGTCTTTCCAGCGGCGGCGGTGGAACGGGCGGTGGCGGTGACGGTGCTGATACCGGCAATGGCGGTGCGGGCGGGTTCGGCGGCGGCGGCGGCGGCTCGGGATCAGGCTATGGCGGCGTGGGCGGCTTCGGCGGCGGCGGCGGCGGGGGCTCTGGCTCCACCATGATCGACGGCGGCTTCCTGGCGGGCAAGGGAGGCCCCGGCGGACCGACCAGGGGCGGCGGCGGCGGCGGTGGCGGCGGCATGGGCGGCGCGATCTTCGTTCAGGATGGCGGATCTCTCGCCGTGAACGGACCCCTCAATATTTCTGGCAACGACGTCTCCGGCGGCGCCGGCGGCAGCGGTTTTGGCACGGGCGGAGCTGGCGGATCTGGCGGGGCGGGAATGTTCCTCGCCGGAAACGGTTCGCTGGCCATCGCGCCCGGCGGCGGCGAGACCACCAACATATCCGACGCCATCGCCGACCAGACGGGTCTCGGTGGCACCGGCGCCACTGCCGGCAGCTGGTCGCTCGTGAAGAACGGCGCCGGCACGCTGATCCTCACCGGTGCGAACGCCTATACCGGCGGCACGACCGTCAATAGCGGCGTGCTACAGGGCAACACCCTCGGGATCCAGGGCAACGTCGTGAACCATGCCGAGGTCGTGTTCGACCAGAGCACCGGCGGCACCTATGCCGGCAACATGTCGGGCACGGGCACCCTCATCAAGACCGGCACCGGCAACCTCACGCTCGACGGCGTCAACACGCAGGCGGGCGGCACCCGCGTCGAGAACGGCGTGCTGTTCTTCCGCAATGACGCCAGCCTCGGCCCGACCGGAATGGGAATCGACCTCAGCGGTGGGGCGATCGGGATCGGTACCGCAAACGGCCAGGTCATGGATCGCGCCCTGGCGTTGACCGGAACCGGCGGCATCTATGTCGGGCCGAACAGCAGTGATCCAGATGCCCAGGTGACCTGGAACGGGGCGATTACCGGCTCCGGCGCGCTCATCGTCGCGGGCGACGGCATTGTCGAACTGACCGGGAACAACACCTACGCCGGCGGCACGCGGGTGGTGGGCGGCGATATCAGGTTTACGACCGACGCAAATCTGGGAGCTGCCGGCACGGGTATCGCCTTGACCAAGGGTACCGTCGGCACGACCGCGAATGCGGCGGCGGCACTCGACATCAGCCGTGATCTCACCCTGACCGATTTCGGTTCTGTCTACGTGCAGAACAATCCGCTGATCTGGAGCGGCAACATCAGCGGCACCGGCAGTTTCAATAAGGACGGTGGCGGCGTTCTGCAGCTCACGGGAACGAACACCTATACCGGCGATACGGTCATCGACGAGGGTACGCTGCAGGTCGCTTCCGACGACAAGCTCGGGGCCGGGACCAACATCATCATGGTCAATAACGGTCACCTCTGGGCGAGCAGCAGCTTCACGACGTCCCGTTCAATCGCCCTGGTCGATGCCGGCGGCGGCTTCCAGCTTGATGCCGGCACGACGCTTACACTGAACGGCGCCGTCGGGTCGGGCGGAACGGGCGCCCGGACTCTCAGCCTCGTTGGCACCGGCACACTCGTCCTCGCCGCCGCGTCCTACGAATATGGCGGGGTTAACAATTACGGCGGCACCATCCAGGGCAACACCAGCAATCTGCGCGGCAACATCAATTTCGACAACAATGCCGGCAACACCAATGCGCGATCGATCGTATTCGATCAGACCACCGACGGCACCTTTGCCGGCGACATCACCGGCATGGGCAATACGCTGGGTCTCGGCACCATCACCAAGACCGGCGCCGGCAAGCTGGTCCTCTCCGGCACCAGCAAGTTCACGTCGCAGGTCCCGGGGCTGGCGGAGTTCACGGTTCTCGATGGCACCCTGCAAGGGACGAGTTCCAGCCTGCTCGGCAACATCGCCAACAATGCCGCGCTGATCTTCGATCAGAGCTTCGACGGCACCTATGCCGGCAGCATGAGCGGCAGCGGCACGCTGACCAAGAACGGCACCGGCAAGCTCAATCTCACCGGCACCAGCACCGTCGGCGGCGGCACCACGATCAATGCCGGCGGCGTCGCCGTGAACGGCCACCTGAGCAGCGATGTCCTCGTCAACAAGGGCGGCACGCTAAGTGGCAGCGGCAACGTCACCGGCCACATCACCAATCATGGCGGCACCGTCAAGCCGGGCAATTCGATCGGGCATCTGATCGTCGACGGCAACTTCACCGTCAACAGCGGCACGGTGGAGATGGAGGTCAACGCCGCCGGCGACAGCGACCGGATCAGCGTCATCGGCGCCGACCACAGGGTCATGATCAATGCCGGCACGCTCGACATCTTGGCGGAGCCGGGGATTTACACGCCAGGCACGACCTACACCATCATCACTACAGAAGCCGGCGGCAATGTCGCCTTTGGCGAGGTGACGGGCGGTGTCGGCTTCCTGACGCCGCAGGTTTCGCTCGATCCCGAACATATCTATGTGACGCTGGCGCTGGCGCCCGATGCTTTCGCCTCGGCGGCGCTGAGCACGAACCAGCGGGCGGTCGGTGGCGCGCTCGATGCGATTGCGGCCAGCGGCGATGTCGGCGGCCTCATCACGACCGTCGCTAATCTGCCGGTCGCGGACGGAGCGGCGGCGTTCCAGACGCTGAGCGGACAGCCTTACGCCGACCTTGCTACGGTGAACCTGCGCGCCAGCCAGCTGTTCATGAACGCAGTGGGACGGCAGATGTCGGTCGCCCGCAATGGTGGCGCGGCGGCCGATCGCGCGTCGCTGGCTCCCGGCTCGGACACGCTGGCCGGCTTTTCAGCGTGGATCAGCGGCATCGGCAGCACCGGCAGCCTGAGCGGCAACGCCAATGCTTCCGGCCTCGACTATTCGCTGGGCGGCACCGCCTTCGGTATCGACTACCGCGTCAATCCGAACTTCCTCCTCGGCGCGGCTGGCGGCTATGTCGCCGGCTCGCAATCGGTCAATGGCTTTGCCGGCGACACCGATGCCGACACGGTCAGCGCCGTCGCCTATGGCTCGTTCACGCAGGGCCCGCTCTATGTCGACGCGCTGGCGGGCTATGCCAATGCCGGCAACTCCCTGGAGCGCTTCGTCGGAAGCGCCGGCCTGCCGTTCGGAATGGCCGAGGGCGACACCGATGCCGGGCAGTTTCTCGGCCAGATCGAGACCGGTTACACGTTCGGCCTCGCCACGGCGTTCACGTCCGCGATCACGCCTTTCGCTCGGCTACAGGTGGTGGCGATCGATCAGGACGGCTTCACCGAGACCGGCGTGCGCCCGTACAATCTCACCGTCGCCTCGCAGTCCACCACATCGGTGCGCAGCACAATCGGCGCCGATTTCACCGCGAGTGTCGATCTCGGCAATGGTATCCCGCTCGATCTGGGCCTGAGGCTTGGCTGGGTGCACGAGTTCGCCGACACCACATCGGCGATGACCGCGTCGTTCGCGTCGGCTCCCGGTGCGGACTTCACCGTCTATGGCGCAATGCGCCAGCCGGACAGTGCGCTGGTCGGCGTGTCAGCCGCCGTGACGCTCAGCGACAGCAGCTCGCTGTTCGTCAGCTATGATGGCGAAATCGGCTCCGGCAACGACAACCACCAGATCTGGGGCGGCTTGAAGCTCACCTGGTAACCACGCAGCCTCAACAAGCCCCGGCGTTTCAGTCCCGCGATGCGCTGCCGGAAAGGCCCCCGCGCGATTCATCGGCAAGGTTGCCCTGCGGTGCGGCGATGGCCGCGGCTGTTGCCTCGGCGAGGATGTCGAGCGGCGCCGGCCGCGCCGGGAATCGAGCGGCGTTGGCGCCAAAGGACGCGGGATCCAGACCCGCCCGCTGCGCGGCATAGACCGACAGTCCGAAACCGCAAATTCGCCCCTGGCACAGCCCCATTCCGGCCCGCGTCCACATTTTCACGCCATGGGCGTCGCACCCGCCGTCTTGCAGGGCCGCGGCGACATCGGTGGCACGGACCTCCTCGCAGCGACACAGCAGCGTTTCCGCGTCCGGGAGCTGGCCCAGTGCGGCGTAAGGCACGCGGAAGGCACGGCGCAGCGCTTTGGCGAAGCGGTCGGCACGGCCCGCATATGACGGTGGCGAATGCCCTGCGGGTCGACCGACGAAACGCGCCGCCGCCGCACCCGCGCGTGCGCCGCCCGCGAGGGCGGGATATGCTCCGGCGACACCCGTGATCTCGCCGGCGGCAAACACGCCGGGAACACTGGTCGCGCCGCTCGCCTCGTCAATGGCGACATGGTGCCCGCCGGCGTTCCAGTCATGGCGCAACGAACAACCGAGCAGGGTGGCGATTTCGACGGAAGGCCGAAAGCCGTACCCCACCAGCAAGGCGTCGATATCATCGATCGTCTCCGGATCGTCGGCGCCGAGCCGCCCCTCCCCGTCAAGAAAGGCGAAGCGGACGCGGTTTACATGGCCCTCGCCCATCGCCTCGGCGACGACGCGGCCGAAGCGAAACCGCGACCACAGCGGGGCCACAGCGCGGAGCAGGCCGGCCGCCTCGGCCCAGCGGGAGGGAAAGCGCAGCAATGTGGCGGCGAGGCGCAGCGGCGAGGGGCTCGCCTCCACCACGCGGACCACCTCGCAGCCGGCGTGGTGCAGCTGGGCGGCCACCACCAGAAGGAAGGGCCCGCAGCCGGCGAGAACCACGCGCTTTCCCGGCGTGATGCCGTGCATCTTGACGAGACGCTGCGCGGCGCCGGGATTCATCACCCCCGGCAGGGTCCAGCCCGGGAAAGGCGAGGTGCGCTCATGCGCGCCTGTGGCCAGCACCAGGGCCTTTGCACGCACCACCAGCGCCCGCTCGCCCTGCCGGGCGAGCAGCGTCCCGGCCCCGTCCGCGCCGAATACCTCGACGCCGGAACGGATCACGACGCCGCTGTCGCGCACCTTCCCGATCAGCGCACGGCCCTGCCCCACCTGGGCGGCGGCCAGCCCTGACACCGGATGTGGCGGCTGCATGAAATATTGACCGCCCGGCCGGTCGAACAGATCCAGTAGCACGACCTGGGCCCCGGCCCGGCGCGCCGCCAGAGCGGCCGAAAGTCCCGCCGGCCCGCCGCCGACGACGCAGATCTCGCTGTCGACGATCTCGGCGCTGCGCCCGGTCATGAGGTCGCCCTTAGCTGCCGTGTAACGACCATGCCGGGCGCCACGGTGGTGAGGCAGGTCCGGGTCGGGACGCCGTCGACCAGCGCCACGCAGTCGAAGCACACGCCCATGCCACAGAACAGGCCGCGCGGCGCGCCGCCTGCGGTATCCCGCAGATGACCGACAAAGCGCTGGTGCAGCATCGCGCCCAGATTGGCGCCCGCGGCAACGCGCACGCGCTGCCCGTCGATTTCGATGTCGATCGCATCATCTGGGGCGGTCATGCGTGGGTCTCCCGCCCGGCCGAGAAGCGCCGCGGATCATAGGGTGAGGGGTCGACCTCGCCGCTCCGCGCTTCCAATGCGGCCGCGATGATCTCGGCGATGACGGGCGCGCGAAGGAAGCCGGTGCCGTTGTCGCCCGCCGCCATATAGAGGCCGGTCGGGCCGACCGGCCCGGCGATGAAGCGGTCGTCGGGCGTCACCGCCTCAAAACGCACCCAGGAGCGCAGCACATCGGTGCCGCGCAGGCCGGGGAACAGTCGCAACAGGGTCGCGATGGAATCGCTGACGAAGCGCAGATCGACCTGGGGAATGGTGTTCTGCGCACCGGGCGCGGATTTGCCACCTTCTAGCACCGTGTTGAACAGGATCTGGCCGGCTTCCGATTGCTGGATCTGGGTATAGCCGCCATGGACGCCGCCCTGTTCCGACTTGCAGGCGCCGACCACGCCGCGAATGGTCGGCGGCTGGGCGACGGTGGCAAGGCATTGCGCCTTGCGTGGGACGATGGGCAGCGACACACCGAGCGGTGCCACGAGATCAGCGGCCCAGGGTCCCCCGGCGACCACCACCGCATCGGCAGGGATGGTGGCGTCGGCGGTGCGGACGCCGCACACGCTCTCGCCCCGTGTGTCGATGGCGAGCACGCTCTGGTGGTGGCGCAACTGCGCACCGGCGTCCATCGCCGCCCGGAGCAGCGTGCGTACGGAAAGGAACGGGTTCACCAGCGCGTCGTCGGGCGACCAGCTCGCCGCGAGGATAGGCCCGGTGAGAGCCGGCTCGATCTCGCGCACCTGTTCCGCGGTGAGGAAGGAGGCAGAGAGACCGGCGGCACGCTCCAGCGCGATCCAGCGTTCGGTGGTCGGGATGTCCGCCTCGTGGTCGATGAAGCGGATCTGGCCGCAGCGCCGATAGTGAAACGCTCCGTTGAAACGTTGATCCCACAGCGCCCAGCGCTGGGTCGCCCAGATAAGCTGCGGCAGTTCGATCTCGGAATTCATGTGAGTGCCGAGACAGGCAAGGCTGGCGCCGGAGACCGCCGAGCCGGGTGACGCCCGCTCCAGAACGGTGACGCGCGCGCCCCGTTCCACGAGTGCAAGCGCCGTCGCGGCGCCGACGATACCGGCGCCGACCACGACGATATGGCGGGCCTCTAGGCCCATGTCATGGCCTTGAGTGCGGCCGGCGCGGCGGCCCAGTAGCGGGCCACGGCGACCTGTGCGGGGTCGAGCGCCGGCGCGTGCCCGTCCACCTCGTCCATGGCCGCGAGCGCGCGACGGACATGATCGGGGTCCGGCACGGCGAAGCCCTGCTCAAGCGCAGGGCCGCTCGCCGCGAGGTCACGCATATGGCCGAGCTGCGTGCGGTGATGCGCGTCGCTCATATCCGGCCGCAGCTTGCGGCACAGAGCGACGGCCTGTTCGGGATCGTGGAAGGCGAGCTGCCAGCCCTCGAGGAACAATTCGACCAGATCCTGGAGCAACGCGTCTTCCGGCCCGATCCAGTCGCGCCGCGCGATCAGCCCGTCCTTGAGCAGCGCGGCGCCGTAGTCGGGCGGCTGGAACAGCGTGACCTCGCTCAGCGGCAGGCCGCGATGCTCCATCTCGTGAAGCTCATGATAGACGGTCATCTGGGCGCAGTCGGCCTTGCCGTCGATGAGTGCCGCCACCGTGTCGGCGGTCGGCAGCCGGGTGACGCGCGCGGGGTCGAGCCCGGCCTTGCGCAGCATCCAGCGGAATTCGAGATCCTCGCCGCCCGGCCACACCGCCGCTGTGCGTCCGGCAAGGTCGGCGGGCGAGGCGATGCCGGCGCTCCTGCGCACCGGATAGACCAGCGGGCTCGACTGCTGCACCGCCATGAGGAAGACCAGCCGCTCGGGCGCCGCGCTTTCGACGAGATGCGCGGGGCTGGCGATCGCGAGATCGCAGGCGCCTTCCTGCAGGGCGGCCATGCCGCCCTGCGAGAAGTCGATCGGCTCGCAGGTAAGCGCGATGCCGCGTTTGCGCGCGAGGCCGCTGTGCTGGGCCAGCAGATAGCCGACGAACTGGGCCTGCGGATGCCAGAGCAGCCTCAGGCGGACCTCGCGCGACATGGACGCCTCCTCACTTCACCGGGCAGTTGATCTTCTTGTAGGCTTCCGGCGCCTTGTCCCAGAACGTGTTGGTGTAGCCTTCGACCAGTGCGATCGGCGCCTCGATGATCTTGGCGTCCAGCAGCACCTTCTGCACCCGCTCCCACGAGGCGGGGTCGGTCTTGCCGAATTCCCCCTTGAGCGTGGGGCCGGCGCAGATGAGATCGCCCATGGCCTTGATCTGGGCCACCTGCGAGGGCTCGGTCAGCTCGCCATTGTACTTGACCACGATCTTGGCGGCGGCTTCCGGGTCCGACAGCGCGTCCTGCCAGCCGCGCAAGGTCGCATCGACCATGGCCTGGACCTTCGCCGGTTCCTTCTTGATCATCGCCTCGGTGGCGAACACGCCGGTATTGACGAAAGCGACGCCATAATCCTCGGGGTTGAGGAAGACGAGGTCCTCCGGCTTGTAGCCCTCGGCATAGACCAGCTGAAGCTCATTGTAGCGCGTGACCTGCATCACCTCGTACTGCTTGTTGAGCCACCCGACGATGTCGAAGCCCTGCGAGATGATGTTGACCTTGGACGGGTCGACATTGGCGGCGCGCAGCATCGCCATGAATTCCTGCTCGTCGCCGCCGAACCACAGGCCCACCGAATGGCCGGGCATGTCTTCGACCTTCTTGATGCCGCTGTCCTTGCGCGCGATGTAGGTGGTCGCGCTCTTCTGGCCGAGCTGGAGCACGGTGACCAGCGGCACGTCATTGGCGCGAGCGGTGATCACCTGGTTGGGGTGCCCGATGCCGAACGTATCGGTGCCCTGCGCCACGGTGATGGCGGGCTTGAGATCGGGGCCGGCCGGAAGCAGCTTGAGATCGATTCCGGCCTCTTTGTAATAGCCCTTCTCATAAGCGACGATCGGGCCGGCGAACTGGCCCTGCATCACCCATTCCAGACGCATCGTGTCTTCGGCCACCGCAATGGCGGGGGTCATGAACAAGGCTGTCGCGACAGCGACGGCACGCTTCCAATTCGTCATGTTGCAATACCTCTGTCCGGCTTTATGGGGTTTCTCGCATCGAGCTGTGCCACGGGATGAGCCATCTCTCGATGGCCGCGACCAGCACGAAGAGGAAGATGCCCAGCAGGGCGGAGGCCAGCATGGCCGCCCACAATCGGGGCATGTTGAGAGTGCGGTAGGCGGTCATGATGACGAAGCCCAGCCCGCGATCGGACTGGATGAACTCCGCGACGATGGCGCCGATCACGCTGAAGGTGACGTTGAGCTTGAGGCCGACGAAGACATAAGGCAGGGCGCTCGGCAGGCGCATCTTGAAAAAGCGCTGGGCCGGCGTGGCGGCGGCGACGTGGAACACCTCCATCACCGTCCGGTCGTAGGATTGCAGCCCCTTCATCATGTTGAGGGCCAGCGGGAAGAATGACAGGAAAGCGGTAACCGCCACCTTGGCGGTGATGCCCGAACCGAACCACAGCATGATGATCGGCGCGATGGCGACCACCGGAATGGTGTTGGAGGCGATGACATAGGGCATCAGGCTGCGCGCCACGAGGCGCGAATAGGCGAAGATGATGCCGAGCAGCGCCCCGAACGCGGAGCCGATCACAAAACCCGCCACCGCCTCGAAGGCCGTGATGGCGGTGTGATAGCCGAGCGAGGCATTGCCGGAGATGAACGCCGTCCAGATCCGGCTCGGCGCCGGGATGAAATAGGCGGGCACCCCCGTGATTTCGACCGCGACCTCCCAGACCACCAGCAGAATGAGGGTCGTGATGGCGCAGGGCAGACCGGCGGCAAGAAGCTCGCCGAGGCGCGAGCGATCGAAGCGGGCGCGCTTACCGGCGATTGTCATGGAACCCCTCCGACAGCAGGCGCTCGCCAAGGCGGCACAGTTCGATGAAGCGATCGGTTTCGCGAACCTCCAGCCCGCGCGGATGCGGCAGGTCGACGTCGATGACGTGGGTGATGCGGCCGGGCCGCGGCGTCATCACCACCACCTTGTCCGAGAGAAAGATCGCCTCCTGGATCGAGTGGGTGACAAACACCACCGTCATGGCCTCGCGTTCGGCGATCTGCGAGAGTTCGAGATTGAGGCGGTCGCGGGTAATCTGGTCGAGCGCACCGAAGGGCTCGTCCATCAGCATGACCCGGGGCGAGGTCGACATGGCGCGGGCGATAGACGCGCGCTGGCGCATGCCGCCCGAAAGCTGGCGGGGCCACGAATTCTCGAACCCGGCAATGCCGACCATCTCCAGCAGCGCACGCGCCTTGGCGAGACGTTCGGCTTGTGCGACGCCCTGCAGCTCAAGCGGAAGCGCGACATTGGCAAGAATCCGCCGCCATTCGAGCAGGGCGGAATCCTGGAACACGAAGCCGATCTCGCGCCTCAGCCGGGCCTCGGCGGGCGGACGCCCCGCAACCTGGACGTGACCGGCGGAGGGGCAGATGAGATCGGCAGCGACGCGGAGCAGAGTGCTCTTGCCGCAGCCCGACGGGCCGATCAGTGAAACGAACTGCCCGGCCTCGATATCGAGGCTGACATTCTCCAACGCGGTCACGGGCGACGTGCCGTGCTCGCCGGCGAAGACCACGTCGAGCCCGCGGAAGGAGACGAGCGGTGAGCTGGTCGTGTCCGTCATCCGTAGCGCTTCCCGCCGGCGAACCAGTCGTCAAACGAGGGGGCGGTCCGGATCACCACGCTGCGCTTGCGCATATAGCTTTCCAGGGCATCCCAGCCGTTCTCCTTGCCGTATCCACTCTCGCCATAGCCGCCCCAGATCGAGCGCGGGTCGTTCTTGTGATGGTCGTTCACCCAGACCACGCCGGCCCGCACCTGAAGCGACACGCGATGAGCGCGCGCCACATCGCGGGTCCACACCGCGGCGCCGAGGGCATAAGGACTGTCATTGGCAAGGGCGAGCGCCTCCGCCTCGCTCTCGAAACGGGAGACGCAGACCACCGGGCCGAACACCTCCTCGCGGAACAGCCGCATGCCCGGCGTGACATCCGCGAACAAAGTGGGCGGCACGAAAAAGCCCTCGTCGAAGGGGGGCGGCAAGACCGGCCGCTCGCCGCCGACCACGAGGCGAGCCCCCTCGGCCTTGGCGGTCTCGATATGCTCATACGCACGCACGCAGGAACTCTGCGAGATCACCGGGCCGACATCGGTCGTCACATCGGACGGGTCGCCGAGCTTCAGCTGCGCGATGCGGCGGCCGAAAGCGTCCAGAAAGCGCTCATAGATCGGCGCGGCGATGAGAAACCGCGTTGCCGACACGCAGGTCTGGCCCGCCGCGATGAAGGCCGAAAAAACAGCGCCCGCCGCCGCCTCCTGAATGTCGGCGTCCTCGAACACGATCACCGGCGCTTTGCCGCCGAGTTCCAGCGTGCAGGGCACCAGGCGCTCCGCCGCCGCAGCGGCGACACGGCGGCCGGTGGTCGTGCCGCCGGTGAGATCGATGCGCTGCACGGCGGGATGGGCGCAGACCAATGCCCCGGCCTCGGCCCCGCCGGTCACCACGCTGATGACGCCGTCCGGCAGGCCGGCCTCATGGCACCATTGCGCGAAGATCAGCGTCGAGACCGGCGCGAGTTCCGAGGGCTTCACAAGGCAGGTGTTTCCCGCCGCAAGCGCCGCCGCGAACTTCTTGACGAGGATCAGGATCGGGTGGTTCCACGGCGTCAGCAGGGCGCACACGCCGAACGGCTCGCGATGGGTAAGCGTGACGATGTCACCCTTCACCCGGTTGGATTCGCCTTCGAGGCCGAGCGCAATCGAGGCGAAATACTCGATCCATTCGGGGATGCGTCCCATCTGCGCGCGCATCTCCCGGATCGGGCGGCCGGTTATCGCCGATTCCAGCTCCGCGAGATCGGGCACCCGCTGGCGGATCAGCGCGGCGAGAGCGTGCAGGTGGCGGGCGCGCTCGAAGACATCGAGCCGGCTCCACCGCTCGAAGCCCTCCTGAGCCGCCTGCGCCGCGGCGGCGACATCCTCGGCATCGGCATCGGGCACCACGGAAAGCAGGGCACGGCTCGCGGGGCTGCGTATCTCCAACGTCTTCCTGCTATGAGCCGCGCGCCACGCCCCGCCATAGTGCAGGCCATAGACCGGGACATCCGTCGTGCCGGCAGGGGTCATGTCGCAAGTTCCTCGATATCGACGTTGCTGGCATGCGCCAGCCATTCCACGGTATCGGCGAGCAGTTGCGCGCCGGCGTGGAGATCGCCCGGCAGGGCACTTTCGGCTTCGTTGTGGCTGATCCCGTCCTTGCAGGGCACGAAGATCATCGCCGTGGGGCCGAGCCGCGCGAGATGGCGCGCGTCGTGCCCGGCGCCGGAGGCCATGTGCTGAAAGGGCAGGCCGAGCTTCTCGGCGAAACCCGCCATCTTGTCCCGGAGCCGCGGCGCGAATGTCAGCGGGGGGTCATGGAGTAGCGGCTCGACCACCATGTCGCAGCGGCCGGCGTTCGCGCGGCCGATGTCGGCAATGGCGTCGCCCAGAGCCTGCAGCGTGCCGGCGTCGGGGTGACGCAGATCGATCGAGAACACGACCCGGCTCGGCACCACCGAAGGCGCATTGGGCGTGACCGTGAAGCGCCCGACGGTGAAACGGGTGATATCCTCGGGATCGTGGAAATGACGGGAAAGGGCGCTGACCACCTCAACCGCCGCCAGCAGCGCGTCCCGCCGGCTGGCATGGGGCTCGGTGCCGGCATGGGCCTCGGCGCCGTCGATCGTTACGCGAAAGGTGCGTTTGCCCTGGATACCGGACACGATGCCGATCGTGTTTCCCGCGGCTTCCAGCACCGGCCCCTGTTCGATATGCGGCTCGATATAGGCGGCAGGGCGAAAGCCGAGGGGCCGGCAGGGCAGGTCGTCCTCTGCCGCTGCGAGGGCGGCGAGCGCCTCCTTCACACAGATGCCCTCGGCGTCGCGCAGTTCGAGGATCGGCTCCAGAGCCCGCGCACCGGCAAAAGCGGCCGAGCCCATCATGCCCGGCGCGAAGCGCGAGCCTTCCTCATTGGTCCACGCCACCAGAATCACCGTGCGGCGCGGTGGCACACCGGCGGCGACCAAGGCTTCCATAACCTCCAACGCCGCCAGAACGCCGAACACCCCGTCGAAGCGTCCACCGGTCGGCTGGCTGTCGAGATGGGAGCCGATGAGGATCGGCGCGAGATCGGGCTGGTCGCCGCGCAGCTCAAGGAACAGGTTCGCGATAGGATCGACGCTGGCGGCGAGACCGATCGCGCGGCCCCAGTCGACGAGCTGGCGGCGGGCCTTCCCGTCGTGCGCCGAAAGCGCCGGCCGGTTGACGCCGGTCTGGCCGAAAGCGCCGATGCGAGCGAGCGCCATGTGGCGCGACCACAGGCGGTCCTGATCGACAAAGGCAGCGAGACGACCGGCCGTCTTCAGCATTAACGGGCTACCTCGTGCGCATGATCTGGGCGGGATTGGCGCGGGGGTCGCGCGGCCTCCATGCGCCGGCTTCCACCATGGCGAAGAACTCCGCCAGTGCGGCGTTGAACGCGGCCGGCTCTTCAAGGTTGAGGGTATGCCCGGTTTTCGGCATCACCATCAGCCCACAGGCGGGAATGACGCGCTTCAGGAAGATGCCGGGCTGAAGGCAGTGGTCATCCTCGTCCCCGGCGATCACGAGCGTGGGCACCTGCATCGCGCGGAAACGGTCCTCCAGTGCATAGAGCGAGGGCCGGCGCGCCTGCACGCCGCGCATGGTGTTGGCGGCTCCGAGCGCCGAGTGCTCGCCAAGCTGGCGCTGGAATTCCGCCCAGCCGCGCGGGTCCTTGCTCTGGAACTGCACGCGCGAGGCGCCCTCGGCATAGGTCAGCGAGAACAGCTCACTGCCCTGTTCCAGGAAATTGGCCGCCACGGCTTCCGAGACGCCCCTGAAATAGGCCTCGTGCTCGATCTCGGCGCCATAACCCGTGCCGGCCGCCACCAGCGACAACGCCCGGTCGGGAAAATCGAGGCCGAAATGCAGGGCAGCGAAGCCGCCCATCGACAGCCCGACGACATGGGCCTTGTCGATGCCGAGGCCGCTCAGCACATCGGCAATGTCGTGCGCCGCGCGGGACTGGGAATAGGCCGCCACATCCTCCGGCACGTCGGAGGGCGGATAGCCGCGCGCGCCGAAGGTGATGCAGCGATAGCGCCGGGAGAAGAACCGCATCTGCGGCTCCCAGCTGCGGTGATCGCCGCCGAACTCATGAACGAAGATGACCGGCAGACCGCTCCCGGCCTCCTCGACATGCAGCCTCACATTGTCGCCGGTAGTGATGATGGTCATCGTTCGCCCTCCCTCTCAGAACAGCTCGGCCGGCGCATTCATGCCCCTGGCCGTCTCGACGGCCCATGGCAGGGCGGCGCAGAATTCGTCGACCCAGAGGTCGGGCACGGTGACGCTGACCTTCACGAAGCGGTCGCCGAAGGCCTTGGTGTGGTAGCTGCCCTGCCGGATCTGAATGTTGCGCCGGTCCAAAGCCGCGACCAGCGCCTCAGGCCGGATGCCGGCGCCTTCACATTCGATGATCAGGAAGTTGCCGTTCGACGGATAGACCGGCACGTGCAGCCCGGGAACGGCCTCGGCCGCCTCGCGCACGCGCTGCTGATTGTGCCGCTGCTTGGAGAGCACCTCGCCGAACCACTCGCCTTTCACCTTCAGCCCGGCAATGGCACCGCGCTGGGCGAGTATGCTGGAGCCGAGATTGTTCGGCGGCGCGACGGCGAGCCGTTCCATCACGTCGGGATGGGCGACCAGCGCTCCTACCCGCAGACCCGCGAAGCCCAGCCATTTCGAAAAGCTCCACACGGTGATGGTGCGTTCGGGATAGTGGTGGGCGGCCAGATGATGGCCATGGGCGAAGTCGCGATAAGTGCAGTCGTGAATGAGCCAGGCCCCTGCGGAACGGGCGATCTCCGCAATCTCGGCGATTTCCCCGGCCGTGCAGCATGTGCCGAGCGGGTTGTTGGGATCGACGATGTAGATCGCGCGGGTGCTGTCGTCGATCGCCGCGCGAAGCCGTTCCGGCGCCAGACGATAGCCGTGCTCGGCGCCATAGATCGGAATCTGCACGACGGCCGCGCCCGCCTCCCGGGCGAACGCCATCGGCCATGCCCAAGTTGGATCGGTGGTCACGAGGGTGTCGCCGGGTCCGAGCAGGGTGCGGCAGACATGATACAGCCCGGAGACGGCGCCATCGGTGACGAGCGCGGCCTGGCCGGGCAGGCCAAGATCCTGGATCACGCCCTGGCGCAGCTCCTCCAGCCCCAACGGGGGAGCGTAGGCATGGAAATGGTCGCCGTCGATGCAGTCTACCATCGCCGCGCGCACCGTGGGGTGGGCGGGATAGTGATTGGTGTTCTGCCCCATCCACCGCAGCGCGGCATTGGCGACGAGCCGGTCGAAATGCTGGTTGCGCCGCTCGAACCGGTGCATGGCGTGCCCCTCGACGCTCAGATGATGGACCGGCGGGACGCGATGCCGCCGTCGATGGTGACGATGGTGCCGGTAATGTAGCCGGCGCGGGGTGATGCCAGGAATACCATCAGATCCGCGACCTCCTCGGCAGAGGCGGGCCGCTTGCCGGGATATTTGGCAAACAGCTCTTCCCAACGGCTTTCGTCGTCATACCAATCGACCGCGCGGCGCTTCATCAGCTTGATCATGCGGTCGGTCGCGACCGGGCCGGGATTGACCCCCACCACCCGCACGCCATGGTCGAGGCTCACGCCACCCAGCGCGCGGGTAAAGGCCATCAGGCTCGCATTGGCCGAGGCGCCGGCGATGTAGTTGGCATCCCAGTTCTCTCCGGAATTGCCGATATCGTTCACGATCACGCCGTGGCCGCGTTCCTGCATGCGCGGATAGAGCAACCGGGTGAGGTAGATATAGCCATGAACCTTGAGGTCCCAACTGCGGCGCCAGAGCTCGTCGGTGACGGTCATTAGATCGCCCGGGGGGATGTCGCCGGCATTGTTGACGAGGATGTCGACATCGCCGCAGCGGCGGCCGAGTTCATCCAGAACAGCGGTGTCGGAGAGGTCGCCGGGATGGATGGCCACCTCTACGCCGAACTCGCGCACGATGCGGTCCCGGTTCGCCTCCAGCTCGGCGGCAGAGCGCGCGGCGAGGTGCAGCGAGCAGCCCTCGGCCGCAAAGGACAGCGCCGTGGCGCGCCCGATGCCCTTGGACGCCCCGGTGATGAGGACGACCTTCCCCTCCAGTCCCAGCTTCATATCCAACCCCGCCATTCTCGGCTGCGTCTGGCATGCCTATTAGTTATTTTGGCATGCCAATAATTGATTTTGGCATGCCAAACTTTCATAACATCCTCTGTCCGTCAATCAGCATCAGGCTGGCCATGCCCCAGCGCTTCGCTTAGAACGATGAAAACTCAGGCAGCGGCGGGCGCGCCAGGGTGTGAGAAAACCGGAGTTTGGCATACATGGATCGCACGCCGGCACCGCTTGCCTTCGTTTCCCGTGCGGCGGAAATTGCCGATCTCCTTGAGGGGGATATCCTGCGCGGCGCCCGCAAGCCCGGCGACCGGCTGGACGAGCGCCAGCTGGCGGAAGAGTTCGACGTCTCCCGCACGCCTATTCGCGAAGCCATTCAACGCCTTGTAGCCAGCGGCCTGGTCACGGTACGCGGGCGCAGCGGAGCGGTGGTGGCGGAACTCTCCGTAGCGGAACTGCTCGATGGCTTCACCGTCGTCGCCAATCTGGAAGCGCTCGCCGCCGCGCAGGCCGCCCGCCGCGCGATTCCCGAGCATCATCGCCAGTTGCAAGCCATTCACGAGCGCTGCGTCGACGCCGCGCGGCGCTCGGACGTCCAGGCCTTTTTCGAGGCGAACAACGATTTCCACGGCATGATCGCAGAGGCGAGCCAGAACCGCGTGCTGCAGGAACTGCTGCGCGCGGCGACGCTGAAAACCTCGGCCTACCGCCATTATGTGACCTATCGGCCGGGACGGATGCCGTCGTCCATCCCCGAGCATCAGGGCATTCTCGACGCCATCATTGCCGGGGATTCCATGCTCGCGAGCCAGCGCATGCAGGGGCATGTCGCCCTGCTCGGCGAGGATTTAACGGACTTCCTGCACTTCCTTCAGGCGACCAAGAGCGCCTAATTTTTCCTCAGTTTGCATGAAATACGTGCAAGCCTCAAAAACTCGCAAAATCAGCCGTGTGTGTGTTTGACGCTTGGGAACACCGCTGTTACGGTTTTGGCATACAACAGTTCTCTTTTGGCATACCTGCCGGCGCCCCTATCGCCAATCAGGTTCATTGCGGCTTCGCCTGCGGCGACGGCCGGGGAGGCTCTTATGCTGGACAGACGTGTATTCGTGCAGGGTGCCGCCGGGCTCGCGATCGCGGCGCCCTTCGCGACCTTCACCGGCGAGGCGAAAGCCGCCGGCTCCGCCATCACCGTCGCCGAGAGCGAGGGGCATGGCTGGACCGTGGTCTATGTGGCCGACGGCGCGAAGCTCTGGCCCCCCAACGCGCTCGACGTCACCGTCGCGAAATTCACCGCCGGCCGGCTGGCGCTCGATGCCGCGCTGACCGGCGCGGCGAATTTCTGCACCACGACGCAGAGCCCGACGCTGCTTGCCGCCATGCGTGGGCTGAAGCCGCGAATCGTCGCGGATTTCAGCCGCTCGGCCAAGGAGATGCTGGTCGCGGCCAACCGTAAGGCCGGCGTCGTCAAGCCCTCGGATCTGAAGGGCAAGAAGGTCGCGACCCGGATCGGGTCGAGCGGCCACTTCTTTCTCAACCAATGGCTCAAGCTCCACGGCATGACCCTGGCCGATGTCGAGGTGGTCAACATGGCCGGCCCGGAAATGGTCACCAGCGTGGTGCGTGGCGACGTCGCCGCCTTTGCCTGGGACTGGCTGTCAGCGGTCGCGGCCCAGCGCCAGGCCGGCGACGATATCATCATCCTCGACCGCGAGGGCATCGAGGCGATCTGGCGCTCGCATCTCATCTTCGTGGCCAATGAAGAGACGGTGACCAAAAGTCCGGAACTGGTGGAAGCCGCGGTCAAGACCCTGTTCGACGCGGAGGCGTTCATCGCCAGGGATCCGGCCGAGGCACGGCGGATCGTGGCGGCACGCACGGCGACCTCGGAGGAGGACACACAGAAGGGCATCGACCTTATCGATATCGACGTCCGGCTCGATTCCCGCCTGATCGATGTGATGGTCGCCGAGGCCGAATGGGCCATCGCGCAGAACATCGCCCAGCCTTACAGCGGCGATCTGCGCCAGCTGTTCGCCAGCCTCATCTATCCCGACGCCATGCTCAAGCTGCGGCCGGACCGGGTGAAGCTCTGAACATGGCGCCGTCGACCGCAGTCACGTCGGCCGCCGGAGGCGGCACTGCCGCCTTCCCACCGCTGTCTTCGCAAGGGCACGGGCACGGTGGGGGCGGAGGCGTGACGGTGAACGGCGTGTCGAAGCTCTACGCCTCTGCCGATGGCGAGCCGAGCTGGGCGCTGCTCAACGTCTCCCTCGACGTGCGGCCCGGCGAGTTCCTCTGCGCCATCGGCCCCAGCGGCTGCGGCAAGACCACGCTGCTCAACATGATGGCAGGCTTCATCCAGCCCACCCGTGGCGCGCTTCTGTTCAACGGCGCGCCGATCGCCGGACCGGGGCCTGGCCAGGGAGTGGTATTTCAGGACTATGCGCTGTTCCCCTGGCTGACGGCGCAACGCAACGTCGAGTTTGGGCTGCAGATGCGCGGCGTCGGCAAGGCGGAGCGACGGGACCGCGCGCGAAAGAGCCTCGACATGGTCGGCCTGCTTGCGGCGGCGGACCGCTACCCGTTTGAACTTTCGGGCGGCATGCGCCAGCGTGTGGCGGTTGCGCGGGCGCTGGTGAACGAGCCGCGTATCCTGCTGATGGACGAGCCGTTTGCCGCCGTGGATGCCCTCACGCGGGTGACGCTGCAAACCGAATTGCTGCGCATCTGGCAGGAGATCGGCTTCACCGTGTTCTTCATCACCCACAATATCGAAGAGTCGGTGTTCCTCGGCGACCGCATCGTCGTGATGGCGTCGCGCCCCGGCCGGATCGAGGCGATCATCGACAACCCGCTGCCGCGGCCCCGCAATCGCGGCGAGGCCGCTTTCGGGGCGCTGTACGCCCGCGTCAACGATGCGTTTCACCGGCAGGGGGCGTGATCATGGCGGCCGAAAAGCACGACGTGCCGCCGGCGGCGGTCAATGCCAACCTTACCGAACGCGAGAAGCTGGAGATCGAGTCGAGCTTCCGCAACGAGATCGTGGCCACGCGGCACCGGCGCCTGAGGCGCGGGCTGATGTTCAACCTGATCGGCGTGCTGATCTTCCTCGCGGTCTGGGAGGTGCTGCCGCGCATCGTACCGGGGGTGAACATCCAGATGTTCCCGCCGCCCTCGGGCGTGATCGCGACGCTCTACGGCATGCTTGCGGACGGCCAGCTTGCCGCGCACGCCTGGTCCAGCCTCAAGCGCGTGGCCGCCGGCTTCGTCATCGGCTCATCCGCCGGCATCCTCGTCGGGCTCTTCACCGGGCGCCTCGCCTTGCTGCAGAGCATGTCGGATCCGGTCCTGCACGGCCTGCGCTCCATTCCGGCCATCGCCTTCGTCCCGCTCGCCATCGTGTGGTTCGGCCTCGGGGAAACGCCAAAGATCGCCCTCATTTCCTGGGGCACATTCTTTCCGGTCTGGATCAGCACCTTCATCGGCGTGCGCGATGTGCCCAAGCTTTATGTCCAGTCGGCGCTGAGTCTCGGTGCCGGCCCTCTGAACGTGATGTTCCGCGTCGTGCTGCCCGCCGCGATGCCCTTCGTTTTCGCGGGGCTACGCCATGCCACCGCCGTGGCCTTCGTCATCGTCGTGGCGGCCGAGCTGGTCGGCGCGAGCAGCGGGCTCGGCTACCTCATCTCCTTCTCCCATCTGGTATTTCGCATCGACATGATGTTCGTCGGCCTGCTTGCGCTGGGCGTCCTCGGCTTCCTTGCAGATGCGGCTTTCGCCGCGTTGCTGCAGCGCCTGTTTCCCTGGTACCGGGCGGAGCGTTCCTAATGCCTTCAGGTCGCAACAAGGCTCCCATGCGGCGCGCCGTCATTGTCGGCGGCGGCGCGAACGGCACATGGATGAGCGTTCAGTTGGCACAGTTGCCGTCGATCGGCGAGATCATCGTCATCGATCGCGACGGCCGGTTCGGCCGCGGTGTCGCCTATTGCTCGACCGCTGATCATCATCGCATCAACGTGCCGGCCGAGCGCATGGGCGGCAGCAGCCCGGACGATTCCCTTGGCTTCGCGCAATGGCTGCGCCGGGCCGGGCATGCCGAGCCGGCGGATTTTGCCGAGAGTTTCGTGCCGCGCCGGCTCTATGGCGACTATCTGTGCGCCCAGCTCGACGCTGTGATCGCGCAGGGCAATGTCCGCTTGCGGCAGGCGATGGTGCAGGCCATCGAGTGCCGAGCCACCGGCCATGCCGTCCTCCTCGACACCGGCGAAGAGATCGAGGCCGACGTGGTGGTGCTGTGCCTCGGCAATCCGCCTCCGGGACAGATGGCGAGCATGGTGCCCGGCCCGCGCCTCGTTCCCGATATCTGGCGGCCGGCTGCGCTGGAGGCCATCCTGCCCGAAGACGACGTGCTCGTGATCGGGACCGGCGCTACGGCGGTCGATGCGGTTCTCGAACTCGCCGACCGCGGCACCAATCGGCCCATCCGTATGGTATCGCGCCACGGCCGGCTGCCTCTCATCGATGAACCCTCGGCGAAATGCGAGGCTGTGACGGGCGTACCGGTGGATACGGCGCTCGGCATGATGCGCGGGCTCCGCGCTGCCGTCGCCGCGCACACGGCGCGTGGGATCGGCTGGCAGGCCGTTGTCGACGAATTCCGGTTGAACGCGGTCGAGATCTGGCTGGGGCTGCCGGATGCCGAACGGCGCCGTTTCCTGCGGCATCTGCGCTCGATCTGGATGGTGCATCGCCATCGACTTGCGCCGGACGTCGCCGCGCGGCTTCGCCGGCTGCAGGAGACCGGCCGGCTTGAGATCGTCGCGGCGCGGGTGCTCGGGGGCGAACCGACGCCGGAAGGTTACGCCGTACGGCTCCATCGTTCCGGTGCCCCAAGTGGCACCGCGGAAATGCTGGAGGTGGACTGGGCGCTCAATTGCACCGGACCTGACGAGAATTATGCCCGCAGCCGCGATCCTCTGGTCGCCTCGCTGCTCAAGAACGGGATGGCGCGCCCCGGCCCGTTCGGCCTCGGGCTCGACTGCGACCTCCAGCATCGCCTGCTGAACCAGGATGGCAAGGCGCAGAGCGGTCTCTATCTCGTCGGCCCACCGAGCCGGGGACGGTTCTGGGAGGTCACTTCCGCGCCGTCCGGGCGCGACCAATGCATTGCCGTCCGGCACAATCTCGACGACCTGCTGAAAGCCCTTGCGGCGCCGCCCCGTTGATGTCTATTAACTACATAGATTAAATATAAAATTGGAGAGTCTCATGACCGCAGACATTGTCTCGCACGCGTTGAGCCGCCGTTCTCTGCTCCAGCTCGGCGCGGCGGGTGCACTGGCCTCGACCTTCCCGTTCGGCGCGGCCAAGGCGACGGAAACCGAGGCCACGCTGGCCTATGGCAGCACGGGCTATACCTGGGCGCTGACCTTCGTGGCGGAGGCGCTCGGCACCTGGAAGCAGAACGGCGTCAATCTGAACGTCGTGGATTTCCCCACCGGCCGCGAATCCATGCAGGCGCTGCTCGCCGGCTCGGCCGACTTCTCGACCTCCACCGACACCCCCTTCATCTTCGCCGCCTTGCGCGGCCTGAAGCCGATCGTGCTGGTGAACTACAGCCGCTATTCCCGCGACATGAAGATCGTGGTCAGCAAGGCGAGCGGCATCGATCCGGCCAGTCCGGCGAGCCTCAAGGGCAAGAAGATCGCCACGCGCGTCGGCACCAGCGGCCAGTATATGCTGGCCAAATATCTCGAAATGGCGGGCCTCGGCCTCAAGGATGTCACTGTCGTCGACCTCTCGCCCAACGACATGACGGTGGCGACCCTGCGCGGCGATGTCGATGGCTTCGCCTGGACCGGCCAGGCCGCCGTGGTGGCCGAGAAGCAGTCCAATGGCGCCGTGGCGGTGATGACCCAGGAGGGGCTCGACAAGTATTTCCAGAGCCATCAGCTCCTGCTCACCTCGGAAAAGGTCATCAAGGAAAAGCCGGCTCTGCTCGACGCCGCCGTCAAGTCGCTGCTCGGCGCGGAAGAGCGCATCGCGGCGGATCCCACCTGGACCTCGCTGATCGCCGAGCGGGTGCGTGCGCCCGCGCAGGAGATCACCGAGGCGACCAGCGTCTTCGAGTTCAAGATCGGCTTCGACGAACGCTTCCTTGACGATCTGGTGGCGCAGGCGGAATGGGCCATTGCCACGGGCCTCGCCCAGCGCCCGGAGGGCGATCTTCGCGCGCTGCTGCGCGGCCTGATCTATGAGGGGCCGGTCAAGGCCGTGAAGCCCGAGCGGGTGACGATCTGACCGTGGCAAGCCTTATCGAGGTGGAAGGCGTCTCGCAGATTTTCGAGACGCGCGAGGGCAAGGCGAACTGGGCGCTCTGGCAGGTATCGCTTGAGATCGAGGCGGGCGAGTTCGTCTGCCTCATCGGGCCCTCCGGTTGCGGCAAGACCACGCTCCTGCATCTCATCGCCGGCTTCATGAAGCCGTCCGAGGGCAGCGTACGCTTCGCCGGCGCCCCGGTCGGCGAGCCGAGCCCCGATCGCGGCGTGGTGTTTCAGGAATACGCGCTCTTCGGCTGGATGACGGCGCGGCAGAATGTCGAATTTGGCCTGCGTATGCGCGGCATGGGCCGGGCGGAACGGCGCGAGAAGGCCCGCGAGGCGCTGGCGCGGGTCGGTCTCGAGCGCGCGCTGGAGCGGTACCCGCATGAGCTTTCCGGTGGCATGCGCCAGCGCGTGGCCGTGGCGCGGGCGCTGGTCAACGAGCCGCGCGTGCTGCTCATGGACGAGCCTTTCGCGGCGGTCGACGCCATCACCCGCACCACGCTGCAGGACGATCTGGTCCGCCTCTGGCAGCAGACCGGGGTGTCCGTCGTCTTTGTGACCCACAATGTCGACGAGGCCGCCTTCCTGGCGCAGCGCGTCGTGGTGATGCGCCCCCATCCCGGCAGCATCAAACGCTCGATGAATATCGATCTGCCCTACCCACGGCAGCGCTCCTCTGCCGAATTCGCGCAGCTCTACGCCCATCTCGGCGAGGCCCTGGGGGAATAATGATGGCCGTCGATACTTCCGCTGCGGAAACCACGCACCGCGTTGAACTGGAAACCGCGTTCCTCGACGGCCGCCACCGCGCCCGGCGGCGGCTGTTTCTGCTCCGTGCCGGCCTCAACCTGTGCGGCGTCGCGCTGTTCCTGCTGGCGTGGGAAAGCGTTCCCTGGCTGTTCCCCAGCATCAACCCTGTGCTGTTCCCGACGCCTTCCCTGGTGTTCGCGACCTTCTGGCCAATGCTGACCTCCGGCGAGATCCCGGTGAATATCGCCGTCAGCGTGCGTCGCGCCGCGACCGGCTTTCTGCTGGCGACCGTGCTGGGCATCGCGGCGGGCGTCTTCACCGCGCGCTCGCGCCTGACGGAATATCTCACCGAGCCGCTGCTGCATGGTTTCCGATCCGTGCCGGTGATCGCTCTGGTACCGCTCTCGGTGCTGTGGTTCGGCATCGGCGAGGGCGCCAAGGTGGCGCTCGTGGCCACCGGTGCGTTCTTTCCGATCTGGATCGCCACCTTCATCGGCGTGCGCGACGTCAACCTCGTCTATCTCCGCTCGGCGGCGTGCCTCGGAGCGGGTCCCCTGGCGACCATGTTTCTCGTGGTGCTGCCGGCCGCCCTGCCGCTCATCCTCGCCGGCTTGCGTCAATCAATGGCGATTTCGCTGATTGTGCTCGTGGCCGCCGAACTTTCCGGCGCCACCTCGGGCGTCGCCTACATGATGTCGATGGGCCATCAATTGTTTCGGGTCGACATCATGTTCATCGGCCTGTTGCTTCTGGGCACGCTCGGCTTCGCCTTCGACCGGCTGTTCGTCTGGCTGACCCGCCGCCTCTTCCCCTGGTACGTCAATTGAGCCACGCCCGATGAGCGACCCCGCCGATCTGATCCTGCACAATGGCAATATCCTGACCTTCGATCCCGCCCGCCCGTCAGCCCGCGCGCTGGCGATCCGGGGCGGCAGGATCGTGGCGAGCGGGGGCGACGACATCCTCGAAGGCTGGGCGGGCGCCCAGACGCGGCGGATCGACCTCGACGGCCGCTTCGTCATGCCGGGCTTCAACGACACCCATGCCCATATGGAGCGGGAAGGGTTGAAGCTTCAGCGCCTCTCGCTCGCCGGCGCCGGGTCGGTCGCCGAAATCCTGGCGCGGATCGCCGCTGCCGCCCGGGCGACGGCACCCGGCGAGTGGATCGTCACCATGCCGGTGGGCGAGCCTCCCCACTATTTCGATGCTGTCGCCGGCCTGACCGAGCGTCGCATGCCGACCCGCGACGAACTCGATCGCGTGGCCCCGGACAATCCTGTCTATATCCCCGGTCATTTCGGAAATTGGGGCGTGCCGCCTGGCCACACGGCGCTCAATTCGCGGGCGTTGGCCCTCAACGGGCTGAACCGCCACAGCTGCCCGCGTTGCCGGGGGGTGGATTTCGTCTGCAATGAGGTCACCGGAGACCCGACCGGCGCGATCATCGAGCACAATGGCCGCCCCACGGTCGAATTCGACATGCTCCCCGCCGTCCCGCGCTTCGGTTTCGACGCGCGGCTGGAAGGTCTGCGGCGCTCGATCGCCCTCTACCATGCCTGCGGCACGACCAGCGTCTATGAAGGCCACGGCTCCGCACCCGAAACCATTTCCGTCTATCGCGCACTGTGGGAGCGCGGCGAACTGACGATGCGTACCGGTCTTTGCATCAGCCCC
This sequence comes from Ancylobacter gelatini, assembly GCF_022601675.1. Lineage (GTDB taxonomy): Bacteria > Pseudomonadota > Alphaproteobacteria > Rhizobiales > Xanthobacteraceae > Ancylobacter > Ancylobacter gelatini. The sequence continues at coordinate 130,329 of NZ_JAKVIL010000003.1, read as the reverse complement.
AGCTGGTCCGGCGTCGCCGAGGCCCAGCGCGTGATGCGCGACTGGCTGGCCTATGCCCGCGGGAAGGGATTGGGCGATCCATGGCTCAATATTTCCGGTGTGCACATCGCTTATGGCGGCGATCCCGTGGTGGCCGAGCTGGCGCGCGCCGATCTGCCGAATACCGGCTGGTCCGGCTTCGTCGAGCAGGCTTACACCCGCGAGGAATTCCGCGAGGTGTGCTTCCTCGCGGCGGAGCACGACCTGCGCCTCAACACCATCGTTTCCGATCAGCTGCATGAAATCGTGCCGGTGCTCCTGGCCATCAACGAGCGCTACCCGCTCGCGGGACGGCGATGGGTGATCCAGCATGTGGCACGCGCCCGAATGGAGGATTTACACACGCTCAGGGCTCTCGGCGTGATCGTCACCACCATCCCGACCTATTTCCTCTGGAAGGGCGGCCATGCCTATGTCGACGAGCCGGACGATGGCGATCTGGTCGTTCCGCATCGCCATATGCTGGATATCGGGCTGCCTCTCGCGATCGCAACCGACAACATCCCCTACGACCCGTTCTTCACTCTGTGGGTGACGATGGCGCGGCAGGAGCGCAAGACGGGCCGAACGATCGGCCCTGGTCAAAGGCTGGACGTCGAGACCGCGCTGCGCTTGTTTACCGTCGCCGGCGCCCAGCTCACCTTCGACGAGACATGGAAGGGCCCGCTCGCGCCCGGCTTTGCTGCGGATCTCGCCGTTCTGTCAAACGATCCCCGGCTCCTCACCCCTGACGCGGTGCGACAACTTCGGTGCGAGATGACGCTGGTCAACGGAAGACTGGTGCATGGTGCCGGCAAGGTTTAGGGGCGGCAAATTTTATGCGTCCCGCTCGATCTGATCCCCGAAAACGGAACCGTTTGAAGCTGGCACTGTCCGCGCCAGAATCCCTGGGCCGTGAGCACCCTGATGCTCACCGCTCCCGTGCCGGCATCGCTGGCGAGCCGAGCCGTTCAGCATAAGCAGCCAGAGCTTCGCCGTGGTGCTGATCGGCACGCAGGCCGAGATATCCGTCGGGCCGAACGACGAAGAGAGCGACACCACGGACGCCCAGCCGCTCCGCGACCGCCTCGTCGATGCGGGTAAAGCCGTTGGCCTGGGTCTGCGTGGCGAGCAGCATGCTGGCCTCCAGAATGGCGCTTCCGAGATGGGCGTCGAGCATGTCGCGGAGACCGCTGAGTTCGTCAGGCACCGCCATATCGCCACCGATGACGATGGCGATATGGCCCCAATGACCGGCACCGGCCTTGAACGCGACAGCCCCCTCCTCGGCCGGCCGGATTTCGATATCGCTCGGCCACAGCTGGCCCGCGGCGAGCGCGTCGTGCCGCAGGCCCATCACGATGGGTGACGCGCCATAGTCGATATTCAACTCGGCTTCGGCGACCGCTTCCTGGTGACGGGTCGCCCGGTTGGCAAAAATCCCGCGGATGAATTCATCGCGGGCGCGGCGATCATCCGGGCTTTTCAGCATCTGGGCATGATCGGCCTCATCTCCCGACGCGGTGAACATCTGCGCCACCGGGCGCCGTTCGGCCTCATAGCTGTCCAGCAGGGCCTCCGAGCAAACGCCCTTGCAGACGAGCGCGAGCTTCCAGGCGAGATTGAACGCGTCCTGCAGGCCGCTATTCATGCCGTGACCCTGGATCGGGCTACAGGTATGCGCCGCGTCGCCCGCAATGAGCAGACGCCCGGAGCGGTACTTTGCCGCCACTTTCGTGTGACACCGGAAGCGCGTCGGGTTTGCTACCGCCGTAAAGAGCGCATCGGGCACGTATTGGCGCAGGGTGCGTGTCGCATCGGCCACCAGGTCGGCCTGCTCGGAACTCGGCCGGAGGTACACCCGCCAGCGCTCGTCAGGCAGGGCGGTCAGGATGATCGGCGGCTCGTCGAGATAGGCGTAATTGGCTTCATGGGAATGAGGCCAGCCGTCGATGGTGGTGTCGAACACCGCCCATGGCTCCTCGATGTCGTGCCCGTCCTGTTCGATGCCGGTGAGCGAGCGGACCGTGCTGTGATGTCCATCGCAGCCGACCACCCAGCGCACGAAGACCTGCCGTTCCACGCCGTCGCTGGCGAGCGTGGCCAGCACGCCGTCGTCCCGCTCGTCGAGGCCGATCAATCGGGTGGACCGGGTCACCGCTCCGTCGAGTTGCACGAGATAAGCCGTGAGGATCGCCTCCGTGACCTCTTCGGAGACACCAAGATTGAAGGGATAGCGGCTGCCGCTGAGGGAAAGGTCGACCTCTCCCAGTGCTTTGCCATTGGAATGGATGCGAGCCGTCCGCTGCTTGACGCCCGCCTTCAGCAGGCGATCCGCGAGCCCCAGCGAATCGAATATCTCGATCGACCGAGGATGAACGACGGTGGCCCGGTCCCAGGTCAGCGGCCTGTCATGGGCGTCGATGAGCAGGCAGCCGACGCCCCGGCGCTGAAGTTCCACGGCCAGCATCAATCCCGTAGGGCCGGCTCCGACGATCAGGACGTCCGCATCGATTCTCATGAAACTCGATCTTCCTCACGGGACGTCAGCAGGCGTCCCGCTGGAGCCCGTCCCGTTCTAGATGGGCGGACACCATAGCAGTCCTGCGACCGGCCAGGTTACCGTCGATGCGCATCATGGCGGAGCTGGCCGGCGCTTTCTCTGTGAAAAAGCGCCCCTGGGCGTGCATCACGGTTCTGGGGTTCCAGGAGAAGGGCCTCGACACGTTGTATGGCGGGAGCGTCTTCAACCTCTGGAACATGGATCGGACACTTCCGAAATAGCGTCGAAGGCTCCACGTCACGCAAAGGCGGATCATCGGGGCGCCGAAAGAGCACGAGGCCGGGCCAGTCCTTCCTTCTTATCCCCGATCGGAAAACAGCCGCTTGCTCAGAATGGCATGGACGCCCCAATTGCCATCGACGACCTGGGTGATGCCGAAATCGACGGCCGCCGACATCAGCGCGATTGCCTCATCCTCGCTCAAACCCTTCGTCGTCATGAGGAATCGCCGCACCTTTCTGAAGGCGTCGCGCATGGCGAGGTCGAGCGACGACTTGGCATAGACCTCGCTCTGACCGTCGGCGCCGAATTCGGCGAGATAATTGGGGTGGCTGAAGCCGGTCAGGATCCAGTCCTCCGGCGTCTCGATCAGCGGATAGGTCAGGTCGGCAAGCAGCGTCCCGGCAACGTCGGCCTTCTTGTGCAGAACGACGCGGAAGGTGCCGGTCATCGAGCACTCGATCGCCGTGCCCGATAATTCGCCGTCGCCCTGCGCCGCATGCGGATCGCCGACCGACAGCAGCGCGCCGGGAACCGACACCGGCAAGTACACCGTCGCGCCCTTGCCGAGCCGCCAGTTGTCGAGGTTGCCGCCGAAATAGGCCGGCGGCACCGAGTCGACGAGTTCGGCTTCGCGCGGGGCCACCGCAATGACGCCGAAATGCGGCCGCAGCGGAATGCGGATGCCGTCGAGCACATCCGTCTGCAGCTTGACCGTACCGGGAAGGACCGGGACGCCGGGATAGTCGTAGAGCGCATGCCGGACGCCATAGGGATCGGTCTGCGCCTCCCATCGATAGGAATGCACCGCCTGGGCATAAGGCTGGTCGGTGTCCGTGACGATCTCATAGACGGTGACCGTCTCGCGCGGGTGCGGCTCGCTGAGGAACTCCGAATAGTGGAATCCCCACCACGCGGCGACGCTGCTGCCGAAGACCCGCCCGGCATGGTCTGGATGGCGCGAGGGACGGGGCTCGATATCGAGAATATGCACCTCCAGCACGTCGCCGGGCTGGGCGCCGCGCACCGCGATCGGGCCGGTGCAGATATGCACGCCAAACCCTTCACCCGCTCCGCGGCCAAAAACCGAGGCGTCGAGCGGGCCCGCACCGCGCCGATCCACCGCCTTCGCCGTCGGTGTCCAATGGAACACGCTCTCCGCCCCCGCATCGCCCTCGATCATGCGCTGCGGATCGTCGGAGGCGTGCTGGGTCAGTGTCTCGATGGTGACGATGTCGCCGGAGGCAATCTCCAGCAACGGCTTGAGCGAGCGGCTGAAATAACCCCAGTGCACATGCTGGGCATGCACCGGCAGGTAATGGCGCGCCGGTGCCTGCGGCGGGTCTTCAGGCTCGACGCTGTCGAGCAGCACGCTGCGGCGCGTGTCCGGCTCCGCCTTGGTCTGGCGCGCGCGCAACTGTACCAGCGCCTCCTGCGGCCAGCCGCGCTGGCCGTTCGACAGCGCGCCCTGGCTCTGCCGGTCCGTCTCGCGCCGGCGCAGCTCGCGCGGGGGTAGGCCGAAGCGCTCGCGGAACAGGCGGCTGAAATGAGCGGAATCGGCAAAGCCATAGCGATAGGCGACCTCGGAGATCGGCACCGCCGTCTCGGCAGGATTGGCGAGGTCGTGCCAGGCCCGCTGGAGACGCCGCTCGCGCACATAATGGCTGAAACTCTCGCCCGTGCTTTCGAACAGCTTCTGCAGATAGCGCTCGGATATGCCCACGGCCTGCGCCACCTCGGCGATCGACGTGTCCTCGCTGCCGACGCTCCGCTCGATGGTTGCGTAGATGCGCTGGAGCAGAGCGGCGCGGCTCGACGAGGAATCGGTTCTGTTCGCCGTCAGTTCCGCCGACAGCACGAGGAGAAGATCGGCGGCGCTCTGCGCCACGGCCTCCCATTCGGGCTCGGAGAGCCGGTCGAGCGAAGTGGCGGCGGCCTGCACGGTTCGGGCGAGAATATCCGGCAGCCCGTCGGCGTCGAAGACGCGCGGCCGGCAATCGGCGAGCGGAGACGCCTTGCGCCCTCGAAACGCGTCGACCGGCACCGCGAGCACGACGGCGCGCAGCCCGCGCTGGAACTGCATCTGCCACTCCGCCGCCCGCGGCGCCAGGATGACCTGGCCGGCCGGAACGATCTCCGGCTCGCCATCCATGATGAGAACCGCGCTGTTTTCCAACGGCAGCAGCAGGAGCGGCAGGCCTGTGCGCGCGAGCTGCGGGCGCAGGACCTGGGCATCTGCCGTCAGATGGCCGATCCGCACCCCGAGCGAGGAGAGGCGCGAAAGCGCCGTCGCGTGCGTGGGCGAGCCGGTGCGCACGCCATGCGACTGCAATCCGAAGCCGGCGAGCACGTCCTGCCAGGCGCGCTCGCGCGCGTCCCCGGAATAGGACTCGCTGGTGAACGGCTGGGCGGTCATGGTTCGAACCTCGGCATGGAGGTCGATTCAAGCAAGGATTATGCCTTTGGCATGCCCAGAGCCGCAGGGGCCGATCCGGACAGGCTCTCAACGGCCGGCGAAGAGACTCTTGCGGATCGAGCCGGTGACGCCCCAATTGGCGTCGACCACCTGGGTGACGGCGAAATCGGCGGCGACCGACATCAGCGAGATCGCCTCGTCCTCGGAGAGCTTGTGCACCGTCATCAGGAAGCGGCGCAGCTTGCGGAAGGCATCGCGCATCGCGTTGTCGAGGCTGGAGCGCTTGAGGATTTCAAGCTGATGGTCCGGCCCAAGCTCGGCGAGATAATTGGTCACGCTGAAGCCGTAGACCGACCAGACCTCGTCATTCTCAAGCAGGGGATGGTTCAGCCCTTCGCGGATCGTTCCTTCGAGGTCCGCTTTCTTGTGCAGGATGAATTCGAACTCGCCGGTGAGCGAAATCTCGATGGCGGTCCCGGAAAGCTCGCTGTCGCCCTGCGAGGCATGCGCGTCGCCGCAGGAGAACAGCCCGCCGGGAACCGCGACCGGGTAGTACATGCGGGAGCCCTTGGCGATGCGCCAGTCATCCATGTTGCCGCCCGTATAGTTCGGCGGAATCGTGGACACGAAATCGGCCTCCGCCGGGGCAAGTCCCATCGTGCCGAAATGCAGCCGGGCCGGCACCTTGATGCCCGACAGTATGCCTTCCTTCTTGCTGATCGTGGTGTGGTCAACCCGCACGCCGGGATAGTCGATGGTCGGATGGACGACACCGTCCGGGTCGGTCTGCGGGGTCCAGAGATAGGAATAGAGCGCCTTCACCGCCGCCTCGACCATGTCGAGCTCATAGATCGTCACCACCTCGCGCGGCTTGGGCTCCTCGATCAGGTCCTGGTACTGGAAGCCCCAATTGGCCGAGGGGTTCGAGCCGAAGAAGCGCCCGGCATAGGCCGGGTTGGCGCTGGGGCGCGGCCAGGCGTCGAGGATGCGCACCTCGATCACGTCGCCGGGCTCGGCCCCTTCGATGGCGATGGGGCCGGTGAGCAGGTGCACGCCGAGGCCTTCGCCGGCGCCATAGGTGAACGGGCCGTCGGTCGCCCCCGCTCCGCGCCGGCGCAGGGTCTTGGCGTCCTTGGTCCAGAGGAAGATCTCCTCCGCGGCCTTGTCGCCCTCGATCATGCGCTCATAGTCGTCATTGGCATGATGGGTGATGGTCTCGATGACGGCACGCTCCCCCGACTTGAGCGTCAGCACCGGCTCAAGCGTCTTGCTGAAATAGCCCCAATGGACGGTGTCGGGCGTGGCGGGCAGGTGGTGCTTGGTCATGTCGAGCCTCGATTGGAGGAAGTGTCGGGTGCGGGAGCACGCGTCGCGCGGGCTATTCCGCGGCCATCGTGCTGAGGAAGCGGGCGGTGAGCGGGTGGCGTGGCGCGTGGAGTACCCGCTCGGCAGGCCCCTCCTCGACGACCGCCCCACCGGCCAGGAAGACGATGCGGTCGGCCACCTCGCCCGCGAAGCGGAGCTGGTGGGTGGAGATGACCATGGCGAGCCCGTCTTCCACGGCGAGCCGGCGGATGACCTCCAGCACCTCGCCGACGAGTTCGGGATCGAGCGCCGAGGTCGGCTCGTCGAGCAGCAGCACGCTCGGCCCCGGCGCCACCGCACGCGCAATCGCGACGCGCTGCTGCTGGCCGCCGGAGAGATGGCGCGGCAGGGCGTCGGCGCGGTGGGCCAGTCCGACGCGCTCCAGCAGTTCCTGCGCGCGCCGGTCGGCATCGAACCGCGACAAGCCCTGCACCCAGCGCAGCGGGCCGGCGATGTTCTCGCGCGCGCTCAGATGGCCGAACAGGTTGAACTGCTGGAACACCATGCCCACGCCGACGCTGGCGCGCATCTGCGCGGTCGCGCGCGGCGAGAGCGAGCGCCCGGCCTCGTCATTGCCGAGGAAGCTGCCGCCGACGCGGATCGTGCCGCCCTCCCAGCCTTCCAGCCGGTTGATGCAGCGCAGCAGCGTGCTCTTGCCGGAGCCGCTGGGCCCCAGCAACGCCACGACCTCGCCGGCCCGGACCGTCAGGTCGATACCGTCCAGCACGGTCTGGCTGCCATAGCATTTGCGCAGCCCCTTCACCTCGACCGCGACATTGTTTTCGGCGAGGCGGCGGGCGCGAGCCTCCCGGTCCGCCGGCGGGTTGGCGGCCCTGGCGGAAGCCGGCGGCAGCGGGTCGACGGCGATCTCCTCGAGGATCTCCTCCGCGACGTCCGGCGGGATGACGCCCGCGACATCCGCTACGGCCGGCTCGGCACGGCCCGGCAGCAACGCGCGCAGGAATCGCCGCATCTGCTCCTTCGGTGGCGGCCGGTCGAGGTCGAGCAGCAGTTCGACGACGATCTGGATCGTCGCGATCACGCCGGTCAGCACGAGATACATCAGCCCGGAAGCGAAGAAGATCGAAAAGAAATCGAACGTCGCCGAGGCGAGCTGGGTCGAGCGCAGCGTCAGTTCCTGGACCGCGACAACCGAGGCGAGCGAGGAATTCTTGAGCGCGCTCACCGCCTCGTTGCCCAGCGCGGGCACCATGGAGCGGATAGCCTGCGGCGCGATCACCCGGCGCATGATGGCGGCCGGCGTCATGCCCAGCGCCTGGGCGGCGCTGACCTGGCCGCGATCGACGCCGATAACGTTGGACCGCAAAATCTCGGCGATGAACGGCGCCTCGTTGAGCGCAAGCGCCAGGCTCGCCGCGGAGATGGCGGTGAGCTTGATGCCGATCAGCGGTAGCGCATTGTAGCAGAACACCATCTGCAGGATCAGCGGCGTGCCGCGGAAGATGATCGCATAGCCGCGCGCGATGATGGACAGCGCTCGGAAGCGGCTGAGTTGCATGGCCGCGAGGACCAGCCCCATGACGAGCCCGCCCAGCAGGCCGAGCACGGTGATGAGCAGCGTATAGCCGACCCCGTCGACGAGGTAGGGCATGCTCAGATAGTGCAGGAAGAGATCCATCGGCCTTTCCGCGGTCTGTTGGAAAGGGCGGCCACGAGACTCTCCGCGGCCGCCCGAGTCATCGCGGATGTCAGTCGGCGAGCACCAGCTTCGGCGTCTCCAGCTGCTCGGCCGGCAGGTTCCACTTCTTCATCATCTCGACCTGCAGGCCCGACTTCTGGATCTCGGTCAGCGCCGCCATCACCGCGTCGCGGAACTCGATATTGTTGCGCGGCACGGCGATGCCGACCGAATAGGGCAGCGTCACCGCGGTCGCCTTCTCCAGCTTGTCGGGATAGGCCTTCACCGCGCCGTCGACGGTGTTCACGTCGTTGATGTAGGTGTCGGCGCGCCCGGCAAGGATCGCCTGGATGCAGTTGGCGTTGTTGTCGAACAGCAGGATTTCCGGCGCCGGCTTGCCGGCGGCCTTGCACTCGGCTTCCAGCGCCTGGATCAGCGGCACTTCGACATAGCCGGTGTTCTCGGCCGCCACCGCGCCGCACAGCGAGGTGTCGATGCCGGTGATCTTCTTCGGGTTGCCCTTGGCGACGAGCACGCCGTCATAGACCTTGAGATAGGTGATGAAGTCGGCGGCCTTGGCGCGGTCCTTGGTGGCGTAGATGTCGGAGATGACGATGTCCGCCTGCCCGGCCTGCAGGGTCGTCAGCAGCGAGGCGAAGGTTACCGCCTTGTAGGTCAGCTTGAAGCCGAGGCACTCGCCGATCGCCTCGCCGAGGTCGATGTCGAAGCCGATATATTTGGTCGGGTCGTTCGGATCGATCGTCTCGTAACCCGGCGTGTGCGGGTTGATGGCGTTGACCAGCGTCTTGCCCTTGAGGGCGGGATATTTGGCCTGCAGCGCGGCGCAGGCGGCGGGCGCGGCGGCCTCGGCCTGCTGCGACAGGCCGGCGTTCATGCCCCCGGCGGCGACGACAAGGCCGAGACCGCCGAAGAGCGCGGAACGCAGGCGTGCGGCGACCGACATGCGGCGCCCGCCAAAATAGGTATCGAGATTGAGTGCCACTGGACCTTCTCCTCTGCTTCCGCGTGCCGCTGGGCACGATGACGGGACCGGGGAGAAGTCTTATGCAGGGGATGCCCGGGAGACTTGTCTATGGACGCACCCATTGTTGGACGGACAGCTTCCAACTTTCAGGCAGATACTGCTCATTAGATGAGCGCCCCGCCCCTCGGCGGCCGCGTTGGGCGTGTGCATGCGAGGGCGCGCCCGCTATCAAGCCGGCCTCGGAAAGGCAATGACCTGCGCCGGCGGTCACTTCCGAACGAAGGTGCCCAGTCCGTCTGCATCGAGATATTCGATGGTCACGGCATCGAAACGCGCCGCTTGCTTCGTGAAGGTCGCCAGTGAGATGGAGCCGTCGGTCGCGTTCTCGCTGGACGGCGCGAAGGTGAAAGCGTTGCCGTCCCAATGGGCCAGCGCATATTGCTTCGCCGCCGGACCGAGCTTCACTGCCAGCCCGTCGCCGTTCCGAACGATGTCGAGGTCGCCGTAATAGTCGTTGCCATAGGTGCCGACATAATCCGAAAGCGACGCGGCTGGCGCCGGGTTGCTCGGCCGTTCCTTGCCGACGAGGCTGCCCACCGGCCGGTTCACCGCCGTCAGCATGGGGCCATAGGCTGCCAGCCAGTCGCGCTCGATCTTGCCGAACTGCACGAGATCCGTGAACTCGGCCGCCAGCGACTCCGGCACGCCGAGCGGCCATGCATTGGTGAGCACGAGGATGCCCACGCCTGCCGACGGCAGCATGGTGAACGCGGTAGCGGCGCCGCTGGAGAAAGCGCCGGAATGGGAGAGCTGGACCCGGCCCGCGGGGTTGATGCTCACATTGAAGCCAAAGCCATAGAAGCCGGGACGTGCGGCGACGGCCGACGAAGGGCCGGAGATCATCTGCGCCGAGATCGCCGGCAGCAATGCCTCGGGAGCAATGACCGGCTTGCCTTCATGGACGCCGTCCTGAAGCACCATGGCCATCCAGCGGGCCATGTCGTTCACCGACGAACTGACGCCACCTGCCGGAGATTGCGCGTCGGGCTCGCGCTGATATTTGTGCACGAAGCTGCCATTGACCGACACATGGTTCACGGCCTTGTTGGCGCGCCTGTCGAAATCGGCGAAGCGCGAACTGGTCGAGGTCATGCCCAGCGGCTTGTAGAGCGCCTCTTCGGAAAGCGTTGCCCAGTCTTTCCCGGCGGCCACCGCCACGGCTTCCGCACCGGCGGTGAAGCCGAAATTGGTGTAGGCGTAGGAGATGCGGAACGGCTCCAGCGGCAGAAGGCGCAGCCTCTCCAGCACCGCGCGTCGGTCGAAGCCGATATCTTCAAGATTGTCGCCGCCATGGTCCGGCAGGCCGGAACGATGGGACATCAGATCGGCGATGGTGACGTGCTCGCCGACCCATGGGTCCTTCAAGCGGAACCAGGACAGATGCGTGATGACCGGCGTCTCCCAGCTCACCGTCCGGGCACCCACCTCATGGGCGACGACCGTGCCGGCGACGGCCTTCGACAGCGAGGCCAGTTGGAACACCGTGTCGGCGTCCACCTTGTCCGGCGCGCCCACCCTGCGGATACCGAAGCCCTTGGCATAGACGGTCTTGCCGTCCCTCACCACGGCAACCGCCATGCCCGGAATGCCGGTCTTTGTCATCAACGCGTCGGCAAGACCGTCGAGCTGAGCCACGGCCGCGTCGATCTGATCGCCGGAAATAGGAACGGCGGAGATGAAAGGGGGTGGCGGAAGGTCCTCGGCTCTGGCGGGCAGGACGGCGAACATCAGCGCGGACCCGACCGCAACCAAGCGACATGGCTTCATCCAGGCCTCCCCTGCCCTCACTCGAAACACACCGACATGGTCCGCGCGCGACATTTCGGGTCGTTGAGGGCCGACAACGAGTACCGTTTATCGGAACCTCCGCGTCAAGCCGGCCCTTGCGCTGTTTTCGTGGGGGGTCAGAGCCTGATTGGCAAGCATGGGTGACGGTGAGCATTGCGTCGGCGATGAATGCGAACCGACGCCCGGTTCCGCCACGCGGGCCTCCTGCCGACCGTTGCTCCGGCCATCGCCCCCCCGGGTCCGGCCGCCCTCCCGGCTTCGGCCGGGAAGGCACGGCGCAGCCCGGGTTCCCGGGGAAGGGCGTGGCGGCCAGCGCGCCAGCCTGCGCGACGCACGGTCTTGCTCGGGATCTTACGAGCCGTCCGTCCGCTCCATCTCGTGCCGCCAGGGCGGGTTGGCGCCCGCGCGGGTGACCGAGATCGCCGCCGCACGCACCGCGAAGGCGAGTGCGTCCCCGATGGCTTCGGCGCCCAGCGCCGCGAGCGCGGCCGGCGACAGCGCGCCGCGCCGCTCCAGAGCGGCAAGGAAGGCGGCGTTGAAGGTATCGCCCGCCCCCACCGTATCGGCGACCGTCACCATGGGCGCGCGAACCGCGACGTCGACGCCGGCACCGAAGGCGCGTGCGCCGCGCGATCCGAGCGTCACCAGCACGAGGCGCGGCCCAAGCGCCCGGACCGCACGGGCCTTGTCGGCGATGTCGCCCTCCCCCATCAGCCAGGCGAGGTCCTCGTCGGACAGCTTCACCACATGAGCCAGACCGATCAGCCGGTTTATGCGGGCGCGATAGGCGTCTTCGCCGCGGATGAAGCCGGGGCGGATATTCGGGTCGAGCATGATCAGCCGGCCCTGCCCGTCGCCCGCGACCCGCGTCGCCAGCGCTTCCATGGTCGACCCTACCGGCTCGCCGACCAGGCTGATGCCGCCGACGAACAGGGCCTGCACCGAGGAGGGAAGTTCCGGCAGGTCCGCCGGGCCGAGCATGCGCCCGGCGGTGTTCTCGTCGAGGAAGAGGTAGCGCGCCTGCCCTTCGACCAGCGTGACGAAGGCCAGCGTCGAATGCCGGTCCGACCGCTGGCACAGCGAGGTATCGACGCCCGCCTGTGCCAGCGCCGCGCGCAGCTGGTGGCCGAACAGGTCGGAGGACAGGCCGTACCAGAAAGCGGTCGGCGCCCCGAGCCGCCCGGCCGCAATGGCGGTGTTGAACACCGAACCACCGGGCAGCGGCAGGAAAGCGGGCCCTTCCGGCGTCTGCCGCGGCACCATGTCGATCAGCGCCTCGCCGGCGCAGAGGATGGCCGGCGAGTTCGGGAAAGGCTCGGGCATGATCTTGTCCTCGACCGAAAAGGTTCAGCCGGCGAGATAGTCGGCGAGCACGCCGCGCGCACCCTTGCGCCACACCGCCTCCAGCGCCTCGGCGAAGGCCGCGACGACCTCGGCATCCTGCCCGAGATCGCCATAAACCTCGCCCATGGCAAGCCAGATCGACGGGTCTGACTTGGCCTTATTCGCGCGGGCGGTCAGCTCTTCCCAGTTGGGATCGTTCGGGGCGATCACCGCGCCGCTGTCCGTCGTGCCGGCGCAATAGCGGCACCACAGCGCGGACAGCAGGATCAGGCCCTTCGGCAGCCGCCCGGCGGCGCGGTTGTCGCGGATCGAGGGCACGATGAATTTGGGCTGCCGGTTGGAGCCGTCGAGGCAGAGCCGGCGCACGGTGTCCGCCACTTCCGGATTGGCGAAGCGCTCGCGAATGACGGCGTAATAGGCGTCGAGGTCGGTGTCCGGCACCGGCGGCACGATGGGCAGGATCTCCTCGCGCTCGACCTTGTCGAGGAAGGCGGAAACCAGCGGCTCCTCCATGTCCTCATGCACCAGCTCGATGTCCATCAGCCCGCCGGGATAGGCGATGATGGCGTGGCCGCCATTGAGGATGCGTATCTTCATCGTCTCATAGGCATGGACATGGTCGGTGAAGATGACGCCGACCTTCTCCAGTGCCGGCCGGCCGGCGGGGAAATGATCCTCCAGCACCCATTGCCGGAACGGCTCGCAGGTGACCGGCACCGGGTCGGCAAGCCCGAACTCGGCCGCCAGGGCGCGCTCGCGCTCGCCGGTAGCGGGGGTGATGCGGTCGACCATGCCATTGGGAAAAGCGACGTTGGCGTCGACCCACTCGGCGAGTTCGGCGTCGAACAGCCGCGCGAGGCCGACCACCACTTGCCGAGTGACATGGCCATTGCCGGGGAGATTGTCGCAGGACATGACGGTGAAGGGTGGAATGCCGGCCGCGCGGCGGCGTTTGAGCGCCGCGAGAATGGCGCCGAAAGCGGTCTCCGGCCGCGCCGGATTGGCCGCATCGGCCACGATCTCCGCCGCGCCGGCGTCGAGCCGGCCGGCGGAATCCATGAAGTAGCCGCCTTCCGTCACGGTGAGGCTGACGATGCGAATCTCCGGCCGCGCCATGGCCTCGATGAGCGAGGCATTGCCGGGCTCGACCGGCAGGAAATCGATCATCGCGCCGACACGCCGCGCGCTCTTGCCCTGCGGATCGAGCTCGATGATGGTCGACAGACAGTCCTGCGCCTTCAGCGCCGCGCGCATCTGCGCATCGGCCGCACGCACGCCGGCGCCGATGATCGCCCAGTCATGCCCCTCGCCCAGTGCGAACAGGTCGTCGAGATAGACCGCCTGATGCGCGCGGTGGAAATTGCCCAGCCCGATATGGACGATGCCCGGCGTCAGCGCGGCGCGGTCATAGGCGGGAAGCGATATGGCGGGCAGGGTCATTTCTTTGGTGCCATTCAGTTGCGGCCGCCCATCGAAGCGCCGGGCGGCGAAGTCATCAGCCGGATCTCGCGCGGGGCCTGCGCGCGGATTATGCGAGCGCGAACTATGCGAGCGCCTTGGCAAGGGCCTCGCCGGCGCCATCGAAGCGGTGGAGCTTGTCGGGCTGCGGGGCGAGGCGGATCGGGGCGCCATGAACGAGGTCGACCTCGCCGCCGGCGCGCACGGTCAGCGCGCCGAGACCCTCGACATGCACCTTCAGGAAGGTGTCCGAGCCGAGATGCTCGCAAATGCCGACCGTGCCGCTCCACGGGCCCTCGGCGACGATGTCGATGTGCTCGGGACGCACGCCGAGCGTGTGGGCGCCGTGCTTCGCCGCCTCCGGACCCTCGACGAGGTTCATCTTCGGCGAGCCGATGAAGCTGGCGACGAAAAGGTTGGCCGGCGTTTTGTAGAGCTCCAGCGGCGAGCCCACCTGCTCGATCCGCCCGGCATTCAGCACCACGATCTTGTCGGCCATGGTCATCGCCTCGACCTGGTCGTGGGTGACGTAGATCATCGTGGTCTTGAGCGATTGGTGCAGTTCGGAGATTTCCTGCCGCATCGAGACGCGCAGCGCGGCGTCGAGATTGGACAGCGGCTCGTCGAACAGGAAGGCGGAGGGCTCGCGCACGATGGCGCGGCCGATGGCGACGCGCTGGCGCTGGCCACCGGAAAGCTGGCTGGGCTTGCGGTCGAGATAGGGGGCGAGGTTCAGCACCTTCGCCGCCGCCTGCACCTTGCGCTCCTGCTCCTCGGCCGAAATCCCGGCCATGCGCAGCGGGAAGGCGATGTTCTTGCGCACGCTCATATGCGGATAGAGCGCATAGGACTGGAACACCATGGCGAGGCCGCGCTTGGCCGGCGGCAGGCTGGTCGCGTCGTGCCCGTCGATCGCGATGGTGCCGGACGTCGTGTCTTCCAGCCCCGCGATGAGCCGAAGCAGCGTGGACTTGCCGCACCCCGAGGGGCCGACGAACACCACGAACTCGCCATCCTCGATGCGCAGATCGATGCCCTGGATGACCGACGTGCCACCGAAGGACTTGCGGACTTGCGACAGAACGATCTCGCCCATCGGTATCTCCCTATTTCACGGCGCCGAAGGTGAGGCCGCGGACGAGCTGCTTCTGGCTGAACCAGCCCAGGATGAGGATCGGCGCGATGGCCATGGTGCTTGCTGCGGAAAGCTTGGCGTAGAACAGCCCCTCGGGGCTGGAATAGCTGGCGATGAAGGCAGTGAGCGGCGCCGCATTGGCCGCCGACAGGTTCAGCGTCCAGAAGCTCTCGTTCCAGGCCAGGATGACGTTGAGCAGCAGCGTCGAGGCAATCCCGGGCACCGCCATCGGCGTCAGGACATAGAGGATTTCCGAGGACAGCGTGGCGCCGTCCATGCGCGCCGCCTCGAGGATCTCGGCCGGAATTTCCTTGAAGTAGGTGTAGAGCATCCAGACGATGATCGGCAGGTTGACCATGGTCAGCACGATGACGAGGCCGGTGCGGGTGTCGAGCAGGCCGGTATCGCGCGCAAGCAGGTAGAGCGGCACCAGGACGCCCACGGCGGGAAGCATCTTGGTGGAGAGCATCCACATCAGCAGGTCCTTGGTGTGCTTGCCCGGCACGAAGGCCATGGCCCAAGCGGCCGGCACCGCGATGATCAGCCCGGCCAGCGTCGAGCCCAGCGAGATCACCACCGAGTTCCAGAAGTGGGCCAGATAGTCCGAGCGCTCATTGACCGCGTGGTAGTTCTCCAGCGTCCAGTCGAAGAACAGGAAGGCGGGGTGGGAATTCACCGCCTCCCCCTCCGTCTTGAAGGAGGTGAGGACGGTCCACAGGATCGGGAAGAAGATCAGCAGCGCGACGGCCCAGGCGACCGTGGTGATGACGGCCTTGCGGCCCGTGGAAATCTCCCGCGCCATCTCATGCCTCCAGATTCTTGCCGATCATCCGCATCAGGAAGATCGCGACGATGTTGGCGAGAAGGACCGCGACGATGCCGCCGGCCGAGCCGAGACCCACGTCGAACTGCAGCATGGACTGCATGTAGACGAGGAAGGTGAGCGTGGTGGAGGCGGTGCCGGGGCCGCCATTGGTCGTCACCAGGATCTCGGCGAACACCGAGAGCAGGAAGATGGTCTGGATCAGCACCACCACCGTCATCGCGCGCGTCAGATGCGGCAGCGTCAGATGAACGAAGCGCCAGAGCGGGCCGGCGCCGTCCATCTCGGCCGCCTCCATCTGCTCCCGGTCAAGGCTCTGCATCGCGGTGAACAGGATCAGCGTCGCGAAGGGCAGCCACTGCCAGGCGACGATGACGATGATCGAGGCGAGCGGTATGTCGGCGAAGAAGTCGATGGGCGGCAGGCCGAGCCCGCGCGCCAAAGCCGCGAACAGGCCGTTCACCGGGTTCATCAGCATGTTCTTCCACACCAGCGCCGAGACGCTGGGCATGACGAAGAACGGCGCGATGACCAGAACACGCACCAGCCCCTGCCCCCACATCGGCTGGTCGAGCAGCACGGCAAGCGCGATGCCGCCGCCCACGGTGATGGCGAGCACGCCGGTCACCAGCACCAGCGTGTTGACCAGCGCCGGCCAGAACGCCGGGTCGGTGAAGAAGTAGCTGTAATTCTCGAAGCCGGTGAAGGCCTCGGTTCCCGGCATCAGGAGATTGAAGCGCAGGAAGGAGAAGTAGATCGTCATGCCCAGGGGCACGATCATCCACAGCAGCAGGAGGATGACCGCCGGCGAGAGCATGAGCCGGCCTGCGGTGCGGGAGGCTTGCGTCGCCATGGTGGGTCGCCCTGGCTGGAAGTGTTGCGGGGAAAGAGGCGCTCGCGCCAAACAGTCCCTGCCGCGGCGCGGGTTGCGGGAGTCCCGCGCCGCGGCAGGTCGTCCGTCCGGCGCGGGAGGGCGCCGTCGGACGGGTCTCGCCTCTACTTGGGATAACCGGCGCGGGTCATCTCACGCGAGGTGAGCGTCTGCGAGGCGGCCAGCGCCTGCTCGGCACTCGCCCGGCCGGCAAGGGCCGCGGAGAACTGCTGGCCTACCGCCGTGCCGATCGCCTGGAACTCGGGGATCGCGACGAACTGCGCGCCGGTGTATGGCACCTGCTTGTCGGACGGCTTCTGGGTGTTGGTGGACTGGATCGCCTTCAGCGTCATCGGCGCAAAGGGCGCAGCCTTCAGATAGGCCTCGTTCTCATAGAGCGAGGTGCGGGTGCCCGGCGGGACGTTGGCGATGCCTTCCTTCTCCGCCACCAGCTTGGTGTAGTCCGGCGAGGTCGCCCAGGCGACGAAGGTCTTGGCGGCGTCCTGCTTGGCCGAGCTGGCAGGGATGGCGAGATTCCACGACCACAGCCAGTTGCCATGGTTGGAGCCGCCCGCGCGGATCGGGGCCGGCGCGAAGCCGACCTTGTCGGCAACCTGCGATTCCTTCGGGTCGGAGATGAAGGAGGCCGCCACCGTGGCGTCGATCCACATGCCGCACTTGCCGGTCTGGAACAGCGCGAGGTTCTCGTTGAAGCCGTTGGACGACGCGCCGGGCGGCCCGTAATTGTTCATCAGCTTCAGATAGGTGTCGAGCGTCTGCTTCCACTCGGGGCCGTTGAATTCAGGCTTCCACTCCATGTCGAACCATGCGCCGCCCATGGAATTGTTCATCGAGGTGATGAGCGCCATGTTCTCGCCCCAGCCGGCCTTGCCGCGCAGGCAGATGCCGTACACGCCGGCAGCCTTGTCGGTCATCTTCTCCGCGGCCTCGGCGATGAAGTCCCAGTCGGGGTTCTCCGGCATCTTCAGCCCGGCCTTCTCCAGAAGGTCGGTGCGGTACATCAGCATCGAGCTTTCGGCGTAGAACGGCGCCGCGTAAAGCTTGCCGTCGACGGTAAGCGCCGCGGCGACCTGCGGCAGCAGATCGGCCTGATCGTAATCGGCGCCGAGATTCTCAAGCGGCAGCAGCCAGTTCTGCTTGGCCCAGATCGGCACTTCATAGTTGCCGATGGTCAGCACGTCGTACTGGCCGCCCTTGGAGGCAATGTCGGTGGTGACGCGCTGGCGCAGCACGTTCTCTTCCAGCGTCACCCAGTTGACCTTGATGTCGGGATGTTTGGCGGCGAAGTCCGGCATGAGGCGCTGCATGCGGATCATGTCGCCATTGTTCACCGTGGCCACGGTGATGGTGGTCTGCGCCGAGGCGCTGCCGGCGGCGGCGACGAGCATCGTCGCACCCAGTAGGGTGCGGAGAGACATAGTCATGGCTTCCTCCCTGGCGATTTGAGCAATTCATCGCCTTATGGGCAAATATTCATTCAAGCGGACGATGCGTCAATCCCCCCGAGAATGCTGCACCTGCGAGAAGAACCCTCATTCGTGAGGGCGGGCGGGGCGTCGTGCGAGGCCGGAATGCCGCATGGGAAACGCTTGGGCCGCGCTTCGCACCCGCAAAACCGCTTCACGCGGTCGTGACCGTGTTTTTTACCCTCGGCCGTCGCCGGACGCCTTGGCGACAGGACCGCGGGAATGGCCGACGCGTCTCATGCCGATCGCGACGCGGGGGCCTGGCCGTGCAATGGCGGGAACCGGGCCGCTACCCGTGGACCCACCCCGGCCATGGCGCTGACGGCCGCATGGGCGGCGTCGAACGCCCCTTCACAACGCCAGCACGCCCCGCGCGGTGACCTCGTCGCTGATCAGCCCGTTGATGAGGCGCCCGCGCAAAGCGGCGGCGATGGCGACGATCTTCGACGGCCCGGCCGCGATGGCGATCACCGGCCGGTCCGGCCGCGTCGCCGGCGCGTGCAGGCTGCCCAGCCGCTGGTTGATCGGCAGTTCGAGATAGCGCCCGTTCACATCGAAGATGCGCCCGACCACCTCGCCGACCGCCCCGGCCCGCTGCACCTCGATGAGCTCCGAGGTCTTGAGAAAGCCGTCGGTCAGTAGCGGTGCGTCCTGGGTCATCTGGCCGATGCCGACAAAGGCGACATCGGCGGCGCGCGCCAGTTCACGCACCTTGCGTACCGGGCCCAGCGCCTGAAACTGCACCGTCTCGGCGACGGTGTCGGAGATGACCGGCACCGGCATCGGGTAATGCGGCGCGTGGACCTTCTCGGCGAGGCGCATGATGACGTCGAAGTAGGACGCCGAGCCGTCGGGGGCGATGTTGCCGATCAACGAGACCAGCCGGTGCTGCGGCGCCTCGATCGCGCCAAGCGCCTCGATCATGCCGCGGAGCGCCCGGCCGGTGCCGAGCGCGATGACGAGGGGCTTCGGCTCGCGCAGCACCCGCTCCATCTCCGCCGCCGCCATCGGCGCGATGGCGCGGACCGGATCGCGGTCCGGCCCGAGCCCGGGCACGATCCGGCAGCGCACCAGATCGAAGCGTTCACGCAAGGCCTGCTCGAGTTCGAGGCAGTTGGCCAGATGGTGGTTGAGCCGCACATGAATCAGTCCGGCCGCGACCGCCCGGCTCACCAGCCGCTGGGCGCGCTGGCGCGACACGCCCATCTCGCCGGCGATCTGGTCCTGGGTCAGCCCGCCGACATAATAGAGCCAGGCGGCGCGGGCGGCCTGGTCGTCGGCGGAAGCGTCGGTGTCGATGAGGCTCATGCGGAACGCACTATGTCAGCGGAAACGAGGAAGAGATCGGGCAGCGTGGCCCGCAACTCGGCGAAACTGGCGAAACGGCGATGTGGCCGCACATCCTCCGGCAGCGGCAGCTCCATCACGGCACAATGGCTGCCGCCGGTGAAATGCCACGCCTGCATGCCCGCCGCCTGCGCGGCCTGCAGCCCGGCGCCGCTGTCCTCGATCACCACGCAGCCGCGCGGATCGGCACCCATGCGCGCGGCGGCATGAAGAAACAGGTCCGGCGCCGGCTTGCCGCGCGCCACCTCGCTCGCGGTAAAGGCCCGCCCGGCGAAGGTCTTCTCCAGCCCGGCGATGCGCAACGAGGCGGCCAGACGCAGCGGGCTTGACGACGTCGCGAGGCAGAACGGCACGTCGAGCGCCGCAAGCGTCTCCACCGCCCCGTCCATCACCGTGAGCCCGGCCTCGAAACCGGCCACGAGGCGGGCACGATACTCGGCCTCGAAGCTTTCCGGCAAAACGATTCCGAAGCGCGCCCGCACCTCGGCGGGAATCGTCGCATAGGCCCGGCCGATGAAATGGCGCGCGACGAAGGCGAGGTCGACGTCGACACCATGGGCCGCCAGCGCGTCGATCAGCGCGCCGGCGCTCAGCAGTTCGCTGTCGATCAGCACGCCGTCGCAATCGAAGATAATGAGCGCGGGGCGCATGGATGGCCGTCCAGTCCTTTGTCCGCCGCGAGCCAGAGGAGCGTGTCGCCGGCCCGTGCGCGATCAGATGCGGCCACTATTATCACTCCGGCGCGCTGACTCCACCGCTATCCTGGCACGCACCCGTTGCGGCTCCCCTCGGGAGAAACCGACGGAGGCCAGCGGCCATTCCGGCGGAAGCGGCATCGACGATGCCGTAGATCGCCGGCACGCGCGCCGCGTCAATGAGGGCGTCCGCGCGCGAAAGGGCGGCATCGGCCCTTGCCGTGATGGCGTATTCGACCAACAGGATCGAGTTCTTGGCGGCAATGCCCATCAGCATCACGATGCCGATCATGGCCGACATGGAAAAGGAATGCCCGCCGAGCAGGAGGCACCCCAGAGCCCCGCCAACCGACAGCGGCAGCGCGGTGAGGATGGCCTCCTCCATCTGCCGCCCGGTCTCGACGCGGAGGCGTGAGACGGTTCTGTCAGGCTTCACCACGAACACGGTCACGCCGTCGCTGCGAGGAGACAAGAGTGTCGTCGATCAGCGCGTCCTGCTCGCCGATCTGGCGGCCTCGCCGCTGCCGGCACTAACGGATGGACCATTGCCAATTGCATTCCTTGCACATCGTGCCGTCGTTGCGGTGCGGGCATGGCGGGCATTCGGACGCCGTCAGCGCTGCGACGAGCGCGCGCCCGGCCCGCGCGAAGGTGCGATACCCGCGCGACGCCGCTTGCGTGCGGGACATCGGAGCGCCTCCGATGTCCCGCCGCTCTTCGGTCATGCCCGCGCCGGCGATCCAGATCGGCTTGTCGTTTGTCATGGCAGCTCTGTCCCGTTGACGGCAGCGTCCGGCGGACGCGCAAGGCGGCGCTCGCCGCCGCAATCCCCGCTCAAGGCGGCGGCATGCGGCCGGCTTCCGGCGCATCCGGGCCGATCGGCATGAGGGGACCTCGCTGCGGGCGATCACCCAGGGGCGGCATGGGGAGAAGCGGGCCGGCGCTGGAAAGCCGCTGGAGCTGGTCGGGACTGAGCTTGCCCCTGAGCTCCTCGACGGCGGCCGCGAGGTCGAGCGCAAGCGTGCCGCGCTGCGCGGCATGCCTTGCCAGCATGTCCGCCTGGCTCAGCGCGTCGGGCTGCGCCTCCGGCGGCTCGGGGGGAATCAGCATGGCCTGAAAAGCGTCCGTATAGGCTCGCCAGCTCGACAGCTGTTCACCGGTGATGCCGACATAGGTCTCCAGAGCCGCGAGGCGCGAGGCCAGGACAAGCGGGGATGGCGGCGCGAACGCCCTGCCCCCACCCAAAGCCGGCCCGCGCGGACCGGGATGCCCGCCGCCCGGCGCGGCGTCGCACGGCGCCATCGGCACCCGTTCGGCAAACGCCGGTGGTTCCTTCTCCGGCAGAGGGGAGCCATGCGCGTTGTTGGCGGCGCTCACCAGCACCCCGCCCAGGGCGGTCGCGGCCAAAGTGACAAGGACGAGTTTCACGTCGAACTCCTGCGTTCATTGCGTAACGCAGGCACATTGATGGCCGCCGGTTGCGGCTTTGGGTCCGGGAGGCTTCCAGACGTATCCGCGAAGCGCGATAATGTTTCCGAATATTGCCACGCCGGGCATGGCAACATCGGTTTGCCACTCTTCTCGACGGGGCGCTCGCTGTGCGGCTAGATCAACCGGCCGCAAGCCGACACGCCTGCGGCCTGGGAGGTTCCGTGGAAGCTAGCCACCATATTCTCGTCGTCGACGATGACCAGGAGATCCGCAAGCTCCTGGGCCGCTATTTGCAGTCGCAAGGCTATCGCGTGTCGCTCGCCGAGGACGCCTACAGCGCCGAGGCGGTGCTCGCCGACGGCCGGATCGATCTCGTCGTGCTGGACCTGATGCTGCCCGGCATGTCGGGCCTCGATCTGTGCCGCTCGCTGCGCGCGCGCTCGCGCCTTCCGATCATCCTGCTCACGGCGTTGAAGGAGGATGTCGACCGGATCATCGGCCTGGAGATCGGCGCCGACGACTATCTCGGCAAGCCGTTCAATCCGCGCGAGCTGCTCGCCCGCATTCGCGCGGTGTTGCGCCGTGCCGCGCCGCCGGAGGGTCCGGCGCCGATGCACAGCTTCCGTTTCGCCGGCTTCACCGCGGACCCCGGCACCCGCGTCATCGTCAACGCCGAGGGCGTCGATCTGGGTCTGACCGGCGCGGAATTCGACCTGCTTCTGGCCTTCCTCGAACGGCCCGGACGGCTGCTCTCGCGCGACCAGTTGCTCGACATCACGCAGGGACGGGACGCAACCCCGTTCGACCGCTCCATCGACGTGCTGGTGAGCCGACTGCGCCGCAAGCTGGGCGACGCCGGCAGCTTCCAGATGTTCAAGACGCTGCGCAATGGTGGCTATCAGCTCTGCGTACCCGTCGAGCTGATCGAGATTCCGGCCTCCGGTGCGCCGTGACGAAGCTCGCCAACATGAACACGCTGCGCACCAAGCTGACGGCGCTGCTGGTTGCCGCCATCGTCGTGATGACGGTCGCGGTGACCGCGCTGTCGCTGCTGCTGCTGTCCCATCCGCCCTTCGAGATCATGGACGAGGCCAACGCCATCCTCGTCGAGGAGCTGGCGGACCTTGCGACGGCTCAGCCGCCTCCTGCCGGCGCGGCCTCACCGATCATGCCGGCGCCGGCGGGCGGGCGGCTTGCCCGGATACCGACCGACGGCATCAATGCGATGCTGGCCCGCCGGGGGCGGTCCGAGCGCGTCGAAGTAACGCAAGTCGCGGACCGGCCCTGGCCGATGATGTCGATCAACATCGGCGACGGACGGTGGCTGGCCGTTCCTCTGGCCGCGCCCCCTCGCCCCGATGGAGGCTGGGTGCTGGTTGGGTGGATCGTGCTGCTCACCCTCGGCTCCACCGGCCTGATGATCTTTGCGGTGCGCCGGCTCACCGAGCCGCTGGCCCTGCTGGAACGCGCCGTCGAGGCGATCGGGCCGGGGGGCGAACTGGCTCCGCTGTCCGAGGAGGGCCCGACGGAGGTGCGGGCCGCTGCCCGCGCGGTGAACACGCTGTCCTCCCGACTCAAGATGGCGATGGAGAGCCGCATCCGCCTCGTCGCCGCGGCCGGCCACGACTTGCGCACGCCGATGACGCGCATGCGGTTGCGGGTCGAGTTCCTCGACGAGGCGGAACGCGACGCGCTGATCGCCGATCTCGACGAACTCGACCGCATCGCCGACAGCGCCATCCGCCTGGTCCGCGAAGAGGTTGAGGGCGCGGGTCACACGTTGCTGCGCTTCGACATGCTGGTGCACGAGGTGGTGGAGGAACTGCGCGATATCGGGCTGGCCGTCGAATTCGTCGCCGGAGTACCGGTCTCGGTGCGGGGGCGCCGCCTGGCGCTCAAGCGCGCCATCCGCAATCTCGCGATCAACGCCGCCACCCATGGCCGCGCCGGCCGGCTGCGTATCGAGACGGAGGGCGATCAGGCCGTTCTGGTGATCGAGGACAGCGGCCCGGGCATTCCCGACGCGCTGCTCGGGCAGGTGTTCGAACCCTTCTTCCGCGGCATGGCTTCGCGCGAGACACAACTCCCCGGTGCCGGCCTCGGCCTCGCCATCGCCCGCGAGATCACCCTGAACCATGGCGGCGAGCTGACCTTGCGCAACAGGCGCGGCGGCGGGCTCGAACAGCGCATCCGGCTCGCGGCCGCACCCCTAGCGAAGGAAGCGCCCGACGGAACGGACGCGTAGCTCCACGGGGGGGCATCCGGCGCGCCCGTCATTTTGGGAAAAGCTCGACATGGGTCTCGGCGGTACGGCCGAAATAGACGACACGCCGGCCCGAAAACGAGACGAGGTATCCGGCGCACCCGGCGGCTTTCGCCTTCTCGCAGAAGGCGCGGTAGCTGTAATCGGCGGGGTTTGCCTGCGCCCATCGCACCAGGCGCTCGATCTCCGCGACATCGAAGGCCGCGGCGACATGGCCGGCGGAAGGCCGCATGTCCATCATGATGCTGTCGCCGTCCGGCAGGTAGCAGGTATGGCTGTTGCGGCGATAATCGACCGTGTAGCCCTCGAAGCCGGCAGCGATCAGCCTGCCGACGATGTCGGGAAAGCTCAGGCTCCCATCATGCGCCGCATGCAGGCAGGTTTCGGCAATGGAAATCCGTTCCGCATCCATGGCGGTTTCCTCTCATTTCGATAGCGAGTGTGGCGGGCGGGTTCAGTCCACGGGGCTTGTTTTCAGCTCGCGCCGTTCCGCGAGAACTCTCAGGATGCGGTCGAGCGTTTCGAGCTCCTGCGTCGTCAGCACGCCGAAGAACTCAGCGTCGTTCATGTCGGCAAGCGCGGCGAGCACCGGGATCTTGGCCCGGCCCTCTGTCGTCAGGAACAGGCTGTGCGCGCGCCTGTCGTCCCGGTTTTCTTCCCGTGCAACCAGCCCCTTGGCGATCAGCCTCTCGGCAAGCTTGCTGATGGCGCCCTTGGTCATGCCCATCTTCTCGGCCAGAACCGACGGAGGTGTCGGCGTCAGATCGTAGAGCACCCGCATGAACGACCACTCCGCGACGGTGACGTCTTCGCGCGCCACCTTGCGCGCGAACTCCAGCGACACGGCGTTCGACACCATCCGCATCCAGTAGCCGGTGTGGTCGGTCAGTTCCGAGGCTGGCATGATGAGGGCCCTTTTTGTTGACTAGGAAACTACTTCCATAAAGTTTCCTAGTCAACAACAATTGGGAAGCCCTCGCTCAGCCCCGCAGCTTGTAGAGGCCGACGTCGATCGCGCCGGCCCGGAAGCCGCCCTCGCAATAGCTCAGATAATAGTCCCACAGCCGCCGGAAGTCGGTGTCGAAGCCGAGGCGCTCGATGTCGGCCTGCCCCGCGAGAAAGCGTTGGCGCCAGTCGGCCAGCGTGCGGGCATAGTCCAGCCCGAAGCACTGGCGTTCCACGAGTTCCAGCCCGGCGCGGCGGGCGTGGTCGGCGATGTGGGTCTTGGTCGGAAGCATGCCGCCGGGGAAAATGTGGCGCTGGATGAAGTCGGTATTGCGCCGATAGTCCTCGAAACGGTCCTCGGCGATGGTGATGACCTGAAGCACCGCCGCGCCGCCCTCGCGCAGGCAGGCCCGCAGCTTGGCGAAATAGGTCGGCCAATAGGCCTCCCCCACCGCCTCCAGCATCTCGATCGAGACGATCCGGTCGAAGCGCTGATCGACATCGCGATAGTCCTGGAGGCGCAGATCGGTGCGGGCGGCGAGCGCCGGCTCGGCGTCAAGCGCCGCCTGGGCATAGGCCAGCTGCTCGCGCGACAGGGTTATGCCGGTCACGTCGAGGCCGCGCCGCGCAAGCGCGCTCGCCAGCGCGCCCCAGCCGCAGCCGATTTCCAGCACCGTCTGCCCCGGCGCCGCGTCCAGCATCTGCGCGATGCGCGCGAGCTTGACCTGCTGCGCCTCCTCGAGGGTCTGCTCCGGCCGTTCATAGATGGCGGAGGAATAGCTCATGCTGTTGTCCAGCCAGCCGCGATAGAACGCGTTGCCGAGGTCGTAGTGGAACGAGATGTTGCGGCGGCTGCCGGTTCTGGAGTTGGACCGCAGCGCATGGCGCAGCCGGTTCCACAGCCGGACCGGCGGCAGCGCGGCGACCCGGTCGGCGAGCGTCGGCAGGTTGCGGGCGGCGAGCTCGATGACCGTCGGCAGGTCCGGGCTCGACCAGTCGCCGGCGATATAGGCCTGCGAGAACGCCACGTCGCCGCCGGTCGCCAGCCGCCGCAAAGCGCGCCAGCGATGCAGCACCACGGTCGCGTCGGGGCCGGACACCCTCCCGCGACCGGTGACGCGGCGCCCCTCGGGCGTCACCACGGTCAGGGAGCCGATGGCAAGCTGCCCCAGAACGCGCGCCAGCACGACCTCGCTCAACCGCCTGCGGGGCATCGTTTCGTCGAGACGGCGCGGGATTTCATCGAAACCGTCGGCATTGCTGTGCATGCGGTGCAGTCCTCAAAGGCGGGGCGAAGTCGAAACGCTGACGGCGATCTCGGGAGCGGGCGGGCGGGGACGCAGGCCGATGCCCTTGGCCCAGAGCCGCAGGGCTTCCCAGTGAATGCCGGCGACCACCTTCAGCGTCAGAAACGGGAAGGCGACCAGGGCGCGGGCGAGTTCGCCGTCGTTCAAGGGCCGCCGCGCCGCGTGGTGAACCGCGCTCAGCACCGGCCCCTCCGCATCGCTGGCAAGGATGGCGATGCGCACCTCATCCGCCGGCGGGTGGACGCGGAACGCATAGGCGAGATCCATGTCCATGAAGGGCGACACGTAGAAGCGCTTCTCGGCCCGCTGCCGCAACGGCTCGTGCGCCCCGGCCGGCACCGGGATCAGGTAACTATGGCGCTGACCGAAGGTGTTGTTCACCTCGTAGAGCACCGCCAGCAGCGCGCCGTTCCGACGGTGGCAGAAATAGACGTTCAGCGGATTGAAGGCATAGCCGAACAGGCGGGGCATGGTGAGCAGCCGCACCGGCCCGCCATCAGGCTCCAGCCCGGCGGCGGCGAGCAGGGCCTCCACCTGCGGCTTCAGCGGCCCGCCGCCTGGCGTGCCATAGTCGCTGTCGCGAAAGCTGAACAGATTGAAGCGGTTGCGCGAGAACAGGCGCAAACGTCGGTCGAGCGTATCGACCTCATCCAGATCGAGCAGCAGGGAGAACAGGCGGTAGGAAAGCCGGTGGCGCCGCGGCTTCAGCCGTACATGCATCACCGTTCCGGCATAGAGCGCTGAGACGGTTTCGCCCATCAGACCAACTCCAGTGCCGCCGGCGCCGCGTGGTAGCGCGGCAGGGGGATGCGCCCGGACTCGTCCGCCACCTGCCACGGCCGACGCACGCCGCCGAGCGATTCGGCGACCGCGAGCCCGGCCTGCAAGCCGTCCTCGTGGAATCCGGCGCCGAAATAGGCGCCGCAGAACCATACGCCGCCATCGCCCTGAAGCGACCAGAGCCGCGCCTGTGCGGCCATGGCGCGCGCATCGAACAGAGGATGCTCGTAGCTCGCGCGATACGCAACGGTGGCGGGATCGGGTTCGACCGCGGGGTTCAGCGTGACGAAAAGCTGCCGGTCATCGGGCAATTCCTGGAGCCGGTTCATCCAATAGGTCACGCAGAGCGCCTTCTCGGCGCGGCGGTCGGCAAGGTAGTTCCACGCCGACCATGCCGCACGGCGGCGTGGCATCAGGCGCGGATCGGCATGCAGCACCGCCTCGTTGCGACTGTAGCCGAAAGCGCCGAGCAGTTCGTGCTCGGCCTCGCTCGGCTGTTCCAGCATGGCGAGGGCCTGGTCGGCATGGGTGGCGATCACGACCTGATCGAAATGGCTCTCACCGCCGGCCGCGTCGACCACGACCACGCCGCCCGGGCGCCGGCGAACCGCACGCACGGCGCGCCCGGCCACGATGCGGCCGCGGAAATCCTCGCGCAGCCGCGCGACATAGCTGCGACTGCCGCCGACCACGGTGCGCCAGACCGGCCGTCCCGTGACCTGGAGCAGACCATGATTGTCGCAGAACCGCACGAAGCTCGCGGCCGGATAGGCGCCGACATCGGCCGCGGGTGTCGACCAGATCGCGGCCGCCATCGGGTAAAGGTGATCGTGGCGGAAAGCCGCTCCGTATTTATTGGCGTCGAGATAGCTGTCGAGACTCTCCAGCCCCATCGACGGCAGGTCACGCGGCGCGTTCCGGTAAAAGCGCAGCAGATCGGTCATCATGGACCCGAAACGCGGCGAGAGCAGATTACCCGGCTGCGCGAACAGGCCGCGCAGGCCCGAGCCGGAATATTCCAGCCGCCCGCCATCCAGCGAGACCCCGAACGACATGTCGGACGCGCGGGTCGCCACGCCGAGATGCTCGAACAACGCGGTCAGGTTGGGGTAGGTCTTTTCATTATAGACGATGAAGCCGGTATCCACCGGCACGCCCTCGACCTCGACCGTGTTGGAATGCCCCCCGAGCCGGCCCTCCGCCTCGAACAGCGTGACGTCATGGCGCTTCGACAGCAGCCACGCCGCCGCCAGGCCCGAAATACCCGCGCCAATGACGGCAAGGCGCACCGAACGGCCCGACGCGAAGTCCTGACGAATGTTCATGTGCGAGCTCTTCGATCGATGGAGTGGAAAGGCGGCGTTGGCTAAAGTACGGAAGCGATCGAGCGATGGATCACCCGACCCTGTCGTTCCGTCAGCTGAATCGATTCCGGCATGACGTTCATCCGCCATGTCGTCCGTCCGCCATGTCTCTCGTCTGCCCTGTCGCCTATCTTCCGTGCCGCCCGGCCGATGCACTGATCCGCCGATGCGGGCGGCGCGTATAAGGACCATGAATGCGCTGCTGGAACACACTCACTCAGGCGAGCCGGCCGGGCTCCCGTCGTCGCGGCGGGGAGGAAACGTGACCCATCTGATGGAAGATGGCGCCGCGCCCGATGGCCGCGAATTTGCCCGGCTCATCACGGTCGTCGCCGCCGACCGCGACCGGCAGGCCTTTGCCCGGCTGTACAGCCACTTCGCGCCGCGGGTGACCGCCTTCCTGCGCAAGTCCGGCCTGCCGGCGAACACTGCCGAGGAGATCGCGCAGGAAGTGATGCTGTCGGTGTGGCGCAAGGCGGCCTATTTCGACCCGGCGCGCGCGGGCGCCGCCACCTGGATCTTCACCATCGCCCGCAATCTGCGGATCGATCATCTCCGCCGCGCCCGCTCCGCCGCCACCGCCGAGCAGGCGCCCCCGGCGGACAGCGAGACCGCGCCGTCGGGCGAGGTGCTGCTGCTGGCGAGCGAGCGCGAGGCTGCCGTGCGCGCGGCGCTCAAGGCGCTATCCGACGAGCAGGCGCTGGTGCTGCGCCTGTCGTTCTTCGGCGACAAGGCCCATTCGGAGATTGCCCGCGAGCTTGGCCTGCCGCTCGGCACCGTGAAATCCCGCGTGCGCCTCGCCCTCGGACGGCTGCGCACGCTGCTGGAAGGCGACAAATGACCATCCATCATCATGCGACCGACGAAACGCTGATGCGCCTGGCGGCGGGCACCCTGCCGGCCGGCCCGGCCATGGTGGTCGCGACCCACCTTGCCGGCTGCCCGGTCTGCCGCGCTCGGCTGGCGCAGTTCGAGGCCATAGGCGGAGTCCTGCTGGACGAGATCGAGCCGGCGCCGATGACGCCCGACGCCTTCGCCGCCGCCCTCGCCGCCATCGATGCCGAGGAGGCTCGGGATGTCGCGGGGACGACCGCCGCCGCGATGGCTCGGCGCCCGCGCCGCGCCGCGGCGCTGCTGCCCGGCGGCATTCCGCTTCCCCGGCCGCTGCAGGATTGCGAGATCGGCCCGTGGCGCTGGATCGGGATCGGCGTTCGCGCCAGCGCGGTGACGCTGCCGAACGATCCGGCGGAGCGGCTGACGCTGCTGCGCGTCGGGCCGGGGCGCAAGCTGCCCGAGCACGGCCATTTCGGCACCGAGTTCACCCAGATACTGGTCGGCTCGTTCTCGGACGAATTCGGCCGCTACCTTCCCGGCGACCTGACCGAGATGGGCTCGGAGGTCGAACATCAGCCGGTGGTCGATCCCGACGGCGAGTGCATCTGCCTTGCCGCGCTGGAAGGCGGGATGCGGCTGACCGGCTTCTTCGGCCGCCTGATCCAGCCCTTCGTCCGCCTGTAGGTTCACAATGCGCGAGGCCCTGTTCATCGCGCTGGGACTGCTGGCCGGAGGCGCCGCCACCACATGGATGGCGCCGCTGGCAACCCTGAACATGCTGGCCCGGCTCGAAGATGTCCGCCTGATCGCGGACCGGTCCTATGCCGAAGGTCCGCCCCACGGCATCGACATCTACGCCCCACGCGCGGCCGGCGGACCCCGGCCCGTCGTGGTGTTCTTCTATGGCGGCGGCTGGGAGGAAGGCGAGCGCGCGCTCTACCGTTTCGTCGGCGCGGCGCTGGCGAGCCGGGGCATCGTCACCCTCGTCCCGGACTATCGCGTCTATCCCGAGGTCCGTTTCCCCGACTTCCTGAAGGACGGCGCGCGGGCGGTCCGCTGGGCGCGCGAACACGCCGCCGAGTTCGGCGGCGACGCCAGCCTTGTGTTTCTCGCCGGCCATTCCGCCGGCGCCCATATCGCGGCGATGCTGGCCTTCGACCGGCAATGGCTGGAAGGCGTCGACCTTGACAGCCGGCGCGACATTGCCGGGCTGATCGGTCTCGCCGGGCCTTATGACTTCCTGCCGCTGCACAGCCGGACGCTGGAGGAGATCTTCGGCGAGGAGACCGGCCGCGCCCTCAGCCAGCCGATCAACTTCGTGGCGGGCGGCGAAGTCCCGGCCTTCCTCGCCACCGGCATCGATGACCACACGGTCGATCCCGGCAACACCGCCCGCCTTGCCGCGCGGCTGGAGCAGCAGGGCGGCGACGTCACGTTCCGGCGTTACCCGCGCGTCGATCACCGCACCGTGCTGGGTGCGCTGTCGCGGCCGCTGCGCCTAATCGCGCCGGTGCTCGACGACATGGACGCCTTCATCGACGGCGTGAGGCGCCGGGAGGCGGCGTCATGAGCGGGTTCATGCTCGCGGCATCGCTCTCCGCCGCGCTGGCGCTGTTTCTCGCTCTCGCCATGGCGGGCGCGTGGCTTGCGGCGGAGCGCACCGGCAATCACGGTTGGGTCGATACCATCTGGTCGTTCGCGACCGGCATCGCCGGCATCGCCGCCGCGTTGCTGCCCTTTGGCGCGGAGAGCTGGCTCCCCCGCCAGTTGCTGGTCGCAGGCCTCGCGGCGATCTGGTCGCTGCGGCTCGGCCTGCACATCCTGCAGCGCACCCGGCAG
Source organism: Ancylobacter gelatini (assembly GCF_022601675.1). Taxonomy (GTDB): domain Bacteria; phylum Pseudomonadota; class Alphaproteobacteria; order Rhizobiales; family Xanthobacteraceae; genus Ancylobacter; species Ancylobacter gelatini. The sequence continues at coordinate 99,353 of NZ_JAKVIL010000003.1, read as the reverse complement.
GGCCATGACGACCCGCGCTATGCCGAGTTGCGCCGGCAATGGGGTGCGCACGCCTCGCGCAGGCTGTTCCTGTTCCTCCAGGTGCAGGCACTGGCGGCGCTGATTCTGGTGCTGGCGATCGCGGCAGCGGCGCATGCCCCCTTCCCCGGCTGGCGGCCGGGAGATGGCCTCGCCGTCGTCCTGCTGCTCGCCGCCGTGCTGGGCGAAGGCGTGGCCGACCGCCAGCTCGCCCGTTTTCGCGCCATCCCCGCCAATCGCGGCCGGGTCTGCGATCAAGGCCTGTGGGGCATGACGCGCCATCCCAACTATTTCTTTGAATGGCTGGGCTGGCTCGCCTATCCGGCCATCGCCATAGACCCCGCGGGTGGCTACGCGTGGGGCGTCGCCGCGCTGCTCGCCCCGCTGCTGATTTATGTGCTGCTCGTGCATGCTTCCGGCATACCGCCGACGGAAGCCCATATGCTGCGCTCAAGGGGCGAGGCGTTCCGGGACTATCAGCGGCGGGTCAACGCCTTCTGGCCCGGCCCCGCACGGGGACCCGGCCGATAGCGCCGCCGCGGCCAGCCCCCGCGCCGGCATGTCCGCATCCGAAGATGCCGTCAAAGAAGAACGTTCACGTCGCCCCTCGCGCGGGCAGCATCAGCCGGCGGCCGGGCCCGCGATGAGCCGGGTGAGGAAGAATCCGGCGGTGGCGGCAATGCCGGTCAGCACCGTTCCCCAGGCCAGATCGACGGCGGTGATCACAGCCGGCCAGTTGCGCAGCGTCGCATGGTTGGTCAGGTCATAGGTGCCATAGGCGATCAGGCCGAACAGCGCGCCAAGCGCGAGTGCCGTCGTCCACTTCCCCGAGGCCAGCGCGGGCTGCACCGCGAACACCACGATGCCCACGACATAGAGCAGGTAGAACAGGATCGCCGGTGGCAGATTCACCTGCTCGGCCATCATCCCGCCAAGCAGGGGCTTGTAGAGCCGGCTCGCCATCAGGCTGAGCCAGACGGCATCGATGGCGAGGAACACGATGCCGGTGGCGGCATAGGCGACGATCCACTGCATGACGGCCTTCCCGTTCTGGCGTTTCGGGAGGCGATACGGATCGTATCGGGATTCGGATCAATGCGACCCGCATGATCGGCAGCAAGCACCCCCGCATCCTGGCGCGTGGAGACGGCAGCCGGCGCCGCGCGGGCCCGCGCCCCGGGGACGCGCGCGGCGCGGCGAGCCGGGGACGGCCCATCACCCGGGCAGTTGGCTCGCCAGCGTACCGCCGTTCCGATCGAGGCTCGCGGCGCCGAGCGGGAGGGCGTCCGGCGACAGGATCGCGCCGTCCGGCGTAATGAAGCGCGCCTCGATCTCCATCGCGTAACCGGTCTTCTCGATGACCGCGTTCTTGATGGAGACGATCAGCTCGCGCACCTCGTCCGCGCGTGCGGTTCCGGTATTCACGATGAAATTGGCGTGCTGCGGCGAGACCAGCGCGCCGCCGACCCGGCGCCCCTTGAAGCCCAGCTTCTCGATGATCGCGCCGGGCGGGCCGAATTCGGCATACATGGCCGGGTTGCTGACGAAGACCGAGCCGCAATTGGGCAGCTTCTGCGGGAACTTGCGGCGGCGGTCCATCAGAATGGCAAGGATCGCGCGCCGGCACGCCGCCTTGTCCGCCGCGGGCTCCAGTTGCAGCGTGGTGCGGGCAATGACCTCGCCATTGCTCTGAAACACCGAGCGGCGATAGGCGAAGCCGCATTCCTCCGCCGTGCGGGTGTGGATGGTACCGTCGCTCGCCACGCTCTCCACCGTGACCACCCGCTCGCCGATTCCGCGCCGCTGGCTGCCGCCATTCATGCACACCAGCCCGCCCAGCGTGCCGGGAATGCCGCAGGCATGCTCGATGCCGGTCAGGCCTGCACTCATGCTGTCCCGCACGAGGCCGGGAACCCACACGCCGGGATCGGCCACGATCTCGCCGCCATGGATCGACAGCGACGCGAAATCGCTCCCGATCTGGATGCCGATCGCGCGCAGCCCTTCATCAGCGAACAGCAGGTTGCTGGTCGCGCCGATCACCACGCTGGCCAGCCCGCGCGCAGCGATATAGCCGCGCAACGCGGCGAGCTGCTCGGTGCTGCGCGGGCGCACGATCAGGTCGGCGGTGCCGCCTATGCGCCAGCGGCTGATATCGGCCAGCGAGACATCGGCGAACACGCCGCCCGGGCACAGCCGCTCCAGATCGCGCGCGAGCGCCTCGCCGGCATCCGCGGCCTTGGGCTTGCTCACGCCTCCCATCGGCAGGTGGCCCCCAGCGAGGTCAGCTTCTCGGCGAAGTTCACATAGCCGCGCGAGATCTGCCACGCATCGGTGATCACGGTCTCGCCCTCGGCCATCAGGGCGCACAGCGAGAGCGCGGCACCGGCGCGCAGGTCGAGCGCGCGCACGGTGGCGGGCTTGAGCGCGCCGCCATTGCCGTGGATGCGCAGCATGTCGCCATCCTCCTCGTAGGAGGCGCCCATGCGCGCCATTTCCTCGGCATAGCCGTAACGGCCGGGGAAGCGCAGGTCGACGATGCGGGATTCGCCGCGCGCCTTGACGCCCCAGGCCGCAAGGATCGGCTGCACGTCGGAATTGATGCCCGGATGCGGGCCGGTGCTGATCTCGATCGGGTAGCACGTGCCCCCGCGCACGATCAGCGACGTGTCGCCCCGGTAGAACCGGGCGCCTGCCGCCCGCAGGTGGACCATCACGCTTTCGAGGTCGTCATAGGGGAAGTCGCGAATCTCGATATCGCCCCCGGTGACCGCCGCGCCGACCACCCAGGTGATGGCTTCCATGTTGTCGGCGATCACGCGGTGCTCGGCGCCGTGCAGGCCCTCTCTGCCGGTGATCTCGATATGCTCCTGGCCGAAGACGCGGATCTTGGCGCCCATCTTGCGCAGCAGCGCGATGAGGTCGAGGATTTCCGGGCGGATATGGGGATTCCACAGCCGGGTCACGCCCTTGGCGAGGCAGCCGGTAAGGATCGCGTTCTCGGTGGCGCCGGTGGAGCGCATCGGCAGGTAGATGTCGGTGCCGATCAGGCCGTTCGGTGCCTCGGCGCACAGATAGTCGCCGTCTTCCCACACCCGCGCGCCGAGCTTTTCCAGAAGCATGACGTGCAGGTCATATTTGCGCTCGCCGAGCTTGCAGCCCCCGGGAAGCGGCACGCTGCCCGCGCCGGTGCGGGCGGTGAGCGCGCCGAGGATCAGCAGCGTGTTGCGGATCGAGCGCCGCGTCCACTCCAGGCGCGACTGCGGCACGCTGACCTCGGCGATGCGGATCTCGTCGGCAGAGACCAGCTCGCAGCGTTTGCCCAGCGCGTCGAGCATCTCGACGTGAAGCTGCGCGTCCAGCAGTTCGGACGGATAATTGGTCAGGGTCACGGTGCCCGAGGTCAGCAGGCTGGCCGCGAGCAGTCGGAGCGCCGAATTCTTGGCGCCGCTCAGCGCGACCTCGCCGTTGAGCGCGCTGGGACCGCAGACGCGCAGGACATTCCCGGTCGTGGCCTTGGCAGGCTCGCGGGCTTCGGGAGTGGGGACTCTGAGGATGCTCGCCACCATGTTAATCCGCCTCTTGATCGACAGTCGCTGAGATCTGCAATGGGTTGGGTTTCAAAATAATCCGCGCGGGTATCCCCACGGCGGTCGCATTGTCGGGCACATCCTGCAAGACAACGGCATTTGCACCAATGGTGCAATTCTTGCCTATCTTGATTTTCCCAAGAAGCACCGCGCCGGCAAAAATGACGGTGTTGTCGCCGATTGTAGGGTAGCGCATCATTTTTGCATCGCCCACGCGGGCACCGCCCAGCGTGACGTTCTGATAAATCACCACATTCTCGCCAAGCACCACGCCTTCACCGATCACCACACCAATGGGATGGCGCAGGATGACGGATCTCGGCATCACCGTATTCGGCGGCAGATAGACGCCATAGGCGCGCTGCAACCTGTTCGAGATATATCGCGAGGTCCAGTACCAGCCACGCGAATAAAAGAAATGCATGCAGGAGCGATAGAAAAAAAACCTGACACCAGAATCCATCAGCAGAAATTTAATAATAGTCTTGACGTCGGTCATAGCGATCAGTGCTCAGTTGTTCTTTGCCAATCCACGAAGAAACAATATGATGAACACGCTTATGGAAGCGTAAAATATTGTCATAATGACACTATATATCGCAACGAAAGTCGGCGCATCCAGTGCCAGTTTTCTCGACAGGACAAAGGCCAGGGCCAGAATGGCAAGACGGGCTGCATTGATGAAGAGAAAGACCAACTGCTTGTTGAAGATGTTCAGCGACTGGATCAGCGGCGTCGACGTAATCTGCACGAAGAGATAGGGCGCCAAAGCCATGGCGAAGCGCCCCGCCTCATCCCATCGGTGGCCAAAGGCATAGTAGAAGATCAGATCGCCCCATAAAAACAGGATCGTGGTCGGCAGGATGCCGATCGCGAGCAGATTGATCTGAAGCTTGCGGGTGAGCGCGTAAATCTTGCCCGGCGCCTTCTTCGAGAGCGCGGCGGCTTCACCGTAATAGGCCGTGCCGATCGACTGGCTGATCAGGTTGGCCGGAAGGGCGAGTGCCATGGTCGCCAGCCCGAACTGGCCGGCGACGCCCGCCTCGTAGGTCGATGCGATGAACAGCATCGGCGACTGGATCGACAGGGCCAGGAGGAACTGCGACGGCAGGCGGAAGGCGGGGAAGCTGCGGTAATAGCGTGCGAGAAAGGCGATGCGCTGCACGCTCACCTTCGGCCAGTTGCGTAGGAAGTTGGCCTTGAATTTGGTAAGGAATGTGCCGATGCCGCCGCTCTGCCCGGCAATCTGGCCCAGAAGCAGTCCGGCAGGCTTCAGGCCCAGAAGCCCGAGCGATATCTTCAGCGCCTCGCCGATCAACGACTGCGTGACGCTGGTCCGGGCGATGACCCGATAGGCCCGGCGCCGCGTCGCCCACATCATCATCAGTTCATAGGTGGCGGTCAGCATCGCGCCGACCACGATCAGTCCGCGCCAGGGCTCGAGCTTTTCCATCGACAGCAGCCCGAGCAGAGCAGGGCCGAACGTCCATAGGATGACAGCCCACACCAGCGACATGCCCAGCATCAGGCCGCCCGCCAGCACCAGCAGGTTCATCGCCATGGCGTCGTGGCGCGGCAACGGCACGGCGACGGCATAGCGCAGGGTCATGATCGGGACCATGAGCGCGACGAGCGACGTGAACACCGACAGCACGCCGTAATCGGTCGGCGCGTAGATGCGCGTCAGGATGGGGATGCTCGCCACGCCGATCAGGCGCGCCGCGGCGCTCCCCATGGTTAGCGTCATCATCCCGCGATAGACACGCCCGGCGCTACCCGTGAGCAGACCATCAATGATGCGATGCATGCCACACCTCGGCGCGCGCCAGAAAGCCGGTCAGATCGCCGCAATGCGTCACACCTCCGTGCGAAGTCCCGGCAGGAAAAGCCGGTCGTCCGGAGATGATGCGGGAGAGCTGTTCCGCCGGCCAATACAAGCCCGGCCTGCGGGCAGGACGCCGGGTTCCGTCCCCCCTCATATCCCGTAATGCCCGCGGTACCAGTCGACGAACGCCTTGACCCCGACCTCGACCGTGGTCGACGGCCGGTAGCCGGTCAGCGCTTCCAGAAGATGGTGGTCGGCAAAGGTCTCGCGCACGTCGCCCATCTGCATCGGCAGCAGGATCTTCTCCGCCGGGCGCCCGAGCGCCCTCTCGATCGCCTCGACGAACTCCAGAAGCCCGATCGGCGTGCCGCCGGCGATGTTCACCGTGCGCCAGGGCGCGACGCCCGACAGCGTGTCGATCCCCCCTGCCACCGGCTTGCCCGGCTCCGGCGGCAGGTCGATCAGCCGGACGATCGCTTCGATCAGATCGTCGATATAGGTGAAGTCGCGCCGCATCTCGCCCATGCCGTAAATCTCGATCGGCCGGTTCTTGCTGATGGCATCGACGAACTTGAACAGCGCCATGTCGGGGCGCCCCCACGGGCCATAGACCGTAAAGAAGCGGAAGCAGGTGGTGGGGATGTTCCACAGATGCGCATAGGAATGCGCCATCGCCTCCATGGCCTTCTTGGTGGCGGCGTAGAGCGTGATGGGCAGGTCGGCCTTGTCGATCTCGCGGAACGGCATCACCTCGTTGCCGCCATAGATCGAACTGGTGGACGCGCACAGTAAGTGCTTCGGCTTCAGTTGCCGCGCCACTTCCAGCACGTTGAACGAGCCGACCAGGTTGGAATCGACATAGGTGCGCGGATGCTCGATCGAGTAGCGCACCCCCGCCTGCGCCGCGAGGTGGATGATGACGTCCGGCTGCGCTTCCTCGGCCGCGCGCTGCAGCGTCTCCATGTCCTCAAGCCGCGCGATCACCGGCGTGAACTGGTTGGAGCGCCGGAGAATCTCCAGCCGGGCCTGCTTGAGCTGCGGATCGTAATAATCCGTCATGGCGTCGTAGCCGGTGACGAAATGACCATCCGCGAGCAACCGCCTTGCCAGATGGAACCCGATAAAACCCATGGTTCCTGTAATAAGAACGCGCATGATCAGAAAAACTCCGAAAGAAATCGAAAATCTGGCGTGACGGCTTCAAGTTATCAGCGCGGACAGATCAAGACATTCAAGCGTCACCACAGGGAATAAGCACGGACGTCTCGCATGCAGAGGATAAAGTCAATAGACGTGTAGGCTACCCTTTCACGGCCGGGTTGAAAATGGACGAAGGCCGCGCCATGACCAACGGGTTTGCCGCAGTTCCGCGTCGCTGGCATGACGCCCCGCAAGCCGGACGCTGCAATTCCGGCGCCACGAGCCGCGCGCCTGAAAGCGCGGATTTGGAAAGTGCGGCTCATGGCGAGCCTAGCGCATGGCGCGCCAGGCATCTTCGATCATGATCGGCAGCAGCGAGCGCTGCGGCGCCCATCCCAGCTCCTGCAGGGCATGCTGGCTGCCGCAGACGAGGCTCGCCGCGTCACCGAGCCGGCGATCCGCCATGACCACGGGAATCGGGTGCCCGACAATATTGCGGGCCTCCTCCACCACCTGCCGCACCGAATAGCCGTGCCCGCTGCCGAGGCAGAACACGTTGCTGCCGCGCCCGTCCTCAAGCCATCGCAGGCCGAGCAGATGCGCGTCGACCAGATCGGCGACGTGAATATAGTCGCGGATGCAGGTGCCGTCCGGCGTCGCGTAGTCGCTCCCGAAGATCTTCACATGGTCGCGCTGGCCCTTGGCGACTTCGAGCAGGATCGGGATCAGATGGGTCTCGGGGAGATGTCGCTCGCTGAGTTCGCCGGTCGGATCGGCGCCGGCGACATTGAAATAGCGGAAGATGATCGAGCGCAGCCCATAGGCGTGGCCGAAATTGCGCAGCACATCCTCGATGGCGCGCTTGGAGGCGCCATAGGCATTGATCGGGGCCTGCGCGGTGTTTTCGTCGATCACCACGCCGTCGCGATCGCCATAGACCGCGCAGGTCGATGAGAACACGAAGTTCAGGCACCCCGCCCGCACCGCCGCCTCGATCAGGGTGAGCGAAGCCACGAGATTGCTGCGCCAATAGCGTCCCGGCTCCTGCATCGCCTCGCCGACCTGGCTGAGCGCGGCGAAATGCATCACCGCCACCGGCTGCCAGCGCGCGAAGACGTCGTCGAGCCGCGCCGCGTCGAGAATATCGCCCTGCTCGAACGGACCGAAGCGCACCGCATCCGCCCAGCCGGTGATGAGATTGTCGAAGGTGACTGGATTATAGCCGGCCAGTTTCAATGCCTTGCAGGCATGAGAGCCAATATAACCGGCACCGCCCGTCACCAGAACGTTTTTCATCTACGCAACCGCCCGCCAATACAAACAATTCAAGAAAAATCTTATGATTCAACGCAGAAAAACACGAAAAATTCTAAACGACGAAACTTAAATAAATATCTCAGGTAACAGATAGTGGACACGTCGCCACCCTTCGCCGTCACATCGCCGGCGAAGAATCTCCCGCATGTCCGCCTTCCGCGCCGGTTGCCTTGAACATGCACCATCGATGGCCGGGATCAAGCCTTTAGGTAACGGGCGCAGCCGTCTTGTCGGCGACGGATAGCGGCCGGCCGACGCCGGCGAACCATGCAGCGCGCTCGTGCAGGTGAGCGTGCAGGTGAGCGTGCAGGTGAGGATGCCGGACGATCGGCCTCACATCCGGCAGGATCGCGCCCTCCCCCGCGCTTACGGACGGGCGGGATCGCCGCCGGCGGAACCGTTGCCGGCCTGCGCCACGAGGCTCGCCGCGAGGCTCGCCGGATGGTTTGCCATGTGGTTCGCCACCCATGCCGCAAGGGCCCCGGGCGGCTGCGGCTGGGAGAACACATAGCCCTGGGCCACATGGCACGACAGGCTCGCCAGCAGCGCGAACTGCTCGTTCGTCTCCACGCCCTCGGTGACGACGGTCAGCCCCAGGCTCTGCCCGATGCGGATGACCGCGGTCATCAGCGCTCGCGCCGTGGCATCCTGGTTGAGATTGAGCATGAAGCTCCGATCGATCTTGAGCTCGGTGATCGGGAGGCTCCGCAGGCTCGACAGGCTGGAGAAGCCGGTGCCGAAATCATCCATGGACAGGCCCACGCCGAGCGCGCGCACCCCGCGCACCGTGTCGAGGGTCGCGGCATTGGTGTCCATCATCAGGCTTTCGGTGATCTCCACCGTCAGGCATTCCGGCGGGAGCGCGTACTCCTGCAGCAGCCCGGCGATGAAGTCCGGCAGTGCGGGGTTGCGGAAATGCGGCGCGGAGAGATTGACCGCGACCGAGGGAATTCCCGCGCCTTCCGCGCGCCAGTCCGCCATCTGCCGGCAGGCCTCGCGCAGCGACCATTCGCCGATCGCCTCGATCAGGCCGAGCGATTCGGCCAGTGGAATGAAGATGCCGGGCGTGATGTTGCCGAGTTCCGGGTCGGTCCAGCGCGCCAGCGCCTCCACGCCGTAGAGCTGGCAGGTGCTGATGGTGATCTGCGGCTGGTAGTGCAGCGTCAGAGTCTTGTCGGCGATGGCCCGGCGCAGGGCGTTGCCCAGCCTCAGGCGCTCGCGCACCATGCTGTCCATGTCGGGGCTGAAGAAGCGATAGGTGGCGCGCTTGGTGGCCTTGGCCTGCGCCAGCGCGGTTCCGGCATATTGCACCAGCGTGTCGCCATCGATGCCGTTCAGCGGCGACAGGCTGATGCCGATGCTCGCCGCCATCTTCAGCGAAACGCCGGCGATCTCGACCGGCCCGGCCACGGCCTTCAGGGTCTTCTCGGCCATGGCCGAGGCCCGCTCCGCGCTGCACTGGGGCAGCACGATCAGGAACGAATCGCCGGCGAAGCGATAGACCTGTTCCTCGCCGCGATACAGCCGCCGCAGCCGCGACGCCGCTTCGGCGATCACCCGGTCGCCCGCGGCGTGGCCGAAGGTCTCGTTGACGTGCCGCAATTCGTCGATGTCGCACAGCATATAGGCGGTCGGGCGGTGGGCGCCGCCCTGCTCCTCGATCAGGTCCTCGTGGAAGCGCGGGCGGTTCGGCAGGCCGGTCAGCGCGTCGAAGCGCGAGAGCCGGGCGATCTGCTGCTTGGCCTCGTCATTCTCCAGCGCGATCGCGCACAGATGCAGGCAGGCGGCGACGATCTGCTCCTCCCAGACATTCGGCCCGCGATGCTCCCGGTAGTAGAAGGCGAAGGTGCCGATCACCAAGCCGTCGCGCCGCTTGATCGGCGAGGACCAGCCGGCAACCAGGTCTTTCGGCAGGCCGATCTCCTGGAAATTCGCCCAGCGGGGATCGGTGAGGATATCGGTGACCACCACGCTGGTCCCGAGAAAGGCGGCGGTGCCGCAATTGCCGTTGAGCGGCCCGATGGGGGCGCCCTCCACCGCGGCATGGTAGGCCTCCGGCAGGCTGGGGCCGGCCAGCACCCGCAGCCGGCGCTCGGCATCGACGCGAACGAACGAGGCGGCCACGCCCGGCACCAGCGCCTCCACCCGGCGGCAGAGGAAATCGGCGACGTCCCGAAGCGCCAGGTCGCTGGCCACGGCCTCCAGCACCTTCTGACGCACATGGTCGATCTGCTTTTCGCGGGTGATGTCCACCGCGACGCAGGCCGTCATGCGGTTGATGCCCGCCATGTCGCGCACCGGGTGGTCGGTGATCCGGACCCAGATGTCGCGGCCCCTGCGGTCGGTGGCCAGCAGGTCGCTGCTCCCGCCGCCCTCGCCCCATTCCCGGTGCCGCGCCGCGCCCGGGTGTTCGTCGTCCGCGGCACGCGCGCTCGCCAGCACCTCGCCGGGCAACCGGCCCGCCATCTCGGGCAGCGTGTAGCCGAACATGCGGGTAAAGGCCGGGTTGACGTGGACCACCCGGCGCGCCTCGTCCAGCAGGGCGACGGCATGGACGGTGCCGTTGACGAACAGCGTGAGCCAGCGCAGATGCGCGCCGGGATCGGCCCCGCCGCCCTCGTCCGGCAGCACCGCCACCATCACCATGCCGTCCGCAAGGCGGGTCACCGAGGCCCGCACCGCGACATCGCGGCCATCGGCGCAGCGGATGAGGAGCGCGCGCGGCCCGTCCCCGGCATCCGGCAGCGGGGCCGGCGGGCCGGGCTGGTCGCCACGCCAGAGCCGGGCGGCGGGGCAGCCCACGATCTGCGCGCGGCCATAGCCCCAGAGACGTTCGGCGGCGGTATTGAACAGCGCCACATCCGTCCCGTCGATGACGAGGACGGCCTCCAGCAACCGGTCCCCCACCGGCCCCTGCAGGAGCTGAAAGACGGCGGTGTCGGGACTGATATCCATGCCCGCGCCCATTACCTCACAATCCCGTCCCCATTCCTGCGCACCGGGCGAAACCCGTTGCGGCGACGCCATCCGCCATGCGCGAAACCGCCGGCATCCGGCGACCTCAGCCGACCGCGCGCGCCGGCAACCTTCTCGCCGGTAGCATAATGCACGGCCCGGAACCGGTCCACGGCCAGTTGCGCGCCATGCCGGGCCAGGATCGGAATTTTCCGGGAAGCGACGGCGCAGGCCTCGACAAAATTATACAGGTTATTCTATATAGAACTTGCCCAAGTGGCAGTGGCGCATCGACATGTGGTGGCAGGCATGAGTGACGAACTGACGGCTCTGAGCGGTGGCGAACAGGCGGCCCTGATACGCACGGGCGCCATCTCCCCGGTGGATCTGGTCAGCGCCAGCCTTGCCCGCATCGATCGCTGGGACGGCATATTGAACGCCTGGATCACCGTCGATGGCGAGCGCGCCCTCGCCGCCGCGCGCAAGGCCGAGGCCGAGATCGCCGCCGGCCGGTATCGCGGCCCGCTCCACGGCATACCCTATGGCGTGAAGGACCAGCTGCACGCCGTCGGCTTCCCGACCACGCTCGCCACCAAGGTGCTCGACCCGCACGAAATGGTCGCCCCCGGCAATGCTGCCGTGATCGAGAAGCTGGAGGCCGCCGGCGCCATCCTGCTCGGCAAGCAGAACCTGCACGAATTCGGCAAGGGCGGCACGCTCACCTTCCCCTATGGCCAGCCGCGCAACCCGTGGAACCCGGCCTACTCCGCCTCCAGCTCCTCGACCGGCTCGGGGATCGCGCCGGCCGCGCGCATGTGCACCTTCTCGCTCGGCGAGGACACCGGCGGCTCGGTGCGCGGCCCCGCCGCGCTCAACGGGGTCGCGGGCCTGCGCCCGACCTATGGCCGCGTCAGCCGCCATGGCGGCGTGATGGAAGCCTACACCACCGACACCATCGGCCCGCTGGCGCGCAGCGTCGGCGACATCGCGCGGGTCATGGAGGCGATCGCCGGCCCGGACGCGCGCGACCCGCTGTGCAGCCATCGCCCGGCCGATGCCTACGCCGCCGGGCTGGAGCGCTCGATAAAGGGCCGGCGCATCGCCGTGGTGCGCGAGATCGCGTGGGGCAGCGGCACCACCGACGAGGTCAGGACCGCCTTTTCCGCCGCGCTCGACGTGCTGCGCGGCCTCGGCGCGCAGATCGAGGAAGTCTCGCTGCCGCTGGCGCTCTACGCCGTGCCGCTGCAATTGCTGAGCACCGATGCCGACGTCGCCGCCTGGTTCGTGAAGAAGTATCTGCGCGACCGCTATGACCGCTTCGATGTCGGCACCCGCACCCGCCTCGCCGCCTCCTCGCTGATCCCCGCCACAGTCTACAACCGCGCCATGCGCGCCCGCGTCGTGGTGCGCCGGCAGGTGCTGGAGGCGATGAAGGAGTTCGACGCGCTGGTCAGCCCCACCATGATCCGCGCCACCAAGCCGATCGAGCAGGAACAGGAAAAGGTCGAATCCTCCGACGAGGCCGTGGTGCGGCTGATGGAACGGCGCATCAGCGTCTATCCGTTCAGTCTCGCCAATGTGCCGGCCATCTCGGTGCCGATGGGCTTCTCCGGCGAGGGCCTGCCGCTGGCGCTGCAGTTCGCCACCCGCCCGTTCGGCGAGGCGGATCTGCTGAACATCGCTCATGCCTATGAGCGCGCGGCGGGCTGGTATCGCCATCTGCCGGAACTGGACGCCACCTTGGCGCCGATGGCGGCGTGAACCCGCGAGAAGGAGCCGGCCATGTATGAAGTCTCCGAAGATTACGTCCGCGCCGCGCTGGCGCTCCAGGGCGTCCCGGTCCCCGAGGACGAGATCCGCAATGTCTATCTGCGCCTCTCCCTGTGGATGAAGGCGCTGAACGAGATCGAAGCGGTCATCGGACCACAGATGGATGATGTCGACCCGATCCCGCCCGTCTATCCTCATGAGGAATTCTGAGGACGGCGACAGGATCATGGTGGCGATGGCAGAGGCAGCGGAAGCGGCCAAACCGCTTTATCTCCGGATGAAGGAAGACCTGCTCCGGCGGGTGCAGAGCGGGGAGTGGCGCCCGGGCGAGCTGGTGCCGAGCGAGAACGCGCTGGCCGCGGAATATGGCGTGAGCGTCGGCACGGCGCGCAAGGCCATCGAGGAACTGGCCGACCAGCGCCTGCTGGTGCGCCAGCGCGGGCGCGGCACCACGGTTGCCATGCACACCCACCGCCAGGAGGTGCAGCGCTATTACCGGCTGGTGACCAGCGACGGCGAGCGCCTGAACCAGGAAACCGCCTATATCGACGTGAACCCGGCGCGGGCCTCGGCGCAGGAGGCGCGCGCGCTGGGCATCAGCCGCGGCGCGCATATCGCCCGCGTGCGGCGCCTGCGCCTGTTCCGCAAGCGACCGCTGGTGATCGAGAATCTGGCGCTGCGCGAGGACGTGATGCCGGGCATCGGCGTGCTGATCGACGCGACCCGGCCCGAGGTGCTCTACCAGCTGCTGGAGCGCCAGTACCACATCATCATCGCCAAGGTTCAGGAGAAGGTCACGGCCGTCAAGGCCGAGGCCAACGATGTCGAGCTTCTTGGCGTCGCCCTGGGCGAGCCGATGCTGCAGATCGAGCGCATCGGCTTCGACCTCAAGGGTACGCCGCTGGAGTGGCGCATGATGCGCGCCTGCAACGACGCCCATTACGTGTCCGAATCCGACTGATTTCCCGGCCCGCGCGGCCAGACATCGCGAACCCGCCCACTGTGCCGGCCTCCGGCGCAGCCGGCCCTCTTTTGCCCTGGAGACACCGTTCATGTACAGCCCGCCGCCCGCCCCGCCGCTCACGCCCTTCGCCACGCGGCGCCGCGCCTATCTGTCGGGCGCGCGCACGCCGCGCGAGGACATGGAGGCGACCATTGAGCGGGTGCTCGCGCGGGAGGCCACGCTGCACGCCTTCGCCTTTCTCGACGTCGAGGCCTGCCGGCGCGCGGCCGACGCCTCGACCGAGCGTTACCGCGCCGGCCGGCCGCGCGGGGTGCTGGATGGCTGCCCGGTCGGCATCAAGGACATCATCGAGACCCGCGACATGCCCACCGGCTGCGGCAACGCCGCCTTTGCCGGGCGCATGACCGGGCGTGACGCCGCCTGCGTCACCGCGCTGCGCGAGGCCGGGGCGATCCCGTTCGGCAAGACCGTCACCACAGAATTCGCCATTGGCGGCCCCGGCCCCACCGTCAACGCCCATGATACCGAGCGCACGCCGGGCGGATCTTCGAGCGGCTCCGGCGCGGTGGTCGGCGCCGGCCTGCTGCCGCTGGCGCTCGGCACCCAGACCCAGGGCTCGGTGCTGCGCCCCGCCTCCTATAATGGCTGCTTCGGCTACAAGGGCACGCTCGGCGCGCTGCCGACCGGCGGCGTCCACCCGCTCTCGGTGACGCATGATCATCTCGGCCTGCTGGCCAATTCGCTCGATGAGCTGTGGGCGGCGGCGTCCGCGATCGCCGCGATCGGCAGCCCCGGCCATCCGCGCCTCGCCGGCGCTGCGGACAGCGCCCCGGCGCCGGCCAAGCCCCGGCGGCTGATCCGGCTCACCCTCAAGGGCTGGGACGAGGTGTCCGTCGCGCATCGCGAGATTTTCAACGCGCAGTGCCGCGCCCTCGCCGCGCGCGGCGTGGAGTTCATCGGCCGCGAGGACAGCGAGGAGGTGCGCGCGCTGGAATCCTATCTCGATGCCCATGTCGACGGCTCGCTCGACATGGTGACCTACGACATGCGCTTCCCCTATCGCGACTATGTCGAGCAGCATGGCGAGGCCATCGGCCCGCGCATCCATGGCCTGATCGCGCGCGGTCGCGACATGACGGCGCTGGATTATGAGGAACTGCGGTTGAAGCAGAGCATCGCCCGCCGCCTCACCACCCGCACCCTGACCGCGCTCGACGCCGATGCCTTCGTGCTGCCGGCCGCCTCCGGCCCCGCGCCGAAGGGCCACGCGCTCACCGGCAGCCGCACCTATCTCGCCTATTGGTCGTGGCTCGGCTTTCCCAGCTTCAGCCTGCCGCTCATGGCGGCCGACGGCCTGCCCTGGGGCCTCCAGCTCGCCGGCACGGCGCAGATGGATGCGCGGCTCTGCGCGCTGGCGCGCTGGGTGTGCGGGGAGGTGCCGTCATGACCGACCGCACCGACCAGACCGGCTCCCCGCTGACCGGCGCGGGCAATGAGGAGGAGATCGAGGAAGAGATCGAGCGCGAGGTCGAGGCCACGCGTCCCGAGCCGCTGGCCGGCGCCCTGCTGCAACGCCATTTCAACCGCCTGCCGGACTGGGGACGGGTGATCGGCGGCGGCGCGCTGGCGACATTGGCCGGCCTGCTGTTCCACCTCGGCCACACGCCCCTGCCCTGGCTGCTCGGCGCGCTGTTCTGCGCGGCGCTCATGAGCATGACCGGCTTTTCCCTGCCGGTTCCCGCCTTCGTGCGCCAATACGGCCAGAGCGTCGCGGGCTTCGCGGTCGGCGTGTTCTTCACGCCCGAGGTCGGTCGGCAGGTACTGGATCTCGGGCTCATCATCACGCTCGCCGGCGTCGTCTCGATCCTGGTCTCGGTGCTCCTGTCGCTGCCGCTTGCCCGGCTCGGCGGCTGCGACCGGCGCAGCGCCTTCTTCGCGGTGATGCCCGGCGGACTGGCGGAAATGGCGGGGCTCGCGCACCAGTTCAACGCCAACATCACCGTGGTCTCGGTGGCGCAGAGCCTGCGTGTGGTGGTGATCGTGCTCACCGTGCCGGCCGGGCTGACGCTCTATATGCACCACGCCGCCACGGTCCCGCTCAGCCACCGCCCCGAAATGTCGACGCTGATGCTCGCGGCCGGGGTGGTGACGGCGGGGGTGTGCGCGCAGGTCATGAACCGGCTGCGCATCTTCAACGCCTTCCTGCTCGGCGGCCTCATCGTCGGCGCGGGCTTCGGCCTGATGGCGCAGGAACCGATCGCCGCCCCGCCCTATGCCCGCGCCATCGCGCAGATCGCCATCGGCATTTCGCTGGGTGCGCGGTTCCACTGGCTCACGCTGCGCCGGTTCGGCTCGCGCTTCGTGCCGGCGACGGTGGTCGCCACCCTGCTGCTGCTGCTCGCCAATGTCGCCATTGCCTGGGCGGTGTCGGGCTATGTCGACTTCCCCACCGCCGTGCTCGCCGCCTCGCCCGGCGGCGTCGCCGAAATGTCGCTCACGGCGGAGGCGCTCGGCCTCGCCCCGCCCATCGTCGCCGCCTGGCACTTCGTGCGCATCGTGCTGGTGGCGACGCTCACCGCCCCGCTGTTCCGCTTCTGGGAACGCAAGCTGTGAGCCCCGGCGCCGCACCGATCCCCGCGCGGCGCCACACCTTCCCTATCGTCATCTTTCATATCGTCAGCCCCGCGCGCCGGGCGGTGCCCCGTGCCCCGATACCGGGCGGGTCCGCCGCGCGCGACGCCGTACGAAATCCAGCCCCCGCCTGCCTTTCCGCGCTCCGAATGCTCAAACTTTACGCGCCGTTTGCTTGGCATTCAGGCGCCGCTCACATTGACGCCACTCCGTAAACACTAGATTTTAAACACTATAGAACTTGCCGTCAGGAGTGGCTGATGAACCTTCGTATCTGTTCCAAATTGATGGCCGGGCTGATGGTTGCCGCGTTCGCGGCCAGTCCGGCACTTGCGCAGGGCACGCTTCGCGTCGCCATGACGCTGGCGGATATTCCGCTGATCGACGGCGCCCCGGACCAGGGCACCGAAGGCGTCCGCTTCGCGGGCTTCACCATCTACGATCCGCTGATCTCCTATGATCTGTCGCGCTCCGACACCTCGGCGGACCTGCGCCCGGCGCTCGCCACCGAATGGCACGTCGATCCGAACGACACGACCAAATGGATCGTCAAGCTGCGCGAGGGCGTGAAGTTCCACGACGGATCGGACTTCAACGCCGATGCCGTGATCTTCAACCTCGAACGCGCGTTCAACAAAAGCTACCCGGCCTATGACGCCTCGTTCGAGCGTCAGCTCAAGATCTACCTGGCGTCGCTCAAGAGCTGGAAGAAGATCGACGATTACACGGTGGAGTTCACCACCAAGGCGCCAGACTCGCTGTTCCCCTACCAGCTCCCGCGCTTCCTCATCGCCTCGCCGGCCCAGTATGCCAAGCTCGGCAACGACTGGGACAAGTTCCGCGCCACGCCCTCGGGCACCGGCCCGTGGAAGGTCGAGGAACTGGTGCCGCGCCAGCGCCTCGAACTGCTGCCGAACAAGGAATACTGGGACAAGGACCGCGTGCCCAAGCTCGACCGTCTGGTCCTGCTGCCGATCCCGGAAGTCTCGGCGCGCACCGCCGCCCTGCTGTCGGGCCGCGTCGACTGGGCGGAAAGCCCCTCGCCCGACACGGTGGAGAAGCTGACCTCGGCCGGGATGAAGATCTCGACCAACGCCATCCCCCATGTCTGGCCCTACACGCTGAGCGAACTGGACGGCTCTCCCTTCACGGACATCCGGGTGCGCAAGGCCGTCAACCTCGCCATCGACCGCGACGGTCTCGTCAAGGTGCTGAACGGCCTCGCCGTCCCCGCCAAGGGCATGGTCTCGCCGCAGAGCCCGTGGTTCGGCAAGCCGACATTCGACGTCAAGTACGACCCCGACGAGGCGCGCAAGCTGCTCAAGGAAGCCGGCTATGGTCCCGACAAGCCGCTCAAGGTGAAGGCCGCGATCTCGACCTCGGGTTCCGGCCAGATGTACCCGCTGCTGATGAACGAGTTCATCCAGGAGAACCTGCGCGAAGTCGGCATCGAGATGGAGCTGGAAGTCTTCGAGTGGGAAGCCCTGCGCGGCCGCCGCCGCGTCGGCGCCCAGGCGGACGAGAACAAGGGCATCACCATCCTCAACAACAGCTACAGCACCAACGACCCCTATGTCGCCGTGCTGCGCTACGTGACGCCCGAGGAAATCGCGCCGAAGGGCTCCAACTGGGGCAGCATCCGCGACGAGGAAATCGAGCGCCTCGCCCTGGAGATCCGCAACGAGTTCGACCCCAAGAAGCAGGACGAACTGGTCGCGAAGATCCATCAGCGCCTCGTCGACCGCGCCGATATGGTCTGGATCGTCCACGATGTCGGCTCGCGGGCCCTGTCGCCCAAGATCAAGGGCCACGTCCATGCCCAGAGCTGGTTCGTCGACTTCTCGCCCATCTCGATCGAGCCCTGAGCCCACCTACTGAGCCCAAGCTCCCAAGGTAAGACTGATGCTCCTCTATGTCGTCCGCCGCATTCTCTATGCGGTTCCGATCGGGATCGGCGTAACCTTCATCGTGTTCTCCCTGGTGCATATCGCACCAGGGGATCCGATCAGCGCGCTGCTGCCCAACGAAGCCACGCAGGAAATGGTCGACGAGGCCCGACGCGAGTTCGGCCTCGACCGGCCCTTCCTGGTCCAGTACGCGATCTGGCTGGGTAATGCGGCGGTCGGCAATCTCGGCACCTCCATCGGCAGCGGACGCCCGGTCGCCACCGAAGTGATGAGTGCCGTCGGCAACACCTTCATCCTCGCCACCAGTGCCGGCCTCGTCGCCTGCATTCTCGGCTTCCTGCTCGGTATCGTCGCCGGCCTGTGGCGCGACCGCCCGGTCGACCACATCGTCAACCTCATCACCATCTCCGGCGTGAGCGTGCCGCATTACTGGCTGGCGATCATGCTGGTCATCGTGTTCGCGGTGGATCTCAACTGGCTGCCCCCGCTCGGCATCGGGCCGGATCGCTCCGGCGGCTGGCGACCGGACTGGGCGCATATCAGCCACCTCATCCTGCCCACCATCGCCACCGCCGCCATCCCCATGGCGGTGATCGCCCGCACCCTGCGCGCCAGCGTCGTCGACGTGCTGGATCAGGACTTCATCACCACGCTGCGCGCCAAGGGCCTGCGGCGCCAGAGCGTGCTGTGGCACGTCATCCGCAACGCCCTGCCGACCGCGCTCGCGGTGATGGGGCTCCAGCTCGGCAACATGCTGGGCGGCTCCGTGCTGGTGGAAACCGTGTTCGCCTGGCCGGGCACCGGCTTCCTGCTGGCCTCGGCGATCTTCCAGCGCGACCTGCCGCTGCTGCAGGGCACGATGCTCGTGCTCTCCATGTTCTTCGTGTTCCTCAATCTGGTGGTCGACCTCGTGCAGAGCGCGACCGATCCCCGCATCCGGAGGACGTGATGCACGGGACCTTTGGCGAAACCGCCGATGCGGAGACCGCGATCATCCCCGAGATGAAGCACCACAGCTACAGCCGCGTCGTGCTGGGGCGCTTCATGCGCCAGCCGGTGGCGATGACGGCGGCCGGCATCCTGCTGGTCATCATCCTCGCGGCGATCTTCGCGAATTATGTCGCGCCCGCCGATCCGTTCCAGACCCGCGTCGCGCGCCGCCTCGCCGAGATCGGCACGCCGGACCGCTGGCTCGGCGGCGACGAGCTCGGCCGCGACCTGCTCAGCCGGCTGATCTATGGCGGGCGCATCTCGCTCTCCATGGCGGTGCTGCCGGTGGCGGTCGGCCTGTTCGTCGGCGGCTTGCTCGGCATCCTCGCCGGCTATGCCGGCGGGCGCACCAACATGGCGATCATGCGCGCCATGGACGTGTTCTATGCCTTTCCCTCCATCCTGCTGGCGGTCGCCATCGCCGGCGCGCTGGGGCCGGGGCTGATGAACGCGGTGCTCGCGCTCTCGATGGTCTTCATCCCGCCGATCGCGCGCATGGCGGAGAGCGTGACCACCCAGGTGCGCTCCTATGAATTCGTGATCGCCGCCCGGCTTTCCGGCGCCTCGACGGCGCGGATCATGCGCGAGCATGTGCTCAGCAACGTCGCCGGCCCGATCCTGGTCTTCGCGTCGAGCCAGGTCAGCGTCTCGATCATCGCCGCCTCGGGCCTGTCCTTCCTCGGCCTCGGCGTCGCCCCGCCCAACCCGGATTGGGGGCTGATGCTCTCGGCGCTGCGTCAGTCGATCTATGTGAATCCGTGGGTGGCAGCCCTGCCCGGCGCGATGATCTTCATCTGCTCGGTGTGTTTCAACCTCGTCAGCGACGGCGTGCGCCGCGCCATGGAGGTGCGGCGATGACCGTCGATTTTTCCCGCATGCAGGCGCCGCTGCCCCTGATCGAGGACCATGGCGGCCCGCAGCAGCCGCTGCTGATCGCCTCCGGCCTGCGCAAGGAGTTCCGCCTGTCCGACGGCCTGTTTGGCGGGCGCACCGTGGTTCACGCGGTGGACGACCTGTCGCTCACGGTCGGCAAGGGCGAGACGGTCGGCATCGTCGGGGAATCCGGCTGCGGCAAGTCGACGGCGGCCCGGCTGATCGCCGGCATCACCCCGGCCGATGACGGCGAGATCATCTTCGACGGCGAGAGCTTCTGGACGCCCCGCGCGCGCATCGACGGCGAGCGCCGCCGCGCCATCCAGATGGTGTTCCAGGACAGCGCCTCCTCGCTCAACCCGCGCATGACGCTGACCGAGACGCTCGCCTTCGGCCCCCGCGCCCATGGCGTGTCCACCGAGAAGGCCCGCGCCTATGCCAGAGACCTGCTGGGCGCGGTCGGCCTGCCGCCGGCACGCTTTGCCGAGCGCTACCCGATCCAGCTGTCCGGCGGCCAGCGCCAGCGCGTGAACATCGCCCGCGCGCTGGCGATCCGCCCGCGCCTCCTGATCCTCGACGAGCCGGTCTCCGCGCTCGACAAGTCGGTCGAGGCGCAGGTGCTGAACCTGCTGGTGGACCTGCGCGACCAGCTCGGCCTGAGCTACCTGTTCATCTCCCACGACCTCAACGTGGTGCGCTACATCGCCGACCGGGTGGTGGTGATGTATCTCGGCCAGATCGTCGAGGAAGCCAGTTCCGCCGACATCTTCGCCGCGCCGCGCCACCCCTATACCCGCGCGCTGTTCGCCTCCAAGCCCTCGCCCGATCCGCGCAAGCGGGTGAGCGCGCCCCCGCTCACCGGCGATCCGCCGGACCCGGTGAACCCGCCGAGCGGCTGCCGCTTCCGCACCCGCTGCCCGATCGCCGAGAGCGTCTGCGCTGCGTCCCGCCCGCCGCTCGCCGCGATGGACGTCGGGGGCACCGGCCATCGCGCCGCCTGCTGGGCGGCGCTGCCGGGCAGCGGCCATTCCCTTTCGCCGCGCGTGCCGGCAAGCGTCCTGGGGAGCGTGCAATGAACATCCATGATCCGCTGTCCGCCTCGGCGCGCGCGGGCGCGTCGGCACCGATCCTCGACATTTCCGGCCTCGCCGTCGCCTATCGCGGCGGCGCCGGGTGGACGCAGGTGGTGCGCGGGGTCGAATTGTCGCTCGATCCGGGGCGCTGCCTCGTGCTGCTGGGCGAATCCGGCTCCGGCAAGAGCGTGACGCTGCGCGCCATCGTCGGCCTGCTGCGCGAGGAAGGCGCGAAGGTCGAGGGCCGCGTCCGCGTTGGCGGGCAGGACGTCACCAGCCTGACCAGCGCGGAGCTGCTGCGCATGCGCGGCGGGCGCGTCGGCTTCATCTTCCAGGAGCCGATGACCGCGCTCGATCCGGTGTTCCGCATCGGGCACCAGATCGCCGAGACCATCGTGCAGCATCGCGGCGTCTCGTGGCGCGAGGCCATGGCGAAGGCGCGCGAATTGTTCGACCTCGTGCAGATTCCCTCCGCCGAGCGCCGGCTCCAGGCCTATCCCAACGAACTGTCCGGCGGCCTGCGCCAGCGCGCCATGATCGCGATGGCGATGAGCTGCGAGCCGGAACTGCTGCTCGCGGACGAGCCGACCACCGCGCTCGACGCCACGGTGCAGATCCAGGTGCTTCTGCTGCTGCGCGAGATCCAGAAGGAGCGCGGCACCGCCATGGTGTTCGTGACCCATGACCTCGGCGTCGCCGCCGAGATCGCCGACGAGGTGGCGGTCATGTATGCCGGCCGCATCGTCGAGCATGGCGATGCCGGGCAGGTGCTGCTGAACCCGGCGCACCCCTACACCCGCGCGCTGACCAATTGCGTGGTGCAGGGCAGCTATCGCGACCGCCGGCTGGGCGAGCTCACCGGCTCGCCGCCCGATGTCAGCCGGCTGCCGCCCGGCTGCAGCTTCGCCCCGCGCTGCATCTCGCGCGCCGACGACTGCCTGCGCACCGAACCCGCGCGCCGCGACATGGCGCCCGGTCACGACGTCGCCTGCCTCCATGCGGGCTCACTCTCCGCCAGCCGGCCGGACTGAACGACCGGGTCCCTCAAGGAAAAACGACATGAACCTTCATCTGCGGGACGACATCACGCGCCTCGGCGCGCTGGAAGCGCGCCGGCGCATTGCCGATGGCTCGCTCACCGCCGAGCGGCTGGTTTCGGCCTGCCTGGAGCGGATCGAGGCGCGCGAGCCCGAGGTCGAGGCGTGGGAGCATGTCGACGCCGCCGGCGCGCTGGCGCGGGCCCGCCAGCTCGATGCCGGCCCCTCCGCCGGGCTGCTGCATGGCCTGCCCTTCGGCGTGAAGGACATCCTCGACACATTCGATCAGCCATCCGCCTATGGCTCGCCGATTTATAGCGGCCACCGCCCGCCCTGGGACAGTTCCACCGTCGCCCTGTCGCGGGCGCAGGGCGCCATCGCGCTCGGCAAGACCGTGACCACGGAATTCGCCAATCGCCACGCCGGCAAGACCCGCAATCCGCATAATGGCGCGCACACGCCGGGGGGCTCCTCCTCCGGCTCGGCGGCGGCAGTGGCCGATTTCCATGTGCCGCTCGCCATCGGCACCCAGACCGGCGGCTCGGTGCTCCGGCCGGCCGCCTATTGCGGCGCCTATGGCTACAAGCCGAGCTTCCAGCTGTTCCAGAATGCCGGCGTGCGCACCAATACCGAGCAGTTCGACACGGTCGGCCTCATGGCCCGCTGCGTCGACGACCTCGCTCTGTTCAAGGCCGCCGCCGCGCAGCTTGCCTATGTGCCGGTGACGCCCGACGCGGTGTCGGCCCCGCGCATCGGCCTGTGCCGCACCCCGCACTGGGAGCTGACCCTGCCCGAGACCCGCGCGGCGATCGAGGCCGCGGCCCACACCTTGGAGGCCGCCGGCGCCGAGATCATCGATTTCGAGCTGCCGTCGATGTTCGACGGGCTGGACCGCGCGCACCGCATCGTCTGCGGCTTCGAGAGCGTGCGCAATTATGCCGACGAGCTGTCGCGCTTTCCGGACCTCGTCAGCGCCGATTTCCGGCGCGAGCGCGTCGATGTCGGCAACGCCTCCAGCCTCGCCGATTTCCGCGAGGCGCTGCGGCTCGGCCAGCGCGCCCGCCGCTGGATCGATGCCACGCTGGCGGAGCGCGGCATCGACGCCCTGCTCACCCCGAGCGCGGCCGGCGAGGCGCCGCCCGGACTCGCCTCCACCGGCAACGCGACCTTCAATTACATCTGGACCCACATGTACATGCCCGCGGTAACCCTGCCGCGCTTTACAGGGCCGAACGGCCTTCCGGTCGGCATCACCCTCGTTGGCCCGCGCCATGAGGACGACCGTCACCTCACCCTGTCGGCCTGGGCCGACCGCATCCTCGCCGCGAATTGAAGGGGACGATCATGAACATCCGTCAGACGGCCGCCGCCATCGCGAGCGAGCCCTGCGATCTTGGCGCCACTGAAGCCGCCGCCGCCATCGCCGAAGGCGCGCTCTCCTCGCGGGAACTGGTCGAGAGTTGCCTCGCCCGCATCGCCGAGCGCGACGGCGAGGTCCGCGCCTGGGCGCATCTCGACCCCGAGCAGGCGCTCGCCGACGCCCGCGCCGCCGATGCCGTGCCGCCCAAGGGCCCGCTCCACGGCGTGCCGGTCGGCCTCAAGGACATCATCAATGTCGCGGGCATGCCCACCCGGTTCAATTCGCCGATCTATCCCGACTACGTGCCCGTCGCCGATTCCGCCTGCGCGGCGATGATCCGCAAGGCCGGCGGGCTGATCCTCGGCAAGACGGTGACCACCGAATTCGCCAACCGCCATCCCGGCCCGACCATGAACCCGCATAATCGCGCGCACACGCCGGGCGGTTCCTCGCAGGGCTCGGCGGCGGCGGTCGCGGACCGCCAGGTCCCGCTCGGCATCGGCACCCAGACCAGCGGCTCGATCATCCGCCCTTCCGCCTTCTGCGGCATCGTCGGCTACAAGCCGAGCTTCGGCGAGATCAGCCGGGTCGGGGTCAAGCCGCATTCCGGCACGCTGGACACGGTGGGCCTGTGCGGACGCTCGGTCGCCGATGTCGAATTGCTGCGCGCCGTCCTGGTCGGCATCCCCCACGAGCCGGCCGCGCCGAGCCCGCTCACGCTGCGCGTCGCGCTGTGCCGCACCGCCGAGTGGGAGCAGGCCGAGCCCTGCACCCGCGCGGCGATCGAGACCGCCGCCCGGCTTCTGGCCGATGCGGGGGCCGAGATGGTCGATCTGGAACTGCCGGACGCGCTGTTCGCCGGCTGGCAGGACGACCACCGCCGCATCGCCAATTTCGAGGCGGCGCGCAGCTTCGGCCACGAGAAGCGCCTGTTCCTCGACCAGCTCAGCCGGGACTTCTATGAGGGCCGCGTGCGCGATGGCGAGCGTTGCAGCGTCGAGGACTACATCGCCTCCCAGCGCCGGGCCGAGGCGATGCGGATCTGGATCGAGGCCGCCCTGGACGAGGTCGACATCGTCCTCACCCCGGCGGCCGCCGGCGAGGCGCCGCAGGGCCTCGCGCGCACCGGCGACGCCCGCTTCAATTCGCTCTGGACGCTGCTATACACGCCCTGCGTGACGCTGCCCTTCGGCACGGGCCCGGCCGGCCTGCCGCTCGGCATCCAGCTCGTCGGCCGCCGCTTCGAGGACGAACGGCTGTTCGCCATCGCGGCAGCGGTCGAAGGCCTTCTCGGGCAAGGGTGACCGGTTCCCATGGACATGCTGTCTAGCTTCGGCGCGGTCGGCCCGGCGCAGTTCGTGCTGCTGGGCTTCATCGCCTTCGCCGGCTCCATCATCGGCGGCATCAGCAGCTTCGGCGCGGGGCTGATCGTCACCCCGTTCCTGATGCCGGTGGTGGGCGTGAAGGCGGTGGTGCCGGTCATGTCGATCGCGATGACGCTCGGCAACCTGTCGCGGGTCTGGGTCTATCGCCACCAGATCGATCGCCGGATCGTGCTCAGGATCATGATCCCGGCGCTGCCCTGCGTGGTGATGGGAACGCTGATCTACAGCTACCTGCCGCAATCGGAACTGGCGGTGCTGATCGGCGGCTTCCTGCTGGCCTCGATCCCGCTGCGCCGCTACATGGCCCGCCGCGCCGTCACCCCGACCCCCGGCGCGGTGGTCGGCGTCTCCGGCCTGTTCGGGCTGATCTCGGGGGCGCTGCCGGGCGGCGGCGTGGTGCTGATGCCGCTGCTGCTCGGGCTCGGCCTGGTGCGTGGCGCGGTGGTCGGCACCGACGCGCTGATCGGCACGGTGGTCAATGTAGTGAAGATCGCCATGTTCGGCCGGCTCGACCTGATCAACACCGAGCTGTTCCTCGCCGGACTGCTGATCGGGCTGTGCATGGTGCCGGGCGCCTATGGCGCGCGCTGGCTGATCGACAAGATGCATGTGAAGATGCACACCGCGCTGGTCGAGGTGCTGGTGGTCGGCAGCGGCCTTTCGTTCATCTGGAGCGGTCTCGCCCCGGCCTGAGGCTCCGGCGCCCCGGTCAGAAGGCCGGGCACGCCGCCTTGCGCCAGGTGCCGCGTCCCGCACGCTTGGCCTCGTACATCGCCGCGTCCGCTGCCTGAAGCAGCTCGCGCAGCCCGACGCCCGGCTGGGGATGCAGCGCGTAGCCGACGCTGACGCCGATGCTCAGCACAATGTCGGTCTCGGCGTGATAGGGCTCGGAGACGCGCTCGATCACCCGATGCACCACTGACAGCACGCCGTCCTCCGCGGTGCTGGAGCGGAGCAGCACCGCGAACTCGTCGCCGCCCAGACGGGCCAGCGTGTCGCCCTCGCGCACGCAGAGCGAGAGGCGCCGGGACACGCTCCGGAGCAGCCAGTCGCCCATCTGGTGGCCATGGGTGTCGTTCACCGGCTTGAAGCCGTCGAGGTCGAGATACAGCAGGGCGAAGGGCTCGCCCGCGCGGATGATCTCGCCGAGCCGCTGCTCGAACAGCCGGCGATTGGGCAGGCCTGTCAGGGCGTCATGGTCGGCGAGATGGGCGAGCCGCTCCTGCGCGCGCACGCGCTCGGCGATCTCCAGCTTGAGCGCGTAATTGGTGGCGGCGAGGTCGCGCGTGCGCTCGTCCACCCGCCGCTCCAGATCATCATTGACCTGGCGCAGCGCCGCCTCCGCCGCCTTGCGCTCGGTGATGTCGACGAACAGCACCACCACCCCCGCCTTGCGCGACGCCTCGCCCGGCCCGTCCGCGGTCCACAGCACCGAGGTGGTCACGTTCAGCCAGACCGGCCCGTCGGCGCGATGATACTGCACGTCCTGGTGGTGCGGGTCCGCCGCGTCATAGATCGCGTTCAGCACGGTCTGGGTGAAGCCGTCATTGGCCGGGTTGTCGAAGAACAGCGAGGCGAACACCTCGCCCTGCATCCGCTCGGCCGGGCGGCCCAGCAGCCGCTCGGCCGCCGGGTTGAACGCCTGCACGCGGCCATCCATGCCGATGGCCAGCACGCCGCCCTGCATGTGCTGGAGCACGGCGGCATAGAGTATGTCGGCATCGGCCATCATGGCGCTCGGCTGGAACGGTCGAACAGGAACCCGGCGCCCCCGCAAGACAGGTTCGCCGGCCAATGGAACCGTTATAGCAGTAATTTCGAATTATAAACCGCCCCCTCGGCACGCGGGAACCGCACCCGGCCGCGCTCAGCGCGGCAGGATGTTGGTCTTGGCGAGCTCCAGCACCTCGCTGCCGCACCCGCTCATCACCGCGCGCAGCGCCCACAGGCCGAAGCCCTTGGCCTGTTCGAGGCCGATGGTTGGCGGCATGGAAAGCTCCTGCCGGGCGGTCACCACGTCCAGCACCGCCGGCCCGTCATGGGCGAGGATGTCGGCCACCGCGCGTGGCAGGTCGCCGGGGTCCTCGACCCGCACGCCGTGGATCCCCATCGCGCGCGCCATGGCGGCGAAGTCGGGATTGTCGAGCCGGGTGCCCAGTTCGACGAAGCCCGCCGCCTTCATCTCCAGCGCCACGAAGCCGAGCGTGCCGTTGTTGAAGATCACCACCTTCACCGGCAGCTTTTCCTGGGTGAGCGTGATCAGGTCGCCCATCAGCATGGTGAAGCCGCCATCGCCGGAGAGCGACACCACCTGCCGCCCCGGCTGCGCCGCCTGGATGCCGATCGCCTGCGGCAGGGCATTGGCCATGGAGCCGTGGACCAGCGAGCCGACGAGGCGCCGCTTGCCGTTCATCTTCAGGTAGCGCGCGGCCCAGATGGTCGGCGTGCCGACATCGAAGGTGAAGGCGGCGTCCTCGCTCGCCGCCTCGCTGACGAGGCGCGCCAGATATTGCGGATGGATCGGCGGACGCCCCGGCGTGCCGACCGCGAGGTCGTCGAGCCCCTTGCGGGCCTTCGCGTAATTGGCGAGGGCGTCGTCGAGATGCGCCGTGCCCTCCTTCGCCGCCACTTTCGGCAGCAGCGCGGCGATTGTGGCGCGCACGTCGCCGACCACGCCGAGATCGAGCTTGCAGCGCCGGCCCAGATTTTCCGGCCGGATGTCGACCTGCGCGATCCGCGCATCGGTCGGCAGGAACTGTTTGTAGGGAAAATCCGTGCCGAGCATCAGCAGCAGGTCGCAGGAATGCATCGCCTCATAGCCGGACGAGAAGCCGATGAAGCCGGTGAGCCCGACATCGTAGGGGTTGTCGTATTCGACATGCTCCTTGCCGCCGAGCGCATGGACGATGGGGCTCTTCAGCCGTTCCGCCAGCGCGAGCACCTCGGCATGGGCCCCGGCGCAGCCGCGCCCGCAGAACAGGGTGATGCTGCCGGAATCCGCCAGCAGCGCCGCCAGCGCGTCGAGTTCGGCCTCGGCCGGCACCACCACCGGCACGGGCGGCAGCAGGGCGGGCGAGGTCGCGCGCTCCGGCGCGGCTTCCAGCGCGACGTCGCCCGGGAGCACCACCACCGCCACCCCGCGCTTACCGACGGCGGCTCGAATGGCATTTTCCAGCACATAGGGCATCTGCTCGGGGCTGGAGACCATCTCGCAATAGACGCTGCATTCCTGGAACAGGTTCTGCGGATGGGTCTCCTGGAAATAGCCGCCGCCGATTTCCGCGGCGGGAATCTGCGCGGCGATGGCCAGCACCGGCGTGCGCGAGCGCTGCGCGTCGAACAGGCCGTTGATCAGGTGCAGGTTGCCCGGCCCGCAGGAGCCCGCGCAGACCGCCAGCTTTCCGGTAATCTGCGCCTCGCCAGCGGCGGCGAAGGCGGCGGCCTCCTCGTGCCGTACATGCACCCAGCGCAATTGCCCGGTCGCGCGGATCGCCTCGGTCAGCGCGTTGAGGCTGTCGCCGACCACGCCGTAAATGCGCGCGACGCCGGCCTGGTGCAGGGTCTCGACCATGAGGTCGGCAATGTTCTTGGCCATGGCAGTGCACTCCTGAAGCTGCGGGTGGCCGGCATCTGCCGGATGAACCGCATTATCGACCAGCCGCGGCGCGCAGAATTTCAGGAACGCACCCGGCCGGCAATTGGCCGCCGGTAGCGTTGGCTTGATCCCGGCGCGCGATTAGTCTCGCGACAGGGCGGCCGCTCGGGCCCCCTCTCTTCCGCAAGCTTTGCGATGGTGGTGCCGTGTCGGCCAGGGACGAACGATCGGCGAGACCCGTCCGCGCGATGCGCCGGCATTACATCGTCGCGGCCGGGCTGGTGGCGGCGCTGCTGCTGACCATGCCGTTCGCCCGCGAGGCCACCGGCCGGACCGAGGCGCTGCTGCCGGCCTATGCCGCGGCGACCGGCGTGCTGGAAATCATGACCGCCGCGCTGCTGTTCGCGCTCTACAACGTGCAGCGTTCGCGCGCCCTGCTGATCCTGGCCGCCGGCTATCTGTTCTCCGCGCTGATGGTGCCGGTCTGGGCGCTGTCCTTTCCCGGCGTGTTCACGGCGCTGGGCATCGATTTCGGCGCCCAGACCACGGCCGCCGTCGCGGCGCTGCGGCGGCTCGGCTTTCCCCTGTTCGTGCTCGGCTATGCCTTCGCCTCCGGCACCAGCGCGGCCGGCCGCTTTACCGGCGTCGCGGTGTTCAAGACCGTGCTGCTGGTCAGCGCGGGCGCCGCGCTCGCCGTCGGCTTCATCCTCACCCATCAGGACCGCCTGCCCGCCTTCATGCGCGATGAGCGCCACATCAACGACATCTGGCTGCTAGTGTCCTACACCGGCATGGCGCTGTACGTGGCCGGCATCGCGGTGCTGCTGGTGCGCCGGCGCTCGCCGCTGGACATCTGGGTGAGCCTCGTCCTGTTCTCGCTGGTGATCGAGCTGATGCTGATCTCGTTCCTGGGCGGCGGGATCCGGCTCAGCATCGGCTGGTGGGCCGGCCGGCTCTATGGGCTCACCGCCGCCAGCATCGTGCTCGCGGTTCTGCTGTTCGAGACCACCGGGGTCTATGCCCGGCTTTCGGCGACCATCGCGGCGGAGCGGCGGGCGCGGCAGAACCGGCTCACCGCCATGGAGGCGCTCTCGGCGTCGATCGCCCATGAGATCAACCAGCCGCTCGCCAGCATGATCACCAATGCCGACGCCGCGCTGCGCTGGCTCGCGCGCAGCGAGCCCCGGCTCGACCGGGTGGAGGACGCGCTGCACCGCATCGTCGCCGACGGCCACCGCTCCAACAAGGTGGTGGCCGGCATCCGCACCATGTTCATGAAGGGCGCGCAGGAACGTGCCGAGGTCGACCTCAACGCACTGGTGCGCGAGGCGGTGACGATCGCCGGGACGGAGGCCCGCTTCGAGGGCATCGCGATCGAGCTGGAGCTGGCGGACGCGCTGCCGCCGATCATCGGCAATGCCGTGCAGCTCCATCAGGTACTGTGCAACCTGATCGAGAACGGCATCGACGCCATCAAATCCGCCCATGACCGCCAGCGCCTCCTGGTCATCCGCACCGGCTTCGGCGCCTATGGCGAGTTGCACGCCCGCGTCGCCGACAGCGGCACCGGCATCGCGCCGGGCATGGCCGAGCGCCTGTTCGACCCGTTCGTCTCCACCAAGCCGGGCGGCATGGGGATGGGGCTGATGTTCTGCCGTTCCGTCATCGAGGCTCATGGCGGACGAATCTGGGCAACGGCGAACCAGCCGCGCGGCGCGGTCTTCCATTTCTCGCTGCCAGCGGCCATCCTGCCGCGCGACACTGCGGAGCAGGAACCATGAATGAACCGTCCGCCGTTTTCGTGGTCGATGACGACCCCTCGATCCTCGCCTCGCTGGAAAGCCTGCTCAGCTCCGAGGGCCACAAGGTTCTGACCTTCGAATCCGGCACCGCCTTCCTCGCGGCGCGGCGGCCGGACCTGCCGGCCTGCCTGGTGCTGGACGTACGCCTGCGCGGCAGCAGCGGCCTCGAATTCCAGCGCGAACTGGTGCGCTCCGGCATTCACCTCCCCGTGGTCTTCATCACCGGCCATGGCGATGTGCCGATGTCGGTCTCGGCGATGAAGGCCGGCGCCATCGAGTTCCTGCTGAAGCCCTATCGCGACCAGGACCTGCTGGACGCCGTGCATAACGGCATCGAGCGCGACCGCGCCCGGCGCGCCGAGGCCCGGCAGATGGCCGAGCTGCGGGAGCGCTATGCCGCCATGACGCCGCGCGAGCGCGAAATCCTGCCGCTGGTGGCCAGCGGGCTGATGAACAAGCAGATCGCCGTCAACCTCCAGCTCAGCGAGGTCACGGTGAAGGTGCACCGCGCGCAGATCATGCAGAAGCTGCAGGCGCGTTCGCTGGTCGATCTGGTGCGTTTCGCCGACCGGCTGGCGGCGGACCACGCACGGGATCATACCCGGGCCTAGCCAACCGACACTCCGGTACAATTGCCGCTATCCCGGCCTTCGCCCGATCCTGATCGCGCGCCGGGATACCGCAACCGCGCGCTGCCGGACGGAACCCATCCCATGACGACGCGCCAGAAAGCCAGCCCGCGCCTCGTCGCGATCGTGGAAGACGACGCCTCTGCGCGCGAGGCGCTGGCCAGCCTGATCGGCGCCTTCGGCTTCGAGCCGCGCGGCTACCGGGACGCCGCGAGCTTCCTCGCCTCCCGCACCGCCCGCGAGGCCGCCTGCCTGATCGCCGATCTTCGCTTGCCGGGCCTGAGCGGGCTCGCGCTTCATCACCGCCTGCGCGCACAGGGGCGTCACCTGCCCACCATCCTGATCACCGCCTATCCGGACGAGGCGACCCGCGCGGGCGCGCTGGCCGCCGGCGTGCGCGGCTTCCTCGAAAAGCCGGTCGAGCCCGAGGCGCTGCTCGCCTGCCTGCGCGCGGTGTTGGGCGACATATCCCGAGGGTAGGGCCCGCTCAACCTCCCGCACAATTGTTCCGAACCGGCGCCGGTTCCTACAAATCCCCACCGATGACCTGAGAGGATCTCCCATGGCGACCGCGACCCCCGTCCCCGGCAAGGGGCTCATCGACCCGACCAACCACATGCTGATCCTGATCGACTTCCAGTCGCAGATGTCGTTTGCCACCAAGTCGATCGACGCGGTCAACCTGCGCAACAACGCGGCGCTGATCTCGCACGCCGCCGCCGGCTTCAAGGTGCCGACCATCCTGACCACGGTGGCGGAGAAAAGCTTCTCCGGCCCGATGTTCAGCGAAATCACCGAGGCGTTTCCGGGCCAGAAGCTGCTCGACCGCACCTCGATGAACACCTGGGAAGACGCCGCGGTCATCGAGGAGGTCAACCGCATCGGCAAGCCGCGCATCGTGCTCGCCGGCCTGTGGACCGGCGTGTGCATCGTCGGCCCGGCGATCTCGGCCATCGAGCAGGGCTTCGAGGTCTATGTCATCGCCGATGCCTGCGGCGACGTTTCCGACGAGGCCCATGAGCGCGCCATGGAGCGCATGATCCAGGCCGGCGCGGTGCCGATGACCTCGCTGCAATATCTGCTGGAGCTTCAGCGCGACTGGGCGCGCGGCGAGACCTACGAGTTCACCACCGGGGTCGCGAAGAAGTATGGCGGCGCCTACGGGCTCGGCATCATCTACGCCAAGACCATGTTCGGCGCCTCCGAAGGCGGGCACTGAGCATCATGGCCGCTGCCTCCGTCACCATCGTTCTCGTCCATGGCGCCTGGGCCGACGGGTCGAGCTGGCGCCACGTCATCCGCCGGCTTCAGGCCGACGGGCTCAACGTGGTCGCCGTGCAGAACCCGACCACCTCGCTCGCCGACGATGTCGCCGCCACCCGCCTCGCCCTCGCTGCGATCGAGGGGCCGGTGGTGCTCGCCGGCCATAGCTGGGGCGGCACCGTCATCACCGAAGCCGGCAACGATCCCAAGGTGAAGGCGCTGGTCTATGTCGCCGCCTTCGCCCCGGATGCCGGCCAGTCGACCGGCGATCAGGTCGGCGCCCACGCCCCGCCGCCCGGCCTGTCGGGCGTGCATGACGACGGCACCGGCCATCTCAAGATGAGCGTCGAGAGCTGGATCGCCAATGTCGCGCAGGACCTGCCCGAGGCGGAAGCGCGCCTGCTCGCCGCTCTCCAGCCCCCGCTCGGCCTCGCGACCTTCTCGGACAAGGTGAGCCAGGCCGCGTGGAAGGACCGCCCGAGCTGGTTCGTCGTCTCCACGCAGGACCGCGCGGTCAGCGTCGAGCTCCAGCGCGAGCTGGCGCAGCGCCTCGACGCCCGCACCACGGAACTAGACGCCAGCCACATGTCGCTGGTCTCCCACCCCGACGCCGTGGCCGCCGTCATCCGCGAGGCCGCCGCGACCGTCACCGCATGAGCGGCCGCTTGGCCCGACAAGGGAGGATCTGCCGGTGAAGCTCTATCTCGCCTCGCTCGGCGCCGGCCTTCTGGTGGGCATCGTCTACAGCCTCATCAATGTGCGCTCGCCGGCCCCGCCGGTGGTCGCGCTGGTGGGGCTGTTCGGCATTCTCATCGGCGAACAGGTGGTGCCGGTCGCGCGGCATCTTCTCAACGGCGACGGGCTGCGCACCGCCATCGGCCTCGCCGATTGCTCGGACCATGTGCTCGGCCAGCTTCCCGGCCGGCAGAGCGCCGGGCCGGCCGATCCGCCCTCCGGTTCATGAGGAATCCGCGATGCCCAACCGCCGCGAACTGATGACCCACGCCGCCGCCGGCACGGTCGCCCTTGCAACCGGCCTCGCCTCCCCGCTGCTGAGGGCACAGACCATGACCCAGAACGCGATGACCCAGAACGCCGTCGACACCCCCGACCTCATCCTGTTCAACGCCCGCATCACCACGCTCGACCGCTCCAACCCGGCCGCGCAGGCGGTGGCGGTCAAGGACGGCCGCATCGTGCAGGCCGGCAGCGAGGCCGAGATCATGCCGCTCGCCGGGCCGGAAACGCAGCGCATCGATGCCGGCGGCCGGCGGGTGATCCCCGGCCTGATCGACAGCCACATGCACATCATCCGCGGCGGGCTGAACTACAATATGGAACTGCGCTGGGACGGCGTGCGCTCGCTCGGCCAGGCGCTGGAGATGCTCAAAAGCCAGGTCGACAACACCCCCGCCCCGCAATGGGTGCGCGTGGTCGGCGGCTTCACCGAGCACCAGTTCGCGGAAAAGCGCCTGCCGACGCTGGAGGAGATCAACAGGGTCGCCCCCGACACCCCGGTGTTCATCCTCCACCTCTATGATCGCGCCTTGCTCAACGGCGCCGCGCTGCGCGCGGTCGGCTACACCCGCGACACGCCGAACCCGCCGGGCGGCGAGATCATCCGCGACAGCGCCGGCAACCCGACCGGCCTGCTGCTCGCCAAGCCCAACGCCACCATCCTCTACGCGACGCTGGCCAAGGGCCCGAAGCTGCCGCCGGAGTACCAGAAGAACTCCACCCGCCATTTCATGCGCGAGGTGAACCGGCTCGGCGTCACCAGCGTGATCGATGCCGGCGGCGGCTTCCAGAACTACCCGGACGACTACGCGATCATCGAGGAGTTGCACCGCGAGGGCCAGCTCACCGTGCGCATCGCCTACAACCTGTTCACCCAGAAGCCCAAGGAAGAACTGGCCGATTTCGCGCGCTGGACCGGGACGGTGACGCCCGGCCAGGGCGACGACAGCTTCCGACTGAACGGCGCCGGCGAGATGCTGGTCTATTCCGCCGCCGATTTCGAGGATTTCCGCGTCGAGCGCCCCGATATGCCGCCCTCCATGGAAGGCGACCTCGAACCCGTGGTCCGCCTGCTGGCCGAGAAGCGCTGGCCGTGGCGGCTGCACGCCACCTATAACGAGACCATCTCCCGCGCGCTCGACGTGTTCGAGAAGGTGAACCGCGATGTCCCGCTTCAGGGGCTCAACTGGTTCTTCGACCATGCCGAGACCATCACCGACCGCAACATCGAGCGCATCGCCGCGCTGGGCGGGGGCATCGCCGTGCAGCACCGCATGGCGTTTCAGGGCGAGTATTTCACCGAGCGCTACGGCGCCCGCGCCGCCGAGCGCTCCCCGCCGATCCGCCGCATGCTGGACATGGGCGTCCCGGTCGGCGCCGGCACCGATGCCACCCGCGTCGCCTCCTATAATCCGTGGGTGTCTCTGTCGTGGCTGGTCACCGGGCGGACGCTGGGCGGAATGTCGCTCTACCCCGCCTCAAACCGGCTCGACCGCGAGACCGCGCTGCGGCTATGGACCGAGGCCAACACCTGGTTCTCCAGCGAGCCCGGCAAGAAGGGGCAGATCGCGCCCGGCCAGCTCGCCGACATGGTGGTGCTGGAGGCCGACTATTTCGCCGTGCCGGACGACGAGATCCAGGACATCACCGCCGCGCTGACCCTGCTCGGCGGCGTGCCGGTCCATGGCGCGGGCGATTTCTCGAACCTCGCCCCGGAGCTGCCGCCCGCCATGCCGGACTGGTCGCCGGTGCGCCGCTTCGGCGGCTATCAGGAGCGCGCGCAGGCCGGCAAGACCACGAAATACGCCTTCGCCTCGCTGTGCGGCTGCGCCAGCGCCTGCAATGTCCATGGCCATGCCCATGCCGGGGCGTGGGGGTCCAGCGTGCCGGTGTCGGACGAGCGGTCCTTCTGGGGCGCGCTCGGCTGCGCCTGCTGGGCGATCTGAGCCGTGGTCCGCGCCCTCGAAAGCCTCGCCCGCCGGGTGCTCGCGCCCGCGCCGGTGCTGTTCCTCGCCCGGCTCGCTTTGTGCGGAGCCTATCTCCAGGGCGCGCTGGTCAAGGCGTTCGATTTCGACGGCGCGCTGGCGGAAATGGCGCATTTCGGCCTCGCCCCGGCTTTGCCCTTCGCGCTGGCGGTGATCGCGCTCGAACTCGTCGCGCCGCTGATGATCCTGACCGGACGCGGGCGCTGGCTCGGGGCGCTGGCGCTGGCCGGCTTCACTTTGCTCGCCACCGTGCTGGCGAACCGCTTCTGGGAATTGCCGCCGGGCGAGGCGCGGTTCTTCATGGCCAATTCCTTCTTCGAGCATCTCGGCCTTGCCGGCGCCTTCATACTGGTTGGCCGCGACGACCTTCTGCATCACCGACACGGAGCCCGCCATGACTGACGCCCCCAACGCACAGTCCTCCGGCGGCTTCGCGCCCTTGAGGCGCCCGGTCTTCGCCGTGCTGTGGGCGGCCACCGTGCTCGGCAATACCGGCAGCTTCATGCGCGATGTCGCCAGCGCGTGGCTGGTCACCGACCTCTCCGCCTCCCCCGCCGCCGTCGCCGCGGTGCAGGCCGCCGGCATGCTGCCGATCTTCCTGCTGGCGATCCCGGCCGGCGTGCTGTCCGACATTCTCGACCGGCGGAAATTCCTCATCGCCATCCAGTTCCTGCTCGGCTCCGTCAGCCTGACCTTGCTGATCCTCGCCCATAGCGGGCTGATGACCGTGACCGCCCTGATCGCGCTGACCTTCGTGGGCGGCATCGGCGCGGCGCTGATGGGGCCGACCTGGCAGTCCATCGTGCCCGAGCTGGTGCCGCGCGGCGAGCTCAAGAGTGCGGTGGCGCTCAACTCGCTCGGCATCAACATCGCCCGCTCCATCGGCCCGGCAGTCGGCGGCGTGCTGCTCGCCGCCTTCGGCGCCGCGCTGACCTATGGCGCGGATGTCGCGAGCTACATCATCGTGATCGCCGCGCTCATCTGGTGGAAGCGCCCGCCGACCGCGCAAGATGAACTCTCCGAGCGCTTCTCGGGCGCCTTCCGCGCCGGGCTGCGCTATGCCCGCTCCAGCCGCGAGCTGCATGTCGTGCTGCTGCGCGCGGCGGTGTTCTTCGCCTTCGCCAGCGCGGTCTGGGCGCTGCTGCCGCTGGTGACGCGCGAACTGCTCAAGGGCGACGCCGCCTTCTACGGCCTGCTGCTCGGCTCGGTCGGCGCCGGGGCCATCCTCGGCGCGCTGGCGCTGCCCAAGCTGCGCTCGGTGCTCGATGCCGACGGGCTGATGCTGGCAAGCGCCATCCTCACCGCCCTCGCCGCCGCCGCGCTGGCGCTGGCGCCGCCGCAATGGCTCGCCATCGCGATCCTGCTCGCCATGGGCGGGGCGTGGATCGTGGCACTGACCACGCTCAACGCCACCGCGCAGGCGATCCTGCCCAATTGGGTGCGCGGGCGCGCGCTCGCGGTCTATCTCACCGTGTTCAACGGCGCGATGGCCGGCGGTTCGCTGGGCTGGGGCTTCATCGCGCAGGAGATCGGCCTCGCCCCGACGCTGCTGACCGCCGCCGCCGGCCTCGTTGTCGCCGGGCTGGTCGCCCATCGCGTCCGCCTGCCGACGGGCGAAGCCGATCTCACCCCCTCCAATCACTGGCCCGAGCCGCTGCTCGCCGAGCCGGTGGCGGGCGATCGCGGCCCGGTGCTGATTCTCGTCGAGTACCACGTCGCGCGCGAGGATCACCCGGCCTTCCTCAGGGTGCTGAACCGGCTCTCCCACGCCCGGCGCCGCGATGGCGCCTATAATTGGGGCGTGACCGAGGATGCGGCCGACCCGGAAATCCTGGTGGAATGGTTCATGGTGGAAAGCTGGGCCGAGCATCTGCGCCAGCACCGCCGCGTCTCCCATGCCGATGCCGATGTTCAGCAGGAGGTCCGCGCCTTCCACCGCCACGACACCGGCCCTGTGGTGCGCCACCTGCTCGCCACCCACGGCCGCCAGACGCCGCTGTTGTGAACCATTCTAATAATCTACTAAATCAGTTGACAATCGCCGGGCCCTCCGGCAGGATCGCTTCATCGGTCGGGAGCCCGCGTGGCTTCGCCGGTCGCGGGATTTGAGCCCGGCAGCTTGCACCGCGTCATCAATTGCTAAAGCGCCACGGTCGTCGTGGTCGGGTCGTTCGAACCATGCCTTTGAGGAGGCTGACATGACCGCCACGCGACTTAAACCGATGTGTTGTCCCTGCTGCTGACGGCGCCCCGCCGTCCTTCGCTTTTGCCATGCAGCCCTGCCGGATCGATGCGCCTCGCGCGCCGCCGGCGACCGGGATAATCCGACATGACCGCTTTCGATTCCCATGCCGCCGGAGAACCGCGGCTCGCCGAGATTCTCGCCGATCCGCTGGTCGCGCTGGTGCTGAAGCGCGACCGGCTCGATCTCGACGACGTCGCGCGCACGCTGGCGCGCGAGCAGCGCCGCCTGCAGCGCGCCGCGCGTCGGCCCGGCACGCTCCACCTCGCAGCTTGAACGCCGTCAGGCTGCGTCGGCCCGCGCCGGCGCCTGCCCGGCGCGGATCGCCGCGATATTGGCGCGATAGCCCTCGATGCCGCCCAAGGCCTGTGTCTTGAAGACGGCGGAGCCCGCCACCAGCACGTCCGCCCCCGCCGCGACGCAGCGCGCGCCGGTCTGCGGATTGACCCCGCCGTCGATCTCCAGATGGATCGGCCGCGCACCGATCATGGCGCGCAGGCGCTCCACCTTGGGCAGCACGTCGGGAATGAAGGCCTGCCCGCCAAAGCCGGGATTGACGGTCATGGCGAGGATCAGGTCCACCTTGTCGAGCACATAGGCCACCGCGCTTTCCGGCGTCGCCGGGTTCAGCGCCACACCCGCCTTGCAGCCGAGCCCGCGAATGACCTGAAGACAACGGTCGAGATGGTCCGTCGCCTCGGCCTGCACGGTGATGATGTCGGCCCCCGCCTTGGCGAAGGCCTCGAGATAGGGCTCCACCGGCGAGATCATCAGATGCACGTCGAACACCTTGTCGGTGTGCGGGCGCATCGCCTTGATGACATCGGGGCCGAAGGTGATGTTCGGCACGAAATGCCCGTCCATCACGTCGAGATGGATCCAGTCCGCGCCCGCTGCCACGACGTCGCGCACCTCCTCGCCGAGGCGCGCGAAGTCGGAAGCCAGCATGGACGGGGCGATGAGGGGGGTGGTCATGGCGGTCTCCTGTCACGGTGCCGGCCTCTCACCCGTCGGGGAGAGGAAAGGGTCAACGAAGTGCCCTCACTTCAGCGGCGGGTAACTGTCGATGCCGCCGGAGAATACGCGGCTGGCGAGAATGTCGGCCGCCTCCAGCGTCACCAGCTCGTCGCGGCTCACTGGGCGCTCGCTGGCGAAAAGTCGGTTGGCCTGCCGCAGCCGCGCGCGGTCCAGCGCGTTGCGGATCGAGCGGCCATTGGCGAAATGCGGCTGCACCTTGCGCAGCTCGATATAGCGCGCGAACGCCGCTTCCGCCTCCGGGCTCATGACATAGCCCATGCCGTCCAGCAGCCGCCCGCCGATCGCCGCCAGCTCGTCCCCGGAATAATCCGGGAAGTCGATGTGATGCGCCACGCGCGAGCGGAAGCCGGGATTGGCGGTGAAGAAGCGCTCCATGCGGTCGCCATAGCCGGCGAGGATCACCACGAGGTCGTCGCGCTGGTTCTCCATCACCTGCAGCAGGATCTCGATCGCCTCCTGCCCGTAGTCGCGCTCATTCTCCGGACGATAGAGGTAGTAAGCCTCGTCGATGAACAGCACGCCGCCCATCGCCTTTTTGAGGATTTCCTTGGTCTTGGGCGCGGTGTGGCCGATGTACTGGCCGACCAGATCGTCGCGCGTCACGGTCACGAGATGGCCTTTGCGCACATAGCCGAGCTTGTGCAGGATTTCCGCCATGCGCAGCGCCACCGTGGTCTTCCCGGTGCCGGGATTGCCGGTGAAGCTCATATGCAGCGTCGGGCTGGAAGCCCCGAGCCCGAAGCGCGCGCGGGCACGGTCGACCAGCAGCAGCGCCGCGATCTCGCGCAGCCGGCTCTTCACCGGCGCGAGGCCCACGAGGTCGCGGTCCAGCTCGTCGAAGATGTCGGCGAGCCCCGAGCGGGCGAATTCGGCGCGGAAGTCGATGCGCTCGTCCGCGTCGGCCGGGCGCGGCTCGTCGGTGATGGCGTCCATGGTCGGGTTCCTTCACGCGAGGGAAGAAAAGGGCCGGCCCGGCGTGCGGTTCCGGGCCGGCCTGCCGCGGCGGGGGAGGAATGGGATCCACCGCGGGCGAGTTTGGTTGGGAAGCGTCGGCTTCCGATCAGTACCGCGCCCCCTCGGGGCGAAACTCAGTAGCGCGCCCCCTCGGGGCCAGGGCTCAGTAGCGCGCCCCCTCGGGGCGCATGGCGGCATAGGAGCGCGTGGTGTAGCGAATGGTGCGGCCGTCGACCTCCTGGCGCTCCAGCGCGAAGCCGGGCTCGTCCGCCGGGCGGTCGGTGAGGAAGGACAGGCGCAGCGATTCCCAGGTATGGGTGGAATCGAAGGCGCTGACGCGGATGTAGTTCCGCCCGCCATAGGCCTTGCGGCACTCGTTCAGCTCGAACATGACGCCGGCGGCGTCCTTCACGTCGAACATCGGCATGCCCCACATTTCCCAATAGGTGTTGCGGGGGTGCGGGTCGTCGGTGAACTCGATGTTCACCGCCCATCCCTTGTCGATGCAGTACTGGACCTGCCGGGCGATCTGCTCGTCGGTGAGGTCGGGCAGGAAGGAGAAGGCTCCCTGGGTGAGGCGCATGGTTTTGTCTCCTGAAAAGGGGGTCGGTTCCCCGCCGCCGTCGGCGCGCGATGACGGCGGGGCGGCAGAGGCGGGATCACTCCGCCGCGGCTCACTCGGCCGCGGTCACCTGCGGCACGAAGTCGGGCGTGTCGGTGGAGGTGTAGTTGAAGGTCACGTCCTTCCACACATCCAGCGCCTGGCGCAGCGGCAGGCAGTGGCGCGCCGCGGCCTTCAGGATTTCCGGGCCCTCATTGACGATGTCGCGGCCCTCGTTGCGGGCGAAGATCATCGCTTCCAGCGCGACACGGTTCGCGGTGGCGCCGGCCTGGATGCCCATCGGGTGGCCGATGGTGCCGCCGCCGAAC
This sequence comes from Ancylobacter gelatini, assembly GCF_022601675.1. Taxonomy (GTDB): domain Bacteria; phylum Pseudomonadota; class Alphaproteobacteria; order Rhizobiales; family Xanthobacteraceae; genus Ancylobacter; species Ancylobacter gelatini. The sequence goes on along the minus strand of NZ_JAKVIL010000003.1, from coordinate 59,063 downwards.
TGCAGCACCACATCCTCGCCGAGCAGGTCGATGAGCTGGTGCATCTGGCCGGCATGAATGCCGCCGGAGGCCACCGGCATCAGCTTGCGGGTCGACGCCCAGGGCTGGTCGAAGAAGATGCCGTGGGCGAGGTTCTGCGGCACGAAATCCTCGCGGCACAGGTCGTAATAGCCCTTGGTGGTGTGGGGGTCGCCCTCCAGCTTGCCGACCACCGTGCCGGCATGGATATGGTCGACGCCGGCAAGGCGCATCCACTTGGTGATGACGCGGAACGACACGCCATGCGCCTTCTGCCGGGTGTAGGTCGAGTGGCCGGCGCGGTGCAGGTGCAGGATCATGTCGTTGCGGCGGCACCACTTGGCCATCGACTGGATCGCGGTATAGCCGATGATCAGGTCGATCATCACGATGCTGGAGCCGAGCTGCTTGGCGAATTCGGCGCGCTCGTACATGTCCTCCATGGTGCCGGCGGTGATGTTGAGGTAGGTGCCCTTCACCTCGCCGCTCGCGGCCTGCGCCCTGTTCACCGCCTCCATGCAGTAGAGGAAGCGGTCGCGCCAATGCATGAAGGGCTGCGAGTTGATGTTCTCGTCGTCCTTGGTGAAGTCGAGCCCGCCCTTCAGCGCCTCATAGACCACGCGGCCATAATTGCGGCCGGACAGGCCGAGCTTGGGCTTCACCGTCGCGCCCAGCAGCGGGCGGCCGAACTTGTCGAGCCGCTCGCGCTCCACCACGATGCCGGTGGCCGGGCCGTCGAAGGTCTTGATGTAGGCGACCGGCAGCCGCATGTCCTCGAGGCGCAGCGCCTTGAGCGGCTTGAAGCCGAACACGTTGCCGATGATCGAGGCCGAGAGGTTGGCGATCGAGCCCGGCTCGAACAGGTCGAGGTCATAGGCGATATAGGCGAACCACGACTCCGGGCTGTTGGGCACCGGGTCGACCCGGTAGCACTTGGCGCGGTACTTGTCGCAGGCGGTCAGCCGGTCGGTCCACACCACCGTCCATGTCGCCGTCGAGCTTTCCCCGGCGACCGCCGCCGAGGCCTCGATCGGGTCGACGCCGTCCTGCGGCGTGATGCGGAACACCGCGATCACGTCGGTGTCCTTCGGCTCGTAATCGGGCTGCCAGTAGCCCATCTTGCGGTATTCCATGACGCCGGCGCTGTAGCGGTCGCGCTTGGCTTCGGTCGGCACCTTTTCGATCGCGTTCATCGATCTCGCTCCGGTTGAATGTCGGGCATGGTTGTCCCGTTGACGCGCGACGGGGGCCGCACGCCTTGGCTGTTCGCCTGATCTTCCGTTCTGTCGCCGCCGCGCGCTGCCGCGCGGATCGGCGCGTTATTCCGCCGCCACCCGCACGCCGCCGATCACCGGATCGAGCGCGCCCGAGGCATAGCGCTTGGCCATCGCCGCGAGCGGCAGGACCTTGATCTTCGAGGCCTGCCCGGCGGTGCCGAACAGTTCGAAACGTTCCCGGCACAGATCGCGCATCGCGTCCATGGCGGGTTTCAGGAACTTGCGCGGGTCGAATTCGGATGTCGAACCCACCGCCACCTTGCGGAACTGCGCGGTCATGGCGAGCCGGCAGTCGGTATCGATATTGACCTTGCGCACGCCGTGGCGGATGCCGCGCACGATCTCCTCCACCGGCACGCCCCAGGTCTGGGGCATCTCCCCGCCGCTCGCGTTGAACAGGTCCTGCAGGGCCTGCGGCACCGAGGAGGAGCCGTGCATCACCAGATGGATGTTCGGCAGCCGGCGGTGAATTTCCTCGATCACGTTCATGGCGAGGATGTCGCCATCCGGCTTGCGCGAGAATTTATAGGCGCCGTGCGAGGTGCCCATGGCGATGGCGAGCGCGTCGACCTTGGTGGCGGCGACGAACTCGACCGCCTGGTCGGGATCGGTGAGCAACTGGTCGTGGCTGAGCGCGCCTTCCGCGCCGTGCCCGTCCTCCTGCTCCCCGGCCCCGCTCTCCAGCGAGCCGAGCACGCCCAGTTCGCCCTCGACCGAGGCGCCGACCCAGTGCGCGGCATCCACCACGCGGCGGGTGATGGCGACGTTGTAGTCGTAGTCCGCCGGGGTCTTGGCGTCCTCCTTCAGCGAGCCGTCCATCATCACCGAGGTGAAGCCGTGCTGGATCGCCGAGAGGCAGGTCGCCTCGTTGTTTCCGTGGTCCTGATGCATGCAGATCGGGATGGCGGGGTACATCTCGGTCAGCGCGTCGATCATCCGCGAGAGCATGATGTCGCCGGCATAGGAGCGCGCACCGCGGCTCGCCTGCATGATGACCGGGGCATCGACCGCGATGGCGGCCTCCATGATCGCGATGCCCTGCTCCATATTGTTGATGTTGAAGGCGGGGACGCCATAGCCCTGCTCGGCCGCGTGGTCGAGAAGCTGGCGAAGGGTGATACGGGCCATGTTCTCTCTCCTCAGGCGCAGGTCAGGATGTCGCAGGCGGCATCGACCACCGCCTCGGCGGTGATGCCGAAATGCGCGTAGAGTTCGGGGGCGGGCGCCGAGGCGCCGAAGCCGGTCATGCCGACGAAGGCACCCCGCTCGCCGATCCAGCGGTCCCAGCCGAGCCGCGCGGCCGCCTCGATGGCGATGCGCGGCGCCTTGCCGAGCACGCCGGCGCGGTACTCCGGGCTCTGCTGCTCGAACAGTTCCCAGCACGGCATCGACACCACCGCCGCCTCGACCCCGCGCGCGGCCAGCATGTCGGCCGCCTTCAGCGCGATCTCGACCTCCGAGCCGGTGGCCAGCAGCGTCACGTCGCGCCAGCGCGTCGGCTTCCTGATCACATAGGCGCCGCGGGCGGTGAGGTTGTCTTCGGTGTAGTCGGCACGCAGCGTCGGCAGGTTCTGCCGCGACAGCGCCAGCACCGAGGGCGTGTTCTCGGCATGCAGCGCCACCTGCCAGGCTTCCAGCGTCTCCACCGCGTCGGCGGGGCGGAACACGTAGAGGTTCGGCGTCGCCCGCAGCATGGCGAGGTGCTCGACCGGCTGGTGCGTCGGCCCGTCCTCGCCGAGCCCGATGGAATCATGGGTCAGCACATAGATGGTGCGCAGTCCCATCAGCGCGGAGAGCCGCATGCCGCCGCGCATATAGTCGGAGAACACCAGGAAGGTGCCGCCATAGGGGATGAAGCCGCCATGCAGCGCGAGCCCGTTCATCACCGCGCTCATCGCGTGCTCGCGAATGCCGTAATGGATGTAGCGGCCGGCATATTTGCACGGCGCGATCGAGCCCAGCCCCTTGGTCAGCGTCAGGTTGGAATGGGCGAGGTCCGCCGAGCCGCCGATGGTCAGGTCGGTCGCCGCGTTGATCACGGTGAGCGCCATCTCCGAGGCCTTGCGGGTCGCGACCTTCGGCGCCTCCTCAATCAGCAGCCGCTTATAGGCGTCCAGCGTCTCGTCGAACGCGGCCGGCAGCTCGCCGGAAATCGCCGCCTCGAAGGCGCCGCGCTGCTCGCTGCTGGCCAGCCGCGCCTGCCAGGCCTCGCGCGCCTGCCGGCCGCGATCGGCGATCTTGGTGAAGGCGGCGCGCACGCCGGCCGGCACCTCGAAGGGCGGGTGATGCCAGCCGAGGAACTCGCGGGCCGCCGCGATCTCTTCCGCCCCGAGCGGCGCGCCGTGCACGCCTTCGGTGCCCGACTTGTTGGGCGCGCCATAGCCGATGGTGGTGCGGCAGGCGATCAGCGAGGGCTTCTTGGTGTTGCGCGCCTTGGCGATGGCGTCGATCAGCGTGTGGTGGGCGTGGCCGTCGGCGCGGTGCACGTCCCATCCCGCCGCCTCGAAGCGCGCGAGCTGGTCGGTCGAGGTCGACAGCGAGGTCGGCCCGTCGATCGAGATGCCGTTATCGTCCCACAGCACGATCAGCTTGCCGAGCTTGAGATGCCCGGCGAGGTCGATCGCCTCGTGGGAGATGCCCTCCATCAGGCAGCCGTCGCCGGCGATCACATAAGTGTAGTGGTCCACCAGATCGTCGCCGAAACGCGCATTCAGCATGCGCTCGGCCAGCGCCATGCCGACCGCCGTGGTCAGCCCCTGCCCGAGCGGGCCGGTGGTGGTCTCGACGCCCAGCGCATGGCCATATTCCGGGTGGCCGGCGGTGGTGGCGCCGAACTGGCGGAAGTTCTTGAGCTGGTCGATGCCCATGTCCTCGAAGCCCAGCAGGTGATGCAGCCCATAGAGCAGCATCGAGCCATGGCCGGCGGAGAGGATGAAGCGGTCGCGGTCGGCCCAGCGCGGGCGGGTCGGGTCGATCTTCATGAAGCGGGTGAACAGCACCGTCGCGACGTCGGCCATGCCCATCGGCATGCCCGGATGGCCGGACTTCGCCTTCTCCACGGCGTCCATGGCGAGGGCGCGCAGCGCATTGGCCATGTCGTCATAGGGAATTTCGGTCGCGCCCTCATAGGGGCAGATCACCGGAACGGCGGTCTTGGTCAGCATGTCTTCCTCCCGGCTCATGCGGCGCGGCGCTTCTTGTCGACGAGGTTGAGGATCATCGGCGTGAGAATGAGCTGCATCGCGATGTCGAGCTTGCCGCCCGGAATGACGATGGAGTTGGCGCGGCTCATCCAGCTGCCCTGGATCATCGAGAGCAGATAGGGAAAGTCGATCCCGCGCGGGTTCATGAAGCGGATGACCACGATGGATTCGTCCGCCGTCGGTATCCAGCGCGCGATGAACGGGTTGGAGGTGTCCACCGTCGGCACGCGCTGGAAGTTGATGTCGGTGTGGGTGAACTGCGGGCAGATGTAGTTCACGTAATCGGGCATGCGCCGCAGGATGGTGTCGGTCACCGCCTCGGTGGAATAGCCGCGATGGGCGCGGTCGCGGTGGATCTTCTGGATCCACTCCAGATTGATCACCGGCACCACGCCGATCTTGAGATCGGCATAGCGCGCGACATCGATATTGCCGCTCACCACCGCGCCATGCAGCCCCTCGTAGAACAGCAGGTCGGTCGGGGTCGGGATCGGCTCCCATTCGGTGAAGGTGCCGGGCGCGCCGCCATATTCGGCGGCTTCCTTGTCGTCATGCACATAGTGCCGAACCTTGCCGCTGCCGGTCTGGGAGTAGGAGCGGAACGTCTCCTCCAGCTCCTCGAACAGGTTCGAATCGGGTCCGAAATGGCTGTAATGATTGTTCCCGCGCGCGGACTCGTCCGCCATCATCGCGCGCATCTGCACACGGTCGTAGCGGTGGAAGGCGTCGCCCTCGATATAGGCGGCGGTCACGTTCTCGCGGCGGAAGATCTGCTCGAAGATGCGCCGCACCGAGGTGGTGCCCGCGCCCGAGGAGCCGGTGACGGAAATGATCGGGTGATGGATCGACATGGCCCCTCTCCCTTACGCGCGCAGCAGGCCGCGCCGGCCGAACAGCGGCGAGCGCTCCGGCATGGCGGATGAATCGAGCTGATAGCGCGCGATGCGCTCGACCTCGCCGCGAGAGCCGAACACCAGAGGCACGCGCTGGTGCAGGTGGGTCGGCTGGAGGCTGAGGATCGGCCGGCGCCCGTCGGTGGCCGCTGCTCCGGCCTGCTCCATCAGGAACGCCACCGGGTTGGCCTCGTAGACCAGCCGCAGCCGGCCCTGCTGATAGCCCTTGCGGGCGTCGCCGGGATAGAGATAGACGCCGCCGCGCGCGAGGATGCGATAGGCATCCGCGACCATGGACGCGATCCAGCGCGTGTTGAAATCCTTGGCACGCGGGCCGTCGGCCCCCGCCTGGCAATCCTCGACATAGTAGCGGATCGAGGTGTCCCAGTGCCGGGCATTGGACGCGTTGATGGCATATTCCGCCGTCTCCGGCGACACGCTTGCGGCCGGCTGCGCCAGCACGAAGCGGCGGGAGCCGCGCTCCAGCAGGAAGATCTGCGTGCCCTCGCCCAGCGTGAGCACCAGCGCGACCTGCGGCCCGTAGATCAGGAAGCCGGCGGCGAGCTGGTTCAGCCCCGGCTGCAGCAGCGAGTCCGGCCCGATATGGGGCAGGATCGAGAAAATCGTGCCGATCGAGGCATTGCTGTCGATGTTCGAGGACCCGTCGAGCGGATCGACCGCGACCGCCAGCAGGCCGTCGGGATTCAGCCAGTACGGCTCCTCCGCCTCCTCGGAGCCGAGCAGGGCGACCGGCGCGCCATTGAGCGCCTCGCGCACCATGGTGTCGGCGATGACGTCGAGTTCCTTCTGGCTGTCGCCATCCTCGTGATAGCCGCGGACGGCGGCCATGGCGCCTGCCAGCGGCCCGGCCGCGATCAGTTCGGAAATCGCGATGCCGGCCTCGGTCAGGGCCAGCACGCTCGCCCCCACCGCCCCGCGCAGGGGGTCGGCTCCGGCCCACCCCGAAAGGTGGTCCTGCAATGTCGTGTGATTCATGGCGTTTCCCCAGTTTTTATAGGTTCTTTGACCCTGTGGCGTGTCGTTTCCGTTTGGCCTTCGAGTGGGGACCCGAAGCGGCGGACGCCTTTTATTGAGCTGACAGTGCCTGAGTTGTACGACTAAGGAAATTCGAATATTCTTTTTCTCTCATTCAATTTATCTGAAGAAGCACTTTCCATGCGTAATGCCACGCTCAAGCAGCTCCGCGCCGTCGCCGCCGTGGTCGAGACCGGCACCGTGACCGCCGCCGCCAAGCGGCTCAACGTCACCCCGCCGGCCGTCACCATGCAGGTCCAGCTTCTGGAGGAGATGCTCGGCGTGCCGCTACTGGAGCGCACCGGCGAGCGCTTCCACCCCAGCGCCGCCGGGCGCGAGGTGCTGGCGGCGGTGTCGCGCATCGAGCACGCGCTCGGCGATTGCAGCGCCGCGCTCGACGCGATGAAGGGGTTGAACGCCGGGCGGGTGACGGTCGGCATCGTCTCCACCGCCAAATATTTCGCGCCCAACGCGCTCGGCGCCTTCGCCCGCACCCATCCCGGCATCGAGGTCGCGCTGCTGGTCGGCAATCGCGAGGAGATGATCACGGCGCTGCGCGGCGACGTCATCGATGTCGCGATCATGGGCCGCCCGCCCATGGACATGACGGTCGAGCAGCATCTGCTGGGGCCCCACCCCCATGTGATGATCGCGCCGGTCGATCATCCCCTGCTCGGCCGGCGCGTGTCGCCTTTGGCGCTGGCGGGCATGAAGTTCCTGGTGCGCGAGCCCGGCTCGGGCACGCGCGGGCTGATGGAGCGGTTCTTTCAGGGCGCGGGCATCGAGCCGCGCATCGCCATGGAGATCGGCTCCAACGAGACCATCAAGCAGGCGGTGATGGCCGGGCTCGGCCTGTCCTTCATTTCCGCGCACACCGTGGCGGCCGAGATCGCCGACGGCCGGCTGGCGATCCTCGATGTCGAGGGCCTGCCGGTGGTGCGGCAATGGTATGTGGTCAAGCGCTCGGCCAAGCGGCTTACCCCGCCGGCGGAGGCGATCGCGGAGTTCCTCGGCCGGCGCGGCTCGGAATTCCTGCCGGACGTGCCGGTGCCCGGCCGCTTCGACGCCAGCGACGATGGCGACGAATAGCCGGCTATCAAGACCCTAGAGGAAGGCCGTCGCCAGCGCCGGCGACCCTTCCAGCGCGTGCGCCATATATTCGAGCGCGCCGCGCACCTTCTGCCGGTCCACCGGCCCGCCCAGGCACACCCGCGCGGCTTCCGGCGGCGCGCCGTCGACGGTGAACACGTCGCTCGCCACCACGCCGATGCCGGTGGACTGCATGTGCCCGACAAAGGCCGAGCGCGTCCACGGCGCGGGCAGTTCGACCCAGAGGTTGAAGCTCATCGGATCGGCGCGGAAGCTGCCGGCCGGCAATATGTCCGCCGCCAGCCTCTGGCGCGCGGCGGTCTCGGCGCGGATGAAGCGCAGCAGCGTGTCGGCGGTGCCGTCCTCGATCCAGCGCGTCGCCAGCGCCACGGTCAGCGGCGAGGCCATGACGCTCGCGGCGCGCAGCGCGGCGGCGAAGGGCCATCCGCTGCGCGCTTCCGGCACCACGACATAGGCGGTGCGCAGTCCCGCCCCGATGCATTTCGCCAGCCCCGCGACGTGCCAGGTCAGGTCCGGAGCGATGGCGGCGAGCGGGGGCACGCCATGGGCGGGGATGAAGCCATAGGCGTCGTCCTCGATGATCGGCACGTTGAAGCGCCGCGCGACATTGGCGATCGCCGCCCGGCGCGGTTCGGGAATGGTCAGCGTGGTCGGGTTCTGCAGCGTCGGGTTGAGGTACAGCGCCTTGGGCGCGCCGGCCCGGCAGGCCTCCGCGAAGGCGTCGGGGTCGATGCCGTCGCCATCCATCGGCAGGCCCACCAGCTTCAGCCCGAGCTGGGCGGCGATGGAGCGGATGCCGGGATAGGTGATGGCCTCGCACAGCACGGTGTCGCCCGGCCGCGCCAGCAGCGTGAGGATGCCGAGCAGGGCGGGATGGGCGCCGGGCGTGACGAAGATGCGCTCCTGCGCGGGCACCAGCGCGCGGCGGCTCAGCCAGGCGGAGGCGGCGTCCTTGTCGGCCGGCGAACCGCCGAAGCCCTGATAGCGCAGCAGCGCCACCAGGTCGCGCCCGACCTCGGCCAGCCCGTCCTGCATGCGCTCGATCAGGGCCGGATCGTCCGGCTCGGGCGGCAGGTTCATCGAGAGGTCGACGATTTCCGCGCGCGCGGGCGAAGAGGAGGCGTGGCCGGCCCGTCGCGCCGGCTTCGGGGTGCCGGTCACGAAGGTGCCCTGCCCGACCCGGCTTTCCACCAGCCCGCGCTTCTGCGCCTCGACATAGCCGCGCGCCACCGTGGTGAAGTCGACGCCGATCCGCTCCGCCAGCCGGCGCTGCGGCGGCAGCCGGTCGCCGAGCGTGAGCCGGCCGGCCCTGATGTCCTCTTCCATCAGGTCGGCGATGGCGAGGTAGCGCGGCTTGTCGGAAAGGGTGAGGTCGGGTGTCCAGTCGGCCATGGCGTCACGTGTCGCTAGCAGGGGCGTCGGCGGTATCGGGCAGCAGTCGATAGAATTGTATGTATAATGTTGCATCGCCCGCTTGTCACCTGTGGCGCGCCGCTTGCTTGGAACTTCCCACAGTTCCGAAAACGCCGTCCGGCACGGCAGCTTGCTCGATTTCCGTGCAGAGGCAGGGTTTGCCTGCCGTCGGCTACGCATTTCTGCTTAGTTTGGATGCAGAATCGGCTCCAAATTTGACTACATTATCGACTGTACAATGATTGGATATTGATGCCTCATATTAGCAGTCAATGACGGCATTGACTGCATGCACACGGTGCGTGCCGATCCAGCGATCCCATCCCTGAGGAGACCGCCATGCCCGCCGTTACCGCCCCCGCCCACCAGAAGGGTGACTACCTCGTCGATTACGAGGAAAAGAAGTTCGAGGACGTCAAGGCCGCTCCCGGCGAGAAGGCCCTCGTCACCTTCCACACCGTCGCCTTCGAGGGCTCGATCGGGCTGGTCAACCTGCTGCAGGCCTCGCGCCTGATCCAGAAGGGCTTCGAGACCTCCGTGCTGCTCTACGGCCCCGGCGTCACGCTCGGCGTGCAGCGCGGCTTCCCCAAGCTCGGCGACGAGGCGTTCCCCGGCCACCTCAACTTCAACAACCGCATCGAGAAGATCATGGCCGATGGCGGCAAGGTCTATTGCTGCCGCTTCGCGCTTCAGGCGCTCTATGGCCATGGCGAGGGCTCGCTGATCCCCGGCATCATCCCGATCAGCCCGCTCGACGTGCTCGATATCGTGCTGCTGCACCGCCGCGACAACGCGTTCATCCTCGACACCTGGACGCTCTGACGGCCGGCCACTCGGAAGGGAGGCCGCCATGGCCGACAATACTGCCAAGCGCATCGACACGGCCAAGCGCATCGTCCGCGCCGCCGCCGTCCAGATCGCCCCCGATCTCGACAGCCTGGAAGGCACGCTCACCCGCGTGCTCGCCGCGCTCGACGAGGCGGCGGGCAAGGGCGCCGGCCTGGTGGCCTTCCCCGAGACCTTCGTCCCCTGGTATCCCTATTTCTCCTTCGTCTACCCTCCGGTTCTCACCGGCGGGGAGCATCTGCGGCTCTATGACAACGCCGTCGTGGTGCCCGGCCCGGTGACGGAGGCGGTCGCCGCGAGCGCCCGCCGGCTCGGCGTGGTGGTGGTGCTGGGCGTCAACGAGCGCGACCACGGCTCGCTCTACAACACCCAGCTCGTCTTCGACGCCGACGGCTCGCTGAAGCTGAAGCGCCGCAAGATCACCCCGACCTTCCATGAGCGGATGATCTGGGGCCAGGGCGACGGCGCCGGCCTCAAGGTGGTCGACACAAGCGTCGGCCGCGTCGGCGCGCTGGCCTGCTGGGAGCATTACAACCCGCTCGCCCGCTACGCGCTGATGGCGCAGCACGAGGAAATCCACATCGCGCAGTTTCCCGGCTCGCTGGTCGGGCCGATCTTCGCCGATCAGATCGAGGTGACGATCCGCCACCACGCGCTGGAGAGCGGCTGCTTCGTGGTCAATTCCACCGGCTGGCTCACCGAGGAACAGATCGCCCGCATCTCGCCCGACGAGAGGCTGCGCAAGGCTCTCACCGGCGGCTGCATGACCGCGATCATCTCGCCCGAAGGCAGCCATGTCGTGCCCCCGCTCACCTCCGGCGAAGGCATCCTCATCGCCGATCTCGACCTGTCCCTCATCACCAAGCGCAAGCGGATGATGGATTCGGTCGGCCATTACGCCCGCCCGGAACTGCTCAGCCTGAACCTCGACAACCGCCCGACCGCGCCAATGCGTGCCGTGGAGACCTTCCCCATTTTTGCCGGGAGCGACCTCGATGAAACCGATGGACCTGACCAGCGAGATTCAGCCGCTGCCGACGGAACGGCTGATCAACGAATTGCAGTCCTACGGGGTAAGGCTGGTTGATCCGCGCGCCGGCGCCGACAGCCGGCGCGGCGGGGCAGGCCCTTCCGACCACAAGGCGATGACCATTGACGGCATGACCGTCATGGTGCCCGTCCACACCGCCCCGGCCTTCGAGAGCCCCTATCTGGTCGAGGCGCCCGATGCCTATGGTCGCTCCCGCATCAGTCGCGAGGGGCTGGTGCTGGGCGAGGTCTCGTTCCCGCAGCAGCCGAAATTCTATCGCCTGACCACCGCCGACGGCATTCCCTATTCCAAGATCGCGGTGCTGCACGGGCGCGACGTGCTGGCGACCACCGTGCTGCAAAGCTGCATCCGCTACCAGAGCCGCACCAAGACCTGCCAGTTCTGCGCCATAGGCCAGTCGCTGGCGGCCGGGCGCACCATCGAGCGCAAGACCCCGGCCCAGCTCGCGGAAGTCGCCAAGGCGGCCGTCGAACTCGACGGCGTCAAGCACATGGTCATGACCACCGGCACCCCTCCGGGCAAGGATCGCGGCGCGGCGATCCTCACCGAGAGCGCGCAGGCGATCAAGGCGGCGGTGAACCTCCCCATTCAGGCGCAGTGCGAGCCGCCGGACGACGATGCGTGGTTCGCCCGCATGCGCGAGGCCGGCGTCGATGCGCTCGGCATGCATCTGGAAGCCGTCACCGAATCCGTCCGCCACAGGATCATGCCGGGCAAGGCGCAGGTCTCGGTGGCGCGCTATTTCACCGCCTTCGAGGCGGCGGTCGCCGTGTTCGGGCGCGGGCAGGTCTCGACCTATATCCTCGCCGGGCTGGGCGACACGCGCGAAGAAATCCTCGACATCTGCCGTCGCCTCACAGCGATTGGCGTCTATCCCTTCGTGGTGCCGTTCGTGCCAATCACCGGCACGCCGCTGGAAAGCCACCCGACGCCCTCGCCGGCCTTCATGCATTCCATCCTCGGCCCGCTCTCCGGCATGCTGATCGCCACGGGTCTCAAGGCCATCGACGTCAAGGCCGGCTGCGCCAAATGCGGCGCCTGCTCGGCGCTCTCCACCTATGAGCGGCAGAACGCCGGCGCGAGGGCCTGCTCATGATGTTCGAGCCCGTCCGCCCGTTCCGCGCCTGCGCCTTCACCGTCAAATACGCCACCGCCCCGTGGGAGCGGACTGGCGCCGCGCGCCTGCGCCGCGCCGTGTTCTGCGAGGAGCAGGGGCTTTTCGAAGGCGACGACCGCGACGCGATCGACGACATCGCCACCCCGATCGTCGCCCTCTCCATGCTCGGCGTCGCGGCCGACGAGGTGGTGGGCACGGTACGCATTCACGAGGAAAGCCCCGGCCTGTGGTGGGGCTCGCGCCTCGCCGTGGCGGGCGACTACCGCACCGCGGGCGCGCTTGGCGCGGCACTGATCCGCATGGCGGTCTCCTCCGCCCATGCGCGCGGCTGCACGCGGTTCCTCGCCAACGTCCAGCGCCAGAACGGCCCGCTTTTCCGCCGCCTGCACTGGAACATCGTCGACGAATTCGAGCTGCACGGCCTGCCCCATCTGCGGATGCAGGCGGACCTTGCTTATTACCCCCCGATCTTCGATGCCGAGACCGGCTTCCACACCCATGCGCGCAGCAACCATGCGCGCAGCGACGCGACCCGGAGGGCGGCATGATGCAGGGCCCCTTCGACATCCCCGCCCTCGCCCGCATGCTGCGCGAAGGTCGCGGACTGGCCGCCAAGGCCGACATCGCCACCGCCACCGCCCGGCTCGGCCTCTCCGGCCAGAGCACGGTACCGGTGGGCGACGATTGCGCGGCGATCCCGGACGGCGACGGCTACCTGCTGTTCGCCATCGAAGGCTTCATGAACGAGTTCGTGGCCGGCGATCCGTGGTTCGCCGGCTGGTGCGGGGCGATGGTCAACATCTCCGACATCGCCGCCATGGGCGGTCGCCCGCTCGCCGTGGTCGACGCGGTGTGGGCCGATGGCGAGGACAAGGCCGCCCCGGTGCTGGACGGCCTGCGCGCCGCCTGCGAACGTTTCGGCGTCCCCCTCGTCGGCGGCCACACCAATATCCGGGCCGATCGCGGCCAGCTCTCGGTCGCCATTCTCGGCCGCGCGAAGAACCTGCTCACCTCCTTCGACGCCCGCCCCGGCGAGCGGCTGGTCGCCGCCATCGATCTGCGCGGACGCTACCGCGAGCCGTTCTCCAACTGGGAGGCGGCCACCGACGCTCCCGGCGAGCGGCTGCGGGGCGACCTTGAGCTGCTGCCGCGCATCGCCGAGGCCGGCCTGTCGCGCGCGGCCAAGGATATTTCCCAGGCCGGCATCGTCGGCACCGCCGCCATGCTGGCGGAAGGCTCCGGCGTCGGCCTCGCCATCGACCTCGCCGCCATACCCGCGCCCGAGGGCGTCGACCCCGCGCGCTGGCTCACCACCTTCCCGAGTTTCGGCTACCTGCTCTCGGTCCGTCCCGATCACGTCGGCGCGGTGACCGCGCTGTTCGCCGAACGCGGCATCGCGGCCGCCGATATCGGCGCGATAACCGCCGATCGGCGGGTCAATGTGGCCGATCGGCGGGTCACGGAGCTGGTCTGGGACCTCGCCGCCCGACCGCTGATCGGTTGCGGCCCCGCGATGGCCGGGAACGAGGAGGCAGCGGCATGAACAGGCTGCGCATCGCCCTCCTCACCCACTCCACCAACCCCCGCGGCGGCGTGGTCCACGCGCTGGAATTCGCCGAGGCGCTGACCGATCTCGGCCACGAGGCCGTGGTCCACGCTCCCGATCCCAAAGGCGCCGGCTTCTTCCGTCCCGCCCGCTGCGGCGTGATGAGCGTCGAGGCCGCGCCGTTCTCCGGCGACACCACCCAGATGGTCGAGACCCGGATCGCGGATTACGTCCGCCATTTCGAGCGCCCCGGAAATCGCCGCTTCGACGTGTTCCACGCCCAGGACGGCATCTCCGGCAATGCGTTGGCAACGTTGAAGAATCGCGGACTGGTCGCGCGTTTTGCCCGCACCGTGCATCACATAGACGACTTCTCCTGCGCCCGGCTCTCCGCGCTCCAGCACCGCGCCATCGTGGAAGCCGACGCCCATTTCACCGTCAGCCGCATGTGGCAGGCCGAGCTCGGCAAGCGCTATGCGCTGTCCCCGATCGTGGTCGGCAATGGCGTCGATGTCGCCCGCTTCTCGCCCCAGCGCGACGGCAGCGAGGCCCCCCTGCGCACCCGCCTGGGCCTCGGCCCGGGGCCGGTGATTCTCAGCGTCGGCGGCATCGAGGCGCGCAAGAACACGCTGCGGCTGCTGGAGGCTTTCGCCCAGCTCCATGCCGTGAGCCCGCAGGCACAGCTCGTCATCGCCGGCGGCGCCACCGTGCTCGATCACGGTTCCTACCGGGCGGAATTTTCCGCCCGCCTCACCGAGCTGGGCCTTCCGGGCCACGCCGTCATCGAGACCGGCCCGCTGGCACAGGACGACATGCCCACGCTGTACCGTCTCGCCGATCTTCTTGCTTTTCCCTCGATAAAAGAAGGCTTTGGCCTTGTCGTGCTGGAGGCGATGGCAAGCGGGGTGCCGGTCATGGTCTCCCACATCGCGCCCTTCACCGAGCACCTCTCGGACGATGATGTCGTGTGGTGCGACCCGTTCCATGCCGGCTCCATAGCCAATGCCATGGCGACCGCGCTGACCCCGGCACTGGCCGCGCGGCTGAAACATCGGGGCCCGCTCAAAGCGAGCCGCCACGACTGGGCCGACACCGCCCGCGCCCATGTCGCCACCTATGCCCGGCTGCGGGAGAACGCGCATGCCTGAGATGATCTTCCATATCCGCTGGCCGGACGGCACGCCCGAGCGCTGCTATTCGCCCTCTCTCGTCATCAAGGATTATCTAACGCCCGGAGAGAGTTACGGGCTCGACGACTTCCTCGTGCGCAGCCGCACCGCGCTCGGCATCGCCAGCGCGCGCGTCGAGGCGCGCTACGGCCACCCCTGTTCGCTCGCGCTCGCCCAGCTCGCCCGCATAGAGGCGACGGCGAAGCGCTTCTCAAACGCACCCGAACCTCGCGTGACCGTCGAAGCCTTCGACGCGTGAACGCCGGAGACACCCCATGACCGCCTCAAGCACCGCCCCGTCCCCGCATTTGCCCGTTCTCATCATCGGCGGCGGGCAGGCAGGGCTTTCCACCAGCTATCACCTCCGGCAGCGCGGCATCGATCATCTGGTGCTGGAGAAGCACCGGGCCATGCACGCCTGGTCGACCCAGCGCTGGGATAATTTCTGCCTCGTGACGCCGAACTGGCAGTGCGACCTTCCGGGCCATCCCTATCCGGGCAGCGATCCCGACGGCTTCATGAAGAAGGATGAGATCCTCGCCTATCTCGCCGGCTTCCGCGCGGCCGTGGCGCCGCCGATCCGCGAGGGCGTCAGCGTCACCCGCGTCGCACGACGTCCGCAGGGCGGGTTCGAGGTCGCGACCTCGGATGGCAGTTACACCGCCGACAAGGTGGTGGTCGCCTCCGGCGGCTATCACCAGCCCGTGGTACCGCGCATGGCCGAGCGGCTGCCGGCCTCGATCGCCCAGATCCATTCCGCGCAGTACCGCAATGCCGAGCAACTGCCCGAAGGCGCGGTGCTGGTGGTGGGCTCCGGCCAGTCCGGCGCGCAGATCGCCGAGGACCTGCACCTCGCCGGCCGCAAGGTCCATCTCGCGGTGGGCAACGCCCCGCGCTGCGCCCGTTTCTATCGGGGGCGCGACGTTGTCACCTGGCTGGCGGACATGGGCTATTACGACATGCCGGTCGACGAGCACCCGCTGCGCGAGGGCGTGCGCGACAATACCAACCATTACGTCACCGGCCGCGACGGCGGGCGCGACATCGACCTGCGCAAATTCGCGCGCGAGGGCATGGAGCTCTACGGCGTGCTGCGCGACTATGACGGGCAGGAGCTGATCTTCGACAGCAACCTTACAAAGGCGCTGGACGACGCCGACCGCACCTATAACGGTATCAACGCCGCCATCGACAAGCACATCGCCGAGAACGGCATCGAGGCTCCTCCGCCCTCGGTCTATGAGCCGGTGTGGCGGCCGGAAGGCGAGCGCCCGCGCCTGACGCTGGAGGGCTCGGGGATTTCGGCGGTCATCTGGTGCATCGGCTTCCAGCCGGATTTCCGCTGGCTCGACGCTCCCGTCTTCAACGGCGGCGGCCACCCCGTGCACAAGCGCGGCGTGACCGGCGTGGAGGGCGTCTATTTCATCGGGCTGCCCTGGCTGCACACCTGGGGCTCCGGTCGCTTCGGCAGCGTGGGGCGCGACGCCGCCTTCATCGTCGAGCACATGGCGGAAAGGCTGGAGCGGCCCGTCCCGCTTCAGGCCGCCGGCTGAAGGAGCGCGGAATGAACCTCGCCGTCTCTCCACGGGATCTGACGATGCGCTGTGACCCGCCGGAGACGTTCGGGGCGCCGCTCATTCTCGGCATGCCGCATCTCAGCCTCGGCGGCTTGTCCGAAACCTGGCTGATGAAAGAGTTGGGGCATCGCCACTGGCAGATGCTCGCGAGCCTGGCCGGGCGGGCGGTGCCGGACTTCCGCGACGCTGACGGCGCGCCGGTCTATGCCGCGTTCTGCGCCGCGAGCCTGTGTGACGCCGCACTGGATACACTCAGCGAGCATGACCGGCTGACCATCGCCTCGTCGCTGGTGCGCGCCTCGCGTACCCAGTTCGTCAGCCGCCACGAACTGACCAGCAGCGGGCGGCCGGTGGGACGGATGGAGCTGTGCTCGGTCTTCGTCAAGCGTGCGGTGCCGGGGCGCAACCGCTCGGCGGCGCGGCTGTCGCTCGACCTGTTCCCGGAGCCGGCGCGGGTCGAGCCGGCCGACACCGCCGCGCTCGCCGCCCGGATGCGTGCGGGCAACTGGGACCGCCATTTCGGTTTTCTGCGCGCCGACGCGGATGCGGCGGTCCCCACCCGCCGCCTCGTGATACGTCCCTGCCCGCGGCAGGATTTCAACGGAGCAGAATTCCTCTACTTCGCCTCGTTCCAGGCCCTCGTCGACCGTGCGGAGTGGGAACTGCTCGGCGAAGCGGCACAGGCCATGCCCACGCTGGCGCGCGACATCGTGTTCTACGGCAATATCGAGATCGGTGAGCGCATCGCCATCGACGTCCTCGCGGTGCACGAGGCACCGGGACGCTTTGCCCACTGGTGCCGGATCAGCCGGATGGCCGATGGCGAGCGCCTCGCCGACGTGTTCACGCGCAAGGGCACCGCCGACTGACGCTCACTCCCGGAAATAATCCGGCCAGCGGGCACGCAGGTCCGGGGTGAAGGCCAGCGACTTCGACAGATGCTCGCGCAGAGCCGCCTGCGCCGCGTCCGGTTCGCCGGTGGCGATGCCGGCCGCAATCGCCTGGTGGTCGGCAATCACCTGCGACGCCTTGCCCGGCATCGGCAAATGCAGGCGGCGGATGCGGTCGATATGGCCGGAATGCCGGCGCACCATCACCCACAGGTCCGGCACTCCCGCGCGCTCGAAGAAGGTCCGGTGAAACTCGCGGTCGGCATTCTCGAACCCCGGCAGGTCGCCGCGCGCCAGCAGTGTTTTCTGCACCTCGATCACGGTCTCCAGCCGCTCCACCACATCCCCCCGCTCGGGCGAGAGGGTCAGCGTGCTCACCGCCTCCAACTCGATGGAGCGGCGCAGGAACTGCGCCTGCCGCGCCAGCCGGAGGTCGATCGGGCTTACCACGGTGGCATGTTGGGGAAACACATCGACCAGCGATTCTTCCTGGAGGCGCAGCAGCGCGTCGCGCACCGGCGTCGAGGAGAATCCGAACAGATCCTGCAACTCCGCCCGCGAAATCGGCGCGCCGGGCGGCAGCTCCAGCGCGATGATGCGCTCGCGCACATAATCGAACACCTGCGGTGCGGCGGGCCGGTAGGGATCACGGGTCGGGCGGGGCGGCGAGGCGGAGCTATCCATGCCGGCATCTTAGCGCAGACCGCGCTTGACTTCACTAATGCATTAGCGCTTTAGTCGACGCGCCGTAACGGCAGCACCCGCACAAGACGGGGCACGGAAGATGCGGGACGCAACGCCAAAAACGCGACCGCCCTTTCGCACGTGCTTCACGCCAGAAGCCCAGGAGGAAACATGTCCCGCTTCAGCCTTTCCACATCGACCGTCGCCTCGCTCGCCATGCTGACCGCGCTTGCTGCTGCACCGGGGAGCGCCGCCCAGGCCCAGACCGCCGGCTATCCCGAACGCAACATCACCGTCGTGGTGCCGTTCCCGCCCGGCGGCGCATCTGATTCCACCGCCCGCCTCCTCGCCGGCAAGATGCAGGAAGCGCTCGGCAAGCCCGTGGTGATCGACAACCGGCCCGGCGCCAACGGCTCGGCCGGCGCCGGTCATGTGAAGCAGTCCGCGCCGGACGGCTACACGCTGCTGGTGGGCTCGATCGGCGTTTACGCCATCAACCCGGCGCTGTTTCCCAATCTCAATTACGATCCGGCCAAGGATTTCGACCTGTTGACCGTCGCGGTGCGCACACCGAACGCGCTGGTCGCCCATCCCGACTTCCCGGCCAACACGATCGCGGAGCTGGTGGATTATCTCAAGAAGAACCCGAACAAGGTGACCTTCGCGTCCTCAGGTTCGGGCTCCTCTGACCACCTCACCGCCGAGCTGTTCTGGCAGAAGACCGGAACCGACGGCATTCATGTGCCCTATAAGGGCGGCGGGCCGGCCATTGGCGACCTGATCGGCGGCCATGCCGACGTGTCGTTCCAGAATCTCGGCGCTGTCGCCAACCACATCAAGGCCGGCAAGTTGAAGGTGCTGGCCGTCACCGCCGAAGCGCGCAACCCGGTCTTCCCCGACGTGCCCACCATGAAGGAAGCCGGCGTCGACGGGCTGGAGGTCTATTCCTGGCAGGCCGCCGCGGCGCCGAAGGGCTTGCCGGCCGACGTCAAGGCCCGGCTCGCCACCGAGATGCAGGCCGCGCTGAACGATCCTGCCATCACCGCCAAGTTCAACGAGATCGGCTTCGAGGTCGTCGCCAACTCGCCGGAGGACTTCACCAAGTTCCAGGCCGCCGAGGAAGCGCGCTGGCGCGCGGTGGTGAAGGCCGGCAACGTCGCTACGCAGTAATCCGCCCACCTCCGCCGGGCGGCGATCTGCCGCCCGGCCGTTCACAGGCCCGCCTCATGAAGACAGACCGCAAAAGCCCCGACACGTTGCGCTCCGCGCGCTGGCTCGCCCCCGACGATCTGCGCGGCTTCGGCCACCGCTCCCGTGCCATGCAGATGGGTTATGGCCCGGAGGATTGGGCCGGCAAGCCGGTGATCGCCATCCTCAACACCTGGTCCGACTTCAACCCCTGCCACGCCCATTTCAAGGACCGCGTGGAAGACGTGAAGCGCGGCGTGCTTCAGGCCGGCGGGTTTCCGCTGGAGTTGCCGGTGCATTCGGTCTCCGAGACGTTCCTGAAGCCGACCTCGATGCTTTACCGCAACATGCTGGCGATGGAGACCGAAGAGGTGATCCGCGCCCATCCGGTCGACGGCGCGGTGCTGCTGGGCGGCTGCGACAAGTCCACGCCCGGCCTGCTGATGGGCGCCACCAGCGCCGGCGTCCCGGCAATCTATGTGCCCGCCGGCCCGATGCTGCGCGGCAACTGGAAGGGCAAGACGCTGGGCTCCGGCTCCGATGCCTGGAAGTTCTGGGACGAGCGCCGCGCCGGCAATATCGACGAGACCGCCTGGGCCGAGATCGAGGGCGGCATCGCCCGTTCCTACGGCCATTGCATGACCATGGGCACGGCCTCCACGATGACCGCCATCGCGGAAAGCCTCGGCATGACGCTGCCCGGCGCCTCCTCGATCCCCGCGGCTGACGCCAACCACATGCGCATGAGCGCGGAGAGCGGGCGGCGCATCGTCGAGATGGTGTGGGAGGACCTCGTGCCGTCCCGCATCCAGACACGCAAGGCCTTCGAGAACGCGATTACCGTCGCCATGGCCATGGGCTGCTCCACCAATGCCATCATCCACCTGATCGCGCAGGGTCGGCGCGCCGGCGTCGACATCACGCTGGACGATTTCGACAAGGCGAGCCGCATCGTACCGGTGATCGCCAATGTACGCCCCAGCGGCGAACGCTATCTGATGGAAGATTTCTACTTCGCCGGCGGCCTGCCCGCGCTGATGTCGCGACTCGGCCACCAGCTTCACCTCGACGCGCTCACGGTCTCGGGGAAGACGCTCGGCGAGAACATCGCCCGCGCGAGCGTCTATGACGAGGATGTCATCCGCCCGCTCGACAACCCGATCTATGCCGAGGGCGCGCTCGCGGTGCTCCGCGGCAATCTCTCGCCGGACGGCTGCGTCATCAAGCCAAGCGCCTGCGCACCGCACCTCCTGAAGCACACCGGCCCGGCGCTGGTGTTTGACGACTACCCCGCGATGAAGGCGGCGATCGACGACGAGAACCTCGACGTGACGCCGGACCATGTCCTGGTGCTGCGCAATGCCGGCCCGCAAGGTGGCCCGGGCATGCCGGAATGGGGCATGCTGCCGATCCCGAAAAAGCTGGTGAAACAAGGCGTGCGCGACATGGTGCGCCTGTCGGATTCGCGCATGAGCGGCACCAGCTACGGCGCCTGCATCCTCCATGTCTCGCCCGAAAGCTACATTGGCGGGCCACTCGCCCTGCTGCGCACCGGGGACATGGTGAGCCTCGACGTCGCCGCCCGCACGCTCGACATGCAGGTCTCCGACGAGGAACTGGCACGCCGGCGCGCCGCGCTAACACCCCCGCCCCCGCGCTATGAGCGCGGCTATGGCTGGATGTTCTCCCGCCATATCGGCCAGGCGCATCAGGGCTGCGACTTCGACTTTCTCGAAACCGCGTTCGGTCGCCCCGTCGACGAACCCGCCATCTTCTGACAGAGGATTTTTCCGTGGACCTGCCCGTGAACCAGCTGCCCGTAAACCACTTCAAGCGCGGCCTTTATGCCGGCCAGCAGCAGCTCGGCCTGTGGAGCAGCCTCGCCAGCCACATCACCGTCGAGATCCTCGCCGGCTCGGGCTATGACTGGCTGCTGATCGACACAGAGCATTCGCCCAACGACCTGCCCATGGTGCTGTGCCAGCTGCAGGCCTGCATGGAACACCGCACCCAGCCGATCATCCGCCCGCCGGTCAATGACCCGGTGATCATCAAGCGCTATCTCGACGCGGGCGTGCAGAGCTTCCTGCTGCCCATGGTCGACACCCCGGAGCAGGCGGCAAGCGCGGTCGCTGCCACGCGCTACCCCCCCGATGGCATACGCGGCTTCGCCGCCGCCTCCCGCGCCTCGCGCTTCGGGCGCATCAAGGACTATTACGCCCACGCCCATGAGGAAATCTGCGTGCTGGTGCAGATCGAATCGAAGCTCGCGCTGGAGAACCTGGAAGCCATCTGCGCTGTGCCCGGCGTTGACGGCGTGTTCATCGGCCCCGGCGACCTGTCCTCGGCGATCGGGTATCTCGGCGACCAGGGCAATGAGAAGGTGGTGACGCTGATCGAGGAGATGATCGGGCGCATCGCGCGCGCCGGGAACCGCGCCGGCATCCTCACCGGCGACGAGACGCTGGCGCGGCGCTACATCGCCGCCGGCTGCCAGTTCACCGCCATCGGCTCCGACAGCGGAATTCTCGCGCGGGGTTCGGAAGCGCTGGTGAAGCGGTTCCGGTGAGGGCCGCGCCATCTGCTGACGACATAATGGCCGGGCTCGTCCCGGCCATTTTTGTTTGAAACGCACCTTTGTCTTGGTGGAACGAAAAGCCGTTCCGCCAAGACGTTGATTGTCGAGCAACGAAGCGCCAAGCTGAGCGTTGTCTTGAGATGGGCAACATCGCACATCGCTTTAGTTGGGAAGGTATCGCCGATGAAACTCTTGTCGGTACTAAGGGTCGGGCTCCTCGCATTGGCAGCGCTCATTGGCGCGGTATCGATGGCGAGCGCCGATAGCGGCACCGTCAGCATCCGTATCTTTAAGGCCGGGTTCGTGGTCGGCGGATCGGGCGGCGACGGCGTGCTGACGTTTCAGGGCCGCACTTATCCGCTCGCGGTCGGAGGTGTGAGCTATGGCCTCACCTTCGGCGCGTCGGAGACACGGCTGCGCGGAACGGTGAAGAACATCAAACGCGCGTCCGACATTGAGGGCGTCTATGCTCAGGGCGGCGCCGGCGCCGCCCTCGGAAAGGGTGCGCAGGTCGTCGTCCTGACCAACCAGAACGGTGCCGTGCTGGAGCTCGGCGGCGAGCAGAAGGGCCTTATCGTCAGCCTCGATCTGAGCGGACTGGCTCTGTCGCTGAAGTGAGGGTTCAGGCGGAGTTCGGCATCGTCGCCGCCTGCGTGTTCACCGCCTTCGGCTCCGACAGCGGAATTCTCGCGCGGTCCGGAAGCGCTGGTGAAATGGTTCCGGTGAGGGCGCGCGTCTAAGCGAGGAAGAATGGCCGGGCTCGTCCCGGCCGTTTTTATTTGGGCTGATTTTTGGAGGGTGGGATCGTGCAGCGTAGGCTTCTGACCTCAACCCCGTCGCTAGCCGCCTCATCGTGTCGGGTTACGACCCCATCCCGCTCGTTTACGGAGCTTCCATCGACACGCGAAAGCTGCCGTTCTTTCAATCTGCCGCTCGGTAGAGCAGTGTCCGGCAGCTTATGCGGACGGTAGGCTAGAAACCGTCACAAAGGCAAATAAAGAACCAGTGGCGGATCACGCCCGCTATCGATCCTGATTGATTCTATTGTAATAAACTGCAATATTTAGAAGATATTTCGTCATGAATTTGACATGAAAGAATTCTAACTTGGCAAAGAGCACGTATTCGTCCGATTTGCCTTCGCGTGGTGAAGCGAGACTAAAGTTAAATCTGCGCCGCAAGCGCTATTCTCAGTGGCTTCGGCGCGCTGATGATGCCGACTGCCTGACACTAATCTGGGCCGTGCGCGCTTTGCAATCGGGCAATGAAAATGCGGCGAGAAGATACCTCACCTTTCCCAGAGAAGCCGTTATGGATGGTATTTTAGGCGATCACGCGATCTATCCTTGGGAACTGGAAACATTCGTCACGTCCCTTCTCACAACTGTGAAGGATAAACCTCGGCTAGGCAGACACCATATCTCAAATTGCAAAACGTTCGCATCCATCAGATTGCTAACTAATTTGCTTCGAAGCATTGAAGACAGCGAATATTTATTGAAGAGCAGCCCCGAGGACATTTTTGAGGAGATGTACCGCATAGGACATCGCCAATTTTCATGGCAACTGGGTCCCAATAGCGAGCAACTTTTTCGCTTTGCTTATGTCTATGGACAAGGGGCGTGCGGTGAATTCTTTGAACAGGCCAACGGGCTGTCAGTTTCTGATTTCCTTTGCTTGAGCTTAGCACTCTTAGGTGTATTTTTCGACAAGCCGTGGACAGAGTTGCCTGATCCGGCCAATTTGGGCCTGCCGAAGGCCAAGATGGTAAGGGCGTTGGAGCTTCAAGGCATCCATCTGGCAGAGGCAAGAAAGAGGGCCAGTCAGCTCAACTCAGATGCCACTCAGCGTTTAGGGCGGACACCGCGAACTGCATACATGCCAAGCCTTTTGCGCCAGAAGCCGATTGTTCGTGTCGAGCGGAAGCTTCCGGCCTATATTGCTCCGCTGCCGCCGCTCATCATGAGCCGGGCAACCGCTGGCCTCTACTACGACATAAAGCAGGGGCCGGACCAGTTACTGACAGAGGCTAATGCTCGGTTTGAGGACTATATTCGGGATTTGCTGACGGCATACCTTCCTGAAATAGAGGCCATTAAAGAGGCCGCGTACGGGCCGAAGGGTCGTCAGGTCGATCCACCTGACTGTCTTGTGAAAGACAGCGGCCAAGTGGTGCTCGCGATCGAGTGCAAGGCCACAAAGCTCACTTTTGAGGCTCAATATGCTGAGAACCCCGTGGTGGTGGCGCGTCAGGGCTTTGAGCAGATTGCGAAAGGAGTTTTCCAGCTCTGGCGCTTTTTCTCGCATGCCAGACGGAAAATCTACGGCTCCCAGCCTGTGTCGCCCGACGCAGTCGCTTTAGTGTTGACTATGGACGGCTGGATGCAGATGGCCGCAAACCTTCGAAAGGCTGCAATAAAACGAGCAGAAGAAATGGCAGCTCATGATCCAGACATCACCGAAGTCGACAAGCGAAGTGTCGTATTCGCTTCCATCCAAGAGCTTAATGATACACTTGCTCAAACGGAACGGCCTGAATTCCTATCCGTTCTATCTTATGCGATAACGGACAAATATAGAGGTTATCGACTACCGGACATCGCGCGCGATTGCGGTGTACGCTTAGTGCGGAAGCGATACCCGATGGACATTACCACCCTGCTTCCTTGGTGGAACCGTTTTGGGAAACCTGAAGACCGCCCGGGTAATTAGGGTTCTTCGCCCTCGAATTATTTCTGGAAAGCAGCTTTCGTAGCGTGCCGCCTCAAACCTGCCAAACCGCTTCCTACCCACAGCCGGTCATTCGGCTCCACCGCTACCCCCCAGACACAGCCGACACCTCTCCGCATCCCACCCCAAACAAAAAAGGCGGGCCATCGCCCGCCTTCAAGTCGGGAGAAAACCCTCCCTCACCGAAACAGCGCCGGCAGCCACAGCGAGAGTGCGGGCACGTAAGTGACCAGCAGCAGCACCGCGACGCTGGCGCCGAAGAATGGCCAGATGGTGCGCATCGCCTCGCGTATCGTGATGCCGCCCACCGCACAGCCCACGAACAGCACCGTGCCCACCGGCGGCGTGTTCAGCCCGATGCCCGCATTGAGGATCATCACCACGCCGAAATGCACCGGGTCGATGCCGAACGCCTTGACGATCGGCAGCAGCACCGGCGTGCAGATGATGATCATCGGCGCCATGTCCATGAAGGTGCCGAGAAGCAGCAGCGAGAGATTGATCAGCAGCAGCACCATGATCGGGTCGTCGGAGATCGCCCGGATACCGGCTATGGCCGTTTGCTGGACCTGCAGGAATGCCATGAGCCAGCCGAAGGACGCCGCCGCGCCGATCACCAGCAGCACCATCGCCGTGGTGCGCACCGCGCCGAGGGTCGCTTCGACGAAACCGGCCCAGTCAAGCTCGCGATAAACCAGGATCGCCACAGCCAGCGCATAGATCACCGCGATGCAGGAGCTTTCCGTCGCCGTGAAGATGCCGGAGCGCACACCGCCGAAGATGATGCCGATCAGCAGCAAACCGGGGAGCGAGGCCAGGAAGAAATAACCCACTCGTGCGAAGCCGGGAAAGGGCTCGGCCGGGTAACCGCGCCGCCGCGCCACGACATAGGCCGTGGCCATCAGCGCCAGCGCCAGCAGCATGCCCGGCACGATGCCGGCGGTGAACAGGTCCGCCACCGAGACATTGCCGCCGGCCGCGATCGAATAGAGGATCATGTTGTGTGAGGGCGGGATCATCAACGCGATGATCGCCGCGTTCACCGTGACATTCACCGCATAGTCGCGGTCATAGCCGCGTTTGGCCATTTGCGGGATCATCAACCCGCCCACGGCCGAGGCGTCGGCCACCGCCGAGCCGGAAATGCCGCCGAAAAGGGTGGAGGCCACGATGTTGACCTGCCCGAGCCCGCCGCGCAGATGGCCGACCAGGCCGGCGGCGAAGCGGATCAGCCGCGCGGCGATACCGCCCCGGATCATCAGGTCGCCGGCGAAGATGAAAAACGGGATCGCCATCATCGCGAAGACGCTGATGCCGGAATTGAGCTGCTGGAACACCACGATGGGCGGCAGGCCCATATAGATCACGGTGAGCAGCGAGGCGATTCCGAGACAGAACGCAATCGGCGTGCCCATCAACATCAGCAGCGTGAAGCTGCCGAACAGCACCCAGTACACCATCATACCACCTCCTGCGCCGCATGGTCGGCCGCCGGAGCGGTGCCGAGCAGCACATCGACGAAGCGTTCGGCCGCGAACAGCGCGATCAGCGCACCGCCGAGCACCAGCGGGAAGAAATCCACGCCGCCCGGCCAGCCCAGCACGGGGATGGTCGCGCTCCAGGTGCCGATGGCGAGCAGCGTGCCGTAATAGCTCATGGCGAGCCCGAAGAAGGCGACCAGGGCGAGGCTGAGAAGGTCCATAGCCAGCCCGATTTTTTCCGGCACCATAACCCTCACGATATCGAGCCCGAGATGGACGCTTTCGCGCACGCCAACCGCCGCGCCCAGCAGGATGAACCAGGCCATGAATTGCAGCGAGATCGGTTCTGCCCAGCTCGGCGTGTCATTGAGCACGTAGCGCGCGAAGACCTGCCAGCCGACCACGCCGGTCATCGCCACCAGCCCGGCGCCGGACATCCACAGCGCCAGACAGGAGGCCAGCGCAAGCCCACGCCGTGTGCCGAGCAAGAGACGCCGCATCGGATCGTGCCTTTCCTCGCGCAGGCTGTTTGTCTCGGAGGCGGGAGAGGCCCGCCCCGGCGCACCGGCGCCGGGAGCGAGCCAACCGGCATCGGCCGGTTTA
This sequence comes from Ancylobacter gelatini, assembly GCF_022601675.1. Lineage (GTDB taxonomy): Bacteria > Pseudomonadota > Alphaproteobacteria > Rhizobiales > Xanthobacteraceae > Ancylobacter > Ancylobacter gelatini. The sequence goes on along the minus strand of NZ_JAKVIL010000003.1, from coordinate 32,654 downwards.
AGCGGAGCGCTCATTGAGTGGCCTGCACCGCCTGGATACGCGCGACGAGGTCCTTCATCGCCGGGTCGGTGACGAAGCTGTCATAGACCGGCTTCATCGCATCGATGAAGGGCTGCTTGTCCACCGTGATGACGTTGACACCCGCCGCGCGGACCTTCTCCTCAGAGGCTTTTTCACGCGCGCTCCACAGTTCGCGCATCTTCACCACCGATTCCTTGGCCGCCTGGCGCAGGATCTTCTGGTCTTCGGGGGTCAGCTTGTCCCAGCTCGCCTTGGAGATCACCAGAGCCTCGGGCGCGAGCGAGTGCTCGGTGAGCGTGTAGTTCTTCGCCACCTCGAAATGGCGGGACGATTCATAGGACGGCCAGTTGTTCTCCGCACCGTCGACCACGCCGGTCTCCAGCGAGGAATAGACCTCGCCGAACGGCATCGGCGTCGCATTGGCGCCGAACGCCTTCATCATGGCGATCCACAGGTCCGACTGCTGGACGCGGATCTTCTGGCCCTTGAGGTCGGCGAGCGACTTGATCGGCTTCTTGGTGGTGTAGAATGAGCGCGCCCCGGAATCGTAGAAGGCGAGACCGACCAGCCCGTGCGGTTCGAAGGCAGCGAGAATTTCATCGCCGATCGGGCCGTCCACCACCTTGTGCATGTGATCGACCGAGCGGAACAGGAACGGCATCCCGAGCACCTGGGTCTGCGGGACCAGATTGTTGAACGGCGCGGTGTTCACGCGGTTCATGTCGATCACGCCAAAGCGGGTCTGCTCGATCGTGTCCTTCTCGCTGCCGAGCGCGGCGTTGTTGAACACCTGGATGTCCAGCCGCCCGTTGGTGCGCTGTTTCACCAGCTCACCCATGTATTTGACCGCCTCGACGGTCGGGTAGCCGTCCGGATGGATATCGGCGGAGCGCAGCACGGTCTGCGCGGCCGCGGGCAGAGCGCCAAAGGTGGCGAAAGCGGCGAAGGTTGCGGCCAGACACAAAAATCGTTTCGTTTTCATGGGGTTGCCTCCTCAGGGTAAGATCGCTCGTCCGTCCGGTGATGCGCCCCCGCGCGTGGCGGGCCCGCATCACCGTCGCCCGCTCTTGGCGGGAATGGCGATGTCGTTTGATCGAACTAAAGCGCTAATGCATTAGCGATGTCAATTTTGATGCTCCCCACTGTTTCGAGTTCGGGCAGCGGGCATTCCTCCGCTAGTCCCAACCGGCGGAAACCGGTGGTGCGTGTGCTCAGGTTTCCTCCGCGCGCTCGGGAAGGCGCGCGGTGACCGAGAGGTCGAAGCCGCCCACACCGGGGAAATCGAAATGCGCTCGCGAGCCGGCCGTGACGGCATGGATTCCCGTCGTCATGCCGGTGAGCACAATGTCGCCGGCGCGCAGGCCGCGCCCGCGGGAGGCAAGCTGGCGGGCAAGGAAGGCTACTGCCGCGAAGGGGCCGCCGGCCACTCGTCCGGCATGGCCCTCGCCCGCAAGGTCCCCGTCGATGAAGCAGCGCGAGACCAGGCTCTCCCACCGCCCATGCGGCACGGCAACGATTTCCGGCCCGAGGATGGCGCCGGCATTATTGCCGTGATCGGCGATCACCGCGCCGGGGCCGAGATCATTGATGGTCGGGAGCGGGCTGGAGGCGACTTCCGAGCCGACGTGAAGCGCGCAGTAGCGCGCCAGCGTCACTGGATCGAAAAGATCCGCCGGCAGGTCCGCCAGCAGCCGCACCACGAATTCGGCCTCGACCGCACAGAAACCGCCGACATGGACCGCAACCAAAGCCTCGCCGCCGTCAGGCACCTGCTGCACGACGTCGGCGAAGACCGGACCGACCAGCCGCTCGGCGTCGTACTGCGCGCGGAAGGCCGGGGAAATGCCGGCAACTTTCCAGCCGGCAAGCCGACGCGGCGTCAGGCGCAGAACGTCATCCTGCACGGCATAGGCGCTTGCGAGGTCGGCGGGCAGCACCCCGGGAAAGTCGGGCAGCACCCGCGTCTCGGCGCGCGCTGCGACCAAGGCTTGCGCAATCGAGGGGGCGGAAGATTCACGGGGCGGCGCGGAGAGGACTGAAGGCATGTACGCGATCCATAGATTGATACAATCACTTGATCCGTCATCTTTGGTATGGCAGATAGTGATGCTAGTATGGTACAGCGTCAAGCAGAAAGACGCGACGTGCTGAGGAGGCCATCGGTGAATATCGAGACCGGCGAAGTGGAGATGACCAGCGCGCGCCGCGTCGAACGCGACATCCGCAAGGCCATCATCACGATGGAGATTCCGCCCGGCGCGCCGCTTTCCGAGCAGGACATCGCGCAAAAGCTCAACGTGTCGCGCCAGCCGGTCCGTGAGGCCTTCATCGCGCTCGCCCGCTCCGGTCTCGTCGACATCCAGCCGCGCCGCGGCACGTTTGTGGTCAAGATCTCGCTGGAGCGCATGCTCGAATCCCGCTTCATTCGCGAATCGCTGGAGACCGCCATCGTGCGGCGCGCTTGCGAGCGCTTCGATGCGCGGGTGCGCACCCGTATCGATTTCTATCTCGACGCACAGGTGGTGTCCGCCGAAGCCGGCGACCATTACGGCTTCCAGCGCGCCGATGAGATGTTCCACGCCGCGCTGGCCGAGGGCGCCGGCTGCCCGACCGCCTGGAGCGTCATCGACGACATCAAGGCGCATATGGACCGGGTGTGCCATCTTACCTTGCCCTCCGCCACAGCACTGCCGCTGCTCATCGGCCAGCACCGCGCCATTCTGGAGGCCATCGACGCACGCGATCCCGACCGCGCCGAAGCCGCGCTCAAAACCCATCTCTCAGAAATCCTCAAGGCGCTGCCGACCGTGCAGGCGGCCCATCGCGACCTTTTCATCTGAATGAGAACAGGCACGCGCGGCAGATGCGTGCGGCACAGGGGAACGCCCATGGATATTCGTCACGCCGTTCACTATCGCCAGGCCGAGAGCTTCGACGGCCATGATCTGCGCGAGCATTTTCTGATCGAGCAGGTGTTTGCCACCGGCGCCATCCGCGCCACCTACAGCCATTACGACCGCATGCTGGTCCTCGGCATCCAGCCGGGCGACGGCCCGCTCATGCCGGGCGAGGAACTGGCGCGCACGGTCGGCGCGGAGTTCCTGCTGGAGCGCCGCGAACTCGGCGCCATCAATGTCGGCACCGGCACCGCCCGCGTGCGCGCCGACAATGAAGAACTGATCGTCGCCCCGCGCGAGGCGGTCTATCTCGGCATGGGCGTGCGCGATCTGGTGTTCGAGAATATCGACCCCGCCAATCCCGCCCGGCTCTACGCCAATTCCTGCCCCGCCCATGCCGGGCACCCCAACCGGGTGGTCCGCGAGGAGGACGCCTCGCCTCAGCCCATGGGCTCGCTGGAGACCTCCAACCAACGCGTGATCTACAAATATCTCCACCCCGGCGTGCTGCCGACCTGCCAGCTCGTCATGGGCCTGACGCGGCTCGCGCCCGGCAGCGTGTGGAACACCATGCCGGCGCATACCCATGACCGGCGCATGGAAAGCTATTTCTATTTCGAGCTCGCCCCGGACGCGATGGTGGTCCACCTGATGGGCCGGCCGGAGGCGACCCGCCACCTCATCGTGCGCAACGATCAGGCGGTGCTGTCGCCGCCATGGTCTATCCATTCCGGCGCCGGCACTGGCGCCTATGCCTTCATCTGGGCGATGGCCGGCGACAACCAGTCCTTCGCCGACATGGACTTCGTGCCGATGCAGGAGCTGGCATGACACTCTTCGACCTGACAGGAAAACGCGCGCTGGTGACCGGCGCGCGCACCGGGCTCGGGCGCGGCCTCGCGCAGGCACTGGCAGGCGCGGGGGCCGATATCGTCGGCCTCGGCTCGCAACCCATGCCGGACACCGCCGCCGCGATCCACGCTCTCGGCCGGACGTTTCATGAAGTGGTGCGCGACCTCGCCGACCCGACCGGGCTCGACACGCTGGTCGAGGAGATCGAGGCGGAAGCCGGCCCTATCGACATTCTGGTCAATAATGCCGGCATCATCCGCCGCGCCGACGTGCTCGACTTCACGGAGGCCGACTGGGACGCGGTGATGGATGTGAATTTGAAAAGCCTGTTCTTCCTCTCGCAGGCCATGGCCCGCCGCTGGGTGCAGCGTGAACAGCCCGGACGCATCATCAACATCGCGTCCATGCTGTCCTATCAGGGCGGCATCCGCGTGCCCTCCTACACCGCGTCCAAGCACGGCGTGGTTGGCGTCACCAAGCTGATGGCAAATGAGCTGGCAGCGCGCGGCATCACGGTCAACGCCATTGCTCCGGGCTACATGGCGACCGACAACACAGCCGCGCTGCAGGCAGACGCGGTGCGCAACCGGCAGATCATGGAGCGCATTCCCGCCGGGCGCTGGGGTGAACCGGGCGATCTCGCCACCGCTGTCCTCTTCCTCGCCGCGCCGGCCTCGTCCTATGTTACGGGCATCGTCGTCCCGGTGGATGGCGGCTGGCTCGCGCGTTAGAGGTTCCGCGTTCATCGATCGGGGTCTCGTCTAACGCGGTATGCGGACGCATCTCCTTTGCGCGAACCGGCATCCACGTCGCTTGAAATGCTCGAGAGGTAGATATGACCGCTCCCGCCATCGGCATTGCTCTGGAAGCCGGACTGTCGCTCGGCGAATCCCCGGTCTGGGACGGCGCCAATGGCCGGCTGCTGTTCGCTGACATCCCCGCCGGCATCATCCACGCCTGGAACCCGACAACCGGCGAGCGCCGGCACTGGCATTTCTCGCGGCCCGTTGGCAGCTTCGGGCTGACGCGCTCCGGCCGGCTGGTGGTGGCGGTCGGCGGTGACGTGGTGCTGTTCGACACGGCCAGCGGCACCCGCACCCTGCTCGCCACCGTCGAGGCCGACTTCCCGCGTCTCCGGCTCAATGACGGCAAGGTCGGGCCGGACGGTGCGTTCTGGGTCGGCACCCTGCATGACGTCCCAAGCCCGGAGCGCCAGCCGATCGCCGCGCTGTACCGCATTGACGGCCATGGCCGGGTCGAGCGCAAGGTCGACGGGCTTAAGGTCTCGAACGGGCTCGCCTGGTCGCCGGACGGGCGGACCCTGTTCCATTCCGATTCCGGCGGCCCCTGGATCGACCGCTGGGATTTCGATCCGGCCACCGGCGCGATCGCCAACCGCAGCCGTATCGCCACGCCCGGCGAACAGGACGGCCGGCCCGATGGCGGCGCCTGCGATGCGGACGGGAATTACTGGAGCTGCGGCGTCTCGGCCGGTTGCCTGAATGTCTATGACAGGGAAGGCACGCTGTTGAAGCGCCTGCCGACACCGGCCCCGGCGCCGACCATGCCGTGCTTCGCCGGCCCCGTGCTGTCGACGCTCTACATCACCTCGCTACGCCGCGCACCCGACGCGCCCCCGCCCTCCGGCGACCTGATGGTGCTGGAGCCCGGCGTCGCCGGCGCGCCGATCAGCCTGTTCGAGGATATTCCCGCATGAGCCGCCTGCTGCTCACCGGCGCCTCCGGCGCCCTCGGCCGCCAGCTCGCGGCACGGCTCGCCGCTGCCGGGCATCACGTGTTGCTGACCGACATCATGCCCTTCCCCGACCCGGTACCGGAGCGCTGTGAGTTCCGCGCCGTCGACCTCGCCGACCGCGAGACGGTGCTGGCGCTGGGCGCGGCAGGCGTGGATGCTGTGTTGCATTTCGGCGCCGCCTCCACCGAGCGCGCCTTCGAGGAGGTGCTGGGCCCGAACATTCTCGGCACGCACCATGTGTTCGACCTCGCCCGCGCCGCGAAAGCGCGCCTGATCTTCGCTTCGTCGAACCACGCCATCGGCTTTCACGAGCGCGGCGAGATTCTCGACGAAGACTGCGCCTTGCGGCCGGATGGCTATTACGGGCTGACCAAGGCCTATGGCGAATTGCTGGCCCGCCTCTATTTCGACAAGCACGGGCTGGAGAGCCTGTCGCTGCGTATCGGCACCTGCGCGCCCAAGCCGACGCAGGCACGCCACCTCTCGACCTGGCTCAGCCTCGATGATCTGATGCGGTTGATCGAGGCTGGGCTGCGGGTGGAGCGCCTCGGTTGCCGCGTCGCCTGGGGCGTCTCGGCCAATGCCCGCTCCTGGTGGCGGCACACGGATCCCTCGCTCGGCTATGAGCCGCAGGACGATGCCGAAGCCTTCGCAGCCGCGCTGGAGCACCTGCCCGAGCCGGACCCGGTCACCGCCCACTATCAGGGTGGACCGTTCTGCGCCATCGGCTATGATTGCGCAGACGACGGCTGGGACGGCACGCCGGGCCGCCGCTGAGCAATTTGGCGCAGGCGGCCTTCACTTTTAGGCCAAGACGGCGCAATCCCTGTCGCTTGGCGAACGATTTCTTTCGAAACATCAGAGAATTAACAGGCCTATACGCGGGCATCATATCGCAGGCGCGAAAAACCCGGTAGCAGGTTAGACTGTCTCGACAGTATGAATGCCCTCGTCTTACCATCACGTGCCTTTGCCCGTGGAGTGCCGCCGCGCAATCCAGGTCGCTGGCCTGAGCGGCGCAGCGTTCGCCAAGTGGATAGTTTAATGGATTTCTCTCGCAGTCCCGCCCCGCCGGTTCCAGAGGCTGCTCGGCAGGGCAATGCGACTCCGCGTATCCTGATGTACAGCCACGACACCTACGGGCTCGGGCACATCCGGCGCACGCGCGCCATAGCGAATGCGCTGGTGGCTGCGAACGGCAATCTCTCCGTCCTCATCATCTCCGGCTCTTCGCTCGCCGGCAGCTTCAATTTTGCCCCCGGCATCGACTTCGTCCATGTCCCGGGCATCGCCAAGAGCGAGAACGGCGACTACGCCAGTGCCACGCTGCGGCTGGACGTCTCGGAAGTCACCGCCATCCGCGAATCGCTGATCCGCCAGACCGCCGAGTCGTTCCGGCCCGATATCTTCATCGCGGACAAGGAGCCCGCGGGCTTTCGCGGCGAACTGGTGCCCTCGCTCAAGCTGATGGGCAATATGGGGACGCGACGCATCATCGGCATTCGCGACGTTCTGGACGGGCCGGAGATCATCCGTTCCGAATGGCACGACAAGGGCGCCATCCGCGTGATGACCGACCATTATGATGACGTGCTGGTGTACGGCCCGGAGGAGTTCTACCGCCCCCTCGACGGCATCCCGCTGCCCGCCGAGATGCGCTCGCGCATCGTCTATACCGGCTATCTGCGCCGCTCGGTGCCCGGCGGCATCGCCTCGATGCGCTACCCGCGCTCGACCAAAGAGCCGTTCATCCTCGTCACCACCGGCGGCGGTGCAGACGGAGCGGGGCTGATCGACTGGGTAATCTCGGCCTATGAGGCCGACCCCGACATACCGCTGCCCTCGGTGATCGCCTTCGGCCCGTTCCTGTCGAACACCCAGCGCGCCAACTTCATGACCCGTATCGACCGGCTACCCAAGATCGACACCATCATGTTCGATCCCAAGATCGAGCGGCTGATGAACCGCGCTTCGGCCGTGGTCGCCATGGGCGGCTACAACACATTCTGCGAGATCCTGTCCTTCGACAAACCGGCACTCCTCGTGCCGCGCTCGCGCCCGCGGCTCGAACAGACCATCCGCGCCGCCCGCGCCAGCGAGCTCGGCCTCGTGCGCATGCTTGCCGACCCCATGGAGAGCGGCGCCGCCTCGCGCGATCCGCTGGAGATGGCGCGCGCATTGACCGCGCTCGCCGGGCAGCCGCGTCCTTCGGAGGTGGCCATGCCCGGCCTGCTCGACGGGCTGGAGCGCATTTCCACCCATCTCGCTCCCCATCTCGAGGCCTCGGCGACTACCGCGAGCGCGGCGAGCGGCGTCGGAGGCTGACGTGCTCGCGCCAGTGGCGCCGGAGCGCCCGACCGACTCCCGGGAAGGAGCTTCCACTCTCGCCCCGACGCCCCGCACCGCCATCGTGCTGAAGGGCTATCCGCGGCTGTCCGAGACCTTCGTCGCGCAGGAGATACTGGAGCTGGAGCGGCGCGGTTTCGCCTTCGACATCTGGTCGCTGCGCCGACCGACGGACCGCTACCGTCACCCGATGCACGAGGCCATCGCCGCGCGGCTGTTCTACCTGCCGGAATATCTGCACGACGACCCGCGCCGCGTGCTGCGCGCGATGGTGCATGCTTTCCGCCATCTCGACTGGCGCCGGCTGCTGCCAGTGTTCCTGCGCGACCTGAGGCGCGACCCGACGCCGAACCGTCTGCGCCGCTTCGGCCAAGCCTGCGTTCTGGCACAAGAACTCGACCCGGCCATCACGCATTTACATGTGCACTTCCTGCACACGCCGGCCTCGGTCACGCGCTATGCCGGGCTGCTGAGCGGGCGCAGCTTCTCGTTCTCCGCTCACGCCAAGGACATATGGACCACGCCGGACTGGGAGCGCGCCGAGAAAATCGCCGATGCCCGCTTCGGCGTAACCTGCACCGCCGATGGCTGGAAAGAGTTGCGCCGTGTGGCCGGCGCGGCACAGGAGCGGGTCGAGCTGGTCTATCACGGGCTCGACCTCGCCCGGTTTCCCGCCCCGCCCGCGGCCCGGCCCGCCCGCGACGGCTCCCAGCCCGAAGACCCGGTACGCCTCGTCTGCGTCGGGCGCGCGGTCGAGAAGAAGGGCCTCGACGTGCTGATCGACGCGCTCGGCCAGCTTCCGGCGGCGCTGCACTGGCGATTGATGCATATCGGCACCGGCCCACTGGTCGAGGCGCTGAAGGCGCGGGCCGCTCGGGCCGGCATCGCCGATCGTATCGAGTGGCGCGGCAGCCAGGCACAGGGGGCGGTGATCGAGGCGCTGCGTCAGGCCGACCTGTTCGTGCTCCCAAGCCGCCCGGCAGCGGATGGCGATCGTGACGGCCTGCCCAATGTGATCATGGAAGCGGCGACACAGGCGCTGCCCATCGTGTCCACCCTGTTCGCCGGCGTGCCGGAATTCGTCGAGAACGGCGTGAACGGCGTGCTGGTTCCGCCCGGCGACGCCCCGGCGCTCAGCACCGCGCTTGCGCTCACCATCGCCGAGCCGGCGCTGCGCCAGCGCCTCGGCGGCGCCGCCCATGCCCGACTGGTGGCCGAGTTCAGTTTCGACTCCGGCATCGACCGCCTGGAGACGCTGCTGAAGGCACAGATGCCGGAAGCCGGCGCGGCCCGGTCCGCGACTGCAGCGGGCTGAACGCGTGCGCTGCCTGTTCCTCGCGCCGCTGAAGCCGCCCGACCACCCGGTGCCCTCGGGCGAGCGGACCATGGCGCGTCTGTTCATGAAGCTGCTCGACACGCTCGGCTATCAGGTCGATCTGGCCTCGACCCTGCGCAGCTATGCCGCGACGCCGGCTCCGGAGCGCTGGGCCGCGCTGCACGCCGAAGCCGCGCTGGAGGTGGAGCGGCTGGCGCGGGAGGCCGAAACGGCCCCGGTGGCGATGGTCTTTGCCTACCACGTCTATTACAAGGCGCCTGATCTGATCGGCCCCGCCCTCGCCCGGCGCCTCGGCGTACCCTATGTCGTGGCGGAAGCCTCCCGCGCGCCCAAGCGCGCCGATGGGCCGTTCGCGCGCGGGCACAGCCTCGCCGAACAGGCGATCGATACGGCCCGCCTCGTGCTGGCCCCGACCGTTCATGACCGCGAGGTGCTGGACCGGCTGAAACCCGCCGGTCAGCTCGTGGCCGACCTGAAACCCTTCCTCGACCTCGCCGAATGGCCCAAGGCCGGCGCGCCGCGCGCGAGTTCCGGCCGCCGGCTGATCACGGTGGCGATGATGCGCACCGGCGACAAGCTCGCCTCCTATCTCCAGCTCGCGCAGGCGCTGGCGCGGATCGAGGAGTTGGGCTGGATGCTCTCCATCGTCGGTGACGGCCCGGCCCGACCTGAGATCGAGGCCGCCTTCGCGCGCTTCGGCGGGCGGGTATCCTTCCTCGGCGCGGTCACCGGCCGCCCCGCGCTCGGCCGGCTCTATGCCACCGCCGACCTCTTTGTCTGGCCCGGCGTGAACGAGGCATTCGGCGCGGTCTATCTCGAAGCGCAGGCCCATGGCCTACCCTGCCTTGCCGGCGGCTATGGCGGCATCGCCGACACCATGCGCGTGGGCGAGACCGGGCTGCTGACGCCGGCCGGCGATATCGGCGCCTACGCCGGCGCTCTGGCCGGGCTGCTCGACGATGAGCCCCGGCGCGCCGCTATGGCCGCCGCCGCCGCGCGCTTCATCGCGACCGAGCGCACATTGACCATCGCGGCCGAGCATGCGGCACGCGCGCTGCGCACCGCCGGCATCCCCGTTCCCGGAGACCATGCATGAGCGTCGACAGCCTTTCGCCCCGCGTGATGATCGTGGTCACGCATTTGCTCGGCATAGGCCATCTCGCCCGCATGGCCGCGGTCGGCCGCGAAATGGCACGCCAGGGATGGACGGTGACACTGGTGTCCGGCGGGCGGCCAGCGGCGACGGTGAACACGCAAGGCTGCACGCTGGTGCAGCTTCCCCCTGTCCATTGCGTCGGCAGCGATTTCTCGACGCTGTATCAAGCGCCCGGCGTGGTGGCGGACGCCGATCATTTCCTGGCCCGCCGGGAGGCGCTGCTCGCCACTTTGGATGCGACCCGGCCGGAGGCCCTGATCACGGAGCTGTTTCCCTTCGGCCGGCGCACGCTGGGGGACGAATTTCTCGCTTTGCTGGAACACGCCCATGCGCAGACGCCGCGTCCGGCGATCCTGTGCTCGATCCGCGATGTGCTGAATCCACCCTCGAAGCCCGGTCGGGCGGAGGAGGCCGAGGCGCGGCTCGCCGCCTTCTATGACGGCATCCTGTTCCATGGCGCTTCGGAGGTCGTGCCGCTCGACGCCTCCTGGCCGGCGAGCCGCGCGGTGCTGCGCCGGGTGCTGGAGACCGGCTATGTCCATGACGGCTCCCGCAGTTTCCCGGATGGCGGCACTGAGGGCGCGGGCGAGATCATCGTCTCCGGCGGCGGCTCGGAGGCCGGGCTTCCGCTTTCGGAAAATGCGCTCGATGCGGCGCGAGGGATGCCGGACAAGCGCTGGCGGCTGCTGGTCGGCGCGGGCGTGCCTGCCGAGAGCTTCGAGCGCCTGCGCACCCGCGCGCCGGCCAACATGATCGTCGAGCGGGCGCGACCGGACTTCCCTGCGCTGCTGGGACGGGCCGCGCTCTCCATCAGCCAGGCCGGCTACAACACCGTGCTCGACCTCGCCGCCGCCAATGCCCGCGCCATCCTCGTGCCCTTCGCCGAGGGCGGGGAACGCGAACAGGGGATTCGCGCCCGCGAGCTGCAACGACGCGGCTTGGCGCACTGCCTTGAAACCGCGACGCTGACGCCGGACGCGCTGGCGGGCGCGGCGCGGGATCTGCTGGCGGCTCCCCGCCCCGACTGGTCAGCGATCGGCCGCGACGGCGCGGCACGCACCGCCGAAGAGGTTTCCACCGCCATCGACCGCCGCCGCGCCGCGATGGAGGGCTGGGCACGGCTCGACACGGCGTTGAAGCGGGCACGAGACGCCGGGCGAACCCTCGATTTCTGGTGGCGCGACGACGATGCCGTCGATCCGAGCGCCGCGTTGGACACACTTCTGACCCGGTTTGAGCGCTTCGGGGTGTCTGGCGGGCTCGCCATCATCCCCTCCCGCGCCACCCCGGCGCTGGTGGAGCGGCTGCGCGCGGCGCCTGCGGTCGACGTGCTGATTCATGGCTGGGCGCACACCAATTACGCCCCCGTCGGCGAGAAGGCGGCGGAGTTCGGGGCGCATCGCCCCCCCGATATTGTTGCCGGCGAGGCGGGGGCGGGACTGTCGCGGCTGCGCGAATTGTTCGGGGAACGAGCCCTGCCGCTGTTCGTGCCGCCCTGGAACCGCATCGCATCGGCCATATCGGCGGCGCTGCCGGCGCAGGGTTTCACCGGCCTGTCCACCTTCACCCGGCGTTCCGGCTCGATCCCCGGCCTCACCCAGCTCAACACCCATTGGGACCCGATTGCCTGGAAGCGGAGTGGCGGGTTGGTGGACGAGGCAAAGCTCGCCAATGAGCTGGCGCGCCTTGTCGAGGATGAGCTTGCTGCTGCGCCGGGCGAACTGGAGCCGATCGGCCTGCTGACCCATCATCTGGTGCATGATGGCTGGATCGACCGCCTGCTCGACGAGGTGATGGAACGCCTCGCCGCCTCCGGCGTCGTGCGCTTCGTCAGCGCACGGGACATGTTGGCTCAGGCTGGAGCGCGGTAGAGGTAATAGCTGCCCTCCAGCGCGCCGGGCGGCAGCGGCACGCTCTGGAAGCCGTCGAGCGGCAGCGGCAGATCGGACATCACAATGCCGCCGGCGGCCATGATCGGCGGCAACAGGCGCGCCGACATGGCGGCCACTATCAGGTTCAACTCGCGATCATGCGAACCGAGGTCTGAATTGGCCAGCACCACCTTGCCCGACAGCCGCGAGGCGAGCGCGGGCAGCGTCTCCTCGATCTCGCCGAGATGCAGCAAGGCCGGGTCGGGCTGGCAATCCTCATAAGCGCGGTTCACCCGGTCGAAGACGTGGATGTCGCGCTCCGGCAAATGGCGACGCAGATGGTCGAAGGTGCGCCCCAGCCCGAGGCCAAGCTCCACCACCGGACCGGGCCGCCCCGCAATTTCGGCGAAGGCATAGGCGAGGCAGGCCTGCTGCGACTGGAGGCGGAACAGGGTCTTCTCAAGGCGGGAAATCGAACGCATGTCGTCTCTGGGTTGGAAGGCCGGGCTCAGCGATAGGGGTCGGCTGCGTCGCGCAGGCCGTCGCCGAGGAAGTTGAAGGCGAGGATCACCGCGATCACCGGCACCACCGGCAGGATCAGCCAGGGATAGAGCACGACGATGTTGATGTTCTGTGCCTCGTTGAGCATCACGCCCCAGGACGTGATCGGTGGGCGCAGGCCGAGGCCGAGGAAGGACAGCGCCGTCTCGCCGAGGATCATGCTCGGGATAGCGATGGTCGCCATGGCGATGAGATGGCTCATGAAGCCCGGCACCAGATGGCGGAACACCACGCGCGAGGTGCCCGCCCCCATGAGCTGGGCGGCGACCACATAGTCGTCCTCGCGCAGGGACAGCAGCTTGGAGCGCACGGCGCGGGCCAGCCCGGTCCAGTCCATCAGACCAAGAATGATGGTGATGCCGAAATAGACCACGAGCGGGCTCCAGGTCGGCGGCATCACAGCCGAGAGCGCCAGCCAGAGCGGGATGTGCGGCAGCGACTGCACCACCTCGATCACGCGCTGCACGACGAGATCGAACAGCCCGCCATAATAGCCGGCAAGCCCGCCGATGATGATGCCGAGCGCGAAGGAGACGCTGACGCCGATCAGACCGATGGTCAGCGAGATACGCGCGCCATAAATCATGCGCGAGAGCATGTCGCGCCCGAGCCGGTCGGTGCCGAGCAGGAACAGCGTGCCGCCCTCGCCCGGGCACATCAGGCGCAGGCTACCCTCGATCAATCCCCAGAACTTATAGGGCTCACCCCGGCACAGGAACTGTACCGGATAGATCCGGCTGGTGTCCTCGCTGTAGTCGCGGCGCAACATCTTCATGTCGAGATGATAGTTCAACCCGTAGGTGAACGGCCCGACGAACGCCCCGTCATGGAACAGGTGGATGGCCTGCGGCGGGGAGCGGATGAAATCGGTGTGGCGCGACTGGTCGTCGTAAGGGGCGAGGAACTCGCAGAACAGGATCGAGACGTAGAGCACCGCGAGAAAGATACCGGAAGCCAGCGCGATGCGGTGGCGCTTGAACTTCCACCACATCAGCGTGAGCTGGGAGGCGAGATAGACCTTCTCCTGCTCCGGGGTCATCGGCGTCGCAGCGGCCGGGTCGAACGGGCCGTCCGCCACGAAATGCGACAGCGGCGCGCCGGGCGGCGGCAGGACGAGGCCGGAAGTGGAAGCGGGCGGCACGCTCATTTCGACGAGCCCCCCTGCAGCCGGATGCGCGGATCGAGAAAGGCGAGCGCGATGTCCGAAATCAGCACGCCGACCACGGTCATGCAGGACAGGAACAGCAGGAACGAGCCGGCCAGATACATGTCCTGACTCTGCAGCGCGCGCAGCAGCAGCGGGCCGACGGTCTGGAGCGATAGCACCACGGCGGTCAGTTCCGAGCCGGAGACCAGCGTCGGCAGCACGTCGCCGATATGCGAGACGAAGAAGTTGAGCGACATGCGCAGCGGGTATTTGCGCAACGCCTTGCCGGGCGGCAGGCCCTTGGCCTTTGCGGTGACATAATACTGCTTCTGCAACTCATCGAGCAGATTGGCGCGGATGGCACGGACCATCGAGCCGGTGCCGCCGGCCCCGATGATCAGCACTGGAATCCACAGATGGGCGAGGATCGACTTCGCCTTCTCCCAGCTCATCGGTTCGTTGAAATAGACCGGGTCCATCAACCCGCCGATCGACAGGCCGAACCAGACATTGGCGAAATACATGAAGATCAGCGCGAGCAGGAAGTGCGGGATCGCGATCCCGATCAGCCCCATGAAGGTGAGCCCGTAATCGGCCCAGCTATATTGATGCGTCGCCGAATAGATGCCGATCGGAAACGCCACCATCCAGGTCATCAATATGGTGCAGAACGAGACCAGGATGGTGAGGCCGAGGCGCTCGCCCACCACGTCGCGCACCGGCATTTCATATTCGAAGGAATAGCCGAAATCGCCCTGCACGAAGCCGGCGATCCAGAGGAAATAGCGCTCGATCGGCGGTTTGTCGAAGCCGTATTCGCGCTTGAGGAACTCGATGCGGCTCAGGTCTGCTTTCTCACCCTGTGCGGCCATCTCGGCGACATAGGTCTCGAAATAGTCGCTGGGCGGCAGCTGCATCACCGTGAAGATGAGCGCACTGGTCACCAGCAGGGTCGGGATCATGATCAGGATGCGGCGGATGATGTAGCGCAGCATCGCTCACTCCTTACCCGTCGCGTCGTCGAACCAGAACGTGTCCGGCAGGTAGATCCCGAAATAGGCGCCCGGCTCGAAGCTGTAGATGCCCACATCCGGCACGTTGCGCAGCCGGTTCGACACCACGACCGGCTGAGACGTGCGGTTGATGACGCCGATGGTGAACACCTGGTCGGCATTGATCTCCAGCATGCGCTTCCAGATCGCCTCGCGCTCCTCGCCGGTCTTGGACTGGCGCCAGCGTTCGGCGAGTCCGGAAAGCTCGGCGGCGGCCGGAAGCGCGGGCTTCTCGCCCTCTCGCCCGCCGGTGTCGGCATATTGCCCCCAGAGCGGCCACTGGAACTGCATGGAATTGGATGGCGCCAGCTCGACCGGCGACATGTCGGGCGAGGCCAGCGCGTTGTCCAGCCCCTGCCAGACCGACATCTTGACATTGCCGGCAATCACGCCGCGTCTCAGCAGGTCGCGCTGCGTGCCACGGACGTGGAGCTTGATCCCGATCTTGCGCCAGTCGTCGCCGACCAGCTCCATGATGTCGGTCTCTTCGGTGCTCTCGCCGGCCGTCTCCACCGTGATCTCGGCGCGCCGGCCGTCGGGCAGCAGGCGGATGCCGTCCTTGTCACGCTGTTCCAGCCCGGCCTCGTCCAGCAGGCGGTTGGCGAGCGCGGGGTCGTACTGCGCCCAGGCGGTGTCGTATTTGGAATCGTAGAGAGCGCTGCCGGGGATCACCGTATTGGCGCCCTCATGGCCGAGGCCGAAGAAGATCACCTGGTTGATGTCGCGCCGGTTGATGCCGACGGAGAGCGCCCGGCGCACGCGCACGTCGCGCAGCACGTCGCGCCAGCCCGGATCGTTGGCGTTCAGATTGGGGACGATGGCGACATAGGCGCCGACGCCCTGCTCCCAGAGCCGCACCGTGTAATTGCCGCGCTCCTCGCCCTCTTTCAGGAAGGTGTAATTGTCGAAGCGCAGATAGCGCGCCTGCAGGTCCGCCCCGCCCGCGCCCACCTTGGCGGGGATCAGCGACGAGGTGCCGATGGCCATCGTGATCTTGTCGATATAGGGCAGTTGCCGGCCGGTCTCGTCGACCCGGTGGAAGAACGGGTTCCGGCGAAACACGAAGAACTCGGCCGGCGGATTGGTCAGCGGCACCCAGGGACCAAGCGTCGGCAGCTCGGGGTTTTCTGGCCGGTAGGAGCGCGACATACGGTCGTGCAGGGCGCCCCAGTCCTTGACGCGCTCCATCTTGACCAGCGCCGAGAGCTTCAGCGGATCGGCATAGCGCTGGTGGAACTGCTTCATGTAATGCGCCGGCATGGCGATGGTGAAGGGCTGCGCCGCCGCCAGCGATGGCAGGAAGCCGGGATTGGGCTTCGACCAGGAATAGCGCACGGTGGTGGCGTCGATGACCTCGAACCGCGCCTTTTCGCCGTCCACCACCATCTGCATCGGCGGGCCGCCGGGATTGAACCGCTCATTCGTGGCCACGTCCTGCCACCAGTAGCGGAAATCCTCGGCGGTGAAGGGTTGGCCGTCCGACCAGCGATGATTGCGCCGCAGGTGGAAGGTGAAGACACGGCTTTCCTCCACATCCACCTTTTCCAGAATGTCGGGAACCAGCCGGCCATTCTCGTCGAACACCACCAGCCGCGCATAGCCGTAGATGGTGATCATGCGGATGTCGCGCGGGTCGCCCATCAGCATGCGCAGCGTGCCGCCATAGCGGCCCGGCTCGCCGCCACGCGCCGCCACATTGATCACACGCGGGGGATCCGGCAGGCGCCCGGCGAGCGGCGGCAGCTCGCCGACCCGCACCTGATCGACGAACATGGGCGGCTCGAGCGTCAGGTCCGGCCGCGCCGAGGGCTCCTGCGCCCGCGCCGCGCACAGGCCGAGAGTGAGGGCAAGCAGAATGAGGAGCGGGCGTATCGCCATCGTGCTCATGCCGCCGTCACATCATGGGCCGTGCAGCCGCGATCGGCGAGCACCCAATGGTCTCCGCCGAGGTCGATCATCTCCAGCCGGTCCCGCGCGGTGCCGCGGAACGCCGCCGGCCAGGTCGCCGGATCGGAAGCGCCGCCGCCCGAGGTCGCGATGTCGAAATCGAGCGGGCGATCGAGGTCGGGCAGCGGCACGGCGCGCAGCAGGCACTTGGTATAGGGGTGCGCAGGATGGCGGAACAGCGCGTCGCGCGGCCCGATCTCGACGATGCGCCCGCGCGCCATCACCGCGATCCGCTCCGCCATGTAATGCACCACCGCGAGATTGTGCGAGACGAACAGGTAGGTGAGCCCCAGCGAGGATTGCAGATCCTTCAGCAGGTTGAGGATTTGCGCCTGCACCGAGACGTCGAGCGCGGAGACCGGCTCATCGCAGATGATGAGGTCCGGGTTGAGCGCGAGGGCGCGGGCGATGCCGATGCGCTGGCGCTGGCCGCCGGAGAAGCTGTGCGGGTAGCGGGTGAGGAAGCGCGGATCGAGCCCGACGCAGTCCATAAGCTCCACCACCCGGCGCTTCTGCTCGGCCTCCGAGCCGCGGCCCTGGATGATGAGCGGCTCGCGAATGATGTCGAGCACGGTCATGCGCGGCGAGAGCGAACTCACCGGGTCCTGGAAGATCATCTGCAGGCGCGGGCGAAACGCTTTCAGCGCGGCGCCCTCAAGCGCCAGCACGTCGACCGGGCCCGCCGGATCGTGGAAGGTGATCGAGCCGGCGTCGGCGCTGCGCGCGCGCATGATCAGATTCCCGACCGTCGACTTGCCGGAGCCGCTTTCGCCGACCAGGCCGAGGCATTGGCCTTTCAATACGTCGAAGCTGACATCGTCCACGGCGATGACACCGCCGCCCTTCTTGCCGCCATAGGTCTTTCGCAGGCCGCGCACGCTCAGAAGCGGCTTGGGAGTCGTCTCGCGTATGGGCTTGACCACCGGCGCCGACGTCACGCCGCGCAGCGCCACCAGGCGCTCGCCTGGCGGCATGTCGAAGTCCGGCGAGGCCTTCAGCAGCGCCTTGAGATAGGGATGGCCCGGGCGGCGGAATATGTCCTCGACCGGGCCTGCCTCCATCACCTCCCCGCGATAGACCACCACAACCTCATCGGCCATGTTGGCCACCACGCCGAGATCATGGGTGATCAGGAGGATCGCCATGCCGAATTCGCGCTGCAGCTCCTTCATCAGCTTGAGCACCTGGGCCTGGATGGTGACGTCCAGCGCCGTGGTTGGCTCGTCGGCAATCAGCAAGGCGGGATGGCAGATCAGCGCCATGGCCAGCATGGCGCGCTGGCGCAGGCCACCCGACAGCTCGAACGGATAGCGGTCATACGAGCGCTGCGGGTCGCGGAAACCCACCATACCGAGCATCTGCTCGGTCACCGCCCGCGCCTCCTTGCGCGGATGGGGGCGATGAAGTTGCAGCGCCTCCTCGATCTGGTTGCCGATGGTGTGAACCGGCGAGAGCGAGGACATCGGCTCCTGGAACACCATGCCCATGCGCCCGCCGCGCAGCATGCGCATCTTCTTGCCGTCGCGCGGCAGCCCGGCAATGTCGACGGACTTGCCGTCCTTGTCCGGATCGGAAAACACGAGGCTGCCGGAGGTGATGACGCCGTTGCGGGGCAGCAGACCCATCACCGATTGCGAGATCACGGTCTTGCCGGACCCGGATTCCCCGACCAGCGCCACGGTACGCCCGGCGGACACGCGCAGCGAGACGCCCTTCACCACCTCGGTCATCTGTCCGTGCAGCATGAACGAGACGTGCAGGTCCTCAATGCGAAGTACGTCGCCACGCGCTACGTCGTCTCGCCCGCCCCCTGCCACGGCCTCACATCCCTGCGGCGCTGAGCACGCCGAGCATCGCCTTGCCCGACATCACCTTGTCGAGCGCGACGTCGTTCGCGATGGCATAGGCAGGCACCGGCATGCTGTGACCGTCCACGATCACGTCGCGCTGGTTCTGGCCGGAGAAGTCATACCCCGAGGCGCGCGCCGTCTCCTCCGAAACGAAATAATCGGCGAGATATTCCTTGGACGCGGCCTCCAGTCCGGCGGCGACGGTGACGGTGACGCCGATCGCGCGCAACCGGTTCTCCTGCACCCCATCGCCCACGCGGGCCAGGATGATCGGGCCGGTATGGATGCCGATACCGGCGCGGATCGGGATCGGCAGAACGCCGCGCATCTCGATATTGAGCATGTCGAGCACACGGGTCATGTCGCGCGCGGCGCGCAGGGCCGCGCGCGCGCCGGCCGATGGCTTGTCGGAACCGTCGAACACGGCGAGAAGGCCGTCGCCATACATCTGGTCAATGCGCCCTCCATGGCTCTCGACCGTCTGGGTCATCTCCGTGGAGAAACGGTTGATCAGCACCGCGATTTCATAAGGAAGGCGGTTGGAGGTCAAGGTGTTGAACGCGCGCAGGTCGAGGAAGATCACGGTGGCCTCGCGCTCCACCGCCCATTCCTGCGCGTCCTGGTCGGGGTCGGCCAAGCGCTGGCCGAGCACCGGCATCAGGATGCGCACGCTCATGTCGCGGGTCGGCCGCGTCTGGCAGGCGAGACGCACGTTCTCCGGCGCGCCGATGCCGGAGAGCAGCGCCCGCTCCGCGGCGAACGGGTCCGGCAAATCCGCCGCGCCGCCCGTCACCTGCACGCGACAGGTCGAGCAGCGCCCGCGGCCACGGCACGAAGAGGGGTGCGGGATGTGGTACATGCGGCTCGCCTCCAGCACCGAGGTGCCGCGCGGCACCCGGACCGGACCATAACCGCGATAGGTGATGGTCACGGTGGAGCCGATCCGGCGACGGACATAGGCCCCGACCAGCAGAAGCGCGAACGCGCTGGCGAAACCGGCGAGCCCGGCATTCATCATCATGCCCGCATGCTCGATGCCGGCCAGTTGCTCGGGTGTCGGCCCGCCGGCCGCCGCGCCCTGCGCCGCCTCTCGCCCACCCGCGACGAAACCGGCGAAGGCCAGCGCCGGCACCAGCACCGCCACCACAAGCCCGGCGACCCGCCACCTCGGATACCACGCCTTGTAGCGCAGCGAGTGATGAAGGCCGATGACGCCATGGCTCCAGCTCACCACCAGCAGCAGGGTCTGCGAAAACAGCACCGCCGGCCACAGCCGCAGCAGCACGGCATGATAGCTCTGGTCGACATCGAACCATGAGCCTGCGACGCGGGTCTGCAGGACATGTCCCGCCACCAGGAAGGGAATGGCGAGGCCCGATATGATCTGCCACGCCTCGTCTCGCGGCATGCGCCAGGTCGAGCGGCGCATGATGCGGTAGCTGGCCAGCACGACGTGGACCAGTGCCGCGCCATAAAGCAGGAAACCGCCGCCCCAGCTCCTCCACAGCAGCCAGCGCCATTGCTGGGCCTGCTCCATCGCGCCGACGCCGAAAATACCGATGGCGTGATTGACCAGATGGGTGAACACGAAGGCGAACAGGACGAGGCCGGCCCAAAGTCGCGCATGGCACGCCCAGGGCTGATCACTGAGCGAGTTGCGCGACTGTTCGCCCGCCTGCCTGGGGGCCTTGATGGTGGTGACGGCCATGAATCTCGTTTCAGTGCGCGTTAGCGGGCGACGCGATACTGCGCGCCGCATCCGCCGCCGGCGCGCCCTTCGGCAGGCGCTGCACCAGCTGGGCGCAGATATTGTTGAGGTCCATGATCTGGCGCCCGAGCTCGCGCATCACCGCGAGATTGAACGGCAGGGATTCCTTTATGAGTTCAAGGAAGGACTCGCGGTCGACGCGCAGCGCCGTCACCGTGGTCTCGGCGGTGATGCTCACCATGCGGTTCTGCTCGCACAGCACGCCGGCTTCGCCCAGCAGCGTGCCCCGCACATGCTGGGCGAAGTCGATCACGCCGTCCGGCGTGTGCAGGGACACCTTGTACTGGCCCTCGAGCACGATATAGACCGCGTCCGACGCCTCGCCCTGCTCATAGATGGTCTCGCCCGGCTGGAACACGATCCGATCGCTGATCATGGCCAGAAGCTTGAGCTTCGGGGTTTCGACATGGTGGAACATGCGAAACTTCTGAAGCGAGCGCACTTCGTCCTCGATGGTCATTTGGCAACCTCCTGAGGCCTCTGCTCCGGTTCGCGCGGGCGGGGCGGTTCCGTCGGCTCCGGGTCCGCGGCAGCGGCCGGCTCGCCCTTGCGCTCGGCGCCGAGCAGCTTGGGACCTTCAAACCGCAGCACGAGATCGAACGCCTCCAGATTATCCTCGCTCGACTGCGTTGCGATGACCGTCTTGCCGGCCATCGCCTCGAAGATGTTCTCACGGATCATAAGCGCTTCCTGGGGCGGGAAGCTAGAGAGAGCATCGTCGAGAATCAGTATCTCGGGACGCCGGAGCACGGCCCGGGCGAGTTGGATCGTGACACGCTGCTGAGGCGACAGCAGGCGGCCGCCGGGTCCCGATTCCTGATCGAGGCCCTTGGACACCACGAAGCCCTCCAGACCGTGCTCGCGGATCACGTCGCCGGCCACCGCCAGCAGCTTGTCGCGCATATGGGTCTTGCCATAACGGATCCTGCCGAACAGCAGATTGTCGCGGATGCTGGCATCCGGCATCAGGTGGTTCGGGTCGTAGAACTCGATCGAACCGGCCTCGCTCGCCGGCAGGAACTGACGGAAGCTGGCGCGGGCGCGCAGCACGCGCGCCACGAGTTGCTCGTCGATCAGGTTGAGCCGGTGGCGCGGCTCGACATACATCAGCGCGTAGCCGATCAGCTTGTCGCGCACCTCGGCCGGCAGGGTCCGGCGCTGCCCGTGCTGCCAGGCGGACTGCACCACCGGCCACAACGCATCGAGTTCAGCCTCGTCGACGAACGAGTAGCGCTCGCGCAGCGGGTGGTCCGGCGCCAGCCCCTGAAACACCTCGGCGACCGTTTCCACCATTTTCAGACCGATCGAGGTCAGCGGGGCGGTCAGCGCCTCGGCGGCAACGATCGAGCGGGTGAACGGATCGCTGGCCAGACTCGCCGGCGCGAAGCGCTCGCCGATGGGCACGCCGAACAGCAGGTTCTCGCCGATGGTGGCATTGGTGTTGAAGCGATCCGGCCGGAAGCCCTCGACATAATCGATCAGGCCCTGCTCCTTGTAGCGCGCCAGGATGGCCGGGCGCGCCTTGAGGATGCGATCGCGCAGTTCATCCTCCAGCTCGTCGCCGAGCGGGCTCGACCAACCGACACGGAAGATCTCGTCATAGCCGCGCACCACGCGCAGGGCCGCGATGATGGCGTCGTTCAGATCCAGCGGCCCGGTCGCCCCGACGGAGGCATAGTCGATCCAGTCGGCATCGGGGGAGACCAGCGGATTGTCGGTCATTTTCGCCTCGTCGCGCCAGTAGCGGGCGGCGGCGTCGCCATAGTCGATCACCTCCGGCTCGGGCACGGCACGGCGCAGGGCAAAGCACAGATTATCGCGGATCGTGCCCGACATGATGAAAGGCTCGCCCGAGACATAGATCATCAGCCCGCTCGCCTCGCTGTCCGGCATCGCCGAGACCTCGCGCCCGCCAATGGTGACGCTGCCCTGGTAATCGGTAATCTGGCGGCCGATGACCTTGGTCAGCACGTCGCGCCCGCTGCCGGTCGGGCCGACCAGGGCGACGCGGCCGGGCCGGGCGATGGCGGCCGACATGCGGTCGATCAGCACCAGCCCGCGGCCATTGACGACGCGCAGTCCGACGATGGTGATCGGCGCGTCCGGCGCGATCGGCTCCGGGGGCGTCGTCGGCTCGGGCGGCAGCATGAAACCCTTGGAGAACTGGCCGACCACCTGCTCATATTTCACCGTGACGTCGGCGCGGTCCTGATCCCAGTCGATCAGTTCCTTGATCGGGCCGGGCATGTCGCGATAGGCGCCGATCACCGCTACCAGCTGGCCGATATCGAGCTGGCCCATCAGCGCCAGATAGCCGCCCAGCGTGTAGAAGATGAAGGGGGTGAGCTGGGCCAGAAGGTTGTTGAGATATTTGACCGCGAACTTGCGTCGGTAGAGGCGCAACCGGATGTCGAACAGCGTTCCCAGCCGCTTGCCGATCTCGGCAGCGCTGTAGCCGCCGACGCCGAAGGCATGGAGCGCGGGCGCGGCTTCCACCATCTCGCCGATGCGCCCGGCGAGGATGCGCGATTCCAGCTGGCGCATCCGGCCAAGGCGGATCTGCTCCCGGCGCAGATGCGGGATGACGATGCCCTGCACCACGATCAGCGCCAGCGCCAGCGTGCCGAGCCACATGCTCTGCGCCAGGATGAACACCATGGCGGTCATCGCCTGCATGCCGAGAAAGGCCGGCGTGATGAAGGCCTCGCCGAAGAAGCCGCCGATCGGCTCCACCTCGTCCTTGATCATGCTGGTGATTTCCGCCGACTTGGTGGTGCGGATATCCTCCGGGCGGAAGCGCATCACCTGCGAGAACAGGTCGAAGCGGAGCCGCCGCAGCATGCGCTCGCCGAGCACGCCCTTGCGGATGTTGATGACGTATTTGAACCAGCCATTGATCAGCGTGAGCACTAGGAAAACCATGCTCAGCGCGAACAGATAGGGCAGTTGCTCCAGAAGCCAGCCGTCGGTGATCTGATAGGTTCCGCCACCAAGGAAGTCGGGCAACGACAGGGAGAAGTCGAACAGGCGGGCGGTGGTCTGGCCGTCGCCGAAGCGGCTGCCCTGGATCGCCTCGTTGACGATGCGCTTGGGCACGTCGAGCGACCACCAGTAAAACGGCAGGGACGCCAGCACGAACATCAAAACGATGATCTGCTCGCGCCGACTGTACTGCCAGACGTAACGGAAGAAATTGACGGCCAAGGACTTTGCGCCTTTCAGCGCCGCGGCTAAGATTCAATCGTCGACAAATAGGTAGTCGGGATCGGCTCTGCCTGATCGATCACCAAATTATGACAATGCTAGCATAAGCCCGAGGTTTCCGCTGCCATGCCGTGCTCTGCCCCGCCTCCCGCTTCGCCGCGCTACGGCCGGCTGCGCCTCGCCGGCGCGGTGCTGTTGTTCGGGTTGGCTCTGGGCGCCACCCATGCACGCGCCGACCCGCAAGCGCTGGTGCTGCATGAGGATTTCGAGGGCAGCGATTTCTCCGCTCAGGGCGGTCTGTTCTACAAGAACAACCGCGAGCAGGGCGCGGGAAGTCATGTCTTCAGCACCGCGACCGCGCGCACGGGGCGCCAGTCGATCGACCTCTCGGTACGGCCGCAATGCGCGACGCCGAACGGGCTGTGCAGCGAGCGGGCCGAGGTGTGGGAGCGCCCCGAGGTGCTGGTGCCCTATGGCGCGCCGGTCTGGTACGGCTTCTCGATGAAAATGGCCGAGCCGATCCCGACCATGCGCCACCGCTATGTGATGGCGCAGTGGAAGCGCGAGATCGAGCCCGGCGCCGACGGCGATTACAGCCCGCTGCTCGCCCTGCGCCTCATCGAGGGCAAGCTGGCGGTGACGGTCGACACCGATACCGGAAGCTTCGTCGCGGCGGGTGCACCCGAGCGGCCAGGTGGCTGTCGCACCGGCGAGGCCGCTGCCGGGCCGCCGGACGATTTCAACCAGTTCCGCGCCCTCATTGCCGTCGAGCCCGGCTCGGCCGCCGGGGCGCTTGCCGGGTTTTCCGGCTGTACGCCCGACCTCGTGGTCCAGCCTCGTGGCGGCAAGCTGCCGGCGCTGGACTCGGGCTGGATCGATTTCGCCTTCCTGGTCCAGGCCGGACCGGAGGGCAACGGGCGCATCGAAATCCTCGCCAACGGCCAGTGGATCGCCAGCGTCACCGGCCGGATCGGCCATGAAGGGCCGGGACTGGGCGAGAACATGTATTTCAAGTTCGGTCCGTACCGCGCCGGCGCCGCCGACGTGTGGCGCATCTATTACGACAATTTCCGTCGCGGTCCGACCTGCACGGACGTCGCCCCGGCCGCGACCTGCGGGAAGCTGACGCCGCCGGTGGAGGCCAGCACGCTCACGCCTTGACGAGCCCCTCCGGCGCCAGCCCGAGACGGACGAACACATTGCGGGTGTCGACCAGCACGCGGGCATGGGCGGCGACCAGCGCGTAATCAACCTCGTCATGGTCTGTGGCGACCAGCACCGCGTCGAAACCCGCCAGGCCTTCTTTCGTCAGCGGCACCGATGCCTTGCCCGACAGCCGGGGATGGCGGCGCGTCGGCGGCAGCGCCGCGACATGCGGGTCGTGGAACTCGCACAGTCCGCCGCGCTCGTCGATCAGCTCCATCAGCTTGAGCGCCGGGCTCTCGCGCACATCGTCGATGTTCTTCTTGTAGGCCACCCCGAGCACCAGGATGCGTGCGCCGTTGAGCCCGCGCCCCGCTACGGTGTCCAGCGCCTCGGCGAGGCGATCGACCACCAGATAGGGCATGCGGGTGTTGATCTGCCCGGCAAGCTCGATGAACCGGGTCTCGATGTCGAATTCGCGCGCCTTCCAGGTGAGATAGAACGGATCGATCGGGATACAGTGCCCGCCCAGCCCCGGGCCGGGATAGAACGGCATGAAGCCGAACGGCTTGGTGCCGGCCGCCTCGATCACTTCCCAGATGTCGATGCCCATGGCGCCGTAGACGGTCTTGAGCTCGTTGACGAGGGCGATGTTCACGGCGCGGAAGATGTTCTCGGTGAGTTTCACCGCCTCCGCTGCCTGGGTCGAGGATACCGGCACCACCTCCGTCACCAGCGCGCGATAGAGGCTCTCGGCGAGCCGTCCCGCCGCCGCGCCGTCGCCGCCCACCACTTTCGGGATGGTGGCGGTGGAGTAGCGGACATTGCCGGGGTCCTCGCGCTCGGGGGAGAAGGCAAGGAAGAAGTCGCGGCCGGACATCAGGCCGCGCTCCTCCAGGATCGGCTTGACCAGTTCGACCGTGGTGCCGGGCCAGGTGGTGGATTCCAGCACCACAAGCTGACCGGGCCGCAGCGTGCGCGCAATGTCACGCGCAGTGCGCTCGACGAAGGACAGGTCCGGCTCACGCTGGCGGGTCAGCGGGGTCGGGACGCAGATAAGTACCGCGTCGCAATCGCCAAGCCGGGTGAAATCAGCGGTGACGAGGAAGCGCCCGGTCTCCAGCGCGGCGCCCATGCGCTCGGCAGGGATATAGCGGATGACCTGCCGGCCGGCGGCGATGGCCTCGACCCGCCCCGGGTTAATGTCGAACCCGATCACCTCGAACCCGGCCTCGACCGCCACCAGCGCCAGCGGCAGGCCGACATAGCCAAGGCCGATCACGCCGATGCACGCGCGCTTCTGATCGATACGCGCTTCAAGGAGGGCAGCAGCGGACTCGCTCATGTCGGTCAACTCGTCGGGCTGTGAAGCGGGGGCCGAAGGCCATGTCTGGCCGCGGCCCTCTTACCACGGCGGCGCGCGGATGGCAGCGCACCCCGCGCTTGGGGCGGTTCACATCACGCGATGTTCGCTAAACCACTAAAATAAAAGCGAAAAAATCAACAATTTCCCGCGCCAACACCCCCTGCCAAAGTGACGCACCCTCCCCTGGTTCCATACATAAAGTTTGTCGTTATTGTCTCGCCAAACAAAACATAAATTTGGAGGAATTGATGAGCCAGAATCAGAACATCAAGCAAGATGAATCAGGGGCCGGATGGTTCGGCGGAGCCGCTACCCTGCTCGGCATCTTCGTCGTACTAACCTGGCTATGCTTCTGACCATTATTGCAGTGCACACGAGGTGTGTCGGCTGCTCGCCTACCGCCTCACTAGATTGTATCCAATGAATAGGTCCCGCCTCGATCTCTTGTGATCACAATCGAGATCGCGAGCGCCGCAACGGTGCGCGGCGGGGCTGAAGAAACAGGGTTCCGGCGCGAGGGCCGCTATGCGCCCCCACCTTTACGTCGACCGGGTTCAACGCTTGGAAGCGGCGATGTGATTGATGCGGTGGCCGTCGAGGTCCAGCACCTCGAAATGCCAGCCCTTCCAGTCCATGCTCTCGCCCGGCTCCGGCAGATGGCCCAGTTCCGAGAGGATGAAGCCGGCCAGCGTCTCGAAATCGCCGCCGCGCAGCCCCTCTACCCCCAGCGCACTTTCCACCTCGCCCACGGGCATGCGGCCGTCGAGCCGCCATGAGCCGTCCTCGCGCCGCATCGCGTAGGGCTCCTCCTCACCCGCCAATTCCGGCAGGTCGCCGGCAATAGCCGTCAGGATATCGGTCAGGGTCACCAGCCCCTCGAACGTGCCGTGCTCGTCGACCACGATGGCCATGTGGACATTCGAGGCCTTGAACTGTTCGAGCAGGCGCAGCACCGGCAGGGTCTCGCTCACATAGACCGGCTTGCGCAGCGCCTGCGAAAGATCGACGGCGCCGCGCGCCGCGTACTGGCCCAGCAGGTCCTTGGCATGGACCACGCCGAGCACATCGTCGAGATCGCCACGGCACACTGGAAAGCGTGAGCGACCGCTGGCGCGGATTTCCTCGAGCACCGCCTTCGGCTCATCCTCAATGTCGAGCCAGACCGTGTCGACGCGCGGCACCATGATGGAGCGCACCGAACGTTCAGCCAGCGTCAATACGCGCTCGATCATCGCGCTTTCCTGCGGTGAGAAGGCCGGCAGGTCGCCGCCGGTCGAGGCGATGGCGGCCAGTTCCTCCGAGGCGTCCGGCGCGCTTTCCCCGCCCCGCAGCAGCCGGAGCACGGCGCGCGAGGTGCGGTCGCGCAGGTCCATGGTGGTCACGCGCTTGCGCACATTGCGCCGGCCGAACTGATTTGCCGCCTCGATCAGGATCGAGAAGCCGATGGCGGCGTAGAGATAGCCCTTGGGAATGTGGAAGCCGAGACCCTCGACGATCAGGCTGAAGCCGATCATCAGCAGGAAGCCGAGGCAGAGGATCACCACGGTCGGGTGACGGCTGACGAAGGCCATCAGCGGCCGGCTCGCCACCATCATCACGCCCACGGCGATCACGACCGCGATCATCATCACTGACAGATCGCGCACCATGCCGACCGCCGTGATCACGCTGTCGAGCGAGAACACGGCGTCCAGCACCACGATCTGCGCGATGACGTGCCAGAAGACGGCATAGGCGCCCGCGCTGGCCTTGGCCTCGTGGCCGCCTTCCAGCCGTTCATGAAGCTCGGTGGTGCCCTTGAACAGGAGGAACAGGCCGCCGACGATCAGGATGACGTCGCGCCAGGAAATCGCCGAGCCTAGGATAGTGAACAGCGGAGAGGTGAGCGTGACGATCCACGACACCGAGGCCAGCAGTGCCAGGCGCATGAGCAGCGCCAGCGACAGGCCGGTGATCCGCGCCCGCTCGCGCTGGTCCGGCGGTAGTTTGTCAGCGAGGATCGCGATGAACACCAGATTGTCGCTGCCGAGCACCACTTCCAGCACGATCAGCGTGGCGAGGCCCGCCCAGGCCGCCGGGTCCGCCATCCACTCGAACATCATCGTCGCTGTCGCTCTCCTCGCGTCCCGCCCAGCGGAAAACCATCGTCCCGCCGGACCCGCCCCCATGAACTAGGGCAATGGGACCGCGCGCAGCAAGGCTAAGCTATCGCGCGCCGGTGCCCGTTCACATGCACGCGAACAAACCTGTATAAGGGGGCTTCGTCGACGGCACCGTGCCGACCAACAACACCTTCAAAAAAAACGGGAGACGCGAATGTCCCCTCTCGCACGTTTCAAGCTGTTCCGCCCGATCCTGCCGGGCGCCACTCTCGGCCAGCGCCTTCGGGCCTCTGCCGGTGCCTTTGCCGGCATCGGCCTGACTGGCCTCGCCTGTGCGCTTCTCGCGGCCCAAGGACCTCACGGGCTGTGGCTGGTACCCCCGATGGGCGCCTCGGCCGTGCTGCTGTTTGTTGTGCCGTCCAGCCCGATGTCCCAGCCCTGGCCGGTGGTCGGCGGCAACGCGATCTCGGCACTGGTCGGGTTCACCGTCGGGCATGTGGTGGGCGAGCCCGCGCTCGCAGCGGGGTTGGCCGTCGGCCTCGCCATCGCGGCGATGTCGCTGCTGCGCTGCCTGCATCCGCCCGGCGGCGCCGCTGCGCTCGTCGGCCTGTTCGCGGCGCCCTCCGCCAGCCTGCTGTTTCCGCTGGCGCCGGTCGGGCTGAACGCGCTCCTGCTGGTGGCATGCGCCTTTGCCTATCACCGGCTGGCGGGAAATCCCTATCCGCATCGCGCGGCCCCACCGGCCGTGCCGCCCGTCGAGACGGAGAGCCGTCCTTCCTTCAACGCTCAAGACGTCGATGCCGCGCTCGATGAACTCGGCGAGACCTTTGATATCACGCGCGACGATCTGGAGCGCCTGTTGCGTGCCATCGAGAAACGGGCGCTGGCGCGCGCCTATCACGACCTCGCCTGCCGGGACCTCATGACCCGCGACGTGATATCGGTCGGCGCGGAAGCCTCGCGACAGGTGGTCGCGGCACTGCTCGCCAGCCACGACCTTCGCTCGCTACCTGTCATTGACTCCCAGCGCCGCCTCGCCGGCGTCATCGGACCGCGCGAGCTTGGCGGCTCCGGCGCCCTTGCTCACGAGTTGATGGCACCTGCCGCGACCACGGTTCCCGAAGCCCCGGCCCTGGGCCTGATCGCGCAATTCGCCGGCGGCCATGTCCATGCGGTCTATGTCCTTGATTCGGAACGGCGCCTGCTTGGCGTGGTCACCGAGGCCGATTGGCTCGCCGTGCTCACACGCGGCCTCGACATCGGCGCTGCGGGGAACCCGGCGTCGCACCGCCATATGGCGCCCACAATGCCGGATTAACGGAATGTTACCCATGAGCGCCTAGCATCCGGCTCGTCCTGGATGCCGCGCGCCGTCCTGAACCCCGTGGCGCGGGCATATTGGGCAGCGGACGGAATTGACCGCCCGCCGCGTTGATGAGACTGATGTGGGCGGAGGCGCCAGGCGCTTCGGCGCTGTCACGGCTCGAAAGGGGTCGAGCAGAGAGGATCATGGCGGAAAAGGCCCGGATCAGTACGGCGAAGGCCAGCAGCGAGGCCCCTGTCAGACAATGGCACGGCCTGAGAGCGCGTTCGCTCGCCCATGTGGTCGGTGTGGGAGTTATCGGCTTCTGCGGTGTCGCCGCCGTCGCGGTCGCCGCCGCCTGGGGTGCAGGTTGGGGCGCCGATCCAGTCGGGCAGCCCGCATTGCGCCCCATCCTCTCCGAACCCATGAAGATGACCCCCGAACCGTTCGCCATCGCGCCGCCGGTGCCGGTGCGCACGGTGATGGACGTGCGCAACTTCCACTCTTCGGGCCTGATTGCACTTGCGCCGAACTGGCTGTTCGATCCCGCGCTTCAGGAACCGCGGCCGACCGCCCACGAGGCCCCGGTCGCGAGCCTGCCGACGACGGACAATGTGGCGGATGCGGGAACCACGCCCGAGCCGGTGGTGGAGACCGCGACGACTATCCCGCTGCCTGTCGCCAACCCACTTTTTGCCGGCCGCCTCCAGGCTCCCGACACTCCGGATGCCGACGCCGCCGTCGCCCAATCCGCCGAGCAGACCCGCACACAGCTCGCCCTTGCGCCCCTGCCGCCGCGCAACCCGCTCTTGAGCGTCGAGCAGGCGACGGCCGGTCCGCTCCCCGAGGACGAAGCGCCCGACGCGGCGCCGACATTGCCCGACACGCCCCCGCCCGAGGCGATGCGTCCGGAACTGACCTATCCCGGGCCAGAGGACCGCTTCGCTCTCTACGACATCAAGGCCAAGAAGGTCTATCTTCCCGGTGGCAAGAAGCTGGAAGCCCATTCCGGCTATGGCGACAAGATGGACAATATCCGCCACGTCTCCGTGAAGATGTACGGCCCCACGCCTCCCAACATCTACAAGCTGACCTGGCGAGAGAAGCTGTTCCACGGCTCCCGGGCCGTGCGTATGACCCCTATCGGTAAGGGCGAGATGTATGGCCGCAACGGCTTCCTCGTTCACCCCTATCTGCTCGGGCCGCGTGGCGATTCCAATGGCTGTGTGTCCATCGACGACTACGACACGTTCATGACCACCTTCGAGCAGGGCAAGATCGACCGCATCATCGTGGTTGAGAGCATGCCGAAGGGCGATGAGCCGATGAACCCGCTCATCGCCTGGCTCACCGGGCGAAGCCGGGAAAAATAGCGCACCATTACGCCGGTGTGGCGTGGGCGCTGCAAAATGGCACTCACGTTGCACGGGGAAGATCGCGCTTTTTGGCGCGCATCCCGGCCGCTGTCGGTATAATTCTCGCATCAGTGATGCCGACCGGATGCTGGCGCAGCAGCGGGCGCAACGCGGTCGAGAGAAGGTGAATCAAGCCGTGGCCGATCTGGAACGTGTCGTCAAGGAAATCGCCGAAGAGATGCGGCAACGGACCGACCGAGGCGAACCGGCCAGCTATATCCCCGAACTTGCCAATGTCGACACCGGCGCCTTCGGCCTCGTGGTGATCGACAATGACGGCACCGTCGCCGCGGGCGGCGATGCTGACATGCCGTTCTCGATCCAGAGCATTTCCAAGGTCTTCACCCTGACCCTCGCGCTCGGCAAGGCGGGCGACCGGCTGTGGAAGCATGTCGGGCGGGAGCCCTCCGGCAGCGCGTTCAATTCCATCGTCCAGCTTGAATATGAGCACGGCATTCCGCGTAACCCATTCATCAATGCCGGCGCGATCGCTGTCACCGACCGCATCCTCTCGGGCCACCAGCCCAAGGAGGCGCTGGGCGAGATCCTGCGCTTCGTGCAATTTCTCGCCGACGACACCTCGATCACGATCGACCGCACCGTCGCCGAATCGGAACGGCGCACCGGCTTTCGCAATATAGCCCTGGCCAACTACATGAAGTCGTTCGGTGTGATCGAGAACCCGGTCGACTACACGCTCGGCGTCTATTTCCACCATTGTTCGATCGTCATGAACTGTCGGCAACTCGCCATGGCCGGGCGCTACCTCGCCCACTCCGGACGCAACCCGGCGACCGGACACCGTGTGGTAACGCCCGAGCGCGCGCGCCGTATCAACGCGGTGATGCTGACCTGCGGCCATTATGACGGTTCGGGCGAGTTCGCCTATCGCGTCGGCCTGCCGGGCAAGAGCGGGGTGGGTGGCGGTATTCTCGCCATCGCGCCTGGCAAGGCTTCGATTGCGGTGTGGTCGCCGGGCCTCGACGCCTACGGCAATTCACATCTCGGCCGCATCGCGCTGGAACTGCTCACCAAGCGGCTCGGCTGGTCGATCTTCGGTGCGTGAGCCGGCACGGCCGGACTGAAGCGCTGACCGGCGCCTGGTGGCTCGATCGGCGGAACGTTTGATGCGGCCCGGATAGCGCGGAGACGGCGGGAACTGGCGGATGCTTGATCGGGCTTCACCGTCTGCGCTGCGCCACTCCAATGATCATTTGCGAGACAGCCAGCGTCTCTCGCTGGAGTTCACGATCGTTCTGCTGAAGGATTCCGGTGGCCGGGTGACCGGGATGGCCTCGGTCTTGCGCGATGTGACGAAGCGTTTCGAGGAGATGCGGGCTCTGAAGAAGGAACTGGCGCGGTTGGAGGAGCGGCTCCCCGGGCCGTGATGGGGTGCGCGGCCGGGCGCCGGGGGACGGGATCGGGTTACGGCGGATTTTTCATAACAAAACCCCCGCCGGGTTGTTACCGCGACGGGGGTTTTGCTCAGGTGTCGTTTAGAAGCGCATGCTGTGTTTGGCAGGCCTGGCAGCGACCTACTCTCCCAGGTCTTAAGACATAGT